>NZ_LNBY01000020.1 GCF_001542855.1 Erythrobacter sp. AP23 | reverse complement strand
AATAGGGGACGTTGTCCTCCGAATATTCGGCAGACGAGCCGTCGGGTGCGACATAGGCGCGGTAGAAGGCGAAATCGCCCGTGTGGCGCGGCCACATCCAGTTATCGATATCGCCGCCGTATTTCCCGATGGCGTCGGCGGGCGCATAGACCAGCCGCACGTCCTTGACCTCGAGCCGCTTGATGAGCGTGTATTCCTTGCCGCCGTAGAAGCTCGCGACGAGGCAACGGAATCCCGCATCCTGCTCGCATTCGGCGGTGATGTCCTTCACCCGCTGGTCGACCGTATCGTAACGCTCGGTGGGCGAGAGCGCATCGATCCCGTCGCGCACACGCGCGGTGACGTCGGTGATCTCGGTCGTCACATAGACGCGCGATCCGGGTGCGGCGGGCAGTTCCTCGCCCTTGGTTTCGGCGAGGAAACCGTTGACGAGGTAATTGTTCTCGGCGGTCGAATTGAACTGCACCGATCCGCGTGCGCAGTGGTGGTTGGTGACCACCAGGCCTTCATCCGAAACGAAGCTGCCCGAGCAACCCTGGAGTTGCACGATCGCGCCCATCGGGAAGCCGGTGAGATCGGAGAGCGCTTCGGGCGACACTTCGAGACCCGTTTCGCGCAAGTCTTCGGCGATTTCGGGAAGCTGGCCGGGGGTGAACATCCCCTCCTTGGCGGCGAGCGGTGCGGATGCGGCGCAGGCCATAAGCGCTGCGACAACGGCGGTTTTCTTCATTGGAATTCAGACCCCTTCCATCTGCGCAAAACGCGCAAGAATGGCTGCGAAGCTACCCCGCGCACACGCGCGCGGCAAGCATCTGCTCGGCCAGCGACATGACGGGTCGACTAGGGAAGCCGAGGTGGCCCTTATCGGGCGCCAATGGCGTCAGCCCAGCTTGTCCTTCAGGATCTGATTGACCACCGCCGGATTGGCCTTGCCCTGCATCGCCTTCATCGTCTGGCCGACGAAGAAGCCGAACAGCTTGTCCTTGCCGCCCTTATACTGCTCGACCTTGTCCTCGTTATTGGCGAGGATTTCGTCGATCGCAGCCTCGATCGCGCCGGTGTCGGAAACCTGCTTGAGGCCCTCGGTCTCGGCGATTTCCTCGGGATCGCGACCGGTCTTGAGCACGATCTCGAAAATTTCCTTGGCCTGCCCGCCGGAAATTTCACCCTTGGCCTGCATGTCGAGGATGCTGGCCTGCGCTTCTGCCGTGGCGTGGGCGGGATTGGCTTCCTCGCCCAGCGACTTGATCACGCCCGGCGCGACCGACAGCGCCCAGTTGGCGACCTGCGTCGCGACAGCCTTTTCGGGCTTGCCGATGCCGTTCGCGGTGGCCGCCAGCAGCGTTTCGAAACGAGCGAAGGTCTCGACCTCGGCGGTCAGCTCGCGGGCATTGTAGGGCGTGAGGCCCAGCTCTTCCTCGTACCGCTTGCGCTTGGCGTCGGGCAGTTCGGGCAGCGAGGCGCGGCATTCCTCGAGGAAGTCGTCCTCCAGCTCGAGCGGCAGCAGGTCGGGATCGGGGAAATAGCGATAATCGTGCGCGTCTTCCTTAGAACGCATGGTCCGCGTGGTTCCGGTGTTCGGGTCGAACAGGCGCGTTTCCTGATCGACCGTGCCGCCATTCTCCAGCACATCGACCTGGCGATTGGCTTCGTATTCGATGACCTGCATCACGAAGCGCACCGAATTGACGTTCTTCGTCTCGGTCCGCGTGCCGAATTCCTCGCCCGGCTTGCGCACCGAAACGTTGACGTCGGCGCGCATGGAGCCTTCTTCCATATTCCCATCGCACGATCCGACATAGCGTAGGATCGAGCGCAGCTTACGCACATATGCCCCGGCTTCCGCAGGCGAGCGCATGTCGGGCTTGGAGACGATCTCCATCAGCGCGACGCCGCTGCGGTTTAGGTCGACATAAGACATGGTCGGATGCTGGTCGTGCATCAGCTTGCCCGCATCCTGCTCGACATGGATGCGCTCGATGCCGATCACCTTGTCTTGCGGGATACCCGCCTTTTCATCGGCCTCGATATGCAGCGCCCCCTCGCCCACCAGCGGGTGGTAGAGCTGCGAAATCTGGTAGCCCTGCGGCAGGTCGGCATAGAAGTAGTTCTTGCGGTCGAACCGGCTCCACGCGTTGATCTCGGCCTCGATCGCCATGCCGGTGCGCACCGCCTGACGGATGCATTCGCGATTGGGCACGGGCAGCATGCCGGGCATGGCCGCATCGACGAGGGAGACCTGCGTATTCGGCTCCGCGCCGAATGCGGTGGAGGCGCCGGAAAACAACTTGGCGTTGGAGGTGACCTGCGCGTGGACTTCGAGGCCGATCACGACCTCCCACTCGCCGGTTGCGCCCTGGATGCGATAGGTACTCATTCGCTTGTGTCGTCCTGCTTGATCGTCACTTTCCGGTCCGCCTTGTCCTTGGCCTCCGGATCATACGGTGGCAGCTGGCCATCGGGCCCGAAGCGGGCCTCGCCATGATCGACATTGCGCGCCACGAACAGGGCGAAGAGCCCGGTCAGCAGCATCGCGCCGACGATGATCAGCATCATAGCCATTACCACCACTTCTCCGGCTGTGCTTCGAACCCGGCGCGTTGCTGGATCGCGAGGCCTGCATTGAGCACGCCCTGCTCGTCGAAGGGCTTGCCGACGATCTGCAGGCCCAGCGGTAGACCCTCGCCATTGAGCATGGCGGGCACGCTCATGGCGGGCAGGCCGGCAAGCGATGCGGGAACGGCGTAGACGTCGTTCAGATACATCGTCAGCGGGTCTTTATCGAGACTGCCCAAGGGGAAGCTCGCGGTCGGCGTGGTCGGCGCGAGGATCGCGTCGCACTCGCCCCAGGCCTGCTCGTAGTCCTGCGCCACCAGCGTGCGGATCTTCTGCGCCTGCGTGTAATAGGCGTCGTAGAAGCCCGCGGAAAGCACATAGGTGCCGATCAGGATGCGGCGCTTGACCTCGTCGCCGAAACCGGCGGCGCGGGTGGCAGCATACATGTCTTGCAGGCCCGCCCCGTCGGGCAGGTCGCGCAGGCCGTAACGCACGCCGTCATAGCGCGCGAGATTGCTTGAGGCTTCGGCGGGCGCGACGATGTAATAGGCGGGCAGCGCATATTTTGTGTGCGGCAGCGAGATATCGACGATCTCGGCGCCCGCATCGCGCAGCCATTCCTTGCCCTGCTCCCAGCTCTTGAGGATTTCCTCGTCGGTGCCGTCCATCCGGTATTCCTTCGGGATACCGATTGTCTTGCCCTTGAGGTCTGCCGAAAGGCCCGCTTCCCATGCGGGAACCTCCATCTTCAGGCTGGTCGCGTCCTTGGGATCGAACCCGGCCATGGCCTCGAGCATGATCGCACAATCCTCGACGCTGCGCGCCATCGGACCGGCCTGGTCGAGACTGGAGGCGAAGGCGACGACGCCCCAGCGGCTGCAACGGCCATAGGTCGGCTTGATCCCACAGATGCCGGTAAAGGCGGCGGGCTGGCGGATCGAGCCGCCGGTGTCGGTGCCGGTGGCAGCAGGCGCGATACGCGCGGCAACCGCGCTGGACGAACCGCCCGAAGAACCGCCCGGGCTCATCGCGGCATTGGTGCCCTGCTTCTTCCACGGCGAGGCGACATTGCCGAAATAGCTGGTCTCGTTGGAGGACCCCATCGCGAACTGGTCGAGATTGAGCTTGCCCAGCATCCCCGCGCCCGCATCCCACAGGTTCTGCGAGACGGTGCTTTCGTACTCGGGCGTGAAGCCTTCGAGGATGTGGCTTGCAGCGGTGGTCTGCACACCCCTGGTGGCGAAGAGGTCCTTCATGCCGATGGGCACGCCGCCCATTGTGCCGAGGTCCTCGCCCTTCGCGCGCTTCGCATCGGTCGCGTCGGCCGCGGCGAGCGCATGGTCGGGAGTGGTGACGATGAAGGCGTTGAGTTCGGCGGCTTCGGCAACGGCCGCGTTGAAGGCTTCGGCCACTTCGCGCGCGGTGAAGTCGCCGCCGGCCACGCCGTCGCGGATGGCCTTGACGCCGAGGTTGGTGAGTTCGGTCATATTACTGATCCCCTGCAAAGGCAGGGGCCTCGGGCCGCCCGCGCTCCGCCGGATTGATGGAGATCCCCGCCTGCGCGGGGATGATCGAATGCTTTCCCGCGAAAATCATTCGATCACCTTGGGCACGCCGAAGAAGCCGTGTTCGGCGGCGGGGGCATTGGCGAGCACATCCTCGCGCCGACCGCCACCCGTTTCGGGGATGGCATCGACCACATCGTCGCGCAGGCGCAGGCTGTTGGGGATGACCGCGGTCATCGGTTCGACGCCGCTGCAATCGACCTCGCCGAGCTGCTCGACCCATTCGAGGATATTGTTGAGTTCGGGGACCATCGTGTCGAGCTCGGCATCGCCCATCTTGATGCGGGCGAGCGAGGCGATCTTGGCCACTTCTTCGCGTGTGACTGACATGGGGAGCGCACTAGCCGCGAGGGGGCTGCGCTTCAAGCGGGATAGCGGGCCGAATTGCTATTCGAAGGGCTGGCCTACTGGCTTGCCATCGACAAAAACCTGATAGCCGGTGAAAGGGCGTAGTTCGACCTCGCCAGCCTTGTTCATCGGCTCACCTAACCCCTCATACTCGTGGATCAGTCTTCCGTTTACTACACGCTGAGAAATCGCCTTTGCTGTACCGGCTTCGACAAGTAACAGATGGGGGTTCTGACCATAGTCGGAGTTGGTCATGAGTCCGATAAGCTTCCCCCTTCCTGTTTCGCGAAGAAGTTGAACTCGGCACCCTTCCCTGCAC
Organism: Erythrobacter sp. AP23; assembly: GCF_001542855.1. Taxonomy (GTDB): domain Bacteria; phylum Pseudomonadota; class Alphaproteobacteria; order Sphingomonadales; family Sphingomonadaceae; genus Qipengyuania. The sequence continues at coordinate 204,499 of NZ_LNBY01000020.1, read as the reverse complement.
AGGATAATTTCGTCGCGCAGATAGGCGCGCACCGCCTGCGCGGTTGCGTCATCTAACTGAGAAAGCTCGGCTTTCTCGGAGATTTCTCGACGGTCCGCCACGGACGTTGCGCCATAGGGGCGTACCTCCAATGCAGAGGCGTCGGCGGCGAGTTGAGCAATGCGCGGATTTTCACTGTCCTTCAAACGCGCCAGCGCCTCCCTCCCCGCATCGCCGAAATCCCAGCGCAGCGCGGCGAAGTCGAACTCGTCGACTGCGACCTTGCCGCTTTCCAGCCGCGCGATCTGGTTGCGCGCCGAGATTGCGCCGAAATCGAACAGCGGCAGTGCGAGGATGAAAGCGAGCACGCAGATCCCGGCGGCGAAATGCATGTTTGCGCGGCGCACGCGCTCCATCCAGCCGGTCAAACGCCCGCGGATCGGGGCGAGAAAATAGGCGAGGCCATAGGCGACTGCCACCGCCACCGCGATTACGCCCCAGATCCGTTCGGGACTGAGGCCGTATTGGGCGATCCGCGTGCCGGTCGACACTGCGGCGAGGAGCGCCAGCGGGAAGATCGCCAACGCTAGTACCAGAGCCGCCCAGCGCAGCACGCGGTTGCCGCTCGCCTCCTCGTCGTCGTTGCGGACGACGGCGTTGACCAGCACGAAGCTGGCGACCGCGACCGAGAGCAACAGCGGCGTCGGGCTTTCGGTAGCGTTCCACAGCACCGAAATGCCGCTCGCCAGCACGGCCAGCAGGAAGATTGCCAGCGCGATGGCCAGCGGGACCGCGATGATCGAGAAGACCAGCATCACCACCGATTGCAGCGTGCCGATAATCTTGAGCTGGTTGCGCAGCATCCCCAGCGCTGCGCCGAAGGCAACGCCCGAGAAGCTCCAGCCGAACCAGCCCCGCTCGATCAGAACCTCCAGCAGGTCGATGTCGATGGCTGAGAACAGCGCCGCGAGCAAGAACAGCAGCAGCCAGGAGACGCCGAGGAAGGCCAGCGCGCCCGCCACGCTGATCGAATCGGTCCAGACTTGGAAATGCGTCTCGTCGTAAGGCGTAGCCCAGCGACGCTTGTGGAAGCCCGCCTGGAACAAAGGCAGGGCGAGGGCGATCGAAACCACTCCCGCCGCAAACCAGAACGGTGCGTCCGCATAGCTTTCGCCCGCATTGGCCACCCGCCAGGCGATGCCCGCCATGACCAGCGCGACGATCGCGGCGAAGGCCAGCGGCGCTTGCCAGCGGTCGCGATCGAGCGTGAACGCGAAGGCCAGTGGGCCGAACGCCAGCGCGGCGGTCAGCGCCGCGCGCCACGGTGCCCACTCGTCCGAATTCCACTCGGCGGCGAAATGCACCCCGAGGCCCGCAAGGCCCAGCAGGACCGCAAGCAGCCAGGGCCGCAGCGGCCAGTCGCTATGGGGGTCGGGCGCGTGTGTCGTCGAAACTTCGCTCATGCGCCCTCCCCCGTGGCGTTTATTCGACCGGCGGTGCCCCTGCCTCGCCTTCGCCCTGCTGGCCCATCATCTGCTGGAGCGCGGCGGCGCGCGCCTGGAAGTCGTCGCGGCTCATGAAGTCGACAACATCGACCTCGAACACCAGATCGGCATTGGGCGGGATCGGCGAGCCCGGCGGCGGTTCGGCGCCATAGGCCTGTTCGGCGGGGATGGTCAGGACGTAGCTGCCGCCCTTCTGCATCTGCGTGAGGCCTTCGATAAAGCCATCGATGATCGCGCCTTCTTCCAGCAGCAGCGGATTGCCTTCGGGGAACAGGCCCGGCGGGACCGGCAGCGGCTGCGAACGGTCGAATTCGGTCCCGTCGGTCAGCTTGCCGACATATTGGACGAAGACCACGTCGCCGAGCTTGGGCGAATCGCCCGTGCCCGCGGTTACCGTCTCGACATCGAGGCCCTTGGGCACGGCTGCCCAGGCAAGGCCCGCGCCGAGCAACACGGCCACGACGACACCGAGCCACAGCTTGGTGAGCGAGCCTTTCTTGATCGGCTGGAGTGGAACGCGGGTAATCTCGGTCATGTGAATGTCTTCCCGAAAGGCATGGGCCGATACGCTAAGGGCGCGGATTTCTCCGCGCCCTCATGGCTTAGCTCAATTTGCGAGGCAAGGTGATTTGCTGCACCGGATCCCCGCCTGCGCGGGGATCGGGGATGACGCAGAGCCTGGGGCGCGGCGAGCCGCGCCGAGGGCTCCGTCACTTGACGCCGTCGCGCTCCATGCGCTTGCGCTCGAGCTTGCGGGCGCGGCGAACGGCGGCGGCCTTTTCACGGGCGCGCTTTTCGCTGGGTTTTTCATAGTGGCGGCGCAGCTTCATTTCGCGATACACGCCTTCACGCTGCAGCTTCTTCTTGAGCGCGCGCAGGGCCTGGTCGACATTGTTATCGCGAACGATGATCTGCATAAATTCAAACACCTCACTAAGCGGGCCAGAGCCCGCTGCGCGGGTTTGCCTCCTTGAAAACAGTTTCGCCAAGAGAACGAAAAACGCGCCGAATCCGTTCCGGACCGGCTCGAACGGGGGCGCACATACGGATTCTCCTGCCCAATGGCAAGCCCTTGCGGCAATCTCCAGCATCATGATGACGAACGGACATTTGACGGCTAAGGGCAGCGGCGATGTCCTCCTCTTTTCCTTTGATTGCCGCACTGCACGTCTTCATTGGCGGCGGTGCCGGCGCGGTGCTGCGCTGGCAGCTGGGCCGGGCGATGACCGGCTGGCTCGGTGCGCCCATGGTCACCGCTTTTCCCTTCGCCACGCTCGCCGCCAATGCCATCGGCAGCCTCGCGATGGGGTTCCTCGCCGGATGGTTCGCGCGCAGCGGCAGCGGCGACACCGAGCAATTGCGGCTGCTGCTGGGGGTCGGCCTGCTTGGCGGTTTCACCACCTTCAGCGCCTTCAGCCTCGAAATGGTGATGCTGTTGCAGCGCGGGCAGTATCTCTTCGCCCTGCTCTATGCGATCCTGTCGATCGCGCTGGGCATCAGCGGGTTGATGGTCGGGCTCAGCGTGATGAGGATGGTGGGATGAAGACTTCCGACGAAGTCCGCAGCTTTACCGTGGCGTCCGACGACGATGGGATTCGCGTCGACCGCTGGTTCAAGCGCCACCTGCCGCAGGTCGGCTTCGGCACGGTGAGCAAATGGACGCGCACCGGGCAGGTTCGGGTCGATGGCAAGCGGGTGAAGCCCGACGACCGGCTCGAGCAAGGCCAGCAGATCCGCGTTCCGCCGGGCGGCGATGCGCCGCACAGGAAAGCCAAGCCCAAGCGCGAGCTGAGCAAGGCCGAAATCGAACAGGCCGAGGCCATGGTCATCGAGCAGACCAAGGGGGCGCTAGTGCTGAACAAGCCGCCAGGTCTCGCGACGCAGGGCGGCACTAACACTTTCAACCACGTCGACGGATTGCTCGACGCCTTTGCTCCGGGCGAGGAGGACGTGCGCCCGCGCCTCGTCCACCGGCTCGACAAGGATACGTCGGGCGTTTTGCTCGTCGCCCGCACGCCGGGCAGCGCCGCCTTTTTCTCCAAGCGCTTTTCCGGCCGCAGCGCCAAGAAGATCTACTGGGCGCTGGTGATCGGCGTGCCCGACATCAAGGAGGGCGTGATCGAGGCCCCGCTCGCCAAGCAGCCGGGTTCGGGCGGCGAGAAGATGCATGTCGATCACGAGGGCGGCCAGCCTGCCAAGACCAAGTACCGCGTCGTCGATAGCGCGGGCAAGAAAGCCGCCTGGCTCGAACTCCAGCCGCTCACCGGGCGCACGCACCAGTTGCGCGTCCATTGCGCGGCCATGGGCCATCCGATCGTCGGCGATGGGAAATATGGCGGCAAGGATGCCTTCCTGACCGGCACGATCAGCCGCAAGATGCACCTTCACGCACGGCGCCTGATCATCGACAGTCCGGATGGCGGCAAGCTCGATGTGACGGCCGACCTGCCCGAACATTTCGCCGGTTCGATGGAGCAACTCGGCTTCGAAGAGACCCTCTCCGACGCGACTCCCATGCGCGACGATCCCCCGCCGAAGACGCGCGAGGAAAAGAAGCAGCAGGCGCGCCAGCACGCCAAGAATTTCCGCAAGTCGCAGCGTTCTCCGCGCCGCGCCCGGGGCGGTGCGGGCGGCAAGAGCAAGCCCAAGGGGCGCCGCAAGTGAGCCGCCTTGTCGTATTCGATTGCGACGGCACTCTGGTCGACGGGCAGGCGGCGATCTGCGAAACCATGGAGCAGGCCTTCGCCAGCGTCGGAATGGTCGCGCCCGACCGGCACCTCGTACGGCGGATGGTCGGACTGAGCCTGCCCTACGCCATGCGCGAGTTAGCCCCCGATGCCAGCGACGACGAGCGCCATGCGGTGGTCGAGGCTTATAAGATCGGTTTTCGCGACCTGCGCCTGTCGGGCGGCTTGCGCGAACCGCTGTTCGAGGGGATCGGTGCGCTGATCGACGAGCTCGACAAGGAAGGCTGGCTGCTGGCGGTCGCCACCGGCAAGAGCGATCGCGGGCTCCATGCCTGTCTCGACACGCACGGGATCAAACACCGCTTCGTCTCGCTGCAAACTGCGGACCGCCACCCGTCGAAGCCGCATCCCGCCATGCTCGAAGCGGCGCTGATCGATGCCGGCGTCGCGCCCGCCGAGGCAGTGATGATCGGCGACACCAGCTTCGACATCGAAATGGCGAAATCCGCAGGAGTTCGCGCGATTGGCGTGTCATGGGGCTATCACGAGCCGCAGGAACTGTTCGACGCCGGAGCCAGCGCGGTCGCCGATACTGCAGGACAATTGGGAGACATGATCCGTGGACCAGCGTGATCCCGCCCCTCACGATCCGACCCCTCACGATCCGGCCCCTCACGATCCGGCAAAGGCGCGGTTCTTCATGCTGCAGGCGGTCCGCCTGTCGGGCGTGGCGCTGGGCGGGCTGGGTGCGCTGATCCTGGGCGGCATTCTGCCCCTGCCCGAGCTCATCGGCTATCTCCTGCTGGCGTTCGGCGCATTCGACGTCTTCATCCTGCCGATCATCCTGGCCAAGCGCTGGAGCAGCAGCGAGTGAAGCGCTTCTACAAGGATGTGACCATCGAGAAGACGGAATTGGGGTATCACGTCGCGCTCGATGGCCGGCCGCTCAAGACGCAGGGCGGCAAGCCGCAAGTCGTCGAGTCGCAGAACCTCGCCGAGGCGCTCGCTGCCGAATGGGCCGAACAGGGAGAGACACTCGACGCAGCACGCTTCGCCTTGCGCGATATGGCGGATTACGCGCTCGACGTCGTTCCTGCCACGCGCGCCGAAATCGTCGCCAAGATGCTGCGCTACGTCGAAACCGATACGCTGTGTTACCGCGCCGGTCCCGACGAACCGTTCTGGCACCGCCAACGCGATGTCTGGGACCCGCTGGTCGAAGCGATGGAAACGCGCGAAGGCATCAAGCTGGAACGTGTGAGCGGCATCGTAGCCCGGCCGCATTCGCCCAAAATCATGAAGCGGCTCCGGGCGCGCCTCGAAGACCTGGATGATTTCGCTCTCGCCGCACTGGAACAGCTCGCCTCGCTCGCGGCATCGCTGTGCGTGGGGCTCGCCGCGCTCGAGGATGATGCCGATGGCGAAGCGCTGTGGGCAGCCGCCAATCTGGAAGAAGACTGGCAGGTCGAGCAGTGGGGGCAGGACGAGGAAGCCAATGCGCGCCGCGCAAGGCGGCTCGGCGAATTCCTCAAGGCAATGGAATTCGCGCGACTGGCGCGGGGCTGACCGCGATCAGCCTATCCAGTCGGCGATTTGCCCGGCGACATCGTTGGCGGCTTCGTTGAGCGCCGGACCGACAAAGGCGGTCTCCGCCGCGGCCACCGGCACGCGCGCCTCGAACCGGCGAGTGGTCACGTCCGAAGCGCTGCCATTGCGTACGGCATCGAAAGTTACCACCGCCTCGCGCGTGCGGGCATCGTAACCGAAGGCGCGCAGCGAGCCATGCAGCCGGTCGCTTGCCCCCACGCCAGGATCATCGCCATCGATGACCACGCGGTTCGACCGCGTGCGGATCGTTTCCGCCACCAGCCGCCGGAACAGGCGCGCGGGGCGTTCCACCCAGAAGGCGTCCTGCAAATAGGCAATCTGCGTATCGCTCATTTGCACCGGCACGCGCGTGACGTCGAGCGCCTTGGGCACCTCGAATTCGGCAATCGCCAGCGCGGTTTCCTGCGCGCCGCTGCCACCGGTTCCCGCCGGGGCCGAGGTGGTCGGCGTCAGCGTCAGCAGGCTGTCGGGGGCTTCGCCGCCGAAGCTCAGGCAGCCGCCCAGCAGCAGGACCGGGGCCAGTGCGGCAATCTTGATGGTGCTTCTCATGGCTATGCCCCTCACGGCTTGTAGTCGGGCAGCGGCTGACTGGAGAGCAGCGCGCCCGCGCCCTGCTCGTCGATCTTCTCGGTCACCGAGCGCAGCGCCTGGCTGGTTGCGCGCAGGTCCTTCAGCGTCGCCTCGGCGGCGGGCAGCGTGCTTTCGGTCAGTTGCCTGGTCGCGGGCCGCGCCTCGTTGAGCGTGTCCTCCAGCGCCTTGGCCGCACCGCTGGCCGAGGTCAGCGTCTGGCGCAATTGCACCGCCAGTTCCGCACCCTCTTCATTGATCAGCTTATCGGTCGACTGGGTGACCTTTTCGAAGGCGTCGAGCGCCTCGCTCGATTCGCGCAGCGTTACCTGAAGCTCGGCGAGCACCCGTTCGACCTGCGGTGTGGCCGCGGCAAGGTCGGCCGTCATCTTCTCGCTATTGGCAAGGATGCCCTCGAGCGATTCCTGGTTCTTGTCCGACAGCAGCATGGTCAGCCGCTCGGTCAGCGTTGCCAGCCGTTCGAGCAGCAGCGGGGCGTTGGCGAGCACCGCACCGAATCCGCCCCCGGCGGTCGGCGGAATGATCGGCACGCCTTCGGTGCACGCGGTCGTCTCGCAGGAAATCGGCGGGGCGCCGCTGCGCGCCCCGTCGAGCGTGATGGTCGAGACGCCGGTGAAGCTGCCCTGGATCGTGGCCGTGGTGCCGACCAGAATGGGCACGCTTTCTTTCACCTTGATCCGCACGCGGACGAATTCGGGGTCCTTGTCCCACAGCACGATCTCGTTCACCTGCCCCACCGGAACGCCGGCGAAATCGACCGAGCTGCCATTGGCGAGCCCGGCGACCGACTGCTTGAAGAAGATGTCGTATTCGTTCTGCGCCCCGCCGCCGAGCCGCGCGAGCCAGACGATGAACAGCGCGAGCGCGCCGAGAATCAGCAGCGTGATCGCCCCCACCCAAACGTGATTTGCCCGCGTTTCCATTGGTTTCGCCCTATGCCTTGCCCGCAGGCGGTTTGTCCAACGCTTTGACCGCATGCGCGGCGACCGGCTCGTCCATGTGCTTGCGCAGCTCGTCGAGCGCCTGCGCGGTCAGCGCGGCGCGCCCGCGCGGGCCGTTGAAATATTCCTGTATCCAGGGGTGATCGAGTTCCATCAGGTTCGGCACGGTATCGACCGCGATCACCTTCTTGTCGGCGATCACCGCCACCCGGTCGCAGATCTCGTGCAGCGTATCGAGATCGTGGGTGATCAGGAACACGGTCAGCCCCAGCGTTTCCTTGAGTTCCAGCGTCAGGTGATCGAACGCCGCCGCGCCGATCGGGTCGAGCCCGGCGGTGGGCTCGTCGAGAAACAGCAGTTCGGGATCGAGCGCCAGCGCGCGGGCGAGGCCGGCGCGTTTCTTCATCCCGCCCGACAATTCGGAGGGGTATTTGCTCACCGCCTCTTCGGGCAGGCCCGACAGCACCACCTTGTAGCGCGCGATCTCGTGCCGCAGCTCGGGTTCGATATCGGGATAGAACTGCTTGAGCGGGACCTCGACATTCTCGCCCACGGTCAGCGTCGAAAACAGCGCGCCGCCCTGGAATAGCACGCCCCAGCGGTTGCGGATGCCGATATCCTGCTGCGGGTCGCTCCCGGCGATCGAGCGCCCGAAAACGCACACCTCGCCTTCGGCAGGCGTCTGCAGACCGATGATCGCACGCATCAATACCGATTTGCCGGTTCCCGAACCGCCGACCACGCCGAGGATTTCGCCGCGCCTGACCTTGAGGTCGAGATCCTGGTGGACGACCTGCGGACCGAAAGCCGTCTTCAGCCCCTCGACCACGATCGGATATTCGCCGCGATAGCGTTCGTGGCGCCCCAGATCGCGCCCGGTTTCGTCCTGCGCCATCAGCCCCATCCGATTTCGGTGAAGAACACGGCGAAGAAGGCGTCGATCACGATCACCGCGAAGATGCCGGTGACCACCGCCATGGTGGTGCGCAGGCCGACCTCTTCCGAATTACCCTTGACCTTCATCCCGTGATAGCACCCCGCCAGCGCCACGATCAGGCCGAAGACGGGTGCCTTTATCAACCCGACCCACAGATCGTAGAGCGGGACGACGTCCTGGATGCGGGTGAGGAAGGTCCAGAACGGTATGCCGAGCATGAACTGGCCGACCACCGCGCCGCCGATAATCGCGACCCCGGCGGAATAGAAGCCCAGCAGCGGCATCATCAGCACCGCGGCGAGAATGCGCGGCACGACCAGCGCTTCCATCGGCGAAATGCCGATGGTCTGCATCGCATCGACCTCTTCGGTCAGCCGCATCGTCCCGATCTGCGCGGCAAAGGCGCTGCCCGATCGGCCCGCGACCATGATTGCGGTCATCAACACGCCCAGCTCGCGCAAGGTTATCCTCCCGACGAGGTTCACGGTCAGTGTTTCCGCGCCGAATTGCGCCAGCTGCACCGCGCCCTGCTGCGCGATGACGATCCCGATCAGGAAGCTCATCAGCCCGATGATGGGCAGGGCCGATACCCCGACCAGTTCGAGTTGCCGGACGAGTGCGAGCCAGCGGAAGCGCCGGGGATGGCGGATCAGGCTGGCGCAGGCGATCAGCAGGGCGCCGAGGAATCCGACCACGCCATAGACCCCGTGCCGCGCACCGAGCACCTTGTCTCCCATGGCCTGCGGCACGCGTTTCCACACGGGCAGGCGCGGCGCGGCGATCTCCTCCTCCGCGCGCGTCCCCTCGAGCGCGTCGATCAGCCGCTCGGCCCGATCGCTGGCGCCGGTTATCTCGGCTTGATGTTCATTAGACAGGCTGGTCGCGATCCATGCACCGACCGTGTCGATCTCGCTGACAGCGGAAAGGTCGATCCGGCTTATCGGACCTTCTAGCGCGCGCAAATCCTGGTCGATCGCGCCGATTGTGGACACGAGATAAGGGCCCGACAGGGTGAGCACATTGCCCCCGTCGTCCCCCTCGACCAGCTCGAATTCGGCGAAACCACCCATTGCGGCGCGGTATGCGGACAAATCAGGCGCTTGCCAAGCGGCTATCGCCCGCCGTCACCTGCGGCGTTGCATCGCAGCATGGGCGCTGGCATGGGATTTCGATCCAATCCTTCCGCGCCGGCCCTCTCCCCCGCCCGGCCACCCATAAATTACCGTGCCGTGGGTGGCCGGGCGGGGGAGAGGGCTGGCGCCGCACACGAGCGTCAGCACAAGATACATGACCACCGAGCTACCGAAGACTTTCGATCCCGCCGACATCGAGGCGCGCTGGTACAGGCATTGGGAAGAGAACGGCCTGTTCCGGCCCGAACGCCCGGACGCCGAGCCCTACACGATCGTCAACCCGCCGCCCAATGTGACGGGCAGCCTGCATATCGGCCACGCGCTCGACAACACGCTGCAGGACGTGATGATCCGCTACGAGCGGCTGCGCGGCAAGGATGCGCTGTGGGTGGTCGGCACCGACCATGCGGGCATCGCGACGCAGATGGTGGTCGAACGCCAGCTTGAGGCGAAACAGGACAAGCGCACCAATTACAGCCGCGAGGATTTCGTCGACAAGGTCTGGGAATGGAAAGAGGAAAGCGGCGGCACGATCACGCGCCAGCTGCGCCGCCTCGGCTGTTCAATGGACTGGCCGCGCGAACAGTTCACCATGGACGAGCATTTCTCGAGCGCCGTGCTCAAGACCTTCGTCGATCTCTACAATGACGGGCTGATCTACCGCGACAAGCGGCTGGTCAACTGGGACCCCAAGCTCAAGACCGCGATTTCCGACCTCGAAGTCGAGACGACCGATGTGAAGGGCCATTTCTGGCACTTCAAGTACCCGCTCGAAGAGGGCGTCACGCTCGACGACGGGCGCGACCATATCGTCGTCGCGACCACGCGCCCCGAAACCATGCTCGCCGATATGGCGGTGGCGGTGCACCCCGATGACGAACGCTACACATCGGTGATCGGCAAGCATGTCGTGCTGCCGATCACCGGTCGCCGCGTGCCGATCGTCGCCGACGAGCACGCCGATCCCGAACTGGGCAGCGGCGCGGTGAAGATCACACCCGGCCACGACTTCAACGATTTCGACGTGGGCAAACGCGCTGGCTTCGCTCCCGCCGACATGCTCAACATGCTCGATGCCGAAGCCAATGTCTGCCAGACCGCCGACGCTCTGGTGCCGGAGGAATTCCTCGGCCTGCACCGCTTCAAGCGCGACGGGGTCGATGGCGCGCGCGAACTGGTGGTGCAGCGGCTCAAGGAACAGGGCTATCTCATCCCGCACATCGCCAAGACCAAGAAGGGCGAGGAGCAGGAACTCGACGCCGAGCCGCGCACTATCGCAACGCCCTTCGGCGACCGTGGCGGCGTGGTGATCGAACCCTGGCTGACCGACCAGTGGTATGTCGACGCGGAAAAGCTCGCGGTGAAGCCGATCGAGGCGGTGAAGAGCGGCGCAATCGAGATCGTCCCGAAAAGCTGGGAGAAGACCTTCTTCAACTGGATGGAAAACATCCAGCCATGGTGCGTCAGCCGCCAGCTATGGTGGGGCCACCGAATTCCGGCGTGGTATGGGCCTGCTATAGGAGAAGGCCAAGTGGTTGGGATTGACCTGCCACACGCTCCGAAGCGCTTGAACGCATCGCTTGAAAAAGACGAGTGCTTTGTCGCCCTAGACAGTGCTGACGCAAAACAAAGGGCGTCGGCCTTTCTCGAGAAAGGCGGATTGGAACTAGAGATCCGTGAGTTCGTGGGGCGTCACGAAGTTATTGAAGCGATCTTCCGAAACCAACTCGATCTGACAAAGCACTACCCGATCTGGCGCGACGAAGACGTGCTCGACACTTGGTTCTCCTCCGCGCTGTGGCCCTTCGCCACGCTCGGCTGGCCGGACAAGACCGACCTCGTCGAAAAGCACTATCCCAACAATCTGCTCATCTCGGGCTTCGACATCCTGTTCTTCTGGGATGCGCGGATGATGATGATGGGGCAGTACAACACCGGCCAGAACCCCTGGCCCAAGCTCTATCTTCACGGCCTAGTGCGCGCGGCGGACGGGCAGAAGATGTCCAAGTCCAAGGGCAATGTCGTCGATCCGCTCGGCCTGATCGACCAGTACGGTGCCGATGCGCTGCGCTTCTTCATGGCGGCGATGGAAAGCCAGGGCCGCGACATCAAGATGGATGACAAGCGCATCGAGGGCTATCGCAACTTCGCGACCAAGCTGTGGAATGCGACGCGTTTCTGCCAGGCGAACGGGATCGGCGCGAGCACGAGCATCGCGGCGCCCAAGGCGAGCCATGCGGTCAATCGCTGGATCATCGGCGAGGTGGTCGAGACCAAGCAGGCGCTCGACGCCGCGCTGGCGGACCTGCGCTTCGATGCCGCCGCGAACACGATCTACCACTTCGTATGGGACCGCTTCTGCGACTGGTATATCGAATTGGTCAAAGGCAATTTCGATGCGGAAACCAAGGCGGTCGCCGGTTGGGCGCTCGACCAGATCCTCGTCATGCTGCACCCCTTCATGCCCTTCATTACCGAAGAGCTGTGGTCGAAGCAGGGGGATCGCGCGGACTATCCGCTGATCACCGCCCAATGGCCCGACCCGCAGGCGGACGTGGACGCGGAGGCCAAGGCGGAGATCGATTGGCTGATCGCGCTCACCAGCGCCACGCGTACGGCGAAGAACGAACTCGGCATTGCGCCGGGTGCGAAGCTGCAAGCCTATTGCGCATCGCCCAGCCCGCTGGCGAAATCGGTGGTCGAGGCGAATGCCGGGGCGATCGAACGGCTGGCGCGTCTCACCCCGGTGACGTTCGGCGAAGCGCCCTCGGGTGCGGCGATGCAGATCGCGGCAGGCGAGGACGAGTTCGTCATCCCGCTGGAAGGCGTGATCGATATCGAAGCCGAGAAGGCCCGCCTCGAAAAAGCGCTCGCGGCCAGTGCGAAGGAAGCCAAATCGCTCGAAGGCCGCCTGTCGAATGCGAACTTCGTCGAACGCGCCAAGCCCGAAGCGGTCGAAAAGGCCCGCGCCGACCATGCGCATCACGTGGCCGAAGTGGCCCGGCTCGAAGCCGCCCTGGCGCGGTTGGGCTGATAGTGCGCCTTTTTCCCTCCCCGTCACCTCGGACTTGACCCGGGGGGTGCTCCATTGCAACTCGAAGCAGCGAGTGGCTAGCTTACCCCTATGGTTCCGGCAACGGGGCAATCTTTGGAGCTGCAAGCGTTGGATCAAGAGCAATATCGAAAAGAGCTTGCTGACTTCGCAGAGCTGTTGAATTCGAATGATGTCGGACTTTTGCCTTAGCCAAGCTCAACTCCTCGATAAGGGGCATGCGCGGGGCATAACGCTTCCTCTGAACGCAACCCTGATAGGGGATGGATATGGTGCGCCGACCTTCACGAGCCGTTGAGCTTGAAGATATCATTTCATCCGAGATCATTGGTGACGATCCAGAGATTGTAAGCGCCGTATTGAACACTCACCTTGCACTAGAGGCAATTCTGATCGAGATGCTTGGCCTACTACAAGCAGGTGAAAAGAGGTTTGGTTCACCGTTCCCTGCAAAAACCAAATGGCTTCTAGAGCACGGCATTCTGTTGGATAGTGACAAAGTCGCGTTTGATAGATTCAACGAATTTAGAAATGATCTTGCCCACATTTTCGGACATAAGACCGAGCTTTTGGATGTGCTTAAGCTTGCCCGTGAGCTTGAATCGAACGGTATCGATTTTTCTGATTCTGTTGGCCATTGCAGCGAAATTGAAGCAACCAAATTCTATGGTGGAACTATTGGCGTTCTAGCCGAAATTGGTTGGTGCATCCTCTTTCATGCAGCCTACATTTTGCAGGACGCAGGTGGCCGGGATATCTTTTCCGCTGATGCCGCTACATGATGGTGCAACGAGCCACTCAAGCCACTAGACAAAATCGAGTGTGGTGAAATTCCCCTTGTTTCGCAGCTATCACTATACCCCCTCGGACTTGATCCGGGGTCCCGCTTTTCTTTGGGAACGGCACTACACCAAATAGGACGTGGGACCTCGGCTCTGGGGCCGGGGTGAGGGGAAGCGGGCCTCGCAGACTGGCCGATTTCCTACACGACCCATTTGTGTCATGAGCGCGGCAATGGCCCGGAACTACCTCCCTTCTGGCGGCACGCGCTTCCAATCATTCGGTTCGCTCGAACCGTGCGTCGCTAGGCGATCGGATTTTCGCCTCCGCCACCCTGTCCGTCCGGTCGACATTGGGACGGATATGCACTTGGTTCCAATAGAGAAATTGCTCATGAGCGAAGGTTACACCGTGTCACCTTCGTCACCCGCGGAGCGCAATCGATGCCGCTAGTCCTTGCCACCGACGATGACGGCGGGCCCGAGATCTTCGCCTCGGTACAGGGCGAAGGGCCGAGTGCGGGGATGCCCTGCACCTTCGTGCGCCTGTCGCGCTGCAACCTCGCCTGTGTGTGGTGCGACACGGCCTACACCTGGCATTTCGAGGGCGACGACCGTCCGCATCGCGACGGGATCGAATTCGAGCGCAAGGCCAACCAGGTGACGCTCGACGAGGACGAGGTCGCCGCGCGGATCACCGCGCTGGGCCAGAAACGGCTGGTCATAACCGGGGGCGAGCCGCTGCTGCAGGCGCCCGCGCTGGCCAAACTGCTCGACCTGCTGCCCGACGTCACGGTCGAGATCGAGACCAACGGCACCACCAAGGCTTCGGCCCCTCTCGACATCCGGATCGACCAGTTCAACGTCAGCCCCAAGCTGGCGCATAGCGGCAATCGGGCCGAACTCGCGCTGCTGCCCGAACGGCTCGACGCATATGCCACCGATCCGCGCGCCTGGTTCAAATTCGTGGTCGCCGAGCCGTCCGACATCGACGAGGTGCTCGCCCTGCGCGATCGCTATCGCTTCAGGCGGGACCATGTCTTCCTGATGCCCGAAGGCACCGACAGCGAAACGCTGCGGGGGCGCGAGAAATGGCTCGCGCCGCTATGCGTCGAACACGGCTTTAGGATGAGCGACCGGCTGCATATCCATCTGTTCGGGGATACCAGAGGAACCTGATCCCCCGCGAAGGCGGGGGTCTCAGGCGGATTGGCGCAAGATTGCCTGAGGTCTCCGCCTTCACGGGGACTCAATCAACCCTGGCTACGCCAGCGCTGGACGGTGCTCGAGACGATATCCTCTTCGCCGCCGGTCTTGTTCCACAGCTCGATGAAGCTCGGGTCCTCGGATGCGGGCCGCTTGGCTTCCTCCAGAGTGTCGAAACTGACGCGGATCGGGATCGCCACGCCCTCGCCGCAGATGATGCACTCGCGATTGCGCAGCGCGGGGATCGCGTCGAGGAATCCGCGCGCGCCCTCGGGCATCGCCGCGCGGACGAATTCCTGGTCGCGGTCGTTGTTGAGGCGCATCGAGATGATCGTGCCGCATTGCGACAGCACGCCCTCGGCGAGGTCGGAGGGGCGCTGGGTGATGAGGCCGAGGCTGATGCCGTACTTACGGCCTTCCTTGGCGATCCGGCTGAGGATCGTGCCGACCGAATTGCCATCGGCGTGTTTCTCGCTCGGGACATAGCGATGCGCCTCCTCGCACACCAGCAGGATCGGAGAAGTGCGCTCCTCGCGGCCCCAGATGGCGAAGTCGAACACCAGCCTGCTGAGAACGGCGACAACGGTCGCGGTAATGTCGGACGGGACGCCCGATACATCGATGATCGAGATCGGCTTGCCGTTCGAGGGCATCCGGAAGATCTTCGAGATGAAGTCGCTCATCGTGTCGGCGACCAGCATTCCCGAAAACAGGAACTGATAGCGCGGATCGCTCTTCATCTCGTCGAGCTTGTTCTTGAGCCGCATGTAAGGCGCGGAGTTCGTCGCCTTATCGAGCTTGCCCATCGCATCCTGAATCTCGTTCGAGAGATCCGACAACAAATAAGGGATCGGCGAATCGACCGTGATCTTGCCCATGGACTCGGCCAACCGGCTCTTCTGCCGCGCCTTGAGCAGGCACTTGGCAAGGATATCGGCATCGACCTGCCGTTCGTTGCCATTGCTGGTGAGCAGCACCTCGCAATGTTCCTCGAAGTTCATGATCCAGTACGGCATCTGCAGGTTCGAGACGTCGAGGATCACGCCGGTATTGCGGAAGGCCGCCGAATATTCGCCATGCGGGTCGATCATGACGATATGGCCTTCGGGCGCCGCTTCGCAAATCCGATGGAGGATCAGCGCGGCGCCGGTCGATTTGCCGGTACCGGTCGAACCGAGCAGCGCGAAATGCTTGCCCAGCATGGCATCGACATAGAGCCCGGCGCGGATGTCCCTGGTCGGGTAGACTTTGCCGATGGCGACCGAGCTGCGGCCGTCGCTGGCATAGACCTGGCGCAGGTCCTGCGTGGTCGCGGGATAGACCATTGCGCCCGGGACCGGATAACGCGTCACGCCCCGGCGGAAGCCGTGGAGCTTGCCGGTGAGCTTTTCCTCCATCCCTTCGCCGAGGAAATCGATATTGGCGAGGATCGAGCCTGCCTTGCGATCCTGGCGCTGGTTGCGGACGCTGGCGAGCAGCCAGCTGTTGCCGACCCGGATCTTGATTTGCGAGCCGACCTGGCCGGCCATGGCGATCGAAGGGTCGGCATCATCGGCGCATTCGCTCAGGCGCTGAAGGTCGATCGCGACCTGCGAACCGGAACCGGCGATTTCGAGAACCACGCCGATCGGCTGCATGGCGTTCTCGCACGTTTCCGCGGATTGGATGTCGTCGGAGGGCCTTGCATGCGGCGGCGCATCCTCCGTTTGCGGCTCGACTTGTGAGACTTGCGCCTTCGCGGAGGGCGGCTCGGAAGCCGGCGTTTCGGTCCGATCGATTTCCAATGGGGGATCGATTTCCGCCGAAGGTTGCTGGGCTTTGTGGACATAGCCGGAGCGCGACGCAGCGGGCGGCTCCTGTTCCCCGCTGCGCCGAATCCGGTCCCGCAACGAGTTGCTGCGCGGCTGCGGCGGCTCGGCGCCGTCTTCCTTGGCCGGATCGAATGTGCGGGAAATCGGATTACCCATGTCGTTCATTGGATTGGCTTTGCCCCAGGTTGGCCGCGCTAAGAGCGCACCCGACCTGCCTGCCCGAAAGTGCTTAAGATGTGGTCAACGCGCGCGGCTGCAATACGCTAGATGAGCGCGAAGAGGCGTCCGGCCGCCCAGCCCATCCCGACCGACAGGAACACGGCCAGCAATCCGTAGAGCAGGGCCAGATCCTGCGAATACTCCTCGACCTTGCGCTCGAAACCGACTTTCTGCACTTCGACTTCGGTCATAGCGGAAGCAATGACCCGCCCTCCCCGCACCGCGAACGTCTCGGCGGTATAGGTTCCGGTGGTCACGTTGGAAGGCAGCGTTATGCGTGCCTGGTACAGAACCTGTTCACTGATCTGCACACCGCCGAAATCCTGTTTGTAGAGCTGCTGGCGCGTCTTCAGATCGACCAGCCCATCCTTGAACCTCGCCTGTTCATCTGGATCGATCGCGCCGCTGGGCGAAAGCTGGATGTAATCGGTCCCGAATTCGTAAATCGCAGCGGTTTTTTCGTCGACGATTTCCGAAATGGGGCGTGAGGAGGCGACGGCGAAATAGGAGGGGACCGAGCGGAAATCGCTGCTTGCGGCATTGATCCAGACGCCGGCGAACCGCTCTTTCTCTCGCAGGCGGACCGGTTGCGAAGGGCCCTTGAGTACCACCACGATATCGTAATCGCTGCCCGCCGCCCGGCCCTGCGGATCGAGCACCGCGCCGAACAGCAGCAGTTCCGTGCCCGTGAAGCCCTGGCGCACCTGCACCTCGTGCTGGCTGACCTCGGGCACGAGGATGGGATCACGCTGGCCCATCAGCGCGAAGGCGAAGAGGAGGAGCAGGAGCACCCTCACAGCGGATACAGCGTGTAGATTTCCTCGGGCTGGTAAAACAATCCGAGGAACATGCGAAAGGCCACCAGCAGAACGGTCACAGCCAGGATCAGGCGCAGCAGTTCCGGCTTCGCCTTGACTGCTATCTGCGAACCGAGCTGCGCGCCGGTGACCGAGCCCAACAACAGGAGGAAGACCAACACGATATCGACTGCCTTGGTGGTCAGCGAGTGCATGATCGTGGTCGCCATCGTGACGAACAGGATATTGTAGAGCGAGGTCCCGACCACCACATTCGCGCTCATGCCGAGGATGTAGAGCATGGCGGGGACCAGGATGAAGCCACCGCCCACCCCCATCAGCATCGTCAGCACGCCCACCGCGATCCCCACGACAAGCGGGGCGAGCGGCGAGATGTAAAGACCCGAGCGATAGAAACGCCAGCGCATCGGTAGACTGGCGACCAGCGGATGGTGGCGCCGCCGCGCGGCCTGCACGCTACCCGTCCCGCGGATCGTCTGTACCGCCTCGCGCGCCATCAGCGTGCCGATCGTCCCAAGCAGGACAACGTAAAGCGCGCTGATGACCACGTCGATCTGGCCGATCGCTCGAAAGAAACGGAACAATAGAGCGCCGAAGCCCGAGCCGATCACCCCGCCCGCGACCATGACCATACCCATGCGGTAGTCGACGCCGCCACGCCCGCCATGCGCGAGCACGCCGGTTACGCTGGCTCCGGTGACCTGCGTCGACGCCGAAGCGGCAGCCACGGTTGGCGGGATACCGTAGAAGATCAGCAGCGGCGTGGTCAGGAACCCCCCGCCCACGCCGAACAAGCCCGAAAGCACGCCGGTCAGCGCCCCCAGCGCGACGATCCACAGCCCGTTCACGGACAGGTTCGCGATGGGGAGATAGACGTCCATGAAAGCGCCCTATCGCAGGGGCGTTACGGATAAAAGCTGAACAATGTCAGAAGCCGGTCGAAAGCGTCAAAACACCGCCATCGCCCGGCTCGGCATCGCCGGCCACGCGCCAGCGATAGTCGGCCTCGATCCGTGCGGGCGTGGTCCCCAGCCGCACATCCAGGGTCACGCTCGGGCCGAGATCGAGCCGTGCCGCGCCCTGCTGGGCGCCACCCCAGACGCCGCCGCCCAGCGAGACCCGGCCAAGGTCGAAGCTGGCGAGCTCTTTTTCGGCGACCATCGAGCCATCCGCGAAAGCAGTCGCGAAATCGCCGCCGACATAGCCCGCCTGGCCATAGCCGCGCGCTTCGAAGCCCGCTGGAAGGCGTAACCGGTCGAATCCTCCCGCTACGAATATCGAGGGCCGGATTTGCGCAGGACGACCAGGTCGTTCGGTTACGCGCGCCTCGGCATGAATGGCGAGCGGCGCACTGGCCACTGGCCGCAGCCGAAGGCCCAGGGCGCCCTCGGTTTCGCCACCCTCAATCAACGCATGGCTTGCGCGAGCATAGATCGAGGGTGCCGCCGTTGAGGTCGGCGCGAGCCGATAGGAGATCACAGCTCCGAGCTGGCTCGCGCCATAGCTGGCAGGACGAGCCCCTCCGTCGGAGAGGCGATTGCCTCCCTCACGCAAAACCACCCAGGCGTCGAACCGCCATGGGGAGATCGACCATGCGGGCGGGGAGGCCGCGCCCGTCGGCATCTTGCGGCTCTGGCGATCCAACATTTCGGCTACGCTGCGCGGCATCGGCAGGCTGGCCATCCCTGCCATGAACAGCAGATTGTGCCCGACCGCGCGCTGGTGCGTATCGAAGTGCTCGGAATAGGCCTGCGGCGTCGGAACGGCCGATAGGGGCACATCCACCGGTTCGAACGACAGCGGCACCTTCTCCCATGCGGAAAGGGAGGGTACCGGCCCTCCCCCTTTCGCCGCCGGACCGGTCGTGGGCGATACTTCCTCAATCCTCGATCCGCTCTTCGTCTGGCGAAATTCGGCGGTCGCAAGGCGAAGGCTTTCGGACAACGGTAGCGAGGAAGGCCAAGGGTTTTGCCACGTCACGATCCGGACCAGACACCAGCCGACCAGCAGCAGCCCCAGAAACAGGACGGGCTGCCCCTGGCGGCGAACGACCGGATCGCTCATGCCCTGCCTTTGCTTGGCAATAGGAGCGCCGGATGGTCGCGATGCTCGGTCTTGTCCCAGATAACCGGTGCGCCACGAAGCGTGCCGACATAGTTCAAGAGCGCGCGCCGCCCCGCCATGATCGCAATGACGTTCGAAACGATCGTGCGCGGGATGGCGAGCAGGCCCTGCCGCCAGCCATATTCCCGGGCCGTGAACGCCGCGCGCACCAGGAAGCGCAGCGACAGGCCTGCGAAATTGATCCACAGGAGTGCGGTCAGAAGCGGTGTCGCCATTGGCAGCTCGACCAACCCCAATTGCTGGAGAACCAGCCCAACGGCCCCGAATCCGAAGAGCAAATAGGCAATCACAAGCAGGATCGCGGCGAGCGGGCCGCGCCGGTCGCGCAATTGCATCCACAGCTCGACCGGCTCCGACCCCCAGCCGAGACGGTCCCAGCCCTGCAAGGCAATGCCGTGCATCCAGCGCGTTTTCTGCCGTACCGATTGGTTAAGACGCGAAGGGAAGAAGGCCCGTGTCGCGATAAGCCTCCCATCGGCTACGCGAACCCGCAGAAAACGTCCCCGACCGCCCGCCGCAGCGATCTTGAGGCCCAGCTCGTAATCCTCCGTGAGGGATTCTGCGGCAAAAGGCAGGCCGCCCTGCTTCTCGGCCAGCTGCTTCAGCGAACCTCGAGCGACTGCGCATCCGACTCCCGCCCCCGGGATCGCCGCTCCGAGGGCATCGCGCACAACCAGCGCTTTGCCATGGCTTTCCGCGAACTCGTCCGAGTAATGCGAGCCGATCCATGGCGAATGGCGTTGCGGTAGGGCGAGCACCGGCAGTTGGACGAAATGTGCGTGCCACAGCGCCCGGTCGAGTAGGTCCAGCGCCATCGGGTCGACCATGTCTTCGGCGTCGTGGAGTACGACCATACGCGTCTCGATACCCGAACGTCGCTCGTCCTCCGTCAGAGCGGCATGGAGACGGTTCAGGCAATCGGCCTTGGATGTCGGCCCATCCCTCTCGTGGACGATCAGTCGCACGCGGGGGTCGCCCCGTACGGCGGCTATGACCGAGGCCATGGTTGCAGCATCGTTGCGATAACAGCCGACATAAACTGTCAATTCGTCCTGCGGCCATGCATCGAGCATATGCACCAGAGTCGGCCCGAGGACGTTGGCCTCCTGCCATGCAGGTATGAAAACCGCCGCCCGCCCCGCCAGACCATCTATGTCATCGAAAATCGCTTCATCGACACGCTCGGTCTGGATCCGCCCCGTGACCCGGCACCAAAGGTAGGTGCAATCGAGCGCGAATTCATCGATCATGCCAAGCGCGAAGAAGGCCGCTGCGAACAGCAGCAACTCGTGCTGAACGAGCACGAACCATTCCGCGATCGTGAACGACCCTAGTACCAAGCGGCACCCCCCTGCCTTTCTGGATAACCGCGAGTTTCAAGACTTGCAACGTGGGCCGCTTTGCGAAAGAGAGCGTCGCCAAGATGACCGAACGTCCTTCAGCCTTCCGCCTCGTCTTTGCCCCCGTACGCGCACTCTTCGTCAGCGACGCTTCGGCCGGCATCCTCCTCATCCTAGTCGCGGCAGCAGCAATGCTGGCGGCCAATTCGCCGCTCGCGACCGAATACGAGCAATTGTTCTATGGCGAATTGCCGTGGACCCCGATCCCCAAGCTCTACGATCTGCACCTGTGGATCAACGACGGCCTGATGGCGATATTCTTCTTCGTTGTGGGCCTCGAAGTGAAACGCGAGTGGATCGAGGGACAGCTCTCGACTGCGCAATCGCGCCGCTTGCCGATTCTCGCGGCGGTGGCGGGGATGGCGATTCCCGCCCTGGTCTATGTCGGCGTGGTCGGCGGCGATGCCGAATTGCTGCGCGGCTGGGCCATTCCCGCCGCAACCGACATTGCCTTCGCAATGGGCGTGCTGGGCTTGCTCGGCAATCGCTGTCCGGCCTCGCTGCGGCTGTTCCTGCTGACCGTGGCGATCGTCGACGATATCGGCGCGGTGATGGTGATTGCGCTGTTCTATACCGCGAACATCAAACTGGGATGGCTGGCCGCAGCGGGCGGTGTCGTGGTGCTGATGATGGTGCTCAACCGGATGCGCGTCGCGTCCTATTGGCCGTTCGTCCTGCTGGCGCTGGTGCTGTGGTACTTCGTGCTCAACACCGGCATCCATGCGACAATCGCCGGTGTCGTGGCCGCGCTGTGTATCCCGATGGTAGGACCCGACGACCAGACCATGGTCGAACGCATGGAGCACGGCCTCGCTCCCTGGAGCGCCTATCTCGTGGTCCCGGTCTTCGGTTTCGCGAATGCCGGCGTGCCGCTAGCCGGGATGGGTCTCGAACAGCTGCTTGCGCCGCTGCCGCTGGGGATTGCCGCGGGCCTGTTCCTCGGCAAGCAGGTCGGCATTTTCGCCGCCATTTACGCTGCCGACAAGCTCGGTTTCGCCCCCCGCCCGGACCAGGCGAGCTGGCCCGAGATCTGGGGAATTTCCATTCTGTGCGGAATCGGCTTCACCATGTCGCTGTTCATCAGTGGGCTGGCATTCAGCGGCCAGCAATTGCTGATCAACGAGGCGAAGATCGGAATCCTGCTCGGGTCGCTGATCTCGGCAGTCGCCGGCTATGCGATCCTGCGCATGTCGGCGCCGCACCCCGAGGATGCGAAGTCGCCCTATATCGACTGACCCGGCTTACCAGCTGCCGGTATTCTCCATGCTCGCCCAGGGCTCCTGCGGGTCGAGATAGCCTTCCTGCAGCAACTCGATCGAGATGCCGTCGGGCGTCTTGACGAAGGCCATGTGTCCATCGCGCGGGGGCCGGTTGATCGTGTGCCCTGCATCCATGATCGCCTGGCAGGTGTCGTAGATGTTCTCGACCCGATAAGCGAGATGGCCGAAGTTTCGGCCACCGCCATATTCCTCGGGCGCGCTGCCATCTTCGGGCGGCCAGTTGTAGGTCAGCTCGACCTCGGCCACGCCTTCCTGGCCGGGTGCGGCGAGGAAGATGAGCGTGAAGCGGCCCTTCTCGTTGTCGAACCGGCGTGTCTCTTCGAGTCCGATTAGCTTGAAGAAAGCAACGGTCGCTTCGGGATCGGTGACCCGGATCATGCTGTGCAGGTATTTGGGCACGAGTAACTCCATTCATCGAGATTAAAGCACGGTTCATCGTCAAAATAGTATCGCGATCCTCGGGAGGCACAGGCCAGAGAGGACGAGATCATGAGCGACGAAACCGAAATCGACGACACTAGTGCCACGCCGCGGCAGGGCGATGCAACGCTCAAACGCTGGCTGGCGAGCGCGGGGATCGTGGCGATCGGACTGGTGCTCGGCGGATTTGTCCTGGGCGACGGCCTCGTGCGCATGAAGGCTGCCGAACGCAGCGTGACTGTGCGCGGCCTGGCCGAACGCGAAGTCACCGCCGACCTTGCGACATGGACGTTGTCCTTCGCTTCCACCGCCACCAGCCTCCAGACCGCGCAGGCCAGCACCGATCGCGACGCAACGGCGGTGCGCGAATTCTTCGAAGGCCTGGGCTTTCCCGAGAACGAGCTGACGCCGGCGGGCGTGAACGTCTCCAACTATACCGACGACGGCATTGTGTTCTACACCGTGCGCCAGCGAATCGTGCTGCGCACCAAGGACATCGAACGCGCCCAACGCGCGGTCCGCAGCCAGGCCGAACTCGTGCGTAGGGGTGTAGTGCTCGAGGACGGATCAGGCATCAGCTACACGTTCACCGGACTCAATGCGATCAAGCCCGAAATGGTCGCCGAAGCCACGAGGGATGCGCGCGCCGCAGCGGAGCAATTCGCCCTAGATAGCGGCGCGGATGTCGGCAGCATCCGCAAGGCGACGCAGGGCTATTTCTCGATCGGCGCGCGCGATGGTGAGGCCGGCGGCTGGGGCATCGGCGATACGCCGTTCAAGAAGGTGCGCGTGGTCACGACGGTCGATTTCGCTCTCGACTGACGAAAAGGGCGCACGCTCGATCGGCGCGCGCCCCTTTGCATTGACTGCCAGCGAAGAGTCAGAAACTGGCAGAAATCGTACCAACGATCGCATCGTCGGTGAACCCGTCGATCGACGGACCTTCGACCCCGATATAGGCGACGCCGACTTCGAAATTGCCTTGAGCCACGCTGGCGCCAATCGACCAGTCGAGGCCGGTATCGTCGGTCGTCCCGGCCAGCAGCGGCGGAGCGAGCGCGCCATCGGTATAGCCGAGGTGGCCGGTCAGGGTGAATGGCGTATCGGGAATGCCGACCCCGAGATCGGTATAGAGATACAGGTTGTCGTCGCCACCGAGCGAATCCTGCTCGGGTGCATAGGCCACCCCGAAGGTCGCTTCAGCCGGACCGAAGCTGGTGCTGATCGACGCGTAGGGTTCGATATAATCGGTATCGAGACCAAGCTCTTCGGTTGGATAGATATAGTAGAGCACGCCGATATCGACGCTGACCGCGTCGGTCAGATTGCCGCTCCATCCGGCATAGATGTCGAACTCGAGTTCGCCGAAGGAGGGGCCGCCATCGATCGAAGAGGCCCAGGTGCCGATGTAGAAGCCGCTGTCGTGGGCAACATCGAAGCCACCCTGCACAGCCGGGTCGCCGCCCGAGAGCGAGACGCCGCGAAAGCGGTAATCGGTCGTCAGGGCCGCATTGGCCGAGACGGAAAAGCCGCTGTCGTCTTCGGATTGGGCCATGGCCGGGGTTGCGATGGAAAGGCCCGCTGCAGCGAGCGAAACGGCCATGAGGCCGCGAAAGGACGTGAGCATTACAAACTCCTGTACGAGTGTCGCTTCGTCCCACCTGCGAATCCGCCGGGGCCAGTTTGTTAGGCTCCTCGTCCGGATACGGTCATAAACCTGCACAATCTGGCGCCTACACGCAAGATAGCTGTGGCAAGTTTTCGCTTATGCAGCAAAAGATGTGCCTTTTTCGCAACTGCACAAACCGCATTCCACGCGCGTTTATTGCCCCCGCGGCGGCTTCCGCCTATCTGGTCCGCAATCCTACCGAACCACAAGCAGGGCCGCACTTTCGCTCCATGATCAAGCTCGCGAAACTCTTCAAGAAAGGCGCCTGGGCTACGCATCGGCCAAGAGTGCCGGATGGGGAACGGTTTTATGTGATCGGGGATATCCACGGTCGCTGCGACCTGTTCGACGAACTGATCCTCGCTATCGAGCAGGACGACGCGAAGTCTGGCGATGCGCAAAGTACGGTGGTGCTGCTCGGCGACCTCGTCGACCGCGGCCCTGAAAGCGCACGGGTGATCGAAACCGCGCGCCAGTGGGGCAAGCGGCGCAAGGTCCGCTATATCGCCGGAAATCACGAGGAAATGTTCCTCGAGAGCTTCGAAGACAAGGAAATGCTGCGCCATTTTCTCAAGCATGGCGGCAAGGAAACCGTGCTCAGCTACGGGATCAAGAAGAAGCGCTACAACGAGCTGACCATGAAGGAACTGCAGGGCGAGCTGCACGAACTCGTGCCGAACAAGCACCGCAAGTTTATCGAGAAAATGGAAGATATCATCGTCGCGGGCGACTATGTTTTCGTCCACGCCGGGATCAATCCGAAGCGCACCCTCGAAGAGCAGAAGGCATCCGATTTGCGCTGGATCCGCGACCGATTCCTCAAGCATCGCGAGCCGACGAGCCATGTCGTGGTGCATGGCCATACGATTTTCGAGAAGATCGAACACACGCCCTACCGCATCGGGATCGATACGGGCGCCTTCCGCACCGGCAATCTGACCGCGCTTGTACTAGAGAGCGATCAGCGGCGCTTGATCCAGGCGCAGGAAAAAGACGGTACGATCAGCGTCGCTCACACCGATTTCGCCTGATCGCGAGCCACCGGCGACGGCGTGAATTGCCAGGGGGCCTGTAAGCCGGGTTCTGTCCTGCACGCGGTATGTTCGCACACCAGCCGCGCAGGGGCAGTCATTCGTCTAAGCCGCGGATCGCTCCGCGACTCCAGCAGCCAACCCGGACGGTCGATGCGAAACGCACCTGCCCGCTCGCGCGGGCGCGCCGCCCCTATTCGGCCTTGCTCCGGGTGGGGTTTGCCATGCGGGCCGCGTTGCCGAAGCCCCGGTGCGCTCTTACCGCACCCTTTCACCCTTGCCTGAACCTGCATGCAGGCCATCGGCGGTGTGCTCTCTGTGGCACTTTCCCTGAGCTTGCGCCCGGCGGGCGTTACCCGCCACCCTTGTTTCGTGGAGCCCGGACTTTCCTCGGTTTCCCGCGACTGCCCGGCCCCCTGGCCCGAACGCAGATAGCGATCAAGGCCCGGGTCGCCAAGTGGCCCGGGTACAACGGGTCAAAACAATTGCATTCCAAAAAGTCCCGACGGCAACGAAACGATCATGGCGTGGGTTGACTCGGTGTCGGTGCACTGTCTCTACGGCGAAGGGAGATGGATTTTTTGGAAACGTTACCACCCATCCCGTGGCGCGATAGGCTGGACGAGTTCCTGACGCGTTGCGAAGACATGCCGGTCCCGGCCCGCGAGGATGCGCACGCCATGGCGCAAAGCTTGTGTACGCTGCTCCGCCAAGCCCCGGATACGGTGAAGAAGCGTTTCCCCCTGCCCGAGGACGATACGCTTCGCGCCCTGGTGAAAAGCGGTTCGATCGAGCAAATACTTCTGATGATCACCAAGCCTGTGGGTATCATGACCTCCCGCGCACCGTCGGGATACGCGATTGCGACAATCGCGGTCCCGGAGCTCGAAATCGAAAACAGCTTTTCCAGCAGCAACTCTCTGGCTCACGCCATGACCGGCGCCATCGCGGGAGCCGCCATCGGGATCATTGCGGCCGAGGGCGAGCGGGGATCGACCGAAGGCTGAACCACCTCCCCTATCAAGTTAGCTGCGCCTGCCCGCCATGTTGGCTCGATGCAATTCGATCGAACGCAGGCTGATGCTCATTTCTTGGGCGATCCGATTGTTGGTGATCGTATGGGCGATCGACCGGCGAGCCGAGTCGAGGCTTCCCCCGATCGGGACCCGATGAAATTCTGCATCGCTTTCTCGACAAGCTGCCGCCCGCGTTTCGAAAGACACACGGGACGCGCACCGCCATCCTCTTGTTCTCCCTCCACAACAGTGATTCCTTCTTCGGCCATAGCATCGATGAAGCGTGAACCCGCGGCACGAGAGACCCCCCCGGCCCGGCATGAACTCGCGATGCTGGCAGTCCTGCCATTGGCATGCATGACGAACAGGCTGATGAGCATGTCCCATCCCGCGCCGCAGGGAAAGTCGGCTAGCATCAAAGACTGGCTTTCCCCGCTCTGCCCCATCTCATATTGCGCATCGCGGCAGCAACGATCCGCCTCGCATGGGTCATCCCAGGAATTGCGCCAGTCCGCGAAGGAAATCAGCTTCTCCTCTATGCCGCGCAATATGGCTTCCTCGGTGGGTGTCACATCAGCCCCCTTTCGCGCATGCTGACCACCTCGCGTCGACCCACGACAAGATGATCGTCGACCAGCACGCCCAGTCGCTCGGCCTGCGACACGAGATCCCTGGTTTGGGAAATGTCGGAAGCGCTGGGCTCGGCACTGCCCGACGGATGGTTGTGCGCGATCAGCATGCGGCGTGCGTCGAGCGAGAGCGCCCGCCCGAACAGAGCCCGCGGCGAGACCTGGATTTCACCCTCGCCGCCCTCTGCGACGATCTCTTCGGAGATGACGAAGCCTGCCCGATCGGCCATGATCGCGATCATGCGCTCGCGCCGCAGGCAACCCATCGTTTCCAGCAGGTAGCGCTCCATCCCCTTGCGGTCCTTGCCAAGCGGCGTGCGCAACACCTGTTCACGTATGCCGTCGCGAAGAAGCTGGCGAATCGCGAGGAAGACATCGACCCAACGCTCCCCAGGATGCGCGCATTGGCGCAACTCCGCTTCGCTGACGTCGATCAGCGCGCCGATCGATCCGAAACGCTCGAGCAGCCGTTCGGCAAGGTCTAATGGTTCGGCCGAGAGCGGAGCAAGCAATCCGGTCAGGTGGTGGAGCCGGTTCCCGACCGTCGATAGTGCACCAGCGTGCCGAGCCCGGTAATGACCAGAGCCAGCCAGACCGGCCACCGTTCCATTACGGCATAGACTATTGGCTCGAGAGGCATGCTGGCCGCGCGCAACAGGTGCGACACGACTGCGATCAATTGCGCCGAGCCTACCCAAAGCACCCACCAGCGATCATAGGCGAGTGCAACCGCGGTAACGCCAAGGAAGGCGCAGAGATCGACCGCGAAGCGGAAGGTCTGCAGCGAGGCGTAACCGGCCTCGCTCCAATGCCCGGTGACCAGCCAGCGGGCGATCCCCGAAAAGACCACCGCGAAATAGATTGTTGCGACATAGCGTTCAGGCTTTCCGCCTCTGCTCCAGGCAAAGGCGAGAACCGCAAGCGTCAGTGCCACCTGGATCAGGAACCGGGTCATCGCACACGCCCTTGGGCCCTCGCCGTTGCTAAGGCAAGTCAGGCTGCGATGGTGGTTACATGCTCGGCGGAGGTGAAGCCGTCGTCGGGGCAGGTCGGTTCCTCGCCCGCGCCGGTTTCGATAGCGATCTTCCGCAATTGGCCGTGGGCGCGGCTGGCTTCGCCGCGAACATCGATGAGGCCGCCTACGATTTTCTGAAGCCGCATGAGCGCGCGCTGGCTTTCGAGATCGGGAGCTCCTGCGACGTCGCGGCTGGCAAGCGCAGCGCTGTGCAGCAGTGCGGTGCTCTTCGCCAATGCGTCGGCGATGGCGAATTCGGAATCGCTCAATTCGCGAGCGATGCGGGCGGTTGCGGTAGGCAGATCAAGCGACATTCACATTCTCCTCTGGCGAGTGGGCCGAGGAGTAGCTTGAACCCTACAGCATCGTGGCCAACGCGTTCGCAAAAGCCATCGAAAGCACGGCAACGGCCATGATAGCCACCGCGCCCAGCGCGATCAGCAGCAATTTGCCGCTAATTCCCAGGTCCGAAGGTCTGATCCTCGGCTGCAACCAGTCAGAGGACCTGTCCCAGGGAGCCCTTGCATCGAATGCGAGGGAATCTTCGAAGACATAGGGTCGCTCTTGCGGCTGCGCGGTCGTAGATGCAGCGGAGGATAGAGGAGGGGTTAGTATGGTCGGATCATCTATGGTCCGATCATATGCTTCGGCCCAGGCGCGATAGTGCCGCAAGACCTCGACCCGCGGCATGTGGCCCAGCTTGGCGCGCACCGCATCGATGCGCTTGTCGATCGTGACCGGCGCAACACCCAGTTCCTGCGCAATTTGCTTCGAGGTCAGGTGCTGACAGGCCAGGCGCAAGGCCTCCTCCTGCTTCTCGGTAAGCGATGCGAATACGGAATGGATAGCGCCGTGATCCATCGGTCCTGTTTAAGCCATCGGGGCTGTGGGGGCAAACCGCGCGAACGGGCGGCGCGCCCGGGATGATACCGGCCTGACTTGGCAGGCAGGTTTCTCACATCCCTGCAAAGGCTTGGCAGCCCGCAGGGCTCGACCGCTCCGCATTCAGGCCATGCGAATCTCGGCATCGATTAGCTGTTTCAGCGCTGATTCGCGGCGATATGCGTGCCTAACGCGCGTTGCCCCGGTCACGGTCGAGCAAGAGCTGGAACAGGATCGCGCGCACCTCGCCGTCGATCTCGCCATTGATCTTTTCCGGGCGCCAGCGGCGCTGGAAGGCTTCGACCGCCTTGTGCCCGTCGGTGATATCGTAGCCGAATCGCTCCAGCGCGAGATAGAAACTCGCATCATTGTCGAATGGGTCGCCCCGCTCGAGCTTCTGGGGGCGTGGGAGGCAGAGGCCATACTCGGCCAGCCGGTCCCAGGGGAAAAGCTCGCCCGGGTCGATCTTTCGTGCCGGCGCGACGTCGGAATGGCCCACGACATTGGTTCGCGGGATATCGTAGCGTTTCACTATTCGCGCCAGCAGCGGCACGAGCGCCTCGAACTGCGCATCGTTGAACTCGCGATAACCATATTTATGGCCCGGGTGGTCGAGCTCGATCCCGATGCTCGCCGAATTCACGTCCTTGTGCCCGCGCCAATAGGACACGCCGGCATGCCAGGCACGCTTTTCCTCCGGTACCAGCCGCACGACCTCTCCTTGTTCGCCGATCAGATAATGCGCCGAAACCTTGGCCTCCGGATCGCACAGCCTTTCGATGGCGAAGCCTTTGTCCTCCATCTCGGTATAGTGGATCACCACCATTTCGATGGGCATCGAACGTTCGTCGTGATTGGGTGAGAGGACCTCGCGGTCGACGAGTTCGTCCTCGCTTACGGGCAGGCCTTGGCCAAGCTTGCCGAAATCCGAGCTCAACCGATCAGCCCTTCGCCTTGCGGCAAGACCGCGCCCAGCACCAGCGCATCCGCCCCCTTGTGGAACTGCAGCCCGCCGCCGCTCTCGGTGGCAAGCAGGTTGATCATATGCGCCGCCGCCGTGCGACTGGTCAGGTCGCTGCGATCGAGCGTGCCGTCGAGTGCCTTGCCGATGGTCTCGTCGAAGGCGATTTTCGGCCCCGCCGCACGGACCACGATTTCGCAGGACCCGTCGCGCACTTCCGCCCCGATATCGAGCGTGCCGCCGCGCACCAGCGCGTCGATGGCGATCTGCGCGAAGTTGAGCAGTACCTTGACCGCAGGCTTGCCGAGCGTCGGCTCGGCCAGTGCCCAGTTTATCGAGATGTTCGGCTTGTCGGCGACAAGCGCCTCGATCAATGCCTGCGGTTCGGCCACCTCGACACGTTCGCCGAAACCGCCCGCCGCACCGAAGGCGAGCCGGAAGAACTTGAGCTTATTGGTGCTGATATGCGCGCTCTGCTCGAGCAGTTGCATCACATTCGTGCGCATTTCCGGATCGGTTTCCACCGCCAGCAGCTCGAGCCCATTGGACAGCGCACCGACGGGGCTGAGCATGTCATGGCACAGGCGCGAGCACAGCATCGCGGCAAGATCGATCGATTGGCGGTCGTCCATTGGGGTCCCGAGTGGTGAATTATGCGGTAAGCGTCTTAGCGAGGGCGCGTTACATAGGGAAGCGCCTCGAACCCTGCATCCCCCGAACGCCAAAAGGTGATTCGCCCTGCCGCGATAATCGCCCAGATCGCCCCGTCGGGTGCCGCCATCGCGCGATCGGTGACCGATGGCTCGGCGAGGCCGTTGGGGTGCGAGTGGTAATAGCCGAGCACCTGAGCGCCACCGTTGCGAGCGGAGCGATGCGCGTCGATCAGCACTTGCGGGTCGATCTCGAAATGGCGGGACGGTTCGGGATGGACATTGCGCGCTGGCTGGATGGCGGTGATGGTCGAGCCCTCGCCCAGCAGCATGCCGCAGCACTCACGCGGGAACGCTTGCTCGGCTGCGGTCAAGAGCGCCGCTTCCAATTCTAAATCCAAGCCAACCACCCGTTCGCCCTGAGCTTGTCGAAGGGCCGCACTTCACTTAGGCGCGACCGATGCCGTTCTGGGCCTATATGTTACATTGTCGTGGCGGTGCCTACTACACCGGGCATACTGACGATCTCGAATTCCGGCTGGCGCAACATCAAGTTGGTACGTTGCCAGGTTTCACAAGTCAGCGCTTACCGGTGGAATTGGTCTGGTCGGAGGAGTTTCCGACCCGTGATGAAGCCTTGGAAGCGGAACGACGGATCAAGGGCTGGTCGCGCGCCAAAAAGATGGCTCTCATCCGCGGAGATTGGGAAAGGATTTCGAGCTTGGCGAAAAAGAAGGACGGCCCTTCGACAAGCTCAGGGCAAACGAAAGTCTTGGAAGGAACGCTCCTCAGCTCGGGTCGCCTCGACAAGGCATTGGCCGAGGCGAGCGGGCTCTCGCGCGAGCGGGTGAAGGGGCTGATCGCGGAAGGTGCAGTCGAGATCGGTGGGACCTCAGCCATAAGCGGGTCGGCGAAGGTCGAGACCGGAACCGCCTTCTCCATTGCCCTGCCTGCTCCCGAGCCGCTTGCCGCCGAGCCGCAGGATATCCCGCTCGACGTCGTGTTCGAAGACGAGCACCTGATCGTGGTCGACAAGCCCGCCGGAATGGTGGTGCACCCGGCTGCGGGCAATCCCGACGGTACGCTCGTCAATGCGCTGCTCCATCACTGCAAGGGACAGCTCTCGGGCATCAACGGCGTGGCGCGTCCGGGGATCGTCCACCGGATCGACAAGGACACCTCCGGCCTGCTGGTCGTCGCCAAGTCGGATGCCGCGCACGAAGGCTTGGCGAGGCAGTTTGCCGATCACTCGATCATTCGTCGTTACCTCGCAGTGTGTGCAGGACACCCCAACCCGCCTTCAGGCACGATTTCGAGCCGCATCGGGCGGTCGGACCGCGACCGCAAGAAGATGGCGGTGCTGCCCGACGATTCGTCGCGCGGGAAGCATGCGGTAACGCATTACGAAACCGTGCGCCGCCTGAATCATGCCGCGCTGGTCGAATGCCGGCTCGAAACCGGGCGCACGCATCAGGTCCGCGTTCACTGTGCGTCAATCGGTCATGCGCTATTGGGAGACCCTGTCTATGGACGCACTCCCAAGGCCCTCAGGGCCCTTCTCGACGAGCTCGATTTCCGGCGTCAGGCGCTCCACGCCGCACGTCTCGGATTTAGTCATCCTATCAGCGGTGAAAGCCTGGATTTCCGCGCCGAACTGCCTGCCGATATGCGGGAACTCATCGACCAAACCGCTCGTTGAAATCGACGAAACGCGTGTGCAATTTGGGCTGCGTTCGCTATAAGTAACCATGGTGGCCCGAAAGACGGATGCCCAGCAGGGGTCCGCCAACCGAGGTCGACGCAAGAAAGGTCAGGGTACAAGTGAGCAATACCAAAACTTTGAGCGTTCCGGCGCTCGGCGGTGAGCAGAGCCTCAACCGCTATCTTTCCGAAATCAAGAAATTCCCCGTGCTGACGCAAGAGCAGGAATATATGCTCGCCAAGCGCTACGAGGAACATGACGATCCTGAAGCTGCCGCGCAGCTCGTCACCTCGCACCTGCGGTTGGTGGCCAAGATCGCCATGGGATACCGCGGCTACGGCCTGCCGGTGTCCGACCTCATTTCCGAAGGCAATGTCGGCCTGATGCAGGGCGTTAAGAAGTTCGAGGCCGATCGCGGCTTCCGCCTCGCCACTTATGCGATGTGGTGGATCAAGGCGAGCATTCAGGAATATATCCTGCGTTCGTGGAGCCTCGTGAAGATGGGCACCACCGCTGCGCAGAAGAAGCTGTTCTTCAACCTGCGCCGGATGAAGAAGAACCTCGACGCCTACGAGGATACCGATCTCCATCCCGACGATGTGAACAAGATCGCAACCGACCTCGGCGTGCCCGAGCAGGAAGTGGTCAATATGAACCGCCGGATGATGATGGGTGGCGACGGTTCCCTGAACGTGCCGATGCGCAATGGCGAGGAAGGCTCGGGCGAATGGATGGACTGGCTCAAGGACGATGGTCCGCTGCAGGACGAGCTGGTCGCCGATGCGCAGGAATCCGAAGTGCGCCACGACATGCTGGTCGAGGCGATGGACAGCCTCAACGACCGCGAAAAGCACATTCTCACCGAGCGTCGCCTGACGGAGAATCCGCAGACGCTGGAGGAGCTGAGCCAGGTCTATGACGTCAGCCGCGAACGCATCCGCCAGATCGAGGTGCGCGCGTTCGAGAAGCTGCAGAAGGCGATGAAGGCGATCGCCGGCGAAAGGCTGCTGCCGGGCGTCGCCTGACCAGTCAGTTCTTTGGATTATCGATAGGGTCGGGAGCTTCGGTTTCCGGCCCTTCTTCTACGCCTTCTATCAGTTCCAAAGTCCCATAGTCAGGTTCGCGCAGCATTCGGCGGGCAAAGCGTAAGAGCTGGCGACGGTCGTTGATCTTGCAAGACCTCGTTTGCCAGACATCCGAATTGCGCGCTTTCAGCAGATTGGACTTCGGACAACGCGATTGGAGCACTCTGAAGGACCGGATAAGGTCGTCCTTACCTCCATTCCGGGCAAGAAGGGTGTATTCGCTTCCCGGGATCATGCCCTGCTGGAGGACCCAGATTTCGAACGTCCGGCCGTCCCGTCGACCTTCTCCGATCCGGGCGAAGAATCCCCGGGAGAAGGGACCCTCGTCAAGTTCGTCGCGTTTGGGAGCAGTTCGAATGTTGGTCGCACAATGGATGGCGCCGTAGTTCGACAGGCGATACCAGACAGGATCGTGGGGAAATTGATCTGCCGGATTTGGAGTGAATTGCCAGTCGCCAAAGGCGACGCGCGTTTCGCATCCAGCGATGATATCCTCGCCGACCATGCCCCTAGGCCAAAAGTCCTCACACTCGAAATCATACAAGGGCAGGTCCGAGTGGATGAGAGTGTACTCCCACTCGTATACCTTCTCATCCTCGCCACCCACGGCCGGAACTGCGGATAGCAAGAGCAGAGCCGCCAGCCCGAATACGATCTTGCGCATAGTCCCACCCTCGCGGCCACTCTTGGCCCAAGTCAATGGTAGGCATGCCCAGCCATGCGCGGCAAGCTGGCAGATTGCGCGGAGGCCATGGCACCGCTAGACGCGCTGGCATGCGCTGGCTGGTCCGCTTTCTGTTCAAGGCCCTGATCGGCTTCGTCGGCCTCAGCCTCCTGCTGGTGCTGCTGTTTCGATTCGTTCCCGTACCGGTCACTGCGACCATGCTGATGGACGCCAACGGCATCACCAAGGACTGGACCAGCCTCAACAATATCGACCGCAATATGGTCCGTGCCGTGATCGCGGCGGAGGACGGAAAGTTCTGCCTGCATGACGGGTTCGACCGCGAGGCAATCAACGGGGGCGATCGAGAGCAACGCCCGCGGTGGGCGCATTCGCGGCGGCTCGACGATCAGCCAGCAGACCGCGAAGAATGTCTTCCTGTGGCAGGGCGGCGGTTATGTCCGCAAAGGCTTCGAAGCCTGGTTCACCGTGCTGATCGAACAGATCTGGGGCAAGCGCCGGATCATGGAAGTCTATCTCAACGTGGCCGAGACGGGCATCGGCACCTATGGCGTGGAAGCCGGGGCGCGGCGCTATTTCGGTTCCTCCGCTGCTTCGCTCACTCCGCTGCAGGCAGCCCGGATGGCGGCGGCGCTGCCTTTGCCGAAAGAACGCTCGGTCAAGAACCCGCGCGGCTGGCTCGCGCGCCACGGCAACACCATTTCGGCGCGGATCGGCTCGGTTGCCCGTGACGGGCTCGATTCCTGCGTATATCAGTAGCTTTTATGGGATCGGGTCACAGCCATTCGCACGATCACGGGCACGGCCATGGCCATGCCCCGGCGGACTTCGGCAACGCATTCCTGATCGGGATCGTCCTCAATACAGGCTTCGTGATCGTCGAGGCGGTCTACGGCTGGATTTCGGGTTCCATGGCGCTGATCGCCGATGCCGGTCACAACCTGTCCGACGTCCTCGCGCTGCTGTTGGCATGGGCCGCAAGCGTCGCCGCCAGACGGCCACCGTCAGAGCGGTTCACCTATGGCTACAAGAGTTCGACCATACTGGCAGCGCTCGCCAATGCCGGCCTGCTGCTGGTCGCGATCGGCGCGATCCTCTTCGAAACGCTTCATCGGATCGCCGAACCCGCCCCCGTTCAGGGCGAAACGATGGTCGTGGTCGCCGGGATCGGTATACTAATCAATGCCGGCACCGCAGCGCTGTTCATGCGCGGCCAGCACGATATCAATATTCGCGGCGCCTTCCTGCATATGGCAGCCGATGCGCTGGTCAGTCTCGGCGTGGTCTTGGCCGGCCTCGCGATCATCTGGAGCGGCGAGCAGTGGATCGACCCTGCAGTCAGCCTGGCCATCGTGCTGGTGATCGCCTGGGGCACTTGGGGCCTGCTCAAGGACAGCGTGGCGATGAGTATGCTCGGCGTGCCCAAGGGCGTTTCGGAAGCCAGGGTGCGGGCCTATCTGGCGGGGCTGCCGGGCGTCGAGGCGGTTCACGACCTGCATATCTGGCCGATGAGCACCACCGAAACCGCGCTGACGGCGCATCTGGTGATGCCGGGCGGGCATCCCGGAGATGCCTTCCTGCGGGAACTTGCCGAAGGGCTTGAGCGGCACCACCGCATCGGCCATCCCACCGTGCAGATCGAAACCAGCCGCGCGGCCTGCGCAGCGGGGTGCTGATGCAACCGGCAAGCAAGCAAGCACGCGAAAAACTCAAGGCAGCCATGGTCCGGCTGGCGGGCGGCGATCGCGACGCTCTGGAAGAGGTTTACCGCGCCACCTCGGCGAAACTATTCGGCATCTGCTACCGTATCTTGGGCGACGAAAAAGAAGCCGAGGACGCATTGCAGGACGTCTATCTCACCCTCTGGCGCCGCGCCGACCGCTATGACGCGGACCGCGCGAGCCCGATATCGTGGCTGGCGACGTTCGCGCGCAACCGCGCGATCGACAGGCTGCGCACGGGCAAGGTGCGCCGCGGGGCAGTGCCCGAGGACGAGGCTGCACCGATAGCCGACGAAACGCCGCTCGCGGACACCATGATGATCGACGCAGAGCGCGAGGCGCGCGTCCACACCTGCCTCGAAACGCTCGACGAAACCCCGCGCGGCGCGATCCGCACGGCCTTTTTCGAAGGCCGGACCTATGCCGAACTTGCCGAGCGCATGGACGTCCCGCTGGGCACGATGAAAAGCTGGATCCGCCGCGGCCTCGCCAAGCTCAAGACCTGCATGGAGGCGGGCGAATGACGTCGGACGAAACCCTCGCTGCAGAATATGCGCTCGGCCTGCTCGAGGGCGAGGACCTGCTGGCCGCGCGCGCACGCGAGGTCCGCGATCCTGCATTCGCCGAGGAGGTCGCACGCTGGCAGGAACGCCTCGCCCCGCTCGCCGATGCCATCCACCCGCGCATGCCGCGCGAGGAAGTGTGGCAGCGCATCGAGGCAGAACTGGCCAGCGACGATGGCAGCGCAGACGTCGTATCGCTCCGCCGTAGCCTGCGCCGCTGGCAATGGGCGGGCGGACTGAGCGCCGCGGCGGCAGTTGCGTTGGCCTTCCTTGCCCTGCCGCAGCTCACGGGGCCGGGCGAGCCTGCCCCTGACATCGCGACGGCACCGGGCAGCGATGCCCCGCTCCTTGCAGCCAATATGCCGATCGAAGGCACGCCGCTCAGCCTCGATTTCACTTATCTGCCCGAGAAAGACAGCCTGCTGGTCGGAGCGGTCGGGCTGACTGCCGATGGCGTCCACGACCACGAAATCTGGTTCGTGCCCGAGGAAGGCGATCTCGTCTCGCTCGGCATCGTGACCCCGGGCAAGGTCGTCGCGCACACCGTGCCCGAAGACGTCGCGCGCGCGCTGGAGAACGGTTCGCAGCTGGTACTGACCCGCGAGCCGCTCGGCGGAAAGCCGGAAGGCGTGGATGCTGGACCGGTCGTAGCTGAGGCACGCTTCACCACTATTTGACGTTTTTTCGCGGCCGCTCTGCATCCGGCGGACAGGAGCCCTCGTAACTCGATGCACAGGCAGGACGGGGCCTTGTGCAAAGGAGAGTTACGAATGACGTTTTCCAGCAAGCTCAAAGCCGCGGCCCTCGCTTCGGCCGCCACTCTCGGGACTTTCGCGCTCGCCGCCGGTGCCCCCGCCTTGGCGCATGATCATGGCAAGAAGGCCGAGAAGAGCCAGCCCAATATCGTGGAAGCCGCGATGGGTACCGGCGTGCACGAGACGCTGGTCGCCGCAGTCAAGGCCGCCGGTCTTGTCGACACGCTGGCCTCGCCCGGCCCCTTTACCGTATTCGCGCCCACCGACGACGCCTTCGGAAAACTGCCGGCCGGGACGGTCGACACCCTGCTGCAACCGGACAACCGCGACGCTTTGCGCAATATCCTGACCTATCACGTCGTCCCGGGCAGCGTGACCGCAGCCGATCTGGTCGGGCTGATCGAACGGCATGGCGGGGCCGTGACGATTGAAACCGTCGCGGGCGAGGACCTGACCGCTTCGCGTTTCGGCGACACGATTGCAGTTACCGACGCGGCTGGCCGCACGACAGTCGTGGCGACTGCCGACGTCAAGGTGTCGAACGGCATCATCCATGTGACGGATGGCGTGTTTCTTCCGGGATAGATTGTTCCCCGCGGGTGCCGACCGGGCCACCCCATCGCGGCTCGGCACTCGTACCGTCCCCGCCCGGCGCTCACCAGAGGCCGGGCGGGGATTTCGCTTGGTCCGGATTCGAAACGCGCCGCGTGACCGATAATCACGCGGCGCGCTTGAGTGCTTATCTTGCGTTGCGGCGCAGTGTCAGGCCGCCTCTTCCTTGTCCTCGGCCTTTTTGCCACCATGGACCTGGATCGGCTCCTTCTTGCCGTCGACCACATCCTTGTCGATCACGATCTCGGATACGCCCTCCATATCGGGCAGGTCGAACATCGTATCGAGCAGGATCGCCTCGACGATCGAACGCAGGCCACGGGCCCCGGTCTTGCGCTTGATGGCCTTCTCGGCGATTTCCTTCAGCGCGTCGTCAGTGAAAGTCAGCTCGACATCCTCAAGCTCGAACAATTTGTGATACTGCTTGACGATCGCATTTTTCGGTTCCTGGAGGATAGTCACCAGCGCATCGACGTCGAGATCGTGAAGCGTGGCGATGACCGGCAGGCGGCCGACGAATTCGGGGATCAGGCCGAACTTGAGCAGGTCTTCCGGCTCGCTCTTTTCAAGCAGTTCGCCCACGCGGCGCTTGTCCGGGTCGGCAACATGCGCGCCGAAGCCGATCGAGCGCTTCTGCAGGCGATCGGCGATGATCTTGTCGAGGCCGGCAAAGGCACCGCCGCAGATGAACAGGATATTGGTCGTGTCGACCTGCAGGAATTCCTGCTGCGGATGCTTGCGTCCGCCCTGCGGCGGAACGGAAGCTGTCGTGCCTTCCATCAGCTTCAAGAGCGCTTGCTGCACGCCCTCGCCCGACACGTCGCGGGTGATCGATGGGTTTTCGGCCTTGCGGGTGATCTTGTCGATCTCGTCGATATAGACGATCCCGTGCTGCGCCTTCTCGACATTGTAGTCCGACGACTGAAGCAGTTTGAGGATGATGTTCTCGACATCTTCACCGACATAGCCCGCTTCAGTCAGCGTGGTGGCATCGGCCATTGTGAAGGGCACGTCGAATGTGCGCGCCAGCGTCTGGGCGAGCAGCGTCTTGCCCGAACCGGTCGGGCCGACGAGCAGGATGTTCGACTTGGCCAGTTCGACGTCGCCAGCCTTCGCGCCATGCTTGAGCCGCTTGTAATGGTTGTGCACCGCAACCGAGAGGACGCGCTTGGCGCGATCCTGTCCGATCACATAATCGGCCAGCGTGGCACAGATTTCGGCGGGCGAGGGTACGTCGCCTTCCTTCTTGCCGGTCAGCCCCGCCTTGGTCTCCTCGCGGATGATGTCGTTGCACAGCTCGACGCATTCATCGCAGATGAACACGGTCGGGCCCGCGATGAGCTTCCTCACCTCGTGCTGCGACTTGCCGCAGAAGCTGCAATACAGGGTCGATTTGCTGTCGGTACCGCTCAACTTGGTCATATCCTAACGTCTTTCCCGCGTCGCCGTCGGCAGATTACCAACTGTAGGGGCCACGGGGTATGGGTCAATATCCTAGATAACACGGGCTCCTTGCAACAAGCTGAAGCGGCAAGGTTGCCCAATTCCTACGACATTCTTGCAACAGTCCCGCTGGGGAACAGCTCCCGAGGCGGAACCCTGTGCCGATCTATTCCGGCGCGCCGCCCGATCCGTCGGCCTCGCCGCCTTCGGATTCGGGACGGGTCTCGAAGACTTTGTCGACGATGCCGAACTTCATGGCCTCGTCGGCCTCGAGGAAGGTGTCGCGATCCATCGCCTTCTCGATCTCTTCCAGGTTCTGGCCGGTGTATTTCACGTAGAGATCGTTCATGCGCTTCTTGATCCGCAGGATCTCGCGCGCCTGAATTTCGATGTCCGAAGCCATGCCGCGCGCACCGCCCGATGGCTGGTGGACCATTATGCGCGCGTTGGGCAATGCGATGCGCATACCTGGTTCACCCGCCGCGAGCAGGAACGAGCCCATCGAAGCCGCCTGCCCCATGCACACGGTCGAGACGCGCGGCTTGATGTATTGCATCGTATCGTGGATCGCCATGCCGGCCGTCACCACGCCGCCAGGCGAATTGATGTACATGCTGATCGGCTTGGAGGGGTTCTCGCTCTCGAGGAAGAGCAGCTGCGCCGTGATGAGCGACGCCATACCGTCTTCCACCTGGCCGGTGACGAACACGATGCGTTCGCGCAGCAGGCGGCTGAATATGTCGAAGCTGCGTTCGCCGCGGCTGGTCTGTTCCACGACGACCGGGACGAGCGCGCCGGTTTCGGGGTCGGTGGTGAACTGGCCCTGGGCGCCGTGGGCGTCGCTGCCGAACAGGTCGATCATGAATAGTCCTCTTGTCGGGTCAATTGGCCGCCTATGTCGCCATGCATTCCCGGATGTTCAAGGGGCTTAACCTTGGAAAGCGGAGGATATGTCGCAAGCACCCGGGATCGGACCGAATTCGCGTTCTATCGGGACCAGCACGTCGTCCGTCCCGACCCGGAATCCGTTTGTCGGATGACAAACGTCATCGGTCGAAGCAGGATTGGCCTTATCGGCTACAACCGTAAACGGAATGGCACGAAAACAACGAAAGATATAAATAACATGAACTTACGCTCTCTTGCCTATGCCGCTTCGTGTGTGGCACTTGTTGCGGGCGCGGTAGCTCCCGCCCATGCGCAGGGCGACGAGAGTGGGTCAAGTGCGAGCCAGCTCTCCGCAGCGACCGAGGGCGCACAGGTGTTCGAACCCGCCTACTTCGCCCAGTTCGCGCCGCGCAACGCGTTCGACATGGTTAGTCGCATTCCCGGCTTTTCGATCAGCGGCGGGAACGACCAGGGTCAGCGCGGCCTTGGCCAGGCGACGCAGAACGTGATCGTCAATGGCGAGCGGCTGTCGAGCAAATCGGAAAGCGTGCGCGATCAGCTACGTCGCATTCCCGCTGCGGACATCATTCGCGTCGAGATCCTCGACGGCAATGCCACCGGCATTCCCGGCCTCACCGGTCAGGTCGCCAATGTGGTCTATACCAGCAACGGTCCGTCGGGGCAGTTTCGCTGGACCACCGGGTTTCGTCCGCACAACACCGAGGCCCAGCTTTATGGTGGCGAAATCTCGCTCACCGGAAGCAGCGGCGCGCTCGACTACACGGTCTCGCTGACCAACAGGAACAACCGCTTCGGCGCCGATGGTCCCGTCATCATCACCGATGCCGACGGAGCTCTGATCGAATCGCAGGACACCAAGTTTTCGGGCAAGTTCGACGATCCCAAGCTCGCCACCATCTTTGCCTACGACTTTGGCGGCGGCGTGCTCGCAAACCTCAACCTCAGCTATCGCGAGGACTACTTCGTGCGCCGTGAACCCGAGATCGCGACGCCGGTCAGCGGGCCCATCCGCACCCGCGATGCGCGTCGAGAGGAAGACGGCCCCGAATACGAGATCGGCGCCGATATCCAGTTCCCCTTCGGTCCGGGCACTCTCAAGCTCATCGGCCTCGAACGGTTCGAACGCGACAATTTCGTGTCCAGCGTGGTCGACAGCTTCTCCGACGGCAGCCAGTCGAAAGGCTTCCGCTTCGAACAGGTCAATGAAGCGGGTGAGAGGATCGGACGGCTGGAGTACAATTGGAACCTGTGGGATGCCGATTGGCAACTGTCGGGCGAAGCGGCCTTCAACCGCCTCAACCGCGCCTCGAAGCTGTTCGAACTGGCTCCCGGCGGCGACTTCGTGGAGCTAGCCTTCCCGCAAGGCACCGGCGGCGTGACCGAGGATCGCTACGAAACCAGCCTCAGCTTCTCGCGCGGGCTTTCGAACACGCTTTCGGTCCAACTGATCGGGGCAATGGAGTTCTCCAAGATCGAGCAGACCGGTGCGGCCGCCAATACCCGCAGCTTCAAGCGGCCCAAGGGGTCGTTCGCGGCGACCTGGAAGCCCTCGGATGATTTCGATGTCTCGGTCACTGTGGCCCGCCGCGTTAGCCAGCTGTCCTTCGGCGACTTTCTCGCCAGCGTGAACCTCAACAATGAGAACGCGAATGGCGGCAACAACGAGCTCGTCCCCTACCAGAGCTGGAATGTCGAAATCGAAGCCAACAAGACACTGGGCCCCTGGGGTTCGATTCAGTTGCAGGCGCGCCAGGCCTGGTTCGAGGATTTCATCGACTGGTTCCCCCTCGCCAGCGGCGGCGAAGCACGCGGCAATATCGGCGATGCCGACCGTCTTCACCTGCAAGCCAATGCCACGATCAATCTCGACCCGATCGGGTTTGGAGGCGCCCGACTCGACATCGAAACGGTCAAGCGCTG
Organism: Erythrobacter sp. AP23; assembly: GCF_001542855.1. GTDB lineage: Bacteria > Pseudomonadota > Alphaproteobacteria > Sphingomonadales > Sphingomonadaceae > Qipengyuania. Next base: position 162,764 of record NZ_LNBY01000020.1, on the reverse strand, counting down.
GATGAGCGTGACCGACCCCTTTACCGGTCTCGACCGACCGTTCTCCTTCGATCAGGAGGGCAGCTTCGAAATCGACTTCCGGCACGATATTCCGTCGACCGACTGGGCATGGGGTGGCAGCCTCGAGCACTTCGACAACGCCCCCTACTCGCGCCGATTCGAGGAAGGTCGCGATTGGGAGGGGCCGGTGTGGGGATCGCTGTTTGTCGAGCACAAGGACGTGTTCGGTTTCACTATTCAGGCACGCGCCAACAACCTGCTCGGCGCACGCAATTTCTTCCGCCGCACCGTCTATGACGGCCCGCGTCCCGACAGCGAAATCCTGTTCCAGGAATACCAGGATCGCCGCATCGGCCCGATCTTCCGGCTCACGATCAGCGGAGATTTCTAGCCCCTTCGGACCTCCCCCGCGTCCTGCGCGTTGAGCGGGGCAAGGGAGAGGTCCTTGGAATTCGATCCACGCATCCTATTGTTCGTCATCTTCGGCATCGGACTGACACTCGCCGTCACGCTCGAACGCTGGCTCGCGCGGTATTGGCTGTCGCTGCCGATCCTCTATGTCGCGGCTGGTTTCGTCACCTGGTCGCTGCCGCTGGGCCTGCCGCATTTCAATCCGACGGTGGACGGTTTCGATGCGATCACGCTCGAATATGCTACCGAGTTCATCGTCATCGCCTCGCTGATGGCCGCAGGCATCGCGATCGACCGGCCGGTGAGCTGGGCCAACTGGCGCCAGATCTGGCCGCTGCTGGTCATCGCCATGCCGCTGACGATCACCGCGGTGGCGCTGCTCGGCTGGTGGGCGCTGGGGCTGGCCCCGGCAAGCGCGATGCTCCTGGGCGCGGCGCTCGCCCCGACCGATCCGGTGCTGGCGCGCAGTGTGCAGGTGGGTCCACCGGGGGAAGACCAGCGGCATGATGTGCGCTTCAGCCTGACGGTCGAGGCCGGGCTCAATGACGGGCTGGCCTTTCCCTTCACCTACCTTGCGATTGCCGCTGTGGGCATGACGGCCCTGGGTGGCTGGACGCTGGAATGGGCTGCCATGGACCTCGGCTGGCGGATCGTCGCGGGTTGCGCGGTTGGCTGGGCAGTGGGCAGGATCGGCGCCTGGTACGTCTTCGAACGCGTTGCCGACCCGCCTATGAAGGATGACGGCGAGGCGAGCGAAGATCACGGCCAACCGATCTATTCGACCAGTGAGGGCCTGATCGTGCTCGGCACGCTGCTTCTCGCCTATGGGCTGGCCGAACTCGTCGAGGGCTACGGATTCCTGGCGGTATTTGTCGGTGCGGTCACCGCTCGCCAGCGCGAGAACCGCAGTCGGTATCACAAGATCAGCCATCATTTCATCGACCAGATCGAGCAGATCGTGCTGGTCGCGGTGCTTTTCGGCTTTGGGGCGATGCTGGCGAGCGGCGTGCTCGCAGCGCTTACCTGGCCTGCCGCTTTGGTCGGTTTGGCGCTGGTTTTCGTGATTCGGCCGATTTCGGGATTGCTTGCGGAGTTGAACTGCGACCTGCCGATGGTCGGCAAGCTGGCGGTTGCTTTCCTCGGCGTGCGCGGAATGGGGTCGATCTACTATCTCGCCTATGGCCAGAACCATGCGGATTTCGCGCAGATCGACCTGCTATGGGCGACCGTCAGCTTCGCGATCCTCGTGTCGATCCTGGTCCATGGCGTGGTGTCCGGCCCCTTCATCCGCCATGTCGAAGACCGCCGCGCGCATGTCCATGCCGGGCAGGATACAAGTATGGCCTCGCTCTCTCCCGACGGCCCTGAGCTCGAGGTGGAACGGCCCGCCAAGCCCGAATAGCCCTGCCCCAACGACAAGGGGCGGCCGACCGCAGTCCGCCGCCCCTCGCGCGTCCTAATCGATAGGATTCACTTCTTGGCGTCGGTCTTCTTGGCCGCTGGCTTCTTGGCAGGAGCCTTTTTCGCAGCAGGCTTCTTGGCCGGAGCCTTGGCGTCGGCCTTTTTAGCCGCCGGTTTCTTGGCGGCAGCCTTCTTGGCCGGGGCCTTCTTCGCGGCCGGCTTGTCGTCCGCCTTCTTCGAATCCGCCTTCTTCTTCGCCGGAGCTTTCTTGGCAGGCGCCTTCTTCTTCGGCTTCTCGTCCGTGCTTTCTTCCGCCTCGATCGCGGCTTCGAGTTCCTCGCGCGTCACTTCGCGGTCGGTGATTTCGGCCTTGTCGAAGAGGAAGTCGACGACCTTGTCTTCATAGAGCGGCGCGCGCAGCTGTGCGGCGGCCATCGGTTCCGACTGGACGTACTGGACGAACCGTTCGCGGTCTTCGGCGCGATATTGCTGGGCCGCCTGCTGGATGAGCATGTTCATCTCGTTGGCATTGACCTCGACGCCGTTCTTCTGGCCGATCTCCGACAGCAGCAGGCCGAGGCGGACGCGACGTTCGGCGATCTTGCGATAGTCGTCCTTCTCGTCTTCCATTTCCTTGAGCATGGCTTCGGCATCGTCGGACTGCGCGGCTTCCTGCTGCAGCTGCGCCCAGATCTGGTCGAATTCGGCATCGACCATGCCCTGCGGGACGGCAAAGTCGTGACCGGCGGCGAGCGTGTCGAGCAGCTGGCGCTTCATCTGCGTGCGGGTGAGACCCGAGGTCTCCTGCTCTAGCTGTCCGCGCAGCAGTTCCTTGAGCTTGTCGAGACTGTCGAGGCCGAGGTTCTTGGCGAACTCGTCGTCGATTTCGGTCTCGGACGGGACCTTCACCTGCTGAACGGTGACATCGAATTCGGCTTCCTTGCCCTTGAGGTTTTCGGCCGGATAATCCTCGGGGAAGGTGACCGTGATGGTCTTCGTGTCGCCAGTCTTCGCGCCGGTGAGCTGTTCCTCGAAGCCGGGAATGAACTGGCCCGAGCCGATTACCAGCGGGGTGTTCTCGGCCTTCCCACCTTCGAACTCGGTGCCGTCGACGCGGCCGACGAAATCGATGATCAGCTGGTCGCCATCGGCCGCTTTCTTCGTCTTCGCGGCGTCCTTGTAGCTCTTGTTGTTCGACGCGATACGCTCGACCGCTTCGGCGACCTGCTCGTCGGTGACCGGAACGGTCAGCCGCTCGAGCTCGAGGCCATCGGTATCGGGCGCTTCGATGTCCGGCAGCACTTCGACTTCGACCGTGAGCGAGGCATCCTTGCCTTCCTCATAGCCTTCGTCGAGCTCGACCTTGGGCTGCATCGCCGGGCGCAGCTTGTTTTCCGCCATCACCTTGTCGACCGATTCGCGGATCATGTCGTTGACCGTCTGCGCGTGCAGCTGCTCGCCATGCATCTTGCGCACGAGATTGGCGGGCACCTTGCCCGGGCGGAAGCCGGGCATCTTCACCTGCGGGGCGATCTTCTTGACTTCGCTGTTGACCCGCTCGTCGATTTCCTTGGCCGGAATCGTGACGGTGTAGGCGCGCTTGAGGCCCTCGTTGGCGGTCTCTTTGATTTGCATGGGTTGAAACTCGTGACTTTCCAAATGCGACATGTGCGATGGGGTATCGCGCTGCGGCGGCACTGGTGCGGGCGAAGGGACTCGAACCCCCACATCTTTCGATACTGGTACCTAAAACCAGCGCGTCTACCAGTTCCGCCACGCCCGCAAACCCGAACGAAGCTGCGCGAAAGGCGCCAAGGTTCTCACCCGACCCTTCGCGTGTAGGCGCGTGCCTCTAGTAGAGAGCGAGGCATTGCGCAAGCGCGGCGGGCGCACCTCTCGTCCAATTGCTCTTGCGAGGCGCCGCGCCGCGGATTAGGGGCGCGCGCCATGAGCGACGAAACGAAGAGCCAGACCCCGCCCGACCGCCTTTCGGTCAATCCGAAGAGCGAGCATTTCCAGATGGAGGTACTCCAGCGCGGCGTGGGCATCCGCTTCAAGGGCAGGCAGCGCACCGACATCGAGGAATATTCGATTTCCGAAGGCTGGGTGCGCGTTCAGGCTGGCAAGACCGTCGATCGCCACGGCAATCCGCTGACGCTCAAGCTCAGCGGCCCGGTCGAGGCCTGGTTCGAGGACCTGGGCGACGATCCGCCCGTCGCCAAGGCGGAATGATTACTCGGCGTAGGCAGCAAAGGCGCTGAGGAAGCGCTTCGATGTCTGCTTGCGGGCGGGAGCCATGGCGTATTGCGCGCGCGACTGCGCATTGCGATCCGAATAGATAAAGCCTTCGACCGGCCAGGCGGTGGTGCCGACCTTGCCCAGGGGGGCATACCAGACCCGCACCTCGCTCCAATCGTTTGCCTGAGACACGTCGATAGCCAGCACATCCTTCTCGATCTGCCCGCGGCGCCCGTTGATCGGCGACCAATTGGCGTGGTCGAGCAGCACGCGGCGCGAATCGAGCACCCGGCTGACCGCGGCGACATGGCCCAGTTGCATGCTGCGATGCGGACGGAAGGCCATCACCGCGCCGGGACGCGGCGTGGTACCGGTTGCATAGCGCCCCTGGGCCTGTTCCCACCACGTGTGTGCATCGCCGTAGATCTGGATTCCCGACACCTCGCGGGCATAGGGTACACATTGCAGATAGGCTTCCAGCTCCGCATTCCGATCGGCAAAACCATCGAAGTCTTCTGCAAGCGCGGGTGAGGCGCAAGCGAGCAGGGCGAAAGCGGCAAGATTCTTCCTCATGGCGGCACGATTATGCCGCTTGTCCTTGCCGCGACCCTGCGGGTTACGGTTAACGCGAATTAACCCTGATGGCGCTGCCGCTTGCAAAGCGGCTCGCAAAGCGCCACTTGCCGCGCCATCATGGTGCCCTCCTCCTCCAAACCCACGGTAATCATCATCGGCCGACCGAACGTCGGAAAGTCGACGCTGTTCAATCGTCTCGTGGGCAAGCGCCTGGCTTTGGTCGACGACCAGCCCGGCGTCACGCGCGACCGCCGCTTCGGCGATGCCGAGATTGCCGGGCTCGAATTTCAGATCGTCGATACCGCGGGCTGGGAAGACGAGGATGCCCAATCCCTCCCGGGGCGCATGCGCAGGCAGACCGAAGTCAGCCTGGAAGACGCGGACGCCGCGCTATTCGTATTCGATTCGCGCGTTGGCCTGACCCCCCTCGACGAGGAAATCGCGCGTTGGTTGCGCGAACAGGAAGTCCCGGTCGTTCTCGTCGCCAACAAGGCCGAGGGCACGCAGGGCGATGCCGGCATACTCGAAAGCTTCTCGCTCGGTTTCGGAGAACCGGCTGCCATCAGCGCCGAACATGGCGAAGGCATCGCCGACCTCTTCCACAATCTGTGGCCGATCATCGGCGCCAAGGCGGAAGCCGCTGAGATCGAGGCCGACATCGACGAGGAGGACGAGGAAGCGCTGTTGGCAGGCCCGCTCAAACTGGCCATCGTCGGCCGGCCCAATGCCGGCAAGTCGACGCTGATCAACCGCCTGGTGGGCGAAGACCGCCTGCTTACGGGACCGGAAGCCGGGATCACGCGCGACTCGATCGCGGTCGACTGGGAATGGAGAGATCCCAAGAGCGGTGAGACGCGCGAGATCAGGCTGATCGACACCGCCGGCATGCGCAAGAAGGCGCAGGTCACCGACAAGCTGGAACGTCTATCGGTCGCCGATGCGCGGCGCGCGGTCGACTTTGCAGAGGTCGTCGTACTGTTGCTCGATGCGACGCGCGGGCTCGAATCGCAGGATCTCAAGATCGCCAATATGGTGCTCGAAGAAGGCCGCGCTTTGATGATCGCGATCAACAAATGGGACGTCGCCGAAGGAGCAAGCGCCTTGTTCAACGGCATCCGCAATGCGTTGAACGAAGGCCTCGCGCAGGTCCGCGGCGTGCCGCTGTTCGCGGTCAGTGCCAAAACCGGCAAAGGCCTCGACCAGATGCTCGGCGCCGCCTTCGAGCTGCGCGAGGCATGGAGCCGCCGCGTGCCCACCGCCGCGCTAAACCGGTGGTTCGACGATGCGCTAGAGGCCAATCCGCCCCCCGCTCCCGGCGGCCGTCGGATCAAGCTGCGGTATATCACCCAAGCCAGCATCCGCCCGCCGCGTTTCGTGGTTTTCGGCACGCGGCTCGATATGCTGCCCAAGAGTTACGAGCGCTATCTGGTCAACGGTATTCGCGACAAGCTGGGCTTTGAAGCGGTGCCCGTTCGCGTGGTGCTCAAGAGCCCGAAAAACCCCTACAATGCCAATAAGGGCGGTGGCGGCAATTACAGCGGGGAACGGTGATGCTGCTCGATATCCTGGCCCCTCTTCCCGGGATCGAGATCATCGAACGCACCAGTTCGACCCTTCGCGTTCAACAAGTCGTCCAGCTCAGCCTTGCTCCAGCCTTCCTGCTCGCGGGCATCGGTGCCGTTATGAACGTAATGACCAATCGGTTGATCTGGGTGGCCAACAAGATCGAACGCATCCTCAATGCCGGCGAGGAGGGCGACGTCGATGCACTGCGCGCCGAACTGCCGGCACTCGAAATGCGCCGCATCCACGCTCAGCGGGCGGTAATGTTCAGCACCGCCTCGGCGCTGGCCATCAGTGTGGTAATCGTCCTGCTGTTCGTCAGTGCCTTCGTGACCACACCGCTCGGGACGCTGGTGGCCGCGACCTGGGTAATCAGCATGGGCTTGCTGGTGGCGGGCCTTGGATCATTCCTGAGGGAAACGCGCACCGCCGCCCGACGCAATCGCGAGCGCATGCGCGAACGCCGCAATGCGGCGAATTCCCAGGGCGACTAGCCCTGCAGCGACACATGAAGTCATTTGCGCGACGAATGCCACGATCGTGTCGGCTGCGGTTCATCTAACTCTGTCATAAGCCGCTTTCGGGGCAAGGAGATGAGAGATGAACAAACTCCGCGTTTCGATTCACAAACAGGCAGGGCAAAATGACAAGCCCTTCGCGCTGGAAGCTCTCGACATCGCCACGGCATTGACCATCGCCGATATAAATGTCGGCAGGGGCGATGCGGAAATCTGGGACGGCGAGCAACGCCTCGCCCGCCTCTCCAAACATGGCGGTGTCCACGCGACATTCTGGCGCGTGAACTGAGAAAGGTCAGCCGTCCTCGCCCTCGCCGGCAGGCTTGCTGTTGAGCTGGACGTAGTTTTCCAGTCCCATGCGCGCGATCATGTCGAATTGCGTTTCGAGGAAGTCGACATGCTCTTCCTCGCTCTCGAGGATGCGTTCGAAGATTTCGCGCGTGGTATAATCGCGCACTTCTTCGCAATAGGCGATGGCGTCCTTGAGCAGCGGGATGGCTTCCATTTCCACCGCGAGGTCGGCCTTGAGGATTTCCTCGACCGTTTCCCCGACCTTGAGCTTGTGGATCGCCTGGAAGTTGGGGAGGCCATTGAGAAACAGGATGCGCTCGGCGAGCACATCGGCATGCTTCATCTCGTCGATCGATTCGTGGCGTTCGTATTCGGCGAGCTTGGTCACGCCCCAATCGGCCAGCACGCGGTAGTGAAGCCAGTACTGGTTGATCGCGGTCAGTTCGTTGGTGAGCGCCTTGTTGAGGAACTCGATGACCTTTTGATCGCCTTTCACGGCCCTGACTCCTTGGCTGCTGAACAGGGCGCCCCTATGCGCCCTCAAGCGGCTGCTTGGCAAGGGTCAAGACGGTAAAAAATGGCGGAAATCCGCCAGTTGCGAGCGATTTGCGTTAGCGACCGCTCAGGCCGCGGCGGGGACGAAACCGAGCTCGCGCTCTTCCTGCAGGATGCCGTCGGCCTCGTCGAGGCAGGTTCCGCAGCAGGCTGGCTTGCCCAGCGCCGCGTAGCACGCCTGCGCGTCGCCCGAAACGTGGCGCGCGGCGCGGCGCAGCTCGGTTTCCCTGATGGCGTTGCAGATACAAACGTACACTCGAAAACTCCTGCGACCGATTCGCAAGTGCAGGTTTAGTGAGAGTCGTTCTCAATAGCAAGCCCCGAATGTCATCGCCTCAGCGCGAAAAGCTTTCTGTAAGTGAGGCAGCGCCAAAGCCACTCCAGCGGGCCGAATCGATAACGTTCCAGCCAGGGCTTGGACCACAGCAGCATCAACACCCAGGTGGCCAGCATGACGAGATACAGCTCGCTACGGCCCAATTCGCCGAACAATCCGCCCGCCCAGCCATGGAATACCAACAACATCACGACCGACGTGCCCAGGTAATTGGTAAAGGCTGCGCGACCTGCGGCGGCGATGCGCTCGGCCAGCCAGCCGCCGGCGCTCTGCCCCCACAGGGCCAGCAGCGCGACGAGGCCGAGGATCACGAGCCCGCGCGGCAGCATCGAATAGCCGACCATGGCCGCCAGCGTGCCGTAATAGGTCAGCCCGCCATCCTTGGCCCACAGGGCCACCGGAACCGTCAGGGCCGTACCGATCACCAGCAGCCCCCAACCCCATCTGCGCTGGCGTCCGGGATCGACGCCGCCATCGAACAGGCCATAGCGATAGGCAGCCATGCCGATCAGCATCAGTGGCAAGGTCTCGAACCAGAAGAGAAAAAGAAAAAACGGCAAATCGCCGGCGTGTGCGGAAAAATTGTGCGATACCCAGCCAGCGTAGTCTCCACTCGAGATCAGCTCCGTTTCCAGTGCCCCATCGGCGAGGTCGGCTTGTTTCTCGGTCTCCAGATCCTCGGCCATTTGCGCATAGCCAGCACGCTCTCCGAGTTCGGTATCCGCAACAGCTGGAAGCAATCCGACGAATCCGCCATAAAGCAAGACACCGCCGAGATAACCGAGCAAGCCGATGACAAGCTGCTTGCGCCGGGACAGCCCGACGAACAGCAGTGCCGCCAGTCCGGCGCACCCATAAAGAAACAGGATATCGCCGCGCCAGATGAAGAAATAGTGCAACAGGCCGAACAGGCCGAGCCAGAACAGGCGCTGCGCCTGAAGCCAGCGGCCCTGCCCGCGCGCCCAGGCTTTCTCGAGGAACAGATACATCCCCGCGCCGAACAACAGTGAGAAGAGCCCCCGCATTTTCCCGTCGATCAGGACGAATTGCGCGACCCACATCCAGTCTTCCGCCTCGCTGTGCGGGACGGTGAAGGCATCGGGATACATGTAAGCCGTCATCGGCTGCCCGAAGGCCACGATATTCGCTGCCAGGATACCCATGACGGCGAGCCCGCGGATAAAATCGAGGCTGCCAATCCGACCGGTGCCCGATGCCGCAATCGGCGCAGCGGGTTTGGTATCCTTCATATCGGGCGTGATCGTGGCTTCAGCGCTCATGCGGACCTCCCTGCGTATCGCCGCACTAGCACAGCCAGTCACATTGCCAAGTGACTTGGCCTAACGAGTCACGATGCATTCCTGGCCACTGCGCTTGAGCGAAGCGCAGGCCGCGCTGGCCTCGTCGCGCGTGGCATAGCCGCCCGCAAGCAGCTTCGTCAGCCTGCCCGCCGGAACCAGCAGGCGCGTACGTCCGGCGATCTCGGCTCGATCCTCCAGCCGGCTCCACAGCCGCTGGGCATTGCCGGCAATACCGAAGGCGCCAAGCTGGACCTTCCACGGTCCCGTCGAAGCAGCAACGCGCGTTGCCGGTGCGGGCGCAGCGCTGACGGCGGGCGGCGAATTCGAAACCGCCACCGCCGCGCGCGAAAGCGCCTCCTCCTCACGCCGCGCTACGACCGTCGGGGCAGGCGTAGGGGTAGGGATGGTGAAGTCCGCCCCCGCAGTGCTCGCAGGCGGTGCATTGCCGGATACACGCGGCGTTCCCGCAGGCCGCGCCACGGGCGGCTGCTGCGGCGCAGTGACCACGGGCCCCGCCGGCGCGTCGGTGCCCAGCGCAAGGTCGACCGCGGCAAGCTGGCGCGCGCGCGCGGCTTCGGCTTCCGATTTGAGCGATGCGGCAAGCGGCTGGGCCGCCTGACGATCCTCGAGGGAAATATATTGGTCCATCTGTGCCAGCGCGCCGCGGGCCTGCGGCAGGCCCGCCGAATTGGCCAGTGTCAGCAAGGCATAGGCCCGTCGCCAGTCCTTCTCCACGAGATCGCCATTGAAATGCGCGATGCCGAGAAGATACTGCGCCCGCGGATCGCCGCGCGTGGCGGCTGCCGCAACATAAGGCATGGCTTCCTCGCGCGCGCCGCGCTGGAACAGCAGCAATCCGTAATTGTCGGCCGCCTTGACGTGCCCCTGTGCCGCTGCCCTGGCATAAAGTGCTTCGGCCTGTTCGAGATCCGTATCGACCCCGCGCCCGAGACGATAGGCCTGCGCCATGTTGAACTGCGCGTCGGGATCGCCTTGCGCGGCAGGCCCTGCCCATTCGCGCACCGCGGTCGCGAAATCGCCGCTTGTCCAGGCATCCACCCCTGCCTTGACGTCGGCCCGCGCCGGCGACGAGACAAGGCACAGTGACGCCATCGCGCCCGCCATCCATGCCGCTTTCGCCCATAGTCGCATTGCCATTCCTTCCCGTGCAGCGGCACGCCGGAGCGCGCCGGATTGGGTGCATCCTATAGTAAATCGGTCGTTAGCAAAGTGTTGCTGCCGTTCCGGCCCGATTCACACCGTCCCGGAGCCGCCGCGGATTAACCCTAAATTAGGGGTAGTCTGCGATTGCCATGGCAAGATCGCTGCATTCGCTTGCGGCGAAGATGAAATCGACTCCGGCGCAAACCAGGGGGACCAAGTCTTGCGTGTACTGGCATTGGCATCGCAGAAGGGTGGATCGGGCAAGACCACGCTCTCGGGACATCTGGCCGTCCAGGCGCAGCGCGCCGGCGCGGGGCCGGTCGTCCTGATCGACATCGATCCGCAGGGCTCGCTCGCCGACTGGTGGAACGAGCGCGAGGACGAGTATCCCGCTTTCGCCCAGACAACCGTCGCTCGCCTCGCCTCCGACCTTGCCATACTGCGCCAGCAAGGATTCAAGCTGGCCGTCATCGATACGCCGCCCGCCATCACGATGGCGATCCAGTCGGTCATCTCGGTTGCCGAGCTAATCGTCGTCCCCACGCGCCCCAGCCCCCATGATTTGCGCGCCGTCGGCGCCACGGTCGATTTGTGCGAGAGGGCCGGAAAGCCGCTGGTGTTCGTCGTCAACGCCGCGACGCCGAAGGCCAAGATCACCTCGGAAGCCGCAGTCGCGCTGTCTCAGCATGGCACGGTCGCCCCGATCACGCTCCACCATCGCACCGATTTCGCCGCCTCGATGATCGATGGCCGCACGGTGATGGAAGTCGACCCCGAAAGCCGAAGCGCCGCCGAAGTCACCGCGCTGTGGAAATATATCGCCGACCGTTTGGAAAAGAATTTCCGTCGCACGGTCTTCGCCGCGCCCCAATCGCAATCCGCGATGCCGGGCGTCCATCGTCCCGCCGGTGGCTTCGGTCGCCGCGTGGCGCAGTAGTAGTGGAAGGGCGGAGACTGCCGAATGTCTGACGCCAATTTCGCCTCGCTTTCCTCGACCCTGCTCGCGCGCAAGGGCGGCGCGAAGCCTGCCATGCGCCCGCAGTCGGGTATCGTCGGCCCGGTCGATGGCAAGGAAGCGGCCGCCAATCTCGAGGACCTCGGCTGGAACGACATGGGCGACGACGAGCAAGGATCGCCGAAGCCGTCCGAGGAGAAAGTCGTGGCGCTCGCGCCATCCGCAGCCAACGAGACCGCTGCACCCAACCAGGTGCGCGAATCTCTGACCAAGATCCAGGCACAACTCGAAAAGCCCGCCCAGTCGAAGCCGGTGGCGCGCAAGCCCGCTGCCGCGCAGGGCAAGCGGGCAGCCTTCACGCTGCGGCTCGATCAGGAACGCCATCTTATGCTGCGCCTCGCCTGTACCGTGCGCGGGCGCAGCGCACAGCAATTGGTGACCGACGCGCTGGACGCGCTGCTCGCCGAAATGCCGGAAATCGCCAGCCTCGCTGCCCAGGTCCAGCGCGGCAAGAACTAGACTTTAACGACGTGGGATCGCCTTCAAGGGGGTAAGAATGAGCACCGAGACGAAAGCAAGGAACAAGCGGTTCGTCCAGCTCGCCGTCACCACGGCGCTGGCGACCACCGCGCTTACCGCGTGCACCGGCAAGGTCGCGCCAAGCCATGCCTATTCGGCCGAGCATGCGGAGAAGGCGCTCGCCAAGGGCAAGGCGTCTAAGGCCGTGCAGCATGCCGAAGCAGCCGTGCTCGCCAACCCGCGGGATGCCTATACGCGCACGCTGCTGGGCAATGCCTATCTGGAGGATGGGCGCTTTGCTTCTGCCGCCACGACCTTCGCCGAAGCGATCGAACTGGGCGATACCGCGCCCCGAACCGTCATCAGCTATGCACTTGCGCAGATCGCGATCGGCGACCAACCCGGCGCTCTGGGCACGCTCGCAGAGTTCGAGACCGCGCTCGATCCGGCCGATTTCGGGCTCGCCATTGCCCTTGCCGGCCACCCCGACCGGGGCGTCCATGTCCTGAGCAATGCTCTTCGCGCAGGCCAGAACACCGCGAAAGTCCGCCAGAATCTCGCTTATGCCTACGCCCTGACGGGTAATTGGCGTGCCGCGCGCGTCATGGCGGCGGAAGACGTTCCGGCCGGCGAAGTCGGAGATCGCATGGCCGAATGGGCGGCGATGATCCGTCCGGAGGCTTTCACCAGACGCGTAGCCAGCCTCCTCGGCGTCATGCCGCAAGTCGATCCGGGCCAGCCGCAGATGCTCGCCCTGTCCAACCATCCCAGCGTCGATATGCTCGCCGCGCAGGAAATCGACGAACTTGCGCCGGTCGCCGAGGCGCGGATGACCGATTTCGCACTGGCGCAGGAGCTCCCGCCCGTGGCCACTGCCCCCGCCGCAGATGACAGCGCGGATGCGGCTCTGGCCGATGCGAGCATCGCCCCGGCCACCGACAGCGTGCGTTTCGTGTCGAACGAAGTGGTCCAGGAAACCCCCGCCAAGGCACGCGAGCCGGTTGCCCCGCGCGTGGTCGGTGCGGCGACGCCAGCCAACCGCGCTCGCGGCGGCGACTACAATGTCCAGTTGGGCTCGTTCTTTTCGATGTCGGACGCCCACGAAGCCTGGAAGACATTCCGGAAGCGGTATCCCGAACTCGGCGATGCCGAGCGCGTGATCACCAAGGCGCGCGTCAACGGCAAGATCTATTACCGTGTGGCCGCAGCCGGCTACGCCAAGTCGGACGCGCAATCGATGTGTCGCTCGGTCAAGGGCAAGGGAGGCGGCTGCATCGCGTATGCCTCGTCGCGCCCGCTGCCGGGCGCCATCGACGTAGTCAGAAACGACGTACGGGTCGCAGCGCGCTAACAGGCGCACCCAACCGTACCATCGAGCGACCCCGTCCGGACGATCCGGGTGGGGTCTTTCGCTTCGCTAGGGGTTGATGCGCATCCCGCCCTTGTAGAGCATCGTAACGCGGCCCTGGGTGGGCTGGCCGTCGAACGGCGTATTGCCGGCAGTCGCTTCCATCCTGGCGCTCTGGATGACCCAGGGCTTGTCGGGATCGACGATGGCGATGTCTGCTTCGAAGCCGCTGGCGATCGCACCCGCCTCGACTCCGAGAATGCGCGCCGGGGCCGTCGCCACCAGTTCGAAGGCGCGCTGCACGTCGATCAGCTCGTCGCGCACCAGCGACAGGACCATGGCAAGCAGCGTTTCCGCTCCTGCCATGCCCGGCTGGGCATCGGAGAACGGCAAGCGCTTGTCCTCCGGCCCGCGCGGATCGTGGCCACTGGCGACGACATCGATCGTCCCATCGGCGATCGCCTCGCGTACTGCCTGCCGGTCAGGCTCGCTGCGCAGCGGCGGAGACAGTCGCGCAAAGGTGCGGAAATCGACGGTAGCGAGATCGGACAGCATGAAATGCGCCGGGGTAATACCGCAGGTCACCTTCACGCCGCGCGCTTTTGCGCTCCGGACGATGTCCAGTCCCGCCCTCGTCGTTACCTGGCGAAAGTGAATGCGCGCCCCGGCCATTTCGGCAAGCGCGATATCGCGCGTCAGCGCGATCGCCTCGGCTTGGGCCGGGGCACTCGGCAGGCCCCTGCGCGTAGCAATCTCGCCCGCGGTCGCCACCGCACCGGCAACCAGCGTCGCGTCCTCCGCATGGGCGAAGACGACAAGATCGAGCATCGCTGCATATTGCAAAAGACGCAGCATGACGCCCGAATCCGCAATCCATTGCCGCCCGGTGGCGATCCCGCGCGCACCGGCCTCGCGCATCAAGGCCAGTTCGGCGATCTCGCGCCCTTGCAAACCGCGCGATGCGGCAGCCAGCGGATGGACCCAGAAATCGGGTTTGCCGCTTTTAGCGATATAGGACACGCGACTGGGCAGGTCCAAAGGCGGCGACTGGTCGGGCATCAGTGCCGCGCGTGTGATCCCGCCGAAATGGAAAGCAGGTTTGTCGATCGCGAATACGCCGAGATCGACGAGCCCCGGGGCGACAAGGTGGCCCTTGGCATCGACGATGTCATCGCCGTCCCGCGGTTCTTGCCCCAGAGCATCGATACGCCCGTCGACCAGCCGCAATGTCGCATCGCGCGGGCCGTCGGGCGTGATCAGTCTTCCGCCGGTAATCGCCAGGGGACGCTGCTGCTTCATGCCGCTGCTCCCCAGCCCTCGACACCGCGGGCGCGGCGAGTGAGGATATCGAGTGCCACCATGCGGATCGCCACTCCCATCTCGACCTGCCTCGTAATAATGGAACGGTCGATCATGTCGGCGACTTCGCTGTCGATCTCGACTCCGCGATTCATCGGGCCGGGGTGCATGACGAGCGCATCCTCGGCCGCTCTGTTCAGTCGCTTTTTCGTGAGGCCGTAGAGGTGGTGATATTCGCGCGCCGAGGGGATGAACTGTCCGCTCATACGCTCGGTCTGCAAGCGCAGCATCATAACCACATCCGCGCCGTCGAGCGCGGCGTCGAAATCGTGGAATACCTCGGCGCCCATGGCTTCGATCCCAATAGGCATGAGCGCGGGCGGCGCACACAAACGCACGGTAGCGCCGAGCGCCTGCAGGCACAGCAGGTTGGAACGCGCGACGCGGCTGTGCAGGATGTCGCCGCAGATCACGATTTTGAGGCCGGTAAAGTCCTCGGCCGCTTGCCCGCGATCGCGCAGGGCATGACGCAGCGCCAGCGCATCGAGCAACGCCTGCGTGGGGTGCTCGTGCTGGCCGTCGCCCGCATTGAGCACCGGGCAATCCACCTTGTCCGCGATCAGCTGCGTCGCGCCGCTCGACCCGTGCCGGATGACGATCGCATCGGCGCGCATGGCGTTGAGCGTGATCGCCGTGTCGATCAGCGTCTCGCCCTTCTTCACGCTCGATTGCGCGGCGTGCATGTTCACCACGTCCGCGCCCAGCCGCTTGCCCGCGATCTCGAAACTCAGCAGCGTGCGCGTCGAATTCTCGAAGAAGGCATTGATGACCGTAAGGCCGGAAAGCAGGTTCTCATGCTTGTCGGCCTGGCGATTCAGGGCGACCCATCGCTCCGCTTCGTCGAGCAGGAAGAGAATTTCATGCCGCTCGAGCTGGCCGATGCCGATCAGGTCGCGGTGCGGGAATGCGAGCGCACCCGCCGGATAACGGGCCGCATGGGGCGAGGATTCCGTCGATGTCATTGAGGCCACGCCCTTAGTCGACCCGGATGAGGCGCTCAAGCGCTTTCCAGTGGCAATGCGGTGCTTGCTTCCCTAACTCGGGAACAACAGGAGATTTGACGCATGAAATTCGCCGGGAAAGTGTGGCGCCTGCTCGTGGGCATCAAGGATGGGCTGGTGCTCGTCTTCATGCTGCTGTTCTTTGCCGCGCTATTCGCCGTGCTGACCGCGCGGCCGAGCCCGGCGGCAGTTCGCGACGGGGCACTGCTGCTCGAACTCGACGGCATCGTAGTCGAAGAGCGTACCGAGATCGATCCCATCGAGGCCCTGCTGTCGCGGCAGACGCCGATGGGCGAATACCAGGCGCGCGACCTCGTCCACGCGCTCGACGAGGCGGCGAAGGACGAGAGAATTTCCGCGGTGGTGCTCGACCTCGATCGCTTTCTCGGCGGCGGGCAGGTCCATATGCAGGAAATCGGCGAAGCGCTCGACCGCGTACGGGCTGCCGAAAAGCCGGTACTTGCCTATGCCACCGCCTATACCGACGATGGCATGCTGCTCGCCGTGCATGCAAGCGAGGTCTGGGTCAATCCCCTGGGCGGCGCGGTCGTCACAGGCCCTGGCGGTGAGCGGCTCTATTATGCCGGCCTGCTCGAGAAGCTTCAGGTCAATGCGCGCGTCTACAAGGTCGGCGAATACAAGAGCGCGGTCGAACCCTTCAGCCGCAGCGGCATGTCCGAAGCCGCGCGCGAAAACGCCCGTGCGCTCTACGACACGCTTTGGGAGGAGTATCGCGCGAACCTGAAGAAGGCCCGGCCCGCGGCGGATATCGAGCGTGTCACCACGCAACCGGTCGAGTGGGTTGCGGCTGCTCGCGGCGATCTTGCCAGCGCCGCCTTGCAAGCCGGGCTGGTCGACAAGCTGGGCAGCCGTGCCGATTTCGAAAAGCGCGTGGTCGAGCTGGTCGGCGAGGACGATTGGAGCGAGGGCCCCAACGCCTATCCGCACACCGAATTGGCCGCCTGGCTGGAAGACAAGCCGCTTCCGACCTCGGGCAAGCCGATCGGCGTCATCACCGTGGCGGGCGAAATCGTCGATGGCGATGCCGGTCCGGGCGTCGCCGGGGGTGATCGCATTGCCGAATTGCTGGACGAAGCGCTCGACGACGACCTGGCGGGGCTGGTCGTGCGAGTCGATTCTCCCGGCGGCTCGGTTCTGGCGAGCGAGCTGATCCGAGAGGCGATCCTGCGGCACAAGGCGCGCGATATCCCGGTAGCGGTCTCGATGGCCAATGTCGCGGCAAGCGGCGGCTATTGGGTGTCCACCCCCGCCGACCGCATCTTCGCCGAGCCCGAGACTATCACTGGTTCGATCGGCATTTTCGCAGTCATTCCGACGTTCGAGCAGACAGCCGCCATGGTGGGCGTGACCAGCGATGGCGTACGCACCACGCCGCTGTCGGGCCAGCCGGATCTCGTCGGTGGCTTGACCCCGGAAACCGACGCGCTGGTACAGGCTTTCATCGAGGACGGTTACGAGGATTTCCTCGTGCGCGTCGGCGCAGCGCGCGACATGACCCGCGCACAGGTCGATGCCGTAGCGCAGGGCCGCGTCTGGGATGGTGGCACCGCCCGCCAGCTGCGCCTGGTCGACGAATATGGCGGCATGGAAGAGGCACTCGCCTGGACCGCCGGACAGGCCGGGCTGGGCACCGATTGGCACATCCAATACCTTGGCACCCAGCCGTCGACTTACGATACGCTGCTGCGCCAATGGTTGATCGGCGATGGCGAGGAAGCCGGTTCCGGCGGCGATGTCATTGCGCATATGGCACGCGGGCAGTCTGCGGTGGTCGCGCAAATCGCGTCGGATGCGGAGCGCTTGCTCGACGCGAAGGGAGCGCAGGCCTATTGCCTCGCCTGCCCTTCGCCGACGCCCTCCCGAGGGCAGATGCCCGCACCGAATGGCTGGGTGGCCCGGATCGTCGCCCTGCTGTTCGGCTAGGGCGCTTGCCACGTCGCGATTCGCACAGTAAAGGCGCGCCCTGCCCTGCGGCTGCCTTGCAAGCCGCGGCACCGGGCGGGCGCGTAGCTCAGTGGTAGAGCACACCCTTCACACGGGTGGGGTCACAGGTTCAATCCCTGTCGCGCCCACCATGATTTCAATCACTTAGCCGACATCATGGTTCGAGTATGAAAAAAGTATGAAAAACGTTAGGCGAGCCCCCCTCCAATAGGGTGGCAAGCCAACTCCTGCTGAGTCCCAGGCAACTCAACAGAGCGCTTAGCTGCAAACTCCCTCATGAACCTTCCTCGGGTTCAACGATTCTGGCGCCTCCGTTCACCATGTGTTCTTTTCGCTTTCCTACACTTGCTGCGATTCGATATGCGGGCCTACCATCCTGGGGAGGCGTTCAATCCAGCCAGGGATTGCAGAGATGTCGAATTACGCAAAAAATGCTCGGTCGGAGATTCAAAATGATGAACAAACCTTAGTCACCCACAATCGCTTAATCCGG
The DNA here is from genome assembly GCF_001542855.1 of Erythrobacter sp. AP23. GTDB lineage: Bacteria > Pseudomonadota > Alphaproteobacteria > Sphingomonadales > Sphingomonadaceae > Qipengyuania. The sequence continues at coordinate 144,769 of NZ_LNBY01000020.1, read as the reverse complement.
TTACCTGAAGTAATGAATCGTGTCGGATTGAAGCGGTCCACAATTTACCAGCGGATGAGAGATGGGCGATTCCCGCGTGCGCGTTCGTTAGGATTGAAGTGTGCCGTCTGGGTTGAGGCAGAGATCGAAGACTGGATTAGATCTGTAGAGGCGATGTAATGGCGCTAGATCGCGGTGAAGTCAGTCTTCCCATTTTGAAAGTCTGATTGCGCAAAAGCAGCGTCGTCAATCCTTGTCTGAGCTCGAAGTTTTAACAGTTACGAGTAGAGCCTTTGGCCGCGTGGTACCGCTACCCAACCTTTTACCACTCGGGTCCGGAGTTTCCGCAATCCCAGATCCAGTGGGCTGGTGTCACCCGCTGAGCTTGTAAGTATGACTATGGGAGCATTCCAGAACGCGCGGTGCGGTCGCTCTCGTTGTAATGAATACGCCAAGCCTCAAACTCTTCGCAAACATCTTGCAGCAACAGGAATCAGTGTAATTTCAGGGCGCCACTGCGCAAGTAACGCCCGATTGTCTCAAGTGTGGTGACAAGGTCGGGATTCCTGTTGAACTCACCGGCGGGGGGCCGACCCTCGGCGAACCAGGCTGCGCGGGCATTGGCGAAATCGAACGGGGCCTCTGCTATTGCGCTCTCGAACCGGCGCAGGTTGGTCTCGACATAGGAATCGATCACCGGCGCGACAGGGTGTCCATCGCAGGCATAGTTTACCGTCGGGACGAGCACATCCGACATCGAAAATTTGTCGAACCGCTCGTGCATGGGGCGCCAAGCATCAACCGTGCCGGGGACGGTCACCGGTAGCCCGCCGAGAGCCAGAATGCTGTCGCCATCGCCGATCTCGGCCTTGAGCTGCTCGGGAGTCTACCCAATCAGCGATAACCCCGAGCCGTGGATTCCGTATAGCTGACCGCTCTTCGGATCAGAAATGATTGTAAAGAAGTCGCTGCCGATCCCCGTTGCCGGTCGCTCCTTCAGTCCGAAGGCGACATATGCGGCAATAGCAGCGTCTACCTCCTTGCCTCCACTCTTGAGGAGGTCGAGCGCGACCTGCATGGCAAGTCGATGGGCGGTCGCCGCCATACCATTGGTCGCGTGCATTGGGCTTCGCGATCAAGAAGCTCCAACAGGCCGCCCTCCCGCTTGAATTTGAGCGCGACCATCTTGCGCGTTAGAATTGGCACCAACCGGTGAGACCAGAATTGCCGATGTCAAGAACACGAAAGCAATAGCAAAGGCCATACAAAGCCCCATTTTCTGTGACGCCCTGCGCTTGGGAAGGTCGGATATGTGTTGGCCCAACTTTGCTCCGCCGTCCCGCCACGCCATAGCTGTGCTATCTTCACGTGATCGAGCAGCCTAATATGACTGGCGGAGTAATGGCGCCTTTGCTGCTTCGAAACTAGCTCCGCAACCTCGCTTCGTCACATGGCGACATGATGGCTTTCATGGACGCTCCTGATCTCAGCGCAGCTGGCCGGGACTTGTTTGACATTCGATTCTCACAAACTGCAGCGATAAGTCCGTCCTCCGTTGACGAATTGCGGCGCGCTAATCAAACCGCGCAGGCAACAAGTGAAAGCCGATCAACGGCGACTACACCCGGCCCACCACAAGATTTGCGCCGTTTACGCCACTACTTTGGGGGGACGCAAGAAACAGCACACATTCTGCTACTTCCGAGGGTGTAACCCAATTGTCGCGGTCCGCGCCAGGAATCTCTGCGCGGTTCGTGGGTGTATCGATGATCGTCGGAGAAACCATATTGATCCGCACTCCGCGGTGGGAAACTTCCTCACTCAACGCCTCAGAGAACCGTGCCAAGGCAGACTTAGAGGAGGTGTATGGAGCCATGCCTGCAGCGGCCCTCATCGACGCAGCCGCACCAATGTTCACAATTGCGGCGCGGTCAGAGATGTAAGGAAGTAATGCTAGACTAGAATTCATTGCAGTAAAAAAATTTATACGCATCATGTCGATCCAGTCCACCTGTTCCGAACCTTCGATCGTCTTCCAAGCGAAGCCGCCAGCAATGTTAGCCAACGCAGAAACCTTACCGCCTAAACTTCTCACCTTTTCTTTTAGAAGTGACATATCGTCGAGGTTCAGAAGGTCGATCTCGCCGATATATTCGTCTCTACTGAAAGTGGACGTCGATGAGGGTGCCTTATCGATACCCAGAACTTTAATGCCTCGGCCTTTCGCGAGGTTCATCACCGACTGACCGACCGCGCCACTTGCTCCCGTAACAACTAACATTAGATCAGGCTCCTTCCACACTGACACGGCGGCAATTAATTGCCTTATCGATTTTTTTGGCTAGCCTGAGATCGAGTTCAGTCAAACCGCTTGCATCATGGGTGGTCAGGCTAAGATCAACCCTATTGTAAACATTAGCCCACTCCGGATGGTGATTGATTTTTTCTGCCTCAATTGCAATCTCGGTCATAAATCCCCATGCCTTCGCAAAATCTTCGAACCGCAATTTTGTGTGAATTTTCCTTTTGTCTTCGGATAGCTGCCAACCAGCATTCAAAAGCAAGATCTCGTCGAGCTGTGCTGAACTTAATTCTGGCATGTGGGTTATTCTCCTGAACATATTTCGCAGCCAATATCGCTTGAATACGGCTTGTTGTTTGTAAATGAAGTTTGATACGTAACTATCGGCGACCCCGAAGGCCGCTCAGGACGATCGAAACGATTTTGGCTGCCGATATGACACGCGAAGTTCGGCTCGCTCCCCTATGTTAGCCGAACAGGTTCCTCGTATCCTTGTCACAACATGGCACTGCTCTCTTCTTCTGGATCCAGCCACTCAAGGAGGCTGGCGAGGCAATCGCGCGCCAGCTGCTTGCAACGCTCGGGTGACCAAGGCTGCTTTGGCTCAGGATCAGCGGGATTATCCTTAAAAGGCATTTCAAGCGTCATCGCGACAGCTCCGTATCTTTCAGCCACCTGGTTCCCGCTGATTTTTAGATTGGCTTCACCTCGCTTGGCTTTGGCGTAGCCCTGCTCGGTCTGGAAGTCCGGCGTTCGGCGATCGAGAATCCTTTCGAATCTGTAGAAACCTTCGCCTTGTTCGTCGCTCCAGTGCGGAATGCCTTCGAACCCGGCGATGAATGCCACCGGTATCGCTTCGTCGCCGTGCACATCGATGGCGAAATGGACGCCAGTCTCGTCCATCCGGTTCCGGATGGCGAGGACCTCCGGACTTCTCTCCAGAGAGGGTTCGGCCCATTCGCGGTTTAGATTGATCCCTGCCGCATTGACACGCAAATTCCCACGACGCGATCCGTCGGGATTGCAGTTTGGCACGATAAAGAACCGGCACCGCTTCCGGAGCAATCGCCCAACGCTGTCTGCGGGATTGGTCAGCACTTCAAGTGCGCCTTCCATCCACCATTCTGCCTGCGTTTCCCCTGGATGCTGGCGCGCATAGAGCCACACGTTGAAATCGCCTTGGCCCATTTCGAGGCAGTCGATTGGCTGTCCGTCGAGCGTCGTACCGAGACAGCGATAATCTACGTCTTCGCTGACAGCAGCCTGGGCGACGAGATCGTGGTGCCGTTCCATCGAATAGGGTACGAAATAGGCAAACCACACCAAGTCACTAGCGGGAGTGTGGCGGATGGTGAGCGTGCCGCCATCCTCCTCCTTGCTGTAGCTGGAAGAGGCACGCAGCCAAGAATGCCGGTCTTCAGACACGCAGGCATCATAGCCGGGCCAGCCTCCGGGGTATGCGCTGGTCTCCAGATCGGTGATCTTCAACACCAGTTCGCGACCTGCGGCGCCGGCCACGCGGAAGTGAAACCACTGCTTGAACTCGCTCTTGGTATCGAGCGGGATTGCCAGCATCGCACTGGCGCCGGAAATCGACAATACTTCGATTTTGCCGCTGTCGAAGTCAGCATCGATTCGGATATCGCTCACTTGTAAACCCTTTTTTAAGTCACATTGTCGGTTGGATGTCGGTGTTTTGGCATCGTGCGCGAGGAAACGTGTGGAGGTGAAGATTTCGCTCGCGCTCTTTCGCGACGGTTAGGATTGAGGCCTAGGTGTGGGGGCAGACCTCGCTGAGGGATTGCACCAGGCGATAGATGTTCTGTTCAGTCAATCCGGCGAGGCTGATGCGACCAGATGGCGCTATATAGACAGCGTGATCATCCCTGAGAGACAAGATCTGCGCGCTCGAGAGCTCGAGCATGGCGAACATCCCATGGCCATTGGCGAGTGCGCCCAGTCCGATATTCGGGACCTGTTCGTCGGCCTTGGACAGAAGATATCTCATGCGTTGGAGGCGTTCTCGCATCGCCTCCAGCTCTTCCTTCCATTCTCGTCGCAGTTGCTCATCTTCCAGGACGATGCGCGCGGCGGCTGCCCCGTGATCGGGAGGCATCGACCAGCAAGCCCGCGCAAGTTCGTTGAGGTTGGAAAGGCATTTGGCTCGAGAGCCCTCGGCTTGAACAACAGCGAAGAGCGCCCCCACTCGATCGCGATAGAGCCCGAAGTTCTTGTCACAACTGTAAGCAACAAGCAGTTCCGGCATTCGAGCGGCAAGGATCCTGACCCCCTGCGCATCGTCTTCAAGACCGGAGCCAAGTCCCTGATAGGCAAAGTCGACGATCGGGAGAACGCCGTTTTCCAGCAGGGCGGAGGCGATCTCTTCCCACCGTTTGGTGGTGTAATCAATGCCGGTGGGATTATGGCAACAGGCATGCAAGATTACCGCGTCTCCAGGACTTGCATCTTCGATCGTCTGCAAGAGAGCGGCGAAATCGGCTTGTCCGCTTGCAGGATCCGCATGAACGAAGCCATTCACCGAAAGCCCGATATCATCAAATATCTGCGCGTGGTTGGGCCAGCTTGGCAGGCCCAGATGAATCCGCGTAACTCCGGCCCGCGCAACCAACGCGGCGGCCATGCGTACGGCGCCCGTGCCGCCCGGGGTCTGGAGCCTGAGCGTTTTCTCATGGATTTCTTGATCGGCACCGAAAACTATTGGCAAGAGCGCCTCTGCAAAACCCGCGTCGCCCTCGGGCCCCAGATACGACTTGCTCTCCTGGTTCTCCAAAAGGAACCGTTCGGCTTTTTTGATCGCGCTGAACACCGGGGTTTTTCCTTCGGCAGTGCGATAGACGCCGACACCCAAGTCGATCTTCTCAGACCGCGTATCATTCGCGTAGAGTTTGATCAGGCCCAGAAGCTTATCTGGTTCCTTATCTTCGAGATGCTCGAACACGCATATCTCCTTAGCTTTCGGTGCCTCTGGTCGCTGCGCGATTGTCGATTCAGATGGGCGCCCCGGGCGGAATTTGTGGCGGGCGATTGAGCCTGAGAAACTCTGCGCGACGGTCCTGATCACGGATTACCTCGGCCAGCATTTGCGCCCAATGACCGCCTCCGCGGCGTGACTCGAGTTCGCGCGCGGCTCTTTGGAGCCATTCTTCGGCAAGAATCCTTGCCGAAGGCGATGCTTTGGGATCGTGGGCTAGAGCCATCACATCGGCGATGGTCCTGCTCGCGATGCGCTGGGCGACCAGACTCTGCGAACCGCGCATCGCAACATCGTGCAATCCGTCGAAGAGTTGATCCACCAAGGGGGCCGATGAGTCGGCGTTCGCCTGGACCAACATCCGATCAAGTCGGCTCGGTTCGAGCAGTAGCCTCAAGACGATTTCTGCACCGATCTCGCTCGCCACAAAAGGATCGAATATGCTGGGCCCTGCGGTGGGCATGATCTCGACGTCGAACTGCCGGTTTGGAGAGCCATTTCTGCCAGCGGACAGGGCGGGAATCAGCGAGGCCGGAACGGTCAGAAAGTCGGGTTCCAGAGCCGACAGCAGGTTCTGAAGCGCCAGGCGCTGGCTCGACTCGTCAATCGCGGTCGTACCGTGGCCATAGCTTCCGGCAACCGAATACGAATAGTCATAGCCGCCGATAAGCTTGGCAGCGGCTTCGGCCTGATAGCGATGAAAGAGCCACAAAGGCACGAATCTGCGCCGCAACTCTGCGACCTCGCGCCCAAGCGCGATATTTGTTTGGCCAAACCGCGACAGGGCGCGCGCGCGCAGAGCATAAATGCGCTCCAATTCGGCGACGGGATCCGAACCGTCGTCCCACATGGCTCCAAAGGCATTGCCTGAAGATGGGGCACGGGCTTCGCCATCCTGTACGTATCGTATTCCCGACGCTGCTGCAGCCTGAGCCTTTCTTTCCGCGTCGCTGCCAGGTTGGGCACCATAGAGCCAGTCGATCGACATGAGGTCCCACGCCCCCAGTCCCACGCCGTAAGCATCACTGAGATCGAACTTGCCATCTACGAACCGAATGCGCGGTGCAGGATAGTCCATGACTGACGCTCGCCTGAAGCGGCTTGCAGCAAAGTTGTGGGCCAGGCCCAGAGTATGGCCGATTTCGTGCGCGGCAAGCTGCCTCAGTCTGGCCAACGCCGCTTGCGCAGGGTCGTTGCTCCCCCCACCGCCCGTAGCCCCGGCACCGACGAAGGCTTCCAACAAGAGAGTGTCTTGTCTCAACCGCAGTGAACCCAGAACAACCACGCCTCTCAGAATTTCGCCCGTCCGCGGGTCGACGACCGTTTGTCCATAGGACCAACCACGCGTCGCGCGATCGACCCAGGTGATTACGTTGTATCGGCCATCAGAGGGATCGACGCCTTCCGGAAGCAATTCTACCCGGAATGCATCGATAAAACCGGCCTTGTCGAACGCCTCCGTCCACCAGGAAGCGCCTTCGATTATCGCCGTGCGCATGGCATCGGGGGCATTGCGATCGACATAGAAAACGATCGGATTTTCGACCCTCGATCTGGGTGCATTGGGATCGGTCCGGACAAGGCGAAATCTGTTTGCTACGTCCTGCACGACATCGTCGCCCAGAGGCGCGCCGAAATCATAGGTCTGGGTAGAAAAGCCGCCAATCCTCGGATCGAATGGGCGTATCTCATAACCCGCATCGGGTAGGAGGGTGAAGCTATGGCGGATTCGGAATGAGGTGGAACTTGGATAGGGCGCAATGTTCCCGACCTCTGCGCCCGGTGTCTTCGAGGTGAATGTCTGGACCGCATCCAGTTCAATATTCTTGGGGAAACTCTGCAACGAGGCGGGATCGAACGCGCTGGCCTTGGCGTCAATCGAGAAGTCCGAGCCCGCACCCTGACCACCACTACCGGTGCCCAATGGATCTTCAGACTGGTTGAGCGACGCAACAATTCCGAGCAGATCGAGCGATGAGAGCCCATCCAGTTCTACGACGAGCGAACCATCTGCCTTCGTCTCGATCACTTCCAGCATGGCGATGATCGACGATGCAAAGTCCCTGCTTGTCGCGCCGCTCGCATCGCGAAAGCGGGGATTAGCATACTCGAGAGCCACCTTCTTGCCCAGCTGTCGAAATAAGAGCAATTGGGACGGGCTCAGCCGCCCGCGATCGAGAAGCGTTGGAGCAGACCCAAGCCCCGAACGCAGGACCATCGTGTGGATGACCTGGGCCGAAACGCCATCTGCGCCCGGCGGGGGGAGGGTTAGAATAAGCCTACCGTTTGCGAGATCACGTTGAATGGCGATCGGCATCGAGGACGAGACGGCGTCGGCAACGGGCGCAGCTTCCCGTGCAGCGGCCTGATCGATCATGAACTGCGGGCTTAACGCACTCGCCAGCAATATTGCGACAACACTGGTTCTCATCTGAGCCTCCCACTCCGCTTCTCGGCGCCAATCATTTTTTTGCCTTCAAGCTTGCACGACCTTTTGCTCGATCGTGCCAAAGATCGAGTGACCTTCGGCATCGCGCATTTCGACCCGCACGGTGTCGCCTGGTACCATGAATCGCGTCGAGGGCTCACCGTCGGCGATGGTCTCGATCATGCGGATTTCGGCGATGCAGCTGTAGCCAAGACCGCCTTCCCTGACCGGCTTGCCCGGATCGCCATCGGGCCCCTGGTTCGAGACGGTGCCTGAACCGATGATCGTCCCCGCTCCAAGACTGCGCGTCTTTGCCGCATGGGCAATGAGGTCGGCAAGGCTGAAGGTCGCATCGACACCGGCGTTTGCGCGGCCAAAGGGTTCCCCGTTGTAATCGACCATCAGCGGCAGGTGGATGACGCTGCCCTGCCACGCATCGCCGAGTTCGTCGGGCGTAACAGCGACCGGACTAAATGCACTGGCCGGCTTGGACTGGAAGAAGCCGAACCCCTTGGCGAGTTCGCCCGGTATCAGGCCGCGCAAGGACACGTCGTTCACCAGCATGACCAGTTTGATGTGATCAACCGCCTTTTCGCTGGATACGCCCATCGGCACATCGTCGGTGATGACTGCAATCTCGCCTTCCATGTCGCAGCCCCAACTCGTGTCCTTGAGCGGAATGTCGGCGCGCGGAGGCAGAAATCCATCGCTGCCGCCCTGGTACATCAATGGATCGTGATAGAAGCTCTCGGGGACCTCGGCGCCGCGAGCTTTGCGCACCAGTTCGACGTGGTTGATGTAGGCGCTGCCGTCGGCCCATTGGTAGGCGCGCGGCAAGGGGGAGTGTGCTTCGCGTTCATCGAAGGTCTGGCAGGGGACGGTTTCGTTCTCAACCCGAGTGTAGAGCGCCTCCAGCATCGGGGCGATTTCGTCCCAGTTGTCGAGCGCGGCCTGCAGCGTTGGTGCGATATTGTCGGCGGCACAGTGGCGGATGAGGTCTTTCGAGACAACAACCAGCTTGCCGTCGCGCGTCCCGTCTTTGAGTGTGGCGAGCTTCATTCTGTCTCTCCTTGCGGCCCCTTATAGTCGGGGCTGTCGATCTGGTTGTCGGGATAGGCGCGTGCAAAGGCCTCGTGAGAGAGGCAGGCGCTCTCGATCCGGGTGATGTGGGGGTGGTCCGAAAAGTCGAAATCGAAGCGGCGCGCGTTGTAGACCTGCGGCAGCAGCACGACTTCGAAGAGGCCCGGCGTGTGGAACAGGAAATCGCCGGTGCCAAGCTGGGCGAGCCGCTCTTCCACCGGATCGAAGGTCCGCTTCAACCAGTGACGGTACCAAGTGGCAATCTCGTCCTGCGAATGGCCGAGCCGATCGGCGAGGTATTTGAGCACCGGGAGGTTGTTCACCGCATGCGTTTCGGTGGCGATCGCATACGTGAGTTCGCGCGCGGTGAAGCGGTCCTCTGCACCCTTCGGCAGCAGAGCCGGTTCGGGATAGGCCTCGTCGAGCCATTCGAGCTGTGCCGTCGACTGCGCCCGGTCGCGCCCGTCGGCCTCAAGCAGCGGCACCGAACCGAAGGGATTGCGGCTGACATAGGCCTCGCCCTTCTGTTCGGCCTCCACGAGGTTCACAGGAACATAGTCGTAATCCAGCCCCTTGAGGTTGAGTGCGATGCGCAGGCGGTAGCTGGTCGATGAGCGGAAGTAGCCATACAGCTTCAAACCTCGTGCTCCTTCCGGGCGATCTCGTGCAGCCAGTCAGCATGGCGCGGAGCTTTCTTGGTCTGGCTCCATTCGTCGAGCATCAGCGGGGCGACGCGCTTAAGCTCTGCATATTGCTCGTCGGTGCCGATGTCGGCTGCGAGTTCGACCCGGTGACCGTTGGGATCAAAGAAGTATATCGACCTGAAAATGCCGTGATGCGTTGGGCCGAGCACGTCGATACCTTCGCCCTCGATATGCGCCTGGGCGGTCAGCAATTCCGCTTCGCTGCCGACCCGGAAGGCGAGGTGCTGGACCCAGCCGGGGGTGTTCGGGTCCTTGCCCATGTCGGACTGGTTGGGCAGCTCGAAAAAGGCGAGGATGTTGCCGTTCCCCGCATCGAGGAAGACGTGCATGTAGGGATCGTACTCGCCGGTCGAGGGCACGTGGTCCTCGGCGAAGGCAGTGGTGTAATCCATGCCGAGCACCCGACCGTACCACTCGACCGTTTCCTTTGCGTCCTTGCAGCGATAGGCGGCGTGGTGGACGCCGCCAAGCCTGACGGGATGAGTTACCATGTCGATCATTCCGCAGGCTCCGATTCCTCCGACTTCGCCTCATCGACGCTCAGCACGCCCCGACGGATCTGGTCGCGTTCCATCGAGTCGAACAACGCCTTGAAGTTGCCCTCGCCAAAGCCCTCGTCGCCCTTGCGCTGGATGAACTCGAAAAACACCGGCCCGACCTGCGCTTCGGCGAAGATCTGCAGCAGCAGTCGCGGCTGGCCGCCCTCGGTGGCGCCGTCGAGCAGGATACCGCGCCTCTTGAGTTCGTCGACAGGTTCACCGTGGCCGGGCAGACGATCGGGCAGCATCTCGTAATAGGTTTCGGGCGGCGCGCTCATGAAGGGCACGCCGAGGTCCTTGAGATTGTCCCAGCACTTCACAAGATCGTCACAGATCAGCGCGATGTGCTGAATGCCTTCCCCGTTGAACTCTTTGAGGAACTCTTCGATCTGGCCTTTGCCGCCTTCGCCCTCTTCGTTGAGCGGGATGCGGATCTTGCCGTCAGGCGCAGTGAGCGCCTTCGAGGTCAGGCCCGTGTATTCACCCTTGATGTCGAAGAAGCGGATTTCGCGGAAGTTGAAGAGCGTCTCGTAGTAATCGGCCCAGTACTTCATGCGACCGTTGTAGACGTTGTGGGTCAAGTGATCGATCACGTTGAAGCCGGCGCCGACCGGGTGCTTCTCGACACCCGGCAGATACTCGAAATCGATGTCGTAGATCGAGAGGCCGTTGCCTTGCGCATCCTCGTAGCGGTCGATCAGGTAAACGATCGCGCCGCCGATGCCGCGGATGGCGGGAATGTGCAGTTCCATCGGCCCGGTCTGGACCGCGACAGGCTCGGCGCCACGGGCCAGAAGTTCGGCATAAGCCTTTCGCGCGTCACGAACGCGGAAACCCATGCCGCAGGCCGAGGGTCCATGTTCGCGTGCGAAAAACCACGCCGCGCTTTTGGGTTCGTAGTTGAGGATAAGGTTTATCTGGCCCTGGCGCCACAAGTCGACATCCTTGGAACGGTGCTTGGCCACCAGAGTGAAGCCCATCGCCTGGAAAACCGGCTCGATGACACCCTTCTCGGGTGCGCAGAATTCGACGAATTCGAAGCCGTCGAGACCGATGGGATTGTCGAAAAGGTCGGTCATGATTTGCTCCTAGTATAATTTCAAAAATGAATCGTCTGAGCGCAGCTCAGCACTCGACGACATTGACGGCGAGGCCGCCGAGACTGGTTTCTTTGTACTGCCGGGACATGTCGACGCCGGTCTGGCGCATGGTTTCAATGACTGCATCGAGGGACACAATATGCGCGCCGTCACCGGAAAGGGCGAGATAGGCGGCGTTGATCGCCTTGATCGCGCCCATGGTGTTGCGTTCGATACAGGGGATCTGGACCAGGCCTCCGACCGGATCACAAGTCAGTCCAAGACAATGCTCCATGCCGATTTCAGCAGCATTTTCGACCTGCTCAGGCGTCCCCCCCAAGGCAGCAGCCAATCCGCCGGCGGCCATCGAACAAGCGACGCCGACCTCACCTTGGCATCCCATCTCGGCGGCCGAAATCGAGGCTTTGGTCTTGTAGAGGATGCCGATCGCAGAAGCCGTAAGAAGAAATTCGATTGCCAGATTGCTGTCGCTATCGACGAAGACTTCAAGATATTTGAGAACCGCGGGTAGTACGCCAGCAGCGCCGTTTGTAGGGGCAGTTACGACCTTCCCGCCCGCAGCGTTCTCTTCGTTTACGGCCAGTGCGTAAACGCTCACCCACTCAAAGACATCACCGCGCGCCGCGCATTCACGTTCCATGAGTCGTTTTGTCATCGCGCTCGCCCTGCGCCTGACTTTCAGGCCGCCGGGTAGAATACCCGTTGCGTTACAGCCCCGCTCAATTGAATCGAACATCGCCGCCTTGATCCGAGTGAGCAGAGCGATCGTATCATCCCGATCTCTCCAGGCGGTCTCGTTGGCGAGAACAATTTGGGCGATCGACATCTCGTTGGCCTTGCAAATATCGAGCAGGTCCTGTCCGGACTCGAAGGGGTAGGTCACCGCAACATTGACCGGATCCACCTTGTCCCCAGCTCGACGGATGGCCCCTCCACCGATCGAATAGTAGGTTTCAGAGATGAAGAGACCCGAAGCAAGCTCTGCCTGCAAAGTCAGACCGTTGGGATGATCGTCGAGAAACGTTTCCTTGTGGAACACAATGTCTGTTTCAGGATCGAATGGTACTTCCGCGCGCCCGTCGATCAATAGACGCTTTTGATCACCGACTGCCTCAACAGCGGATTCGATGATCGCGGGGTCGATGGTCTCACATTCGTGACCGGAAAGTCCGAGGATAATGGCCCGGTCGGTTGCGTGTCCGCGTCCGGTAAGCGCCAGCGATCCATAAAGATGCGCCCTGATCGTACTTATCGGGCCTTCAGAAGCGACCTGAGCAGCAAACTGTTTTGCCGCACGCATTGGTCCAACGGTGTGGGAACTCGAGGGTCCTATGCCGATCGTAAAGAGGTCGGAGACGCTTAGCGGCGCCGGACTTCCAGCGCGCTCCTGAAGAAGCTTGCTCACGGCGTAAGCTCCGGGCTTTCGCGATGAAGGGTCAGTTGTTCGTAGGCAAATGCGACGTCGAGGAGAGCTTTCTCTTGTTCGAACCGGCCGACAAATTGAATTCCGCCCGGGGCCCCTGACCCCAGAAAGCCCATGGGTACGGTTATGGCAGGCAATCCGGTGGGAGGAACCAAGACTTGCGAATTGTCGCCGGCGTAATCTTCGTTCCAACGCTTCCGGCTTGCCGGAGGCGAAGACCAGGTCGGATAGGCGATGAAATCCGCCCCGAGGCGGGTCATCATTGCCTCTATCGCGGAACGCGCAGTCTGGCGCGCTTTGTCCTGCTGATATGCCGGGCACTCTGCGATGCTTTCACTATCGAGAAAGAACTTGAACGGCGCTTCGAACTCCTTGGAATAAAGGCCCGATTGGTAAGCAAAGAGAGGATCGTAGTTGGCAAAGATGCCTCCGCGGGATTGGAAATATTTCCTCACATCCGCCCGGAAGGAGAAGCACGGCGAAAGATCTTCCAGCACCGAGCGAATGGCCGCAACATCGAGTTCAACGATGTTTGCGCCTGCACTCTTCAAGTCTTGCTGCGCGCGCTCGAAAAGCTTCGCGATCTCAGGGTGGGTCGGCGTGCCGGTGAGCGACGAAGGTACCACCGCCACGGTGATCCCGGCGAGGTCGCTCGAACCAAGATCGTCAGTGTACGTCCCGGGACTGGCGGTCAGTGTGTCGAGCATGATGGCGGCATCGCGTACGCTCGTGACCATGGGACCCACCACGTCTACTTGTGCGAGAAGAGGTACGATCCCATCGATGGGCACCAGTCCGATCGATGAACGCAGACCAACCAGCGCGTTGTGGGCGGAGGGTCCGCGTATCGAGTTACCCGTATCGGTACCAAGCGATATCGCGAAAAGCCCGGCGGCTTCGCCTGCGGCTGACCCCCCCGATGATCCTGCGGGGACTAGCGCAGGATCATACGGATTCACGGTTTCCCCAGCTATACTGCTGATCGTATGGCGCGGGCTGAAAGCCCATTCGGCCATATTTGTTCGTGCAACCACAATCGCGCCATCACTGCGCAGCCGGGCAACGACTGGCGCGTCGGCAGGGGCGATATTGCCGGCAAGAGCGATGGATCCTGCAGTCGTTGGCTGGCCCGCAACATCGATGTTGTCTTTGACGCCGAGAGTGACGCATTCGAGCGGACGCATCTCTTCACCGTCGCCAAGTCGCTGGTCGATGGCGGCCGCCTCGGCAAGCGCTTGCTCTCGTGGGACGAGTGTGACCGCGTTTATGCCATCGCTTCCGCCTTGTTCTGCGATCCTCGCAAGGGATTGTTCGACGATCGCCACACAAGTTTCGCCCTTCTCGAGCGCCTCGCGCGTTTCGAAGATCTGAGAGGGCGGCAGTTCGCCGGCCGACAATCCCGCCAGAGCTGCCATGGATAAGATCATTGACGACATTGTCATTCGCTCGAGAAGTGTAGAGCGCGCCCGTTCTCACGGTGGACAATGCCTCGCCTCATGACGAAGCTGACGTTTTCGAGCGCTCGAATGTTTTCCAGCGGGTTTTCAGCGATGGCGATGATATCTGCGTCCTTCCCTTGCTCGATCGAACCGATGCGATCGGAAATGCCGAGCAGGTCGGCGGCATTTACCGTCGCGGACTGGATCGCCTGCTCCGGTGACATTCCCAGCCTCACCATGATCGCAAACTCCTGGGCGTTGATTCCATGTGCCGACACTCCGCTGTCAGTGCCGAAGGCAATCTTGACGCCGGCGCGCAGCGCCGCGCCCAGATTGTCGTAGGATACCGCCGCCGCCTGTCTGATCTTTACTTCTGTAGCCGGCGACATCTTTCCGTCCTCGACAAGCTGGAGGACGGTAGTAGGTGCTAGGAGTGTCGGTACGAGATAGGCGCCGGATTGTCGGAACAGGCGAATGGATTCCGCGTCGGCAAATGTGCCGTGCTCGATCGAATCGACCCCGAGGCGGAGCGCCATATCGATACCCGACTTGCCGTGCGCATGCGCCGCTACCTTGCGCCCGAACATGTGAGCGGTCTCGATGATGGCGGACATCTCGTCTTCGAACATTTGCTGGCCCAGACCGCCCGCAACATTCGAGTTCACGCCGCCCGTAGCAGCGAATTTAATCACGTCGGCGCCCGCTCGTATCTGGCTGCGCACGGCACGGCGGCAATCATCTGCTCCGTCGCAAACGCTTTCCTGCTGGCTTGAAAAGAATGTTGTGATGTCCGGAGCATAGCCGTTTACATCGCCGTGGCCGGCGGTGATCGAGATCATCGATCCGGCATCGATAATGGTCGGCCCGGGCAAGCTGCCGTCGTTGATCGCATCCTTCAGTGCGCCGACTGGTTCGCCGCCCCCGAGATTTCGGATGGTCGTAAAGCCGGCCTGTAAGGTTCGTTCGGCATAGACAGCACCGCGAAGAGCGCGGTCGGCAACGGTTCTGTTTAGTGCATCGTCCTTTTCGCTTTCATCGCGCTGTGTGGTGATATGGACGTGGCTATCGACAAGCCCTGGAAGCACCCATGATCGCGAGAGGTCTATGATCTCGACACCGTCTGGAAGGGAGGCCGTGTCCGAAATTCCTCGGACCACGGAGGCGATCTGCCCATCGCGCACAGTAATCGTCGCCGGTCCAGCGAAGGATAGCCCGTCGGGGCGAAGGACATTTCCGGCCAGGATTATCGTTTGCTGTTCTGCTTGCCCTTCGTTGCCAGCCTCTTGGGCCATTGCTTTCGGCAAGCCGTGTAGAGATAGGGCAGCCAGCAAAATAGCTGCTAAGGATTTGAATTTCATCTTGCTATTCCGGTTTATTGTCGGGCCAGCGCTTCCGTTAGCCCGTCGATAAGATCTGCGCCTTCCTCGACCACGATGCTGGAGCCTTCCAGATCGTCTCCGAATGGCTCTGCTCGTCCGCCCAAACATTGTGCGAGAAACTGCTCGCTTGCTGCAAAGAAGCTGAGACGGTTTTCAGGACGAGCAAACCCGTGCCCTTCGTCGGGATAGACGATGTATGTCACAGGGATGCCGTTTGCTCTTGCCTTGGCAACAAGCTGATCGGGTTCGGCCTTTTTTACCCGCGGATCATTCGCGCCTTGACCCACGAGCAGAGGCTTGGTTATCGTATCGACCTTGGAAATCGGCGACGCGGCAAGCAGGTAGGGGACATCCTCGGGATTGTCCGGATCGCCGACGCGGTTCATCAGCTGCGCCCTGAAGGCAAGCCAGTAGGGCGGGGTCGACTGAAAGAGCGTGACGAGGTTCACCGGTCCCACGACGTCGACATTGCAGGCAAACCGATCAGGCGTGAAGGCTGCGGCTAGCAAGGCGGAATATCCGCCATAGGAAACGCCATACACCGATACTCGATCGGGATCGGCAATGCCCTGTGCTATTGCCCAGTCGACCCCATCCAACAGGTCGCGGTGCATCTTGCCAGCCCATTCCTTGTCACCGGCATTCTGAAACGCTTTCCCGAATCCCGTCGATCCGCGAAAATTGATACTGAGAACGGCGTATCCGCGATTGGCCAGCCACTGATGCTCGGGATCGAAGCCGGCCCGGTCGCGCGCATAGGGACCTCCGTGGACATCGAGCACGAGAGGAACTGGCGTGTCGGGCCTGCCATCTTCGTCAGCATCGCTTCCCGGCGGTATGGTCAGATAGCTGACAAGGGAAAGTCCGTCCTGCGACGGGATGACGACCGGTTTCGTTTCGGCAAGCACATAGTCATCGAGTTCGGGTTTGGCCGAGAACAGATGGTCGAGTGACCCACTGGCGCGATCATACAGATAGTAGGTACGTGGCTGGCGCGAATTGCGGACAGAAACGATCCATTTCTGAGCATCACGGTCGGTGGATGTAATATCGAATACCCCGTCGGCTTCTCGCGAGATCTTGTCGAAGTCGTCGGCAACCGCAGGATCGATCGCTGACCATGAACCTTCGTCATATTCTTCGAAAGCCGCCAGCGGACGGCCGTTCCCCGGTTCGGTCAAGATGTTCGAAAGATCCGCTTGCCGGGCGCGAACAAGGACCTTGCGATCTCCACCTCCAAGCGGAATCGCGACGAGATCGGCCAAATCACCGCCGCGGTTGTCGAGGAAAAGCAGGCGGTTCTGATCGTCGATGGAGAGCGGTGAAGCACCATAGGCCTGCTCGCGGCTAATGGTGATGAATGGGTCACTCTCGGGGAGCCCGTTGGTGACCCGGTAATGCTCAACACTGCCGTCGGCCTTCGGAAGGCTCGCCAAGCGTACGGTGAGATCGGCATCGGCGATGACGGACGCAAACTGACCGTCATTTCGGAACACCAGCGTTCGCGACCCGTCGGCCAAAGAGACACGGTAGATGTCGTGGTAGCGCGGGTCTCGATCATTCAGGCCAAGCAGTATTTTGCCGGGATGGTCATGCGAAATCTGGATGACCTGAGTGCGCACTCGGGGGTTGTCGGTAAGATTGACTGCCGTCCCCGGCCGGGCTCCCCGCACATCGACCGACATGAGCTGGAAATTTTCGTTCCCGCCGGCGTCCTGCAGATAGAGGAGATAGGATCCGTCTCCCGACCAATAGTACTGGCGGATGCCACGTTCGGTATCGTTTGTCACCGGGCGACCGGCATCAGGAGCCGAAATCGGTGCGACCCAGACGTTGAGCACTCCGTCGACGGGTTTGAGATACGCAAGGCGCTCGCCCGAAGGATCGATAGAAACGTTCCCGTAGTCCACATTCCCGAAAAGCACCTGCCTCGGAACGAGGGGAATGGCTGCCGACGTCGAGTGCACATCGGCAGCCACCCCTGCGCCGCCCCCGGTTGGAGAGTAAGACGTTGCGCAGGCCGCGAGGGTAGAGGCAGCCAGCACGATTACGGGTGCGGTAAGACTTTTCACGATTTGGGACATTAAAACCTGACTTTGGCCGAGACCGAGTAGCTGCGGCCGAGCAAGCCGGCGAAATAGGTGTTGATACCCGCACCACCACCGAGGCTCGAATAGAGCGGCGGAGCGGCGTCGAAGAGGTTGTCGACATTGAAGCGGAGCACGAACTGATTGCCAATGTCCTGGCTCAACGACAGGTTGAACAGCCACCAGTCGTCGATGCCGCTGACATCGCGCGTGGTCGGGCCGTCATCGTTGTTGAACACGGCATCGCTAAGATACTGGCCCTGCAGGAAGACCCCGAAACCATTGTTGCTCCGGAACTGCATATTGGCGAGAACACGGTGCTTGTTGTTGCCGATTTCGCCGTCATTCTTGTTGAAGTCCGTCCCGGTGACTGAGACTTCGAGCTTGTCGGTATATTGGTAGTTGGCGCTCAGGCTCATGTCTCCCAAGTCGCCAAGACCAAAGCGGTAAGCGAGATTGGCGGTAATCCCGGCAAAGTTGACGGAACCGGCGTTTACATACCCAGTGCGCAGATTGATGACCTGACCCTGCGCGTCACGACCGAAACTGTCGCAGACCGCGGCGTTCGGAAAGTCGGCGCTGTCGTAACAGGATTGCAGGATAGTGGTGGCACCGAGTGACTCGATGGCGTTCTCGAGCTTGATGTTCACGTAGTCGACCGATGCCGTGAACCCCGGCAGGAACCGCGGCCGAAGAACGCCTCCGAAGGTATAGGCCTTGGCAATTTCGTTTTCCAGATTGGGATTGCCAGACAGCGTCGCGCGCTGGCTTGCATTGACGATCAGCGAACCAAAGGGCTGGGTAATTCCGTCAGCGGCACAGTTTGCTGCGCGGCGGGCGGGGTTAGCACCCTGGGTGACAAAGCGTGAATCGCAAGGATCGTTCGCGAACACCACAATGTCCGCAGTCGGGAGGAAGAGCTCGGTAATGGCCGGATTGCGGATCGAACGGGTATAATTGCCCCTGAATTCGATGTCCTCGATTGGCCGGTAGCGTCCGCCTGCGGTCCAGGTGATATCGCCCCCCGCGATGGAGTTGTCGACGTAGCGGATGGCGCCTTCTAACTCGAGGCTGTCGATCAGCGGAATGCCCATCGAAGGCGAGACGATCGGTATGAGCGTTTCGCCGTAGATCTCCTTGGAGTTGAAGCTTCCGCTGACGGGCGTCAGCGGTGTGCCCGAAGCCAGCCCCGAGGCAAGGATGAAGTCTGGCGTAAATTCGGAGCTTTCCTCCCGGTATTCGGCGCCGACTGCGAAACCGATCGGTCCCGCTGGAAGACGGAAGAGTTTGCCCGCCAGGTTGGCAGAGACGAGGTGCTGCGTGAGTTTGGTCTGCGTCGTCGTGTCCACTCCGACGAAATCAACCGCGGCAGGGTCGGGACTGTTGGTGAAGATGTTAAGCGGCACACAGCCGTTGGAGGGATCGCGGCAGACGACCGTCCCATTCGGACCTGCGACCGCATCGACGGCCTGATTGAGGCGATCGGTCAGCAGCGTGCGGTTGGACGACTGGGTTACGACACGACCAAAGCCGTAAAAGATATCCCAGTTCCAGTTGTCACCACCGACTTCGAAATCGCCATCGAGCCCCGCGCTCGCGCGGTAGAGATCCTGCTTTGCTTGCGACGAGCTTCCGCCAAGCAGATCGACATTGCCCTTGTCGACATAGAAACCGAGGGTTTCGGGTGTGCCGTCGAGATCGATGTCGAGATTTGGACCAGCCAGATTGGCCGCGATGATGCCGCGCGCCTGATTTGTCAGGAACGCATTGTCCAGACGGACCACAAATGGACCGGTGACGAAGCGTGCATCGGTATCGCCTCCTGGCCCACGCGTGGTGAAGGCTTGTCCTTGATAGATCGGCTGATTGACGGTTTCGACTGCCTCGGTGCGTGCGTACCATCCCTGAAGAGAGAGGTTGATATTGTCGGTCAGCTCGTAGTTGGCAAAGATGTTGCCATAGTAACGGTCGGATTGGGTCAGCAGCGAAGCGGTTTCCGCCAGATTGATGCCATCGCCGCCCGAATAGAACACCGGGCTTCCGGTCGGCGTCCCCGGATCGAAAGTTACGAGGTCGCCCGAGGATGAGAACTGGACGAGGTTGCCCTGCGCATCGCGAATACCGCCGCCAAAAATATTGAATTGGCGGAAAGCCAGCGGCACGCCGTTGAAATTGCTGACAGCAACGCGCGAATCCGGAACGATTACATTGAGAAATGGCGAATTCGGATCTGCCGGCGCCTGGAAAGTGTATTGGCGCGCTGTTTCTTCGCGGTCTTGCTGGATGAGCGGTTCCTGCCGGTTCCACTCGACGTTGAACACGATATTGCCCCGGTCATCGTTGAAATTGAAGCCGTAGATCGCCTGCGCACGATACTTTGCCGCATCTCCGCGCTCGGTGATGCCGGCCAGGAGATTGGCTTCGAAACCCTCGAAGTCATCCTTCAGAATGATGTTGACGGTACCGGCAATAGCGTCCGATCCGTAAATCGGAGCGCCCCCTACAGCCACTGTCTCGACGCGATCGATCAGCGCTGTCGGAATCGTGTTGAGGTCAACCTGCAGGCCGGGCGCAGCCGGACCATTCACCGATGGCGTGTTGGCTGGAGGGAACCGGCGGCCATCGACAAGGGTTAGTGTTCGCTGCGATCCAAGCCCGAAGAAGTTGAGGAAGTTTTGTCCCACAGCGACGCCCGATTGGCCACCCGTGGGTGAGTTGCCGGGAACGCCGAAGGACGGAAGCTCGTTGATCGTGTCGGCAATGCTTGCCTGATCGCGGGCCTCGATCAGATCGCTGCCCACCACGGTTGTCGGCTGCAGCGTGTCGAACCCGCCGCGGCTGATGCGCGAGCCGGTAACAACAATAGTGTTGTCCTCCTCGACGATCTGTTCCTCCTCCTCGTCCGCTCCTGTTACGACCTGCGCATGCGCAGCGGTCGCCGCTGCGATCGCGAAAAGCGCAGTCGAGGAACGGATCAGGTTTCTGGAGAAATTAAATTTCGTCATGGCAGCTTGCCTCCCCTCAAATATTATCGATAAATGGATATCAAGCTTGCGCCCCTGTTCAATTTCTTATTTTGAATGGATTACATGAGTAAAATTGATCATTTAGCCGTTGACGCCGCGCTCCTGAAAACGCTGGTCATTCTCCACGAGGAGCAGTCCGTGTCCTTGGCTGCAGATCGGTTGGGACTCACGCAATCCGCGCTAAGCCACCGCCTCGCGCGTTTGAAAACGCTGTTCGGAGCAAACATCTTTGTCCGCAGCGGTCGGAAAATCGCTTCGACCCCGGAAGCCGAAGGTCTCGTCGCCGAGGCTCGCAACGTCCTCACCCAGATTGAACGGATGGTTAATCCACAACCGCTGATGCTCGAGGAGCTCACAGATCAATTTGTTATCGCCGCGACGGACTACGAAAGGCATCTTTTCCTGATCAATGCGTGCAAGGCGTTGCTGACCGAGGCTCCCCGGGTGAAGGTAGGTCTTGTCTGGGAGAAGTATGATAATCGCCAAGGACTAAGGGACGGAATGTTCGATATCGCTTGCGGCCCCCTACTGGGGCACACCGACCCCGACATTCATAGCGAGGTGCTACTGGAAGACCGTTTCCTCTGCTTCTTTGACGAGGAGCATGCGAAACGGCCAGAGACCGTCGATACCTACCGCCATGCACGTCATGCACGTGTGATCTTCTCGAGAGACGATTCCAGTTTTGTGGACAACGCACTTTCTGTGAACGGCTTCAGGCGTGACATCGCAATCGACATTCCAAGTCTGTCGGAGGTCCCTCAGGTAATAAGGGGTACTCCCCTTATCGTGACGGCTCCATCCCGGCTGGCAAATTCTTTGATGAATGATTTCGCGAGGTGCCCAGTGCCGTTCGCTTTGCCCGAACTGTCATTCGGAATGGAGTGGCATGAAAGGACCAACAGTTCGCCGCGCCACCTGTGGGTTCGTTCGACAATACGCGAATTTGCGAGAACAGGTTCATTAGATGGACACCGTTCAGAGGGCTGAGTTCACCAAATCTCCAACTATCAACCTGCTTAGGAAGCGCGTTCTCAGAGGAAGTTAACATATCAAAACGCCTAATTTGACGATTGAACAATTCTTGTTTGACGCCAACACAGTTGCCCTCGAAAGACAATGCTGCATCGTGGGAGAGCTCGACTGAAGGTCGGCGCCGAAGGAGCAACCGCCCCGGAAACTCTCAGGCAAAAGGACCGCGGTGCGTTTTCATTCTGGAGAGTGACGCTGATGCGTCCGCCGACGGGATAACGATCTCAGGCACAGTGACAGAAGGGGCATCTTGGCCACGAGCAGGCCTGAAAGGTGCTACCAATGTCGTGCAATTCTTTGCCAGTCAACTTCCACGCTAATCTGTGGCTGCTCTGCGCGACCAATCCTGTGCATGTGGTTCGTCAAATCATCCAGCATCGGATTCCGCGCTGTGTCGACAAAGTCAGCAGGTCAAGCGTTCGCCTCGCGCATCTGTCGGCGGTCGCCATTTAATCCTCGGGGATAGGAGCCTTTGCCATGAACAACTTCTTCACGCGCACCGTCGATAACGATAGAATAATAGCTGATGCTCTCCGCGACGAATGCCGTCGTCAGAATGAACAAATCGAATTGATCGCAAGCGAAAACATAGTTTCGCCTGCCGTGCTTCAGGCGCAGGGATCGGTTTTCACGAACAAATACGCCGAAGGCTATCCCGGACGACGGTATTATGGCGGGTGCGAATATGCTGACGTCATCGAGGCCGAGGCAATCGAACGCGCCAAGAAGCTGTTCGGATGCGATTTTGCAAATGTGCAGCCTCACTCGGGGGCTCAGGCGAATGCCGCTGTGTTTCTTGCGACTTTAAAGCCAGGAGACACCATATTGGGGATGAGCCTTGATGCCGGGGGGCACCTGACGCACGGTGCCCGCCCCACTATGTCCGGCAAATGGTTTAACGCGGTACAATATGGGGTGCGGGAAGAAGACTGCGCCGTTGATTTCGATCAGGTTGCTTCGCTTGCCCGCGAGCACAAGCCTGCGCTCATTATCGCTGGCGGGTCGGCCATTCCGCGGGTGATCGATTTCGCGCGATTTCGGGAAATCGCGGATGAAGTCGGAGCGCGACTTCTGGTAGACATGGCTCACATCGCCGGTCTGGTTGCAGGCGGGGCTCATCCTTCGCCGTTCCCCCATGCGCACATCGTAACCACGACAACACACAAGACCCTGCGAGGTCCGCGGGGGGGCCTGATACTCACCAACGATGAAGCTCTCGCGAAAAAGCTCAACTCTGCTGTATTTCCTGGCATGCAGGGCGGACCGCTGATGCATGTCATTGCCGCGAAAGCAGTAGCATTCGGAGAGGCGCTCAAACCAGATTTCCGGGAATACTCCCACCAGGTCGTTCGGAATGCCCGCGCCCTCTGCGAAACATTGATAAGTCGCGGCGTCGACATCGTGACGGGCGGCACGGACAATCACATCGCGCTGGTCGATCTGCGTTCGCAAGGTGTCACGGGCCGCGCAGCAGAGGTTAGCCTCGAGCGAGCCCGACTTACCTGCAACAAGAACGGCATACCATTTGACCCTCTGCCTCCTGCGCAAACCAGCGGCATCAGGCTTGGCACCCCGGCGGGCACTTCTCGCGGGTTTGGAGAGAGCGAGTTCCAGACCGTGGGCAATCTGATTGCCGATGTCATCGAGGGACTCTCTGCAAACCCTGAAGACAACTCGGCGGCCGAGCAGGCTGCGCGAGCGGAGGTGGCAAAACTCGTGGCCAGATTTCCTGTCTATGGAGAAGGGTTGCCATACATGGCCTTTGGTCAGGAGACTGATAAATGAGCCAGGCTTCCGATCTTCTCAAGACTCCGCTTTACGATTTGCATGTCAGAGCGGGGGGGCGGCTAGTCCCATTCGCGGGATATTCCCTTCCATCGCAATACGCCACCGGGGTGATCGAGGAGACACTCCACACGCGCAAGGCTGCCGGACTCTTCGATGTCTCGCATATGGGCCGGATCGACCTGACCCCGAACTCGGGGAAAATCGCGGATGCCGCGCTCGCTCTGGAGACAATTGTCCCATCGGACATTCTCGGTTTGAAGCAGGGTCGGCAACGCTACAGCGTGTTGACGAACGAGCGCGGCGGCATTCGTGATGATCTGATGATTGCCAATCTGGGCGATCGGCTGATGTTGATCGTCAACGCAGCCTGTAAGCAAAGCGATCTTGAGCATAATCACGGCGGCTTGATGACCAAGTCACAGATGGCGCAATGGCAAACCGACATGGGCGTCCCCCGGGGCCAGGAGTGGGAGCCATTTGCAGCGGTCGAGAATGTCGAGGCCTTAAAGGCATTTCTTGCCGGGGTCCCGTTTTTTTCGGAGGGAGTTCGCCGTCACATTGCACCAAAGCTGCCGGTGCCTTCCATCCAATTCCGACCGCGTCGGAATATCTCGACACAGGCCGCTTTTGGCAACATTCTCGACGAGTTGGCCAAAGGCGACAGCGAATTCGCCAAGCGGATTCTCACGACGTCGCCCGATGTTACGGGTACAACAGGCCTGGGTGCCTTTGTGAACCGTCGAAATCTCTTCGCACGCGACAACAAAGACGACGCGTTCATCGAGCATAGGATACCTTCAACCGCCAAATGGAATTTCATGCCCGAGGGACAGCATTTCGAGCTCGGCATCGCCGAAATGAATCTTTTTCTGCTCTTGGGTGCGGCAGGCTTGTCTCACAGCCTTTGGGGCAAACGCCTGATTCCGATTGGAACGGTTTATGATCCGTTTGTCCATCGCGGACTCGATGCGCTTAACTATGCTTGCTACCAAGACGCGCGTTTCTTGATTGTCGGCACTCCATCAGGTGTCTCGCTGGCACCCGAGGGAGGTGCTCATCAATCGATCGGAACACCGTTGAGCGGAATGGCGCAAAACGGCTTGTCGAGCTTCGAACCGGCTTTTGCTGATGAGCTTGCGCTGATAATGGAATGGGCGTTCGACTACATGCAGCGCGAGGGCCGGGCGGATCCAGACGAACGCACCTTGCTTTGCGATGAGGCTGGAGGGGCCGTGTATCTGCGGCTCACAACCAAGCCTTTAGAGCAGCCCAACCGGCAGACTAGCGCTACGTTGCGCGAAGGCGTGATCGCTGGAGCATACTGGCTTCGACCGCCGGGGCCCAACTGCTCGATCGTTATCGCCTATCAAGGCGCCGTGGCTGACGAAGCGATTGCCGCGGCTGGCCTTATAGGGGAGTACCGTTGCGATATTGGAGTCTTGGCGGTCACATCAGCCGATCGGCTCCACGCCGGCTGGACAGCGGCGCAGCGCGAAAGAGCGCGCGGCGATGCATCCGCACGGTCCCATATCGAGAAATTGATCAGCTCACTCCCCAGCTATTGCACGTTGGTGACGGTGCTTGACGGACATCCGGCAACGTTGTCCTGGCTTGGCGGAGTGGCCGGTCACCGACTTATCCCTCTCGGCGTCGGGGGTTTCGGCCAATCTGGCAGTATCGGTGATCTTGCCCGGCATTTTCGGATCGACCGCCACGCCATAGTCGGATCGATAAATGCATTGACAAGCGGCAGGCCATGCTGACTTGCTAGAGCAATTAGCTTTGTTTCAAGCCCATACTCCACCTGCGAAAAGAAATTCGGTTAATTCTTACAGAGATCGGCAGCTTGCCTGTTTGTACCGATGAATCGCTGTCCTCCAAACAGCTACGCATCATTCCTGTTAGGGGTCCCGGTTTACGTGCGCAGGCCTTGCTACCAAGATCGATCCTTAATCGGTATTCGATTTCAGGATTATACCATTGGACTGGCTGCGTCGCTACACGCTTTCGAGGTATAAAGGATCCTTCCGTTCGAGGTCCTTGATATTGTCAGACAATAATCGAGCCACACGGTGCGCCGATCCTTTCGCCCAGCGTGGCCGTACCTCCTGTAATCCGGACCCAAGCTCGCGGACCAATGCGACCGGAAGTGTAGTTAGAAATTCACCAAGAAAGGCACCGATGTTTGTTTCGGCCCACTCCAATGATTGTTGTGCATCAGTGAGAATGAAAATGACAAGTACCAGCTGCGGGTCGAAGTCGCAGGCCGCAAGTATGCTCGAGGCTTCTGCCAGGCTGGCGGACCGCTCTCCAGAGAGAATTCGGCGTAGTGCATCCCTGTGAATTTTTGCATCCTGCGCAATTGCCTTCCGTGTCCTGCCACTTCCCGAAGCAGCGGTCATCAACAGAATGGCGAGATCGCGGCGCACCTTTTGCTCCGCGAAGGCTTCTCTACATGCCATACTAAAGCTCCTGGTTGGCTCGCGAGGACTGGGCACTACCGAGACAAGCTACCTGTAGGAAAGCGAAAAGAACATATAAGGAACGAATAGGATATTGGAGCATCGTCGCACTACGTGATTCGCGCAGATTCCGGTCTCTCGATCTCAGAATGAGGTATGGGTGGCGCAATATTCGGTCATCTTGGTCGTAAAACCTGCACCGGTCGCGCAAATCCCGGTCAAAGCATCCAAAACCGACGATTTCTCTTGGACGAAACGGTGCGTACGGCAGTTTCCGTTTTCCTACACCCTGCCTTCCAATCGAGGAAAGAACATACAGCGAACACATCGCTGCCAATGTTCGAAACGGAGTTCCTCGATGACCAAGACACTCGTCCTTCCCCGCCGACCCGCCAAAGGCATACGTGCCCGCGACTATATTCTTCCTGCCGCGATCGCGCTGGCTTGCGCCGGTGCCGCCTATGCCGGTGCCGATACGACCTTCGACCCGGCGCTGCAGAAGTTCACCGATTTTCTCGAAGGCTCGGGCGGCAAGATAATCACCGTCCTCAGCCTTGCCGGCGGACTTATCGCTCTTGCCTCGGGCCGCTTCGCCCTCGGGCAGGTCGCGGTCCCGGTGGGTGTTGGGATCGGCGTCGGCACCGGCGTGCCGATCGTCACCTCGGTCGTCACCGCGGTCATCTGATCCGCGGCTAGCGACGGGAGGGCGGCATGGCCGACAGATACCTCGTTCCACGGCGGCTCGACGATCCGGAGCTCATCGGCTTCTGGACCATCGACGAGTTTGCGGGACTTCTCATCCCCTTCGCCTGGGGCATCCTTGCACAGCACATCATCATCGGCACAGCTCTGTCCGGGCTCACCTGGTTCGCCCTTCGAAAGGCCAAAGCTTCAGGTGCCGGGTCGAAACTGGTGCATGCTGCGTACTGGTACCTGCCTGGGAGTTTCCTCGGGTTGAAAGCCACGCCGCCCTCCCATTGCCGCCTGCTTGCAGGCTGAGGGAGGATCCCATGAGACACGAATTCGCCTACGAGGAAGCGCAGCGGCACTTGCGCCAGCGCAACCGCTTCGCCGCGCTCGCGGCAGTGCTTGGGCTTACCAGCCTGCTCGCTGTCGGCGCTGCGGCAACGCGCGAAGAGTCTGTGATCCTCGTCCCCGTCACTAGCGAGCGCGTGGCACTCAACAGCGGCACAACCGATGCGCACTACCTCGAGCTCGTCACCCGCGACACAGCGCTGATGCTGCTCAACCGTGCGCCCGAAAGCCTCGACTACTGGATGGAGCAGGTCCTCAAAGTGGCCGATCCGTCCGCTCACGGACGCCTTAAGGCCGAGCTCGTCGAGATCGTCGACGAACAACGCGGTTCGGACATCAGCCAGGCCTTCGTGATTTCGCGGATGGAGGTCGATCCACAGGCGCTCACCGCGATCGTCACCGGGACGCTCAAGACCTTCGTCGGAGCGCAGGTGATCGCGAGCCAGCAGCGCAGCTTCGAATTCAGCTGGAACCGCCGCGGCCTCAGCCTCGGCCTTACCGGCTTCCGTCAGCTTCCCAACGAGAACGAGGAGGAAGACCAATGAGTCTCCTTGCCCGCCCCTTCCCTGCCGCGCTGGCCGCCGTGGCGCTTGCCGCCGCAAGCTGCGCCTTTGCCACTGCCGCGCATGCCGACCAGTTCGTCGAGGCCGCCGACGGTGCAGCGATCGACTGCGTGCTAGCACGCGGCGCGCTGACCCGCATCGCGCTCGTCAACGACGGCTTCGCCAATGTCTCCAAGATGGCGAGCGGCTATCCCTACAACGATTTCGAGGTGACCCACGAGCCGGTCCGCGGCGACATCTATGTCTCGGTGCCGCTGCAATATGCGAGCGCCAAGGTCAGCTTCTTCGCCACCAGCAGCGCGGGCCATGTCTACAAGTTCGCCTGCAAGGTCGAAGGCGAGGAAGCGAGTCAGCTCTTTGTTACCAACCCCGCGCTTGCGAGGCCCGACGCCGCCGAATGGGAAGGCCAAGCCCCGACCCGCGACGAGGCTGCGATCCGCCTGATCGAGGCGATGGCAAGCGATGCGGTGCTGCCCGGTTTCCGGGCGCGCGCAGAGCTCTCGCGTCCGCGCCGGACCGACAGCCTCGAGGTCCAGCAGGTCGCCGAATACGAGGGCGCCGAGCTCACCGGCCAAGTCTTCACGCTGCGCAATCTTGGCCCTGCACCTATCGACCTCTCCCATGAACGCGACGCGCCCGCAGGCGCGCTCGCAGGCGCGCTCGCCTTTGCCTTTGGCCGCGACACGCTCGCTCCCGGCGAGACCACCCAGGCCTTCCTCGTCTTCGCCAAGGGAGGGCTCGAATAATGGCCGACACCGAAACCCGCACTACTGCCGCAGAGCAGCCGCGCGACGAATGCCGCTCCGAAGCCCGACGCGACCTGAACAAGACCGTCGCGCAGCGCCAGAAGCTGCTCCTCGCAGGCATCGGCGGCGTCGCGCTCATTGCCGGTTCGATGTTCATCTTCGGCGGAGACGACGCGGAGGATGGAGAAGGCGCGGGTTCGACCACGATCGAGACCGGCGCGCTGGTCAACCGCAACCTGTCGCAGCGCGAGTTCGTCGCCACCTACGGCAACCGGCTCGATGCGCAGGGCCGCGCGATCAAGGACCTCCAGGCGAGCCAGCTCCCCAAGGCCTCGATCGAGCAGGAACTCGAGACGCTGCGCGGCGAGAACGCGCGGATGCTGAGCGACGGCCAGGCGGCGATCGACGCGATCTCGGCCGAGAACGCGGCGCTGCGCTCCGAACTCGAGACCCAGCGCGCCAATCCCCCGATCGCGCCGGTCGCCCCGCTCGATCCCCGCGCACCGGGCGCCGCACCCGCCGCCCTCGATCCAAGCGCTGGCCCCATGGCCGAGCCAAAGGCGAGCCTGCTGAGCTTCACCGGCGAAAAGTCCGGCGCGGCAAGCAAGAAGGTCGACGCCAATGCGCCGCAGCTGCTGCTCGAGGCGAGCCGCGACTACCTGCCGCCCAACAGCTACGCGCCGGCAACCGTGATCGTCGGGGTCGATGCCTCGACCGGGGTTACCAGCCAGAGCGATCCGCTGCCCGTGGTGCTGCGCATCACCGGCCCCGCGCGCTCGGTGCTGAAGGGCAATCGCCTGCTTACGACCGATCTCACCGGCTGCCTCGTCAACGGCGCGGCACGCGGCGACCTCTCGGCCGAGAAGGTCTATGTCAAGCTGGTGCGGATGACCTGCGCGCAGCCCGGCGGGCGCTACGCGGTGAGCGAGGTCAAGGGGTTCATCGCCTTTGCCGGAAAGTCGGGCGTGCGCGGCCGCGTCGTCAGCCGTGAAGGCAGCCTCGTCAGCCAGGCGCTGCTCGCCGGGATCGTCGGCGGCTTCGGCCGCGGGTTCTCGGCCAACGCCAACGGTATCTTTGCCGGGCAGATCGGCAGTGACGGCAAGCGCGAGGCGCTTTCGCCGACCGACATCCTAGCGGGCGGCTTCGGCCAGGGCGCGGGCGAAGCCGCCGACACGGTCAGCAAATATCTCATCGAACGCGCAGAACAGTACCAACCCGTCGTCGAGATGCCGACCGGCATTTCGGTCGAGATCGTCTTCCTCGACGGCGTCCATGTCAGGAGCACAGACCAATGAATTTTTCCCACCACCGCCCGGGCCTGAAAGCCCGCGCCGCGCACATTTCGCTTGCTGCCGCCAGCGCAGCTGCACTCCTCACCAGCGGCGTCGCCGTGCTGACCGCCATGCCGGCGCAGGCCGCCATCGCCCGCGATGTCGTCCAGGCGCTCAAGCTCAGGCTCCCGAAAACTCCGATCGACGCGCTCGATTGCACAAGCTTCGCGCCGTGGTGCGAAGTCATCTCTGGCGAGACGCTGTTCTACACCGACGAAGCGGCGCGCTATCTCTTCGTCGGACGGCTCTATGATCTCGAAGAACGGCGCGACGTCACCGCGACGCGGCTGCTCGAGCTCAATCCCGACTTGCTCGCCGCCGGAGCCGCGCGCGCTTCGGGCCGCACCGAAGCCTCGGGCAGCGAGCCCGCGCCCGCACCGGGCAAGGCAAAGGTCGACCTCTCGCAGCTCCCTCGTGAGGGGGCGATCCGCTGGGGCAATCCCAAGGGTCCGCGGCTCGTGGTCTTCTCCGATTTCCAGTGCGGATATTGCAGGAAGCTCACCGGCGCACTCGAGCAGGCGGGCGTATTGGTCGAGGAGCGGCCGATCTCGATCTTCGGCGCGGCGAGCCGGCGCCTCTCGGAAAGCGTCCTGTGCGCCAGCGATCCGGTCGCGGCGCTGCACGCTGCCTATACCGGCAAGCACGTGCCGCGCCCCGCCCGCTGCAAGGCCATCCGTGCGCTCGACGCCAACGAGGCCTTTGCCGAGGCCAACGGCTTTGCCGGGACCCCGGTGATCGTGCGCGCAAGCGATGGCGCGGTGCTGCATGGCTACCGCGACGCCCAAATGCTCCACCGCTTCGCCAACCAGCGCCCCGGAGCAGGCCAATGAGCGCGCGTCACTTGAGGGCAATCGCGGCCGTAGGCCTTGCCGCGAGCATCGCCGGTTGCGCGACGCTCGGCGGCAATGTCAAAGGTGACTTCGAGTGCCGCGCGCCCGAAGGCAGCTGCGCGCCCACCACGCTCATCGACAGCGCGGCGATCGGCGAAGCTGGCACCGGCATGGCATCGCGTGCTGCAACCAGTCAGTCTCCCTCGTCTGCTGCTCCGCGCCATGCAGACGCCCGCTCGCTGCGGATCGTCATCGCGCCCTATCGCGACGCGGCGGGCCGGGACCACGAGGCGCGCGTCGTCCATATCGCGCTGCCCGATCATCCCGCCGAAAGCTGGCATGCCCCGCGCTCGACCGGCGAGGTGCTCCGCGCGCTCGGACGCGCGGGCGATAATGCGCGAACGCCGCCTCCACCGACAGGCCAGGATAGTGCGCCTGTCATCGATTCCGCCCCCCTGCAGGTGCCCGAGGTCCTGGTTATCCCCTCCCAGGCCCCGGAAGCGCAGCCCGGCGTTTCGGCGCCGGTCACCGGGGCACCTGGCCGTCCCCCCTCCCCCGGCCGGGTGCCCCACCCTGTTTCCCCTGGTGATCCCGAAGGAGAGAGCCGATGAACCTTTCGCTCGCTTCCGCGCGCGATGCGCTGCTCTCGGGCCTGTTCGGCGATGCACGGCAGGCCGACCATGCCCGGCCTTGCTTCGCGCTCGACATGCTCTCGGACTGGCTCCCCTACCGCGTCTACGACGAAGGGCCGGGCCTCTACCGCAACGCGCATTCGAAGGGCTTCGTCCTCGAAGTGACTCCGCTGATCGGGGCGGACGAGCGCACCGGCGAAATCCTCGGACAGTTCTTCTCCGAGAGCCTGCCGCAGGGAGCCTGTCTCCAGGTCCTGAACTTCGCTTCTCCGAGAATCGGAGCCATCGTCGGACCCTGGTTCGGCCCGCGCTACGAGCAGGGCGGGATCTACGAAGCCATCGCCAAGGCGCGGACCAATCGCCTCTACGATCTCGTCTGGCATTCGGGCTCGGCGCATGCGCCGTTCCATGCGCGCCATGTCCGCCTCGTTTTGTCGCTTGGCGTCCCCGTCCCCGGCAACGTCACCGACGCCGAACTCACCGAATGCCGCGACGGGATGGCAGGGATGCTGGGCTCGCTGGGTCTTGCCTCGAACCGGCTCGAACCGGCCGGCCTCCTCGCGCTGATCGACGAACTGACTTCGCCGACAACCGCGCGCGAGCCCGATCTTACGCACTGGAACCGCGAGGACACGCTCGACGTCCAGGCGATCCGCCGCGACATCGAACTCGAAGTCGAGGACGACCGGCTGATCTTGCGCACCGAGCGGTTCCGGGAGACCGGACGTAGCCGCGATGGCGTTCCCCAAATGGGCACCTGCTATCCTGACCGCTTCGATGTCCGCCACTATGGCGTACGCTCGACGCCCGAACGCTGGGCGCCGTGGGAATGCGCGCGCCTCATCGGCGACATGTTTACCGACAAGCTGCGCTTTCCCTGTCCCGCCGCGACAATGTTGTGCCTGCACTATCCCGACCAGGAGGCCGCCTCGGCGCGCGCCGGCTACAAGTTCATGCGCACCACCAGCCTTTCGGAAACGAAGAGCGCGCGCTTCCTCCCCAGGCTTGGCGAGCAATCGGCGGAGTGGAAGCACGTCCAGGCCGAGCTCCAGGCCGGCAAAAAGCTGGTCAAGCTGTTCTATGGCCTTACCACCATCTCGCCACTGGGCAATGGCGACGCGCACGAACGCACGGTCAAGGCGATCTACAAGGCAGCCGGATGGGATCTTGCCGATGAGCGTTTCCTTCAATTGCAGGGTCTCGTCGCCGCATTCCCCTTGAGCCTCGCCGACGGGCTCGTCCACGACATGGCGCGCCTCAAGCGCTTCCGCACCATGCTTTCGACGACGGCAGCGAACATCGCTCCGCTCCAGGGCGAGTATCTCGGCGGCGTGATCCCGCATCTCCTGCTCCTGGGACGACGCGGCCAGCCCTTCTTCTGGTCGCCGTTCGAGAACAAGGCCGGCAACCACAACATCGCGATCTGCGGCAAGTCGGGCTCGGGAAAGTCGGTGCTGCTGCAGGAGCTTTGCGCGGCGCTGCGCGGAGCGGGTGCCAAGGTTGTGGTGATCGACGACGGGCGCAGCTTCGAGCATTCGGTCAAACTGCAGGGCGGGCGCTTCGTCGAGTTCACGCTTGCCTCGGGTTTCTCGCTCAACCCCTTCTCGATGGTCGATGATGCAAGGGCGCACGAGGACGAGGACTACCGGCTCGACTGCTTCGCGATGATCAAGGCGATCGTCGGCCAGATGGCGCGGCCAAGCGCCGCCCCCTCGGACACCGAGCGCGGGCTCATCGACCGCGCGGTAACGCAAGTCTGGGAAGCGCTCGGCAGCGGCGGCGCGATCGACGACGTCGCGCATGCGCTCCATCAGAGCGACAACGAGGCGGGCAAGGATTTGGCGACCGCGATCGCGCCCTTCTGCCGCGGCGGCAGCTATGCCGGGTTCTTCTCGGGCAAGGCGAGCTTCGCGCTCGAAGACGATTTCACTGTCTTCGAGATGAGCGACCTTGCAAGTCGCGAGGAACTGCGAAGCGTCGTCCTTTCGGCGATCATGTTCATGACCGGCCAGGCGATGACGCGCTCGTCGCGTTCCACCAAGAAACTGCTGCTGATCGACGAGGCCTGGGCCATGCTCAAGGGTGGTTCGATGGGCGAGTTCGTCGAGACCTACGCCCGCACTGCGCGCAAATACGGCGGCGCGCTCGCCACCGCCACCCAGTCGCTCAATGACTATTACAAGTCCGATGGCGCGCGCGCCGCGCTCGAGAACAGCGACTGGATGCTGGTGCTCCAGCAGAAGCCCGAGACCATTGCCGATTTCCGCAAGGAAGCCCGGCTCGACATGGACGACCGCACCGAAACGCTGATCCGCAGCCTCAAGCGCTCGGGCACCGAATACAGCGAAATCTACCTGAAGGGGCCCGAAGTCGAAGCGGTCGGACGCCTGGTGCTCGATCCGTTGTCGGCGACGATCTTCTCCTCCGATCCCGACACCTATGCCGCGATCCGCCGCCATGTCGAATCCGGTATGCCGCTCGAACGCGCGGTCGCGCTGGTCGCGGGCGTGGAAGGAGGCGCATGATGGTGCTCGAGACCACCACGCTCGTCGACCGCGTGCCGCTTCCGTCAGTCAGACGAGCCCGCGACAAGCATCGGCAGACCGACTGGCTGGCACTGTTCCAGGGCACCAGCCTGGTGCTGATCGAAGCGGCAGGCTTCGCGGCAAGCACTCTGCTGTTGGTCCTCGGCCTGCCGCTGTTCGTGTTCCTGGCTGTAGCAGGCTGGGACCTCACGGCGCTGTTCGCGCAGCTCGGCAATCTCGCCGATCACTACCGCACCGCCGAACCGATCGCGCGCCGATTCTTCGCGCAGGACCTCCAGATCGCCTTCCTCATCGCTGCCGGCGGGCTCGCCTTGCTGCGCCTGCCGGCCTTCCTGCGCCGCCTCGATCGCCACCTTTCCGAAGGATCTCCCCGCCATGGATAGACTGAACCTCCCGCTGCGCCAGCTGGGCCCGAAACTCCTCGCCGTCGCGGTGATCGTTGCCGCGCTCCTTTGGGGCGCATGGCTTACCCAGCAGGTCACCAGCTCCCCCAAGCAGCGGATCGTCACGGTCCGGCTCGCCGAAACCATCGGCACATTCGTCGAGGAAGCCGCGCGCGCCAATGGCGATCCTGCGGTCGTCCAGGCGGCGAGTCTGTCCTATCTGAAGGCCGCAGAAAGCGCGGTTGCCGAGATGGGCCGCGACGGCCGCGTTGTGCTCGTCGCCGAGGCCGTGCTCGCAGGCGCTGCCGAAGACGCAACCCCCGAACTCGAGCGGCGCATCGCGGACAAGCTCGCCGCGGAGAAGCAGCCATGAGCGTGCCCCTCTCGCTGCGCCGTCCGCTGCTGCTCTCGGGTCTTGTCCTGCTGCCGCTCGCCTGGGCGCCGCTCGATGCCTTCAGCAAGGACCACGCTTTCCTCATCAATGCGAGCCCGAGCCTCCCCAACTGGGCGTTCTGGCTCGACAAGCACGCGCCGATCGTTCGCGGCAGCCTGATCTTCTTCGAGCCGCCGCAAAGCGAGCTGGTCGAAAGACATTTCGGAGAAGGGCCGCAGATGTTCGGCAAACGCGTGCTCGGCATGCCGGGCGATATCGTGCGCCACGAGGGCGATGCGGTCTTCATCAATGGCAGGAAGGTTGCAACCCTGCTCAAGGTCACCCGGCTCGGCGTTCCGCTCACGCGGGGCCCCGAAGGCGTCATCCCTGAAGGCTGCTACTACACCGGCACCAGCCATCCACGCGGGCTCGACAGCCGCTATGGCGAGATCGGGTTCGTGTGTCGCGGGCAGATCCTCGGCAGCGGGAGGGCGATCCTGTGATGCGCTCCTTCCTTCCGCTTGGCGCGCTTCTCCTCGCCGCGTTCCCGAGCGGTGTGCAGGCGCGCGACTACGGCCAGCGCGGCGCGGTGTTTCCGGTGATCGAGCGCGACCTGCTCGAGCAGATCCATTCGCGCCTCGCGCAGATGGAAAAGTCGGGCGAGACTGCGCGGCTCAACCAGGAATTGAAGCGCCGCACGATCGTGCGGGTCAATCGGCCCGATCCGGTTGCTGGTCTCATTCGCGCGCACGAAAGCCGCAGCTGGCAATTCGATCCGACGATCACGCTTGCCGCCGATATCCGCGGGGCCAAGGGCGAGCTGATCCATGCGGCCGGAACGCGGGTCAATCCGCTCGACAGCGTCAAGCTGCGTTCCGACCTCCTGTTCTTCGACGGCGATGATCCGGCGCAGATCCGTTGGGCGCTCAGGCAGGACGCCAATGCCAAGCTGATCCTCGTGAAAGGCGCGCCGCTCGAGCTGATGAACGCACGCCAGCGCCGCTTCTATTTCGACCAGGGCGGCAAGCTTACCGAGAAATTCGGCATCAAGGCCGTCCCCGCGCGGGTGCGCCAGAACGGGCGTCAGCTCGAGATAAGCGAGATCGCGCTTCCGCCCCGAAAGGCCCAGCCATGAGCAGCATCCGCGCTTTCCTGATCCTCGTTACAGCGGCATTGTCGCTCGCTCTTGCCTCACCCGCCTCAGCCGATGCCGGGCCGGGCAAATGCACCGGGCAGTTCGTCAATCCGATCACCGACATCTGCTGGTCGTGCCTGTTCCCGATCTCGGTCGGCGGGCTCGACATCTGGCCGAGCAATCGTCCCGATCCCGACAACCCCGATTTCCCGCTGTGCCTGTGCGGTC
Organism: Erythrobacter sp. AP23; assembly: GCF_001542855.1. Taxonomy (GTDB): domain Bacteria; phylum Pseudomonadota; class Alphaproteobacteria; order Sphingomonadales; family Sphingomonadaceae; genus Qipengyuania. The sequence continues at coordinate 109,207 of NZ_LNBY01000020.1, read as the reverse complement.
TTCGGCCCGGCATCGCCATGGGCTTCTGGGAGCCCGTGCGGCTCGCCGATGTCAGCATGAAGCCATGGTGCTTTGTCAACCTCGGCGGAATGAAGCTCGATCCCGGCTTCGATATCGGGTTCCGCTCGATCTCGGGTCCCTCGGCGGTGGGCGGCGCCAGCCAGTACTACTCGAGCTGGCACGTCCACTGGTACGCCTATCCGCTGATCTACTGGATGGAAATCGTCGCCGATTTCCTGTGCCTCGAGCCGGGATCGATCGACATCCTCTATATCTCCGAGATCGATCCGCTGTGGCAGGACAGCGAACTCACCGCGATCATCAACCCCGAAGCGGTGCTCTTCGCCAACCCGCTGGCATTGGCCGCCTGCGCGGCGGATTGCGCTGCATCGACCGCTAACCTGCCGCTCGACGAGATGTTCTGGTGCGCGGGCTGCCAGGGCTCGATGTACCCGATGAACGGCAATGTCTCGGCCAGCATAGGCCACGTCCAGGCCTCGCGGCTCGTGCTCTCGCGCTTCGCCTACAAGCTCCACCGCGAACTGGTCTCGTGGGGCACGATGGGCTCCAAGGGCCTGTGCGGCAAATACCTCATGCCGGTGATGAGGAAGCAGCAATACCGCTTCCAGGCCACCAACCCCAATCCAGCGACCAAGGGCCGCTACGCCTGCCCGCCCGTCGGTGCCTCGACCACCTTCCAGTCCCCCGGACAGGTCATCCCCGCCATCGGCGAAGACATGGGATACCTCGTCTGGCGCAAGAGGAATTGCTGCGCGCTATGAGAAACGCCTTCCCCCTCCTCGTCCTCATCAGCCTGGCAACTGCCGCTGCCTTCGCCGCCGCATCGGCGCAGGATGCTCCGCCCGAGCTTGACCTTGCCCAGGTCCGGGCGCGCGCGAGCGAGCATGCCCAGGATGCCGAAGCGCTCGCGACTTCGGTCAGGACCAGGGCCGACACGCTGGCCGAGGACGTACGCACCACGCAGCAGGCGGCACTCGAGAACCGCGCCGCCTATGCGAAGGAAGCGCAGGCGACTGCCGGCGCCAATCCGCTCGATCTCGACGGCATGATCCGTAAGCAAGCCGACGCCGAGGTCGCGGCGATGGGCGAGGCGCCGCGCTTCATCGCCTTCGCTTCGCTGTCGATGCCCGAACCTTCCTTGAAGGCGCTGGTCCGCGACGTCACCCGCGCCGGCGGGGTCACCGTGCTGCGCGGTTTTCCGCAGGGCGACAGCGCCGCCTTCAAGAAGCGGCTCGCCGCGATTTGGCGCGATGGCAGCGAGGCCGGCGCGCTCGGCATCGATCCGCGGCTGTTCCGCGCCTTCGATATCGCCGCCGCGCCGAGCTTCGTGATGGTCGCAAGCGACTTCAGCCCCTGCGACGGGTTCGACTGCAGCGACATCCTGCCGCCGCACGACCGGCTCGCGGGAAATGTCAGCGTCGAGGACGCGCTCGAAACCTTCGCCGATGGCGGCGGCCCGGGCGCGCAGCTTGCCCGCCTCCACCTTGCCCGTCTGAGGGAGCAGCGCCCATGAAACATCCGATCCAGCTCGCCGTGACCGTTTTCACGGCGCTCCTCCTCAGCGCGAGTGCGGCAGCCCAGCAGCAGGATGCGAAGGCCGACGGCAAGGCCTTTGCCGAGAGCCTGCGCGGCGAAGCCCAGCAGGCGGCGCAGCAACAGCCCAACGCTTCGACCATCCCCAATTACGATCGCAATGCGGTCCGAGGTCTCGAGACGCTCGCCCAGGACCCCGACCGGATCGAGAGCAATGCGGCGGCAGCGGCGAGCGGCCACCAGGGGTACCGCGCGATGCGGGACAGCGTGGCCAACCGCGCGCGGTTTGATCCGGGCGAGATCGAGGACGTCATAGCGCGCAGCCTTGCGATCAACGAGACCCCGCTCGACTACACCAGCGGCATGGCGATCTCGGGGGGCCAGGGAAGCTGCGTCCCGCTGCCTCCCGGTTCGGGCTCGGCCGGAACCTACACCGCGACCTGCAACACCGGAACGCGGATCGACCAGTCGGCGGGCCAGTGCACGGTGCCGCTGGTTACGACCGTCAGTCAGCTTCCGCAGTATCACTACCTCTGCAATCGGTTTGGCGATTTCAACGGTTCGGGCGAGCCCGAATGCATCGGCTTCGACGGCTATTCCTGCCGTGTCACGGGGTTCAGGGACACCTGCCTGCAATGGAGTTCTTCGGGCGGTCGACCGTGGTGTTCCGAGCCGGGCGACCCGATCACCGAATTGACCTGCGACGAGCAAGTGCCGGGGCAAACACCCTACATGGTCACCAACGCAACCAGGGTCACAGCAACGCCCGACGAAAGCCAGTGCTCAGGCTATGCCGACAATGGCGATTGCACGCTCGATACCGAGATCTGCACCGACGCCGATCCGCAGACCCGTATCGTGAACGGCGTCCCGGTCACCCGGCCATGCTGGGAATGGCAGCGCAGCTATACCTGCACCGCGCGCGAAGCGGCGACCGACTGCTCGGACATCGAAAGCCAGGGCACCTGCCGTTTCGTGCGCGAGGAATGCCTTACCGACGAAGACCCGTGCGAGACCTGGGAGCGCATCTACGAATGCCCGCTGCCCGAGACCGATAGCACCACGCAATATGTTTGCGATGGCGATGTCTATTGCATCGATGGCAGCTGCGAGACGATCGAACGCACCGCGAACGACGAGTTCAAGGATGCCGCGGTCGCCTTGCATGCGATGGACGAAGCGCGCGGCCAATTCGATCCCAATACGCTCACACTGTTTCGCGGCACGCGCAATACCTGCTCGTCCAAGGTCTTCGGCGTGCTCAATTGCTGCAAGGGCAAGGGCTTCCCGCTCATTCCAGGCATCAGCCTGCTGGTCGCGCTCGGCTGCGACCGCGAGGAAGTGCTGCTCCACCAGCGCGATGCGCAGGGGCTGTGCGCCTATGTCGGGACCTACTGCTCGGACAAGTTCCTCGGCGTCTGCCTGACCAAGAAGAAGGTCTACTGCTGCTTCGAGAGCAAGCTCTCGCGCATCCTGCAGGAACAGGGCCGCAAGCAGCTTCCCAAGCCCTGGGACAAACCCAAGGAAGAGCGGTGCGAGGGCTTCACTCTCGAAGAGTTCGCCCGGCTTGATTTGAGCCGGATGGATTTCAGCGAGGTCTATGCCGAGTTCACCGATGCCGCGCGGCTGCCCGACGAGCTCGAGACCTCCATCCTCATCCAGCAGAAGATCGACGACTATTACGCAAGGGGCGGCCAATGACCCATCTCTACCACCTCACGGCGCTTGCGCTCGGACTCGCCGCTCTCCCCACAACCTTGGCGCAGGCCCAAGAGCGACAGGAAGCTCGATCGGCCACCACGGCCGACGCACTCTACTGCGAAGAGCGCAGGCTCGGCTACTGGTTCTACTGCGTCAAACCTGTGCCCGCGGAGGAACCGCAAGCCCCTGAAATCGAGCCGGTCGCGGCGACTCAGGAAATCGACGCGATCACCTCCGAGCTGCGCGAATTGAAGGCGCGCGCGATTCTCTATCCCACCGAAGCCAATGTCGCGGCCTATATCCGCTTCCAGCGCGCGCAGCTCGACCGGGCCTCGCTCTTCTCCGATGTCTGGCAACGCGCGATCTGGCAGGACCCCGAACTCGACTACACGCTCGAGCGACCTGTCGGCGCGCTCGCCAAGAAGCAATGGCAGGATGCCCGCAGCGCCGAGCGCGACAGTGTCATGGCACGGCTGTCGCAGCGCTACGGCCTGTTCTATTTCTACAGCTCGACCTGCGCACCCTGCGAAGTGATGAGCCCGATTGTCAAGGGCGTCGCCGAGCGCTGGCGCATCACCGTGCGCGCGATCTCGACCGACGGCGGACCCTCGCGCCATTTCCCGGACTACAAGGTCGAGACCAATCAGCGCGCCAGGCTCGGTCTTGAAGGCAAGGCCACCCCGGCGCTGGTGCTGTGGGACAGCGTGACCAAGCGCCCGATCCCGATCGGTTACGGCGTACTCTCGGCCGACGAACTCCAGGACCGCATCTACCTCCTCACCTCGAAGGAAGCCGGACATGATTACTAGCATTCGCAATGCGGCGCTGACGCTCGCCGCAGCCAGCATGGTCGCGTCACCGGTTGCTGCCAATGTCGGCGACAGCATGGACCGCTTCATGGACGACATGGGCGCGGCGGCGAACGTAACAGGCCCGACCGCCTTCGAGGGCCAGTCGGCGGGGTATTACAGCCTCGGCAATGTCTGGACGCGCTTCCCGCAGAAGACCACCAACGTGGCTAATCTCCAGCTGCCGCGGGCCCGCGCTGGCTGCGGCGGGATCGACATCTTCGCCGGGTCCTTTTCCTTCATCAACGCAAGCGAGATGGTCGCGCTCCTCAAGGCAGTCGCCAACAACGCCGTCGGGTTCGCCTTCAGCCTAGCGATCGATACCGTCTGCCCCGAGTGCAACAAGATCATGCAGGAGTTTTCGCAGAAGGCTCAACTCATGAACAATCTCTCGATCAACTCCTGCGAGATGGCGCAGGGACTGGTCGGGGGCCTGTGGCCCAAGGGCGATCTCGCGGACAAGGCGATCTGCGAAGCGATCGGCAACTCGGAAGGCATCTTCACCGACTATGCCGCCGCGAAGCACGGCTGCGGCACGCGCGGGCAGCGCGCCTCGACCAACGGAGGCGCCGGGGCCGATTACGCCGACATCAATCCGGGCGTGGCGCGCAACTACACCTGGCACGTTCTCAAGAAGAGCGCCTTCTTCAAACCCGGCGGGACCTTCGACCGCGAGCTTGCCGAATACGCCATGACGCTGATCGGCACGGTGATCTACGTGCCGCCCAAGGACGATGAAGCAGGCAAGTTCGTGCCTTTCGCAGGCGATGCGTCCTCGACGCTGGTGAGCGCGCTGCTCGACGGGACGCAGGGCCAGACGGTGCGCGTGTTTCGCTGCGACGAGACCGATCTCTGCCTCAATCCCACCTTCGAGCAGATGAGCCTTTCCAACGCCAAGGCGATCCGCCCGCGCGTCGCGCTCCTCATTGGCAACATGGTCGACGCGATCCGCACCGACACCGCAATCGGCAATGCCGAGAAGGAGCTGCTCCAGGTCGCCTCGGTCCCCTTGTACAAGATCCTCACCGTCCAGGCCGCCTATGGGCGCGGCATGCCGACCGACGACCGTGACACGCTCGCTGAGATCGCCAGCATCGACTTTCTCTATGCCATCCTCGACCGGATCGTCTCGGAAGCGGGGCGATCGATGGCAAGTTTCATCGCCGCCGATGAAGCCAAGCTTGCGATCTGGCGCGGCCAGGTCGCCGAGGTGCGCTCCGGTCTTGTCCAGCGGCAGGCCACCGGGCAGGCCAAGGTCTCGGCGATCATGCAGATCATAGAGAAGACCGCGATGATCGAGAACGCGCTCGCCGCCTCGATGTCCCCTTCTATGTCCGCCGCGCTCGACTGGTCGCGCGGGCTCCAGTCGCGCTCGATCGTCCCCTGAGGCGCGCACATGGTCGAAATCTTCACCACCGGCGGCGGCGAATACATCGTCAATGTCCTCAACGCCGTTGCCGCATGGACCGGTGCGGGCGGCTACAAGAGCCTGATCCAGGTCGCGCTGGTGATGGGGTTCGCGCTCGCGGTGATCGTGGTCGCGTTCAACCAGGACTGGCGCGCCTGGCTCAACTGGTTCCTCGGTGCGACGCTCATCTACATGTGCCTGATGGTGCCGCGGATGGACGTGCAGATTACCGACCGCGTCAATCCGAGCCTCGCTCCGGCGACCGTCGCGAACGTTCCGCTCGGGCTCGCACTGATGGCGAGCTTCACCAGCCAGGCGGGCGACTATCTGACGCGATCGGCCGAGACCGTCTTCGGCCTTCCCGACGATCTCAACTATTCGAAGAACGGCATGATCTACGGCGCGCGGCTGCTCGAGGCGACACGCTCCTTGCGCATTGCCGATCCCGAGTTTGCCGCCAATTTCGACGAGCATGTGCGGCAATGCGTGTTCTACGACCTGCTCCTCGGTCGCTATTCGATGAAGGAATTGTCCGAGAGCAACGACATCTGGGCGACCATTGCGCCCGGGAGCGCGGCGCGTGCGCAGAAGTTCCTCACCCGTGAAGCCGATGACAGTGTCACGGCATCGATCGTCACCTGCCGCGAAGCCTACACCGCGCTTTCGAACCAGTGGGCGGGCATGATTGACGCAATGACGCTAGTTGCCGGACGCCAGCTCTATCCCAAGCAGACCGAAGCGCTCGCCAAGGCCAAGCTCATCGCCGACCTGCCCATAGCCTACCAGTATCTCACCGGAGTTTCGAAGGACGCGAGCAGCATCTTTCGCCAGGTGCTGACCATCAACGCGATGAACCAGGCGATGCACGGGTTTGCCGGAGCGAGCGGCGCCTCTAGCGTCGATGTGTTCGCGCAGACCCGCGCCGATATCCAGACCGAGCGAACCTATTCCTCGATCGCGCACAATGCGATGAAGTGGGTGCCGATCCTCAACGTCGTGCTGACGGTGGTTTTCTACGCCCTTTTCCCGGTGCTCTTCCCGCTGTTCATGATGCCGCGGACCGGGCCGATCGCGCTAAGAGGTTATGTCACGGGGTTCTTCTATCTCGCCGCCTGGGGGCCGCTCTTCGTCATCCTCCACATGATCCTGATGCTGAAAGGCGCTGGTGATGTTGCGGCAGCTGGCGGTGCGAGCGGCCTCACGCTTGCGACCTTCTCAGGGATGACCGACGTCAACAACGATATCGGTATCCTTGCCGGCTACCTTGTCGCCTCGATCCCCTTCCTTGCAGGCGGGGTCGCTCGCGGAGCCATGGCGATCTCGGGCCAGGCCACGAGCTACCTTAATCCGAGCCAGAACGCGGCCGAGGAAGCGGCGCGCGAGGCGAGCACGGGCAATCTCTCGTTCGGCAACACCAGTTTGGAGAACTCGAATGTGTTCTCGCGCCAGTTTGCACAGGCGAGCCTTGCGCCAAACATAGCCTATGGCGCAGCACAATCGCGCGGCTTTGCCGACAACGGCACGCAGACCACGTACTTCCCGCAGGCCGAGTTCGCGACCGTGCCGACCTCGAGCTATCCCTTCACGCCCACGCTCGGCCAGGACTTCTCGAGCAGGCTCGCGAGCATGGCGAGCCAGAGCCGCGGCCAGAGCGAGACCTTCTCCAACCTCGCCCAGCAATCGACCAGCTCGGCGGTCACCCGGTTCAGCGAACTGCGCGATGCCTACACGCGTTCGCGTTCGAACGAGAGTGTCAGCGGCACCTCGACCAGCGACAGCATCGGCAGCGCGTTCAGCGAAGTCGACAACGCCTCGAAGACGCTGCAGCAGCAGTTCGGGCTGTCGCGCCGTGCCGCCGACGACATCACCGTTTCGTGGTTCTTGAACGGGGATGCAGGTCTCGGGGTCAAAGGAGAACGAGACTCGGTCAAGGGCACCCTTGGTTTGAAGGGTGGTCGGAACCAGACCTGGACTGACAGCGATATCGGGATCGCCTCCGAGGACCGCTCGCGCATAATGGGCGCGCTCCGCCAGATCTCGGACAGTCGCAGCTGGTCAAGCACGCGCGAGGGTTTTCTGCGCGAGACAAGCTCGAGTTCCGAAGCGCTGGTTTCGAGCAGCTCGGCCGGCATCACCACGTCCATCACCGAAGCGCAGAGCTATACCCGCGAAGCACGCCGCGCCGAGGAAATCGCCAGCCGCCTCGAGAACCAGGCAAGCTGGTACGAGAGCGCCAATGCCGCAGGCACGCTCAACCTCAGCCAGGCCTATCGCGAATGGGGCATGGCCGAGATCGACGCCAATCGGGACTATTATGGGCCAGTGCGCTTCGACGACATCGACTTCCAGATGAGTGCGCGAGGCCAGCAGCTGCAGGCGCGGTTCGTCGAAAGCTACGCGGACCGGCTCAATGCCGATATCGCGGACGACCTGATTCTGCCGCCCTTTGCGCCCGTCGCTCGACCCCCGGTGAGCAGCGCCGACGGTGTTCGGGGATCAGTACGGCTTGGCGGGGTACCAGGAAGCCTTGGCGATCCTTCAAGCGATCGCGAGGACATCGCCCTCGATGTCGATCGGGTCCAGCAACAAGGGGAAAGGCGGATCGATACCGTGAAAGGATACCTCGACGGCAAGACCCGCGATGCCAAGGGAGCCTCGGCCGAAGCGGCCGATGACGTGAAGGAATGGTAGCTCAGATCAATCCGTCGTAGATGACCACGTAGATCACAAAGGCGAAGAACAGGATGCCGAACAGGATCAATCCAAGCTTGCCCCATGGGTCTGCCCAAGTCTTTTTCCAAGTGTAGGAAGTAAGGCGGTTCTCGGCGATTGCCCGGTCGACTTCGCGAAAGCCTTCCCAATCCTGCTTGCCGCCGGCGGGAGTGTTGTCTGGATCGCTCATCGCTCATTCTCCTTCGGGAGCAAACATGCACCCTCCCCTCTGGGCCGCCCCTCGCGTTGCCGAGAAAATAGCTGAAAATCATCGGGAAAGCGAGCACGGTGTCTTGGCGCGGAGGACAGGAAATGAAAGAAGGTGGAATGACCAAAAGACCACCCCGCGATAATGTCCTCGAATTCCGGACCGGAGGTGACCCGGGCAAGAGAGCCAGAAGAAGAAGCCTCACTCTTCTTGTAGCTGGAGGTCTGCTCGTCGGCATTCTTGGAGGTCTGGTCGGTATCTATTGGCCATTTGGTTCGGCGAGCGCCGAAGCGCGAACCACGCACAGCTTTGCGGTGTGCGGCATGGTCAGACGGACTTGCGTTGTCGATGGCGATACCATCTGGCTCGAAGGCGTGAAGATCAGGATCGCGGATATCGACACACCGGAAATCTCGCAGCCCAAGTGCGACTACGAGTACGACCTCGGCATCAAGGCCCGCGACCGGCTGGTTGTCCTGCTCAACCAGGGCGAGTTCGATGCGGTGACGATTGGCAGCAGGGACGAAGACCAATACGGTCGCAAGTTGCGGGTCCTTCAGCGCAATGGACGCTCGATTGGCGACCAACTGGTTGCAGAAGGCCTTGCGCGAACCTGGTCCGGGCGCAGGGAGCCATGGTGCTGATGCGCGACTGGCCCGACAGCGACGATCTCTTGCCGGGCAACGAGCGGGAATGGAAATTGAAGCTCGAAGCATGGCTGCTGGGTATTCCGATCGTTCTCATGCTTGTTGTCGGCATCGGATCGCTCTTTTGACGCTCACCCGTGATCAGGAGCTTTGGGGCATGGCGCTTTGGGTCGAGAAGCACCACGGCGATGCCGGGCATGAATTCATTGCGTCGAAGATCGATCAGCTGACCCGGGCCGGTGAGGTGAACGGGGCAAAACTCTGGCAGGACGTTGCGCAACGCTATGAGCGGCTTGGCGAGCGCACATCCCACTCCTCATGATGCGATCAGGAGCGGTAGCCTCGACTGAAGTCAGGTAGGCTTCGAGCCGTTCGATGGTTCTGCGGCGCGGTCTGCGTCCCATCCTGAGGTCGAGCACGAATCGCGGATCGCCGACTGCGCGTCGTCCGAAGCGTGTTGCCGAAATATGATGGTCTTTCAGATGCTTTTCGATCCGTTCCAGCAAGGTCATGTCCCTTTCGCTCCGACTCGCAAATCCCTTGTGTTCTTGTTATGTTCTTAGTAGGATCGCATCCGCGAGTCTAGGAAAATTCCTACGTTCAAGATTCGAAGGACAGACGAATGGAACATGTGAGGGAAGAGCTCGACCGGCTGATCCTCAAGGGCGGATATGGCTACGCGTCGATATCGCGGCTGCTCGGCCGCAACCCCGCCTATGTGCAGCAGTTCATCAAGCGCGGTTCACCGAGGAAGCTCGATGACGAGGATCGAAAGACGCTCGCCTGTTTCTTCGGCGTCGATGAGCAAGTGCTCGGCGGTCCCGCCAATCCGGTCACCGACGGCATGATCGAAATACCCGTCCTCGATGTCGAAGCATCTGCCGGTTTCGGTGCAGTTGCAGCCAGCGAGACTGCACATACTCGGTTTGGGTTCGACGAGCGATGGCTTCGACACCTGACGTCGGCCAAGAGCGCAAGCCTGTCGATCGTTGGGGTCAAAGGGGACTCTATGGAGCCTACCCTGAGCGATGGCGATGAGGTGCTGGTCGATTCGTCAGATCACGGCTCGCGGCTGCGCGACGGGATCTACGTCCTTCGATCTGACGACACCCTCGTCGTGAAGCGCATCGCCATAAAGCCAGGCGGTCGGCAGATCACTATTGCCAGCGACAATCCGGCTTACCCCACATGGCATGACATGGACCGCGCAGAGGTTCACGTTGTCGGTCGGGTCATCTGGTTTGGCCGGACCCTGTAGGAACAGGTGTTGGGCCGGTTATGGACTGGCCGCGTTTAAAGACAGAAGCCGGAGAAGCTGACGCTAGTTAGAGCCGCTGCGAACATACGTTGCCGCCGACATAGCAGTCATTGGTTCCATGATTTGCGGCTTCTGTTGGGGGACGTTTGTTCATGGGATTACATGGCTTTCAGACCTCCCTTCGACTATACGTTTGTGTTACAGTGGCTTGATGCCTGGAAGTACGACGCGAGCACGATTTACGTGATATCGAATGCGGAGGCACTTGATGGACGAACAAACACTGAATCGCTTGAACGCCGATAGATTGCAATCTCGGCAGGTCGACGAGCTGATCGGCCTGGCCCGAGGCCTCATTGCGGACGGTTCGATAAACCATGCTGAGGTCGAGTTTCTCGAAAAATGGTTGGTGACAAATCTTTCGGTCAGCCAGCAGCCACTAATTGCAACGCTCTATAATCGGGTCGGCACCATTTTAGCGGACGGTGTTGCCGATTTAGAGGAATGCGATGATCTGTTCGCTGCGCTGAGTGCATTCACTGCAGGCGATGCCACTTTGGGCGAAGCGGCCAAATCGACGTCGCTCCCGCTCTGTCAGCCAGCGCCGCCGATCATTTTTGATGGAAAAACTTTTTGTTTCACTGGCACCTTCAGTTTCGGACAGCGGAAGCATTGTGAAGAAGCGGTATAATCGAGAGGCGGCAGTGGAGGTAGCCTTACGAAGGCGACCAACTATCTGGTGATCGGCTCCTACGCCACTGAGTCGTGGAAGCATTCTTCATTTGGCAACAAGATTCTCAAAGCTACCGAGATGCGGCGCGCCGGCATCCCCATTTCGATTGTCGCTGAGGAACACTGGGCAAGGCATCTCTAACATTCGCCGATTTTGTGGCTCGCCTACTTCCGCAAACAAAGCGGTCGTTGAGCTGGCCAGATTGCACTGTTCGGGATCGTCATGAGTTCAGGGGCAACTGACAATGGCAACGAAACCGATTGCCATCCGGCTGCTCTAGCGCGTCACGACAGCTTCATCAGATCGAGTAGCGATTGAGACGCACACGTACTTCGGCTGCCGGCAATCGGCAGCGCGGATGCGTCGAGAGCCTGGTCAGCCCCTCATTCAGCTGCGCTTTGCCAAGCACTTCATGCTCCTCGAAGCGGTCGCATAGCCAGAGCACGCCATGCGTTTCAATTCCGCTATCGACCGCAAGGCGCCTCAGAGCTCCATCTCCGGTCAGCAATGTCCAGTGCCGCTGCTCAGCAATTGCGAAGGCAAATGTATCCGGCGTTGAGAGAACTGCGCGCTCGCGGCGCACGACGATTGCACGTGCGAGCTCCCCAGCATCGAGCTCCTCGACAACAAGTCCGAGCGCTACAAGCCGTTCGCCGAGCTCACCTTGCAACTCCTCGTGAAATAGCAGGTCTGGCACGGCAAATTCGTAGGGCAGACGGAAGAGGTCTTCGAGAAACCCGCCCCGTTCCAGATCGATTATTACTGAGGTATCTGAAACTAGGACGGGCAAAAGCTACACCATATTCTGATCCAGTCGCGCATCAAGCTCGCGCACGGATATACCGAGCAGTTCAGCTGCTCGAGCCTCACCAATTACTTGCTCTGCCAATGCTCTATAGCATAGCCGTTCGAACCGGCGAGGCTCCTCTTCTTCAGGTTCCATCCGCGCAGGCTCCTCATAAGGGGGCGAGCGCCAACCACGCTCGGCGAATATGCGGAACAGTTTTCCCAGCGACGCCTGGCTCAAGATACCCAAGTCCTTGCAGCGATAAGCCAGCGCCTGGATGCTCACGCCAAATCGTTCCTTGAGAGCAACAAGTTCACCAATGCTGATTGACGATCGATGAGCGCCGACCTCTGAACGCAGCACATCGGCCGGCATCAGAAAGGCACCGGCAAAGCGATGCGCTGCCTTTTCTTCGTCGATCCCGCCTTCGGGCGCCAGAACCATATGGCCAAGTTCATGTGCAAGATTGAACCTCTTGCGCTCGGACCACGAACTCTTTTTGATGACGATCACTCGTGAGGCAGCCCGGTCCTTGCGTCGAACCTTGGCGGCCAGCCCGTCTATGTCGTCGAGATCGAGCGACATCACCTTTATCCCGCGCTCTTCCAGCAGTTCCGACAGCTTGGGAATGGGATCATTGCCCAGTCCCCAGTCCTCGCGCACCGAGCGCGCTGCGTCTTCCGCATCCCGCAAATCTGCAACCGGATGCGGCGCACTGCGCGGCTGTTCCCAATCCACGCTGCGCAAGTTGAGCATATCCTCGACTGCCAGATAGCGTTCCAGCATATGGATCGTGCGCGCTTCGAGCTGGGCCTCCTCGCGCGCCGAAGCAATCGCCTTCTTGCGAAAGTCGACCCCTTCGAGCTCGAGTTCCTCCGCGCTCAGCAGATAGTCGACTGACACGCCCAATGCGTCGGCAAGCGCAATCAGCACACCCGAACCCGGCATAGCCTCATCTCGCTCATATTTCCCGATGGCCTGGGCGGATACGCGGCCTTCAATCGCCTCGGCGAGCCCGCGCAGCGACAGGCCGGCGGCCGAGCGCGCTACCTTGAGCTTGCGTCCTATCATGTCGACCTCCTGCGATGCAGTTTACAAACTGCCATATAGAAATATTTTTGTAAACCAAAACCCCTTGAAACGGGTTAATGCCTTCCTACATGCGCGATTACGAGATCCGAAGATATCGGGTTTGTAAACCAAAGCGCGATGAAGCGCCCCGCGGCCGGGACCCAATACCGGCGCAAACGGCGAGCCAGCGCGCGAATGTTCAGGGAGTGCCCAAGATGGCATTGAGCAATACCGCGCTACGCTATTACGACAACAATGTGCTTCGCCTGCCGGCGGACAAACGCAAGGAATATCACGAGCAGGTCGACCGCCTGGTCACGGAATTGTGCAAGTCGCTGCGCAACCGGACCGAGGTAAAGATCACCAAGGTCGTCAAGGCCGGTTCCTTCGCCAAATACACCATCCTGCGCAAGACTTCGGTCGACCCGGTTGATGTGGATGTCGTGGTGTATATCGCCGACAAGAATGCGGACCAGGAAACCCTGCAAAGCCTCAACGACACGATCTACGAACTGCTGATCAAGCAATATCCGACAAAGTCGGTTGAAGACTTTGAAATCCAGCGCAAGGCAGCAACCGTCACTTTCGCTGGCACCGGCCTCAGCGTTGACATCGTGCCGGTAATCGAAGATCCTGAACGGCCCGGCTATGGCTCGCAATTCGACCTTCAAACCGGCGATCCGGTCGAGACCTGCGCACCTGGCCAGATCAAGTTCGTGCGTGACCGCAAGGATGCGGACGGCGACTTTCGCACGCTCGTGCGCATGGCCAAGAAATGGCGCAACCACCACGGCATCACCAAGCTCAAATCCTTTACCATCGAACTGATCATGGCCCATGTGCTCGATAAGCAGGGCACTGGCGGCAGCATCGACCAGCGCTTCCGCAATTTCCTGCTCTACGTCGCCCAGTCGGGTCTCCTGGACGAGATCAGTTTTCCTGAAAACACCCTCCCGCTCGGCGAGTTCAACGACCCGGTGGTGATCCTTGATCCGGTGTCCAGTCAGAACAATGTAGCCAGCCGCCTGTCCGAGCAGGAACGGCGCGACATCGTCGCGGCGGCGAACGAGGCTTGGGAGACTGCCAGCTTCGCCTCGGCGGAAAACGACAATGAGGTCTGGAAAGAGATTTTCGGCCCGCGCTTCAAGACGGAGGACTAAGCCATGAGCCTGACCGCAACCAGGACCAGCACTTACACCACGGCCGATATCGAGAAGGTCGTCACCCGAGTGCGCGCCGACCTGATGATGATCGGTGATAGTACGGGCGCATGGACCCCCGAAAAGGCGCGCCAATATGCGCACGACATCGAGCTGCTCGCCAAGGAAGGCTATCTCAAATCCGTCGATGTCACCCTCTTCACCGGCGACACCGAAATCTGCGCCACGCGCTTCGAGGTCAATACTGACGCTTCAAGCTGGACGTCGAGCCGCCCCGGCGGGGTTTTGTGGCCCCGTATCGCCAATTCCTACCTTCGCATCATCCTCTCCTATACGAGTGACTACGACGACGCAGCGCGCGCCAGAATGAAGTCCAAGCTCGACATCAACTGGGTTAAGTCGACAGACGATACCAGCCACTGGATGCTGACCAACAAGGGTGGGCGCGACTATGCCAGCAACAGCTATGGCGTACAGCGCAAGGACTGGGCAGCATGAGCGAACCAAGTCCCTTCGAGAATGAGACGGCGCTCCCCGACGAACTGCTGTTCGCGCGGGAGAAGACCCTGCTGGGCTTCAAGCCCCGCTTCGATAAAATTCATGACCAGCTGCGCCTGTTGCTCAACAGCGGCGAACTTCAGGCGTGGAACAAGAAGCATCACAAAGGCAAGCTTGCCGTGGCCGAGCTTGTCGCCGAACAATATCCGCTTGTGATATTCCATGGCGATATCGGCACCGGGAAGACCGCTATGGCTGAATGTATCGCCAATCGCCTTGTTGCCGAGTCCCGCAGCGAGGATTCGATCCTCTTCAAGCTCAGCAACCGCGTTCGTGGTGGCGGCCTCGTCGGTGAAATGGGCACGCTCTTGGCCGATGCCTTCCACAAGGTCGCTCAATCGGCCGGCAAGCATCGCCGCGCCATTCTGATCATCGACGAGGGCGACAGTCTTGGTGCCTCCCGCGCCCAGGAGCACAGCCACCATGAAGACAAGGTGGCAGTTAATACGCTCATACAAGGCGTTGATCGTCTGCGCGACTATGGCGGCCGTGTTGTGATCTTCCTCTGCACCAACCGCCTCTCGGTCCTCGACCCCGCCCTGCAGCGCCGCGCAGCGATTATAGAGGAATTTCGCCGACCGGACGCAGAGCAACGCAAGGCGCTGTTCGAAATGGACCTCGGCGCGCTCGACCTCGACGCAAAGCAGCTAGAGGCACTTGTTGAGGTGACGGGCGAGCAGAATGATAACCCCACATGGACCTATTCGGACATTCGCACCCGCCTCTATCCCCGCGCCTTGTCCATGGCCTTTCCGGCGCAGGCGCTAAAATTCCATCACCTGATCGAGGCAGCGCACAGCCTGAAGGCCTCACCGATCATGGAGGATCGCTGATGCCCCGCTTGCCGCTCGCCGGACGACGCATTCACATTGCCGGAAGCATCAGCGCCGATCCGGAGATTGCGGCCAAGACCGATGTCGAAACCGCACGGCAGCTGGTCGAAGATCTTGTCAAGACGTTGATCAAGCGCGGCGCCAACTTTGTCATTCCCATTGACGTCGACAAGCGCCGCGAAGCAGACAGCATGCCCGTCTGTTTCGATTGGCTTGTCTGGCAAACGCTTCATGCCAATCTCGATCAGCGCCCAGCCGACATTCCCGGCCCGCTCGCGATCGCGGTCCAGCACTACAAGACCGAGGACCAGATCCCCGAGGATCAGGCCGAGCTGTGGGATCGGTTGCGCGATAGCCCGCTGGTCGAGATCGAAAACGCCGCGCAATGGAACATGAACAGCAAGCGGATGGAAATCCAGGCGCGATCAGGCGATATCTTGATCACGCTCGGCGGCGGTGAGGGAGTGCTCTATCTCGCCAATCTCTATCATGCTGTGGGCAAGCCAGTGATACCGCTCGATCTTCCTCTCACCGCAGACTATGAAGGGGCCCGCCAGCTCTATCGGTTCGGGCTGCAGCCCGCTCAAGCAGAACGTCTGTTCCGCACAAATGACGACCAAAATTCGCATGCCTGGCTTAATCGCATCCGCTTTCCGGCACGGCAGAAAGTCGACGAGCGAGTTAATCAGCTTATCGATCTGCTCGAAGCATTGGATCCGCCACGGGCCTTCGCTGTCCGGCTACTCAATGACAAGCACCCGGACTATCGCCCGGTCGAAGACCATTTTGAGACCGTCGTTCGCCCAATCATTGAGGGCGAATTGGGCTATCGTCTTGTCGTGATCGATGGCGAACAGGCCTTCGACTATTCTCGCGTCGACCAGGAGATTTTCGAAAAGCTTCATCGTAGCAGAGTGGTACTGGCCGACATCACCGGCGGGCGCCCCAATTGCTTTCTTGAACTCGGCTATGCTTTCGGGCGCGCGCTACCGACGATGGTAATGGGGCGTGCTGGCACGGACTTGCCTTTCGACATCACGACCTTTTCCGGCCTACTTTGGGATGACAGTTTATCGCTGAAGGAGCGTCGGGATGCATTTCGAACCCACTGGCAGGCGATTCGTAATCGTCCGCCCCTGGTTTCCCCAGAGCCTTTGATCTGATGATTGCGTCCGAGGAGATATTCATCTCGGTCGATGTTGAGACATCGGGGCCGATCCCCGGTGAATTCAGTCTACTGTCGATTGGTGCATGCGCCGTCGATAGACCCGATCAGCATTTCGAATGCCTACTGAAGCCGATCACAGATCGGGCCGATCCCAAGGCGCTTGAGGTCAGTGGCTTGTCGCTCGAGATCCTGCAACACACCGGGCTCGAACCCGTCCAAGCTATGGAGCGCTTCGAGATCTGGGTTGGCCAGATGGCCGGAGAGACTGGCACCCCCATATTTGTCGGTTTCAACGCGCCCTTCGACTGGTCCTTCGTGAACTACTATTTTCACCGTTTTCTTCGCCGAAATCCGTTCGGCTTCACCGCTCTCGACATCAAGGCCTACTACATGGGATCTGCCGGAACGAGCTGGGAGGCGACGCGCTCAAGCAAAATGCGCAAGCAGTTGGGTGCAGCCCTGGAAGGCGATCACGATCCGCTCAACGATGCGCTCGCACAGGCGGAACTCTTCCGTTTGGCGCGCACGAAGAGGTGACACAACGAGATGTCATTGCGGGTGATACGAACGTGCGTGGTCAGGAGTAGCTCTGCGAACAGAAAATCAGCGTGACCTCTCATCCGCAAAATGGCAGGCAGTAAGGATGTCGATTGTCTGGAAAATCATCCGCATTATCGGGCTTTACGTCGTCTCTTTCTTTGTTTGCGTAATAATCGCGGCAATTGCATTGGACAGTCTACCCGATGCGCTTGAAGCATTGTTCGCACTCCTCGCGCCGATTGCTTTCATCTGGTGGTACGAAAAGCGTCGCGCAACCAAAATCTCAGAGCGAGAGATACTCGCAAATAGCCCTGTCCCGCTGGGGAGAGAAGACGAACAACTGAGCCAACTCGGAGCATACCAGCCAAGGCAGAACAATGCCGAGCTTATCCGGGCTGGGCAGCAAGCGAGAGCCGAACTTGAAGCAGCGGCGGAACGAAGAGCAGCTGAAAAACTGGCGCGGCAAAGCCAGTCGAACCAATTTCTAAATCAGCATTCGCAGTCAAAAAAGCCGAAGGAAAAGCCACTGCCAAGGTCGCAAGGTTGGGTGCGCAAAGGGCAATCCGTCACCATTGCAGATCGCACGATCGATGGGATGGTCTACGTCGGCAAACCACCACGTATTGGCTCATCTTACTATGGCGAGAGCTGTCGGGCCTACATCGACCCATCGTTATCCGTCGCGCGGTCCGGGTCTGACAAGATTGGCGATAACATGCCATATTGGCCGGGGTACTCGAGCATTCCTGCCGTGTGCAGGGCCACCTATCTCGACTGGCTGGCTGGTGGCCGCCAAGATGGGACGATCAACCCAGGCTACATGTTCCTGTTCTTCTATGGTCTGGAGCGCAGGTTTCTGATCGACCAACCACCCGACGATGAGAAGCAGGAAATCGTTGCAGAGGTGGAACGTCTGAAGGCTCTTTTCGCCCACAATTACTCCGCCCAAAGGTATCTCGGTGAGTTTCTCGACATCGCGCGTATCATGGCGATGGGCGGCATCTCCTTGGATGATGCGACACTTAAGCAGACGATCCTTGAGAACCGTAGCTGGGATTTGCCATTTTCGCTGAAGTTCGCGCTCGG
This sequence comes from Erythrobacter sp. AP23, assembly GCF_001542855.1. Classification (GTDB taxonomy): domain Bacteria; phylum Pseudomonadota; class Alphaproteobacteria; order Sphingomonadales; family Sphingomonadaceae; genus Qipengyuania. Next base: position 90,935 of record NZ_LNBY01000020.1, on the reverse strand, counting down.
CGGCATGATAGCCGAAGGCAAAGCCTTTGATGCCGAATGGCTGCATCTCTGGCTGCATTGCCACCCAGAGCGACGCCTTCGCACTCCAGCCGAGCGTTGCGGCAACGAATTCAAGGCACTTTTCAAATTGAAGTTCGACGCGCTTTATCCTGATGGCTTGAAAGTTCGAACGCCTCGCAAGCTTCTGAAAATTGACTATCGTGCTGCATCCAGCGAGTTCAATTGCTCGGTCAATCTCACGGCAGGAGATGGCGGAGATGTGACGATTCCCGACGTTACTGATTTGCGGTCGCCGGTACAGACAGCACAAAAAATCGCAGATGAGGCGATGGATGAACTCGATAAGTTCAGCCGGTATCTTGGACGAAATCCAGATGGCCGCGGGAGCATTGAAGCACAGGCGCTCCTACCTGCTGAGCTGTGGCGTCTGTTCCCGTCGGACGAGTTGGAAGAACTCAAGGATTGGGCGCGCGAGCAAGTAGCGACGGGCGGGCTGGTCCCAGCACTTGATGTGATCTCGCGCCTGGAAGGAGAAACGCCGAAGAAGCTCGGCAAGCGGAACCTGACTGGCGCAGCGGATGCACTCGCCCGTATCGGGTTCGGTATGGCTCCAGACCCAAGATTCTCGCTGCGCGGACCGAAGATCGACGAACCCGTTGTGATCTTCGAACTCGGCGAGCCGGTCGAACAGCTTGAAGACGTCTCCCCGGCCTATCGAACCGAATTGTTTGAACTAGCGCTGGCGACCTTCGTCGCACATGCCGACAGCAAAATTGTGGAAGCCGAACGCAGAGCACTCCGTGAAAAGATCGACGCTGTTAGCGGCCTGACCGAGCTTGAAAGAAAGCGTCTCCACGCCAACCTCGAATGGTATCTCGATATTCCGCCAGACATGTCATGGCTGCGCAGCAAGCTGAAAGATGCGGACGCTGAGCATCATCTGGCCCTGCGCGCGGCAGTTGTCGCGATAGCCCACGCTGACAGCGTGATTCAGTCCGAAGAAGTGGCTTGCATCGAGAAGATCTACAAGGCTCTGGGGATCGATGCTGGCCTCGTTTACGCCGACCTCCATGCTGGCGACGTGCCAGACGGCCCGGTTCGCGTCAAAGCCGCTGAAGCGGAAGCACCAGGCGAACAAATACCGGACGAGCCGAAAGCCAAAGCCGCTTCGCTCGATGCAGCGCGTATTGCCGCTATTCGAAATGACACCAGGCGCGTTTCAAGCGTACTGGGCGAGATTTTTTCGACCGACGAAGACGTGAGCGACGAGGTCACCGCAGCACATGCTCTTCCATCATCAATGGCTGGCCTCGACCCTAAGCACGCGTTGCTTGTGGAGCAGATAATCCAGCGCGAACACTGGACCGACGAAGAGTTTAACGAGATCGTCGGCAAGCAAGGCCTCATGCCGTCTGGCGCGCTTGAGGTAGTAAACGAATGGGCTTTCGAGAAGTTCGATGAGGCCTTGCTCGATGAATATGACGGATATGACGTATCGCCGGACATAGCCGATACGTTGAGGGCCGAGATGGCGAAGGGGGATTAATTCATGTCGAGACTGAAGCCGCGCGAGCGCGACGCCATCGTTCAGGCGCTACGCGCCGGTGTTGTTCCCAAGTTGGGGCTTCGGCACATCCAGGTTGGACGAGCACGTGAGATCGAGGAACTCGTGAAGGACATGGACCGGATCGCCGATGGCGGTTCAGCCATTCGTTTCATCATCGGCGAGTATGGCTCCGGCAAGACCTTTTTCATGAACCTGATCCGGCTTGTGGCGCTCGAAAAGGGACTGGTCGTCATGTTTGCCGACCTTGCCCCGGATCGACGCATCCACGCGACCGGCGGGCAAGCACGGGGCCTCTACGCGGAGATGGCGCGAAATCTTGCCACCCGGACCAAGCCAGATGGTGGTGCATTGTCGAATGTTGTCGAACGCTTTGTCAGCCAGGCCCAGCACGATGCCGAGGCGCAAGAACAATCGACAGATGACATCATTCGCCAGCGCCTTGCCCATTTCGAGGAGCTGACAGGAGGCTTCGACTTCGCGCAGGTGATCCGCCGGTATTGGGAGGGACATGAAACCGGCGATGAAGAGCTCAAATCGGCAGCGATCCGATGGCTGCGCGGCGAATTTGCTACGAAGACCGATGCTCGCAAGGCTCTGGGTGTTCGCACAATCGTCAATGACGCCAGCGTCTACGATCACCTCAAACTGATGTCGGCATTTGTTTGTGAAGCGGGCTACAAGGGCCTGCTCGTTGGCCTTGACGAGATGGTCAACCTTTACAAGCTGACTTCATCGCAGGCCCGCAATGCCAACTATGAGCAAATCCTGCGCATCCTGAACGACGTTCTGCAAGGAAGCGCGGAGAACCTTGGGTTCCTCATGGGAGGAACGCCGGAATTCCTCATGAATACGCGGCGCGGCCTCTACAGCTATGACGCCCTCCAGTCTCGCCTCGCAGAGAACACCTTTGCGCGTGACGGACTGGTCGATCTCTCCGGGCCGGTCATTCGACTAGCTAGCCTTACACCTGAAGACCTGTTCGTGCTCCTAGCCAACATTCGCGCCGTCATGCAGGGCGATGAAACAATCCTGCCAGACAACGCCTTGGAAGCGTTCATGGCACACTGCTCGGACAGGATCGGGGAAGCTTATTTCAGAACCCCCCGCAACACGGTCACAGCTTTCGTGAATCTTCTGGCCGTGCTCGAACAAAACCCCGGCGTTGAATGGTCGGACCTCATCGAAGAACTCGACGTGGCAGAGGATTCTGGTGACGACATGAGCGACGTGGATGAGAGCGTTGGCGCTGTTCCCGAGAGCGACGAGCTAGCCAGCTTCCGACTGTGAGCACGGCATTCGACAAGCTGGCTCGACCAATCCAGAAATGGATACGTCAGCAAGGCTGGAAGGAATTGCGCGATATTCAGGCGCGCGCAACGCACGTGCTAATGGACGGCAATCATGACCTGATTGTCGCTGCCAGCACCGCCGGAGGCAAGACTGAAGCCGCGTTTCTCTCGCTACTGTCCCAAGTGCTCGATAAACCCAGTGAGGACTCCGGATTTGATGTTCTGTATGTCGCGCCGCTGAAGGCGCTCATCACCGATCAGGCGCGCCGACTTGAAGACATTTGTCGCGATACAGATTTGCCTATCACGCCGTGGCATGGCGACGTTTCGTCATCGGTGAAGGCTAAGGCTACCAAGCGACCGAGGGGCGTGCTGCTAATTACCCCGGAATCCCTTGAAGCGCTATTCATTCGACGCGGATTGGAGATTCCGAAGCTGTTTGGCGCAACGCGCGCAGTCATTCTCGATGAATTGCATTCGGTCCTCGACAGTGAGCGCGGCATCCAGATGCGTTCGCTTCTCACGCGCCTCGAAATTGCTCTAAAGAGACCTATTCGCCGGGTCGGTTTGTCGGCCACACTCGGAGATATGGAGCTGGCGAAGGCTTATCTTCGTCCTGACAGCCCTGATGAAGTCGAACAGGTCATTGCCGAGGGCGGATCAGCCGAATTGCAGCTTCAGCTCCGTGGCTACGTTGCTGGCGACAAGGACGATGAAAGCCCTTCAGCGACGGATGCCATTTCGCAGCACCTATTCGAACATCTGAGAGGCAGCGACAATCTTGTCTTTGGCGGTGCGCGTCAGGCCGTTGAAATCTACTCAGATCGGTTGCGCGCACTTTGCGAAAAGGAATACCTGCCGCAGGAATTTTACCCTCACCACGCCAGCCTATCGCGCGAGCATCGAGACTTCGTCGAACGTCGCCTGAAAGATGGTACTGCGCCGACAACTGCCATCTGCACTTCCACGCTGGAACTGGGAATCGATATTGGCGATGTGACCTGTGTCGGCCAGATTGGCGCACCGTTCAGCGTCGCATCGCTCAGGCAAAGGCTTGGCCGATCAGGGCGGCGACCGGGCAAGCCAGCCATCCTTCGACAATACGCAGTCGAGGCGAAGCTTACGCCGACGAGCAATTTCTCGGACCGACTTCGCCTTGGGATGGTGCGGGCCATAGCGATGATCGAATTGCTTTTGGAAGGCTGGTGCGAACCGCCGCAACGCGAGGCCCTTCACCTTTCGACCCTCGTTCACCAAATCCTCTCAGTGATCGCCGAGCGAGGCGGAATACGTGCGCAGCAACTCTACGGGATTCTCTGCCAGATCGGACCATTCCGTCAGGTCGATACCCAGCTGTTCCTGGATGTTTTGCGAGCACTCGGGCAACCGGAGGTCGCGCTCATTGAGCAAGCCAGCGATGGCCTTCTGTTGCTCGGTGCCAATGGCGAGAAGCTGGTCGAGCACTATAGCTTCTACGCAGTATTTCAGACACCCGAGGAATACCGGCTGATTTCCGGCGGTAAGGAGCTTGGAACGCTCCCCATCGACAACATGATTGCGCCCGGAATGCTTCTCATTTTTTCGGGCAGGCGCTGGCTGGTGCAGGAAGTTCTCGACCGGGATCGTGTCATCCTGGTTGCACCGGCGAAAGCGGGAGTGCCGCCCATCTTTGGGGGCGACCCTGGTAACATCCATGACCGGGTGATCGAGCGAATGTTCGATGTTCTAGAAGGCCAAAAGCGCTCGATCTATCTTGATGCGACTGCGCTGGAGCTACTCGACGAGGCACGCAGCAATTACACCGAACTGCAATTTGTCCCCGGAAGGATTGCGCAGCTCAGCGACAACGCTGCTGTCATAGCGACCAAAACAGGTTCCGTTCGGACAACGACCTTGGCACTCGCCCTTCGCGCCAACGGCTTCACCGTGCAGACACACGACGGGTTTCTGGAAGTGTTTGGGAAGGACGAAAGTCCGGAGTTGATCGACGCACTTTCAGCTCTGGCAGATGGCAAAGAGGTGGACCTATTTGCTCATTCACCGAACCTGTTGTTCGAGAAGTTCCATCCCCACCTGACTGAAGACTTACTTCGACGCGATGCCCTTTCCTCAAGGCTTGATGCCGGGTGTCTATCGAATTTGGCAGCGTCAATTCTTGGAGATCAGTCTTGAAAGTCGTCGGAAATCAGCTTCGCTTCAGCGCAACCGATTTGGTCGGCTACCTCAATTGTCGGCACCTGATTGGTCTTGAACACGCCGTTGCCAAGGGTGAGCTGGCGAAACCCAAATACTACGATCCTCTGCTCGAAGCTCTGTGGGAACGCGGGGCTAAACATGAGCAGGACTATGTCGAGCACTTGGCCTCCCTCGGGCTGCACGTCGTGCGTATCGACGGTGTTGAGATTAAGGATGAAGCTGTTGCGGCGACGCACAAGGCCATGCGCGCAGGCGTTGACGTCATCGTGCAGGGCGCTCTGCGTTCGGGCGCATGGGTCGGTCGCGCTGACATCCTCCGGAAGGTCGATACGCCGAGCGATCTCGGCGGTTGGTCCTATGAAGCTGTCGACACCAAGCTGGCCCGCGAAACCAAAGGCGGGACGGTTCTCCAGCTTTGCCTCTATTCCGAGCTTATCGGCGAGGTTCAGGGCCGTATGCCGGAGTTTGCGCACGTCGTTCCGCCCTGGACCAATTTTGTGCCCGAGCGCTATCGCGTCTCCGATTTCGGGGCATACTACCGCCAGGTAAAGGGAGGAATGGCGGCCAATTTCGCTTGCGGGGATCCGAAGGAGTCATATCCGGAACCGGCCGCGCATTGCGATATCTGCGTGTGGAGCACCCGCTGCGACAAGCAACGGCGCGACGATGACCATCTTTGTCTTGTGGCAGGGATCTCGAGCCTTCAGATCGCCGAACTCAAGGAGCACGGGGTCACCACGGGTGCGCAGCTTGCCGAACTCGCCATGCCTTTGTCCTGGAAGCCAGAACGCGGCTCGCTCGAAAGCTTGACGCGCGTTCGCGAGCAGGCCCGCGTTCAGCTGGAAAGCCGTCTTGCAGGAGAACTGAAATTCGAGCGCCTTGCACCAGCCCCCGGATTTGGCTTGGCTTGCCTGCCCGAGCCCGATGAAGGAGATATCTTCCTCGATTTCGAGGGTGATCCCTTTGTTGGAGAGCACGGTCTCGAATACCTCCATGGCTTTCATTACATCGACGGCGGTGAGAAGCGCTATCAGGGGCTCTGGGCGCTCGATCGCGAGGCAGAAAAGGCAGCATTCGAAACCTTCATCGATTTCGTTATCGCGCGGCTGGAAACTTATCCCAATCTGCATGTCTATCACTACGGGGGATACGAGCCGGGAGCGCTCAAGCGCCTCATGGGCCGCTATGCCACCCGCGAGGATAAACTCGATCGGCTGTTGCGCGGCAAGGTTCTGGTCGACCTTCTCAGCGTCGTGCGGCACGCAATTCGCGCTGGCGTCGAAAGCTATTCGATAAAAAAGCTCGAGCCTCTCTTCGGCTATGAACGCGATGCCAAACTGCCCGACGCGAACCAGGCTCTGACGCGGCTTCAGCTGTGCCTCGAAGCGAACGATCCCGCAGGGATCGAGGCCGAGGATCGCGCGACCGTCGAAGCTTACAACCGCGATGACTGCGTTGCGACGCGATACTTGCGCGATTGGCTGGAAGTGCAGCGGCAGAAATTGGTCGAACAGGGAGCCGACATTGCACGTCCCGAGATCGCCGATGGCGCACCAAGCGAAAACCTCTCCGAATGGCTCGAGCTGATCACGCCGTTGATCGAGCAACTTACTGATGGAGTGCAGGTTGATCCGGCCGATCAGTCGGCCGAGGAGCATGGTCGTTGGCTGTTGGCGAACCTGCTCGAATGGCATCGCCGCGAGGAGAAGGCAGGCTGGTGGGAATACTTCCGCCTGTGCGACCTTTCTGCAGAAGATCTGCTGGATGAGCGCGCGGGCCTCTCGGGTCTGCAGTACATCGAGACGGTGGGTGGAACGGCAAAATGTCCGATCGACCGCTACAGCTTTCCAGCTCAGGAAGCCGACATTCGCCCGGGCAAGGGAATTAAGGTCCAGGGCGGCCAATCGGTCGGTTCTGTCGAGGACATTTCCCGCAGCCTCCGGACTGTCGACATCAAGAAGACCTCCGCCATGGCGAGCGAGCATCCCGAAGCAATCTTCGTCCACGAGCATGTTTCATCGAAGCCCATGCAGGAATCGCTTATTCGACTGGCACGCTATGTATGCGAGCATGGCATGTTCGACGGCGATGCCTACCGGCCTGCCCGAGACATGCTCATGCGCGTGGCCCCGCAAGCCGGAGGCGATGCGCCCATCAGGATGGACGGCGAAACGCCGCTGGCCGCCGGCGTGCGGATTGCACCGCTAGTTGCGTCAGGCGTGTTGCCGATCCAAGGACCACCCGGAACTGGCAAGACGCATACTGGCGGGCACATGATCTGCGAGCTGGTGAAGCAAGGCAAAAAGGTAGGGATCGTGGCCAATGGCCACGATGTGATCCGCAACCTTCTCGACAAGGTTATTGAGGTTGCTGAGGAAACCTCCACGCCGCTTGTGTGCATTCAAAAGCCGAAAGGGGGTTCAAAGGAAGAGGCCACCGACCGCCTTCGCTTTGCCAAAAAGAGTAACGGTGAGGTGTTCTCCGCTTTGTATGGCGATTGCCAGGTTGCGGGCGGAACAGCGTGGCTGTGGTCGACCGAAGACGCGTTTGAATGTCTTGACGTTCTTTTCGTCGATGAGGCTGCGCAGATGTCCCTCGCAAATGTGCTCGCGGTCTCGCAGGCAGCCAAAACGCTGGTCTTGCTTGGTGATCCTCAGCAGCTCGACCAACCAATGCAGGGAAGCCATCCGGACGGCACTGGATGTTCGGGTCTGGACCATCTCTTGTCGGGGAAACAGACGATAGCAACTGACGAAGGACTGTTCCTCGACGTTACCTGGCGACTGCATCCCGATATCTCCGGATTCACCTCAGAACTCTTCTATGAGGGCAAGCTTGATTCGAAGGAGGAGACGGCTGGGCAACGCGTCAATGCCAACGGCATCGCTGGGGGCACGGGGCTACGCTTCTTGCCCGTCGAACACAAAGGCAATCAGAACTGCTCTCCCGAGGAAGCCGATGTTATCGCAGCCTTGGTAGACGACATCCTCCAGCAAGGAGCGACCTGGGTTGACCGGAATGGGGAAGAGCATCCCGTCGGACGCGATGACATTCTGATCATCGCGCCGTACAATGCCCAGGTCTTCGAAATTCAGCAGCGCTTGCCGCAAGCACGTGTCGGAACCGTCGACAAGTTTCAGGGGCAGGAAGCGCCGATTTCGATCTACTCGCTCGCCAGCTCTTCGCATGCGGACGCTCCGAGAGGCATTGAGTTTCTTTACAGTCTCAATCGCCTCAACGTTGCGACATCCCGCGCAAAATGCGTGACGATCCTGGTTGGCTCTCCGCAAGTCTTCGAAGCCGAGTGCCGCACGCCGAGACAAATGCAACTTGCAAATGCGTTCTGCCGATATCGTGAGTTTGCCGATAAACCTTGAATTCGCTGAACCGGCTGAAACTCATATCCCGAAATCCAGCGTCTTGCTCTTGCTCCGGGTCAGCTCTTTCTCGGCCTTGTTAGCCTCCACCGATTTCGGCTGATCGACTCCGCTATCTTTCGTGGCAGTAGGCTTCACGCTTCCCGTGACCTCGATGGCCGATGCCTTCTCGCCTTTGTTTCTGGCAACGGCCGCTCCGAGCTTGTCCGCACTGTCGACCACCAGCGTCAGGTGATCGCGCAACCTCGTAACCGTCACCAGGAAGGTCTTCTGGTTCGACAGGTTGCGCTCGCGGCTGTCCATCACCGCGATACCGCGATCCGATGTCAGGCCCTGCGCCATGTGGACGTTGAGTGCATAGGCGAGGTCGATCCGCTTGAGCATCGGGTCGTCCTTCTTGAGCTCGACCAGGTCACCCTTGGATGTCTCGAAGGTGACCTTGCCGTTCGCAATTTCGACAACCCTCGCCTGGTCGGCATTGAACAGACCCCGTCGGTGATCGTTTCGCGTCCAGCGGATCCGGTCGCCTTCGTGGATTTCGAGCTTGCGCGGCTCGAGCAGGGTGAGATTGTCGTCACCCTTCCCTGCCCTGATCCGTGCCGGATCGAACCGGAATCGCTTGCCACGCTTGTCTTCTACCTCGACCAGCTTCCCTTTCCGGTCCTGCCCAATGACACGGTACTCGCCAACGAAAAGGCCCAGCGCCTGCTGCTTCCTGGAGACCTCCAGCACGCGTCCCGCCCGATAGGCCGGGAGATGGCGAAGTTCTTCCCGGGTGGTGTTCACGCGGTCGAGGACCTCCAGCTTCATCTTGGCAGGACCGATCTCGCGACTGGCGAGAAGGCCTTGCTGGACCGCCGCGTTGACCGCTGAACGAATTGCGCGTCCCGAAGCGTAGATTGAAGTCCGCGCGCGGGTTTCCTTGTCGAGCGCGAGCCAGGTTTCAGCGGCGACCTGCGCGCCATCGCCCCTGGCCTCGACGGTGTGCGACTTCAGATGGCGAAGTGCCTTGCGCACGTCGCCTGCCTGCGCCGCCGCCTGCGCTTCGCGCACGACCGGGTCTCGGGCGCGCAGGTTCGTAGCCATCTCTGCCCGCGCAATCCCTGCCCGCTGAAGCAGCGCGAACGGCTTGCCCGCGTCGACCGCACCCAGCTGTTTACGGTCTCCAATAAGGACTAGTCGATGAACGCCTGCGAGATTGGCGAGGCGAACGAGCTTCTCCTTGTCTTCGTTCGAGACCATCGATGCTTCGTCTAACACCAGTACATGATCCTTGAGGCTCGCCTGCGCTTCTGCGCGCAATGCGACGTTGCCCGGATCGTCGAGCAGCTTGTTCCAGCCACCAAGAAAGCGTGCCAGCGTCTGCGAGCCGATCCCGGTGTCGCGTTCGAGCATCTGGACGAGGGTATTCTGGATCGCGAGCCCGATGACCGGGTGCCCTTCATCGCGCAGTACCTCGGCGACGGGCTTCAACACGCTGCTCTTGCCGGTCCCCGCGATGCCCTGGACCGCGATCGTGCGATCCTTCGATATGAGGATCAAGCGCGCCGCCGCCAATTGCCCCTCGTTGAGCCGGAACCCCTGCCCCGTGAGCGCAGCCGCCTGGACAGATGCGGCAGCTTTCTGGGGGGTGATCGCAGGCGAGCTGTCGCCCTTCCCGGCAGCAACTTCGGAAAGGATCCGTTGTTCGGTCACGACCGCATCGCGCGATGCAAGCCAGCCCTTGTGCTCGCCCTTGCCCGCAATCAGGTCACCTGAACGCACCAAAGCCCGTGTCCGCTTCTCGACATCGGCAATCGTAGTCGGCAGCCCGAAATCGAGCGCGGCCTTGTAGAGCGCTGTCCGTTCGAACGCCGCTTCGCGCTGCGAGAGATGGCGCACCGCCGAGGCGACAGCCTGCGCTGCGGCGATGGTCTGACGGTCCTGCTTCAGCACCGATGGCGGCACCAGGGGATCGGCGGGATCGCCCCTGACATGCGCGGCAAAGCGGCTGAGCCACGCCCGCCCGCGCTCGACCAGCGAACCGATCCGCGTGGCTTCCATGCCCTGCCCAAGCGCCTTGGTCCGCGCGCGATCGACCAGCGGCTTCAAGTCGAGCCCGATCGATTGCGCAGCCTCGCTCCATTGCTTACTCAGGGTCGCTCGGTCTTCAATCCCTTCCTTGCTTGCGCGGGTGTCGAGCGCGGCGATGCGGCCGGCGTCGAGACCCGGACCGCGCCGCGCCTCGAGCACTTCCTTGCGGCGGGTCGAGAACGCCATGACCTGCTCGCGCGATATCCCGCGCGCCTCGAAATTACCGTGCTTCAGTACCGGACCCGGCTCGTAACCGAGCTTCTCGACTGCGACCCGAAAGCGCGCCATCGCTATCGAATTGAGCGTGGTATTGAGCTGCCAGAGCCGATCGTTCTTGAGCGTTCGCCACTTGCCGTCCTTGCCTTGCGTGACGTTGGCGATGACCGCGTGGAAGTGAAGGTTGGGTTCCTGATTGCGGTTGGTGTCGTGCTGGAACAGGCCGATGGCGAGATTGCCGGTCGCCTGCGTCACCACCATGCCCTTCTCGACGACCCGGGTTTCTGCCGCGTTCTTTTCGGCCCAGTGCAACGCCTCGACGACAGCTTCGCGGTAGGCGGCAATAATCCGTTCGTCCTTCCCGACGAGTGCCAACAGCGACCAGCTCTTGGGGACCGAAAAGGTGAGATCGGTCCCAGGCCGGTGTGCCTGGCCGGGATTGCCGACGCTGCTCCCGTCGGGCAGCTCGCCGCGCAGCAGCGCGTCGAACGCCCTGGCCTCGACCTTCCCCTCTAGACCGAGGCGTTTCGCGCCGTCACCGATCCATTGACCCGAACGATCGGCATCGGCGCTGGCGTAGTAATTGTCCGAGGCAAAGTAGCTTGCCGCCGCCGAAGGCGAGCGGACATTGGCGACGGAAAGCATGGGGCGGAATTACCTTTCGCGAGCCCTCGTCCCTCCCCTATTCCTCTTCAAATATCGGGATCGTAGTCTCCCAGATCGTGGTCGTGGTCATGGCCGTCGTCGGCGCCCCTTCCCTGCTTCGCAGCGCCGCCCAGGAGCGATTTCTGCTGCTCTTCCTGCATCTTCTGGTCGGCCTTGCCGCGAGCGTCCTGTGCTCGCTGTTGGGCCGCAGGATCGGGAACGTCGGACCGCCGCGACTGTGCAGTCTCCTGCTCCTTGTCACGATCCTCTTCGGCCTTGCCGGACAAGGGAAGCTCGGACTGCGCTGGCCGAGGTTGGGCAGGAAGCGCGCTCCTTTGTCCTCGATCGCGAGGGTTACGCGCCTTAGTTCGTTCCGGCCGTGCCTGCTCGGTCTTTGTGGACTGGCGAACCCGGCCACGTTCCTTGTGCTGGTCCTTGCGGGGCCTCTTTGCAGGGCGAGCGGAGGGATCGTTTTTGTCCTTCATCCGGCGCGGATCACCGTCATTGTCGCTCGTTTCCGAAGCTCCGGTCGGCTCTGAACCGTTTCCCGCTTCGCCGCCTGCGGACGCCGCCTTCTTGGTCGTATTGGGGATCTCCCGGGCGATAAATCCTTCCGCTACCCGGGGCCAATTGCGCGGGCGGAGGGCGACTGGCGCTGCGGGAAATCCTTCCGGAAACTTGATGAACCCGTGAAGGTTCTTGAGCCTCATCAGCTCGTCCGGGAGCAGCAGCGGGACCACCTGCCGCCGCGGCGTCAGGCTGACCGCGTCGCGGGCGTTGTTGTAGCCGTAGCTGTAGCCTTCCTCCATCTCGCGAACCTCGCGGTGACCGATGACATCGGAACACCAGGTGGCGGTCTCGCGGTCGGCGGTGCCGAGGATCAGCTTGGTGCGGGCAAGCGAGGACAGCGTCATCGCCATGTTCTCGCCGTAGACGTCCTTGAGCTTGGCAAAGGCATGGATGCCGGTGACGATCGCGCCCCCGAAATTGCGCGCGGTCTGGAGGCCCTTTTCAAGCGAAGGCAGGCGATGCAGCGCACCCAGCTCGTCGATCAGAAACCACAGCCTGAGGTCGCGCGAACGCTCGCCCGCCATCAGCGTGTTGATCGAGGTGTCGAGCCACAGGGTGAGCAACTGCGAGAGCACGCTCATGTCGATGTAGCGCGCCGAGAGGAACAGGATCGAGCCCGGTTTGCCTGCCCCGTTGACCCATTCGCGGACCGAGAACGGAGTGCCATCTTCGGGCAACATCTGCAATGCCTTCGCGTTGACGTTGAACACTGCGCGGACCGACTCCGCCATGCGCGCCGCGCTCGGCGTGCTGATCGGTCCCGCCATCGTGTCTTCGAGAAGCTGGTGAAGGTCGGAGAGATCGGCATTCATCAATTCGTGCGCGAGCGCGGCATTGGTCCCCCGTCCCGCCTCGGCGAGCTTGAGGCAGGTCTCGACGAACAGGGTGCGCGCGGCGAGCACCCAGAACTGTTCGGCGCCGCCACCGTCATGAGGAACCAAGGACTCCGCAGCCGCATGGAATTCTACGCGGGTTGTGCAGTCGTTGAACACGCTCCAGGCCGGACAACGCGCGTCGAGCGGGTTCAGGATGATGTCGCGTTCGGGCTCGTAAAAGGTCTCGATGAAGGCCCCGGTGAGGTCGAAGATGACCGCGCGCTCGCCCCGCTGCCGGATCTCGCTTGCCAGCTCGGTGAGCACCACAGTCTTTCCCGTACCGGTCGTGCCGACCAGCATCGCATGGCTCTGTTCGAGCCGCCACGGCCAGCTCACCCGGGCAAGATGCGCGGGAGCATAGAAGCCTGCACCGCGAAGGTAGGTGGACCCGGCAAGCCGCCATTTCCAGCCCATGGTTTCGCCATATTCGCGCGAACGGGCAGCGCAGTTGTGACGATCGATCTCGCGCTTCAGTTCGGGGAGGGTTGCAAGCTCTGCGCCGCGCACGTGCTTCTTCTGTTTCGAGTGCTCACCGAAGCGCTCGGCGACCCACCAGAAGAGCAGGAAGAGGGGGGCAAGGATGAGTGCGGCAAGCCAGAGCGCGCCGACAGCTGTCGACCGGAAAAGCGCAACTGCCTCGCGCATTGGCGGATAGTCCGTGACCACCGAAATCGGAAAAGCGACCATGCTGCCATCGGCCAGCTTGAGGTTCACGAGCTTGTCAGGATCGAACTCCATGAAGCCATAGGCCGACGCATAGACATGCATCCACAGGAGGTAGACCTGGTGGTCGTCGAGCGCGCCGCTCACTTCCCAGTAGAGGAGGCCGATGGCGACCAGAATTGTGACGATAAGCGGCCCCTTGAGACCAGCCGCGAACATGAAACCGAAGTGGCCGAGGAGCTGGCTTCCACGGGTGAAGTTGACGAGATTATGCTTCATCGTCGCCCCCCTGCGGACGGGGTGCAACGATCCCGAGACGCTCCAACCTGCGCTGGTAGGCAGCGACCGTCTTCTCGCGCAGAGACGGATCGGAATGGTGCGTGAGCAGCGCATCGAGCGCGACCGTAATGAAGATATTCTGGCGCACCGGATCGGTCGCCGGGGTCCTCAGATCGGCTTCGGTCGCGCGGTGCCACGCATCGAAGATGCAGTCGCCAATGACGATGCTCGCGCTGACCCTGCGCTCGTCGGATTGTTTCCTGATCCATTCGGCGATCAGGGGCGTGACATAGGTCACGAACCGGTGGTGTCTTTGCATTTTTCCAAGTTCCTCGTGTTCAAAGAACCTGGCTCACCCTTCGAAAGGCAAGTGCCACTCTAGGCCGCCGCCGGGGGTGTAGGAAAACGGAAAATTCGCATAGCTTTTCAGCAGGCTAGATGGATCTGTACCGACTCGGCACGGACGGGCAAACAACTGGACCGCATCCGGCACAGAAGATGCCACAAGCGAATTGCCGTGAATTCGCGAGGCAATTCAGCGCCTTCCCTTGCAGCACCCGCTGCGTACGGTGTGCTGTCAAGTTCCAATGTGAGCGGGCGTTTCCGGTAACTTGGAGCAATCGTTCAATGCGCTGAATTCTCTGCCTTATTCTTGGAGCGGGAGCAGGTGGGCTTTTCGGGCCAGAGCGAGACTTTAGGCGCAAACAGCTCTGGGCTACCAACTGGCCTTAGTTTGGTAACAAATGGCCAGCTACGGGGACGTTTTTCATGAGGCATATTTGTTCGCGCCGCTTGCCGAATATCGGCTTTCGACCACTGTTCGCATGTGCCAGAAAGAGGCTATCGACATGCTTGACAGTCGAATTGATGTGCACAGGCTCGCGCCGCCTTTCTGGATGGAACAACTGCCCAGACTCACCCGACCAATAGACGAGCGAGGGCCAGCCCGTTCGCTGAGCAGGAGGTCGACCGCTTACCACCGCGAACATGAAAAAAGGGCAGGAACCGTTCCCAGTCCCTGCCCTGTTTGTGCGGTCAAAACTCGTCTGACATTGCCCCATGCACTGTATGCACTACGCGCACCGCAAGGTGCGCCGGAAGTGCGCTGTAGTCACCCTCGTCCAGGGCAAAATATCCAAGGCGTCTGTCCTCGACGATGTGCTGATCGAAGAAGCTGTGTAGCGCGCGGCGCTCCGCCACAGCCAGCGCGGCAAAGTAGCGTTCCGAGTTTGAATTGTGCTGAGCAATTCAATTCATTGTATCCTCCTGATGTCTGCCGATGACGGAAGGAGCAGGACGGATGGGCGTGCGGCCGGCGGGTCAGGGATCGCCCGTATGGGCGACCGCGAAGCGGCGGTAGGGGTAACGATTTTGTCGGACCGTAGTGAAGCGAAGGGGAGGCAAAATGGTGGGTCCCTGCCGTCCTTGATGCGCCGGTTGCACGGCCATCAGAATGGGACAACCGTGAGCTAGACCCCCTCCCCACCAGAGAGTATAGACAACACAATTAGGGGCGCTGTCCGGTCCGGACAGCGCCCCTCTGAGCGGGATCGATGATGTTGGATGTCAGTCGATTTCGGGAGCATCGGTGTTGTCGTTGTCGTCGCTCGTACCACTACCGCGGGAGAGGAAGTCGACCTTATCAGCGAGGATCTCGGTGCCGTAGCGGGTGACCCCGTCCTTGTCCTCCCACTGGGTGTAGTGGATGCGGCCCTGGACCGATACCAGCTGACCCTTGGAGCAGTACTGACCGACGGTCTTGGCGAGGCCGTTGAAGCAGGTCACACGGTGGAACTCGCTTTCCTTGGCGGTGTAGCCGTTCTCGTCCTTGTAGGTCTTGCCGTCCTTGTCGCGTGCGGGACGATCGGTGACGACGGTGATCCCGGTGACATTGGTGCCGCCCTTGGTCTCGCGGGTTTCCGGATCGCGGGCGATGCGTCCGGTGAGGATTGCGATATTGGTCATGGTGTAATTCCTTCGGTTCCTCAAACCGGAGACCATCTCCGGCTTGCGAACTTGCCAAAGAAGCAGGGCATGGGAGGACTGCACCGCAGGAGCGAAGCTCCAAGGGAAACCTGTTCATGACGGGTGGTGCGGGCAGGCGCGCGAAGCGCGACCACACGGCCGGAAAGGAACGGGTTGCTGTCCTCAGCTGACCTGGTTCAGGACTGTTCGCGAAGAAAGCCGGATGGGTATCGGGTGCGGGCCTAAAGGTGCCAAGACCCTGCTGCAATCAGCTTGCCTCATCGCCCTCCGATGCCACCAGGAGATCCATGAGGTTGCGGGCTGCCTCCCGGTCTTCCTCGTTCTCGAACGCCACATCGAGATCGGGGGCGGACCCGAACATGTGCAGGAACGACCACAGTGCAAAGCGCTTGCCCCGGTCCAATTCTGCCTCGGCTAGCGTCGACTTTGCGCCCTAATCCAAGACGTACGCGTCCAGTTCCTTAAGTCCTGAAAGCGGACGTTATACCCGGCGATCTTAGCCTGGAAGGACGGCAATATCGGGCCTTTCTACGAATTGCGGCAGGCGGCGCGCTGAGGTCAATGCCAAGCGACATGCCGGCAGTCTCGCTTCCCCCCTCCTCTTGAAAGCGGGATGTCAACGCGAATATGAGATCCACAGAATGTTCGTAAATATCGCAAGACCGATGACAAGGGCTTCTCTTGCAGCTACTTTCATTTTACGGGAGTAATCGGGCGGAAAGTGAAGAGTATCCGTGTCTAACGCGAAACAGATCGCTGCAATGTTGCGCAGTCAGGCAGAGGGCGACGAGGAGCAGTTCCTCTCGATCGCGCTGCAGGTGGCGGCTGCCGAAGCACGGCGCGGTCGACGCGAGGCGGCCAACGAGATTCGCGCCGCCGTCGATGCCGCACGCGAAGGCCGCGGCGTTCGGCCGAGCATCCCTATCGCCTTTTCGCGGCCCAAGGGGGATCTTGAAGGCCTGCTTGACCTGCGCGAGGCGCGCATTCGCCTGTCCGATGTCGTTCTGCCGAAGGCGATAGAGCAGCGACTCAAAAATGTCCTGCTCCAGCAGCGCAAGCGTGAGTGGCTGCGCGAACACGGGAAGGTGCCCAGCCATCGACTGTTGTTCGTAGGCCCTCCCGGGTCGGGCAAGACCATGACCGCCGAAGCGGTAGCCGGCGAATTAAGGCTGCCCCTGTTCGTGATCCGTCTCGACACGCTGATTACCCGCTATATGGGCGAGACCGCCGCCAAGCTCAGGCTCGTCTTTGATGAAACTTTGCGGCGGCGCGCGGTCTATCTGTTCGACGAGTTCGACGCGGTCGGAGGGCGGCGCAGCGCGTCGAATGACGTTGCCGAGATGCGTCGTGTTCTCAATAGCTTCCTCCAATTCATGGAGGAGGAAAGCGCGACCGACAGCCCGATCGTCGCAGCCACCAACCATCCCGAACTTCTTGACCGCGCGCTCCTCAGGCGTTTCGACGAGGTGCTCGAATTCGCCCTGCCGAGCGCAGAGCAGGTTCGCGCGGTTATCAAGGCAAACCTGCGCGGAATGAAATATCCGCGGATCGACTGGGGCAATGTCGAGGAGGCGGCCAGCGGGCTGAGCCAGGCCGAAATCGCGCGCGCCGCGAACGAAGCGGTCAAGAACGCCATCCTCGCGCAGCGCAAGGCGATCTCGACCAAGCAGCTGACGGACAAGCTCGCTGAACGTCAGGCGATGCGCACGGTGTTTTCAGTCCAACCGTAACACGTGAGCGACTACGACAAGCCCCATCTCGATATCTCCGCGCTTGTCGCGCGCGGCGAATATAAGTCCCCTTCATCCAATGCGAGGGGCACCGCGGTCCAGCGCATCCGCGCCGATCACGGGCAGCGGCTCGCCACCGAGCTGCACGAGGCGTTCGCGCGCGCCGACGCCGAACAAGCCGCGCCGATCGCCGAGATCGAGGGCCTCGAGCCTGCTGGCGGGGTCTTTCTCGAAGTCGAGCTGGCCCCCGGCAGTGGCGCGATCATGGTCGAGCGCAAGACCGAAGGAACAAAACAGAGCGCCGAAAAGATCCTCGAGAATGGCGCGCGCTCGCTGGCTTTGTTCGTCCCGGAGGACGCGCGCGACAAGATCGAAGCGGTCCTCGAAGATTATCGCCAAGGCGAGATAACATCGACCCGCGGCACCCCGCCCAAAGCCAGTCGCGTCGAACCGATCGAACATTTCCGCGAGGCGCGGCTCAGAACCTTCTGGCGCGACGATCAAGACGCGCTCCCGACCGACCCGCAAGCGAGCATCTGGTGGGGAGCATGGTGTTTCGCCGACGCCGTCGAACGTGTGGTTGAGGCAGCCGGCACGCTTGGCATGCAGGTCGGCGAAGCGGATACTTGGCTGCGCTTTCCCGAGACGGTCGTGGTTCCGGTTTTCGGGCGGGTCAGCGCGGTTGAACTCCTTCTCTTCGCGAGCGGCGGGATCGCCGAATTGCGCCGTGCAAGCGATAATCCAGCGGTGTTCACGCAGAATCTGCGAGACGAGATTCCCGCGCTGATTGAGGATCTCGCGGCACGCATCACCTGGCCCGGAGCCGAGGCCCCGGCGGTGTGCTTGCTCGACACCGGCGTCAACCGTGCGCACCCCTTGATCGAACCGGCGCTCTCCGAAGAAGACACGCTTGCGGTCAATCCGGCCTGGGGCGGCGATGATCACGAAACCGGCCCAGGGCATGGGACGGGGATGGCAGGCCTCAGCCTGCACGGAGATCTCGTCGCACCGCTTGCCGACCAGTCTCAGCCGACGCTTGCCCACCGGCTCGAATCCGTCAAAATCCTGCCTCCGACCGGCTTTCCCGCCAACGATCCGCACGCCTATGGGCCGATCACCCATTCGGCGATCGCGCTTGCTGAAGTGCAGAACCCGGAGCGAGACCGGATCTTCTGCATGGCGGTGACCAACACTCTTCGTTCGGGCGCTGAGGCGAGCGCATGGAGTGCAGCCATCGACCAGTCTGCCGCTGGAGCCGAGCACAGCGATGAGGAGACCGAGGCGCCGAAGCGGCTTGTGTTCCTTGCTGCGGGTAACGTGCCCGATAACGCGGTGGCGGCCGAGATCGCAGATGTCGACGCCTTCCCGGCACAGGACCCCGCCCAGGCCTGGAACGCGCTTTCGATAGGCGGCTTCACGCAAAAGACCGCGATTGCGGATGCGGGGTACGAGGATTGGTCGCCGGCGGTCGATGTCGGTGAGCCCAGCCCCTACAGCCGGACCTCGTATCTCTGGGATAGTGCGAAATCACCTTTCAAACCCGAGCTTGTTTTTGAAGCGGGCAACCGCGCGCTCAGTCCCTCTGGCGAAGAGGCGGTCGCAGGGCTCGATTCGCTGTCGCTCCTGACGACTTCGAGGAACGTCGATGCCGACCCGCTGACGCCGTTTTGGGCGACGAGCGCTGCAACCGCGCAAGGCGCGCGCATGGCGGCAGAACTCGCCGCCGCTTTCCCGCACTATTGGCCTGAAACGCTGCGGGCGCTCATGGTGCACAGCGCCCGATGGACACCGCCCATGCTAGCAGCCATCGAGAATTGCGCTGGCAAAAGCGAACGCTCGGATTGTTTGCGGCGGTTCGGCTACGGGGTACCAGATCTGGGCCGGGCGACCGCTTCAGCCCAAGACGATCTCGCACTCGTCGCGCAAAACACCATTCAACCCTTTCGCAAGGATGGTTCGGTTCGCTTCAACGAAGCGCATGTTTATCCGCTGCCCTGGCCGCGCAACGTGCTGGAAGCGCTCGACAATACGAGAGTGCGGCTCAAAGTGACGCTCTCCTATTTCGTCGAGCCCAATCCAAGCTTTGCAAGCGCGATCGATCCGGCGCGCTACCAGTCTTTTGGCCTTCGCTTCGATCTCAAGCGTAGCCGCGAGAGCGCCGCCAATTTTCATAAGCGCAACAACGCCGAGATGGCGGCAGAAGGCGCGGCCGCCGCGAGCGATCCTGATGCGGGATGGCTGTTCGGACCGCGCTCGATCTCGGCCGGCTCTCTGCATGTCGATATCTGGGAGGGGGCCGCGGTCGAGCTCGCCGCGCGTAATCTCCTTTACGTGAAACCCATCACGGGATGGTGGCGCGAGCGGGTCGGATTGGGCCGTTTCAACGCGAAGGCGCGCTATGCGCTCGTTGTTAGCATTGAGACGCCCGAGACGGAGGTTGATCTGTACACACCGATCGCGGCCACGATCCCGACAATTGTCGAGGTCGAAACCGGCTGAGCGAACTGATCCGATCGCGATCAGCACTTTCACCGCCAACGTGTACCTTCGCCCAGAGCGGAATTTCGACGCTCGGGCATACGATCAGGCATTAGACGGAGTTGAAAACCCAACGTCGGCTTTCTGCTGTAGCTCAGCCAAGACCGGACCTTCAGCAAACGGCCCAGCTTCTGCCATTCAGAGTGCGACGAATTAGCCGCTCAATACGGGCCCGCTCGGTCAATCGCACCATTGCAACGAGTTGGCGGACACCTCGGTAGGTGGGGGTATTCTGACCGCCGGGTTCCGATTTTTAGAGGGCATTCTTATTGTTAAATGTTCGTTATATGTCCCTCCTCCGCTACCAGGAATCAGCGTCCGCATAGGATCGCTTGAGTTCGCATGCGTCCGCATTTTTTGGATCAACTCACCGATTTCAATAGCCCATGTGCTACCACGCCAATCCGCTTGGAAACGTATGCGTCCTCTTGTGTTCGCCTGAAGCCGAGGCTTTTTGGGGTTTCGGTAGGGGTATTCTCGGCGTCGGTGAAATGGGGTGATACTCCCAACTGCGCGCTCAGCCAAAGGGCGAGTTTTTCTGGCTTTCGCAACGGTTTATGAAAGATTAATAAGGCGACCTAGTCCGTAAAGGTCTCGGTTTTTCTGTCTGTCTTCGAGTCCTATGTGGCATTCGGACACCAGCAAGCGTGCAGAGGCAGGGGGAGGGCGTCAGTTGTTCGTTCGGAATGACCGCATTGCGTCCTACGTCGCAATTCGCCAGTTCAGGAGGCAACCCCAGAAGCCACCAGACCGTGGTCTGCAGCTAGCGGAAGAATATGTTCGCAGCTATTCCACTGCGCCTTTCGCCGAAGTTATTTTTGACGACTCGAGCGCTTCGCTAATTGGTGCGCATCTCGTGGACCAGGTTGCCGACGCTGCAGATCACCGCGTTCTCAGCGATGCTGAGGTCATCGGTTCTTGCCGAAATTTCGGCAACTATCCGCTGCTTGCCGATGTCGGTCGTCGCGAAAAGCACCGAGACAAGCGCGGCGTCCGGCAGTGTCTCGATCGATCCCTTGATCACCCTTTCGATTTCCTCCCTCCGCGAATAGACATTGGTGTGCGCTTCGAAAATCATTTCTATTCTATGGACTGGTCTGTTTTCGCGTGCGGGCAGCACACGGACTGGCGAGGTGAACAGCATGCTGTGAGGCAGGTTCACTTCCGCCCCTGAGAATATCATAGAGCCCTCGGGGTTTTCAAATTCGCGCAGGCGTGTCACCAACAAGTCGTAATCGAGAACCTCTCCCCTGAAAGTACCAATTTCAACGATGTCGCCAACAACATAGGCCCGCGTAAACGCGCGCAGCATCGAACCCGAAAGACACAGAAGAATCTCTTTGGTGGCGATCACCAAAGCCACTGCCACAGCCGTCAGAGACAGAGCAAAGGTGCGCAACTGCGGGGCCCAAATCATGATAAGGCCCACCAGGCCAATCAGGATCAGCGCGTTCCGCGAACTTGACACCCATCGCCTTCTGACTTGGTCGGGCATGGTTTCGCGCTGCCTAAAAGCCCGTGCTATCAAGAGCTGCATCAGAACAAGGCTCAGGACCAACGCGATCGATGCCACTGTATCCGAAGACAGCTTGTAGAGTATGTCCTGCACGTCCGATCCTCTCAGCAAGCTCACGAGCCGTGCCGTAGACGTTCGTAAAGGATGCGGGTCTCGAGCAAATTGCCAATGCGCAGGGCCACCTCGATGACGTCGAAAGGTTTCGACACGAAGTCCTTGGCCCCGAGCGATAAAGCGCGGCGGCGGGCCTGCAATGTGGAGTCGGCCGTCAGCACCAGCACCGGGCGGAACTCTTCGGGCGTATCATGGCGTGCGAACGCTTCGAGCAATTGGAAACCGTCAATCGCGGGCATCATCAGATCGAGCAGAACCAGATCCGGTTCCAGATCGATGTAAGCCTTCAACGCCTGCGTGGGATCAGTCAGGCAATGGGTGTCGGCGTACCCTTCGCGCTCGAGCAGGCTGCGCAAGAGCAAGACGTTGGCGTCCTCATCGTCCACCACGAGGATGCGACGGGACAGGATATCTTTGGGCTGAACGAGTTTGTTAGTCATCTTCGGTCAATGTGCCTTTGTCATGTGACTCGCTCGCTTCTTGGGCATTTCCCATCGCAGGAAGGGCAAACCAGAATATCGATCCAAACCTCTCCCTATCGTAGCCAATCGTGCCTCCCATCGATCCGACAAGGCTCTTGGAGAGCGCCAGCCCAAGCCCGGTTCCTTCTACAGTCGATCGCTCGTTCTGCCCGAGGCGGTCGAAAGCGGTAAACAATCGCGGGATATCCTTCGTTGCGATGCCCGGACCGTCGTCTGCTATCTCGATCCGCACAAGGTCTTTGTCCATCCGGCCAGACAAGCGAACGAATTCACCGTTAAGATTGTATTTCGCTGCATTGGCAATGAGATTCAGACAGACTTGTAGCGTTCGACGCTTGTCTACCATCATCTCGATTCGGTTGTCGGCCGCCTCGATCTGGAATTGGAGATCTGCGGCCCTTACTAGTGGGGCCCCCATCGAATGCGCTTCGCGAAGCAGATCGTTAAGATTGACCGGCTCAAGCTGAAGGTCCTCGGCGCCAGCCTCGATGCTTGAAATGTCGAGCAAGTCGTTGATGACCGACAGAAGATGCCTTCCAGCTTTCATGATTTGCTGGACTGCCGATCGATGATGGTCGGCGAAGCTGTCTTCCTCCATTTCCAACAATTGCCCGAAGCCTAGTATGGCATTCATCGGGGTGCGCAATTCATGGCTGGTGCGAGACAGAAAGGCGGTCTTCGCCTGATCCGCTGCAATCGCCTCTTCGCGCGCGGCCAGCAAGGCTTCTTCGGTACGGCGCCGCTCTGACATATCGCGCGTGACTTTCGCGAAGCCTCGCAAGGTGCCATCCGCATCGCGCAAGGCGGTTATGACGACATTTGCCCAAAAGCGCGATCCATCCTTGCGCATGCGCCAACCCTCATCCTCCGCTGCACCCTCCTTGCGCGCCTTCTGAAGCATGATAGCCGGTAATCGATCACGGGTCTCCTGTGGGTAGAAAGTGCTGAAATGCCGACCGAGAATCTCTTCCGCGCGCCAGCCCTTGATGCGTTCCGCGCCAAGGTTCCAAGTCGCGACAGTGCCGTCAGGTTCGAGTGCAAAGATTCCGTAATCGCGGACCCTGTCTATAACGAGGCGGAAACGCTCCTCGCTCTCGCTTAGGTCTTTTTCACGCGCGCGCAGGAGATCGCTGGCGCGGGCAAGTTTCTCCCCCAAGCGGCCTATTTCGTCTGCTTCTTCCGGAAGTTCCAAGAGGCGCTCCCCTCGTGCAAGCAGCCCTGCATTGTTCTCCAAGATACGCACTCGCCGCACGATACCGGTCGAGAAAAGATAAACTGCCGCGAGGCTACCGAGCAATCCGAAAAGCGCGCTGATGGCGGTGAGGGCAAAGTAGCGCTCCCTCACGTTGTCGACTGTTGCACGGCGCCTTTCGAGCAGTTCCGCCTCGGCTCGCTGCATCGAGTCCACGCGGTCGCCAAGCTCGTCGAGCACTGCGCTGCTGGCAGCGAGTTCGGCGCGAATCAAAGCGCCTTCCGGTCCCGGCTGATTGGCGGTAGCCAGCCCAACAAGACGCGCCTGGGAGGCAGATTTATCTTCTACCAGCGCCGACAGGGCTTCAAACTCGGAGCGAACACCCGCGTCCTCGATGGCCTGATCAAGACTTTCCATTATCGGCGGCAGTTCCTGCCGCGCCTTGTCATATGGCGCGAGCAAGCTTCGATCACGTGTGAGGACATAGCTCCTCACCGCGGCTGCCGCTTCGGATAGAAGCGCGTGTACTTGATAGGTGTCACGCTGGATCTCGAAAGCTCGGCGGACATCGTCTTCTGCCCGGGCTTCGGCGCTGCTGGCAAGATAGAGCGATCCGAGTGCTCCGAACAGGACAGCCAGCGGAATCCCGACCAAGAGCACACCCTTGTAGGCAAGGGGGCGATTTGCCCAGATGCGCCCAGCCGACCGTTTCGTGCGGTTTGCGTGTCTCATGTAGAGCCGTGTTGCCCGATCTGGGTAACCAATACCGCCGCTTGAGTCCGATCGCTGACCCCCAACTTGCTGATAATCCGTTCGACGTGCACCTTGACCGTTGCAGGGCTGATCTGGAGCTGACGTGCGATCTCCTTATTGGTCAATCCATTCGCGACCAGTCCCACCACATCGCGTTCGCGCGCAGTCAGTAATCCCGTTATATCGACCTTGCCGCCGCGCAAAGGAGCTGCTCGCATCGCCGCGTTGACGAGGTCCAGCGGGATAGCCGATTGTCCCGCCAACACTTGGCCGATGGCCGCGCGCAGGGCGTCGATCGCGGCATCCTTCAAAACGAACCCCGACGCGCCTGCATCAAGAGCCTCCCGGACATAAGACGGCATGTCGTGGAGCGTCAGCATCAAAACCTTTACCCCGATATCCATCGATACGATTTGTCGCGTTGCTTCCAGCCCGTCGATCCCGTCACCAAGGCGGATGTCCATGAGAACCAGATCAGGCCTGTGTCGATTGGCAAGTTCGACCGCGTCTTCGCCAGTGGCGGCCAAGGCGACTATTTGGATATCTTTTCCATCTAGGACAGCCTTCAGGCCTTCCCGTGCCAATTGATGGTCATCAACGATCAGGATACGCGTCGGATTCAAACTGAAACGCCCTCCGGAACGAAAGCGGTCACGGTAACGCCGCCCTTGGGACCGGAAGACCAGTCGAGCCGACCTCCGATGGCGGTCATCCGCTCCTTCATCACGTCGATGCCGATATGATTGCCGCTATCTTCACCGGACAAGACCGGATTCACAAGCCCGACACCGGTGTCTCGAATTCTGAGAAATCGCTTCATCCCATTATCAGCGTTTGCCCCGTCAAGTCTGAGATCAATGAAAACGCTGCATGGTCCGCCACAATGCTTGCGAATGTTGGAAATTGCTTCCTGGGCTACGCGAAACAAGGCGTTCTCGACATTGGGCTCCATGTGCGCATCTACGCACGAACTGTCGAAACTGACAGTGAAACCGTCCTTTTCAAGCCCCTGAGCCAGCGATCCAATCGCAGCCTCAACTCCGAGATCGTCGAGCAAGGTGGGACGCAAACCGCTAATTACTCCTCGTAATTCGGTGACGAGTTCACGCGCGATCTCCGCCAGCCGTTTGCGCTCGGCAGCTGGCATGTCCGGAGAATCGGCCCCGCCCGGGCCCTCGATCATTCGTGCCAAAGCAGTGGCCGTTTGAGCGACACCGTCATGCAATTCCTGAGAGACGCGGCGTCGCTCATCTTCCTGAGCGGTAAAGATGCGTCCCACGATGTCTTCTAAGCGCTTTTCTCGATCCCGGAGGGCATCGAGGAGGCGACCCCGCTCTGTTTCACGATTGGCGCGGTCGATCGTGGCACCCATCCATTCCAGATAAATGCGGAGTGTCTCCCGATCCTCTTCGTCGGGAATGTCCGTCTCGCTAGCGAGACCCTCGACCGTAATTCTGCCCACGGGGCCCTCCACCCCTGGCGCGCAAATGGGGATACCATCGCCTTGCGCACCTAAGGTCACGATGGCTGACCGAGAGCCAACGAAGAATGCCAAACGTTCTGCGCACTGTTCGAGAATTTCGCCGATTGTATCCTGTGTAGCCTCGGACAAGCGTTTGCCAACATCCGACAATAGCCGCATTCGCGCAGCGCGCGCCTCAGCCGCACGATAAAGTTCGCGCAATTCTGCGATCGTTTCCAGCCTCGGCGGAGTTGGGGGCATGCTGCTATGCATACCGCTGATCTAAAGGATTCTGTCGAAAACACATAGGCCATTCGGCCTACGCCGAGCAGCTAGCCACTCGGCAGATTTGCGCGAATTCCAGCTCCCCTATTTCAACTTTCGATAGCAACACGGCTGTCTCAGACAACTTGGCGTGAACCCTTCCGCCGCAAACACATAGGTGAACTGAAATGAAAAAGATCAACTTCAAGGCTCTCATCGCCGCTACCGCCATTCCCGCTGCGGGTCTCGGCCTCTTCATCGCACCGGCGTCGGCTGCGGATTACAATGCCAAGGCCGCATCCAGCGCAATGGTTGCACCGACTTATTCTCCGATCACCGCTGCCGAAGTTGAGGCAGCACAGGTGGCTTGGGGTAATGCTCTTGTCGCAATCGCGACCGAGTACGACACCAACGGCCACGCAGCTGCCAAAAAGCTCGCGGGTGAAATCATCGACAGTGCTTATGGCTACAACATGGGCCCGGTGCTGTTTAAGCCAACCTTGGCGAATGGCGAACAAACCTTCCGCACGACCCGCGATGGTGCGCTTTCGTACTTCGTCGGCGGTGACGCTGACTTCGCGCAGGACGGAGGTTTCGCGCTCAAGGGCTGGCGCAGCTTCGAGATCGACAACGCCGGCATCCTCATCAAGGGCAACTCCGCCACATCGATGGGCCATGTGACGGTGATCGATGCTGACGGCAACCGCACCACGGTCGACAAGACCTGGGGCTACGTCCGCGGCCCCGACGGCGCGCTGCGCATCGTGCTTCACCACTCGTCGCTGCCTTACGCCAGCTAACTAAGCGTCCAGGCCTTGTTCGGACCCGCTTACCTCCCCTGTCTGCGGGTCCGGAATTGGCCGGACCACATCCATCCGATAAATTCACAAGGTTCGGTACAATGAGATTTCAGGATAAATTAAAGATCGCCGGCGCAATCGCGCTCTTCGGCATAGCACTTCCGGCACCAGCAGCAGCGCAAGATGATCGGGCTGGCTCAATTCAGGTCAAAGGCTTCGTAACCGGAGTTTTGCCCGACGGAGAGATCACCGAGGTGACGATTGATGAGATCGGACTTCCCGCCGGTTCTCAGACCGAGGCGTCGGATTCGGTCGTTCCAACGGTTGCGGTCGAGTATTTCTTGACCAACAATTTTTCGATCGAGACGATTTGTTGCGTCACCCCGCATGACGTGAACGGCACGGGTGCTGTGGCTGGAGCCGAGTTGGTAGACGATGCGATCATTTTGCCGGCCACGATACTTGCTAAGTATCATTTCGATCTCAGCGACAGCATCAAACCGTATCTCGGTGCAGGACCGGCCTACTTCTTTATCTTCGGCGAAGATGTCGGGGCAGATGCCGCTACGCTGGGTGCAACCAATGTCGACTTGTCCGACGAACTTGGGTTTGCCTTGCAAGCTGGTGTCGATGTGGCGTTGAACGATCGCGGTCTGGGCCTCTCGCTCGATGCGAAGCGCTACTTCATCGGAACGACCGCAACATTCAACGCAGGCGATACGGTCGCATTGCAGACAGAGCACGATCTCGATCCTTGGGTCGTGAGCGCCGGCCTGTCCTATCGCTTCTGAACAGCAGTGGTCCAGGAGCGAGCTTATTAGGCGCGCTCCTGGATTATGCGCATCTTAAAACCAAGAAAACCGGCGAGACTTCCCATGCACAGAATATCCACGAGCTTCTTAGCCATAGTCGCGCTGTGCTTTCCCGCAGCAGCGCAAGCAACAGACGACGATTTCGAGCTTTGGGTAAATCCGTCGATCAGTTTCGATCTCGACGAGGATACGGGAATGGAGATCGAGACCGCGCAGCGCTTCCGCGACGGCGGTAATGGCCGGGAAGATACCTATTTCGCGCGACTTTGGCTCAATCAGCAGCTGAACGACACGGTAACAATCGCTGGTGCTTTCGAACGCCGTATCAACGATGGCGGTGCGAACGAGACCCGGCTGATACAGCAGATGTCCACGCGTCATGGGATATTGCGCACACGTCTGCGCCTCGAGCAGCGTTTCGTAGACGACGCGGACCGGATGGGTCTGCGCGTCCGCCCGAGAGTGGGCGTCGCCATTCCGCTTGACGAAGCAGAACGTTGGACGTTCGATGCTGACGCGGAGCTTTTTGTGACACTGCGCAGTAACAATGTCGGCGGCGATGATGGTTTGACCGGGATGCGCACGCAGATCGGGCTGAGCTACGAGTTGAACGAGAGGCTGTCGCTCAGCGCCGCCTATTTGCGAGATCAAGACTTCGAAGATGGCCGACCGGATACCGTCGGTCACGCCCCGATTATCGGCGTCGAGTACAGCTTCTAGAGCAGGATAGAACAAACAAAATTCTGCCGACTTTGAGAAACATGTCCGGCTGCGAAGACATTCTTCGAACCAACACCTGAATGGAGTTTTTGACGATGAGCGCGACTAAATTGCTAAGTCAGTTTCTAGGAGGGAACTCTGCGCTCGCAGCGCCGGAAAGGGGGCGTGAAAACGATCTGATGCTCATGCTGCAGCAGCAACTCGGTCCCGGCGGGTTGGAGCGTTTGCTGGGCGGAAACGCTTCCACTGCGTCATCGCCGACGTCCCCTCTTGGCAGCCTTTTGACCGGCGGTGTCGGTAAGGCCGCCGTCGCCGGCGGCATCCTCGGCGTGCTGCTGAAAGGCGGCAAGAAGCCTAAGAAAATGATGAAATCGGCCGCCAAGATGGGTGGGCTGGGGCTTGTAGCCGGATTGGCTTGGCGCGCCTATCAGCAACACCAGCAGATGTCTTCCTCCGGCGGCACCGTGGCCGCGACAGCCTTGTTGTCCGGTCCCGATAGTTTCGCAGCCCCGGAAGGAAGCGCCTTTCTCGCTGCAAGCGACGAGGGAAAACAGGCGCAGTCCCGAGCCATACTCACGGCGATGATCGCGGCAGCCAAGGCCGACGGGCACGTGGACGACGCCGAGCGGGAACGCCTTAATCAGGCGGTCGACACGCTCGATCTCGATGCCGAGGACAAGGCGTTCATCTTCGACGAACTGCGAGCGACGCTTGATATTCAGGCTATTGCGCGTGAGGCCACTTCGCCTGAAATGGCGAGCGAACTGTATGTCGCGTCATTGCTGATGGTCGATGAAACGGGTGCGAAGGAACGCGCATATCTCGACGCGCTGGCCACGGCGCTCTCTCTGGACCCATCGCTGGCGAGACAGATCGAAACGGAAGTTAGGGCTATCGCGAATTGAAGCCGCCCTCATACTGAAAGAGACAGGAAATGAATGAGAACACCTTCAGAGCTCGGCGTCCCATCCTCCTCGCAACCGACCTTACCAGTCGGTGCGACCGCGCTTTCGACCGTGCGGTGCTGTTGGCGCGCGAATGGAACGTGCCCCTGTTCATTCTGCACGTGGTCGAACGCGTTACGGGCGAACGTCGCTGGCGGAGAGAGGAATTGCTGGAAACGATTCGCCGCGACCTGTCGCTTGATGTGCGCGAGAGAGACGTTGAGTTGAACATCGCCATAAAGGATGGGGATGTTGCCAAGGCGACGCTCGACTTCGCTGGAGAGAAAGATTGCGGCCTGATCGTAACGGGAACCGCCCGCTACGACGGAATGATGGAGACCAATCTGGGTTCTGCGGTGGAAGCTATGGTGCCACGATCGCCAATTCCGGTATTGATTGTGAAACGTCGACCGCGAGGCGAATATCTTCGCATCGTGATTGGGAGCGACTTCTCCGATCCTTCTGCGCGCGCCGTGCTGGCGGCGGCGGAACTGTTCCAGCCCGCAGCGATGACCGTTCTAAATGCTTTTTCGGAGCCCGGATCGAAATGGATCGACAGCGAAAGCGCGCGCGACCAGGTCGAGGAACTGCGAAAGAAACTGGCGCGAGAGTTCGAGGAAGCAATTGCCACAGCCAGTACTGCGCCCGGGCGGCGAGAATATGTCATCGAGCATGGCAAGCCTGCCGATGTGGTCTGCGATTTCATAGCCGACCGGGACATCGACCTGGCCGTTCTCGGAACGCACGGTCGCACCGGCCTTCACAAAGCGCTTATCGGTAGCGTTGCGGAAAGTCTCATGCGCTGCGTCGATTGCGACGTGCTCATGGTTGGCAGTCCTTCCGGGCGAGGCGGATGAGTTCGCCCAGCGCCAGATCGAGACCTACGGTCCTGCAGCGCGGCACTCTGGTTTGTCTGGCGCTTGTGGCGCTTTGGGCGACCTTCAATTGGAGCGATCCAATGTCCTGGATCGTCGGCGTGGTTTTTGTTGCGCTAGGCACCTTCGCCGCACTCTTGCTGCCTCCCGGCGACAGTCTCCCACTTCGCCTCGGTCCGATCGTCCGGTTTGCCGGTTTCTTTCTCGCCGAGAGCGCGCGCGGCGGACTGCAGGTGGCGAGTCGCGCGCTTTCCCTGCGCTTTGCCGCCAAGCCGGGGTTTTATCGTCACGCGCCGAACCTGCCGTGCCAGGCTGCACGCACCTTGTTCAAAGACGCGCTGACGCTTACTCCCGGCACGATTTTCGTCGACAAAGAGGGCGATATGCTGGTCATTCATTGCCTCGATCCGCCGCAGGAAAACGCTGACGACATCGCCGATCTCGAGCGCCGCGTCGGCCGTATCTTCGACAAAAATGACCACGGGAGGATGCCATGATCGGCGCGATCGCTTCAGCGTGCGCCGCTTTTGTGCTGCTCGCCATCGGTGTCGGCGTAATCCATGCGGCCAATCAGGTTGACCGGACCGATCACGTCTTGGCACTGCAGCTTCTCGGAACAGGTTCTGCCGCGGTGCTTGTCTTGTTGTCCATCGCACTCGATACGCCGCGACTGCTCGATATTGCGCTCGTTATTGCCGCGCTCGCGGCCATAACAGCGCTGGTCTTCATGTCGCCCTCGCAGCGCGATACGGCCCATCGACGCGGTGATGGATCATGAGCGCAGCAGAAATCCTGGCTAGCCTTTTGCTCATTGCGGGAACGTTGTGCTTTCTTGCCGGTACGGCGGGTCTCTTGCGATTTCCCGACATTTTCACGCGGCTTCACGCGCTGACAAAGGTGGATAATCTGGGCCTTGGCCTGATGGCGCTCGGCGCGCTCTTGCTGGCTAGCTCGATGGATGTGGCTATAAAGATCGTACTCGTCTGGGTTCTCGCAATGGTGGCCAGCGCCACGACCGGCCACCTCATCGCTCGCCATGCCTTCCGCGGCAGCGACAATACCGATGACTGAACAATGACGATCGAGGGGGCGGCATATCTCGCATTCGATCTGGTCGCGGGCGTCCTTGCCCTCGCGCTTGCTTGGCTGTGCCTGACGGCGCGCGAAGGTTCGCGGATGATCACACTCTTCATTTCGTTCGGAGTGTTTGTCAGCCTGATCTGGGTTCGCCTTCGCGCTCCGGACATAGCCTTGGCGGAAGCGGCGCTTGGCGGGGCGCTGACTGGCGCCCTGCTGCTGCGATCGCGTGCCCTTTTCGAAGGCCGGCGGTTCGCTCGGCCTGCGACGATTGTCAGACTGGTCGCAGGTTCTGTCGCCAGCCTCTTCGCAATTGGCATGAGTTGGGTCTGGGTCACGCTCCCGCCTACCGCGCCGGTCAATCTCGGCGCGCTGGCAGCCGACAATATCGAAGCCAGCGGCGTCAGCCATCCGGTTACAGCCGTCCTTCTGAACTTTCGGGCGTTCGACACGATGATGGAAATGCCGGTCGTGCTTCTGGCGGCGATCGGATGCTGGATGCTTGGTGAGGCTCGGCCTGCGTCGAGCCCGGTGCGCGACAATCCGCTTTTCCAGTCGCTTGCCCGGATCGTCGTGCCGGTGCTGTGCGTGCTTTCCGGATATCTGCTTTGGTTGGGTTCGTCAGCCCCTGGCGGCGCGTTCCAGGGCGGGGCAGTGCTGGCCGGAGCATTCATCCTGCTGCTCATGGCCGGGATCGAGCGCAAGCTGTTCAGCTCCGGCGCGCAGACCTGGGTCCGGGCGGGGCTGGCTGCAGGCCTTGCGGTATTCGTCGCGGTGGCGTGGGGCCTGGGTTTCGGCGAACGCGCTATGCTCGAATATCCACCCGGTGACGCCAAGGCCTTCATCCTGCTCATCGAGGTCACGCTGACCATTTCGATCGGACTGACCCTCGCCGCGCTCTTTCTGGGCGGCCGCCCACGGTACGGGAACGACACAAAGTGAGCGCCCCTATCTTCTTCGGCCTGATCGGCATCGCTATCGCATCGCTGGCCGTCTACGCACTGCTGACTGCACGAGAATGGATCCGCCGCATTCTGGCAATCAACGTCATCGGCGTCGGTCTATTTATGATGTTCGTCGCGCGTGCCTATCGCGGACCCGATATCGCTCCGGATCCCGTACCGCATGCGCTGGTCCTAACCGGAATCGTCGTAGCCGCGGCTGCAACCGGATTCGCGCTGGCTCTCGCCCGCAGATTGCACGAATCTGCTCGGGACGATGAGGAGGGCGGCAAATGACCTTCGATCCCGCCATTCTCGTGCTGGGACCGATCGTCGCCGGGTTGGCCGCCTTCGTATTCCCACGCATCGCGTCTTGGGCCGCCTTGCTCGCAGCACTCGGCGTATCATGGGCGGCGATCACCTTGGCGGGCGATGTCGTGCAGTTCGGGACACTATCCGTAGCAATTGGCGGATGGGCCGCGCCTCTAGGCATCGTACTACGCGCAGATGGTCTCGCCGCGACGATGATTGCGATGACTGCGCTGGTCGGATTGGCCGTCACGGTCCAAGCGGCGCTTGCGACGAAAAAACAGGCAGCCAAACAGGCAGCTTCGTTCTGGCCACTATGGTTGATGCTGTGGTCGGGTCTCAACACACTCTTTCTCTCGACCGACCTCTTCAATCTTTTCGTGATGCTGGAAATTATCGGCCTCGCTGCAGCAGGCCTGGCGGCGCTCTCTGGCAAGCGTGCTGCGCTCGAAGCAGCGCTGCGATACCTGCTGCTAGGTCTGTTTGCTTCGTTACTCTACCTGTTTGGGGTGGCCTTGCTTTACGTGGCCTATGGCACGCTGGAGATCGGCCAGCTCGCGCGCATGATAGGCGGCGAGCCAGCAGCGCTTATTGCAATGGCTCTGATGTTTGCAGGTCTAGCATTCAAGGCAGCGCTGTTTCCCTTGCATGGATGGTTGCCGCCAGCCCACGGCAACGCGCCTGGCGCGGCGAGCGCAATCCTTTCGGCGCTCGTGGTCAAGGGTGCATTCTACCTGATGCTACGCCTGTGGATTGATCTCTATGGGCCTGGGGGAGTCGCCGGTGACGCCGCTGCAATCGTGCTGGGCATTGCCGGTGCCGGCGCGATCCTGTGGGGCGGTCGGCAGGCCTTGCGCGCCGAGCGCCTGAAGCTGCTCGTCGCTTATTCGACAGTAGCGCAAATCGGATATTTGTTTCTTGCATTTCCGCTGCTTGCCGATGCCGGAAGCGCGGCATGGCGCGCCGCGCTTTACCTCGCGCTCGCCCATGCCTTGGCCAAGGCGGGATTGTTCCTTGCTTGTGACCGCGTAATCTCGATGCAAGGAAATGATCGGATCGACTTTCTTTCGAGCACGCAGCCCGGCGCGCGGATCATCCAGCTTACGATCGCGCTCGCGGCCGTCAGCCTGATCGGCTTACCGCCGAGCGGCGGTTTCATCGGCAAGTGGCTGCTGATTGAGGCAGCATTTCAAGGTTCGAACCGCATTTGGGTGACCGTCGTTGTCGTTTGCGGCACCCTGCTGTCCGCTGCCGCAATGTTCCGTTTGCTCGCGCGCTTTTTCACCTCCAGTGAAACAACGCCGAACTCTCGTCCTCAAGCAGTCGCCACACGATCGGACCTCGTTCCTTTTGTCCTTGTCGTGGCCGCGATCGCACTGGGTTTTGCAGCACCGCCGCTTCTCGCGTTGATGCAAGTAGGAGCCGCAGCGTGAGCGAGAACGGCTGGCTTCCTCTTGCAGTGCTGCTGACGTCGCTGCTTATCGTACCGGTGATCTTCGTGATCCCCGAAGACCGCCGCAGATTGCGCACCGTAATCAATCTCGCGGCCGCATTGCTCAAGCTCGGCCTCGTCGCCTGGCTGGCTTGGCAAGTGGCTGCGGGCGAGACGTTTCGTTTTGTGGTTCCGCTTCTGCCGGGGATCGACTTCGTCCTTCAGGCCGATCCGCTATCGCTCATCTTCGTCACGCTCTCGACCGGCCTGTGGCTCGTGACGACAATTTACGCGATCGGATATCTGGAGGGCTCGCCCAATCGCAGCCGGTTCTTCGGTTTTTTCAGCCTTTGCGTGGCCGCCACAATGGGCATCGGAATGGCAGGCAACCTGCTGACCTTCGTGATCTTTTACGAACTCTTGACGCTCGCCACCTATCCGCTGGTGGTGCACCGGCAGACCGAGAAGGCGATGCGCGGCGGACGCATCTATCTCGCTTACACGCTAACTGGCGGGCTGGCGCTGTTCGTGGGCACAGCATGGTTCTATAGCCTCACCGGAAGCGGAGACTTCGTATCTGGCGGTGCAATTCCCGGCGAATTGCTCGCCAGCAGCGGCGGCGCTCTGGTGGCGATATTCGTTCTCATGATGATCGGCCTTGGCGTGAAGGCGGCGCTCTTGCCGCTTCATGGATGGCTACCGCAGGCTATGGTTGCGCCTGCACCGGTGAGCGCGCTTCTGCACGCAGTCGCCGTGGTAAAAGCCGGTGCCTTTGGCATTGTGCGGGTGACACAGGAAATTTACGGGCCTGATGCGATGAACGCGCTCGAGCTTGCGCTGCCGCTCGCGATCCTCGCATCAATCACCATCGTTTACGGATCGTGGAAAGCCGTATTTCAGGACGATCTCAAGCGCCGCCTCGCCTATTCGACCGTCAGCCAGGTGTCCTACATCGTGCTCGGAGCAAGCCTGCTTCATCCGGTCGCATTGGTCGGAGGATTGATGCACCTCATCCACCAGGGCGTAATGAAGATCACGCTTTTCATGTGCGCCGGCAACTTCGCCGAGACATTGGGCCTCTACCGCGTCAGCCAGCTCAACGGTATCGGCAAGCGAATGCCGTGGACCACGGGCGCTTTCACCGTGGCAGCGCTCGGCATGATCGGTATTCCTCCGCTGATGGGCTTTGTCAGCAAATGGTATCTGGCCGGCGGTGGCATCGAAGCCTGCCAGCCTTGGGTCTTGGCTGTGCTCGTTGCCAGCAGTGCGCTCAATGCCATCTATTTCCTGCCGATCATTCATGCCGCGTGGTTCCGCGCACCCAATGGCCCTTGGGACGAGAAGTTGCCAAAAACCCGCTTTGAAACGCACTGGATGCTACTCGCCCCGCCGGTGGCGACCGCCGCTGTCGTGATTTTGGCAGGCCTTCTTGCTGCGGCCCCGTTCAGCCCCCTGGGGTGGGTTCGCTTCATGGCTGCCACCGAATTCCTGAGTGTGGGAGGCCTGTAATGGGCGTGTCGGTCGGTTTCCTGCTTGCCTGCGTATGCCTCTTCCCGTTCCTTTGTGCTGGAACGGCGATCTGGCCGCGCCTGCGCGTCGCACTGCCTGCGCTTGCCATTGCCGCTCCAATTCCGGCGCTTCTGGCCGCTCTATTTGGTGCAAGCGGTAGCATCGAACTGGACTGGTTGCTTCTTGGCACGGAATTGGCGCTCGATTCCACGGCGCGCGTCTTTCTTGTTCTTGCCGCTGCGCTTTGGCTCGCAGCTGCAGTTTACAGCTGGCGCTCGACTGAAATCGCCTGCCATCGCACCGGCTATTACGTGTTCTTCCTCTTTGCGATGACCGGCAACTTCCTGCTCCCACTGGCGCAGGATGCAGTCACGTTCTATCTGGCCTTTTCCCTGATGGGGCTGGCCAGCTATGGGCTCGTCACTCAAAGCCGGGATGACGCCGCAATCCGTGCGGGACGCTGGTATATGGCGCTTACATTGATCGGCGAGCTTGCACTATTCTGCGGCGTAGTGATTTGCGTGCTGACGATCGGTCCGGAAATGCCGGGCATCTCGGGTGCCGTTCCACCCGCGAGCGGAATGGCACTAATCGGCGTCGGGCTGGCTATTAAGGCCGGCGTCCTGCCGTTCCACGTATGGATGCCGCTAGCCTACGGTTCCGCTCCCTATCCGGCGGCGGCGGTGATGAGCGGGGCGATGAGCAAGGCGGCGGCGCTTGGCGCGCTGCGCTTCCTCCCCGCCGAAACGCTCTCCTTCGTCGATTCAGGTCACATCGTAATGGCTCTCGGCGCGGGCGGCGCGGTTTATGGGGTTCTGGCCGGACTTTGCCAGCGCCAGGCGAAAACGGCGCTGGCATATTCCAGCGTCAGCCAGATGGGCCTGCTGACTTTGGCAGTGGGGTTTTACATGACGACCCCGTCACAGGCCACGTCTCTCGCGATATTGCTCTTCGTGTTGCATCACGGATTTGCAAAGGCTGCGCTGTTTCTCGGCCTCGGGCTGAGGCCACGCGGAGTGCGCGGCGAGGCGCTTTTATTGCTCGGCCTCGCCATTCCCGGCGCAGCGCTGGCAGGTCTGCCGCTGACCAGTGGCGCGGTTGCGAAAGGCGCACTCAAATATCTCGCGAGCGAGAGTTGGGCTCTCTATTTTATCAGCGCGAGCAGCATCGCAACGACACTTTTGATGCTCCGCATCTTGTGGCTGCAAAAAGACCGTTCGTCAGCGGGGGATGATGCACCCTCGCACCCGGCGCTGCTTGCGAGCTGGCTTGCCGTCACACTGTGCTCGGCAATCTGGCCGTTCGTGTGGAGCCGGGCAG
The DNA here is from genome assembly GCF_001542855.1 of Erythrobacter sp. AP23. Taxonomy (GTDB): domain Bacteria; phylum Pseudomonadota; class Alphaproteobacteria; order Sphingomonadales; family Sphingomonadaceae; genus Qipengyuania. The sequence continues at coordinate 54,409 of NZ_LNBY01000020.1, read as the reverse complement.
ATGCGCCGCTGTCCTATAGCCTGACAGCGAATACCGCATTCGAGGCGCTATGGCCGGTCGTGGCGGGCGTCGGGATCGCGGCGCTCGCGACGGTGGCGTTCCGCAAAAGCGGGATGGCAGCACCAGGGATTCCAGCGGGAGACATCGCGTCATTCATGCGTGTTCCTTCGATCCGTTCGGCCGATGAATTGGCTAAACCCGTCGCGCCGACCAGAGCGCGTTCAAATGCCATCGACTGGGCGCCGACTATCGAGCGTAGGCTGGGCCAATGGTCGTTCATTACCATTGCCGGGACGTTAGTGGCGACAGCGCTCTTCTTCACCCTTCTCTAGCGCCAAACCAGCCAGTCGATAGCGACACAGGTAGCCAGGCCGACGACGATATTCATCGGCACGCCGATCTTGAGAAAGTCGGCGAAGCGATAGTTGCCTGCGGCATAGACGATGGTGTTCGTCTGGTATCCGATCGGCGTCGCGAAACTGGCCGACGCCGCAAACATGACGGCGAACAACAACGGGCGCGGGTCGATCCCGAGGTTTTCGGCCACGCTCAGGACGATCGCCGTCATGATGACGGCAACGGCATTGTTTGTGACTGTTTCGGTCAAGAGCGAAGTGAGCGTGTAGATCGCGATCAGAAGGAATAGCGGTGACAACATTGCGATATACGGCATTGCCGCTCCCACGATCAGGTCCACCGTCCCTGCTTGTTGCAACCCGACGCCGAAGGCGAGCATTCCAAAGATAAGGACGATGACGTTCCCGTCGATACTTCGCCAGGCTTCCTCTGGATCGATACAACGTGCGAGCAGCACCACAGCCACGCCGGTGATTGCGAGCATCTCGATCGACCATACGCCGATAGAGGCGAGACCAATTATCCCGAGCATGGTGAGAATGGCGATCGGGGCTTTCAGCCGTCGAAACGGCCGTGCTTCCGGTTCTGCGATATCGATCAGGTTAACGTTGCTCTCGATGGCGCGTATGCAATCGGGGCCACCCTGTATCAGCAGGTGATCGGCTGCCCTTAGTTTCACATCGCTGAGCGTCGGTCCAGCCAGGTGGCGCGATCGCGACACACCCAGGATGCGGGCGCGGGTCTTGGCGAGAAACGGTATCTCGGACAGCCGGCGACCTAGTGCCGGGTGGGTGGGCGCAATGGAAGCCTGAACGATGCGCAATTGCTCTTTGGGAAGGTGCGACGGCGCATTCGCGACCCCTATTGCATCTCCAAGAGTGTCTGCCAGCGAGAACAATTCTGTCTGGTCAGCGGCGAGAAGGATCCGGTCGCCGGCGGCAATCAGCGCATCGTCGGCGATCTTGCGATGGATCGCATGGCCGCGCCGAAGCCCTGTGAGACTTATTCCTGCGCGCGACAGCAAAGGCAACTCGGCGTAGCGAGTCCCGATCAGCGGGCTCCGCGCCTCGACGAGCAGCTCCGTCAAATAGCGTTTCTCTAGCGGCGAAGCGTCTTCGCTGTCAGACTCGCCGTTCGTCTCGACCGGAAGCATATATCGCCCTGCAATCAGCAAGAACGCTATGCCCGCCGCCGCTGCGATGAGGCCCACCTGCGTAAGCTCGAAGATGCCAAATGCTGGCTCGCCTTCACGCTGCGCGATACCGTCGACCAGCAGATTCGTCGAAGTACCTATTAGCGTCAGTGTTCCGCCCATGATCGACAGGTATGAAAGAGGGATAAGTAGGAACTTCGCAGAAACGCGCGCTACGCGAGCGATCTGACGGATGACCGGTATCAGAATGATCACCACCGGAGTGTTGTTGACGAGTGCCGAGGCAAAGAAGGTTCCGCTGAAAATCTCCACGATCGAAAGCCGCGGAAAACGCTTGGTCCGGCGCGATGCCGCGCTGGCCACAGCTTCCACCACGCCAGTGCGCACCAAAGCTCCCGATAGAATAAACATCGCGGCAATAGTAATCGGTGCCGGGTTGGCGAAGACTTGCTCCATGTCTTCACGCGGAAGGTATCCCAAAATCAGCGTAAGTGCTGCCGAGGCGACCGCGACTATGACTGGCGGAAATTTCTCAAGCGCAAAGAGCGTGATCAGACCGATGAGAAGGCCAAGCCCGATCCATGCAGAGTTCACCGTCAAAAAGTTGGAAATGAGTTCCATTCATCACCTTGGTTGCTTGCCGGCAAAGACTTGAACATGAAAATGGAGCCTCTCCGGAATGATGCGAATAAGGTGGTGTTCGATCAGTAGCAACGCTGACTAGTAGCGAACCATTTCATTCGATCGCAATCGAAGGGACGCTGACGCGCTTGATGGGCACGACTACGGCAGATTTGCGCCCCAACGTCGGACATTTGAGCCGGTTCAACGCCGCCTTAATAGCGGACCTTCCTGCGGCCCAAAAATTCGCTGGTGCTATTCCCTTGTCATGCGCTTCTCGCCCCGCGTGAAAAGTGAAATGGAGCGCTGCGGGGTTGAAAGCCGCAGCGCTCCATAGTCGCAGGTCTGCTATTGTCAGAACGAGAAAGAAACAGTCGCAGTCAGCCCCGTGGCATCGAAGCGATCTTCTCCGATTCCATCCAGAAAACCTGACAGACCCAGCCTGATATTTTCGGGGGTTACCGTGTCGATCCCAAGTGATGCCCGTGCACGAACTCCGTTGTCGATTGGGGAGAAGGCATTGGCACCAAAGGTGAACAACCCTTCGACTTCCCCGAACGGCGCAATCGTCCAGCCGCTTTCGGTCGTCATGCGATAGTCGAGCCGCGGACTGAAGGTCACTTCGCCTTGGTCGATCCTGGCATCAGGGATGGCGACGCCGAGGCTGTCGGTGTAGCCGCTGACGTTCTCGCGGATATAGCGCACCCCGAGTTCGGGCCAGAGCGTGAGCCCTTCACCAAGGGCGAACTCACCGATTACCGAACCGCTACCGAACAGCCGATCGGTTTCGAACCCGTCGATAGAGGTGCCGAGAGACGACACGCGATTGTCCGACTGGCCGAATGCGATGCGTCCATCGAGATAGAGCTGGGGAGCAATCCTTGCAGTGACATAGGGGCCTGCCATCCAGCCGTCGCCTTCTGCCATGCCTGCACCAAACGTCTCGAGTGCGCTGTTGAAGCGGTCGTACTGGACCAGTGCCCCGATCAACAGATTATCATCGAGGCGATAGTCGACCCCCGCGTAGCCGATAGTGAACGTGCCCTCGTTTCGCCCGAAAGTCACATCGGCGATCGAACCTTCGAACCACACATCGAGCCGGTTGTCATACTTGCTACGCCCTGCAGCGGATCGGGCCGTCGACAAGCTGCTGGAGATGCTGCTGACCGAATTTCCGATCGTCATGTTCACCGGGAGCTTGCCGCTACCCGGAACCGCCATACCGTTGACCGAAGCAGTTCCTCCGCCTGCGCTTTCGCCGCGCAAGCGTGCCAGACGACGCTGGAGGTTGGGCTGGTTGGCAAGCAACATGGCGTTGCGTCCACCCAGATATTCTCCGATCGCCTGCTGTGCTGCAGTCCGGGTGTCGGAAAGCTCGATGGTGCAAACCAGCTTCTCGCTGGGCGACAGGGCAATGTCGATATCGCGATCTGCCAGCGAGACTGTGCTGTCTGTATCATTGCAGGAAAGGGCAGTCAGGGCATAACCGCGGCCGCGTAGGTCATCCACGGAGAAACTGTAGCTACCCGCCGCGACATTGGTCGCTCTGATTGTCCCCGTGCCTCCGCTCGTGGTCACGCTCTGGGCGAGGCCCGGAACGTTGGAGTTGAAGGAAACGGTCTCGTCTGCGCCCACCACATTGGTAATGATGGTGACCGTGCCAAGCGCCTGGACAATGACGCGAACGGTGTCGGTGCTCAGAATTGTTCCGTCTGACACCTGAAGCCTGAATTCGAGCGTCTCTGTGCCATTCACGAGCGGAGCGGTGAAGCTGGGCGAAGCAACATTGATATTGCTCAGCGTGACACTGGTACCAGCAGTCTGGATCCATCGGTAGGTAATGGTATCGCCATCGGGATCGCTTGACGCGCTACCATCCAAGGTCACTGTCTGCCCGCTTTCGATGGGGCCGATGTCCGCGCCGGCATCAGCTATCGGAGCGCTGTTGGGTAGCACTTCGATGATGACCGTATCCGTGCTCGTCGAAACGCCATCGTCGACCGTGAGCTCGAAGGTGAGTTGGGTAGACGATGCGAGACCGGTCGGAGCGGTAAACACCGGGCGGGCTAGCGTAGCATCGCTCAACGTAACGCCCTGTCCCCCGGTCTGAACCCAGCTATAGCTAAGCGTGTCGTTTTCCGGGTCGGACGAGGCCGAGCCATCGAGGCCAACTACTTCGCCGCCGGTCGTCGTCTGGTCGGGCCCTGCATTGGCGACTGGTGCATCGTTTGCATCCACCGTGATGGTCACAGTATCGGTCGAGCTTATATTGCCGTCGCTTACGGTCAGCTCGAACGTGAGAACCTGATCGGTTGGCGTGCCGGCCGGCGTGGTGAAGGTCGCCTGATCGTCCATGATGTTGCGCAGCGTGACCGAGGGGCCTCCGGTTTGCACCCAGTTATAGGTCAGGGTGTCACCTTCCGGATCGGAACTGCCCGTGCCATCGAGCACCACATAGGTGTCACCTTCGACACGCCGGTCTGTCCCGGCATCGGCAATCGGCCCCTGATTGGCGGCGATCGTGTAGGTCACGGTGTCGGTGCTGGTGGTCGTTCCATCGCTCACCGCCACTTCGAATGACAGCGTCTGGACGGCGTTTGTCCGCGCAGGTGCGACAAAGCTGGCCTGCGCGCTGCTAGCATCGGAGATGGCCGCGCTCGGACCAGAAACCTGCGTCCAGCTATAGGTCAGCGGATCGCCGTCCGGATCGCTTGAGCCACTCGCATCGAGGGTCACCGTCGCCCCGGGCGTGATCGAACCATCGCTTCCCGCGTCGGCAATCGGGGCGCTAGAGACCATTGCCGGCACCGTAATTCTCACTGTATCGATCTGGATTACGGCGCCTCCGCCATTCGGCACACCATCATCAACCGTGAGAGTATATTCGAAAATCTGGTCGGTCGCCGTAGCCGCCGGGGCGACGAAAGTGGGGTTGACGCTGTTGGGGTTGGTGAGTGCAGGGGCATTCGTTCCCCACCCCCAGCTATAGGTCAGGCTGTCGCCATCGGGGTCAGTCGAACCGGAGGCGTCTAGCGTCACCGTGCTACCGCCTTGAACGGTCCGGTCCATCCCTGCACGTGGAGTGGGGGCTGCATTTGTGGGTACGGTTATGTCGACCGTGGCCACGTCGCTTGCCCCGCTTTGATCGGTCACTGTAAGCTCAAAGGACAGGATCGAGCCGGCACGGTTGACATTAGGTACGGTGAAAGTCGGCGAAAGTGCGCTCGCGTCACTCAAGCTAACGCTGACACCACCCGTCTGCTGCCATGAATAGGTCAGCGCATCACCATCGGGATCGGTCGATCCGGCGCCGCTCAGGGTCACCAGATCACCGCGAGAGACAGTGCGATCGGGACCGGTGACGGCGTCCGGTGCGCTGTTCGCGACTTGGGCGGCGACGGTAATTGCCACGGTATCGGTCGACGTCGCACCGCTTGGGTCTGTCACAGTCACTTCGAAAGTCAGGACCTGCGCCGAGGGCGTAGCGAGGGGCGCAGCAAAAGCGGGCGTAGCGGAATTTGCGCTCGCAAGCGTCACCAGCGGTCCGCCGGTCTGGACCCAGCGATATGTTAACGGATCGCCATCCGGATCGGTGGAGGTAGACGCGTCAAGCCGCACCGTCGCGCCGCCTGCAACCGTCCGGTCCGCTCCGGCATCGGCCACCGGAGCGCCGTTCCCAGCCGCCACCACGTTGATACGAACGATCGATTCTTGTGACGCCTGAAGGGGCGCTCCGGTGTAGCGGTCCTGCACCTCTACGCGGAAGCGGATTTCCTGGGGCACCGTAGCATTCGCGGGGATGGTGAAGGATGGCGTTGCCGAATTGGCATTGGTCAAGGTGACCGGATCGCCCGCTTCCTGAATCCAGCTATAGGTGAGCGGATCGTTTTCTGCATCGGTCGATCCGCCCGCATTCAGCTGGATAGTATCACCCGGATTAGCCGAACGATCCGCACCCGCATCGGCGACCGGGGCAGTATTGGCGGGCACCCTCACAGTGACAGAGTCCACCCCGTCACGGTTGGCGTTATCGGAAACCACCAGATTGAAAATATACGTCTGAGCCGAACGGTCAGTAGCCGCAACGACAAAGGACGGCGCTGCGACAGACCGGCTGGGCGAGAAAGTGGCGGCGGGCCCGTTGATCTGGTTCCACCTGTAAGTGATCGGATCGCCATCGGGGTCGAAGGAGCCCGTTCCATCGAGCTGCACGGTCAAGCCGCCAGAAGACGTCTGATCGGGTCCGGCGTCTGACACCGGAGGATTGTTTGGTGGAGTATAGCCGGCGGCCTGTGCGATGACCTGACAAGGCTGTCCTCCTGCGTAGAGCGCCGCAAGGTCTATCTGTGTCTGCGCCAGCGTAGCCACGCGGGTGGCCGAAGCATCGGTATCGAACACCGTCAGCGTCAGCGGACCGGCCCCTGACGGCAGGTTGGCGAAGCTCTGCATGAAAACGGCACGGTTGACACTGCGCGTAGTGCCGACGGCCACCGTTTCATTGAGGGAGACGCCCACGGTATTGCCGTTCACGTCGATCACCGCGAATTGCACGCGATCACCGCCTGTCACATCGGCCGTCTGACCAGTGAAGCTGACGTCGAATATGACGTCGCAAGCGGTATTGACGCCGGAATAGCTCAGATTGGTGGGAGCGGTTGCGGTTGCCGCTTGGGCAGAAGTTGCGATTGCGATGGTTGAGACAGTGCCGAGCACGAGCGCACGGCGGAGATTGTTTGAAAGCATTTGCGAGACCCCTGAGGTGGAAAAAGTCCCGCGCTCCGTGTCACCGGCGCTTGCATTTGGGCATATCCCATTTGGGATAATGACAAGCTCTTATGCTTCGGAAAGAAGGCGCGCGACGGTCTCGGGTGCGTCCATCAGCAAGAAGCTGCCCGCATCATCAAGGAATTGTGCTTCCGGCAGATCGAGGCGCTTCGCGAGAGTCTCGATCAAGGGTCGCGGCATATTCGCATCCTTGCTTCCATAGACCAGCGTTAACGGGACCTTGAGTTCGCGAAACAGAGCCGACCAGTCGCTGGCCCAAGTTTGCATCGTGTCGATCGGCCCGTCGATCCCCTCTGCAAGCACATAGCTTGCGGAACGGCGGAATACGCTCGTCAGCTCCGGGTGTCGGACGGCGGCGAGTTCAAGGGCGTGACCGTCGTAGAAATTTTCGACAAAGCGATGAAAGGATCCACTTCCGATGGAGGCCAGCATCCCGCGCTGATACATGCGCGCAAAGGCAGGCGCCGTTCTTACGGCGGTGATGGAGAGGCGGTGGCTCCTTGGGATCATGGCGAACTCTTGCGCCGATTGAACAGGCAGGAAGGCGCCGAAGCCGAAAGCCTGCCTGAACACGCCGGGCCGCGCCTTTGCCAGGCAACCGATCATATACGGTGCGCCCGCTTGGGTAGCGAAGGCTATCGCCTCATCAATCGCGAGGTGATCGAGCAATGCCGATACATCCTTGGCGAACTGGGCGATAGCATCCAGACCGAAGCCAATCCCCGCGGTGGCGCCGTGATGTGGTCTCCACGGCGCAATGATGCGCAGACCGGCCTGTCGCATTTCGCGCTCGGCGGAATTGGGCAGGATCGCGCCTTCGAGTGGATGGAAGAATACAACTGGCTTGCCATCGGGATCGCCCATCTCTTCCCATGCGATGGTCGAACTGTCGGTTCGCAGCAGGTTCCGGCACCGATGCGCAGGCTGTGAGGCATTGGCCGCTGCGTCTTCCAGCGTGCTGGCGAAGCCCGCATAAAGCAGCAGGACTTCTTCCTTGGACCGCACAGCCAGCTTGCGTTGCAGCACCTTCATCTGGTTGCGCACGGTACCGATGGACCGCCCGCGCCTTTCAGCAAAGCTGCGGAGCGTGCCCCCGCGGACCAGGTGGCGCAGCAGCATCGCCTCGACATCGGACAGGCCGAGCGCCTCCTGAAAGCTCAGCCCGTGCGCCTCGTCCCATTGCATCCGCAAGGCGAAGAACAGGAAGCGGCTGCCATCGTCGCCATCCTCCCGCCGCACCATGAACCAGCTGCCGGTCTCGTCTTCTTCGCTGCAGTACAGGCGCACGAGGCCAGGTTTCGCATCGCGCGGCAACCTGTCCCTTTCCGATCCGCCCCGCTCGACACTATCCAACGCCCATTCGGGTAGTTGCTCTCCGACGGCAAAGGATGTGTCGGTCAAGGTGGAGCGGGTGACATGCTCGACCCGAAAATGCCCGTCCATGACGAGATCGCAGTCGGGTCCGGTCTCCGTTCGCGGATCCAGCGCCCCCAGATCCTGCGGGCTGAGCGGGTACATCTGGTCGAGAATCTGCGCGGCGTTGTACAGATGGTTGTCCACCCGCACCGAACTCCCGGCGTCGGCAAGGTCCAGACCGGCCACAGGCGCGAGCAGTTCGATGACGGATTCGGGCCGCGCGATTGCCGAATAGGCTTGCGCGACGATATCCTCAATCAGGGCCGGGGTGACACGGTTTTTCATGAAGTCTGGCGATCCGCACGACAATCGTGACAGCGCGATTGGCTAGCGGGTTGGAATGTCGACGCAAATGTCCCAAATGGTACATACGTGCTGCATGACCAGCTACTAAGCAGGGTTCCGATCCGCATGGCGCTGGATGCCGATACCGGTTGAGGCGAAGCCACGATGCAGGCCCGGTCTAAGGGCGACCCCGAAACAGCCGGACTAGTGGGCTGGGGGCAAACGGAGGGGGAACAGCGTGGACGCTCAGGATCGCGATTACCTGATTTCGCAAATTTACCAGGTTGCCGCCAATCCATCGCGACTTCTGACCCTGCGCCCATTGCTCGCGCGACTGGCCGACGAAGGACGGTTGGATGGCGGCGAGTCCGATCTCTCATACCATTTCCAGCAGGCCGAGCGCATGTTGGCTACTTCTGATGATCCAGCAATGGACAATCGAAAGGCCTCACGGGACGGCACACTCCTTCTTAACGAGCGCCTGCATGTCCACGAAGCCAGTGCGCTCATGGCGCGAGCGGAGCCGGATCGGCCCTTGCCCGACTGGGCCTGGCTACCGGATCGACAAGCCAAAGACCGCGAGATACTGAAGGAAATTGCGACTAACGATCGCGAGCAGGCCATCATCCAACTGTTGGCGGGCGAGGAAAGCGAAACTCCGTCGCCTTTTCTGGCGAGGCGAAGGAACGCGGCGGTTCCCTTGATAGAATTGCAGCCGGTCGCGCTTCGGTGGGACGAGAGCTGTGGCGCCGAGTTCGCACGCGACTTCGCGCTTACCGGCGCGGAACAGGCAATCTTGCGCGAAATTCTCATGCGGGGAAACTTGCGGCAACTCGCAGAAGACCGTGGAACGTCCATCGGCACAGTGCGCAACCAGTTGAAGCGCCTGCTGGCGAAGCTCGCGATTGGCTCTCAGGGCGAATTGATTGCTCTGTATGGCGGGTATCAGGATTTGCATGCTGTTCGAACAGGAGCAGATCCAGCTGGCGCCGATCAAGCTGCTCGCCGAGGCGAGATGATCGACGGCGTCGAGCTCAGGGTGCAATTCTTCGGTCCCAAAAGCGGGCGGCCGGTTCTCTACTTCCATCCGCTGTTCGGCGGTCCGTTCCTGCCGCGCGGGTTCGAGGAGAAATTGCTTGAAAGGGAGATTCGACTGATAGCGCCCTGGCGCCCCTATTGCGGACGAAATTTCGAGGAGGAAACGGGACAGCAAATGGTCGAAGGGTTCGCGGACCGCATTGCCGAATTGCTCGACCGGCTTGAAATCGAAGAGGCGGACATTCTCGCCGCATCGGGCGGCACAACCTTCGCGCTGTCTTTTGCGCAGCGGCACGGCGCGCGGTGTCGACAGGTTGTTGTCGCAGGGCCAGTGATCCCCATTGCGACTTCCGAAGAACTGAAGCTGCTCGGGATCGGGCATCGCCTCCCACTCCAACTCGCGCGGTTGATGCCGGCGGCCATGCGAATGTACGTCCGCGCGGTGCTCGCCAAGGTGCACAGAGAACAAGACGCAAGTTACCTCGAAAGCTTCTTCCGAGATGCACCAGCGGACCTCGCTTTCATCCGCGAGCCCGGGAATCAGCTCTTCCTCAAGAAGTCAATCCTGGCGCTCTTCTCCGAAGGCTATCGCTGCGGGACGGAAGAGCTCGCATTGCATTCCTCAGATTGGGCAGCCTTGGCACGCGGCATTTCGGCGCCGGTGACCATCTTGCACGGCGATCAGGATCGGCTCGCGACGCAATCGCTCGTAAATTCTTTCGCATCGCGAAATGGTTTTAAGATGGAAGGCCCAGTAGCTGACACTGGTAGCTTTCTGCTATTTCAGCGACCGCAACTGGTCCTCGACCATCTTGCGCCCCACAATCAAGCTATGACTTGATGCATTACTTGCCGGAAGCCTTGAAGCCGGTCGGGCACGCGCCCCTGCGGACTTCCGCATATGCGTTGACATGGGCTGCCGAAGCTTTGGGCGATGCGATACGCATGCTCTTGATCGATGCGGGCTATCATGCTTCGGCCCATCTAAAGGTTTCAGCGCTTCCGTCTGTATCGCTAAACCTGATCGGCACGCGACAAGTCTCGCAGTATGGCAAGCTGCCTGGATGAAACTTGAGTTGAAGCGAGACAAGGCTTCTTCGCCGTCCGCAATTTGCGGTTGGTTCTCTGAAACCCGCCAGTCCGCTTACGGCCCACTTTCTGCCGCATCGTGATGGATTGCGATCGGCAGCTTTCAGTTTTGCAGCATGAAGCGTGCAATGTCTGACTTTGGGTGGAAAGCGGCGGTTAAATTTGATCTACCGTGCCGGAATGCGAACCAGCATGCAGCAGCCATCCTCTACCTTATCGTGCACTTCGATGTAGCCGTCGTGAAGGTTTGCGATGCGTTGACTGATCGTAAGCCCGAGGCCTAGCTTTCCACCATCCTCGCCCTTGAAGAATTGGCTGAATATCTGATCTCGCCTTTCCGGTGCAATACCGGGGCCATTGTCCCCAACGAAAAACAGATGTTCTCCTTCCTCTTCACGATGATGGATCGTCACCACAGGTCGTTTGCCGCCCGCATGGCATATCGAATTCTCAATGAGGTTCTGGAACAGTTGGCGAAAGAGATTCGGTTCGACTGTCGCATCGGGTAGCCGCGTAACGTGGAGACTCATATTGGCCTCCTGGATCGCCGCCGAAAGATTGAACCGCACTTCTTCCAACAGAAGGTTCAAGTCGTATTTCTGGAACTGCAGATCTTCGCTTTCGCTGATTGCGGCTTTCAGGGTCGAATTGATCATGCCTGCCATTCCGCTGGCGCTGTCTTTAAGCGCCGAGACGACCATTTCGCTCCGCTCACTCAATTGCGAGTTCTTGTCGCGCTGCAGGAGATTTAGCCCGCTGATGAAGCTGGAGACCGGATTTTTGAGATCGTGGGCAATCGAATGGGAATACAGTTTCAGCTGCGCATTGAGCCTGACAACCCTTCGCTCGCGGGCTGCGAGGTCAGTGATGTCCGTCGCGATGCAGACAAGCCGTTTGGCGCCATCGGCGGTATGGAAGACCATCTTTCGCGTTAGGAATGTGCGACGCTCGGCTTTCCAATCGGTGATCTCCTCGACAATTTCCGAAAACCCTTCGCGCAGTGCGCGTCGATCTTCGCTGAGGAAAAGTTCCGCTTCTTCGGGTTCGAAGCTTTCCACCGTGGTGGTGCCTAGAACTCCCGAGCGCATATCGGGAGCGTACAGCCCCAGAAACGCAGCATTGGCGTAAACTAGCTTACTCTTCTCATCCTTGATGAAGATGAGGTTCGGGCCGTTATCTAGGACAAACGCCAAAAGATCGTCATTATCGGCGATTGTGGGCGCATCGACACCCTTTAAATGGGAAAATGGCATTTCCGCGCCCCTCTCTCGGATTGACGCTAGATAGAAAAGTAATTCCCTTCAAGGCCTTGTCCGCTTTCGGGTCGAGTGCAGAATGTCCGATTTTTCCCATCTCACACGTAGAAACGGTCGTTCAATATCGCATGTTCGGCTACATCCGCGCGAACATTATCGCCTAGCGCAGCGTTCGATCTCCGCGCCAATCACGACCGAAGCCGTGAGAATACTTGCATCATCTAGATGTGAATATCGAGCGGTTGTTCGAACATGTCTGTGTCCCAGCAGGTTTCCAATCATCGGAAGCGTCTCGGACGATCGAGCGGCAAGGCTCGCATAATTGTGCCGCAGGTCGTGCAACCTCACATCCTCGATGCCCGCTTCGACCCTGAGCATGCGCCAGAACCCTTCGATTGCAGAGATGGGCAGCATATCGAAGCGGAAAACCCGCTCGTGTTTCTTCGCGCGAGGGAAACCATCAAGGACTTCCCTTGCCTTCTGACCCAGCCAGACGATGCGCGGCCCGGTTTTGGAATCGGTCAGCTTTAGTTTGCGCCCCTGAACTTCGCCCCACGTGAGGTTGAGGATTTCGCCACGCCGGCATCCTGTCAAAGCGAGAAGCGAAACTACCGCGACCTCGTTCGGTTTGGCGGCGCGATGGCGCGCAAGCGCGGCTCCGAGACGGGCCATTTCGGCTTGGCTCAGGAAGCGTTCAATTTTTCGCCCTTTGTTGCGCTTCACGCCACGAAAGGGATTGGAGTGCTCGGGGAGATAGCCCCATGCTTCTGCCTTTGCGAACATGGCTTTCAGGATTTCCAGGGCGCGGTTGGCCGCGCCCGGTCCTGCCGAGCGCGATAGCGTCGCATGCCAGCGTACAGCATCAGCATGGCCGATCTCATCGATGAACTTTCCGGCGAACGCATGTTCCAAATGCGTTCGCCGGTAGATATCATGTATCTCAACAGTGGATGGCTTCCAGGTTGGAGCCGCCACCTCCCAATAGTGCCGAAGAAAGGAAGCATAGGTCGGCGTCTTCTTCCCGCGTTGTTTCTTGTCCGCAGGATTCTGGCCCAGTTCGATCCTCAAGATTAGGCGGCGAGCAACATCCTTGGCGATCCGCTCGGTCAGGATGGCAGCATCGCCGATTGTGATGAGTCTCTGCTTGCCGCCCATCGTGCGCTGCAGGACGTAACTCTTCCTGCCGGACGAATGGATACGCTCGCCAAAACCAGGAAGGACGTAGTCGAACTTCGTGCGACGCTTTCCAGCATCGCCCGGAACGATGCGCGCTAGCTCCTCGGCAAGAATACGCTTGAGGTAATAGCTGGTCATGCGGTCATCCTCATTGAGTTTGCGAGGATAGAACAGATGCGGTCGGCGCTTTCCGAAATCACTTCGTCGGCGAGATGCGCGTATCGGGCCGTCGTTTCAGGAAGCGCATGGCCGAGCAGCTTGCCAATGGTCGCAAGCGGAATGCCTTTCGCTATGGCCACTGAGGCGAAGCTGTGCCGCAAGTCGTGCAGGCGCACATCGGGCAAGGCTGCCTTGCGCCTGATCTTCTCCCAATGCTGGCCCAAATTGATCGGCACCTCGCGATACATTGCCGGGAATACGAGTTGATCGTCTCCGCGCCGTTGCAGCCCGTTGAGCACATTGACTGCCTGCGGGTTGAGGTAGATCGTTTTCGGCCCGGTCTTGCTGTCAGGCAATGCGAGGCGGGGTATCTGCACGTAGCGCCAGAGCAATGTCGCAATCTCTGAAACCCGTGCGCCGGTATAGATCAGCATCAGGAGAGCTGGCACCACGAACGCATTGGCACCGTCGTGCTCTGCCAGCACCCTACCGAGCCGTCGATATTCATCGGCTGACAGATAGCGTTCCGGCAAGTCCCGCTTGAAGCGAGAAACGCCGCGACAGGGGTTGGTGTTCTTCTCACGATAGCCGAGTTTTTCGGCATATTGCATCATCACCGACATAATCGGGATGCTGCGATTGAAGGCTCCTCCCGCATCAGCCATGCTGTCTCGCCAACGGTTGATGTCAGCCCGTTCAATCGCATCGACGGAAAGCTCACCAAACCGTGGAATAAGCCGCCTGTCCATGTAGGCCCGAGATGCATCGCGCGTCGAAGGCTTCCAATGCGGCGAATAGTCGAGCCAGAACTCCTCAGCGTACTCCGCGAAGAGTGGAGCATTTTGCTTCTCCGGAGCGGTAGGAAGATCGGCAAGCGTCGCCTTAATGAGCAACCTGCGCGCGGAAGCGCGCGCGGCGGGTGCGCCAAGCGCTCCTGCCGCCACTCCCGCGCTTCCCAGCGTCACCATTCGCTGCACGCCTCGCGGCCTGTGCTTCACAATCCAGGTGAAGTGTCCCGATTTGCGCTTGCGAAGTCCGAAGCCGGGTAGCTCGGTATCCCAAGTGATGCCTATAGGAAGCGACTTTCGCCGGGCAATATGGCCGGTCAATCTAAGGCGATGGGACTGCCTTCGGCGGGATACTCCTGTGCCTTGGCTACCACCTAATTGCTCGGCCCTTCGAACAAGCAACACCTCTGTTTCTTCGCGCTTTTTTGCCATCCCATGCAGCTACCGCTGCGTACGGTGTGCCAATTTTGTTCCCCATTGCGCCGCGGAATCCAGAGATCTTCGTCGTTCTGCTCTCGAAGGCATTTTCCAACGGAGCCCTTGGCGGCGCGAGCATCCAGTTCGCGGCCGTAATCGAGCCTGATCTGCAACTGAATGAATAATACGCACAAGGACCGCACCCCCGCAAAGGCAGCGGCAAAGGAGCGCGTGCGGGGCCCGGGACCGGGGTATGTCGGTCCCTGCGGCGCTGCGCCGGTCCGACCCGCTGTCGTTCGGGCGTGCTTGCGGGGCCCAGAACAAAAATGGCCGCGCCCGCAGGAGCGCCGCCGAAGGCGGGGCGGGACCGAGCGCGACCCCAGCCCCGCTCCGCTTTTCGCCCCGCTCCAGCACAAGCGAACACAAAAAAGGGCAGGAACCGTCACCGGCTCCTGCCCTCGTATGGTCGTCAGTATTCGTCGAGCATGGCCCCATGGACCGTGTGCACCACGCGGCTGGCGAGATGTGCAGGAAGTGCGTTGTAGTCACCCTCGTCGAGGGCGAAGTAGCCCAGGTCTTCATCTTCCACCACGTGCTGGTCGAAGAAACTGTGCAGGGCGCGCCTTTCGGCAACTGCAAGCGCTTCGAAATAGCTGTGCGCGTTCATGTCCAAGGTGCTGAGTGCAGTCATGATATCCTCCTGAAACCTGTCGCTGAGACGACAGGAAACAGGCGGAGGGGCATGGGGCCGGCGGGTCAGGGATCGCCGCAATGGCGACCGCGAAGCGGCGGTGGGGGCAACGATTTTGTCGGACCGGAGCAAAGCGCAGGGGAGACAAAATGGTGGGGCCCCGCCGTCCTTGACGCGCCGACCACATGCCCATCACCCTTGGAATTCGGTGAGCCAGACCCCCCCCCCGCTCCGTTATGAGCGCAAGGGATGACCCGCGCGATGGGACTTTCCTACAGGCCGTGCCCGGGTGCATGTTGATCGAAGGGAGGAACCACCGAGGGGTGCAGGAAAGGAACCCCGGTGCCAACGAAACGAAGCGCTGTCGCAGCACTCCGAAAACTCGAGGCCGACCGGCTGGCACTCGCCGAGCGCCAGAAGCAACTTGAGGAGCAAGCCGCCCTTGAACTGGGCCGCATCATCTTGGGAACAGGACTTGAGACCTTCACGAAGAAGGCGCTCGAAAGAGTTGCTGGAGAGCTTGGAAAGCTCGGCGAAGAGGCGGCTCTGCAGAAGCTGCTTCCACCGGCTCGCTCGTCTTCTCGCACCGAACAGCCATCGGGAGAGTAGGAACAGCAAGAAGGGGCCCTGTCCGGTTGGACAGGACCCCCTCGGGAGGGAGATCGACGGGAGAGTTCAGTCGATCTCGGGAGCGTCGGTGTTGTCGTTTTCGTCACCCGAGCCGTTGCCGCGGGAGAGAAAGTCGACCTTGTCGGCGAGGATCTCGGTACCGTAGCGCGTGACCCCGTCCTTGTCTTCCCACTGGGTGTAGTGGATGCGGCCCTGGACCGATACCAGCTGGCCCTTGGAGCAGTACTGGCCGACGGTCTTGGCGAGGCCGTTGAAGCAGGTCACACGGTGGAACTCGCTTTCCTTGGCGGTGTAGCCGTTCTCGTCCTTGTAGGACTTGCCGTCCTTGTCGCGTGCGGGGCGATCGGTGACGACGGTGATCCCGGTGACATTGGTGCCGCCCTTGGTCTCGCGGGTGTCGGGTTCGCGGGCGATGCGGCCGGTGAGGATTGCGATATTGGTCATGGGTGTATTCCTTCAGTTCCTCAAACCGGAGACCATCTCCGGCTTGCGAACTTGCCTAAGAAGCAGGGCATGGGAGGACTGCACCGCAGGAGCGAAGCTCCAAGGGAAACCTGTTCATGACGGGTGGTGCGGGCAGGCGCGCGAAGCGCGACAACACGGCCGGAAAGGAATGGGTTGCCGTCCTCAGCTGACCTGGTTCAGGACTGTTCGCGAAGAAAGCCGGATGGGTATCGGGTGCGGGTCTGAAGGCTCGCGTGTTCCCAATGCAATCAGCTTTACCCATCGTCTTCCGATGCCGCCAAGAGATCCATGAAGTTGCGCGCAGCTTCCCGGTCTTCCTCGTTCTTGAACGCCGCAGCGAGATCGGGGGCGGACCCGAACATGTGCAGGAACGACCACAGTGCAAAGCGCTTGCCCCGGTCCTCCTCAAGGCCGAGATCGACCCGGCAGTGCTCAATGCCGGCTGCAAGAGTATCGGGGGCAACCCCGGAGAGGTCGGTGGTGGCAAAGTAGCGCTGCAGGAAGTCGTCAAGTTGCATAGCGACCCTGTAGCCCGGAATACCTGGCGCGAGAACGCAAAGCTCGGGTTCAACTCTCTGATAAGCATCTTCGCCTCAGAGGTGGCGACCTAGCTGGCCATCGCTATAGGGGGCTCGCGCAACGAAGCTGTTCGAAACCGTACCTATTCGGGCCTGTCGCAACCCTACAATCGACTGAACCATCATTGATGGTAATATGATCTCGCGACCCGAAGGGCTCGGAGCAGCAATGCAATGAGTTCTCTCCTTAAGGGCGGCCTCGGAAGGGCCGCCCTTTTTTCGGCAGAGAGAGCCGATAAGAAACCCGAAGAAAGTCCAACCTTTTGCGCGACGCTCGTTCCGAGCGGATTCCGACGATTGAGGGCGGCTATCCGATATGCACTACGCTTACACGTCGCTCGGAAAAGCGATGACCTAGCGAGGATTGAGGACAAGCATCAGTTCGTTGCGCTTGAACCTGGTGCGCGCGCCACAGTGACGACAAGACGAATAGAACTGCAATTGGTCAGGGCGTAGGATCGCCATCACTTGCGCAATTCGCGGGCTTCGCTGTCTAACAGATCGATCAGTGCTCAGGCGCCTTCCATCCACCACTCGTCTTGCTATTCGTCGGAGTGTTAGTGCTCATAAAGCGATACCTTAACCTTGCCTCCCCCAATATCGGGACAGTCGAGCGGCTGGTGGACGTCCATCGTCGTGCCCAGATGAACGTGGACGAAGCCATGCGTCTCTGCAGCATCGGCAACCAGATCGTGGTGTCGTTCTATTGATTAAGGTGTGAAAGACGCCACGCACGCAATGTCACTGACTGGAGGCTAGCGGATGGTCAGAGTGCCGACGTCTTCAGACTTATCATTGATGTAAGCCTCGCACCGCCATTAATCGCTGTCCTAGGTAACGCTGCCACAATAACCGGGCCAACGACCCTGAAAGACGTAGTTTTTCAGGGCCGTGATCT
This sequence comes from Erythrobacter sp. AP23, assembly GCF_001542855.1. GTDB lineage: Bacteria > Pseudomonadota > Alphaproteobacteria > Sphingomonadales > Sphingomonadaceae > Qipengyuania. The sequence goes on along the minus strand of NZ_LNBY01000020.1, from coordinate 36,607 downwards.
TCAACTGCAATGCTCGGCCCGGCACGCTGTTGACACGAAAGTGGAAACACCAAACGAACTCGCTGCTCGCATCGATCCGGATTCCGAGCTTTGCCATAATGCCACTGTCGGACAGCACCTCGATATTGCCACAGTCAAACCCAGCATCGATCCGGCTGTTGCTCAACTCGGAGCCTCAGTCTCCCTTGTTTGGTCTATGGTGCTGGAAATGTGTGCTTCAGCGCGGCGGCAAATCGCAATTGTACCGCCTAGGACTGCGCAAGAAACCCAGAGATGCGGTTGTTGTCCAAACGGCCATCGGTATCAGCTTCACGACCTATCGAGGTTCGTAAATTCTCGCTGCCTCTGACTGTAGTCGAACCTAGCCCCATAGCGCTGGATCCGGTAGGCTCATCAATCCACCACGGCCAAACTCGATCGCCTTGTCTATATCGTGCGCGAGAAGCAATGGGCCATCCAGATCCACGAACTTGCAGAATTGTCCCACGACATAACCGGGAGCCATTGCAAGTGAGCTGCCTGACATGTTGCCGACCATCAGATCGATATCAGCATCCTGCGCGGCTTTGACCAGTTTAAGTGCTTCCGTGAGACCGCCGCATTTGTCCAACTTGATATTGATAATCGCATAGCGCTTGGATGCTGCGGCAAATTCGGACATGTCGAGGCAGGATTCGTCTGCCGCCAAGGGTATGGGCGAGACATAGCCCTCGAGCGCGTGATCATCTCCTCGCGGCAGAGGCTGCTCAATCATGTCGACGCCGAGACGCACTAATTCGGGAGTGAAATCCCGCAATGCGTCTATGGTCCAACCCTGGTTCACATCGATTATCAACGATACTTCTGGCCTCGCTGCACGCACGGCCTCCACACGAGCGACGGGGTCCTCGATTCCCAGTTTGAGCTTGATTCGGGAAAATCCGGTTGCCGCAGCCGCCGCATTGGCCATGGCCTCGGGTGTGTCGATGCCAAGCGTGTACACCGTGCGAAGAGGCTGCCAACAGGTTCCAGCTAATTCCCAGACGCGCTTACTGCAGGCTTTCGCGTGGTAATCCCACAGCGCACAGTCCAGTGCATTTCGCGGACCGCCTGACGGCAACCAATCTTGTATATCTGCCGCGGTCGGCAGGTGACGTGCCTTATTCAGCTCTGCGACGATTGGCCTGAGCTGTTCAAACATACTCTCCGCAGTATCGTCAAGGTAATACACACCCGCCGCTTCAGAGCGCCCCCTCACTTCATTCAATTCGAGCGTAAGCTTAATGGTATCTACATGGTCAAAGACATACCCGCTGATCGAGAACGGGGCTTTTAAGGGATGGGTAACGATCTCAACTACCGCGCTCATACTGCGTCTTCCTGGGTGGCAGTCGGCGATACTTGGGCGCTCTGTCCCCGGCGGAATATCCGCCAAACGCCCATGGTGACGACCGGCAACGCAAACAACAGAAGAAACGCATAGGTGAGCGTTCCATACCCGTTCGCAATTAGCTCGATCAATCCAGCATAGAGCGTAATGAGTTTTGCGATCCCGAGTACAACAACACCAACAGCTGCGCGCCCCAACTGACCCAGAGCGCTGTAACCCGACCGTTTAAAAGCGCCGTCCACGCGCTCGTTGATAGAATTAAGGAATCCGATGGCAGTTTGGAAGAAGGTTCCTAGGATTATGATTTCCATGATCAGGGCGAACGTGGGTGACCCAATCTTTTCCAGCATTAAGGTGAGCGGAATGGGCTCGCTAAGGATTGCAGGGTAATGGAGCGCCATTGCGAAGAACAGCAACACAGCCGGTATCATAGCGATAGGGCCCGCCAATAACCCTGATAAGATTGCCTGTCGGCGCCGGGTCTGATGTCCGAGAACAAACAACACAGCAGGGATGGCCGCCAGATTATAACCAGCATATTTAATCCCGCTGAAGATGCTGTTCGCGCTAATCGATGTGCCATCGGCAGGAATGCCCTTATTCCCGAATAGCGAGAAGGTCGCGACAAACAGGGCAATGTAGCCGCAGTATATGAGGACCGACCAAAACGAAAAGGCGCTCTCCAGCGCGCTCCTCTTCAAGAGCAGTAGGCCAAGAACTAAAACCGGGAAGATGAGCGCGGCCGAAGTCGGGTCAAGCAAGAGACGATCTGCAAAGATAATTGCCGCCGCGCTCGAGACAACGGCCAGCACCAGCAGGATTATTAGCAAATAGGCAATTTCAAACAACGGCCAAGCCGGGCCGAGAACGAGCTTCACCATACCCAAATAGTCGTAGACACGCTCAGCTCGGGCGAGCTCGAACGTGGCCGCCATGACGATACTGAAAACAAACATGGCGCCGAGTAGCGCGGCCAACCCTCCAATGATGCCTTGCGAAAGGAAAAATTCGACCAGCTCCCTTCCAGTCGCATACCCGCCAGCAATGACGACGCCCTGGAATACAAAACCAGGTAAGAGATAGTGGCGCCAGAAACTGAGAATTTGACCGCTCCTTCTGATTCGAAATTATTGGTTAATTGAAAAATACCTTGGAGACGAACTCCGATACGCCGGTCCGGACTGGATCGAAGCACGGCATACCTAATCTGTTGCGCGTCTCTTCAATAATTCGATGCGCTTCAACTTCCCCCATCTGCGATGTGTTCAAGCTTATGCCGGCTATCTTCGCATTAGGATTGGTCAATCGCGCTGCTTCTTCGTAGCGTTCGATGCACTGCTCGAGCGATGGCTGTTTGAAATTCTCGAAATAGCGCAAATGCGTCAGCGAGGGATTACCGCACAAAACCATGAGATCCGGCTGGCTGCCGTGAACAAGCCCAAGCGTCACTCCGGCAAAGGCCGGATGAAACAGCGAACCTTGCCCTTCGATAATGTCCCAATGATCGGGGTCATTTGCTGGAGCAAGCCACGCGGTTGCCGATGAAATGAAATCGGAAACCACTGCGTCAATGGATATGCCGCTTCCTTCTATGAGGATACCAGTTTGACCTGTTGCTCTGAACGTAGTCTTGAGACCTTGCGCCTTCATCTCCCTCTCGATTGCGAGCGAAGTGAACATCTTTCCGACTGCGCAATCAGTTCCAACAGTGAGGAGACGCTTTCCAGGCCGGAACTCGAATGAAGGGATTGCAAAATCTTGTGTTGGATGCCGTACGTCATGGATGCGGCGTCCATTTGCCCTCGCGATTTCGCGCAATCGTGGAATATCCTGCAACTTGAGATGCAGCCCGCTTGCGAGGTCGAGGCCAGCTTCAAGTGCCTCAGCAAGGACATCGATCCACGTTTCAGGAACATGGCCACCGATAGTTGCCACTCCAACAATAAGGGTGCCTACCCCTGCGTTGGCCGCTGCAGCGATACCAAGCTCCTCGAGACCGAGATCCGCAGCCTGGCCAGAGAGGCGCATTTGGCCAATACAAATGTCTGGGCGCCAGTAATGAACTCCGGTCGCCGTTTTGATGTCGCCACCATCGCCTAGGAATAACAGATAAGGCTCGCGGATGCTTTTGGCGCTCAGACCCACTAAGTCTTGCGAGTCAATTTTCGAGAGGTTTGGCTCTGCCGTTTGTAGTTGGTTCTGCGACATGGTAAGTCCTTGGGAGAATTTAAAGTTCAAAATTGCGGTTTAGCATGTTTAGGCTGCAAATCGGTTATCCCGTTTATTTAGCGATTAGGTTTGACCCATTCGCCCGGGGTTTGTCCGGTGACTTGCTCATTGCGCAGTACGAATTTGCCATTGACGATAACGTGCACGACGCCTTCGGAATACGCGCCTGGGTCCGTCCAAGTAGATTTGTCTATGATGCGATTCTTGTCGAAGACCGTAATGTCGGCCGCAAAGCCAGGCGACAGAACTCCTCGATCGGACAGTCCGAGGAAAGATGCCGGAAATGAGGTCATCTTACGCACGGCCTCTTCAAGGGTGAGCACCTTTTCTTCTCGCACATAATAGCCAAGAACGCGCGGAAAACTGCCTGTTGATCGCGGATGCTTGAACTCCTGATAAATGGCGTCGGCATATGCGCCATCGCTACTAATCATGTTCCAAGGTTGCACCAAAAGTTCCCGTACGTCCTGTTCTTCTATGGCACCGAGGGTAAGGAGCACCGGATTTTCATTTTCGCGGATTAGCGAAACAACCAACTCGAAAGGCGATTGGCCACGCTCCTGGCTGAGTAGAAATAGATTCTTGCCCACAAGCGATGGATCATCGGGTGCATCGACAATGCGCATGCTGCCATATCCCACGGCCTTGATCCAACTGAAGCCTCCACCGATGCCCTTCTCGCTCGCCTCGCGAACCGCGGCGAAGGAATTGCTTGCAATCCCACCATCGGACAAGGCTTGCAAAACCGCTTCGCGCGAGGCCGCACCCACGCCCGTCTCGGGCAGAATGATCAGGTCAGTCAGATTCGCGGTTGCCGCTCCGTCATAGGGATACTGGTCAGAGACAACCTGCTGACCCAGGCGATTGCTGGCTTCTACCAATTGAATCACATCGCCAATCTTGCCCCTGTTAATAAGACCAACGGCTTTGAGATGCGCCAGCTTTGCGGGCACACCGGCACGACGCCCCACTTCAATTGCCTCGGACTCCGAAGCCATCATCTCGAAGACTGGATTGCGTGTATGGGAATCGTAAACACCGTTGAACGGCGCAACCTCTTTTGTCAGCTCGACCACCTCATCGATGCCGCTGAACATACCTGGTTCGTACATGAGGCCGGTTGAGAAGCCGACTGCGCCCATTTCCATCCCATCGCGAACCATGTCGCGCATCTGGTCAAGCTCTGTCGGCGTCGGACGCCGCTGCGCACCCCCCATGACTTCCCTGCGAATCCCGTTGTGGCCGACATAGAACGCATAGTTGAGTGCCGAACCGTACTGGTTCACCGCCGTATCAAGAGTTCTCATGAATTTCGGTGAGAAGTACCCGTCGGGTCCACTCACGAGGGTAGTCACGCCCTGCCGAAGATAACCTTCGTTGATAAGAGGGCCCGGCGTACGATTTTCTCGAACAATTTCTTCGAGAGCGTGAGTGTGCGGATCGACGAAACCTGGTGCGACAACTAGGCCGGAAACGTCGAGTTCATTGACCGCGTTTCGCCCTTTCGCATCGCCCACAAAAACAATCTTGTTACCCCGGACGCCAACATCGGTCACCCGTGAAGGTCGACCGGTTCCATCGACGACTTCTCCACCACGAAGAAGCAGATCGAAGGACTCTCCTTGAGGAACAGTCGCACAAGCTGCCAGAATTGGGCTGAGCATAATGGAGGCAATTGTTGCCAGTCTCGAATTGATTTTCATAGTTACGCCTCTTGCCACGTCTGTTCTGTTAAGTTTGGAGGGGCCCGCAACATAGATGCGGTCCCCTCCGCACCGTCTAGAACGAGACACGTGCTCCTACGAAGAAGCGCCGACCGATTACGTCGTGCAGTCCAGGCACGGTCGCATAGGCATTCTGGAAGTCGCGATCGACCGTCCTGGCAGGATCATTATCGAAGAGGTTGTTGATGCCCCCGTAGAGCCGTAATTCACGATCGCCCATGGCGACATCGTAAAACGCCGATAGATTAACGTAAGTCTCGCTATTGACGTCGTTCAGGTCGAGATCCTCAACGTCGAAGTTGACGTCAAATTTACTCGAGCCGATGAAGTTAACTCGCGATGTGATGCCCCAGTTATCAGCGGTGTAGCCCAGATCCAAATTCATGCGGAGCTTTGGTTGATCAGCACCGCCCGCACCTTCAATCACGACGATACCATCGGTCGAGGTTTCGTCGCGGAACAGGTAACTGCCGATAACCCTAAAATTGAAGTCGCCGGCTGCTCCGCCAAATACTGCATCTCCGGGCACTCTGACGGACAATTCTCCATCGACCCCGCTGATACGACGCGATGCGATATTGAGCGCCGTAAGATTGACAGATTGGATCGAAGAATCGGGGCCGCGCGTGATGGCATCACACAGCGCCTGGTTTCCATCTTCATAACAGCCCTCAAGAATGCGTGCGAGCGGCAGAGTGCCGATTGCGTCAGCAAGCTTGATGTCGAAGTAATCAAATGACAAGTTGACGCGCGGAGCCCAAGATGGAGAGTAGACAAAACCAGCAGTCAAAGTCTTAGCGCTCTCTTCCTGAAGGTCAGGATTGCCCCCGATCGGTGTCGTAATCGTGCCGCCATTAGGTACAGTTGGCGGGACGCCTTCGGCAGTACAATTCGCATCGATTGCCGGGCTTCCGGCTCGTCCAAGAGCGGAGCAGGGATCGACGCCGACATTGTTGAACACAAGGGCTTGCGCGGTGAAAAGTTCAGCCAGGTTAGGCGCTCTGATATCCGATGAATATGTCGCCCTGAGACGAAGATCCTCGAATGGGCGCCATGACCCACCAACCTTCCACGTCACCAGGTCGCCGATTGTGGTGTAGTCGGTGTATCGCACGGCACCATTGAGTTCGAGCAAGTCGAAGAATGGCTTGTCCGCGAGAATTGGCACCAGCACTTCTGCGAATGCCTCCTTGACCTTGTAACTACCCGCTAGATCTCCTCCAGTTAGGAGAAATACCTCATTGCGCTTGCCAAGCTCATCATTGCGAAAGTCGGTCGACTCACTTCGGTACTCGCCGCCGAAAGCGGTCTTCACCGCACCTGCCGGCAACTGAAGCAAATCGCCTCTAATTGTCAGAGCAGCCACCTCTTGAGACCGGTCACTAAGTTGACGAGTAGTGGCATGTACGTAGTCGATCGCTTCGGCACTTGGAGAACCGAAACCGAAAAGGTTCAAGGGAACGCAGGCTGGATTGCCTGAACGGCAAACGATGTTCCCGCTGCCCGGGTCGACGATCGCATCCGCAGCCTCGAAGAAGTTGGCCGTTATGCGATTGTTTTCAAGTTCGTTCTGGAATGAGTTTTCACCATACTGGTAATAAAAATCCCAATTCCAGTTTTGATCAAGGTCACCTCGGAGACCACCAACAAACCGTGTCGTAACATTGCGCGTCGTGGAGTTGATGAATCCCATGTCGTTGTTGACCCGGCCCAGAGAAAATTGTGTGATTCCCTGAGTGACCATTGCCGCTCTTACAGACGCAGGCAGGAAAGCGTTATCTATCCTGATTGGCACGACACCGACCACACCACCTGGCGCGAAGTTGAAGTTCTGCACCACGCCTGATTCCGCTTCTGCCTGGGTGTATGACCCCTCGAAGTAGAACTCGATGTCGTCCGTGATTTCGTGCTCGAAAACAGCGAACAACGCTTTGCGCGAGTTGGGGATTATTAGGTCGGTATCTTGAGAGAAGTTCGTCCCATCACCACCGATTGTCCAGAGGAAGGACGTGTTTGTACCTCTGTTGAAGGGTTGCGTTCCGACGCCAGGCGCGAATTGCAGGTTCGCCAATGGACCAGTCTGGAAAGGGGCCAACGTGTTCGGATTGAGAATTACCCCGTTCAATGAGGAATTGGCTGTGCGGACGTTAGAGGCAAGGAGGTTGCGCGGAATGCCGTCATTCTCACCAGTGTTAGCGGTGTTTGGGATGATCTGCAGTTCGTCCCGCCCCCAGTCACGGTCCCGCTGAGCGGTAATGCCCTCGGTCTTGTAGTATTCTGCGGCGATCATAAAACGACCACGGTCTCCGATCGGTGCACCGTACGTGGCGGAGAGACGATACTCTTCGTTATCGCCACGCTGAGAGATCCCCACCTGACCGTCCAGCTCAAGGCCATCGACATCGGTGCGGTAGAGGATGTTGACGACCCCGCTCACTGCGTCGGACCCCCATGCAGCTGACGCGCCGCCGGTGACGACTTCGATCTGGCCGATCATGGATGAAGGAATGAGACTCGTGTTGACGGTGCCGCTTGTACCAGTCGGGACGTGACGCCGGCCATTGACCAGAACAAGTGTGCGTCCAGCCCCAAGATTGCGCAGATTAACACTGGCGTTTGCGTTTCCGCTCGAGTTGATTCCCGTATTCTGCGGAGACTCATTGTTAACGAATGCCGGGATCGTGCTAAGGAACTCCGCAACCGTTGGGGTCCCTGCCTGCGTCAGATCCTCCGCGTCAAAGGTTGTTACCGGCGTGGGCGCGGTAAACCCTGTGGCGTCCAATCGAGATCCAGTTACGGTGATGACATTGTCATCGTCTCCTTCGCCGTCCTCCGTCTCTGCAGGCGGCGCGGACTGCGCCGAAACTGCCGGCGCAAATCCCCCAATCGCAAGTGGGGCGACGCAGGCAAACATGATGGCTTTTAGACTTACCGTCGTCTTCGTGATTCGCATTTTTCCCTCCACAAACCTAGTTCGCATTTCTCTGTAACGGGAAAATTTCCGGAATGGAAATGTTTTTCCAAATCAGGTGGGGAAAGGTGCTGATAGGTACGGATTGTCATCGAGCGCATCATCGTCCATTGATGGGCTGATAGGTCGGCAATCAGACGATTGTCAGAGCACAGTGAAAATGCGGAGACGGTAAGAAGGTGAGCAGAGATAACAGCCCAGGCAGCCTGTTGAAGCGAATACGAAACGAGCGACGAGAGACCCTGGCGGTTGTAGGAAGGCGTGCGGGAATTCCCACCTCTACCTTGTCGAAGATCGAGAATGGCCAGATCTCGCCGACCTACGATCACTTGATCCGTCTGAGTGACGCACTCGAAATCGATCTTGCCGAATTATTCGATCAGAAGGCAAATGGAGGTGCTGTTACCCCATCAGGGAGACGGAGTATCAATCGGCGTGGCGAAGGCAAGGTCATCAGCGATAGCGCAAACGAATTGCATTACCTCAGTACCGACCTACTCAAGAAGGGTTTCATCCCCATTTTTGCTCATGTTAATGCTAAAACAATCGAGGAATATGGTCCCATGCTGCAGCATAGCGGGGAAGAGTTCATCTTTGTTGTTGAGGGCACGCTGGAATTCCACTCGGATCACTATGCGCCAGTCACGCTGCATGAGGGCGATTCAATGTTTTTCGATAGCATGACTGCCCACGCCTACGTGGCAAAAGGCGACCTGCCGTGCCGGATTTTGTCCATCTGCTCGCCGCATAGGCATTCGGCGGGATCGCCTGAAGACAATAATGTCGACACTGGCACTTGACGGGAGGAGCTTCTCTGTTCAGAGATTTTTTTCTGCACAGGGCCTGAGTTTCTTCAGGCAGCCTTGCTTGGGGGAGCGTCAAAATGAGGAAGATGTCACGTTACTTTCGCCTCGCCGTAGGGTCTGGCTTAACGTTTGCACTGTGGAGCGTTGCGACGCCTGTGCACGCGCAATCCGAGGATGCGCTCCAACCGCCCGAGCAGTTTCAAGAGGTACTTGTTGACAGCTTTGCTCAATCGGATCCTGGCGCCGCAGCCATCGTTTTGCGGGAAGGGAAGGTCATTTTTCGGCAGGCGGTCGGCAGCGCCGATATCGAGCTGGGCGTGCGACTTGAACCAGAGCACGTCTTCCGCATTGCATCGTTAACCAAGCAATTTACCGCCGCCGCGATAATGCTCCTGCAGGAACGTGGTGAACTTTCTGTCGAAGACGATATTCTCAGATTCCTTCCCGAATACCCAACGCATGGACACACCATCCGTATAAAGGATCTGATGTCACACACTTCTGGCATATTTAACTATACGAATGCCCCTGGTTTTTTTGAATCAACCGCCTCTCAGGAAACATCAGTCGAACAAATGATTGAGAGTTTCAAATCGCGGCCGATGGACTTTGCGCCCGAGACGGGACTGAACTATTCCAATTCTGGTTATGTTCTTCTGGGAGCGATTATCGAACAGGTATCTGGTCAGTCCTACGCTGAGTTCATGGAAGAGAACATACTCCGGCCGCTGTCTCTTGATCATACCCGTCTTGGTGATCGTAGCCTGACAAAAGGAAGAGTGGCCGGCTACGAAGCTTTGCCGAGCGGGGATTACATCAACGCACGGCCGATCGATATGACGCAAGCCTATGCAGCGGGCGCCCTTCTTTCAACAGTAGACGATCTGGCCAAGTGGAACGCCGCTTTGACGAATGGTGAACTAATCTCCGAGCAATCCTATCGGGAGATGACCACTCCCTTTGTGTTGAAGAACGGCGAATCTGTTCCCTTCGGATATGGTTTCAGAATCGAGACGCTGCGTGGGAAAAAGGCTATCCACCACAGCGGCAGCATCAACGGATTTTCCGCTCATATGGTATGGCTACCTGAAGAGGAGGTCTACGTGGCGGTTCTGAAGAACAGCATTGGTGGCGATCCGACGCCCATGACTATCGCCTTTAAACTGGCGGGCCTTGCCATCGGGGACCCTTTCCCTGATTTTCAACGGTCTCCTGTCGGAAGGGGCACTCTTGACCGCTTCGCTGGGCGCTACTGTTCGGCACCGAACCGCCAATACACTTTGACTCCAGATGAGACCGGTGGTCTGAACCTGACCCAAGGGAATAACGAACTTCTCTTTGAGCCCGCAGGCGGTATGCGCTTCTTCCGGCCGCAATCCCTGACCTACATTGAACTGAAAGCGGCGACATCCGGAAGCGCTGACGGCTTCGAACTATATCTCAATGGAGCCGATCAACCAATTTCGACTTCTCGGTGCTGACTTGACCGGCCATTCAGTCTTGCTAGCAAAACCAAGGGTATGTCGCCGCCATAGCTCCTGAAGAGGATGAGATCGGCACGTGTAAAGGGATGGCGAGGGCTTCTTCAGTTGCAGGAACTGTTCGCGACCTTCCCTCGCGGTTCTCACAAGTTCATCGCCAACGTCTGCTTCCAGCTTGCCCTTGAGTTGATTTCGCACAGGTCGCTGGAGTCATAATCAAACAAGCATTGGCGTTGCGTCGGATGGTCAGCGACGCACTCGCGTTCTGCGCAGAAGCGTTAGTGTCGGCAATCATGCGAAGTGCGATGCTCCGTACGGCTTTTTCTGCATGATTGTCGAGAGCAAGCTTGCATGGGCACCGGAACAGTTAGTGAACCCTAGGCCTCTGCCAGATCTCGGAGGCTTGGGCCAACGGTCGCTCCAACCAGTCAGGCGAGAGTTGCAGCCTCAGTACGAACCCGGCGCAGATTTCGCTCACGGTCAAATGATCATTTAGCGCTGCTCCGCCGGGCAGCATGACCTCTCCATATTGATGCGTTTTGCCTACACCCGTTTCCCGCATTTCCGAAATTACCGTTTCCAGCGATAAGAGCTGCAACTATCGCCCGACAGTGCGAGGCAACCCGCGTTGATAGCGTTGATCGCACCAAACGGTATGTCGATATGCAGAGTTGCACGAGGCCTCTTGCAAGATCGCAGGTCAGCCCGAAACATTGCCCCATGCCAATTTCTGCCGCCTTTATTGGTCCGCGCATTTATGCCGCTCATCGCAGCGGCAGATCGGCGGCAAACCGTAACATGTGCAGCAACAACGACGATACAAAACGCTCGGCCCGATCTTGCACAATGCCGAGGTCGACCTGGCGATGCTCGCTGCCGACTGCGAAGGTGTCTGAAGCACTCTGGAGAGATCGGTGATGGGAAAGTAGCGCTGCAGCAGATCGCCAACTTGCATGAGCGGCCCATAGCCGGGTCGGCGCCGAACGCACATCCGGGTAATGTAGTTGCAGATTGTGAAGGCCCCCTCAGGACCCTGGAGAGGTGCCCAAGAGGCCGCGACGATCGACCACGGTGATCCGGCGCGCCTTGGCATCGATCACCAGCCGTTCGGTCACACCATTTCCCGGAAAGGCGACAACATAACGCGGATTAAGCGAGAGCATCTGCTCGTTGCGCTTGAAGCCGGCGCGGGCACCAAGCCGACGATCGAGCGAATAGGTGAGTTGCTGAACCTCGCGGCGCTCAGCCCAGCTCGCTGCTAGACGATCGGCACCCTTGCCGTCGCCCCCATGGACCAAGAAGAGATCGGGAACCACATTGCGAACCTTGTCCAGCGTCGCCCAGATATTATCGGCATAGGTGCGCGCGTCCTCGGCGCTCTCGAAGCTCTGGCGACCACCGGCAAAAAGGACCGGAGTGCCTTCGGGAATCAGGGCATGACGCCGGTTCTCGGCGCGAATGCGAAGGAAATCGCGGGCATCGATCACGGCCGAGGTAAGGTGGCGCGAATGGCTGGTCCGCGAGCCCGAAACGGGCTTCCACGAGGAACCGGTCTCGTCGCGGTAGAGTGCTGCCGCAGCCTCGCGCATCTGCTCGAAGGCCATCATGCTGGCTTCGGCAGCCTGCGCGCGCTCGACCTGCTCTTCAAGATTGCTCGAATGCACTTCGGAGCCATCGGCGGATGCAATGAGAACCCGGATCTCGTCGCTGGCCCGGTCAAGTTGAGCCGACTTGCGGCTGGCGGCGCGGTGGAAAAGGTTGACCATACCCCAAGCAATATCCTCGGCATCTGCTTCCAAGGCGGTGTCGGAAAACATCGCGAAAAGGTCGGACCATATGGCGCCAAGCGTCTGGTCGATCGCGTCTTCGCAGGGAAAGTCGGTCTCTTTGAATGGGGCTGACCTGATGCTGAGGCCTGAAAGGTCAAGGCCGCTCAACTGGTCGATGAAGCTGTCGTACATGGGGTGTCTCCTGATCGCGGGGACACGGAGAGGAGGCACCATTGCCTCGGTCCTGTCCGCCGGAGCCCGATCAGGGCCGGGACAAGGGGCGTGACGCACCGCGCAGCGGGAAACCTGCGGCCCTAAGGCTGGCGCGGGCAACACGGGCCGACGGGCCGCAGGTTGCGGCGCGCCCCGACCGGCCCAAGGGCCTCTCCCGGCGGACAGGGACGAGGCAGGATCAGGGCCCGGTATCGCAGGTGGATCGCGAGCGCTCGAAGATCGCTTCACCATTCGAGAACCGCCCGACCAGGCGCAACTCACCGAACAGATCGATGAACCTTCCCGACACCTGGGCGAGCCAATGCCGTGCCCTTGCAGTTCGTGGGACGGAGAAGTCCGCCTCCCAGTAATGGGAATCATCGCGTTCGGCGAGCCAGATCGCCGCGAGCCCGCAATAGGTCGATATGCCGCAATCGGCGAAGGCATTGCGCAGGAGGATGCGGTCCTCGCGGCCGCGCCATCCATCGAAGCGCTCGAACGAAGGAAAGGCAGCTTTCGCTGTATCGACGATTTCGTCCACGAGGCACTCATAAGCCCAGTCGACATCGTCGTCTTCGCCTTCATCAAGCAGGCGAAAGGCCACCACGGAGCCGGTCGGATAGCTGACGGAACGTCCCATCTACAGTCTCCTGCTCAAGCCGCATCAGAGAGGTCGACATCGGTCTCGCTCTTGCTGGATTGGTGACCTCCAAGGTCGAGCAACAGGCTGGCCGCTTCCTCGGCCTTGGCCGCAGCGGTCAGGATCGCACGCTCGTCCGATTTGAGGATCTTGAGCCAGGACGCGATGTAGCTGGCGTGATGGTCAAGGTGGGTGACGGGAAGACCCAGTTCGGCCCCGAGAATGGCTGAGGACAGTTCGGCGATCAGTTCTTCGGCGGCATAGGCATCGCTGCCGAAGCGGTTCTTGAGATCGCGGTCGAGCCGCGAAGAATGCCCCGTCCAGTGCGACAGCTCGTGGGCGAGCGTTGCGTAGTAGTTGTCATAGGCTTCGAAGAGTTCGGCTGGCGGCATGGTGACCCGGTCACGCTGCGGCTCGTAATAGGCCTGGGCTCCATGATGCCGCAGGTCAGCGCCGATCTCGGCGAAAAAGGTATCAAGCCGCTCTTCGCGTCCTTCGGGCTCGAGCGCGGCAATGAGTGGCTTGGGATGATAGAACTCGGGGAGGCCGTCGCACTGGTCGGCATTGAATACGGCATAAGCCTTGAGGACGCGCCGGTTCTCGGTGTCAGCTTCGCCTTCGGCGTTCTCGACCTCCTTGGTGTAGCTCTTGTAGAGAATCGCGATGGTCGATTTCTCACCCTTGCGGACCTGTCCGCCGAGCTTCTGGCACTGACGATAGGTCATCCAGTAGGGAGAGGCGTAGCCACAGCCATCGGCTACCATCCACAACCAGAAAGTGTTCATACCGCGGTACGGTGTCCCACAACTCCGCAAGGGCCGGGAAACTGGCACACCGCGCCACGGCTTGACCCAAGGCTTTGTGCCTTGCTCTAGCTTCTCGATGATTGCGGCAGTGATGCGCTCGGCTGGCGATGTCGAAACGGCGCGGCGAGACTTGGTCATGGGAGTTCTCCTGATGACCGGGACCGACATGTCCCGGCTCAGGAAGAGCAAAGCTGCCTCCTCTCTCCTTCAATGATGACCGTTATGCGCCCTCATTGCGGTCATTTGAGTGGTCACGACCACTACCCAAAAGCTGTCATCTGTTCAGCATACTGCCGGCCATATTTTTTTGGCTGAAAGTTTTGCTTCTTTTGTTAAATACCGAAAGGAAGGGAGAATTGGGTGATGAGAGCGCGTCTGGTGAAGGGAATCGGACAGTTTTAAAAAAATCGTCAAACGAAGGCGATTTTGGAAGTTTAAGTGCTCTTCAAGCCCCAATAGAGCCTCAAACTTGCGGGCTGCGTGCCTTCGACGTGAACGATCTGCGAACCCCCGTAGTTCACTGGAGGTGAAATGATGGCGGATCGGTCATGCCGTTCGTTCGTGGAAGAAGCCGCTGGGGCCTACCTATGTACCCGCTGCTTCATGATCAGATCGACCAGGCCGCAACGGTTTCGATTTCCGGCTTGTGCACCTGGGGATCGGAAGACCACAAGCAAGCCCCGCCCGACGGTACTGGCGCGCTGCTGGCGGCGATTACTCGCCGCTCGTCTTGCAGTTCTGGGTCCAGATGAGGCTGAAACTTCTCGGAGTCGAGAACAGAGCGACGAGCAGGCGGTGTTCGACGAGTTCGACGGCGTCGAGATTTTGCCTCATGGCACCACTTTCAGAGACGAGGGTCGCCGGGTCAAGCTGCCGCTTCTCAGGGAAAGTGCAGCGAGATTGACCCATCCCTTCGAAAATTCAGGTCTACGAAGCGCAGCACGTCCCAGCCGATGATGACGTCGTAGTCGACTAGGGTCTCGTCGATCGCAAGAACGTCCGTGACGCTGTAGGTGTATGGGGCCGCCGGGAGCATCGCGCGTGTTCCCCTAAACACCACAACGCTAGCGTGAGTCTGGCAGGCCATCTGTGCCCCGCCGACCACGGTGTGCTGGATGGTACCCACCGCAGGCAAACCGAGCTGCGCCACAAATCCGGAGTTTACCACGACGTTAGTCGCCCCGGTATCGATAAGCGCATGTACGGGAGCCAGCGGTGGGTCGCCAGGGCCGCTCCATTGACCTATAGGCAAAGACAGATCGCAGTCGATGATCGGCAATTCGCCACCCAGTGTATGGCCAATAAATCCCGGCATCAGGCCCACGTCTCCGTCCCACCCTCATTGACCCGCGCCAGCGGTTCAAACCCCTGCGATTCGCCGCTCATGGGCTCGTAGGGGTTGATCTTCGCGGCACCTAGCAACGCGCGCCAGATTTGCTCAACGTCATCGTACGCCCGGCATCCATTGTATACTTCGAGGGGGTCGAGGCCACGAAACGATGCGCTTCCTCAAGAAGTAGATGAACCGGGAACCGGTTACGTGGTTCGGCTCGCCTCGGCTGTCGAAAAATCATTCGCGCAGTCACCGCACTAACGAGCTCGACAACTTCATCTTCGACGGCGTTCATGTCGATCAGGATAATTTGAGCAGCCTTCGTGTGGCCGATTCCCATAGCCTCCAAACCCAAAAGGCCTGCGTCCTGCGCTTGCTCGGCCTCTGCCCGAGGCGTAAATCTGTCGGCGTAGCAGACGGTCGTGCCCCTCTCCCCATTGCGGACATGGCCGCCTGCTGCCACTGCTTGGCGGTAGTTCAGCCAGCGCTGCGAGGCATAGCCGCCCTCGATCACGGCGACCCACAGGCTCAGGACATTGATTCCTGAATACCGCCGACCGCTAATCGGGTTCACCGACATGGCGCACCCGCATACTGCGCATCCCACGGCTGCACCCATAGCAGCCGTCCGTCTTCCAGGTCCGCAATCACCCGCTCGTCGGCGGCCCCTTCGCAGCAGTGGCGACGCCGAACGTGGTCACGTTCGACAGGCTTGCCGTGATAGTGCGAAGAGCGCGGTGCAGTGAATGGCTTCGACAGCTGGAGCGTAGGGCCGACGCCATTTAAGGACTGGCAGATAGAAGACCACATGGCAGCCTTCGATGAGGCCAAATTTCATCATTGGCGAGCCCCTTTCAGCAGATTTCGGGAGTCTGGCAGGTCGGTCACAATGAACTGAGATCCGTCACTTACCGCTCTTGTTAGGCGGTGCGTCATCCGAGCCGATGTTAGTGCCTGAACGTGTCTATCAGCCATAGCCAACGGCTATAGGTCGGCCAACGATGTTCGCTTGTTCCGGTGCCGACAACCTGCTTTTTTCCTGAGCACCAACCCAACGATCCGGACCGGCGGGCATGCATCCCGGCCGCCCTCGGGCGAGTAATGCAGCCGTCCAGCGAGTTCGTCCGGAGTCAATACGAGCAAGGGGAGTGACTTTCGTGATCCATCGCAATTGTGGGCGTTCAGGTCTGAAGCTGGCGCTATTAGCAACGGCAAGCACGGCCATCGTCGTCGCTAGTCCCGCCTTTGGCCAAACGGCGGCTCCAGCATCGACCAATGAAGGCACGGCGGAGCCGGCGGACGAGATGCCTGTAACTGAAATCATCGTTACCGGTTCGCGTGTCGCTCGCACGGGTTTCAATGCGCCGACGCCAACGACCGTGCTCGGGACGGATGAATTCGAGAAAGTCGCAGCACCCAACCTGGCCGACGTCGTCAATCAGATACCGGCGGTACGCCCGTCTCTGACCCCTTCGAGCTCGACCAACAACTCGCAATATGCTGGCGGCAACTTTCTCGATCTGCGCGGTCTCGGCTTTAATCGCACTCTTGTACTGGTTGACGGCAAACGCTTCGTCTCAACCCAGATTCAAGGCCCTGTTGATATTAACGCAATCCCGCAGGCGTTGATCGGCAGCATTGATATCGTCACGGGCGGCGCGTCGGCTGCGTGGGGTTCAGACGCAGTAGCAGGTGTCATCAACTTCAAGT
This sequence comes from Erythrobacter sp. AP23, assembly GCF_001542855.1. Classification (GTDB taxonomy): domain Bacteria; phylum Pseudomonadota; class Alphaproteobacteria; order Sphingomonadales; family Sphingomonadaceae; genus Qipengyuania. The sequence continues at coordinate 19,556 of NZ_LNBY01000020.1, read as the reverse complement.
TCGATCACGGGCTTGAAGGATTCAAGGGTAATGTGCAGGCCGGAATCACCGATCATAACGACCATAGAAACTATCTAGCCTCTATAGCCTACGGCAAAAGCTTTGCGGACGGCCGTGGCAGAATTCTCCTGGCCGGCGAGATTGCCCAGAATAGTGGCATTGCCCGCCAAGGTGACCGTGATTGGGGCGCGCAAGACTGGGGCATTATTGCCAATCCAGCGTACACGCCGACCAACGACGAACCGCGAAGCCTACTGGTCCGCGATGCACGTTCCGCGAACCTGTCTTACGGCGGCGTGATCAATTCGGGGCCTCTTGCCGGCAACCAGTTCGCGCCCGATGGTAGTTTGATCCCGTTCCGCTATGGCGATCTTCGCACCGCAACCGGCATGGTGGGCGGCGACGGCGCTAGCGGCCGGGATGATCTTGTCCTCGAAGTGCCACTGAAGCGCCGCAGCGCTTATGGTCGCCTTTCCTATGAACTGAGTAACGCGATCACGGGATATGTCGAGGCTTCGTGGGCCAAGTCGAAAACCGACCATCCCGGGCTTACCCGGACCGACAACGCGATCACGATACAGATCGACAATCCGTTCTTGGTGCAGTCCGTGCGAGACGCGATGGAATCTGACGATATTACCAGCTTCACTATGGGGCGCTACAACCGCGATTATGGTCGCGGAATGAACCACATAAGGGCGGAGACCAACCGCTTCGTCGTTGGCTTCGAAGGGGACCTGGGCGACGGCTGGAACTGGGACGCCTACTATACATATGGGCAGACCAAAAATCGCCACCGGGGCTCAAACGCTCGCATCACTCGCAACTACAATTTCGCAGTCGACGCAGTGCTCGACCCGACCACCGGAGCTGCGGTATGCCGCGACACCGGGGCTCGCGGCGAGGGGTGCGTGCCCATCAACCTGTTCGGCGATGGTGCCCCTTCCCCCCAAGCAATCGATTACGTAACCGGAGAGACTTGGCGGCTGTGGGACATCACCCAGAATGCGGCAGCCGCGACCCTACGCGGACAACCATTCTCCACTTGGGCCGGTCCCGTCTCGTTCGCGACGGGCTTAGAATGGCGCCGCGAAACCGCAGATGTCACATCCGACGCGCTTTCGGCTGCCGGATCTTTTACCACGGGGAACACCGTGCCCTGGGACGGAGCCGTCAACGTCACCGAGATATTCGGCGAACTCGTGATTCCGCTGGCTGCGGACCAGAGCTGGGCTGACGCCCTAGATCTTAACGTAGCCGGCCGCATAACCGATTACAGCACCTCCGGCACGGTCGAGACCTGGAAGGTAGGTGCGACCTGGGATGTTAACGATGATGTCCGTTTTCGCTTCACCCGGTCGCGTGACATACGAGCGCCAAGCTTAGCCGAGCTATTCTCCGGCGCCACGACGGCACAGTTCAGCCCCTTTGATCCGGTTATCAACGAGTCCTATAGCGTCCAAACTCAATCCCGCGGCAATGCCGGTCTAGACCCGGAAAAGGCTGATACGCTAACTGCTGGTGTTGTGCTCAGCCCGACTTTCGTGCCAAATCTGCGCCTCTCCGTCGATTATTATAATATCAAATTGGAAGACGCGATCCTCGCCCTTTCGGCGGCCGCAATCGTCGACCGCTGTTATCGCGATCAACCGCAGTTGTGCGGTCTGATCACCCGCGGCCCAGACAACCGGATTTCGCAAGTCGAATCTTCGCCGCAGAACCTGCAGTCGGTTCACACCCGCGGCGTCGATTTTGAACTTGCCTACCGCACTTCAGTGGGCCGAGGCGACCTCTCGCTGCGCGGCTTGGTGACCTATGTCGACAAAATGACGATGGACGACGGACAGACAGTCACCGAACTAGCCGGCAGCACGGACCAGCCAACCATCGCGAGTATTGGTGGCCAGCCGCACTGGCGCTTCAACCTGAATACGGCCTACGAAGCCGGCCCGAGCACGGTGAGCCTGACCGCCCGCTATGTGGGCGGCGGAAACATCGACAACACCTATACGAGCAAGGATCTCGATGTCCTTGAGCATGAGGGCAGACTCTACTTTGACCTGTCGACTGCATACGACATCATCGAAAACGGCGATCGTAATGTGACTCTGTTCGCCGCCGTGAGGAACTTGCTCGATCAAGACCCGCCGATCACCGGAACGGGAGGCTTTGCCACAGTCCGCTCTCTCTATGATGTGGTTGGCCGCACCTACACAGCGGGAATTCGCTTCCGCTTCTGATCACGAAATGCGGCGGCGTCTGTCGGATGCAAGTTCCCCCCATCCGGCTGGCGTCGTGGCACCTGAATAGTGTTACGCACTGCGGAGACTTTGACGATGATATTAAATGGCCTCTTGCTTGCTTCGGCTCTTGCCTCCGCCACAGCACCTGCGGACGATATTCAGGCGGTGAAGCAGGTTGTTTCCGATCCTGATGGTCGGCAGGTGGCGCCAGGATGCGCAGTTGGGGCGTTCCGAGAGGGAAAGACCTTGTTCATTACCGCAGCGGGCTATGCTGATCTCGAGGCGAAGGAGCCGCTCGACGGCGACACGCTCTTTTACGCCGCTTCGGTATCCAAACAGTTCACCGCGCTTGCGGCGGCGAAACTGGTTGAGCAAGGCGAGATTTCTTTGGACGACGATGTCCGCAAATACCTACCTGAACTTCCTCCATATACCGCACCAGTCACGGTCCGCATGCTAATGCTGCACACATCGGGTGTTCGCGACTCTCTTGAGCTAGTGCGCCTTGCCGGGTTCGACAGCGCCGCGGATACCGATAAGAATACGGCACTCCAGCTACTCTTCCGACAGAAAAGCACCAATTTCACTCCCGGTACTGCCTACACTTATTCCAATGGCGGCTATCTGCTTCTCGCCGAAGTGGTCGAGCGAGTCGCCGGCGTTCCCTTTGCGGACTATGCCCAAGAGGCGATCCTTCAGCCCTTAGGCATGACCCGTAGCTTCTTCATGAATGATGCCGAGCCGTCTGGATCCAACATTGCCCATGGTTACGTTCCGGTCGGCGAGGGGTTCGAAATTCGTGACACCTATCCGACCTTCAGCGGCTCGGGTGGGCTTATGGTCTCGATCAATGAACTAGCCCGCTTCGAACATGACATTGCAGTTGGGCACAAGGTCTGGACCCCCGAAGTTCTGAAGATCATGACCACGCCAGGCACCTTCACGAACGGCGAACCTGCACTCGATGAGCGCGCTGGCCTCGTTTATGGTGGCGGCCTTATGATCGGCCGCCGCAACGGCCAGCATTTCGTGCAGCACGGCGGCGGCGCCGAAGGCTTCAAGAACATGTATGCCCGTCTTCCGGCGCGCGACCTTGCCGTTGCAGTGTTCTGCAATCGCGGCGATTTCGTGTCGCAGGATAAGGCCGACGCGATCATCGAAGTTATCGAGGGTGACATCCTGACGAGTGAACGGTCCGAGTTCGACGGGCGCTACGTCTCGGACGAGCTGGAGGCGGTCTATAACGTCACGGTTGCGTCTAACCGAGTCACTGCCACGATCTCGTCGAAATTTGCCGGAGGAGCTGGTTCCACGCTGGAGTTCAGGCGCAATCCTGACGGTTCCTTCAGTTCTTTTGGAACACGCCTTGTCTTCGACGATGACGGTCAAGGCTTCACAATAAAATCGAGCCGCGTCCATGCTATCCGATTCCAGCGCGAGGGCTGATCCAAGACCATCAGTCAGGAGGCTAAATCTGTGAACCACTCAATTTGCTACAGACACAAGCGCCTACGTATATTGGGCGGCACACTGAGCCTCGTGGCTATGGCCCTAACCTCCTGTGCGCACGCGGAACGCGAAACCGTCGACCTCGTGATCCGGGGTGGCACCATCTACGATGGATCGTCGGCCGAACCGGCCGTCGGCGACATTGCGGTTTCAGGCGAGAAGATCGTTTACGTCGGTCGAAGCGCAGACAATCCGTACGAAGGCGAGCGCATCATTGAGGCCCAAGGCATGATCGTGGCGCCCGGCTTCATCGATCCGCACACCCACGCCGATGCATTTCTTACCGGAGAAGATCGCACAACGCGCCTCAACCTTCCATGGATGATGCAGGGCGTCACGACGATTTTCACGGGGGTCGATGGCCACGGTCAGCCAGGCGGCGAGGTCGATGTCGCCGGATTCTTTGATAATATCGAGCAACAGAAGTTCGGGATCAACGCCGCGGCCTATGTAGGGTTCGGTGCGGTGCGACGGGCAGTCATCGGCGATGACGATCGGGCTCCGACGACCAGCGAGCTCGAGACAATGAAAAACTTGGTGGCCAAAGGCATGTGCGAAGGCGCCCTCGGCCTCTCGACCGGCCTCTTCTACGCGCCACAGAGCTTCTCCACGACTGACGAGGTCATCGCAGTTGCGAAGGAAGCGGCACGGCGGGGCGGCGTGTATGACAGCCATCAACGCGATGAATCGTCCTACAGCATTGGTGTGGTGGCTTCGACACAGGAGGCGATCGAGATCGGCCGCACCGCGGGGATGCCGGTCCACTTCGCCCACTTCAAGGCGTTAGGCGTAGACGTTCACGGGAAGGCGCCGGAGCTTATTGCGACCATCGAGAAGGCACGGGCGGAAGGTCTTAGAGTCACTGCTGATCAATATCCATGGGAAGCGTCTGGTTCCGGTCTGGAAGCCTCGCTGCTTCCGCGCTGGGCGGTGGATGGCGGCCGCGAGGCGATGCTGGGGCGGTTTGATGATCCTGCCACGCTTGAGAGGATCAAGATCGAGATGCGGGAGAATCTTCGGCGCCGCGGAGGGCCAGACTCGCTGTTGCTAACGGCAACTGGCCACTCCTGGACAGCAAAGCGCCTTGGCCAAGTTGCGGAGGAATGGGGAGTTGAAGCGATCGAGGCGGCACTGCGCATCATCCGCGAGACCGACCGCGGTGGCTCAGTTGTCTCTTTCAACATGGCGCAGGAAGATATTAAGCTTCTGATGCAGCAATCCTGGGTAATGACGGGTTCGGATGGGTCTCACGGGCATCCACGCATGTACTCGACCTACCCCGAGAAATACGCGAAATATGCCCTTGAAGAGCAGACGATCTCAATCGCAGACTTTATCAATAGCAGCACCGGGCGTGTAGCCGATGCCTTCCAGCTCGACGCCCGCGGGCATCTACGGAAGGGCTACTTCGCGGATATCGTCGTATTTAATCCTGACCACTACCGGCCGAAGGCAACCTATGTGGACCCGACCCTATTTGCGAGCGGCGTCAGCACGCTGCTAGTCAATGGAGCCCCGGCCATTGAAAACGGCCAGCCCACCGGCGTTGCAGCTGGTCGCGGGATCAAAAACGTGCCGCCTCCGGGCACATGTTCCGACAGTCGTTGAGGTGTAGCCCCCGCGACCACCGACGATAGCGGTTACGAATTGATGACGTTGCCCGAAGGGCGACCGCTTCGTCGGCGGCCGTCAACGCTCGCCATAACGTTCAGATACACCGACTCTAACGGTTCGCTCTTGCCGCCCGCCGGCTTCAAGGCTTTGTCATACTGATCAAAAGCCAGCTCTCAGGAAAGCGTTGTTGGCTGCGGCCACCTTAAATGGATCAATGATCGTCATACGGCGGCATCGATGCGAACATCAGTCCCGCCCAATTAAACGGCACTGTCCGCAGGCGTGCGTCGGCAACTGACACATGGAGGGGAAGAGTGAGCGATGCGACTGATGTCGCCGTTATCGGCGCCGGTGTTGTTGGCATAGCTACTGCTTGGGCTCTTGCCCGACGCGGATATTCTGTGACGGTCCTCGACCGGGACGACGGACCGGCGCGCAGCACTTCATTCGCGAACGGAGCGCAGCTCAGCTATGCATATTCGGATGCGCTTGGTAGCCCGGCGCTCTTGAGAAGCCTTCCCTGGCTCGTGCTCGGCACGGATCCTTCGTTTCGAATCGCCAAACCACTCTCTCCACGGTTCTGGGCCTGGGGAATGGATTTCCTTCGGAACTGTTCTCGCAAACGCTTCTCCGCGAACACGATTGCTGCTCTCGGGCTTGCGGCGGAATCGCGCCTAGCCATGCATGCATTGCTCGAGCGCCACCCGCTTGAATTCAGCTACAAGGCCGCGGGAAAAATGCACTTGTATTATGGAGAAGCGAGTTTTCCCACGGCGCTCAAAGTGATGGATTTGAAGAGATCTCACGGCGTCCACCAGGAGGCGCTGACGCCGGTCGAAGCCGAACGGATAGAACCCGCGCTCGGCTCGGTAGGCGACCTTGCAGGCGTAATCTATTCTCCTGAAGACGAGGTTGGAGATCCCCATCGTTTCGCGGTGGGCCTGCTCGACCTACTCCGCAGCGAGTATGGCATCCGGTCGCGCTTCGGCTTTGATGTCGTGAGACTTAGTTTGATAAAAGGAGGCGTGGAGCTTGTGAGCAACCACCTTGGGAGCGTGCGTGCCAGACATGTTGTCGTGTGTGCCGGAGTTGGTGCCTCAACTCTTATTCGCAGCGCTCGCTTGCGAGCGCCGATCTGTCCGATGAAAGGTTACTCCTTCACGGCTCCCCCGGGAGTTGCCGCGCCTCACGTGAGCATCACCGATACCGAGCGGAAGCTGGTATTCTGTAGGCTTGGAGACCAAATGCGTGTTGCCGGACTGGCCGAGCTTGGCGCCTGGGACACCGCTGTCGATCCCGAACGGCTGCGATCCTTGGTGGAGCTGGCCCAAAGCTCGCTTCCCGATGCAGCCGATTACAGGAACGCGGGGTTCGGGTGGGCTGGGCTTCGGCCGATGGCGCCTTCCTCGGTCCCATGCATTACGCGCGCCCGCCCGGAGATCATCTTAAACATTGGCCATGGCATGCTTGGCTGGACCTTCGCAATGGGTTCCGGCGAGCGTGCGGCCGCTCTGCTTCAATGATGCCGATCAAGGTTGAAGACACATGTCTATGCCTCTACTAAGCGGGATCCGGGGATCGAACGCTGTGAGAGCCTGAACAGACGGTGCGAGATTACCGCTGTTGCGGCGCAGAATACGCCCCGCGCACCCAGCAGCTCGCGTCTCTTGTCGAGGAAATCCGTCCGTCGGTAGGCTGCTTCCACCTTGTTTGAGAACAAATGCGCGAGCGCTGCCTCGGCCACGTCGCCCGGATAGTCAGTCTGTTCCGCCACCCAGTCGCGGAATGCTGAGCGGAACCCGTGCACGGTCACGCCCAGGCCCTGATCACGCAGGATCTTGAGCAACCTCATATCCGAAAGCGGCTTCTTCCGAGCCTAGCGAAGGAGCGAATGGCGAAGCAGGAAGTTTTTATAAGTTAAACTTATATGTTTTAAATGATTAGTAAAATACTTGTCTAAAAAACTGGCTCCGCTATCATCTCTGTGCGTCGGAAAACACCATTCAGACATTTTCAATTCTATGCAAATGATATTATAATGTTGCCGATGCTTTTTTAGCAATGCTTCAGATGCCGGGAGTGTTGCCGTCTTATCGTAAAGGGCTGCCGAGTGGCCTCATCGAGAGCGACGGCTATGTCGGCGAAGCGCGAAGCCAGCGACGCGCCGGGAGATGGCGAAGAAGATCGGGCTTGGGCGGAAATCAGGCGCGACCCTGCCGAACTCAAAGCGCCGCACGGCCAAGAGTCGTGGCCGCAAATCAGCATAAGTGTGCCTTAGCTGTAGGAGCCGCTGAGGCTCCTCCGCAATTTCCTTCGGAACATGGCGCTCTAGCCAATCAAACGTCGTCTGCTGACCGAAACTCGTCCACGTTGATTTCGTTGGCCATTCGTCCGACAGCAACGGCAACAGTGGCGTCGCCCGTAACATTGGTCATCGTCCGCATCATATCCAGCAGGTGATTTATGCCTGCCACGAACGCAATCGTTTCGAGCGGGACACCAATCGAGGTGAGCACCAAACTCATCATCACAAGGCCGGAACCAGGCACGCCAGCGGCTCCGATAGCACCCAACGTCGAGGTCAGACCGATCAGTAGATAACTCGTCCAATGGAGGTCGATGCCGAAGGCCTGCGCACCGAACAAGGCGATCACGCCCAGATACATTGCCGTACCGTTCATGTTGATCGTCGCGCCCAAGGCCACCGTAAAGCTGGCGATCGAGTTCGAAACGCCGAGATTTCGCTCGACGCATCGCAGCGTTACCGGCAGCGCTGCGTTTGAAGATGCGGTAGAAAATGCGACGGCCTGCGCATCGACAATGCCCCGGAAGAAATCGACCACAGGCAACTTCGCGATCAGTTTGAGAATCGCGGGATAAACGAAAAGAAGGATTATCCCACATCCCAGGAAGTTCAGGAGAACGAGCTCGCTCAACGGCGCGAGCGCCGCAAAACCGAAGGTCCCCGCAACCCAGGCGATCAGCGCGAACACGCCGAACGGCGTGAGTTCCATCACCAGCATAGTCATCTGCTGCATGACTATGGAGCCTGCCTCCATCGCGCGAACTAGTGGCGCACCTTCCTTCCCCGACAGCAGGATCGAGATACCGAACAGGACTGCGAAGACGATCAGCGGCAGAATGCTCCCCTGGGCCATCGCCATTATCGGGTTGTCCGGCACCAAGCCCACGATCAAATCGATCAAGGACTGGTCCGGCGGCGGCGCTACGGCGGTGCCCGCGGGCAGAGTGATCGTGAGGCCGTCACCCGGGCGTACGATTGATGCGAGCGCCATCCCCAGAGAGACAGATATCACCGCAGTCGCGAAGAACAGCGCGAGTGCTCGGCCGCCCACTTGGCCCAACCGCCCGACGTCCCCGACAGCCGTGATGCCGGAGACGAGCGAAAAGAAGATGAGGGGGACCACGAGCATCTTGATCGCCCGGATAAAGAGGTCGCCAATCCAGCGCAGGGATTGCGCCTGCTCGCCGAGCAGCACTCCGGCCACCACGCCCAGAACCAATGCTAGCAGGACTCTCTTCCAGAGAGGGATCGAAAACCAAGTGCGCAACATCGGGTGCCTTCCTGCGATACGTGACGTGCCGCATTGAGTTCTACCGCGCATAGCAAAGGAAGAAGTTCTGGCGACGTCGATCTGTATGCACCACCATAACCTGCACTTATGGACACCCAAGCGGAAGATACTTGTTCGCGTCGGCGGTCCGGGTATCCGTTGGTAGCCCGGTGCCGGGCGGGAGGATAATATGATCACAGTTCGCGCCGCCGCGCTTATCGCCACCGCCGCCCTTTCGACGAGTTCGTATGCTGCCACTGGCAACTTCGTATGCTGCCACTGGCAACGACGCCCCGGGCACGGTCGATCTGCTAATCCGCGGAGGCACCGTTTACGATGGGAGCGACAGGCCACCTTTCGTGGGCGACGTAGCAATCACGGGGGATCGGATCGTTGCCGTAGGCCCTTCCCTCGATATCGCGGCCGCCAAGGTCGAAGATGCGCGCGGGATGATCGTCTCTCCCGGTTTCATCGACGCGCATACCCATCCCGACAGCTATATTCGCTCCAGCAACCCAACTGAGCGGCTGAATGTTCCGTGGCTCGCACAAGGCGTTTCGACGATCGTAATCGGAGTGGATGGATCCGGCGACTTCAATGTTGCCGACGATCTTGCTGCCCTGGAAGCTAGTGGCATTGGCACCAATGTCGCTGCCCTGGTCGGGTTCGGCGCCATCCGCGCCGAGGTGATTGGAGAGATCGATCGAGCACCAACGCCGGCCGAGCTCGAGAAAGAGAAGGCAGTGGTGGCCAAAGCCATGTGCGAGGGAGCGTTCGGGTTTTCTACCGGCCTCTTTTATGCCCCGCAAAGCTACTCGCAGACCGACGAGGTCGTGGCGCTGGCCAGGGAGGCGGCCGCCCGCGGCGGAATCTATGATACTCACCAGCGCGATGAATCGAGCTATACGATCGGCCTGGTTGCCTCGGTCGAGGAAGCAATCGATATTGGACGCCAAGCCGGCCTCCCGGTCCATTTCGCGCACATCAAGGCGTTAGGTGTGGATGTCCACGAACAGTCGGCGGCAGTGATCGCGCACATCGAACGCGCGCGTGCGGAGGGTATCGACGTCACCGCGGACCAGTATCCTTGGACCGCATCTGGCTCAAACTTACAGGCCGCGCTCGTCCCCCGTTGGGCCGTCGATGGCGGATACGACGCCATGCTCGAGCGCTTCGGCGATCCCGCCACGCTGGCCCGAATCAAGGTCGAGATGGAAGAGAATCTTCGTCGGCGTGGTGGGCGGGACTCGCTCCTGCTTACAGCGACAGGTGTGCCCTGGACCGGCAAGACCTTGGGCAAGATGGCCACTCAATGGAATCTTAGCCCCGTGGATGCGGCTATTCGCATCCTCTCGAGCAACGTCGAATTCGACGACAACCGGAGCCGGGGCTCGCTCAGCCGCAGTCAACTCGCGCAGACCGCTTCGTTCAACATGGCCGAAGCCGATGTTGAAGCTTTCATGAAGCAGCCTTGGGTCGTTACCGGGTCTGACGGATCGGACGGCCACCCTCGTCAGTATGCGAGCTTCCCGCGCAAGTACCAAACTTACGTAAAAGAGCGGGCCGTGATCTCGCTCCGCGATTTTATTCATCAGTCGACGGGCGCGACGGCGGATATCTATGGAATGACCGAACGCGGGTATCTGAGGCCCGGTTACTACGCCGATGTTCTGATCTTGGATCCTGACGAATATGCTCCGCGCGCGGACTACGTGAACGCTCGAGTGCCGTCCGTTGGAGTAAGATCACTTGTCGTGAATGGAACCGAAGTGCTGCGTGACGGCAAACCAACTGGTGCAGCGCCTGGTCACGGTATTCGACATGTTCCTCCCGACGGCAGCTGTTCTTAGCGACAGCAGATTGGTAGCCATGGCCCGTCTTGCTAAGGCCGAGTGATGAAGCTTCGCCACATCGAGATATTCCACGCGGTCTATCTAAATCGTACTGTCAGCGCGGCAGCCCGTGCTCTCAACGTATCTCAGCCAGCTGTGACGAAGACGCTCAAGCACGCCGAGCAGCTGCTCGGTTTTCCGCTTTTCGATCGACGCAGCGGAAGGCTGGTGCCAACCGAAGATGCGCACACGATCTTCGCTGAAGTGGCTCAAATCCAATCGCAGGTTGCGTCCCTGCGTCAGGCCACTCGGAATCTGCGCCATGGCACTGGCTCTCTGCGAGTATCGGTTTTGCCCTCGCTAGCGCTCGGCATCCTGCCCCGCGCCGTTGCCATGTTTTCGCGCCGACATCCCGAAGTCTTCTTCGATCTGCAGACCGTACACCACGATGGGATCGCTCGGGTCCTCTACGAGCACGACGCCGATATCGTCGTCGCGTTCGAAAAGCCCGTAGGCCTCCCACTGATTTCCGAGTGGCTGGGTGAAGGTGAATTGGGCCTGCTCTATCGGCGGGAAGATTTCACCGATGCACCGCCACGCATTCCTATGAAGATGGTGCAGGATCACCGTTTCATAAGCCTCGTGGAGAGCGGCCCGATCGGCGATTTGCTGAGAGCAGAACTGGGCCGCACGAAGATCGAATTGGACGAGGCAGCGTCAGCCCGAACCTTCTACATCGGGTCGGCTCTGGTGCGCGAAGGGCTGGGGATGGCGGTGCTTGACAATTTCACAGCGCAAGCGGCTGTGAACGAAGATGTCGAGTTTCGCCCGCTGCAGCCGGCGCTCACTTTCGACGTCTTCGCTATGACACTGGAAAGCCGGCCGTTTTCCCACAGCGCAATGGAGTTTTTGGAAGTTTTCAAGACCTGCCTCGACGCGGCATAATATTGGCTACTCGTTCAAAAAAATGGGAGCAGCCGGGGCCGCTCCCATAGGCAGGGTGAAAGCAGAGCTTGTCAGAACGAGACCTTCGCCCGCACTCGGAAGGTTCGGCCGAGAAGATCGTAGAGCGACTGGTTGGTGGCCGGCGTCGCATAGGCGCTGTCGGCGGGTCCCGAAGCCACGCGAGAGCGCGATTGCCGCCCCAACGCCCGCCAAGCTCATGAAACTCCTCCTCGTGCCTGCCCTTCTGTTGTTTGTTGCACCATTATTACGAAGTCGATCGGCACGGAGAATGGCAATAGCAATCATATGTTGACCACCCACCATAACGAGAAGTTAAGGAGAGCCCCAGAATCCCTGTGCCGCCGGCGTCATCACGCCTTCGACTTCCTTTACCCCATGCGGTCGATCCGCCGCGAGCCAAGTGGGTCCATCGAGATCGATGAACGCGCATCGCTGCGCGAGCACGAGTGCCGGCGCGATGGAAAGTGAGCTGGAAACCATGCAACCCACCATCAATTGTAGCCCCGCCTGCTGTGCCGCGGTTGAGACCTCAAACGCGGTCGTAAGCCCGCCAGTCTTGTCCAACTTGATATTGATGACTTGATAGCGACGCGCAATCTGGGGAATGTCGTCCCAGACGTGACCCGATTCATCGGCAGCGAGCGGGACTAGCGGTGCAAATCCCTCCAATTCGGCATCTTCGCCCGCCGGAAGCGGCTGCTCCAGCAAGTCCACCTTGAGACCCGCCAGCGCAGCCTGTCGATCGGCGAGCCCCTGCATGGACCAGCTCTCGTTGGGATCGACGATCAACCTAGGCGTGGGCGCGACCTCTCTGACGGCGCGGAGCGCTGCCAGCGGGTCATCGTCGTCTACCTTCACTTTCAAAAGCGGGACATTATGAAGTACAAGGGCCGCAGCCGCCATATTAGCCGGTGTGTCAATCCCCACCGTCATGGCAGTGGCGACCGGGGCCGGTTCAGGCCAGCCCACCAATTCAGAGACACTCTTGCCCGCAAGCTTTGCCTCGAGATCCCAAAGGGCGCAATCGACGGCATTCCGCCCCGCTCCGGCGGGCATCAGGTCAAGCAGCCCTCGGCGATCGACGCCGGCCTCGATCGCAATACGCGCTCTCTCGATTTCCTGTAGGGCGCTATCAAGCGTCTCATCGTAGCGGGCGTAAGGTACTCCCTCACCACGCCCGATGACGCCGCCCTGCGTGATCTCAACCGTGACCACATCGGCCGCAGTCTTTGTTCCGCGTGATATGCGGAAGGGACGATTCAGGCGGAAGGAGGTTTGACCTGCTGAGATTTGCCGAAGCATTGTTCTATCCGATCGATGATTTCCTCGACACCGAAGGCGACGGGATCGGTGGTGGGCAAACCGGTCTCCTCCGCGGTGCGACAACACACATCCTGCGCCTCTTCCCGTGTCAGACTGGATGTGTTGAGCGCGATTCCAAGGGCGACAGCATCCGGACTGGTCAACCGAGCGACTCGCAGGTTCGCCTCGATCGTGTCGGACAGCAAGGGCATCGCGTAGTGTGGCAGCCCTCGCATGTGGGGCCGCGTAGGATCGTGGCAAATTACGATTCCGTCAGCCTGCGCCCCATGCAACAAACCAGTCGATACGCCTGCAAACGAAGGGTGAAACAAGGACCCCTGACCCTCGATCAAGTCCCACCCGTTGTCGTCGCGTGCAGGCGAAAGCTGCTCGATCGCCCCAGAGATGAAGTCGGCGACAACGGCATCAAGCGGCACGCCCGATCCGGCAATCAAAATGCCGGTCTGACCGGTCGCGCGAAAATCGGCCGCGATGCCTCGCGCCCTCATGGCGCGCTCCAGATGAAGCGTAGTCACCATCTTTCCCACCGAACAGTCGGTGCCGACAGTGAGTAAGCGCCTGCCGCCACGCGGAAGGCCATTGCCGACAGGCAGGTCGGAGCTGGCATCACGGACATCGAAGAGACACCGTCCCTGGCGCTTGGCCGCAGCAACAAGGCGGGGTTCGTCGCGGAGGCGACGGTGCAGGCCCGACGCGATGTCGAGACCTGCATCGAGAGCTGCCTCGCAATCATCGATCAATTCATTGCTCAGCGTTCCGCCGGCGTTGGCGATACCAAGGATGAGCGTCTTGGCGCCTGCCGCCGCGGCTTCGGCGAAGCTCATCCGGGGAAGGCCAAGCGAAAGAGCCCCTGCCCCGTGCACGAATTCACCGATCGAGTCCTCCGCCCGAAACATCGCGATGCCGCGAGAGGTCTTGATGGCCATCGGATCGACGGTCGAACCCAAGTATAGCAGGTAGGGTGTTTTTATCATGATCCACAGCGTCTCTATGAGTGCCCCCGTCCTGACAGCCATCTTCACAGAATGCGTATCAAATTGATCGGGCAGACTATAACCTAAGGGAATATTTTTGGTTGCCGCAGTCTTGCTGGACCGATTCAGCCCGGTGCGCTGATGTATCGGTGTTGCACGCAGTTCGAATAGATCAGCCCTTTGCGAAGTCGAGTGGACGCAGCGAAGCCCATGGAGTCCTGGCAAAGAGCGATAGGCAGCCAGCAAGCTCCCGCGGCGCCGAAACGCCGCGGGTGCAGGCGGTCAATCCGCCGGGCTTTAGAAGATGGCGAACCGGTCGCCACGCTTCTCGCCCGCAGCGGGGACGAGATTGGCGTAGAGTCGGAGCGGTCCGAACTCAGGGGCGGTAAAGCTGAGCGACACATAGTCGCGGCCGCTTGCCTCGGACCAGCGGTTCCAGCCGGCGCCGATCTCGACGTCGCCGAAATAGACCCGGTAGTCGAGTTGAATCTCGCTGGTCTTGCGAGGGTTAGCGGCGATTGTGATGTCCTCGCGAAGACTAATGGTCGTCAGCTGATGCTGTGGACGGCTCTCCACCCTCAGCGGAATCGGGATATTGAACCGCGCCGGGTCTGCCGGAGGCTCCAACTCCTGAGAAGGTGGAGCCTGTATGAGCAAGACAACGAACAAGTTTGCGCCTGAAGTTCGCGAACGCGCGGTACGGATGGTTTTCGACCACGAGCGGGATCATCCCTCGCGATGGATAGCGGTGGTGTCGATCGCGGAGAAGATCGGCTGCGTGCCGCAGACGCTGCGTGAGTGGGTGAAGAAGGCCGAGGTCGAGAGCGGCAAGCGGGCGGGTGTCCCGACCGAAGTTGCCGACAAGATGAAGGCGCTGGAACGCGAGCTGCGCGAGTTGCGACAGGCCAACGAGATCCTTCATAAGGCTTCCGCATATTTTGCTCAGGCGGAGCTCGACCGCCCGTTCCGGCGATGATCGCTTTTATTGACGATCACCGCGATGCCTATGGGGTCGAGCCGATCTGCCGCGTCCTGCCGATCGTCCCATCGACATATCACGAGCGCGTCGCGCAGCGTCGCGATCCGGCACGCCTGTCGGCGGGGGCGCAACGGGATCAGCCGCTCAAGCCTGAGATTGCCCGCGTGTTCGCCGAGAACTTTGCGGTTTACGGTGTCCGCAAGGTCTGGTGGCAAATGATGCGGGAGGGCTTTCCGATCGCCCGCTGTACCGTTGCGCGGCTGATGCGTGAGATGGGCCTGGCAGGAGCGATCCGTGGCAAACCGATACGCACGACCATCAGTGACAAGGCTGCACCGTGCCTACTGGATCACGTCAACCGCCAGTTTTACGCGCCCGCGCCGAACATGCTGTGGGTGTCGGACTTTACCTACGTCGCGACCTGGGCGGGGTTCGTTTACGTCGCCTTCGTCATCGACACCTATGCCAGGCGGATCGTTGGCTGGCGGGCCAGCAGGACGGCGCATGCCAGCTTCGTCCTTGATGCCCTGGAACAGGCGCTTCACGATCGCCGGCCGACCCACCGGGGCGGCCTCATCCATCATAGCGACCGCGGGTCGCAATACGTGTACCGAGCGCCTCGCGGAAGCCGGGATCGAGCCCTCGGTCGGCAGCGTCGGCGACAGCTGTGACAATGCTTTGGCTGAGACCATCAATGGCCTCTACAAGGCCGAGGTGATCCATAGGCGTGGGCCGTGGCGGAGCTTCGAAGCGGTGGAATACGCGACCCTCGAATGGGTCGACTGGTTCAACCATCGCCGACTGCTGGAGCCCATCGGCAACATCCCGCCCGCGGAAGCCGAAGATCAATATTATGCTGCCGCGGACAACATCGATATGGCAGCGTGACTCACAACCCAAAGCCTCCGGCAGACCCGGCGCGGTTCACCGTGCCGAATTTGTCTTATCGATTTTGTCTTATCGATGTTAAAAAATTCAGAGTTGGGTGCGGTAGTTGGTGACTTCAACTACGAGGTGCGCCAAATTACTTAAATAATCCAGAGAAATCAATATTATTGGTGCCCAGAAGAGGACGAAGATGGGCACTCAAATCATTGGCAAATTCTCGCCTCTCTTCCCTAGTCGTGTTCACTTTGCGCCATATTTTGGGCATCCGATTGTACGCCACGCGATCCCGAAATCTGCCATTGGTTTATATAGGATCTGACGGCAACTTCGAGCCCCTCTCCGGCCGCAAACCTCGGCGACTCCCCACCCGGAAGGCGGCTGGAGAACAGGCGCCATTTTAGTCAGTAGGGCAAAGAGAAGGCAGTCAACGGGCCAACATGCCTCGACGACGTGTGACCGGGGCTCTTACTTGGTCAGTTCTGAGTTGGAGGCCCCACGGACTGCTGCCTGAAATTCTTGGATGCGAGGAAGGCGGTTGGAAAAAGATGGAGGCACCATAGCAAAGAACGCCTCTTGCGCTACAAATGTGGCACCCAGATTGGGCAATGCGCCTTTTGCAACGAGCGATGCCTCCTTTTCATGGATATGCTGCACGAGTGCGCGCCCTCTAGAGGTTAGCGGGGCAACGAAATGCGGCTGCATCTGCCGGTCAACCCAGTCGATGAGGCACGTGGCAAAATCGATATGGGCCAAGTTTTGTGAAAGAAGGAACTTGACGAAGGCAAATAGAAATTCGTGCTCCTTTTCGCCTACGCCTACCCCTACATCCGCGCCGGAAGCGCGTAGGTTTGTCTCTGCGACCATGAGCGGCACATCCATGCCAAAATATATAGATCGCGCTATGTTAGTCAGTCCGTGGGTGAAGAGATCAAAGTATGAAACTGGAAAGCAACCATTGTCACTTCTTGTTTCGACCATTTTTATGCAGAGTTCCTCAAGATCCTGAATGAAGGGGCTCTCATCTAGTCCCGAAGTTTCAAAGAGCGATATTGCCGAAGCTGCCTGCAGGACCTGATTCTTCGGGATTAGCAACGCCTTTTTCGGCGCCTCCCCGCGCAATTGTTGTCGTACGTCGGCCCAATACGATTGTTGTGAGTCCGGATGATGCAGCACTAGGATCACCGGCAGGGGGTGTTGCTCCCAATAAATGCGATGCTTATCTTCGGGGTAGAAGCGATAGGCTTCGCCGGACTCGTTGCCGAAGTAGGAGATGCCGGACTTCACTTGGACGCTCACCAGACGTCCGGTCGCTTGCCCCTTTCCGTTCACATGCTCGATCTGGGCGTCGATTCCGACGTCGCCGGTAGGCGTCTCGCGCCAGATACAACCTAGGCTTGCGATCGCGGTCGCAACCGCATTGATGCCTAGACGCTCTTTCTGATAATTTGCGGGCGTTTCCAAGAAGTCAGCAAAATACCCGGAACCGGACGATAGGTTGTTTAGACCACCGAGCTGCCGCGTCCCTGCGAATCTGCCGGGGCAACCGCCGTGTACATCCACCTTGTCGCTGATCGCGCAGCCAGGGCGTCGACGGATATCAAAATAAAGCTTTAGCGATCAAATCGAGGTCCATTGGAGCGACTTCAGAGCCGAAGCGGCCGCGGTAGAAGCGACGAATTCGGGCCCGTCGCTTGACTGGACTTGCGCTCTCGGGAGGGAGGCTAAGAAGCGCGCGCTCGCCGGAACTCTGTAAGCGGAGCGCGTGCTGCACCAAGTCGGCCCCAGTCAACTGCGCAAGCCGGCATAGGTCCGTCGCAAGGTACTTCACAATTCGGGTCAGCAGGAGAAAGTCGTCGAAACTTAGGTTATCCGGCTCGCTCGGCGCAGGCAGACCGTAGGCGCCACGGATCATTGGGTCGAGCGATGTGAGCGTGGCATGAGAGGCCGCAAGCGACGCTCGACTCTTGCGCGGGTGGTTCAGGTGGTTCCGGACCAGGCGGTAGTAGTCGAGGATCAGATACCGTTCGATCCAGATGCGATGCTTGTTCAAGGTGAAGCCGCCAGGAAGAGCATCGAGCACCCAGTCCAGCGGAGCCTCACCATTCACTCGGGTCCGAACTGGCGCACCGACAAGAGTGCCAAATTCATCGGCGAAATCATACAGAAAGCCCTCCAGCTGCTGATAGGCTCCGACTAGAAACAGAGCCGCTGATCGGTTCGGTAGATTAGCGAGATCCAATTCTTGGACGGCTATGCCTTGTGCGGACGCCCGAGCGTGGAGGTAAGCGTCTGGATTGCCAGACGCTTGCGCAGCATCCAAAAAATCTCGGACACCGACTTCGATGACCTCGTCCATACCATCATTGTGGCCCAGGGTATCCAGCAACGTCCGATAAGAGGCGAACCGCCAATTAATGCTGCTGGAGCCGCGAGTAACCGCCGGTAGACGGGCGCAATGGCGCAACCCAGCCTGAAGCTTGGCCGGTACTGGTTTTATCGCCATTCTTACCCCCATTTTTCTTGCGCCGCCTCGCGGACCGAGCGGCGAACCAGCAGGTACCCGTTAGCTGTCCAGTGGACAATCGACGCTTTATTGCATTGTCTTGGCGCACGCTCACAAATGCGGCATGGAGCAATCAGCAAGGAGGGGTTGCGTGGATCCGACAAATGTTCAGGAGTTTCTCGATGAGGTATCTGCGCACTTACCTGGCAGTGGCGAGGTAATTGTCTATCGTGGTCACGAAGACAGAGGCTTTTATCTTGTGCCTGCCGTCTTCCGAGACGGGTATGCATCCCAAGAGCATCTTCTGCTTAGCGAATTAATATCGGCACACCCGTTGGAGTTTCGCGACGACACTAGTGCTTTGGAGCGCTTAGTCCGAGTCCAACACTACGACTTGCCCAGCCGGCTGCTGGACGTGAGCTGGAATCCGTTAGTAGCTCTTTATTTTGCTACTGCGCCCAGGAAAGGGCGCCGCCCCGCTCCGGCTGGTGCACGGGCAAAAACAGAACAGTACGAGAAGGATGGCCAGGTTATCGTATTCAAGGTCAACGAAAATCTCGTAAAATATTACGATAGCGATACAGTCTCATGCCTCGCAAATCTGTCGCGCCTGAAACCGGAACATAAACGTCAGCTAAAACGCGCGATAAAGGGCCCCGGTGACGTCTACGAGCAGACCTCGATGAAGCGACTAATGCACTTCATCCGATCTGAAAAACCTGCCTTTTTGGAAGAGATAGTGTTGCCTGAACTTGTGAGCGCCTTCCTTGTGAAGCCTAAGCAAAATAACCGTCGGATAACGGCACAGTCGGGCGCTTTCTTTCTTCTTGGTCTTACAGAGAAGCTGCCAGAAGGAGGAATGGGCGGTATCACGATTGAGCGCATCACGATCCCAGGCGACAGTAAGTCGGCAATAAGAACTCAACTAGCTCAGTTGGCGATCAATGAAAAATCCATGTTTCCAGAACTCGATCGCGCTGCCCGATAATACTGTCAAAAAGCGGCCCCATGATGTGACTTCGTAAAGCAGATGTTCGACTCTTCTCACGAACGATTGTTCGTTCTAGCGGCGCTTTGCCGTCCGTAATTCGGTCGCTAGCCGAACGGCAGCTTACCACCATTAACCGCTGGAAACGGACAGTCCGCAACT
>NZ_LNBY01000019.1 GCF_001542855.1 Erythrobacter sp. AP23 | reverse complement strand
TGGCCAGCGCCAGACCGGCGGACAGAACCTGTTCGATCCGGCAGACAATCTTGAAAGCGACTATGCGCGCGATGCGCTCAGCCGCTGGTTTCAGCTGCTCTATGACGGCAAGCTCGAAGCCACCACGTTCGGCAATTTCGTCGAGCGTACCGGCCTCCGGCTTGAAAACCCCGATGGTGGGCTGACCGACAATCTTCCCACAATCCAGCGTTGGCTCAACCGCATCCTCGCGCTCCCGATCGCGCTCCAGAACGCGATCTTCGAGGAATATCTCGGACTGGTAGAGGCGCGGATCGAGGCCGCTCGCGAGGCGGGGACGCTCGACCAGGGACTGGAGACCGTGAGGGTCGATCGTTTTACGGTCCTGGCAGATGAACTCCTGCGCACCGATCCCTTGACCGGAGCCGAAACACGCCTCGTCTCGCTCGAAGTGACGAGGCACCTTCGGCCTTTGCGCTTGCAGCGACTGGTGCGGATGCACGAGATCGGCAGCCCGCACGCGGTCCCGATGCGCAATGCGCGGTCGGGCAAGGTTGCGCTGTCGGTTCCAGCCCGGCGTCTCATCGCCGACGACGGGGCCGTGATCGAACGTCGGCGCCTTCTGCGACCGCTCAAGTCCGCGAACTGGACGCTTGACGCACTCGCTGAGAGCCACTGGGAGGAAATTGGCGTCACTGCATTCACCAGCGCCTGGCGGGCCGAGGAAGAAGAGGCCGCCGCTTCACCGGTGACCGAGCGTGTCCATCTCGCCACTGGTTTGCTGCTCCCTGTCTGGAAGCGCCTGCCGGGCGATCATGTCCGCGTCACCCGGCTCGTTGCCGAGGACGGCCAGTCGATCATTGGCCGCGAAGTGCTCGATATCGATCTCGCTGCGATCGCCGATACCTTTGGCCTTTCCGGAGTTACCGGACCATCGGCTGAGCAGATCGGCGACCTCGTCCTCGTCAGCGGCAAACCGCTGGGCCTCACAAGCCACGATGCCTTGACCGTAAAGCGCTCGCTGGTGGGAGGCGAGCAGCGCCTTGAACTGACCGGATTCTCGCCGGAACGCCTCGAGTGGTACAAGGGCAAGGGCTGCTTCACCGAGATCATCCGTTACCGCACGCGGCTATTTGCACCGGTGTCGAGAGCAAGCGAGATCCTCCAAAGCATCGCAATCGAGCCTTGAACTTCTCATTTGCCCTAAACTGGTCTATATAGAGACCAAATTCAGTCCTAAGGTGTTCTATGAAGCTGGACCAGCGCATCAAACCGATCAGCTATCTGAAGGCCCACAGCGCCGAAATTATCCGGGAGATTGGAGATGGCGCCGGGCCAATGGTCATCACGCAGAATGGCGAAGCCAAGGCAGTTCTGCAGGATGTCGCCAGCTACGAGCGCGCACAGGAAACGCTCGCTCTGCTAAAACTTCTGGCGCTCGGACAGGCCGATGTTGCCGCCGGTCGGACCCGCCCGGTGGCAGGCCTTGCGGATCGCGTACGGGGTAAGTCAAACTGAATGATGACGGCCGCCGTAGCGATCGAGATCACCTCCGGTGCGGAGCGCGATCTCGCGGGTATCTGGCAGCGCCGCTTGACGCAGCGCGGGCCGGATGGCGACGATGGTGCGGACGCACTGCTGGATGACCTTGTCGCGTCTATCGAATCCCTTGTGAACAATCCTGAGAAAGGACCGGTTCCACCGGAACTTGAGGCTCTCGGGATCACCGACTTTCGGCAATTGTCGCGCTTTCCGTTCCGCATAATCTACGGGTATCAGCCCGAGCCGGCACCCGGTCAGGTGACCGTGTTCGTAATCGCTGATGCGCGTCGGGATTTTCGGACGCTTCTCGAAGAGCGCTTGCTTAGCAGCGGATAGGCATAGGCTCCGCTGAAGAGGTCAGGGTCCGGATGAAGCTGAGCGCTGCCTCCGATTGCGCTTAGGTTTCCCCTTCTCTCCTCCCCTCCGTGTGTCTGAATGAACCGATAAGCTCCCGTGTCGCGTACGCCGGAGCCTGATCACGTCCTTCCTCAAGTCCGGGCGACTGATCTGCCTGTGCCCGCTGATGACGGGCTTGCGAATGGGTTCGCGCATCGAGAACAACTGCTCTCATGGACGGATCTCAGCCGATCCCTGATCGCCCCATCCCGGTAGCATAAATGGTCGCCACAGCCATTGAAGAGAGTGGAGGGAGCCCGTTGGGCTTGTGGGCCTCGTGATCCTCACCTGCGCCTTCATTCCATCAGGAGAACACCCATGATCCAGTCGATTCCCTTGAAGAAGCTCGTCCCGAGCCCGCGCAACGTTCGCAAGTCGAGCGATGTGCTGGCTGACCTCCAGCTGCGGGCAGACATTGGTGCGCGCGGTCTGCTGCAGAACCTCGTCGTGCGCAAAGGAAAGCGCGGCAAGTTCGAGGTCGAGGCCGGTGGTCGCCGCCTCGCCGCGCTGCAGGCGCTGGCAGAAGAGGGTACCTTGCCCAAAAACCACGAAGTTACCTGCCTCGTCATCGAAGGCGAGGAAAGCGAAGTGCGCGAGGCCAGCCTTGCCGAGAACTTCCAGCGTCTCGCGATGAACCCGGCCGACGAAGCGCAGGCTTTCGCGGCGATCATCGAGGCAGGCGCTACCACCGAAGACGTGGCGCGCCGCTTCGGCCTCACCGTCCGATTCGTCGAAGGGCGTCTGCGCTTAGCAAGTCTCGCACCCTGCGTCTTCGAAGCGCTCGCCGAAGGCACGATTACGCTCGACATGGCCAAAGCCTATGGCGCGATTTCCGACGTCGAGCGCCAGGCGCATGTCTATGCCGAGCTGCAGGACGCCTGGTACCAGATCACGCCTGACACGATCCGCCGCATGGTGCTCGATGCAACTGTTCATGGCTCCGATCCGCGCGCGGTTCTCGTCTTACGAGATGCCTATCTCGCCGCAGGCGGCCGGATCGAGCGCGAACTGTTCGACGATGATGCCAGCGAGAGCTGGATCGATGTCGCGCTGCTCGAAGACCTCGCGCACAAGGCCATGGAAGAAGCCGCCGAAAGGATCGCGCTCGAATATGGCCTTGCCTGGGTGCACCCGACGCTGGGCACCTATGTCAGTCATGACCTTGTCGAAGGTCTGAGCCGTTTGCCTTGCGAACCTGCGCCGATGACGGAACAGGAAGCGAAGGAGCTTGGCGAACTCGAGGCTGACTATGACCGCGTCGCCGCCGTGCTCGAAGACGAAGACAGCGACGAAGACGAGGTCGCCAAGGCCGAAGAGGAACTCGTGGTGATCGACCGCGCCATGCGCGCGCTCAATGATCGGCCGCCAGTACTCGCCGATGAGCTGAAATCCGAGGCTGGTGCCTTCCTCGTCCTTTCGCGTAATGGCGAGCCGACCTTGGTCCCGCAGTTCTATACCAAGACCGAAGTCATCGCTGAGGAAGGTCCTATCGAGGCAGTCGAGGACAGCGGAACGGCGAAGCCCAAGGGTAGCTCGCTGTCCCAGCGCTTGCTCGACGAGCTCGCGATGCAACGCCGCGACATCCTGGCAATCCATCTCGCCAACGATCCGGCACTGGCGCTCGACTTCATGGTCTTCACGCTCGCCGATGCCGATGGGCACGACTGGCGCGCCAAGAAGGCGTCGACGCTTGTCGGCTCTGTCGCGTCCGGCCCGGTCACCGGGTTCGAGGCCAAGGATGCGCCCGCGAGTGCTGCTTTGGCCGAGTTTGCCGGGTCGCTCGATGAAAGCTGGCGCTCTGGCGAAAGCGATGTTGAGCGGTTTGCCAGGTTCCGGGCACTATCCGACGAGGGGCGCTCGGCCTGGCTTGGTCATGTCGTCTCGCGCACGCTTGTCGCGAGCCTGGCCTGCGAAGGCGAGCGCTCGGTGCCTATGCATGAGGCTCTGGGCTCGCTCCTGGAAATCGAGACCGCGCATTGGTGGCGTCCCACGGCGGCGAACTACTTCGACCGCGTGGCCAAGGCCCGCACGCTCGAGGCACTCGATGCTGCCGGTGGTCCCGAACTGGTCAGTCGCTACGCTGCATCGAAGAAGGCCGAATTGGCGAGCGCTGCCGAGCGCATCTTCTCCGGCAACTTCATTGGCGAGTCTGAGGTCAAGGAGCGGGCGCAGGCTTGGGTTCCGCCGATCATGCGTTTCGCCGGTTCCGAAGAAGGCGAATTGTCCGACCGCGAAGAAGACGAAGCGGTCAACGCAGTAGAAACTGACGAGATTGCCGAGCAGGCTGCCTGACCCCTCCTGACAGGTCCAGGTCACTCGGCGGGCGGTCCGTCCCTTCCGGGACGGGCCGCCTTTTCCGTGTCAAATTTCGGGGCGGTTGCAGACCGTTGGGTTTTGGTGAGCAGGCAGGAGAAAGCAGCCGTTTTCTTTCAGGAGATCGGCGAATGCCAATGTATCCCCACGAAAACCTTGGGCAACTTGCTCAATTACTTGACGCACGTCTCCCAGAAACGTCATCTAATTGGGTGACCTACGATTTCGCTTCCTTGTCGCACAGTGAGTTCGAAGAACTGGCAAACGCGCTCATCGGGGCAGAGCTTGCGGTTCGGTTTGAACGTTTCGCAGAAGGACCGGATCAGGGAATCGATGGCCGATACGCCGAGAGCGACCGCAGCGTCATTTTGCAGGCAAAGCACTATCTGCGCTCGGGCTTTTCCAAACTGAACTCGGCGATGGCGAGCGAGCGCGCCAAGATCGATCAGCTCGCGCCTAGCCGCTATCTTCTGGCAACTTCATGTGACCTAACGCCAGCTCGCAAACAGACGCTCGCCGAGAAGATCGGGCCCTCTCTCCAGTCTCCCGGTGATATTTTCGGTCCTGCGGATCTAAACGCCCTGCTGCGCAAATTTCCTGACATCGAGAAGGCTCATCCGGCGCTTTGGCAGGGGTCGACCGCAGCCTTGCGGTCCATCGTCTCCGACGCAGTCGTCGAGGCGCTGGGTACCAAGCAGGATCTCCCAGAAATCTTCTCCGACCTGCTTGGTCAATCAAATGAGGCGAAAGGCGAAGGAGAAAAGGCGTCGAATTTCGAACGCAACGTGTTGTTTCTGATTAAGACCCATCCCGCAGACGACGAGTTCGCGCTCTGGCTCGCTCCCAAGCTCGAGGCAGAAGGGTACACTGTCTTTGCTGATATCCTCTCACTTGAGCCTGGAGACAGATGGCGACGCGAGGAAGGCTTGGTCCTGCAACATCGCGCAGCCAAGGCCTTGATCTGCGTCTCGGCGGCGGCAACCGCAGACACAAACGTTCAGGACAATATCGATCTCGCTCTGGAAGTGGCGCAAGCGATCGATGACAGCCGCTTCATGATACCATTGAGACTTGAAGCGACCAATCGCATCAAGGGGATCGGGGATGCTCGGCCGGTCGACTTCGTGCGCGGATGGGGCGAAGGACTGCAGACCCTTCTGGAGACTTTGCGCCGGCAGAAGGTGCCTCAGCGTGCCGACGGCGTTGCGATCAACCTGAATTGGGAATTGTTTCGGCGGCGTCGCAGCATAGAATTGTCGACCGATCCCGAGCCCTTAACCTCGAACTGGCTCAGGGTTCTCGAGGCGCCCGACACGATCCGCTTTTTTTCCGCAATGGGTGCTCAGACCGAACAAACGAGTGCCATCGCCGCCAAGACGCTTTCATACCCGGCAATTGCCCATCGCGGCGGGATTGTCAGCATGGCGGACTTAGGCGACATCGAGGCTGAGCTCGGGTCAATCGGCCGTTTCGAGCTCACCGCTGAATTGCCGATTGAGGAATTTGCTGAGCATGGCTGGGCCGAACTCGCGATCGTGCGGCAGGTCGCGCAAAAGATGCTGGTGCAGATGTTTGGCGAGGCTTGGATCAGCTACTGTCGTGAGCGAGGCCTGCTGCAATACAATTACTCCAGTTCAATCGGTTTTCATGCGTCGCCAGAGCTAGCGCCGATAGGAAAACTGATCCCTTGGGGGCGGCAAGGCGAACGACGCGCTTCGATGCTCCGCAACATTGCCAAGGGTCATATCTGGCAGTTCGGCGTGACCGCCACGCCAGTCTTGTGGCCCTTCTGGCATCTAAGACTCAAATCCCGCGTTCTATTCGCGGACGACAACGGCACCCCCGAAGGCTTGCAGATCGACGATGCGAAGAAGATGCATCGATTGCGCAGATCAATCTGCAAGGGCTGGCGCAATAAGCAATGGCATGGCCGATTGCTTGCCTTCCTCGAACTGCTCTCGGGTGAGTCCGCCTATATCCGCCTCAAGCTTGGCGGTACGCGCTCGCTCATGCTCGATGCCTCTCCGATCCTGTTTACCTCGCCTGTCAGCACGGTCCTTCCAGACCTGCTGGATCCGGACGCTGAGGAAACTGACGCCAGTACGCTCGGGAGACCCGAGCTGTCGCTGGAAGAGGATTCGGCATGAGGTTCCCGGAGACGCAACTCAAGGTTGAGCACCTCGCTGAACCGCAGCTTGAGTTCGCTTTCGGCCAGCAGAGTCCGCATCCAAAGGACGGGCTGTTTCTCTACGGCCCGCTGGCCAAAGCCAAGAAAACGAAGGAGATTAGGGTCGGCGTGGTCGGCACGCCCGAAGGTCTCGCGCATTTCCGGAGCTGGTCGCGTTCTTTGCTCCGCTCGGTTGAGGTTCCGCCGCCGGGAAAAGGGGAAAAGGCGGACCGGTTGCATCTGGCAAATTTCCCCGGGCTCGAAGAGGCATTCGGCATTTCCTTCGATCCCGACGAATGCAGCGTGCTGTCAATTCCGCTCGCGGATATCGACAGGGCCACGCGCGTGACCAACCTCAATGAGGCGGTCGACCAGGTGGCCAGTCTCTACATCGATCGCGTGCAAAAGTATCTGCGCAACGAGGAGAAGGCGATCGATGTCTGGGTGCTGGTCCTGCCCGAAATCGTCTATGAGCGCTGCCGTCCGGAATCTCGCCGCACCGGTTTGCCCTTGGTCAAGGGAGAATTCGGCAAAAAGCAAAAGTTTCGCGCAGACCTGCCGCTCCTGTCAGGGGCGGGAATCATCGACCAGAGCGGCGAGCGGATCTTCGAAGATGTCCCGGACTTTCACCGCCGTATCAAGGCAGAGTTCCTAAGGATCGCCCCCACTCAGCTGGTGCGCGAAACGACGCTCGCTCCAGGGGCATTCCTGAACAAGGCAGGCTACCCGATCCGCAATACGCAGGATGCCGCGACCACTGCCTGGAATCTGGCAACGGGTCTCTACTACAAGACCCAGCCAAAGCCACCCTGGCGCCTAGCCGAAGTGCGCCAAGGCGTTTGTTATATCGGGATGGTCTACAAAAGCCTGCCTAACGATCCTGACGGTCATTCATGCTGCGCCGCACAGATGTTTCTCAACGAAGGTGACGGCGTCGTCTTCCGCGGAGCCAATGGCCCTTGGAAGACGGGCGACCGCGAGTTCCATCTCAAGCCGCGGGCCGCCCGAGAGCTCATGGAACTCGTCCTCGAGACCTACATCGAAACACATGGAGCCCCGCCAGCTGAACTATTCATTCACGGGCAAACGACATTCAACGACGAAGAGTGGCAGGGCTTCGTCGCGGCAGTGCCGGCTGAAACCAACCTTGTAGGGGTTAGAATCCGATCAACTGGCGGTGAAACAAAGCTTTTTCGCGATGGGGATTATCCGGTCCTGCGCGGCACGGCACTTTTGCTTGACGACCAGACCGCCTACCTTTGGTCGTCAGGCTACGTGCCCCAGCTGGATACCTATATAGGTCCGGAAACACCCAATCCGCTTCACATTACTGTGCTGCGAAGCCGATTCGCCAAACCCAATATCCTGACGGTGCTACAAGACATCATGGGACTGACCAAGATCAACTATAATTCCTGCAACTTCAATGACGGCCTGCCCGTAACTGTGCGGTTCGCCCGTATGGTCGGCGATGTCCTCACCATGGGCTCGGCAAAGGGAGAGGAGAAGCAGCCCTTCAAGTTCTATGTCTAATTGTTGCGGCACATTCTTTGCGAGATGTCCTTTTGGCTGTCCGCTATTGGGATAGCGTCGCGCGCGGCAACAGGTCCGAAACGAAGACTCGTAGCGGCATTCATTAATGAGAGGGGAGGAAGCTTTGCTCTTCCTGAACCGGGACAATTCGGTCTCGGCGATCAGGAGAACTCCCATGAAGAAGTCCCGTCGCGCTGCATCGACTTCGCCGGCTCAGAGCATCACCGCCGCTATCATCGAAAAGCTCGAGCAAGGCACCAAGCCTTGGGTCAAGCCATGGCGCGGTGTGCCGGTCTCGCGGCCCTTGCGGAGCTGCGGGACACCCTACCGCGGCATGAACACATTCTGGTTGTGGATGGTGGCCGATGGCTGCGGCTATACCTCGCCTTACTGGATGACCTATCGCCAGTGTCAGGCGCTCGGCGGACAAGTCCGCAAGGGTGAAAAATCGACCCTCGCGATCTTCTACAAGAGCTACACCAAAGAGGTCGAGAACGCCGAAGGCGAAGCTGACACCGAGAACCGGCGCGTGCTCAAGGCCTATGCCGTGTTCAACGCCGATCAGTGCGACGGCCTGCCCGAGTTCTACTTTCCCAAGTCGCTGGTTGCCGCGCTTGAGCCAGAAGGACGCGAAGACCGGCTCGATGCTTTCTTTGCCCATATTGGCGCAGACCTGCGCCATCATGGCTCGCAGGCCTACTACGAGCCGCTGCGCGACCGCGTCACCATGCCGCCAGCCGAACTGTTCGAAGCCTACGACCACTACTACGCGACGCTCGCACACGAGTTGTCGCACTGGACGGGGCATTCTTCGCGGCTCGACCGCGATCTCAAGAACCGCTTCGGCAGCGACGCCTACGCAGCAGAAGAACTGATCGCAGAACTGTCCTCGGCAATCCTTGGAGCCGAATTGGGCCTTCCGGTCACCCACCTCGACCATCACGCCAGTTACATCGCGTCCTGGCTCAAGATCCTCAAATCGGACGAGCGCGCGATCCTGACCGCCGCGGCCAAGGCCGAAGAAGCTGCCAGCCTGTTGCTCGAACTTGGAGGCCATCAATCCCGTGAAGGCGAGGCCGACATCGATCTCGCCGATGCAGCCTAAGGAGTAGTGAGATGGGACGTTCCGTCAGCTACCCGACCGGCTCCGTAGTGGCCTTTCGCTTGCTCGATGACGGCGAAGACGAAGATATCGACTGGGTCTATGAGTGCCTCGTCGACGAGGTCATCGATGCCGCGAAAGCGGCCTTTCCTTCGTTCGAGCGCTTCAATGGATGGCGCGGCCGCGAAGATCGTATCCTCCTTCGCAATGCCTTCGCTGATTGCGGCATATCGACCTATTGCGGTCTCGCCGCGATCTGGCTCGTCGAGCGTGACGATGCCCGATACTGGGAGGCGGATTTCTACGTCCCACGAACGGCAAGGGCACGGCACTGGCTCGCCCAGGTGTCGGGACGCTTTATTGACCTGTTCGGGGATCTGCGCCTGGTCGGGCGATTCTCGAATGGCGAAGCGATCTTCGAGCGCTCCCGATCCACCTGCGACATCGGGACCTGATCCTGCCTCATCCCTGTCCGCCGGGAGAGGCCCTTGGGCCGGTCGGGGCGCGCCGCAACCTGCGGCCCGTCGGCCCGTGTTGCCCGCGCCAGCCTAGGGCCGCAGGTTTCCCGCTACGCGGTGCGTCACGCCCCTTGTCCCGGCCCTGATCGGGCTCCGGCGGACAGGGCCGAGGCAATGGTGCCTCCTCTCCTTGTCCCCGCGATCAGGAGACACCCCATGTACGACAGCTTCATCGACCAATTGAACGGTCTCGATCTCTCGGGCCTAAGCATCAGGCCAGCCCCCTTCAACGAGACCGACTTTCCCTGCGAGGATGCGATCGAGCAGACCCTCGCTGCAGTCTGGTCCGATCTTTTCGCGATGTTTTCGGACACGGCCCTGGAGGCCGATGCCGAGGACATTGCCTGGGGCATGGTCAATCTCTTTCACCGCGCAGCCAGCCGCAAGTCGGCTCAGCTCGACCGGGCCAGCGATGAAATCCGTGTTCTGCTCGCATCGGCCGATGGCTCCGAAGTGCATTCGAGCAATCTGGAAGAGCAGGTAGAGCGCGCGCAGGCCGCCGAAGCCAGCATGCTTGCCTTCGAGCAGATGCGCGAGGCTGCGGCAGCACTCTATCGCGACGAGACCGGTTCCTCGTGGAAGCCCGTTTCCGGCTCGCGCACGAGCCATTCGCGCAACCTTACCTCGACTGTGATCGATGCCCGCGACTTCCTTCGCGCACGTGCTGAGAACCGGCGTCACGCCCTGATCCCGGAAGGCACTCCAATCGTCTTCGCCGGTGGTCGCCAGAGCTTCGAAAACGCAGAAGATGCGCGTGTCTATGCCGACAATATCTGGGCGACGCTGGACAAGGTTCGCGATGCGGTTCCCGATCTCTTCCTGGTCCATGGCGGCGACGGCAAGGGTGCCGATCGTCTGGCAGCGAGCTGGGCCGAGCGCCGCGAAGTCCAGCAGCTGACGTATTCGCTCGATCGTCGGCTTGGTGCCCGCGCCGGGTTCAAGCGCAACGAGCAGATGCTTTCGCTCAATCCGCGTTACGTTGTCGCCTTTCCGGGCAATGGCGTGACTGAACGGCTAGTGATCGACGCCAAGACGCGCCGGATCACCGTGGTCGATCGCAGGACCGTGACGTCCGGATCCAAGACTAAGGGATAATAGTCTGTTGGTCGCTGCAGCATGTCTACCATCGGTTGGCTGCGGCGACCATCTCAGACAATTGTCATCGATTGCCTTTTCGGTTGGAGAGGGGATTTCTTGGGAAGGCATCTCGGGTTATCAGCCCCGCATGCACCACGCCGACTCCAATCCGCTCGCCCATGATCACAACTTCCTGAGCGCCTCGCACGACGCCCATGAGCGGCGCACGCGTTATGTCGTTGCCTTGACCGCCGCGATGATGGTGGTCGAAATCGTCGCTGGCCTGTGGACCGGATCGATGGCGCTTCTCGCCGATGGTATCCACATGGCGACCCACGCAGGTGCCCTGGGCGTCGCGGCCTTTGCCTACTGGTTTGCCAGGCGCCATGCGAACAACCCGCGTTTCACATTCGGTACCGGCAAGGTGGGCGACCTCGTCGGCTTCGCGAGCGCGCTTGTCCTCGCCATCTTCGCAATCGGGATCGCGGTTGAATCGGCTCAAAGGTTCGTCAGTCCGCTCACGATTGCCTATACCGAGGCGATCTGGATCGCCCTGCTCGGCCTCGTGGTGAACCTCGCGAGTGCCTGGCTGCTTGGTGCCGATCATCACCATGGGCATGATCACGACCATCATCATCACCACGACCATGCGCATGCCGACAACAATCTGCGCTCCGCCTATTTCCACGTGCTTGCCGATGCCCTGACCTCGGTCCTGGCTATCGTGGCCCTTCTCGCCGGCATGTACCTCGGCTGGGCATGGATGGACGCAGCAATGGGTCTGGTAGGTGCATTCGTGATCGGGCGCTGGTCATGGTCGCTGCTGCGCGATACCGCAGCCGTGCTTGTCGACGCCGAGGCGGACTCTGAACGATACACAGAAGTGAGCGAGGCGCTAGAGGACCGGGACGCCGCGATCGGCGATCTGCACATCTGGCGTATCGGCCCTGGCAAGTATGCGGTCATCGCCTCGCTCATCGCCGGTGATCCGCTCGCGCCCGACCATTATGCGAGCCGACTTTCAGAGCATGCGGAATATGTGCACGTCACGATCGAAGTGCATCGCTGCGAGCATCCCCATCCCGAGCTTCGCGCGGCCTGATCGCGCCGTTCTAAAAGACCGAAACAGTATTCGAGGACTGTTATACTGTAACAAACGACTTATACTTCATCGTGTTACGGAGCTTGCAATCTTGATCCGGTTTGCTAGGAGCCGTCGGAATCCATGACCACAAGCTATCGTCGCCTTGTCCTGCATCCTTTCGTCGTCCTGCTCATGCTGGTCGCGATGGTGTTCGTGACGGCGGCGGATGCTGCTGCTTGCGGCGCCGAAGTGGCGCCCGGAAGCACGCCCGTTCTGGTTTCGCTCGACAGCGCGTCCGCGTCATCCGCAGCTACTGACGAAGTTCCGGGCGATCCGGATGCGCCGACCGAGCAACACGGCGTGTGTGGGCACGGCCATTGTCATCATGGGGCGAGCTTTGCCAGCACCGTGCAGAAGAATTCGGTTCCTCACTTGGTTGTGGTTCCCGATGCGCCTCCCGCCGAAGCGCTCGCTTCCGACATTGCCGACCGACTGAAGCGCCCCCCTCGCGCCTGACGACCGTCACCGCGCTGCATGCCGCAGCGCAGTTCGGATCGTCAGCAGAGGAATATTCGAAAAATGTCAGCCATTCATTGGCGAGGGGTCCTCCTTGGAGGGCTGTTCCTCGCCGCTCAAGCCACGACCGTGGCGGCGCAGGAGCGTGAGCTTCTGACGCTCGAAGCTGCGCTCGCTCGTGCGGGCATCGTCGACAGCGCAGATGAGCCCCCAGAAAATCCGCGCCTGATCGGACCGCGGGCCGAAGCCGACGCGGCGCGGGCCCTAGTCGACCAGGCGCGGCTGCGGCCCAACCCAGAAATTGCTTTCGAAGCCGAAAACATTGCCGGGAGCGGCGCGTTTTCGGGATTGCAGGCCACCGAGTATACTTTGTCCCTGAGCCAGCGGCTCGAATTGGGCGGCAAACGGGGAGCGCGCGTCCGCGCCGCCCAGGCGGAAGCGCGCATCGCGACCCTTTCAGGAGCGCTCTCGGTTGCTCAGCTCGGGCGATCGGTGCGCGAACGCTATGTCGAAGCCGTCGCTGCGGCAGCCCGATTGGAACTCGCGCGGGACATAGTCGAGCGCAATCGCGAGCTTGCCAGGATCGCAGGCGTACTGGTCGATGTTGGGCGGGAGCCTCCTCTGCGATCGCTTCGTGCCGAAGCGGCACTTGCGGAGGCGCTCGCGGAGCTTGAAGCGGCCCTGGCTGCCGACAGTACGGCGAGGAACGCGCTCGCCGCGCTTTGGGGCGAGGCAACACCTGCTACGGACGTGCCTTCGGTGTTCCCCGAGATCGAACCTCCGGCGACGCTGCTCGCGTCACCTTCGGCCTTACGACTTCAGGTCGCCCGTGCCGAACGCGAGGCCGCGGATGCCGCGATCGCCCGGGAACGCTCTCTCGGCATTCCGGATCCGGCAATATCCGCCGGAGTCCGACGGTTCGAGGAAAGTCGAGACCAGGCGTTTCTCGTGGGGGTTTCGATCCCGCTTCCATTGCGTAATCGCAACCAGGGAAACATCGCCGCTGCCGAAGCGCGGCTTCGCGCCGCGACGGCGCGGGAAGCAATTGCCCGCACCGATTTCGAACTCGAGGTCACGCAGGCCCGCGGACAATTTCTGGCAGCCGAAGCGCGGGTCGAGACCCTCGCGGAGACGTCCTTGCCCCAAGCCGAAGAAGCCTTGCGCCTCGTTCGGATTGGCTACCGCAACGGCAGGTTTCCGCTGATCGAAGTTCTGGCTGCGGCCGAAGCGCGTGACACCATCCGTGAAGCTTTGATTCAAGCTCAGGAAGATCGTGGTCGCCTGGCGGCGACACTGATCTGGCTCGGTGCACAATGAGGTATTTTCCGATGAACCGTAAACGTCTGGCCGTTGCGATCGGCCTTTCCATTCTCTTTGTAGTCGCGGCGCTCATGCTGTGGCCCGATAACGAAGCTGACCAAATCGCCGAGGAGACGAGTGAGGAGGTCGAGCTTCCCGAAGGCCTTGTCCTGCTTGGCGCCGAACAAATTGAAGCGTCCCAGATAGTGGTCGAAACCGTCGGCCAGGGATCGGCGGTCGAGCTGGTCTTCCCGGCCACCGTCGCGGCAAGCCCGACGGCAAGTGCCCGCATCGATGCCCGCGCGGCGGGCGTGGTCCGCAGTGTCGGCAAAACGCTGGGCGATTACGTGAGGCAGGGCGAGACGATTGCCCGCATCGAGAGCGCCGACGCGGCTGCTCTCGCAGCGCAGTTGAGCGCAGCGCGCGCGAGGGTCAACGAACTGTCCGCTGCCTACGATCGGGAGCGCCGCCTGTTCGAGGCCAATGTCACCGCACGGCAGGATCTCGAGGCCGCGCGAGCAAATCTGCAGGTCGCCCAGTCGGAACTTGCGCGCGCCCAGGCGGCAGTCTCCGCGGCGGGCGTTAGCGGCGACGGGCGCTCCCTTGCGGTCACGAGCCCGCTCGCAGGCCGAGTGACCTCGGCGCCTATCGTTCTCGGCTCCTTCGTCGATGCCGGGGAAGAACTCTATCAGGTCGTGAATCCGAGCGGCATGCAGGTCGAGGTTGCCCTCCCGTCGGCTGAAGCAAGCCGCATCCAGCCTGGCGACGAGGCGACGCTGGAAATCGCGGACAACCGGGAAGTGGGTGCGCGCGTGCGGTCTGTCACTCCCTCGCTCGATCCCGAAAGCCGCAGCGCTACGGCGGTCCTGTCGCTGGCAAGACCGATCCCCGGTCTGCAACCCGGGGCCTTCCTGCAGGCACGTATCCGCCCCTCGGGTGAGGTCGATACAGGCCGCATGTCGGTGCCGGAAAGTGCCGTCCAGACAATCGATGGCGCAGAAGTGGTCTTCGTTCGCACGCGCCGCGGGTTTCAAGCCCGTCCGGTGGTCACCGGTGCGCGTTCGGGAGGACGCGTGGTCATCGAGTCCGGTCTCGAAGCGCAGTGGCGGATCGCCACCGCCAATGCCTTTTTGCTGAAGGCTGAACTCGAGAAGGAGGAGGCCGAGCATGGACACTGATCACATGCAGGACGCGGATCGCTCCCACCGCCATGGCCTGATCGGCATGATCCTCGACGTCGCCGTGCGCTTTCGCTGGGCGATGGTCGTACTGACGCTCGGTGTGGCAATCTATGGCGTGGTGAATTTGCTGCGCCTGCCCATCGATGCCGTGCCCGATATCACCAATGTACAGGTGCAGATCAACACCGAGGCACCAGCCCTGTCGCCTTCGCAAGTCGAAACGCAGGTCACCTATCCCGTTGAAACCGGGCTTGCCGGTATCGAGGGTCTGGAGATGACCCGCTCAATATCGCGCAACGGGTTCAGCCAGGTGACCGCGATTTTCGAGGAAGGGACCGACATCTATTTTGCGCGTCAGCAGGTCAACGAACGGCTGATGCCCATAAGTGCCTCCCTACCCGAGGGTGCCGAACCGGTGATGGGACCCATCTCGACCGGCTTGGGCGAAGTGCTCATGTATACCATCGAGTACGAGTTTCCTGACGGCAAGGAAGCACCGCTGGGCGGAGCGGTCGGTTGGCAGTCCGACGGGAGCTTTGTGACCGAACGTGGCGACCGGCTCGACAGCGATGTTGCCAAGGCTGCCTATCTGCGAACCATCCAGGACTGGGTGGTTGCCCCCCTCATGCGGTCGGTCGACGGTGTGGCGGGTGTCGACTCGATCGGCGGCTTCGAAAAGCAATACCTTGTCCAACCCGATCCCGCGCGATTGACCGGGTACGGTTTATCGTTCGACGAAGTGATCGATGCGCTGGAAGCGGCCAATCTCGCCGAAGGGGCCAATTTCGTCGAGCGGGCAGGCGAAGCCCTCCTCGCCCGAGTTGATGCGCGCCTCGGCAGTGTCGAGGATATCGAGCAGGCGGTCGTTTCTACACGCGAAGGAGTCCCCATTCGCGTAGGAGACGTCGCCACGGTCAGCATCGGTGGCGACCTGCGAACGGGCGCGGCGTCGCTGAACGGCGATGAAGCGGTCGTGGGCACCGTGCTCATGCGCGCGGGCGAGAACAGCCGCACCGTGTCGGCCCAGGCGGCCGAACGGCTCGAGGAAGTTCGCAGCTCCCTGCCGGAAGGAATTGTCGCGGAGATCGTCTACAACCGGTCTTCGCTGGTCGATGCGACGATCGCGACCGTCGAGAAGAATCTCGTTGAAGGCGCGCTTCTGGTGATCGCGATCCTGTTCTTGCTGCTGGGCAACATCCGGGCAGCGATCATCGCGGCGCTGGTCATTCCCTTTTCCATGCTGATGGCATCGATCGGAATGAACCGGCTCGGCGTGTCGGGCAATCTCATGAGCCTGGGTGCGCTGGACTTCGGCCTGATCGTCGATGGTGCCGTCATCATCGTCGAGAACAGTGTCGCGAGGCTCGCGGCCCGGCAGGAACACGAAGGCCGGCTTCTCACACTGGGCGAAAGGTTGACGGAAACGCGGCTTGCCGCGCAGGAAATGATCAAGCCGACTGTGTACGGGCAGGCGATCATACTTCTCGTCTTCGCACCGCTTCTGACCTTTACCGGGGTCGAAGGCAAAACCTTCTCGCCCATGGCGATCACGGTCATGCTCGCGCTCGCCTCGGCGTTCGTGTTGTCGCTGACCTTCGTCCCGGCAATGATCGCCATCCTGCTCAACAAGAAGCTGACGGAAAAGGAGGTCAAGCCGATCCGGATCGCCAAGGAGCGATACGGACCGCTGGTCCGCAGGGCGATCACCCGCCCTTGGCCGGTCATCGGCATGGGCGTCGGCATCTTCGCCTTTGCGGCCTTCGTGTTCAGCTTCCTCGGGAGCGAGTTCACACCGCAATTGGACGAGCGCGACATCGCCGTGCAATCGCTGCGTATTCCTTCGACATCGCTCGAACGTTCGCTCGCGATGCAAAGGCGGGTCGAGGACCGGCTCGAGCAGTTTGAGCAGGTCGAGCTCGTCTTTTCGCGGACGGGCACGGCGGAAGTGGCCAGTGACCCGATGCCGCCGAACGCTTCCGATGCGTATGTGATCCTCAAACCCCGTGAGGAATGGCCCGATCCCGACCTCGCCAAGGACGAGTTGGTCGCGCAAATGGAGAGCGCCCTCAGCAGTCTCGTCGGCAACCTTTACGAGTTCAGCCAACCGATCGAATTGCGGTTCAACGAATTGATCGCAGGCGTTCGCGGAGATGTTGCCGTCAAGATCTACGGAGACGATCTCAGCGCCATGACCTCGGCGGCGAACGAGGTTGCGGGCGTGCTGCGCGATGTCGACGGCGCCGCGGACGTCAAGGTCCAGCAAGTGTCCGGGTTCCCCACCCTCGATATTGCCTTCGATCGGCCAGCGATTGCCCGTTACGGGCTGAAGGTCGAAGACGTTGCGCAATCGGTGGCGATCGCACTGGGCGGTCGGCCTGCGGGCCTCGTTTTCGAAGGCGATCGCCGCTTCGATGTGGTTGTGCGGTTGTCGGACGCGACCCGCGACGATTTCGACCAGTTGGGTGCTTTGCCGGTGCTGCTCCCGAACGGGGCAACCATACCGCTACGCTCGGTTGCCGAGTTCCGTGTGGTGGATGGTCTCGCGGAGGTTCGCCGGGAACAGGGACGCAGACTGGTGATCGTTTCGTCCAACGTGCGAGAACGCGACCTCGGGTCTTTTGTAGAAGAGGCCCAGGAAAGGGTTGCGGCGCAGGTCGAACTGCCCGCTGCCGCGTTTATCGAGTGGGGCGGTCAATACCAGAACCTCCAAGCCGCTCAGGAAAGACTTCAGATCGTTATTCCTATCGCTTTCGCGGTCATTCTCCTGCTGCTTTACATGGCGGTTGGGGGCTGGGTGCCGGCGCTCGCCGTATTCAGCGCGATCCCGTTGGCCCTGGCAGGCGGAATATTCTCCTTGGCCCTGCGCGGGATGCCATTCTCCGTTTCTGCGGCGGTAGGCTTTATCGCCCTGTCGGGCGTGGCGACCTTGAATGGCCTCGTGATGGTGACTGCGATCCGTCAGCGGCTCGACAGGGGCATGGCGCTCGATGACGCCATCGTCGATGGTGGATTGGCGCGCCTGAGGCCGGTTCTCATGACCGCGCTCGTTGCTTCGCTCGGCTTCGTGCCGATGGCCATTGCGACCGGGACCGGCGCGGAAGTGCAGCGTCCCTTGGCGACAGTCGTCATCGGAGGATTGATCACGGCCACCGCGCTCACCCTCTTCGTCTTGCCCGCAATTTTGAAGCTGGTTTTCGGGACCAGAGAAGATGACCAGACCTGGCGACAGCGCTGGTGGGACCGGCTGCGGCGCAACGTGACAAGCGATGAGCAGCGCGAGCTGAAGGACATCGCATGACCGATCGGGAAAGGAAAAAACGGTGCTGGCACTGAAGGAAGAGAACGGACTGCTCTGGATACGCGCCGGAGGCAGGCTGGGGGATGAAGCCTATGACCGCTTTGTTCCCCAATTCGAACATATCGCAGAGCGCGAGGCCGGTACCGTCCCGATGGTGATCGAGCTCGCGCCTGACTTTTCGGGTTGGGACTTCGGAGGTCTCTGGCGCGATCTCAAGTTCGACATCCGGCATAAGGATTGTTTCAGCCGGATCGCCATGATCGGCGACAGCAAATGGGAAGAGCGGGGCTGGAAATTGTCATCCTCACTCTTCCGCGCCGAAATGAAGTTTTTCCGGCCATCACAGCGTAGTCATGCGGAAAGCTGGGTACAAACCGGGGAGGACGCAGCATGAGTGGCGGACATGAGGTCGATGTCCGGTCGCCTGAAAAGCGCAAGACCCTGTGGGTTGTCCTGTGGCTTAA
Source organism: Erythrobacter sp. AP23 (assembly GCF_001542855.1). GTDB lineage: Bacteria > Pseudomonadota > Alphaproteobacteria > Sphingomonadales > Sphingomonadaceae > Qipengyuania. The sequence goes on along the minus strand of NZ_LNBY01000019.1, from coordinate 89,819 downwards.
CGTCGCCATCGCGATCGGCTTCTTCGCGGTCGGATATTTTGCCGATTCCAACGCGCTGTTGGCAAACGGCCTCGACAATTCATCGGATGCAATCGTTTATGCGCTCAGCCTGCTTGCGCTAACCCGCTCGCGGACCTGGAAACGCGGGGCCGCGCGTTTCTCCGGCATCATGCTGCTGGTCTTCTCCGCTGGGGTCATTTTCGATGCTTACCGACGGTTCGTGGAAGGTTCCGATCCGGGCGGCATGCTGATGATGGCGATGGCGTTCGTCGCGGGACTGGTGAATCTCTATTGCCTGCGCCTGTTGCAGAAGGTGGAGAACAAGGACGTCAATATGCGGGCGGCGACAACCTTCAGCTTCAACGACTTCATCTCCAATGGCGGGATCATCATCGCCGGCATCGTTGTGCTGATTACCGGTGCCAACTGGCCCGACCTAGTGGTCGGAATAGCGGTCGCCTGCATAGCGCTTTACGGCGGAGTGCAGATCCTGCGCGATACGCATATGGATGTGCACGACGAGGCGGGAACCGTCCACGGCGAGAAGAGGAATTGACGCTAATCGATACCTTGTTTGCCGCGCAGGACCTTTCGCGGGTCCTTGTCCTGGCGATGCTATCAGGCATCGGGGTCATGATTGGCGGCAAATTGGCAAAAGGCAGTTGGAGCTTCCTGCATCCGCTCCTGCCGGGCGGCGTTTCGGGTGCTTTTGCCGCCCTTGCCGTCTTGCTAACTCTTCCGCTGGGACAATCTCCTCTCACCCGCTGGACACTCACTGGTTTGATGCTGGCGGGCGGCCTGCTGCTTCTGATTTTCAACGAGCTTGGTCGATACGCAAAACTCAGACCGGATGATGACGGACCTGAGCGATGCTCCGATAGGCCAACCCTGGTACGTCGCATCTCGGTGTCGATGGCGTCCGATATCCTGCCTTACAGCGTTATCTTGGGTGCTGCCGCTGCTGCATCCGCGACGACAGCAATGGCGGTGTCTGCAGCGCTTGTTTTTGCGAACCTGGAAATAGGACGCCAGGCGATCGATGAATACCGATCCGCCCAAGTGAGCAGGATGGACCAGCTTGCGCTACTTGTCCTCTTTTCCCTGTTTTTCATCGGGATCGCTCTCTTGACCTTTTGGGCGCTGCACGGATTCACCGACAACGGGCGAGGTTGGCTAGCGGCTATTATCCCGGGCTTTCTTATAGTTGCATCGGCGCGCGCGCTGCTTCGCATGGGAACCGGATCGGTCGCCGCCAATCATATTACGCTCCTGGCATTCGTCGGAGGGTTCGCGCTGCTCGGCCTCGCGATCTCGGCGCTTGGAGAACTGTCGCGCGAACTCGATGTCTCGAACAGCACGTTCCAGCATTCCCCCGCGCAGTCCGTTACGACGACCAAGAGAACAGAAAAAGGAGGCAGGTAGTGGCACAATCGGGCGGTCATGCCGGGCACAGTCACGGCGAAGAAAGCATGAGCGACGGCCGCCTTGTATTGGCCGTCGCCCTCAACGTCCTGCTGACTGTCGCCCAGATCATCGGGGGGATATTGTCGGGTTCGCTCGCACTGATCGCCGATGCGCTGCACAATTTCAGCGACGCGGCATCGCTTGGACTGGCTCTGTTTGCGAGGCGGATCGGGCGCCGGCCAGCCGACAAGCTTATGACCTTCGGCTATGCTCGTGCGGAAGTCGTGGCGGCGCTCATCAATCTGACGACTTTGCTTATCATCGGTTTCTATCTGCTCGTCGAGGCGATCAACCGTTTCGCAGACCCTCAACCCGTTGAGGGGTGGACCGTAATCTGGGTCGCCGGGATAGCGCTGGTGATCGACGTGGTTACGGCGGTGATGGTTTACGCCAGCTCGAAGAACTCCCTCAACATGAAAGCCGCCTTTCTGCACAATGTGTCCGATGCGCTGGCTTCGGTCGGTGTGATCGTGGCTGGCGTACTCATTCTGCGATACGAACTTTATATTGCCGATCTGATCATCACTGTGGTCATTGCTGCCTATGTGATCTGGCAGGGCGTCACTTTGTTGCCTCGCACGGTGCGGCTCTTGATGGGTGCGGTGCCGGACGAAAGCGAGTTCGATCGCATTGTGAGCGACCTGCGTGACACAGAAGGCGTGGCCGACGTCCATCACGTCCATGTCTGGAGCATCAGTGAGCATTATCGCGCGCTTGAGGCGCATATCGTTCCTGCCGAATCTTCGCTGCAGGCTTTCGAGGATGTGAAGGCGCGGGCTCGCGGTATGCTCGAGACGCAGCACGCCATCGCCCATGCAACGTTCGAAGCCTGTCTCGCTGCGGAGTGTGATCCGGACATGATCCCGGACCATCAGGTCGAGAAGAACCATCACCACGACCATGACCACGACCATTGACAAGCGCTGCGATCGGGTCGGTCGCTGTGGGCAAGCAGCTTGGCAGCGCACGGCATAAACCGCCCTGCAACTCGTAAAATGAGGACCAACGAATGAAAGCATCCGATCTCATGGTCGCCGCACTCGAAGCCGAGGGCGTCGAATATGTTTTCGCCGTTCCAGGCGAAGAAAACCTGGATCTTCTGGAATCGCTGCGAACTTCCGCCATCACGCTGGTTCTGGCCCGTCACGAACAGGGCGCTGGCTTCATGGCGACGACCTATGGCCGCCTGACCGGCAAGGCAGGTGTGTGCCTGGCGACTCTCGGGCCTGGGGCGACGAACCTGACCACACCGGCGGCCTATGCCGCGCTCGGGGCCTTTCCGCTTGTCATCATTACCGGACAGAAGCCGATAAAGACATCGAAACAGGCCCAGTTCCAGATCGTCGATGTCGTTTCCCTGTTCACTCCGCTCTGCAAGGCTTCGACCCAGATTGTGAACGGCAACCGCATCCCCTCTCTCGTTCGCGAAGGTTTCCGCCTGGCGCAGGAAGAAAGACCCGGAGCCGTCCTCCTGGAACTGCCCGAAGATATCGCTGAAGAGGAAACGATCGAACCGGTCATACCGCCGCATGACAGGCGTTATGCGGTCGCCGGAGATGCTGCGCTCGACGAAGCGGCCGAGCGCATCATCGCGGCTGAGCGGCCATTGCTCCTGATCGGTGCCGGAGCGAACCGCCGCCGCGCTTCGAAAGCGTTGCGCAAATTCGTGTCTGATACCGGCTTTCCCTTCTTCGACACCCAGATGGGCAAGGGCGTGGTCGATGAAGATAGCGAGCTCTATCTGGGCACCGCGGCGCTATCGTCGGGCGATTATGTTCACTGCGCAATCGAAAAGGCCGATCTGATCGTCAATATCGGTCACGACGTGGTGGAGAAGCCGCCCTTCTTCATGGAGCCGGGCGGGCAGACCGTCATCCATATCAATTACAAGGCAGCCGAAGTCGATCAGGTCTACTTCCCGCAGCTCGAGGTCATCGGCGACATCGCCGGATCGGTCGAGCGGCTGGGAAACCGCCTGGATGGCAAGCTGCAGTGCGACCGCAGCTATTATACCGCCCTGCATCACGAGATTGCATCGCACATCTCCGAGACCAGCGACGACGAACGTTTTCCAATGGTCCCCCAGCGCGTGGTTGCCGACGTACGCAGCGTAATGGCGCGCGATGATATCGTTGCGCTCGACAACGGCATCTACAAGATCTGGTTCGCCAGAAACTACATCGCCCACGAGCCTGGCACCATCCTGCTCGACAATGCATTGGCGACGATGGGTGCTGGCCTTCCATCCGCCATGATGGCTGCGATGCTGGCGCCGGGGCGCAGAGTGCTCGCGGTATGCGGCGATGGCGGGTTCATGATGAACTCGCAGGAACTGGAAACGGCCGTCAGGCTTGGACTGAACCTTGTCGTTCTCGTTCTGAATGATGCAGCATACGGGATGATCCGCTGGAAGCAGGACCAGCTTGGCTTTCCGGACTACGGCCTGACCTTTTCCAATCCCGACTTTGTCACCTACGCACAAAGCTATGGAGCGACCGGCCACCGTGTCGAGCGAAGTGCGGATCTGGTTTCGGTCCTGAACGCCGCATTCGAGGCTGGCGGCGTGCACCTTGTCGATCTGCCCGTCGACTATTCCGAAAACAAGAAGGTGCTGATTGATGAACTCGGCGCAAAGGTGTGTGAGCTATGAAAACGATCGTTCACAATCCTTTCGACCGCTCGCCGATTGCAGAAGTACCGCTTGTTGGCTGGGCTCAAATCGATGAATGGCTGAATGAAGCGCAGTTGCTCCACCGCGACCGCCATGGCTGGCTTGCCGTGCACGAGCGTGTCGCCATCCTCCGGCGGGCTGCGGATATCATGCGCGAACGAGCCGAGGATCTGGCTCTCCAGATCGTCAGGGAGGGCGGCAAACCCCTGGTCGATGCGCGCGTGGAAGCCGGTCGCGCGATCAACAGCGTCGACTTGTGCGTTCAGGCGCTCAGCGATGGCGGCGGTCACGAGATCCCCATGGACCTGACAGAAGCGGGTGCGGGAAGGACGGCAAATACCTTCCGCGAGCCGATCGGTCCTGTCGTGGCGATCTCGGCATTCAATCACCCGCTCAACCTAATCGTCCATCAGGTTGGACCGGCGGTAGCAGCCGGGTGCCCCGTTCTCATCAAGCCTGCGCTGGAAACGCCTCTTTCATGCCAGAGCTTCGTGGGCATTCTCCATGAAGCCGGCCTGCCCGGGGCCTGGTGCCGGTTCGCTCCGTGCAGCAACAATGTCGCCGAAAGAATGGTAACCGATCCGCGCACGGCGTTCTTCTCATTCATCGGTTCTGCGAAAATCGGCTGGATGCTTCGCTCGAAGCTGGCGCCGGGAACCCGCATTGCTCTCGAGCACGGCGGTGCGGCGCCGGTAATCGTGGACAGCGGCGTGGAGCGCGCAGCAGTGATCGCCTCGTTGCTAAAAGGCGGGTTCTATCATTCGGGTCAGGTCTGCGTTTCCGTGCAGCGCGTATTCGTCCCTGCTGCAGAATTGAAAGACTTCGCCAATGACCTAGGGCGAGCTGCCGAAAAGCTGGTCGTGGGCGATCCCGCCGATGCTGAGACCCAATGCGGACCCCTGATCCGAACGGAGGAAGTTGACCGCGTCGAACGCTGGGTCGATGAAGCCATCGCAGCAGGAGGCACCCTGGTGTGCGGGGGAAGCCGTCTGAGTGACACTCTTTTCTCCCCGACCGTCATTGTTGATCCTCCGGAAAGCGCCAAGGTATCCCAGGAAGAAATCTTCGGCCCCGTGATCTGCGTGTATGGCTATGACGATATCGACCTGGCTATCGAGCAGGCCAATGCCCTGCCTTACGCCTTTCAGGCCGCTGTATTCAGCGATCGGCTGTCAATCGCCAATCATTGCATCAGGTCTCTGACGGGATCGGCGGTGATGGTGAACGACCATACGGCATTCCGCGTCGACTGGATGCCTTTTGCAGGGCTGCGCCGCTCCGGGCTTGGCGTCGGCGGGATCGCCTACACGATGGAGGATATGAGCATTGAAAAAATGGCCGTCTGGAACTGGCCGACAGCAGCATCATAACCCGTTCGACAGACCCGGGATGGCGACACGGGCAGCTTCGCACTCGTCGGCCTTCCCGAAGTTAAGTCTCTTAGGGGCGGCGGACAAAAGCCGTGCATCGGCGAGCCTGACCGAACTGGCGCACGAGGCGCGGGCATCAAGGCTCGGTGGTACCGGCAAGTGCATCGATGATGCGACAATCGCCTACCGTGTCTTGCTCGCAGGCAGCGATCATGCGCCCAAGCTCCGTCCGCAACGCCTCCAGGCTGGCGATCTTGCGCTCGACTTCGCCGAGATGGCTTCTGGCCAGAGCGTCAATGCCCGCGCAGGACCGGTCGGCATCATCGGAGAGATCGAGCAATTCCCTGATGCGTGCCATCGAGAAGCCGAGATCACGCGCGCGCCGTATGAAGTTAAGGCGCGCTTCCTCTGCAGGTCCATAGTCGCGATAATTGGCCTTCGTGCGCGGAGGGGCAGCGAGGATACCTTCGCGCTCGTAGAAGCGGATTGTTTCGGATTTGACGCCGGTTATCCGGGCAAGTTGACCAATTCTCATGACAAAGGCTCCTGCGGCTTGACCTTGTAGTTACTACAAGGTGCATAGGGCGGATCGACGCAAGGAGTCGAGTAAATGGGAAAGACCTGCTGCGGTCCCGATGAGGGCGGTGCAAACAACAACGATCCGACATGGCGGCGCATTCTGTGGATCGCGCTGGGCCTTAATGCAATCATGTTCGGTGTGGAGATCGTGGCAGGCATTGCTGCGGATTCGCGCGCCTTGCAGGCCGACGCGCTCGACTTTCTCGGTGATGCGGCAAACTATGCTATCAGTCTCGGCGTAGCGGGCATGGCGCTCGTCTGGCGCGCGCGTGCGGCTCTCGTAAAGGCGGCGACCATGCTGGCTTTCGGCCTGTGGGTGCTCGGCTCGGCCATCTGGGGTTTTTTTGTCGGGGCGTCGCCCGACCCGGGAACGATGGGCGCCATCGGTTCTCTTGCTTTGGCGGTAAATCTCGCCGTCGCCGCGATGCTGTTCCGGTATCGCTCGGGCGATGCGAACATGCGCTCGGTGTGGATCTGTTCGCGCAACGACGCGATCGGTAATATCGCCGTGCTGGCGGCAGCGATTGGCGTTTTCGGCACCGGCCGTGCGTGGCCCGATCTGGTTGTGGCGAGCATCATGGCAGGACTGGCGGTGTGGGGAAGTGCCGAAGTCTTCAAACAGGCACGTGGCGAACTGCGCTCTACCTAAACTACAGAATATGCCCGCGATTGCGGATTGAGGGAAATACGTTTCCGTCTAGACTCTGCTATTGCGAATTAATTGCAACAGATATAGAGACCCCTCATGCATCGCATCGTCTCCGCCACCGTCCATCCGGCACTGCGGCTCATTCTGCTGGCGCTTGCGCTGTGTCTGTCCGTCACCGCGAACGCGGAAGAACCCGATGTGCGAACCACCTGGCGTCTGCTCGATTATATCGCGGTCGACTACGCCTCCGCGGTTTCCGAGGGACGTGTTGCCGACGAATTCGAATATCGCGAAATGGTGGAGTTTTCCGATGTCGTGGCGCGGCAGGTCGCTGCATTTCCGGACACTAAAGACAATCAAGCACTCATCCGCCGATCGGACCAGCTGCGAGCTCTGATCGCCCACAAGGAACCTGCCGAGCAAGTTGGGCGCTTCGCGCGCGCGCTGGCAGCCTCGTTGCTGACAGCCTACCCGGTTCCGCTCGCCCCTTCGCAGGCGCCCGACCTTGTCCGCGCCCGCACTCTCTTCGCGCAGAACTGCGCCTCGTGTCACGGCGCCGCCGGAAGTGCGCCACCGGCCGCAATGCAGGCGCTCGATCCCCCGCCGATAGACTTTACCGATATCGACCGGGCACGGCAGCGCAGTGCGTTCGGGCTTTACCAGGTCATCACGCAGGGGCTTGAAGGAACGTCCATGGCCAGCTTCGCATCGCTGTCCGACGAGGATCGCTGGGCGCTTGCATTCTATGCCGGCAGCATTGCTTTTGAAGATGTGGCCAAAGGCGAGCGTATCTGGCGGGAAGATGATGGCATACGCCAGCTTGTCCCCGATCTCGAGACGCTCGCCGCGCTCACACCGGAAAGTCTGGCCGAGGAGATCGGAGAGGACCGTGCGCTCGCCGTCATGGCCTATCTTCGCGCCAATCCCAATGCGGTGGGACAGGCAAATGACACAGGTTCGCTCGCTTTCGTTCGCGATACGCTCGATCGCAGCCTGTCAGCCTATCGGGCTGGCGACCGTGAAGAAGCGCGGCAGCTTGCCCTGTCTGCCTATCTCGACGGGTTCGAACCCCTGGAGGCCCTCCTTGCAACGCGCGATGGCGGTTTGATGCGCGAGGTAGAACAGGCGCTCGGGCAATTTCGGGCCGGAATAGAGTCCGGTGCGGATCCATCCGAACTACAGCAACTAAGGGCTCGCATCGATAGTCTGCTGGCCAGAGCCGAGGGAGCGTTGGCTCCTGAGGCGGCCAGCGAAATCTCGACCTTTCTCGGGGCGTTCACCATCCTGCTGCGCGAGGGGATCGAAGCACTTCTGGTTGTGATCGCCATGATCGCCTTTGTGAAAAAGTCGCAGCGCTCCGAGGTATTGCCCTATATCCATGGTGGCTGGATCGCTGCTCTTTTCGCAGGTGTCGCCACCTGGGTCGTAGCAACCTACTTCGTAAGCATCAGCGGGGCGAGCCGCGAGATGACCGAAGGGATCGGCGCGCTGCTTGCGGCTGTCATTCTCGTATCGGTCGGGATCTGGATGCACGGCAAATCCCAGGCCGAGGAGTGGCGGCGCTATATCCAGGAAAAAATGGGCAAGGCGCTTTCGCGCGGATCGGCATGGTTTCTCTTCGGGCTCGCCTTTGTCGTGGTCTACCGCGAAGCTTTCGAGACTATCCTGTTCTACGCTGCCCTGTGGAACCCGCAGAGCAGCGGCATCATACTGTTAGGTGCCTTGTCGGCAGTAGCGCTGCTGGCGCTCATTGCTTGGGCCATGCTGCGCTACAGCCGCAAACTGCCGATCACCCAGTTCTTCCGCTACAGTGCTATCCTGATTGCGATCCTTGCGGTCATTCTCGCGGGCAAGGGCGTGGGCGCTTTCCAGGAGGCCGGAGTTCTTTCCGCCACTTTCATCGCCGGCTTGCCGCGCCTCGCCGAACTCGGCTTCTTCCCGACTGTCGAGACGATCGGCGCGCAATTGCTCACGCTGCTGGCCCTGATTGCCGGATTTCGGGTAAGTCGATCACCATCGGGACCGCAGCCGGCAGCTGTCGAGGGATAGGAGATCCCGGTTTGCGATCAGCGGGGTCCGGTGCCGAGACGGCGCGCGAGCCACAAGGTGGCGGTGGGAACCGCGACCCACATCACGATCGGTACCAGGCCGATTTTGGTCCCGGGCACAAGCGGCATGATTGCACTATAGGACCACCCCCAGTCGGCACCGACAGCCAGCACTTCGACCATGGCAGTAATGGCCAGGCCGATTCCCAGGAACACGACCAAACGCGAGATCGGCCAGTCTACGAGCCACGGCGTTTTACCACTGCCGACAGAGGCGCCGAGATAAGCGGCCACCATGATCCCGGCATCGCCGAACGAGGCCAGGCCGCAGCGACGTGCTGCCTCGGCAGGCGACAGATCTCCCGACTGGTAGAAAGGAAGCTGAAGCATCTCCCAGGCGAATGCGATAAGAATTCCGAATATCGCGATCCAGAGCGCTGGATGAGCACCGCGCCATTCGCGCGATTTCTCAGAGATTTGGTTTTGATCCTGCATCGTCTAATCCGTCACTCTTGCCATCTCCCTCCCGTGCCCATCGCTCAGGTATCGAATTTGGGAAGAGCGAGGCCGCGCAGGCGCAGGGCGTTGCCGATCACCGATACCGAGGACAGGCTCATCGCCGCGGCCGCGATCATCGGGTTCAAAAGCAACCCGGTCCACGGATAGAGAACACCTGCGGCGACCGGAATGCCGAGCGCGTTATAGGCGAAGGCAAAGAACAGGTTCTGCCTGATGTTGCGCATAGTGGCCCGAGACAGGACGAGCGCCTGAACAACGCCGACGAGGTCGCCGCGCACCAATGTCACGCCCGCGCTTTCGATCGCGACATCGGTACCCGTTCCCATCGCGATGCCGACATGCGAAGCGGCAAGCGCGGGTGCGTCGTTTATGCCGTCGCCGGCCATAGCGACCCGGCGACCCTCGCTCTTCAACTGCTCGATCTTGCGATGTTTGTCCTCGGGCGAGACATTCGCTTCGACTTCGTCGATACCGACCTGGCTTGCTACCGCACGCGCGGTGGCTTCGCTGTCGCCGGTAAGCATCACGATCTTGATGCCGCGCTCATGCAGCGCGGTAATAGCGGTGCGGCTGGTTTCCTTGATCGGATCGGCGACAGCGATAAGGCCTGCCGGTGCCCCGTCCACGGCCACGAACATCACCGTCTGTCCGAGGCTTCGACCCTCATTGGCCGAGGACCGCCAGCTTTCTTCGAGCGCCCCTATGCGCTCCATCATCTTTTCATTCCCGATCGCGACCCGGCGCTTGTCGACATTTGCCTGGATGCCTTCGCCGGTCACGGACTCGATATCGGAAGCGTCGAGAATGGCAGCGCCCCTGCTTTGAGCCCCTTCGACGATCGCGTGGGCGAGCGGATGCTCGCTTCCTCTCTCAACAGCAGCGACAAGGCTCAGCAACTCCTGCTCGTCGAAATCTGACTGCGGTTTTACGTCGACAAGATCGGGCTTGCCCCGGGTCAGTGTGCCGGTCTTGTCGACAACCAGCGTATCGATCTTTTCCAGCGTTTCGAGCGCTTCGGCGTTCTTGATCAGGATGCCGTGCTGGGCTCCCTTGCCGGTGCCGGTCATGATCGACATTGGCGTCGCCAGTCCGAGCGCGCAGGGACAGGCGATGATCAGAACGGCGACCGCGTTGACGAGCGCGTAGGCAAGGGCCGGTGCCGGTCCCCAGATGGCCCAGACGACAAAACTCACGATAGCGACAAGGACGACGATGGGCACGAACCATCCGGTGACCTGGTCGGCGAGCCGCTGGATCGGTGCCCGGCTGCGCTGCGCCTCCGCCACCATCTGCACGATCTTCGAGAGCATGGTGTCCGCGCCGACCTGCGTCGCGCGCATGGTGAAGCTGCCGGTCTGGTTGACAGTGCCCCCGATTACCTGATCGCCCGCGCTTTTCTTGACGGGAATGGGTTCGCCACTGATCATGGACTCGTCGATGGCGCTGCTTCCATCCTCGAGCGTGCCATCGACGGGGACCTTGTCGCCCGGACGCACGCGCAGCAGGTCCCCAGACGTCAATTCATCGAGCGGTACTTCGCGCTCGTCTCCGCGACCGAAAATCTTCATCGCGGTCGGGGGCGCGAGTTCGAGAAGCGCTCGCAAGGCGCTCGATGTCGATCCGCGCGCCTTGAGCTCGAGCACCTGCCCGAGCAGCACGAGGGTCGTGATAACCGCTGCGGCCTCGTAATAGACGCCGACCCGGCCCGCATGATCGCGGAAAGCCTCGGGGAAGATGTCCGGGGCGAGGGTTGCCACAAGGCTGAACAGATAAGCGATGGCGACGCCGAAGCCGATCAGGGTGAACATGTTGAGGTTCATGGTCCGGACCGATTGCAGCGCCCGGGTGAAGAAGGGCCAGCCGCCCCAAAGCACCACCGGAGTGGCCAGCAGGAGCTGCAGCCACTGCGCGAAAGCGGGTTCGATGACCTGATCGAACGGTCGCGACGGGATCATGTCGCCCATCGCATAGGCGAAGAGCGGCAGGGTGAAGAGCGCGCTCCACCAGAACCTTCGCCGCATGTCGACGAGTTCGGGATCGGGGCCCTCGTTCAAGGTGACCGTTTCGGGTTCGAGGGCCATCCCGCATATCGGGCAGGAGCCCGGCCCCGGCTGCCGGATCTCCGGATGCATCGGACAGGTGTATATCGTACCTTCCGGGACATCCTCGACAGCATCGAGGTGCGCCTTCGAAAGATACATCTCCGGATCCGCGCGGAACTTGTCGAGGCAGCGCGAGGAGCAGAAGTAATGGTCGCCACCCTCGTGTCGATCGATGAAGCGGGCGCCGTCCATCTTCACGCTCATTCCGCAAACGGGGTCGGTCGCCGTACCCTCGATTGCATTGTGCCCATCGCTCATCTGTCGTTCTCCCCTAATTGGCCGTGACCACGAACTGCCCCATCATGCCTGCGTCCTCGTGCTCGAGGATATGACAGTGATACATGTAGGGATTGTCGGGATCGGTATTCTCTTCAAACCGCAACAGCAGCCTGACCTGTTCACGCGGGTTGACGATAACGGTGTCCTTGAAGCCCGCCTCTTCCGCCCGCGGAGGCCGACCGTCCCGGTCGAGCAAGCGGAACTGCACGTTATGAATATGAAAGGGATGCGCCATCATCGAAGCGTTAGCGATTTCCCATATTTCCCACTGACCCACCGGTACGCGTTGATTGATGACGTCCATGTCCATGGTCTCGCCGTTGATCGACATGCCTCGACCCATCATGCCCATATCGAGCACGAAACGGCGGCTGCGAACGGCGAGCGAGGGGTCCGGCGCGGCAAGCGCGGCCAGGGTGGGCGGAAGCATAACTGAAGTCGACGCGCCGGAGGGACGCATATCGAGGATCGAAAAGGTGCGGCCCTGCCTCTCGCGACCGGTCCGGTTTCCCATCATTCCGCCGTCCATCATACCCCCGCCTTCTCCGGCCATCATTCCCATGGCGTTATCAGGACTGCTGGCATTCAGGCGCAGCGGGCGCCCTTCGGAAAGGTCGACGATCACTTGTGCGCGTTCGCCTGGGGCAAGGGTAAGACTTCGAACCTTCCGGGGTGCGGCAAGCAGGCCGCCATCGCTTGCGATGAGTTGCATCGGACGATCACCTTCGAGCGAGAAGGTGTAGAACCGCGCATTCGATCCATTGAGAAGCCGCAGGCGCAGCGGGCCGGCGGCGCCGTCGAAAACGGCATTGGCCGTTCCGTTCACATAGATGTGCTCGCCCAGCACTCCCATCATCCGCGAGTGCATGTTGAGCGGGTAAACGAGGCGGCCCGAGCTGTCGATCACGCGATCCTGCACGATGAGCGGTATGTCATCCACACCGTACCGGCTCGGCAGATCGAGGCGATCCTCTTCCTCGTCGCGCACGTAGATCGGGGCTGCGAGACCGGCATAGACCTGTGGTCCCGCCCGCTGATGTAAATGCGAATGATACCAGTATAGCGACGCGCGCTGGCGTATTTCGAAGGACGGGCTCCAGCGCTCGCCGGGCCGCACGAGCTGGTGCGGCCCGCCATCCGCGGTGGCGGGAAGTTCGAAGCCATGCCAGTGGACGGTCGCATCTTCGGCAAGCTTGTTGTCGATGTGAAATCGAACCTGTTCGCCGCGACGCATTTCGAGGGTCGGTCCGAGATAGGATGCGTCGATACCGATTGTCGGAGACGGAGTGCCAGGCACGAAGTCTTTCTCGCCCGATGTCAGGGACAGGCGAAAGACACGCTCCCCCCGTTCGATGGTTCCTGCCTGTAGCTCAGGTATGGCGAGGGGATTGCTAGCGCCTGATCGATCGAGCGACATCCTACTTTGCGTGTCGCAACCCACTAGCGGCAGCACCGCGAAACTCGTCGCCGCGAGGCCGACGCTCTTCATGAAGTCGCGGCGATCCTGAAAGTTGGGCCTGTCGATACCTGGCATATTCACCTGCTTTGGCGTGGGAGGCGCCGGCGCGACCGAGCACCTCCCACTTATTTTTCTATCGCGGCGTCACCGAGGTAACGACACTGCCTTCGGTTCCAGTACGAAATTCGAAGGCTATTCCCTCACCGATACTGACCTGTTCGAGGATCTGCGCGTCGGCTTCGAAGGCCATGGTCATTGCCGGCCATCCGATACTTTCGACCGGACTATGCTCGATGGTCACGGTGCCCGCCTCGGGATCGATGGCTGTAACCGTTCCCTCCGCGCTGGCGCTCTGCTCGCCGCCGGTCTCCTCCGCCATCGGCATTTCGCCTGACATGGGCATACTGTCCGAGTTCGCCATTTCGTCAGGCATCATGGTCTCGGAGGTATCGTCCGCAGCATCGCAGGCTGCAAGCGCCAGCGGTGCCGCGAGCAGGATTATGTAGGTTAGGGTACGCATTCTTCTTCTCCTTGAGAATTGGCCGGTTTTTCCGGACGGGGGCGCCGCAACAACAGATAAGCGGCGGGAAGCAGGAACATGGACAGGAGCGGGGCGGTGATCATGCCGCCGACCATCGGCGCGGCGATGCGGCTCATGACTTCCGAGCCCGCGCCCGTGCCGATCAGGATCGGAAAGAGACCGGCAAGGATGACTGCGACGGTCATCGCCTTGGGCCGCACGCGCAGGAGCGCGCCTTCCCGGATGGCCTCGTCTACTTCTTCGGCGCTCAGATCACCGCGCCGCCGCTCCAGTGCGGCTTTCAGGTAGATCAGCATCACCACACCGAATTCGGCGGAGACGCCGGCAAGCGCGATGAAACCGACCGCAGTCGCCACCGACTGGTTGTAGCCCATCAGATAGAGCAACCAGTATCCGCCCGTCAGCGCGAAGGGCAGCGTGCCCATGATCAGCAAGGCTTCGTCCCAGCGCCGGAAAATGAGATATAGCAGCAGGAAGATGATCGCGAGCGTCGCGGGAACCACGACCTTCAGTCGCTCATATGCGCGCGTCAGATATTCGAACTGGCCCGCATAGGACAGGCTGACGCCGGCAGGAAGATCGACACCCGCGGCGACGACCTCCTGCAGATCGGCGACCACCGAGGTAAGATCGCGGCCCCGGACGTCGACGTAGATGTAGCTGGTCAGTCGGCCCTGTTCGCTCTTGAGCATGGGCGGACCGTCGCTGACGGCGATACGGGCGACAGTGCCAAGCGTGATCTGTTGGCCGGACGGCGTCAGAACCGGCAAGGCCCTGAGTTCCTCGACGCTGTCCCTGATTTCGCGGGGATAGCGCACATTGATCGGATAGCGCGCCAGCCCCTCGACGGTCCGTGCGACATTGGCACCGCCAACTGCACCAGAGACGATCTGCTGGATGTCGGCAATGTTGAGCCCGTATCGCGCGGCCGCCATCCGGTCGATATCGACATCGACATACCGACCGCCCGACAGCCGCTCGGCCAGGGCGGAACTCACGCCAGGCACGGTCTTGGCGATACGCTCCACATCGAGTGCAACGCGTTCGAGTTGATCGAGATCGTCGCCTGAAACCTTGACCCCGATCGGGCTCTTGATCCCGGTCGCGAGCATGTCGATCCGGTTGCGGATCGGCGGCACCCAGACATTGGCGAGGCCCGGCACCTGGACGACCCGGTCAAGTTCCTCGACCAGCAGATCGGGCGTCATTCCCTCGCGCCACTCCTCGCGCGGCTTGAAGCGGATCGTCGTTTCGAACATCGTCAGGGGAGCCGGATCCGTCGCTGTATCGGCGCGCCCCGCCTTGCCGAACACCGTTTCCACCTCGGGGACCGACTTGATCAGGCGATCGGTGCGCTGCAGCAGCGCCGAAGCCTCGCCGGGGGAGAGGCCGGGCAGCGCGCTCGGCATATAAAGCAAATCGCCTTCATCGAGCGGCGGGAGGAACTCGCCGCCAAGCCGGGTGAAGGGGATCGCGGTGGTCAGGAAGATCAGCGCCGCGATCACCAGCGTTGCCTTTGGGCGCCGCATGACCCAGTCGAGCCCCGGACGATAGATTTTCGTCAGCCAGCGGTTGAGAAAATTGGAATCCTCCGAAGGGATCTTCCCACGGATCAGCCATCCCATCATTACCGGCACCAGCGTTACCGACAGAATGGCCGCGGCCGCCATGGCATAGGTCTTGGTGAAAGCGAGCGGAGCGAACAACCGCCCTTCCTGCGCCTGCAGGGTGAAGACCGGTAGGAACGACAGCGTAATGATCAGCAGACTGAAGAACAACGCCGGTCCCACTTCCTTCGATGCATCGGCGATGATCCGCCAGCGTTCCTTCACCGCGAGCACGGTATCGGGATTCTCGTGTTCCCATCGCTCGAGATGCTTGTGCGCGTTCTCAATCATGACGACGGCGGCATCGACCATCGCACCGACCGCGATGGCTATTCCACCCAGCGACATGATGTTGGCATTGACGCCCTGGATGCGCATCACGATGAAGGCCGCGAGCACGCCCAAAGGCAGGGTGATGATGGCGACAAGTGCCGAGCGCGCGTGCCAGAGGAACAGCGCGCATACGAGCGCCACGACGATAAACTCTTCGATGAGCTTCGTGGTGAGGTTCTCTATAGACGCATCGATGAGCTGAGAGCGATCGTAGGTCGTGACGATCTCGACGCCTTCGGGAAGGCTTGCCTGCAAGTCGTCGAGTTTCTGTTCGACGGCCTGTATTGCGCTTCTTGCATCCGCACCCTGGCGCAGGACGATGATGCCGCCGGCAACCTCGCCTTCGCCATTGAGCTCGGCGATGCCTCGGCGCAGTTCGGGGCCGACCTGGATCGTCGCTACGTCGCCCAGCGTGACCGGAACGCCGCCGCTCACCGCGCGCAGCGGGATCGCCCTGAAATCGTCGAGGTCGCCGAGATAACCCGAGGCACGGACCATATATTCGGCTTCGCCCATCTCGACGATCGAGCCGCCCGCTTCCTGGTTGGCGGACTGGATTGCGCTCACGATCTCGGCGTGAGTCACGCCGAGCGAGGCCATCCGGTAAGGCTCGAGCACGACCTGGTATTGCTTGACCATTCCTCCGACGCTGGCGACCTCGGCAATGCCGGGGATTGTCTTGAGCTCGTAGCGCAGGAACCAGTCCTGCAGGCTGCGCAGTCCGGCAAGGTCGTGTCCGCCGCTGCGATCGATCAGCGCATATTCGTAGATCCACCCTACCCCGGTGGCATCGGGGCCGAGCGTGCTCGTCACGCCATCGGGCAGGCGGACCTGCACCTGGTTGAGATATTCGAGCACACGCGATCGCGCCCAGTAGAGGTCGGTACCGTCCTCGAAGATGATATAGACATAGCTGTCGCCGAACATCGAGTAGCCGCGGACGGTTTTCGCCCCCGGCACCGAAAGCATGGTCGTTGCCAGGGGGTAGGTGACTTGGTCCTCGACGATCCGGGGGGCCTGCCCCGGATAGTTTGACCGGACCACAACCTGCACATCGGACAGATCGGGCAACGCGTCGACCGGCGTCGTGCGCACCGCCCAGAAACCGGCCAGCGTTACCGCGACGGCGGCGAGAACGATAAACAGGCGGTTGGCGATCGAGGCATCAATTATCCGAGCAATCATTGTCCGGCCCTCGTGATAGACTCGATCCGGGGGCCGGCATCCTGCTGGGTGAAGGTGAAGCGCACCCTGTCTCCCGTCTCGAGCCCGCGCATTTGCGCCGCGCTCTTCGTGCGGAAGGTCATGGTCATCGCGGGCCAATCGAGCCGGGGCACAGGACCATGCCGCAGCGTCACCGAACCATTGGCGATCGACTGGATCGTGCCGGTGGCACCGAAGGTCGCTGGTTCGTCCTCGCCGCCGGTGGAAGCGTCATCTGCCTGATCGACCGGACGGACGTCGAGTCCGGTAAGGCTTGCTTCGGAATCGAGCAGGAACTGACCCGATGTCACGACCTGTTCGCCGGCCGACAGACCGGCCAGAACCTCGGTCCTGCCACCCGCTTCGCGGCCGATCCGGACCTCGGCGGGCATGAAACCGCCCTCGTCCTGCTTCACCATCACGATGGTTCGACGTCCGGTCCTGATAACGGCTTCGGACGGCACCAGCAGCGCGCGGCGTGTGTCCGGGGTCAGCGAGACCTGTGCGAACATGCCCGGCTTGAGGCGACCGGATGCATTGGGCAGTTGCGCACGAACGGTGATCGTACGGCTTGCATCCTCCGCGCTCGGCAGGATAGCGACAATGGGTCCGGAGAAGCGTTCCTCGGGGAATGCGGTCAGCGTCGCGCTGACAGGTTGCCCGACGCGTACATTCGCCGCCTGCGTTTCAGGCACCGCGGCTTCGAGCCAGATCGGTGAGAAACCGGTTATCTCGGCGAGCGTCTGTCCGGCCATGACTGTCATTCCCGGACGCACGCCGAGCGATGTGATGGCACCTCCAATCGGCGCGGTAACGGTGATCGTGGACTGCGGACGTCCATTGCGCCCTACCGATGAGATCAGGCCTGGAGGCATGCCCAAAAGGCGCATGCGTTCGCGCATGGCCTGCGCAAGTTCTTCATCACCGCTGTTCAGGACGGCCAGATACTCCTGCTGCGCTCCGCCCCATTCGGGAACCAGGATATCCGCGAGCGGCGCGCCCCGTCCAACGACATCGTCGGGCGCGCGGCCGTAGGTTCTTTGTACATAGCCTCCGGCACGTGGCTGGACGATCGCGACGTCGCGTTCGTTGTAGGCCAGAACGCCTGTGACGGTTATTTCCGGCTCGAGGACGCCGTACTCGGCTTCAGTGGTGCGGATGCCGAAATTCTGCACCAGGCCGGGATCTATCCTGACGCCTGCAGTGGCCTCCTCGCCCGCGCACTTGGGCACCAGCTGCATATCCATGAAGGGCGAATTGCCCGGCTCGTCGAAGTGCTGCCCCGGCACCATCGGGTCGTACCAGTAAAGGACCTCCTCGCATTCGGTCGCACTGCCGCCCGCGTCGCTTGCACCACCCTGGCCTTCGCCGAGCTGCGAGAGACCATAGCCGGCGGCAAGACTGATGAGCGCGACCGTGCCTGCCATCGTCCAGGATTTCTGGCGCGGCGACAGCCTGTCCCACGCGGCTCCCATTGCGGCTCTCATCGGCCATACTCCCCATAGGTCAGTCGCAGGTTCGCGGCGGCTTCGACGGTCGCTTCCTCGCGTTGCAGAATGTCCACCCGCAGCACGGCGAGCGTTTTGATGGCGTCGATGACGTCGAGCAGTTCCGCGCGGCCCGCGGCAAAGCTCGCGCGCTCGAGGTCCACGCGGCTTTCGGCAAGGGGAAGCAATTCGTCGGTCGCGCGCTGCCATTGTCGATAAGCGCTGCGCCATGCCGCGAGATCGGTTTCGAACCGGGCTTCGAGTTCACGCAGCCGATCGGCTCTGGCCGACTGTGCCGCAGCCGCTTCGGCTTCGGCGGCGGCTATACGCGGGTTTTGGCGCCGGTCCGCGAAAATCGGGAGCGTGATCGAACCCATCACCGAGATTGCATCGCCAAAATCGGGATCGCGCCGTCCATAGCTCACATTGACGCCGAAATCCGGACGCCTTTCCGATCGGGCAAGATCGCTTCTCGCTTCCGCTTGGCGGACCTGCGCAAGCGCCACGACGAGCTCCGGATTGCTTTGAAGCATGGCCCGCAAACCTTCGGGATCGAGATCGGCCGAAGGGATGGTTCCGGTCGCGGTGGCGGTCGGCAGAGCGGTATAGCGCGACAGCATGGCCTGAGCGGCCTCTCGGTCGGCCTCGATCCTGGTCCGCATATCCTCGACTTCGAGCACGGCACGGCGTATTTCCAGACTTTCGGCGGGTCTGGCCGAACCGGCGGCGACAGCACTGCGCGCGAGTGGTACGAGCCCCTCGATTTCAGCAAGTGCATCGTCGGCGACGGTCAGAGCCCGTTGGGCATAAGCCAACGAAATCCATGCCATTCCTGCTCCGACGCGTACCCTGTAACGGGTCTGACGCAATTGTGCTGCGGCAAGGTCGATGTCGGCGTCCGCCATTCCGAACCGGGCCCGACGTTTCGCGAGATTGGGAATCTCCTGTTCGATACCGACTTGGATTTGCGTAGGGAGCTGGCGACCCAGCTCGAACGCAGCCGGCCCGCTTACCGGCAGGTTCTGGATGCCCGCGCGAAGGCGCGGATCGGGCAGTTCATCGGCAGCGTCGGCGATCTCGCGCCGGGCGTCCAGTCGCAGCTCGCTTGTGCGAACCTGGGGCTGGTCGCTCGTTGCTGCTCGCAAAGCTTCTTCATAGCCCACCGACTGGGCATTACTCGCCGGCGCGAGGGCCAGCAGGACCGGAATCGCGGTCCAAGTAATTCGTTGCATGATCGTTCATCCGCAAAAGGAGCGCGTCAGACACGCGTTCCGGATCACCGGCCCGCATCGAGCGCAGGTCGTCCATCCAGAGGCAGGAGCGCACAGGCTTATGCCTGCACGCGGGTCATGCCGGAAATTGCGGAGGTGGCGGTTCTGGCCCCAGCCTTGGGGCCGCGAGCGAATTGGAGACTAATCTGCTGAACTGAGAAGCCTGCGCCGGTATTTCACCGACCAGGGTCGAATCACCCCCTGGAACGAGGGGCGGGATGCAGCCGAATGCCACGAGACAATCCAGCCGAAGGTTCTTGCAAGGCACGCCGTCATGATCGTCCATGGAAGCTGCGCCCGCCATCATCTCCATCTCGGCGCAGGCCGGTTTGCCTGCATCGACCGCCTGAGGCAGGGCAGATGCATGCGCTGCCGACTGGACGAACAGCCCGCAGGCGATCAGTAGCAGTCCAAGGGTGCGCAAGACTCGCATAAAAAAAGCGTAAAGCTTTGAAGAGCGCAAGACAAGGACCTCGCATCGGGTGCGATGGTTCATCACGACGCGTGCTGCCAGGCACCCATCGAGCCCAGATATATATCGAGCTTGCCAAATCCTTTGCTTTGCAGCCAGCCCGCCGCCACACTCGCACGCATTCCACTGGCACACATGACGGAATAGGCGCGTTCGCGATCGAGCTCGGCGAAGCGGGAATTGAGCTCGCCCACGTAGATGTGGTCCGATCCCTCGATCGCGCCGCTGCGCCGCTCATCGAGGTCACGCACATCGAGCAAGGTCCAGTCGTCGCGCTTGCGCTCGAGACGATCCTGAACCTCGTTCGTCCCGATCATCGGAAGGCTCGCCATCTTCATTCCTTGCGCTGCAGCCGGCACGATACCGACATAGCCGCCGACGATCGAGTCGAGCCCGATCCTCACAAGGTGCGTCATGGCCGAAGCCAGCTGGTCTTCCGCCGATCCGACGAGGGCGATTGTTTCACCCTCCCTGATGAACCAGCCCGCAAACGCCGAAATCATGCCGACCGGAAGGCATATCGAACCAGGCAGATGCCCGCTTGCGTATGCAAGCGGATCCCGCACGTCGACGACATGGTCGGCGTCGATTTCGCGGATGTCCGAGAGCATGAGACGTTTTGGTCGCAGGATCCGTGGCGCAGGAGATGTTCCCTCGACATTCAGACGCTCCATCAGTCTGAAATAGGGTGGCTGGTAATGATGCTCGGCGAGCTTCGCCTCGATGAATTCCTCGCGATCGGCTATCTGGAGCCGCGGATTGTTGCGACGTTCGTGGCCTATGGTCGAGAATTCCCGGTTCGCCATTCCCGAACCGCAGACCGAGCCTGCTCCATGCGCGGGGTAAATGATCGCCTGGTCACCCAGACCGCAAATCTTCTGCAGTGAATCGTACAGGAGGCCCGCGACCTCCCGCGCGCGCTCGGGATAGAAATCGGTGCGTCCGACGTCGCCAACGAAGAGCGCATCGCCGGTGAACACGCCGACCGGTCCTTCGGGAAAATCGTCGTCATGGAGGACGAAGGCGAGATGATCGTCGGTGTGACCGGGAGTTTCGAGCACCGAAATCCGCAACTTCCCGATCTCGAAAACGTCGCCCTCTCGCGCGGTGTCGGCGAAAACAATCTCGTCCGCAGGGTTTGGACCGTGCAGAACGCGGGCACCGGTCATTTTGGCCAATACCGGCGATCCCGTGATGAGATCCTCATTCCTGTGCGTTTCGAAGATATGCGTGATCTCCAGCCCTTCGGCGCGGGCACGCTCGACATAAATCTCGCAGTCCCGGCGCGGATCGATGACCGCTGCCTTGCCCTGCGAACCAATCAGATAGGAAAGGTGGGAGAGGCCGGGGGTCTTTATCTTCTCGAGCAGCATGTTTTGCCTCGTCGTTAGAGTGTTTCCGCGAGCCCGCGTCGATCTAGTCGATCCCGAATTCGGCTTTGAGCGCCGAGACGTTCTCGAAGCGGTCTGCTTCTGGCCGGGCGATAGCGGGTTTAGCGTTGACCCAGGTGTTCTCGCAGACGAATTCGAGCATGGCTGCCGCGAGGTCGGCGTGCCTGCAACGAAAGCAACCCTCGGCAAGACGCTCGTCGGTAATGACGGCTTCACCCGTATAGGGTTCGTCGAGGAGCCAGCCCGGTCGCGCAGCCGTCCATTTCAGGCCTTTCGCGCGCTCCAGAAGATCTTCCATGGCGCGCATCTGTTCGAGAATATTGTGCAAGGCTGGTCTTGCCGTGAGCTCGAACCATGCAGGAACGCTGGGTTGCGGCTCTACAAACGCCGCCGATATCACGACGATCCGGGAAATGCCGGTCGTCGACATCGCTTCCACCAGCCTGCGGGTTCCCTCCGTGTAAAGCGGAGGCGGATCGATCGTCGTGGATGGACTGAACCCTATACCGAGTGCGGAAATGACCGCACGACAACCTTCAAGCTCGCTGCTGAAGTCGTCATTGAGAACGTCGCACTGGAAATACTCGACATTGTCGACCCTGTCCGATGGTTCGGGCAGGGTGTGTTCGAACGCTCGTACCGCGATGCCCTTGCGGACCGCATGGCGCAATATTTCCGTGCCGGTCTTTCCTCCGGCACCGAAGACCGCAAGGGGGGCTGCATCGGTCACAGGCTCAGCTTCCACTGTAGCACCTCATTGTAAATTCGGCCGCGCTTGCCGGGCCGATCATGATTATGGAGCGGGCACCGACGGAAGCCGGCGCCCGCTCGCTCGTGTTCACGCTTCGCTGTTGCCGCAAGTCGTGTACCCCCAGAACCCGAACTCGTCCTTCATCCGGGGGCCGGCGACGATGAGCTCCTGCATTTGCAAGCCCGCGTCTCCTTCGTCATCGAGAATGCGCGTACGGATACGAAGCTCACCATTCGCATACTCACCCGAGGCGCTTGCCGTAACAGGGATCAGCTTGCCGTTGATCTTGATGGCCCCGCGACCGCTGTTGTCGTAGACGAATGACGGAAAAGCGACCTCGGTCAGGCGGAACTGGCACGTGTTTTCGGCTCCCAGCGCGGCGAGGTCCGCCTCGCTCATGGTCTCGGGCAGCATGAGGCCGGGGCTGAGGTTGGCAAGAGCGCTCGCAGCACTCTCTATCGGAGCTGCCGTCGCCGGAGGATCGAGCTGCGCTTCGCGATCATTGCCGACCGCGGTATTGGTGTTGCAGGCCGCCAGCGGGAGGGCTGCAAGCGTCAGAAGTGCGATCTTGTTCATTGCTGCATCTCCTCGGGCAGGCGTTCTTCGGTGCGTGGACCGTTCTCCTCGATGTCCTCGATGAGATATTTCATCTCGGCGATCTCACGCCGCTGCGCGACGATGATGGCCTGCGCAAGTTCGCGAACCCGCGGATCCTTCAGGCTCGCCCTCTCGCTGGTCATGATCGCGATCGAGTGGTGCGGGATCATCGCGGCCATGTATTCGGTGTCGTCGACCGTGGTCTGGCTGCGTACGAGCCATAGCGCGAGTGCGAATACGAGGGCTCCGACGCCCAGGATGATGAAGTTCTTGGTCCGGTCCTTGTACATGCCCCACATGAAGAGAAGCATGACCACCATCATCATCGCGCCCATGACGAACATCATCCAGAAGCGCGTCTCGCTCCAGAACACGTCGTCCATGTCGAAGCTGTTGGCGTACATCAGGAAGAACATGATCACGGTCGAGGTCGATACCATGGCCATGAATCGCCAGTAGTTGCCGCCCCCTCCCTTATCCGAGTGGGATGTGCTTTCAGTCATGCGTTTTCTCCTTCCTTCATCATGGTCCAGAACAATTGTGCCGAGCAGCTGATGAGCGCGAAGCCGGTCAAGGCTTCGACGCCGGCAATGACGCGCAGGTGCTCGGTCGGGTAGATGTCGCCGAGCCCCAGCGTGGTCACGTTGATCAGCGAGAAATAGAAATAGTCCATCGCACTCATCGCCGGCGTCTTGTCGAACCCGCCGAGGCCCAGCTCCGCGCCCAGCCAGAAACCGCCAGCGAAGAGCGTCGCGACAAGCAGGTGCGATGCCAGGACGAGAAGCGCGACCCCAAGTTTGGCGGAGAAATTTCCGGGTGCGTCGAGCATGCGATGCCCTGCGCCGAGGATCGACAGATGCACGCCGACCGAGGCCAGGAAAAGTGCAATGGCGAGAATTAGTGCGGCGATCATCGATGATCTCCATCGTGTGTGGCGGGCATTTCACGCAGCGCAGGATTCCGACGGAGATAGAACCATTCGGCTCCGAACACTGCGGCAATACCTGCGACCGCATAGGCGACGACCGCAGGGTCGGTTTTGAGCTTGGCGAGGGCAAAAGCTGTCAGGACTACGCCGTCCGCCATGAGCGCCGACCAGAGGATCCAGGCACGCGCGCCTATTTCTTCCCGCAAACCGCGCAGCACGCCCCAATGCACGAGCATGTCCATTACGAGATAGAAGAACGCTCCGAGCGAGGCGATCCGCGAAAGATCGAACAGGACCGCGAGCGTGCCGGCGACCACGACGGTATAGACCAGCATGTGACTGCGGATCGGTCCCTTCATCCCAAAATGGCTATGCGGGATCATCTTCATTTCGGTCAGCATCGTCAGCATTCGCGAAACGGCGAAAACGCTGGCGATGACACCCGAGGTCGTGGCTGCGATCGCGATTGCGACTGTGAAATAGAACCCAAGCTCTCCGAGCGCGGGGCGCGCAGCTGCCGCAAGCGAGTAATCGCGCGCTTGCGCTATTTCCGAAGTGCTGAGGCTGGCTCCGACCGCCACCGCGACCAGAAGGTAGACGACCACGCATACTGTGATCGAAATGATAATAGTTCTGCCAACATTTCGGTGCGGATCGATGATTTCGCCGCCGCTGTTGGTGATGGTGGTGAAACCCTTGAACGCGAGGATCGAGAAGGCGACCGACGCGAGCAACGCGTCGAGACCCGAAAGCGCGACTGGCTCTGAGAAGGCGCCGCCCGAAAAGCCGCTGGCCCAGATCGCCGCAATCGCGAACAGGGCGATGCCGCCGATCTTGATCGCCGACATGACGAGAGAGAAACCGCTGACCGATTTGTTGCCTGCCGCATTCACGAAATAGGCGAAGACGATGAGCGCCAGTGCCGCGACGGAAACCAGAATGCCGCTGCTCTCGAGCCCAAAGGGCCGCAAGGCATAGGTCGCGAAGGTCCGAGCGACCAGGCTTTCGTTGATGACCATCGACAGCGCCATCAGGAGCGATGCCGATGCTGCAACAACACCCGGTCCGTAGGCCTTCTGAAGAATCATCGCGATGCCGCCAGAGGAGGGCCAGCGGTTCGACATCTTGATGTAGCTGTAGGCGGCTAGGGAAGTGACCAGGGCGCCGACTATGAAAGAAAGCGGAAATAGCGGTCCAGCCAGTTCGGCAATCTGGCCGGTCAGTGCGAAAATACCAGCGCCGATCATGACGCCGGTTCCCATTGCGACACCGCCAAGCAGCGTTATCGATCCAGCACTCTTCCCATGTTGATCGTTGCCATCTGTCTGCAAGTCTTTCCCCTGTCGATGTCCTCCCGTCCGAGAAACATCACGACAAGCAGTACGTTGCGAAGCGGCTCACCCCTCAAAAAATTTTCTGGCGGGGCATGAGCCATCCTTGGGCTGGCCCCGGAATCGCGTTGAGCTATCGATTTCCGGCGGCGCGCTCTTTCTTCCTGCAGCGATGCCGATGGCGGCGCGTCAAGGCACGGCAGTCCACGCTGAGTGCGCCTAATATTCAGCGCGTCAAATCAGGAAAACCGGGCCTGGAAAAACCGGTGCAGCGGGACCGCGATGAGTGCGATGTACCAGCCGTAGAGAAAACTGCCCACCGCTCCTGCAAGAAATCCCGACAGGGTCAGCCATTCGAACCATGGCAGCAACGGAGCCCAGGCTTGGTGCATGTGAAACCGCTCGGGTGCGAGGACTCCGAAGGCAATGCATAGGAGGTAGCTGACAAGCAGGAACACGCTGAGCGTCCAGCCCCATGCGAATATCGAGTTCTTGATTGATCCTTTTACCATCGCATTTCTCCCACTTCGTGCGTCCTAAAATTATGCAAACGGAAGGGTCCGGGACCGTCGGGGCAGCCGGCCCCGGACCCAGCGGGATGATCGACAGGCATCTTAGCGCCCGTCCCGGTGTCCCGGGCTTCTGTGTTATTCCCGCGCGATTGTTCTTCAACGAGACATCGCCCTTATTTCTCGCGCGGCCACTGGCGTCAGTTCCTTACAATCACCGATAAGATGCGAAGACGCTCTGTCCGGTCGGACCAAAGGCGATGACCTCATAGGGCTGGATCCGGTTTCCG
The DNA here is from genome assembly GCF_001542855.1 of Erythrobacter sp. AP23. Lineage (GTDB taxonomy): Bacteria > Pseudomonadota > Alphaproteobacteria > Sphingomonadales > Sphingomonadaceae > Qipengyuania. The sequence continues at coordinate 63,968 of NZ_LNBY01000019.1, read as the reverse complement.
GCCTCCATGCCGGGCGATCCCAGAGGCATTCCCGGAACCGCTAGACCGGCAACGCCGTCGGGCCGCTCGCGCAAAAGTCGGGCGACGGCTTCGGCGGGCACGTGACCTTCGATGATGTATCCATCGACCTCCATCGTGTGGCACGACCACAATTCTTCCGGTACGCCGCGCGCTGTCTTGATCGCCGCCATGTCGTTGCTATCGACCGATGCCACCTTCGCGTTCATCCCATCTTCAAGATGGCCTGCCCAGTTGAGACAGCATCCACATCCGGGGTCCCTGAACATCGTATAGGTCGCTGCCTGAGCCACGTTCGAACAGGCTGCCAGCACGAGCAAGGCCGCGCCGCTGACCGATCGCCGGAACAGGGCAGGCTTTTTCCAGATCATTGTGCAATTCCTTTCTTGTATCCGCGCCATAGCGAGATCGTCCCGGTCACCGTCGGGAACCGGTGGAGCAGGCATGGCTCGGTGAAGATTTCGGCGAACAGTTTTTCGACTTCGCCGTCGGCGCTGGGCTGCGTGTCGCTAATGCCGTCAAGCGACTGGACGGTCGCCCGGAAGAGGCTCCGCATGAGTGGGCTATCCTGCTTCATATAATCGGCGATCAAGACGGTTCCGCCTGGCACGAGCAAGCTTTCGATGGTTTCCAGGATTGCCTGCTTCTTGCGCAAGGGAACCTGGTGAAGGACGAGGCTGCTGACGATCTTGTTCGGCTGCCACCCTGCGGGCAGCTCGAGGCTTTCGAGAAAGCCATTGTGCCATTTGACGAGATCGGCTCCCGCCCCAAACTTGCGCCGCGCAAGCGCGAGCGCCTCTTGGTCGGGTTCGACACCGATCAGACCCGCTTCCGGGCAATCCGTCATCAAGGCCTTGAGAAGTGTACCGGTTCCGCTGCCGACATCGATCACCCGGTCGCCGGGGACAAGGTGCAGCTCTTCGACAATCTTTTGTCGCCAGAGATGTTCGCGGGTGAACAGACCGAGCGCCCGGTCGTAAAGCGGCGTCAGAAAGCTCTTGCCAAGAAGAGGCGTGAATTCGCCGTGATCTTCAGGCGCGGTGATATTGTTCACGCGTTCGCTCCCATTCATCCCGGGTTCGACCCGATTCTGGCAGACCCGTCTCGATTACGTATGGCGGGGGACATTCCCTCAAAAAAAGAAGTTTAAGGGATTGTGCAGGCGAGCGCGTATAGGGCACGTGGAACCCACAGGAGTTTTTCGGATGCGTGACAAACACTCTCTTGATGCGGTGCTCGGAACCCTCTCCGCCAGCGCCGCTAGCGAGGTCCCCGCCGACTTTATGGATGGCGTTTGGCAGCGCGCCGGACAGCTTGGCGAAATCGCCGACCGACGCCGCCGCACGGCTTTGTTCGTCGGTCTGTTTGTCGTCGGGCTCGGGGCTGGCGCCGGAACGAGCGGTTGGCCCGGGGGGTATGGCACGTCGTCCGCGCCATTTGGCGACAGTGCGATCCTCGGCGAACAGCTGTCTCCATCGGCGCTCCTCCATGTGGAGCAATAGGGTTTGAAGTCGACGCATATCGTTCTCGCGGTGCTTCTCGCAGCGCTCGCAGGATGCCTCGGCGCGATTGCCGCGGATCGCTGGGCCAATCACGAGGCTGGCTCCGGCCTCCACGATTTCGTGCACGACGAGCTCACCCTGACGGCCGACCAGGAGCAGCGTCTCGATGCGCTCGAGGCCCGTTTTGCTGTCGAAAGGGCAAGGCTCGAAGGATCGGCGCGCGCAGCCAATGCCCGGCTCGCCCAGGCGATGGAAACCGAGCATGAGTACGGTCCCGAGGTCTCGGCCGCGATCGACGAGGTGCATGCACGCATGGGCGATCTGCAGAAAGCAACGGTGCGCCATGTCTTCGACATGCGCGAAATTCTCGAACCCGATCAGCAACGCCAGTTCGACCGCAAGGTCTCCGACGCCCTGACCCGCGACCCGCGGGACTGAAGCGCCATGTCGGGGGCGGGCGACAATCCGGATGAGGCCCTTGTTTCGCAAGCGAGGACTGGAAACAAGCGGGCTTTCAGCCAACTCGTCGAGCATGAAACGGGTCGGCTTCTCGCGCTCGCGACACGCATGCTTTCCTCTCCTTCTCAGGCGGAGGACGTTGTTCAGGACAGCCTCGCTTCGGTGTGGCTGACGCGCCATCGGCTCGATCCGGACAAGCCGATCGGACCCTATCTGACAACCGTTGTCCTCAACCGCTGCCGGGACCGTTTGCGCAGGCGCAAGGTCGCGGGCTTTTTCGGACTGTCGGGCGATGACGAACTCCATTCCATCGCCGACGATTTGCCGGGTCCTGAAACGTCGGCCGTTTCCAGGGAAGAGCTCAATCGTGTCCAGGCCGAGATCGCGCGAATGCCTGTAAGGCTGCGCGAAGCGCTTGTGCTCGTCACCATCGAGGGGCGTAGCCAGGCCGAGGCGGCCGATCTTCTCGGAACGACCGAAAAGGCGATCGAAACCCGCGTATACCGCGCGCGCAACAGGCTGAAGGAGCGCTTCGAAAAACTTTGAGGGGTTGGGTGGGCGCGCGCGTAAGTAACGGTAAACACCACGTCAGGAGCCCTTTATGATCGCCGTCAATCGACGCAAGTTTCTCGGAGCCGGAGCAGGAGGAATGGGTCTGCTCAGCCTTGCCGGGGCGATGCCTGCCTGGGCACGCGGCGCGGACATCCTCGCAGGTAACGCCCGCAAGGGGCTGGACGAGGTATCCGGCCCCAATATCGACCTCACCGTTGCCCGATCGGCCTTCGCGACCGGTAACAGGCGCGGGGGAGCGATCGCCGTCAATGGCACGATCCCCGGTCCGCTGCTGCGTTTGCAGGAAGGCACGACCGTCCGGCTCAATGTCCATAACCAGCTCGAGGAAGATACCTCGATCCACTGGCACGGTCTGCTCGTGCCGTTTCAACTCGATGGAGTGCCGGGAGTAAGCTTCCCCGGCGTCAAGCCGGGAGAGACCTTCACCGCCGAATTCCCGGTTCGCCAGTCAGGCACCTATTGGTGGCACTCGCATAGCGGGCTGCAGGAACAGGCCGGGCATTACGGCGCGATCGTGGTCGATCCCGCCGGACCCGATCCGGTTCAGGCCGACCGCGAATATATCGTGGTGCTGAGCGAATTCAGCGCAATGTCGCCCCACACGATTTTCGACAAGCTCAAGAAGGGCGAAGGCTACTTCAACTACCACCAGAACACCTGGACCGACGATTACCCGCTTTCGGGCGAGGATCGCCGGATGTGGGCGAAAATGCGCATGATGCCGACGGACATCCTCGACGTGTCGAGCGCGGCTTATACCTATCTTCTGAACGGCCATGGCCCGCTCGACAATCTGGAATACCTCTTCCGCCCGGGCGAACGCGTGCGGCTGCGCTTCATCAATGCCGGCGCCATGACCTTCTTCAATATTCGCATTCCCGGCCTGCCGATGACCATCGTTCAGGCGGACGGGCAGAACGTCGAGCCGGTTGAGGTCGACGAGTTCCAGATCGGTGTGGCCGAGACATACGACGTCGTCGTGACGCCGGGCGCGCAACAGGCCTACACGCTGGTCGCGGAGTCGATGGACCGCTCGGGCATGGGTATTGCCACACTCGCGAGCGCACCCGGCGCGCGGGCCGCCATTCCGCCGCTGCGCGATCCGCCGCTCCTCACCATGGCGGACATGGGCATGAGCGGCATGGACCACGGCTCGTCGGGCGATGCCGGCATGTCGGGAATGGACCACGGAAGTGGCGGCGACATGGCGGGGATGGATCATGGTACCTCCGGTCAATCCGAGATGGCGGGCATGTCGGGCATGCAGATGCGCGACACCTCGCTTCTGCCGCCCGATGTGAAGGTCGGGCCCGGTCTCGACATGGTCTCGATGAACCCGGTCGACCGCATGGGCGATCCCGGCATCGGTCTCGCCGATGTCCCTCATCGAACGCTCGACTATCGCAAGCTGCGCGCTCTGACGCCGCACCGCGAGGGCCGCACGCCGTCACGGCGAATGGAAATCCATCTGACCGGCAATATGGAGCGCTACATGTGGTCGTTCGACGGCAAGAAGTTCTCCGCCGTCTCCGACGAGCCGATCCGTTTCGCCTATAACGAGCGCGTGCGCGTGAAGCTCGTCAACGACACGATGATGGCGCACCCCATTCACCTGCACGGTCATTTCTTCGAGCTGGTCAATGGCGCCCCGGCCGATCGTCAACCGCTCAAGCATACGGTGATCCTGCAGCCGGGTGGTAGCGCGCAGTTCGACCTGACGGCGGACGAGCCGGGCGACTGGGCCTTCCACTGTCACCTTCTCTATCACATGCATGCCGGGATGTTTCAGATCGTCACGGTCGCCAATCCCGACGGGAGCGAAGCATGAAAATTCGTATTGCCAGCCTGCTCGCATCGGTCGCAGCCGGCTCAATTCTCGCCTTGCCCGCGGCGGCACAGCATGCCGGTCATTCGCCGGCGGAACCGCAGCAAAGCGCCGAGGCGCAGGCTGACGCGAAGACAAAGTGCGAGCAAGAAGCCGAGCGCCATCGCGCGATGGGGCATCCGGTAGCAGATGGAGCATGCGAACCGGCTGCTCAGCCTGAAGCCGCCATGGACCGCTCCGAGATGGATCATTCAATCATGGATCATGGTTCGATGACAGCTCTGGATGGCCATTCTGGCATGACAATGCCGATGGACGCTGCCCGTCCACAGGCATCGCCCGAAAGTCATGACGGAATGGATCACGGCTCGGTGCCGCAGGGCAAGCCTGCCGAAGGCGCGATGGATCATTCGCAGATGAATCACGGCGAGATGGGACAGGCGGAAGCCAGTTCGTCGATGGACCATGGGCAGATGGATCACAGCCAGGTGAACCATGGGGAGACGCCTTCGCAGGACATGCAGGGCATGGACCATTCGGCGATGCAGATGGGCGCGGACGATGATATCCCGCTGCTGCCGCCTCCTCCAGAAGCCGGGAGCGGCCCCGCGCGCGCGGCGGTCGCCATCTGGGGCGAGGAAGCCATGAACGAAGCGCGCCGCGAGCTTGTCCGCGAGACCGACGGAGGAATGCGCTTCTGGTTTCAGGGCGATCGGCTCGAATACCGCGCCCGCGAGGGGAAGGATGGATATCTGTGGGACATCCAGGGCTATTATGGCGGCGACATCGACAAATTCTGGTTCAAGTCAGAGGGGGAGGGCAGCTTCGGCGAACCCATAGAAGGCGCCGAGGTCCAGGCGCTCTGGAGCCGCGCCATTGCGCCCTTCTTCGATTTCCAGGCAGGTGTTCGCCAGGACCTGACCGGTCCGGAGCGCACCCATGCGGCGATCGGTATCCAGGGTCTCATGCCGTACCGCTTCGAGGTCGATGCCGCGGCCTTCGTCTCCACCAAGGGCGATGTGACCGCGCGGATCGAGGGCGAACTCGACCAGCGCATCACGCAGCGGTTGATCCTCCAGCCCAGAGCCGAACTCGCGCTTTCTGCGCAGGACATTCCCGAGCTGGGCATCGGAGCCGGTCTTGATCGGATCGAGGCGGGCCTGCGTCTACGCTACGAGTTCGCGCGCGAATTCGCACCCTATGTCGGCGTTTCGCAGGAATGGCGCATCGGCGACAGCGCGGATTTTGCGCGGGCCGCCGGAGAGGATCCGAGCGTCACCAATTATGTCGTCGGTGTGCGATTCTGGTTCTGAAACCTCAAAAAGGATAAAACTTCCATGACCAAGACTTTGACGCGCATCGCGGCGACTTCGTTTGTTGCCGCGCTGATACCGCAGCCAGCCTTCGCGCAGCAGATGGACCACTCTTCCCATGCGAACCATCAGATGCACGCGATGGACGCTTCGGCGGAGGATGTCGCGGGCGCTGAAGAAACCCTCAAGGCCTATCGCACCGCTCTTGAAGCGCGCGACGCGCAGGCAATGCGTGCGCTCTTCGCCGAGGACTCGGCGATCTTCGAGAATGGCAAGGCGGAAGGAAGCTTTGCCAATTACATGGAGCACCATTTGGGCCCCGAGCTCGACGCGATTGTGAGCTTCACCTTTACCGACCCCACGCTGACCGTCACCCGGATGGGGCACATGGCCCATGCTAATGAGACGTATGGCTATCGCATCGAACTTACCGATGGCCGGGTGATAGAGCGCGACGGCGTGGCGACATCGGTGCTTGCTCACGATGCGGACGGCTGGAGAATCGTCCAGTACCATTCCTCGTCGCGCGCGCCGCGCAACTGATTACGGCTTTCGAAGAGGTAGCACCGGTTGGCAACGCCGTCGCTGAAGCTGCGCCTGCATGTGCTCGGCAGCAAGATCCACAAATGGCTGGCGATTTTCGTCGGTGTCCAGGTTCTCTTGTGGATGGGAACCGGCGCCCTCATGTCGTTTCTCGACCTGGAAGAAGTTCGCTCCGAACATGTCGTTTCGCGTGAACAAGAGGCGCTGCCCGCCGATGCCCCGCTCCCGGCCTGGGTCGCAAATGACGGTACTCTTGCAGCGGTGACGACGCGTTCGCTCGACGGCGATGCCGTGACTGAGGTCCGAAAGGTTGACGGTAGCGTGAGCCTTCACGATCCGGTGACAGGGCGCAAACTCTCCCCCATCTCGGCTGCGACGGCAAGATCCATCGCCTTGCGCGCATGGACCGGACCGCGCACGACGATCGAAGGCGCGCGGCTCGTTCACGAACCGGTGGGGACCGAGTTTCGCGGCCCTTTTCCGGCCTGGCAGGTCACCTATGCTGACGAGGCTTCGACGCGCCTCTACATCGATGCCAGCAGCGGTACCCTCGGGGCGGCGCGTAGTGATACTTGGCGCCTGTTCGATTTCATCTGGGGCCTGCACATCATGGACTGGACCGAGCGTGATCGCATCAACAGTTGGTGGCTTCTGCTGTTCGGCATTGGCGGTACGATCATAGCCCTGTCGGGTTTCGTCCTGCTTGCGAACCGGATGCCGAGGCTGCGCCGCCGCGCAAAGAAGAGCAAGCTCGCCTGAGCCCATGGGGCTAATGCGCGTGGGCGAACGCCTTACCCTCGTTCGCCAGGCCGAACGCGGCCAGGAGCCGAATGCGTTCGACGATCGCGATGGTGCCGCCATCAGACGTGATACGGCGGACGCACATCTGTCGCGCCAATACCATCAAATTAATGCGAGGGGCATGCGGCTGCCGTGCGTATCAGGCACATAGGTCGCACTTTAACTGCAGGGTCGGGAGACATACGAGACATGAAAGCCCCCTCATTTCTGGCGCTGCTCGCCGCAAGCCTGCTCTTCGTCGGACCCGTTCAGGCTCATGGCGACGAAAAGCACGGCGAAGAGGCGAGCGCCGCGCCTGCTGCCACCAATGGCGATGCGCATGACGAGGCGGCCATGGCGCAGATGGGCGAGACTGCGGATGCTGGCGAGTCCTCCGGCGCGCACGATGAAGCGGGCGCAGCCCATGACGAGGCCGGTGGCCATGCGGATGAGAGCGAAACCGGCGTCATGGCCGTACTGAAGAAGCTGCATCCGGCAACGATCCATTTCCCGATCGCCTTGTTTCTCATGGCTGCGGCCACCGAATTGTTCGTGATGCGCCGGAAAGGAGCGGGCCTGGAAAGTGCGGTGCGCGTGCTTGTCTACGGCGGGGCCATCGGCGCGGTCGTCGCAGTCCTGTTCGGATGGATTCACACCGGGCTGTGGTTCGGCGGCGACACTGTCATGCAGGTGCATCGATGGAACGGTATGCTGATCGCGGTTCTCGGCATTGCGATGGCCTATCTCGCGAGCAGGCCGAGCCAGAGCCGTGCATGGTTGCGCGCCTCGATCTTCTCCATGGCGGCACTCGTTCTCATCCAGGGCTTCCTTGGCGGCGAGCTCGCGCATGGACCGAACCACCTCGGTATTTCCTGGCTCTGAAGGAGTTGAAGAGCATGCGTACTTCCAGATTGAATGTAGCGATCGGGTTTCTCGCGATCGCGCCCTTGATGTCCGCTCTTGCTGCTTGCGACGAGGCGCAGGAGAGCACACCGATCACCGAGGTTTCGCCTATGGGCGAAGCTGCGGTGGTGGCTGGCACGGCACCCGAGCCGGGCCTCGCCGATCCGGCAGCCTCTCCCTCCGAAGATGAGGCAGCGACTGCGCGGCAGGACGCTCTTTCGACAAATGGCGCCGCGCCGACCGCCTCACGGCCTGCTGCCTCTCCCGCATCACGCGCAACTGCCACACCCGCAGCGCCAGCAGCGGGCACGCAACCCGCGAGCGAAGCGACCCAACCCGCCGATCCCCATGCGGGCCATGACATGTCCTCGATGGCCGATCACGACATGGAAGGCATGTGATCGGACGCGTTTCCCGGTGACACAGTTATTCAGGAGAGACCCTCGGCAAGAAATCGCAACGAACAACGCAAGATCAGGAAAGGACGGCCCCGCCTCCCCCCGAAGCCCTGCGGGTCGCAGGTGCCCCCAAGGGGTCGTTCAGGAACCCCGCGTGAAGACCAACCCGCGCGGGGTTCCGTTTGCCCGGCTTCGCTGTCGCCGTGCCAGGCGCATCCCGGTAGGGCTTTGTGCTATGTGAGCAGCGTGCAGACGATCGCCTCGTTGGTTATGAAAGGAACCGCATATGTCGGAAACGGGAAAAGCCGGGGCGCTGTCGCGCTGGGAAGACGAAGGCGGGGCATTGCCCTGCGGGCCGCAGGAAGCGCTCGCTGCCGATTGCGAGAAATGGGATATTCCGCCACTTTCCGATGCCGAGATCATCCAATTGCGCATCAGGGTGATCGCCCTTGAGAACATGGTGCTCGGCCTTCTGTCGAAGGCCAGCGCCGATCAGCTTGCAGCAATCGAAGAAATCGCGGAATTCATATCCCCGCGTGCCGATGCGAAGCCGCATCCGCTTACCCTGCATGCCGCCACCCAGATGGAGCACTTCGTCGAGCGCGCCCGGCGGCTTCGCGAGCAACCCACCGCTGATTGAGCGACGCTTGACCGGGCCACGAATGCTGGCCTTCCTCGCCGCGGCCCGACCGATGATCCGAAAAGAGTGCGATGGACCTCGATACGCTTCTCATGCGCTATTTTGGCACTGCCGATCCTGGAGCGGTTGGCGCAGAAACCTTGGCCTCGGGGATCGAGCGATGCCAGGTCGATCTCGGTCTGGAGCAGGACCGGGGAAAACGCTTTGCCCTGTGGGCCATGCTCTACCTGCTCGGGTCTGCCCCCGACCTCGACGTGGCCTTCGAGAACGAGGAAGACCGGGAAGCAGCCCGCAACTTCATGGATCTCCTGGCGGCATCGGAAGGCAATGAGGTAAGCTGATTGCAGCAGGGTCTTGGCACCTTCAGACCCGCACCCGATACCCATCCGGCTTTCTTCGCGAACAGTCCTGAACCAGGTCAGCTGAGGAGCCGCAACCCGTTCCTTTCCGGCCGTGTTGGCGGCTTCGCCGCCTGCCCGCACCACCCGTCATGAACAGGTTTCCCTTCGGCCCTTCAGGCCTGCGGTGCAGTCCTCCCATGCCCTGCTTCTTCTGGATGTTCGCAAGCCGGAGATGGTCTCCGGTTTGAGGAACTGAAGGACTTTCACCATGACCAATATCGCAATCCTCACCGGCCGTATCGCTCGCGATCCGGACACCCGCGAAACCAAGGGCGGCACCAGCGTCACCGGGATCACCGTCGTCACCGATCGTCCTGCACGCGACAAGGACGGCAAGACCTACAAGGACGAGAACGGCTACACCGCCAAGGACAGCGAATTCCACCGTGTGACCTGCTTCAACGGCCTCGCCAAGACCGTCGGTCAGTACTGCTCGAAAGGCCAGCTGGTCTCGGTCCAGGGCCGCATCCACTACACGCAGTGGGAAGACCAGGACGGTGTGACGCGGTATGGCTCGGAGATCCTTGCCGACAAGGTCGATTTCCTCTCGCGGGCCAATGGCGGCGACAACCAGGACGCCCCTCCGATCGACTGATCCGGCGCCATCGAACCAGCCAAAGGAGGCTCTGCCGGAAACGGCAGGGCCTCTTTCGCTGTTCACCCTTCCTTTCGCTCGGTCTTTTCTCCGGGGAATAGCCAGGCGCTGCCCGGAGGGCCCGACCCATTATGGCAGCGATCATCTGAAACGGTCGTTTGAGGTGGACTGGATTGGCCTGGCTTACCGCATTTCCAGCATGATGGTCCCGCGCCGCCCGCATCAAGGACGGCAGGGGCCCCACCATTTTGTCCGCCGCCGGATTGCATCCGGCACCGGACAAAACCGTTTCCCCCTGCGCCGCTTCGCGGTCGCCCTGTCAGGCGATCCTGTGACCCGGTCTGCCCGGGCCCATCGGCCAACCTCCTGTCGTCTCGCGACAGATTTCAGGAGGATTATCATGACCTATTTCACGAAATGCACACTGCCTTCGCGCAATTATTTCGAGGCTCTGGAAACAGCTGAGCAACGGGCCTTGCACAGCTTCTTCGACCAGCATGTTATCGAGGATGACGAACTCGGATATCGCGCGGTCGACGAAGGCGACTACAATGCGCTGCCCCCGCATCTTGCGATCCGGGTCGTTCATACCGTCCATGGCGGAATGCTCGACGAATTCTGAGGCATTCTGCAGGGCAGGGACCGGCAGCGGTTCCTGCCCTTTTTTCGTGTCTCTTATGGGCTGAGCTACAGGTTCAAGTTTCGATCCAGCAGCAATCGGCGGTTCTCCAAACATCGGCTTGGCCAACTGGCGATCGGGATAAATGGAGCGGGGCTGGGGACGCACTCTGTCCCGCGCATCTGGCGATACGCTCCTGAGGGTGCGGCATTACGTGTTTTTGGGGCCCCGCATGCACTTGCGAACCGGCAGCGGGTCGGGCGAGCGGGAAGCTACGGCCGCGACAGGTCCCGCTTGCCTTGCTTCCCACAGGCCCTTGGCCACTGCCTCTCTCGCAGGTGCGGTTCATTGCTCTGAGCCTTCGGCATTGCAGCCGAAAGCCTGCCGGGCAGCGCGATAGCGCCGGGTTCTGCGCGGATGCCGCCCCTCCTCGATCCTGCCGAGCTCAGATCGGTAGGGGCGACAAATCCGAACGCGGCATCGTGTCGCTCCCCCCATTGCCAGGGCATGCGCCATCACCCTCCGCAATCAGCGGCAGTTAGCCGCAGCCACCCAAGCCTCCTGGAGCTAACCCCATGCCCGCCGTTCCCGATCCGGTCCGTCCCCGCTACCTGCGCACCCCGGATGCCGCGGTGCATCTGGGGCTTTCGCCGCGCACGCTCGAAAAGCACCGATGCTATGGAACAGGGCCGGTCTACCACAAGCTCGGCGGCCGCATCGTTTACCGGCCCGAAGATCTCGACGCCTGGGCCGAGCAGGGCTTGCGCCGTTCGACCAGCGATCCGGGCAAGGGCGTCGTTCATCCTGCCAAGCGGATCGACGGCTACACCGGTCCGGTCCGGCGCTGAAGCGGTACCATGCGCTCCTTGAAGACATCGGACGGCGAGGCCGGACAGCTCGACCTGTTCGTCGGCGCGGGCTGCGACATCGCCGCGCGCGATGCGCAGGATCTGATGGCCTGGCCTTTCTTCAGCCTCGCCAAGACGAAGCGCGTGAAGCCGATCGACTTTCGTATGGGCGAGGTCGCCATTCTGGTCGAAGCGACCGCCGAACATGGCATGGCCACCATCTGGGACGCCGATGTACTGATCTGGGTAGCGAGCCAGATCGTCGAGGCGCGCGATGCCGGCAAAGCCACCTCGCGCCTTATCGCGGCGACGCCTCATGAAATCCTTACCTTCACCCGGCGCGGAACCGGAAAGGCTGGCTACGAGCGCCTGAAGGCGGCGCTCGACCGCTTGCAGTCGACCAGCATTGCCACCTCCATCCGGCAGGCCGGGGCGCGACGCCGCCGACGATTTTCCTGGATCAACGAATGGCGCGAACGGCTCGACGACAACGGGCGCGCGCTCGGCATCGAAATGATCGTGCCGGACTGGCTCTACGAGGGCGTGCTCGATCGTGCGCTCGTCCTGACCATCGACCCGGCCTATTTCGCGCTTACCGGCGGTCTTGAGCGCTGGCTCTATCGCATCGTACGCAAGCATGGCGGGAAGCAGAAGGGCGGGTGGAGTTTCGACATTTCGCACCTGCATGTGAAGTCCGGCGCGCTCTCGCCATTGAAGCGTTTCGCTTTCGAAGTGCGGGCCATCGTTCGCCGCCAGTCGCTCCCCGGCTACAATCTCGCTCTTGAGCACCAGTTCGGCCGCGAGCGGCTCCTGTTCGTTGCAGCGCCTGTCGATCCCTTCGCGTCCGCGCGGCGCCGTATCGGGCTGCCCCCTGTGGAAAAGGGTGCGTGATGTTCGGACTATCGGGAACCATGACGTTCGGACGATCGGGAACCCTATTCCCGGACTATCGGGAACCGGGAGCCTGCGCGACTCGCCGAAAACGCGGCGCCTGCGAAGCCCTTAACAATGCTAACAAGGAATCTTTCAGATTCCTGCTAACACAGCCACGCCTGTGCAAAAGCGCAGCGCGCGCTTCGCTTCCGCCTCCGGAACCGGTCGAGGCAGGTTCCGGTGATCCGCCACTTACGCATGTCACGCTGGTGTGGCGCGGCGGCGTGCAGGAAGACTGGCTTCGGTTCGGCAAGCCCGTTGCAGAGCGCATCCTCGATCGCCGGACGCGTATCGAAAGCTATGCTCCGGGACAGGTCTTTGCCTTGGTTCGGTGGGCTTCGAACGACTACGGGACCGTTGGCTCCACACTCACGATCGCCCAAGCCGCCGGTTTCGGCGAGCCGTTCACCACTCTGCCGCAGGTCGATCCTGGCGCGCAAATCCTGCTCTCGGTGCGAAGCTGGCCAAAGGTTCGCCAGGTCTTTGCGCTGATCGATGCGATCGAGGACGTTGGCATCGATCCCTGCGATGTAGCTCCCGACCACTGGCATCATGTCCACAACAGGCTGGCAGGGGGCATGCAAGTACGTTCCTATTCCCCTGCGCGCCATCGCGACTGGCTGCGGCGGCGAAAGCTGCAATCATGAGGCGGCGCACCGCCTTTCTGGCAGGCATGGTCGCGGCAGCGACACTGGCCAGCATCGCAATCCCGCTCTCGCGACTTTTGGTCTGGAACGTGACGGCCAGCGTGCCGGTTGGACTGTACTCAATCGGCGGAAAGACCGGTCTCCAGAGGGGCGACCGCGTCGCGATCGATCCTGCTTTCAGGCTGCAGAAATACCTCGCCTCGCGCGGCTATCTTCCTGCGGGTGTTCCGCTCATCAAGGAGGTTGCGGCGCTTGGCGGGGATACGGTCTGCCGGCGCGACCTGCTCATCGAGATCAATGGGACACCTGCGGGCTCGGCGCGTCGGCGCGACAGCCTTGGACGCGAACTGCCCGTCTGGAAAGGATGCCGGACTATCGCTGCGGATGAACTGTTCGTGATGAACAGGCGCGCCCCCGGCAGCTTTGACGGGCGTTATTTCGGCCCGGTCGCACGCGCCGATGTCATCGGGCGCGCGCGGCCCGTCTGGACCAACGAAGCGGGCGACGGGGACTATGTCCTGCTCGCCTCGCCCGCCGACTTTCCCATTCCCAACGTAAATGATGGAGACGCACAATGACCTGTATCGGCACTTTTGCAGCCACACCCGACGGCTTTGAAGGGCGGCTGCAAACCCTGACCATCGACGCACCGCTGACCCTGGTGGCCGCCGACCCCGGCGACACCGAGAACGCCCCTGACTATCGCATCATGGCAGGTGAAGGCGAGGAAACCTACGAGGTGGGTGCAGGCTGGAAACATGTCGGCGACAAGGCAGGCAGTTTTGTCACGCTCGTCATCGACGATCCGGTATTGCCTCGGCCCCTGCGCGCCAATCTGTTCAGTTCTGACGACCAGAACCATGTCCTTATATGGTCGCGCGGCGCGCGCCGCCCGGCAAAGGGCTGATTCCGTGCTCCGCCTGTATCTTCTGCAGGGACTCCTGGCCACCATGTGGGCGGCGAGTCCGGCACAGGTTTTTGCGCAATCGGAGCAGTTTGTCCGAGCTTCCCAGCGCGTCGAGATTGCAGCGCATGTCAGCGAAGCATCTCAGCAATTCGGCATTCCCGAGCACTGGATCTACGCGGTGATCCGCGCCGAAAGTGCGGGCCGGGTGCGGGCGGTTTCCAGAGCAGGAGCGATGGGTCTCATGCAGCTCATGCCCGGAACCTGGTCGCGGCAGCGCGCCCGGTTCACGCTCGGGCAAGACCCGTTCGACCCGCGCGACAACATTCTGGCCGGCACGTCTTACCTGCGCGAAATGTACGATCGCTACGGCGCGCAAGGCTTCCTCGCTGCATACAATGCGGGTCCGGGACGCTACGAAGACTGGCTTGCCGGACGGCGTTCGCTGCCACTCGAAACACGCCTCTATGTCGCCCGGATTGCGCCGCTGTTGCAGTCCGAGCGCATGTTTGCGGCGGTGCCTTTACAGGCCGGGAATGCTCCGGCTGGCGTCTTGCAGCCGCCCCGCGCTGGGCGAGAAGAGTTGGACGAGGTGGCTATGCCCGGTCCCGCAGCGAACCCCTTCGCGCGTCCGGAACAGCCCGCGCACGATCTATTCGCGCCTGCTTCGACGGTCTCCTCCCAATGAAAGCGAGCCTCGCACCTTCGCGCAGGCATGCGTTTCCAGGCGAAACCGGGCGTATAAGCGGAGCCTTACGCATCAAAAGAAAGGAGGGATTGCCGCTGTATTCGGCGAGGACTTGGCAGCGGCCAAGGCTTGCACGGCTGCTGCACCTGGCGCTTCCCTCGCTCCGGTTAAACGGAAGCGAAGGAGTCGGGTGATGGAGTACTTTGCAGGGCTGGACGTGTCGGTCGAAGAGACCGCGATCTGCGTGGTGGGCGATGACGGCAAGGTGGCGCTGGAGACCGAGGTGCCGACCGAACCGGAGCTGATCGCCGAAGCGCTGGAGCGCTTTGCCGGCCGCCTGCGCCGGGTCGGCCATGAGGCGGGTTCGATCTCGCCCTGGCTGCATGCCGGGTTGCTCGCGCTGGGTCTGCCCGCTGTCTGTCTGGAGACGCGTCATGTGCGCGCTGCGCTGTCGGCCCAGCGCAACAAGACAGACGCCGCCGATGCGCTCGGCATCGCCCATATCATGCGCACCGGATGGTTCCGGCAGGCGCATATCAAGACCGAGGAGTGCTACCGGATACGCTTGCTTCTGGTGCAGCGGCGCAACCTCAAGCGCAAGTTCCTCGATATCGAGAACGCCATAAGGCACTCGCTGAAGGTGTTCGGGATCCGGCTAGGCAAGGTCGGGCGCGGGTCGATGGCGAAGGCTGTGCGCGAGGCGGTTGCGGGCGATGCGATGACCGCAGGGCTGATGGACTGCATGCTGAGAGCACGCGCGGCGCTGTGGGAGGAGTACCTGATCCTGCACAAACTGGTCACCCAGCTCGCCATGCGCGACGAGCTGTGCCGCCGGTTCATGGCGATCCCGGGCGTCGGCCCGGTCACCGCGCTGACCTTCAAGAGCGCGATCGACGATCCCGCCCGGTTCCGCCGCTCGCGCAATGTCGCGGCCTACTTCGGGTTGACCGCACGCCGCTGGCAGTCGGGCTCATCGATCGACGTGAAGGGCCGGATCAGCAAGGCGGGCGATCCCGACGTGCGCCGTGCGCTCTACGAAGCGGCATCTGCGATGCTCACCCGGTTCAAGGGTCGCGACACGATCAAGACATGGGGACTGAAGCTCGCGAAGACCAAGTGCCACGCCAAGGCGCGCGTCGCGGTTGCGCGCAAGCTCGCCATCGTAATGCACGCGATGTGGCGCGATGGCACGCTTTATGTCGGCGATCCCGACGCCGAAGCGCAAGAGATCGACAGCGCCTACGCCGCCAAGATGCAGCGGCTGAGCTACGCGCGGTCATGATGACGAAGACACCAACCGCAGCCGACTGATGGCTCGACGACATACGGAGGTCCGCGCGAGCGGCAGAAGGAATGATACAGACCAGGAAGACGGGAAGCACGATATCTCGCCTGCGGCCGCGCACAGCGGACCGCGCTCGATTGCCTGTGATGCTGCCCCGTAACTCCGATAGCGACATGTGCCGCGAGCGTGCGGGTACCGCCTCGATGCAGAGCGATACCGGCCTCGATGAGCACGGAAGATTGCGCGGCGTATCAGACCCCAAACGCTACTTCGCAGACCTGCGCGCAGCGGCGTCGAATAGTTGGTCCATTAGTGCTAAAGAGAGGAAACGACGATGGCGAATACTACGAAAACCAGACAGCCAAATAAGATGGCGAGATAAAAGCACCGCCGTCGGTCGGGGTGCAGGTGGTTGGTTTTGCGGGAGAATATGCGCCGTCTCTGCTGTACGCCTGCAGGCGCTTGGATCGGAATCCTTAGGCTTTTCAATGCTGAAAGCGCCGTCTACCGGTTTTCCTGTCTGTGGCTGACGACGAATTCGATATCAGGCCGGGTCGGTCAAGAGACAGCGATGCGCGCGCCTATCGCAAGGCCGGTACGCTGGTCGGGCGCGTGCTGCAGGCCTCGCGCCGGTCAGGCTATACGCCGCTCGGGCGAGGCCGGGCAGGCGGCGGAACCGGGCATCTGGGACGCGGCAAACGTGCTGCGTTCCGAGGCCGCCCCCATGCTTTCCAGCGGCGGGTCATCATCAAGGCGCGCGTCGTTCGCCATGGCGGCAGCCGGTTCCGCTCGGCACCGCTCGCCCGCCACATCGCCTATCTCGAACGCGACGGCGTCACCCGTGACGGATCGGATGCCCAGATGTTCGATGCCTTATCGGATGAGGTCGATGGCGATGCCTTCGCCGCGCGCTGCGAAGACGACCGGCATCACTTCCGCTTCATCGTGTCGCCGGAAGACGCAAGCGAGATGGCTGACCTGCGCGCTTTCACGCGCGAACTCCTTGAAGATATGGCGAGCGATCTCGACACCAAGCCCGACTGGGTGGCGGTCGATCACTGGAATACCGACAACCCGCATGTCCATGTCCTGGTCCGCGGCGTTGCCTCGGACGGCAGGGACCTGGTGATCGATCGCTCTTATATCAGCGAAGGTATGCGGGCCCGCGCCCAGGAGCGCGTCACCGTCGAGCTCGGCCCGCGCAGCGAGCGCAATATTCAGCAAGCGCTCCGCCGCGAGGTCGATGCCGAGCGCTGGACCTCGCTCGACCGCCGCTTGCAAAATCAGCGCGACGATCTTGGCGTGGTCGATTTGTCCCCCGAGGACGATGCGACACGCCGCAGCAACCGCGCATTCCTTATTGGCCGCGCACAAATGCTCGAACGCATGGGATTGGCCGAGCGGGTCGGGTCGGCGCGCTGGACCTTGACCGCAGACCTCGAACCGACATTGCGCGCGCTGGGCGAGCGCGGCGACATCATCAAGACCTTGCACAAGGCGATGCGTGGACGCGGCGCACAAGGCGCCCTTGCATCCTTCGCGCTGCATGGAGAAGACGAGAACCGCCGGGTCATCGGAAGGTTGGTCGAGCGCGGTCTTCATGATGAGCTGACAGGCGAGGCTTATGCGATCGTCGAAGGAGTGGACGGGCGTGCGCATTATCTGCGTTTTCCCGATCTGGACCAGACAAGCGATGCAGCACCCGGCGCCATCGTCGAGACAGGCGAATGGACCGACCGCAACGGGCGACGGCGCAGCAGCCTGCTGGTGCGTTCGGACCTGCCGCTCGAGCGGCAGATTGACGCGCGCGGGGCGACCTGGCTCGACCGGCAGCTGCTGTCGGCACGAGCCGCGTCGCTGGGAGGCGGCTTCGGCAATGAAGTCCGGAAGGCTCTTGACGAGCGCCGTGAATGGCTCGTCGATCAAAGTCTTGCGAAGCGACATGGTAGGAGCGTGACCTTGGTGCGCAACCTGCTCGGAACGCTCCGCAAGCAGGAACTGGACGCGGCAGGTAAAGCGCTGGCTGCGCGTCATGGTCGTCTGGCAAATCCGGTAACGGAAGGTGATCACATTTCCGGCATCTACCGCGAGCGCATTTCGCTGGCGTCGGGTCGCTTCGCCATGATCGATGACGGAGTGGGTTTCCAGCTCGTGCCCTGGAGGCAAGACCTCGAGCGGCATCTTGGAAAAGAAGTCGCTGGCAAGGTCCATGTGCGAGGCGGTGTCGACTGGAACTTTGCGCGTTCGCGCGGTCCGGCGGTTTGAGGAGCACCGGCATCATAACGGAAATCTTGACAAACGCACCATATGATGCTTATAAACGCATCAGGAGATGCGATATGGTAAGTGCAGCGATTCAGCATGCCGAAGCTCCCCCGGGGCTTCAGACCTTTGCAAGCGACGGTGATCGCAGCCGCCTCACCAGCGCTGCGGTAAAGGCCGTGCTGCGCCTCATTGGGGCCTGGGGTGCGAGCAACGCTGAGGGCGCTGCGCTGCTCGGCGTGTCCGAAAGCACCTGGGACCGGATGAAAGCCGGAACCTGGGAAGGCTCGCTCGGTCAGGACCAGCTGACCCGCGCGTCGGCGCTGATCGGTCTGTTCAAGGGACTGCATCTGCTGTTCGCCAACGACATGGCCGATCGCTGGCCAAAGCTCGAAAACAGGGCCCCGTTGTTTGATCGCCGCTCGCCCATCGGGGCGATGATCGAAGGCGGCATTCCGCGCATGCTGGAGACCAGACAATATATCGACGCGCTTCGTGGCGGGCTCTGAGGAGGCAGGCGAGCCGCCGCAGATCCGCGAAGCGTTCGAGCGGACTGTCCGGCTCGTTTCCAGCGCGCGCTTGCGCGAAGCGGTCATGGCTCCACTTGCCGACAGTGATGCCGAGCTTGCGCTGCTCGCTGAAATCGAGGGGGCGACGAGTTCGCGCCTGATCGCCGAAGAGCGCGGGTTTGGCGGGCTGACAGCCGACGAGCTGGTTCATGGCGTGCCGCATGCCAGGTTCATTAATGCGAGCTTTGCTTACGCCAAACCGCGCGAGCCCAATCGCTTCAACCCCGCGAACCGCGGCGCATGGTATGCCGCGCTCGATGTCGAGACCTGTATTGCCGAGGTCGGTCATCACCTGACACAGGCGCTCGCCGATGCCGGCGATTTCGATGCCGTTGTCGAATATGGCGAGACGATCGCCAGCATGGCGGGCGTCTTTATCGATCTGCGCGAGCAGCCCGGACACCCGGCCCTCGATCCGGACAAGACGAAAGGCTATCCTGTCGGCAATGCTCTAGCGGCGGAGGCACGCGCCGCCGGTCATAACGGCATTATCTATCCCTCTGTGCGCCATGCGGATGGGACTTGCATCGCGGCCCTGTGGCCCAACGTCGTGCAATCGGTCGCGCAAGGGGCGATGTACCGCCTGACCTGGTCCGGCAACCCGGACTATAGTCGGGAAGCAATCTAGCCGTACGCCGCTTTTGCTACGCCAACCTGCGATCACGCAGCTTCCGACTTGAATATGTAATGCAAAGCCGCCGTGCTGTCCTTCACGAAAGGAGCCAGCCTTGTCGGCAACCCGGATATTGTGGGGTCAGATACTCGTCGTCTTCACCCTAACGCTCGCAGGTGTGTGGGCGGGCACCCAGTGGACGGCGCACGCGCTTGGCTATCAGGCGCAGCTGGGCGCGCCCTGGTTCAGTATCTCCGGAGCGCTTGTCTATCCGCCTTATGCCATCTTTTGGTGGTGGTTCAGCTACGAAGCCTATGCGCCGCGCATCTTCGAGACCGGCGGAATGATTGCCGCATCGGGCGGTCTCGTGTCGGTGGCGGTCGCGATCGGCATGTCGGTCTGGCGCGCCCGAGAGATCAGGAACAGCGCGACATATGGCTCGGCGCGCTGGGCGACCCGTTCCGAAATTTCACGCGCGGGCCTTCTGGCAGGCAAGGGCGTCATTATCGGCCAGCATGCCAATCTCTATCTTCGTCACGACGGCCCCGAACATGTGCTCTGCTTCGCGCCGACCCGCAGCGGCAAAGGGGTCGGCCTTGTCGTGCCAACGCTCCTGACCTGGCCGCATTCGGCGATCGTGCACGATATCAAAGGCGAGAACTGGGAGCTGACAGCTGGTTTCCGTACCCGGTTCAGCCGCACGCTTCTGTTCGATCCGACCAATGAGGCATCGGCGGCCTATAACCCTCTGATGGAAGTGCGACGCGGCATCAACGAGGTGCGCGACGTGCAGAACATCGCCGACGTGCTGGTCGATCCGGAAGGCTCGCTTGAACGGCGCAATCACTGGGAAAAGACCAGCCACGCGCTGCTCGTCGGGGCCATTCTGCATGTGCTTTATGCCGAGCCTGACAAGACGCTCGCCGGGGTGGCGAACTTCCTCTCCGATCCACGCCGATCCATCGAGGCGACACTGACCGCAATGATGCACACACCGCATCTGGGGGAAGACGGCGTCCATCCGGTTGTCGCGAGCGCGGCGCGAGAATTGCTCAACAAGTCGGAGAACGAACGCTCGGGCGTGCTCTCGACCGCCATGTCGTTCCTCGGCCTGTACCGCGATCCGGTTATCGCAAAGGTCACGCGGCACTGCGAATGGCGCATCGCGGACCTCGTGGCACAGGGCCGCCCAGTCACGCTCTATCTCGTCGTTCCGCCGTCAGACATCAGCCGCACCAAGCCGCTCATCCGGCTCATTCTCAACCAGCTCGGAAGACGTCTGACCGAGGATCTGCAGGAAGGTGCCGTTCGCGAGCGGCTTCTCCTTATGCTCGACGAGTTTCCTGCCTTGGGTAGGCTCGACTTTTTCGAAAGCGCGCTCGCCTTCATGGCGGGCTACGGCATCAAGGCCTTTCTGATCGCCCAGTCATTGAATCAGATCGAGAAAGCCTACGGGCAGAACAATGCCATTCTCGACAATTGCCATGTGCGGGTGTGCTTCGCGACCAATGATGAGCGCACTGCCAAGCGCGTTTCGGAATCGCTCGGGACTGCGACCGAAACCCGGGCGATGCGCAATTATGCCGGACACCGCCTCTCTCCGTGGCTTGGTCACCTGATGGTCTCGCGCTCGGAGACGGCGCGCGCTCTTCTGACCCAGGGCGAAATCATGCAGCTGCCCGACACCGACGAAATCGTGATGCTCGCAGGCGTGCATCCGATCCGTGCCAGGAAAGCGCGCTACTACCGCGACCCCCGGCTCAGCAAACGGGTGGAGCGTCCACCGAAGGTCGAGAAGTCGGAGTTTGCGGCGGACGGGAGCGAATGGCACGGGAGACATGTGACCGCGCCTTCGCAATCCGCGAAATTGCTGACCGAGTCCGAAGAGTACGAGGTCGATGATCACCAGTCCGATGGCGGGATCCGCCAATCGCCCGAATTGCCGGAATACGAAGATGTGGCGCCGCCGCCAGTCGAGATCCCCAACGAATTTGAGTTTGACGACCGAACGGACGACGATCAGGCAAACCGCAATCGCAGAATGGCCCAGCGGATGCAGGCCAATGCGCGGCGCGCTGCGCTCGATCCCGGCGACGGGATCGAGCTATGAGCAAGGGCAACCGTATCAAGCATACCTTCCGTCTGCCGCCAGCCCTTTCCAGGCAGCTTGCGGACTATGCGGGTCGCAAGCGCGTTTCGCAGGCTTCGGTGGTGGAGGCCGCGATCGGCTCGTTTCTCTCTCCCGATGGATCGGAACGCATGGAAGCGGCCTTCAGTCGACGCCTTGATCGCATAAGCCGACAGATCGGCAAGCTCGACTATCATATCGAGGTCGGGAACGAGGCATTCGCGCTCTACCTCAGGCGATGGCTGGCGGTGACCCCGGCCATGCCGTTTGAAGCCAATGCCGCCGCGCGTGCCGATGCGGAAAAGCGGTTCGACTTCTTCGTCGAAGCGCTCGCGCGGCGCATGGAAACGGGCAGGCATCTCGCTGACGATCTCATTCGCGCGGTCCCGGAACCAGAGCTTGGTGAGGTCGAGAAGACAGACGGAAGCAGCCCAGAGCCTCCGGCGTAGCCCTGACAGAAGCCTTCGATAGTCCGGCGGGGTAACCCAACCAGTAGAGGAGAGGGACGCTTTCTAAGGTATGCCGGCGCACCTGCGGGAATGCGAGGGTGCAACCATTCCAAGTGCTTGCTAAAGGTCCAGTAATGCGCACCGAACTCGATCATCTGCCTCCGCAAAAGCAACGCGAACTTGAGCGCGTGGTGCAGCTGATTTTCGAAGAGTTCGATGATGCCTTTGCCCTGGCGAAGCACGAGTGGAAGAAGGCCGGCCGCATTCTCAAGGTCATTCTCTACGGCAGCTATGCCCGCGGCACTTGGGTCGACGAGCCGCATACGGCCAAGGGCTACCAGTCGGACTACGATCTGCTCATCATCGTCAACGACAAGCGGCTGGTCGACCGGGTCAAGTACTGGTCGAAGCTCGATGACCGGCTGATGCGCGAGTACGGCGTGACCAAATCGCTCAAGACGCCGGTCAATTTCATCGTCCATGCGCTGCAGGAGGTGAACGACGGGCTGGCCCACGGGCGTTATTTCTTCATGGACGTGAAGCAGGACGGAATTGCGCTCTACGAGTCCGACGATACCGAACTGCATACGCCCAAGCCCAAGACGCCTGCCGAGGCGCTAGCGATGGCGCAGGAGTATTTTGACGAGTGGTTTCCGGGTGGTGCTGGTCGATTGGACACGGCCCGATACACAGCCAACCAGGGCCGCCTAAAAGAAGCAGCTTTTGATACTCATCAGGCAGCCGAATTCCTTTATCACTGCGTACTTCTGGTCTGCACCTTTTATACGCCGCATGTGCACAATCTTGGTTTCCTTCGCACCCAGGCGGAGCGGATCGACCCACGCCTGACCTACGTCTGGCCGCGCGACACGCGTCGCGATCGTGCGCGCTTCGAGAAGCTGAAGGAAGCTTACGTCAAAGCGCGGTATTCAAAGCATTACCGCATCACCAAGGAAGAGCTCGAATGGCTTGGCGAACAGGTCGAGGAACTCGGTCGCGTAGTGCATGAGATATGTTCGGAGCGCCTCGAAAAGCTCGGAAGTGAAACCGGCGCTTGATCGATTCTCGCCTATTGGGTTTACTAGGTGACTGCTTTGCGCCCTGATTTCGGCCTATCGGCCTATCCATGCGACTGCCTGAAAGCAGACATCGGCTTTCACGGCAAATTCGACGAACGGACACATCTGAATTGCGGCTAGCTGTGGTGGATCAAAGGGTGTCCGCAGGGACCGCTTATAGCACTGCGGTACCCAGAATATCGCCGGTCGCAGCTTCGTTTAAAAAACGCCACCATGGGCCGACCATGGTCAAAGAACCAGCCAAGCTCATTCCGCAGAATTGGCCGCAACCAAGAGCTCCCTCCACAAGAGCGATAGATCTCCGGGCGGATGTGGCTCGACGTCCTTCAACTGGCTGGTGATAGACTAAATTATACCAGGCTCCAGTCCACCTGGACCGCGCATTCTTAAACGCCCTTGACGAAAAAACACCGCCTGCTTATCCGCTTGTGCGAATGATTTGCAATTGCAGGAGGGCGCATTGCGCAAGCTCACTTATCTCGCCGCCACATCCCTTGGGCTTTCAGCGCAGGCTTACGCACAAGGGCAGGCGGATGAACCGGCGGAAGCCGTTGAAGATGACGTCATCGTAGTTTCCGCCACTCGCACGCCGACCCCGATCACTGCCATTCCCAACACCGTGAAAGTGATCAATCGCGCAGAAATGGAGACCCAACTCGCGGTAAGCGCCAGCTTGCTCGATAGCCTTGCGTTCTCGGTTCCCAGTCTTGCGCCAGCGCGGCAAAAGCTGACTAGCACAGGCGAATCTCTACGCGGGCGGACCCCTTTGTACATGGTAGACGGCATCCCGCAGTCTACCCCCCTTCGTGACGGAAAGCGCAGCGGCTTCACCATTGACCCCGCATTCGTTGACCGGATCGAGGTCATCTACGGTGCCAATGCAATCCAAGGCGTAGGCGCCACGGGAGGGGTGATAAATTACGAAACGGTCGATGCACCTCGTGATGGCAAGTGGCTCAACCGCATTACCGCGGAAATGACGACGGATGATTTTGAGTCAAATGGGTTTCATTATCGACTGGCAGGCCTCACCGGCAAACGCATGGGCAGCTTCGACTTTGTAGCAGGCGCTGCTTACGAGAAACACGACCTCTTTTACGATGGCCAGGGCCGCGCGATCGCAGTCGATACCGTCCAGGGCGAGCTCATGGACAGTCGAAGCATAAGCCTGTTTGGAAAGGCGGGCATCGAGCCAACCTCCGGCCAACGCCTAGAAGGTATGATAAACTATTATGAGGTCACCGGCGATGGGGACTATTCAACCGTACCCGGGAGTCGTGCGAACGAAATTCCCGCGACCTCGATTGAAGGGACGCCTTCCGGAGATCCGACTTTCACCGAGGCGCTGAATGCATCCTTATCTTACTCTAATGATGCAGTTTTTGGTGGTGAATTAACGCTACAGGGTCATTACTTCGATTTCTATGCGCTCTATGGTGGAGACACTTTCCCGGTGTTTCAGGACCCCGCGATCGCGCCCGCTGGCACTCTCTTTGATCAATCGGCCCTGAGTTCGGAAAAGTACGGCGCGAAGCTGACCTGGGTGCGGAAAGATGCTCTGTGGGAGGGCCTCCAGATGGTGATTGGAGCCGACTACCTGCGCGATAAGAGTTTCCAGGAGCTGGCCCAAACTGATCGATTGTGGGTGCCCGAATTGATCTACAAGGGCTGGGCTCCCTTCGTTCAGCTTGAACAGTCTCTCTTTCAAGACATAGTGCGTCTTTCAGGGGGCGTCCGCTGGGAAAACGCGACCCTCGATGTGCCGGACTTTACCACCATAGCTAGCGCCAACCGGACATCGGTAGAGGGAGGCGCTCCCAGATTCGATAAGATATTATCCAACGCTGGTGTTGTGATTGAACCAGTCGCTGGTTTCACGATCTTCAGCTCTTACGCGCAGGGTTTCACCATGCCTGACGCAGGACTCATTTTGCGTTCGGTCAATACTCCCGGTCAGAAGGTCTCGGATCTCGTCGATCTGCAACCTATCATCGCGGATAACATCGAGGTTGGCACTGCCTGGCGTCGAGATGGCCTGGAGTTAGCAGCCAGCTACTTCTGGTCGAATTCCGACTTGGGATCGCGCATTCAGGTTGTCGGTGGCGCGGGGCAGGTACGCCGCGAACGCACCGAAATAGAAGGCTTTGAACTTGCAGCGAGCTACCGCTTATCCAGCAGCCACCGCCTCGGGCTAAGCTTTGCTGCGCTAGACGGTCGGTACGACAGCGACGGTGACGATATTGTCGATCGCGATCTCGATGGTCGCAATATCGCGCCTGATCGGTTCAACGCCTTTGCGGAAGGCCCCCTTATCGGGAATCTCCAAGGACGGCTGCAGCTCTCACGTTTGTTCAATCGCAGCTTTGAGGGAAATGACCCGAAATTTGATTTCGACGGCTACACACTGATCGATCTGGTCTTGCGCTACCCAACCAAAAACGCCGGGGAATTCACGCTGGCAGCAAGCAATCTGCTCGACGAACAATACATCACGTATTTCTCCCAGACGGTCAGTTTCGTAAGCGATCGCGATTTCGTCTCGGGCCGTGGCCGAGCCCTTACTTTGCGCTGGAAGGGTGAATTCTGAGGCACACTCTGGATGAGCTACCTTCCCTTTCGGTTGATTAGATGAAACTTCTCTCGCTCCTGCACCGCTGGACAGGCGGCTTTGTCGGCGTGGTGCTCGCTGTGATCGGACTGTCCGGCACCGCTCTTCTTTGGGAAGACAACTGGATCCTGTTGGACGGTGCCAACGACGCACCGGCCAGCAGCCCTGCCGAACTAGCCAAAGCGATTGAAGTTGCAATTCAGACCGCACCCGGGCTGTCGCGGATTACTTTTGCCGGCGAGGAGATCGGATTACACCAGGCAATCTATTCGGACGGCAGCGGCGCGTACATCGCACAGGATGGGACTGTTATCGAACGCTGGTCGGGAATTTGGGAGCGCCCCGAACTGTGGTTGTTCGAATTGCATCACTACCTGCTGTTGGGAGAAGTTGGAAAAACCATTACCGGAGTTCTGGGGCTCCTGTTGCTGGCGTTCACCATCACTGGGGCGATCCTATGGTGGCGTACCAGAAAGACCTTTAGGTTCCGCCTATGGCCGGCGCGCTACACGGCTAGTGCAATCGTCAGGCATCATCGGGATATGGGCGTGGTGGCATCGCCCTTGCTGCTTATCGCAGCTGCCACGGGCACAATGATGGTGTTCCCGGCGATCTCTTCCGAGTTGCTCTCACCGATCGCGACTGCCGATGTCACACCCGAACTCCCGACGGACCTCGCACCGATCAGCGAAAGTACCGATTGGGCCGTTGTGCTTGCCAATGCGCAATCGGTCTATCCCTCGGCTGCAGCCCGTCGATTGATGATGCCTGCAGCGTCAGGCGAACCGATTGCCATTCGGTTTCGACAGGACTTTGAGTGGACGCCTAACGGTCGAAGCTATGCATGGGTCGCGCCAGATACTGGAACCGTCGTTGCCAAAGATGATCCGGCGTTGCGTGACACGGCTTATGCCATTGTCGAGAAGTTCTACCCGATACACGCCGCCAAGGTTGGTGGCTTCCTGTGGCGGATTGCAATGACCTTCGCAGGCTTGGCTCTCGTACTGCTCGGTCTCTTCGCGAGCTGGTCTTTCTGGATCGGTAAATTCACCAGTCGTCCGCCGAATGTCCTGCGCCCGGCAAAGGCGGCGAATTAGCTCTTGCTAGCGTTATTTGAAGTCCGCGTCCGCTTTGAGCAGCTCTCACGCTGATTCCGGGCGATTTGCAACAGGCCCCATTTGTGCCATTTTTGCAAATATCCGTTTTTTTAGAGGGTAAAAAGAGACGGCCGCGCCTGACTCATGGCGCCGACTTAGCGCGCTGACCGAACAGCTCGCCGTTCGAGTCCCTCAATCTAGCCACGGCCGTAAGCGATCCCATGCAATTTCCGCCAGCCTGCGCGAGCGTTGACGCACAAATTCCCCGTCCCAGTCGGACGGACATTCGACGAGCGGAATCAACAATCTCGCGTGGGTTGCTTCGGCGAGGATCGCTTCCGATCTTTCGGGCAAGTCATACCCCAACTTTCTGGCTTCTTCGCGCGCGGCCTCGAACGCTTCGGGCGTTCTCGATGCCAAGGCGCGGTAGCTTGCCATCTTTTTCGGTTGGGGATGATTTGACACCACTATGTTGTGGTCGCGATGCAGCAGCGTGAGGTTGCCCAGAGTCTGGAACAGCTCTCGTTCGTCGTAGAGGTCAGCGGGCCAGTCAGTGCTAGCCCCTTGCTGTGGAGCGATGTGCTCGACTTGCATGGGCGAAAGCAGGTTCCAGGCATCAAGCGTCAAGGTTGGATGAACACCTTTCCGGCCGGATACGACCAAACCCGGATTCTTGAGGTCGGGTTCTACGTCGTGCGCCGAAGCTATCAGAAGGAATTTCGCAACCTCGGTCGCGTGCTTGGCTAACAGGCTCGTTTCGACTTTACCGGACCAGCTCCCTTTCTCCGAAATGCCGGCCTTTTCCAGCGCATCGCACAGGACGCGTTTGTAAAGTGCGATGTCGAGCGCGCTCTTGCGTTTGGTGGATGGGTTTCCTGAGAAGGGCCGTGCCGCAAGGGCAGCCTGCCCGTCGCCGGAAAGCATGACATCGCGATACACCGCATCGATGCCCGACGTCGTGCCGAATGCTCCGCGCCAGATCGCAGTGAAGGCAGCGCTCGCCTTGATTGCATCGGCAAAGGCCACCGATTTCTGAAGGCGCTCTTCCGGATCGGCGGATAATGCGGCCCCGAAAAATCTGCTGAGCGGTGGAATCGTGACCGTATGCTTAAGTCCACGCAGAAACTCGAACGCGACCTTCGCCGGCTCGTCGATGTTCGAGAGGCCGCCGAAGCTGGGATTAAGGGTTTCTGCAGGATCCCACGAAGTCGACATGAGATCGGACACATCGCCCAAACGCTTTACGAAGCCCCGCCGGAATTCCGTCCGGGTCTTGTCGTCCGGATCGCCGTATTGTGCGCGCAAGTAACGCCGTTGCTCGTTGAGCTTCTTACCCAGCTTCTGGCCCGTTTCTGCGAGCGCGAAAGCGACAAGAAGTTCGGAGGTCGTGCGCTGCAGCTTGCTCGCGTCCTTGGCGTAGCGATCGACGTATTTCTCGGTCCGCAGCATGTCCGCGTGCGAAGGGGTGGATTGATAATCCTCTAGCCCTTCCGCGTCGATCACCCGGGGCCGAAAGGTTTCGAAGGCGGTGAGCGGTTCGCCGGTCGTATTGAGAGCCTCGAACATATCGAAAGCGTCATCTTCGCCTTCGCTTTCGACAACTGTGAAGGCCATTCGCCTTTGCAAATAGTGAGCAAAAATGATCGCGGCAAAGGCAAGCCGGAAACGCTTGCCCGTGGTCGTCTCGTCATCCTTGCGGAGCCTTTCGGCGACTTCGGATGGGACTTCGAAACCAAAGAGCGCTTCGCCGAATCCGGCTTTGAGCGCCTGCTCGATCAGGCTCGGCATCTCCTCCTGCGGTTGCACAAGGTCGCGAAGGCGTTTGTTCATATGCCGGAAGACGGCGGCCACATTCTTGTGCGTCGAAGCTTTTTCGCCATCGGGCTCGCTCGGACGAAATTGCTTGGCCTCGGTCTCCTCGTTCTCGATATGCTTGAGGTAGTCCCAAATCAGGCGGGCGATCGCGCTCGAATACCGGGCTTCCGGTTTTGAAGACCACACATCGTCGAACGATCTGATGAGACGTGGATAGTACCTGTTGAGCGCCTTTCCGCTGCGTTTGTCGAGGATGAAACAGTCGCGAAGTTCCGCCATCATCTTTTGAATTTCTTCAAGCAGCCAGGCGCTGCCTTCTTCGTCATCTTTCTCGACCGAGGGCAGGCAGGTCGCCAGAAGATTGTGAATTGAAACAAAGAGCAGAATGAACGTCGAGATGCGCTGCTGGCCGTCGATGATCGTCATCACCGGCCGTGGCATCTCGTTCCGGAAATGCGGCTTCACGGTCACATACTGCGTGTCGTGGATCGCGATGATCGTACCGAGGAAGCTGATCGTTTCCTCTCGCTCAGGAAGCAGACTCAGGCCGTGAAGCGCATCCTCGAACAGTCGATTGACGTTTTCTTTGTCCCACCGGTATTCCCGTTGATAGGCGGGAATGTAGCAACCCTGCCCCGGGACTTGCAGGAATTGTAAGACGCTTCTTGGATTTGCCCGAAAGGCCTTTTCTACATCGATGGTCAAGAGACCCTACCCCCAGCGGTTGTGTCCATGTGCTTTGATTACCTAGCGATATTTCGGCTGGTAAGAAAAGCATGCTCGGGCAAGAGGCAACAGAATTGTGATATAAGAATTCTCGGACCCGGGACACTCCGAGGCATATACTGGGTGCGGTTTCGCGCCTTCCTTGAGGAGAAAGATGGCGAATGGCTATTTATGGCAGACGAGGCAGCCGCTGTCCTCCTCGGCCAGCATCTGTTCCACCGTCTCATCGGTGATCCGTGCTCGCAGCGGATTTGGCATTCTGCGAGCGAGCGCCTGTGCCTTGCGCTCTTCATGATTGCGCTCGATCTCGGCAACCCGCTCCGGCCGCGCCAGTTCTTCGAGACTTTCGTTCTGGGTCCAGGTGAACGGTGAACCGTGCTCGATGGCTGATTTCTCGTAGCGCTTGGCTTCTTCGAAGGCGTCCGGGTGCTCGCGCATCAGCCGCACCCATTCGATCTTCTGCTGGTAAAAGCAGAATGTGCAACCGCTGCGAGAGCGCCAGCGATAGTAATCCGGTAGGCCGAGCCCGGAGTTTTCCAGCAGACCAATAACCGAAGCCTTGTCGAGGCCGGCCTCCCTCAAGGGGAAATGGACGTGCATGTTGGGGTGGGTTGCGATCATTCCCGAGCGGCTTGGCTCGTCGGCCCGGATCGCGACATAGGAATGAACCTCTACGCCTGCGTCGAGATGCGGTTTGAGCCACTTCTGGAACGGCTGAATCTTGAGCTGCCGGGTGCACCAGCGGGTACGCGGGGAAGGCAGGAAGTGGCCGTATTCGGCTAGCCAAAAATCGAAATCCCGACCAGGGTTGAGCATCTCAATGGTCTTGCCAAGGAAGCCCTCAAGGCGGCCAAGATAATCGTAGACCTCGGGCAGCTCCTTGCCGGTGTCAGTGAAGAAATACCGCACATCGATGTCCGGACGGTGATCGCGCATCCAGACCGCGAGGGCAGCGCTGTCTCGTCCGCCGGACAGACCCAGGACATGCATCGCCTCGCCGGTCACGCTTCCTTCTCCGCGCTAATGGGCACAGTG
The DNA here is from genome assembly GCF_001542855.1 of Erythrobacter sp. AP23. GTDB lineage: Bacteria > Pseudomonadota > Alphaproteobacteria > Sphingomonadales > Sphingomonadaceae > Qipengyuania. The sequence continues at coordinate 33,713 of NZ_LNBY01000019.1, read as the reverse complement.
ACATCGCGCTCGCCGTCATCCTCGATATGACGCTGTGCGAGCTCCGCAATCACAGCGAGCACCATATCGGGCTCGAGCCGGGCGGCGTCGAGCGTCTTGCCAATCTCGTCGAGGAGTGGCCCGAGGCGCTTCTGCGCCTCGGTTGCAATCTGTGCTCTGCGGACGACGCTTCGTTCGGTCGACCCGACACCCGCCATCACCATCACCGCGGTCTGGGTCGGTTGCTGGTCGCTGTCGCCGAACAGTTCCACGCGGCGGAACCGGTAGGCGTATTCCGACAGCTGCATCGCCGCCCGACTCGGCTCGAGATCGTGCCACGTCGTCACCGGCTTACCCATCACGAGACCGCAAATTTCCGCCATGCTTTCCGTCGACCCATCGAACTCGGCCAGCCTCGTGATGAAGCCTCGAAGCTTGAGGTCGTCTCCCCCGTGACCCGCTATTCGCTTGGCTCGTTCCACCAACTCGGAGAGATTTCCTGCATCGCGGTGTTTCAGGCCCTCCAGCATCCGGGTTTTCAGATCCTCGATCATGTCTGGGTAAGCGTGATCAAGTTCGCTCAGGACCGTGCGCAGCGCAGGTGCGGTGCCTTCGCCCGAAGCCTCGAGCGCTTCGGGGATGTCGACGAAGAGGAGCTGGTAGGGATCGTCCGCATCTAGCAACAAGCGACGCACATCGATTGCTTGCTTGGAGAGCGTGGCTTGCGCCTTGCGCGACCAGTTGGGAAGGCTGTACGCAAACTGCACGAGCGCCTGTGCTATCTCGAGCGGCTCCTCCGACGGCGCCTCTTCGACGAATTCGCTCGCGACGGCTGCAAACTCCTTCAGCGCGACCGCATTCGCGGCATCGGTCGGAACCGATCTCAGCGCAATATGGTCGGGGTCCTGCAGCAGAAGATCCATGACCAGATCGGATATTGCCGGCTGGAAGGCCTCTTTCGCATAGATCGCAGTGCTGTGACGGCGCGAGAAAAGATAGGTCACGAGCAATAGGGGCATCACGCCTTGCTGCACGCCGTAAGGCGGCTCGCCCCAAGCCCGGTAGATGTCGGCAACACCAACCTGCTCGCCGGCTTCGAGCAGGCCATCGGTTAGCGACCAGAGAGGGGCGAACGTGCTGGTTTCGCCGGGCGGAACGAAGTCCCACCGCTCGCCTTGCCGGACATAGAGACCCGCGCGTTCCAGAACGGTAACCGCTAGGCCCTTCTCGGCCGGATAGCCCTTGATCCCGAAGTGCTGCTCGCCGCGGCCCACTACAATAGCATGCAACAGGGCTCGCAACGCCGCATTGGAATTGCTCGAAGGCCGCCGACGATTGATGAGTTCGGAATGCACGATCGGAGCCTGCCGGAAAGTCCGCCGGGCGATATCGCTTGCTGCTTGCGACAGGCCATAGGAAAGCGACTGCAAATCGAGCGGCTTACCAGTGTCGAACCAGTGCGCGCGCTCGAAACCCTCTCTCAGGAGACCTTCCAGCTGCGCGGACAAATGGGCAATGCGGGCATCGATCTCGCGCCTGGCGGCTGCATCTCCGGCCAATTCGGGGCTTTCGTTGCGCACGTCGCGCGCGGCTTCGAGCTCGATCGCTGTTTTGCGAATGTCCGCACTGTTCGATGCAAGACCGACAATTACGGGCAGACCGTGCCGATGCTCCGTGCGCGAGACTTCGATCAGACTCGCCTCCGCTTGGTCGGGATCGACGTCGATCCCAGGCAGAAGCAGCAGGAACTTGCCAGCAGCCCCGGCTGTAATCCGAACGTCTTTCGGACCAAGCCCTTGCGGCGCCAGTTCGCCGATTTGTGCGTCGAACCAGCGCGGGGTGCCGTATTCGGCGTAATGCCGCTTGGCCAGAATCGGCTGCAGCGAGGCGAGATCGTTCAGCGACGCTATCTCGAGCCGCCCGCGTTCGGCGATGCGGGCCTCGATTTCGCCCTCGATGTCGAAATCGCTGCCGGCATAGATTGCATAGGCGCCGAGATGGCGACGGTAGACCAGCGCCGAAATCTTCACGAGATCGGCAAGCTGCTCTTCGACGTCCGCATCGGAATGACCGAGGCTTGCCGCAATCGTCCGGGGCGAGGCTGCCAGTCCCGATCCATTGCTGAACAGATCGATGACCGCCACGGTCTTCGCAATCTGCAAGCGCAGGTGGGTACCGTCGCGGCCCGCTCTCGCTATCGCCTCTGCGGCCTGTGCCCAGCGATGGCCGTCGGGCGAAGCCATGATCGCCGGCTCCAGATTGACCTGAAGATAGTCCCACAGTTCTGCCGGTCCGAACGTTCTTCCCGAGGCGAGTGTCGTTCGCTGAAGGAATTCGGTGAAGCCGCTGGGTTCCGCCGAGGCAAGAAAACCGAACAGGCTGCGTTCGTTCTGGCTGAAGCGCCGCCGGGTGATCGGCCCAAGCAGCGCTGCCGCCGCAGGGTTGAGAGGCCAGCAATCGTCGAGCCTTTCCGCAAGATCCTTGGGCACGCCTGGTCGCCGCTCGGCAATCTCGCTGGCTACAATAGCGGCAATTGGATGCGACTGAGAGTGCGAACGCTCTGTCGTGACGGCACGACCGACCAATTCGATGACCTCGTCGACCGCCGTAATGATCGGGACATCCGCAAAGCGGCCCTGAACCTTGCGCCATTCGTCCTGGACGCTTTGTCCGAGGCGATCCGCATAGCGCTCGAAAGCCTGGTGCAGCACGCCCACAACGATAAGTCTTCCCTCGCTGCGATTGGCCGCCTCTGCGAGATCCTGAAAGAAATGGATGTCGACGGCGTGATCGGCAGCACCTTCCAGATATTTGCCCAGTTCGTCGACAATGACGAGAACCCCGCCCTTGGCGCGCGCTTCAACCTCGCGTTGCAGCCGCTCGACGATATCGCGCCCGTCAGCGGCTTCCATCCTGGACCGCTTGGTCCGAGCGTGGCCCGGCTCGCCAGCGATTGCGGATGCGAGCGCTTCGCGCAGGTCCTCCACCGGGTTGCCCCGCCGACCGCTCACCGGCACGCAGAGCCAGTCTTTGGGCGCACGCCCGAAAACGTCGGCCACTTCGGGCACATCGCCAAGCAGTTGCTTCGCTTCCCTGTAGGCGGGCCCGCGCCCGAGCGAGTAGGAGGCAAGCGCAAGCGCGAGGCTCGACTTGCCGCCGCCGTAAGGGCCCGTCCAGGTGAACGCGCCCTGGCCGTTTGTCGCGAGGCGGAGCGTGGTGGTCAACGCATCGCGCGCCGATCCTTGAAGTACATAACCGGAGAGGGGATCGGCCTGGCCAAAATCGGCATCGATCCTGATCGATCTTTGGTAGCGCGGGGCGACCGAAACATGGTCTGAGAGATAGGCCTGCGTCATGCCGCGAGCGCCTTGGTGTGCGGATAGGCGCTGGCGATGAAGGAGGCCGGATCAGGCAGGCCTTCTCCCCGCCTGGCAATCGCGCGCACACCTGCGCTGTCGGTCCACAGAAAGGCGCCCTTGGCGACCCTTTCGATATCGACAAGCCGGTCGATCAGCGCATCCTCGTCTAGCTTGAAGATCCGCCCCGGCGATCCGGGCTCGTATACCAGCGTATCGATGGCGAGCGTTGCTTGCTCGGGCGCACGCCTCGCCCAGAAATCTGCAAGCGCAAAAAGGAAGATACCGTCGGGCAAGCCGGGCTTGGGCCCATGGCGGAAAGCGAACGATCGCGATGACACTTCGCGCATAAGGCCAAGTTCGCCAAGTACGGTTTCCACCTGATCGTCAACCGCGCCCGCGCCGACCTTGGCGACATAGGATCTGACAAAGCATTCCACGTCGCGCTTGATCGTTGTGGAGGAGGCCCGCGACCGGTCGAGTTGGGCACACAGCAGGCGGATCGGCTCGGCAATGCCGTCGCGGTCGAACCCATGTGCATTCAGATGGTTGAACGCATAATACCACGTCGTGGCGCGCTCGAAATTGCTGGCGATCTGCCAATGGAGCAGCCATGTGGTCGCGAGGCTTTCCATGAACGGATCGAGACCTGAATCGCGGTCAAAGATGAGATCTCCGAAGGGCGTTGCCTTCAAGGCACCGACACCCCTCTCCGGGTCTTCTTCAATGATTCGGCACGCGAGCGCCCAATGCTTGATCGCCGCAACCATATTCTTGCCGACCCCGAACCGGATGATCCCTTCGTCCTTGTCGAAGGTATTGGGGGCCGGAGCTTCCGAATCCTCGCAGACGGCATCGTAAGCCTTGCGCAGCCACAGCCGCCTCAGCGGGAAGGTTTCATGTCCCGCGAAGCGCGTCTTGACGCCGGGCTGTCCAAGGGGTCCTCTGAGCATGATTTGTTCCTACTGGGGATTTCCCCCAGTTGGCAACCCTGCCCGCGCCTCTTGTACGAAGTTTTAGGCTTCAGGCAGCGGCGCGGTAGGCTTTCTCGTACGCAGCCAAGAGCGCAGTGACGGCACGGTCAATGTCCGCCTCGGAAGTGGTTCGGCCAATCCCGATGCGAACGGACGACGAAGCCTCGTCAAAGGAAAGCCCTTGCGCCAACAGGACGTAAGACGGCTCGATGCTGCCTGAGTTGCAGGCTGAGCCTGTCGATGCCGATAGTTCGCCGCGGGCATGCAAGAGGATGTCTTCCGCATTCACTCCCTCGGCCCTGAGGCTTGTGCAACCCGGGATGCGCTCGGCATGCGGATTGATAGTGAAAGGACATCCCTTCCTGGTGACCCGATCTTCGAAAAGTCTTTGTAATGATTGAATATGTGTGCGTGCCGACTGGCCGTGGCGCTCGTAAAGCCGCGCCGCCGCTGCAAGCCCGGCACAAAGCGGAACCGGCACCGTGCCGCTGCGTCCGAGAGGCTGCTGTCCACCGCCATCAAGCTGCGGAACGAGCCGCAACCTCGCGGCGCGCGACACGGCAAGCCCGCCGATCCCTTTGGGACCGTAGAACTTGTGACCGGAGAAACTCAGCAGATCGGCACCGATATAAGTGAAATCGACATCGATCTTTCCGACGGTCTGCGCCGCGTCTGTGTGAAACAGGACACCCTGGCGATGACAGATTTCGGCAATCTCGCGCACGGGTTGAATGACGCCCGTCTCGTTGTTGGCGTGCATGACCGATACGAGCGCCGTGTCGGGCCTTAGAGCCTGCGCGATGGCTTCTGCGCGAATGCGGCCATCTGACCCTGGTCGGATTTCGGTGACCTCGATCCCGCTTTTCATGAGCGAACCGGCGGCTTCCAGCACGCATTTGTGCTCGATCGACGACACCAACAGATGGTTTCCGCGTCGTTCGGCTGAGCTCATGACACCTTTGATGGCGAGGTTGTTCGCCTCGGTTGCTCCGCTGGTGAAGAGGATTTCGTCCTCCCCGGCACCGAGCAGCGCCGCGAGCGCTTCGCGCGATCGTTCGACAATTTTCGAGGCTTGCAGACCATGCGCGTGATCCGAATGCGGATTGCCCCAGTCATGGCTCATCGCGTCCGTCATCGCATCGATCACCGAGGGATCGACCGGAGTTGAGGCCATGAAATCGAGATAGGCGGGACCGGGTCTGCGCAAGGAACAACCTTTATTGAAATCGTTGCACCGATAAGACCAAACCTGGCCAGCCAAAGCAACCACGATCGCGCGGCGTTCGAGCCTGAATGCGACGCCCTCCCGATTCAATCTTGTCCTTTCTTTCTTATTCTTCGCCCTTCTACGCTGATTGCAGATCCCTGTTGCCCGAGGGCAAAGTAATGTCTTTTTGATCTGCCTCGCGAATGCAGCCGGTGGTCGGTTGCCGCATCCGAGGCAGTCCATGAGCGTTATCCCCCTTCGGTCCGAAATCTCATCGCGCGGTGCGCGCATGCTGCGCACTGCGCTTGGCGGCGACATCGCTCGCTGGCTCGACGAGCCCGATGTCATCGAAGTCATGCTCAACCCCGATGGGCGTCTCTGGGTCGACCGATTGGGCGAGGGTCTCGCGGCGACCGAATGTCTGATGAGTGCAGCCGATGGTGAGCGCATCATCCGGCTGGTTGCCCATCATGTCGGCGCCGAGGTTCATGCAAGCGTACCGCGTGTGTCCGCCGAACTGCCGGAAGGCGGCGAGCGCTTCGAAGGTCTGCTGCCCCCGGTGGTTGCCGCCCCGAGCTTCGCCATCCGCAAACCAGCTATCGCGGTGTTCGCGCTGGCCGATTACGTGAGGACCGGGATCATGAGCAAATGGCAGGCGGAAGCGCTTGCCGGTGCGGTCGCTGCGAAGAAGAACATTCTGGTCGTCGGTGGCACCTCGACCGGCAAGACGACGCTCACCAATGCGTTGCTCGCCGAGGTCGCGTCCACGTCCGACCGTGTCGTCCTGATCGAGGATACGCTGGAGCTGCAATGCGCAGCGCCCAATCTGGTGTCGCTGCGGACCAAGGAGGGCGTTGCGACCCTGTCCGATCTTGTCCGGTCCGCGCTGCGTCTGCGGCCCGACCGCATTCCCATTGGTGAAGTACGCGGTGCAGAAGCGCTCGATCTGCTCAAGGCCTGGGGCACCGGTCATCCGGGTGGGATCGGCACGCTTCACGCCGGCTCGGCGCTTGGTACGCTGCGGCGGCTTGAACAGCTTATCCAGGAAAGCGTGGTCACCGTGCCGCGCGCGCTGATCGCCGAGACCATCGATATCATCGCCGTGCTCGTACGCGACGGCACCGGCCGGCGCCTTGCCGAACTCGCCGAGGTGCGCGGACTCGATGCCGCCGGCGAATACGTCCTCGCACCCCTTCCATCCACAACAGGAGACCATTCGTGACCCATATCTTGTCGCGAGCGCACCCGCGCCTGTCCGCTTTGATCGTTGGCAGCGTCATTGCGCTGGCATTTGCGGCGCCCGCCCATGCCGCCGGCTCGTCGATGCCGTGGGAAGCGCCGCTCCAGGCGATCCTCGAATCCATCCAGGGCCCGGTCGCTAAGATCGTCGCGGTGATCATCATCATCGCCACCGGGCTGGCACTTGCTTTCGGGGATACCTCGGGAGGTTTCCGGCGCCTGATCCAGATCGTCTTCGGGCTTTCGATCGCCTTTGCCGCGTCCTCTTTCTTCCTTTCGTTCTTCTCCTTCGGCGGCGGAGCACTGGTGTGATGGATAGCGGTCAATCTTCTCTGCCGAACGGCTTTGCCGTCCCTGTCCACCGGGCGCTGACCGAGCATATCCTGCTCGGCGGTGCGCCGCGCGGACTTGCCATCGCCAACGCGACGCTGGCGGGTGCGATCGGACTGGGTCTGCAGCTGTGGATCGCAGGCGTCGCGTTTTTCGCGCTCGGCCACATGGTCGCGGTCTGGGCCGCCCGGCACGATCCTCAATTCGTCGATGTCGCGCGGCGGCATCTGCGGTTCCCCGCGCATCTGCAGGTCTGAGCCATGCTGAGCTTGCGCGAATATCGGAACAAGGCCGACCGGCTTGCGGACTTCCTGCCATGGGCGGCGCTCGTCGCCCCCGGCGTCGTGCTCAACAAGGACGGCAGCTTCCAGCGCACGTCTCGCTTTCGCGGGCCGGATCTCGACAGCGCGACCCCTGCCGAACTGGTTGCAATGACGGCGCGCTTGAACAGTGCTCTGCGCAGGCTCGGGTCTGGCTGGGCTCTCTTCGTCGAGGCGGTGCGCCGTCCGGCACTGGATTATCCCGTCTGCGCCTTTCCCGATCCGGCCTCGGCACTGGTCGAACGAGAGCGCGCCGCGCAGTTCGCAGAGGAGGGCACACATTTCGAGAGCCGCTATTATCTGACCGTCCTGTGGATGCCTCCTGCCGAGGATGCCGCGCGGGCTGAAAGCTTGCTCTACGAAGGCAAGGCCGAGAGGGGCGTGGATCCGCGCGAGCTTCTCGAGGGCTTCGCCGATCGGACCGACCGGCTGCTGCGCCTGTTCGAAGGGTTCTTCCCAGAGGTCCAATGGCTCGATGATGGCGAGACACTGAGTTATCTTCACAGCTGCATCTCGACGCGGATGCACGATGTACGCGTTCCCGAAACCCCGATGCATCTCGATGCGCTGCTTGCCGACGAGCCGCTGACCGGCGGTCTCGAACCGCGCCTGGGTACGGCCCATCTGCGGACGCTGACCGTGATCGGCTTTCCTAGCGCGACCTTCCCCGGGCTGCTCGATGAACTCAATGCGCAGGGCTTCGCCTATCGCTGGTCGACGCGGGCGATCATGCTCGACAAGAGCGACGCGACGAAGCTGCTTTCGAAAATCCGCCGCCAGTGGTTCGCCAAGCGCAAATCGGTCGCCGCGATCCTCAAGGAAGTGATGACCAACGAGGCTTCGGTGCTGGTCGACAACGATGCAGCCAACAAGGCCGAGGATGCCGATGCCGCTCTACAGGAGCTGGGCGCCGACCATGTCGGGCTCGCGCTGGTCACCGCGACCGTTACGGTGTGGGACGAAGAGCCAGCGCTTGCCGCCGAGAAGCTGCGGCTGGTCGAGAAGGTCATCCAGGGACGCGATTTTACCTGCGTGACCGAAGGCATGAATGCGATCGAGGCCTGGCTCGGATCGCTGCCCGGCCATGTCTACGCCAATGTTCGCCAGCCCCCGATCTCGACGCTGAACCTTGCGCATATGATGCCGCTTTCGGCCGTCTGGGCCGGACCGGAAAGCGATACGCATTTTGACGCGCCGCCGTTGTTTTACGCCAAGACCGAAGGCTCGACCCCGTTCCGATTTTCGCTTCATGTCGGCGATGTCGGACACAGCCTCGTCGTCGGTCCGACCGGGGCGGGCAAATCGGTCTTGCTGGCAATGATGGCGCTGCAGTTTCGCCGCTATGCCGGGTCGCAAATTTTCGCTTTCGATTTCGGCGGCTCGATCCGTGCGGCGGCGCTCGCCTGCGGCGGCGATTGGCAGGATCTGGGATCGAGTCTGTCCGAGGACAGCGACGAGGCAGTCCTGCTGCAACCGCTGGCGCGGATCGATGAGCCGGCGGAGCGGAACTGGGCCTCGGAATGGCTCCAGGCGATCCTCGCTGCGGAGGGTGTCGCAATCGATCCGGAGACCAAGGATCATCTGTGGTCGGCGCTGAGCTCGCTGGCGAGCGCCCCGGTCGCTGAGCGCACGCTCACCGGACTTGCTGTCCTTTTGCAATCGCAGGCATTGAAGCAGGCGCTTGCCCCCTACTGCGTCGGTGGGCCGTTCGGACGGCTCCTCGATGCCGAAAGCGAACGGCTGGGCGAAGCGAGTTTCCAGGCGTTCGAGACCGAAGGGCTGACCGGATCGGCGGCTGCGCCCGCCGTGCTGTCATATCTGTTTCACAGTATCGGAGGTCGCCTCGACGGCTCGCCCACACTCATTATTATCGACGAAGGCTGGCTGGTGCTCGACAGTCCGGCCTTCGCCGCGCAGCTGCGCGAATGGCTCAAGACCCTGCGCAAGAAGAATGCGAGCGTCGTTTTCGCCACTCAAAGCCTTGCCGATATCGAGACCTCGGCGATCGCGCCGGCGATTATCGAAAGCTGTCCGACGCGCATTTTCCTGCCCAATGACCGGGCGGTCGAACCCCAGATTTTGGGTATCTATCGCCGCTTCGGACTGAACGACCGCCAGATTGAAATCCTCAGCCGGGCAACGGCCAAGCGCGATTATTACTGTCAGTCCTCTCGCGGCAATCGCCTGTTCGAACTTGGCCTTGGCGAAGTGGCGCTCGCCTTTGCCGCCGCTTCTTCCAAGAGCGACCAGCTCGCTATGTCCCGCATCATCGAAAAGCATGGTCGGAGCGGCTTTGCCGTCCACTGGCTGAGGTATCGCGGCCTCCACTGGGCCGCCGAATTGCTCGGCAGCGATGCGCACTCTTCCGACCCCCCAAACCCACCAGAAGGAGACCTGAAGTGACCTCTCGAAAAATCGTCCGCAGCATGGCCATGGGCACCGCGCTCGCCTTGGCGAGTACGAGCACCTTGGTATCAACGCCTGCACACGCCCAGTTCGGCGGGATCGTTTACGATCCGTCCAATTACGCGCAAAACGTGCTGACTGCCGCGCGCACGCTTGAGCAGATCAACAACCAGATCCGCATGCTGCAGAACCAGGCGACGTCGCTCATCAACGAGGCGAAGAACCTTCAGAGCCTGCCGCTGACGATCGTGCAGCCCCTGCAGGACCAGATCCGGCAGACCCAGCAACTGCTGAACGAAGCCCAGCGCATCGCCTACGATGTCCGCACCATCGAGGGCGCTTTCGACCAGCATTACAAGAACGTACCGCTCGGTGCCTCGCAGCGGGCGATGGTCGAAGGCGCCGAGGCGCGCTGGCAAAACAGCGTGGCGGCCTTCGAAGATGCCCTCAAGGTCCAGGCGGGCACGGTTGCCAATATCGAAGGTTCGCGCGATGCGCTCGGCAGCCTCGTTTCCGCAAGCCAGTCCGCCACGGGCGCCTTGCAGGCAGCACAGGCTGGCAACCAGCTGCTGGCATTGCAGGCCCGCCAGCTGGCCGACCTGACCGCCACGATCGCCGCTACTGGCAGGGCGCAGGCGCTCGATGCCGCCGAACGCGCGGCGGCCAAGGCACAGGCGCGCGAGCAGTTGGGGCGGTTTCTCGCTATTCGTCCGCGCTATCTGCCCGGCGGATCGGACTGATCCGCGATGGACACCAAGCTCCTCGCGCGCACCGGTGCCGCTGTGTTCGTCGGTCTCGCCATCGCGACGACGATCGTCCAGCTGCGCGAGGAGCCCGCGCCGGTGCGGCAAGCCGACCGGCGCATATGGGTGCCCGACGGCGATCCGCTGCCGGCACAGCTGAGGGTTTGCGCTCAAATCGGCGAACTGGCGCTGTCCTCGCCCGATTGCCGCGCCGCCTGGGCCGAGAAGCGCCGCCGCTTCTTTGGCGTCGATCACCCCGAGGCTTATTCGGGGATCGGCGACAAGGCGCTGCCTGAGTCCTTGCCCAGTGAAGCGCGAAGGGAGAACTGACATGGGTGGCACCGGTGTTGTCGATCGCTTCCTCGCGATCTTCTCGCAATATATCGACAGCGGCTTCGGGCTGCTTTCTGGCGAGGTGGCGTTCATCGCGACCACGCTGATCGTGATCGATGTCACGCTCGCCGCCCTTTTCTGGAGCTGGGGCGCGAACGACGACATCATCGCCCGGCTCGTCAAGAAGACGCTCTTCGTCGGCATCTTTGCCTACATCATCGGCAACTGGAGCGCGCTCGCCAATATCGTGTTCAACAGTTTCGCCGGGCTAGGCCTGAAGGCGAGTGGCTCGGGGCTCGGCGCAGGCGATCTGTTGCAACCGGGAAGGGTGGCGCAGGTCGGCATCGATGCCGCCTGGCCGCTCCTCGAATCGATTGCCGATCTGATGGGCTATGTCGGCTTCTTCGAGAATTTTCTGCAGATCATCATTCTGCTGGTCGCCTGGGCGATTGTCATCATCGCCTTCTTCATTCTCTCTATCCAGCTGTTCGTCACCCTGATCGAGTTCAAACTGACGACCTTGGCGGGTTTCGTGCTCATTCCCTTTGGCTTGTTTGGCAAGACCGCATTCCTCGCTGAACGCGTGCTCGGCAATGTGGTCTCGTCGGGAATCAAGGTGCTCGTTCTCGCCGTCATCATCGGCATCGGTTCGACGCTCTTCGCCGAATTCACCGGCGCCATCCCCGGCGAGCCGACCATCGAGGATGCGCTGGCCATCGTGCTCGCCAGCCTCACTCTGCTCGGTCTGGGCATTTTCGGGCCGGGGATCGCCAATGGCATTGTCGCGGGCGGTCCGCAGCTCGGTGCAGGCGCTGCTGCGGGCACCGCGCTTCTTGCAGGCGGTGCTGCGGTTGGCGGCGTGGCCGGTGCCAAACTTGCGGGCGGCGCGGTCGCCAGTGCTGCCTCTTCCGTCGCGCGAGGCACCTCGCGCGCCGCCGGAGGTGCGACCATGGCCTATGCCACCGGTTCGGCGGGCAAGAGCGGCGGCGCCGCGGTTGCAGGCGGAATGGCGGGTGTTGGCCGCGCAGCAGGCGGTGCCGCCATGTCGCCGCTGCGCAAGGCGGCAGACAGCGCCAAGAGTAATTTCCGCGACGGGGCGCGTGCGTCGGTCGGGAACATGGGTGGACGCATCGTTCCTGCTCACGGTGCTTCGTCACCGGATCCGGAACAGACGAACGGCCCGCCGGCCTGGGCGCGGTCCATGAAGCACAGGCAAAGCCTGGGGCACTCGGCCTCGCTTGCCGCGCACACCGTGCGCTCCGGTGATGGCCATGGTGCAGGCGCTTCCATCGACACCAAAGAGAAGGATTAGCCTCCAATGTTCAAACGGCCTTCGATCCGGTACGCAAAAACGCCTCAAGCAGAGACGCCCTACCAGCGCGCGGCGCAGGTCTGGGACGAGCGCATCGGTTCCGCGCGCGTCCAGGCAAAGAGTTGGCGCTACGCCTTTTTCGGTGCGCTCGGCCTGTCGGCAGCGCTGACCGGCGGGCTCGTGTGGCAGAATGCGCGCGGCACCATCGTGCCCTGGGTGGTCGAGGTCGACAGGCTGGGCGAGGCCCGCACCGTAGCTCCCGCCGCTGCGGATTACGAGCCGACCGATCCGCAGATCGCCTTTCACCTCGCCCGGTTTATCGAGCATGTCCGCGCTATCCCCGACGATCCAATTGTGGTGCGAGAGAACTGGCTCAGAGCCTACCAATTCGCCAGCGACAAGGGCGCCTTGGCGCTCAACGATTATGCGCGGGCCAACGACCCGTTCGCGGCAATCGGCCGCGAACAGGTTGCGGTCGATGTCACCAGCGTGATCCGTGCCTCGCCGCGCAGCTTTCGCGTGGCCTGGGTCGAGCGGCGCTACCGTGACGGCGCGCTCGCCGAAACCACTCGCTGGACCGCTATTCTCGGCGTTGCCGTCCAGCCTCCCAGAACGCCCGACGCGCTCACCAGCAATCCGCTCGGGATCTTCGTCACCTCGATCAACTGGTCAAAGGAGCTTGGCTGATGACCCATTTACTTCAACTCTCCCGTCCGCCGCTGCTCGCAGCCGGCGTTCTGCTCCTTGCCGGATCGCCGGCAGCAGCGACGCCTGCGCCGCAGGCGCAGGCCGCATTGCGGGCGATCACCGCCTCCGACCTCGCCGATGCTTCCCGCCTTGTTCGGGCCTTGGCACATGCGACCACCCCTTCGCGGCAGGCCTCCCCCACTGCCGCGCGCCGCTCCCCTGCCTCTGACCCAGGGGGGCATGTGGGAGCGGCGAACGAGGCCGCCAGGATCGAACCGGACGATGCCGGGTTCGACAATGCCATCCAGCGCTTTGCCTATCGCGAAGGTGCATTGTTCCAGGTCTACGCCAAACCCGGGCAGGTAACTGACATCGCCTTGCAGGAAGGCGAAACGCTGGTTGGACCCGGGCCGGTCGCGGCGGGTGATACCGTGCGCTGGATGATCGGCGACACGCTGAGCGGCTCGGGAGCGACGCAGCGGGTTCATATCCTCATCAAACCGACGCGGCCCGATATCGCAACCAATCTGGTCATCAATACCGACCGCCGCACCTATCATATCGAACTGCGCGCCAACCCGAACATCTATATGGCCTCGGTCAGCTGGTCCTATCCGGCCGACGAACTGATCGCGCTGCGCCGCGAAGAAGAGCGAGCGGCGCGAGCCGCACCAGTCGCCGACGGGTTCACGCTTGAGGCGCTCAATTTCGAGTACCGCATCTCGGGTGCCAAGCCTGACTGGCGCCCGCTACGGGTCTTCGACGACGGACAGCGGACCCTGGTCGAGTTTCCACCCGATATCGCCCAGGGCGAAATGCCCCCGTTCTTCGTGGTGGGCACGGATGGCGCAGCCGAGCTGGTCAACTACCGGATCGCCGGGCGCTATCTCATCGTCGACCGCCTCTTCCACAAGGCCGAACTGCGCCTCGGTACCGGTCGCAGACAGGTCCGCGTGAAGATTGAAAACCGCAAGCGGGGGCGGTCGTGAACGAGGAAAGCAAGACCGAGCCGCCACCCGATGCCGAAAGCATCGTTCAATTGCGCGGGGAAGGACCGCGCGTGGTCAGGCTCTCGCGCAAGGCTATCGGCATTGCCAGCGCCGCGGGTCTGGCCGTGCTTGGCGGTATACTGCTCTACGCCCTGCAACCGGCTTCGCAGGACGGCGGCGAAGAGCTGGTCAACACCGAGGGGATTGCTGTGGCAGACGGACTTGCCACTGCCCCGGCGGACTATTCCCAGGTTCCGAGGTTAGGGCCACCGCTACCGGGCGATCTCGGTCAACCGATCCTCGAGGCGCAGGATCGCGGGGCTGTTGCCGCGCTTCAACCGGTCGGCGCCCCGTCTCCGACACCGTCACAGCGGGCGGCGCCGAGCCCTGAAGAGATTGAGCGCGAACGCCTAGAACAGGAAAGCGAGGCGGCGCGCGGCAGCAGCCTGTTTTTCGGCGGCGGGACACAAGCTGCCAGTCCCGGCCCGGCAGCTTCGGCTGCTGGGCCGCAACCCCCAGCACCAGTTCAGCCATCGGTCTCCACCGCGCGGCCGAGTTTTCTCGAACGGCCCGCCGACACGCGGACAGTGTCCATGCAGCGGCTTGAGGCGGTGCCATCGGGGACGCTGCTTTCGGCCGGGTCGATCATTCCGGCAGCGCTGATCACCGGTATCCGGTCGGACCAGCCCGGCCTCGTGACCGCGCAGGTGACCGAGAATGTCTATGACAGCCTGACCGGGCGGCACCTTCTGATCCCGCAAGGTGCGCGCCTCATCGGTGAGTACGAGTCCGATGTCGGGTTCGGCCAACGCCGGGTGCTGCTGGCCTGGACCAGGCTTATCCTGCCTGATGGTCGCTCGATTGTGCTCGATCGTCAGCCAGTTGCCGATCCCTCGGGCTATGCTGGACTGGAGGACGGCGTCGATTACCATTGGGGCGGTGTCGTCAAAGCGGCGCTCGTTTCCACTTTGCTCGGAATTGGCGGCGAACTCGGCGCAGGCGGAGATGATGACCTGCTGCGCGCTGTTCGCCGCGGCAGCCAGGACAGCATCAATCGCGCGGGCGAGCAGGTCGTTGCACGCGAGCTTGATATACGCCCGACGCTGACGATCCGTCCCGGCTTTCCCGTACGCGTTCTGGTGACGCGCGATATTGTGCTGGAGGGTGGAGCATGACCCGGCTCAAGCTCTCCGACATTACCGATGGCAAGCCCGTCAAGCTGACGATAGAGATCCCTGCGCGGCTCCATCGCCGGCTGGTCGAATATGGGGTCGTGCTCAATGGCGGCGTTTCAGAGGGTGCACCCGAGCCCGCAGCTCTGATCCCACCAATGATCGAGCGCTTCGTCGCCAGTGACCGGGATTTCGCCAAGGCACGCAGAAGAACGCATGCATCATCAAGTCGATAAGTTCTGAGACTGTCCGGACTTTTTCTGGTTTCTCTTAACCAGTATTAGAAAAGAAATGTGCCAATAGGTAGAATTGCTCTGTATTCCTGTACATGATCGGCTCTACTGTCGGATCGGGAATTCAGGTTCCTCGCGACCGGGTGGCGATGCTCATGTCCAGGCTCCTCGCTAAAACCATCGATGCACTTGCCAACGAGTGCTTCCATCACCCGGTCGCACCTCATTTGTCGGACTATCTGTTTATAATTCCATTATAAGTTGGCCCCATCTGGCCATGCTCTTCATGCTCTGACCGCGACGATTGGAGTCGCGATCAAAGCAGAGGAGTGATCAATGAAGGAACTCGACACAATCCAGAGAGAGATCATCGATCTCGGCAGCGCATCCGAGGAGACCAAGGGCGACGCCCTGTTCGACATCGATGTGAGCGGCGGTCGTTTGTCCTATGCCACCGGCATGGCTGACGACTGAACCTCGCGAGGGGCGCGTGCCGGACCTGGCCGCGCCCCTTCTCCTCGTACAAACTTCATGGTCAATCCGGATCCCGAGGCTCTCGCGTGGTGCAAGGTGAGCGAACGTTTCATCTTTCTGGACATCGCGCGGGACCGCTATTTTGCGTTGGCGGACGGAGTGCAGCACGTGTTTCTCGAAAGGCTCGGCATCGAAGCCACGGTGTCCTGGCATCAGCCGCCACCACTGCCGCGCCCTGCGGACTGGCTCGTCCCACAGCGTGTTTCCCATGATATTGGTGAAGGACCTTTCCGGCTGGCCGATGTGGCCGCAGCTGTCTGGTCGCAGCGCCGGATCGAACATCGCCTTGCGCGGACATCATTCCAGACGGTCCTCGTTGAACTTCGCCACCTGACCGAGCAACGCACGCAGGGCCATTCCACCAAATCCCGGTCGGGTCCCACAGTACGTGCTTTCGAGCAAGCCCGCCTTCTGCGTTCGGCCGCAGACCGCTGTCTCCCGCGTTCGATCGCGTTGAAATTACGCCTCGCCAAGCTGAGACTGCGCACGCATCTTGTTATTGGCGTGAAGGACCGGCCGTTCGGTGCCCACGCCTGGGTCCAGCATCGCGACATTGTGCTGAATGACAGCTTGGAAGAAGTTCGGCGCTACACGCCGATACTGATAATTTGAAACAGGGCCGCTTCGTGCTTGCCGTCCCGCGTCGGCGTGGCGTCCCGCCGGTCGTTCGCAGAAGCGCAAGTCCTGACGATGTTTGCGGTGACAATGCTTCATTCTGGACCAGCGATGACACTCCCGAAGCCAGTCTGGGAACGCACGGGTACCTGATCGGGTGCGTCTTCTCTGCACAAACCGCCCGAACGGTCGACGCTGTCCCGCTACCTGAATCCGAGTCCGTCCAGGCCGCCGCCAAGCGGCTTGTTCGGAATTATTGGGGTGCCTACGTCGCGATCCTGCCTGATCCGGGGCGCCGCACTCTTGCGTTGCTGGTCGATCCCTCTGGCCTGTTTCCGGTCTACCGCGGAATGAGCCAGACGCATGTGGTGTTCTCTTCCGATGCCTGTCTGGTCGGAGAAGCTGTCGGAGATCGCCTCAAGGTCGACTGGGGCGCGCTCGCGTTGTTCCTTCGTTATCCGGAATTGCGGCAGAAGCAAGCGTGCCTCGCGGGCGTGGAGGAGCTCACCCCGGGTACGCTCATGGTGACCGCCGGCGATCAGGAATCCGAGCTGCCCGTCTGGCGCGCTGCCGATTATCTTCCGCGAGGAACCGAACCTTCATTCAGCGATGCTGCCGCAGAACTGAGAGAGCTGGCAATCCGGACTTGCGCAGCATGGACAGACCGGTTCGGACCCGTGGCTGTCGCAACCTCTGGCGGGGTCGACTCTTCCTTTCTGTGCGCCGCGCTAGCCGCCGGGCACAGTGATTTTGGATGCATCACGCTGGCGACCTCTGACAGCAGCGGCGACGAAAGCGAGTATGCTCGGCTACTTGCCGAGCATCTGGGTGCGGATTTCACACGGCGGGTTTATGATACGACCTGTTACCGTCCCACCGCATGTGCCTCCGCGGGTCGTTCGCGGCCCGGTCGAAAGGGGTTTCTGACGGCGGTCGACGCCCTGCTCGCCGCGGGTTCTGCAGAGCTGGGAAAAGCCATCGTCCTAGATGGCAATGGCGGTGATAATCTCTTCTGTTTTCTCCATTCCGCAGCACCGATCGTAGACCGGCTGCGGAACGAGGGGCCAAGGGCGGCGCTTTTCGAAACTCTGCCAGACATGTGCTGTGTCACAGGTTGCGATGTTCCGACCATGCTGCGCGCGACCGGCAAGCGTCTGATGGGAGGCCATTCGAAACAGAATTGGGCGCCAGACAGCCGATTGCTTGCCGATGCGGCCATCTTGGAGGACTCACCCGTACCGTTGACGCCGTGGCATCGCCTGTCGACCTGGCGCCACCCAGGCAAACACGATCACCTCGCGCTGATCATGCGCGCGCAGCATCATGTACACGGCTTCGGTCCCGGGCCAGCGCGCTTCTCTCCGCTGATGAGCCAGCCCCTGCTCGAATTCTGCCTCGGCGTCCCCACCTGGACCTGGGTGACAGGCGGTCAGAACCGTGCGCTCGCCCGCGCCGCCTTCGCGGACCTGCTTCCTCGCAGCGTTCTCGATCGCACGTCCAAGGCGGGACCCGACAGTTTCATTCGAAGTGCCTTCGACCGTCATCGCGCCGTGCTTCGTGATCTGCTTCTCGATGGCCAACTGGCGGAACAAGGTGTGATTGATCGCGCAGCTGTCGAGCAGGCTTTCACGCTCGAAACATCGCGGCGCGGATCGCTGGTTTACCGCCTGCTCGACCTCGTCGAGGCCGAGAACTGGTCGCGCTCATGGGAGCGAGCTGCGACCATCCGAGCATCGTAGGTCCTTTCGGGCGGGCGCGCCATCCATTGCAAGCCACCGTGCATATTGCCCGACCTTTGCCGGGTCGCAGTCCATCCGCTTCATCAACCAGAATTCGAACCATTCCACCGATCGCCGGTAGATTGCCTGACGGTGTGCGGGCTGCCACTTGATGTGGGTCTCGTCTTCCAGGACGTAGAGTTCGATCGGTCTGCCGCGGTACGAGTAGGTCTCGAAGACATCGAGGCCCGCTTCATATTCGCTGTCGCCGGTCTGAATCAGGATCGGCACATCGACATCATCGACATTGAGAATGAGCGACATCGGTTTCCAGAACTCTTCGGTGCCAGGCTCGAAATGGCGGTATCCCATCGCGCGTACGAAATCTGTAAAGCGCGGACCCGCGGCGAGTGGGTAAGAATACATGTCTTCGCAGCATGAGCCCATCGACGCGACCTGGAAGAGGTCCGAATTGATCAACGCCCACTGGACGGTCGATCCGCCATCGCTGAAGCCGCTGATGCCCATCCGTGCGCGATCGACCGAACCGGTATCGATGGCGAGCGAGATCGCAGTCTCGAGCGAGGATTGGACTCGGCGACGGTCAATCCAGTCTGCGCGGTTGGCGCGGGTCAGTTCCTCTTCGGTGGTCGCGCCAAGCGCCGCGGCAGAGAAGTCCGGGCGATCGAAACTGAGCACGGCGAAACCGCGGTTGGCAAGCGGATGGATGGGGACCTCGTCCCCGGTACCGCCGCGCAGGAACCCTACACTTGTATATTGCACGACGATCAGGGGATGACGTTGCCCGGCCTGGTGGTCCGGTGGCAGGACAAGATCCGCATAGCTTTCGGCCCCGAAGGCGTTGCGGAACCTGAGGCGCTCAACGGTCCCGAAGGTCCTTTCTTCAAGCCGTGGATTGGGATCGTGTATGAGCCGGTCTGCTCCGGTGACGACATCGATTGCAACCAGACGGCGAGGCTGACCGAACCCTTCGCGGCCGCACAGCAATTCGCCGCCGGCCACTGTGCATCCGACCAACGCATCTTCGGTAAGCAGGATCTGGCGCGGCTGCGCCTCGCCAAGCTCCCATCGCAAAATGGCCGTCTGACTGTTTGCCCAGCCCGTCGCTTGGAGGGCGAGTAGCGCGGTTCCATCGCTCGACCACCACAGCTCGCGGATCCCTTCGCAAGCTTTTTGTTCGCAGACTATCTGATTGCCGTCAGGCCACCCGACGACAAGCCTGGTGGGGCTGATCAGCCGAGTGGGCTCGCTCGGCTCGAGCCAGGCCGCAATCCCCGAGTCATTCTCGGCATAGGCGCGGGCTCTAGCCGGGAGGCCCTCTGGCGCTTCGCCCGAGAGCAGGCGCGCTTCTTCCGAACTCGCGACCCACACTTCGCCATCCGCCAGCGACACGTAGCTATAGTGCGTTTCAAGCTGTCCGGTCGGGATTGGCCGATCGGCGAATTGCGGCGAGAAACGCTCGTCGAACAAAAATCCTTCGGCCGCTTCGCGTGCGATAGCCTCTGACTGGATGCGTATGCCGGGACGCGTCGCGACTATCAGTGCAGTTCCGTCGTTCGTCCATGCGAAACTATCGACATTATCGGGAAGGGCGGTTGCCTGTCGCGGTGGTACCGTTCGGTCAGGATCGACCAGCCATACCTGGGTCGAACCGTTCAACCTCTTGAGATAGCCGATCCGGGAGCCGTCCGAAGACCAGCGGGGCGGGTTGGGCCTGTCCCATCCGGCCATAATCGCGGGAAAGTCGCGCAATCGGAAATCATCGCGGATGAATTCGCCGCCCCGGTCGACCTCGACGGCGGCACCGCTTCCGTCCATCGCCGCAATCATAAGCCTCTGGCAGTAGACGTTGGCTTCCGGATTTGCGCGTTTTACGACGAAAGCGATGTGCTCGCCGTCGGGCGCTACGCCGATGGCCCGCGCAGCGCCGACCGGATTGGCGCGTCCGATGTCCGCCATCCTGACCTGGTCATCGAGCGTAAAGGCCCGCTGGCCAATGCCCGATAGACCCTCCGCCTCTTCGAAACCTGCACACGGATCCTCTTGCGGCGGCGGCAGGTCCACGTGCGGAACGATGGATTGGGACAGCGCTGCAGCGAGTGCCAGCGACATCACCAGTGCCTCCGGATTCCGAATGCGACAAACCGTCCGATCGGGGAGTAGTTCGTCGAATCAAAAGGCGTATCGGTCGGGCCCGTCTGTCCAATGATCTCGGGTTCGTCATCGAACACGTTTTGCACGGTCAGCGACAGTGTGAGTCCGGGGTTGCGTCCTTCGCCACCGATCACATCGTAGCTCACGCCAAGATCGAGTGTGGCGCTTGGCGACAGACGTTCCGCCACGCCGAAACGTGGATCTTCCAGTGCTCCTATATAATTGACTGCCGCATTGGCCTTGAAAGTGCCGGCTTCGAAGCGGGCCACGCCGCGTGCGCGGTATTGCGGCGGATTAAAAATCGTCCCGGCGAGCTGAACCTGCGGTAGGTCGGAATTCAGGCGCTGGTTGCTGTCGAGCCAGCTGCCAGCGACTTCCAGACCCAGTCTGCGCTGATTGCCGAGGTCGTGGTCCCACGAAATCCGCGCATCGATCCCTTCGACTGCCCAGACGGCGACATTGCGATTGCGGTTGTCGATGAAGGCTACGACATTGGCCGGATCATAAGGCGAGCCGGAAAAATTTTCGAGGCCGAACAAAGAATTGTCGATCAGCCCGGAAAAGATTGCGGGATCGGGCGAGAAATCGATCAGGCTTGCATAACCCGGATCGCGAAAACCGGCGACAACCGATCCCGCAATCGGGCGAACCACCCGGTCGCGATAGCGAATGTCATACCAGGTGGCCGATACGAGCAAACCCGGCACTGACGGCGGACGATATTCGAAACCGGCTGTCCAGCTGTGCGCGCGTTCCGAGGTGACATCCGGGTTGCCGCCGCTTGCTATAAAGACGGTTTCCGGAGCCGTACCCGCGCCGAAGATCGACGCTGGCAGCACGATGGTCTGGTACGGAATGAACCTCTGGTAAAGCGTTGGAGCCTTGAACGATCTCGCCCAGCTTCCCCGCAGGGTCAAGCCGGGGACGGGTGCGTAGACCAAGCCCATGCGCGGCGTGGTCTGGCTGTCGAGACCGGGATAGCTTTCGTGCCGTGCGGCCAGCGAGAGGCCTAGCTCGTCGATACCTCCAATCGCATTGCGCGACGACACCAACGGGAGGAACAGCTCCCCATAGGCAAAGCGGGCCCGCTGCGTTTCGTCGAAAGCGATAACGAGATTGCCGCCTTCCGAGCGGGAGAAATCGAGCGAATTATCGCGCAAGCCAGCACCAATTGCGAGGCGCGCATCGCCTCCCGGCAACGAAAAGAGTGGCCCTTCCGCACCTGCTTCGAGCGATAGCACCTCGTTGCAGAAGCAGCCTTCGGTCACGCTTGTCGGGGCGGACGGCCGTGTAAACGTAGTGCGGTAGCGCGTCCTGTCGCGTCCAAAAACGCCGAGCACAGACAGCTGCCACGAAGCTCCGATATCGACCCTGAGCGACGGTGCGAGCGTATAGGATTCGACCACTGGATCCGCGGTCTGACGGAGCGTGGAAGACCCGGTGATGCGAACCGAACTGCGCCGCGAATAAAGTGCATCGACGCTTGCCTCGATACCGGGTGATATTTCGTGATGTCCGGAAAGCGTGACGGCATGCCGTTCCTGCGACGGAAACAGCGTGGTCTCGGGGTCGAGCGCGGCCGCATAAGATCGCTGGCCCGCCTCGATATCGGAGTTGTTGGTGAAATCGTAGGCGAGGAAAAATCCGCCGCCATCCCACCGGCTTCCACCGACGATATCGGCCTGCTGGCGAAAATATCCGCCACCGGTGCTCGCGCCGATCTGCGCCGATGTTTCCACGCCTTCGAAATCACGGCGCAGGATTACATTGACCACGCCGGCGACAGCGTCGGACCCGTATAGCGCCGACGCGCCGTCCGGGACGACCTCGATCCGGTCTACCGCCGCGAGCGGGATTGCCGAAATATCGACCCCTGCGAAGGCGGAATCGTACGGAAGGCGATGGCCATTGAGGAGCGTAAGTGTCGCATCGGGACCCAGACCGCGCAGGTTCGGAGTGGCCGCAGAGTTCACGTTGCTGTTGATGAGCCCGGCACCCGAACCCACTCCGGGGTTCTGACCGCCCGAGAAATTCTGGGGTAGGCTGCGGATCGCTTCACCCAGATCCACCTGGCCAGCCTCGACGATCGTCTCGCGATCAAGCTCGATGACTTCACCGACAACCCGTGCGCCTCGGATTCGCGTTCCCGTGACAACGATCGCAGAACTTTCGTCGTCCAAAGCCGTATCGCCAACCTCGGCAGCGTCATCTTGTGCCTGTTCGCCTGGACTGTCTTGGGCGAAAAGAGGAGGAGCGGCACTTGCGAATGCTGTCCCGGTTAGAAGGACGAAAAGTGTGCGATTTCTCAATGACATTGGGGTCTCCCTGTTCTGGCGCGGTCGGGCCGCTACAGGGAATGACGCTCACTTTTTCGAACACCTTAGTTTCATTTGAAATTAAAGTTTGGGGGGTCTTTTTGTGCCGGGTGGTTGCAGTCACCAACTGTGACCCAGCGCTTGGCGCAAATGCGCTAGAGCTTTCATCATATGATAGTCGACCGTGGGCAGCGCGATGCCTAGCTCGAGATGTATCTGACGGTAGGATTTCTTCTCGATGCGATTCATCGCGAAGATACGCGCGGTCTTTTGCGGGAGCTCCGCGAGCGCGATTTCCAGCACGTGCCGGGCTTCACGAACGTGCACGGCATCTTCCTGCGCGGCGCGGCTTGGCGCATCTGCGTTCTCCAGAAGTGGCTGGGTCCTGACGCGGCACTTTTGCCGCCGCGCCTCGTCCACCAGCAAGTTGAATGCAATCCGCCTCAGAAAGCCTGCAGGATTAACGAGTTCCGTTAGCTGCTTGCTGGTCGCTGCACGCAGAAACACGTCCTGTGCCAGGTCGCGGGCGCGTTCGGAGCCCACGCGGCGCGCAAGATAGGCGATCAGTCCAGCCCGTTCCTCGCGGTAGAGGGCGTCGAGTGTACGGCGGCGGTCGACCGTTCGGCTTACTTTTGCAGAGCAATATGCGGGACCCACGCACTGGGGAGCTTGGTGCCGGATTTCGGCGACAGCTTGAGTCATGCTTCGAACTTGGAGGCGACCGCCACCTGAGTTCGCCATGGCGAACTGGTGCGGGTTCCAGGTCTGTGCCGCCGTCCGGGGCCTGATTTACGCCCCTTGATCGGTTCGGCCGCCGGGCCTGCGACGGACCGGCGTGCATGATGTCCGGCGGAAATATCCACGCGGACGGTGCCAGAATATCAATCCGCGCGCAGTCAATCTGCCCAACATAGGGGTGGCTGGCAAGAGGTAAGTAGAGCCATTTTGGACCCGCTTTTGGCGGCCAGCATCATCTTCCAAAAAAATGCTCCGGTCTCGGGGAGCGCCTGATCAAATATGCCCAATATTGGGGAAGTGGATACCTTGGTCTTGGAATGTCGGCGCGGTGCTGGCGCCACTAGCCCAATCGGCGAGAAAGGAGGTGCTTCATGGCTCGACCATTCGACAGCAACGACCGGACCGCCGGATACGACTTTTCGGATTTCGCGCAGGAATTCTTGCGCCGCAATTCCGCTTACCGGCAACAATACGCCCGGATCGCCGGCGCAAGCGGCTTCGACGCGCAATCCCCAGCTTGCCGCCGAATGGCGCGTTCATGGGGCCTTGAATTTCCCGATTGATCCCGACCTTTCGGCTCGCAGCGATCCGGCGATCTGGCGAGCCGAGGAAAACCCCAATGTTGTAATTCTCAGCGGTAGCGGCGGAGTCAAGGCGGCGCGCGCAGCGTGCGACCTGATCGCCAAACGAGCGAGCAATGCGGGAGATCATCTGGTCCTCGCCGATACTGGCGCTCGTCACCGGCTGCTCGTTATGGCCTCAGCCCGGTTGGGTGGAGACAATTATCTGATCCCTCAAGACCAGTCGGTTCCGATCAGGCTAGCGGCGCTCGATGCGTTTCACCGCTGCGTTGCTGGCTCCGCTGTGCCCACCAAGCGATACCCCTTACGGCCCACCACCTATCAGTCCAGACGCCTCCACTTGCTGCTCGCCATACTCGATAATCAGGCCAGAGCGCCTGAGGGTGTCACCCTCCGAGAGATTGCGGGAACCCTCGTCTATCGCGGATTATCCGCGCAACGCGCCATAGACTGGAAATCGTCATCGCAACGCCGACAGACCCAGCGTCTTGTCGCCGAAGCACGGAAGATGGCGTCGCACGGCTATCTCGACCTGCTTCGTCAAAGCCGGTTCCGACCTTTTCAAACGCACTGAATGCACTATGGTTTTTCCTTGGGCAAGCCGCTGAATTTTGTGGCGCGCCCGGATTGGAACCAGACCTTCAGGGTCGCAACTGCAACTGCCGGAACAGGTGGAATGGAACCGTCTGATCAGGCACCGAGCAGGCGGTCGGGTGGCGGCGTGTTGGATTGCGTGCTGCCGATCGAACGGCAGGTCTATGTACGCATATCTCGCGGAGGAATTCGCAACTGAGCTTATCAATGTTCGTTCGGACACTGAACTCGATGGCGCCCTTAAACAGGTTTCCCGGCGCCTTGGCTTCGACCACTTCGCACTTAGCCTGGAGATGCGTTCGACATCGTGCGAGGCACCGGGCTTGCTATTGCACGACTATCCCGACGAATGGGCGAAAGTCTATATCGCCTTCGACCTCGCAGGGCAGGATCCGGTGCGAAGAGCCTGCGACAAGACCATCATCGGTTTCGCCTGGGACTGGATTGACGAACTCGTCCCTCTCACGCGCGGCGACCGTCAGATGCTCAATGTTGGCCGGGAATGCGGAATTGGCAATGGCTATACCGTTCCGCGGCACTTACCCGGGATAGGGCGCGGTACCTGCACCTTTGCTGTTCGACCCGATCGAGAACTGCCCCGACGGCGTTTCGCCGTCGCGGAAGTGATCGGGACGCTGGCTTTGAGCTGTGCACTGGGACTGAGCTCAGAAAGACTCGATGAGAAGGTTCCCTCCCTGACCGATCGGCAGCGGGAGTGTCTGCTCTGGGTTGCAAGAGGGAAGACTGCAGCTGAAACGGCCATGATTCTCGAAATCAGCACCGAAACCGTCATTCAGCATCTCAAGATGGCCCGCGAACGCTACCAGGTCCATTGTAAGCAGTCCCTCGTCGTCGCGGCGCTGTTCGACGGGTTGATCGGGTTTGCCGACATCATCCGTTGGCGCGACGTCGGATAGACGCACCAGATGCGTCGAAACGTTTCAGTTAATCGACCTCAGCTTCGTCGATTAAACTCGAGCATGCAGTGTTACGGTGCAGGCATCTCTCTGCGTCGCCAGATCAGAATATGCCGAATTCCTTATTCAACCGCTTCTTCAACACAATCACACCATCGAGCCAAGGTCCGATCCCACGCTAGGGTAGGCCGAAACCATTTTCTTGAGATCGCTTGTTGTCAGTCCAAGTCGGACGGCCAAACCGAAGAAATTGATGATCTCGCCATACTCCGGTCCGAGCAAATGAGCGCCCAGGATAGTGTCGCATTCGTTATCGATTATGACCTTGGTTGCAGCGCAGCTTTCGCCAACGCGAAGGTTGGAATACCAGTCGCCGGTGTCATTTTCGACGACGCGGATATCATGTCTGGCCTCTCGTGCTTCCTCTTCGAGCATGCCAACACGGCTGAGCTCTGGTACCGTAAATACAGCGCTCGGTACGCCTGCATAATCCGGCTTTGTCCGATTGCCGTTGAGCATATTGGACGCAGCTACCTTGCCCTCGAAAACTGCGACAGGCGTAAGCGGCGCGCCTTGCGTGTCGGCCGCGTCGCCGGCAGCATAGATCTTGGGGTTGGAGGTGCTTTGCAGGTAGGCGTTGACCTCAACGCCCTTGTCACCTGCCTCGACATTGGCTGCGGCCAGGTCAAGCCGGCCAATTGCCGGGACGCGGCCCGCGCCGTGGACGACGAGATCGGCGCGCAAATCTTTCGTGCCGCTGTCAGTTTCTACCGTGACAAGAAAACCCGTCCCGTCCTTCTCGATCGCTTTGAGTGACGTGCGTCGTCGCAGTTGGACGCCGACTTCCTCGCCCCGCGCAACGAGTCTTTCGACAAGATCGGCATCGAAACCCTTGAGCGGTCTCTCGCCACGGTCGATGATGCACACCTTGCTGCCCGCGCGTGCTGCGATATGGCCAAACTCGAACGAGATGAAGCCGCCGCCGATGAACAGGATGCGTTCGGGCAGCGCATCGAGCCGCATGAACTCGGTGCTGTCGGTAAGGTGTTCGGAGCCGGGAACATCTATCGTCCGCGGCTTGGCACCCGTTGCGATCAGGAAATGGTTTGCCTGAAACTGCCCCTCGCCGTCGATTTCGACGGTATCTTCGCCGACGAAGCGCGCTTTCCCGTGAAGGGTAGTGACGCCGTTGCTCTCCAGACCGTTTTCGATCCGACCGGGCATTTTGTCGGTGAACGTCTGCGTGAAGGCGACCAGATCGGGCCAGTTGATGGCGATGTCGTTCGGTTCGATGCCCTTGCCGTGCATGAGCCGCGCTGCGTCGATGATTTCCGCCCCGCGGCGGAGCATTTTCTTCGGATCGCAGCCGCGCAGGGCGCAGGTGCCGCCATAAGGCAGTTCGTCGACCACCGCGACCGACCAACCGGCTGAGGCGCATTTGTTGGCGGCATTTACGGCCGCCATACCAACACCCAGCACTATAAGATCGAAGTTTCGCGTACTCATCTCACCGCCCTCCGCAACATGTGGCGCCCTTGCGATCGGCACGCGTTTCCTGGATCGGCGGGCAGGGGATGGTGCCGAATGAGCAGAAGACACAGCAATCGCCCGCATTGGGGCGGAGTTTCACACCGCAACCATTGCAATCGTAGAAAAACCAGCAGGCATCCGTCGGCATTCTTTCGAGCTTTTTGTACCCGCAAGTAGGGCATGTGATCTCGGACTTCAGTTTGATCATAGCGCGCTCTCTGAAAGGATCGCCGGATATCCGGCCTCGGTCGACGCCGCGGCGATCGCGCTTGTGGTTGTTCGCTCAGGATCGAACTGCGCAGTCGCCGTCCTGGTCTCGTAATCGATAGTCACCTCGTGCACGCCTGCCACGCCTTCCATCGCGCGCCGAACCGTTATCGGGCAGGTCGCGCAGGTCATATTCTCGACCGCAAAACTTGCCGATTGCAGATGCGCGGAATTTTGTTGAACCCGTTCGTCGGAGTTTGGCGGAAACAAGGTCGCTGCCCAGATACCCGCTCCGGCCAGTCCCAGTATCGCAACTGCGACGATCATCGTCTTCTTCATCTTTCGAACTCCTAGTAGAATTGCGGCGCCCACCACTCGACCGTGGACGAGGCAGCGACCAATACGGTCGCCAGCCACAGGGAGCTTTTGACGAGCAGGTTTGCTCCGGGCCGCGCGCAATATGTTCCGTCTTCGCAAGGTTCGGCTTGCCGAAAATAGACGTGCCGGAATCCAAGGGCCAAAAAGACAACCGCAATGGCGATAAATACCCATTTGTACGGTTCGAGCGCAGTGAGATTGCCGATCCACGCGCCGCTGATGCCAAGGCTCAGCAATAACAGCGGGGCAATACAGCAGGACGAGGCGAGTATCGCGCCGAGCGTCCCGCCGCTCGCCCATAAGCGCTGCGCGTTCTTGTGCATTTGATCGACCATGGAAACCAATGTACTCCCTGTAGTAACTACAGGTTCAAGCACTAATTGGCATATGGCTCATGACAGCATCGCAAGTGATCAAACGGGGAGAACTGGCCAGACGGTCGGGCTGCAACCTTGAGACGATCCGCTACTACGAGAACATCGGTCTGCTTCAGCCTCCCGAGCGTACGGCAAGCGGGCACAGGCTCTATCCACCCGGCGACCAGGCGCGGCTCGGCTTTATCTTGCGCGGCCGCGATCTGGGTTTTTCGATCGAGGAGCTCAAAAGCCTGCTCAGCCTCGTTGATTCGCACCCCTACAGCTGCGGCGAGGTTCGGGATCTGACCAATAACCATCTGGCCAGCGTGCGAGCTAAAATTGCTGATTTGACTAGGTTGGAGCGCACGCTAGCCGATGTATCAGCCCGCTGCGAAGGCGGTGATGTTCCGGAATGCCCCATCATAGATACGCTCTTTGGTCGTGGTCCTGGCGCCCGATAGTGACGCAATGCCGTCGGAACGGGTGCGCGTCTTGAAGCTATTTCGATCGAAGCCGGATGCGACGAGGCGAGGCAACGAATATGCGCCCTGTCCGTCCCCTCACTACAGAGCCTTGTCATTTAACTTTTGATAGCCTTCCGTGCCGACCACCATTCTGATTGTCGAAGACGAATTCCTCATAGCTGTCGAAATGGAGGCGGTGGTTCACGATCTCGGTCATGAATCCGCAGGCATAGCCGACGACATGCAATCGGCATTGGCAAAGGCTTCAGACGCGATCGATGTGGCGCTCGTCGATGTCAATCTGGCCGATGGAGCCACTGGTCCGAGGATCGGCGAGAAGCTTGCTGCGGATTTCGGGATCGAGGTTATTTTCGTAACCGCCAATCCCGCACAACTCGGCGAAGGGGTGAGCGGAACGCTGGGCGCGCTGGAAAAACCGGTCGATCTTAGCATTCTCAAGCAGGTTCTCGACTATGTCATTGCGGTCCGGAAGGGCGAAAAAATCGATCCGCCAGCCCGTCTTAGGCTCTTCTTTAACTAGGCTCCTGCAACCTGCTTTTTCGGACATCCATGACGAGTTCAACGCCATCGTCATGCCAGGTTCTCTCGTAATTGCCTCCTAGCTGTTGCTTCACGGCCAACTCGATGAGGCGACTTCCGAAACCCGTTTGAGGCTCACTCGCCTTGTCGATGTGAGCTCCGTGTTCCCTCCAGCGGAAGCGGACCATCTCGTCCTCGGTTGAAAGGTCCAGCGAAATCCTTCCCTCGGGATTGGACAGAGCTCCGTACTTCATCGCGTTGGTAGCCAGCTCGTGGAACACCAATGCAACCGGCGTGGCGGCGCGGCTTTCGACCGCGATATCGGGGCCGGAAATAGCAATCCTTCTTTCGGAAAAGGCAGGATAGGTCTCGAAGATCGTCGCAAGCAGCGTGGCGAGGGTCACTTCCTTGCCCTCGGGCTGGGACTTTTCGCTGTGGGGCCGGACGAATTCGTGCGCGCGCCCCAGCGCGGAAATCCGGCCCAGCAGGTCGCGCGACGCTTCACCGAACGCTTCATTTGCGCGCGCTGTCAGGCTGATCAAACCGGAAACAATCGCGAAGATGTTCTTGATGCGATGGCTGAGCTCTTGACTCAGGATTTCGTTTTGGAGGGCGGTGCGCTTCTGCTCGTCGATATCCGTACAAGTGCCGATCCAGCGCTGGATCTCACCCTCCTCGTTGAGGATCGGCAGCGCACGACCGATCATCCAGCGATAATCACCGCTGTGATGCCTCAGGCGATATTCAACCTCGTACGGTTCGCCGGTAGCGAGGCTGTGGTTCCATTTCTTCCATGCGTCGGCCTGGTCATCCTCATGGAACATCCCGGCCCATCCTTCGCCGTCGGTTGATCCGACAGGGACACCCGTGAATTCATACCAGCGCGCATTGTAATAATCGTGGGAGCCGTCGGGAAGAGTCGACCATACCATCTGCGGCATGGTGTCGGCGAGCGCATGGAAAGCAGCTCCGGCGGATTGCAGCGCATGCTCTGTAGCCAGGGGCAAGACATCAGGCGCCGAAGAGGATTCGCGGCTGCCAAGCTGGAAGTTCGTGATGACTTTTGCATTCATAGCCAGCTTGTGACCTTCTCGGGATGAACAGAATCGGACCGATAGGATACCTGTCGTATCTTGTTGATTTTCAATCGCTGAAGCTCATCGCACAGGTAAGGCGGTCAGTAAACTGGCCCTGTATTGCGCCAGACGGGGCCCTCCCCAGTTCTTGGTATGTCGCTGCCTATCCGGATTTGATGAGATGCGAGCAGTCATCAAGTTCACAGGTAATCTTCATGCAGCAAAGCAGCGGTATAAATGGTGCAAACCTGGTCGATCCGGCACTTCGCGCCATGTTCGAGGCGCGCAAGCGCGTGTTCGTGGATCTTCTTGGGTGGGACGTTCCGGTGCTCGACGGGACCTTTGAAATCGACCAGTTCGATACGCCCTCGGCCGCCTATCTCGTCCTCACCGGCGAAAAGTGCGAGCATCGCGCATCGGCCCGGCTCCTGCGTTCTGATGGACCTCATATCTTACGCGATCTCTTTCCGCAGCTGTGCACCGGACCTGTTCCGCAGGATGAGGCATTTCGCGAGATTACCCGATTCTGTATCGATCCCACGTTGCCGCGCGCTGATCGCCGGAGTGTCCGCAACCAGCTCGTCTCCGCACTCGCCGATTTTGCAATATCGGAAGGGATCTCTGGTTATTCGGCGGTCGCCCCAGTGCCCTGGTTCCGTCAGATCGCCCAGTTCGGCTGGCGCTGCCAGCAGCTTGGACCGTGCGTTTCTATCGATGGGCAGCAGCTTGTCGCTCTTCGCATCGACATCGATCAGGATACACGCGCGCAACTCGCCAACGCAGGGATCTACTGCCGCAATCCTCAGCCGGAAGCCTATGGTGGTATGGAGCTGGCAGCATGACTGCGCCGAGCGAGGCGTATTGGCTCGATCAGCTGCAAGAGGATGGCTATTGCATCATTCCGCAGCTTGTCGCCGAGCAACAGATCGCCGCACTCGATGCGGACCTGGAAGCTGCGTTTGCGCAGGCGCCACTCGGCAAGGGAGACTTCTATGGGCATCGGACCAAACGGTTTGGAAGCCTCCTTCGCCGCTCGCAGGTCGCGGGCGATCTGGTCCTGCAGCCGCTAGTCCTATCGCTCGCCCGCGCAATTCTCGGCAGCGCCTGCGACCGGATACAGCTCAATGTCGCCCAGGCGATCGCGATCCATCCCGGCGAGATAGAACAGTTTCCGCATTGCGATCAGGATATGTGGGCAGGCCGCAAGGGCGATCACGAATATCTTCTCAACGTCATCTGGCCGCTGACCGAATTTACTCGCCTCAATGGCGCGACACGCATCTACCCCGGGACGCACAGAAAGCCTGTCGACAATCTCGAAAGTCTCGACGATCCCATAGTCGCAGTTTGCAAGCCCGGCGATGCCATCTGCTTTCTTGGCTCCACCGTCCATGGAGCGGGACCAAACCAGACCGAGGATGTCCGCCGCGGTGTCGTAATCGGCTACAGTCTCGGCTGGCTCAAACCCTACGAGAATCTCTGGCTGGCCTATCCGCCAGCAGTAGCAAAAGAGTTCTCGCCCGAACTCGCCGAACTGGCCGGTTATGTGCAGCACCGCCCGAACCTGGGTAATTTCGAAGGGCAATGCCCGTCGGTTCTGCTGAGCGACAAGGTGCCCGAATTCCCGCAGGCAACCGATAGTCTGCGCCCCGACCAGAAAGAAGCGGTTCGTGAGTTCGCCGAGACGCGCCGCAGCGGGCGATGAGTCCCGCTCACGTCCTCGAGCCTACGTACAGGCGGCTTAAAAATGCATTGCTGGAAGGGCGCTTCCAGGCCGGTGCGAAGCTCGAGGCGATGCGACTGGCTGACGATTTCGGAGTAAGCATGACGCCGGTAAGAGACAGCCTGAACCAGCTTGTCGGCGAAGGGCTGGTCGACCTCACGCCCGGCGAAGGATTTCGCGTACCGCTGCTTACCGAACAGGCCTTGCGCGACATCCTGCAAGTCAACGCGCTGCTTTTGGAGCACACTTCCGACACCGACCGCAAATCACTGGAAATCGACGAAGGATCCAACGTCACTCAGGGTGCTTATGCCGACCGATTGGCGCACGTCTTCAGAGACATCGCGGCAAACTCAGGCAATCGGTTTCGCGTACATTTGGTCGAACGCATTAGCGACAGACTCCACCCGATACGTGAACTCGAGCCGGAGATTTGGCTTGGGGCGTCGCATGCCCTTGAGCAAATTGAGCGAACAGCTCAGCAGGGGTTCGATGGCTCAAACCGAGCGGTACGCGCATATCATCAACACATTGAGGCTCTGGTACCCGCTCTGGTCGGACGTTTGAACCAGCAGACCGCCTAGCCCTCGCCAATGAGTTAGGTCGTCTCTCCACTCTCGGACAGAACCGTCGCGAGGTGGTCATTCCAGGCATCGAGTGCCTCGCGCTTCTCATCCTTCCAATCGTGGCGCTGGTAGATGCCGGCGACTCCGGCACGAGATCCGCCGACGTGGTTGAGAACGGCTTCGGTGACTTCAAACCGAACGCCAAGCCGCTGAAAGTTCGTAGCGAGGGTTCGTCGTAGATCATGAAGGCGCCAGGCGTCGAGCGGCTCTTCGCGACGTTCCTCGATCAGGCCATCGAGTTTCGCCTTCCCCTTGGCGTATCCCGTAAAGCCCGCCCCACTAGCTGTCGCAAAGACGCGGCCTTTGCGTGGCCACTTCTCGCCGCGAGCCTCCCGGTCGAGCTCGGCGATTGCAAGATCGTTGAGCGGAATGGAGTTTGGTTCTCCGTTCTTGGTCCGAGATCCGGGCAGGGTCCACAATCTTTCGCTGCGACTGAGCTCCTGCCATTGCATCCCGGAGACTTCTTCACGGCGCTGTCCGGTCACGATCAGAAGTCTGACAATTGGACCAAAGCATCGATGACATTCCGGTGCCGCGTCCCAGATATGGCGGAGTTCGCCATCCTTGAGCCAGCGCTCTCGTGGCTTGACCGGAGGCGGCGTTTCCATGCCCTCCATCGGACTGCGATCGATATCTCCGCGACTCACGGCCCAGCGAAACAGGCGCCGCATAACGGCAAAGACATTTCGCCGGTTTGCCACCTGCTTGGGCGGCATCTGATCGAGAACCGATACGACGTCGATCTTCGTAATCGCTGGCAGCGCCTTCATTCCGAATGTGGGCTTGAGGTAGAGGCGAATGGATCGTTCCACGAGGCGACGCCATCCCTCGCGTTTGCAGGAGCGGGTGAAGAGGTCAGCGTAATTCGAGAAGGCGAGGTCGACAGCTTCCCGTCGGCGCTGCTTTTCCGCATCAACCGGATCAATGCCCTGCGCAACAATCACCAACAATCGCTCAGCCTCCAAGCGTGCAGTAGTCGGTGTCCAGGGCGATCCATGTGATCCGATCGTGAAACGACGGGTCTTCGCTTCTCGTCCGCCCATTCGGAACTGGATTATGTAACTGATTGATCCAGCAGCTGTAATCTTGACGCCAAAGCCCTTGAGATCGGTGTCCCAAAGATAGTTTTCCTTTGGTCCAACCGGGAGCGAATCGACCGTGCGCTTGCTGATTTTTCCTGTTGCCATGCGATACCTCGTGGCCTTTTTCTGGCAATCACCGGGTAATCACGCAAGCGGAAAAAGGGGCGAATTGGAGGCAATCCTGGCGTAGATATTTTTGGCTAAGTCGTTGTTTTTACAACATCAGCGTAGTCTAGCGTCGCCTGAATCGAAAGTACCACACCT
>NZ_LNBY01000018.1 GCF_001542855.1 Erythrobacter sp. AP23 | reverse complement strand
CGTGGCCGTAGACCGTGCGCGCCTTGTGTTCGTAGCGCGTTTCGGGCCAGCCAGAGGGGCGGTTCTGCCAGCTCTTCGGGCCATCGACGAGCCATTCGAATTCGTCGGTGAAGCGGCGCATCACCATCAAGGCGTGGCGCAGGTATACGGGATGATCGGTGCCGAAGCGGAATTCGCCGCCGGGCTTGAGCTTGTCGGCGAACATCTGAACCGGACCGTCGTTCATCATGCGGCGCTTGGCGTGTTTGTTTTTGGGCCACGGATCGGGGTGGAGGAGGTAGAGCATGGTCAAAGCGCCGTCGGGCACGCGACGCAGCACCTCCAGCGCATCGCCGTGATGGATGCGGACATTGGCCAGCGTGCGGTCGCGCACATGCGTCAGCGCCTGCGCTACGCCGTTGACGAAGGGTTCGGCGCCGATGAAGCCGTGATCGGGGAGCAGGTTGGCGCGCTCGGCCAGATGCTCGCCGCCGCCGAAACCGATTTCGAAATGCAAGGGCCGGTCGAAGCCGAACAGCGCCTCCGACGTTACCGGCCCATCGGCGGGCACAGAAATCTGCGGCAACAGCCTGTCGACGAGTTCCTGCTGCGCGGCGCGCAGCGGCTTGCCCTGGCTGCGGCCGTAGAGCCGGTTGAGCGTAGTCGGATCGCCTTCCTTGAATGCTGACATGCGGCGCGCCGTAGCGCCATCATCCCCATGCCGTCCAGATACCGTATGCGCTGGTAACGCTCAGCGCGATGCCGACGAGGATCAGCATCAGCTTGGGGCTGAAGTGCTTCGCCGCCAGTGCGCCGAAGGGCGCTGCGGCGATCCCGCCGACGATCAGGCCCAGTGTCGGTCCGGCGATGTGCGATACGCCCAGATGATAGGCGAAGCTGGCCGAGATGGAGAGCGTCAGGAAGAATTCGACCGAGTTGACCGTTCCCACGACCTTGCGCGGCTCGGCACCTTGGACGAGCAGGTTGGAAGTGACGACAGGCCCCCAGCCTCCGCCACCGGCCGAATCGAGGAAGCCTCCGATCAGGCCCAGCGGTGCGACATGCTTCGCCTCGCGCAGTTTGGGCGGATAGAGCAGGCCGCGGAAGAGCAGCCATACCCCGATGGCCGCAAGGTAGACGAGCACATAGGGCTTTATCGCGTCGCCATCGACAGCAGTGATCAGATAACTGCCGACCAGCCCCCCGATCACGCCGGGGATCAGCAGCCGGACAAACAGGCTCTTGTCGATATTGCCGCTCAGCAGATGGCTGATGCCCGAGGTCGCGGTTGTGAAGCACTCGACCAGGTGCACGCGTTGCGAGGCGAGGGCGGGGGGCACACCGAGCAGGCCGACCATCAGCGTGTTGGTGATGACGCCGAAGGCCATGCCCAGCGCGCCATCGACCATCTGAGCTGCAAAACCGATCAGGATGAAGGGGACGATCGGCCCCAGATCGAAACCGAACACCTCCATGAGCGGGGGTGGGCCTTTCGCTGTTGATACCGGCGGCATGTACTGCGATTCGCGCAGCCGGGCGAGATAGAAAATCTCTCCCCGATTGCGGGGTTGAAGCGCCCTTGGGCGAGCGGCTAGGCCGCCAGGCATGCAAAGACTTCTCGACGATTATTCCGACCTCGCGCTGTGGCTCCAGTCGTTGATCGCCTTGGCCGGGCTGGCGCTGCTGGCACTGGCGGTGAACTGGCTGATCAAGCGCGTGCTGCTCCGCGCCGCCGCGCCCTATCTCGACAAGCGCAGCGATACGGCGGACCGGGCGATGGCCTGGCTCGCCACCGTGATCCCGTTGCTGATCGTTTCGCGCGGTATTGCCCTGGTACCGAACCTTCCGCTCGAGATCGTAACGGTCACTGTCAACGTCGTGCGCGCGCTGATCGTGCTGTCGGTGGCAATGGCGATCAGCTGGGGGCTCAATTACGCGAACGAGCTCTATTCGCGCAGGCCCGAAGCGCGCAGCCGACCGATCAAGGGCTATGTCCAGGTCGTCAAGATCGTGGTCTTCTGCGGCGCGGCAATCCTGATGATCGCGGTGCTGATCGAACAGTCGCCGCTGCTGCTGCTTTCGGGGCTCGGCGCGATGGCGGCGGTGTTGTTGCTGGTATTCAAGGATACGATCCTCAGCCTCGTCGCCAGCGTGCAATTGACCAGCAACGACATGTTGCGGGTGGGCGACTGGATCGAAATGCCCAGCATGGACGCCGATGGCGACGTGGTCGATATCGCGCTGCACACGGTCAAGGTGCAGAATTTCGACAAGACGATCACCACCATCCCGACGCACAAGCTGATATCCGATGCCTATCGCAATTGGCGCGGCATGAGCGAAAGCGGTGGGCGGCGGATCAAACGTGCGCTGGTGATCGATCAGAACTCGGTCCGGTTCCTGGGCGATGAAGAAGTCGCCAAACTCAAGCGATTCCGCCTGCTCGACGATTACCTGGCGCGAAAGCAAGAGGAGATCGCCGAGTGGAACCGCCACGAGCTGTCCGGCGATTGCGACGCGATCAACGCCCGGCGCATCACCAATATCGGTACGCTGCGCGCCTATGTGATCGCCTATCTCAAGAGCCATCCGCGGATCGCAAGCAGGGGTTTCACCCTGTTGGTGCGCCAGCTCCCGCCGGGTCCGCAGGGCCTCCCGCTCGAAATCTATTGTTTCACCGACACGGTCGTGTGGAGCGAATACGAAGCGATCCAGGCCGACATATTCGACCATATGCTGGCGATCTTGCCGGAATTCGGCCTGCGGATCTTCCAGGAACCCAGCGGGCTCGATTTGGCGCAGCTGGGCGGGAGCCAATAGAAAAACGCCCGGCAGCCGAAGCGCCGGGCGTCTCTCGCTATCCCGTCCAGCAATGATGCGTCAGGCGGCTTCCGCCTCTTCGTTCGGGTCGCGCAGCACATAGCCGCGGCCCCACACGGTCTCGATGTAGTTTTCGCCGTCGCAAGCGTGGCTCAGCTTCTTGCGCAGCTTGCAGATGAAGACGTCGATGATCTTGAGTTCGGGTTCGTCCATTCCGCCATAGAGGTGGTTGAGGAACATTTCCTTGGTCAGCGTAGTGCCCTTGCGCAAGGACAGCAGCTCGAGCATCGCATATTCCTTGCCGGTAAGATGAACGCGCGCGCCATCGACCTCGACGGTCTTGGCATCGAGGTTCACGGCCAGCTTGCCGGTGCGGATGATCGACTGGCTGTGGCCTTTCGAACGGCGCACGACGGCGTGAATGCGGGCGACCAGTTCCTCGCGGTGGAAGGGCTTGGTGACGTAGTCGTCGGCGCCGAAGCCGAAGCTGCGGATCTTGCTGTCCATCTCGGCGATTCCCGAGAGGATCAGGACAGGGGTCTGGACTTTCGCGACGCGCAGCTTCTTGAGCACGTCGTAGCCATGCATGTCGGGCAGATTCAGGTCGAGCAGGATGATATCGTAATCGTACAGCTTGCCGAGGTCCAAGCCTTCCTCGCCGAGGTCGGTCGAATAGACGTTGAAACCTTCCGTCGTGAGCATGAGCTCGATGGCCTTGGCGGTTGTCGGCTCGTCTTCGATAAGCAGTACACGCATGGGAAGTCCCCTGTTTGGCCCCTAGTGTCTCGCGGTAACTCCTCGGAAAGAGGTGTTGCCATGTATTAACCACATCACATCTGAACGGAAAAGGTTAACGCGGGGTAAAAGGCGTTAACTTTTTTGATCGTGCCAGAAAAGACTCACAGGGCTTGAAGCTTCTTTTCGCGTCGACGCTGCGCGCTCGAACCGATCCCGATCGCCTCGCGATATTTGGCGACCGTGCGCCGGGCGAGGTCGAACCCTTCCTCGTTGAGCATGTCTGCAAGCTTCTGGTCGGACAGTACCTTCTTGGGATCCTCCGCATCGCACAGCGCCTTGATCCGCGCCTTGATCGCCTCGCTGCTGGCGCCCTCGCCATCGGCGGCGGCGACCCCGCTGGAGAAGAAATACTTCAGTTCGAAGGTGCCGCGCGGGCATGACAGGTATTTGTTGCTGGTCACACGGCTGACCGTGCTCTCGTGCATTTCGATCTGCTCGGCCACTTCGCGCAAGGTCAGCGGGCGCATCGCGGTAACCCCTTCGCGAAAGAAGCCTTCCTGTTTCTTTACGATTTCGGACGCCGTCTTGAGGATCGTCTTCTGCCGCTGGTCGAGCGCGCGGATCAGCCAGTCGGCTTCGCCCAGCTGTTCGTTGAGCCAGCTTTGCGAGGCCTTGTCGCGCGCGCCGCCTTTCAGTTCGAGATAATATTCGCGATTGACGACGAGGCGCGGGAGGCTCGCCTCGTTCAGCCGGATGTCCCAGCCTTCCGCGCTCGGCGTGATCAGCACGTCGGGCACGATCGCCGATTCCGCGCCGCCGCCGAAGGCCAGGCCCGGTTTGGGATCGTAGCCGCGCAATTCGGCGAGCATATCGGCGAAATCCTCGTCGTCGACTTCGCACATGCGTTTCAGCCGGGCGATGTCGCCTTTGACCACGAGATCCAGATTGTCGATCAGCCGCGCCATGCACGGATCGTAGCGATCGGCTTCCCTGGCCTGCAGCGCGAGACACTCGGCGAGGCTACGCGCCCCGACGCCGGTGGGATCGAGCGACTGGACAGTGGCAAGCGCCCGTTCGACTTCCGCCAGCGGGACGCCAAGCTCCTCGGCGATCACCCGCAGATCGGTCGGCAGGTAGCCAGCCTCGTCCAGCTCGCCGATGATCCGTACCGCGATCAGCGCCTCGCGCGCATCATGGGCGGCGGCACCGACCTGCTCGGTCAGGTGCTCGGCGAGCGTCGGCCCGCCCGCAGAGCGGTTTTCGAGGTCGGGAAGTTCGCCACCGCCCGCAGACCCGATATCTCCGCGGCTCCAATCGCCCATGTCGCCCGGCGCCGCTTCCGGATCGAGCGCGTGATCCGCGACGTCGAGCGCGTTTTCGCCGCCCATATCGGTCGCGCTGTCGGGTTCCTGCGGTTCGGGCGCCGTCTCGTCTCCCGCCTCGCGCCGGACCTCGCCCATTTCCAGCAGGGGATTGGATTCGAGCGCTTCGGAGACGAAGGTTTCGATTTCGAGATTGGACAGCGCCAGCAGCTTGATCGCCTGCTGGAGCTGCGGCGTCATCACCAGCGACTGGGTCTGGCGAAGGTCCAGCCTCGGACTAAGCGCCATTGATCAGCTCCGGTTGGGCCAGCACATCACAGCGTGAAGCTCTCGCCCAGATAGAGTCGGCGCACGTTTTCGTCCGCTACCAGCGCCTCGGGCGTGCCGGCGAACAGCACCTGGCCGCCATAGATGATGCAGGCGCGATCTACGATCTCCAGCGTTTCGCGCACATTGTGATCGGTGATCAGCACGCCGATGCCGCGCGTCTTGAGGTCCTTCACCAGATCGCGGATATCGCTGATCGACAGCGGATCTATCCCCGCGAAGGGCTCGTCGAGCAGCATGATCGACGGCTTGGCCGCGAGCGCGCGGGCAATCTCGCAGCGGCGCCGTTCACCGCCCGACAGCGCCATCGCCGGGCTGGCGCGCAGGCGCGCGAGGCCGAATTCGTCGAGCAGGCGTTCGAGCTCCTTCTCGCGGGTCTCCGCGTCGGGTTCGACCATTTCGAGCACGCAATCGATGTTTTGCTCGACCGTCATGCCGCGAAAGATGCTGGTTTCCTGCGGCAGATAGCCGAGCCCCAGGATCGCCCTGCGATACATCGGCAGATTGGTGACGTCGTCACCATCCATCAGGATGCGGCCCGCATCCGGGCGTACCAGCCCCATGATCGAATAGAAGCAGGTGGTCTTGCCCGCCCCGTTCGGGCCCAGCAGGCCCAGTACCTCGCCCTTGCCGACCGTCAGCGAAATATCGGTCAGCACCGCCCGTTTGTCGTAGCTCTTGGCGATCGAGATCACTTCGAGACCGCCCTGCGGAATGGGCGGGGCGGCGTCGTGCACCGCGGCATTGTCCGAGCTTAATCCGATATCGGCCATGGGGCGCGACATAGCATGCGAACCGATGGTGGGAACCCATCAGCGAGCCTTTTTCGACGAATTGGCAGGATTCGTGCATGGACGCCGGGGCCGAAAAGTATCGGGGAGCGCGCAGTGCCAAAGCGGGGCGTCCATGTCTCGAACGCGCAGGATTGCTTGCCAGTTGGCAGCATTTTTGAAACAATGCGATTCGGGTAGGGCATAAAGGGAGAGACGCAGTGAACAAGGCGCTCCACGAAAACGATTTCTCGGGCGAGCATGCCCCCGAACGCAAACGCGATTGGCGCAAGGCCATGAGCGACAATGTCGCGCTTGCGCTGCTCGTCTATACCGGCCTGCAAATTTTCGTGACCGTCCATGCCATGAAACAGGGCTCTTCCTCGATCCTACCCTATCTTGCCCTCGTGGTTCTGGTCGCCGGCATCATTCCCGCCTGCCGCTGGTTCGAGCGGCGCTGGGTCGGCCTCGGCGACGAAGAGGCCGCGGATGAGGCTCTCAAGCCCTCCTTCCGCCGCGACCAATTGCTGCTGTGGCTGCTGGCGATCGGCCTGCCATTCAGCCTGACCGCTTTCTTCAACATCATCTTCGGCTGACTTTCCCGGCGGTTGCCAGTATCGCGCCCCGCGCCTACCTCGCGCGAATGATGACACAGACCGGCATTCGCCCATGATCGACCACGACGCAGCCCTCGCGCGCTGCCAGGATCTGGTCGAGCTCGCCCGAAAGGCGGGCGCCGACGCGGCCGATGCGGTCGCACGGGCCTCTTCCTCGAAAAGCGTAAGCGTGAGGCTCGGCGCACTCGAAGAGGTCGAACGGTCCGAAAGCGAGGAAATCGGCCTGCGGGTCTTCGTCGGCCGGCGTTCCGCCTCGATCAACACCAGCGACTTCGCTCCCGAAGGCTTGAGAACGCTGGCGCAGCGTGCGGTCGAGATGGCCAGGCTGGCGCCGGAAGACCCCTATGGCGGACTTGCTCCCCAAGATGCCCTGTTCGCAGGCGAAGCCGCCGATCTCGACCTGACCGACGCGGCCGAGCCTTCGCCGGAAGATCTGCGCGAAGCAGCGCTCGCCACCGAAAGCGCGGCGCGGGCGATCGACGGGGTGACCAATTCGAACGGCGGCAGCGCATCGGGTTCGCGCTCGGTTTTCGCGCTGGTCACGACCAACGGCTTCGCGCGCGGCCACGCGGGCAGCTCGTTTACGCTTTCGGCCAGTGTCGTCGCGGGCGAGGGCGCGGACAAGCAGACCGACTATGCCTATCGCACGCAGCGCCACCGGAGCGATTTGCCCGACCCCGCCGAGATCGGGCGCGAGGCGGGCGAGCGCGCCGTACGCAAGGTCGGCCCCGGATCCATCCCGTCTTGCACGATGCCGGTGGTGTTCGACCCGCGGGTCGGTTCCGGTGTGCTCGGCCATTTGCTCGGTGCGATGGCGGCCCCCTCGATCGCACGCAAGGCGAGCTTTCTGATCGGGCGCGAAGGTGACCAGCTATTCGACAGTGGCGTGGACATTGTCGAGGACCCGCACCGCCTGCGCGGCCTGCGTTCGCGGAATTACGATGGCGAAGGCGTGGCAACACTCCCCCGCGCTCTGGTTGAGGCCGGGCATGTCACCGGCTGGCTGACCAATGTCGCCAGCGCCGCGCAGCTCGGTCTCGGGCTAACGGGCCATGCCAGCCGGGGTGGCGGCGGATCGCCCGGCGTCGCTGCAAGTAACGTCTATATGAAAGCCGGTTCGCAAAGCGTGGCCGACCTTATCGGCGATATCGAGGACGGCGTGTTTGTCACCGACCTGTTCGGCCAGGGCGTCAATCTCGTCACCGGCGATTACAGCCGCGGGGCGAGCGGTTTGCGCATCCGCAAGGGCGAGCTGGCCGAGCCGGTGGCCGAGATCACCATCGCCGGCAAGCTGCCGGACATGTTTCGCGCGCTCGTCCCGGCGAACGACCTGGAGCTGGTGCGCGGGATCGACGTGCCAACCTTCCGTATCGACGGCATGTCGGTGGCGGGGCAGTGAGACGCCTGCTCGCCATCCTCGCCCTCGCCTGGGCGATGCCGCTGGCCGCACAGCTCGAAGCGCCCGCCGAACCGGTCGAGACGCCCGCTCCGGTCCAGACGATCGCGGCGACGCAGGAAGCGGGCGCGGACGAACAGATTGCCGAGCGTATCGCCGGCATCTTTGCCGAACTGCCGGCCTTTGGGGGCGTGGAGGTCGCGGTGAGCGAGGGTGTGGTCTCGCTTTCGGGCACCGTCCCCAAGGCCGAGGATGTCGACAGGGCCGAGGCGATCGTGAACCGGGTTGCGGGCGTCGTAACGGTCGAGAACGGGCTCGAACGCGATCTGTCGGTGTCCGCCGACAGCGCCGGGATTTCGGTGCTCGGCGAGCGCTGGGAATCGCTGATCCGCGCCTTGCCGCTCATCGCCGCCGCGCTGGGCGTGTGGCTCGTCATCGCGCTTGCCGGCTATGCGATCGCCGGGTTCGGCCGGCTGTGGAACCGTGTTGCGCCCAATGGCTTTCTTGCCGAACTGATCGCCAGCGCGATTCGCTTCGGTTTCACCGTCCTCGGCCTGGTCATCGCGCTCGATATGGTCGGGGCGACCGCTCTGCTCGGCGCGGTTCTCGGCGGTGCGGGCGTCATCGGCATCGCGCTCGGTTTCGCCATGCGCGACACGATCGAGAACTACGTCGCCTCGCTGATGCTCAGCCTGCGCCAGCCCTTCCGCGCCAACGACCATGTGGTGATCGACGACCTCGAAGGCCGTGTCATCCGCCTGACCAGCCGCGCGACCGTGCTGATGACGCTCGACGGGAACCACCTGCGCATTCCCAACGGGCAGGTCTTCAAGGCGGTGATCCTCAACTACACGCGCAATCCGCAGCGGCGCTTCGATTTCGACCTCGGCGTGGATGCCGATGACGATCCCAATGCTGCTTCGAAGCTGGGGCGCGAAACTCTGCGCGATCTGCCGTTCGTGCTCGACGACCCGCCGCCCGAAGCGCGGATCGAGCAGGTTGGCGATTCGAATATCGTGCTCAAATTCCTCGGCTGGCTCGACCAGCGCGAGGCGGATTACTTCAAGGCCAGGACCCGCGCCATCGCGGCGGTGAAGACGGCGCTCGAGGACGCCGGATTTGCCTTGCCCGAGCCGATCTACCGCCTGCGTTTCGATCCGCGTTCGGCAACCATCCCGATGGCGCCTGCGGGCGAGGGGCAGCCGGCATCGCCCGCGCCTTCGCGCCCGGCGATTCCGGACATAACGGTTACCGAGGGGGACGAGGATGTCCGCCCGGCCGACGAGATCGGCGAGATGGTGGAGCAGGAGCGCCGCCGCGGCGGGGACGAGCAGGACAAGGACCTGCTCGACCGCTCGCGTCCGGTCGAATAGCGCTTACTTCCCGTCGTTGTAGCGCTCGATCGATTCGAGCACGATGCGCTTGGCTTCGGCGGCATCGCCCCAATTGCCGATGCGCACCCACTTTTCCTTTTCCAGATCCTTGTAGTGGGTGAAGAAGTGCTCGATCTGCTGGAAGATGATGCTCGGCAGGTCCTTGGTTTCGCCGACGTCCGAATAGTAGGGGAAGGTGGAATCGATCGGCACGCAGACGAGCTTTTCGTCGCCGCCGTGCTCGTCCTCGAGGTTTAGCACGCCGATCGGGCGGGCACGCACCACGCAGCCGGCGATGAAGGGCGAACGGGCGATGACCAGCGCGTCGAGCGGGTCGCCATCGGGCGAAAGCGTGTGCGGGACGAAGCCGTAATTGGCCGGGTAACGCATCGGCGTGTGCAGAATACGATCGACGAAGAGCGCACCGGAGTCCTTGTCGAACTCATATTTCACCGGCTCGCCGCCGGTCGGCACTTCGATGATGACGTTGAGGCTCTCGGGCGGATTGTCGCCGGTGGGAATCTTGTCGATGCGCATTGCGTGGTTCTCTCGTTGCGTTCGGCCCCTCTCCCCAGAAAGACTTCGCGCGGCCTCTAGCCCCCCGTGTATATTGCGGCAACAGCCTTCCTCGCCTAAGCGCGCGCCCATGGCAAAAACACCCCAAGCCATCCGTGGCACGCAGGATATTTTCGGCGCCGATGCCGAAGCTTTCGCATTCGTGGTCGAAACCTTCGAGCGCGTGCGCAGGCTCTATCGCTTTCGCCGTGTCGAAATGCCCGTGTTCGAGAAGACCGAAGTGTTCAGCCGCGCGATCGGAGAGACGACCGATGTC
Organism: Erythrobacter sp. AP23; assembly: GCF_001542855.1. Classification (GTDB taxonomy): domain Bacteria; phylum Pseudomonadota; class Alphaproteobacteria; order Sphingomonadales; family Sphingomonadaceae; genus Qipengyuania. The sequence continues at coordinate 394,612 of NZ_LNBY01000018.1, read as the reverse complement.
GTCAGCAAGGAAATGTACTCCTTCGACGACCGCGGCGGCGAAAGCCTGACGCTGCGTCCCGAATTCACCGCCGGGATTGCGCGGGCCTATCTTTCGAACGGCTGGCAACAGCATGCGCCCCTGAAGGTCGCGACGCATGGGCCGCTGTTCCGCTACGAGCGTCCGCAGAAGGGCCGCTATCGCCAGTTCCACCAGATCGATGCCGAAATCATCGGCGCGGGCGAGCCGCAGGCCGATGTCGAACTGCTCGCGATGGCCGACCAGTTGCTGAAGGAACTGGGCATCGAGGGCGTGACGCTGCATCTCAACACGCTGGGCGACGGCGGCAGCCGCGAAGCCTGGCGCGCGGCGCTGGTCGAGCATTTTCGTGCGGTGAAGGATGAGCTATCCGAGGATTCGCAGGAGCGGCTCGAGAAGAACCCGTTGCGCATTCTCGATTCCAAGGATCGCCGCGACCGGCGCTTCGTCGCCGACGCGCCGAAGATCGACGATTTCCTGTCGGACGAGGCGCGCGCCTTCTTCGACACGGTCACCGGCGGCCTCGATGCAGCAGGCGTAAAGTGGACCCGCGCCGAAAGTCTCGTGCGCGGCCTCGACTATTACCGTCACACCGCCTTCGAATTCATCCCCGCCGAGGGCAGCGAAGCCGCAGGCAAGCTTGGCAGCCAGAGCACCATCCTCGGCGGCGGGCGCTATGACGGCCTGATGGAAAGCCTCGGCGGTGCACCCACACCTGCGGTCGGCTGGGCCGCGGGAATCGAGCGGCTGGCGATGCTGTGCGAGGGGAAGGGCACGGAAAAGTTGGAAATCGCCATCGCTGCCGAGAATGTGGAGCGGGAAGGTGATGCTGCGGAAATGGTCTCCATCTTTCGGCGGCGCGGCTTCAATGCGGAACTCTTCGCTACGGGAAGCCCACGCAAGCGGTTCGACAAGGCTCGCAAGGCACAGCCCGCGATCCTGATTTCCTTCGACATCAGGGATGGGCAGCGCACACAGACGCTGACGGTCGCTGGCACGGGATATGGTCGGGAAGCGGATGCGAGTAAGATCTTCGCCGACCGGTGGACCGAAGTGAACCGATGAATTCCGTGGCCCCGGACTTGATCCGGGGCCGGTGCTTCGGCTGGCGCGCCGGAAGGAAAGCTCGATGCCGGATCAAGTCCGGGATGACGTAAGGGGAATGTTGGTCCTCACTCGGCGGCCGGGATAAGGGGAGAGAGCGAAAGGCTTTCCTACCCCCCGGTCAGGGGTTAAGGGGCGGGCGAATGCCGAACAACCGCCCCCGCCGGGGCTCTCCCACCCGGGTGTCACCCCGAGATATTCGTAGATTTATCATTGAGAAAGAAAGGGTTAGGCTAAAAATCGAAGTTGACACCCTGTCACCTTTGTCACCCATCCGCCACCCGACGCACGCATGACCATCCCTGCCGAACGCCTCGACCAGATCGCCCATCGCTTCGCCGAGCTCGAGGCGCGGATGGCCTCGGGCACGCTCGAGGGCGACGAATTCGTCAAGGCGAGCCGCGACTATGCCGAACTCGAACCGGTGGCCAAGGTCGCCGCCGAGGTGAAGGCCGCGCGCGAGGAAATCGCGGAGCTGGAGGACATGCTCGCCGATCCCGAAATGAAGGCCATGGCCGAGGAAGAGCTGGCCGAGCTGCGCCGACGTCTGCCCGAGGCAGAGCGCGAATTGGCGATCGCCATGCTCCCGCGCGACAGCGCCGATGCGAAACCCGCCATGCTCGAAATTCGCGCGGGTACCGGAGGCGACGAGGCGGCGCTGTTCGCCGGCGATCTCTACCGCATGTACGAGCGCTTCGCCGCCGAGCAGGGCTGGAAGGTCGAGCCGGTTTCGATGAGTCCGAGCGAAGTCGGCGGCTTCAAGGAAGTGGTCGCCAATGTTACCGGCAGCGGTGTTTTCGCGAAGCTCAAGTTCGAAAGCGGCGTCCACCGCGTCCAGCGCGTGCCCGAGACCGAGAGCGGCGGGCGCATCCATACTTCGGCCGCTACCGTGGCGGTGCTGCCCGAGCCCGACGAGGTCGACGTCCAGATCGATGCGACCGATCTCAAGATCGACACCTATCGCGCCAGCGGGGCGGGCGGCCAGCACGTCAATACCACCGACAGCGCCATCCGCATCACCCACCTGCCGACAGGATTGGTGGTGACCTGCCAGGACGGGCGCAGCCAGCACAAGAACCGTGAGAAGGCGATGCAGGTGCTGCGCGCGCGGCTATACGAGAAATCGCGCGACGAAGCGCAGGGCGCCGAAGCCGAGGCGCGCAAGGCCATGGTCGGCAGCGGCGACCGTTCCGAACGCATCCGCACCTACAATTTCCCGCAAGGACGCGTGACCGATCACCGGATCGGCCTGACGCTGCATAAACTGCCCGAGATCATCGCCGGGCCTGGCTTGAGCGAACTGGTCGATGCGCTGATCGCCGAGGACGAGGCCAAGCGGCTCGCGGCGATGAGTGAATGAACGCGGGAATCGATGTCGGCAATGCTCTCAGGCAGGCGGCCGGGCGCTTGTCTGAAACCTCCGACACCGCCCGCCTCGATGCCGAGCTGCTGATGGCGCATGCGCTCGGCTCATCGCGCTCGGACATGCTCTTGCGCCATATGCGCGATCCCGCACCCGCGCATTTCGCCCAACTGGTCGAGCGCCGCGCCGCGCGTGAACCGATCGCGCATATCATCGGCGAGCAGGAGTTTTTCGGGCTTGCGTTCACGGTCACGCCCGACACGCTGATCCCGCGCGGTGACAGCGAGACGATCGTTCAGGCCGCGCTCGATACGGCGAGATCCGATGCGCGGGTGCTCGACATGGGTACCGGCTCGGGCGCGTTGTTGCTCGCCTTTCTCGACCGGCGTCCCCAGGCAAGCGGCATGGGGATGGATGCTTCGGAGGGCGCGCTCGTGGTGGCGGCCGCCAATGCCGCCCGGCTCGGCCTCGCTGATCGCGCGCATTTCCACAAAGCCAGCTGGCACGAAGCGGGTTGGTGCGATGATCTCGGCCAATTCGACCTCATCCTGTGCAATCCGCCCTATGTCGAGACCGATGCACAGCTCGAGCCCGACGTTCGCGATTACGAACCCGCCTCCGCCCTGTTCGCCGGACCCGAGGGGCTTGACGACTATCGCGCGATTATTCCGCAGCTTGGCAAGCTTCTTTTGCCTGGCGGCGTGGCGGTGCTCGAGATTGGCGCGACCCAGCAGGAGGCGGTCGCGGGCATAGCGCGCGAATCGGGCTTCGCGGTCAGTATGCATCGAGACCTCGGCGGGCGACCGCGCGCGCTTATCTTGCGATAAAAGACTTGGCAAAGCCGATTCGACCCATTACCTCTGGCCCAAGGCCAGCGGTGCGCGGCTAACGCCTCCCCGCCGGTTCCAGCTCCGACATTGCAGTTTTGGTGCGCAGCCTATTGCTACGCATACCATGCACGAGACGGAGCACACGAGCTGCGACAGGCGCAGTCGTGCAAGGGGTCACGCGGCCGCATACGGACCGGGTTACGGTTCGCGCCGCGCATTGAATGAGGACCAGCTACCCTTGAACACCAATCGCAATAACCGTCGTCGCGGACGCGGGAGTCGCCATCAGGGCGGAGCCAATTCGGCCAACCGGATCGATAGCCGGGCACGGGGCAACGCGCCCCAGCTGCTCGACAAGTACAAGAAGCTTGCCCAGGATGCCCAGCACAATGGCGACCGGGTGCAGGCCGAGTACTACCTACAGTTTGCCGACCATTACTTCCGCGTGATCGCCGATAACAAGGCCCGCCAGGAAGAAGCGAAGGCCAAACGTGCGGAAGAGCGCGGACAAAGCCAGTCCGACGATGACGCCGACGCAGGCGATGGCGACGATCGCCGGGGCAACCGCCGCCAGCGCGCACGCCGTGACGACCATGACGATGGCGCTCGCAAACCGCGCGGTCGCAAGCCCAAGGGCGGCGACGATGGTAGCGACACCGAGTTCGAGCCGGCAGAAAATCCCTTCACGCGCCGCGATGACGAGGACGAGGCGCCCAAGAAGCGCCGTGCACCGCGTAAGGCCAAGAAGGACGCGGAGGGCGCTCCCGGTAACGAAGGCGAGATCGATGCGGCGGTCCTCCCGCCTTCGCTCGGCGCCAACGACGCGGGAGAGGAGTCCAAGCCTGCCCCGCGCCGGCGCAAGCGCAAGCAGGACGATGACGGCGAAGTGAGCGCGGTCGGCTGATCGCGCTTGCAGTGCTGATCTGACAATCTAATGGGCGAGCCGATGGAGAAAATTCCCGGCTTCGTCCGTTCGCACCCGAATTTGGCCGCGCTCCTGCTGGGCGCGGTCTCGGCGTTTGGATTTCAGCCCTTTCATCTGTGGCCGCTCGGCCTCGTCGCGATGGGCGTATTCGGCTGGCTCGCCTGGCATTTGCCGAGTTGGAAGCGCGCACTGCTCGCCGGCTGGCTGTTCGGCGTTGCGCATTTCACCGTTACCAACAACTGGATCGCGACCGCCTTCACCTACCAGACGGAAATGCCAGCCGTTCTCGGCTGGGCCGCGGTGCCGCTGCTTTCGCTCTATCTGGCGGTGTGGCCTGCTCTGGCCACCTGCGGCGCGTGGCTTGTCGCGCGAAAAGGCAATCTCGTCGCATTCGCATTGGCGTTCGGAGCCATGTGGATTGCAGCCGAATGGCTGCGTAGCTGGGTCTTCAGCGGATATAGCTGGGGGCCGTTTTCGATGATGCTGCTGGGCCCGTGGGATCGGCCCGGCCTGGCGATGGTCTTACCGTTTACGGGAAGCTATGCCTTGTCGGGCATTGCCGCGGGGCTGGCGGTCGTGCTTGTCGCCTTCGCGCGGTCGAGGCGCTGGATCGCATTGGCGCTCGCCTCTGCAGGTATCACCACTTTGATCTACCTGCCTGCCGGTGAGGCACGGAAAGGCACGCTGCCGCTGACGCTCGTCCAACCCAACCTCGAGCAGGAAGAGATCAACGACACCGCGCGTTTCGAAGAACAGTTCCAACGCATCGGCCGACTTAGCGTACCGCTCGAAACGCACGACCGCCGCCTGGTGCTGTGGCCCGAAAGCGGCATTCCCGACTACCTGCGCGATGGCTATCCCCAGCGCTACTACACGCAGATGACTGCCGCCGGCGATCCCGCCTTCGCCCGCGCACGCATCGGCCGGGTGATCGGTCCGGGAAGCTTGCTCCTGACCGGCGTGGTCGATCTTGAAATCGGGACCGTCGATGGGCGCGAAAGGGCCGTCGGTGCCTACAATGCCATCACCTCCATCGATCCCGACGGGCGGCTGGGAGAGCGCTACGCCAAGGCGCATCTCGTGCCCTATGGCGAATACCTGCCGATGCGCGGCCTGCTCGAACCGCTTGGCCTGTCGCGCCTTGTCGCGGGCACACTCGATTTCATTCCCGGCCCGGGGCCGCTCAGTTACGATCTCGGCGCATATGGCAAGTCGGGGATGCAGATTTGCTACGAGATCGTCTTTTCCGGCGAAGTCGTCGATCGCAGCGACCGGCCGGATTACATCTTCAATCCGTCCAACGATGGCTGGTTCGGCGAATGGGGGCCGCCGCAGCATTTGGCACAGGCACGTATGCGCGCGGTCGAAGAAGGTCTGCCGGTGCTACGTTCGACCACAACGGGAATCAGTGCGGTGATCGATGCCCGCGGCGTGGTTCGCGAGCATATCGGTCGCAATGTCGAGGGCCGGATCGATACCATCGTGCCTCCCCCCCATGCACCCACCTGGTTCGCGCGTCTTGGCCATTGGCTCACACTTTTGTGGGGCGTCGCCATGCTGGCGCTATCGCTGGTTGCCATGCGGCGCTCGGGAGGCTACCCCACGCGCAACACATAAAGACTTCTTTATATCGGGAAATGCAACTTTATGCGCACAAGTTACTTGTTCACTTCCGAGAGTGTCTCGGAAGGCCATCCTGACAAAGTTTCCGATCAGATTTCGGATGCCATCGTCGATCTTATGCTGGCCAAGGATCCGGAGGCGCGCGTCGCCTGCGAGACGATGACGACGACCCAGCGGGTCATCCTCTCAGGAGAGATCCGCTGCGCGCCGATGTATGATGCGACGAACCCGGAGTGGGCCGAAAACGGCGGCTGGGCACCGGGAGCTAAGGAAGAGATCGAACGCGCGGTGCGCCATACGGTACGCGAGATCGGCTATGAGCAAGACGGCTTCCACTGGCAGACCTTGACCTTCGAAAACCACCTGCACGGGCAGTCCGCCGAAATCGCGCAGGGCGTGGATGCCAGCGGCAACAAGGACGAAGGCGCGGGCGATCAGGGGATCATGTTCGGCTTCGCCTGCGACGAGACGCCCGACCTCATGCCGGCGACGCTCGATTACAGCCACAAGATCCTCGAGCGGCTCGCAGCCGATCGCAAAAGCAGCGCTGCGCCCTTCCTCGAGCCCGATGCGAAGAGCCAGGTCACGTTGCGCTACGAAGACGGCAAGCCGGTCGCCTGCACGGCGGTGGTCGTTTCCACCCAGCACGCCAAGGGCTATCATGAAGGCGCCAAGGAAGCCGAACTCAAGGCCTATGTTAAGCAGGTCGTGTCCGAAATACTGCCGGAAGGCTGGCTGAACGGCGAAACCGATTGGCACATCAATCCGACCGGCGCATTCGAAATCGGCGGACCGGATGGCGACGCTGGTCTCACCGGGCGCAAGATCATCGTCGATACCTATGGCGGCGCAGCTCCGCATGGTGGCGGTGCGTTCAGTGGCAAGGACCCGACAAAGGTCGACCGTTCGGCAGCCTATATCACCCGTTACCTGGCCAAGAACATCGTTGCGGCGGGTCTCGCGAAGCGCTGCACGATCCAGCTTGCCTATGCGATCGGTGTTTCGAAGCCGCTTTCGCTGTATGTCGATACCCATGGCACCAGCGCCGATGGCGTGACCGACGAGGCGCTGGAGAAGGCGATCGCCAACATCGGCTCGCTGGGCGGATTGACCCCGCGCGGCATCCGCATGCATCTGGGCCTCAACAAACCGATCTACCGCAAGAGCGCCGCCTACGGCCACTTTGGCCGGCAGGCCGACGGTGAACATTTCCCGTGGGAACGCACCGATCTTGTCGACGACCTGAAGGCCGCGCTGGCCTGACATGGGCAGGGCCGGCGAGACCGGCCTGCCGTTTCCGCGCGAGCGCATCGTCGAACTCGATGCGCTGCGCGGGATTGCCGTGATCGGCATCGCGTGGATGAACGTCTATGTCTTCGCGCTGCCGCTACAGGCCTATTACAATCCGGCTGCCTATGGCGCCCAAAGTGCGCTCGACTACGCGTTTTGGGCGGTCAGCTTCGTACTGGTCGAGGACAAGTTTCGCACGCTGTTCGCGATGCTGTTCGGTCTGGGCGTGGCGATCATGTGGGAGCGCGGTACCGGCTGGCGCGAGCATCTCGCACGCATGGCGCTCCTGTTTGCGATCGGGGTTATCCACGCCACGCTGCTCGCGAGCAACGACATCCTGCGGGTCTATGCGCTTGCCGGCCTGGCCCTGCCGCTGCTCCTGCAGCTCGGCTGGCATGGTCTCGGTCTCGCGATGATAGCGCTCGTCGCGCTACACCTGGGCGGCGGCTATGTCTGGCTGGCGAGCCGGTCGCCGGAGTTCTTCGCACTCAATTTCGGAGGGCATCCCGACGGGCTGGCCTATGCCCTGGAGCTGGGACGGGAAAGCGTTGGTGACCGCATAGTCCGAAGGCTCGCGAGCCTGCCAGCAACGCTCGCGGCGATCAGCGCCGGGGTGCCGATCAATCTTGCGTCCATGCTTGCCGGTGTCGCGCTGTGGAAGAGCGGCCTCCTGCCCTCGCGATGGTCGCGCGGGCGGGTGCTTGGCCTGATCGTCCTGTGCTGTCTCGTCGCACTGCCCGCGCTGACCCTCATCGCCTTCAGCGCGCATTCGCTAGCCTTCGACCCGCAGGTGGTGGCGCGCAACGCGCTGGTGCTGTCCGCCCCGTTCGACCTGCTGATGGGCGTCGCCTACGCGGTAGCGATGCTGGCGCTGTTCACGCGCATTCGTGATTCGCTCGGCGTCCGGCTGCTCGCCGCTGCCGGGCGGCTGTCGCTGACCAACTACCTGATGACAAGCCTGGTATTCTCGGCGCTCTTTGCCAGCTGGGGAGCGGGCCTGTTCGCCGCCGTGTCGCGCGCCGAAGCGCTGCTCCTCTCGCTCGTGCCGGCAGCGTTGATGCTGGTATGGTCGCCGCTCTGGCTAAGATTGTATGGACAGGGGCCGACCGAGCGGCTGTGGCGTGCCGGCGCGCGCGCCATCACCGGCCGACACGCCTAGCCGTGTTCGCCCTTGCGCGGGCTCGGGTGATCGAGCGCGAGTTCGGCGTCGGAGAAGGCGAAAGGGCTGCGCACGCCTGGGATACCGTCGAGATCGACACGCATGCCGCGCGCGCGAACCTGATGATCGGCGAAAACGGCGTCGACCGGATTGATCGGCCCCGCCGGTATCCCGTCCTCGGCGCAATCGGCAAGCAGTTCGACCATCTGCCATTTGCGCGTTTCCGCAGCTATGATGGCGTCGAGTTCGTCGCGATTGGCGAGCCGATCCTCATTGGTCGCGAAGCGGGCATCGCCAAGCAGGTCGTCGCGCCCGAGCAGGCTGAGCAGCTTGCGGAACAGGCCGTCATTGGCCGGTGCCAGGACGATTTCGCCATCGGCCACCGGGAATACGCCGTAAGCGCTGACCTGCGCATGTTCATTGCCCATGCGCGGTGGGTTCTCGCCGGTCGTCAGGAAATGCGTCGCCTGGCTGGCGAGCAATCCGACCGAACAGTCGAGCAGCGCCATGTCTACATGCTGCCCGCGTCCGGTTCGCTCGCGCATGGCAAGTGCCGACTGAATGCCGATCACCGAATAAAGCCCGCAGGTAAGATCGGAAATCGAGATGCCCATCTTCATCGGCTGGCCATCCGGCTCGCCGGTGAGCGCCATCAAACCGCTCATCGCCTGGATCACGAAATCATACCCCGCTTCGCGCGCCCGTGGCCCGGTCTGGCCGAAGCCGGTGATCGAGCAATAGACCAGGTGCGGGTTGCTCCGCGCCAGGGTCGCGTAGTCGAGGCCGAATTTCGCGAGCGATCCGGTCTTGAAGTTTTCCAGCACAACGTCGGCGGTTGCCGCCAGCTGGCGAACCTTCGAGAGATCGCCTTCGTCCCCGAAATCGGCGACGATGCTGCGCTTCCCGCGATTGGTCGCGTGATAATAGGCTGCCTCTCGGGTGCCGTCCTCGCGCTCGACCCAGGGCGGTCCCCATTTACGTGTACCGTCGCCGTCGGGGCTTTCGACCTTGATCACGTCCGCTCCCAGGTCGGCGAGGATCTGGCCAGCCCACGGACCTGCCAGCACACGAGCGAGTTCGAGCACTTTGAGCCCGGCGAGCGGGGCGTTCGGATTGCGAAGTCGATCGAGCCACATGCGCAGTGCTGCTGGGCCAGCGATCCGGTCCGGTCAAGCGCTCAGATCGCGTAGACCTGCGGATTTTCATCAGGCCAGCCTGCCAGCCGGGGGTTCTTGCGATCGAGGAACACGGCCGGCAGTTTGACCAGCATCAGCGATTTGTGGATCCAGTAGTCGGTCCATTTCTCGCGCCATCGCGGCTTGGGCCTTCGGCCATGCGCGCGCAGCCAGCTGTCGTAGGGCATCCAGTGGCTGGGCTCGTCCCGCTCGACCACTTCGAAGATACGCCGCAGTGCCTTGTCCGAGCGGATGTGCCGGTTCTTCAGCAGCACTTCGACCTGCTCCATTCCGCGCTGTTCGGTAATCATGATCACACGGCACAGCTTTTCGAACTCATCGCCATCGGCCACGATGGCCTGCGTGTCGAGTTCGTCGATCGTGCAGCCGAAGATGGTTTCGATGAAATGATCGATATGGCCGCAGGTGCGGTCGACCTTGAGCGGCATTTTGCCCTGCAACTCGAACCAGCGCCGGAACATGCGATAATGCTTTTCCTCGTCGGCGCGATGCTTCTCGACCGCGGCGATGAAGTCGGCATCGTCGGGGCAGCGCGCCCGTACCGCCTCCAGCACACGGTCGAGCGAGGTGTAGCCCCGGTGCTCGTTATAGATGTAGATCGATCCGAGCACGTCGAGGAATCGCTCGCGAAAGGCGTTGCGAATGCCCATGCATTGATTGTCTCACATTTGGCGCCTGAGGGAAATGACCTACTCTTCCAGCAGGCTTCCGAGTCCCGACACCGCTCCGACGAATTCCTCGCGGAAATCCTGCACGACCTGCCTGCTCGAGCGAACCTGTTCGACCAATCCTACACCCTGACCGACAAAATAGCTGACAAGCTCGCGCGCACCTTCATTGCCCGCCGCCGCTTTGCGTTCGATCCGGGCGAAAGCGGGTTCGGACACCATGCCCATCAGCGGCATGGGCAGCGTGCCGGGACCTTGCGGATCGTCCCACGCCTCGTGCCAGGCGGTCTTGAGCTGGCGTGCCGGCTTGCCCGTGCGGCTGCGCGAGCGAATCGTGTCGCGGCTGCGCGCGACGATCATCTTGTCGCGAAAGGCCTCGCTGGTCTCGGCCTCGGGCGTGGCGAGCCAGATCGACCCGGTCCATGCCCCTTGCGCGCCCGCCGCCATCATCCCGGCCATCTGCCCGCCGGTCATGATTCCGCCCGCCGCGAGCACCGGGATCCGGTGTCCGGCGCGCGCCAGTTCGCGCACGACTTCGGGTATCAGCACCAGTGTCGAAACCTCGCCGCAATGGCCGCCGGCCTCCGTGCCCTGCGCGACGATGATGTCGACGCCCGCCTCGGCCTGGCGGATCGCATGTTCTTTCGCACCGACCAGCGCGGCAACCGGTACGCCGCGCTTCTTTCCTTCCTCGATCATCGCGGGTGGGGCTATGCCCAGCGCATTGGCTATCAACCGGATCGGGTGGCGGAAAGCGACCTCCATCAGCGCGAGGCCGTTCTCGGGCGTGATGCCCATCCGCTCCTTCAGGATCGGCATTCGTGCCTCGGGCGCGATACCGTGATCGCCAAGCACCGAATTGACGAAGCCCTGGTATTTGGGGTCGATGGCCCCGGCGCGGCTCTTATTGTCGGACAGCCCGCGAACGCGCGGGTCGATCACTTCGGGCACGAGCACGTCGACGCCATAGGGCGCGCCATCGACATGCGCATCGATCCAGGCAAGCTCCTCCTCCAGCTGATCGGGGCTGAAGCGCGTCGCGCCCAGCACTCCGAAACCGCCCGCCTTGCTGACCGCGGCGACCACATCGCGGCAATGGCTGAAAGCGAATAGCGGGAATTCCGCCCCGGTCATTTCACAGACGCGGTTCATCGGCATGGGTGTCTCCTCTCGGCGATCACCCTATTGCCAAGTCGCGCCGGCGCAAGCGGGCTTTACTGGCCGTCCATGATCGCGGGCGCATCGCCCGGCTCGGGCTTCCAGCGAACATCCGGCGGGAAGACCTCGCCGATGCTGCCTTCCTGCCACGCGCCATAGACCGGATTGGGCATCAGGAACCAGCCATTCCCCCAGAGCTGCGCGTACTGGCCGCGCGCGACCATAGCGCGGCGCGCGGCAATGTCGCCCTCATCCGCGTTGAAGACATCGGCAAAATCGCCGAGATTGTCGCCCGCCATGGCGATGATGCAGTAGCTTTCGGCGATCCGCGCGCGGCGACCGTCTTTCCGACCGCCCATGTCGTCATCACCGCGCAAGAACAGCGTCTCGAGATGAGCCGCTGGGCCGACCCCGGCCGCTTCGAGCGCGGCAATGGTGCCCGCTGCCGTTTCCGAATTGCGATTGGTATTGAAGATCACCGTGATTCCCGCCTCGCGAAGGCGCCTGAGCCCCGTGACCGCACCGGGCACCGGCCGCGCAATCCCTGCGCCGTTGTCGGCCCATTGATCCCATTCGGAAGGATCGAACGGCCTGCCGCTCAGCGCCTGCCAATATTCGTAACCGGTATTGAGCAGCACGGTTTCGTCGACGTCGAACACGACAGCGAGTGGCTTGCCGGCGCCGTCTCCCGCCATGCAGGAGCGTGTGCCGATCCCGCCTTCGGCGTCGGGGAGGCCCAGCGGCACCGATTGCGCCACCGAACTCTGCTGTGCGATGGCGATCGAATAATCGGCGATCTGTCGCCAGGTCTGGATCGAGGCCCCTGCCGCCTCGCCCGAGCCGTAGAGCCAGCGCATGGTGTCGGGCGCCGGTCGATGCTCGTCCATCGTGACGACCGGGGCGCTGGCTCTCGTCGGGGTTTGGACGCTCGCACATCCACCCAGGGCGACAGTGCTGGCGGCAAGTAGAACAAACCGGTTCATGTCCCAATCTCCGAAAAGGGGAAAATAGCGAACGACTAGGCTGCGGATATCTGCGTTTCTCCCATCTTCACTAGCTCCTCCCTTACATCCAGTGCGAGCGCCGGCCAACTCGCCTGCTCGACCTTAACACCCGTTTGGCGGAGCCGCCTGCGCTGCGGGCGCGATTGTGCAATGCAATATTCCTTATACGTCGAGCCTTCTCACGACAGCCCACAAATTCAATACTTTAAGATGCGCCCAGACCGTAAGATGCATTTCACGCAACAAAAATTGTCCTTTTCGCACTTGCACAAAAGCCAGCCTGCACGCATATCTGCTCGTGCCTTTTAGGCATCCTCTCCCAAGACTTCCAAGCCCGGTTGGTTCGCCAGCCGGGCTTTTTTCTTGGCCCGAACGGACCCACCGCCTTCGCTCGTTCATTGCAACGGTAAGGAGTGCTTCCCAAGTGGGTGGGCAGCAAGCGAACAGGTAACGGGAGCCTAGCCGATATGGCCGATGCGGATGCTGCACCAGCGGTAGAGGACACCACAGTAAGGCTGCAGGTCGCAGCGGCACGGCAGGAGGAAAGCGGTCAGGGCATTGCCCGCATGCCGCGTTCGACCTTCCAGACGCTCGGAATCACCGAAGGCGATGTGGTCGAGATCACCGGCAAGCGGGCGACCGCGGCGGTCGCCATGCCCGCCTATGACGAGGACCAGAGCCTCGATGTCATCCGGCTGGATGGCCTTCAGCGCGGCAATGCCGAAGTCGGCTCGGGCGAGCATGTCAAGGTGGCCGTGGCCGAATCGCGCCCTGCCACGCGCGTCGTCTTTGCCCCTGCGCAGCGAGAGATGCGGCTACAGGGTCCGGCCCAGGCGCTGAAGCGGAATTTCTTCCGCAAGCCTCTGGTTGCGGGCGATCTCGTCGCGACGACCGGGCAGCAACCGGTGCAGAATATGCCCTCCGAGGTGCGCCGCATGTTCAACGCGCCGGCCTATGCGCTGACGCAGATCCGCCTGAGCGTGGTGTCGACCAGCCCCAAGGGTATCGTCCATATCGACGAGAACACCGAGGTCGAGCTGCGCGCCGAGTTCGAGGCGCCGCGCGATGCGCGCGCGGTGGTCAATTACGACGATGTCGGCGGGATGGACGAGACGATCCAGCAATTGCGCGAAATGGTCGAACTGCCGCTGCGCTATCCCGAACTGTTCACCCGGCTGGGCGTCGATCCGCCAAAGGGCGTGCTGCTGCACGGCCCCCCGGGGACGGGCAAGACGCGGCTGGCCCAGGCCGTCGCCAATGAAAGCGATGCCAATTTCTTCACCATCAACGGGCCGGAAATCATGGGCTCGGGCTATGGCGAGAGCGAAAAGGCGCTGCGCGAGGTGTTCGAGCAGGCGAGCAAGTCCGCGCCTGCGATCATTTTCATCGACGAAATCGATTCGATCGCACCCAAGCGCGACCGCGTGCCGGGCGAGGCGGAAAAGCGCCTGGTCGCCCAATTGCTGACGCTGATGGACGGTCTCGAGGCGCGTTCGAACCTCGTTGTCATCGCGGCGACCAATCGCCCCGAGGCGATCGACGAGGCATTGCGCCGGCCCGGCCGCTTCGACCGCGAAATCGTGATCGGCGTACCCGACGAGAAGGGGCGCCGCGAAATCCTCGGCATTCATACGCGCGGGATGCCGCTCGGCGACAAGGTCGATCTGCAGGAACTGGCCAAGGCGACCTACGGCTTCGTGGGCGCCGATATCGCCGCACTCGCCCGCGAGGCGGCGATCGATGCGGTGCGCCGGATCATGCCCAAGATCGACCTCGACGAGCGGACCATTCCGCCCGAGGTCCTCGACGAGCTGTGCGTCACGCGCGAGGATTTTCTTTCCGCATTGAAGCGCATCCAGCCCTCGGCGATGCGTGAGGTGATGGTCCAGATGCCCAATGTCGGCTGGTCCGACATCGGCGGGATCGGCGATGCCATCGAAAAGCTCAAGGAGGGCATCGAACTGCCGATGAAGAACCCCGAGGCCTTCCATCGCCTCGGCATCCGCCCGGCCAAGGGTTTCATGCTCTACGGCCCGCCGGGCACCGGCAAGACGCTGCTGGCCAAGGCCGTCGCCAAGGAAGCCAAGGCGAATTTCATCTCGATGAAGAGTTCGGACCTCCTGTCCAAATGGTATGGCGAAAGCGAGCAGCAGATTGCGCGCATGTTCAAGCGGGCACGGGCGGTTGCGCCATGCGTGTTGTTCATCGACGAGATCGACAGCCTCGTTCCCGCACGCGGCAGCGGGCAGGGCGAGCCGCAGGTTACGGGCCGTGTGGTCAACACGATCCTTGCCGAGATGGACGGACTGGAGGAATTGCAATCGGTCGTGGTGATCGGGGCGACCAACCGGCCCACGCTGGTCGATCCGGCTTTGTTGCGTCCAGGCCGTTTCGACGAGCTGGTCTATGTGGGTACGCCGGACAAGCCGGGGCGCGAGCAGATCTTGGGTATCCACACCAAGGGCATGCCCCTGGCCGACGACGTCGACCTTGCCGCCATCGCGGGCAAGACCGCGCGTTTTACCGGAGCCGACCTGGAAGATGTCGTCCGCCGTGCCGGCCTAACAGCGCTCAAGCGCGCGGGCGGGGAAGTGAAGGAGGTGACCAGTGCCGACTTCCACGAAGCGCTCGAGGACAGCCGCGCGACGGTTACGTCCAAGATGGAGGCCGAATATCGCAAGATGCGCGGCGAGCTCAAGAAGCGCGCGGCGGAAGTCCAACCGATAGGCTTCCTGCACGAGGGCATGGTGGAATCGACCCGCGACAAAAAACACGATTAGGGTGCATTTGCGCGCGCCCGATCGCGATGCCTAGGGCGCGCTCGGCTCTTCGGCCTTCGGGTGCCCGCCCGGAACTTCCAAACGGTGCCGGATCAACGCATCGGGCTGGTTCTCCTTGAGCCAGGCGAGCATGTGCTCGCGCACGGCGCAGCGCAGCGTCCACAGGTCGCCGATCGTATCGGCACTCATCGACAGGCGCAGCGCGATGCTCTCGGGAAAGGCGTCGGTCATCAGCAGCTGCAGATTGCGACCGTCCCACAGGTCATGCGCCTGCACGAAGCGCTCGAACTCGGCGCGGATCGGCTCGACATCGGCGATCGGGTCGAGATGGAGCATGACCGGACCGGTGAGCTTTTCGTCGACGCGCGACCAGTTCTCGAAACTCTGGTCGAGGAACCGGCTGGTCGGCACGACGAGTACGCGCTCGTCCCAGGTCCGCACGGTGACGTAGCTCATGCGGATTTCCTCGACCCGGCCGGCCTCGCCATCGACCTTGACCAGATCGCCGATCCTGAGCGGCTGCGTCATCGCCATCTGCAGGCCGGCGATCAGGGACTTGAGCGCGGGCTGAGCTGCGGCACCGACCGCCAGAGCGGCCAGACCGGCGGAGGCGAGCATGGTCGTCCCGACGTCGCGCACCCCGGGGATGTTGAGCATGATGAGCGAGACGGTGATGATGATGATCGCGACCTTCACCGTGCGCGAGAGAATCGCGATGCGGGTCAGGCGGCCGCGCTGGGCGACCGGGTCTTCCGCTCCGCTGATCTGCGCTTCGTATCCGCGGGCCAGGCCGCGCACGACGGCATAGGCGACCCAGCCGACCACCGCGGGCGTGAGGAACCGCGCCAGGCTGTCCCATCCCTGACCCACCAGCGCATCGTTTTCCGCGGCCACCGCGATAGCGAAGGCGAAGGCTGCCCAGCGCAGCGGCTTGCGGACCGCTTCGACCACGGCATCGTCGAGCGAGCTGTCGGAAGTACGCGCCAGACGGCGAAGGATCGCGAAAGCGACCCAATGCACGAGGAACGCGACGGCAAGCGCGCCGCCGAGCACGATCAGCGTGTGGATCACCCCTTCGAGCGATATCTGCCAATTGCGCGGATCGTAGCGGTCTAGCATCCGATCCACCGGTATGGACCAAGGTGCGTCAAGGCAAGCCTAGTCACCTGCTGGAAGCTCGATCGTGACCTGCAGGCCGTCCTGGGTGAAGCTGCGATCGAACGTGCCCCCGAACTGACGCGCGGCGCTGGTCATCAGCAGGCTGCCGAAACCTTTTCGTTCGGGCAATTCGTCGAGATCCGCACCGGTCTCGCGCCAATTCAACGTTACCGTGCCGTCCTTTTCGGACCAGGTGACATGGACCGTGCCCTCATTGCTCCATGCGCCGTATTTGACCGCATTGGTCGTAAGCTCGTGCAGAACGAGGCCCAGCGGCGTCACGCGCTTGGCGGGCAGCATGATTTCCGGACCGTCGATTTCGGCGGGATGCTTGCTCGAACGGTAGGGCGCGAGCGAGGTTTCCACCAGCGCGCGTAGCGAGGCGACGGGACGGTCCAGCTCGCCCTGGCTAACCTCATGCGCGGTCAGCAGCGCGCGAATGCGCTGGGCGATGCTGTCGGTGACTTCCTTCGCTTCGGGTTTGTCGCGCGCGCTCATCTGAACGATCGCGAGAATAACCGCGAAGAGGTTCTTGACCCGGTGGTTGAGCTCGCGCGCGAGCAGGTCTGCCCGGTCGCGCGCTTCGCTCACGACGGCCGCCTGCGCGGCCTCGGCCTCGGCGCGAGCGGCGCGACCGACCAGCCTGGCACCTGCCAGCATGGCCAGGATCAGCAGCACCAGCAGCGCGCCGAGCAACGGCAGAACGCGCGCCTCCGAGCGGGCCGCTTCGGTAATGCGCTCGGCAAGGATCTCGTTCTCGATGTCCTCCAATTCGGCGATGGCGCGCCCCAACCGCTCCATGGTTTCCACCCCTTCGTCGGTCAAAACCGCCCGCCGGGCGTCGAGCAAGCGACCGTCTTCGAGAAGCTGCACGCTGCCGGACATCTCGTCGAATTTCGCACGCGCGAGCGCGTCGATCTGATCGACCAGCTCGGTTTGTCGCGGGGTTGCGTCCTCGCCAAGCAATCCGCGAATGCGATCGAGCGAAGGCTCGATCTGCTCGCGGCCCGTCAGGTATGGCGCGAGGTAGCGACGGTCGAGCGTGATCAGATAGCCGCGCTGGCCGGTTTCTCCGCTCAAGGCGGCACGGTTCACCTTGCGCAGTTCCTCCAACAGTTCGACGGTGCGCTCGACCTGTTCGCGCTGGGCACGCTCGGCCTCGACCGTCTGGTAGGCGAGTACGAGCGTGGCGAACATCGCCGCGGCGATCACGCTCAGCAGCGCGACATTCATCCAGCGCGGATTGCGCGTGCGCGCGACGAATTCCTCGATTTCGCTCAGTGTGCGGCCCCCCAGCTGGAACCCGTACCGATATCTACGCCGAGCGGAACGTCAAGCTTAACAGCAGGTTCGGCAGCGCCGGCCATGACGCTTTCGATGACTGCGGAGGCGGCTTCGACATCGCCCTCGGGAAGTTCGAAGACGAGTTCGTCATGCACCTGCAACAGCATGCGCACATGGCCCAGATCGGCTTCTTCGAGGGCGGGCATCATGCGGACCATGGCGCGCTTGATGATATCCGCGCTGGTGCCCTGGATCGGCGCGTTTATCGCGGCGCGCTCGCTGCCCTGGCGCTCGGCCTGGTTCTTCGAGCCGATGCGCGGAAACCAGGTCTTCCGGCCGAACAACGTCTCCGAATAGCCGCGCTCGCGCACCTCTTCCAGCGTGCGGACGATGTACCGCTGAATGCCGGGAAAGCGCTGGAAATAGGTGTCGATCATCGCCTGAGCCTCCTCGGGCTCGACACCTAGCCGACCGGCCAGCCCCCAGCGCGAGATACCGTAGAGAATCGCGAAATTGATCGTCTTGGCGCTGGCGCGGGTGTCGCGATTGACCTCGCCGAACATCTCCGTCGCGGTGCGCGCATGGATGTCCTCGCCATTGGCGAAGGCCTCTTTCAGCGTGGGCACATCGGCCATATGCGCGGCCAGCCGCAGCTCGATTTGCGAATAGTCGGCGGCGAGCAGGACATTGCCTTCCTCGGCGACGAAGGCTTCGCGGATCTGGCGGCCGATGGCGGTGCGGATCGGGATGTTCTGCAGGTTAGGGTCGGTCGAGGACAGCCGCCCGGTCTGCGCGCCGACGAGGCTGTAGCTGGTATGCACGCGCCCGGTCTCGGGATTGATCGCCTCCTGCAACGCATCGGTATAGGTGCTCTTGAGCTTGGCGAGCTGGCGCCATTCGAGGACCTTGTCGGCAATCTTAGCGCCTTCGCCCGACAGCCGCTCGAGAACGCTCTGGTCGGTCGAATACTGGCCGCTCTTGCCCTTCTTGCCGCCCTTGTAGCCGAGCGTATCGAACAGCACCTCGCCCAGCTGCTTGGGGCTGCCGACGGTGAATTCGGTGCCCGCCATGCCATGGATTTCCTTCTCCAGCCGCGCGGTTTCGCCAGCGAACTCCTCCGACAATTTGGCGAGCCGCGCGCGATCTACCTTGATCCCGTGACGCTCCATCTGCGCCACTACCGGGACCAGCGGGCGGTCGACCCGCTCGTAAATGGTAGTCCCGCCTTCGGTCGAGAGCCGGGGCTTGAGATGCCGGTAGAGCCGCCAGGTGACGTCTGCATCCTCGGCGGCATATTCGGTCGCCTTGTCGAGCGGGACCTCGCCGAAGGGGATCGCCTTCTTGCCGGTGCCGCAGACCTCCTTGAAGGTCAGGCAGGTGTGGCCGAGATGCCGGTCGGCAAGTTCGTCCATCCCGTGGCCCCCGCCGATCCCGTCGAGCTGGCGCCCGGCATCGAGATCGAAGCTGATGATCATCGTGTCGTCGATCGGCGCGACCTCGACGCCATTGCGGGCGAGGACGTTCAGATCGTACTTCCCATTGTGGAAGATCTTGAGCACGGCGTCGCTGGCCAGCAGAGGTTTCAGCGCTTCGAGCGCGGCAGACTTGTCCACCTGCTCGGGCTTTTCGGCGAACATGTCGCTGCCGCCATGGCCAAGCGGGATGTAACAGGCATCGTTCGCGCCCAGAGCGAGGCTGATGCCGACGAGTTCGGCGCGAATCGCATCGAGGCTGCTGGTCTCGGTGTCGACGGCGATCAGCCGCGCCGCCCGAGCGCGTTCGATCCACTCTTCCAGCTTCTCCATCGTCTGGACGCACTCATAGGCCGATCGATCGATGGCGGGATAGTCGGGCAGGGGCTGGCGATTGCCCTCGGTGTTGGCGGGCGCGCCTTTCGTGTCTTGCCGGGCCGGATCGAGGTCGTTTGTCCGCGAGGGGCTGCCGGTGCCTGCATCGAGCCGCTTCAACAGGCTGGTGAAGCCATGCTTGGAGAGAAACTCGGCGAGCGGCTCGCTGGGCACGCCGTCGAGCTTCATGTCGTCGAGGGCGATCGGCAAGGGGCAGTCTTCCCTGAGCGTCACCAGCACGCGGCTGAGCTCCGCATCAGCGCGGTGTTCGAGAAGGCGTTCCTTGAGCTTGGATTTCTTCATGTCCTCGGCCGCGTCGAGCGCAGCGGTCAGATCGCCATGCTCGGCGATGAGCTTGCTCGCCGTCTTGGGGCCGACGCCGAAAATGCCCGGGATATTGTCGACCGAATCGCCCATCAGCGCGAGGACGTCGCCGACCTTCTCGGGCGCTACGCCGAATTTCTCCTCGACCTCCTCGATGAAGATGCGCGCGTTCTTCATCGTATCGAGCATGTCGATGCGCGCACCGTCCTTCTCGCCGACGAGTTGCATCAGGTCCTTGTCGGAGGAAACGATGGTCACGTTCCAGCCCTGCTTCTGCGCGGCGCGGGCATAGGAGGCGATCATATCGTCCGCCTCGACGTCGGGTTCTTCCACCATCGGCAGGCTGAATGCACGCGTCGCGTCGCGGATGAGCGGGAATTGCGGGACCAGGTCCTCGGGCGGATCGGGCCGGTTGGCCTTGTACTGGTCGTAAATCTCGTTGCGGAAACTCTTGCTCGACTTGTCGAGAACGACGGCGAGATGGGTCGGTCCGTCGGCCTTGTCGAGATCGTCGGCGAGCTTCCACAGCATGGTCGTGTAGCCATAGACGGCGCCCACGGGGGTGCCCTCCGGATCGGTCAGCGGGGGCAGGCGGTGATAGGCGCGGAAGATGTAGGCCGAGCCGTCGACGAGGTAGAGATGCGGTGTGTCACCCATGGCGAAGCGGCTTAGCAACGGCTTGCGGTGATGGGGAGCGCCATTTTGCACGCGGTCCACAAGTGGCGGATTCGCGCCGCATTGGGGCCAAATGAGGCGAAAATGTGTCAGGATAAGTGCGAATCTGCTTGCCGGGCCAAAATTTCGCCATTATTTGGACACTGTGAGGCCCCAATTCGGGACTCGCGTGGAGAGGGGGCCCGTGGCCTTCGAACCGCACACAAACTCGCTGTTCAAGGATTTTATCTATGCGCAAGATCGCTCTTTTCGCTGCTGCTTCGGCTGCTGCTCTGACCCTGGCTGCTTGCTCGGAAGCTACCGAAGACGCTGCCGAAGCAACCGCCGATTCGGCTGCTGCCGACGCTGAAGCCAACATGGAAGCCGCTGGCGACGCCATGGAAGCCGGTGCTGAAGAAGTTGCTGCCGAAGCCGACGAAGCTGCCGCTGAAGTCGAAGCTGAAGTCGAAGGCGAAACCGAAGCCGAAGCTGCTGCCGACTAATCGCGCACGCTTCGCGAACGGTTATCGTTCACGAAAAGAAAGGGCGGTGCCTTCCGGCGCCGCCCTTTTTCTTTGTTCGCAATATGCGCGCCTATTCGCCGCCGTAGTCGGCGGAGGCCCAATTCCGTCCGTCATCGGTGTTCGGGCCGAATCCGTAATAGAGCGCCTGGGTAATGTTCGAAATGCGCGCGTCGCGATTCGCGCGCGCTTCGAGCTTACGGCTGCGGCTGCCATTTTCGATCGCCATCGAGGGGCTCTGCCCCGTAACATAGATCGCGGCGGCGATCGCGCGACCGTCGGGCGTGTGGAAAATGCCGATGTCGCTTGCGGTGCGCGAAAGCGTGCCGGTCTTGTGCGCGAGATTGGCGCTCGCCGGAAGCGCGGATCGCATGCGCCTTTTGCCGGTCGTGGTTTCCTCCATCGCGTCGAGCAGCACCCTACGTGAATAGTCGCTCAGCCATTTGCCCTGGTAGATCCCGGCAAGTAGTTGGCCCATGGCGCGCGGGGTCGCACTGTCCTTGGCATCGACGCTCCAGGCCGGATCGACCCGGCCGTCCTCGCGGATCAACGTTGCGATGTCGCGTGTCAGTTGGAAGCCTTCGATTCCCGCATCCCGCATCCATTTGTTGACCGCGCGGGGGCCGCCGACCGCCTGCAGCAGCGCGTCGGTACAATCGTTGCAGCTCTTGGAAATCATCAGGCTGAGATGTTTGTAGGCGGGGAGATAGACCCTGCCCGGGCGCGGTAGGCGAAATTCGCTCGTCAGGCTCCAGCGTCCTTCGTCCACCCCGGCAAGGAAGACCGCCGCGATCGCCACCTTGCTGGTACTGGCCATCGGAAAGCGCTGGTCCGCCAGGACGCCGATTTCGCGCCCGGTCGACAGATCGATGGCGTAGACCCCGATCCGCCCATTGGAGCTATCCGCCAATTGCGCGAGCTGACGCTCGAGCGGCGTCGAATAAATCGCATCCAGCGTTTGCGGCGTCCGAAGCTCGGTCCCCAGCGCATTGTCGAACTGGGCTTCGAAACCATTGCCCTGCGCCAGCGCGGGAGTGGCAAGAGCCACGGCCCCGATCGCCAGCAGTCGTCCAAAAAGTCGTTTCCGCATTCCGCCCCTATACACTCTCCGTGGTTAGGCGAAGCTTAATGCCGACCGATTGTGTCGACACAAGGGCCGGGCGACGAAAAGTGGCGCAGGCGCGACAGGTTTGGCACGCGATGTGTTACTTTCGTACGGGATTTCTCCCTCAGGCCTTCGCAATGGCCTGCTCGATTCGCTCCGTCGTTTCGCCCGCCAAGGCTTTGTCGATTTCGCCAACGAGGCGCTTTTCCAGCTCCGAATGATAGTGACGCCGCATTTCACCCAGCGTCTTGGGATCGGCGATCACGAGCACATCGGTAATTTCGCCCGCAATCGACTTGGCGTTGAGCCATTCGGCGGCGGCTGCGCCATGCGCAAGCTCATCGAGATCGGTCCGACCGTGCCGCTGGCCGATATGATCCTGGTGCTTCACACCGGCGCTGAAATTCGTCGCCGACAGATCGGGCTTCTGAGCAGCATTCAGCTTGGGCTCGAGCGGCTTGCCACTGTTGCGCATGACGGTGAAATTCTCGCCGTCGACGATCGCGACATGGGCGTTGCTGGGTAGGCGCATAGGGGAGGTCTCCTCTACTGGTTTGCTTTGCCCTCTCAACGAGCCAGCCGCCTGAGAGGTCCGGGCTTGAGCGGCGAGGCGTTTCCCTGCACACATGAGCCGTATGGGAGAGATCGAAAGCGCCGAAGCGCTCGAGCAGGGACTGGCGAGGGCACTCGCGCGCGCCGGAAGGCAGGCGCCCGAGGGATTGAGGCGCCTTACCGGCGGGGCGACAATGGAAAGCTGGCGCTTCTCCAGCGGCGGCGAGGACTACGTCCTACGGCGCGCGCCGAGCCTTTCGTTCATGGAGGGACGCCCCTTCGGCCACGAAACCGAGGCGGCGATCATTCGTGCTGCGCATAGTGCCGGCGTGACCGCGCCCGAAATCATCGTCGAGCTCGAGCCGGGCGACGGGATCGGCAGCGGGTTCGTGATGCGCGCGCTTTCCGGCACGCCGGACCCGCGGGCGATCCTGAAAATGCGCGATCCGGATCGGTTGCTGCGCGAAGTGGCGCGCGATCTTGCGGGAATCCATGGCCTGCAACGCTCTGCATTGCCCAAAGACGTGCCCGAGATGGACTATGCCGAGGCAGTCGAGGAACTGGCCGAGCAGTTCGCGGAAGCGGGCGGCGACCGCCCGATCATCGCGCTCGGCCTCAAGTGGCTGCGAGACAACCTGCCCGCTCGCGTCGAACCCGTCCTCAACCATGGCGACTACCGCCTCGGCAATCTGCTGGCCGAGGATTCGCATCTGACCGGCGTGCTCGACTGGGAGCTCGCCCATTTCGGCGACCGGCACGAGGATCTCGCTTTCGGCTGCATGGCGGTCTGGCGTTTCGCCCGCGTCGACCGGCCCGCGCTCGGGCTGGGATCGCTGCAGGACTATGTCGATGCCTATGAGGCCGAAAGCGGCGCGACGGTAGATGCGAGGCGCTTCCGCTTCTGGCTGGTATATCGCACAGTATGGTGGGCCCTGGGCTGTCTGCGCATGGCAAGCTTCTGGCGCAGCGGCGATGACCGCATGCTCGAACGCGTCGTCATCTCGCGCCGCACGAGCGAGCAGGAACTCGACCTTTTGTTGCTGCTCGAGGAAGAGGCGCCGGAAGAGGAGCAGGCGCGGCCTGTGCCGCCGGCCGAGAAAAAGCTCGAACCGCTGGGCGAGGCGAGTGTCGGCGAAATCGCAACAGCCATTTCCGAGTGGCTGGCCACGGTTAAGGACCGGATGGAGGGACACGACCGTTTCCAGCTAGCCGTGGCGCGCAATGCGCTGGGCATGATCGCGCGCGGCGACTGCATCGAGGTCGAGTTCGACGATGAATTGCTCGCATGCGAGTTGCTCGAAGGCGGGCGCTCGCTGGCGACGCCCGGTCTGCTCGCGATGCTGCGGCGCACCGCGCTGGACAAGCTGGCAGCCGACGTGCCCAATTATCCCATGCTCGCGCTCGCACGCGCGAAATGGACAGGAGAGGATTGATGGATTTCGCGATTCCCGCCGAGCTCGAGGACTATTATGCCGAGCTCGAGGCCTTCATCGAGAACACGATCGAGCCGATGGTCGCGCGGGACGACAATATCCGTTTCTTCGATCATCGCCGCGAGGATGCGCGGACCGATTGGGACCGCGGCGGACTGCCAAGCCACGATTGGGAGGATCTGCTGCGCGAATGCCGCAAGGCGGCCGACCAAGCGGGGCACTGGCGCTTCTCCGCACCGAAGAAGTATGGCGGCCAAGACGGCTCGAACCTGTGGATGGCGGTGATCCGCGATCGCTTCGCCCAGCGCGGGCTGGGCCTCCACAACGATCTGCAGAACGAACACTCGATCGTCGGCAATTTCCCTTTCGTCGCCATGTTCGAGACCTTCGGAAGCGAAGAACAGAAGCAGGAATTCATCACCGGCGGTTTCGAGGGCACGCGCCGCGTCGCCTTCGGGCTGACCGAACCCGATCATGGCTCGGATGCGACCTGGATGGAAACCAGGGCGGTGCGCGAAACGCGCGATGGCGTCGACGGTTGGCTTATCAATGGCGAGAAGATGTGGATCACCGGCATGCATGTCGCCACGCATTGCGCCATGTTCGCGCGCACCGGCGGCGAGAACGGCGAGGCGAGCGGGATTACCTGTTTCATCGTACCCAACCCCACGCCGGGCCTCGAGATCGAGGAGTGGATGTGGACCTTCAATATGCCCACCGACCACCCGCGCCTGTCGGTCACCAACGTCTGGGTGCCCGACAGCGCGATCCTCGGTGTCGAGGGGCGCGGGCTCGCTCTGGCGCAGAGTTTCGTCCACCAGAACCGCATCCGCCAGGCGGCATCGAGCCTCGGCGCGGCACAGTATTGCGTGGAGGAAAGCGTGCGGTACGCCCGCGAGCGCAAGCCCTTTGGCGAGGAGCTGGCAAAGAACCAGGCAATCCAGTTCCCGCTGGTCGAGCTGGCGACGCAATGCGAGATGCTGCGCCTGCTGATCTACAAGACCGCGTGGGAGATGGACAATATGGCGCACGAGGAGATCGAGAAGACGATCTCCGACAAGGTTTCCATGTGCAATTACTGGGCGAACCGGCTGGTATGCGAGGCGGCCGACCGCGCGATGCAGGTGCATGGCGGGATCGGCTATTCGCGGCACAAACCGTTCGAGCATATCTATCGACACCACCGCCGCTATCGCATCACCGAGGGAGCGGAAGAAATCCAGATGCGCAAGGTCGCGGCCTATCTGTTCGGCTATCTCGGTCCGCGGCGCGGGTGCTTCGCTCGCACCTGATGGAGCGCGCTGGACCGTTCGCAGAATTCTCGCTTGACCCGGGCACGTGGAAGCGGCCTTTTGCGCGCTGCATTCTAGGGGACTGACAACATGAATCCGACGTTTCGGGCGCTGGCCGCCGGCCTGCTTCTTTCCACTTCCACCGCCGCGATCGCGCAGCAGGCGCCGATCGTTATGCCCGGCGCGCCGGGCGCCGCGCCGCGCGTGATCGACGAGGACGAAGCGATCCGGCTGTCCGACACGCGATTTTCGCCCGCCGACGTCACATTCATGCAGGACATGATCGTCCACCACCAGCAGGCGGTCGACATGGCCGCGCTGGTCGAGGGACGCAGCAACAATCCCGACCTTACCGCGATTGCCGGGCGGATCGATGCGAGCCAGGCGGACGAAATCCAGTTCATGCGCGACTGGCTGACCGAGCGCGGCCAGCCAGTCGCCATGCAGCACCATGCCGGGATGGACCACGCCGCGCATCATGCGAAGATGGGCATGGCGACGCCCGCGCAGATGGCCGAACTCGCCAGCCTCGAGGGGACTGATTTCGACCGCCTGTTCCTGCAGCTGATGGTCCGCCACCACGAAGGTGCGATCGAGATGGTCGAGGAACTCCACGACCAGCCCGGCACGGCTTACGACCCGGTCATGTTCGAATTCACCAACGATGTGGTGAAGGAGCAGGAAGCCGAAATCGAGCGGATGAACAGGGTCTTCGCCGGCCTCTCCAGCGATCCGCGCGCCACGCTCGCCGCCGGTTTCCGCGATGCCGGGGAAGCGATCAGCAATCTGCGTCTCGTCAGCGCGCAGCCCAAGCCGACCGGCTTCTTCGACCCCGACAATCCGGCGCAGCTCGCCCCGCGGATCGAAGACGATGAGGAAAGCGACGAGGAGTCCGGCGCCGAGGCGGGTGACGAGCCCGAACTGGTCGATGCCTCGCGTCCCGATATCCGCGACGAGGAAGACGAAGACGGCAATCCGCGTTTCGGCGAGCGCGGCTCGCTGCTCAGCTTCGCCAACACCGACATGGCCTTCAGCGGAGATCTGCTGGTGGCGGGCAATTACCACGGCTTCAACGCTTATCGCCTGGGCGACGACGGTGTGCCGCAGCTGGTCAGTTCGGTCGTCTGTCCGGGCGGGCAGGGCGACGTGTCGATCGTCGGCGACCTCCTGTTGATGAGCGTGCAGGACAGCCGCGCGCGCAAGGATTGCGGCCTGCAAGGCGTTGCCGACGACGTCAGCGACGAACGCTTCCGCGGCCTGCGTATCTTCGACATTTCCGACATCACCCGGCCGCGCCAGGTCGGCCAGGTTCAGACCTGTCGCGGCAGCCACACGCATTCGGTGGTCAGCGCCGATGCGGATCGCGTGGTGGTCTACAATTCGGGCACCAGCTTCGTGCGCGACGACAAGGAGCTGGCCGGCTGCTTCGAGCGCGGCGGCGACGATACGGCGCTGTTCAGCATCGACGTAATCGAGGTTCCGGTCGACAATCCGAGCGCCGCGCGAATCACCGACAGCCCGCGCATTTTCGCGCAGGACGGCCAGATCGCCGGCCTGTGGCGCGGCGGCGACCATGGCGAGGGGACGCAGGAAACCCGCCTGACCGACCAGTGCCACGACATCACCGTCTTCCCCGCGATGAACCTTGCCGCAGGCGCCTGTTCGGGCAACGGGATCCTCCTCGACATCGCGGATCCGCTCAAGCCGGTGCGCGTCGACGACGTTACCGACAAGGGCTTCGCCTACTGGCACTCGGCAACCTTCAACAATGATGGCACCAAGGTGCTGTTTACCGACGAGTGGGGCGGCGGTGGCCGTCCGCGCTGCCAGGCAGGCGATCCGCGCGACTGGGGCGCCAATGCGATCTATTCGATCGAGGATGGCAAGCTCAGGTTCGAAAGCCTCTACAAGCTGCCCGCGCCGCAGGGAGACAAGGAGAACTGCGTCGCGCATAATGGCTCGATCATCCCGGTACCGGGGCGCGATATCTTCGTCCAGGCGTGGTACCAGGGCGGGATCTCGGTGATCGACTTCACCGATGCGGCGAATCCGGTCGAGATCGCCTATTTCGACCGCGGCCCGGTCGATGAGGAACAGCTCATCACCGGCGGCTATTGGTCGGCCTATTGGTACAATGGCCGCATCTACGCCACCGAGATCACCCGCGGGCTCGACGTCTTCGCGCTGGAACCGAGCGAATTCCTCACCGCCGAGGAAATCGCCGCCGCCGAAGCGGCCCAGTATGAAGGCGAACTGTTCAACCCGCAGACGCAGACGCAGGTCACTTGGCCGGCGGAGGCGATTGCCGCAGCGGAGGCGAGCCGCAAGGGCGGCTGACCTACGCTTCGATCGCCTTTTTCACATCCTGCACGAAACCCGTGCGACGGATGATCGCATAGAGCAGCCGGGCCGCGATGCGGCCCGGCCAGCGCATCGGGCGGCGCACCTGGAGGAACAGCACGACTCGAGGGCTTGCGGTCTCGTTCCAGACCTCGTGCGGGTTGGTCTCGTCGAACACGAGCCATGCGCCCTCGTGCCAGCGCATCGGGCGGCCGTTGACTTCCATCTCGCAGCGGCCCGGGCCCTGCGGCACGGCGAGGCCGAGATGGCAGTTGAGCCAGGCCTTGGTCAGCCCGCGATGGCGCGGGACATGCGTGCCCGGCTCCATGATCGAGAAGAATGCCACGACCAGGCCCGGAATACGGTCGAGCATGGCTGCGGTCTTCGGGCAGCGCGCGCGGTTGGCCTGCGCCTTGAAGCCGTAGCCTTCGAAGAAGAAGCTCTTCCATGCCGAGGTGTTGGCGATCCGCCGGTGATCGGGCGACAGCTTGCCGAAGGCGGGAATGGCGCCCCGCTCGGCCAGCAAGGGTTCGAGTTCTGCCTGGACGGTCCGCCACTCGCGTTGCAGCTCGGCGAGGCAGGGAAGGTGCTCGGGTGCGAGGATATCCTCGTCGCCGATCAGCGACTGACGGGCAAACCAGCGATTGACCGGATCGCGCAATCGCTTGCCCACGCGGATCGGGGCCGATTGCCTCGGCCTCGTGTAGCGCTCCCGCGCATATAGTGTCCTGGCGCTATCGTAATGTCCTTGCCGCAAACCGAAGCCTCCGGCGAGACCGGTCCGGGAGGTCCGATTTTCGCCATCTCGCCTCATACGCGCCGTCTATCATGCGCTCAGACCGGCTGCTTGTGAGAATTCGACAAGCGTGCACGCATTTGTCAGGCGTGACGAGTCGGGCGGTGCTATTGCCGGCGGTTGGCGACCAGCCACCCTGCCAGTGTCAGTGCAAGTGCGAGAAGAGTCTCGGCCACAATCAGCATGATCGTGAGACCATGTGCCCGGTTGGCGTTCTGCTTCTTGATCATGCTCCTGACCTCGACTTTGTTCTCGGCACACCAAGCGAGATCGAGGCCCCCGCCATCGTCGAGCAATCGGGACAATTGCGCACTCGGCTCTTCGGGCTCGAGGATGAGGGATCGTGGATAGTCGACGCATTCGACCGCGATGGAGTGGCGCTTGACTTCACTTGCGAAGCGTGAGGACAAATATGTTCCGCCAGTGAGCATGGCGATGACGATGACGACCAGGATGGCTGGCTTCGTCTGTAGCACCCTGTCCGAAAGATAGACCAGCAGAAGGCCAAATACGATGACGGACAAGGTGGAGAGAAACGGTGGCAGTCCAGTGAGCGATTCGGGCAAATCGACGACATTCGAAATCGCGTAATACTTCGCCATTTCCGCGAAGAAGGCGACGCCCGCTCCGATTGCCATTTCGGTCGACTTGAATTGCTCGGCTATTGGCATGCGGCATATACGTCAGAGACGCCCTCCGGTGCCATGACCACGGTCGCGTTTGTCCGCCAGCTGGCCTTCCAGTGCTCGCGACCGTCGATTTCGCGCGCACACCACGGAATGATCCAGTATTCTTCCGAGACCTTGCCCAATTGGCCAAAGAATTCTCCTTCCATCGACACGCGGTTGCGATCGATCCCAATTGCAAGCATCCGAGCGATTCCCCGTCCCGCGTCGAACGGCTGCCGCCCGCCTTGGGTCGCGAAATGGCGAAACCGGCGTTTGTGGATCAGATAGAATGACAGGCCGGGCAGTCCGATTACCCGGACACACGGCTCCGGGACGGGAGCGCATGAGATTTCCGGGCCTGTCAATGCCAGGTTAGCCGGCTGGCGAAAGGTCTGGCTGGCTGGTAGCTCTACCGGCACAGGCTGGACGACTTCCATCGGTACGAACCGCAGCTCGGGTTCGGCGCTCCACGAATCCCCCCTTGTAACCGCGTCTGCGCTCTCTTCTTGCGCGACAGGCGGTGGAGGCTCCTCCGCCGGCATTGGGGCGGTTTGCGCCGTTAGGACTTGGGAATTTGTCGTTGCGATTGCTGCAATGACAGTGACTGCCAAACTGCTCCACGAACCCATCGCCGATGCCCCCCGTTGCAAACTCATGAATATGTAATGGTCCGACCATCAAGCATGTCAATGTTGCACGATCGATAGCCATTGCACGAGACCGCGACTGGCGCCGGAATAAGAAAGGCCCGGCAGGATCGCTCCTGCCGGGCCTCGTTCTTTGCGGTGAAGCTGGGTAGCTGGGCTTAGAAGCCCATGCCGCCGCCCATGCCGCCCATGCCGCCCATGTCGGGCATGCCGCCACCGGCAGGCTTGTCTTCGGGGATTTCCGTGATGGTCGCCTCGGTCGTGATCAGCAGGCCGGCCACCGAAGCGGCGTCCTGCAGCGCGGTGCGCACGACCTTGGTCGGATCGATCACCCCGGCATTGACGAGGTTTTCGTAAGTATCGGTCGCAGCGTTGAAGCCGAGCGTCTCGTCATTGGCGTCCACCAGCTTGCCTGCGACCACGGCACCGTCATGACCGGCGTTGGTTGCGATCTGGCGAACCGGCGCCTGCAGCGCACGGCGGACGATGTCGACACCGCGGGTCTGGTCGTCGTTCTCGCCTTCGAGGCCATTGAGCGACTTCGTAGCATAGAGCAGGGCCGTACCACCGCCCGGGACGATGCCTTCTTCGACGGCTGCGCGGGTTGCATGCAGCGCGTCGTCGACGCGGTCCTTACGCTCCTTCACTTCGACTTCGGTGGCACCGCCGACCTTGATCACGGCCACGCCGCCGGCGAGCTTTGCCAGGCGTTCCTGGAGCTTCTCGCGGTCGTAGTCGGACGAGGTGTTGTCGATCTGCGTGCGGATTTCCGAAACGCGGGCCTTGATGTCGGCTTCGTCACCGGCACCGTCGACGATGGTGGTGTTGTCCTTGTCGATGGTGACGCGCTTGGCTTCGCCGAGCATGCCGAGCGTGACGTTTTCGAGCTTGATGCCGAGGTCTTCGGAAATCATCTCGCCCTTGGTGAGGATCGCGATGTCCTGCAGCATGGCCTTGCGGCGATCGCCGAAGCCCGGAGCCTTGACGGCCGCGACCTTGAGGCCGCCGCGCAGCTTGTTGACCACGAGGGTGGCCAGCGCTTCGCCTTCGATGTCTTCCGCGATGATCAGCAGCGGACGGCCCGACTGGACGGCCGCTTCGAGCACCGGCAGCATCGACTGCAGGTTCGACAGCTTCTTCTCGTGGATCAGGATGTACGGGTTTTCGAGTTCGACCGTCATCTTGTCCGGGTTGGTGATGAAGTAGGGCGACAGGTAGCCGCGGTCGAACTGCATGCCCTCGACGGTTTCGAGCTCGAATTCGAGACCCTTGCTCTCGTCGACGGTGATCACGCCTTCCTTGCCGACCTTTTCCATGGCTTCGGCGATCTTTTCACCGACTTCACGGTCGCCATTGGCCGAAATCACGCCGACCTGCGAAATCTCCTCGCTGCCCGAGACGTCCTTCGAACGGCTCTTGAGGTCTTCGACAACCTTGGTGACGGCGAGGTCGATGCCGCGCTTGAGATCCATCGGGTTCATGCCGGCTGCGACCGATTTCATGCCTTCGGTCACGATCGACTGCGCGAGCACGGTCGCGGTAGTGGTGCCGTCACCGGCGGCGTCGTTCGCCTTCGATGCGACTTCCTTGATCATCTGCGCGCCCATGTTCTCGAACTTGTCCTTGAGTTCGATTTCCTTGGCGACGGTGACACCGTCCTTGGTGATGCGCGGGGCGCCGAAGCTCTTGTCGATCACGACGTTGCGGCCCTTGGGGCCGAGCGTGACTTTGACGGCATTGGCGAGGGTGTCGACGCCGCGCAGGATGCCTTCGCGCGCGTCGCGGCCGAACTTTACGTCCTTGGCTGCCATTGGTGTTTCTCCTGGAATTCTTGTGTCTGTCTGAAAGCGTCAGCGGGATCGGCTCAGCCGATGATCCCCATGATGTCGCTTTCCTTCATGATCAGCAGGTCTTCGCCATCGAGCTTGACCTCGGTGCCGGACCATTTGCCGAACAGCACGCGGTCGCCAGCCTTGACGTCGAGCGGGATACGATCGCCGTCATCGTCGCGGGCGCCATCGCCGACGGCGACGATTTCGCCTTCGCTCGGCTTTTCCTTGGCGCTATCGGGAATGATGATCCCGCCCGCGGTCTTTTCTTCGGCTTCGATGCGACGGACCAGAACGCGGTCGTGCAGCGGACGAAATGCCATAGTGATGACCTCTCTTCTAAGAGTGTGGAACAAGAGTTGGCACTCCCACTCCGAGAGTGCCAGCGAGGCGCATTTGGGGACGCCTTTTCGTCGAGTCAACGGGGCGTCGGCGAAAAAAGTTGCGATGCTTTCGCCGGGGTGTGCGCGTGTTCAGGCCAGGCGAGGGGGTCTGTCCGTCAGCCCGAGTCTTTCGCGCCGGTGCCAGCGCCAGCCGAGCAGCGCAGCGGCAACGGTGAGGCCGGTCGCGAGCCCGATCCACACGCCCACACCCTCGAGCGGAGTATAGAAGCCGAGGTAGAGCGACAGGCCGATGCCCGGCACCCAATAGGCGAAGGCCGCGATCCACATCGGGACCCGCGTATCCTGCAAACCGCGCAGCGCGCCCGCAGCGACCGCCTGCATGCCGTCGAACAGCTGGAAGGCCGCGGCGATCACGATGTATTGCAGCGCGAAGCCGACCAGCACCGCGTTCTTCGGGTCCCATGGGTCGACGTAGATCGCAATCAGAGGTTTGGGAATGACCACCATGGCGAGAGCGGTCAGCGCCATGAAGCCCGTGCCCACGACGATTGCGGTCCAGCCCGCGCGCTTCATCCCCTCGGCATCGCGCGCGCCATAGAAATAGCCCACGCGGATCGTCGCCGCCTGTCCGACGCCGAAAGGCACCTGGAAGGCGAGCGCGGCGATCTGCAGCGCCACGGTATGCGCGGCAAGCTGGCTCGCGCCGATATTGCCCATGAGGAAGGCGGCCGCCCCGAATATCCCGGCCTCTGCGGTGATCGTCAGCGCGATCGGCGTGCCCACGCGTGCGATATGCCAGAAGCGCGGCCAGTCGGGCGACCACCAGCGGCCGAAGATGCGATAGCGATGCAGCCGCGGGTCGAGCCGAATCGCGACGACATAGGCGAGGAGCGTGGTCAGCGTGGTTATGATCGTCGCCACCGCCGCGCCCTTGAGGCCCAGTTCAGGTGCGCCGAAATTGCCGAAGATGAAGGCGTAATTGGCAAGCGCATTGACGAATATTCCGCCAGCGGTGATCGCGGTCGCGAAAATCGGCCGGTCGAGCGTCGAGACGAAGCTGCGCAAAACGTTATTGAACAGCATCGGCACGAGGCTCAGCACCAGCAGCGTGTTGTATTCGATCGCCATGGCGACGATCTGCGGTTCCTGACCGGTCACGCGCATCAGCGGGCCGAGCAGCAAGCACAGGCCGATCCCGCCCACTCCGGAAAACAATGCCAGCCACAGCGCCATGCGCACCGAACGGCGCACGGGGCGCAGCGCGGGCGCGCGTTCGCCTAGCTCGGCGGCCGCGACCGGAGCGACCGCGCCGGTCAGGCCAGACAAGGCCCATAGCACGAGGCCGAATAGAGCGACGGCGAGCGCCGAAGCGGCCAACTGGTCCTCGCCCAGCCGCGCGATGAAGATCACGTCGATGGCATAGGTCAGCATCTGCAAAAGGTTCGCCGCCGCCAGCGGCCAGCTCAGCCGCAGCGTCGCGACCAGTTCGTCGCGCCAGCCGTCACCGCCCGGTTCCGCAATGGGGGGCGTGGGCTCCATGGCGGTCTCGTGCGTCATGCAGCCGGACCGGATAGGGCAAGGGGGGACGCCGCTCAAACCGTCGTACGGGCGAAAGCGCAATTCGCGTTTCCTATGGTGCGCACACGCCACACAGCCAAGCCTCTCATTTGGTTGGGGCCAGAGTTCGGTCCGGTGGGGATGTAATGGCTTTGCCTGCTTCCGATCGAGCCCTTCGGTGCGCGCAATACGGGGTCTGGCGATGCAGTGCTGGGGCGATCCCAGGCTGGTGCCGGCCACCGAGCCGGAAGACCGCAGGCCGGTCGCTCGAGCCGATTGCACGGGATCCGGTCGGATATGGATGCAAGGACATTTGGCCATCAGCGCACTCGCAGGCATCCATCGTCTGCAGCATGATGGAGAGAAATTATGGAAAATCCGGGTCCGGAAGAGCCGATCGGCGTATTGCGGGAATTCGTCAGCCGTTTCGGGGACAAGCGGCTGATGTCGACGAGCGCGAATGTGGTGACCTATACGGCTGCGCTATACAATGTGATCGGCAGCACCCACGACCCCAAGATCCCCGGCTATCCGAGCTGGACGTATCTGCTTCAGCAGCTCGGCATCGGCGTGGGCACCAATGACCATTGCTATGTCGATCCGCAGACGTCCGACCATTCCCATCCGGCATTTCAGGTGGGCGGGCATATGACGCCCAATATGGACGGCACCGTACCGTCGTCGAACATCTGTTATCTTATGCCGCTGTGCAAATGGCATAATGGCAAGGGCAACAATCATGTCGCCTTTGCGCATTCGCTGACCCAGATCCTCGAACTGCACGGATACATGACGAGTGAGCCCGCAGCGACCTTCATGGCGCGCTTGTCCGGCCAGGCGCCGGCAGCTTTGGTCTTTGCGGCGGACGAGGGGCTCAATTTCCAGACGCTCTCGGACGAGGATTTTACGCGGCTGCAATCCGGCTCGCTCGCCGATGCCATCGGGCCGCATGTTCCCGAAAACCACATCGTCCTGCGCCGTCGCGAGGACGGGAAGGGACTCTTTTATACCGTCGAGCAAACCCAGCTCGGCTAACCACGACTGGCCGCGGGCGATAAGGACCGACGAAAAAGGGCGGCGCCACCTGGCACCGCCCTTCGCGTGATCTCGCGAAACGAGATCGAAGCGTAAGCAGATCCCCGCCTGCGCGGGGACAGGGCTTACTTGAGCTCGACGGTACCGCCGGCTGCTTCGATCTTGCCCTTGATTTCTTCGGCTTCCGCCTTGTTGACGCCTTCCTTGAGCGGCTTGGGCGCGCCTTCGACGAGAGCCTTGGCTTCCGAGAGGCCCAGGCCGGTGATGGCGCGGACTTCCTTGATAACCTGGATCTTCTTGCCACCGTCGCCGGTCAGGACGACGTCGAATTCGTCCTTTTCTTCGGCAGCGGCGCCACCGTCGGGGCCACCAGCGGCGGGACCGGCAACGGCAACGGCAGCGGCGGCGCTAACGCCCCACTCTTCTTCGAGCGCCTTGGCAAGCTCAGCGGCTTCCATGACGGTCAGCTTCGACAGTTCTTCAACAAGCTTGGCGATATCGGCCATGATGTTTCACTCCAAATATAAGGCCGGGGTGTCCTGATGGACGAATGCCCCGATGAATATGTGTTCTGCGCGAGAACCAGCTCTTACGCGGCTTCCTTGGCGCCATAGGCACCGAAAACGCGTGCGAGCATCGAGGTGGGTTCCTTGACCGTGCGGACGACCTTGGTCGCCGGCGCGTTGAGGAGGCCCACGATCGTGCCACGAAGTTCGTCGAGGCTGGGCATCGAGGCGAGCGCCTTGACCCCTGCTTCGTCGAGCTTCTGCGCGCCCATCGAACCGCCGATGATTTCGATCTTGTCGGTGGTCTTGGCGAAGTCCACCACGGCCTTGGCCGCGGCAACCGGATCCTCGGAATATCCGAGGGCGGTCGGACCGGTCAGGTATTCGTCGATACCTGCATAGTCGGTGTCCTTCAGGGCGAGCTTGGCAAGACGGTTCTTCGCAACCTTGTAGGTTGCCCCTGCTTCACGCATCTTCGAGCGCAGTTCGGTCGACTGTTCGACCGTCAGGCCCAGGTTGCGGGTGACGACCACCACGCCGGCCTGGCTGAAGACATCGCTGAGCTGGGCGACCGCATCGGCTTTCTGCGAACGATCCATGCCATACTCCTTCACTATGGCCACCCGCTTGCGGCAGGCGACCGGCTACGTTTGTCCATTCCGGCGAACCGGAACGGGCGAGTCCGTTGATGGGGAAGGAGTGCGCCATCCGGCGCGAAACGGCGAGGCTTGCGCATCGCCGGAAAATCTCTGTTCCCCGTCTAGGCTGGAAATTAAGAAGGCCAGATTGCCTTCACCAACTGTCTCGGACGGATGAACGGGCAGAATCAAAGAGACCCGCCGTTCGGTGGCGGGCCTCTAAGGATTTCGGCGTCGGAGTCAAGCGTTCCGACACTTGCGGCAGCCTATCAGATGCCGTCGGCCTGTTCCTCAAGGGCTTCGGCCTCCTGTTCGAGCTCGGCGGATTCGCCGGTGTCTTCGGTCGCATCGGCCACGGCATCGAGCGCTTCGGCGCGTTCGTCCATCACCTCCGCCTCGGCCTCGGCGATATCGTCGATTTCCTCGCCAGCCTCTTCAGCCGGGCCGTCGCAGGCGGAAAGGGCGAACAGTGCGGGCACGGCGACAAGCATGATCTTCTTCATAAAAACTCCCCTGTTGGAACCGGCATCAGTCATGACCGGTATTGATCGACAACGCGGCACCTGCCTTGCCGGTTCCGCTGCCCCCGCACGCTTGGCAGGCAGGCGCCCAGTGTACGTGGCGGGGAGAGCCGATCACGAAAGCCCCTCCAGTCGACGTCGCGCTTCGGCGATCACTCCCTCGAATTCGGGCATCTGGAGATGGGGGAATGCAAGTTCCATCACCGCTATGGCCTGGGCGAGCGCCGCCCGGTCGATGGTCTCCTCCAGCGAGCGATAGTACCCCCACGCCGCGATCAACATCGGGTCGAGTGCCGCGGGGTCCTCGGCAAGCGCCTGGGCGAGCGGAGCGCGGTCGCCTTCGGCGAACTGACGCACCAGTTCCATGCTGCGCTCGTCGGCCCAAGGCTCACGCGCCTTGGGAGCCTGACCGAGCGCGCGGATCATGGCATCGGCGGTGCGAGCGACCGAGAACGGGTTCTGCCCGGTCACGATCCTGCCATCGGTCGCAACGTGAGGGGTCATGATCGGCCCTTCGCTGAACGTCGCCCCGATCCTGCGCAGCTCGCTTTCGAGCAGAAAGGGGAAGTGCGGCACCCATTTCTTGCCGAAGCTGCTTTCCTCTTCGTCGGTGAACCCGGCGAGCATTCTGCCTGCGACGAAGTGCGATCCGTCCTCGGTCCGCATGCGAGCCAACACTGCGGGGCCGTGACAGACGGCGGCGATCACGCCCTCCCGTTCGTAGGTGTCGGCCAGTATCTGCTGGAGCACCTGGCTGAACGGCAGGTCCATCATCGCGCCCTTGCCGCCGATCACCAGCACGCCTGTGTATCTATCGCCCATTCCGGTCTCGAGCATCAGCGTCGAGGCCAGCTTGGACTGGGCAATAGGGTCGGCGAGGAATGCGGCATTATAGGCTTTTTCGGCGTCGAACTTGTCGGCGACCACCGCACCGCCTGACGGGCTGGCGATGTCCACTTCGAAACCGTTGTCCCGCAGGACCAGCCAGGCCTGTGACAATTCGTCCATTTCGTATCCGGGCTGGCTTTCGCCGCCGTCCCGGCCGTGGCTGCTCACAACCAGCAGGATGCGGTCGGACTGGCCCGTCTCCGCAGCAATCGCGTGGGGACTTACCAGCAATAGGGTCAGGGCAAGCAGTATCATGCGTATCATCACACGCTCCTTGGTGTTTAACGTAAAAGAGACAGTCGGCGGGGTGTCGGTCAGCTGTCCTTGTAGCCGAGCAGGTCGCCCGGCTGGCATTCGAGCTCGCGGCAGATCGCGTCGAGCGTCGAGAACCGGATCGCTTTCGCTTTGCCGGTCTTGAGGATCGATAGGTTGGCGAGGGTGAGGCCGACCCGGTCGGCCAGCTCGGTCAGCGTCATGCCGCGCTGCTGGAGCAATTCGTCTAATTTGACGGTAACAGGCATCAGACGGTCCCCTCCAGATCTTCTCTCATCGAGGTTCCGTGGCGGAAGATGCGGGCGAGCAGGAACAGGATGACCACGAGGAGGATGCCGCCAATGTCGATGCCGCTGCCGATGCCGACCCGCAGCGTGTCGAGGCCCTGGGCGATCCGGCTAAAACGTTCCGCCATCGCCCATGTGGGGTGGAGCAGGACTTGCACTAGCAACATCAGCCACGCCATTCGCCCGAGGCGGTCGGCATTGATGGGAGCAAAGGGATCGCCCCTCCCGGCCGTCGCGATGATGCGGCGGAGCTGGTCGAAGAAGACCAACAGTGCGGCGACGATGACCAGGGCGAGCGCGACCGCACCCAGCAGGGTGGACAGTGGGAAGATCGCCGCCGGATCGCCCAGCGCCTCGGCATAGTCGATCGAAATCTTGTCGCGATTCGCGATGGCGGTTCCGCCGGCCAGGGCAAGCGCCACGGCTGCGATCGCCATTGTCGCCTGGGCAAGCACGGCGAGCACCTTGCCTGCCAAAAGCAACAGGTCGTTGGGGCGTGTCAATTCTGGCATGGGGCCTCCTTGGTTGGCAGCGCCTGCGCTGGACTGCGCTTTCGCTGCGATTTCGAATGGATTTGCAGTTTCACGGGTTGCTCCCCTTGGCGTGTGATATCGATATTCGATAATAGCAGTGGACCTTATCGTCAATCGATAATATCGATAAACGATAATTACACTGTGAATCGCACTGCTATTCGGATCGGACGCGGTTCTTCGATGGTCACCCGAGCCCCGCAGTGCGCTTCGGTGTTTGACTCGCGGCGCCGCAATTCCTACATGGCCTCCCGACCGCACGCTTCGAGCGAGTCCGATTCATGCGCGGGGATCGGGCACAGGATGGAAGCGGCGTTTCCATATTCGCGACGCTTGAGAAGCTGCAGCAGGCATGCCGGGACCGGTGTGCGTCACGCTGCGGCCTTTTCGCGTCCCGGCTATGATCTCACGCGCATGAGACACGAATTCCGAGGGGTTGTCCGCCCAGAGACGCGGACGATCTCCGGCGCACACGAGAAGAGGTAACTACCCCTTATGGCTACCAAGGCGAAGGCTCCGAAGAAGACCCGGGGCACGAACGCGCAGGGCACGGCGAAGCGTCGTATCCGCAAGATCTTCGGCGACATCCACGAAGTCGTCGACATGCCGAACCTGATCGAGGTCCAGCGCGAGAGCTACGAACAGTTCCTGCGCTCGAACAAGGAGATCGACTACGTCTCCGGCCTCGAAAAGACGCTGCGTTCGGTGTTCCCGATCCGCGACTTCGCCGGCACTGCCGAACTCGACTTCGTCCATTACGAACTCGAAGCGCCGAAATACGACATCGTCGAATGCCGCCAGCGCGGCATCACCTATGCCGCACCGATGAAGGTGACGCTGCGCCTGATCGTCTTCGAGGTCGACCAGGAAACCGAGACCCGCTCGGTCCTCGATATCAAGGAGCAGGACGTCTACATGGGCGACATGCCGCTCATGACGGGTAACGGCACCTTCGTCATCAACGGTACCGAGCGCGTGATCGTCTCGCAGATGCACCGTTCGCCGGGTGTGCTGTTCGACCACGACCGCGGCAAGACTCACAGCTCGGGCAAGCTCCTCTTCGCTGCCCGGATCATCCCCTATCGCGGTAGCTGGCTCGACTTCGAGTTCGACGCCAAGGACATCGTCAACGTGCGTATCGACCGCAAGCGCAAGCTGCCGGTCACCGCGCTGCTGTTCGCACTCGGCCTCGACAGCGAAGACATCCTCGACCATTTCTACGACACCGTCACCTGGAAGCGTTCGACCGGCAAGAAGGGCGAAGGCTGGACCATTCCCTTCGTCGCCGAGAACTGGCGCGGCCAGAAGCCGGCCTTCGCGCTGGTCGATGCCAAGACCGGTGAGGAAGTCTTCCCTGCCGGCCAAAAGATCAGCCCGCGTGCAGCCAACAAGGCGGCCAAGGACGGTCTCGAGACGCTGCTGCTGCCGACCGAGGAAATCTTCGGTCGCTATGCTTCGCGCGACATGATCGACGAGAAGACCGGCCGCATCTACATCGAGGCGGGCGACGAGGTCTCTGCCGAGAACCTCGAAGTGCTCGATGCCGCCGGCATCGACGCGATGGAGCTGCTCGATATCGACCACGTGACCACCGGTCCGTGGATCCGCAATACGCTCAAGGTCGACAAGGCCGAGAACCGCGACGAGGGCCTCGAGGCCATCTACAAGGTCATGCGCCCGGGCGAACCGCCGACCAAGGAAACCGCCGAAGCCCTGTTCGAAGGCCTCTTCTTCGATGGCGAGCGGTATGACCTGTCGGCCGTCGGCCGCGTCAAGCTCAACATGCGTCTCGAACTCGACGCCGAAGACACCGTCACCACGCTGCGCAAGGAAGACATTCTCGCCGTGGTCAAGGAACTGGTCGACCTCAAGGACGGCAAGGGCGATGTCGACGACATCGACAACCTCGGCAACCGCCGCGTACGTTCGGTCGGCGAACTTCTGGAAAACCAGTACCGCGTCGGGCTGCTGCGCATGGAGCGCGCGGTCAAGGAGCGCATGAGCTCGGTCGACGTCTCGACCGTCATGCCCAACGACCTCATCAACGCGAAGCCCGCCGTGGCCGCAGTGCGCGAGTTCTTCGGTTCCTCGCAGCTCTCGCAGTTCATGGACCAGACCAACCCGCTGTCGGAAGTCACCCACAAGCGCCGCGTTTCAGCGCTTGGCCCGGGCGGCCTTACCCGTGAGCGTGCCGGCTTCGAAGTGCGCGACGTCCACCCGACGCACTATGGCCGCATCTGCCCGATCGAGACGCCCGAAGGCCCGAATATCGGCCTCATCAACTCGCTTTCGACCTTCGCGCGCGTCAACAAATACGGCTTCATCGAAACGCCGTATCGCAAGGTCGTCGACAACAAAGTGACGAGCGAAGTCGTCTACCTGTCGGCGATGGAAGAGCAGAAGCACACGGTGGCGCAGGCTTCGGCCGATCTGACCGAAGACGGCTCGTTTGTCGAAGAACTGGTCTCGGCTCGTCACGACGGCGACAACCTGATGGCGCCGCGCGACACCATCACGCTGATGGACGTTAGCCCCAAGCAGCTCGTCTCGGTCGCCGCATCGCTTATTCCGTTCCTGGAAAACGATGACGCCAACCGCGCGCTGATGGGCTCGAACATGCAGCGCCAGGCCGTGCCGCTGGTCAAGGCGGAAGCGCCCTGGGTCGGCACCGGCATGGAAGAAACCGTTGCGCGCGATTCGGGCGCAGCCATCGCGGCGACCCGCGGCGGCATCGTCGACCAGGTCGACGCGACGCGTATCGTGATCCGCGCGATCGGCGATGTCGAACCCGGCCAGTCGGGCGTCGACATCTACACGCTGCAGAAGTTCCAGCGTTCGAACCAGAACACCTGCATCAACCAGCGCCCACTGGTGAAGGTGGGCGAGACGGTCGAGCCCGGCGACATCATCGCCGACGGTCCTTCGACCGATCTCGGCGAACTGGCGCTGGGCCGCAACAGCCTGGTCGCCTTCATGCCCTGGAACGGCTACAACTACGAGGATAGTATCCTCATTTCCGAGCGTATCGTGAAGGACGACGTCTTCACCTCGATCCATATCGAGGAATTCGAAGTCATGGCGCGCGACACCAAGCTCGGCCCCGAAGACATTACCCGCGACATCCCCAATGTCGGCGAGGAGGCCCTGCGCAACCTCGACGAAGCGGGCATCGTCTATATCGGCGCCGAAGTGCACCCGGGCGATATCCTGTGCGGCAAGATCACGCCGAAGGGCGAAAGCCCGATGACGCCGGAAGAAAAGCTCCTGCGCGCCATCTTCGGCGAAAAGGCCAGCGACGTGCGCGACACCTCGCTCCGCCTGCCGCCGGGCGTGGCCGGCACGGTCGTCGAAGTCCGCGTCTTCAACCGCCACGGTATCGAGATCGACGACCGTACGCGTGCGATTCAGAAC
Organism: Erythrobacter sp. AP23; assembly: GCF_001542855.1. Taxonomy (GTDB): domain Bacteria; phylum Pseudomonadota; class Alphaproteobacteria; order Sphingomonadales; family Sphingomonadaceae; genus Qipengyuania. The sequence continues at coordinate 353,051 of NZ_LNBY01000018.1, read as the reverse complement.
GAGGAAATCGAACGCCTCCGCAAGGATTCGAACGACGAACGCGCCATCCTCAACCGCGCGACCTACAACCGCCTGCGCGACATGCTGGTCGGCCAGACGGCTTCGGCAGCGCCCAAGGGCGTCAAGAAGGGCACCGAGATCACCGAAGAGGTGCTCGAGGGTGTCGACAAGCACGAGTGGTTCAAATTCGCCGTGGCCGACGACGGTCGCCAGGCGCAGCTCGAAGCGGTCAAGTCGCAGTACGACGAAGCGGTCAAGTTCATCGAAGAGAAGTTCGAGGACCGCAAGGAAAAGCTCGAGCGTGGTGACGAACTCGCCCCGGGCGTGCTCAAGATGGTCAAGGTCTTCGTCGCGGTGAAGCGCAAGCTGCAGCCGGGCGACAAGATGGCCGGCCGCCACGGGAACAAGGGCGTCATCAGCCGCATCCTGCCGGTCGAGGACATGCCGTTCCTCGAAGACGGGACACCGGTCGACATCGTCTTGAATCCGCTGGGCGTGCCGTCGCGCATGAACGTCGGGCAGATCTTCGAAACGCACCTCGGCATGGCGGCCCGCAATCTGGGCCATCAGATCGGCGAGCAGCTCGAAGAGTGGAAGCGTGCCAATCCGAATGCGGCGGAAGACTATGCCAAAGCCAAGCCGCCCGAGGCCGTGGTCGAGCGTCTGAAGACGGTTTACGGCGATGAGTATCACGAAGCGATCGACAGCCGTTCGACCGCCGAAGTGGTCGAACTGGCCGGCAACCTCACCGCAGGTGTCCCCATGGGCACACCGGTGTTCGACGGTGCACGCGAAGGCGATGTCACGGTCGAGCTCGAAAAGGCCGGGCTCCACAGCTCGGGCCAGTCGGTGCTGTTCGACGGACGCACGGGTGAAGCCTTCGACCGCAAGGTCACCGTGGGCATCATCTACATGCTCAAGCTGCATCACCTCGTCGACGACAAGATCCACGCCCGTTCGATCGGCCCCTACAGCCTCGTCACCCAGCAGCCGCTGGGCGGTAAGGCGCAGTTCGGCGGCCAGCGCTTCGGGGAAATGGAGGTCTGGGCGCTCCAGGCCTACGGCGCCGCCTACACGCTGCAGGAAATCCTCACGGTGAAATCGGATGACGTGATCGGCCGTACCAAGGTCTACGAAGCGATCGTCAAGGGCGACGACACCTTCGAGGCGGGCATTCCCGAGAGCTTCAACGTGCTCGTCAAGGAAATGCGCAGCCTGGGCCTGAACGTCGAGTTGAAGTCGCTCAGCGACGACGACGAGGACGACGACGGCTTCGCGATCGCGGCGGAATAGGGGGGCCACGCGCTCCCCACCCCCGCCCACAAGGAATTCACCCGCTAAGGGAATAAGTCATGAACGAACTGACCAAATTCACCAACCAGCTCGCGAAGCCCGAGACTTTCGACGAGATCCAGATCGGCATCGCCAGCCCCGAGCGCATTCGCTCGTGGTCCTTCGGCGAAATCAAGAAGCCGGAAACGATCAACTACCGCACGTTCAAGCCCGAGCGTGACGGCCTGTTCTGCGCGCGCATCTTCGGTCCGGTGAAGGACTATGAGTGCCTCTGCGGCAAGTACAAGCGCATGAAATACAAGGGCGTCGTCTGCGAAAAGTGCGGCGTCGAAGTGACCGTGACCAAGGTTCGCCGCGAGCGCATGGGCCATATCGAACTGGCCGCGCCGGTTGCGCATATCTGGTTCCTCAAGTCGCTGCCGTCGCGCATCGGCCTGCTGCTCGACATGCAGCTCAAGCAGCTCGAGCGCGTGCTGTACTTCGAAAGCTACATCGTCACCGAGCCCGGCCTGACGCCGCTGGAGAAGTTCCAGCTCCTCACCGAGGACGAACTGCTCGAAGCGCAGGACGAGTATGGCGAAGACGCTTTCAGCGCCGGCATCGGTGCCGAAGCGGTCAAGATCATGCTGATGGATCTCGATCTCGAACAGGAGAAAGAGGATCTGCTGGAAGAGCTCGCGACCACAAAGTCGAAGCTCAAGCCGGCCAAGATCATCAAGCGTTTGAAGGTCGTCGAGAGCTTCATCGAATCGGGCAACCGTCCCGAATGGATGATCCTCGAAGTCGTTCCGGTCATTCCGCCCGAACTGCGCCCGCTGGTGCCGCTGGACGGTGGCCGATTCGCGACGTCGGATTTGAACGACCTCTATCGCCGCGTCATCAACCGTAACAACCGTTTGAAGCGCCTCATGGAGCTGCGCGCACCGGACATCATCGTCCGCAACGAAAAGCGCATGCTGCAGGAAGCCGTCGACGCACTGTTCGACAACGGCCGCCGCGGCCGTGTGATCACCGGCGCCAACAAGCGTCCGCTCAAGTCCCTGTCTGACATGCTCAAGGGCAAGCAGGGCCGCTTCCGCCAGAACCTTCTGGGTAAGCGCGTCGACTATTCGGGCCGTTCGGTCATCGTGACCGGCCCCGAACTCAAGCTGCACCAGTGCGGCTTGCCGAAGAAGATGGCGCTCGAGCTGTTCAAGCCGTTCATCTACGCCCGCCTCGACGCCAAGGGTCTTTCGATGACCCTCAAGCAGGCCAAGAAGTGGGTCGAGAAGGAACGCAAGGAAGTTTGGGACATCCTCGACGAGGTGATCCGCGAGCACCCGGTTCTGCTGAACCGCGCGCCGACGCTTCACCGTCTCGGCATCCAGGCGTTCGAACCCGTGCTGATCGAAGGTAAGGCCATCCAGCTTCACCCGCTGGTCTGCTCGGCCTTCAACGCCGACTTCGACGGTGACCAGATGGCGGTCCACGTGCCGCTCAGCCTCGAGGCGCAGCTCGAAGCGCGCGTCCTGATGATGTCGACCAACAACATCCTCTCGCCCGCCAACGGCAAGCCGATCATCGTGCCTTCGCAGGACATGGTGCTGGGTCTCTACTACCTGTCGATGGAACGGCAGGAGAAGAAGCCCGAGTTCGCCGAGGATGCCGACGGCAACAAGGTCGAAAAGCTGCCGATGTTCTCGGACATGGCCGAGGTCCACCAGGCGCTCGAAACCAAACAGGTCTCGCTGCACACCAAGATCCTCGCCCGGGTTCCGCAGGCGGATGAGGACGGCAAGATCGAAATGAAGCGTTTCGAGACGACTGCCGGCCGCATGCTGATCGGCGAATGCCTGCCGAAGAACCACAAGGTTCCCTTCGACATCGTCAATCGCCTGCTGACCAAGAAGGACATCGCAGACGTCATCGACGAGGTCTATCGCCACACCGGCCAGAAAGACACGGTGCTGTTCGCCGACGCGATCATGTCGCTCGGCTTCCGTCACGCATTCAAGGCCGGCATCTCCTTCGGCAAGGATGACATGATCATCCCCGAGGAGAAGGTGGAGCTGGTCGAGACGACCAAGAACATGGTCGCCGATTACGAGCAGCAGTATCAGGACGGCCTGATCACCCAGCAGGAAAAGTACAACAAGGTGATCGACGCCTGGAGCCGCTGCGGCGACCAGGTGGCCGATGCCATGATGGAGAAGATCAAGGCCCGCCCGATCGACAAGGACGGCCTCCAGGCCGAGATCAACTCGATCTACATGATGAGCCATTCGGGCGCGCGTGGTAGCCCGGCGCAGATGAAGCAGCTCGCCGGTATGCGTGGCCTGATGGCCAAGCCGTCGGGCGAGATCATCGAGAACCCGATTATCTCGAACTTCAAGGAAGGCCTCAACGTCCTCGAATACTTCAACTCGACCCACGGTGCCCGCAAGGGTCTCGCGGATACGGCGTTGAAGACGGCGAACTCGGGTTACCTGACCCGCCGCCTCGTCGACGTGTCGCAGGACTGCACCATCGTGGTCGAAGACTGCAAGACCGAGAATTCGCTCGACATGCGCGCCATCGTGCAGGGCGGCTCGGTCATCGCATCGCTGGGCGAACGTATCCTGGGCCGCACCGTGGCCGAGGACATCGTCAATGCCGCGACCGGCGCGGTCATCGCGAAGGCCGGTACGCTGCTCGACGAACCGATGATCAAAATCATCGAGGAAGCGGAAGTGCAGGTCGCCAAGATCCGCAGCCCGCTGGTCTGCGAAGCGCAGCAGGGCGTTTGCGCCACCTGCTATGGCCGCGACCTCGCGCGTGGTACGCCGGTCAACATCGGCGAGGCCGTCGGCGTCATCGCGGCACAGTCGATCGGTGAACCCGGCACCCAGCTGACCATGCGTACCTTCCACATCGGCGGAGCCGCACAGCTCAACGAGACCTCGCATCTCGAAGCCGTGTCGGACGGCAAGGTCGTCTATCGCGACATGCCGACCATCACCGACAAGAAGGGTCGTATTCTGTCGCTCGCCCGCAATGGCGAACTGGCAGTGATCGACGCCGAAGGCCGCGAGCGCGAAATCCACAAGGTGCCCTACGGTACCGTGCTGATGCACAAGGATGGCGCCAAGGTGAAGGAAGGCGATCGTCTGGCCGAATGGGATCCGTTCAGCCTGCCGATCATCACCGAGCAGTCGGGCGTGGTCCGTTATCAGGACCTCGTCGACGGCACGACCATGGAAGAACGCGTCGACGATGCCACCGGTATCGCCCAGCGTGTGGTTACCGAAACCAAGACCACCGGCCGCAAGAAGAACGAGGATCTGCGTCCGCGCCTGACCCTGTTCAACGATGCGGGCGACGACAGCGAGGCCGCGCGCTACATGCTGGCGCCCGGTACCGCGCTGTCGGTCGAGGACGGCCAAGAGGTCGAAGCGGGCGATATCCTTGCCCGTGCCAGCCGCGAAGCCGCCAAGACGCGCGACATCACCGGCGGTCTGCCGCGGGTTGCCGAGCTGTTCGAAGCGCGTCTTCCGAAGGACAATTCGGTCATCGCCAAGATTTCGGGCAAGATCGAATTCGTTCGCGAATACAAGGCGAAGCGCAAGATCGCGATCGTGCCGGAGGAAGGCGATGCAGTCGAGTACCTGATCCCCAAGACCAAGGTGATCGACGTGCAGGAAGGCGACTTCGTGAAGAAAGGGGACACCCTGATTTCCGGTTCGCCCAACCCGCACGACATCCTCGAGGTTCTGGGCGTCGAGGCGCTGGCCGAGTATCTCGTGAACGAGATCCAGGAAGTCTATCGACTGCAGGGCGTGAAGATCAACGACAAGCACATCGAGGTGATCGTTCGCCAGATGCTGCAGAAGGTCGAGATCACCGACGGTGGCGATACGGTGCTACTGCCGGGCGAACAGGTCGATTTGGAAGAGCTGAACGAGACCAATGCCAAGCTGGGCCGGAACAAGCAGCCGGCAGTCGGCACGCCGATCCTGCTGGGCATCACCAAGGCCTCGCTGCAGACGCGTTCGTTCATCTCGGCCGCATCCTTCCAGGAAACCACGCGCGTGCTCACCCAGGCCGCGGTCGAGGGCAAGAAGGACACGCTGGTCGGTCTGAAGGAGAACGTGATCGTCGGCCGCCTCATCCCCGCCGGCACCGGCGCGGGCATGAACCGCATGCGCATCACTGCCTCGAGCCGCGATGCCGCGCTGCGCGCCCAGTGGAAAAAGGCCCAGGAAGCGATCATCGCTGCCCAGACCGCCGAGGAAGAGCACGAAGCGGAGCTCGCCCAGGGCCCCGAAGCGGCGATCGGCGACGATCCGCTGGCGAGCATGGAGGGCGAAACCCACGGCACCGATGCCGACGCGGGTGACTACCTCAATGAAGATGCCAAGGACGGCGAATAAGCCTTACTGGTCAATGTAACAGTAAAAGGCCCCGTCGGAGCGATCCGGCGGGGCCTTTTTGCCTTCAAACGCCTATATCGGCATGAATACTGAGACGCCGTATGTTGCTTGACGGTAAGTGAGATGGGCTGCACGGTGTGTGGTAAGTGGCCACGTCGGTGGTGAGGGCCACAACCGGGGGAATTCGTGGCCGCAGCAGAGCCCGACACCGAAGTGCGCGACGCGGGAGGTGAATGTGCCGAGAGGCATTCGCTGGAATATCTCCTGCTGACTCGCCGGTTGGCGGACGTGGACATCGGGATGCGGTTGTCCCTACTGCCGTCGCTCGGTTCGATCGCTGCCCTAAACTACATGTTTTTTGATCGGGCGCAGCTCGTCATCCTTCTGGGGTGGACGGCTGCGATGGCTGCTCTGATCGCGCTTGTCGCAGTCATGGGTCTGCGTTTCGACCAGGAGAACGCTTCTCTCGGCGAGCTGAAACGCTACTGGCGCCGGTTCACAGTGCTGCAATGGATCGGATCGTGCATCTGGGCCGTCATTTTCCCCTATCTCGCATCGGTAGCATCCGGTTTCGATGCGGTTGCGCTCGCGGTAATCGCCTTCTCCGTTCTCGGCGGCGTGCTGTTGGTTCACCGGACCGCTCCCGAGGCGGCAGTCTTCCATATCGCCGCTATGACCGTCTCGATCGCCGCGGCGACTTGGATCCAGACCGACGGCACCGGTTGGCCCGCATTCATCCTGCTGGCGTTTTTCGTCGTCGCCTTTCTGGGGACCACCCGCGAGCAGCAGAGACAGATCGTCGCGGCGGCGGAGGCGGAATTCAATCTCCGTGAAGCGTCGAGCACGGTGCGAATGCTGCTCAACGATTATGAGGAACATTCGTCCGACTGGCTGTGGACGGTTGGCCCGCATGGCCACCTGCGTGAAGTCTCTGCCCGCTTCGCCGCGGCTGCCGGGGCTGCAAGGGAAGACCTCGAGGGCAAGTTCCTCATCGATCTGTTCGCGCCCGGCGACGATCGCGATCAGCTTGAGGTCCATTTGGCTGAACACAGCCAGTTCCGCGACCTCATTCTCAAGCTCAACGTCGAGGGCGAGCTGCGCTACTGGAAACTCTCGGCGCGACCGCGCGGAAACGGATGGTTGGGCGGCGTCGCACGCGATGTGACCGGCGACCGGCTGATCGAGGAACGCGTCGCCTTCATGGCGCATTACGACAACCTCACCGGCCTCGCCAATCGTTACCTGTTCAACGAACGGCTGCGTGCCGCCCTCGCGCATAGCTCCCGTGCGCGCAGCGCGGTGCTGTTCTATATCGATCTCGACGACTTCAAGGGGGTCAACGACACGCGCGGCCATCTCGTGGGCGACCGGCTCTTGCGCGAAGTCGGCACGCGCCTCGAACGCGAGGTGCGCGGACACGACCTGGTCGCGCGGCTCGGCGGCGACGAATTCGCGGTCCTGCTCGAGACGCGGTCGGGCGCAGGCATGCTGATCGAACGCGCCCATCGTTTCCTCGCCGCGATCCGCGAACCGTTCGAAATCGACGGCCAGGTCTATCGTATTTCGGGAAGCATCGGCATCGCCCGCTGCGCCGATGACAAGTGCGAGGCGGAAGAGTTGATGCGCCGCGCGGATATCGCCTTGTTTGCCGCGAAGGACAAAGGGCGCGACACCTTGGCCATTTACGATGAGGCCCTCGACCGGGTGGCGCGCGAGCGCCGCGAAATCGAGAGCGACCTGCGCGAAGTGATCGCGCGCGGGCAACTCAACCTTCATTACCAGCCCGTTATCGATCTCGATTCCGGCAAGGTTGCGGGATACGAGGCCTTGCTGCGCTGGTATCACCCGCAGCGCGGCATCGTGACTCCGACCGACTTTCTCTATGTGGCGGAAGAAACCGGCATGATCGTGCCGATCGGCGAGTGGTCGATCCGCCAGGCGCTAGCCGAGACCGCGCAATGGGATGGCGATTTTCGCATCGCGATCAACCTGTCGCCGACCCAGGTGCGCAGCCCGCATCTGGCCGATGTGGTCGCCCAGGCCATCCATGCGCAGGGCATGGATCCTGCGCGGGTCGAATTCGAGATTACCGAACATGTACTGATGCAGGAAAGTGGTATCTGCGCCGCCAATCTGGAGAAGCTGCGTGAACTCGGATCGAAGATCGCGCTCGACGATTTCGGGATCGGCTACTCCTCGCTCAGCTACCTGCGCCGCTTCCCTTTCGACCGGATCAAGATCGACCGGGCCTTCGTGGAAGGGATAGAAGCGTCGGCCGATAATCGGGCGATCGTGACCAGCATTACCCGGCTCGCCAAGGCGCTGGGGATGGCGACAACCGCCGAAGGTGTCGAATCGCGAACGCAACTCGACCTGCTGCGCAAGCTGGGTTGCGACGAAGCGCAAGGCTATCTGATCTGCGAGCCTGTGCCCGGAGACAGTTTCGCATCCGCCGATGCGGTCGAAGCGGCGATGAATAGCGAGGCGAGCGGCATCCTCGAATACCGCCAGATGCGCGAATCCGCCCTGAAACGCCGCACCAAGCGCGCCGGCTGAGACCTCTCGCCAAGTGCGCGACCCTCGGCTATCCGCGCGCACATGACCATCGTCACGCGCTTCGCACCTTCGCCCACCGGCAGGCTTCACGTCGGCAACATCCGCACCGCGCTGCACAATTGGATGCTCGCACGAAAAAGTGACGGTCGCTTCCTGCTCCGGATCGACGATACCGACGCAGAACGCAGCCGCGAGGATTATGTCGACGCGATCCGTGCCGACCTCGCATGGCTGGGTATCGAACCGAATGGCGAGGAGCGCCAGTCGAACCGGCTGGCCAAGTACGACGCCGCTTTCGAGGGGCTGCGCAACGCAGGTCGGGTCTATCCCTGTTACGAGACGCAGCAGGAACTCGAACTCAAGCGCAAAATCCGCCTCGGGCGCGGCCTTCCGCCGATCTACGATCGCGGCGCGCTGGATCTGAGCGAGCAAGACCAGGCCGCAAAGGAAGCGGAAGGCATTGCCCCGCATTGGCGCTTCAAGCTCGATCATGACGAGCAGATCGCCTGGCAGGACGGCGTGCGCGGGCCGCAGAGATTCGATCCCGCGCAATTGTCGGACCCGGTCATCCGCCGTGCCGACGGCAGCTGGCTCTATATGTTGCCCAGCGCGGTTGACGATCTCGATATGGGCGTGACCGACGTCCTCCGCGGTGAAGATCACGTCTCCAACACAGCCGTTCAGATCCAGATGTTTACCGCACTTATTGCTGCGCAATACCCAGCGCAGCAAACGCCGCGTTTTGCGCATGAAGCGCTGTTGGTCGGTAAGGAAGGCAAGCTGTCCAAACGCCTCGGTTCGCTCGGCTGCGATGCCTTTCGCGAACGCGGTATCGAACCCGCCGCGATCGTCGCGCTGCTCGCGCGGCTGGGCACTTCGCTACCGGTAGAGCCGATTGCCGATCGCGCGGCGCTGATCGACAGTTTCGACCTGTCGACCTTCGGTCGTGCGCCCGCGAAATTCGACGAAGCCGAACTCGAACGCGTCAACACGGCACTGGTGCACGAGATGGAGTTCGCCGAGGTGGCCGACCGGCTGCCCGAGGGGATCGACGAGGCGGGCTGGCATGCGATCCGGCCAAATCTCTCGCATGTTTGCGAAGCCGCCGAATGGTGGCGACTGGTCACCGGCCCGATCGAGCAGCGCGAGTTTTCCGAGGAAGATCGCGCCTATTTGGCCGAAGCCGCCAAACTGCTCGAATGGGGCGATGATCCGTGGCGCGCGCTCACGGCGAGGTTGAAGGAGGCGACGGGGCGCAAGGGCAAACCGTTGTTCCTGCCGTTGCGACAGGCTTTGACGGGTATGGACCACGGTCCGGACATGAGCGAGCTGCTCCCGCTGATCGGCGAAGAGCGTGCGCGTAGCCGGCTGGAGAGTCCCGCGCGGGGATAGGGAGGACAATTGATGACAGTAACGCTCGCTTCGGACCTGCAATCGCCATGCGGAGCCGTGCTCCCCAACCGGCTTGCAAAAGCCGCGATGACCGAAGGGCTGGCTACCCCGGACGGCAGGCCCACTCCGGCGCTCGAACGGCTCTACGGCATCTGGTCAGATGGCGGCGCCGGACTGCTGCTGTCGGGCAACATCATCATCGACAAGGATCATCTCGAGCGGCCCGGCAATGTCGTCATCGAGTCCGAGCCCGATGCCGATATGAAGGCGCGCCTCGCCCGGTGGGCCAAAGCCGCCACGCGTAATGGCAACCATTTCTGGGCACAGATCAGCCATGGCGGGCGGCAGACGCAGAAACTCGTCAATCCGCACCCGAAATCGTCCTCGGACGTTCAACTCGCTCTTCCTGGTGGACAGTTCGCCAAGCCGACGCCTCTGACGAAGGACGAGATCGCCGCCCTCGTGAAACGCTGGGCCGTGGCCGCGAAGGCCTGCATGGATGCCGGCTTCACCGGCGTGCAGGTGCATGGCGCGCATGGCTATCTGGTGTCGCAATTCCTTTCGCCGCGGGTGAACCTTCGCACCGACGAATACGGCGGGAGCCTCGAAAACCGCGCGCGCTTTCTGCTCGAGATCGTGACGGCGGTGCGCGAAGCGGTCGGGCCGGATTTTCCGGTTTCGGTCAAACTCAACAGCGCCGACTTCCAAAAAGGGGGCTTCGACTTCGGCGACAGCCTACAGGTGGTCCAATGGCTCGAGGCGGCCACGGTCGATTTGATCGAGATTTCCGGCGGCACCTATGAACAGCCCAAGCTGATGGGCGTCGAGGGTGTGGAAGCCGAGGAGCCCCAGAATGTCGCCCCTTCGACTGCCGCTCGCGAAGCCTATTTCGTCGATTTCGCCCGGGCGATGCAGGCGGAGGTTTCGGTGCCGCTGATGGTTACCGGCGGCTTCCGCACTCGCGCCGCGATGGAGCAGGCGCTGCAAAGCGGCGCGGCGGATGTCATCGGTCTGGGGCGCCCGCTTTGCGTCGACACTGACGCGCCGAAGGCGTTGCTGGACGGCAAGCAGGGGCTGGCTCGCTACGAAGACGATCTCGACCTGCTCCCTTCCTGGCTCGGCTTTCTGAGACGCTTTCAGATCGTGAAAGCGGTCAGCGGTTTCGCCGGGATTTACTGGTTCTATCAGCAGATCTGGCTTCTCGGCCACGAAGGGCGGACCGACCGCGGCTTTCCTGTCTTCAAGGCTTTCCGCCTCGTCGATGCACGCAACAAGCGCATCATGAAGGAACGCCGCGCGCTCTAACTGCGGTGCTTTTTCAGCTCGTCGCCGCTCACGGTGACGACGTGGAGCAGGTTGGTCGAGCCGGGGGTGCCGAAAGGAACGCCCGCAAGCGCGATCATCTTGCTGCCCGCCTGACCGAAACCGTGGCGCAGGGCCATGCGCTTGCCCTTGGCGATCATTTCCTCGAAGCTGCCGATGTCCTTGGTCGCAACTGCATGCGCGCCCCATAACAGCCCCAGGCGGCGGGCGGTTTTCATGCTCGGGGTAAGCACCAGCATAGGCACGCTCGGCCGCTCTCGCGCCACGCGGCGCGCAGTCGAACCCGATCCGGTAAAGACCGTGATCGCACTGACCGGAACGGTATCGGCCACTGTCATGCAGGCATGGGCCAGCGCATCGGCGGTCGTCGCATCGGGCGGCGTGTCGAGCAGGCGAACGCGCTCGAGATAGGCTTCGTCGCGTTCGACCTGATGCGCGATACGGTGCATGATCGTGACAGCTTCTTCCGGCCAGTCGCCGGCCGCGGTTTCCGCCGAAAGCATCACTGCATCCGCACCGTCATAGACTGCGTTGGCGACGTCGGAGACCTCGGCGCGGGTCGGGGCGGGGCTCTCGATCATGCTTTCGAGCATCTGGGTTGCCACGATTACCGGCTTGCCCTTGAGGCGGGTGGCATTGACGATCTTTTTCTGCAGGGGCGGGACTTCCTGCGGTTCGAGTTCGACACCCAGATCGCCGCGCGCGACCATTATGCCGTCCGATGCGTCGATGATTTCGTCGAGCCGGCGGACCGCCATCGGCTTTTCGATCTTGGCGCACAGCGCACCGTGGCCGCCCATCATCTTGCGCGCCTCGGCAAGATCCTCTGGACGCTGGACGAAGCTCAGGCCGATCCAGTCCACTCCCTGGCCGACGGCGAAGGCGAGGTCCTTGCGGTCCTTCTCGGTCAGCGCGGGGATCGGTACTTCGGCATCGGGCACGTTGACGCCCTTGCGGTCCGAGATCACCCCGCCGACCTCGGCCGAGCAGTGGATCTTCTCGTCGTCGGCGCTGATCACCTTGAGGCGGATTTTTCCGTCGTTGATCAGCAGGCGCTGGCCCTTCTCGAGCAGGCCGAACAGTTCGGGGTGCGGCAGCTCGACGCGCGTTTCGTCACCGGGTTCGGGATTTCGGTCGAGCGTGAAGTGCCCCGAATGACGGATCACCGCCTGCCCGTCCTTGAACTTGCCGACACGCAGCTTGGGTCCCTGCAGATCGGCGAGGATCGCGATCGGGCGCATGAACTTTCTTTCCATCGCCCGGATCGCTGCGATCGTCTGCGCGTGATCACCATGTTCACCATGGCTCATGTTGACGCGGAAAGCGTCGACACCGGCCTTGAACAGGCGGCCCAGCATTTCGGGCGAGCGGCTGGCGGGGCCGACGGTCGCGAGGATCTTGACCTTGCGGCCGCGCGGGTCGAGCTTCGGTGCGGGTTCTGCCATGGGGATTCGCCTATGGCACCGCCATGCGACAAAGCAAGGACGATGAAACGATGACTACGAATGCGGGAGACCCGCTCGACCAACTCGACGATGCCGTAGCGGCACAGGCTTTCCGGCGGCTGGTACGGCACTTGCGACACCGCCACGATGCCCAGAATATCGATCTCATGGGACTTGCCGGCTTCTGCCGCAATTGCCTGGCGGACTGGATCCGCGAGGCCGGCTTCGAGGGCGACAAGGATGCAGCGCGCGAACTCATCCATGGAATGCCGATGGAGGAATGGAAAACGACCCGCCAGAGCCCAGCGACCGAGGAGCAGATCGCGGCGATGGAAGCCAGCCTTACGCGCAACAAGGCGGATTTGCGTTAGCGCAAATTATCGACAAGGGCGGTTTCGCGCGGGAGCGGGCGGCGCTATCGCACGTGCCTCTCGCCCGAGGGCGATTCTCACATCACCGGAGTTAAGACGAAATGGCCGAAGCCACCGACGACCGCCTGCGCCTGCTGATCGAGCGCATCGAACGCCTCGAGGAAGAGAAGAAGGGCATCGCCGACGACATCCGCGACGTCTATGCCGAGGGCAAGGCGGTCGGTTACGATACAAAACTGATGCGGCAGCTTATCAAGCTTCGCAAGATGGACATTAATGATCGCAGGGAAATGGAAACACTGCTCGAAACCTATAAGGCGGCAATCGGTATGGAGTGAGGATCATCGATCGAGGTCGTCGGTCATCGCCGCTTGATAGTGAGCCCAAGCGGTTGGGTCATTTTCATTGAGGAGGCGAAGAACTTCGCCAATTCCTTCGACTTCGTCGCGGAAGGCCAGCGTGACCCGTTCCATTGCGATGATGAGGCTTTCGAAGCACCAAGCAAACGCGACTTCGCTGTCGGCGAGGTCGCGTTCCTCGATCTCCATGTCTGACGATCGCTTGGGATGCGTGATGCGATTTCTAATCTGAGTTGCGTTGCTCAACCTCGACCATCCGGCATCAGTCAGCTCGAGCACCGGTTCATGGCAAATCCGTCTTGCCAGTCTGGCAAGGAATCTAATAGCGGCGGCCGTCGGGATGAACTTTCTCTGGATTGTGATCTTTCCATTTTGCCCGATCGAGATCGATTGTTCGCTCAGAGCTGACGCTTCGTCTTCTGTCAGCTTGTCCATCTCCCGAGCTACCCCTGCGATATGCTGACGGGCTAGCCAAACCAGCCCTTCAATTGCGGCGAATTGCGCTCTAATTAGTTCGCGCCTTGCAGTCTGAGTATCCTCTTTCTGCAGACGGCTCTTTGCCTCTGCAACATCGGCAATGAGTATGGCGATGAGTTCCTTGAGATCCACAAGATATCTGTAAATCGCGGAAAGGAAAAAATAAATGCCCAGCCCCTGGAAAGACGCCCGCGGGATCATCGTGACGACCACGCCGACCATCGAGGGCCGGCCGATCCAGGATTATCTCGGTATCGTCACCGGCGAAGTGATCGTCGGGGCGAACCTGTTCCGCGATCTCTTCGCCAATATCCGCGATATCGTCGGCGGGCGCTCGGGCAGCTACGAGCGCGTCCTTGCCGAAGCACGCGAGCAGGCGATCCAGGAACTGCAGGCCGAATGCGGCGCGCGAGGTGGCAATGCCGTCGTCGGCGTGGATCTCGATTACGAGGTGATCGGGGAAACCGGCTCGATGCTCATGGTTTCGGCCAGCGGCACGGCCGTAAAGGTCTGAGCTAGGCCGCGCCGCCCGCCAGCAGAACCAGCGAAATGAACGCGCCATTGTGGAGCAGGTGCAGCAGGATGCTTGCCCACAATCCATAGTGCACTCGCAGATAGCCGAGCATGGTGCCGATCGCGAATTGCGGCAGTACGAGCGGAAGCGCCATCGCCATTTCGTCGGCCGGGAAGTTGAACAGGTGAATACTCGCAAAGCCCAGCGTGCTGAGCCAGAACAGGGCGGGGAACACAGCTGCGAACCAGCCCATTCTCCCGCGCTTGCGCAGCGCGAACACGGCCGCCAATCCGATCAGCATTCCGCCGACAACGGCCAGGGCCGCGCCGTGGAGCGCACCGGGATCGGTCGATCCGCCACCGAGCGCCACGGCCATCGCCACGGCGCCAAGGATGACGAGAACCGCGAGCACATGGCCCGGCCGGCCCGAAAGCCAGCCGCGAAAGGCGATCTCTTCCGCCAGCGGGGCGAAGACAATCACGGCGAAGATAATGCCGGGACCGATCTCCACGCCTGCCAGCGCGGTTTCGGGCACGTCGATACCGATGGCCATGACCGCGCTGGCGATCGCCAGCAGCACGCCCATCACGGCCAGGTCGAGCAGCAGCAGGCGCAGGACGGCCACAAGGCTCGCCAGCCCTGGCGCGTTCGCCCGCTCGGGCAAGGCGGGTTGCTTGAGGAATGCGGCGAAATTCGCCCATTCGCCGCGCGTCGAATTCGCGCGCGCAAGGCTTGTCGTTCCCACGGTCATGCGGCTAAGGCGACCCCCAAGATTCTCTGATGAGAAGACGTCCAACCATACCAGCTACAAAGCGAACCCATGGCCGGCCATTCCAAGTTCAAGAACATCATGCATCGCAAGGGCGCGCAGGACAAGAAGCGCTCTAACCTGTTTTCCAAGCTGTCGCGCGAAATCACCGTGGCGGCCAAGATGGGCATGCCCGATCCGGATATGAATCCGCGCCTGCGCCTGGCGGTCAACAACGCCAAGTCGCAGTCGATGCCCAAGGACAATATCCAGCGCGCGATCGACAAGGCGACCAGCGGCGATGACGAGAATTACGAAGAGGTCCGTTACGAAGGCTACGGCCCGGGCGGTAGCGCGATCATCGTCGAGGCGCTGACCGATAACCGCAACCGCACCGCCACCGCCGTGCGCACCGCCTTTTCGAAGAACGGCGGCAATCTCGGCACCGAAGGTTCGGTTGCCCACGGTTTCGAGCGACTGGGCTTCATCTTCTACCCGGCCGATGCGGGCGACGAGGAAAAGGTTCTCGAAGCCGCGATGGAGGCCGGCGCGGACGATATCTCGTCCTCCGAAGACGGCCACGAGATCTGGACCGCGGCGGAAGACCTGCACCAAGTCGCCGGCGACCTCGAAAAGGCGCTGGGCGAAGCGGAGACGGTCAAGCTCGCATGGAAACCCAACCTCACTGTAGAGATGGACGAGAAGGGCGCTGGAACTCTGCTCAAGCTGATCGACGCGCTCGAGGAAGACGACGACGTCCAGACCGTCTGGGGCAATTACGACATCTCGGATGAGGTGATGGAGAAGCTGGACAACTGACCTGGCGCGACTGGGCCTTGGCACTCGTGCTGGGCGGCGCCTTCCTGTTGGCGATCGCCTGGCGTCTGGGCTGGCTGATCGGCCTGCCGGGCTGATCTCTCACAAGGTATCCTGCGCATGACCGTGATCCTCGGCCTTGATCCCTCGCTCAGCTGCACCGGCTGGGGCGTGATCCGGGCAGAGGGCGCGCGCCTGACGCATGTCGCCAACGGGCAGGTGCCGACCGAAACGAAGGCACCGATTGCCCAGCGGCTGGCGGCGCTGCAGATGGCGCTGGCGGAGGTGATTGAGACCCACCGGCCGACCCGCGCGGCCGCCGAGGAGGTCTTCGTCAACAAGAACCCGCAATCGACGCTCAAGCTGGCGCAGGCGCGGGGTGCGGTGCTGGCGGCATGCGGCGCGGCGGGCCTTGGCGTTAACGAGCATGCAGCGCGGCTGGTCAAGAAGGCGGTTGTCGGTACGGGCGGAGCGGACAAGCAACAGGTACAGGCCATGCTCAAGGTCCTGCTGCCGGGGGCGAAGATTGCCGGGACCGATGCGGCCGATGCGCTAGCCGTGGCGATCGCCGATGCGCATCTTGTGCCTAGGGCCTAGCGCGCAGGATCAGGCGACGCTGGATTGGTCCTGGCGGGACAGTTTTCATTCTTCTTCGAGATCAGGCGAACACCGCCGGGCTGGCGGGAACGATGGCCGTGGCGAAGAGCACTGCTGAGACGGCGATCGAGAAGGCTGCGGCGAAGAGGGGCTGGTTGTCGGTGGCGAACATCGTGATGGTCCTTGTCTGGTGGGCGACCCGTAATGCGGCGCCCAGGCTGGTTTTGGCGATCAGGCGAAGACGGCGGGGCTGGCCGGGATGATGGCCGAGGCGAACAGCGCAGCCGAAATGGCGATCGAGAAAGCGGCGGCGAACAGGCTCTGGTTGGTCGTGGTGATCATGGTGCATTTCCTTCCGTTGTATCTCTCGGCAAGTCCGTCTTGCCGGTTGCCGGAAGGATTGCAGGAGCTGTGCCAAAACCGGGAAAGCGCAGAAAACAGGGCTTTTGCCGCCGTGGGCGCATGCTGCGCAGGATGGGAATTCCGCAGGGTTGGGAAATTTTCCCAACTGGTGGGATCGGCCTTTCTGACATTGCGGTCAGGCGCGGCGTTGCCGATTGCCCGTTACTCCGGACTGTAAGATCACTGCCGCCACCCTGTCATGGGCCGACCGTAGAGGGCGGGACGTTCCGTCCCCTCCCGTCATCCAGAGGCTCCCATGAAAAGCACCGTCCTCCGCAGCGCTCTCCTCGCTTCCGTCGCCGCAATGCCCGTGCCCCTGCTGGCGCAGGAAGGACCGGGAGCCGAGGAGACGGTTTCCGGCAATACGATCATCGTCACCGCGCAGAAGATCGAACAGCGAGCGCTAGACGTGCCGATCACCATTTCTGCCGTGACCGACGAACGGATCGAAGACTTGGGCGTATCGGACCTGGACGAGCTGTCGAACTATGTGCCCGGCCTCAATATCCAGGAACAGAGCGCCAACAATCCCGGCATCGTGATCCGTGGGATCACCTCGGACAGCGGCTCCTCGCAGCAGGGTCCGCGTGTCACGCTCTATTACAATGGTGTCGACATCTCGCGCTCGCGCGGTTCGTACCAGGCGATCTACGATCTCGACCGTGTCGAGGTCATCAAGGGGCCGCAAGCGACCCTCTTCGGCACCGCTTCGGCGGTCGGCGCGATCAGCCTCGTCTCCGCGCGTCCCCGCGATGGCTTCTCGGCCGAGCTGACCGGCGGTTACGGCAATTTCGACCAGGCCCTGCTGGGCGGCCATCTCAATGTGGGCAATGACGTCATCGCCGGCCGTGTCGCCTTCGAATGGCGCACGCGCGACGGCTATGTCGAAAACCTCAACCCGGCGCAGGAAGAAGAGCTCTATTCGCAGGACCAGTTCGGTATCCGCGCATCGCTGCGTTACACACCGACGCCCGATCTCACGATCGACCTGATCGGCACTTACGACCAGCAGCGCAATGGCGGCACACCCTTCATTTCCGGCACCTTCCCGGCATTCGCGGGGGCTCCCGGTGGCGCGGCCAATGCCTTCGAGGATGCCAATCTGGGCGGCAACCCGGCAGGCGCGGCGGCACTGGGCGATGACCAGCTCGGCCTTGACCGCGAGGTCTACGACCTCAACCTGACGGCCGAATGGCAGTTCGCCGACGACTGGACCTTCACCACGGTCAATGGATATCGCAAGTTCGACAGCGCCGAGGTGTTCGATGCCGATGGGACTGCGGCCCCTTTCCTCGAATTCACCGAAATCGCCGAGGGCGATCAATTCAGCCACGAAGGACGCTTCACCTATAGCGGCTCGCAGTTACGCGCCAGCTTCGGCTGGAACGCTTTCGTCGAGGATGGCATCCAGAACGTGCCCTTCGCGACCGAGGAGGGCACTTATCTCCAGTGCCTCACCACGCTGTTCGGCGCGCCGCTGATCCCGGGCATTCCTTGCGTCGCGCCGGACGGCAGTGTTCCAGCCTCGCAGGTCACCGCACTGGCCACGGCAGGTGCGGCAACCGCGATCCCCTATGCTTCGGTGTTCGAGAACCAGGGCCGCAACGAAGCCTATTCGGTTTTTGCCGACGCGACCTGGATCGCAACCGACCGGCTCGAGCTGACCGCGGGCGTGCGCGTCCTGTTCGAGAACCGCGAGTCCGGCTTCATCGCGTCGATCCCGAACGCGGTACTCAGCGGTGCGCCGCTGATCCCGGGTCAGGTGGATACGGGTGGACGGACCTTTACCGCAGAAGAGGATTTCGATGCGGTACTGCCGCGTTTCAACGCGCTCTATCGCATTACCGACGATGTGAATGTCTTTGCGACGGTCTCGAAGGGCCGCCGCGCCCCGGTGGTGCAGCTTGGAGCAACCCGCGATGGTGCGGGAAATCCCGTCCCCGACCTCGATATCATCGCTGAGGAGACCGTGTGGAACTACGAAGGCGGCGTGAAGATCGCCACCGGTACGGTCTCGGCCTCGCTCGGCATCTACTACCAGGTCTATGACGACTTCCAGGTCTCGATCGCCCAGCTCGACGCTAACGGCAACCCTACCGGCGCCTTCGAAACCGCGAGCGCCGGCAGCGCGAGCAATCTGGGTGTCGAGGCGGAGATCGCGCTCGACGCGACCGACTGGCTGCAGCTGTTCGGCAATGTCGGCTTCATCGACGGGGGGATCGACGAAGACGGCGCATTTTCGCCGGCATTTTCGGGTGCGCGTTTCCGCTTGCAGCCAGAGTGGCAGGCGTCGGGTGGTTTCACCGTGGATTACCCACTGGGCGGCGGCGTCAGGTTCTTCGCCACGCCGAGCATCACGCATCGCAGCCGCATTTTCTTCGAAGTGCCCAACAATCCGCTGATCTCGCAAGGACCGGTGACGCTGGTCAATGCGCGGGCGGGCTTTTCCTTCGCCGATGACCGCTATGAAATCGCAGGCTTCATCCGCAACGCCTTGGACGAAGACTATCTGCTCGATGCCGGCAATACGGGCGGTGCCTTCGGTATCCCGACCTTTATCTCGGCCGAGCCGCGGTTCTTCGGTGTCCAACTGACGGCCCGCTTCGGCGACTGACCGGCCGATCTGTTCCAGCCAGCACAAGGGCCGTCGGAGTTCCCGCTCCGGCGGCCCTGACCAAGGAGACGACGCAAGCTCTGTTCAAACGGCCCATCGACCGGTAGCCGTGCGGCAGAAGCAAGAAAAGGGGTCATGGACCGGTGACGAATACGATTGTTTACGGCATTCCCAATTGCGACACGGTCAAGAAGGCGCGCAAGTGGCTCCACGCGCAGGGGGTCGAATACACCTTCCATGATTACAAGAGGCACGGCGCCGATCCGGCGAAACTCGCTTCATGGATCGAGTCCGAGGGCGTCGATACCGTGCTCAACCGCCGCGGCACGACCTGGCGCAAGCTGCCCGAGGAGGACAAGGCCGATGTCGACGCGGCCAAGGCCGTCAAATTGCTGCAAGACAACCCTTCCATGATCAAGCGCCCCGTCGTCGAGCATGACGGCGCCCTGCTGGTCGGTTTCAAGGAAGACGAATGGTCCGCGCACTTCTCCTGATCCTCGCGGCGCTGGCGGCAGCGCCCGTCGCGGCTGCGCCGGCCGACGACTTCATAGTCATTGCGCATCGCGGCGCCAGCGGCGAGCGGCCCGAGCACACGCTGGCAGCCTATGAACGCGCGATCGACCAGGGCGCGGACTATATCGAACCCGACCTTGTGGTGACGAAGGACATGCACCTCGTCGCGCGCCACGAGACCGAGCTCGGCGGAACCACCGATGTTGCCAGCCGCGAAGAGTTCGCCGACCGCAGGCGTTCGAAGACGATCGAGGGGCGGCTGGTCAGCGGCTGGTTCGCCGAGGACTTCACTCTTGCCGAACTGCGCAGCCTGCGCGCCCGCGAGCGGCTGCCCGGCTTGCGCCCCGCCAATGCGCGTTTCGACGGGCTTTACCAGATTCCCACCTTCGAGGAGATAGTCGCGTTGGTGCAGGCGAAGGAAGCCGAAACCGGGCGCCCGATCGGGATCTATCCCGAGCTCAAGCATCCGACCTGGCTGCTGCAGGAGGAGGGGATCGATACGGTGGATCTGCTCGCCACAGCGCTGCGCAAGGCCGATCTCGACGACGCCGACGACCACGTATACGTGCAGGTATTCGAAGTCGGGCCATTGAAACGTCTCGACCGCCTGGTCGAAACACCGCTGGTGCTGCTGATCGGACCGCAGGGTGGCCCCTATGATGAGCCCGCGATGAGCTGGTCCGAGATCATGACCCCCTCGGGCCTCGCCGAAGTGGCAAGCTATGCAGACGGTATCGGACCGTATCTCGGCCATGTCCTGTCGCCCGATGGCGCGCCGACACGGCTTGTCGCCGATGCGCAGGCAGCCGGGCTCGAGGTCCATGCCTGGACGCTGCGCAAGGAGAATGCCTTCCTGCCGCCCGCGCTGCGCCGTGGCGAGGAGGAGAGTGCAACCGGCGATCTCGGCACACTCGCGCAGATGGTGCACGCCGCGGGTGCGGACGGTGTATTTACCGACGATCCGGCACTGGTGCTCAGCGCGCTCGGGCGGTGACTATGTAGTTCAGCGACAGGTCGTCGGTCAGGTACAGGCCCTTGGCGGGCGACAAGCCGATCCCCTTCGGATAGCCCATCTCGAGCCCGGCCTCGTCGAGCAGGTCGCCCAGTTCCTCGGGGGTAATGAAATCGTCCCAGTGGTGCGTGCCCTTGGGGATCAGCCCGATGCCTTCGGCTGCGCCGATCATCAGCAGCCGCGATTGCGGCGTGCGGTTGGGGGTGGAGAGGACCATCAGGCCGCCGGGCGCAAGCCTGGCGGTAAGCGCGGCGACGAAGGCGCGCTTGTCCGCGACATGCTCGATCACTTCCATCGCACTGACGAGGTCGAACGTGCCGATGTCGAGGCTCCCGATCTCGCCAGCGATATAGCGGATGTCGAGCCCCGCGCCCTCGGCATGGAGGGCGGCGGCCGCGACATTTTCGGGCGCGGCATCGACGCCGGTGACTTCGGCGCCCAGGCGCGCCAGCGGTTCGCACAGCAGACCGGCGCCGCAGCCGACGTCGAGCGCGCTCTTGCCGGCCAGCGGGCGACGCGCCTCGATATCGCCCGCCCAGTGCAGGTCGATCGCCTCGCGCAGGAACTGCAGACGGACCGGGTTGAGGCGGTGCAGCATGGCGGAGGAGCCCTTCGGGTCCCACCAGTCCTTGGCCAGCCTGCCGAAATGCGCCGCCTCGTCGGGCCGGATCGTTTGGCCGCCTGAAGTATTGCTACGTGCGCTCGTGGTTGCATCGCTCATGCCGCGTGGCTAGCAGCCAAACCCTGAGCATTCCAGCACGGAGACAAACGCGCTTGGCCCGCATCGTGATGAAATTCGGCGGCACCTCCATGGCGGGGACCGAGCGTATCCGGCGCGTCGCAAACATCGTGCGCAAGCAGGCCGCACGCGGGCACGAGGTCGCGGTAGTAGTGTCGGCCATGGCCGGCGAGACCGATCGGCTGGTCAATTTCTGCCGCGAGGCCAACGCGCTCTACGACCCGGCGGAATACGACGTGGTTGTCGCCAGCGGCGAGCAGGTGACCAGCGGCCTGCTGGCGCTCACGCTGCAATCGCTGGGCTGCAAGGCGCGCAGCTGGCTCGGTTGGCAGCTGCCCGTCAACACGATCGAATCCCATGCCAAGGCACGCATCGAGAGCATCGATGCCGACGAGCTGGTCGCCAGCATGCAACGCGGCGAGATCGCGGTGATTCCGGGCTTCCAGGGGCGCGCATCCGACGGGCGCGTGACCACGCTGGGCCGGGGCGGCTCGGACACCTCTGCGGTTGCCGTGGCCGCAGCGGTCAAGGCGGATCGTTGCGACATCTACACCGATGTCGACGGCGTCTACACCACCGACCCGCGTATCGTCGCCAAGGCGAAGAAGCAGAGGGCGGTGACCTACGAGGAAATGCTCGAGCTCGCGAGCGTGGGGGCCAAGGTGCTCCAAACGCGCTCGGTGGGCCTGGCGATGAAAGAGGGCGTGCGCGTGCAGGTCCTCTCCAGCTTCGTCGGCGAGGATGCGATCCCTGCTGACGATCACCCCGGCACGATGATCGTGTCGGAGGAAGAAATGAACGAACTTGTGGAGAAGGGCGACATGGAACGCCAGCACGTGACCGGCATCGCGCACGACAAGAACGAGGCCAAGGTGATCCTCACCCGCGTGCCCGACAAGCCCGGCGCGGTGGCGCATATCTTCGACCCGCTGGCCAAGGCCGGCATCAATGTCGACATGATCATTCAGAACGTCGGCCGCGACAAAGGCGAGACCGACGTGACCTTCACCGTCCCGCAGGCCGACCTCGCCCGCGCGCAGGCACTGCTCGAGGACAAGCGCGAGGACATCGGCTTCAACCGGCTGATCACCGACAGTCAGATCGCCAAGATATCTGTGGTCGGCGTTGGCATGAAGAGCCACGCAGGTGTCGCCAGCACGATGTTCCAGGCGCTGGCCGACCGCGGCATCAACATTCAGGCGATCACCACGAGCGAGATCAAGGTCAGCGTGCTGATCGACGAGGACGAGACCGAACTCGCTGTGCGCGTGCTGCACACGGCCTATGGCCTGGATGCGGCCGACGAGGCTGCATGAGCCACACTGCGAAGATTCTCCTGCTCGGCTCGGGCGAGCTGGGGCGCGAATTCGTTATTTCGGCCAAACGGCTGGGGGCCTATGTCGTGGCTTGCGATGCCTATGACGATGCGCCCGCGATGCAGCTGGCCGATGCGCGCGAGGTGTTCTCGATGCTCGATGGCGAGAAGCTGCGCGAAGCGGCGGAGAAGCACCGGCCCGACTATATCGTCCCCGAGATCGAGGCAATCCGCACTTCGGTGTTGGCCGAGCTGGAGGACGAGGGCTTCAGCGTCGTCCCTTCCGCGCGCGCGGCGCAGCTGACCATGAACCGCGATGCGATCAGGGACCTCGCGGCTAACGAGCTGGGCCTCGTCACTTCGAAATATCGCTATGCCAAGAACCTCGAAGAGGTGAAGGCCGCCGCGCAGCACACCGGGCTGCCCTGCGTGATCAAGCCGGTCATGTCGTCCTCGGGAAAGGGGCAGTCGACCGTGCGCGACGAAGCCGGGCTCGAAGAGGCCTGGGATTACGCCTGTGCCAATATGCGCGGCGACCGGCAGCGGGTGATCGTCGAGCAATTCGTCGATTTCGACTACGAGATCACGCTGCTGACCGTGCGCCACAAGGATGGCATCAGCTTCTGCCCGCCGATCGGCCACCGGCAGGAGCGCGGCGATTACCAGGAAAGCTGGCAGCCGACGCCGATGACCGATGCCGCGGTCGCGAAGGCGCAGGACATGGCGAAGACCGTGGTCGACGACCTCGGTGGCTACGGCCTGTTCGGGGTCGAATTCTTCGTAAAGGGCGAGGAGGTGATCTTCTCCGAGCTTTCGCCGCGCCCGCACGATACCGGCATGGTCACGCTGGTGAGCCAGAATCTCACCGAATTCGACCTCCACGCCCGCGCAGTCATGGGCCTGCCGATCCCTGCCGAGCTACGCGCACGCCCGGCTGCCAGCGCGGTGATCCTTGCCGAACGCGACAGCGCTAGCCTGTCCTACGAATGCCTCGCCGAAGCCATGGCCGAAGGCGCCGATTTGCGCATCTTCGCCAAGCCGACCAGCCGCCCTTACCGCCGCATGGGCGTGGCGCTGGCGACCGCAGGCGATACCGACGAGGCCCGGCGAAAGGCCCGCGATGCCGCGCACAAGGTACGGATCGTCTATGGCGATTGATCTATCGCCGCTTGCCGAGAGGGCGAGCCGGGCTTAAGCGCCCTGCGGATGAGCGACTATCCCAAGACCGCCCGCCTGATGCAGCGCGGCGCAGATTTCCTCGGCACCCGCACCGCGATCCTGTGCGGCGCGATGAGCTGGGTTTCGGAACGCAATCTCGTCTCGGCCATCTCCAACGCAGGCGGCTTCGGCGTGATCGCCTGTGGGGCGATGACCCCGGACCTGCTCGACACAGAGATCGCCGAGACGAAGAAGCTGACCGACAAGCCCTTCGGCGTGAACCTCATCACCATGCATCCCGATCTGTTCGAGCTGATTGCAGTGTGCGAGAAGCACGGCGTCGGCCATGCCGTGCTTGCCGGCGGCATCCCGCCCAAGGGCAGTGTCGAGGCGATCAAAGGCGGCGAGAATCCGGCGAAGGTCATCTGCTTTGCGCCCACGCTCGCGCTCGCCAAGAAGCTGCTGCGCTCGGGCGCCGATGCGTTGGTGATCGAGGGCATGGAAGCGGGCGGCCATATCGGCCCCGTTTCGACCAGCGTGCTGGCACAGGAAATGCTCCCCGAACTGGCCGAGGATCACCTGATCTTCGTTGCCGGCGGGATCGGGCGCGGTCAGGCGATCGCCGGCTATCTCGAAATGGGCGCCGCGGGTGTCCAGCTCGGCACGCGTTTCGCCTGCGCGCAGGAGAGCATCGCTCACCCCGCTTTCAAGAAGGCCTTCTTCCGCGCATCGGCGCGCGATGCGATCGCCAGCGTCCAGGTCGACCCGCGCCTTCCGGTGATCCCGGTGCGCGCCCTCAAGAACAAGGGCACCGAGGAATTCACCCGGAAACAGATCGAGGTCGCCGGCGTTCTGGACCGCGAGGAGATCGCGATGAACGAGGCGCAATTGCAGATCGAACATTACTGGGCAGGCGCGCTACGCCGCGCGGTGATCGATGGCGATGTCGAGAACGGCAGCCTGATGGCCGGCCAGTCGGTCGGTATGCTCAAGGAAGAAGAGCCGGTCGCGGCGATCATCGAGAAGCTGCTCGGACAAAGCGAGGAGGCGCTCGCGCGCCGCTGAAATGGTGATCCATCGGCTGGACCTCGATGTCGCCATCTACCGGGATCGCATCCAGGTAACCCATCGTACGACGCGAAATTTCGCCGACCAGCCCGCCGAATTCGGCTTCTCCTCCGTAGATTCGATCGTCGCGCATCCGCGCTACCTTGAGGACGCTATCGTCCGTGCGATCGGCAAGATATTGCGGCGAGGCGGCTTCGAGATGCTCGCCCCCGTGGCGCGTGTTGTGAGCTGCGAGACGAAGCTCGATCCGGCCGAGAAAGCGGTCGTCGAAGCCGCGCTGGGCGAAGCGGGCATGCGCAAGGTGGTGTTCGAGATCGACTGACCAAGCCGGTATTGCGGCAACCCAAGCTCGTTTGCACTTGCGCAGGCGGGGGCGCGAGAGACATGAGGCGACCATGGCAAAACCGCTGGTCCTGACGCTGTCCTGTACCGATCGCCCGGGCATAACCGCGCGGGTAACGACCTTCCTCTTCGAGCGTGGCGGCAATATCCTCGAAGCGCAGCAGTTCAACGACCGGGAGAGCGACGCCTTCTTCATGCGCGTCGAATTCGATCCCGGCGCCACGCCGCGAGACGCCATCCGGGCCGATTTCGCCGTGGTTGCGGAAGAATACGGCATGCAGTGGAAGCTCGCCCTGCGGGACCAGCCGCGCCGCGTGCTGATAATGGTCAGCAAATTCGACCATTGCCTCGCCGACCTGCTCTATCGCTGGCGTATCGGCGAGCTGCCGATGGAGCCGGTCGCGATCGTCTCCAACCACCCGCGCGAGGCGATCGAACACACGCATCTGGGCGATATCCCTTTCCACCATCTGCCGATCACGCGCGAGACCAAGGCGCAGCAGGAAGCGCAGGTGAGGGCTATAGCCGAAGAGACCGATGCCGAGCTGGTCGTGCTGGCGCGTTATATGCAGATCCTGTCGGACGAGCAGGCCGCCCACTTCGCCGGGCGGTGCATCAACATCCATCACAGCTTCCTGCCCGGATTCAAGGGTGCCAAGCCCTACCACCAGGCCTATGAGCGCGGGGTCAAGATGATTGGAGCAAGCGCGCATTACGTCACCGCCGATCTCGACGAGGGCCCGATCATCCACCAGGATGCGGAAAGTATCGGCCACGCCGACACGCCCGACGAGCTGGTGCGCAAGGGCCGCGATATCGAAAGCCGCGTGCTGGCCGAAGCGGTTCGCCTTCACCTCGAGGAGCGCGTGCTCCTCAACGGCCAGCGCACTGTGGTCTTCAGCGGCTGATCAGCGCCGCGCCACCCGGTTCGCCGCGCGGGCGTTCTCCATGTCCCTGTCTTCGTTCGCGCGCTTGATCACGTAAGCGCGGATGGCCTCAATCTCCACGGGCGTCAAAGAGCCCTTGAAGCTGGCCATCCCATTGTCCTGCAGCGCGCCGTCGTGGACGATTTGCTGCCAGGCCTGCCGGTTGTCGAGCGCACCCGAGCGGCGCAGGTCGGGTAGCACGGTCGAACCCACCGCGCCTGGTGCATGGCAGACCGAGCAGTAGCGCGCGTATTTCTCGCGCCCCAATTCGACCGTGGCGGCGCTCGCACGGCTGGGCGGTGGATCGAGCGGGGCAGCCGCCAGTGCGGGCTCGGCCGGAAGCTCGGCCTCGCCGCCGAGCTTGAATACGAGCAGGCGACTGATGTTGCGCACCGGATGCATCTGGTCGATCAGCGTACCGTCGGCAGTGATTGCGAAGGCGCCGCCCCAGCCGGCCAGAACGGCGACATATTGCTCGCCGTTCACGGTGTAGGTGATCGGCGGTGCGACGACGCCGGTCTGCGCAGCGAAGGTCCACAGTTTCTCGCCGGTCGAGCTGTCGTAAGCGGAGAATTCGCTGCCCGAATTGCCCTGGAACACCAGGCCGCCGCCGGTCGCCAGCACGCCGCCGTTCCACGGTCCGGGATGCTCAACCGTCCATTTGGCCTCCTGGTTGACCGGGTCCCAGGCCAGCAGCTTGCCCTTGATCGTGCCCTGAACTTCGCGGCGGAAACCCATGTCGGGCGGCAAGTCGCCGGCACCCATGTCGAAGCCGATGTTGAAGCCGCGCTGGCGATCGGGCTTCCAATCCGATTGCGGGGCATAGAGCATCGCCGCTTCGAAAGCCGGGATATAGACGAGGTTTTCGCCCGGGTGATAAGCCATGGGGTGCCAGTTGTGACCGCCCAGAGGGCCGGGCATCACAAGTGCCGGCTCTCCGGTCACATCCACGCGCGTTTCGGGATTTTCGATCGGGCGGCCGTTCTCGTCCATTCCCGTCGCCCAGTTGAGCGGAATATAGGGCTCGGCACTGATGAATTCGCCGGTCGCGCGGTCGAGAACGTAGAAGAACCCGTTCTTGGGCGCCTGCATCAGCACCTGCCGTGTCCGCCCGTCGATTTCCATGTCGGCAAGGACGATGTGCTGCGTCGCGGTATAATCCCAGGTTTCGCCCGGCGTGGTCTGGTAGTGCCAGACATATTCGCCGGTATTGGGGCGGATCGCGACGATGCTGGAAAGGTAGAGATTGTCGCCTTCGCCCGTCCCGTCGGGGCCGGGGCTGCGATAGGCGCGGTTCCACGGGCTACCGTTGCCGACGCCGAAATAGAGCAGGTCGAGCTCGGGATCGTAGGCCATCGAATCCCACACGGTCCCGCCGCCCCCGATCCCGCTATCGCCGGTCAGCACATCGCCGCTCCAGGTCTCGGCGGCCGCTTTCAGATAGTCGGGCGCGTCCTCGCCCTCATCGCCCGGCACGGTGTAGAACCGCCACAGCTCCTTGCCGTCCCCGGCATCATAGGCGGCGATGTAGCCGCGCACGCCGAATTCCGCGCCGCCATTGCCGATCAACACCTTGCCGTCGATCACGCGCGGCGCGCCGGTGATCGAATAGCTCTGCGATTGGTCGACCGTGACCTTCTCCCAGATCACTTCGCCGCTATCCCGATCCAGCGCCACGAGCCTGCCGTCGAGCGTGCCGAGGAACAGGCGGTTCCCCCAGGCGGCAAGGCCGCGATTGACGACGTCGCAGCACACCTTCACGCCGGTTTCTCCGGGCACCTGCGGGTCGTAGCTCCACAGCGGCTCGCCGGTCGCGGCATCGAAGGCGAAGACCTTGCTCCACGCACTGGTGACATAGAGCTTGCCGTCCATCACCAGCGGCGTCGCTTCCTGCCCGCGGGCCGTGTCCATGTCGGCGAACCAGGCGAGTCCGAGCTCGCCGACCGTGTCGCGGCTGACCTGGTCGAGCAGGGAATAGCGCTGTTCCGAATAGGTCTTGCCGTGCGTGATCCAATTGGCCGGATCCTCGCCCGCATTGACCAGCCGGACATTGTCGATCCCGCCTTCGGTATTTTCGCCCGTCGCCATGTTGCATCCGGCCAGCGTCCCGGAAAACCCAAGCGCGGCCAGCGCCGCCCAACCGATCCCTCGCATCATCCTCTCCCCGGCGACATTTGCGTCGCTCTTCGCAACCTACCCTGACGCGCCTGCTTGGGCTTGTCCATATGGCTGCGTGCTGCAAGGATCGTAGCCGACAGGGTGAGTGGAGAGACGAGCGATGTGCGACGAACAGGATCTGGCTCGCTGGGCCAAGGCGAAACTGACGCGCAGGGCCTTCGGCGGCGGCGCAATGGCGGCGGGCGTGGCTGCCTGCGCCCCGGTCGGGGTCGAAGCGGAAGCGAACGAGACTTTCGGCGGGCTGACCGAGCGGACGGTCGGCTTCGACGCGCCGGGCGGTACGATGGACGGCTTCTTCGTCCATCCCGCAGGGACCCGCAGCCCGCTGGTTCTGTTCTGGCCCGATATCGGCGGCATTCGCGAGGCGAAGCGGCAGATGGCGCGGCGGCTGGCAGGCGATGGCTATGCGGTCTTCGTCGCCAATCCCTATTATCGCGACGTTGCCGGCCAGCAATTCGAGGATTTCGCCGATTTCGCCAGCAGCGGGGGCTGGGAGAAGGCGAGCCCGTGGCGCCGTAGGCTCGATGCCGAAGCGATCCAGGCCGATGCGCGCGCGGCCACCGCCTGGCTCGATACGCAGCCCGGCGTCGATCGCGCCCGCGGGATCGGTACGCAGGGCTATTGCATGGGCGGCCCTTTCACCGTGTGGAGCGTGGCCGCGGTACCGCGGATGAAGGCCGCGGCGAGCTTCCACGGCGGCGGCCTTGTGCGCGAGAGCGACACCAGCCCGCACCGCATGCTGCGCGAGGATGCGCACTACCTCATCGCCATCGCGCAGGACGACGATGCCAAGGAGCCCGAAGCCAAGACCGAATTCCGCGAAGCTGCGAATGCGAACGGAGCGGAGGCGGAGATCGAGGTCTATGACGCCGACCATGGCTGGTGCGTGCCGGATGCGCCGGCTTACGACCAGGCGGAGGCGGACCGTGCCTGGGCGCGGCTGCTGGCGACCTATGCCGAGGCGCTGTAATCCGCTTTCGCTTGCCGCCAACGCCATGCGCGCTACCATGCCCTAGATCATAGGAGGGTCGAAATGCTCGGTGGTTCGCTAGTTCTGATCTTGCTGGTCCTGCTGGCCGTGCTGTTCCTGATGATGGGCGTGCGCGTGGTGAAGCAGGGCTTCGTCTACACGATCGAACGGCTGGGCAAGTTCACCATGGCGGCCGAGCCGGGGCTCCACCTGATCATCCCCTTCATCGATCGGGTCGGGCACAAGATCAACATGATGGAGCAGGTGCTCGATATTCCGGGCCAGGAAATCATCACCAAGGATAACGCCATGGTCGGGGTCGACGCGGTGGTGTTCTTCCAGGTGCTCGATGCGGGCAAGGCGGCCTATGAGGTGTCGGGACTGCACAATGCGATCCTCGCGCTGACCACCACCAATCTGCGCACGGTCATGGGTTCGATGGATCTCGACGAGACCCTCTCGAAGCGCGACGAGATCAATGCCCGGCTGCTGAGCGTGGTCGATCACGCGACCTCGCCCTGGGGCATCAAGATCACCCGCGTCGAGATTAAGGACATCCGCCCGCCGGTCGACATCTCCGAAGCCATGGCGCGGCAGATGAAGGCCGAACGTTTGAAGCGCGCCGAGATACTCGAGGCGGAGGGCGATAAGACCAGTTCGATCCTGCGTGCCGAGGGACGCAAGCAATCCGCCATTCTCGAGGCAGAGGGCAAGCGCGAGGCGCAATTCCGCGACGCCGAAGCGCGCGAACGTGCGGCCGAGGCGGAGGCCAAGGCGACCGAGATGGTCTCCAACGCCATCGCCTCCTCGGGCAATCAGGCGATCAACTATTTCGTCGCGCAGGAATACACCAAGGCAGTCGGGAAATTTGCCGATAGCCCCAACGCAAAGACCATCCTCTTCCCGGTCGAGGCGACGCAACTCATCGGCTCGCTCGGCGGGATCGGCGAGCTGGTCAAGGGCACCTTCGACAATGTCGAGGGCACGGTCGATACCGGAACCCCGATTCCTCCGACCCGCGATCCGTCGCGCGTGCGGCGACCAACCGTTCCCCGTTCGCGCGACAGCTAGGCACAGCGAATATGGATGGCGTCGACACCTACTGGATCTGGCTCATAGTCGGCCTTTCGCTGGCCATGCTCGAAATGGTCGTGCCGGGCGTCTATCTGATCTGGCTGGCGATGGCGGCGCTGGCGATTGCCGTGCTTGCCTTCGTATCCGCGCCGCCTCTGGCCTTGCAGATCATCGCCTGGGTTTCGCTGTCGATGATCTTCGCCTTTTCGGCCAAGCGCTGGCTGCGCGATCGCCCGATCATCTCCTCCGACCCGCTGCTCAACAACCGCGCGGGCCGGCTGGTGGGAGAAACCGCGCTGGTCACGCAGGCGATTGCCGATGGCGAAGGCCGGGTGAAAGTCGGCGACAGCGAGTGGATCGCGCGCGGTGCCGATGCCGATGCCGGGACGCGGGTGCGCATCACCGGCAGCCGGGGCGCGGAATTGCTGGTCGAGCCCGTCGTACTACTCGCAGAGGGCGGCAGCACCGAGGAGGATTAGCTCAGGAGCGCAGCCGTTCGCTGAAGCGGCCGTGCTTGCGATAACGCACCATCCATTTGTCGAGGAACAGGCTCAGGGGTTTCGGCTCGATCCCGAACTTGGGGAAACCGGGGAATTCGCCCGAAACCACATTGCCCTGTTTCAGCAGCTTCCACTGGTCGCTGCCCATCGGCGTGCCGGGAAGCGCGGCGAAGGTTGCAGATAGCCCATCGGGCATCGGCAGGAAGGTGCGCTTGCGGTTCTGTGCCGCAGCGATCGCTCGATTGATTTCCATCATCGACAGCTTTTCCGGTCCGCCGAGTTCGTAAGTCTTGCCTCCGAAGGTACCCGGGTCCTCCAGCGCGCGCACGGAGGCTTCGGCGACATCGTCGACATAGACAATCTGTAGCTTCGAATCGGGTGCGAAGACCGGCAGCACGGGCAGCGTCGAAATCAGCCCGGCGAACATGTTGATGAAATTGTCATCCTTGCCGAACAGGATGCTGGGGCGCAGGATCGTCGCCTTGGGGAAAGCGGCCAGCACTCGCTCTTCACCCATCTTCTTGGCGCCGGCATACTCGATTTCGGTATCTTCGTCGGGTTCTGCAGCGATCGCGCTGACGTGGACGAAGGCTTCGGCGCCTTCGCTGGCGGCGGCCTCGGCCATCCAGCCCGGCGCTTCGCCCATCAGGCGGTAGAGGTCGCCATCGAACGCGCCGACCAGATTCACCACGGCATCGGCACCGGCGATACAGCGCTCGACCGACTGGCGATCGCTGGCATCGCAGCGCGCGAATTGTATCTGGCCGAGATTGGCCAGCGGTTTGAGAGTGAAGGCGCGTTCGGGATTGCGGCTGGCGATACGCACACGCGCGCCGCGTTCGAGCAGGGCCTGCGCCACGTAATTGCCGATGAAGCCGCTGCCGCCCATCAGTACTACGAGCTTGCCGTCCAACGCACCGCTTTTCGCCATGGTAATTGCCTGTATCCTCGAAGGTGAGATCGTCGCTGCGCCCCTTGCCTCAACCCTTGCCTGCCCGCAAGCGTTCCGGCAGATGCGAAAGGCGTTGACAGGACTCGCAGTGCTTCGCTAGTGGCGCGCCCCTACCCGTGGCCGGCCTTCGACGACCGGCCAGCGACAAGTGTGCCCAGATGGCGGAATTGGTAGACGCACCGTCTTCAGGTGGCGGCGCCCGCAAGGGCGTGGAGGTTCGAGTCCTCTTCTGGGCACCATTTCTCTACAAAAATAGCAATAATTCAGACAGTTGTGAGGTGGCCTGTTTTCAGGCCCACCTTTCGGTCCACCCCAATGAACGCGAAGTGTCGCGCAGCGATGTTCTTGCATGCGCGACTCATTTGGCGACATCCCCCGATCCTGATAGCGTCATGCTCGCCTGGGTATTGTCGTAAACCAGGGCATCGCGATGCTCTCTTCATGGGAACATCGTGATGAGGATACTATCGAAGCGTCAGCTCAAGGAGCTTGTTCTGTACTCCCCGCAGCACATCGCACGACTGGAAAAGGCCGGGCAATTCCCCAAGCGGGTAAACCTAGGTCCTTGCAGAGTGGGGTGGGTTGAGGAGGAAGTGCTCGACTGGCTCCAGCAACGACTGGACCGCCGAGATGCGCCTAGCCGACACTCCTCTTGAAGGAGCGGGTGATCGGGCTTGCAAGCCCGATCACCCAATGGCTGGTTCGGGCCGATTGCAGAATGTCTGGTTTGGCAACAAGCAGCGCGAAAGCGGACGCTACGGCAAACTAAACTAGGCCGCACTACCTTCGGCATCCCTCAAGGAAGACTGGCTTGTCGTCGGCCTGAAACTCTGGACAGGATTACCTTTGCTCTTGCTATTGCAACGAGGATGATTCACTCCCTGCAAAAGCGTCGTTGTGCGCGACAATCAACACGTTTGTTCGTCAGAAATTTTCTGGCGGCGGATGGTGCTAACGGGCAAACATGGCGAAAGCTGATCAGATCAAGGCATTGATCTCCTCGCACCTTAAGAAGGACGAGGAACGGTTCCGCACGATCGCGTTACAGCTCGCCGCAACCGAGGCGCGGCGCGGACATACCAGCCTGGCCGAGGACATTCGAAAACTAGTCGATTCGACAGCGC
This sequence comes from Erythrobacter sp. AP23, assembly GCF_001542855.1. Taxonomy (GTDB): domain Bacteria; phylum Pseudomonadota; class Alphaproteobacteria; order Sphingomonadales; family Sphingomonadaceae; genus Qipengyuania. The sequence continues at coordinate 319,885 of NZ_LNBY01000018.1, read as the reverse complement.
AACGATCGCTGAAGCTGGTTTCGGTCAGTCCCGAATTGTCCGACCTTTTGATCGAGCAAGAGCCAGCTGCCAACCATGCCTCGCTGGTCGTCGCCGACCGCATTGAGGAAAAACTGTCGCGGATCGTTGCCGAGCATCGGCAAGCGCCGAAGCTCGCGAACTTTGGAATGCGAAACCGTCGCAAGATCCTGCTCGCAGGTCCTCCGGGAACCGGCAAAACAATGACCGCCTCAGTTCTTGCTCGGCGCACGGGGCTGCCATTCTTTGTTGTCCAGGTTGATCGCCTCTTCACTCGCTACCTTGGAGAGACAAACGCAAAGCTGAGGCAGGTTTTCGCTGTTATTCGAGAGCGTCCAGCAGTCTATCTCTTCGATGAATTCGACACGCTTGGCACAGCCCGCGGCAGCGAAAATGACGTAGGCGAAATGCGCCGTGTGCTTAACGCACTCCTGCAGTTCATTGAAGAGGATCGGTCTGAAGGGTTGATCGTGGCGGCAACGAACAATGTCGGATCGCTCGATCCCGCTCTCTTCCGGCGATTCGACGATATCCTCCAGTATGGGCATCCCGATCGCAACGCGATCGAAGCAGTATTACGCAACCGGCTGGCGACATTTATAGGGCGGTTCAAACTCGGCCCTGTTCTGGCAGTGGCCAAGGGTCTGAGCCACGCCGAAATAACGGAAGCTTGCAACGACGCGATCAAGGATGCGATCCTGGCTGATCGAAGGTCAGTTACGCAGAAGGCGCTCATTATCGCGCTGCGTGATCGCAAGGGGGTCTACGGCGACCCTGAATAACCCGAGATGGCAGACCTTGATTTCCCGCACCTTTTCTTGCCAACCGGACCGGATGCGATAGAGTATCGCAATCCTGCGGGCGGTGGCGGCGAGTTTGATTTGCCGGGCGGCCGACAACGGCAAACCCACGCTGACCGACTTCGCGCGGCATTCGATGGCGCCTGGTCCGAAGCGGCAACTGAACGCGGCGAGAGACAGGGGGTCGCCCTTCCCACCAAGGACGGCGCCTATCTCGAACTTGAGAGCGCGCCAGGTTTCGATCTAAGAACGACAAGCCTAGAGGATCGCGGCGCGGGTATTGAGCTTCTTAATGTTCGCGACTCTCACAACGAAAACGGCGACCCGATCACGCGAGCGACGATCTACATACCCAGCGGGAAGCATGTCCGGTTGATCAACAAAATTCAACGCTATCGTGATGAGAATACCGCCAGCGACAAGCCAAAAAACCAGAAGTTGGTCGAAAGCATCGAGGCAATCAGACGCGCGGTACTGCAATCTTTCTGGTACGATCCGATTGACTTTCTACCCACGAGCGAAGCGCGCGCATGGTGTGAAGTCTGGCTAATCGCGACCGACGCGACACGCGAGGAAGTCGAGGCGGCGCTTCGTGACACGGCCGCCATTCTCGACGTACCCATCCAAGATGGCGCGATTCATTTTGTCGAACGCACGGTTGTCCTCGCGCATGCGACATCCGATGAGCTTGAGGAACTGCTCGCCGCGTCGCCTCACATCGCCGAATTTCGCAGAGGTAAGGAAACCGCGGCTTTCTGGACCGATTTGCCGAATGCTGATCAGGCCGCTTGGGTCGATACACTTGTTCCGCGGCTGTCTGTTTCACCAGAAACGCAGGTCTCCGTCTGCGTTATCGACACGGGGGTCAACAATGGTCACCCCCTTCTCGCACCGATCATGGCCGATGGCCAATGCGACAGCGTGGATGCAGCATGGGGTACCGCTGACGATCACGGCCACGGAACAGGGATGGTCGGCACAGTGGCTTTCGGTCAGGATCTAGCCTTTCATCTGCATGCCGATACACCTGTTACGCTTTCGCATCGCGTCGAATCTGTGAAGCTTATCCGCCAGCCTGGGGAGCAAGCGGACCCACGCCTCCACGGCGAGCGAACGCTTCAAGCCATGGCGCGCGGTACGCTGATCGATCCTGACGCCAGACGCGTGTTCTGTCTGGCCGTAACTAGTGAGGATGGGCGCGATCGAGGGCGCCCTTCTTCATGGTCTGGTGCGATCGACAACGCCATTTTTGGAACCAACGACGACCAACCCAAACTCTGCGTGGTTGCGGGTGGAAACGTCCGCGATCCGAGTGAATGGCAGGCTTATCCCGACGCCAATTTCACCATCTCGATACATGACCCCGGACAAGCCTGGAACGCCCTGACCGTCGGGGCATCAACGTTTCTCGATTTTATTGAAGATCCCGAACTATCTGCCAACTACACCCCACTAGCTTCAGCAGGCCAGATCTCTCCATATTCGACTTCGTCACGAACCTGGGCGGCCGAACAGCGCTGGCCCAACAAGCCCGATATCGTGCTTGAAGGCGGCAATGTCGCGGTCGACGCATCGGGTTTCGGGTCACAGTTCGACGACTTGTCGCTTTTGACCATCGGGCACCGACCGCAGGACGCCCTGCTCGGTGCAAATTTCGCAACTAGCGGCGCAGCAGGGCTTGCAGCTCAGATGTGCGGCCGACTTTGGGATGCCTACCCCAGTGCTTGGCCAGAGACCATTCGCGGATTGCTCGTACATTCGGCGGCGTGGCCCGAAGCGATGATAGCCCAGCTTACATCGCCGGACGCCAGCGCCACCGCCAACATGGTCAATCTACTGCGAATGGCTGGCTACGGTGTCCCGGATTTCGCCCGTGCACTGCAATCTGCCGCCAGCTCGTTGACACTCATCGCGGAACAGGAAATCCAGCCCTTCGAAAAGGCCGTGTCATCCAATCGGGCCAAGGATATGCATCTCTACCGCCTACCCTGGCCCGTTGGCGCTCTCGATGATTTGCCCGCAGACGCACCTGTACGTATTGACGTGACGCTTTCATATTTCGTCGAACCAGCACCTGGTGAGAAGGGCTGGCGAGATAAATACAAATATCGCTCACACGGACTTGATTTCAATATAAAGAAACCAACCGAGAGTGACCACGATTTCGTCACCCGCCTCAATAGTGCAGCGCGGGCCGATGACGGCGATTACGGCGGATCAAGTGTCAGCTGGGCAATCGGGTCGCAAAAGGGCCGCTCTCACGGTTCAATCCACCGCGACTGGGTGACTATGCCTGCAATTGAGGCGCGGGAGTGCAATTTGCTCGGGATATTTCCCCGATCAGGTTGGTGGAAGGAGCGTCCGCATCTCGGCAGGGTCGAAGCTAACGCTCGCTATTCATTGATCGTTTCTGTCACTACCCAAAACCAAGAGATCGACCTTTACACCCCGATCGCGCAGCTCATTGCTTCGCAGATTGAGACCTAATGAATTCTTCTTCTCGAGCCGTCGCGTGGAGCTATTTCGAAGGTCCACTTTCGAGATTATTTCCTAAGCGGCTTAATCGCTGAGATTAGGGCGCAACTTAGACGCGCCATGGGCCGATACGTTTACAGACTTTCTCGCCTCACTGCGTGTGGCTTGAGTGACTTACGACTTGGGCTTCTTCGATTTTAATTTCCCCGCCTTCGCATTGATTGTCTTCGAGTCGTAGATACCCGTCAGTACAAATTCGAGTACGTCCACCGCGTCAAAGAGGTCGGCGTCCTCGACGTCCTCAATACCGTGGGTGCCAAGATTTCCGATGTTGCGTAGGCCCTGCAGCTGATCCTTGTGGGCTGAGCCGCTGGCGAAAGAATCGATCCGCTCATGAAGACTCATACGGTGCATTTTGCCCGCTTTCTTACCTTTGGTCAGCAACCGTTCTTTGGGAACACCTTGGTCATCGAGAAGACGTTCGACAGCGGTGCGAAGTCTAGAGACACACGCAGAGACGTCCGTCCAGTACATGCGGAAGGCGAGCTCAAGTTGCTCCTTCACTCTTTTAGGGACGCTGTCAGAAACTCGAAAAAGCGGCGGAGCCGGAAATACCGCTTGGATGCGCAAAACTTCCTCATACGCCCCTGTGGAGGTGCCACCGGGCAAATCTACGTCGGCCTCGACAACTTCAATGTCGCCGATCATATGGATGACTTCCCCGCAAGTGGCTTCGTCGCACCTCATGCTCGCCGACCAACGTTCCGTTGCGAAGACGAAATCCCACTCATCGGGATTCTTCTCACGCCAGTCTGAGACGTGCTTTGGTTCCAACGACACCAGGCCGTTCTTCACTAGCTTAATCTTGCCATTAGCGCAGTGCGGACAGGGCAGCCCAGGAAGATCATTCCTCGGTGTAAGTCGTTGCCAAGTTTGGCGCTGGATGGGCATTTGGTCGCTTCCCCTAGTTAATCCAACCGTACCGATCCTCGTCTCCAACGCGGAATGACTCTCTGCACGTTCGGCAGCGATCTCGCCCTCCTACTGCCGCCATCAACGGCGTGGCAGATTCTGAGATCGTGCCGATCAAGGCTGAAAGACCAGGATGCGCGCGAAACAGATTTCCTGTATCCCCACTAGCTCCGGTTCTCGATCCCCACACATAGTTTCTCATAGCTCAACACTGCAAATCTCTTCGCGATGGGGATCGTCCGCGACTTCAGAATATCCTCTCACTCATTATTGAATTCTCGGGCGAGGATATTCCTAGAAGCACGAGCGAATATTGTGAAATCGCTTGACCGTTGGAAATGATCTACGCAATTTTTTCTGCGGGACGTGAACACGGGTGTTGGGGGAATGTGATGGAGCTGCTTTTCAAGAGAGAACAGACGACTGGAAGCGTAGGGCGGGTTAACTTCAAACTGTGGGGCAAGCTTGAAGTCACTCAAGACGAACAGGCGCTCATCAGACGATATCGATTCGATGAATCCATCCTCATCGGCGCGGATGATCGTCACCTGTTGCGCGGTGCGGTCAGGCTCGGCGCAATTGTGTTCGTAATCGCCGCGCTTCTCCTGACCTATCTCTCCTCAAGCGGCATCACGGGGTTGGTTGGCGGCCTCGCCGTCGGCGCAGGCGCTGGTTATTGGCATATGAACGAGAAGCGCGAGACGATCTTCGTGAAAGATCTTCTCCATGGTCGCCACTTCACATGCGAAAGCGTCATCGAGCTCGCCAAGAAGGAAGCCTGGCTTGAAGGCGCCTGCGAGATGTTTCGCCAGGTCATGGAAAGCGCCAAGCATTGGGACGGCGTTGAACGCCATACGATCGAGCCACTGCCGAAGGAGCTCGCGCGAGAAATGATCCTGCGGGCGTTCTGATATGGTCTGGCGCGTTGGAGCGTTGGTTCATTCCTTGGTACGTGGTCTGTTCAAGCCAAGTGAAGCGGAATTGGTGCACCGAGAGCGGAACGAGGTCGAAAGCCTGTTCCAGCAAGCGGGTGTCGCCGATCAGGCGGGACGATCTCGACTGATGGGAGCGATTGGGAATGCGGTGGCCGACCGCCTCGGCATTCCGCCCACCCACGATCAGGTCCTCCTGATCCAGGCTTTGGTGGCCGAGGTGTTTTCATACGAAGGCCTGTTCGTCCTGCCCGAAGTGGATTGGGCGGCGGAGCGCACGATTGCCGAGCTGTGGGACATCAGGGAGGAACTGACCCGCCAGCGCGGCTTCGTGGCTGACTTTGAGGCGAACTGTGAACTCCTGGAGCTGGCCTTCACATCAATTCTTGGGCCGCTCTATGAAGCCTGTCCGGCCTTGCTGAAACAGTCCGAGCACCGTGACGGCATCACCGTCCCAACCAGTCTGCTCCGCAATGTCGACGATATTGGTACCGTGACGCAATTGATGCTTGGCGTTGCCTTCTCTGAAGAGCTGTCCGAACGAGGATTGCTGGCGCGTCTATCGCAGCGCCTTGAGCGCAACCTGATCGTAGCGTCTGGCGGCAATCCCGACGACCCGCGAGGGTTCAATCGCACCCCGAAGCTGCCCGAGCAATTCGATGCCAAGTCGCCGGTGCAGCTTGTTTCCACCTATCTTGGCGGCACACCGTTGTTACCGTTGTTCGATCAGACGCTCGACTTCACCATCCCGACCAAAGCCCGCTTTGAGCATCACCATATCGTGGCCGGTTCCGGGCACGGCAAAACCCAGACCCTGCAATACCTGATTGCGAATGATCTCGAGGCCGTGGCCAAAGGCGAGCGCACAGTCGTTGTGCTCGATAGCCAGGGCGACCTGATCCGCACCATCGCCAGTCTGAAAGAGTTTGCACCCGGCGAGCCACTCGATGAGCGTGTGGTCATCATCGACCCCAGCGACGTGGAATGGCCGGTGTCCCTCAATCTCTTCGATGTCGGGATGGAGCGCCTGTCCGGCTATGCGCCGCTGGAGCGTGAGCGGCTGACCAACTCCATTCTCGAACTGTATGACTTCGTGCTCGGCACATTGCTCGACGCGCAGATGACGCAGAAGCAGAATGTGATCTTTCGCTACGTCACGCGGTTGATGCTCCACATACCCGACGCGACCATCCACACGCTTCGTCAATTGATGGAACCGGGCAGCGAGAAGAAGTTCGCACCGCACATCCGCAAACTCTCCGGCACGGCCCGTCATTTCTTCGATACCGAATTCACCTCCCGCGAGTTTGACCAGACCAAGAAACAGGTGCTGCGTCGCCTATGGGGTATTCTCGAAAACCAGACCTTCGAGCGGATGTTTTCGCATCCGCGGTCGAAGCTCGACCTCTTCACCGAAATGAACGCGGGTAAGGTGATCCTCATCAACACGGCGAAGGATTTGCTCAAGGAGCAAGGCACCGAAATCTTCGGGCGGTTCTTCATCGCCATGATAGCGCAGGCGGCTCAGGAGCGCGCCACTCTGCCAGAGCACAAGCGCACCCCGACCATCGTCTACGTCGATGAGGCCCAAGACTACTTCGACCGGAACATCGGTCTGATCCTGTCGCAGGCCCGCAAATACAATGTGGGGATGGTGCTAGCACACCAGTATCTCGGCCAGCTTGAACCGAAATTGCAGGAGGCCTTTTCCGCCAATACGGCAATTAAGTTTGCCGGTGGTGTATCCGCCAAGGATGCCCGCGCTCTCGCGCCGATGATGTATTGCGGCCCTGAACTGATCGAGGCGCAACCCAAGGGCAGCTTTGCCGCCCATGTGCGTGGGCAGACCAAGGGAGCGGTGCCGTTATCATTCCCATTCGGACATATGGAAGCCCTGCCTAAGATGAAGAAGGCCGAGCGCAATGCGCTGCGACAGCGAATGCGCGACCTGTATGCCAACCACTGCTCTGCCTTGGGTGATACCGAAGCGCAGGCCTGTGACGAACCTGAGGCAGATGGATCAACCACTTCGCCGGAAGCCTCGTCAAAGAGCAATTCCAGCAAGAACAACGAGGGCAGCACTCCACCAAAGGAGCAGCCTGGTCACATCGACACCGATGCCGGGGACAAATGGTGAAGAAGTTACCGTGCACATGGCAGGGCATGGCTGACTAAAGCTCGCCAATCCGCGACATAGCGCACGGAGACAGGCGGCATATCTCTGCATAGATCGATGACCCTCGCAACTGGAGGGTCATTCATGTCTGACAGAACCGATACCTTGGGACGCAGAACACGGCTATCGCCTAGTCCAACCGGCAAGCGAGTTTCGCCGACAGAGCGCGACCTGCGCTGGTTTGCTGCCCTGGCCGAGCATGGGCCGCTGCCCAGTTCGTTCCTCCTCGCATTTGGCGGTGACAGACACCGCAGCGAGAAGCGCGCCCGCGAGCGCCTGACCGACCTTTTCCATGAAGACAATACGCCGCATGCCGGAACGTATCTCGCGCGGCCAGCGCAGCAGTTCCGCACCATCGACAGCCGATACAACCAGCTTGTCTATGACCTCACGCCCGCCTCAACTGTCGCCCTAATGGAAGCTGGCATGGCTAACCACCGGCAACGGTCAGGCCCTTGGCTCCATAATCACATGGTGGCTTGCGTCACGGCCAGCATCGAGTTGGCCTGCCTTACGCTCCCCAACATTAGATACATTCCGCAAAGTACAATTCTCTCACGGGCGAATGCTGAGCTGCGCTGGACGACGAACATCGCCGATCCCAGCACCGGCGCGACCTTCACCAAGGATTTGCTGCCAGATGCCGTTTTTGGTCTGGAGTACCTAACCGATCAGGGAACACGCTATCGTTTTTTCGCCGTCGAGGCTGACAGGGCGACCGAACCGGCTACCTCAAGCAATTTCCAACGCAAGAGCTTTGAGCGGCATCTGCTCCAGTACACCGCTTATCTTGAGGGCGGCGGATATCGGCAACACCTCAATTTAACCGCGCCGATGTTGGTGCTGAATGTGACAACCAGTAGGGAACGGGTCGAGCGATTGTTATCGTATACACGTAAGTTCTTTCCAGATGGCAACAACTATCAGCTCTTCACGGCCTGGGATGCGTTTGGGGTAGTCTGGACACCACCTGATCCCAATCCAGCCCTGCTCACAGCGGATTGGCGAACGGCCACCGGAACATTTCGCCCTGGCGAGCTTCAGGAAGCAGCGGGCTAGTTGAAATGATTCTGCATCAAGCCCTTGATTTCCTGCAGGCGCCGCAACGAATTGGATGCCCCAGATGAGCTGTCACCAAATGAAGTGAACATGATGTCGACGGTCCGCATGTCCTGCCGCAAGGTGAATGCCATCTGGACGCTGAATGCCCTACCGATCATCGTCTGCCCAAAATTGGGCTGGTCAGACAGATTCACGGTCCGGTTGCGATCACTCCCTCCAGTCCACTGATAACCGTTCTGCTCCCCAATATTGATCATGCCCTGCTTGAAGCTAGCAAAGCTCGTCACCTGCCTGTCGAGTACGATCGTGTCTTCTGTTTGGAACTGGCCTCCAGCACCAGCGAATGTGGCGCAAGCGCCAAGCATCAAAGCCAAAATCGCAACTAGAAACGCGCGCATATTATCCCCCAACGGTAGATTGCAGCCAATGATTGCGAGACTATTCTCTGCCTCGCTCACTGACATCTATCGCCCAGCTGCGGCTTGACCGTTCTCAGTTTTATGCGAAAAAATGAGAACGGGTTTCCGTCGGGCGCATTCCAGGCCGACAGTCGCATGTAGGAGGGGGTGTGCGGTTTTTCTTGGACTCAAAGCTCACATTCGAGCTGTTCGAACAGAAGTTCGGGGGCATCGAGAATTTCGCTGAGGAATGGTCGATCCACGCTCTCAGACATGAGGGCACCGCCAATCCTTCTCGCAGCTCGAAGACAATATACAAATGGATCGCCAACGGCATGCCCAAGGCAGAAGATACCTTTCTCAGCTTCTTTGGTGCGCTCGACGCCGACCCGATCTCCCTCATTGATCTGGAGAAAAGCCAATTCCGCAAGCATTTTGGACGACTGCGACAAGCGATACTCTTGGGGGGCATCAATATCGGTGGTTTCAGACCGCTAATGTATCTTTTGAGACCCAGTCCGCAGTGGCCAGATGAAACTTTAACGGGCAAGTATTTCCGCAGGCGGTGGGCTACGCAGGATTTTCTCCATGAGGCCGAGCATGTAAAGAACCTGGATGTGACGATCCGTATTCAGGGCGATCCGGAACAGCCAAGGGAGTGGCCGCGCGCATTCCACGTTGCCTATCGTCGGCTCACAAATGCTGACGGATTGTGGCGACCATTTGGAACAATCCTGACTCGAAATTCAGAGGCGATCCTGGTGCATGAGAACGGTGCCATCGGGAACGCAGCATTAGGGTTCGGGTCCGGGCATCGCATCGACTTCAAGACATTCTTCGGCCCCAGTCCTGCCGAATTCCGCGTGGCGTCGTTGCATCCCTTCGAGGCTACGCTCGACCTTTACGACGACCCCAACGTCACACTCCAGTTTGCTGGATGAGCCGACCGACCGACCCCGCAGAGCCAACACGCTGGCGACGGGCAGCCTACGGTCTGGGTGACCTCGGGTTCAATCTCTACTGGTCGACCGTTAGCTTCTATATCCTCTATTTCTATACGGATGTTCTGGGACTTTCTGGCAAGGTCGCGGGTCTGATTTTCCTTGTTGCCATGCTGTGGGACGCCGTCACCGATCCTGTGATTGGTATCTTGGCACAGCGCACACGGTCGCGTTGGGGAAGCTATCGGCCATACATCCTGTTCGGAGCCGTCCCTCTTGCATTGTCGCTCGTGCTCGTTTTCCTCGACCCCGGACTGGAGGGTGCTGCGTTGGTCGTCTTCGCGCTCGCATCCCACATGGTCTTCCGGACCGCCTACACCGTCGTGAACATCCCATACAGTGCCCTGTCTGCCAGGATTACTCGATCCACCGAGATTAGGAATGAGCTCGCCGCGTGGCGCATTGCCCTTGCAACCATCGGGACGTCTTTTGTCGCCTACTCAACTCTCAAGCTGGTTGGCCACTTTGGCGATGGTGACGAACCGTTCGGATTTGTTGTTACAATGAGCCTCTTTGCCGGAATCTCGCTTCCGGTGTTCCTCATCCTTTTCGCAAGCGTGCGTGAAGGGGAGATGCCAGCGATTGGCACTTCGAGGCCCGACTTTTGGGGAGCGTTTTCGAGCCTTGGCCGCAACAAGCCATTCCTGGTCATTCTGGGAGCGACGATATTCGCAACGCTGGGCGGTGTTCTGGTCAGCAAGCTGCTCGTCTATTACTTCAAGTACACTCTTGGCGACGAAACCGCTGTTGGTCTTGTATTTGCGGCAAACTCGATTGTCATCCTCTTTTCAGCTCCGTTATGGGCTTATGTGACGAGCAAGACCTCGAAGCGCTTCGTTTGGCGCGCTGGCGCACTTGTTTCGATCACAGCATCGCTCTTGTTGTATGCCAACCAGCGCGAAACCATCCCGGTAGTGGTGGCCATCGCCGCTCTATCATCTGTCGGTTCGGCAGCAGCCTATCTCACATTCTGGTCCGCAATCCCCGATACGGTTGAATACGGTGAGATGCGCTGCAGACGCCGCGATGAATCGCTCACTTTCGGGGTGATGAGCTTCGTGCAGAAGTCCAGCTATGGTGTCGCGGCGGCATTAGCGGGAGTTTTCATCGACCTGATAGGGTACCAAGCCAACGCTCAGCAGGGTCAGGCAACGCTTGATGCATTAAAATTCGGAATGACCCTGCTGCCCGCAGGACTAGTGTTTGTAGCCTTTCTCATTATCGGCGGTTACCGATTGGACAGTCCGACATACGAACGGGTACTGAGAATCTTGGAAGCCCGAAAGACTTCCTCATCGACGAAAAAAGACACCGCCGAGGCGGTGCCATGAAGGGCTGGGCATCAGTATTCTGAAGCCAGCATGATGGTGAGGACGCGGCGTGTGGCGTCCGGATCTGACGGGTCTTCGCTACCGGACATCATGTCCGGTCCATAGTAGTCGATCTTCCAGAAGATCCGCTCACCGTCTTGGTCGAACGCACCGAAGTCGTGTTCGCCATGCGGGTCATTGTCGTGATCGAACTGATCGAAGTCCGACACCCTAGCGGCTATGGCTTGCATGGCCGTTTCGCCCAGTGATTGAATACCAGGCGTGATTAGAATGTCGCCGCCGAGGCCAGAACGACGGAAGCGGTCGTTCAAGCGCCGGATGAGTTCGGTCTTCTCCTTGTCCATGAAATGCTCTCCTGCAAAATCCGGCAACAAGAAGTGCGGCCGGAGCCGTGCAGGTGAGCTGTGCGGCCATGATACCATGGCCGCGCCTTTGTTTGCTTGATGGAAAACACCAAGGGCGCTGCCCTTTCGTTTTCCAAAGCATGAAATGCATGGGCCGTGACTCACCCGACTGCGTCGGGCTGCGTCCGCACCACCCCGAGGCATTTCACGCTTTCCTTTCCCCATCCCGTTCTCGCCGAAGGGCAGGGCCGATGGCCGTTTTGGCCATCACCCCGGGCATAAAGGAAAGGACCTGTCCCATGACCATCACCACCATCGCCCCCGCAGACTTGAAACTGTCACCGCTCAATGTTCGCAAGTCGAAGCGCCAGCATATCAAAGCCTTGGCCGACGACATCGCCGCGCATGGCGTGATCCATAACCTCGTCGCCTACAAACACGGAAAGGGCTTTGCCGTGGTAGCGGGTGGGCGGCGGTTAGAGGCAATCCGCTTGCTCCAAAAGGAGGGCCGTTTGCCGGATGATTTCGCGGTGCCGGTCTCGATCCGGTCAAAGAAAGAAGCGGTCGAACTCTCGCTTGCCGAGAACCAGTCACGCGACGACATGCACCCTGCCGATGCCATCGAGGCCTATGGCAAGCTGGCAGCGGATGGGCTGGCCAGTGACGACATCGCGGCGCGCTTTGGCGTTACTCCTGCCCATGTGAACCGCATCCTGTCACTGGCCGACCTGCATCCTGATATTCGCGCTGCGCTGGCCAAGGACGACATCGGGCTGGACGCGGCCAAGGCCTACACGCTGACCGACGATCAAGAACGACAGCTTCGCCTGTTCGGTGAATTCGGCAACAGTGCGCACATGGTGCGCAACGCGCTCACCGATGACAAGATCGCCACCGACAGCGCGCTGTTCGATCTTGTGCCCTTGGCGCAATACATCGAAGCAGGTGGAACGATCACCCGCGACCTGTTCAGCGGTGACGAGGGCGGCTTTGCCGACACTGCTGATCTGGTGTGGTCACTGGTGCAACAGCGATTAGAAGCCGTGCGCGAGGAATGGCTGGCGGACGGATGGCCGGAGGTTGAGATCGTCGAGCGTCAGCCCGACAACTTCTATTCGCTCAATCACATTCGGCCCCAAGGCTTGCGCGATCTGACCGAGGCAGAAGGTGCGCGACTTTCGGAACTGGAGGGCAAGGCGGAAGCCATCACCGAGGCGGACTCCGAAGCAGAGGTTTGGAACAATGCCGAGCTACGCGCCATCGACGACGAACTTGGCGGAATTGAGAAAGCCCGTCGCTACTACACCGACGAGCAGAAGGCCGATGCAAAGGTCATCATGTTCCTTGGATACAATGGTGCGCTCACCATTCAGCCCATGTGTTTGCGTAAGGCCAAGCGGAGCAAGAAGGCGGACGATCGCAAACCCGAGCGATTCAGCCGCAAGCTGGCCGAGGCCATGCACCGTATCAAATTGCTGGTCGTGCGAGAGGCCGTGGCCAGCAGTCCTGAATTTGCCTTCGATCTTATGCTTGCCGCTTTGATCGAGGATCGCCTCGCCTATGGCATCAATTCACCTTTGGCGCTGCGCACCAATGTCAGACCGGTGCAGGTGGATGAGAACTTGCTCGCTGGAGTCACGATGATCGATGTTGAGGAAGAGGCCGATAAGAGTCTGGCAGTGTTGAACCGCGAGAATGTGCTCGAGCAACTCGCATCGTTGGACGCGGCTAAGAAGCGGGATTTGTTCGCTTGCTTGATTGCTGTCTTGATCGACCCCAGCAGCGCTCTGCCCGCCGATATCTTACAGCGTCTTGGCATCGACATGTCGGCCAAATGGCGGCCCGACAAGGCTTTCTTTGCGCGCATGACCAAGGCGTCCTTGCTCGACCTCTTGCGCGAAGAATGCGATGAAGCCGCTGCCCAGAATTGCCACAAGCTGGCGAAGCCCGAACTTGCCGAAGAAGTAGCCCGGCGACTATCTGAGAACGGTTGGTTGCCGCCTCTCTTGCACGGCGCATGATGCCGCTTCCTGCCTCCGGCACTGGCCGGAGGCAGGAAAAAGCAGCGCCTCGTTGCGCTGCTTGGATTAAGAACAGAAGGAACTACATTTTGCTCGCTGGGAGCATGGCCCCTCCTTGCATGGCATGGTGGCCGAGCGCCAAGGCTTCGAACAATACCATGTGATAAGGTTCGCGGTCACAGAACGAACGCTTCGGAATTTTCTCTGCAAACTCCGGATGGTGGCGCGCCAGATAGACGGCCTCGTCGTAGCGGGTGCGAAAGAGCTTTTCCCGCTTGAGAGACAAAAGCAACGCTTTGGAATTCTCAGACTCACTCTTGATTGCCGCCAAGAGGGCTTGAGCCTGCGCGCCTTTTCGCGTTCCCGCTGCAACGTCTTCCATGACGATGAAATTCGGAACCAGCAGGTCGATGAACTCGCGCGCGAAGTCTGCCACTTCGTCAGGACTTGTTGCGGCCCGTTTCGATGTTTGCCAGGTGGCAATCTGCCCGTCCTCGATAAACACGAAACTGACCCTGCGGTATCCGGCGGCGAACGCCAGATAGCTAAGACCGTGCATGGTGCTGGGTTAAGGCGGCGGTCAGCTCCCTATCCAGTCGTTTCAGCGTACTATCTCGATTAAGATTTGACCCTGCATTCTCCGCCGTTTCCGGCAAATCCGGCAGATTGCGAAATAACGCTTCGCGGGCTGATTGCATGATACCTTGGTACACTTGGGTGAAGCTTCGATTGTATATGATCGATAGCCTGCACATCTGCTCGATGGTTGGCGGCATCGCACCGGTTTCAAGGGCTGCGACGTCCTTGCTGCCAAGCTCCAGCAATATACAAAGATCTTGCTGTGACAGACCTGCCTTACGGCGGGCTGCGCACAGATCATGCGCAAATTGTGTGAACATGATTGGTTGGATTAAACTTGTAATGTCCTTTCCCAGAGTAGCGCGCTTGCGCTCGCCGCTCTAGTACGCCTCAAAGCCCCAATCCCCATATTCGTGGAAGCAATAGCCGCTCTGCTGGCACTGCCTACTTCCGACGCTGTGTGAGGCGCGCACGCTCCTTCGGAAAGGTTGTCACCTTTCCGATTGGTGCCACACACAGCGTCGGAGGTAATACCAGCGTCACGGCCCTGACAGGAAGGCTACCGCGCTCCAAGACGGGTCGTCTAGTCCGCCTGCTTACCACACCACATGGCATAGTGTGCAGGCGTACTAGCCGACTTGTGCCAGCCTCCCGCAAAATGCCCGTATGACTTCACCCATCACACTCGGCATGGCCGATACCCGCCACGGCCCGTGCCGCTTCGGGATCAACCTAACCGATCGCCTCAATCACCAATATGTGATCGGCCAGACTGGAACCGGAAAATCGACCCTACTCGCCAATATGGCAATACAGGACGCTAATTTGGGCCACGGCATCTGCCTGATTGACCCGCACGGTGATCTTGCCGATGAGCTGGCTGCTATCATCAAGGTGCCGCTGATCCATTGGCGCGTCGGCGATCCCGACTGCCCATATGGCTACAATCCGATTTCCCGCGTTCCGCAAAGTCTGCGCCCGCTGGTGGCCTCCGGCTTTGTGGAGACCTTGAAGAAGCAGTGGCAGGACAGCTGGGGCCCGCGCATGGAGCATCTCCTCAGGCAGGCGGTCCTGGCCCTACTCGATCAGCCATCGGCGAGCATGGCCGACATCGTGCGTCTCTATATCGACAAGAGCTACCGGCAAGGCGTCGTTGCCAGGCTTTTCGATCCGCAGCTGCGAGCATTCTGGCGCCATGAATTTCCGCGCATGAACTACCTCACCGCAATCGATGGCGTCGCGCCGATCGCGAACAAAGTCGGCGCCTTCCTGGCGAACCCCCAAGTCCGCGCATCATTATGCGAGCCTGCTAGACCTATCCGTTTCCGAAAGGCGATGGATCAGGGGCAGACTATTCTCGTGAGTCTCGCCAAAGGGCGGGTTGGTGCCGACATCGCCAATGTCGTCGGCGGACTGGTTATGACCAACGTGCTCAATGCGGCAATGACCCGCCATGACACGCCTGCCGATCTGCGAAGACCGTTCTTTCTCTATGCCGACGAGTTTCATGCCTTCACCACCGCCAGTGCCGCAGACCTGTTGTCCGAAGCGCGCAAATATGGGCTTGGCTTCATCGCCAGCCACCAGCACCTGTCTCAAGCTGATCGGGCGGTTGTGGACGCAGTTATCGGCAACGCCGGCACAATTCTCTCTCTGCGCATCGGGGCACAAGATGCACCACTGATCGCACGGCAGTTTGGCGACATCGAGCCACACTACTTTGCACAATTGCCGAATTATCGCGGCTTCGCGCAGCTCATGATCGATGGCCACAAGCGCAAACCATTCTCATTTCGAACACTACCGCCTGCCACGAATGTGTGAGTTTGCGACTGCGGGCGGACTAGCGCGTGCCACGCCCAGCCCGATAAGATTCAGAGATGGATGAACGAGATTATCTTGAGGAATACCTGTTGTTGTGCCGTCGGATTTACGAACGGCATGTTCGGGAAGGCACCTGGCCCTGGCCTGAAGATTCGACGGATTGTTCAGATATGATAGATTCGGGGCATAACCCTGAAAAATCATGAAAAACTACTTTGCGTACATTCGTGTCTCAACCGTCAAACAAGGCGAGGGCGTTAGCCTAGAAGCACAGAAGGAGGCGATCACAGCATTCGCTGCTCGCCATAACCTCACGATCACCAATTGGTTCGAGGAAAAGGAGACTGCCGCCAAGCAGGGCCGACCAATCTTCAACCAGATGATCAAGGCCTTACGGAAACGCGAAGCTGACGGCCTGATCGTGCACAAACTCGACCGCCTGACGCGAAATCTTACAGAATATGCTCGCATCGGCGAATTGATCGACGAAGGCATGATCGTTCACACCGCAATTGACAGCCTCGATGTGCAGTCACGCGGCGGCAGGCTCACTGCGGAAATTCAGGCGGTAATCGCTGCTGATTATGTGCGCAACCTGCGGGAGGAAACCATCAAAGGGCTGAATGGTCGGCTCAAGCAGGGGTTTTATCCCTTCCGCGCTCCAATCGGTTACATCGACAACGGCAAGGGCCAGTACAAGACATTTGATCCAGTCCGCGCTCCGCTCGTTCGCCACGCTTTTGAACTCTATGCCAGCGGGAATTTCTCACTCCGCGTCCTGCTTGCTGAGATGCAACGCCTTGGCTTGCAAAGCCGCAATGGAAAAACACTCACCCTGACCGGGCTGGATACGATGCTGGCTAATCCGTTCTACTGCGGCGTCATTCATATCAAGCGAACTGGCAAAACATTCCAGGGCGGCCATGAGAAGCTCATCTCGCCCGCCCTGTTCAAGCGGGTGCAGGAAATCAAATCCAACCGCTGTCGCCCGAAGGTGACCAAACACAACCATCTCTATCGCGGCCTGTTTCGCTGTGCATTCTGCAATGGGGCAATGGTGCCTGAGCTGCAACGGGGCCACTGCTATTATCGCTGCCGAACGCCGCAATGCCTCACCAAATGCGTTCGTGAAGATGGCCTTTCAGGTGCGTTGTTTAAATGTCTCCAGCCCTTCGAGCTTTCCGACGAGCAAATAAGGCGAGCGGGAGAGATCGTTGGAAAATGGGCGGCATCCGAACCCGACCAGGATGGTCAGAAGGCATCTCAGCTGGAACTGGTCAAGCTGGTCGAGCGCAAGGACCGCCTGACCGACGCATTGTTGGACCGTCTCATCGAGAAGCCAGAATACGAGCGGCGCATGCGCCGTCTGGCGCTTGAAGAAGCGCAGCTCCGAGACAGCATGGCAAATAAGGTGACGCCAGCCAAAAAAGCCGAACGCTTCCGAAGAATGTGCGAACGCCTGAAAAGCCTTCAAACTAGCCGTGAATTGGCCAATCGAATGGAAGAGCGTCAATTGCTCGAAATCGCCACCGCGAACAGGCTCATAGAAGGACAAAAGGTAATGTTAGAGCCGCGAAAATGGGTCTTGGAGACCCATCGTGCGGTTGGTGTCCTCTGTGGTGCCCCAGCCAGTGACACAGAGCGAACACTGTCAAAGCTGTTCGAGATAGCCGACAAAGAAGGGAGCGGTCTGTTGGAAGCTTCTAATTGACTGCGTTCTCACAAATTACGCCAAAAGTGAGATTTGTAGTTCCCGTCCCACGCTAAAAAGGATGAATGCGGGGCACAGGGGTACTGCTTTGCGGAGTCGTGCCCTCGAACTGGAAAAGGTGGGGCAAATTGAATAGCAAGATTTGGGCGGTCGCAGTTTTGGTACTTGCTCCAACCAGTCAGGTCGCAGCGCAGGACGCGGGATCGCTATTGCGAGACAGGGAGCGGGCAGAGGAACCAGATCCTCGCGAGACGCTTGAAGATGAGCAGCTAGACGTTGTGGCGGATGCTGAAGGCGCACAAGTCAGCGGGCCAACCATTGCGATCAGCCAGCTCACGTTTGATGGCCAGAGCGACCTGCTTTCCGAGGAACAGCGCGCCGATCTTCGTCAGCGGGCGGAGCAGCGCGAGCTGGACTTTGCTGCGATCCAGTCGCTTGCCGACAGTGCAACCGCCATGCTGCGACAAAATGGCCACCTGCTTGCCCGCGCCGTCATCCAACCTCAGGACGTCACCGATGGCGAACTTACCATCACCATACAGGCGGGGGCATTGGAAGAGGTGCGGTTCGAGCGATCGGACCGCGCTCGCATTTCACCTGGACTGATCCAAGCAATTGCTGATCGGGGCATTGACCCCAATGCTGTGACCGAACGTGGGCTGGAAAGCGCCCTGCTGCGCATGAACGATTTGCCCGCAGTGCGTGCTCGCTCGCGACTGGTTGCGGGCAGCCAGCCAGGCACCAGTGCTCTGGTGATACAAGTCGATGAAGAGCCGGTATTTCGTGGGGCTGTTTATGGCGACAATTTCGGCAGTCCCAGCACAGGGGAGGTGCAGGGACATGCCCAGTTCGCATTGCTTGGTGCCATCGGCATCGGCGACCGTACCTCGATCAGCGGATCGGTCTCAGATGGCCAGCGATATGTCTCCGGAGGCTTTGAAGCACCGCTCGGCGCATCTGGCCTGAGCCTCGCGCTCGACTACGGCTATCTCGACTACGAAAATATCGACCCGGTTGGGCAGGCGGCAGGCCTCGAAGGCTACGCTCACTATGGCTCATTCGGCCTCGATTGGCAGCTAGTCCGCAGCCGCCGATCAAACGTGAGTTTCTTCGCCTCGGCCAATGGCAAAGTGCTGGTTGATGACTCCATAGCGGGCCGGATCAATGACAAGCGGATATACTCTGGCACCCTTGGCTTCGTTGGCGATGTGCGTGACGATCTTCTCGGCGGAGCCATCACCCAGGTTTCGGTTTCATGGACCTATGGTGACCTCGATCTTTCTCGCACGCCTGCCGCTGAATTTGTTGATGCGCTTGGTTTGCAGACACAGGGCGGGTTTCACCGCGTCAATGTGTCGCTCATTCGCTACCAGAGCCTCACCGACAATCTAACGCTCCTCACTTCGGCTTCCGGCCAATGGGCCAGCAAGAATTTGGATTCAGCTGAGAGCTTCTCGCTTGGCGGACCATACGGTGTGCGTGGTTGGCCGGTCGGCGAGGGGCGCGGCGATATGGGCGTGTTGGCGACCGCAGAGCTCCGTTTTGACGTACTCGGTTTCGATCTGGGCGAATTGCAATTCTCTACTTTCATCGATGCCGGGCGAGTGCAGCTCAATGAGGACAGCTTAGGCGTGCCCAACTTCAACGCCTGCGGCTGCAATAGTTACTCGCTGGCGAGCGCCGGATTGGGCCTCAATTGGCGGTACGAGCGGTTCAGTCTGTCAGCCAGCTGGGCACATGGATTGGGCAGCAATCCAGGGCGCAGCAGCGTCGACGGCACTAATGTAGATGGCGAGACTGACCGCCAGCAATTTTGGATTTCCGGTTCGATCCGGTTTTGAGGGAGGCGTAGCATGATCAAAACCAACCAGATCGCAAAGGCGACCAGCGGCCTCGCAGCTTTGCTGGCTAGCACGACGCTGGCAACAGGCGCGCTCGCTCAGGATCGAGCCTCTGTCGCGCCGCCTGCGATTCCGGCAGAGGCCCCGATTACCATTCGGCAGTTTCCTCCCTCTCCGCCAAGTAACCTGCCGACGGGCGGACGAGTGGTGTCGGGCAACGCGACCATCAGCAGCGACGGTTCGACCATGCGGGTCGATCAATCGACGGATCGAATGATCGCAAACTGGCAGAGCTTCTCGATTGGCGAAGGCTACACCGTGGTTTTCAACCAGCCAAACGGCCAGTCGGTCGCCTTAAACCGTGTAGTTGGGCAAGCCCCCTCGCAGATTCTCGGTGATCTCATTGCCAATGGGCAGGTGTTTCTCATCAACCCGAACGGGATTGTGATTGGTCTTAATGGCCGTGTGGAGACTGGTGGCTTCGTCGGCACGACGCTCGGCATTGCGGGCGAAGATTTTCTCGCTGGAAGTTACCAGTTCACCGGCACAGGCGGCAGCATCCTCAATCAGGGTGATCTAGCTGGCGGTGTGGTGGCGCTGATTGCACCGAGCGTTGTGAATGACGGGACAATCAGCGGCGATACCGCGCTCGCCGCTGGTACTGGTGTGACGCTCGATTTCGATGGCGATGGTCTGATCTCGATTGAAGTCAGCGCATCAGACCTCGCCACCTTGGTCGAAAACAACGGTCTGATTCAGGCTGACGGCGGTCTGGCAATCCTGACAGCGCGTGGGGCCAGCGATGCCATGCGCGGTGTGGTCAACAATACGGGCGTGGTTGAGGCTAGCTCCATCGGTGAGCGCGATGGTCGCATCTACTTGTTTGGCGATATGGATCAGGGCGAAGTGAATGCCTCTGGCACACTCACCGCTGATTTCGTCGAAACTTCCGCTGCCCGCGTCAACATCGATGACAGCCTCAATGTCATCACCAATGGCGGCACCTGGCTGATCGACCCCAACGACTTCACGATTGCCGCAAGTGGCGGGAACATCTCCGGCACCACGCTTTCCAACAATCTGGCCAATGGGAATGTGACGATCACAACTGCCAGCCAGGGCACACCCAATGGCAACGGTGACATCTTCGTCAATGACACCGTCACCTGGTCGGCCAACGTCCTAACGCTCAACGCTGATCGCAGCATCTTCATCAACACCGAGATGTTTGGTAGTGGCACCGCAGGGCTGGCGCTGGAATATGCTCAGACCGATACGGGCGGCGACTATTTTGTGAACGCTCCGGTAAACCTTGCCTCTACGGGCAGCTTTTCCACCAAGCGCGGGTCTGACGACCGGATCGACTATACGATTATCACTGAACTCGGAGCTGAGGGCTCGACGACAAGGACAGATCTACAGGGAATGTCCGGAGATTTGACGGGCAATTATGTGTTGGGTGCGGACATTGATGCTGCTGCCACCTCCTCATGGAACGGTGGAGCAGGATTCGACCCGATTGGCGATGATGGAACCGCGAACAGTTTCTTTTCTGGGTATTTGGATGGCCTTGGACACAGTATCTCTAATCTCTTCATAAACAGACCGGATGAAGACCGTGTCGGTTTATTCAGTACCGTAATCAGCGACAGAAACGCACCAGACCCTATCAGGTCTGGCCAGATGAGAAATCTGATCATTGAGGACGCCAATATAACTGGCAACTTGGGAGTAGGAATTCTAGCAGGCCAGACAGATGCCGATGTTACTAACGTACACACATCCGGGGAAGTGGCGGGCTTGGGCGATATCGGGGGGCTTATTGGGCTTACAAGTGGAGGTGGAAATTCCACTGTTACTGAGGTGCGGAGGTCAAGTTCTAGCGCCGATGTGACGGGGGCATCCCAAATCGGGGGCCTAATTGGAGCATGTTTTTATTGCGAAATTTCGTCGTCTTTCGCCACTGGTAATGTCACGGCTGTTCAGCGCGAAAACTGGCAAACAGAGAGAGCTGGAGGGCTCGTTGGGTTCTTCGGCAGAGGACGAATTGATCAGTCTTATGCGACAGGAGATGTTTCAGGCGAATTGGACGTGGGAGGACTTGTCGGGATCGTTTTTGTATCCCAGTTTACCGGTCGAATTACGAACACATACGCAACAGGAGACGTGAACGGCAGGCAGAACATAGGAGGCTTGGTGGGTCACTTAGTCAATGAAGTCGTGGAAGACAGCTATGCCGTTGGCAGAGTGTCTGCGACTACCGAAGCGGTCGGAGGGCTTTTTGGCCGAATTGGCGCAAATACCGATCTCAACAATTTGTTTTTCAATACGGAAACTACGGGCCAGTCGAATGCATGCGGTGTCGTGGATTTTGCGGGCGGATGCACCGCTAGTGCCCTGACTTCCGAGCAGATGCGCGACAGCAGCATCTTCATAGATGCTGGCTGGGATTTCGACAACGTCTGGACCATTGATCCGAACATCAACGATGGCCTTCCTTACCTCCGTTCGGCTCAGCCAGTTGAGGTCGCTCCGCCGCCTCCACCTCCACCTCCACCGCCTCCACCGCCTCCACCAGAGCCCAATCCGCTCACACTGACATCTGGTATCCAGAGCAGCTATCCGGTGGGCAGCGCCCCGTTCCGACCTACGCTGCAACTGGTTGGCAGTGGCTTCAGCAACGTGACGGAGATCGCCTTCGTCTTCACCGATCCGGCAGGCAATACCGGGACGGTAATCTGGAATGAAGCCAATGGCCTGCTCGACAGCCGCTTCAACGCCACCTCAGACAGCATGGCGACGCTCATGCCTGTCTTGTTAGGCGCGAATGATGTTCCCGGCACCTACAACTGGACCATCTCTATCACCAATGGCGACGAGGTGGTCCTGCGCAACTTCACCGTGGTCTACGCAAGGGCGCAGGTTGAAGAGCCGGTGACAAATGTTGATCCGGGTCAGGATGGCAGGTCCTCACCACTAGGTGATGAGGAGGATGCTGGTTTGATCACCGATGATTTCGATTCCCTGCTGGCGGCCGTAGCGGATTCGGATATCCGCCCAGGATTGCGTGCAATTATCTTGGAGATTTTGGCGATTTATGGAGGTAATGAGGATTTCGACAGTATTTCCGACGCGTTGCCATATGCGAGATTGGCGTTGGCTGCCTACAGTGATGATCCATTCGTCGAGGGGTGGACGAACATTGGCAATTATTCAGCTAATTTAACAGGCTTTCAGGCCACAGTCTTTAGAAACAATACGAACGGTGAGGTTGTGATCTCATTCAGGGGTACTGACAGTATACTTGATGTACTTGGTGCCGATATAACATTAGGATTGCTTCAAATAAGGCAGGCTTACGCGCTCTATTCTTCGGTGGTTGATGAGTGCGGTTGTAGCCCAACGCTAACAGGCCATTCGCTAGGTGGAGGACTGGCTGAAGTGGTGTCGGCGTCTACCGGAGCAAACGCGGTTGTGTTCGATCCTGCCCCGTTTGCTTCTGCTCCGTACCTCCCAGAGCCAACCGAGACTACCAACATCACTGCATTTAGGAACAGTTGGGATCCTCTAACGACGCTGAGCGAAAATTTCCTTGGCGATGCGTCCCTTGCAGAAATTATCACAGTGCGAAACGCAGGACAGCTCTCGTCAGCTCAAGCCGTTGCGACTGGTCAAATTGGTTACAACCACAGCATGGCGAACCTCTTGAGGGCAATGGAAGCCGTTGATCTCGTCAATCAGACACTAAAGGACGAAAATCTGAAATAGACCTGGAAAAAGAATCAACGTGACGATGCCGTAGAGAATAGGTATCAAATATATCGTCTCAAAGGAGTCAGGGTTTCGTAGCAAGTACATTGATGTTCCTAGGAACAGCACCGGCCCAAGTGCGATGAGAAACAATATTATAGTTGGTTGGGAGGTTTCTTGAATTGCACTGAAAAGAGTGACAATCAGGCTGGTTGGTGTCATTATCAAGATGTAAAATGCGATAATAGCATTGCTCTTCATTGATATATTCTAGCAAATATTAGGCGAAAAGTCCCGGAGGTCCGCTTTTCTGTCTCGGTGCAACCAGCCGTCAGGGAGTGCGGTTCATTTGAGTAAGAATAATGCCCACGTTCCCATTAGTTTTTGCCGCCGCTCAAGCCGATCAGAACGCTGATAGGCTCCTACAACACCTGCGTCGACTTGGTGGCCCAGAGCAGCCTCTTTGACCTCAAAAGCCGCGTCTGTCTGTTCCTCGGCCCAAGTGCGGAATGTGGTGCGAAATCCGTGCGGCCTAGCTTCGTAGCCCTCGCGCTTCATAAATGCTGACATAGCCATGTCTGAAATCGGCTTGCCTCGCAGCGCGGGGAACAGGAACTCGTTCGGCGATCGCTGCCTTGCAATTTCCACAACCGCAAGCGCTTCCTCGGTGAGCGGAACGCGATGCTCACGCCCGGTCTTTGTGCGCTCAGGTGTAAGTGTCCACACACCGTCCTCAATCTCATCGAACGTCGCAAGCCGCACTTCGCTTGTTCTTGCGGCGGTCAGGATCAGGAAGCGCAATGCCAACGCAGCGGTGTGCTCCTGATCGCAGAGCCAACGATAAAACTTTGGCGCATCAGCATAAGGCATGGCTGGAATATGCTCGGTCTTGTGCCGCTGCTTACCGAGCAGTGCCCTCGCCTTCATCGTGGCCTGCAAATCGACCTCAAGCCCCAGCGCGGCGGCATACTTGAGCGTCTGCCCAATATGGCCAAGAGACTTGCGAGCCGTCTCGGCTTTGTCGTGCCAGATCGGCTCCAGGGTCTTCTTGATCATGTGCTGATCGATATCCTCGACCGGGATGTTACCAATCTTTGGAAGGACATGATTTTCCAGGAGGCCGAGCCAGCGCTTCACCGCATTGGCGTTCTTGAGCTCGGCCTTCTTGGCCTCGAAACAGCCTTGCGCCGCCTCAGTAAGTGTCACGACCTTTGGGGCCTGACGCTGCCTCGCCCGCGCCACGATCGGATCCAGGCCGTCGCGAACGGCTTTTCGGGCTTCAGCAGCCCGCTCACGCGCCTCTGCGATCGAAACGTCGGGCCAGGGCCCCAAGCCCATCTCACGCCGTTTCCCACGAATGACGAGCCGGACGATCCACTTGCCTCCCTCTTTGGATCGCTTGATCAGCCATAGACCTTGGCCATCAGCGTGTTTGCCTGCATCAAGGTTCTTGGCCCGCATCTGAGTAAGCGCGTTTAACTTCACAGCCCACCTTTTCGCATTTTGGGACTCGAACATGAGAGCCCACCCGATGGCCCACCTTTTGACATGCGAAATTGTGAAAATCAATGTTCAGCTATGTTGGGACAGTTCACACATAGCATTGTGAAATAACGAGAAAAATTCCTAATATGTTCAACTATGTGAAAATCGCTGTGAGTCCTCTTCTGGGCACCATTTGTTCTTCTCACGTTCTCCCAAATAATCTATAAAACCCGCAGAAATCCTAGGGATTTGGCCCTTGGATCGTTCCGGATCGTCCCGCCTGTTCTCGGGGGTTCCAGACACTTTTGTGGGCCTTTTGAGGCCGTTTCGCAAAGGCCCAGATGAAAAGGCCCCCACATGCCGCTGACAGATACTCGCCTCCGCGCACTCAAGCCCAAGGATAAGCCGTACAAGGTAACCGATGAGCGCGGCCTATATGTTGAGGTCACGCCGACCGGCGGCAAACTTTGGCGATTCCGATACCGGATCGGCGGCGCGCAAAAGAAGCTCTGCATCGGCAGCTATCCCGACATCAGCCTCAAGCAAGCGCGAGACGCGGCCTACGAGGCGCGACGAGCTGTTGCTTCAGGGGGCGACCCGGCTTTTGAGAAGCGGAAGCGGAAAATCCGCGCAGAGTTCCTTTCTGCACAGACGTTCGAGGCAGTCGCACGTGAGTATATTGAACAGATGATGGTCCAGAACGGCCGCGCCGATGGCACGATCGTCAAGGCCAACTATTTCCTCGACAAGCTTGCGCCTGCCATCGGGAACCGACCCATCAACGAGATCGAGCCGTTCGAAGTTCTGGCTCCCCTCAAACGGCTGGAAGCCACCGGTAAGCACGAGACTGCGAAGAAATGTCGGTCGTTCGCAGGCCGCGTGTTTCGCTACGGTGTTGCTACCACCCGCTGCAAATCCGATCCGACCAGTATGCTGAAGGGCGCTCTCGTAACGCCGAGAGCCACGCATTATGCAGCAATCCTCGAGCCCACCGAGCTAGGTGGGCTGCTGCGCGCAATCGACGACTTTACTGGCTACATGGTGACGAAGTTGGCCTTGCAGATAGCGCCGCATGTGTTCGTACGCCCCGGCGAACTCCGGCACGCCGAATGGCATGAGATCGACCTCGTCGATGGGGTCTGGAAGATCCCTGCCGGTAAAATGAAAGCGCGCCGAGCGCATGCCGTCCCACTTTCCAAGCAGGTTAGAGGCTATCTCACTGATCTGGCCGAGATGCTCGGCCGCGAAGGATATGTTTTCCCATCTGCGCGCAGCTCCAAGCGTCCCATGAGTGAAAACACGCTCAATGCCGCATTCCGTCGCATGGGATACTCGAAGGAAGAAGTCACCGCTCATGGACTCCGGGCGACAGCATCGACATTCCTGAACGAGTCGGGCCTTTGGAATCCTGATGCGATCGAGCGTGCCTTGGCACATGGCGACAGCAATGTTGTGCGTGGCATCTACCATCGCGGCAAGCATTGGGACGAGCGCGTGCGGATGGCTCAATGGTGGAGCGACTACCTCGATGAGCTCCGGACTGGAGGAAAGGTCATCATGGGGAAGTTTGCGAAGGGTTGATCGGGAGATCGAATTTCTTCTCAGCCAGTGCAGGATTGAAGGCTCAGGACCAGCCCTATCAGGGACACTGACGCGAGCAAGGCGAACTCAATTCTGATGCCCCAGACCTTAAGCCACTTCCGCATCGTGCCGAGCCTCAGTTCGTAGAGCTTTGGCAGCTAAGCTGATCGAACCGTTCAGCAACAGTCTTCCACGTTGCTATGCCAGCCTCGTCCCCTTCGTTGGATAGCCGCTGGATTTGCTGCGCGATATACGCGGTTCCCTCTCCGCCATGGTTCTTTTCGACCCAGAGCGCGACGGCCCACAATTCCTGATCGCGGTTCAGCACCATGGTTCACGTCTCCCGGTCCAGGTTCGCGCCAGGCCTTCGCTGACCAGCTGATCGCCAAGCGAGCGGCCGCCGCGCGTTACAACCCGCAATTTGCGACCGTACTGATCCTCGTCTCTGCTACCGATGGTCCTCAGTTCAAAGGGCCCGCCATTCAGCAATTCGACAAGGCGGTGCGTCGCGCGCATGCCGAGCTGGTATTCATAGTCGCAACGAGGCTCGCTGATCTCGGGAGTGTCGATGTCGGCAATCCGGATTTTCACGCCATCAAGCCAGAAAGTATCTCCATCCACGACGCATGTGCGCCGGACGGATCCGCAGATGTCGAATTGTGGGGAGCTTGCTTGCTGGAATAAAGCCTGAGGCTGCTGATCGTCGTTAGCAAGGCTGGCATCATGGACTGACCAGTTGAGTGCCAGCATCCCTCCAGCAAATACGATCGCGAATGCTCCCAAACCCAACGCGATCTCCTTTCTCAGCTTCCGGCGCTTCTGTGCCTTCAACGCCTTGCGAAAGTCGAACGGCTCACCGGGGGTCTCATTCACTGGCGTTGTCCGTCTTCATTCCGGCACATGATTTCAGACAATAGCCGGAAATCAGGTAGTTTCGTCAATTGTACGTACCAATTGCTTGCCAACGTCCCAACACAGACCGGACATATTGCGGCGTTTCACCATTGTTGGGAATGCCGCGTGATCGGGAGACGGCACCTGGGCCCGCATTGTAAGCAGCCAAGGCCAGGTGGACCGCGTCGAACCGGTCCAACATGTCGCGAAGGTACCTGGCGCCACCGTCGATCGATGCAAGAGGGTCATGACGGTTCCGGACGCCCAGTTCTCGCGCCGTGGCTGGCATAAGCTGAGCAAGCCCGGCAGCACCGGCTGGACTCACAGCCATCGGATTGAAGCGGGACTCAGCCCAGATGAGAGCACGAAGCAGATTGGTCGGAAGCCCGTAACGGCGCTCGGCCTCGGCTATTGCCGCCATATACAGGCCTTCCCGGTAGGATACGTCTGCTGGCCCTGTTTGGTAGATTGCAGGTAGATATTGCCTTGCCGGCTGCTGGTCCGTCTTTGGTGGAACGATCGCGTGCTCGAACAAAGTGAAATCCTGGGCGCGGACCTGCTGTGAGGAGGTCGCGATCATCCCCAGACAGGCGACCGCTATCGCAGTCAGACGATTGAGGGAGGTCATCTCGACTTGTGCTCCATTGATTCGAATCGAAAGAGAACATAGATAGAACATATCCCTGTAGGAAAGCGGCGAACGCCTGCCTTTGGGAGAGGAGAGGAGCGCTGATGAGGGGGCTACTTTGCATGCTGAGGAGCTCGCATGTCCCTGTCTGTCCAAACTCATCCCAACCGGTCGCTTGCCGAGACCGCCCGTCGCATTTGCGAATCGCGAGGGGGCAAATGGTCCGGCACAAAGGGCATGGCCTGTTGCCCCGCGCATGATGACCGCACGCCGTCACTCGGTGTGTCGCTCGGTCGACAGGCTATCCTTTTCCATTGCTTTGCGGGATGTGATCAGCAGAGCGTATTGTCTGCATTGGCGCGTGAAGGTTTCGAGGCACCGGCGCTCTTTTCAGCTTCTGCGACTACCGAAGGTCCCGAGCAGACCAGAACGCGCAAACCCTCGGCGGCAGCGCTGAGGATCTGGCGCGATGCACAGCCACTGCGTGCCAGCCCGGCAAAGGCATATCTGGAGAGCCGCGGCATCCTTGCCGCATCTCCGGCGCTCCGCTTCCATTCACGAACGCCGCTTGGTCCGAAAGGACGAACCCGCTTTTTGCCGGCGATGATTGCGGCGGTCAACCTCGACGAGGGGCCGATCGCCATCCATCGCACTTTCCTTTCGGGCGATGCCAAGGCTGATTTCGACAAGCCGAAGCGCGCGCTTGGCGCGCTCGGTGAAGCTGCTGTTCGTCTCTTCGCTCCGGCCTCCGGCCTGCTCGGCCTTGCTGAAGGGATCGAGAGCGCAATGTCGGCTTATGCTCTTACCGGCATCCCCGTCTGGGCGACCCTGGGCAATGAGCGCTTCGGTCTCGTCAGCGTGCCTGAGAGCGTGACCGAGCTTCACCTCTTCGTCGATCACGATGCTGGCGGCGAGCTGGCTGCGTCGCGTGGCCTGGCCGCTTATGCCCGCGATGGGCGGACGATCCACGTTCGCAAACCATCCTCACGCGACACCGACTGGAACGATGAACTTACAGCATGGCTGCGCCGCAAAGCGGCGCGGTAGAGGAGAGAGAGCTTCTCGAATTCCTGATCCGGCAGAGGGCGTGTCCCGATGCCCCCATCAGGAGGACGAATTGCCATGTTTCAATCAGACCTGTTTCCCGCCGGCGAGCAGTTGCCGTCCATGCCCTTGGCCTATGCCATCGGCACCCGAGTTGCCGCGCTTCTTGCTTCGGGACGTCATCTTACCCGTACCGACATTTCCGGGCTGTTCGCCGAGGAGACTGGATCTTTGGACTGGGGAAGCGCCTGGACCATCGCTGACTACAATAACGCGGTCGAGATCGGCGCACTGCTCTGGTTGCGAGAGTCCTCACGGATCGATCTGGCGACGAACGTGCATGAAGCCGAAGCGCGGTTCGACTGGCTCCAAGCTGCCTTTCCGCCGCGGCATGTGCGCAGCGAAGCACAGGTCGAGCTCCAGCAGTTCTCGACCCCGCCAATGCTGGCCTGGCTGATGGCGAAGGCCGCAGCTGGCTGCGCGCAAGACACGCTCCTCGAACCGTCCGCAGGCAATGGTGCCCTTGCTCTTTGGGGCAGCGTCCAGAACGCTTCGCTGCTCCTCAACGAGATCGATCCGGCAAGACGAGACGGTCTGGCCCACGTCTTCCCCACGGCCACCATCACTGCGCATGACGGGGAACTGATCGCCGACTTGCTTCGCGGCCCTGTTCCGTCTGCCGTGCTGATGAACCCGCCGTTCGCTCACAGCCTGGAACGCGGCAAGGACGGTGAGACCGCTATGCGTCACCTACGCGGTGCAATCCGGGCCGCTGCTAATCGGGCGAGGATCGTCGCCATTATGCCTGAAGGCTTCGACGCCTCCGCCTTCGCCAAGGAACAGGACGAAGCATCGCTGCTCCTCGATGTTCGCCTGCAGCAGATGTTTCGCCGGACAGGGACGGGGATCGCTGTTCGCCTGGTTGTGTTCGACAAGACGCCGACTGCGTCCTCGCCTGCGATCACCGGAGATACTGCCGACCTCATCTCGCTCCACGAGCTTATCACTGCGCTTCCGCCACGCATACAGACCTCCGCCAACATCCACCGCCTGCCGCTCGGCAAGCCAGTGCGCCTCGTTGGCAAGACTTCGGCCCAAAGCGCGCCGGTTCGGCCGGTGGCGCCGTTCGCCGCGACACCAGCAGCCACGGCGAATGCGATCGACCTTGCCTATTCGGTCCTCGCCGACCCCGCGCCTGTGCCCGAACAGGCAGGCATCTACCTGCCTTACCGGCCCAGCCGCATCGCGTTCGAAGGCGCTCCGGCCCATCCCACCCCGCTCGTGGAATCGGTCGCCATGGGTTCGGTCGCGGCACCGCAGCCCGATGTTTGCCCGCGCCTTCCCGCATGTTGGCAGGCCGATGGCCTGCTGTCCGAAGCGCAATGCGAGACACTGGTCTACGCTGCCCAGGCATTTGCGCGCGATCTTCCGGGTCAGTTCAAGGTGAGCCAGGAAGGCACCTCGCTGGAACTCTCCGAGGACGGACACTCCTACCGCCAAGGCTTCTTCCTCGGCGACGGAACCGGAGCGGGCAAAGGACGGCAGATCGCCGCGGTCATCATGGATCGCTGGCTCGCAGGCGAGCGCCGACATGTCTGGATCACCAAGAACGAGGCGCTGCTCGAAGATGCACGCCGCGACTGGGAGGCGCTTGGCGGGCTGCCGCTCGATCTCCAGCCGCTCTCGCGCTGGAAACTCGGCCAGCCCGTAACGATGTCCGAAGGCATTCTCTTCGTCACCTATCCAACGCTGCGCTCGGGCCGCGCCGAGGATACGCGGCTCGACCAGATCCTTGCCTGGGCGGGCGAGGATTTCGACGGTGTGATCGCCTTTGACGAAGCCCACGCGATGGCCAATGCGCTTGGGGGCTCTTCAACCCGCGGCAAGGTCAAGGGCTCCGAACAGGGCATGGCGGGCCTCAGGTTGCAAAACCATCTCCCACGCGCCCGCGTGCTCTACGCGTCTGCCACTGGCGCTTCGGATATCGCCAACCTCGGTTACACTTCCCGCCTCGGCCTTTGGGGACCCGAGACCGCCTTTCCGACCCACGAGGCATTCATGACCGAGATCCGCGCTGGCGGCGTCGCGGCGATGGAGCTCGTCGCCCGTGATCTCAAGGCCCAGGGTCTCTATCTTGCCCGTGCGCTGTCCTTCGCCGGGGTCGAGTACGAGATCCTCGAACACAGCCTGACCGAAGCGCAGATAAAAATCTATGATGCCTATGCTGATGCCTGGGCGATCATTCACCGCAACCTCGAAGCTGCGCTCGAAGCAACCCGCGTGGTCGACGAGGACAGCGGCGACACGCTCAACCGCAATGCCAAGGCTGCGGCGCTATCGATCTTCGAAGGCACCAAGCAGCGCTTCTTTGCCCAGCTCCTGCTTTCGATGAAATTGCCGAGCCTGATCCCCGCGATGGAAGTAGCGCTTGGCGAAGAGCATTCGGTTGTCGTGCAGCTGGTCTCGACCGCCGAGGCCATGCTCGACCGGCGCCTTGCCGACCTTACCGTGGAAGAACGCGAAGCTCTCGATATCGATCTGTCCCCGCGTGAATACGTCATCGACTACCTTACGAAGAGCTTCCCGATACGATTGATGCAGGTCTTCGCCGACGAGGACGGCAATCTTCGCTCCGAGGCGATGAGCGACGGAGAGGGCAATCCCGTTTTCTGCCCGCGCGCCATTGCTGCGCGCGATGCGCTGATCGAACAGCTTTGCGCACTGCCGCCCATCGCCACTGCGCTCGATGCGATTATCGAACATTTCGGAACCGACGCCGTGGCCGAAGTCACGGGCCGGACCCGCAGGCTTGTCCTCGGCCGCGATGGTGAGCAGCGCCTCGAACGGCGTAGCCCCAGCGCCAATGTCGCCGAAGCGCAAACCTTCATGGAAGGGACCAAGCGCATCCTGGTCTTCTCGGATGCGGGCGGCACGGGGCGTTCCTATCATGCCGACTTGGGCGCCAGGAACCAGCAGCGCCGGGTTCACTTCCTGCTTGAACCGGGATGGCGCGCCGACAACGCCATCCAGGGCCTTGGTCGCACGAACCGCACCAATCAGGCCTCAGCCCCGCTGTTCCGCCCGGTCACCACAGATGTGAAGGGCGAGCGCCGGTTCATCTCGACTATTGCGCGAAGGCTCGACGCTTTGGGCGCGCTTACGCGCGGCCAGCGCCAGACCGGCGGACAGAACCTGTTCGACCCGGCCGACAATCTCGAAAGCGATTATGCGCGCGACGCGCTCAGCCGCTGGTTCCAGCTGCTCTATGACGGCAAGCTCGAAGCCACCACTTTCGGCCACTTCGTCGAGCGAACGGGCCTCCGTCTCGAAAACCCAGATGGGGGACTGACCGACAATCTCCCCACGATCCAGCGCTGGCTCAACCGCATCCTCGCGCTGCCGATCGCGCTCCAGAACGCCATCTTCGATGAATATCTTGGCCTCGTCGAAGCGCGGATCGAAGCCGCGCGCGAGGCCGGAACGCTCGATCAGGGACTGGAAACCGTGAAGGTCGATCGTTTCACGGTCCTCGCCGATGAACTCCTGCGCACCGACCCCGTGACCGGAGCGGAAACCCGCCTCGTCTCGCTCGAAGTGACGAGGCACCTGCGGCCTCTGCGCCTGCAGCGCCTGCTACGGATGCACGAGATTGGCAGCCCGCACGCAATCCCGATGCGCAATGCGCGCTCGGGCAAGGTCGCGCTGTCGATACCAGCCCGGCGTCTCATCGCCGACGACGGGGAGGTGATCGAACGTCGGCGCCTGCTGCGACCGCTCAAGTCCGCGAACTGGACGCTTGAGGCACTGGGTGAAAGCCACTGGGAAGAAACTGGCGTCACCGCGTTCACGAGCGCCTGGCGTGCCGAGGAAGAAGAGGCTGGCGCTTCACCGGTGACCGAGCGCGTCCATCTCGCTACCGGGCTGCTGCTCCCGGTCTGGAAGCGCCTGTCTGGCGATCATGTCCGGGTCACCCGGCTCGTTGCCGAGGACGGCCAGTCGATCATCGGACGTGAAGTGCTCGATGTTGATCTCTTTGCGATTTCCAAAACCTTTGGCCTGTCCGGGGTTACCGGACCATCGGCAGAGCAGATCGGCGACCTCGTCCTCGCAAGCGGAAAACCGCTGGGCCTCGCAAGCCATGATCCACTTACCGTGAAGCGCTCGTTGGTCGGCGGCGAACAGCGCCTCGAACTGACTGGCTTCTCGCCCGATCGGCTCGACTGGTACAAGAACAAGGGCTGCTTCACCGAGATTATCCGATACCGCACGCGGCTGTTCGTGCCAGTCTCCGCAGCCTCGTCGGTCCTCCCCGCGCTTGCCGCCTGATCCCTCGGGCAGACCCCAATCTCAGAATGAGAGTGGAGGGAGCCCTTTGGGCTTGTGGGCCTCGTGATCCTCACCTGCGCCTGCATCCTATCAGGAGAACACCCATGATCCAGTCAATTCCCTTGAAGAAGCTCGTCCCGAGTCCGCGCAACGTTCGCAAGTCGAGCGACGTGCTGGCCGACCTCCAGTTGCGGGCAGACATTGCTGCGCGCGGCCTGCTGCAGAACCTCGTCGTGCGCAAAGGAAAGCGCGGCAAGTTCGAGGTCGAGGCCGGCGGTCGCCGTCTCACCGCGCTGCAGGCGCTGGCCGAAGAGGGCACCTTGCCTGACACGCACGAAGTCACTTGCCTCGTTATCGAAGGCGAGGAAAGCGAAGTGCGCGAAGCAAGTCTTGCCGAGAACTTCCAGCGCCTCGCGATGAACCCCGCCGACGAGGCGCAGGCCTTCGCCTCCATCATCGAGGCAGGGGCTACCACGGAAAACGTGGCGCGCCGCTTCGGCCTCACTGTCCGGTTCGTCGAAGGACGTCTGCGCCTTGCAAGTCTCGCGCCTTGCGTCTTCGAAGCGCTCGCCGAAGGCACGATCACGCTCGACATGGCCAAGGCCTACGGCGCGATCTCCGACGTGGAGCGCCAGGCGCATGTCTATGCCGAACTGCAGGACGCCTGGTACCAGATCACGCCCGACACGATCCGCCGCATGGTGCTCGATGCCACGGTGCGCGGTTCCGATCCGCGTGCTGTTCTCGTCGGACGCGATGCCTATATCGCCGCAGGTGGCCGGATCGAGCGCGAACTGTTCGACGATGATGCCAGCGAGAGCTGGATCGACGTCGCGCTGCTCGAGGACCTAGCGCACAAGGCCATGGACGAAGCCGCAGAAAAGACCGCGCTCGAATATGGACTTGCCTGGATTCGGCCGACCCTTGGCAATTACGTCAGCCACGACCTTGTTGAAGGTCTGAGCCGTCTGCCTTGCGAGCCTGCGCCGATGACCGAACAGGAAGCGAAGGAACTTGGCGAGCTCGAGGCCGACTACGACCGCGTCGCCGCTGTGCTCGAAGACGAGGACAGCGACGAGGATGAGGTCGCCAAGGCCGAACAGGAACTCGTGGTAATCGACCGCGCCATGCGCGCGATCAATGATCGGCCGCCGGTACTCGCCGACGAGCTGAAATCCGAAGCTGGCGCCTTCCTAGTCCTCTCGCGAAATGGCGAGCCGACATTGGTCCAGCAATACTACACCGAGACCGAAGTCATCGCTGACGAATGTGTGGTCGAGGCCGTCGAGGAGAGCGGAGCGGCGAAGCCTAAAGGGAGCTCGCTGTCCCAGCGCCTGCTCGACGAGCTCGCGATGCAGCGCCGCGACATCCTCGCGATCCATCTCGCAAACGATCCGGCACTGGCACTCGACTTCATGGTCTTCACGCTCGCCGATGCCGATGGGCACGACTGGCGCGCCAAGAAAGCGTCGACGCTTGTCGGATCGGTAGCGTCCGGCCCGGTCACCGGGTTTGAGGCCAAGGATGCGCCGGCGAGTGCTGCTTTGGCCGAATTCGCGGGGTCGCTCGATGAAAGCTGGCGTGCTGGCGAGAGCGATGTCGAGCGGTTTGCCAGGTTCCGGGCGCTTACCGACGAGGCGCGCTCGGCCTGGCTTGGTCATGTCGTCTCGCGTGCACTCGTTGCCAGTCTTGCCTGCGAAGGCGAGCGTTCGGTGCCGATGCACGAGGCGCTCGGCTCGCTGCTCGAAATCGAGACCGCGCATTGGTGGCGTCCTACGGCTGCCAACTACTTCGACCGTGTTGCCAAGACCCGCACGCTCGAAGCGCTCGATGCCGCTGGTGGTCCCGAAATGGTCAGTCGCTACGCTGCGTCGAAGAAGGCAGAACTCGCGAGCGCTGCCGAACGCATTTTCTCGGGCAACTTCATCGGCGAGGCAGATATCAAGGAACGAGCGCAGGCCTGGGTGCCTTCGAGCATGCGTTTCGCCGGTTCGGAAGAAGTCGAATTGGCCGACCACGAAGGAGACGAGGCGGTGAACGCCGAAGCAACTGACGAAATTGCCGAGCAGGCTGCCTGACCCCTCCTGACAGGTCCAGGTCACTCGGCGGGCGGTCCGTCCCAATCGGGACGGGCCGCCTTTTCCATGCCAGATACTCGGCAGAAAACTATCAGTCCGCGTTTGGGTAAAAAGACAAGAGCAGACCTTGCAATGCTGGCAATCGACTTAGGCTGAAGGTCGATGGCTGATCGCTCCAAGGGGAGCGGTCAGGCGCGAGATGCCCTTGCTCTTCATATAGCCGCATAATTCTCCACATCCGGCGCTTAGACCTTCTCCGCCGATCGCAACGGGGCGATGTTTCGAAGGAATTTCGGAGTTTGCCCATGGATATCGAAGCTATCGCACCGTTGAAACGGTGCGCAATTTACACCCGCAAGAGCACTAACCAGCGCCTCGAACATGATGTCAATTCACTGGTTACGCAGCGCGAAATCAGTAGCGCCTATGTCAAGAGTCAGCAGTACAAGGGTTGGGTCGAGCTGCCCAACCGATACGACGATGGCGGCCATTCGGGGAGCGGAATGGATCGCCCTGCGCTCTCGCAGCTCATGCAGCATATCGAAGCAGGAGAAATCGACGTTGTCGTGGTGTACAAGATCGACCGGCTGACCGGTAGCCTTGCCGATTTCGTTAGGATGATCGAGATCTTCGATCGCCTTAACATAGCTCTGGTCTCCATCTCACAGGCCTTTGATACTTCCGACAGTATGGGCCTGATGATCCTCAATGTGCTGCTTACCTTCTCCCAGTTCGAACGCGAGCTTATCGCGGAAAGGGTGCGCGACAGCATCCGCACGCGCAAGCGGCACGGGAAAATGCACGGTGGTTTGCCGCCATTCGGCTATGTTGCCACTCCTCAGGGGTTAAAGGTCGACGAGCCAGAAGCTGAGATCGTCCGGTTTATCTTCGACGAGTTTCTGCGGACACGGCGATACACCCGCGTCATGACGGCCGTTCGCGAACGGGGTCTTTGCAGCTCGGTCAAGTATTCGCCGCGGGGCAAGCCTCATAACCTGAAGGTCGCAGGTTCAAATCCTGCCCCCGCAACCAACCGACAAAATGATTAAACCATTTTTTTCATAGGGGTTTTTTCTTTGTCTGCGGCACGCATTTGACGCTCAAAACTCCCCCGTGATACACTAAAATGGAGTCGCACAGCGCTCACACAAACGCACACAAAGGGAGGCGCTTTGGAAATACATCGAATCTTAGGTGACAAGGTCCGCCTCTACCGCCGTGCGGACGGCGGTAACTGGCACTGCTCCACATACCTCGACGGCAAGGAGTGGCGCAAAAGCACGAAGCTGCGCAGCCTCGGTCGCGCCAAAGACGTTGCCGAAGATTGGTATCTGGAGCTCTGCGCCAAAAAGAGATTTGGCGAGCTCGAGTCCGGCAAAACCTTTGCTCAGGCCGCAAAGCAATTTGAAAAGAGTACGAAGCGATCACCCGTGGCCGGCGCAGCCCCAAGTGGGTGCAGGGCCACAAAGACCGGATCAGGCTTCATTTACTACCTCACTTCGAAAAGATGCCCGTTAAGAGCATCACCTCCGGCACCGCTCAGGAATACCGTGTGAAGCGGATGACTAAGCCGGAAGGCTGGAACGATGACGAGAAGGAGTGGAAGCCGCCTGCGCGCAACACACTTCACAACGAAGTCGTAACGCTGAGCATGGTGCTGAAGACCGCCTACCGTCACGGATGGATCGAACACGTCCCAGATCTTTCAGATCCTTACCGTCGCCAAACCAAGGTCGAACATCGACCCTGGTTTACGCCAAACGAATATAAGCTATTGTATCAGGCCACGCGATCCAACGCGGCGGACCCGCAGCGTCCGCACTATCGGTGGCATGCGGAGCAGTTGCACGACTTTGTACTTTTCGCGGCCAATACCGGGCTCAGGCCGGACGAGCTCAAACAGCTTGAATTCCGCGATTGTCCGTCGTCAGAACATTTGGCACAACTCGCGGCGTAGGCTTACGGAGTGTGGGCCTTGTCTGGGTTTGATGTTTAGGCGGCGAGCCTGCGGTGTTGCAAGCGCCGATGTTCGAGTGTCTGTCGCTTGATCCTTTCTCTTCGTTCGATGATGGCGGTTGCCCTGCCGAAGTAGGCATCGGCAGGCGTCACGTTTTTCAGGCTCTCGTGGTAGCGCTGATGGTTGTAGTGCTCGGCGAAGGCCTTGATCTGCTGTTCGAGATCGCCAGGCAGGAAGTAGTTCTCCAGCAGGACGCGGTTCTTCAGCGTCTGGTGCCACCGCTCGATCTTGCCCTGGGTCTGCGGATGGAAGGGCGCACCGCGTATATGATCCATGGCCTTGCCTTCGAGATAGCTGGCCAGTTCTCCGGCGATGTAACTGGGACCGTTGTCACTGAGCAGGCGCGGCCTGTGCAGGACATTGGCATGGTCGCAGCCTGAGGCGGTCAGTGCCATGTCGAGCGTCTCGGTGACGTCCTCAGCCTTCATCGTCGTGCAGAGCTTCCAGGCGATGATGTAGCGTGAGTAGTCGTCGAGCACAGTCGAGAGGTAGACCCAGCCCCACCCGATGATCTTGAAGTAGGTGAAGTCCGTCTGCCACATCTCGTTGGGCTGGGTGGTCTGGGTGTGGAACGCCTCTGCCGCCTTGATCACCGTGTAGGCCGGGCTGGTGATGAGGTCGTGGGCCTTCAGGAGGCGATAGACCGTGGCTTCCGACACGAAGTAGCGCTTCTCGTCGGTGAAGCGCACGGCCAGCTCGCGCGGGGACAGCTCGGTCTGCTCCAGTGCCATCTCGACGATCTGCTGCTGGATATCGTCTCCGATGCGGTTCCACACCCGGCTCGGCGCTGAAGGGCGGTCCTGAAGCGCCTCGGGCCCGCCCTCGAGGAAGCGATCGTACCAGCGGTAGAAGGTGCGCCTAGCCACACCGAGCTGATCCAGCGTGCGCTTGGCAGGCAGATGCGACTGCTCGACGATCCTGATAATCTCGAGCTTCTCGGATGCGGGATACCTCATTCGTCGTCACCCCCATCCGCGATCATGCTTTTTTTGAGCAGCCGGTTCTCCAAAGTGAGATCGGCCACACACTCCTTCAGATCGCGTGCCTCACGGCGCAAATCCTTCACCTCGTCCGTGGTCGCAGCACGCGCAGTATCGCCAGCCAGGCGACGCTTGCCGGCTTCCATGAACTCCTTGGACCAGGTGTAATACAAGCTCTGGGCGATCCCTTCGCGGCGACACAGCTCGGCGATGGAGTCATCACCGCGCAGGCCATCGAGCACGATCCGGATCTTGTCTTCTGCAGAGAAATGCCGACGGGTCTTGCGGCGGATGTCCTTCACCACCTGCTCGGCAGGCGATTTGGACCTTGAGGATTTGGGCTTCATCTTCGTTCCTTCGTCACTACGACGAAGCCCAAATCCTCCTTAAATCACAACCGCCAATCTGTGCCATAGGTGCTGACGGGGGACACCACACCGAACAGAGCCTTGCGTTGTTCCGCCGCAGCTTTGTCCAGGCAGATGGTGCCTATCAGGCATTCCGCGAGCAGGCGCGCAACAAGGGGCTTCGGCATGCGCAAAACGAACTCCTGAGACGGCCCTCCCAATTTGGCGAGGTCGCGCTTGCGCCTACCCCGGCGGACCTAGAGGCTGTGGCGCCTTCACTGCGAAGCATTCAATATACCGAGAAGAAGATGTTCGAGGTCCGCCTTAGCGCAGACGACACACTTCTTGAAGCTGCCGCGCTGGAACGGGCGATGAGCGAGCATGGCATCTCCGGTCCGCGGTGGCAGCATTCCGCCCGCGCAAGACAGAATAGTCTTGCCGCGCAGATCTCGGCAGGGCGAGACGCACTTGAACGCGCTTTGAGTGAACCCGATGGACGCAGGCTTATTCTGATGGCCGAGGCCCGCGCCGCGAGCATCAAGCTCGATCAAGATACCTACAGGCGTCTTGATCAACACCAGAGGACCAAACTCAAGGCTATTGCGGAAGCTTTAAAGAAACCTGAGAATGCGGAGCGCCTCCGCGCCTTGGAGAAGGCGCGGACCGAGCAAGAGCGAAAACCGTTCCAGGATCAGGCTGATCCTCGAAAGTATCAATACTATCAGCGATGAGCCCGCGCGCTTCCAGACAAGCGCCGGGCGGTATAAATTTCACAGTGGACGCTAACGCCAATCCGCCGCCCGACGCCGTGCCTCTCGAACCTATATTCGAGAGGCTCATTAATCCGAAGACCGGTGAGCAGGTAATTCGACCGCTTGCGCGTAGCGCCACTCGAAATGGCCGCATCTATTTCCAGCCCATGCCGCTCATCTTTGGTGTGCCAGTGCGCGCGAAGATGCCGGTGCGACGGAGCACAATGAGCTTGCCGCCACGCAGCGACGCCGACGGGAAGAACTATGTTTGGGGCGGGCACCTAGAAAAATGCGTCGACCCCGATACCGGGGCAATTTGGTATGAACCGGTGGTCTACATCGTCGAGCAAGCTGCGCATCCAAATGGACGGCTGGTGCCCAAATAGATCCATGTCCGAGGCAAATAAGTCGGCGACAGAGGAGCTTGGGAGCCCACATTCCCTCGTCCCGACTATGACGTTGGCGTCGACGCCGACTAAGTGAAAAAGGGCGTCTACGGGCGCCCTTTTTTCGATGGCTTTGCTCAATAGGGTCGCAATGCGAGAGGACCGATTTACCTTACCGGAATGCTCACCGCACCTGACGGAACGATATTGTGAGCTGGAGAGTGTCGTCACCTCGCTCAACCGATACTACGAAAATGCAGTGTGGCGGAGCTACGGGAGCGAAGTTCGAGCCTCGGGACTCCTGCAAACTGTTTCTTTGCACGATGAGCGCATAGCGACGCATCCTCGGATTTCTTACCGCGCGCCGAGCCTGGCGACCTTTCAAGAAAGGCTATGCTCGGAGCCGGTTCTCGTCGAGCGATGGGAGCAGTTCCTCGATTGGCAAGTCAACCCTGAGTGGGCCATTGAGATGGGCTCAAAATTGCTCGGCGAAGTGGCCCAATTTCGCAACAATGAAATAGTCAAGCCACGGATGGGGCATGTTGCGGGTTGGAAATACATAAATGTAGAGAATTCGCGGCTATGGCATCCGGAATTGAAGAATGTCCGAGCGCGTCGATCCTTTCCTCCGTTGTTGGAGGCGGTAATTCTATACGCGGTCTTCGTAATTTTTCATCCTTTAAAAGAAGGCAATGGACGTGTGGCGCGCGCAATTTTTCATGGAAATCTTGCAAATCGAGGAGTGATTTCAGCACCCTTTCTTCCGCTAGGCCCCATGATTTATCATTATGGAAACTCTTTCACGCCGGCATTCCGCGGCATGGCCCAAGACGGAAGATGGGAGGAATTTCTCCAATTCATGTTAGATCTCATCGAACTCTGCTGCCAATTCACAGCATTGGAGAGAGGTATCTCGGAGCTTTAGAATGACCAATTTTCGATCCCCACGTGTGCTTATCGTCGCAGAGCCCCAAGATCACACGGCCTACGTAATGGCATTTTTGCTGGAGAGGAGGGGTGTTCAGGTCGAATTCTTTATGCCAAGCCTCATTCCCTATTACGATGAGCAAACCACTTACGTGGGCGACGGGTGGTCATTCTCAACCGAGAGCCAAACGATCCTGGGTCCTGATGTCGTCTATGATACCGTCTGGCTCCGACGGACGGCGGGAGACTCCGTCAAGGAGTTTGAAATCCACGAAGATGATCGGCCATATATAGAGCAAATTCACAAAGCTCACCGGAAATCAATTCTGTCGATGATTGATGTTATGTGCAAGAATGCCGGGAGTCTGATGGTCAACGATTTTCCAGCTAAGATGATTGGAAACAGTAAGCATCTGCAACTGATTATTGCGGCACAACTCGGCTTGCAAATCCCACAGACCCTAATCACCAACTCACCTGAACAGGTGGAGCGCTTCCGTGAGAAAGCTCGAGGACGGCTCATTTGCAAATCGCTTCTTCCTCACACTTGGAAGGGAGAGCAATCGAGTTGGCACGCCTATTCGGCAATTTTCCCGCCACGTTCCTCGCGCACTGACGAAGCTGTAAGACTTCAGCCGGCTATCTTCCAACAATATATAGAAAAGAAGTATGAGGCGAGGGTAACTATCTTCGGGGAGAAACAATTCGGCATAGCGATCGAATCCCAGGGACATGAAAAGGCAATCGTAGACTGGAGAATGTCTGGTTTGAGTGGCGTAAAGTGCTATCCCTATGAGCTATCACCGTCCTTATTCGAGAAGTGCTTGCAGCTAATGAAGGAGCTTAACCTAACGTATGGGGCGTTTGATTTTATCATAACGCCTGACGATGAAGTTGTCTTCTTGGAAGTGAACGAGAGCGGACAATTCCTTTTCTTGGAGAATAAATGCCCAGAGGTTCCTATCACCGACGCGTTTTGCCACTTTCTGGCTTGGGGAACCCTAAGCGACTGGGATGCGTCCAGCGCCCAAAACCTGTTTCCCGATGTGCTGAGTGACCCGGAATACCAAAAGTACATTGAGCAGTTTAAGTTTTTCCCTAGCCCTGATTTGGGCTTTGTGACCGATATTGGTGAGCAGGTCCCCGCGCTTTCTGCTTAGCTATCTGGAGTGCTTTGTAATGGGATATGATCAGGTCCTACGAAGTGGCGCATTCCTGAGAATGTTTAGAACTGTGCCGATATCTCTTTGCCTCCTAGGGGCGGGTGCTTTGCATGCGGGGCGGACAGACGCCAGCAGCTTGGCGGGTCTACAAGGTTCATGGTACGTTTGTGCAGAAAGTCAGGCAATTTTCCGAATTGATTTGACCAAGGAGGAAGCGTGGAGTGCCTCTCTTCTTGCACCGTCTGAATATCTGACGGACGGAGAAGATTTTTGGCAGGTGTCCGGCCCCGCCGTCTCGCGAAGATCTCTTTGGATTGAGGAACAGGAAGGTACTCTCGCAATTGCGTTTGAAGATCCCGGTGACCCTGACAACCCCGACATCATCGAGTTAAGTCCCGTAGATCAAACCAAGGGGGAATTTTCATTTAAACTGCTACCCTTTGAGCCTTTCACCATGCTGAGGGCTCCGAGTGAGGGAAAATGCGCATTTGAAGATTGGGACTCAAACGCCCGCTATAGTCACCTTAGATTTCGCCCAAGTAACCGCGAAATCGCGTCGATCTTTGACGAAGACCAGCGCGAAAGAAGCGACGCTGCCTCGTTAGATGACCAAGGGCTGCATTTGCTGGCACTCCGGGATCGAGAAAGGCGGAATCGAGCAAAGAGTTTGCTGCGGGAAGGTCAATTGAAATCAGGAAGGGACTTTTATTTCGCTGCATTCATCTTTCAACACGGCGAAGAGCCATCGGATTATTTACAAGCACACGCTTTGGCGATGGTCGCACTGGCACGCGGTGAACCGTCCGCACGCTGGATTGCGGCAGCTTCCCTCGATCGCTTTTTGCTGGCGACAAATCAGCCGCAAATCTTTGGCACACAGTTCCAGGTTGAGGATAAAAAGCCGTCGTTGCGCCTCCCGTATGATCCTGATGTTATTTCTCCTCACGTCTTGGAGGCCTTGGGGGTTCAGAAGTCGCACTAGCGCTGTAAGGATGACAGTTCCAACTACTCGAATTTCGTGGGGGCCTTACCCGTGTATTGTGGGGCTTGATCCCAAGAATGTGATCATTAGGTGCGCCAATCTAATGTGCGCGGCTGAACGGAACTAGGGACGATCTCCTACTGCCTGGAACACGAAACTGCCGTTTCGCTCGTGTTCTCGAACAGTTCGAAGTTATGGTGCTTCCCAGACCAGCGCCGTGCCTAGGCGATCAAAATGTGAGATACGAACCTGCTCGGACATCTGTGCAAGTGCGAACTCCAATGGAACCGGGTCCGCAAAAACTAGGTGGCTCTCGACGTCGGTCAAATCGGCGACCTTGGTGAACCTCGCCACAGCGTCGATATTGCCGCGAAG
Source organism: Erythrobacter sp. AP23 (assembly GCF_001542855.1). GTDB lineage: Bacteria > Pseudomonadota > Alphaproteobacteria > Sphingomonadales > Sphingomonadaceae > Qipengyuania. Next base: position 276,685 of record NZ_LNBY01000018.1, on the reverse strand, counting down.
AATTTCGACGCGATCAAGGTGTTTACGCAGATAATCGGGCTTTCCATTCTCACGGATGACGCCCCGGAAATCAGCGAGTTGCTCCGCCACTTCGCCGTAGGTCTTCCGAAAATGCACATCCTTGCACTCAACGATCAATACCCGGCGGCTGTTCGAATCCCATGCTAGAACATCGACGTCGCCGTAGTTCCTGTCTTGGCGCTCGCCCAAGATCTTGGGGATTGTCACCTCGGTCTCGGTGCACCATCCGAGTTCTCTCAAGCGCTCCGCTACTTTCAGCGTGAAATCGTGTCCTTTCTTGTCGGCAGCCTTGCCAGCCCAACGCTTCATTTTCGGCGAAAGCTGAGTTTGCGGGAACTCACCGCGAAGCAGATTTCCAAGCATATATTTGAAACTGTCGCGCATCTGGCCAGGAGCAAATATGAGCGTTGGATCGCTATCCTCATCAAGCTGGATCAATGGGCGCCGTAGTAGCGAAAGCTGTCGGCGGAAGCGCCAAGGATGCCGGTCGCGATCCTCGAACCCGTCAGGCGTTTCCCGCCATGTGGAACGCGGCAAGTGGATAAGTGCGTCTAAGAGGCTCGCGACGGAAGAGGAGGTAATTGGCCAAGCCCCGTCACCGATCGCTAGAAGTTCACTTTTCTTGAGCTGCTGAACAGCGGACTCCGCCTTGATGCCAATGTCTTCAATCGCATCTACGAGCGCTCGGGTTTCGTCAAAACCTGCGCCGAACTGCTCTTGCCACGCCTCAACGAATTCCGGGGAAAGAAGGTGTTCGGCTTTCGGTGTCGTTTCATATTCCGTCAACTGCTCGGGATAGCTCTCGGCATCTGATGCAATCCGCCGCTCATTCGTTACGTGCGCATGAGGCATGATGATGTCATCGATAAACCCAAACCTCGCATGGATGTCGCCTAACGGGGTGTGAATAGCCCCTAGATTTGTGGACGCTTTCTTTCCTAATTTTGAGGACAGGAGGCGACGATGGGGAAGGCTAATTTCAGCGATGAGTTCAAGCGCGATGCGGTGGCCCAGATCACCGAGCGGGGCTACCGGGTGGCGGAGGTTTCCGAGCGACTCGGCGTGAGCCAGCATTCGCTGTATGCATGGAAGAGACAGTTCGCAAAGCGGCCCGAAGATGGATCAAAGGACGCCGAGATCCGGCAACTGAAGCGCGAGCTGCAGCGGGTGACCGAGGAGCGCGACATCCTAAAAAAAGCCACCGCGTATTTCGCCAGGGATGCAAAGTGAGATACGCGTTCGTGGCCGAGCATCGCACGCTGTTCCCGGTGCGCGCGATGTGCCGGTGTCTTCGCATCCAGCCCAGCGGCTTCTACGCCTGGTTGAAGAACCCGCTGAGCAGACGGGCGAAGGAAGATGTTCGCCAGACTGCGATGATCCGGCAGGCGTGGGAAGACAGCGGCAAGGTCTATGGCTACCGCAAACTGCACGACGACCTGCTCGATCAGGGCGAGACCTGCTGCCCGAACCGGGTGGCGCGTCTCGCCAGTCGTCTGGCGGGTATTAAAGCGAAGATCGGCTACAAGCGCAGGCCGGGCAGCTATGGCGGCAAGCCATCTAGGGTGGTCGACAACACGCTGGCCCGCCAGTTCGATGTCGCGGCACCGGACAAGACATGGGTGACCGACATCACCTACATAAGAACACAGGAAGGCTTTGCCTATCTGGCGGTGGTGATCGACCTTTACTCCCGCCGCGTAGTGGGCTGGTCGATGCAGAACCGCCAGACCACCGACCTGGTCCTGCAGGCATTGCTGATGGCGGTGTGGCGCAGGAAGCCAAAAGGGAAGGTTCTGATCCACTCGGATCAGGGATCGCAGTTCACCAGCATGGACTGGACGTCCTTCCTGAAGGCCCACAATCTGGAGCACTCGATGAGCCGCCGTGGCAACTGCCATGACAACGCAGTGGTCGAGAGCTTCTTCAACCTGCTCAAACGCGAACGCGTCCGGCGGCGGACCTATCGCTCACGAGACGAGGCCAGACAGGATGTGTTCGATTACATCGAGATGTTCTACAACCCGATACGCAAGCATGTGAGAAACGGGATGCTGTCACCCGTAGAGTTCGAACGGCAGCAGATGATGAGCACCGAGGGCGTCTAGAAAACTAGGGGCTATTCAGTTGCGACAAGGTTTTGTCTGGCCGGCAGCCTACGAAGCGGTCTTTAGTTTGGAAGGGCTGAAGGCGCTCTTCACCGTCTTGCTCATATCCCTTGATCGATTGGCCGCTTTGCCGACGAAGCTGATGATTTCACTATTGCCAGTGAGTCCACGCCGCGATCGCTGGCCATACCGGACGATCCTCCACCGCAGAGCAAGTCGAACGACAATTTTGAGGCGAGTTTTCGACAAAGTCTTTGGTTCGAAGCGCCTGTCCGAATTGCGTGGTGATCGACCCAGGTTGATCATAGTCGCCTGTGAGTTGCGCGCAAAGGCTGCGTTCTACTTTACAAGAGAAAAGTTGCATTGCTGGCGATACGGTTCAGCGACCTCCGAAGATACAAGCCTGGCAGATGCAGTCGCAGCATCAGCAGCATACCCGTTGGCACTGCCAGCGCTTGATACCACCGTTGAGTTCGAGCGCAACGGAACAAAGCGCTCTGATCGGATCTCACTCACTGACGGAGGAGTCTACGACAATCTCGGCTTGATGCCGTTTTGGCCGGACCGCGATCACTCCATAAGCTTGGAGGTTGATCCGGTTTACAAATTGATCGCATGTCGTGCGGGCTACTCGCTGGATGTTGGCGAGCCCTCGTCGTTAATGCCAGCACGCATGGCAGCAGTTTTTGAAAGCATTTTTGCGAGGGCTCAGAACGCATCCACCACTCGGCTCTTCGATCTGCAACGAGCCGGAAGGATCGGTGGCTTCATAATGCCGTATCTCGGACAAGACGACGCGCGACTCTCGAACAAACCAGATGACTTTATATCCGGCGACACAGTTGCTGGTTATGGAACCAATTTTTCGGCGATGGATGATGAATGGATCGATCGCCTTTCTTTAAGAGGTGAGCAGCTCGTGGTCTCCTTGGTGAGCGAGCATTGGCCAGAGATCCAGGCGAAAAACTAGCGAACGAGGAGTTCTGAGGTCTGTCCGGTGGCAACCGCGATGCATGCCTTGATCTTCGAAAGTCGCCTCCTGAGAAAAGGTTTGGGCTATCCTCCGCGCTCGACACCTCTGGAAGTGTCTATTGAACAAATAGCGCGTGAGATGAAGCTCGCGCCTGCGGTAGCCGCCACATGTAAAAGAGAGAGGAGGGAGCTTTGCCTTTCCTGAGCCGGGGCATGCCCGTCCCGGCGATCAGGAGAGCTCCCATGACCAAGTCCCGCCGCACTACTTCGACTTCGCCAGCCCAGCGCATTACCGCCGCCATTATCGAAAAACTCGAGCAAGGCACAAAGCCCTGGGTCAAGCCTTGGCGCGGTGTGCCCGTCTCGCGGCCGTTGCGCTCCTGCGGAACGCCCTATCGCGGCATGAATACCTTCTGGTTGTGGATGGTGGCCGATGGCAACGGCTACGTCTCGCCCTATTGGATGACTTACCGCCAGTGTCAGGCGCTCGGCGGACAGGTCCGCAAAGGCGAGAAATCGACCATCGCGATCTTCTACAAGAACTACACCAAGGAGGTCGAGAACACCGAAGGCGAAGCTGACACCGAGTACCGGCGCGTCCTCAAAGCTTATGCCGTGTTCAATGCCGACCAGTGCGACGGCCTCCCCGAGTTCTATCATCCCAAGCCACTCATTGCCGCGCTGGAGCCCAAAGGACGCGAAGAGCGGCTTGATACCTTTTTCGCCGAGATCGGCGCTGACCTGCGGCATTCTGGAGCCCAGGCCTATTACGAGCCGCAGCGTGACCGGGTCACCATGCCGCCAGCCGAACTCTTCGAAGCCTATGACCACTACTACGCGACGCTTGCACACGAGCTGTCGCACTGGACGGGGCATTCTTCGCGGCTCGACCGCGATCTCAAGAACCGCTTCGGGAGCGATGCCTATGCTGCCGAGGAACTGATCGCCGAGCTGTCCTCGGCCATTCTCGGGGCCGAACTGGGTCTTCCGGTCACCCACCTCGACCATCACGCCAGCTACATCGCGTCCTGGCTCAAGATCCTCAAATCGGACGAGCGCGCGATCCTGACCGCTGCGGCCAAGGCCGAGGAAGCGGCCAGCCTGTTGCTTGATCTTGGGGGTCACCAATTCGGCGAGAGCGAGGACGATATCGACCTTGCTGACGCCGCCTGAGGAGCAGTGAGATGGGACGTTCCGTCAGTTATCCGACCGGCTCCGTGGTGGCCTTTCGCCTGCTTGATGAGGGCGAAGGCGACGATGTCGACTGGGTCTACGAGTGCCTCGTCGACGAGGTCATCGATAACACGAAGGCGACCTTTCCTTCTTTCGAGCGTTTCGATGGATGGCGCGGCCGCGAGGACAGAATCCTCTTGCGCAACGCCTTCGCCGATTGCGGCATATCGACCTATTGCGGCCTTGCCGCGATCTGGCTCGCCGAGCGTGACGATGCCCGGTACTGGGAGGCGGATTTCTACAACCCACGAACGGCGAGGGCACGGCACTGGCTTACCCAGGTGTCGGATAGGTTCATCGACCTGTTCGGGGATCTGCGCCTGGTCGGGCGGTTCTCGAATGGCGAAGCGATCTTCGAGCGCTCCCGATCGAAGTGCGACACCGGGTCCTGATCCTGCCTCATCCCAGTCCGCCGGGAGAGGCCCTTGGGCCGGTCGGGGCGCGCCGCAACCTGCGGCCCGTCGGCCCGTGTTACCCGCGCCAGCCTAGGGCCGCAGGTTTCCCGCTTCGCGGTGCGTCTCGCCCCTTGTCCCGGCCCTGATCGGGCTCCGGCGGACAGGACCGAGGCAATGGTGCCTCCTCGCCTTGTCCCCGCGATCAGGAGACACCTCATGTACGACAGCTTCATCGACCAGTTGAGCGGCCTCGATCTCTCAGGCCTCAGCATCAGGCCGGCCCCATTCAACGAGACCGACTTTCCCTGCGAGGATGCGATCGAACAGACGCTTGGCGCAGTCTGGTCCGACCTTTTTGCGATGTTTTCCGACACTGCCCTGGAAGCAGATGCCGAGGATATTGCCTGGGGTATGGTCAACCTTTTCCACCGCGCCGCCAGCCGCAAGTCGGCTCAACTTGACCAGGCCAGCGACGAGATCCGGGTCCTCCTTGCATCCGCCGATGGCTCCGAAGTGCATTCGAGCAATCTTGAAGAGCAGGTCGAGCGCGCGCAGGCCGCCGAAGCCAGCATGCTGGCCTTCGAGCAGATGCGCGAGGCTGCGGCAGCACTTTACCGCGACGAGACCGGTTCCTCGTGGAAGCCCGTTTCCGGCTCGCGCACGAGCCATTCGCGAAACCTTACCTCGGCCGTGATCGATGCCCGCGATTTCCTCCGCGCACGCGCCGAGAACCGGCGTAATGCCCTGATCCCGGAAGGCACTCCGGTGGTTTTCGCCGGTGGTCGCCAGAGCTTCGAAAGCGCCGAGGACGCGCGCGTTTATGCCGACAATATCTGGGCGACGCTGGACAAGGTTCGCGACGTGGTTCCCGATCTCTTCCTGGTCCATGGCGGCGACGGCAAGGGTGCCGATCGCCTGGCCGCCAGCTGGGCCGAACGCCGCGAAGTCCAGCAGCTGACCTATTCGCTCGATCGTCGGCTTGGTGCCCGCGCCGGGTTCAAGCGCAACGAGCAGATGCTCTCGCTCAATCCGCGTTATGTCGTCGCCTTTCCGGGCAATGGCGTCACCGAACGACTGGTGATCGATGCTAAGACGCGCCGGATCACCGTGGTCGATCGTCGCGGCCTCTTGGGCACTTCTCCTGGGTCCTGAGGGGCCCTTCATCATCTTCATCTGAATTGCCTGGATGTGCATTCAGCGCCGACCCGAATATGAACCGGTCATGCAACTTGACGTTCTGCTACAGCGCTACTTTGCCACCAGCGACCTTTCCGGGGTTGCCCCAGACACCTTTGCAGCCGGCATTGAACATTGCCGGGTCGATCTCGGCCTTGAGAAGGATCGGGGCAAGCGCTTTGCATTGTGGTCGTTCCTACACATGTTCGGGTCCGCCCCCGATCTCGATGTGGCGTTCGAGAACGAGGAAGACCGGGAAGCAGCCCGCAACTTCATGGATCTACTGGCGGCATCGGAAGGCGATGGAGCAGGCTGATTGCAGTAGGGTCTTGGCACCTTCAGACCCGCACCCGATACCCATCCGGCTTTCTTCGCGAACAGTCCTGAATCAGGTCAGCTGAGTACAGCAACCCGTTCCTTTCCGGCCGTGTGGTCGCGCTTCGCGCGCCTGCCCGCACCACCCGTCATGAACAGGTTCCCCTTGGAGCTTCGCTCCTGCGGTGCAGTCCTCCCATGCCCTGCTTCTTTGGCAAGTTCGCAAGCCGGAGATGGTCTCCGGTTTGAGGAACTGAAGGACTACTATCATGACCAATATCGCAATCCTCACCGGCCGCATCGCCCGCGATCCCGACACCCGCGAGACCAAGGGAGGCACCAACGTCACCGGGATCACCGTCGTCACCGATCGCCCCGCACGCGACAAGGACGGCAAGACCTACAAGGACGAGAACGGCTATACCGCCAAGGAAAGTGAGTTCCACCGGGTGACCTGTTTCAACGGCCTCGCCAAGACCGTCGGGCAGTACTGCTCCAAGGGCCAGTTGGTCAGCGTGCAGGGCCGCATCCACTACACCCAGTGGGAGGACAAGGACGGGGTCACGCGCTACGGCACCGAGATCCTCGCCGACAAGGTCGACTTCCTCTCCCGCGGTAGTGGTTCGAGCGACGACAACGACAACACCGACGCTCCCGATATCGACTGACATCGATCCCGATCGTCCCCTTACGAAGAGGCTCTGCCGCAAGCGGCAGGGCCTCTTCCTCTGGGGTTACTGGGTTCCCGGCGCTGCATTCGAAGCACGTGTTGCACCGCGCCCCGTCAGTTTCTCGATCGCGGCATCCTCGCCGAGTTTCCCGAGTTCTTCGGCAACCTTCCTCAGGCCCCTCTTCGAGAAGCTTTCGAGACCACTTCCCAGGATGATTTCGCCGAGTTCTCTGGCCGCCTGCACTTCAAGTTCGCGTTGTCTGGCGTCGAGCGCCTCGCGGTCTGCTTCGAGCTTTTGCAGGGCTGCTATCGCGCTCCTGTTTCGGGGCATGTTACTTGTCCTTTTGTCCCCCTCGGATCTGCTCCCCGGTTGGTTTCATGCCCGCGTCATCGGGGTGTAGGAAAGACAATTCGCACGCAGCAGATGTTTGATATTGGGCGGAGGTGGTGGGTCCTTGCTCACGGTTCTCCCAGCATGATGGCCTTGCGCCTCCCGCCTCAAGGACGGCGGGGCCCCACCATTTTGCCCGCCACCGGATTGCATCCGGCGGCGAACAAAATCGTTACCCCCACCGCCGCTATCGCGGTCGCCCATCCGGGCGATCCCTGACCCGGGATGCACAAGACCATCGCGCGCACCTCCTGTCGTCTCACGACAGAAATCAGGAGGATTATCATGGCTTATTCGATGCATTGCGCCCTTCCGTCACGGAGCTATTTCGAGGCTCTGGAGACAGCCGAGAAGAGAGCGCTGCACAGCTTCTTCGATCAGCACGTTATCGAGGATGACGAACTCGGGTACTTTGCCCTCGACGAGGGTGACTACAACATATTGCCAGTGCATCTCGCAGCGCGGGTGGTCCACACGGTCCACGGCGGCATGCTCGACGAGTTTTGAGACTTCCGACAGGGCGGGAACCGGAAGCGGTTCCTGCCCTTTTTTCTTGTTCGCCGGGTAGTCCATCGAAGCACAAGAAACCGGTTCGGTCGGTTGCTCTGACGGCCGCCCACCGCAATGCGGCGCCGCCCGATAAGTGGAGCGGGGCTGTGGACGCACTCTGTCCCGCGCATCTTGCGATGCGCTCCTGAGGGTGCGGCGTAATTTGTTCTTGGGCCCCGCGCGCACTTGCGAACCGGCACCGGGTCGGGCGGCGGGAAGCTTGGGCACGCGACAGGTCCCGCTTGCTTTGCTTCCCACGCGCCCTTGGCCGCTGCCTCTTTCGCAGGTGCTGTCTTCGGCTGGAGGCGTCCAACTGCTTTCTATCTGCATGCTGTGAGCTGCCAGGCTTGGTTGCTCGCGCTCCAACATGGAGATCGGGAAAAGTCGTCCTTGATGAATCCCCCTCATTGCCTGGACCACCTCGCGCACTTGGGAACAAAGGAGCACACCCTACCCCGCGATTTCGGGATTAATCTTTCTGTTATTGCTAAAGAATGTGGTTTTGGGCGAAATCAACCCGTCTGCGAGTAGAGCGGCTTTGCGCTGATCCGCTGACAACTCACATCCATCTATCACCTTGAAATATAGTCCGAATCTTTCGATTGACTGCGAGTTGTTCACGATTTATTCTCATTGCCACCTTCCGCAAGGTGAGCCAGGTTCCGTCGGCCCGACAAGGAACCTGTTTCATGACCCGACAAGATCGGCTTCAGACATTCGTATCTCTCTCCGTGGGTAACTGGGTTCGCCAGTGTGCCGCGGACCATGGCGTCAGTGTCAGCGTCTTTATTCGTGACCTCATCGTCGCAGCGTGGCAGCGCGATAACGAGGCGAAGGACAGGCCCGCAGGGCTCGATCCCGCGCGCCAGGCAATCTTCATTTCGGTGGCGCTCGATGCGCTTCTGGCCAGCCACCCTGACGCGAGTTTGCGCGACCGTACTCACGAGGCATACCGGCGACGCCTCGAGCGTCTTGGCCTCCTCGTCAACGCAAACATGGGAGGCCAATCCCATGAAGCATAATCTCCTGAATTTCACCCGCGGGAGCCAGTTGCTCGGCCACTTTGGTTTCATGTTTGCAGCCGGCCTGAAGGGCCCCTTGATTGTCACCGGCCTGGTAGCGGTCGGCACCTGCTATTGGGAGGTGCGGTCGGCTCTGAGTGATCACCAGATCTACCTGGTCTGGATGCATATCTACGCCAGTCTCTATGCCTTCATGGAGTTCGATCCGGCCAAGCTGGTCAACCTTGAACTGCTTGACGGCGAAAGGGTCGGCCTCCCGTTCGGCATCGTTCGCGAGTTCCCGCCGATGCGCGAGGCGGTCGAGGCGTTTCGTACGGCAGTGAAGCAGGGATTGCTGGTTTCGGCAGTACTGCTGATCCCGGCCTTCGTGTTCTTCTGGTGGTTCGCCGAGCGCTTTGGCGGTCGGTCAAAGGAGCGCAAGCACGAGCGCGGCGCAATGCTTGTTTCGCTCGACGAACTCGAAGAAGAAATCGAGCGTCACAACAAGGCATTCAGGGCCGAAGAACTGGGCCGCAAGTTTGGCTGGAAGTGGCGGCTTGCGAGCTCGTCGGCGCTGGCCGAAGCAGGCCATTACCAACCCGCACATCTCGCCGGTGTAAGCTGGCCGTGGCGGCTCGAGCAGAGCCACGCCATGCTCATCGGTACGACCGGAACCGGCAAGACCGTGGCGCTCACCGAACTTGTTGCCGAAGCGCGTGAACGCGGCCAGCGCGCGGTCATTTTCGACCTCACAGGGGCATTCATTGAGGCCTTCTACGATCCTGCACGCGACATCATTCTCAATCCTGTCGATGTGCGGTGCCCGCTTTGGAGCGTGTTCAACGACTGCACGACGGAAGCTGAGTTTCATGCTGCCGCTGAAGCGCTCGTGCCCCATGACGGGGGTGGTTCAGAACAGTTCTGGGTGCTTGCGGCGCGCATGCTGTTTGTCGAGATGTGTCTTCATCTTGCCCGTACCGGCACTGCAACCAATGAGGCGTTGGCACGGCGGCTGATGACCGCTGATCTGTCCGAGGTGCATAAGCTGATGCGCGGTACCATGGCCGATCCGCTGACCGCTCCGGAAGCGGCCCGCATGGCGGAATCGATCCGCGCTGTGTTCAATGCGAATGCGAAAGTGCTCAAGCTTTTGCCCTCATCCGGACCGCGCTTTTCGGTCCGCGACTGGGTCAAAGGCGACTACCAGGCGGGCTCGATCCTGTTCCTTTCTGCCCGCTATGTCGACATGAGCATCTCCTCGCAGTTGCTGACGCTGTGGCTCGACACGGCGATGAATACGCTGATGACGCTCGAGCGCACACATGACCTGCGGATGTGGTTCCTGATCGACGAGCTCGGTGCCCTTCACCGACTACCGGCGCTTGAAAAGGGGTTGCAAACGGCGCGCAACTTCGGCGGTGCGATCGTCACCGGGGTGCATGCGTTTGCCAAGCTCAAGGAAGTCTACGGCGAGAACATGGCCATGACACTTTCCTCGCTTGCGCGAACGAAGCTCATCCTAGCGACGGCCGATCGAGAGACAGCGACCTGGTGCTCCGATTTCATCGGCCACCGGCAGGTGCGCGACATGGAAGAAGGCTATAGCTACGGGTACAACAATGCGCGCGATGCGGTCAGCCTGACGCCGAGGCGGCAGATCGAGCCATTGCTCCTGCCCGACCAGTTTATGAACCTTCCGAGGTTGTCGGCCTACATCAAATTTCCCGACGGATTCCCCGCTGCGCCGGTATCGCTCATTCCGCGCACGCGTGGCCGTATTGCCGAGGGATTCATCGCCCGCGAGAAACCGCTCATTAAGCCTGACCAGGGTCCTGCGGCAACGGCGCTTCAAGCAAGACCGGGTTCGAAACCGATTGATGAGCATCCCGCCTCGAACGACGACGGTGCCGGTAAACCTGTCGATACAAAGCAGCTCAAACTCGACTTGGAGGGGCAGCGCCGTGTCGCCGATGAACCGCAGGATCGGCAGGAGCCTGTGCCGCTTGAAAAGCTGAATGCAGGACGCGCTACTGGTGAGCTCGGTGCCGAAACCCGTTCCGATACGCATCTGGATGCAGGTCCAACGCTACCTCTCGCCGCAGTGCAAACCGGTGAGGATGCACCAGCAATGGGCGCGGAACAGCATCCGTCCGAACCCGGAACCGCCGGCGATGACACAGGTGGCAAGGCTGGTTCGACGCAACGAGGCCGTTCAGCTGCCAACGGGCGCCAGCCTCTCATACCGGTCGAGAAAGACCTGCGTGAAGGTGCGGTCGCAGATCCTCCGGAAAAGGATTTCGGCGAGTTCGAGCCCGACATGTGAAAGGCAAATAGGGAGGGATTACCCGGCCGCGAGGGGAGCCGTGACGAGGACCAAACTGGATGCTTTCCGTCGCCAATGTGCGCTCCCCTTCGGCTGCTGCGAGCTATTTCGCGGCAGACAATTACTACACCGGCGCCGATGCCGATCGTTCCGGAACCTGGGTCGGGAAGGGAGCGGAACGACTTGGCCTTGAGGGCCGCGTCAGCGCCGAGCAATTCGATGCCTTGCTGCGGGGAGAGCTTCCCGGCGGTATCCAGGTCGGCAACGCGGGCCAGGCCCACAGGCCGGGAACCGACCTCACATTTTCACTCCCGAAAAGCTGGTCGCTGCTCGCGCTGGTGGGCGGCGACCAGCGGATTATCGATGCTTATCGTGAGGCCGTCATCGAGACCTTGCGCTGGGCAGAAAAGAACGCGGCGCAGACCCGGATGGGCAGTCAGGCTGGTTACGGGAAGGTCGCGACAGATAACCTGACGATTGGTCTTTTCCAGCACGACACCAACCGCAACCAGGAGCCAAACCTGCATTTTCACGCGGTCGTGGCGAATGTCACGCAAGGCAGCGACGGAAAGTGGCGCGCGCTTCGCAACGACAAACTTTGGTCGTTCAACACGCTGCTCAACTCGATGACCATGGCTCGCTTTCGTCTGGCAGTCGAGAAAATGGGCTACGAGGCTGGGCCGGTTGGAAAGCATGGCAACTTCGAAGCAGCGGGCATTGCCCGCCAGCAAGTTATGGCCTTTTCGACGCGGCGCGAAGAAGTCCTCGACGCGGTACGCCAGCTGGGGGAGAATACTCCGAAAACCCGCGACATTGCTGTGCTCGATACAAGGAAAAGCAAGGCGCCCGTTAGGGACCGGGAAGGCCTTCTCGATGGGTGGCGGCAGAAATCCCAGGAAGTCGGGATTGACCTTACCGGCTTGATCGATGCGTCGCAGATGCGCGCTGCAACAAAGGACATTCCCAGCTCGAAAGAAGGGAACCTTCTGCAGCGTGGAATTGCGAAGCTGAGAGAGTTCGCGCAGCGGATCAAGGGCAATCCGGCGGATCCACTGATCCCTGCCCATGTCCTCAAGCAAGATGCACCGACCATCGCGGCAGCGCAGGCCGTTGCTTCCGCGGTGCGCCATCTCTCGCAGCGCGAGGCAGCCTTTCCCCGTGAGGGATTGCTGAAGGCGGCGCTCGATTTTGGGCTGCCGACGACGGTGGACCACATCGAAACCCGTGTGAACGCATTGATCAGAAGCGGCGCACTCGAATCCGGCAAAGGCGAGCACAAAGGCTGGCTGGCGAGCCGGGAGGCGCTTGACCTTGAAAGCACCATTATTGCGAATGTCGACCAGGGACGAGGTGCGGTGTTGCCCATCCTGGATCGGGCGGACGCTGCAGAGCGGGTTCAGGCTGTTGCTGCGCTCAACCACGGAATTTCGCTCAACGAAGGACAGGAGAATGCGGCTGGCCTTGTCCTTTCGTCGCGTGACCGGACCGTAGCGATCCAGGGCATAGCCGGGGCGGGCAAAAGCAGCGTGATGAAGCCTGTTGCCCAGCTGCTTCGCGAGGAAGGCAAGCAGGTACTGGGGCTCGCCGTGCAGAACACGCTCGTCCAGATGCTCGAGCGCGACACCGGCATCCGTTCGATGACCATCGCCCGCTTTCTCGCGCAATGGGGCAGGCTTCTGCACGAGCCGGGAAATGCCACGTTGCTGCGTGAGGCTCGGAGCGCTCTCGGAGACCATGTCCTGGTGCTCGATGAGGCGTCGATGGTGTCGAACGAGGACAAGGCCAAGCTGGTACGGCTGGCGAACCTTGCAGAAGTCCAGCGCCTGGTTCTCGTCGGCGACAAGCGACAGCTAGCCGCCGTCGATGCCGGTAAGCCCTTCGACCTCGTCCAGCAGGCCGGGATCGAGCGCGCCAACATGGATGTGAATTTACGCGGCCGCGATCCCATACTGCGGCGAGCCCAGGCCGCAGCGCAGGAGGGACGCATCGACGATGCGCTCCAGGCTCTTGCTCCTTCAACCATCGAAGCTCGTGGGGACAGCGCGATTGTTGCTGCCGAAAAGTGGCTTTCGCTCAGCCCGGCGGATCGGGATCGGACGTCGATCTACGCTTCGGGACGGGCCTTACGTTCTGCGGTCAACGAGGCTGTGCAGTGCGGACTCAAGGCCAACGGCGAGCTCGGCCCACGATCGGGCCGGCTGACCGTTCATTCGCGGGTGAATGTGACACACGAGGAGCTGCGCTATCTTCGCACTTACCAACCAGGCATGGTCCTTAACTTCCGCTCGCGCGACAGCACCCAGAAACTCTCCAAGGGTGACTACACCGTCAAGACCATTGACCATGCGCGGAAGCAGCTCGTGCTTGAGGACAGGAAAGGACGGCTTCGCAAGTTCAATCCCGCGCGCTTGCGGCCGGGCGCAGACGATAGCCGGCTGTCGCTCTTCGAGCGCAAATCGCTGTCCATCATTGAAGGTGACAAAATCCGTTGGACCGACAACGACCACAAGCGCGGGCTGTTCAACGCCGACCAGGCGAGGATCGTGGCCATCGACACAAAGGGCGTCTTGGTCGAGACATCAGTGGGCAAGGAGCTCCGCCTGAACCGCGGCGACCCCATGCTCAAATGCATGGACCTCGCCTACGCCCTCAATGCGCATATGGCGCAGGGACTTACTTCGGATCGCGGGATCGCAGTGATGGACAGCCGCGAACGCAATCTCGCCAATCGGCAGACTTTCCTGGTCACGGTCACCCGGCTTCGCGACGGCCTTACGCTGATTGCAGATAATGCCGAGAAACTCGGCCGGGCCATCAAGTCCAACAGCGGCGAGAAAGCGTCGGCCCTTGAAGTAACGCAAAGGCTCAAGGCGGCAGCGGCCAAGGGCCTTTCGCAAGACGAGGATGTCCGCAGCCCTTCGCCTGCAAGTGACAAGCCCGAACTCACGAAGGAAAGGGTAAAGCATTTCGAAATCGGGATCTGAGCCGACGAGAGCTTTCTATACCGCCCGCCCAAACCAGATGACCCGTCCGACCACTTGGATCTCGGACCGGTCGACATCGTCCCAGCTCGGATAGGCCGAATTATCGCTGCTGATGGTGATATTGCGGCCACCGGGCTTGAGCGTCACGCGCTTGACCACCAGCGCATCGTCGGCGCGCAGGACGTAGATACCGTCGCGCAGCCGCGAGCCTTGGTCCGATGCATCGACCAGCACCTCGTCGCCATCGCTGAGTGTCGGCTCCATGGAGTCGCCCAAGACGTGGATGATCGAAAGGCTGGCGCTCTTCGCCCGGGTCAACCGGCCAAGCCAGCGTTCGTCGAAACCGAAGCGGGTATGGGCGGTCTCGCTTTCGGCAATCGCTCCAAAGCCCGCCGATGCATCGACATTGAGCACGGGTATTTCGATCAACCCGTCACGCATGGGTGCGGGCGGTCCGCCAAGCACTTGCTCGTCGACCCCGAAGAAGCTGGCAAGCGTGCGCCGGTCATCGTCATCCAGTTTGCGCGGCGATCCACGCTTGATGAATTGCTGAATGTAGGACGAGTTTCTTCCGATCATCCGCGAGATCGAGGAATATCCGAGCCGTCGCTGCTGGATCAGGCGATCGAGCTCCTCTCTGACATGTTCCATGTGTCGTTCCTTCTAGCGGTCTCAGGAGAGAAGGAAATCTCCTAGACTCGATGGAACCTTCCTACTAAGAACAAAACAGGAACACAAGTGTTGAGTGAGTCGAGGAAGGCCATGAAATTGCTGGATCGCATTGAACGACATCTGAAGGAATCGCACATTTCGGCGACACGGTTCGGTCGTCGCGCGGTTGGCGATCCGCGCTTCGTGCTTGACCTACGAGCTGGCCGCAGGCCGCGCCGCCGAACAGTCGAGAAGGTAGAGAATTATCTAGCTCGACGCTCGTGAGGCTGCTTTCAGCTCCAATTGACAGTGGAACAAAAAAAGAACAAAGGTACACTTGTAACCCGTAGCGTTACAGGGCAATAGACTGCAAAGGGGATACCAAATGGGTACTGCGACACAGTTTAGAACGGAGCATCCCGGGCACCCTGGTCGGTTCTTGAAAATCAAGTTGATTGACGAGCGTGGGATATCCGTCACGGAGGCAGCAAAGGCTCTAGGCGTCGCGCGTCCTTCGCTATCCAAACTCATCAACCAACGAGTTCATTTGTCTCCAGAGATGGCAGTTCGGTTGGAGAAGGCATTCGGATTTCCATTGGAAGCGATGATGCAGATGCAGACTGCATTTGACATCGCCGAAGCTCGCAAGAAAAACAGAGAAATTGAGGTGCAGCCGTTCCAATTTGTTGGAACCACGTCGATGAGCCAAAGCGCAAATCGGGAGGCGGTCCGATGACTGATCTCCCCATTCTCTTCGCGTCAGAGAAGGAACTGATTTCGGCAGCCTTGCAACTCGGCGCGCTCGATGTCGGGCATGGGTTATCGGAGGCTGAAAAGAGGCTCGCTGCAAGCTCTGCCAAGCAGCGAGTTTCCGCAAAGAGAGTGGCTCTGCTGCGTGATTCAATTCTCAGCGGAAATGACCCTTTAGGAGAAGGGTTCTCGTCAATCCGATCTGCGGAGACACGCCGGTCTGATGGGGCGACGTACACTCCTGAGGGCATTGTTCAGTCGATGGTGCAGTGGGCCGCGAATAACTCAAGTCCATCGCGCGTTGTCGACCCAGGGGTTGGCTCAGGCCGCTTCCTCTCAGCCGCCGGGCGAGCGTTCCCAAATGCTCAGCTTGTCGGCATTGATGTGGACCCGGTCGCAACCCTGATGGCCCGTGCCAATCTGTGTGTGAATGGGTATGCAAAGCGGGCAAAGATCATACTCGGTGACTTCCGAAATTTCACCGAGAGGACTGCTGGACAGACACTGTACATCGGTAATCCACCATACGTCAGGCATCATCAGATCGATGCTGTGTGGAAGGATTGGCTCGCGCAAAGAGCGGCAGAATTGAAACTGCCGGCGAGCAAACTCGCTGGGCTCCACGTGTACTTTTTCCTCGCGACAGCACTTGAAGCCGAGAAGAAGGACGTAGGGGCATTCGTTACAGCTTCCGAGTGGCTTGACGTGAACTACGGCTCGCTCGTTCGGTCGCTGATGCTCGGCGAACTCGGCGGGAAGAACATTACCGTAATCGAACCGACCGCGCAGCCATTTCCCGATGCTGCCACGACCGCAGCGATCACAACCTTCGAAATTGGTGCGGAACCCAAGACTGTTAGCTTTCAGAGAGTAGATGACCTCGCAAGTCTGGGTAAACTCGGAAGTGGTCGACGCATTAGGCGAGACCGTCTCGCTACCGAGAAGCGGTGGTCACATCTGACGCGGGTAGCGGAACGTCCACCCGAGGGATACGTCGAGCTAGGAGAACTGTGCCGGGTTCATCGCGGCACTGTTACCGGGGCAAACGGCGTATGGATCGCCGGAGAGCATAGTGCTGGTTTGCCTGACTCGGTGCTTTTCCCAACCATCACGCGCGCTCGCGAGGTCTTCAATTCCGGCGGCTTGTTGAAAGATCCCGACTTGCTCAGGCAAGCCATCGATCTGCCAACCGACCTAGATGAACTTTCTGTCTCAGACCGCAAGCGCGTTGAAAGCTTCCTGAAGGTAGCAAAATCGATGGGTGCACATAGCGGGTATGTCGCACGCAATAGAAAGGCTTGGTGGTCAATTGGGCTTCGCGAAGCGGCCCCGATCATATCGACATATATGGCCCGACGCCCTCCTGGCTTTGCCCTAAACAAAGCCGGAGCAAGGCATATCAATATCGCTCATGGGTTGTATCCTCGTGACCCGATGAACGAAAAGTTGAAGCGCGCCTTGGTCTCCTATCTGCAGCACAACATCTCGCAAAAGTCGGGACGGACTTACGCGGGTGGTCTAACCAAATTTGAGCCTCGTGAAATGGAACGGGTGATTGTGCCGAGCCCGGAGTTGCTCACAAGCGGAGTATGCCTGTGATTGATCGGCCGCTTTGGAGCGACGAAGAATTAGAGGTCGAAAGAGAAAAGGCAATCGCGGCCTTTTGCACCGAACGTCTCGAAGAACCTCTGGAAGACTATCTCGACGCTTTTGACGAGTATCAGGGGCATATCGAGGAGATACTCGAGACCACCGTCGACCTTTCTCGTCTTGAGGATACGGCGCTCGATGTTTTGGGCGATCCAAATTTGCTTGAGGCGTTCAGGTATCTCGCAGGTCCTCCGATTTCTCAGGACGATCTGAAGACCCTTTCGGATGCACAATCGCTCACGAAAGGACATCTTGCGGCCACACCGGCACTGGTCCAGCGCGTAATAGCTGTAGTCCGCCAGGTGCTTGACCGTCGGCGCTTCGCTTGGGTCGTTGAAGATCGTGAACCGACCGAGGCTGAGCGCAATGCAGCCGTGCTTGCCTCGGCGGCGTTGATGGCTGCGAGTCGAGCTCAGACAAAGCGTCGGACATCTGGCAAAGATCGTCAGGAAGGCGCGGTGAAGGATTCACTCTTGAAGCTCGGTTTCGAAGAGGTGGAACCGCGAAAGATCACTACGATCGCCCTGGCACCCGAGCCAGGACAATTCTGCGGCGAAAGTGTGCTCGGCAACCGCAAAGGCGATATCATCGTGCGACTTTGGGACCATCGCGTGATGCCCATAGAGTGTAAGGTGTCAAACTCATCAACCAACTCGGTCAAGCGGTTGAACAATGATGCTGCGGTGAAAGCTACGAGCTGGAAAACGGACTTTGGCCTGCGGCAGGTTGTGCCAAGTGCGGTCCTCAGCGGCGTCTACAAGTTGCACAATTTGTTGGATGCGCAGGAACGCGGCCTGACCATCTTCTGGGCACACGATCTGGAGCCATTGACGGAATGGATCGCCAGCTCAAAGAAGTGACCAGCATCAATGACTAAAGGCGGCCATCTTGCTCTTTAGTCGTCGAAGCATTCAAGCACGTTTGGACGCAATCCGGCCCTGCACTCCGAGCGAGTGGCATGCGGACTTAGTGCGCCGATTAAATCAGCCAAATCGCGATAGGCTGGCAGCCGTTTATGAACTCATGGTTGTACACGGCCTCAATCAAGTCGGGTCGGTAGCTGTTGAAGCGGAGCAGGTGAACGGCAAAAATCCCGATATCGAGTACGCAGGCCTAGGCATATCGTTTGTAGCAGACGTGACTACCGTATCCGACGCGGGGCTCGACAAGAAAAATCCATATGAAGATCTGAGCAATCTGGTTGAAAGTCTGAAAACCAAGCTCGGAATGCCAATAGGCGGAGTGGATATCCGAATAGGATCGAGTCGAGAGCGAAAGGATCGAGGCGAGCAAACGACCTTGCAGATGCCCAATCGGTCAAGCCTGCGCCAATACTTCAAGACAGCCATCGAGCCTGAGATAAGGCAACAGCACCGCTCTGGGCAGTGTCCGATCCGCGTAGACATTGTGGACGAGGAAACTGAAATTTCAGTCAGTATTGATCCGGCCAAGAGCCCCTACAGTAGCGGCGGCTATGCCTCATATGACCGCCCAAGCATCAAAAATCGGAACCCCTATTATAAGGCGCTGAGATCGAAGGTTCCGCAGTTGAAGGGGGTGGATGCCTTAACCGGGATAATCATCTGCGATGCGGATTGCGCCACTATGGCCGATGGTGGCTTCGGCAATCGCATCGATCTCATGGATACTCTGACACGCGATTTCTTGCGGCAGAACAGCTCGGTAGACTTCGTTTTGGCGATTAGCGTTCGTGAGGAGAGACGTGGCTGGCATCCCGCCGAGGGCTACGACCGGCAAATGTTTGCAATGCTGCGCACGCAAGACGCATTAAAGATTGCTGGCGATCTCGACACGACCTTTCGTTCGATGATGCGAAACTTCCCTTATCCCCGAGACATGCCAGTCAATGCTGCACGAAGGGCGATCGAAGCAGATTATGGATGGGGGCACCATGGAGGCTGCAAAATGTCAGGCGATAATGTCAGATTGAGCTCTCGCATGATTATGGAGGTTCTCACTGGCCAAATCAGTGTGGATCGTATGTCAGAACTTCAACGTGGCAATCCATTCAAACTGCCGTTCGCGAACGGGAGGCTTCCGACAAAGATTGAGGTGATTCCTGGCGGCGAGGACGATAACGATGATTGGATCGAATTCACGTTCGGCGGCTCCGATCCAGCCATCACACCCTTTAAGTAGCACCATTCTATGATCTCAGATCGCTTCGAAACTCTAGCCCAAGCGTTTCGAGTTTTTGCCGAACAGCATCTTCGCTTTCGCCAACTTTTTCTGATCGATGCACCAGAAGCCGTCGGCAATCTAGACCACGCAATCGATGGGATTCTGAATGCATTCCATGGCCTTTATGACGCAGTGAAATTGGAAGCGCCGGAAGCTTTCAATTTCTACGATGACCCCTTGTGCGCATTTGTCTTGCGACTGAGAAACGCTCGACACCATAACCAAGCCAACGGGCTTCGAAGCGTTTATCGACGGGCTAGAGCCGAAGAGCATCCCAGAGACTATCTGCTGATCAATTTCGAAGCAGGTGAAAGCGAAGATGGTGGAAGTTTCGCTGAACACTATGTCAGCTGGTCTGACATCCGCGCAATTCTAGATTTGCAATCAGCCAAGTACGCGGATTCTGTTGCTGCGGGGCGTGAAGCCATTGCTGCGGACCGCTTCGAGGATTGGTGTCTTGCTCACAGCTACGAAGTGGACCGTATGTTTGCCAATTTGATCCCGATCCTGTCAGCGGCATGCTCTCGCTGTACTGGGGCGATCTCTCAATACATTGAACCAGAAAGCGTCGAGGCGGAGGCATTTCTGAATATATTTCAGAACGTCGAACCAGCGGACTTCGATCGTCAGGAGTACGTGGAGCTAACAAGCGCTGTTTTCTGGCCAACCTAGAGACAGCACTCCCAAAGATTCAATTTTGCATGCCAATTGCGGTGGCCGTTTTGAAAATCAACCTACAGCTTCTCCAAAGTCTAGTCGGTATGCCACGATGTGTAATCGAACTGACGGAGATGATCCCAAGTTTATCACCTTGGAAGCCGCGATGACACCGCACAGTAGTTTAGCCGCAAGGACTGGCGTGAGTCCTGGTCTCGGATCACTTTCAGTGTGCAATTTTCATTATAGTTCGGCTCGGAATCCGGCTTTCGCACGCGCAGAGAGTCGTTTCGAAAGACCCGCCAAGTCCGTAAATCTGTCCCAAAGGCTGATTGCGGATCTGATTTCGGCAATCATGTTTCTGATCTCACCTGCCTTCAGGTCAGCGAACTTGCCGAACGCTAGCAAGTCATCAAGCTCGAAGCCGTCAGTCTTTCCGGCCAGAGACATCTGGTGTTCGTTGGTCCAGTCCCCGTCAGGATTGTAGGCATAGACGACATCGAATGCGGGCGAGAGGCTCCAGCGACCCGAGCTATCCATGAGGAATGCGATGTTCTTGGTGTGGTCGTCCTGGTTGCGGATGAAGATATTGAGCAGCGCGCGGCGCACCTGCTCCTTAATCGCTTCGCGGCCGAGACCGAGCATGCGGATGGTCTCGATCGCCTGCTCGTAGCTGTATGCGCGAGCGAGGTTGAAATCGAAATGGCGCATTGCGCAAAGCGACTGCATGTGAAGCTTCTTGCCATCAGGCGTGCGGTCGAAACGCTGTGTCATGAAATGCGCCCGGCCGCCTTCTTCATGCAGACGAGAACGAGCCATGTCGATGCCGGCCTCTCGGGCTAGCAGATAGCAAGCGTATTCAAGTCGGCCGAAGCCCATCGGATCGGCTAGCTCCTTGTCGGCACTGCCCGACACGCCGTCGAACTTGACGAGCCATTGCGTATACCTGGGCCCTGCAGTCAGCTGCCCTGAATGGAATTCTCCGGTCTCCTCATTCCAGGCGAGGACGGCCTTGGCCCGGGCGCCACCAGCAGAGGTGCCGACGCGCAAGATCTCTTGAAGTGCGCGATGATCATCTTCACCCTTGAGCACACCGGCCAGTTCTTCACGCGCGGCAATGACCCTGTTGGCGAGTTCGACAAGCGGAGCGATATCGACCGGCCGACCCTGTTCACGGCGCTCACCGGTAGCGGGCTCGAATTCGAGCGCACCCATGCCTCGGCGACCGGTATAACAAAGGCGCTCGACCGGATCGAAGCTGTCGGCTGTGCGGCCTTGCTCGGCAAGCCAGCGATTGATCAGCGCGTTACCAAACTTGTCGGGCAGGCTGTCTGCCAGCATGCCCGGTAGCCCTTTAAAGGTCTCGTAATTCAGCGCGGGAAAATCGTAGACGCCGCTTCGTAATGGCATTGTGAGCGGAGCGACTTCGATGCCGCTGCGACTGAATTCCGGAGTGTATTCGAAAACCCCGACATCGCGATCTTCATCCCACAGGACGGCGCCGATCTGACGACCCCAGAGATTGACTACCGCACGCGTCATGGGGCCTCGTCACCCCAGCTCCATTCCTCGCCAGCCTCACCTTCAGAAGACTTGCGCACCCTTTGCCGCGCCTTGCCGGTGTCGGACCGGGGATCGAGCGGTCTCAGCTTGGCGTCCGGCATGACATCCAGCAGGCGGTCTTCAATGTCGAGCGCACGCATTATCCTGGCGAGGCTATCGATGGTCCCGCCATTACCGGCTTCCAGGCGGGCGAGCGTTGAACGCGAGATACCTGCCATTTCCGCAAGCTCGGCCTGCTTGAGATTGCGTGATATGCGATATGCTTCGATCTGCTTCCCGAGGTCGGATAGCAGCACCGAGAGCGGACGCAGATCTGGTGAATCATAATGTGGCATTATCGAGACATTATCTCCGTTATGGAGCTTTGTGTAGCGATTTTGCGTCTTTACGTGATGATATTTAATGTGTCAATATCGAGACGTAAATTGGCTTATGCCCGATAATGCATCAAATTTGCTACTTTATTTAGGTCGGAGTGATGGAAATGGATGACGAGAAGGAGCAAAACGACCAGACGGACTGGAAGGGCCTGCGAGAGATCGACCGTGCCATCTCCGAAAATCGGCGCATGGAATACAGCTGGAAGAAGGCTCTAGCAGATCCTTGGGAACGACGCGGACTCTGGCTACTTGGGCTGGTCGTCGTCGCATTTGCGGTGTTCGTCATCCTGCAGGATTTCGTGCTGTAGCTATCTATTGCCCCATTCTTTGACGTCGTCTGCAGCTTCCTCACTCGCGCCCGTGGCGCCTTCCGTTTGGCGATCAAGATAAGTTCGCACGGTTCCGATCCTGCCACGACCCTGTCGGCGCACCCGCTCGACCTCATCCGTGATGTCAGACCGATCAGGAGCATCGGGCATTGAGGGACCACCCGCAGAGCCCACGGCTCCTCTTGCGCGTACCTGCCCAGCACTTCCGATCCCGGGGCGGCTGACAGGAGCGAAGTCCGGCAGCGAAAGGTCGGCTTCGATGTCGTCTTGTAGGCGATCAGCATAGCTCTCGACAAACCGCGATTGCAGTTGTTGGCCGCGCGCGCTCATCTGGAACTCGATGTCGTCGAAGCGCACCGGCCCGTAATAGTCGCGATTGGCTTCGATCTCGGCCATGCCCCATTCGCGATAAGCCTGGCTCAGGTTTAGCGTGCCTGCGGCACTATTGGCCTCGTACCAACTGGCCTGGTTCTCGAGGCGGCTGGCCACCTCTTCGGCCCGACGCGCCTCTCGTGTGTAGCTTTCGGCTTCGGTCAGCGATCGGCTGAGACCCGACGAGCTGGTTGACACCTGCGATACCGAACTCGAACTCGTCTCGCGCAGGAAGCCTTCACGCGTGTTCGACCAGTTGCGGCTATCCGAAAGCTGCCGCAGCGTACCCATTATCCTGCCGCGATCTTCCGAGGCGATCCCGATATCGCTGTCGGTCCACGACTGATTTCGGCCACCGCGGACGCCCGCCTGCGCGTTTAGTACTCCACCTTCGGCCTTTGCTCCGGCTCCTGCTTCGCCGTTGAGGAACCAAGAAATAGTAATGTCGTCTGACGCGCGCCGGGACAGGCCGAACTGCTGCTGGAGCGTCCTCGAGGCATTGTCGACTTCGCTGAATGCCGTGCCGATGCTGTCGTTCGTACCAACGCCGCTGACAGTATCGGAGCTCTGACCCTGGCTGTAGGCGTTGCGGATCTCGCTGAACCGGGTGAGCGCAGAGCTCGTCGATTGCTGGGCGAGGTTGGCATAGGTCTCGCTCTGCGTCCGGCTCTGGCTCGCCATCGTTCCTAGGCGGCCCGTGAAGTCCTGCCCGAGCGTCGGCGTGAACGGATAGCTTGAATTCGGGACTGCAGCGAACTCGCCATCGGGGAAGCTGGTCGTCTGCGTGCCGCTGTCGCTGAATCCCCGCGTCTGTGCCGCGCCATAGGCAATGTTGGGGGCAAGATTGCCCTGCGCAAACTGGCGGGAAAACACTGTCGAATTGTCGATGCTCGAGTTGCCGAGTGAGACGTTGCCGGTGCTCGCTTCGCGCGAGGCTTCCTCGGCTGCATTCTGGCTCGGGTTGAGATAGCTCGTTGCCTGGCCCGAAATCGCCAGCGCACCACGCGCCACGCCGCCGGCAAGGAACGGGATCGAGGCGACAAGATAGCCTGCCAAGATGCCGATATCGCTGTTGACGTCGCTCATGCCAGCAAAGGTCGCGAGGCTGAGGCCCGTGCTGCCGCCAGCGGCGGCGACATCGCCCGCGCCTTTGAACATCAGGATCATGTGCAGGATGACGAAGAGCGGTCCCCACGCCGCAAGATAGAAGAAGCCGGTGACGTAACCTCTCAATGCAATGGGTCCGGTCCGCGGCATCAGGAACAGCGGAAACAGGACAGGGAACAGCGCGTAGAACACCACCGTCAGTACGACATTGAGGATTGGGACCCATTTCATCGCGTTGTGCGCGATCGAAGAATAGGTCCGCTCGGTCTGAATATCGGCCCGGGTCTGCGCGAAGACGTCAATACTGCCGGTGCCGCTCGCCCCTGCAAAGCCGTGCATGGCCTGGTTCATGGCATTGATCGTCAACACCTGGCGGAAAATGTCGCTCGCGCTGCGCGAGATGCCGGTAAGATACTGATAGGCAATCGGGAGGTCGGCCATGAGCTTGGCCTTGGCGAGCGCTTCGGTCTGGCGCGGATAGAGTTGGCGTCCCGCGACAAGCGTCATCTCGTCAATGAGGCTCGCCCATTGCCCCGAAAGCGCGGTGTAGGCTTCGCGGCAGGTGATGATCGAGGCCGTCACGCTGTCGTCGGCCTGCCGGGTCAGGAATTTCTGCGCGCGCGCCGCGCTGCCGGGTGCGATCGTCGCCCAGATATCATCGCTCTCGGACAGCTCCTTCATCGAGTAGCGGCCGAGCAGCAGATCGTAGAACACGCATTGCCTGACATGCTCGTCGAAGTTCGCAGCAAACTCCGGATCGGAAATGCGCAAGCTCCGCGTCGATTCAAGCAGCCGCGCGCCATAGATCATGCCGTTCTTCGAGTAGTTGAGGTCGTCCGGCAAGCCGAAGACGAGCTCGGCCGAGCGGGTCAGATAGTCCCCCGCCTGGCTGGTGAAACTTGCCATCAGGGCGAGCCCGAGCGGAACATTGGCCACCGTTGCCGGTGCAAGGCTTGGATTGACCCGGTCTGTCACATGGACGTCCATGCGCGGCACCATCAGACACATGTAGATGAGCGTCGCACCGAGGAACCAGTTGAGCCATGCGCGCCAGTCCTGGTTGAACGCGACCACGATGACCGCGAGCACCATGCCCATCACCAGCGCGACCTGAATCAGGCTCTTGTAGCCGCCCGCTCCGGTCCAGGCGGCAACGGCATTGAGGACATTGACGATATACTCGCCGCCGCCGACCGTGAAAATCTCGACCATGCTGCCTCACCCTTATGGAACGATGGAGCGGGACTGCATCCCGCGCGACCAGTCGAGCGCGGCGGCCATCGATGGCGACATCGAGGCGGCGAGCATGTTCTCGATCATCGCGGTCTTCTCGATGATCTGCATGATCGCGGAGACCCGCGCCTGTCCGGTCGCTTGCCTCTGGGCGAGGCTTGACCGGACTTCCGCGACCTGAGCGCGCCAGATCGCGAGTTTCGCTTCATCGGCCGCAATGAAGCTCGCCATCGAGCGTCCGGCCTCGGCTGTGATGCGTTCGAGGATGGCATAGAGAAGATCGATGCTGGCGATCTCGGCCAGCGTGTCGCGGTCGTCGGTTGCCATCCCGCGTCCATAGGCCGCCTGCACGGTGAGGATCTTGTAGAGCGGCACCGATGCCACCTGGAGCAGCTCCTTCTCCTCGTCGCCGATCGCTGTGTCGCTGCGGATGGCCTCGACCATGCTGCCGATGAGCTGGGCAACGCGGGACCGGATGGCCTTCGCGCTCGTGAGGCTCATCTGCTGGAAAGTGGGGTTGAGGCACTGGTCGGGCTCGTCACACTGGAACACCCGCACCGACTGGCCTTGCGTCCCGTCGAGCAGCGCGGTCACCAGCGTCGAGGAGGCATCGCCTGCGAAAGGCACGAACTTGCCTGGTTCGTCATCGCGGGGCGGCACGTAGATCACCGTGCCGATGAGCGTCATCGCATACTCGGCGAGGTCGCGGTCGAAGGTGCCACCAGGGTTGAAGAAGGCGCTCTGCTTGAGGACATGCCAGGTGTAATTGCGCGGTACACCGGGATTGACGTCGGCATAGTCGGCGCCGGCGCTCTCATTGGTCGAGGCGCGCTGACCCCTGGTGCCGCAACCGTGTTTGGCGGCAGCATAGTCGGTGAAGATACCTTCGGAATTGCCGATCGCTTCGCAGATCGCCTTGTCGGCGAGATCGCCCTTGGGCCAGACGCCGCCGACCAGCCCCTGCGCCATCTCGCAGGAGTTGATCGAGAGATTGTTCATGAGCTGCGCCTTCTGGCTGAACTCCTGCATGATCTTTGAGCACTCGGGGCAGACGGTATCGATCGCGAGGCTGAAGGCGAACCCCACCGCATTGTTCGCGACGGCCTTCAACAGCGCGACCATCTCGCTCGCGTTGATGAAGGAGAAGGACCCGGCGAAGATATCGATGCCGCCGCAACCTGCGCGGGCACGCGGCAGCTGGAGGTTGGCGATGCTGGTCGTCTTCTGCGGGAAGCGCGTCCAGACATTGCCGAGGCTGTAATAGCCCGCCGACTGTCCTTCGAATGCGCTCGGCCCGGTGACATTGGCCGCAGCGCCCATGTCGTCCATGAAGCGGTCCATGCTGTCGCCGACGTTTGCGGCGACGGGGGACGCGACCATGCTGGCGGCAGCTATGGTGAGCGCCGCATTGCGGATGCTAGTAATCATGTCCGGCTTCCTTCGAGGTGAGGAGGTAGATGCGGTCCTGCAGCTCGTCGGCCGAGAGCACGCCGTATCCGATCGGGATCGGGCGCCTGGCCACGCTGTCCCAAAGCACGAGCGCCGGGGTGATGCCGGGTTCGAGCCCCATGCGGGGCCGCTGGCCGCTTTCGACCTTGTAGTCGGGGAAGTGCCTGGACGGCCCGCCATCGGTCGAGATCGCCCGGACCGTGATATGCCAGCGGTCCGCCACCGAGCGCACGATCGGGCTCATCACTTCGCAGGCGCCGCAGGTCTGGGCGAAGAAGTAGAACAGTCCATAGCGTTCGGAGAGCCTGGCCATCACCGCGTCGCGGTCGGCAGCGCGCGCGTCCTGCCATTGCTTCTTGGCGAGTGCGCCGACCGGTCGTTCGAGCGTGTAGTCGAGCTCGGGATCCTGCCAAATCGCGCGTTGCCAGACATCGGAGAACAGCGAAGCCCGGTCGAGCTGGGCACGCTGGAAGCGGATATAGGCGGTGACGTTTTCCGGCGTCGGATAGAGGATCGCGCGCGCCTTGAGTTCGCGCAGTTCCCCCGTGACCGCGTCCAGCTCCTGCGTGGCGGTCACCTGGGCTGGTGGCTGCGCCATCTGCGGCTCGTCTGCCGGCACCGGCTTTACGCAATAGAACCAGTAGCCGAGCCTGCGCTGCTCGCAGTAGAGGCTGTCTGCCGAAGCAGCTGGCTTTGCCTGGCGCGCTTCCTGGGCGGCTGCCCGAACGGGGAGCAGTGCAGCGAGAATCATGGCCAGTGCTGGGAGGGCCAGCATCGGCAGTGATTGGCGGCGCGTCATTGGCCACTCCTTGCGTAATAATCTTCGATTTTCTGCTGGATGAGGATGCTGGTCTCGAGCTCGTCGGGGAGCCGTGCAGCCTCGGTGAACTCGGCATAGACTTCGCTGAAATCCATCTGGCTGAGGTCGAGCCGGGCGAACTCGTCGAGCGTGAACCCCTCGCACTGCTCTTCCTTGGGCTTGTCCCAGGGCTTGCGCAGCTGGCGGCGACCCTGTTCCTGCAGGATCCGCGAGAGCTTGCTCTCGAAGCAGCAGTAGACCTTCTTCTTGGTCAGGCAGACGCCGAGGAACTTGTCCGAACAATAGGTCCCCACGTAGGCGCACAGCCCCTGCGCATCGCGTTCGTGGAGCAGAACTTCCTCGCGGTTGCAGCCGAGCGCGACCAGCAGGCTGATGCCGGGGATGAGCGGGAAACCCTTGCCCTTGCAGCAGTTGAGCACGCCGAAGACCTTGGACGAGCAGGTGTTGCGCGTGCCGCGGAACAGCGTCAGCGTCTCGGGATCGAACTGCCCGCGGGCCTCGTCCATCGCATGGAGCGCGGTGACGGCATCCTTGAACTCGTCGTTCGCGGTGCGCTGGATCGTCTCGCAGCTGCCGTCGATGCAATAGACATCGCCGTCGCAGACATACTGGGTGGAGCTGTCGGTCCCGGGAAGCGGGCACTCGTAGATGCGCTCCCAGGTCTCGCAGGGGTCTTCGTCGGTGAGGCATTCCTCGCGAACAAAGCGACAGCTGCCCTGGCTTTCGATGTCGGAGCAATCGGTCGCCGCTTCGCGCGCGATGCAGGTGTAGCTCCTCTGCCATTCCCAGCAGGGCTTTGTGACAGAGACGCCATCGACCACGCGGGTCTGCGGATCGGTATCGGTGCAGATCTCTGCGTCCAGCGTGCAATCGCTATTGTCCGCAAAACCTGTGCACTGGCTTTCGTCCGGGGTCGTGGTAACGGTGGTAGCGTTGGCAATGCGGTAGGGCGTCTGACCTGCGACCTGTTCGTCGCAGGTCAGCTCGGTAAGCGGATCGCCCGGCTCGGTGCACCACTTGCGACCACCGGACCAACCCCACTGCAAGCAAGGACCATCGCGGTGCCCGGTCACCCGGCAAAGAGCGCCCGAAAACTCTTCGCAGTCCGGCTCACCTGATAGGTTGAAGCTGCCCAATGGGCTGCAAAGGTAATGATACTGCGGTTGCTGGCTGACCCTGACGACGAGTGGTACCGCGCATTGGCCAACCGACTGATCGATCCGTGTGCCCGTATTGCAGGTCGCGGTATATGTGCCCGCCGCGCCCGAACCGGGCGGCAGCGGAACGCAGGATCCCTGGCTGCCCGAAATTGCCATGCCGCTGGTGTAGTCGAGCGGCGTCTCGTTGATGGCGAGGCTGCGCGCGATCACGTCCTCGATCTCGTTCGGCTCGAACCGTGCGCGATTGGCCATGCTGTCGCGGATCGTCCGCATCGGCGTGCTGGTCGTAGCGGCGCTGCGGGCGCGGGTCTCGATCTGGTCGGGATCGCGCGCAAGATCCTGCAGATCGCGCGTCGCTTGCGGATCGAAATTGGGAACGCGTGCTGCGTCGGGATTGGTCGTTGCTGCCTCGCGCGCTTCGCCCAGCAGCTCGGTGGCAAAGTACTTCCCGTCAGCCCTTGCCGCATCGCGGGTCTGAGCCTGAATGGAAGCCGCGCTTGTGAGGGTGACGAGTGCCACAAGGAGATGGGCGAGGGTTTTGGCGGTCATGGCCGTTCCTCCCTGGAGAGCTGGCGCAGATGGAGGCGGGCAAGTTCGGCGCCCGGACCCTTGCCCGAGGCAAAGGTCTCGAGGACTTCGCCCACGCTAATGTTGCCGGCGATGCGGTCGTGCGGCGGCACCTCGCTGGTGCAATCGAACCCGTCGCAGGGACTGAACTCGGTGCTCAGCATAATGAAGCTCGGTGCAGCTTCGATGTTGAAGGCGCGGAACAGCCTTGGATCGATGCCGAGCGAACCGGCCGCGTCTCGGGTGCTCCAGATGGCGGCGAGCCGCTTCTTGAATGCCTCGCTGTTACCTTGCGGGAAGCCGCGCAGCACGGTGACGCCTCCCGCCCTGGTCATGTCGTGGACCAGTGCTTTCAGCGCTTCGGGCGGCATCGACAGGCTGGCAAAGGCAATGAAGCGCGGGGTTCCCCCGAGCGACGCCTTCTCTGCGGCGGCTTGCCCTGCGATCATGGCGTCGAAGTCGAGGACGGCGTCGGTCTCGGTTGCCTTGATGCTGTCCGCATAGGCTGCGCGATTGGCCTGCGCTTGCGCCTGGATAGCCTGTGCGTCCTCGGTCAGCGCCTCGGCGCGTTGGCGGACATTGGTGCTGAGCGCCTGCGCATCGTCGGCGTGTTCGGCCGCACGCTCGCGGATCGCTTCAAGGTCGATGCCTTCGGGCGCGCTCTGGGCGAGAGCGAGGCCACCGAGAGTGACGGCAAGGCCGACGGGCAAAAGGAGGAGGTGCTTGTTCATAGCGCGCAGCAGTTCCGCTTGCGCCAGACGAGGTATCCCATGTCTTCGCCGATGGCGGGAATGACCTGTCCGGCCGATTGAAAGGTGGTGGAGGCGCCGATGGGCGGGCAGGCGTAACGGCCCGAAGTCGCCGGGTTGGGGTTGGTGGCCTGGAAGCGGTATTGTTGCTTGCGCATCACCGGCATCAAATATTTGCCGCACAGGCCCTTGGACCCCATCGTCCCCCACGAGACGAGTTCGCGGTGGAGCTTGTAGGCAAAGCGCGAAAGCACGAGGCGCGAGGCCTGGACGTGGCCTATGCTGGCCGAGACATTGCCGTTCATCGGGTACATCGACCCCTGGCAGCCCGCGCACCAGAACATCTCGTCGATCGGCAGCTTCGCGGTCGAGGCGACGCAGTCGGCCGCACAGGCAGCGAGCGCCAGCGGGTTGGCGAAGAGCACGGCCTCGGGGTTGATGATCGCGGTGAGCTCGGAATCCTGCCACAGCGGATCGATCTCGGAGATGTAGAGGATGTCGATCGAGCCCGATTCCAGGCACAGAAAATCGGCGACGATCTCCATCCAGTAGATCAGCGGATAGGCATACCAGTGGACGTGCCAGCTCGAATAATACTGGCTCGCGCCGCCCACTGCTGATGGACCCGAGATCGAGCGGAAGCCGATATCGAAGCCGGGATCGAGCTTCATGCCGCCGAGGTTCACGAAGCACCACGGCTTCATGCTGACATCGGCAAGCCGCACGGGCTCCCAGAAGCCCATCGCAATTCCGGGCCTCAGACCGCACAGGCACACCGGCAGGTCGGGGTTATCGGGATCGGGCCGGCTCGAGGGCCAGATGTCCAGCCCGCCGATCGAGATCGGGAACAGGCACGACCAGCAGATGTCGGTGATCGGGTTGACAAAGCTTCCGGTGCAGCGTCCCGGACCGGCATCGGCCATCGCGGGCGTTGCAGTGGCGAGACCAAGAATGGCGGCCAGCATGAGCGCCAGCTTTCTTAAGTGCGTCATTGGGCCGTCCTCCTTTTCGGTGGCAGCGCGATTTCGCTGATCTCGAGCAGGCGGCCCTGCTGGCGCACGCGTGCGGGCACCGATCTGATCCCGAACCTTTCCGTGAGCTTGCCGCCCTGGTCGAAATAGAAGCGGCGCTGGCGGGCCTTCATCAGCTCGAGCGGCGCACCCTTCACCAGGATCAGCTTGGCATTGGCGGCCTGCTTGAGCGCCCAGGCGAGCTGGTCGGGATCGTCGCCGTCGAGGAAGAGAAGTTCGGCGCGTAGCTGCACGCTGTCGAGCGGATTGACCCTCGTGCCAGCGGCATGGATCAGCTCGCCTTTTGCCCCGCGGATATCGGCAGCGAGCGTGATCGTCGGATCAAATTGCCAGCGACGGGCTTCGCTGGCCCGGACGATTCCGGCGACGGGGTCGGGCCGGTTCACGCGCGCGATCGTGCGGCGCTTCAGGTCTTCATTGAGCCGCGCGGTCTCCCCCGAACGTTCCATCTGGGTCAGGCGCGAATGAATCTGCTCGAGGAGGTCGCGCTCGATCACGGGAAACACCGTGCCGCGCTGGCCATAGTCGCGCGCCAGCACCTCGGCAGGGCAGAGCAGGACTGCAAGTAGCGCTGCAGGGAGGATGAGCTTGCTCACAGGATCGCCCTCCCGCTGCCCAGGATCTGGCCGCGGCAGACGAAGCCGATCTCGGCGTAGCGGCTGTCGAGGCCGCGCTGATGGCTGGTCCCGGTGTAGAAGCAGCCGTCGGGGATCGGGCCTTCGGGGCCCTTGTGAAGCGCAATGCCGAGACGGGTCTCATCGAGCCGCGCGGCGATCTTGCGGCCGTTGATGAAGACCTCGTGGCCACGGTGGCTCACGACATCGCCCGGCACGCCCAACACCCGCTTGCCGAAGAGCTGCGCGCCTTCTCCGAAATGCGCTTCGACGAGTCTGCTCGCCGGCGGCTCGAAGAAGATCAGGCTGCCGCGCTCGATCCGCGCATGCTTGTCGAGCCAGAAGGCCCAGTTGGGCAGGCTCGGGCTGGCATTGATGAGGAAGGCATGGTCTTTCGCGAAGGCGTCGACCGCGCCCCATCCAAGTGGCAGCAGCACCAGACCGGTCAGGACGAGCGGTCGTTTGAGCGTGCGGACAAAACGAGAGGCAAAGCGCGTCACTGGCCGCCTCCCTGCCCAAGCTGGCGAGCGATCCGCACGCGCAGTTCATCGGTAGCATCGGGGGCATCGCCCGCGAGCACTGCTTCGCCGACCAGCACCACGCGGCCATCGGCCCCCATTTCCGCAACAGCGCGCTCGGACGCCTGAAGGAAGGCGAGCACGCGCGCCTGGCTGGCTTCGGGATCCTGCTCTGCGCGCGCTTCGGCATCGACGAATGCGGCGATGGTCTCGGCAAGCCGGACGGTGACGATCTGCTGGCGCGGCTCCGACAGTTCGCGGCTGACCCAGGCTGCCCAGAGTAATGCGACCACGAGCGCGAGCACGCCGAGAATTCTCAGCAACAGCGGGCGATTGAAGGATGGTAGTCTGCGCGTCTCAGTCACGTTTAGCCTCCCGGGCCGGATGGTTGTCGAGATCGGCCGCAAGCCGCCTCAGGAAGCGGGGCATGCGAAACAGCGTCACAGCGCCAGCGAGGGCGAGGAAGCAGCCCTTGAGGTCCTGGCTGAACAGGCTGCGGCGCAGCCCGTCGGCTTCGAGATATCGGTCCGACAGATTGGCGAGCTGGGTGAAGAGGCCGCCAAGGTCCCAGCCCGCAACGAACAGGAACAGCGCGAGCGGCAATCCCAGCACGATCAGCAGTGAAGTCGCGGCAAAGCGCGCGGTCTCGATGAGGACGAAACAGCTCCCTTGCAGGAACGGCAGCAGGCTGCGGAGATTGGCCGGAGGGGTCCGGTCGACGAGATGCGAGACCATCATTGTCCGCCTCCCGCCACGATCCGGATGGCATCGGCGAGGCTGTGCCCGCGCCGCTCGCAGTCCTGGATCGCCGCATAGGTGTCGGGATCGGAGGAGTAGATCGTCGCCGAGAAGGGATCGAGCACGAGCCGACCGACCGCCTCGGTCTCGGGGCCTTTGATGAAGACCTCGCTGTACTCGGTCCCCGAACGCTTGAGGCTGCGGATCAGCGTCTCGGTGCGGTCGTCCATGTCGAGCCGCGCGTTCGCCCTGAAATCGGCGATCGTCTCGGCCTTCTGCTGAAGTACCAGCATCCAGTCGCTATTCTCGAGCGCGGCGCGCGCGCCGTCGGACTTGTAATAATCATTGAGGGACTGGGTCGCGGTGGCGAGCGCGCCGCCGTACTTGCGGGCAGTGCGGGCATAGGTTTCGACGAACTCGCCCATCGACCCGCCCTTGAGCATGGCCCAGGCCTCGTCGATCAGCAGCAGCTTCTTGGTTGCTCGCGACGAGCGGGTCATCGCCTGGCTGGTCATGAACATGATCGCCGAAAGGACGACGCTGCGCAGTTCCTCGCGGCTTGCGAGATCGCTCATCTCGAAGACGGTAAAATCATCGTCGAGCGCGAAGCTCGCCTTGCCTGCAAAGAACCCGCCGTAGCTGCCGCCGCGGCAGAAGGGCGCGATCGCGGTGGCGAGATCGCGGCCCGCCTCGCTTTCCGATCCATGGAGCGCATGCGCGACATCGTCGACCGATGCGCCGCTGCCGAGTGCCTCCCAGGTCGCGGTCACGGCCCGATCGATGAGCCCGCGCTCGGTATCGCTCGGCGCGGTGCCGGGACGCGCCATCTGGCCAATGATTGCCTTGATCATGGCGAAGCAGTCGAGGCGGTAGTCCTCGTCTTCGTGTGCGCGGGCATCGTCGACCATCGAGAAGGGGTTCAGGGAAAAGCCCGAGGCGAGCGTGAACTCAACGAAGCGTCCGCCCTGCAGTTTGACCGAATGCTCGAAGCTGCGGCCGTCGTCGATCACCACGACCTTGGCACCGGCGCCGCGCAGGGCGGCGCAGAGTTCCTGCAGCAGCACCGACTTGCCCGAACCCGACTTGCCGCAGATCGCGATATTGTGGTTGCCGGCACCGTTCTCGAATGGCGACCACCAGAAGGGCTGGCCGCGGCGGCCAACGAGCAGGAGGTGCGGGATTACGCCGCCGAGATATTCGCCCTGCATCGGCGCGATATGTGCCGCTGTCGTCGAGAGCATGGTCTTGAGACGCTTCAACCGCGCCATGTCGTCGGCGAGGCCATCGGCGAGGCACAGGGGAAAGGCAGCGACGAGGCCTTGGAGCTGGAGGAAGCGCTCGTCGGCAAGGTCCCAGCCCGCCGCCTTGTAGATCGCCTTGATGATGCGTTCATGCGCGTCGCCCTGGCCGAGCGGCGAGATGCTGGTGAGCCCGTAGAACAGCTTCACGAGCTTCTTGCCAGCCTGGAGTTCGGCCTGGACGTGGCGCCACTCGGCCGACTGTTCGGCAAGCTTGGGCAAGAAACGCGCGCTCTTGGTCTGGCTGAGACTGGTCGTGCGCATGAACTTGAAGCCCGCGCGCGCCGAAGCAGCTTCCTGGTCGGGGTAGACCAGGCACAGCATGGTTGCCGTCGGACAGGGGAAACGCAGCTTGTCGGTGAACATGTCGCCGATGAGCCGCGCGCATTCCCAAGGTGCCCAGCGCTCAGGGGTAGAGCGCACGGCATAGTGCCGCACATCGAAATGGTCGGGATAGCATTCGCCGACTTCAGGATTGCCCTCCTCGTCGCGGCCCGTCTCGCGAAAGCGCTCGGTCCTGAGGATCAGGCGATCGTCGCCGACCTCGAGCTCGATGTCGCGGCGGATCGCTTGGGACTGAAGCGTATCGTGCGGGTTCCACGCATGGATATCGGTCTCGTGCGCGGTAGTCGGCGAGGTGAGCTCGTCGATCAGCGCCAAGAGGCCGCCCGGACGCAGCTCCTGCGCGTGCAGTCCGAGCGAGTGGAGCATGCCCATCAGCCCTTCGCGGCATTCCGAAAGTTCCGCGTCGGTCACGCTTCCGGGCACCGGCACGCCGAGCGAGACGATCAGCCGGACGTTGCGAGCATGGAACGGCGCATGCGCCGAGCCCGAGCTCCAGACGAGATCGTAAAGGCGCCTGGTGCGCGCTCTGGCGATGGCCTCGTAGATCCCGCCCTGCTCGTAGCGCGGAGCGAACCAGGGGCCGACCACGCTGCCGATCCGCGGAGATGCGAAGTTCAGGACCTGGAGGCAGGCGCCCTGCGGCAGGCCTTCGGAGAAGAACTGACCGAGGATCTCGCCGGTCCGTTCGTCGGCCCCGATCAGCGGGGTGACTTCGAGCACGAAGCCTTTGGAGCGGGCGTTGCGGTAGAGCTTCGCCCCCTCGTCATAGACCCGGTAGGGCAGCCAGTCCGAGAGCATATCGAGCCCGAAATGCGCCCGCGGCTTTTCGGGCCGAGCCGTGTCGGCAAACAGGCCCCGCGAGAGTGCGTCGCGCGCGGCAGCAAGGGATAGCGTCACTGGCTCTCTCCTTCGGTCATGTCAGGTTGGGGGACCGGCTCGCGGGGAGGGGAAAACGAGCCAGGTCCCCCGGGTTCCGGCGCGTCAGCGCCGGGCATCGCCGGAACGGGCTGCGAGGGGATGAACAGCTGTTCCGGCAATGTGTCTGCCTCTTGGATTTTTGGCGGTTGGAAATCGGTTGCGGGGTTGCTCTCGCGCGTCGCGGCAATAGTCGATGCCAGCGAGCGCAGGACTTCGCGGCGGCCCTGCGGCGTGCGCCAGCCTGTCCCTGCCTGTTCGGGCAGCGTCAGGTGAACGACGCGCGCCTCATGGTCGCGGCCCGCCGCGTCACGGTAGCCTGTCAGCACGACCAGCAGGCGACGAACCGCTTCGCCGGTCGGGGTCACCGTCCGATGCGCGTCAACCGTGTCAGCCTTTTCAATGCCGGTCGCCCCGGCATCGATCGCGGAAGTCGGCGCGCAGGTCCCTTCCGGAGCCCGGCAGGCAAAGCTGCCTTTGACGTTGCCGCCGAGGCTGGCGCAGCCACTGGCCAGGAGGAGCGGCGCAGCGAGCACCATGGCGCGAAGGATTGGAAGCCGGCTCATTGCGCCACTCCCTTGCCTTCGGCGACGAAGCGGCGGATCGCCGCGGCATCGCGGTAGCCATGAAGCACCGCCCCATCGCGGGCGCGCACGATGACCGGAGTTCCGGCAAACCCGTTGGCCTTCGCGAAGGCTTCGTTGGCATCGAGTGCCTTGGCCTCCTTGCAGGTCTTATCAGTCGCCAGAGCCTGGCCGGAATAGGCCGCATGGAGTGCCTTTGCCGGATCCTTAGCGCACAGCACCGCCTCGGAAATCTTGCGGCTTGCCGCGCCGAAGATCGAGATCGGTCGCTCTTCGACATGAACCTTGGCCTTGGCGAGTTCGGCGGTCAGGCGCTGGCAATACCCGCACTGGAAATCCGAGAAGACGACCAGGCGTTCGCCCTTGAGGTTGCCCCAGTGGATCGCGCCGGCAGCCGGAAGCGACGAGAGGTCGACATGGTTGGCGGCCGCCTGGACAGGCGTTTCGTCGCGTCCCGCCGGCGCGTCACTGGCTACGCGCGCCGCACCGGCCGCGAGCAGATCGGGATTGAGTTCGAGCAGGCGGGCGGCAGTGACGTCGCGCCGTTCTTCCATGTCGTAGAGACGGCCTACGAACAGGTAGCGGGCGGTCTCGTCGATGTAGAACAGCGTGTCACCCGAGACGACTTCGCACCAGGGCCCGAGCGTGTCGCAGCTGATCGCATCGATCGGGGTCTTGGGCAGCCGCAGTTTCAGCGCCTGCGCGACATCGCTCGCCATGCCCGCGGCGCTCGCAGGCATCGCAGTGACGGCAGAGACGCCGAGCGTCAGCACGGCGGCGGCGCTCGAGAGGGCAAGGGCAAGGTGGGCGGCGCGCGCCTTCAGGCTTGGCGGCGAGTCATTGTAGTTCATTTGGAGGGGCTCCTGACGTGGACGCCGTCGAGAAAGACGATCTCGACCTCGATGCCGGTCGGCATCTCGACGACGGGTTGGTATTGTTCGGCGCGTTCGATGAGGTATCGGCTGACGGTGTCGGCGGCTTCGCCGGCACCCTGGCCAAAGCCACCGGCGAGGATGTCGGTCGGCGACAGCGCCTCGCGCTGACCGTTGGCGCCGACCTGGCCGGTAAAAATGCCGTTGGCGTTGGCGGAAAATCCGCGGCCGAAGCCGCCCACAATCCCGGCGAGCAGCGCCTGGCTGACAAGGCTGCCTTCGCGGCTGACCACGCGGCCGCGCACGCCCGACTTTCCGGCGAAGGAGATGAACCCCTTGACCTCGCTCACCGCGAAGCGCCCACCGGGTTGCGCGCAGGTCATGCGCACCAGCTTGACGTAGACCTTCTCCGCCGAGAGATCGCCGCGCGCCGCGCCATTGACGAGGCAGCCGGTGATATCGGTGGTGAGCAGTTTGTTGCCGCGCATCACCGAGCGGGCCGGACCGGTGATCCGGAGCACCACGGGAAGCGGATCGCTCTGGCTGGCAACGCCGGTCGAGGCATCGACACCCACGATGACCGTTGCCGGTGCGTAGCTGTTGGGCGGAAGGTAATCGCGGCTCGCTTCGAGCAACAAGGCTGGCGCAGTCTCTGCCGCACGCGGCTTGCCGTCCTTGCCCGTCTCCGCGCTGAAGCTCATCAGGCTGAGCTGTCCGCCTTGCGTTTCCGGCGCTCCTTGCGGTGGCTGGACAGCTCCGCCGGTGCCGACGCCGGGTCCATAGGCAGGTGGCGGTGGCAGTGGCGGCGCGGCGGCAGGTGCCTTCGCAGCTTCGCTCAGCTGTGATCGCAGATTGGCATTCTCGGCCGAGATCGCGTCGATCGCCGCCTGGCCGTCGGAGCGCATCTGCGCGTTCTCGCTGCGCAGGGCTTCGAGCTCCTGTTCGATCTCGGGGCGCGGCAGCTGGGCCTGCTGGAGATCCTTGATCGCGCGGCCCTGTGCATCGAGCCGGTTACCGTAGCTCGCGACGAACTCGCGCTGCGAGAGGTTGCGATTGACGAGGCCGCCGGTGTCGATTGTCGCCGCACCATTGGCATCGGTGCCAGCCTCGTCGCCGTCGCCGCCGAAAATGAACATGCCGCCGCCGATGAGCGCGATGGCCCCGATCCCGGCGAGCAGCATCTTCTGGCGCTGTGCGATCTGCGAATTGAGGTTGCGCCGTCCGCTTTCTCGCGCTTCCGGCGAGCCCGGCAGAGGCCTCTTTCCGGCGTCCTTCTGTGGTGCCTCGGCCATCAGTCGAGTCCTCCCTTGGCAAAGACTAGGAAGGCACTGGTCGCTTCACCGGGAGCGAGTGCATCGCGGCCATAGGCAAAAGCGAGCGCGCCTGCGGCACCTTCGCGCTCGGAGCCAAGCGCAAGGCTTTCCTGGCCGAGGTTGCGCACGAGGAAGCGCTGTCCGGTAAGTTCATCGCCCTGGTATTCGGCGACCAGCTGGACCTCGATCCCGCCGGTACGGCGCGGAGCCGACAGTTCGGCGCGGGCAGTGAATCCGGGCAGGACGGCATCGCTCGCCATCGCCTCGATCAGGCGGATCGCGGCGTCCTCGGGACCGGTCTCGGTCTCCCATTCGGTGGCCGCGGCTTTAGCGAGCGCGGGATTGGTGATGAAGAGCTGGGTCGCTTCCTCGCCGCCGAGACGGCAGGCGAACTTGTAGACGTAGCCCGCCTTGCTGGTCGCAAAGAAGCTGACCCGGGCAGCGGCAAATTGCGGGGGCACGGAGATATAGATGTCTCCGCGCACTGGCTCGTGCGTCACCTGGAAATCATTGTAGGGAAAACCGCTCGCGATCTTCGAGACATTGGCAAAGCCGTCATCGATAAGCGCGATCCGGGTGAGTTCGCCGCGAGCGAGCTCGCAGTCGATGGTCGCGTTGTCGGCCGCTTCGACGAATTGGTCGGCATACGCCGGGACCGGCGCGAGCGCGAAGGCAAGCACGGCGAGGCCGGTCAGCTTGAGCCCGGGATCGGGGCGCCTTGTCGCGCCGATCGCGAAACAGGCAAGGCCGGTTCCGGCAAGCGCAGCAGCGAGGGGAGATGGGAGAAGGCTCATTGGCCGGGTTCCTCCTTGTCGGTGGGAAGTTGCTCAAAGCCGGCGAGCGCAAGGCTGAGGCCACGCTTCGACCAGCGGAAACGGAAGGAGCGGCGCTGGCTCGCGATCACCTGCGCGCCGACAAAGGTCTTGAGCGTGCCGGTGACGGTCGAGGTCAGGGCCTTGGGGTCGACGTGCATTTCCGCGATCACGAAGGCCTGGCTGATGTCCGAGCCGCGCTGTTCCTCGACGATTTGGACGAGCTCGGCCTTGAGGCGGCCGTGCGCGGCGGGATCGGCGAGCTTCAGGATGTTCGTCATCCAGTAATCGAGGCTTTCGGGCGCCCGGTTGAGGAGCATCAGTGCCGTGTCGCGGGTGACAAGTTCGAGATAGGGCGCGTCGATCCCGCCGCTCGAGACGGTGATCCGCTCTGAGGTGATCGGCACCAACACAACCTGCTCGTCGCGGGTGACCGCGGCGCCGAGGCTGACCAGCGTGGTCAGGCCCAGGACACCTGCCAGCACGGCAAAGCGGTTGCGTTGCCGCAGGTAGGTCTGCGCCTGTTCGTGCGCGAATTCTGCTCGCATGGTTCGCCTCCCTCAGCCCGCCAACAGGCGGCAGTGGGAGGGCGGCGTGGCCTTCAACCCGAGAAAGCTCCCGGGCAGGTACCAGTACGCAGCATGCACCAGTGCCGAACCGGCGCCGCGTGCCTTTGCCTTCCGCAAGGCAAGCCAGGCCCCGGCGGCCAGGCCGATACCGATGAAGATATGCTGCGAGAGAATGCCCCAGGCGAAGGGAATAAGGATCCCTGCAAACTCGTCGATGGTCCAGAAGCCGATGAGCTCCGGGTCGTCGAGCCGCCGTGGAACGAGGTACCTGTCGGCCATGCCGCCCTCCTGTCGTGACCGGATCCGCTGATCAGATGACCGCGGTCACGACCGAGGTGACGATCGGAACGCCGGTGCCGACACCGATGCCGACGCCGACCGGCACCGCGACCTGGCCGAGCGAGAAACGCCCGGAGGCGAGACCGATCAGGCCGCCCGCAAGGCTGAGCACAGTGATGATCTTGCCGCCCGAACCTTCGAGGAAGTCGGTGAACTTGGTCAACGCGGGATCGAAGGTGGTGTCGGCGCCGGCAAAGGCGGCACCGGCGCAGGCCAGCGCCACGCAGGCGGGAAGAATGTAGTCGCGGCCGCGAGCCCCGTTGGGCGAGCGCTGCTGGACCGGAAGGGCAGTCTTGGTGGTCATGGATGGAAACTCCGAGGATTGAACATCAGCCAGCGATGCGTTCGCTGTATGTTCTTTCCTCTCCCCGGAGCCGGGCTGTAGGAAATCGGGAATTGGATTTTGGGGCTTTCGACCAAGCAAAAAGCGACATCGGGAGGTGCGATGCACGGGATTCGCGCAGGCTGATCGCGCAACAGCGCTGACTGTGCCGGCATCTGAGCGAAGAGAGCCGCGATATGCGCGCAGGCGACCGAAATTCGCGCGAATCGTCGGAGGAAGCTGATCGTTCCTTCCTCTATGTTCTCTAAATGTTCTTTTTGTTTTCCTACAGGCTTCCTTCGCGGTTAGCCGGAGAGTCGATCACTCTGGAGATAAGGATTCGTCGATGACCAACATGGCGCTCTTTGCCGAACAACAGGTTCGCGCCGACCTCGCCCGGCTGCTTTTGGCCGCCGTCGAAGCCAGCGGCCGTGCCCGCTGCGACATCGCTCGCGACGCGCAGATCCATAAGGATGCCCTGCGCCGTGTTCTTGCGGGCGAACGCTCGGCCAGCCTCGGCGAAGCCTTGCGCATTCTTGCCGCGAGCGGCGTCGCGCCGCACGCACACCTGCTCCTGTTCCTCGTCAGCGGCGGCGATCACGCGATTGCGTGGCTGCAATCGGACCTCGCGCAATTCTTCGAGGACTTTTCCGGCGAACTGCCTTCAGCGCTCGAGCGTGTCTTGGGCAACCAGGTTCACGATGTGAAGCCGCGCTGGGCCAAGGGGACCGCGCACCGCGTCGCCCGCTTGCTCTCCGACCACATCGACGAGCTCGAACGCAAGGATGCGCTGCTTGGCGATGTCTTTGCCGGTGCCGAGGGAGGCCATCGTGGGTGAAGAGATAGACAAAGGAGCGACCGAAACCCGGCGGGTGACGCGGCTCATTCGCCTGCCCGAAGTTCAGCATCGCGTCGGGCTTGGCCGTTCGACAATCTATCGCTGGATGGCCGAGGGCAAGTTTCCGAAGCCCGTGCAGCTGGGTGGATATGCGGTCGCATGGGCAGAAGACGAAGTGGAGGCCTGGATTTCGGACCGCCTGAAGTGACCGCTTATTGGTCTGGAGCTGACTGGTTGGAGGCGGACGTGCCATCGACAGGGGCAGTCAAAGGCATCCTTTGCGCGGTCGCCGGATCGAAGCAGTCGGCCCGATACCCTCGAGTATTGGGAGCGCTCGTCGCTGCAAGAACCGAGCTGATTTCGGAAGCCACCGGCGCCTATTAAGGAACATACAATATTGAGTAGGTCGAGCCGATCATGACAAAGTGCATCGAACAAGATTTCCCGTGTCAAAATCAAGAGTACGATGCGTTCGATCAAATAGCGCTCTTAGAACTAAGCCAGCCAATTTCTGCCCATGAGTTGGTGAACGAGAGCGCATTTTGTGCGGAACTGCCGGTCGACGACGAACTTCGTATTGGGAACATAACGTACAAGCTCTATCTTAAATTCCTCCGTGGTCAGACAGGCCTCTATCACCTGTGGGTAGACTATGACGCCTGCGACGACCATGGCAATTACACGATGTTATGCGTGTATGTCGGGAAAGGGTTTGCTGAGCTTCGCGTTGATAGCCACGTCAAAAAAATGGCCGAAGAATGCCCAGCTATACGTGACATTCACCAGCATGGAGAATCGTCTCTTTAAGTACTACGAGCAATTGTTTCTCGATGTGTACGATTTCGAATTAAACAACATTGAGAATTCTGGCGCAGAACATCTGTTTGCGGTTTGGGATGAGGAACGCCATCACTTGGAAACGCACTTGAATGAGGTTTCCAATCTGAGCAAAATTCAAAGTTTCGACGACTGGTAAGAAGTCGTAATCCGACCGGCCTCAGGTCGAACGAACTCCAGTCTACAGCCCACGCCGTTACCGGTCTGGACGTCTGGTGTTTTGGCGCAGAGCGGCGGCTATATTACACCCCAAAAGCGACCGCCGAGCACGAATATGGCCGCATGATTCTTCAAGAGATCGCACACCTGCGTGGAGCAATGAGAGCTTCCGGATCAGATCGGCTTAATGCCTTCGAATTGGACATCGGCAGCGTGTCCCCGCCAGATGGGCCTTTCAACGTTTTCCGCCAACGCAAAGCCAAAAGATGCGAAATTCCCCAAGTGACTGAGAGCTTCGCATTGCTTAGCGATGGCCTCTACGTTGCTCGGGATCTGAGCCACCTTTTCTGGATATCGCGCTGCTCGTACGATTACCCACTCGGGTCCATTGTCTCCGACAAATCAGATGTTCGGATCGACGTTGGGATTTGAGTGAGTGGACATGATCTCGAAACCCTTCCTTTGGAGCCATTGCTTGACAACTTGAACTGCAAAATCAAGTAGTTCCCAGTCGGTAACCTCAATGAGTTCATCTGAGGCCAGGGAAAACGGATCGACCGATTGCGCGTTTCTAAGTTCGATCAAGCCCCAACCGCCCAACTGCGGTTTCCAGCCTGTCAGCGTCCTTCCCATCGGCCAGAGGTGACCTTCCCCCCGAAAAGTGGTCCGTTTTGAGAGTTAGGATTTCGGCTATTTACGGCTTGAAAGGGGCTGATGAATGGCACGGAAGAGATACACGCCGGAACAGATTATCGGGATACTGCGTGAGGCCGAAGTTCGGCTCTCGCACGGAGAGAAGATC
Source organism: Erythrobacter sp. AP23 (assembly GCF_001542855.1). GTDB lineage: Bacteria > Pseudomonadota > Alphaproteobacteria > Sphingomonadales > Sphingomonadaceae > Qipengyuania. Next base: position 234,005 of record NZ_LNBY01000018.1, on the reverse strand, counting down.
GGGGAGATCAGCCGATCGCTGGGGATTTCGGAGCAGAGTTACTATCGCTGGCGACGCGAGTACGGTGGGCTGAAGGTCAGCCAGGCTCGGCGATTGAAGGATCTCAAGAAGGAGAACCAGCGGCTCAGGAAGGCGGTGTCTGATCTTACGCTCGATGCGCTGATCCTGAAGGAGGTTGTCGAGGGAAAGTACTGAGCCCTTCACGGCGTCGGCTGGCCATCGACCATGTGCAGGAGGCATTGGATATCTGCCAGCGCCGTGCCTGCCGGGTCGTTGCCCAGCACCGCTCGACCCAGCGCAAGCTGCCCGCACCACCAGCCGACGAGAAGCCGCTGACAGCTGCAATCATCCGGCTGGCCCAGCAATATGGTCGCTACGGCTATCGCCGGATCACGGCGCTGCTGCGCAATGAAAGTTGGTTGGTGAACGCCAAGCGGGTCGAGCGGATCTGGCGCCGTGAAGGGCTCAAGGTTCCGCAGAGACAGCCAAAGCGCGGGCGTCTGTGGTTCAACGATGGATCATGCGTGAGGCTGCGTCCGCAATATAGTGGCCATGTGTGGAGCTACGACTTCGTCATGGATCGCACCCATGACGGCAAGGCCTTCCGCATGCTTACCGTGATCGACGAGTACAGCCGCCAGTGCCTGGCGATCCATGTCCAGCGCAAGCTCAAGAGCGATGATGTCCTGGCCGTGCTGACCGAGCTGTTCCAACGCCATGGTCCGCCTGATCACATCCGTAGCGATAATGGCGCTGAGTTCACTTCTCATGCCGTGCGCGACTGGCTCTGGCGGATTGGTGTGAAGACTCTCTACATCGAACCCGGATCACCATGGGAGAATGGCTACAACGAATCCTTCAACGGCAAGCTCAGGGATGAGCTTCTCAACGGGGAGATCTTCTACACTCTGAAGGAGGCAATCATCCTGATCGAGCGCTGGCGTATCCACTACAACACCGTCCGGCCACACTCTTCGCTGGGCTACCAGCCGCCGGCCCCACAAACGATCTTGCCTCGTCCTGCCATGCTGCCTTACGCTGCGCTCCAGGCCGCCCAGCAGGGCGACCCCAACCGCCGGAACTCTAACTTAACCGGTGGACCACCCTGATGGGGCAGGTCAGCAGCATGGTGGCGGCAGGCACCGCTTCGGCAGGTTTCTGTTCGGTCATTTCCACTCTTCTCCCTTGATGTAGCCAATATCGGTGCCGGGCGGCCGTGGTCTAAGCGTTCATTGTGTGTGGTCTTATCAGTTCCATCTAGGAATGAGTGCTATTCCCGCGAAAGCCAGAACAATTCCTGCCAGTAACAACGATTGGTCGGCCAGCAATGCGGCAGAGATGATCAACGCTGCCACCACCGGACCCTTGACGGGGGTGCTGCGGTCCTCTTCCCGCGTCAGATGGTTCAGACTGGCTGGGTCGATGGATACCTGAATCGTACCTGATCGAGCGACCGAGGCAACGTTATCGATTAGCTCGGGCAGCGATGCCGAGAAATCAAGCAGGCCACTGCGGACCTTGGCCAAATGATCCCGCGCGGCTCCGATCGAAAATCGCTCGGCAAACAATTGCATCACGATCGGCTTCGTTTCTTCGGCGATATTGTAGTCCGGCGCCAAAGAGCGAACGAAGCCCTCTGCGGTCAGCAGGGTGCGCAGCAAAATAGCGAGGTCGGGCGGCAATACGAGGCGATAATCGCGCAACAATCCGAAAACCCGATCGAAAATTGCCGCGAATTCTATCCCGGCAAGAGCTGTGCCGCTAAATTCCGCGATCAGCTCATCCAGGTCCATCACCAATTGCGCGCGATCCACGAGTGGATTGCCTGCCCAGTCGAGCAGCAGATCGGCCACCTTGTCTATCTGTCCGTTCGCGATAGCGAAAATCAGTCGGACGATTTCCTGACGCCGCGCGCCGCTGAGAAAGCCGACCGAGCCGAAATCGATGAAGCCTACCTGGTTCCCTTCCATCCAGAAGACGTTGCCGGGATGCGGGTCGCCATGAAACTCTCCATTGAGAAGGATCATCCGTAGCACTGCATCGGCATAGCGCTTCGCGAACTGGGCATTCCCTGCCGGATCAGTTGCCGGGTGCCGCGACGCGGGCTTTCCGCCCAGGGCTTCCTGCACATTGATCGTCAAGCCTGTGAGTTCCCAGTGGATCGCGGGCGTCTTCACCCCAAGCATCTCCAGATAACCGCCAATCCTTTCACAGGCACGTGCTTCTGCCGCCAGGTCCATCTCCCGCGCTAAATTCTTGGCGAATGTCTGAAGGAATTCCACGGGTCGATAGCGAGCAATGTCGCTTGACCGACGCTCGGCGAGGCCCGCGAGCCGTGTCAACAGCCTCATGTCCGCCTCGATCCTGGACGCCATGCCGGGTCGGCGGATTTTCACGATAGTCTCGCTTCCGTCCAGCAGGGTTGCGACATAAGTCTGCGCGATAGAGGCTGAGGCGATCGGGTTTCTCTCGAAAGCGGCGAATTCACGTTCCCAGTCGCTGCCCCAAGCCGATACAATCACCGGTTCGATCTTATCGAACGGCAGCGGTTCCACCTGGTCGTGGAGAGTGCCGAACGCGGAAATCCAGGGTTGTGTAAACAGATCGCTTCTGGTCGCCAGGAGCTGGCCAAGCTTTATTCCGACAGGGCCGACATCGCGCAACAGCGCCACCACCGATGCAGGACGCAAGTCCTCGGTATCTGGCTCATTCTCCGAAACCGGCATAAAGCCAAGCAAGCTTCCGAGATTTTTCAGACCGTGCCGGGCGAAAATCTGACCGAGTTCTGCTAGCCGCGTCAGTTCACCGACACTGTTTTCCAGATCATGCTTCATCGGCTTTCTTCGCAAGTGTCAGCCTGCTTCTGATTCTCCGCAACTTTTCGAAGCATCGTACGCAGGAGGTCGATTTGAGGCGCAGACATTCCCTTCCAGAGAATTTCGTGGAGTCGATCAGCCGCTTCGCGCAGTTCCGGCCAGATGGTTCTTACTTGCTCGGTGAGGTGGAGGTTCCAAACCCTTCGATCGTGCGCCGCCCGCTCTCGCTCGATCAAACCTTTTTCAACCAAAACTGCGACAGCCTGTCCTATCGTCGCCGATTCAAGCTCGAGCAGGCGAGAAATCTCGGTCTGTGTTAGCGTAGGTTCTCGCAACAAGGACGCGATGATCCGCCATTGTGTTTGATTGAGGTCGAGCCCCACGATCAGAGCGTCGAAGGTCCGCCGAGCGGTCCTGTTCACCTCTTCTAGCAAATAAAGGATGTCATCCTTTTCGTTGGGGGCGTAATCACGTATCTCATCTTTCGGCATATGCTTATCCATAGCGCTATCTTGGAAGGCTCGCGCATGCCTGGCGTGTTCAAGCTCAGCGTCAACCATATTCGCTAGCAGTGCCGCCATGCAAACACTCGCTGATTTCACGCTACAGCAGAAACTGAATCCGATGGTCGCTCAAGCTGATAAGGAACCGAACGGCGCTGGGTGAGTGCGGGGGCTCCGGCCACCTCGCCTGCCACGACTGCCGGGATGTTATGATCGCATGCGCTCGGCGTCCCTCATCTGAGCATCAGACCCCCTGAAGGGCAAACGCGGGCGTGAACGCGGGGCATGGGCTCGATTTCGAGTGATTATGGCTCGCTGCCCAGATTGTCATGCATCCTAGCCAGCGATCCGCGTAAGCGCTCCAGTTCCCCAAAACGGATCCCCCCGAGCAAGCGAGCATACATTGCATCAGCTTCTACTCGCATCTTGGGAAGTAGCTCGATTGCGGCAGGGCGTAAATGAACCCGCCAAACGCGCCTGTCGTTCTTCGCGCCTGCGTCTTTCCACCAGCTCAAGTTCTTCCAGGCGATCAATAGTCTGGCCGATGCTAGCGCGCTCTAGCTTCAGTTCCCGAGCCAGCTCTGTCTGGGTCATGCCTGGGCTCCGAAAGATAAGCCAATATACTCCATTGCGTCCGCGTGAGCCCGAATTGTTCAACCGAAGAATCGGCGGTCCTGCGCAAACGCCGGGTCACTTCCTCCATAAGAAAGAACAGCCGATCGGTATCGGTGAGGGAACTTGCCCCCCTTTGTATCCGCGTCATAGCCCGTCATGGCAGCCATCTAGGGCAACCTACCATAGCGGATCAGGAAATAAAGCCGTTTACTGTAAATCGATTTACAATATGAGGTTGCGGTATGCAGTCGCAAACTTTCCATATCGGGGGAGATGGTGGCATCTCCATAGCAGCCGAAGCGACCGGAAATGCCGATGCTTTACCGGTCTTGCTCGCGCATGGGGGCGGCCAGACCCGTCACGCATGGAAACGTGTCACAGCCGATCTCGCCAATGCGGGATTTCGTCCGATCGCAATTGATATGCGCGGTCATGGCGACAGCGAATGGTCTGCCGAGGGCGCTTACGAAACGCGCGACTTCGCTTCAGATCTCGTTGCGATCGCTTCAAAAATGGACCGCAAGCCAGCGCTCGTCGGGGCCTCCCTTGGCGGGTTGGCCGGACTGATCGCCGAAGGACACCTTGCGCCGGGCCGCTTCGCGTCGCTCACTCTCGTCGACATCGCGCCGCGTATGGAGACGGGGGGCGTTATGCGCGTAGTCGGCTTTATGGAGGAGCACGTGGAGACCGGTTTCTCTTCACCGGACGAAGCGGCAGAGGTCATCGCGCGCTACATGCCACATCGCCGCAAGCGCGGAGCCGGCAAGGGCTTACGGCGCTATCTGCGAGAGAAGGAAGACGGCCGCTACTACTGGCATTGGGATCCGGCCTTTATCCGCAACATCACACTAGCCAAGCGAAGCGATCCGGCTCATCAGGAACGCCAGTTTGATGCGCTGAACGATGCAGCCAGCAGGCTTTCGCTGCCATTGCATATTATTCGCGGCGGATCGAGCGATCTGGTTTCCGAAGACGCGGTCGCGCAATTGCTCGAACTTGTTCCACACGCTGAATACACCGACATCGCAGAGGCAACACATATGGTGGTTGGCGATGCCAACGATGCCTTTTCGGCAGCGATACTCGATTTTCTCAAGCGTAATCACAGTCCGCAGGGAGCCGTTACATGACCGATAATCTGACAAGGATCGATCCTAAGCGCCTCGAAGAGATCCTGCAGATTGCCCCGTTTCACCGGTGGCTTGGCCTCACTTTACGGTCATGCTCGAACGAGCAGCTTGAACTGGAGATGCCTTGGCGCGACGAGATCGTGTCAAACCCGGCAATCGGTTCAGCGCATGGCGGCGTGCTCGCCTCTCTGATCGATTTAACCGGGCTCTACACCTTATTGTCGCAAGGTACAGGGGCCAAGGCGACCGCCGATCTGAGGGTCGACTACCACCGCCCGGCAACCTCGGGACCACTCGTAGCATCGGGCAAAATAATCAAGATCGGTAAAAATATCTCGGTCGCTGAAACACGTGTATACGGTCCTACTGGCAACCTTTTGGCTAGCGGCCGCGGTGCCTACGTATGCTAACAGCGTTATCCTAATGGAACTAACTGCAGGGCGAAAATTAGCAGGTCTGTTCCTCGAAGACCTGCAAAATAGTCCCACGACTTTCAGAGCGAATTGCGTCGCGATAGCCGCCTTCCAATGAGTGACGTGACCCCCTGATCTTCCCCCCAGCCGGGATTAGAGCCGAGCTGCGTTGATGCGTATGAGCGCGGTTGAAGCAATGGGCTGCGCAGCGGAGCCCGTAGGGCGTGGCGAAGCAGGCCATTGCTTATCTAGTTCGGCGGCGAACGCCGCCGATGTCGCGTAGCCAAGGGATGAGGGCGGTCTCTCTCGGTTGTAGTCTTCCACCTGATCTGCCCCATCAGGGTGGTCCACCGGTTAAGTTAGAGTTCCGGCGGTTGGGGTCGCCCTGCTGGGCGGCCTGGAGCGCAGCGTAAGGCAGCATGGCAGGACGAGGCAAGATTGTTTGTGGGGCCGGCGGCTGGTAGCCCAGCGAAGAGGGATTCATGCAGCGAACACCGCTGCCGGCCTCTCCCTATCACATCATCGACGATATTGAGCACACGGAACTTTTGTTCGGACGCCACCTAGTCGTGAGCAAATAAAAGTTCGAAAAAGAGGGCTCGACACAGCGAAGCGCCGAACCCTCTTGCAATTAGCGAGTAAGTTTAAAACTTGCCGCGCACGGTGATGCCGTAAGTCCGCGGTTCCGCAAGAAAAGCGGAGAACGTTTGTTGCGGAGCCACGAAAGGCGTGTTGAAGGCCACCTGCGTATACCCAACGTCAAACAAATTATTGACCCATCCCTCGATCGCGAAGCGATCCGCAATATTGGTCAGACCCACACGCCCGTTCACTACGACGAAGCTGTCCTGTTCCTTGCCGAAGAGCAGGTCGGAGCCGGTGTTGTAATCACCAGCCATACGAGCGTTCACGAAGACCAGGCCTTCGAGCCCACTGTCGCCGATTGGCGGCGTCCACGTAAGCGACGATGTTGCCACGATCTCTGGTGCATTCGACAGGTTGTCGCCTGGCAGCAAGCGTAGTGCGGGGTCGAGCGGTGCCCCGGTATCGTCCCCGATAAGATTGTCTTCAAAGCTCGTATCAGAATAGGTGACGCCAAGGGTAATATCCAAATCACGAGCGGGCCGTAGATAGGTTTCGATCTCGACACCTTGAGCGATCACACCTGGTGCAACTTCATCGGAAGAGCATGCACCGGTTGTCGCGCTTGCGTCTCTGTCGGCCCCGCCGAGATCGCTATCGCAACTATTGACCGTCTGCACAATGTAGAACGCCCCATTGAACGTGTTCAACTGGAAGTTACTGAACTCTTGCCGGAAGCCTGCAATGCTAACCCCGAACTCGCGTGTCGAGTATTTGAGGCCGATCTCATATGCATCGACTGTTTCTTCATCGAACTGCAGCGCGGCTGCCGAGATATTGGCCGGATCGAACGCAAGCGGATTTGACAGTGCAGACCTGTCGAGGTTGAAACCGCCCGCCTTGTAGCCGCGTGAATACGAACCGTAGACTAGCAGATCGGGAGTTGGCTTCCAGCTCAGGATAGCCGTGCCGGTAAACTCCTCTTCTTCGCGCGAGTCTTCGAGAGAAACTCCATCGAGCTCCGATGTCGAATTGCCTTGGCAGGAAAGGCTGATGATACCACCGGCCAGAGGTGCCAAAGTCGGAACACCCAGAAAGCCTCCGAGCAGATTGCGGTTTGTCGGACAAACCGTGTTGTCGTTGCGGAAAGTTGCGTCGAAGTCCTTGGTTTCGTTTGTATAACGAAGCCCCAGCGTCAAATCGAGCGTATCCGTGATCGCAAAGATATTATGCGTGAAGAACGCGAAGTTCTCACTCGTCTGATTGTAGACCTCGCTGACCGTTCCCAAATCGCTGATGCTTGCAAGGTTGTTGATACCTGCGAGGATCGCCGGGGTTGCAGCGCCGAATGCCGGGCTTCCGGTCAGCGTACCGTCCAATGCCGCCACGTTGGCACCCAGGCAATTGGAAGCCCCCGGATTGACCAAAGCCGGGTTGATCGCGATAGCGATGCGGCACGCTACGAAATTGCCGTACTGGGTGCCGAACCGCAGATTGTCACGCACCTGCAGTTCTTCATTGGCGTAATACGCGCCGATCAACCAATCGAGTTTGCCATCGAAGGCCTCACCGGTAAGGCGCAGTTCCTGAGTGAATGTTTCAAAGTCTCGAGCAAGAGCATTCTCGGTCGGAGCGCGGTAGAGAATATCGACAGTAGTGTAATCGGTGTCAGATCCCTGGCTGTTGGCATATTCACGGTAGCCCGTGATAGACGTCAACGTGACGTTCCCGAAATCCCAATTGATCTCAGCCGAAATACCGTAGTCTTCGGTTTCGCCTTCATAGCTTCTGCCCGGCGTAGGGTACAGGTCGCGGTTGAATGTATCCTGGGTGAGGGCACGCGGATCCTGCCCAAGCGCAAGCAACACGGGAACGATCGGATTTGCGGTACTCGTCAGGGCGGCCCCATCCGATGGCCTCGTAAAGGGATCAAATCCAGCGCTGATCCGTGCAAGCGGAGCAAACTCGGGCTGGACGAACGTCGCGGCACAGCACGCTTCGTCCTTTTTGGAATAATCCCCGACAAGGCGAATGGACAGGTCGTCATTGGGTTCGAACAGGAGCTGACCGCGGACCAGATAACGATCGCGATTGTTGATCGTCCCGCCGTTGGTAATATCGTTGTAGAAGCCGTCGCGCTCAAAATACACGCCGTCCACACGCGCAGCTACGGTGTCGCCAAGCGGAGCGTTTATGCCACCTTCGACGCGGATCGCATCATAGTTGCCATAAGTGAAGGCCCCGTATGCGCTGAAATCGAACTCGGGCGGTGCGGTGTAGATATTGATCAGGCCTGCCGATGAGTTCCGCCCGCCCAGAGTACCTTGGGGACCGCGAAGGATTTCGACCCTGTCGATAGGGCCGAGCTCACTCAGGGCGCTTCCCGAACGAGAGCGATAGACTCCATCGACAAAAACCGCGACCGAACTTTCCAGACCAGGGTTGTCGCCGACCGTGCCGATACCGCGAATACGCGCGGAACCGTTAGCTTCGTTGCCGGTGGAAGACACCAGCAGGGACGGTGCAACCTGGTTCAGCTCACGTATGTCGCTGGCGCCCGAATTCTGGAGGGTTTCTCCGGAAACAGCTGACACGGCGACTGGAACATCCGCCAAGACCTGCGATCGCCCTTGCGCGGTAACAATGATTACGTTTTGGTCTTCGACATCGGCCCCTTCAACCAGATCCGCATCGGGTTCGCCAACATCCTGGGCGAAGGCGGCTGTCGGTGTGAAGGCAAGTGCCGCTGCCAATGCACCAAGGGCGCAATGGTGGCGTGATGGAAATCTTTTCATGTGCCTCTCCTCTAAGAATGTGCCCCATCCTAGGCACTAGTCGATGTTAGAAACGATGCCGATAAGCGCGTTTCATTTCAAGACTTGGTAGATGAATTGACGGATTATTTCACATTGTCGACAAGCATGTGGCAAAAATGCCATGCAGGTCACTACATGCAGGTTTCTAGTAGCCAGAAAGCTTGGAAAATCGGTCCTTTAACCAGCTCGACGAACCGAAGCTCTGCTCCAGCACGCGGGCGCGCTTGAGATAGAAGCCGACGTCGTACTCATCGGTCATGCCGATCCCGCCGTGCAGCTGGATGCCCTCGTTTGCCATGGTGTGCATAACGCGGTTGGCTTCCGCCTTGGCGATGGTCGCCGCGCGCGCCACGCCGAAGCCGGCATCGACGGCTTGCAGGCCCGCCTCGACCGCGCTGCGCATCTGGGCGAGATCGGCGAAGAGGTCCGCCATGCGGTGTTGCAGCGCCTGGAAGCTCGCCAGCACCTGGTTGAACTGCACGCGCTGCTTCAGATAGTCGAGCGTGTCGTCGAACACTTGCTGCGCCATGCCGAGCATTTCGGCTGCGGTGAGCACGCGCGCGCGGTCGAGCACGTCATCGAGCAGGTTGTCGCCGCCATTGGCGAGCTTCTCCGCCGCCGCGCCGTCGAAGGTGACGTCGGCATGGCTGCGCTGGTCGGTCAGCTTGCGGGTGGTGAGCGCGACGCCGTCGCCTTTCTCGACCAGGTAAAGCCCGTCCTTCGCCGCGACGACGAACAGGTCCGCACCATGCGCTTCATGGACGAAGGCCTTGGTGCCGCTCAGCTTGCCGTCGGACACACTGGTCTCGATCTTCGCAGGATCGTGGCTCGGCCCTTCGTCGACGGCGAGGGTGGCGATGGCCTCGCCGCTCGCCAGCCTGGGCAGCCACCTGGCCTTCTGCTCGTCGCTGCCGCCAAGAACGATCGCCGAGGCGGCGACGGTGTTCATCACCAGCGGGCTGGCGGTGAGCGTCTTGCCGAGTTCCTCGACGACGAGGCCCGCGGACAGGAAGCCGAAGTCCGACCCGCCATGCTCTTCGGGGATGATGACCCCGGCCCAGCCCATCTGCGCCATCGTCGCATAGGCGTCGCGGTTGAAGGCTTCGGGCTCGCCGCTGGCGCGGACCTTGCGGAATTCGGTGACCGGGCTTTCGTTGACGGCCCAATCGCGCGCCATGTCGCGCAGCATTTCCTGTTCTTCGTTGAGAACGGCCATTGTCCTTGCTCCCCTCTCTTACTGGTGGTCGAGCATGCCGAGCACGCGCTTGGCAATGATGTTGTTCTGGATTTCGGTCGAGCCGCCATAGATCGTCGTGGCCTTTCCGAAGAGCCACGCGCGCACGGCCCCGAGCTCGCCGTCCGAAAAGCCGTCGCCTTCCCAGCCGAGGCCCTGCAACCCGCGGATTTCGATCAGCAATTCGCTGCGTTCCTGGCTCAGCTTGGTGCCGAGCTTCTTGAGCACAGAGCTGATTTCGGAGACGCCGCCAGCTGCCTTGCTCTCTTCCATCGCGCGGCGCGCGGTGAGCAGGAAGCTGTTCCAGCGGATTTCGAAATCAGCGATCTTGTCGCGCAGCACCGCATCGGCGAGTTCGCCGTCGGCGCCCGTCGGCTGGTACTTCTTGGCGATATCGCCAAGGCTCTGGCCCATGAGTCGGGCGAGGCTGCCGCCGCCCGAGATGTTGGTGCGCTCGTGCTGCAGAAGGCGCTTGCCGATGGTCCAGCCCTGGCCTTCCTCGCCGACGAGGTTTTCCTTCGGGACCTTCACGTCGGTGAAAAAGGTTTCGCAGAACGGGCTGGTCCCGCTGATCATGGTGATCGGGCGGACTTCGACGCCGGGCGTGTCCATGTCGATCAGCATGAAGCTGATGCCCTTGTGCTTGTCGCTCTTGTCGGTTCGTACAATTGCAAAGCACTTGTCGGCCCATTGGCCGCCGCTGGTCCAGGTCTTCTGGCCGTTGACAAGGTAGTGGTCGCCCTTGTCCTCGGCAAAGGTCTGGAGGTTCGCGAGGTCAGAGCCGGCATTGGGTTCCGAATAGCCCTGGCACCAGCGGATTTCGCCGCGGCAGATCGGCGGAATATGCTCCTGCTTCTGTGCCTCGTTGCCGTATTCGAGCAGCGTCGGGCCGAACATCATGACGCCCATGCCGCCGATCGGGTTGTAGGCACCCGCCTTGGCGAATTCCTGGTCGATGATCTTGGCCTGCGCCTTGGTGAGGCCGCCGCCGCCGTATTCCTTCGGCCAGGTGGGGGTGCCCCAGCCGCGCGCGCCCACGGCTTCGCGCCACTTGGTCTGCGCCGGCGTTTCATTGGTGGGGCCGTCCACGCCGGCCAGCGCGTTCGACTGGCCCTTGAGTTCGGCGGGAAAATTGTCCGCCAGAAACTGCTGCACTTCCGCGCGGAAGGCGTCTTCGTCGGTCTGGGTTGCGGGCTCGATTTGTGTGGCCATGGGTGTTTTCTCGAAGAATCAAGGAAAGACAGATAAGAATGTAGGCTACGGGGACGAGGATCCCTCCGTCAGTATTGTTGTTCGGGTAGGTGAAGAACCAATCCATCCAGCATCGGCTTCATCGGAATCTGACAGGCAAGGCGACTGTATTCAGTGGTGCCTTCGGCGAACTGCAAGAGGTCGGCCTCCATTCCATCATGCATAAGCCGACCCACCTTGTCGATCCATTCGGGATCGACATGCACATGACAGGTCGCGCAAGCACATACCCCTCCGCAATCGCCATCGATACCCGGCACGTCATTGTATAGCGCCGCTTCCCTGGCTGTCTCGCCTTCTTCTATTTCGACCTCCCGTCGCTCACCATCGCTAGCCACGAACGTAATTTTGATCATCTTGAACTCCGCATTTCGATCTCGAGAGTCAGCGGGCGCGGAGCCGCACCGGCAGCCTGGTGATTCCGCGGACGAGGTTTGAAAAAAGACGCTCTGGTTCACCCGTAACCTCGACCCGGGAAAAGCGCTTGTGAATTTCTTCCCAGATGATCCGCAGCTGCAGTTCCGCGAGCCGGTTTCCCATGCAGCGGTGAATGCCATAGCCGAATGAGAGGTGATGGCGCGGATTTTTGCGGTCGATGATGAACTGGTCCGCGCGCTCGATAGCACTCTCGTCGCGGTTGCCTGACAGGTACCACATCACCACCTTGTCGCCCTTCTTGATCTGTTTGCCGCCGATCTCCCAATCTTCCAGCGCGGTGCGGCGCATATGAGTGAGGGGGGTCTGCCAACGGATGATTTCCGGAACCATTTTGCTAATGAGCGAAGGATCCGCGTCGAGTTTCGCGTACTCGTCCGGGCTTTGGTTCAAGGCGAGCACGCCGCCGCTGATGGAATTGCGTGTTGTGTCGTTTCCACCGACGATCAGCAGCATAAGATTGCCGAGAAACTCGAGGAACGGCATGTCGCGCGTGGCGGGAGAATGAGCCATCATCGAGATGAGGTCGTTCTTCGGCTCCTCGTTTATCCGTTCGTCCCACAGAGTCTTGAAATACATCGCGCAACCGATGAGTTCTTCGCGCCGCGCCTCGTAGGATTCGACGATCCCGGTTTCAGGTGCCGCAGTTGCTACATCGGACCAGCGCGTCAGCTTGCGCCGCTCCTCCCAAGGGAAATCAAACAAGGTTGCCAGCGTCATCGTCGTCAACTCGATCGCAACCTTATCCACCCAGTCGAAATCTTCGCCAATCGGGAGTTCATCGAGAATCTCTCCCGCGCGCTTGCGGATGATCGGCTCGAGCAGTTGCAGGTTGGACGGAGCCACTGCCGGAGTCACCGCCTTGCGCTGCTGATCGTGCTTGGGCGGGTCCATCGCTATGAACATTTCAAGTTCGAGCGCGCCTTCCACCGAATGCATGTCCTGGATTGCAATTCCGCCTAGCTTCGCTTCCGAAGAGAAGACCTTATGATTGGTGTCCACCGCCATGATGTCGTCGAACTTGGTAATGGACCAGTAAGGGCCGACATAGCTCTCGCGGCAGTAGTGGACAGGTTCTTCGGCGCGCAACCTGTCAAAAAATAGACCGATGGTATCGTTCTGAAACAGGCTTGGCCGGGCCACGTCGATTTCCTCGATCGGAATTGACGCGATCCTCGCCGCGGCATCCGGCTCGGCGATCTGGCTGTCCATAAGAACTATTCCTTCTACATCTCAGGCCTGATCGGCCTTCAGTCATCCTTAAGGGAGACATCTCGTGCAGTCAATAAATCGTATACTCTTTTAGTCCCTTGCAGACACCAATCCCATCGGATAGTGTGCCGATCCAACGAAGGTTTGCTAATATCCTTATACTTTTTATTCGAGAGGTGCGGGTGTGCTGATGAGTGGCGGATGTCAGCGGTGAAGAAGGCCAAGCGTGCCCTTTCTCTTGCGCAAAGCATCGTGCGGGACATCGAGGCGGGTCGCCATAACCCGGGTGACAGGCTTCCGCGCGAGGATGAAATGCTCGCGCGTTACGAGGTTGCGCGCGCAACTTTGCGGGAGGCTTTGCGGTTCCTGGAATTGCAAGGGGTCATCCATCTCCAGCTCGGCCGTGGTGGAGGTCCCGTCGTAGCCCGTCCGCAGACCGGCGATTTTGCAAGCAGTTTGTCATTGATTCTGCATTTCATGGAAGCCGATTTGCGTGGTTTGCTTGAATTGCGCGAAGCAATTGCTCCCGATGTCGCAGGGTATGCAGCCCAGCGTGCAACTACCGCTGATCTCAGCGCGTTGGCAGGGTGTCTGGCGGAATTGAGGCATCATGAAGCCTCTGATCAATTCGAGGAACTTAATCGCAGATTTCACGACTTGTTGGGTTGGGCGAGCGGCAATCCGCTGTTCGGTTTGCTGACCTCTGCGATGCATCTGTTGACCCGCGAGTTTTCCCATTCGCTGGGATATTCGGCACAGGAACGGGCGGTGCAGATGAAGTTTCTGGTGCGGGTGCTCGAGGCAGTGCGGACTGGCGACAGCGCCGCGGCCCGTCAAGCAATGAGCCGGTTGGTGGCCGGCTCTGCCGTCTATCTTTCGGAGCGCAGCCCCGAGCTGGTCTCGCAGCGGGTGCGGTGGGGGCAGCTGTAGAATTTTCAATAGTTTGAGTGTGCGTTTAGGCAAGTGGCTGGAGAGGAAGAATGGCGTTGAAGAGCCGAATATGCGAAATGCTGGGGATCCGGTACCCGATCCTGCTTGCCGGGATGGGCGGAGCGAGCGTTCCGGCGCTGGCGGCTGCGGTTTCGAATGCCGGCGGGCTCGGGGTCCTGGGTGCCGCGGCGTGTTCGCCCGATCAGTTGCGTGACTGGATTCGCCAGACCCGGGAATTGACCGACAAACCTTTCGGTGTCGATACGCTGCTCCCCGCGTCGGTCAGGCGCGGCTCTGCCCCTCAAAGCGGTGCTGCACCCCAAAATCCCATGGATCTGATGGGTGAATATCAGCAGTTCGCGCGCGACTTCATGGATCGTGAAGAGCTTCCGGAGGTCGATGCTGCCGCCGCCATGCGGGCGGCGGGCGCGCCTGAAATGGGCAAGGGCGGCCCGCAGTTGTTCTCGAAGGAATTCTTTGAGGCGCAGATGGAAGTGGTGATCGAGGAAAAGGTGCCGGTTTATGCTGCCGGCCTTGGCAATCCTGAACCGTGGATGGATCGGCTCCATGCCAATGGCACCAAGGTCATGGCGGTGATCGGCAAGGTCAAGCACGCCGAACAGGTCGTCGGGTCGGGCATCGACATGATCGTCGCGCAAGGGCACGATGGCGGAGGTCACAACTCGCCGATCGGGACTATTTCCTTGATTCCCCAGGTGGTCGACGCCGTTGGCGATCGTGTTCCTGTCCTTGGGGCCGGCGGTATCTCGGATGGCCGGGGTGTTGCCGCTGCGATGATGCTGGGGGCAGAGGGCGCGTGGGTCGGCACGGCATTTCTCGCGACCGAGGAAGCGGGCATCGAGCGCTTCCAGAAAGAGGCGATCACCGAAAGCGGCGATGCCGATACGGTCGTTAGTCGATCGCTTACCGGCAAACCGGCGCGCATGATCCGTAACAAATGGGCCGACGCCTGGGTGCAGGCCGGAAAGGAGCCTCTGCCGATGCCCTATCAGTCGATGATCTCCGGCCCGGTCATGGCCTCCGGGATCAAGGCAGAGCGCAAGGATGTCATCCCCGGCTTCGCGGGGCAAGGCATCGGCCTGATCGATTCGATCCGGCCTGCCGCCGAAGTGATGCGCGACCTGGTCGATGGAGCCGAGAAGGCGTTGGCGTCCGCTGGCATCTACAAGTGAAGCGCAGGAGGCAAGAAGATGGCTTACGCCAAAGGTCATGAATTGCGCCGCCCCGTAGAGCCTCTCAGAGCGCTGGGGCAATGAGGCAGTTGATTGCCGACAGGGAGGATACGGAGCAGGTGTTCCGTATCGTCAAGGCATTGTCGGGCAATTCCTATTATCGGAATTTCAATCGCTTCATGAAGTCGAGCGATGGGCGGCGTATCGCTTCCGACCGGGCCGACCTACTTGAAACCTTGTGCGATCGCAAACGCCTTGCGACCTGTGCGTCTGGCACGCTTGGCCGAGCCTACCTCGATTTTGTTTACGGGGAGGGTCTGACAGCAGAAGGTCTGGCGGAAGCCAGCGAGGCCGGAGGTCTGGAGGACCTCGGCGACCCCGATGTTTCCCTCTATCGTCGGCGCCTTCGCGATTCGCATGACCTGTTTCATGTCGTCGCCGGATACGGCAGGGACGCACTGGGCGAATTGTGCGTGCTGTCCTTCGGAAACGCGCAATTCTATAATCACGGGATCGCTTTCATCTTGGGCGTCGGCATTCCCAAGATGAAACTGGAAGCTGCCCAGTTGCCAGTGGCGCGCGCTGCATTTGAAGCGTGGCGCCGGGGCCGGGCTGCAGCCGATCTGACCACCTTCTACTGGGAAGAAAATCTTGATCGTCCGTTGGAGGATGTCCGCCGCGGGTTGCGACTGCGTCCGCCGGAGACCTATCAGAGGGTGCGCGCTCTTTCCGAACAGCTCGAACGCGATTACCAGGCGGTCAGGCAGGCATGAGCTTAAGCGACAAATCGGCCATCACCGGAGTGGGCGAAACCGCTTTCGTGAAAGGCACCGAGAAAACCGCGGTCGACATGATGCTGGAAGCATCGCGCAAAGCCATAGCAGATGCAGGGCTGAAGCCGTCGGATATCGACGGCATGGTTCCTCCGCCGATCTACACCACCTCGGAAGAGATGGCGGCTAACCTCGGTATCGAAGTTCTGCGCTATGCCTCTACGGTCCACATGGGCGGGGCGAGCCCTACCACGGCACTCCAGAACGCCGCGATGGCAATTGCCAGCGGCTTATGCGACCATGTGCTGGTGACGCTCGGGTGGAACGGTTATTCCGCCTTGCGGCCCAAGCCTGGCGCACCGCCGACGCGGCCGATGAACATGAACACCCTGACGAATACGATCCAAGGCTATTACATTCCGTATGGCGTGTTCCTGCCGGTGCAGATGTATGCCTGGCTCGCCACCCGGCACTCCCGAATTTACGATATCGGCCCGGAAGCGATGGCGGCCGTTGCACTGGCGTGCCGTCGCCATGCGCAGATGAATCCGCAGGCCTTCACTTATGGCCGGGAACTGGATGCCGAAACCTACCATTCCGCGCGCTGGATATCCGAACCCTTTCGCCTCTACGATTGCTGTCTGGAGACTGACGGGGCATGCGCAGTCGTGGTTTCGCGAATGGACCGCGCCAGGGACATGCCGCATGTTCCCGTGAGCATCGCCGGTGCGGCTGAAGGGCATCCTTACCCCGCCGACGATATCCCTTCGCGTCCCGACCCCTTCAAGATCGGCCTGAGCTACGCCGCGCCGCGCGCGTTCGAAATGGCGGGGGTCGATCGCGAAGACATGGATTTTCTGCAGATCTACGACTGCTTCACCTACGTGGTTCTCCTGCAGCTGGAGGCCCTGGGCTATTGCGAACCAGGTGGACAGGCAGAGTTCGTCGCGAATGGCCAGATCGAGCTGGGCGGGCGCTATCCCGTCAACACCCATGGCGGCCTGCTGAGCGAGGCCCATGTTTGGGGACTGAACCATGTCGTCGAGGCGGTGCGTCAGTTGCGCCACGATTGTGGGGAGCGGCAGGTCGAAGGCGCCCAGACCGGCCTGGTGACCGGCTGGGGCGATCTGGGTGACGGCAGTATAGCGATTTTGAGGAGGTTTGCGTGAGCGACGAGAAAGATCTGCCGCCCAAGATGCGCCCCTCGGCGCAGGCCGCACCAGCCAAGCCAAAGCCGCGCCCGCAGGATCCGGTGGAGCAGGAATTCTGGAACCGGTGTCAGGACGGCAACCTTTACTTCCAGCAGTGCGAAGGATGCGGCAGTTTTCGGCATTTGCCGCGCTATATGTGCGCCCGATGCGGTTCTCCTGAGTGGTCGTGGGAGCGTAGCACCGGCAATGGCACGCTGTTTTCCTGGACGGTGACCCATCAGGCACTGCATCCCGCCTTCGCCGGCGAGATTCCCTTCATCGCTGCGGTGGTGGAACTGGAGGAGGGAGTGCGCATGGCAACCCGGCTGGTCGATTGCGCGCTCGACGAGCTTGAGCTCGATCTGCCGGTCACGCTGGATTTCGAGCCGATCTCCGAAGATTTTCGCCTGCCAGTATTCCGACCCGTCGCGATCGCGCGCGCAGAAGGATAGACCAAGATGGATCTCGACTACGGACCCCAGTATGACGTGTTTCGCGAGGAAGTGCGCCAGTTCCTGCAAACCCACGGTCACCGCGCACCCGATGGCCAAGGCCGTGCCGCGCGCCCTTCCCCCGAAGCCGTCGAATGGCAACAGCTGTTGATCCTGCATGGTTACACCGCGCGCACGATTCCCAAAGAATACGGCGGATACGGAGCCGAGCCGGACATCCTGAAATCGCGGATCATTGCCGAGGAATTTTCGCGCGCTGGCATCCCCGCAGGCCTTGCGAACCAGGGCATTTCCATGCTCGTTCCCACGCTGCTGGAACTCGGAACCGAAGCCCAGAAACGGCAATGGATCGAGCCGACCCTTAATGGCGAGATAGTCTGGTGTCAGGGATATTCGGAACCTGGAGCGGGATCGGACCTCGCCGCGCTCAAGACCAGCGCCCGCGTCGAAAATGGCGACTTTGTCATCAACGGACAGAAGATCTGGACCAGCACGGCCAAGCAGGCGGACATGATCTTTTGCCTTGTGCGGACCGAACCGGACGCGCCCAAGCACGGCGGCATCTCCTACTTGATCTTCTCGATGGACACACCAGGGATCGAGGTCCGACCACTCAAGACCATGACCGGTCATGCCGAGTTCAATGAAACGTTCTTTACCGACGTGCGGGTTCCCCTGGATCAGATCGTCGGGCAGCGCGGGCAGGGGTGGTACGTGGCCAATGCCACACTGGGCCATGAACGTGGCATGCTGGGCGACCCCGATGCACTGGAAAACCGGCTCCAGGCGCTGGTCAGGCTGATGCAAAAAGAACGCATCGGCCAGGGTTGCGCAATGGACAACGCCGTTCTGCGTGACCGGCTGGTTGCATTGCAAGCCGAAGTCGCGGCGATGAAATTCAACGGCATGCGCATCCTGTCGAACAGCCTTAGGGGGGATGCCGGCGGCATGGCGAAACTTGTCGTGAAGCTGCAGAGCTGTGAGCTCGCCCATCAGATTTCCGCGCTCGCGATCGACGCAATGGGCGAGATGGGCATACTCTATCACGGAAGCGAGCGCGAGCGCGAAGACGGTGCCTGGCAGTGGAACTACATGTTCCAGCTTGGTCTGATCATCGGTGGAGGCACCGCCCAGATCCAGAAGAACATCATCGCCGAACGCGGGCTGGAAATGCCGCGCGAACCCAAGTTCGCAACGCCTCCCGCGGCCGAACAGGCGACGGCCGTTGCAAGCGGGCAGAATAAGGGAGCCGCCTGATGGATTTCGGACTTTCGCAAGACCAGGAGATGCTCTGCGACGCGATCAGCCGCACTCTTGCTGATACTTGTCCGCTCGATCATGTGCGCGAATGCGCGGAGGGCTCGGTTCCCTTCAGCGACAACGTGCGTTCGGCGCTGGGCGAAATCGGCATTTGGGGAATGATGGTTCCCGAGCAACATGACGGGCTCGGGATGACAATGCTCGATGCCGCCGTTGTGGCCGAGCAGCTCGGCTATGCCGTCGCGCCGGTGGCTTTTATCGGTGCCCATGTACTGGCACCCCTTGCGCTGGCACAGGGCGGTAGCGAGGAGTTGAAGGCGCACTGGCTGCCGAGGATAGCGAAGGGCGAGGCGCAAATCGCCGTCGCGATCGCGGAAACGGTGGAGATCCGGGACCGGGCAGGCGTGGACTTCGACGGCGCAAAGCTCGACGGAACGGCTTTGTTCGCGCTCGACTTCCTGGAAGCCGACGCGTTTCTGGTAGCCGATACCGCCGGTCGTATGCACTTCGTAGCTGGCGATGCTGCGGGTCTGGAGAAGGTTGCTCTCAAAACGATCGACCGCACCCGGAGCGTAGGGGAGCTGCGGTTTTCTGGCGTAGCGGGCGAGGCTCTCGCGGACGATGGTGGGGCCACAGTCAGGCGCCTGCGGGACGCCGGCCGGGTGCTCCTGGCCGCCGATAGCCTCGGTGCGGGCCAGGCTATGATCGAAAAAGCGGTCGACTATGCCGGGCAGCGCGAACAGTTCGGACGAGTGATCGGCAGCTTCCAGGCGGTCAAGCATATGTGCGCGGAAATGGCTGCCCGCCATGAACCATGCCGTTCGCTGGTCTGGTATGCCGCCCATGCGTTCGATGCGACGCCCGACGAGGCTTCGCTGGTGGCATGCCATGCCAAATCACATACGGGCGAAGTCCACCGTTTTGTCGCCCGAACCTCAACCGAGGTGCATGGGGGGATGGGTTTTACCGATCTCCTAGGTCTGCATTTCTGGTTCAAGCGAATCGGTTTCGACCGCCAGGTTCTGGGCGGTCCCGAAGCGGTCCGGGCCGAAGCAGCGGCCTTGCAGGGGTGGACGCAGGTCGCATGAGACGATGAATTAGGCGCACGCTACCGACAAAATCGTGGCCACCAAGGAGAGAGGAATTAATACGTGATCGACTGGAACCTTGGCGACATCCTTGATGCAATCGAGCCTGCGGTCCCAGAAGATGCTCCGGCGCTGATTCACGGCGACCGGATCATTAGCTGGCCCGAAATGTCGAAGCGTTCGAACAATTTGGCGCGCAATCTGCGCGCGCAAGGTGCAGGCGACGGGGCGAAGATAGCCTTCTACATGCGCAACCGTCCCGAATACGGGGAATTGATGGCCGCGTGCTTCAAGGGCCGCCTCACGCACGTGAACATCAATTATCGTTACCGTCCCGAGGAGGTTTTCTACATCTTCGACGATTCCGATAGCGAGGTAATTGTTTACAGTTCCGAGTTCCGCGACTGCATTCTTGAACTGAAGGAACGGTTGACCAAGGTTCATACATTTGTAGAAATCGGCGATGCTTCGCAGATCGCTTCCTTCGCGCTTCCTTACGAAAAACTTGTAGAAGGTAACGGCGCGCCTCTCGATATCGAGCGTTCCCCCGATGACCTGCTGTTCATATATACAGGCGGTACCACCGGCATGCCCAAGGGCGTGATGTGGCGACACGATGATATGCGCAAGGCTCAGCTCGACGCGCAAAAGCTGCTGGGTCCGGTTCCCCAGACCATGGAGGAAATGGTGGCCCTGGTGAAGCAGGGCGAGCTTGCGCGCATCACTTTGCCGGCGTGCCCGCTGATGCATGGAACCGGGTTCATTACTGCTATCGGCACGCTCATGTCGGGCGGGGCCATCGTCACGCTGTCCGATCCATCCTTCGACGCCGAAGAATTGTGGGATGCAGTGGACCAGCACAAGGTGCAGAGCATCGCCATTGTCGGTGACGCTTTTGCCAAACCCATGCTGCAGGCGCTGGACGCCCACCCGAAGCGCTGGGACACGAGCAGCCTGATTTCGATCATCTCGTCCGGCGTCATGTGGAGTAAACAGGTAAAGGCGGGCCTGTGCAAACATATCCCCCAGGTCATCCTCATGGACAGTTTTGGCGCTTCGGAAGGGCTGGGCTACGGCTTGTCGGTGACGACCGCACAGGGCGGCACCAACACCGCGAAATTCGGGATCGGGGAATTTTGCGACGTATTCGACGAGAACGACCGGAAGGTCGAGGCGGGGAGCGGCGTGCCCGGCTTTATTGCCCGCAAGGGCGCAATCCCCACAGGATACTACAAGGACCCGGAAAAGTCGGCCAAGACTTTCAGGACGATCGATGGCGTGCGTTACTCCATCCCGGGCGACTGGTGCCGGGTGGAATCCGATGGAAGCCTGACCTTGCTGGGCCGCGGCAGCGTCTGCATCAACACCGCAGGTGAAAAGGTTTACCCCGAGGAGGTGGAGGAAGTGCTCAAAACCCATCCCGCCATTGCCGACGCGCTTGTCGTCGGGGTGCCTGACGAAAAATGGGGCGAAGCGGTGACCGCTGTGGTGCATTTGACCCAGGATGCGGACTTCGACGCGCAAGCGATCAAGGATCACGTGCGCCAGCAACTGGCAGGTTACAAAACGCCCAAGGCGATTTGCCCAACGCAAACCGCCTTGCGCGCGTCAAACGGCAAGGCGGATTATACTACGGCCAAAGACATCGCGAAAGCGGGTGCCGGGGCCTCGTGAGCCATTCGCCCCTTCCTGACTATGATGTCGTAATCGTCGGGGCCGGGTTCAGCGGAATATACCTGCTATACAAGCTGCGTCAGGCGGGGTTCGATGTTCTGCTGGTAGACGCAGCGGAGCAGCCGGGCGGAATCTGGTACTGGAACCGCTATCCGGGAGCACGGGTCGATTCCCAGGTTCCACTTTACGAATTTTCCATTGCGGAAGTATGGAAAAGCTGGACGTGGAGCGAACGATTTCCAGGCTGGGAAGAACTGCGCGCCTATTTCCTCCACGTCTGCGATACGCTCGACCTCTGGCCGGCAATGCGAATGAAAACACGGGTCGAAAGCGCGCCGTTCGATGAAGACACCGCCTGCTGGCGATTGAAGCTCGACGATGGCGGAAAAGTAAGCGCGCGTTTCCTCTTGCCGGCCCTGGGGTTCGCCTCGAAACCCTAC
This sequence comes from Erythrobacter sp. AP23, assembly GCF_001542855.1. Taxonomy (GTDB): domain Bacteria; phylum Pseudomonadota; class Alphaproteobacteria; order Sphingomonadales; family Sphingomonadaceae; genus Qipengyuania. The sequence goes on along the minus strand of NZ_LNBY01000018.1, from coordinate 211,998 downwards.
ATTCCCGATATCCCGGGCCTTAGCGATTTCGAAGGCGAATGGTGCCATACCGCCCGCTGGCCGCAGGAAGGCATCGACCTTTCCGGCCGCCGGATCGCCCTGATCGGCACGGGTGCCAGCGGCGTACAGGTGGCGCAGGAGGCGGCAAGCTGCGCGGAGCAGCTGACGCTTTTTCAGCGAACCCCGATTCTCGCCCTTCCCATGCGGCAGGAAAAACTGGACGCAGATCGTCAGCTTCGCGAAAAATCCGAATATCCCGCTGTCTTCCAGAAAAGGCTTACGACAAGTGGCGGTTTCGAATGCCAATCGCTGGACATTTCGGCCCTGGCTGTGACCGAGGAAGAGCGGACTACGCATTTCGAGGATTTGTGGCAGCGAGGAGGGTTGCGCTTCTGGTATCATAATTTCGCTGACATACTGACGAACGAGGACGCCAATCGCCACGCCTACGAGTTCTGGCGTGACAAGGTGCGCGAGCGGATCTGCGACCCGACCATTGCCGAGAAGCTCGCTCCCGATGAGCCGCCACATCCCTTCGGGACCAAGCGACCATCGCTCGAACAGAATTATTACGAGATCTTCGCACAAGACAATGTGACGCTGGTCGATCTGAACGACACCGCGATCACTCGCGTCACCGAGGCCGGGATAGAAACAGCCACTGGCATGATCCCGTGCGATCTCATTGTCTTCGCGACCGGCTTCGATGCCGGTCGTGGCGGGCTCATCGACATGAACATCACCGGCCGCGGAAGGCTGGCGCTGGCAGAAGCATGGAAGAGTGAGATCAAAGCCTATCTGGGCATGGCTGTCGCCCAATTTCCGAACATGCTGTTCGCCTACGGACCGCTCAGCCCTTCAGGCTTTTCCAACGGTCCGACAAGCGCCGAAATCCAGGGTGACTGGATCTGCGATTTCCTGATCTGGCTGCGCGATAACAGGATCGGCCTTTTCGAAGCCGATGCGCTGGCCCAGCGAAGCTGGACCGATATGGTCGCCCAAGTAGGGTCGATGACGCTCTTCCCCAAGGCTGAATCGTGGTACATGGGCGCCAATATTCCCGGCAAACCCCGACAACTGATCAATTTCCCCAGCGTATCTGGTTACGCCGATCTATGCCACGATGTCGCACGGCACGATTATCGTGGTTTTATCAGGAATACACTATCCGGTATGGAGACTGCGCCGAAATGAATGAAATGAAACCAATCCACGACGGGTCAACAGATATTGATCCCGTATGGGCCGGCGACGGGGCGGATATACCCGAATGGTTCGCCTGGGCGCTGAGCGTGCCCCGTGAGGAAGGCTTCGTAGAGGTTGGTGGCGCGCGGGTGCATTATCTTCGCTGGGGCAGGCGTGACCGGCCCAAATTGCTCATGACTCACGGTTTTCTCGCCCATGCCCGCTGCTTTGCCTTCATCGCACCGTACCTTGCCGAAGACTACGACGTGGTGGCGTTCGATCTGGCCGGTATGGGCGATAGCGAGATGCGCGGCGTGGCCGATATAGCTGCGCGGGGAAAGGAATTTGTCGAGATCAGCGAAGCGCTCGATTTGTTTGCAGATGGAAGCAGACCGACGATCATCGCCCATAGTTTCGGCTCGGGTGCAGCGCTGACCGCCGTTTCCCAATCGCCGGATGCCTTCGCCGGCGTTATTGTCTGCGATCTCATGGTGATGCGGCCCGAAAAGCTGGAGAAATACTGGACCATGGGCAGATCGAGCCCCGGGTCGGGTAATCCTGACAAACCGGTGCGACGCTACCCCACCTACGAAGCGGCGCGCGAGAGGTATATCCTGTCGCCGCCGCAGGCAGTTGGTGAGCCGTTCCTGATGGATTACATGGCCTATCACTCTCTCCGCCGCGATGGCGAGGAGTGGACATGGAAGTTTTCTCCCGAAGTGTTCCGGCGCAGCAACAAGCCCGACGAATGGCTGACAGTAGGCCAGAGGCTGGTCGATGCGCCCGGGCGCAAAGCGATTGTGTACGGCGAGAAAAGTCAGCTCTTTGATCGCGATTCCGCCCGCTATATCCGGGAACTGGGAGGGGGAAAGATACCAATTGTTGCAGTGCCCGATGCACGCCATCATCTCATGCTGGATCAGCCGCTCGCGTTCGTCGCTGCGCTACGGGCGGTACTGGCCTTTTGGAGCCTCTGAGATCCCCCATACTAAGAGGCTGGTTCCTGGTCAGAGGCCAGCGAGATGGGGGCAAAGGGCGTCCATATTCATCTTGTACTATATCCGAACTATTGTCGCCGTCGGCACGGCGAACGCTTCGTTGGTCTCGATGCCAGCTGGGGCAAAAGCTTTATCGGGAGCAACTCGCTTAGCACGCCAACCATTGCTGATCTTTAGCAAACGTTCACTCCGCGTGCGATCTGGATCGTGGCCCATGGGGTCAAAAGATAAGGCGCTTTACTAATATCACGCGGATGTATATGCCCATGGACGGGGATTGGGCTAATTCTCTCCCTCTCCTCTCCACAGACTAAGGGGCGACCCTCGAGGTCGCCCCATTTTGCAGTAAGCGGCGGAGCCAATTATCGTCGCACTGAAGAGATGGGAAGGGATGCTATATGACACTGAGAGCGATGGTGCTCGCCACTTCGGCCATCTTGGCTTGGCCGCAGATGGCTTTAGCGCAGGATTCCACAACTGATGAGGCGGAACCCCAAGGATCCGTAATCATCGTGACGGCCCAACGCCAATCTCAAAGTCTGCAAGAGGTGCCGATCGCGGTCAGTGCCTTCGATGCTACGGCTCTCGAAAGCCAGCAGATCGAGAACGCTGCTGACCTTCAATTGACGCTCCCGAACGTCTCATTTTCGAAGGGCAACTTCACCGGGTCGTCCTTCACCATCCGTGGTATCGGCGATCTTTGTGTTGGTGTGACGTGTGACGCAGCGACGGCTATCCATATCAATGGTTCCCCTCTTTTTGGTACCCGGCTGTTCGAAACAGAATATTTTGACCTTGAGCGAATTGAGGTCCTACGGGGGCCGCAGGGCACCCTCTTCGGCCGCAACGCTACCTCGGGTGTTGTCAACCTTGTGACAGCCAAGCCTGACCTCGGTTCTTTCGGCGCGGCCGGAGAGTTCGAGTATGGGAATTACAACAGCATCAAGGCCGAAGGGATGGTCAATGTCCCGATCGGCGATTCTATCGGCGTTCGGGTAGCCGGATTCTTTCTGAATCGCGACGGTTACACCACAAACCTTTTCGACAATTCGGATGTCGACGACCGAGACATGTACGCTGTTCGTGGTTCTCTTCGTTTTGAACCCGGTGCCGATACCACTCTCGACTTCATGGCATATTATTTCAGGGAAGATGACACCCGTTTACGTAATCAAAAGCAGGCCTGCCAGCGTGACCCGCTCGGCGTGCTGGGTTGTCTGAACAATCGCCGCGACTTTGACATCACCAATGCCAATTCCACAGTCGGCGCAACGCTCAGTTCGCAAGAGTTCTTCGCTATTCAGGGAATTCCCTCAGTACTGGGATTGGGAAGCCTGTACGGCCCCGATGCATTTGCAGGATTCGATAAGCCCGACGATGTGCGCACGGTAAACACGGCGTATACTCCATTCTATTTTGCCGATGAAGTGCAGCTACAGGCCCGTCTCGAGCAGCGCATCGGAGCTATGACACTGACTGCAACCGGTCTTTATCAGGACACCGAAGTCGATTCCCGGCAGGACTACTTTCTGGGCATTCAGGATCGTACCGGCTTTGCTACGGCCTTGAACGTGTTGTCCGGCTTCGCGGCCAACGGTTTGCCTACCGGCCTCCCCGCACCTGCACCGGCGTTCGTGCCAGGTTCGTCGGCGTATTTTACCCCGATTGTGGAGGCTCTCATCCCCAATGGCCCAGGGGGCTTATTGTGCACCTCCGATAACGATGATGGGAACAGGGGCGCGTTCGAAGGTAATGTATTGTGCGGCGAAACGCCGCTATCCTTCGACAGGTCTTCAGAGCAACGCGAATCCTGGAGCGGCGAAATCCTCCTTTCCAGTGATTTCGACGGAGCATTCAATTTCCTGCTCGGAGGGATCTATGCAAAGTCCAAGACTACCGACAACAGTTACTATGTAAACTCATTCGCGCTTGACTACGCCAGTGCCATTCTGGGATCGTTTGGTACTTTGGCAGGCGGTGCACCGCCATCCTACTTCGCAACATCCATGTACCGCAACAATTCTCTCGAGGCTAATCTTGAGAGCTTCGGTGTGTTCGGGGAGATCTACGTCGACCTGACCGAGCGTCTGACCTTCACCGGAGGTTTGCGGTATAACGACGACAAGAAAGACGTGACTGCGCGCACGACCTTGATTAGCTTCCTCAATCCTTACGCGAATGACGGGGAGCCGTTCGACAGCCCGATCACTCCCTTAACCGGTCCCTCTGGTCTTTTTGATGCCGATCCTGGTACGCCAGGTGAGCAGCTAACGCAATTTAGAGAAGTAGGTTTCGATGAAATAACCGGGCGTGCGGTGCTCGACTACGAAGTTACGCCTGACAATTCGATTTACGCATCTTATGCCAGGGGCTATAAATCCGGGGGTATCAACCCGCCCCTTTCGCCCGTTTTCGATGTGGCTGAAAGCTTCGGATCAGAAACCATCGACGCATTTGAAATCGGATCGAAAAATACCTTTGCGAATGGCGCACTGCAATTAAACGCTACTGCATTCTACTATAAGTATAGCGGGTTGCAGCTTAGCCGCATCGTCGCCCGTACCTCAGTTAATGATACTATCGATGCCGATATCTGGGGTGTGGAACTAGAGTCCGTTATCCGGCCCGATCCCGATTGGCTTGTCAACTTGACGTTCAGTTATCTCAACGCGGAAGTTGCCGGCGACCAGTTCTTCTCCAATCCGCGCGACCCGGGTGGCGGCGATCCTGATGCCGTCATCATCAAGGATATTAGCAACGGTGCTAATTGTGCCGTAACCGGGCCAGCCCCCGGCGCGGCCGACGCATTCGTGGCCGGAGTGAACGCAGCTCTGGGTCTTCGTGGTCCCGAAGAATTTCCTAATGACGGCAATCTTGCGTCAAGCGGCGCATTCAGCATTTGCGATGTCTTGGCCGGAGCCGTTCCGGCGGGCAGCGGCCTTGCGGTATTAAGCCCTGGCGTAGAGGTCAACATAAAAGGGAACAAGTTGCCGCAGGCCCCCGAAATGAAGGTTTCGATGGGTGTGCAGTACACCGCCACTTTCGACAATGGCATGACTCTGGTTCCTCGCGTGGACGTAGCGCTGACTGGTGAGCAATACGGCAATATCTTTAACGGCAGGGTCAACCGGATCGAGCCATTCGTGCAAGCCAACGCGATCGTGCAGTTGAACAGTGCGGATGAGCGTTGGTTCGTGCGCGGATTTGTTCAGAACATTTTCGACAGCAGCTCGGTGACAGGATTGTACTTGACCGACGCATCCTCGGGGAATTTTACCAATATCTACACTTTGGATCCTCGTAGATATGGTGTTGCTTTGGGGTTCAGTTTCTAACAGGTCCAGATCGTGTTGGCGGGGAGATCGGTGGTCCTCCCAACGACCCGAACGGACAGTGCCAGCTAGTTCGTATTTCGACCCATGACTTTATAGCTTTTCCAGAGCGGCGTAATGCTCGATGACCGCCTCGTAAGCCTACCGACGAGGCGGTCATCGAACCGGCCAAATGCGAGCTGCACTCGAAATGCCTGTACGATCGCTCGTTGATGTCGCTACGAGATGCTCGCGGAAAGCTTAAGGCCTTACATAGAAACGACAATGAAGAGTCACCGAATAGTGCAATCGGGATATCCGATGGTGATACTGGCAAACGCACTCTGCGAAAGGCGGAAACATGCTGACCCCTATGATCCAAGATTGGGTCGTAGTGCACGAGGTGCTGACGCGTTAGGAAAAGTTGGAAGGGGCTGCGGGGCAGACTTCTGAGAAAACTTATCCTAACTCTGTTCAGGTTTCATAACTGATTTTCGATCGACCGGAGCTGGCTCAACCGACGTGCGATTGTCGCGAGACAATTCGACCCATCCCAACCCAAGCGACTTCTGGATCGCGATCCAGCCATTTGTCATGGCGGCGATCGCCCGATCGAGATTTGCTCTGGCCTGTTCGCGCTTGCGGATCGAAGTGTTGAGTTCGCCTTGCGAGATTACCCCCGCGGCGCGGCGTTGCTCGTTAAGCTCCGCAGCCGTGTCGGCCTGCCGACTGATCTGCGCCAGCGCGGCTACGTTGGCTCTTTGTTGCCCGAACCGAGCAAGCGATTGTTCGGCGTCGCGTAGTGCGCCCAGGACCACTTCAAGATAGCGCGCTTCGGCCTCGTCGCGCGCACTCTCGGCCTGATCGATCGATGCTGCCGTGCGGCCGAAATCAAGCAGGTTCCACTGCAGCCGCGGCAAAGCGATTGCCGATAAGTTGCCCGGGTCCAGGATGTCGTCGGGCTCCGATCCGCCCAAACCGAGAATCCCCATGAAGGAAATCTTGGGGAAGCGAGCAGCCTCTGCCACGCCAATGCGCGCATTCGCCGCGGCCAGCATGCGTTCGGCGGCTCGAACATCCGGCCGCCGCGCTATTAGCGCTGCGGGATCGCCCACCGCGACCCGTTCGGGGGGAAGCGGAATTTCGGCCTGAGCCGCCAGGAGCCCGTCGAGTGCGCCGGGCGCTTCGCCCGTCAGCACCGCGAGCGTGTCTTTGAATACATCGATGTCCGCTTGAGCTTCCGCGATCTGCGACTTGAGCAGTTCGAGCTCGGCGTTCGCGTTACCGACCGGGAACAGCGCGAGAGCGCCCTGTGTATAGCGCTGATAGGTCAATTCGAGAATTTGCTGCTGCAAGTCGCGCTCTCGCTGGACAAGCTCGAGCCGCCCTTGCGCTTCTCGCAGGCTCACATACGCCCGCGCGATTTCGGCGGCGAGCTGGACTTTCGCATCCTCGGCGTTCGCCACCGAGGCCGCAGCCTGAGCGTTAATGGCCTCGACACGCCGTGCCTGCCCCCCAGCGAAATCGATCTCCCAGTTTGCATTGAGCCCGACGTTGTAGACGCTGAGGCTGTCCTGCTCTTCGGTGTCTGCAGGAGCGCCGGGCGATCCCGGGGGCGGGCCGCTGCCGATATCTAGCCCTGGGATATTCGCCTGGACCGCAGTCGCCTGCGCAGCCACGGCGGGTAGCCGGTTGGCGCGCTCCTGGCGGACAGAAGCCCTTGCCTGTTCGATGCGAGCGCGCGCCGCGGCCACGCCCGGATTGCCGACCAGCGCGCGCGCCTCCAGTTCATTGAGAACCGGATCGCCGAGCAGCGTCCACCAGTCGCCGGCAATCGGCGCAAACGGATCGATTTCGGGGCCGGCGCGTACGAACGCATTGCCTGCGGCGGTCGCAAGTTGCGGGGGACCGGCATAGTCGGGACCGGACATGCAACCCGCGAGGAGCGCCATGGGAGCGAGGAGGGTTAGGGTCTTGCGCATAGAGTTCTCAGTGCATCGAAAGGGATAAGTTCTTCGGGAGAGGCTTGAGGAACAGTACCAGCGGCACCGTGACCAGGGTAATCGCGCCCATGGCGAAAAAGACATCGTTGTAGGTCATCACGAACGCATCGCGCTGAATGATGCCGGAAAGCATCTCCAGCGCGGCCTGTGGGCTGCCCAGCGACGCCGTCATGCCGTCCAGGTATTCCTGTAGCCGGGGGCTGTTGGCGTTGAGGGTTTCTTCCATGCGTCGACTATGATGCCACAGGCGCTGATCCTGGAACGAGGCAAGCCCCGCGAGCGCGAACGAGCCCCCGAGGTTTCGCGCCGCGTTGAAGATCCCGGAAGCATCGCCGGCATCCTCCTTGGCAACCGAAGCTACCGTCGCCTGGTTGAGGAACATCATCGTGAGGATCATGCCGATGCCACGCAGGAACTGGCTTTCGGTGAACACTCCACCTCCCGATTCCGCTGTCAGATTTATGCTGACGAAACAGCTTAGCGCCATGATGAACATGCCCGCGCCGACCGCAATGCGGATGTGAATCCTGCGGATCATGAACGGGAGAACGGGCATCAACAGGAAAGCCGGAACGCCCATCCAGAAGATCACAAGTCCGGTCTGCAAGGCATTATAATCGGAAATTATCGCGAGAAATTGCGGGATCACGTAGGTCGAGCCATACATGACCATGCCAAGCGCCAGTGCCATCACCACGACGCTGGCAAACTGCCTGCTGAGCATCAGGCGCAATTTGAGCACGGGTTTGCGCGCGTAAAGCTGTCCGTAGGTCAGAAGTGCAAAACCCACGACCGTCATCAGTGTGAGCTGGACGATCAGCGTGGAATCGAACCACTCCTCACGGTGGCCTTCTTCCAGAACGATGGTCAGCCCACCCAACCCAAGGATCATACCAGCTATTCCCGCCCAATCAGCCTCGCGCAGGTAAACCCAGTCGGGCTTTTCATGGGGTAGCCCGATGAATAGTAAAGCAAGGAGCAACGCGCAGACGGGCACGTTGACGAAGAAGGCGTAGTGCCAGCTCAGGTTCTCGGTAAGCCAGCCCCCCACCAACGGGCCCATTACCGGCCCAAGAACCACGGTCATTCCGAAGAGCGCCATGCCAATCGGCTGTTGCGATGGAGGCAGTCGCTTTGCGACGATGGTCATAGCGGTTGGAATAAGCGCGCCGCCCATGAACCCTTGACCGGTGCGACCGATGATCATCGTCGTCAGATCGGTGGCAATGCCGCACAACACCGAAAAGGCCGTGAAGGCAGAAACCGCGACGATGAGCAGCGTGCGAAGGCCGAGCAGTCTTTCCAGCCACGCGCTCAGAGGGATGATGATGATCTCGGCAACAAGGAAGGCTGTCGCGATCCAGGTGCCTTCGGTTCCGGTCGCGCCGATTTCCCCCTGGATCGTCGGCAGCGCCGAATTGACGATCGAGATGTCAAGCGTTGCCAGCATCGCCCCCAGCGCACCGGCGGCTACGGCGATCCAGGCCGTAGCATCGGCCTTTTCGACCGGCGGCGAAACCGCTGCAGCGGCGCCTGCCATCGGTCAGTCTCCGGCCGCGTTGCGGATCGAATCGAGTTGGTCTCTAGCGGCGCGCGTATCGACACTCGCGACAACAGACATGCCCGGCACCAGCAGACGCAGGATCTCGGGCGAAGCCTGAATGGATATGCGCACCGGGACGCGCTGAACGATCTTGGTGAAATTACCCGTCGCGTTTTGCGGAGGTAGGATCGAGAATTCTGCCCCGGTACCCGGCGCGATGCTCTGCACTCTTCCTGATAGCTCGAGGTCCGGCAGCGCGTCGATTTCCAAGGTGACGGGTTGCCCCGGGCGGACAAGTCCGAGCTGCGTTTCCTTGAAATTTGCTGTCACGTAGAGGCGGTCGGTCGGTACGAGGCTCATAAGGCGTTGGCCAGGCTGGACAAATTGTCCAGGTCGGACCGTGAGGTCACCCACCCGCCCGGAAATACTGGCCTGGAGCGTGGTCGATGACAGGTTCAGACGGGCGGCCTCGAGTTGCGCACGAGCGGCGTTGGCTTGCGAATTGGCCTGGTCTATCTGCTCGCTAAGCGTGTTCTGTCGGCGCTGTGCCGCCGTGAGCGCGGCGCGCGCTGCCGCGACTTGAGCCTGCGCTTCTCTGGCCTGGGCCTCCAGCTGATCGAGCCTCTCGCGCGGCTCCGCTCCCGAAGCGGCAAGGGGGCGGTACCGGACAACCTGCTCAGCAGCGAGACCAGCCTGTGCAGATGCTGCTGCGAGCTGTGCACGGGCCTGGGCAATTGCCGCGTCCTGCTCTTGTTGCTGGGCGCGTACCGTATCTGCTCCGGCGAGCGACGCGGCGATCTGGGCTTCGACCTGGTTCGTTTGGGCACGATAATCTCGCACGTCCAGCTGGACAAGCGCATCGCCCGACGCGACCGTTTGATTCTCCGTCACTAATACGCGCTCGACGTAGCCCGCAATTTTGGGGGAGATGATGACGCTGTCGGCGGCAATATAAGCGTTGTCGGTGGACTGCTGGAATCTGCCGTACGTCTGATGATTGTAATACCAGTAGCTCCCGGCGAGCAGGACCAGAATGCCGGCGATCAGCAGACCCAGCCGGACCCGCGGACTGGACAACCCCGTCGGACGTGCGCCTTCATCGCTAGCCCCTGCTGTCTCGTCCGCCATGATTATTTCGCTCCTCGCCATCGTTTGAGCCGCTGCGCGAGCGATATAGCGGCCAAAACAAAATGCGAAAGTCCTTTACTATTTTTCTCCGATCGATAGGAATGTCTCATGCCAGAAGATGAGGGCACTCTCGCACTCGACAATGTCATCACCCACGATGATCGAGCGATCTTCATGATGGACCAGATCAGCCGCGCCGCGCGCAAGGCATTCGATGACCGAGCACAGCCGCTGAGCCTCAATCGTACGCAGTGGCGTGTGTTGGCGCAGTTGATCAGAGCTCCTGCCCTGAACCAGACGGACATCGCCAGGAGACTTGAAATCACATCCTCCAGCAGCGGCCTGGAAGACATGACGCCTTCGCGCTTGAGTGACCGGACGCGGCTTGCGCAAGTCATAGCAATATTCGGTCGCCACGGGCGGGGCGGCATCACGCCCGTGTTGGGACTAGGCCGATCTCAAAACCAAAACACATTCGACGCGCCCGGATGCCCCGCTCGTGGCGATTGCGCCAGGGGACGAACCTCGGTCATGTTCTATAGCGGACAACCGAATGGAGCATGCGGGACGCGAACTTTCATTGCACCGGCCCTCTGCCGGACGAACAAACCGCTGGCGGCGTGCTAGATGGAAACTAACGCAAACTTCTCCCTAGTGGCGTGGATCGTTGGCATTCTGATGCTTACGACCATCGCTTTCGCGATGTGGCTAATCGATCCCAGACCAAATCAGGAAACATATCAGATCAAGTTTGATCGCTCCGTGGAAGGCCTTCAGTCGGGATCGACTGTAACACTATCGGGAGTCCCTGTGGGACAGGTAACATCGGTCCGTCTGGCGGAAAATGAACCGGAAAACGTGGTCGTTGTTCTGACTCTCGATCCTTCTGCGGCGAAAGTCCACGGCCTTGAAGCGACAATCAGCACGGATCTGATAACTGGAGAGGCTGCGCTCGTGCTCGAGGGCCGACGGGGTCGTCAGGGCATTTACACCGACAAGTCAGGAAAAAAGATCATTCCCGCCGCGGACGAAACCGGACTATTGGGGAGGGATGCGACCGCCACTGTAGAGACCGTGGCAAATAGCATTCGCGCTCTGAACGAAGGACTGGAGCCAGAAAAGCAACGGGTGATCACCTCCGATCTTGTCCGGCTTCGAGTCACGACGGCCGCACTCGCATCGGACGCCGAAGGTTGGGACGAACGATTGGCCTCAACAAAAGGAAGATTGTTAGACTTAGGGCACAGGGTTGGTGGATGGGGAAATAATCTTCGAGATGCAGATCGGCGGATCTCAGGGCGGAGCGCTTCTGCTATCGCGCAACGACGCCTTCGCCAATTCAGGGAGGGCGTGCAGAACGCTGAAAACAAACTTTCCCAGATAAGGAGTGGCATTCCGGCGGTCGAAGATTCTTTGGTTGAAGGTGAAACGGACCTTCGCGAGCTTAGTCGCGAACTTGCTCCTCTCAGTGAAAAAATCGAAGATATTCAGGTTGAGGGAATTACATCAAATCCTCCCCTCCCAGACTATCGGCCAAAAAGAAGAGAAGCTGGAACGAATATCGATGATTTAAAGTAAACCGAACGGATGACTGCTTCCGGGCAGAGCGCGCAGCCCGTAGAATAGCGGAGATTGGAGCGCAAAGCGGATAACGACCTACTCCGCGGTCAAGTTTGAAATTGAAATTCCGAGTCCTAAAAAAGGCATCGAACCAATACATTAGAGGGATTTTGCGGGCCTTTTGCGGGCTTTTCAGCTTGACCGAAATATCTAAACATCAGAAATTAAACGGAAAAGAAGTTCGAATGTGATGCCTCTTCTGGCACCAGTCGCCTCTTTTCGAGATTTGCGCGGTGAGGGACAAGGCCTCCAAGGGGGCGCCGCAGTCGTCCGTTTCAACCGCCGAGTTGGTCCAGAAGGTTGACTTCATCGACTCACTGGGGACGGGATTGGTTGACCTGTTGGAACTGGTCGGCGTGAACTCGCGGCACAAGGGCGATGGTAATGCAGCGCACCGCGTCCAGCTGGTGGCGTCGGAGATCGCGCGCCCCTCACACCAACCGGTACTCGACATCGAAGGCATTCTGGGCGGTCATCTCGTTTGCTGGCGCGGCAGGGATGCCAAGCGGCCAGATGTTCGATGGCGAGAATAGCACCCCGCCAGGTGCCATGAGCAAGGCCGGGCTCGAATGTGGACGAGGTAAGGGTGGTGTGGTTGAATGAGATACGATCTTGGGTTCGCCTGCTGGAAATGGTCAGTACACATCCGGGGCCGCATGAAGGTCCTGCCGCAATGTCTCGCTCATCTTTTCGGGCCCTGGCAAACCACTTGCCTATCGATTCCGAGGAAGTTTGTGGTTCCGTTGCCAGTACTTGAAGAGCAAGAGCTTTTGGATTTCGACACACGCTGAGATAGCTCGATATGTCTGCCTATGTTGCTCTCACCGATATCGCCGCGCAGACGCCCGACGGACGGCTGCTTTTCGAAAATCTTTCCCTTTCCATCGCGAAGGAAAGCGTCGGTCTCGTAGGGCGCAACGGATCGGGAAAATCGACCTTGTTGAGAATGGTCGGAGGGCTGGCAAGCCCGCCAGCGGGCACGATCAAGAGGTCGGGTACGATCGCCTTCCTGGAACAGGAAATGCCCGAGCGCTGGCCGGTGAAGAAGGCACTTGGGATCGAGAAAGCCGTCAACATTCTGCAGCGGATCGAAAATGGAACCGGCTCGGCGGACGATCTGGAACTGGCCGAGTGGTCGCTGGAACCGCGGGTGGAAGCGGCCCTGGCAGCATGTGGCCTCCCTTCGATCGGCTTGGATGTTCGTTTGGAGAGCTTGTCTGGCGGCGAACGCGCGCGAATCGCGATAGCGCGCGTGCTGCTCGAAGAGCCGGATCTCCTGCTACTGGATGAACCGACCAACAATCTGGATGCAGCCGGAAGGGAGGCCATCTCCGGTCTTCTGCGCAATTGGCGGGGTGGCGCATTGATTGCGAGCCATGATCGCAAGTTACTCGAGCGCATGGATCGCATTGTCGAATTGAGCCCGGTTGGCGTGCGCAGTTTCGGGGGCGGATGGACCGCATTCGAGCAGGCCAGAAATCAGGAGCGCGACCGGCTTGTCCAAGAGGCTGCGCGAGCCGACGCCGTGGTCCGTCAGGCACACCAGAATGCGCAGGCTCGCAAGGAAGCGAAGGCGAAACGGGACAAGGCGGGCCGGGCATTCGCGGCCAAAGGCTCAGAACCCAAGATCCTGCTCGACAAGAGGGCGGAGAGGGCCGAGAACAGTGGTGGACGCGAGAAGTCTCTGAATGAACGCACCCTGGCCGACGCGGTGGAGGCGCAGAAGGCGGCTCGCGCTCGCCTTGAGGTCCGCGCACCGCTGACCATCGAATTACCCCCGAGCGGCCTGCCGTCAGGCGCGAAGCTGCTTGAGCTTGACGGCGTCGTTGCACAGGTCGGGGATCGCCACCTTGGCCCATGGACGCTACGCATTGACGGTCCGGAACGCGTGGCGGTGGCTGGGGGCAATGGGTCGGGCAAGACCACCTTGCTGCGTATCGCCGCTGGATTGATGCAACCGTCGATGGGCAGGGCCTATCGGGCAGAAGGTCGCATCGCGATGGTAGACCAGCATGTCAGTCTGCTGGACGTGGACAAGAGCGTTCTCGACAATGTTCGTGCGAAACATAAGGGTATCAGCCGCGAGGCGGCCCATTCCACCTGCGCTCGATTTGCCTTTCGCAATCGCGAGGCGATGCGCATCGTCGGCACACTTTCGGGTGGTGAACGCCTTCGCGCCGGATTGGCCGCGGCACTATCCGGCCCCGAAATTCCGTGGCTGATTATTCTGGACGAGCCGACCAATCATCTGGATATCGAGTCTCTGGAGATGTTGGAGGAGGCGCTCCGGAGCTACGATGGGGCACTCTTGTTGGTCAGCCACGATCAGTCATTCCTGGAGAGAGTCGGCATTGCTCGGAGCTTCAATGTCTGAGCCCCGGGAGGAGCGTTGAACCTTCCCTCAAAATCAGCTGAGCAAGAGCGGAGCGAGCTTTTGTCTGTGATATTTTGCGGAGCCGAAAACAGCCTGACTCCACATAGCGCGCCGCAGGAACAGCTGAGCGTTGCATTCATAGGTGAATCCGAGACCACCGTGGAACTGGATAGTTCTATCGCAGGCATGGACGAATGCGTCGCTGGTATGCGCCTTCGCCATCCGTGTGGCGATTTCGCTTGCGGCCTTGCCCGGCGACGATGCGATGGTTGTGCCGGCGCCGTAAACGAGTGAACGGGCGGCTTCGAAATCCAGCAGGATGTCGACGGTGGCGTGCTTCAGGGCCTGAAACCTGCCGATCGGACCGCCGAACGCCTCTCTGGTCGTGAGATGGTTGACCAGCAATGCCAGCGCTCCGCCAAGTCCGCCGGCCATTTCGGCGCTGAACAGCAGCTCTCCCGTCCGCTCCAATGCGCACAGCGCCTCGACTACATCGCCTCCATCAAGAACCATGGTCGCGGGCACTTCTACTTCCTCGAAGGAGACAGTGTAGCAGCGCTGTGTTTCATCCAGCACGATTTGGCTCCGAAGTGAATTCTCTCGAAGATACGCCCGTTCCACGACAACAAGGGCCGGTTGGCCATCCAGCATGGCGCTCACGATAAGGAATTGCGCCTCCTTCGCATCTCGCACGTGGATCTTGGTTCCGGACAAACGGACGATGCCGTTCGAGCACTGAGCCTGAAGCCGGGGCTCCGTCAGCGCCCAGGACCCTCCCGGCTCGCATAGCGCCGTTGTTGCAACGGAACCGCTTCCAACTTGCGGTAGCCACATCTCCTTCTGTCCGCGCGAGCCAGCGTCCACGAGCAGTTGCGTCGCCAACGCTGTAGAAATCAGCGGGCTTGCCAGCAGATGTCTGCCAGCGGACTCGACGATCGGCACCAGTGCGTCCACGCGCAGGCCGGAACCCCCGTAAGCGACCGGGACAAGCAGGTTGGCCCACCCCATCGCAACGATGTCCTGCCATATACTTCGGTCGATATCGTCCTTGGCCGCGATGCGTTTGCGAACAGATTCGAAACCCGACCTGTTCCTTGCAAATCGCTCGGATTGCTCAAGCAGTAGGCGTTGCTCGTCGGAGAAGGTGATTGCGGTTGCCCGGTCGTCGCTCATCCTATTCAACCTTTCGGCAGTCCGAGGACACGTTCGGCAAGAATGTTGGACTGGATCTCAGAGGGGCCTCCGCCAATGGTCGCAGCGAAACTGTTGAGGTATCCGCGCTGCCAGGCGCCTCCGTCCAATGCGTCGGGATCTTCCAGGTAGAGGGAGCCTTCCAGCCCCTGAAGCTCAACCGCCAAACGTTGCAGTCGCCGATTCCACTCGGTCCAGCGAAGCTTGTGAGACATATCGATCGCGGTCGGATAGGGGCCCGCCAAAGCGGAATGCCGCTTTCTCGATTCATGAAGGAGATTGGCTCGTTCCTCGATCAAGAGGCGAACCAGTTCATCGCAGATCAGGGGTTCCTCGAGAGCAGGGCCGCCATCAAACTCGGCGCGCGTCGCGGCCTCGATCATCAGGCTGCTTTCGATCCTCGTCCCGGTGTGCATGCTGGCCTGCCCACCTGCGGCTCCCCTCTCGTAGGTCAAGGTTCGCATCGCGACTTGCCACCCGCCCAGTTCCTGTCCGATCAAACAATCTTTCGGGACGAAGACATCATTGAAGAAAACTTCGCAAAATCCGTGTTCGCCGGTCATTTTGCGAATCTTGCGTACCTCTATGCCTTCAGACTCCATCGGTACGAGCAAGAAGTTGAGTCCCTTGTAGCGGGCTGCGCCGGAATCGCCTTGCGCAAGCAGGATCATGTGATCCGCATAAGAGCCGAGCGTGGTCCAAATCTTGGACCCGTTGATCCGCCAGTTTTCACCGTCACGAACGGCAACCGTACGGATGTTTGCAAGGTCCGATCCGGCACCCGGCTCCGAAAACCCCTGGCACCAAACATCTTCGGCGGTCAGTATCCGTCTGATATATTGTTTCTTTTGCCGCTCGCTGCCGATGTCAAGAATCAATGGGCCAGCCCAAGCCAACCCGATCGTGTTGAACATGATCGGAACGTTCTGGTGGATCATCTCCAGATCGATTGCGTTCTGGAATTCGACTGGCAGCCCCCGGCCTCCGTATTCTTGCGGCCAACTCACTCCGAGATAGCCGGCCTCGTAAACCGATCTTTGCCAATCGCTAAGGAAGTCGAACTGCTCGTCGGTTCCCACCTCCATGAATGTTTCCGGCAACGGGAAGGCGGGTTTGCCCGGTGCATTGACACGTAGCCATCCGGCGAACTCGTCTCTGAATTCAAAAAGATCGTCTTCGTCGCAGTCCATGGTCTTCGCAGTCACAGTGGTATGGTCGGGCAGGATGGAATTCTCACTCATGGAGACGGAATTCGCCAGGCCAGGAGTCTCTGGGCGAACCCCTTGCCCTGCGGATCATTGCGCAAGCTGGCCATTCCCCCCCCGCCGAGCGCGCTTTCGAGAACGAAATTGAAAGCATGGAGGCCGGGCGCCTCGAAGCGTGTGATCCGCCCGTGGACCGCATCCCCCAAGCAATCGCGCACCAGCTCGATGGTCAAGTGCTTCCGCAGGTGATCAACGTATTCGGGCTTTCTGGCGATCACACCGATATTGGCGGTATCGCCCTTGTCGCCGCTGCGTGCCCAGGCAAAATCGACCAGCGGTGCGGTCGGCCTCGGCGGACCTTCCTCCGGCCGACCTGCGGTCGCCACATTCGCATTGCTACCGGGAAATGCGCGATGACGGTGCGATGCCTCGGGCGAGGAAGAAGGGCTCGCAAGCCTGGCGCCTTCGAGCACCCCTTTGGGAAGCAGGCACGAAAAGAGGCGCACGCAAGGTGAAACTCGCGGCCGGCCTCCGCCTACGCCGCAGATGCCGGGTGCCATGGAGGTTCCGGCAGAAACTGCTTCGCGCGTGAACACCTCGAGGGCTCGCGCGTCCTCATGCCTTGCGGCAAGTTTCAGAATGGTCGTGGTGCAAGTGGGGGTTTCGCAATCACTCTCGCCGAAGAGTTCGAAGTCGAACTCGGCAAAGTCAGAAAGGCCGGCATCCGAGAACAATCGGCGACTGCGGTCACGCAGCGAGCTTGCGACACGCTCGGCCTTGCGGCGTGAACCGATCCCGACGACGGACAGATAGAATGCCGTTCGAAATCCATCCGCATAGGTGACGGACACCTTGTAGTTTCCGGACGGAGGCGCTCCGGAAGCACCGCTCACGCGAACCAGATCCCCGGATATCTGCTCGACTTCGACGTTCGAGAAATCGCAGATGACGTCCGGCAGGTGGTAGGCTGCCGGATTACCGACTTCGTATAGGATCTGTTCGCTCACGGTGCCGCGAGAAACCAGGCCCCCCGTGTCGCGCGGCTTGCTTATCTCGATCGTTCCGTCGCTCTGGATCGATGCAATGGGATATCCGATCCGATCCCAGCTATGCGATTCCTCCCAGTCGGTGAAGATCCCGCCCGTTGCCTGTGCTCCGCACTCCAGAATGTGCCCAGCCAAGCTTCCAGCAGCCAGTCGGTCATAGTCGGAACGGCGCCACGAAAAATGATGAATGCAGGGGGCCAGCGCCATGGCGCTGTCGACGCAGCGGCCCGTTACGACGATATCAGCACCGTTTTGCAGGGCTTCGACCAGCGGGAACGCGCCAAGATATGCATTTATGCTCAAAGAATCTTCGGGAAACGGGGCATTCGAATACATGTCCGCCACACCCGCGCTGCGAAACTCCTCGGCGCGTCCGGACAGGTCATCGCCGCCTACGGCAGTCACCGTCAAAGCAAGGCCACGATCAGCAATGAGTCGCGCTATTCGACTTGCGGCGGCTTCGGGGTTCAAGCCCCCTGCATTGGTGATCACCTTGACACCGCGCCGGGCAATGGCGCCTAACCGATCGGGCAGAAGTCGATCCACGAAGTCGGTAGCATAGCCCAGTTCCGGATTCTTCTGCTTGGCACGGGCCAGCACCGACATCGTGACTTCGGCAAGGTAATCCAGAACAATGTAGTCGAGATCCTCGTTCAACAGCTGATCGAAACCGATCATGCTGTCCCCCCAGAATGCTCCACCGCCTCCGATTTTCAGGGCCTGTTGCATGATCTAGCCCTCAAGCTCGCCGTCGGGCACTATCTCGATCATGCGGGATTTGGCCGAGACCGTGTCATCTTCAGCTATGAAAACCTTTTGCACGCGACCGTCGAAGGGGGCGACGATACGGTGCTCCATTTTCATCGCCTCGAGCACCAGCAGGACTTGTCCCTCCTGCACCAAATCTCCCGTGGCAACGGCAAGCTCGAGGATGCGACCGGTCATCGGTGCAGCAAGCACGCCCTCTGCATCTAGTGCACTTTCCCCTTCCACAGCATAGGTTTGGTCGATCGCGACCGCTTCGGCGCCTTTCCAGGCCAAGTGAAGCCCGATGGGTGTCTGGCAATGCCTGATGTTGCTCCACACTCCATCGATGCAAATGCGGGCTGACGCGGCCTCGACATTGGCAACCCCGATCGAAAGGAGCCTCTCGCCGCAACTTACCTGCCACGTGCCTTCCGCCTCGAGGACACGACACTCGAATTGCTCGTCGGCAAGCAGGATTCTGAATCGCGTGCCGGGCTTGCGCCCGTGCCTTATCGTGGGCCCTGTCGCGGCATTCGCCTTGCAGCGTTCCGACCAAATGGCACATGCCAGCATCGCCAGCTCGATCGGGGATGGTCCGACTTTCCCGGTGAGGGTCTCGACAATGTCCTGCAGATAGTCCGTCGTTGCGGTGCCGTTTGCAAAGCGTTCGCTGCGGAGGAGTTGCTGGAGAAACAGGCGGTTCGTCTTCAATCCGCAGACAGACAAATTCTCGAGTGCCCAGTCCAGCCGCCTTCGGGCCTGTTCGCGGTCGGCCCCGTGAACGATGATCTTGGCCAACATGGGATCGTAGAAAGTGCCAATCTCGCTTCCGGTCTCCACGCCTGTATCGGTACGCAACCACGATGCCTCGGGAGCGGCCCAGAGGGCTATTTGCCCGGACTGGGGCAAGAAGTCATTTTGCGGATCCTCGGCGCACAAGCGGCCTTCGATCGCGTGACCTTGCAAGGCTATGTCGGCCTGCTCGAAAGGCAGGGGCATGCCGCGAGCGATCTCGAACTGCAGCAGTACGAGGTCTATTCCCGTCACCAGCTCGGTAACGGGATGTTCCACCTGCAGCCGTGTGTTCATCTCGAGGAAGTAGAAATCCTGCCTGTCGTCGAGCATGAACTCGACGGTTCCCACTCCGACATAGCCAATTGCTCTTGCCGCGGCGCAGGCCGCTTCTCCCATTTTCGCGCGCAGGGCCTTGTCGACATTGGGGGCCGGGGCTTCCTCGATGAGCTTCTGATGCCTGCGTTGCAGGGAGCAATCCCGCTCTCCAAGATGCACAACATGTCCCAGCTGGTCGCCAACGATCTGGAATTCCACATGCCGTGCATTGGTAATGACGCGCTCAAGCAGGAGATCTCCATTGCCAAATGCATTGAGCGCTTCCGACTGCGCCGATTCCAAGGCGGCGCGTAAGGCGGTCGACGAATCCACACGCCGCATGCCGCGACCGCCACCGCCGGCCTTAGCCTTGACCATCAGCGGGAAACCGACGCTGGCCGCTGCTTCTTCCAGCTCCTCGAGAGACCCCTCGCCTTCATCGTGTCCCGGCACACATGGGACGCCAGCGTCGAGCATCAGCCGTTTGGCGACCCCCTTGTTGCCCATCGATTGGATCGCTTCGGGTGAGGGGCCAATGAATATCAGGCCTGACTCCCCGACCGCTTGCGCAAATTCGGCGTTCTCGGAAAGAAAACCATACCCGGGATGAATGGCATCTGCTCCCGTCTTGATGGCGGCTTCGACAATCGCCTCGATGTTCAAATAGGATTGCAGCGGTGCGCCTGGACCGATGTTGATCGCTTCATCGGCGAGGCGGGCATGCGGAGCTGAATGATCGGCATCGCTGTAGACCGCCACGGATCCGATGCCGTCCTTGCGGCAGGCGGCGATGATCCGGCATGCGATTTCGCCCCGATTAGCAACCAAGATCTTGGTCAGACTGCGCGGTGTCATGGGTTTTCCGCCCAGCTTGGCTTGCGCTTCGCCAGGAACGCCGCGGCCCCCTCGCTACCTTCCTCGCTCATGATGGAATCGGCGAATATGGTGGCGGCATGGCTGGCGAAGGAGGAACGCGGCCAGTGCGTGGCCGATTGGATCAGCAATTTGGATTGCCGGCTGGCCTTCGGTGCGCAGTCCAGTGTCCGCCCGATAACCTGTCGAACGGACGTCTCGAGTTCGGCGTTGCCCGTCGCGAGCCGATCGGCAAGTCCCAGGCTGGTCGCCTCGCGCCCGTCGAAACGCTCGGCGGTCAGCGCAAGCCGACGAGCCCGTCCCGGGCCAATCTTGGAGACAAGATACGGAGCGATCTGCGCTGGCGGTACGCCGAGCGTCGTTTCCGAGATCGAGAAGCGAGTTGTTTCCTCGACGAGTACGAAATCGGCGACACAGATGAGTCCTATCCCGCCCCCGAAAACAAATCCTTCTGCAACCGCAATCACGGTCTGGGGCAGGCGGTCGAGCTTTTCCAGCAGCAGGCCGAATGTCTTGTTCCCAGCAATCAACCTCGCTCGATCGGGTCTGCCCGCCTTATCGAACCCGCTGATATCGCCGCCCGAGCAAAATACGCCCTTGCTGCCTCGGATGACGAGGATCCGGGTGCGCGCGCAGGTTTCCAGATCGTCCGCGAGTTCATCGAGTGCCTCAATCATGCCCTGGTTGAGCGCGTTGCGCTTTTCGGGCCGGTCGAGCGTGGCAAACAAGACCCCGCCTTCTCGCTGCACTATCAATTCCCGCCCGGTGTTATCCATTGGTCATTCCGATCCTAGAACCGAGCCACGCCAAAATTGGTCACTTGCGTTTCAGACTGGCGCTCTTCCTCGACCAAATCGAGGCAGAGGCCCACGACATCACGCGTATCGCGCGGATCGATAATGCCATCGTCCCAAAGCCTTGCGGTCGCGAAGAGTGCGGTGGATTCTTCATCATATGTCTTGATGATGGTCTGCTGCATTTTCTCGAGTGCGGCCCGATCCGGCTCACGACCCGTGCGTGCGGCACTTTCTTCGGAAACGATGGACAGCACGCGGGCGGCCTGCTCACCCCCC
Source organism: Erythrobacter sp. AP23 (assembly GCF_001542855.1). Taxonomy (GTDB): domain Bacteria; phylum Pseudomonadota; class Alphaproteobacteria; order Sphingomonadales; family Sphingomonadaceae; genus Qipengyuania. The sequence goes on along the minus strand of NZ_LNBY01000018.1, from coordinate 190,591 downwards.
ATCACTGCGACCCGATTGTTCGGCCACGCGAAGATGAACCGCGGATCCAGCCCGCGACCGCTCATGCCGTAGTTTCCGGCACCAAATGATGCACCGATGTGGATCGTAATCCGGGGTACGTGCGCGTTGGCGACGGCTTGAATCAACTTGGCGCCATGCTTCACGGCCCCTGCCTGTTCCGCGCGCTTCCCGACTATGAAACCGGTGGTGTTGTGGAGGAACAACAACGGCGTATCGGATTGGCAGCATAGCTGGATGAAATGTGCTGCCTTGGCAGCGCCCTCCGGCTCGATCGGCCCGTTGTTGCCAATGATCCCGACTTCATGTCCCCAGATCCGGGCATGACCGACAACGGTCATGCTGCCGAAATCACTGCTCATTTCTTGAAAGCGCGACCCATCGGTAACTCTCGCGATTACATCACGGACATCGTATGGGCGCCGATAGTCAACGGGAACGATTCCAAGCAGTTGATCGGCGGGGAATAGCGGGGCTTCGACCTCTCCACGATTCTGCCGCCTCTGCGGTCGCCGGGCGTTTGGCACGATCGCTCGAGCCAAGCGGATCGCGTCTGAATCGTTCTCGGCGACGTACTCAGCCGTTCCGGCGATCTGGGCGTGCATTTCCGCCCCGCCCAGTTCCTGTTCGCTGGCCACTTCGCCGGTCGCGGCGAGCAGCAACGGTGGGCCGGCGAGGTATACTTTGGCGCGATCCTTCACCATCACGACATAGTCGGACATGCCCGGAACATAGGCTCCCCCCGCGGTGGATGAGCCGTGAACTACCGTGATGGTGGGGACGCCGGCCGCCGAGAGCCGCGCCATGTTTGCGAAGAACCGGCCGGAATCGACGAAGAGTTCCGATTGCCGAAGTAGATTGGCTCCACCGCTCTCGATCAGTGAAACGAGGGGAATCTTGTTCTCGAGAGCGATTTGCTGCATGCGTTGTGCTTTGGCGTTGCCCAACGCGGTGGTGTACCCGCCCTTGATTCCAGAATCGTTGATTGTGATTGCGCAGCGTACGTCATTGATGACCCCGATGCCGGCAATTACCGCACCACCCATGATCGACTTGTCGCCGTCGTCATCGTGTACCTTGTAGCCGCAGAGCGAGGATATCTCGAGAAACGGAGAGCCCCGGTCGATCAAATGTTCGAGGCGTTCCCGAGGCAGAATTTGCCCTCGTTGCTCGAATTTGGCGCGCGAGCGTTCGGAATTGGCGACTATCTTCCCTTCGAGCGATCGGACATGGTCGAGCAAGCCCGTCATCGCAGCGTAGTTCTCTTTGAAAGTGGAAGAACTGTCGTCGATGCTCGACTGCAAGGCCGGAAAGGGAGTGTGCGGTCGGGGAGTGTGTGACGTATCTAGCTTAGTCATACGTCTTCTCTTCCCACCAGGGATAGAAATCAGGCATGTCGGCACTGACCTTGAGGGGGAACTCTGGCGTGCGTTTTTGAATGAAGGCCTCGATGCCTTCTCTTGCTTCTGCCGTGCGTCCCAGTTCGTAGACGCCGCGGCTTTCGATCCGATGAGCCGCCATGGGGTGATCTGCAGCCGAGAGCTTCCAGAGCATCTGCCTGGTGAGGGCCACCGAGACCGCCGATGTGCTTGTGATGAACCTGGTGGCAACTGCCTTTGCCGAAGCCAACAGGTCGTGCTCTGTCACGACATCGGATACCAGCTGTGCGGCAAGTGCCTCTTCGGCATCCACGAAACCGCCGGTCAGCAGCCACTCCAGTGATTTCGGGATGCCGACGATTCTCGGCAAGAACCAGGATGAACATCCTTCGGGTACTATTCCGCGCCTCGTGAATACGAAGCCGAACCGAGCGTTGGTGCTCGCAATGCGGCAATCCATTGCCAGCGTCATGGTTGCGCCCATTCCGACAGCGGCGCCCTGGACCGCAGCGATCAGCGGCTTCGGACAATCGAACAATGCCAATGTGACCAAGCCGGCTCTGTCGCGTATTCGGGGATCGTCACCCTGCAGCTGGTGACCGGCGTCGAAGCTATCCCTGCCGCGGCTGAGGTCGGCGCCGGAACAAAAATGGGGTCCCGCACCCGTCACGATGATCGCACGCACGGCGTCGTCTTTCCCAAGCACGTCGATTGCGGCAATGAAATCGGTAACCATCTGAAGATCGAAAGCATTCAGCCGGTTCGGCCGGTTGAGTTCCACGATCGCCAAATCGTCTTCGACAGCGATGTTGAGAGTTTCGAACTGCATTTTCGCTCCCATCAACCCGCAAGGACCTGGCGTGACCGATGGCGCCGGTCACTTGGAACATGTTCCCGAAATTCGATGATCGTTCCGCTGGTCAGGGCGGCATCCGCGATCAGGGACCCGACGGGACTTTCGCACGCAGCCACACCGGCTTGCGCCAGGCAATCTCGGACGAGTTTCAGTTCGGTGGTCTCCAGCGCCACGTGAGCGAGCGCCGTTTCCGGCAGGCTGTGCGGTGCGTCGATGCCGATCCGATTGCGCAGCAATTCGTGTGTCGTTACCCGGATGGTCTGCCGACCCAGAACGTAGGAAAAATCAGTGGCAGAATTCCGGAAAGGCTGACCCAAGATAGGCTGGTAGCACTGGGCCACCGCAGCCGGATCCTTCGCCACGAGTGTCAGTTCGGCAATGCCGACCGTCCCGTTCGGATGATCCGCCAGGCCGGGTTTCCACACCAGTTCTCGGGTGTGATGTTGGCAGAGTGCAACCGTTGCGCCCGGATAGTCGTGATATCCCAAATGAATCGTGGCGAACCGAGCAGGAGCGGGCGAGCCGCAAGCATCGCTCGTCTCGCGCGAATACTGCTGGACACCTCCGTGCGACACTTGCCGATCATCCAGCACCAGTGCCGCATCGGCCAGATCTTCGGATGCCAGCGCGAGCAGCCAGAGTCCCTCGTGACTCTCCAGACGTTCCGCGATCAGGTAATTGCTCGATCGCAATTGTTCGACGGTAATCAACTCGAGATAGTCCGATCCGAACATCATCGTGTGGTTTGCCGTTCCGTATTGAGGGTGATGGCCGCGAGGCGCCAGATTGAAGCCTAGCCGTTCGTAATGCCGCGCGCTCTTGTCCAGATCGGCGACAAGTACGGCGACATGGTCGATCCCTTTTGCAACAGCCTCCATGCGCCCCTTCCTGCTATCCCGCGTAGCCGCGTCCTTTGGTCGGCAGGAATAGGACGCAGCCCGAAGGCCTTCCCCTAGGCATTCATGACGATCGCCTCGGCAGTGGCCGGATGCGGATGCTCGTGGTCAGGCGTGCGTGAGCCGCGCAAATCTGTTCTGCACTTGGGATCGGCAGGGGAAACGAACCGCGAGCAGGGGGCTCATGCGCGCGACCGAGGCGCGGGTGCAGCACCTGGTTCGATCCTCAAGGGGTGCCGGCGGGCGTCAATCCGGTTACATGTGCCGAACCGCTCAATCCCTGGAGGCCTGCCAGCCTGTTGAGGTCCGGGAGGAAGAAGTGTCTCTCCTCGCCCGCGGAAATCATGCTTTCCGCAAAAACGGTTCCATTCAGCGTGGGGGCAGCCGTGGTGAGCCGCACCAGTCCGCCCTGGACCGAAACCTGTGTCCCATCGGCGACAAGGGCAACGGCAAATTCGGAATCCGTCGCGTCCAACCTTCCGCCATTGGTCCACACCACGAATCTTCTGGCAGGATCGTCGGACACGTCGAACGATGCTCCTCCTGCGAGCACGTCGACGACTCTCTGGTCACCCCAATAGACGACCCGGATCTTCGAATTTGGCGATAGAGTGATCCGCGTGGCGTCGCTCAGGGTCACGAATTGGGCCTGTTCATCCGATACGTAGATCGTACCCGGTCTGATCAACACGGCCATCATCGCAAAGGCCAGGATGATGGGGCTGATCCATGCGGTTCGCACGGCCGTCCTGCTCGACAGCCTGGCAACTATCCCGCTGGCGAATTTCTGCCGACTTAGCGTGCTGATCACGTCATCGTGGTGCGCGGCCAATTCAGGGGTCGGGACGTCGTTCCAACTGCGCTCTATCTCCTCGAAGCATGCAAGGTGGGCGCTATCTTCGGCGAGCCACAAGCCGAATTCGATCTGGTCTTCCGAAGTTACATAATCGGCCTGGAGTCGTACGAACCAATGCGCGGCTTCGCGTTCTATGACGGCCCACCTTGCTGCACTGGTTGGTTCGTTTCGCATTTGTCAGACACTTGTCGTTCTTAGAAGGATGGAAGTGAAAGGATTTTAGATTTTTGAGCCAATGACGATTGCCAGACCCCAATTCCTAGGCAAATAAATTCAGAATTCAAACTACATCTCAATCATCCTGGCGGGCTCGTCTCAACTTCAGGAGGGCTTGGGCCATGTGGTACTCCACTGTCTTCGTGGTGACGGAAAGGGACCTGGCAATCTCGGAGTGGCTGAGCCCTTCGAAGCGATGCAACATGAAGACTCTTTTCGTCTTGGGGGGCAATATCTCGATAGCCTCCAGAACGCGTTGTGTCGTTTCGCGCGAAATCAACTGGTCGTCTTGCATGGGATCACTAGACGCGATCACTTCCGAATATGTATCGATGTCCGCCGCATAGGTGCCCATTCCGGCGCGGGCATCGCGTTGCCGTTTCCTTTGCAGGTCGATGACCAAGTTCGCCGCGATCTTGAACAAGAATGCCCTGGGCGCACCAATATGCAAGTCCTCGGGCACTTGGCCGACCTTGAGATAAACATCCTGCAAGGCGTCCTCCGCATCGTCCTTGTTTCGCAATCTGGCCAAGAGAAACGCGCGAAGGGCCGTGACATTTGAGTGAAATGTTTCCTCAAGCACGGCTGGTGTTCGCGACTGTCCCAATGAATGAACCTAGCTTACTTCTGCAGCGTAAAGCGCTTCGCTGCGGCCCGAGGTGCCAACATAGTACTCCGGCTTGAAGGAGTGCTCTTGCGTAGTGGCAGGTCGAAGACCGCCCGTCGAAAAGCCGACCAGAAGATTGCGAAAAAATCAACCGGCCGGCAGTCCATCGCGTAAGGTTAAGTGCGCGCTGGCATTTCGACAACCTTCTTTCGCGCAGCGCTTGTGCTACGCACAAAAGATGTCGCCGGTCGAACAGCTGCTTGGGGTTTCGGTCACGCGCTCGATTGCAGGGCGTCCGGTGGGGGTCGGCAATCTGCTTGCTGCTTTGGACGCGAGCCCGAAACTAGGGTCCTTGGACGCGCCAGCGTCATTACCACCAGACGCGGAAGCAATCGGCTTCCTGCCAAGATGCGATTGGTAGCTGAATGAGGGAGCGGGGAGATGGTCATCATGCAGGTCAGCAATTTGGGGTCCTTTATTGCTCGCCATCGAGCGGCGAAGCTGACATCCGCCGCCGCAGCCGCAATGATCGGTGCCGCATTCGCCGGTACGGCGCACGCGCAAACGGAAGCGGATCCGGCTGCACAACCTGAAGCTGGCGAGCAGGAAGGCCCCGTGATCATCGTCACGGCTCAGAAAAGAGCCGAGCGGCTGATCGATGTTCCGATCTCCATCGCGGCGCTCGACGAACGTGTCCTCGAACGAACCGGTGCCGCCACGATCGAGGACGTCGGTCGCAGCCTGGCGAACGTATCGCTGCCCGATGGATCGTTCGATTCCCGGCCCAAGATCACAATCCGCGGGGTGTTTTCGAATGTCCGCAACCTCGGCTTCGAAGACGGCGTGGTCGTGTATCTGGATCAAGTCCCGGTAGGGCGTCGCGAAGGGTTCGGGGTCCCTCTGGACGACATCGAGCGCGTGGAGGTGCTTCGCGGCCCTCAGGGGACGCTGTACGGCAAGAATAGCATATCTGGCGCTATCAACATCGTCAGTAAGAAGCCCGAATACGATGTGTTCGGTGGAACGGTCACCGCGCAGTATGGCAATTTCGACTTCTGGACGCTTCGGGGATCGGTCAACATCCCTCTGGTCGAAGGCCGGGCCGCTCTCAGAATCTCCGCCAACCACTCGCAGCGCGATGGCTTCATCACCAACGTCTTCGACGGTTCGCGTCTGGGGTCCAACAACGTCGACAATGTCCGCGCGCAGTTGCAGTTCGATGTCGGAGATTCGCTCACCGTGCTTCTCGCGGCCGATTATCTCGATGCGTTCAGCGAGCTGGCGCCCCAGGAACCCCTGAACGGTCCGGGGTTCGTGCCCGGGCCCTACACGGTGAATTTCAACGCGCCCGACAACTTCGAAGACAGGCAAACCGGTGGTGCCGCATTAACCCTCGACTACGAACTTGGGGGTGGCTTTTCATTGACGTCCATCACCGCTTACCGGTCGGCGAAAGTACGGCTGGCCTACGATCAGGATCTCTCGCCAGTGGATTTGTTCACGATCGACTTCCGCGACGAAGTCGAGCAATTCTCGCAGGAACTGAGGATTGCATCCCCCGGCGATGCGGAGTGGGGGACGTTCATAATCGGCGGTCAGTATTTTTGGCAGGAAGCGCGCTTCGATAGGCCGGTTCCCGGGGGCAGCGTATTTGGTGGCGAGCTGCTAGGATCGAATGTCGGCGAAGTGACCACTAAGACCTATGCCGTCTTCAGCCATGTCAACGTCAACCTGACCGATGCGCTGACGGCCTTCGGCGGCCTGAGATATACCTCGGATACGAAGGATAACGATTTCCGGCAGATTTTTTCCCCGACAGGAAGTGCGGTATTCCTTCTGCCCAGCATTCCGCGCACTCTTTCGAGCCGGACCGACAAGGAACTGACCTATACGCTGGGCACCCGCTATGCCCTGACACCCGATTCATCGATTTACGCAACGATCTCGACCGGTTTCAAGGGGGGTGGGTTCAACAACGATTTTGTCGTCGATACGAACCCCGATGGTTTCACATTCGAACCGGAGACCGCAACCAACTACGAAATCGGATACAAGGGGGTGTTCTTCGACCGAAGGATGTCGCTCAACGCAGCCATCTTCTATCTGGATTACCAGGACCTTCAGGTCAGCAATTTCAACGGGCTCTCCTTTGTCATCCGCAACGCGGCGAGCGCGCGCGCGCTGGGTGGCGAGATCGAGCTGACCGCAGAACCCGTCGATGACCTGATTCTATCGGGCAGTCTCGGCTACACCGATGCCGAATTTCGTGAGTATATTCTCCAACCGGGGGTCGATTTTTCCGGCAATCCACTGCTTCGTGCACCCGAATGGACGGCTTCCGCCGCGATCGACTACTCCTTCTACGTGACGGAACGCTTGCAGATTTCGCCGCGGGTCGATTTCACTTACGTGTCCGACCAATACTCCAATGCGGCGACGATCCCGAGCAACTTCATTCCGTCCTCGTCGTTATTCAACGCCCGCATCGGTTTCGGCCCCGACGACGATTCGTGGAAATTGTCCGCCTGGGTCAAGAACCTAACCGATCAAGTCGTCATCGAAGATGCGTTCCCTTTCGTGGGTGCGGATGTCGTGAATTACACTCCGCCAAGGACCTACGGGATCGATGCGACCTTCAGCTTCTGAGCAAGCCGCAGCCGACGTCGCTTCGGGCCAGGCCCCGCACTTCCGAACATGATTGCAGCGAGAGGCACCCAGATGCTCGACGAGCACCTCATCGAGAAGATCTGTTCGGCCGTCGAGGACGGTTACGATGAGCAGTTGAGATTGACCGCAGAAACGATCCGGGTGCCATCTCTCTCGGGCCGGGAAAGCGCGGCACAGGATATCGTCTCCGCGGCGATGGCAGATCTCGGCCTCGAGGTCGATCGTTGGCAGGCTGAACTCGAGAGCGTTCTCGGCCATCCGGGGAGCTCTCCGCCGGCCCAGGGCATTTCCGGCGATCGGCTCGACTGCGTGGTGGGGTCGGTTTCCACGGAGCGGTCCGAGGGTCGATCCCTCATACTGAACGGGCATATCGATGTCGTGCCGCCCGGCGACATCGGCCGCTGGAGCACGCCCCCCTACGAGCCGGTCGAGCGCGACGGCTGGCTCTACGGGCGCGGCAGTGCCGACATGAAGTCTGGAGTAATAGCGTGTCTTGGCGCTTATCGTGCACTGCTCGCAGCAGGCGTCCAGCCCGCATCGCCCCTGCACATCGAATCGGTTGCGGAGGAAGAGTGCACCGGAAACGGCACGGTCGCCTGCCTGATGCGTGGATACCAGGCCGATCTTGCTGTCATCCCGGAGCCCTCCGGCGAACAGATCGTCCGCGCCCAGGCGGGCGTGCTGTGGCTGCATGTCGATGTTCCCGGCGACCCCCAGCATGCATCGGGCAGCGCAGGCTTCGGTTCCAGTGCGGTCGACAACGCACTTCTGATCGCCGACGGCATTCGCGCCCTCCAGCCCGAATGGAATGCGCTGAAGGGTGAACACGCGCCGTTCGATTCGATCGAGAACCCCATCAACATCAATCTTGGCATGATTTCCGGGGGGGATTGGGTTTCCAGCGTGCCGAGCCAATGCGCGATCAGCCTGCGGGTCGGATTGTTTCCCGGGTGGTCACTCGAGGATACGGTCGCTCAGATCCGCCGAAGGGTGGAAGATATCGCAGAGGCGAACGATTTCCTGGCGGAACACCGTCCGGTTCTGCGCGAAGGTGGTTTCAAGGCGCGAGGCTATGTCGTGACGGATGCGGAAGAGCCCTGGAACCTGCTGATCGATTGCCATCGGGCGATCGCCGGGGCCGCACCGGAAGAGCTCCTTACGCCAGCTACGTCGGACGCCCGCACATTCGGCCTCTACGGTGGCTTTCCGGCACTAGTCTACGGCGCCCGGGGAAGGAACATCCACTCTTTCGATGAGGCTGTCGACCTCGACTCCTTGAAGCGTGTGACGAAGGTCCTGGCGCTGTTCATCGCGCGATGGTGCGGTGTGCGCGGGATCGAGCGGAGGCAAATGTAGGACGCCATGGGTATGAAAGCTGTAGTGCTGCACCGGCACGGTGATAATGACGCATTCGTCCTCGAGGATAATTTCCCCAGGCCCGAACCCGGTACGGAAGACTTGCTCATCCGTGTCCGCGCAACTTCGCTCAATTATCACGACATATTCACTCGGCGAGGCATGCCCGGCATCGATCTGGAGTTTCCGCTGATCGTGGGATGCGATGTGGCCGGCGAAGTCGTGGAAGTCGGCGAGGAAGTCGATGGCTGGCGTCCCGGCGATAGAGTGTTGTTCGACCCGATAAACCGAACGCAATTCGGGATGATCGGGGAGACGACCCCCGGCGGGCTGGCCGAGTTTATGGTCGCGCCCGCGCATCAGGCATTGGCCATTCCGAAAGGAGTTTCATTCGACGAAGCCGCCTGCCTGCCCATGGCATACGCAACTGCCTATCGGATGATGGTGGCAAGAGGCAAAATTTCCCGCGGGGAGAAAGTGGTGATCCTGGGCGCAAGCGGAGGGGTCGGGACGGCGTGTGTACAGATCGCGATGCTCATGGGGGCGGAAGTCGTGGCTTGTGCCAGCTCGGCCGATAAGCTCGATCGTCTGGCTGAACTCGGCGCACACCATCTGGTCGATTACACCCGGCGCCCCTTCCGTGAGCAGGTCATCGAACTTTTCGGAAAACCGAACGTGTTCGGCACCGGCGGCGGCGCGGACGTGATCGTCAACTTCACCGGTGGTGACACATGGGTCGAATCGCTGAAATGTCTCGCGAAGGGGGGGCGTGTCCTCACCTGCGGTGCGACCGCAGGCTACGCCCCGAAAACGGACCTGCGCTACATCTGGAGCTTCGAGCAGACTATCGTGGGTTCCAATGGCTGGTTGCGCGAAGACATCGCCGCCCTGATGGTTCACCTCGAGCGCAAGGAGATCTTCCCGGCGATATCCACGAGGAAGCCGTTGGAGGAGGCGGTCGAGGCGATGGAATTGCTCGAAAGCCGTTCCACTTTCGGAAAGATCGTGATTACGCAATGACAGAGCCCTTCGACATAGAAGCAGCGCAGGCCATCCTGCAGCGATCGCCCTTCTATGCTCACCTTGGCATCAGCTTGGACGCCATTGCGGTGGAGGAGGGAAAAGCGACTTTTTCCATCCAAGCTGAACGTCATTTTGCACGCTTGCCCGAAGGCGAACAATATCACGGCGGCATCTTGCTAGCCTTGGCCGACACGGCCGGAGCTGCTCTCCTCGGAATGCTGTACGAGCGCCCGATCGCCACAATCGATTTGCGGTTAGACTTCATGGCCCCGGCAGACGGTGGAGAGTTGATCGCTAATGCAGTAGCGAGACAATTGGGGCGTACGGTAAACTTGGTGGATATCGAGATCGTGAATGGCGAGAGGATCGTTGGTCTGGCGCGATGCAGATATGCGACGCCACGTGATGCAGCGCGACCTGCCGTGAAAATCGACCACAATGCTGGAAAATCAGGTAAGGGCAGCATCGATGCATCGGAATAATGCGACCGAAATGGGCCCGAACACATTCACGAAACATGTCGATGACCGGCAGGCCAATTACATCCTTTTCGTCTTGTTCCTGACCTGTACGTTCAACTACGCGGATCGGCAGATTCTGGCGATTTTGATGCAGCCGATTTCGGAAACGATGCAGCTTTCCGATACGCAATTGGGGCTCCTGTCCGGTCTTGCCTTCGCGATATTCTACACGACCTTCGGGATACCGATCGCCCGGCTTGCCGACCGGGGAAATCGCGTAAGGATCATCGGATGCTCGGTTGCAGCATGGAGCTTCATGACTGCGCTGTGCGGCACGGCGGCGAACTTCACCCAGCTCCTCCTCTACAGGATCGGCGTGTCCATCGGCGAAGCCGGAGCATCCCCGCCCGCACAGGCAATGATCGCCGACTACTTTCCGCCCTCCAAGAGGGCCACGGCCATGGCAATCTTCTCGCTGGGCATGCCCGCAGGGTTGCTGGTCGGCTACCTGGTTGGCGGATGGGTCAACCAACTGTTCGGCTGGCGCGCTGCCTTCGTTGCCATGGGTGTCCCCGGACTGTTTCTCGCCGCACTCGTTTTCGCGACTGTCCGAGACATCCCGACCAGACAGGGGAATGCCGGGTCGAAAATCGCAACGCTGAAACCTCGCGAGGTTGCCAATATCGTGTTCGGCGCGTCGTCCATTCGATACGTCATAGCGGGATGTTCGGCGGCATCGTTCGTCTCTTATGGCGTCGGTCAATGGATCCCGACCTATTTGATCCGAACCTACGGAATGGGAACGGGAGAGGTTGGAACCTGGCTCGCACTCATTATCGGTTCGATGGCCGGAGCAGGGATATTCCTCGGCGGCTACATCTCCGATCGCCTGGGAGCCATCGACAAGCGCTGGTATGTTCGATTTCCCGCCTATGCCTTGCTGCTGTCCGTACCCTTCGCCGTGCTTTTCGCCCTGGCGCCGAGCAAGGGTATCGCGCTGGCTGCCCTGTTTCCCGTTACCTTTCTCGGTTACGTGTACATGGGGCCCGCACTCTCGATCATTCAGGGCATCGTGCCGCACAATGCGCGCGCAACGGCCTCGGCGGTTTTGCTGCTGGTCACCAATCTCGTCGGGCTCGGCCTGGGGCCATTGGCGATCGGCATTCTGAGCGATCTCATGCAGCCGTCGGTGGGAACGGACAGTCTGCGCTATGCCTTGCTGGCCGGGCTGATCCTCTACATCGTCAGTGCCGCTTTGCTCTGGCGCGCCGGTCGCAGTCTGCGTGAGGAGCTGGTCGAGACGGACTAGCTTGGCCCGATTGCGGGAGTGAATGACGCGATGCGCTGACTAGGGTTGTCACCAAACCGAACGTCTCACCAGCGACCTTCTTGAAACGGGATGCGCTGAGATGGACGAACTCCACTTCGATGGCAAAGCTGTGATCGTCACTGGTGCGGGGACCGGACTGGGCCGCGCGCACGCGCTTGAGTTCGCGAGGCGAGGGGCCAAAGTTCTGGTCAACGATTTGGGCACCGACAGTACCGGATCAGGCCGCAGTAGCACCTCGGCGGACGAAGTCGTCGACACGATCCGCGCCGCCGGCGGAATTGCGGAAGCGGACTATCACTCGGTCGAGCATGGCGAGGCGATAGTCGGGCGTGCGCTCGATCACTTCCAGCGCGTGGACGTTCTCGTGAACAATGCGGGAATCCTGCGCGATCGCTCGTTCAAGAAGCAGACAGACGACGAATGGGACCTCGTATACCGCGTCCATCTGCTCGGCGCAGCGCGCGTGACCAAGGCGGCGTGGCCGCACATGATGGCACAGGGGAACGGCCGGGTCATCTTCACCTCCTCTGCTGCCGGGATCTACGGAAACTTCGGGCAAGCGAACTACAGTGCGGCGAAACTCGGCGTCCTGGGTCTCGCCAACACGCTTGCCGTCGAGGGCCAATCCAAGAATATCCTGGTGAACACCATCGCGCCGGTCGCCGCTTCGAGAATGCTCGCGACCGTCTTGCCAGACGAAGTCACTTCGGTCCTCGATCCAACACTGATCAGCCCGCTCGTCGCCTATCTCTGCCACGATACCTCCAACGAAACCGGCGGATTGTTCGAGGTCGGCGGTGGCTGGATCGCGAAACTTCGGTGGCAGCGATCCCAAGGCGCCGACATAGGGCGCAACGGTGAGATGACGGCCGAGGGCGTCGCTGCAAGTTGGGACGAGATCGTCGCATTCGACCGGGCAGAGTTTCCCAGCGCGATCCAGGACACATTCGAGAAGCTCGAACAAATCACCTCGCACCCATTCGATTGGGTCAATTGATCGCGGAAAGACCACCCATGAACAAAAATGTCGTTGTTGCCGGGGTCGGCATGAGCCGCTTCCACAAGCCCAGCGAAGGCAAGAGCTATGTTGCGCTGGCTCAAGATGCGATCGAAGCCGCCTTCGGTCACGCAGGTCTCGGCGATTACTCGCTGATCGGGCAAATCTATGCCGGCTATGTCTACGGCGAGAGCTGCTCCGGACAAGCTGCGGTCTACGAGACCGGCCTGTCCGGCGTTCCAATCACGAATGTGAACAACAATTGCTCGACGGGCTCAACGGCCCTTTTCCTGGCAAGGCAGGCTGTCGCGAGCGGGTCTGCGGACTGCGCTCTGGCAGTCGGTTTCGAGCAGATGCCGCCAGGTGCCTTGGGCACGGCCTGGACGGATCGGGTCAATCCGCTCGTCAGGTTCAAGGCCGCCATGAGCGAAATCCAAGGTGAGGCCGACGCGCCTCCGGCAGCGCAATTGTTCGGCGGCGCCGGCCGCGAACACATGGAGCTTTATGGCACTCGACGGGAGACCTTCGCCAAGATCGCCCTCAAAGCTCGTCGCCACGCGAAGAACAACCCCAATGCGGTCTTCCGCGACGACTTGTCGCTCGAGCAGATACTGTCGTCTCCACCGATCTTCGATCCTTTGACCCGCCTGCAATGCTGCCCCCCCACTTGCGGCGCAGCCGCCGCGCTCGTTTGTTCTGCAGAGTTCGCCCGCCGCCATGGCCTCGACGGTTCGGTGCAGATCATCGGCCAGACAATGACGACCGACACTCGCAGCAGTTTCGACAGCGGCAGCATGATGAATGTCGTGGGCTACGACATGGCTGTAAGGGCGTCGCACTCCCTTTACGACGAAGCGGGAGTGGGGCCGCAAGACGTGGACGTTGTCGAACTCCACGACTGCTTCACGACCAATGAACTGTTGAGTTACGAGGCGATTGGGCTTGTGCCTCAGGGCCAGTCCGAACGCTTCGTCGAAGATGGCGACAACACCTATGGCGGACAGGTCGTTGTCAACCCTTCCGGTGGCCTTCTGTCCAAGGGCCATCCGCTGGGCGCAACCGGCCTTGCCCAATGCGCCGAACTCGTCTGGCAGCTACGCGATCAGGCAGAAGCACGTCAGGTATCCGGCGCCCGCACAGCGTTGCAGCACAATCTGGGTGTCGGAGGTGCTTGTGTCATGACGATGTACCAGCGGGTCCATTGAGCATGCCGAAAGCGTCTCAATTTCGGCAAGTGGCCGAAGTCGACCATGCGCAGGTCAGGCTCTATTGCACTGCAATCGGAGAAAGCGGTGCCATCCATCGGGACCGTGCGGAGGCGATCCGTTCGGGTTTTCGCGACATCCCCACTCCGGAGGCTTTTGCTTTCTGCATCGGCATGGATGAGCAGCCCCTGATGGAGATAGCAGAGGTTCTGGGGCTGGATCCGGGCCGTACGCTCCACGCGGAACAGACGTTTGCATTTCACAGCACGCTTTGTGTGGGCGATGTGGTCGAGATTACGACCGAGCTGGACAGGATCTTCGAGCGCAAGGGAGGGCTCTTGCGGTTTGCCAGACTGAAAAGAACCTTGCGAGATACGACCACCGGTTCGCTCGTCAACGAGCAGACCATTCTCCTGGTGGAGGTCGGGCGAGAATGACGAAGGGATCCGATCCGAGCCCTGAAGTGGGAAGCCGCCTGCCGACTCTTCGATTGCCTCCCTTGAGCCGGACGACGTTGGCGCTTTATGCGGGCGGTTCCGGTGACCACAACCCTTTGCACATCGACACCGACTTCGCGAGGCGCGAAGGAGGTCGAACCGATGTGATCGGTCACGGAATGCTGACCGTCGCCTACCTGGCTCGCGCCATCACCGCGTGGCGCCATGCCGCTGCCCTGAAAAGCCTGACCACGCGTTTCGTCGCTCCAACCGCGCCGGGGGACTCGATCAGATGCGAGGCCACGGTGGTGGCCCTTTCCCAGGATGGGCAGCAACGTATTGCCCATGTTTCGCTTCGCGCAGTTCGGGGAGCCGACGAAACCCTTGCGACTGCTGAAGCGGCTGTCGTCCTGCGTTGAGCGGAAAGCGATGCGGGTCGTAGTCCTGGGTGCGGGTGTCGTCGGCGTAACCTCGGCCTATTATCTGAAGAAGGCGGGATTCGATGTCACGGTCCTCGACCGGCAATCCGGCCCGGCATTGGAGACCAGCTATGCCAATGCCGGAGAAATCTCGCCGGGCTATGCATCTCCCTGGGCCACTCCCGGCTTGCCGAGGAAAGTGGTCAAATGGATGCTGATGAAGGATTCGCCGCTCGCCGTCCGTCCTTCGCTCGATCCGGCCATGTGGCGCTGGATGCTCGAAATGCTGCAGAACTGCACCACGGAACACTACGCCATCAACAAGCGCAGAATGCTTCGCCTCGCGGCTTTCAGCCGAGAGGAGCTGGCAAGGCTGTGCGGCGAGCTGACGATCGATTTCGATTTTCGCTCCCTTGGCACGCTACAGCTCTTTCGTACACAGCGCGAGCTGGACTCCAGCGCAGAGGACGTGGAGGCATTGCGTGCATGCGGGGTCGAGTTCGAGCTGCTCGATCGCCAAGGATGTGTGGAGGCCGAACCGGGTCTGTCGGGTGCGATCGGAACCATCGCCGGGGGACTGCGGCTCCCCGGCGACCAAACCGGCGACTGTCACAAGTTTACACGCGAGCTCGCCGCAAGGCTGACGGACATGGGCACCGAATTCCTTTACGACACCCAGGTCGTCTCGATCGATTGCAGAGACGGGCGCATTGATTGCGTCAATACCGACGAAGGGCCGGTAAGGGGTGATCTGTATCTGTCCGCTCTTGCCAGCTTCACCCCGAAGCTGCTGAAACCTCTCGACATCCGTCTGCCGATCTATCCGGTAAAGGGCTATTCTATCACCGTGCCCGTGGAAGACCACGAAAACGCACCGGCCTCGACTATTCTGGATGATCGCTACAAGGTAGCGATCACAAGGCTCGGCAACCGCATTCGTGTCGGCGGGATGGCAGAAATCTCCGGCTTCGACCGGACGCTGCACCGGGGGCGTGAAGGCACTCTGAGGCGCTCGCTCGAAGAGCTGTTCCCGCGCGCCGCCACCGAGGTGGACGATCGTCGCTTCTGGACCGGGCTGCGCCCGATGACCCCGGACGGCCCGCCCATAATCGGCCCAACACCGATCCCCAACCTCTTCATCAACGCCGGCCATGGTACGCTCGGCTGGACAATGGCATGCGGTTCGGGAAACCTGGTCGCCGCGATGATGGCTGGCGATGAACCCTGCATCGATCCGGAAGGCCTGACACTCATGCGCTATGGATGATCTACCCTGGCCGAGCGACGCGTTGCCGGGGGCGGTCCGGACGGACTGTCTTGAAGCGCTAGGGAAAACCTATCCGCAACGTCTAATCATAGGCTGCGTCTTGCGGATTGATTGGGCGAAAATATGAAGAACCTTCCATTGTCGTGCCCCATGGTCGAAACACTGGCTTCCATCGCGATACTCGTCTTGCTTGCGTGGCCTTCTCCAGCCCTCGCGCAGGAAATGTCGCTGCCGTCGACCGAGCTGGAGCAGGCCACCCGGCCTGGCACGATCCAGTTCGATCGCCATTCGAAACATGTGGATGACCAGTTCCGGATCTATGTGGGGCTGCCGGAATCCTATGAGGAAGGGGCGCAGGAATCCTTTGCAACCCTGTATGTCCTCGATGCCAATGGATTCTTCGAAACGGCTCTGGACGCCGTCAGACGTATCGAATCCACCTCCAACGGGTCGCAGACCATTGTCGTGGGCGTTGGCTATCCGGTGCAAGATTTTCGGAAGACATGGGCTTTGCGGGCACGAGACTACGGGCCGGCTCCGGATCCGACGCATTTCTACAATGTCATGGTCGAACAGCTGCTCGGCGCCCAGCCGGCGGAGAACAAAGGTGGCGGGGCACGCCGATTTCTCGAGTTTCTCGAAGAAGAGCTGATTCCCGAGATTGAAGCGGAGTTTCGCGTCAGGCCCGACGATCGAACGATATTGGGCACCTCGCTCGGCGGCACGTTCGCGCTCTACACCTTGTTCGAAAATCCCGCGCTGTTCGACAATTACATCGTCGGCAGCCCCGCGCTGTCATGGGGAGGTGGTTTCCTCGCCGAGCAAGAAAGACGGCTTTGGGCAGAGAAGGACTCAATCGAGGCGAGGGTCTATATGGCGATCGGTGCGAACGAAGGTCCGGGAGTGGCCGAGCTGTTCGGTATGGGAGCAGCCCTGCGACGATACGATGCTCTGGACCTTGAGATCGAAGTCTTCGAGGGCGAAAACCACATCTCCGTCGTCCCCCTCATCGTCAACGGCGGCGTCGCGGCAATTTATCGAGATGAGATGCGCGAATGATGCCGTAGCGGGGGAATGCTCCGCTCGCTCGCTCGCACATCATGCCATCCCACGATCGGCGGTGGATCGCCGGGCGCGGGCCGTTCAGAATCTCCTTCGTTCGAACCCCTGGCGGAATGCCGGCTACCCGGGACGCCGCGCCCGTGCGTGAACGAAGCGAATAACTCGCGCGCGGACCAGAGTCGGTCCCGCAATCCCCAAGTCACGCGCGGCTCCCGCCCGACCTCGCGAGAATGCTGCGGTCCGATCCCCGGAACGCGCGCCGATCACTAGGGCAGGCCGCTTCGGCTTCGTCATGACTGAGAACGGCAACAAATTGGTATGTCTATGTCTGGCGCTTTGCAAAGTGATGTTCGGGAGCAGGAATTCGGGCGCGACGGCGGCGATTTCGGGACGCTTCCGCGTGAGGTCGACGAATATTCCCGGCGTGCACGCGAGCTCGTCGGCACGTCGACGACGATCGATATGATGACGCTGATCGCGATGCAGCACGAGCACGCGTTTCACTGGATGTTCGGCGAAAACGGGATGTCGGCGGCAACCCTGCGCTGCTTCAAGCTGTCGGGTATCGACGTCCTCCATCATCACCTCCCGATCGAGGGGGCCGGCGCCTACGAAAACGTTCTTGCCTTCCTTGCAGCCTGGAACGGTTTCTTCGCTCGTTATGGCGAGCATTTCGCCCGCATCGTCAAGCCCGGGGACATCGCCGAGGCGCGCCGACAGGGCAAGATCGGCGTCATTCTCGGAGTGCAGAACGCCGATCACTTTCGCACGGCCGACGACGTGGAACTGCTCTACGATCTCGGCCTTCGGGTCTCGATGCTGACTTACAATGTCCAGAACCGGCTGGGTTCCGGCAGCTTGGAACGAAGCGAGGGTGGGCTGAGCCACTTCGGCGCCGAAGTCATTGCGCAAATGAATGCCAAGGGCATGCTAGTCGACGCATCGCACTGCAACGAGCGAACGACCCGCGATGCCATCGAAGTGTGCGATGGGCCGATGGCGATCACCCATTCCAACTGTCGCGCGATCACGGACCATCCGCGCACCAAATCGGACGATATCATCGTGAGCCTCGCAGCAAAGGGCGGGGTGTTCGGCATCACCGGGATCAGGAACTTCGTCGGTACCGAGCCGGTTGGCATCGGTAAGCTGGTCGATCATATCGACCATGTCATCCAGCTTGTCGGGGTCGAACATGTCGGGATTGGTTCCGACGCCGGGCTGACTGGTTGGGATGCTCTTCCGCAAGCAGCGCATGACGAGTTCAGGGCCGGATTTCCCGCGGATTATCTCTCGGACAAGGTGGACATCGAGGGATTCGACCATCCCCTGAAGTTCTTCGATCTCGCTGAAGCTCTGATCGGGCGCGGCTATTCCGATGCGGATATCGCACTGATTCTGGGAGGTAATTTCGAGCGCCTGGTAGACAGCGTTTGGCGCTGAACCCGCGACGAAGGAACGGCTCGAACGAAGGGGCGCCCGATGCAGATCACGCAATTGCTTTCACGTACGGAACAACTGCATGGCGATGCCACTGCGACCATTTGCTCCGATCGCAAGCGTAGCTGGAGCGAGCTTGCGCGGAATGTGCGCTGCATAGCTGCGGGGCTCAGGGAGGCAGGTGCGGTTCCCGGCGACCGGATCGCCATAATCTCGCAAAATTCGGATCACTACATCGATCTCTACTTCGCGGTGCCCTGGATCGGTGCGGTCATGGTTCCGCTGAATACCCGGTGGAGCGTTCCCGAGTTGGCCGATTGTCTCGACGATTGTCAGCCCACCTTCGTCTTGTACGATTGCTCCTCCGCCTCGATTGTTCCGTCGCTCATCGAGCAGTGCTCCTCGGCAATTCGCAAGCTGGATATCGTCAGCCTTTGTCGTTCGAGCGGAACAAAGGCCATATGCCCGCCCTTTCGGCGCAAAGACGATGCGATGGCCGGGATCTTCTATACCGGAGGAACTACCGGTCGATCCAAAGGCGTTATCCTGAGCGAACGCAACCTGATGGCGAACGCGCTAACGACTGCTCTCGAATTCGGTTACCGGGCTGACACTGTCTATCTGCACTCGGCGCCGATGTTTCATCTCGGGGATGGCGCCTCGACCTATGCGGTCTCGATGATGGGCGGCGCGCATGCGATCCTGCAGACATTCCACCCCCGCGACTTCCTGGCGACCGTTCAGAAACATGCGGTGACCCATGCAATGCTTGCGCCCACCATGATTCAGTCCGTTCTGGACGATGACGCTTTCGCGTGCACCGATACGCAAAGCCTGCAGCGGCTGATCTACGGTACCTCACCGATGCCGCCCCGCTTGCTCGAGGATGCCTTGGCAGCCTTGCCCGGGACTGGGTTCGTGCAAGGCTATGGAATGACGGAATTGTCTCCCCTGGCTACTGTCCTGAGCCCTGCCGAGCATTTGACGTCGACCCGCCGTCTACGTTCGGCGGGCCGCCCCGCCTACGGGGTGGACGTGCAAGTTGTCGGGCCGGAGGGCATCGAGCTCGACGCAGGGGATGTCGGCGAAATCCGGGTCCGAGGCGCAAATGTGATGCAGGGCTATTGGCGCAGACCCGACGAAACCGCCGCTGCGCTGAGGGACGGTTGGATGCACACCGGCGATTGCGGCTACTTTGATCGGGACGGATTCCTGTACGTCGTGGATCGATTGAAAGACATGATCATCACCGGCGGTGAGAACGTGTATTCGATCGAGGTGGAAAACGCCCTCACCAGCCACCCGGCTGTCGCTCAATGCGCGGTTATAGGCGTACCACATCGGAAATGGGGCGAGGCGGTACTGGCCGTCGTCGTCCCGAACGAGCACCAGCCGGCAATAGATCAGGCCGCTCTCATCGATCACTGCCGCAACATCATCGCTGGCTACAAATTGCCCAAGGGCATCTGCTTCGCTTCGGGTTCGCTTCCCGTAAACGCGGCGGGCAAGGTCCTGAAATCGGAGCTCAAACAAATCTACGAAGACTACTTCGCGAACCAGCGAGAGGTGGCCGACTAATGCAGCACGACCTGCTCTACCATGACTATTTCGACTATTACGCCCGCGTGAACCCTGCGGGCGAATTCGCCGTATTCAAGGATGAAAGCTGGACCTACGGCCACGCGTTCGAGCGCGCCAACCGGCTCGCCAATGCGCTTCTGGCAACCGGACTCGGCCCGGGCGATCGGTTTGCATATCTATCGAAAAACTCTTCTGACATGGTCATCGCGTTCATCGCTGCGTCGAAAGCAGGGCTGGTACTCGTGCCGCTCAACTACCGCCTGGCGGCGGCCGAGCTGGCATTCGTCATCGATGACTGCGAAGCCGTGCTGGTCCTGGCCCAGGGCGATTACTGCGCTTTGCTCGACGAAATCCGGACCGAAATCCCCCGCGTCGAAACATTTGTCGCTATCGGCGGGCAAACGGACGATTGGATCGACTATGACTCTTTCATCGAAGAACAGCCGACGGTTCCGCCAAGCGTAGACCCGGTCGGCGACCCTCCACTGTATCAGATGTATACCAGTGGAACCACGGGACGCCCCAAGGGCGCCGTCATCCACCAGCGTTCGGTCATGGCCAATCTCGTGCAGAATCGCTCATCGGTCGAGACTCCGGGCAAACGCGGCATGCGCGTGCTTATCTGCACTCCGCTCTACCATGCGGCAGGGGCCATAATGGTCGGCGGGGTTATCGGTATTGGTGCCTCGCTGGTGATCCACGAGGATTTCGATCCCCACGCAGTGGCCAGATCCTTCGCCGAGGACCGTATCGCGGGCGCGAACTTCGTGCCTGCCATGATCCAGAGCCTGCTGGTGAACGTGCCCGATCTCGCCGATCGCAATTATCCCGACCTCGTCCAGATCAGCTACGGAGCATCGCCCATCGCGGAAGAGACATTGCGCCGGGCGATGGAGATATTCGACTGTGAATTCTACCAGTCGTTCGGCCAGACCGAATCCACCGCTACTTTGACCATGCTGAACCACAGCGACCATCTTGCGGCGTTGAATGGTCGGCCCGAAATCCTGCGGTCCTGCGGCAGGCCGGTGATGGGCACGCACATTCGTACGGTGGACGAAAAAGGGAACCCCCAAGACACCGGTTGCGTCGGCGAACTCGTCGCGTCGGGGCCGCAGCTTATGGCCGGATACTGGAACCTTCCGGAAGCAACCGAGGCGACTCTTCGGGGCGAGTGGCTGTTTACCGGAGATGTTGGCCGCGTGGACGAGGATGGCTACGTCTACCTGCTAGACCGCAAGAACGACGTCATCGTATCCGGAGGGGAAAACGTCTATCCCCAAGAGGTCGAAAATGCCCTGTACGGGCATCCGGCGATCTCCGAGGTCAGCGTCGTCGGCGTGCCCGATGAAAAGTTCGGCGAGGCTGTGCTTGCCTGTGTCGTGCTGAAAGCTGCCAGAACCGTCGAGCCCGATGATCTGGTTTCGTTCTGTCGCGACAGGCTGGCCGGTTACAAGATCCCCCGCAAGGTCGCTTTTCTCGACGAGCTGCCCCGCAATGCGACCGGCAAGGTCCTGAAGAACGACCTTCGCGCGCCATACTGGGAAGGTCGAAGTCGAAATGTCAGCTGACACGCCCGAGCCCGTTTTCAACATCATTCCGGAAATCGCCGCGGTCGACGATGAACTCAGGCGATGGCGCCATGCACTTCACGCCAACCCCGAGTTGGCATTCAAGGAATACGATACCAGCGCATTCGTTGCCGAGAAGTTGCGCAGTTTTGGCGTGGAGACAGCGACCGGGCTGGGTGGAACCGGCGTGGTGGGAGTGCTCCGCAAAGGTACCAGCAACGCAAGCATCGGGTTACGCGCCGATCTCGATGCCCTGGCGATTCAGGAGGCGACCGGCTTGCCGCACCAGTCTCGCAACGACGGTGTGATGCATGCCTGCGGGCATGACGGGCATAGCGTGATGCTGATCGCAGCTGCACGCTATCTTGCAGAGCGCGGAACGTTCGACGGTACGGTCTACTTCATTTTCCAACCCGCGGAGGAAAACGAAGGCGGAGCCCAGGCGATGATTGACGGGGGGCTTTTCGCTCAGTTTCCCTGCGATGCCATCTATGCGATCCACAATGCGCCGGGCGCCCCCTTCGGAGCCGTGGCAACACGGCCCGGGGCGTTTCTCGCCTCGATGGATATGTTCGAGTTGATCGTTCGAGACACGGGGGGACATGCCGCTACGCCCCACCTTTGCCGAGACACGATCATGGCTGCGATTCAGGTCGCAACGGCGTGGCAGACTATCGTCAGCCGGCAAGTGCCGGCCAGCGATTCGGCCGTGGTGAGCATCACACAGTTTCAGGCCGGCGAAACCTGGAACGCATTGCCCGGCGAAGCCGTGCTGCGCGGGACGGTTCGGACCCATTGCCCCGAGACCCAGGCCATGATCGAAAGGGAGCTCAGGAACATGGCAGAAAATATCTGCTCTGCCATGGGGGTGGATTGCTCGTTTTCCTACGATCGACGATATCCCCCCCTCATCAATTCGCCTGCCGAAACCAAGCGTGCCGTGGACGTGGCGGCTCAGATCGTGCCGCAGTCCCACATCTACGACAATGCGCCGGCGGTCATGGGGTCCGACGATTTCGCCGCCATGCTTCAAGAGCGCCCCGGGTGTTACTTCTGGCTTGGATCCGGCGATTCAGGCGATTCGCGGATGCTTCACGACCCTCGCTACGATTTCGAAGATCGGCTTCTGCCCATCGGGGCGTCGATCTGGGTACGCATGGCGGAAGCGATGCTGCCCAAGGCGGTCTAGCCATGAACCCGGACAATTCGGCCGAGCCGTGCTCGCGTAACTACGTGCACTGGACGAAGATCAGGCCACTCGTATCGGATATCGATTTCAACGGCCATGTGAACCACATCGCCATTCTGCGCTATTTCGAGCACGCTCGCCTAGCGGTTCCCCTTCGCGCGGATTCCTTGCCTGGCGATGCCGCATACCTCTTGGCGAGGATCGAAGCGGATTTCACCGGCGAGGTGCTCCTGGACTCGCTCGTTGAAATCGGCATGCGGATTTCCCGGATCCGTCGAACATCGCTCGTTCTGGAGCAAGTTCTCACCATTGGGGACGCCACTTCGGCGAAATCGCTCTGCACCTTCGTAAAGGTCGATCCGGCAAGTCGAGCGCCGACTGCATTCACCGCGCAAGACATGCCAAGGTTCGGTTTCGACGCTTCGGTCTTCGATACTGCCGCCTCGAGGCCGCAAGGCTGAACCGGTTTTCAGCCGACCGTCCGCGCGTGCGGAACCCACGCAAGCCGCCGATCCGGTCACGCCCGCTTCACCGCCTGCCGATACTCGGCTTCAAGTCGTTCGACCAAAGTAGCCACGGGGGGTGTGTCGTTGCACGATCCGACGCCCTGGCCGGCTCCGAGTATGTCGGTCCAAGCCTTCTGCCCCCTGGGTGCTTCGCCAAAGTCGCCGCGGGCACGGTCCTGCAGGTTTTCCGGGTCGAGCCCCGCCCGAATGATGCTCTCCTTGAGAAACATGGCCGGTGCGCCTGAAAAAGCGGCCGTGTGGACGACATCGTCCGCCCTGGCGTCAACGATCATCTGCTTATACGCATCGTTTGCCATGCTCTCCCTGGTGCAGATGAAACGTGTTCCCATGTAAGCCATATCCGCGCCCGCGACCCGGGCGGCCGCGATATCTTTGCCCGTCGAAAGGCAACCGGCCAGGACGATGAAGCCATCGAAGAACTCCCTCACTTCGGCAAGGAAGGCAAAGGGGTTCATGGTCATCGAATGGCCACCACCGCCAGCCGAGATCAAGACCAGCCCATCGACGCCAGCGGCCGCGGCTTTGCGCGCATGCGCGACGGTGCCGACATCGTGAAAGACCATGCCGCCATAGCCATGCACTTGCTCGACCAGATCCGGGACGGCACCAATCGACGTGATGACCAGGGGAACCCGATGTTTCACGCAAATCGCAAGATCGTCGTTCAAACGGGCATTCGTCTTGTGCGCGATGAGGTTTACCCCGAAGGGCGCGGGAGCCGTCTGCCCCGGTGATCCCAGCTCGCGTTCGATCTTAACGAGCATCTCCTCGAACGCGGCCGAAGTGCGTCCGTTCAACGCGGGGAAGGTCCCGACGATTCCGGCCTTGCCCGCTGCGATCACGAGTTCGGGCCCGGAAACCAGGAACATCGGGGCCGCAATGACCGGCAGCCTGAGTTGCGAGAAAAAGTCGGTCCGATCGGGCATGTCGTTCGCCCCTTCCCTGAGACAGCAAGTGGAGGTTCATTCGCAAGATTGCGATACCCACGACGCGAGCGGATGGGCTTTCCCCAGTGGATAGTGGAAGATTGCCGGCGCTGCATTCCGCTTCCTAGGGTCGCGCCAGATGACCGCGTCTGTATGCCAGGAAGCGATTAGGTCAGAGAGCACGCATGTCGGAAGCCGCAACAAATGCCAGCCTGGCCGCACGGCGGAAAGCCAGTATCCCGCGAGGAATCTCGACCGCGCATTCGATCTTCGCCGATCGGGCTGAGAATTCCGAATTGTGGGATGTCGAAGGGCGGCGCTTCATCGATTTCGCAAGCGGGATTGCGGTTCTCAACACGGGGCACCGGCATTCGCGCGTCATGGATGCGGCCATCGGCCAGACCGAAAGGCTGACCCATGCCGCATTCCAGGTTACGGGATACGAGCCCTATGTCGCTCTCGCGGAAAGGCTCAATTCGATCGCACCGTTCGATGGCGAGGCGAAGACGCTCTTATTGACCACTGGGGCCGAGGCCGTCGAGAATGCGGTCAAGATCGCGCGTGCGGCTACGGGGCGCTCCGGAGTGGTCGCCTGCATGGGCGGCTTCCATGGGCGCACCCTCTACAGCCTTGGGCTAACCGGAAAGGTCAGGCCCTACAAGGAAGGCTTCGGTCCCTTCCCTGCGAACATCTTTCACATACCGTTCCCTTCCGTGAGCCTCGGTATTGACGCATCCGATGCCTTGGCTGCGCTGGAACGGCTCTTCAGGGTCGAGGTCCCCGCGAACGACGTAGCAGCGATCATCGTCGAACCGGTGCTCGGCGAGGGTGGCTACTGCGCCGCCGACCCGGTTTTCCTGGCCGCCATACGCGATCTGTGCAGCAAGCATGGCATCGTCATGATCGCAGATGAGATCCAGACGGGATTTGCGCGTACGGGGCGAATGTTCGCTGTCGAGCACTTCGGGATCGAGCCCGATCTGGTCACTGTCGCGAAGGGCCTGGGCGGCGGCTTCCCATTGGCCGGGGTGATCGGTCGCTCCACCCTGATGGATGCCGCGGGTCCGGGCGGCCTGGGCGGAACCTTCGCAGGAAACCCTGTATCGTGTCGCGCCGCGCTGGCCGTATTGGACGTAATTGCGGATGAGGATCTCCTCGCCCGCAGCTCAATGCTCGGGGCGCAGATGCGGCACCACCTGGAAAGCATCAAGGCCGAGGCCCCGCATCCGGTCATCGAGGAGATCCGCGGCTTGGGCGCAATGGTCGCATTCGACATCGTCGAACCCGGCAAGCCACACCGGCCCGATGCCCGGGCCACACGCCTTTTCGTCGAGAACGCACTCGAGCGCGGGTTGATACTCCTGTCGTGCGGCATGCACGGAAATACCATTCGGCTCATGCCTGCGCTTACCCTTGCTGACGATGTCTTGAAGGAAGCCATGGCCACGATCCGCGATGTTCACTTGGCGGTCTTGCCCGATAGCGATAACCGAAGGTGAAATGTCCCGGGAAGGAGGTAGGGCGGTGATGCTCAAGCTGATTGGGTCTATACTGGTCGCTCTGCTTGCGGCAGCTTCGTGCCGGGCGGCGGCTTCGGATGCGAGCGGGGGCGACAATGCCGCAGATTTTTCGCGCCCTTTCACCGAACAGTTTTCTTTATACTCGAGCACGCTCGGCGGGGCCCAGGAAATTCTCGTCGCCTTGCCGCCCGACTATGACGGGTCCGGCAGCGTGGCATATCCGGTGCTTTATGTTCTGAACAAGGAGCGCATTTTCGGCACGGTTCGCGAAACTGTCCATGTCGCCCTGCCTTCGGCTCAATTGCCTGCGATGATAATCGTGGGCATCGACGGGCCAGGGACCGGCGCCGGGCGTCAGGCGGCATTGGGAGCGGCGGAGGACGCCGCGCCGACACTGGAAGCCGCGGAAGATTACCTCGGCTTTCTAGCGCACGAGTTGATTCCAGCGATAGATGCGAAGTATCGAACCGATCCGGCGGACCGGGGTCTTCTGGGAGAATTCGATGGCGGAAGCGTTGCGCTTCTCTCGCTATTCCGGCAGCCGGAAATTTTCAGCCGGTATGTCGTTGCCAGCCCCGACCTCGGTGCGGAGGGCATGGATCTCTTCGACGCGGAGCAGGCTTCTTTCCATCGACACGCCTCGCCGAAAGCCCGGGTGTTCATCGGCATTCCCGGAGCGAACCGCTTCGCATCTAGCCGGACGCTCCGATTGATCGCGGAAATACGATCCAGGGGCTATGCCGACCTCTGGTTGCGGGAAATGGTGTTCAACGATTCCGATAGGTTCATGGCATTCCCACGGTCCGTGGCGCGCGGTCTGAGATCGGTCTATTGCGATCCTCCGCGCGAAACCGGATGCGGTCGCAACGAGATGCAGCCCTTCGCCCCGCTGCGATGAACGCCGATCAGGCCCGCTCGGTGATGGTTCCTTCGTTCGCGACCTTTCCAAGATCGCTGGAATGCAATTCGAGACGCCAGCCCGGCGCGAGGGTCATTGTGGCGTCCCGCCGGTTTCGCGCCGGGATCGTTCTGAGCGTTATGCCCTACCGTTTGAAAGAGACTATGCGCACGAGCCATTCGCTAACGCCGAGGGATGGGATATCTGCGTCGTCTGGCGCGGGCACCGTTTACCCGCTCGCCCAGCGGCTCTCGACGGCGCGGGGGGCTGACCTGATTCGAGGCTTTCGCCGGCGATGCGCCCGACGATGATTCTGTCGCGATCCTTCCTTCGATAGCTCCCTTGTCGGCAACTCGCAGGTTTCTGGGATAACCGTTCGCGGTATGGCCCGACCATTTATAATTTGGCTGGTTTCAAGTTCTGCCTGAGCGTTTCAGTTGTCGCTCCATATGCTGATAAAGGCACCGCAATTGCCGAAAAAAAATAGTGGCCGTGCCAAAGGGATGAAATGCCCCGCACGTATTCTTCCAGACATTATGCTCTCTAAATCACGCTGCGATTCCGTTATGATATAATGTCTTCGTGATACATCCCAGAATTTCGAAAACGCTGGAGCGTCGCGCAGGTTCTTACTTTACTTCTGGCAAAAGCAGATCATTTCACTGTTCCCTTAAATTGCGTCGCATCTCGAGCCGATCAGACCGCTGATAAGCACCAATCACTCCAGTATCTATGTGGTGTCCCAATGCAGATTCTATAATCTCGAAGGCAGCATCCATTTTCTCTTCTGCCCGATCGCGAAATGTCGTGCGAAATCCGTGGGGGCGAGCTGGAACTGTTCTCTTCTCAGGGAGGTCGACATTGCCATATAGGAAGTGGGCCTTCCACGCAGAGCGGACAACAACTACTCATTCTGAGAACGACGCCTCGCGATGTTTACGACCGCTAGCGCTTCAGGCGTGAGGGGTATGCGGTGCGCTCGCCCTGTCTCGATGCCTTCGGGTGTAAACGTCCAAACATTATGGCGAATTTCGTCGAAAGTGGCGAGGCAAACCTCGCTCGTTCTCGCAAGCGCCAGCATAAGAAAGCGCAATGCTAACGCAGCGGTGTGATCCTGAATGCAAAGCCAGCGCTAGAATTTGGGACCCGAAAAACCGAGCCCACCCGATAGCCCACCTTTTGAAATGCGAAATTGTGAAAACCAATTTTCAGCTATGTTGGGGGTCTATCGCGCACATCATTGCGGAATAACAAGCAAAAAGTACCAATATTTTAGCTATGTGAAGTTCGTTGTGTGTCCTCTTTTAGTACCATTTCTTCTTCTCTCGCCTCTCCGATCCGTGACCATCCGGACATGGGCGCGGGCGTTTGCGAGGTCCGCGGTGTAGGGGCCCGTACAGCCTCCAATGCGGACCGGACCCCCCGTTCGTGTTGGCGCGCGAAGCGTTCCTGAGAGGTCGAGGAATCGCGCTGGCTTCCTTGGGAAGTGCGACACGCGATGGAGATCTGGGTGGCGAATTGGCGGGACTGCGATGCGGTTCGCGGCACCGAGCTTCGCCGCGGCAATACATCGCGCACCAGTAGAGCCACCTACGGACCTTCCCCTATTCCGGCGAGCCTGACGCGGGGAGCATCCTCTTGGCCCCGCTAGCAGGAGGCCGCCATGGGAACCGCTTTGCAAGCAGACTTGCCCGTAAATGCCACGCCGGAAATCGACCCGCTCGACAACACCACCGGCTGCTGTCCGCGCTTCCATCCGGAAGGGTGGGATCGCCAGAGCCTGCATTTCGAGGACAAGCGCTTTGTCCGTGCCACCACTCGCTCGCAAGATCACGTGCCGGTCGACATGGATAAGGTATTCGGTCGCGTACACGAGGCGATAGCCGATGCAGGCGCGCTTGATGAGCCGCATTTCCTGGTCCTCAGCCGCGACCTTTCGTCCCGGGAGGCCGAGCACCTCTTCGCTGTCGATGGCGAGGTGCCGGACGAGGAAACCGTGACGTTGTCCGGACATTTTCGCACGCGCGTGTTCGATGCGCCCTATCCGGAGGCTCCTGTCCTGCTCGATGCCTTCGCGCGCGAGCTTGCCGACGAGGGGGAGGAAGTCGAGGAGAGCTACATCTTCTATACGACCTGCCCCAAATGCGCCGAGGCCTACGGTCACAATTACATGGTGGCGGTGGACAAGGTGCGTAGCCGGGAGCCTGAGGATCAGAAGGCGCCGCCGATCATGACGATGTGAATCGCGCGCGCATCGCCGCACTATCGCAAGGTCCCACGGTT
Organism: Erythrobacter sp. AP23; assembly: GCF_001542855.1. Classification (GTDB taxonomy): domain Bacteria; phylum Pseudomonadota; class Alphaproteobacteria; order Sphingomonadales; family Sphingomonadaceae; genus Qipengyuania. The sequence continues at coordinate 161,604 of NZ_LNBY01000018.1, read as the reverse complement.
CGCCGACGAGGTGTCCGGAAGGGCGAGCGCACTCCATCAATCGTGATGGCCGAGATATCGCGCGATAACCTGCCGATCGCTCAGCATCTCCTGCGGACTTCCGGAGAAAACCGTCATGCCCTCATCGAGCAGGTAGGCCCTGTCGATGACGTCCGTCATTTCGGGTACGTTCTGGTCGGTCATCAGCACGCCGATCCCGCGCTTCTTGAAATCCCGTATCATGCTCTTGATGCTCGCGATCGTAAGCGGGTCGATCCCCGCAAATGGCTCGTCCAGCAGGACGAATAGCGGATCGAGCGCCAGCGCCCGCGCGACCTCGCAGCGTCGCCTTTCGCCGCCCGACAAGGATGTCGCCTTGGCGCCGCGCAAATGTTCTATGCCCAGGTCCGCGAGCAACTCGTCCAGGCGCTGCCGGCGGATCCGTCGATCGGGCTCGACGATCTCGAGCATGGCCAGGATATTGTCGGCGACCGACAAGCCGCGAAAAACCGATGGCTGCTCGGGAAGATATCCCAGGCCCAGCATCGCGCGGCGATAGAAGGGCATCCTGGAGATATCCGTATCGTGCAGCATTATCCGCCCGGCATCGCATTTCACCAGGCCGAGAATGCAATAGAAGGTGACGGTCTTGCCCGCGCCATCGCGCCCGAACAGGCCGACTACCTCGCCTCCTTTCACCGTCAGCGATACACCGTTCAGAACCTGCCTTGCCCCGAAGGATTTCCGAATGTCGACGATGTCGAGAGCGGTTGGCGAACCATGCCGCTCGCCGCCATGTGAAGGCCGGGGCTCCGCTCGCGGCGCTCTCGTGTTTCTTTCGAGTTTCATCTCGATCCGTTCGCGCTGCCCTGCGTTCCGATTTCGCGCTCGGCTCGTCATCCTCGTCTGCGAAGCGCGCTGAAAAACCTAAACGATCACGCCAGGCGCAGACCTCCGGTTATCTACGGATATCGGTCACAACGGCGCATGACCAAACAGGTTGAAAGCCAGCCGAAGAGGGTGATCGGAATGCTTTTCCAACGATTGAGACCCAGCAAGCTGTTCGCCTGCGCGGTGGCGGTGATGATCGCGGCCTTCGCACCCTCATCTCCGTCTTTCGGGCAGGCTGAGAGCCAAACGCAGGAACCTGCGGTCGCCACGGCGACAGAAACGGACATGGTATTCGTTTCGGCCGAGAACCTGGCTGTGTCGGCAGTGACGACGGATGATCTGTTCGCGGCCGGCGGCACCGTGGTGACCAGTGGCGCGCAGGCCGATCACCTGTTCCTGGCCGGCGGGGAGATCGAGGTGATCGACGCGACCGTTCACGACCTGATCGCATGGGGTGGCGAGCTCCGGTTGCGTAGCGCGCAGGTCACCGACGATATCATCGTCGGTGGAGGCGATATCGTGGCGAGGCCGGGTTTCGATATCGGCGGGTCGGCCGTTCTCGCCGGTGGTTCGGTCAGGCTCGAAGCACCGGTGGGCGGGGACCTGCGGATCGGCGCGGGCGACATCTTCGTGAACTCCTCAGTGCAGGGCACGGCGCGCCTGTCTGGCGACACGATCGTGCTTGGCCCACTGGCGCGGATTGGAGGCGATCTCCTCTATCGTAGTGAAAATCTCACCATCCAGCCGGGCGCCGTTATCGAGGGCCGCAGGGCTGCCTTGCCGATGCCCGATCGATCCACTGCCGAGGAAATCGGCAAGGGCGTTGGCCAGCTGTTCCTGCTCTTTGGCCTATCCATCGTCCTGAGCTACTTCATTCTCGTGGCGCTGCTGGTCTTTTTTGCGCCGGGCCTGATGCGCTCTGCTTCGACCATGATGCGGGAAAAACCATGGCAGAGCTTCGGCATCGGCGTGCTCTACGCGCTGATCGTGCCGCTGCTCGTGGTGGCGCTCGTAGTTACGGTTGTCGCCGCACCTCTTGCCGTGCTGCTGATTGCCATCTCGGTGGCGCTCACTCCGATTGCGCTTGCCGTCACGGCCTACTTCGTCGGGATGAGCTTACGCAGGGTGACTACCGGAACTTCCGATCCGCCCGACACGCTCTTCGCGCGCATAATCTGGCCGCTGCTCGGAGTGATTGCGGTTTTCCTTCTCACCCTGATCCCGGTCGCGGGAGCGCTGATTTGGCTGCTCGCCATGGTCTTCGGACTGGGCGCGCTCGCGAAGCAGGCAGCAGGCGCGCTGACCGCACCCGCCATGTCACCGTCGGCTTGAAACGACCACCGGCGTCTTGCCCGAACCTCAAGGCCTGATCGCCACCTTGAGCACCCCGTCGCGCTGATGCGAGAATAGTTCGTAGGCGTCTTCGATCGACTCGAGCGGGTAACGATGTGTCACCAATGGGCCGGCATCGACGCGACCCGATGCCACGACGTCCATCAGCCGCCGCATCCTTTCCTTGCCGCCCGGACAGAGCGTAGTGCGGATCGTGTGGTCGCCCAACCCTGCTGCAAGCGGCTCTAGCGGGATAGTGAGGTCGTCCGAGTAGACACCGAGCGAGGAGAGCGTCCCCCCGGGCCTCAACACCCGCAAGGCACCTTCGAAGGTCTGCTGTGTCCCCAGCGCCTCGATCGCAACATCGACACCGCGATCGTCCGTGATCTTCAATATCTCGTCGACCGGATCGACCTTGGCGAAGTCCACGATATGCGTCGCGCCCATCTTTCTGGCCATTGCCTGCCGTTCCGGGACTGTCTCTACGCCAATGATCGTCGTCGCGCCCATCATGCGCGCGCCAGCCGTGGCGCACAGCCCGATCGGCCCCTGCGCGAATACGGCGACGGTATCCCCGATCTTGATCCGCCCGGATTCCGCGCCGCTGAAGCCGGTGGACATGATATCGGGACACATCAGCACCTGCTCGTCGGTCAATCCGTCGGGTACCGGCGCGAGGTTCGCCATCGCATCGGGGACGAGCAGGTATTCCGCCTGGGCGCCGTCTATCGTATTGCCGAAGCGCCATCCGCCGATCGCCTTGATGCCATGTTTGCCCTGGCCGCCGCATTGGGCATGGCACCCGCCCAGCGAAGCATAGGAAGTACCCGCCGGCGTAATCGCCCCGGCGATGACCCGCTGGCCCTCCTCATAACCTGTGACTGCCGAACCGAGCTTCTCGATTACGCCGACGGGCTCGTGACCGACCGTAAGACCCTTTTCGACCGGATATTCGCCCTTGAGAATATGCACATCGGTGCCGCAAATCGTCGTCGTGGTGACACGGATAAGCGCGTCCAGCGGGCCGACATCGGGGATCGGTTTCTCACCCAGGACGATCCGTCCGGGCTCGACGAAGATTGCGGCTTTCATAAGCTCGGCCATTCGCTCGCTCCATTGCCATTGTGAGAACAAGGCGAAGGATGCGATGCCGCTCGCACGAGGTAACTACGCAGAAGGCCTTAGTGATTCAGGTCCGGCCCGCCGGGCTAGATCGGCTTACCGTATATCTTCTCGATATCCTCCGCCCTGGCGAGCCCGGTTCCCGCGGTGATGAGCGAGGCCGCACCTGCCGCGATGCCCAAGCGAAACGCATCCTCGTCCGGCTTGCCCAGCGCGAGCCCGTAAATCATTGCCGCCAGACAACTGTCGCCGGCACCCACCGCGCTGGCGGTTTCCACCTGGGGAGCCGCGAGTTCGATCACACCGGCCTCGCTCGCCAGGATGCCGCCGCATTCGCCCATGGTCACCGCGACCAGCCTGGCGCCGCCGCTTCGGACAATGTCCATGGCGGCTTCGCCAATCGCATCCGGATCGGTGACCTTTTTGCCGACCAATTGCTGAAATTCCTTGAGATTGGGCTTGATCAGCTCGAACCCTCCGGCCTCGAGCCCGGCCGAGAGCGCCTCCCCGGATGAATCCAGTACTGTACGAATACCCCTTTTGTTGGCCGCGGCTGCAGCGCGAGCATAGAAGTCGGTCGGTACGCCATGCGGCAGCGATCCGCTCATGACCAGGAAATCGCTGGAGATCTGGTCCAGCCTGTCGAGACAACCCTGCCATTCGACTTCTCGCACCTCGGGGCCCGAAGGCACCAAGCGATACTCGTGTCCGGTTTCCTCTTCGAGTATGGTCGTGCTGATACGGGTTTCACCGCGCACGACGATGCGTTCGCGGACCAGCTGGTGGATGTCGAGCAGCGCGTCCAGCGCGATACCGGTCGATCCGCCGGACAGGTAGACACAGCGCGCGTTGCCGCCCATGCGGACGAATACGCGCGCAACATTGATACCCCCGCCGCCGGGATCCGCCAATTGCGGCGGAATGCGCACCTTGTCGGTGTGGCTCAGGCGCGGAACGGAGTAGGCGACGTCGATAGTTGGATTAAGCGTTAGGGTCGCGATGCTCAGCATGTCGTCAACTCCTTGGGGGAGGATATGTCATGCACCTCCCATGCCTCAGTCCGCCGGCGGATAAATCGCGGAACGTTACGTATTTCGGGATCGCGAAAGAGCGTTGAACCAATTGTAGCTCACATTCACAGAAGGGTCCCAACCCATGCCGATATCTTCATTTCAAGACCGGCGAGCGGCTGGAAAGGAACTCGCGTCAGAGCTCGCCAAGCGCATATGGCACGATCCCGTGATCCTCGCGCTTCCCCGCGGCGGCGTGCCGGTGGGGTTCGAAATCGCCAAGAAGCTTCGGGCGCCGCTCGACCTGGTCATGGTGCGCAAACTTGGTGCGCCAGGCAATAAGGAATTCGCTGTCGGGGCGATCGTCGACGGAGAGAATCCCCAGGTCGTCATCGACGCCGACGTGGCGCGGATGACCGGAGCGAGCGATGCCTACATCGAGCGCGCGAAGGAGGCCGCGCTGGCGGAGATCGGGCGGAGGCGCGTCATCTATGGTGCCATGAACCCCGTCTCTGTGAAAGATCGGACGGTCATCGTCGTCGATGATGGCATTGCGACGGGGAGCACGGCGCGTGCTGCGCTCGAGAGCATTCGCCAGGCCAGGCCGGCCAAGATCGTGCTGGCGGTACCCGTCGCCCCGCCCGACACGATCGCATCCCTGGCATCTCTATGTGACGAAGTGATCTGCCTGGCCAAGCCGCGCTCTTTCCAGGCCGTCGGAGCGCATTATGCCGACTTCGGGCAAACCAGCGACCGGGAAGTCGTCGAGTACCTTGCGAGGGCGCGCGAATTCTCGCCGGAGCAGACGGCCTGAGCAAGCTACTGCGCAATCGCGGGTTCGACCTTGGCGATGCCTTCGGCGGCCGCGACGTGGTTCTTTACGGCGACGAAACTGTCGGGCGTGACGGAAATCGAGTCGATCCCGCATTCGACCAGAAATTCGGCGAAGGCCGGATGATCGCTGGGCGCTTGCCCGCACAGGCCGACCGGAGTGTCATGCGCATGCGCCTCCGAAATCACATGCCGGATCATCCACATGACCGCCGCATCGCGGGCGTCGAATTGCTCGGCGAGGAGTTCGGAATCGCGATCGATTCCGAGGACGAGTTGGGTGAGATCGTTACTGCCGATAGAAAAGCCGTCGAACCGCTCGGCGAAGTCTCCCGCAAGCACGACATTGCTCGGCACTTCGCACATCACCAGGACTTCGAGGCCGGCCTGTCCGCGAGCGAGCCCGTTCGCGGCCATTTCCGCGAGCACGCGATCGGCCTCGTCGATTGTGCGGCAGAACGGCACCATGACCACGACATTGGTAAAGCCCATCGTCTCGCGCAGATGCCGGATCGCACGACATTCGAGCGCGAATCCCTCGCGGAACAGCGGCGACGCGTAACGCGATGCCCCGCGAAAGCCGAGCATCGGATTTTCTTCTTCCGGCTCGAACGCGCGGCCACCCAGCAAGTCCGCATACTCGTTGGTCTTGAAGTCGCTGAACCGGATCACGACAGGATGCGGATATTGCAGCGCGGCAATCCGCGCGAGCCCGCGGGACAGGCGATCGACGTAGAATTCGGCGTGCCCGCGATGACCGCGCGTAAGACGTTCGATTGCGGCACGCTCTTCGGGGTCGGCGATCCGCTCGGGCTGGAGCAACGCCATCGGGTGGACCTTTATGAGGTTGGAAATGACGAACTCCATCCGCGTAAGCCCGACCCCGTCGGACGGTAGTTTCCACCAGCGATAGGCGGCGCCCGGATCGGCAAGGTTGAGCATCACGCGCGTTCGGGTCGCAGGGAGCGCGGAGAGATCGATCCGCTCTTCACGGATCTCCGACCGTCCTTCATGGACGAGACCGTGCTCGCCGGCGGTGCAATTGACCGTGACTTTCTGCCCTTCTTGGAGCTGTTCGGTCGCATTGCCGCATCCGACAATGGCCGGCACCCCCAGCTCGCGACTGACGATCGCGGCATGCGACGTGCGTCCGCCGTGATCGGTGACGATCGCTGCCGCCCGTTTCATCACCGGCACCCAATCGGGATCGGTCACCCCGGTCACCAGCACCGATCCGTCGACGAAGCGATCAATCTCGGCGGCGCCCGAAATGACGCAGACGGATCCGGTCGCGGCTTGCGATCCGATGGCTTGTCCTTCGACCAGCACGGGACCTGGCCGAAGCACTTTCGAGCTGTGCAGGATGTCTGCGCGATCCTGCGCCTGCACGGTCTCGGGCCGTGCCTGGACGATGAAGAGCTCGCCCTGCCGGCCGTTTTTCGCCCATTCGATGTCCATCGGGCAACCATAATGGCGCTCGATTACCGCTGCCCATCGCGCAAGAGTTAGAATCTCTTCATCTTCCAGTACGGCGGCGTGCTGTTCGGGCTCGCTTGTATCGACCCATCGGGTGCCGGAATCATCGTTCGAGTAGATGAGCTTGCGCTGTTTGGCCCCGCACCGCTTCTTGATGATCGGGCACAGGCTTCGATCTTCAAGCAGCGGCTTGAAGACGTGATATTCATCGGGCTCGATGGAGCCTTGCACAACGCTTTCGCCCAGTCCCCATGCCGCATTGATCAGCACGACCCGGTCGAAACCGGTTTCGGTGTCGATCGAGAACATGACGCCCGCACCCGCCCGGTCGGAACGGATCATCCGTTGCACGCCGACCGAGAGCGCCACGGCAGAGTGTTCGAAGCTTTTCAATTCGCGATAGACGATTGCGCGATCGGTGTAGAGCGAGGCGAAGCAACGCTTGCACGCGCCGAGCAATGCATCTTCGCCGACGATGTTGAGAAACGTCTCCTGCTGTCCGGCAAAGCTCGCGTCGGGCAAATCTTCGGCCGTCGCGCTCGAACGGACGGCTACGCCCGCCGCTCCCGATCCGTCGCGCGCGTCGAGTTCGCGATAGGCGGCGAGGATCGCATCGGCGATCGGCTCCGGCCATTCGCCTGCAAGAATTGCGCTCCGGATTGCGGCGCCCGCTTGCGAAAGGCTCGCCCGGCCATCCTGATAGTTCGCAATTTCCCCGGCAATCACCTCGTCGAGATCATTGGCGCCCAGAAATGCGCGATAGGCGGCGGCGCTGGTGGCAAAGCCTGGCGGCACGCGAATGCCCTTGCCTGCCAGCGCGCCGATCATCTCGCCCAGAGAGGCGTTCTTGCCGCCCACTTTCGCCGTGTCCTCGCGCGTCAGGGCTTCGAACGGGTAAATGATCGGGTCATCGCTCATGTCGCTTTATCTTTCACCCCCGCATGTTCGGGTTTGGAAACCGTGTCTGGAGTGTCCCCGATCCGCGCCTCGACCTCGCGGCATTCGCCGGCTGGCGGAAAGGCGATCAGTTCCCCGTCGAACGGCTCGCCATCGACAATCAAGTGTGCCCGCGCACGTCCATGGAGGGGCCCCTCGCGGGCGAGTTTGATGCGGATCGTCCCGCCGCCCCGCCGCAGGGTCGCTTCATAGCCATCCCATCCTTCCGGTAGCGAGGGCGAGATGTGCACCCGCCCATCGCGCAAGGTGAGGCCGAGAATCCCTTCTACCGCGAGCCGCCAGGTCCATGCCGCGGCACCGGTGTACCAGCTCCACCCGCCCATTCCGCGATGGCGGCCCACCGAGCCGATATCGGCCGCCACGGAGTAAGGTTCGGTACGATAGATATCTGCCGACTGCCGCTCGCGTGCGTGTTCGATCGGGTTGAGCATGGTGAAGATGCGATGCGCGTGATTGCCCTGGCCGGTCCGTGCGAGAGCCAGACCCAACCAGGCCGCGGCGTGCGAATACTGCCCCCCGTTTTCGCGGATGCCCGGAGGGTAAGCCATGATATAGCCGGGATCGTGCGCCGACTTGTCGAAAGGCGGCCATAGCAGTCGCGCGATTCCGGCCTCTTCGTCGACCAGCTCGCGCAGCGCGGCCTGGAGCGCGGTTCGGCTCCGCGTACTCGCGCCACCGGCGAAGACGGACCAGGATTGCGAGATGGAGTCGATCCAGCATTCGTCGTTTTCCTGCGAGCCGAGCGGTGTCCCCTCATCGTCGTAGGCTCGGCGATACCATTCGCCGTCCCATCCTGAATGCTCTGCATTGCGCCGCCAGGTCGCGGCGCGTTCCGCCCAGTGGCGCGATTCCGGGATACGGCCCAAGAGCCGCTCGCAATGCGCCAGCGACGCGGCGCAGACCGAGGCGAACCAGGCAAGCCAGACGCTCTCGCCCCTGCCCTTGTCACCGACCCGGTCCATCCCGTCGTTCCAGTCGCCGGTTCCGATGAGCGGGAGCATGTGGCTGCCCAGCTCGACCCGCTCGAGCGCCCGTTCGCAATGCTCTATCAGCGAACGGGGCACTCCCCCGGCATCGTACATCGCGTAGCGATCGTGCTCGTTGTCGGCGAGCGGGGGCGCCGTGAGAAAGCGAACCTCCTCCTCGAGGATCGACGTGTCACCCGTGGCGTTTACGTAATGCGCCGACGCATAGGGGAGCCACAGCAGATCGTCGGTAATGCGGGTTCGTACACCGCGTCCGGCGGGCGGGTGCCACCAGTGCAGCACGTCGCCCTCCTCGAACTGATGCGCAGCGCAAGTGAGGATATGGTCGCGGACGCGTTCCGGGTCGGCATGCAGGAAGGCGAGGACGTCCTGCAATTGATCGCGAAAACCGATCGCACCGCTGGCTTGATAGAAGCCGGTACGTGCGAGAATGCGCGAGGACAGGCTCTGGTAGAGCAGCCAGCGATTGACCAGGATATCGAGCGCCGGGTCGGGCGTCTCGACTTCGACCGCGCCCAGCAGGTCGTCCCAATAGGCGGTGTTCTCGGCCTCGGCCGCCACGCCGCGGCCGACCGAACGCCAGTCGCGCGCCAAGGCGAGCGCCTCCTGTTCGGTCTCCGCTTCGCCGAGCACGAAGAGAATCTCGCGGCTTTCTCCTCGAGCGAGGTCGAGATGCACCTGGTAGGCGGCGCAGGCGTCCGCGCCGGCGACCTCGGAATTGTCGAGGCCCCAGCGGCCAAGTGCGGCGGGCCGTGCGAGATTGCCTTCTCGGCCGATGAACTCCTGGCGGTCGGTCGCGAAGCCGTGCGCATGCTCGCTCGCCGTGAGAAAAGCGCTCCGCCCGGCAAAATCGGCATTCCACGGATTGGTCGCAACTATCGCCTGCGCGTCGGGATAAAAGCGGCAATGGACGTGACGCCGCGCGATGCCGGGGAGCGAGCCCAGCAGCCATTCCGCGTAATACGTTGCCGTGATGCGCCGATCGCGCCGGCCGAGATTGCGCAGGGTTAGACGGATGAGCTTGACCGGGGCATCCCGGGCAACCGTTACGGTCATGCGCTGCTCGATCCCGCGGCTCGCCTGGCGCCATTCGGTGAATCCCGCACCATGCCGAACCTGGCAGGTCATGTCGCGCCCGGCGGGATCGGGCGTAACCGACCATACCTGCGACGTTTCCTCGTCGCGCAGATAAAGGATCTCGGTCTGGCGGTCCGTGACCGGATCGTTCGTCCAGGGGGTCAGCCGATATTCGCCGCTGTTGACCGACCAGGTGAAGCCACCGCCGGACTCGGTGACGAGCGTCCCGAATGCTTCGTTTGCCAGTACGTTGACCCATGGCGCGGGCGTCGTGTTACCCGGCTCGAGATGGATCAGATACTCGCGTCCATCTGAGGTGAACCCGCCATATCCGTTGTCGCACAGCAGATCGTCCGGCCTTGCTGGCGGACGTTGCGGCTCGGGCTCGAATTCGAGCGAGGGAAGGATCGGCGGGGGCTCGAGGCGATGCGGCATGGCTCGCGCGATCTGGTCGGCCAGCGATCCGTTCGAGCCGTCGAGGACCGCCCACGCCATCGCTTCGAGCAAGCGCACATGCCCTGAACCGATCTGGTCCGCGAAGACGAGGTGAATGCCGCCATTGCGGCCCAGCATTTCGGTCGCGCCGACTTCCTGAAGCAGGCTCACCAAAGCGTCACGGACAGGCTCGATATAGGCCGAACCCAGAGTCTGGAGGATGACGATGTCGACCTGGAGGCCCGCGCGGCGCCACAATTGATGCGCGCCGATCACCAGGTCCAACAGTTCGTTTTCCTCCAGTTCCCCCTTCAGGAGCAGGATCGGCAAGTCGCCCGAAAGTGCGAGGCCCCACAGGTTCTGCTGGCCTAGCGCATTGCCGCGGATCGTGGCGCGCTCGGCCCGCAGGGCGGAGTGCGGATAGACCATGAGCGAGCCGAGTGCCTGGACATCGGGCAACAGATCAGGCGCGATGCGAGCGCGGTGGATTGCCCGTGAGACTTCCCGCTCGGCATCGTCGGTCAGCCAGCGGATTGCCGAGAGCGTAGCGTGACGCTCGAGCAGTTCGAGGGCGCTCGATCGCGAGGCTGCGGCGATCGTGACGAAGCACAGCTCTTTCGTTTCACCCGGTTCCATATCGAAACGCAGCTGAAAGCATGCAGCGGGATCGAGCGTCCAACCCTGGGTGCCGGAGAGGCTTCGCGTGGCTCCTAACGGCGCGTGCGCGGTGCGGTTGCGGCCGAGAAACAGCCGGCGATCGCATTCGAAGCTCACATCGGGGACGATCCCGTCGGCCCCGATGACCGTCTGCAAGAGCACAGGCGGTGTATCCTCGGGACGGCGCGGGCGGCGGGTGAACAGCAATGCGCCGGGCTCGGCGAGATAATCGCTGCGCACGAACATCTTGCTGAATGCGAGGTGGCGTTCGTCCTCCAGCGGCGGCGCGAGGGCGATCTCCGCATAGCTCGTCAATCGGAGAGACCGGCGACGGCTGCTTTCGTTGGTGATCAGCAGCCGGCGCAATTCGATATCGTCGCTCGCGCCGACAGTCACCTCGAGCCGGGTATTTATCCGGCTGTCGCGCCGCTGGAATTCCGCCGCGTGGCTGCGGAAAGTAATGCTCTCCTCGGCCGGAGCGACCCCTGTGGGCTGGCGCGTTGCCGACCACACGCGTTCGCTGTGCTCGTCGCGCAGGTAAAACCAGAAACCCTCGGCATCGCGCGTGGCGTCCGGCACGAAACGTGTCAGCGCCTGACCATTCCAGAACAGCCCGCCACCGCCCGAAGAGGATATGCGGCTCGACAACCGACCGTTGCCGAGAAGATGCGTTTGCGGGAACGAGGTCTCGGTCGGAGTCCAATTGTACCGGATCTGAGTGTTGGCGCCGGCGGCATCGTCGATCGTGACCGTTTCAAGCCGTTCGATCTCGGCCGGCAGTTCGTGCGGGATGCGTTCCGACAAGAGCAAGGTCGTAAGCTGAATCTGCGGATCCCGCGTAAACCGGTCCACCAGAACGTCGCCGGTGAGCAGGTTTCCGATCGCGCACAGGATCATGCCCTGATGGTGCGCCATGAATGCATTGACCGGCGTGAAGGTGCCGTCCGATGCCGGTGCGCGATGCGGCGTGAAATCGATCGCTTCCCATAGACCGTATCGGCCGCCGGCCCCGAGACTCTCCAACCGCTTGAGGTTGGCCTGGGCAGCGACCGGGTCGTGGGCCAAGGCGAGGGCGGAGGCATAGGGCGCGATCACCAGGTCCTGGGCGAGGCCGCGGCGCAACCCCAGGCCCGGCACACCGAAGGCGCGGTAACGAAAGCGATGTTCGGGATCGCGCGCCGCGTAGGCGGATTCGGAAATCCCCCAGGGCGTGCTGCTGGATTGGCCATAGCGGCGATGCACCGCGACGGCGGTGTGCTCGCTCTCGCCCAGCAGCGTGTCGGGCCCGCTCGGCATCAACAGGCGGGGCATCAGATATTCGAACATCGAGCCGTTCCACGAGACCAGCGCGACGTTACCATCCGCGCGGGTTATCGGACGCCCGAGATGGAACCAGTGCTCGACCGCGACATCCTTCTTGGCGATGGCGAAGAAGCTCGCGATGCGCGCTTCGGAGGCCAGCAGATCGTAGTGATGGACGTCGGTCTTGGCCGTGCTCACATTGTGGCCGATGAAGAATAGACGGCGTTCCTTGTCGTAGAGCCAGGTGAAATCCATTTCCCAGGCAAGCCGTTCGGTTTCGTGCGCGAGCGCGATCAGCTCCGAGCCGATCGTCGGAACCGTTGCCGTGTCGCGCGCCATATCGTGGATGTGATGCCTGAGGCGTTCGATCCAGATATTGAGATCGCGCACTTGCTCGGCGCGATCGTTGGCCGCGCGCTTCATGATGTGCGCACCTTCCGCCTCGAGCGCGGGAAGATCATCGCTCAGCAGCCGATGCAGGAGGATCTGCGCATCTGCGGCATCGTCTCCCTGCCGCGATGCATCCTCGCCCATGCGCCCGACGCGCGCGCGAAATTCCTCGCTGTCGTCGAGCTCGCCGGCATGTTCGGCGACAAGGGCGAAGAGATCCTGCAACCCCGCCCAGCGCTGGTCTTCGAGCGCGTTTTCCCTCGCCGCGTCACGCAGACAATGTGCGTAGCTGACCAAGGCGGCCGCGAGATTGCCGCTATCGACCGTGGAGACATAGCGCGGCTCGAGCGGACGCAGGTGATGCGTCTCGTACCAGTTGAGAAAATGACCGCGGTGCCGTTCGAGCTGCCCCAGACTATCGAGGACATTGCGCGTTCGCGCGGCCAGCTCGACCCGCCCGACGAAGCCCAGATCCCATGCGCTGGCCGTCGACAGGATCAGCATCGCGATATTGGTCGGCGAGGTGCGGTGCGCGATTTCCTCGTGCGGTGGCCCCTGGTAATTGTCCGGAGGCAGCCAGTTGTCGCCCGGTCCGGCAAAGGTCTCGAAATAGAGCCAGGTCCGGCGTGCCAGTTGGCGCAGATAGGGAATGTCGAGTTTGCCCTCGGTCGGTCCGGCCCTGCGCCGCGGCAGCTCGATGAAACGGGCTATCTCGGGCGCGAGCGCCCACGGGAGGATCAAGAACAATGCCGGCGCAATTGCGGCAGGCCGGAAAAGGTAAACTGCTGTCGCAATGGCAATCGCAAGCAACGGAGCAGGGGCCATTTGCCGCCATAGGGCGAACCTGCGGGGCTCGCCCCCGGCGTGCGCCGCGACATGCGCAGCCGAGGTCCATTCGAGCAGGTTTCGTTTGCTGACGTAACGGCGCCACAGGGTCACCACGATCGCATGGAGCGAAAGCAAGGCCTCGTGCAGCATGAAGACGATAACCAGAAGCCATCGGCCGGTCTGGTCGATCATCCGCGCCCGGAAGCCGAAGGTTGCGCCGCGGCGACGGCCGCGGGTCAGGCCGCTGGCGAGGTCGATCAGAAGTTGCCCGGCAGGAGCAAGCAGGACCAACGCCGTCCAGAACCAGGGGCTGCCCGGCAGAACCAGCCAGCCGGCCATGGCGAGCACCACCAGTCCCGGCTGTACCAGGCTGCGGCGCAGATTGTCGAACATCTTCCAGCGATCCAGCGCGCCGACCGGATTGCGGATTCGCGTGCCGTTAGTGCCCGGCACTCTGCGCATCAGCCATGGAAGCAGCTGCCAATCGCCGCGGATCCATCGATGGAGGCGCTGTGCATAGTGCCGATACGTGTCGGGGAACCCCTCGTAGAGCACGATGTCCGTCGCCAGCGCGGCCCTGCCCAGCGCACCCTCGAAGAGATCGTGGCTCAGGATCGCGTTCTCCGGGACCCTCCCATCCGCTGCAGCATGGAAGGCGGCGAGGTCGTAAATCCCCTTGCCGACGAAGATGCCGGAACCGAACAGGTCTTGGTACACGTCGGATACTGCGCGGCTGTAGATATCGATCGCGGTTTCGCCGGTGAAGAGCCGGGCAAAGAGGGTTCGCTCGCCGCTGGCAGGCGAAATCTCGACACGCGGCTGGATGATCGAATATCCGCGCTGCAACCGGCCTTCGCGCGTCATCGCCGGTCGGTTGAGCGGGTGGGCGAGCGTTCCCGCAAGCTTTGCCACCGAGCCGCTCGGCAGAATCGTGTCGGCATCGAGCGTCAGGACGAAACGCGTGGCGTCGAGCGCGATCCGATCGCCGACCCTGATCGTGAAGGGCGCGCCGTCGCCCTCGACTATCAGCCGGTTGAACTGCTCGAGCTTGCCGCGTTTGCGTTCCCACGCCATCCAGCAGCCTTGCTGCGGATTGAAGAGCCGCGGGCGCATCAGCAGATGGAATGGCCCGATACCGCGAGACCCGTACCGTTCGCTAAGGTCTTCGACTGCCGATTCCAGCGCCTCTATTATCGCGTGGTCGCCGGGCAGGGTTTCCTCGGGCGCATCGGCGAGATCGGCGAGCAGCGCCACCTGCAATGCTGGATCGGTGTTCGCCAGCCAATGCATCTCCATCTGACGCTTGAGCGCTTCGACTTCCTCCTGCCGCGCGATGACGACGGGGACGGTTACGGTCACCGGGAATTCCGCCGGGATGCCGCGCTCGCTGTCGAGTTTTGGCAGGACGCAAGGTTCGGTTATTCTCGTCACGACCCAGTGAACCAGGGTGATCGCAAGAATCGAGGCCGGTATCTGGCTCAGAAGCAATGCGGCGACCCAGCCGATCCAGCCGGCCCCGATCCAGGCCAGATAAAATGCGGGCAGTACCGCGCAGAGCACCGCGGAGATCGTCATGCCTGCAGCGAAGAATCGTCCGGGGCGGGCGAGTATCGCGCGCTTGAAGGCCCTCCTCGGCTCAGGCTTCGCATCGAACTGTCGTTCGAGTTCGGCGCGCCCATCGTCGATCAACCAGTAGCCGACGTGGAAACCGACCTTCTCGGAGCGTTCGCTTCGGCTACGCGCGATCGCTTCGCGCGCTACTTCGATCTCGGGGACGCTACCCCATTTTGCGATTTCCTCGACCGCGGTGCGATAATGATCGCGTGTTTCGAAATCCATCCGCCCATAGGTACCGTGCGGATCCTCGCGCAGCGCCTTCTCCACCAGGCTGGTGCGTTCGAAAAACTCCTCCCACGGGATCGCCGCCGCTTCGGCCAAATTCGAGATCGAGCGTGCGACGCGCTCGGTCGGCTCGAGCGAATGCGCATCGCCAGCGCATGTAGACACAGCGAAACCGAGCCGCACCTGCCCAGCGAGCATCGGAGTGAGCGCAGCAGCCAGGATTTCGATGCAGGCGACCCTGACCATGGTCGGAAACGCCCATAGCTCGGCAATGGTCAGCGGCTTGCTCCGCTGATAGGCGGAGACGAAGCGAACCGCATTGGCCAGCGAGAGTTGCAGGTGCGTGGCGCGCAATAGTTCGTGCGCGATCATGTAGATGCGCGGCCCACACGCCCCTTCGTCCGCCAGCGCCGGTAGCCGTTTGTAGAACGCGTCGGGCATGTCCTTGCGGATGAGCCGCAAGGCTCGGCTCACCTGATAATCATTGTCGAGCACCCACTCGGCAGCCTTGGCGGCATCCGGATCCGGCTTGCGACAGGCCAGCCGTGCTTGATTGAGCCAGTTCTCGACCGCCTTCGGATTGCGGATGATATCGAGTGGGGCGGCGCTTCTCTGGGTGACGCTGTGCTTTTGACCCAGCTCCTCGGCCGCCAGTTCCAGGGGCGAAGTGAGTTCGGCAGCCTCGGCCACTAACCGAAACGAAAGACCGATTGGCCGTCCGGTTCGAGATCGTCACCGCAAAAACCGGTCACGAGATTGGGTCGGACCATCAATACGGGCATGGTGCAATGCGTGGCGAGATATTCGGCAACGCTACCGCACGGCACATCGCTGAGCGCGGTTGCCCCGTGCGACGACATCACCACGAGATCGACGTCCTTCTCCCGCGCGAACTGGCAGGTCGCCTGGCGTGGCTCGGCGGGACCCAGCAGGGTCGAGTGTACGACGAGGCCGACTTCTTGGGCACGGAGCCGCAATTGCTCGAGGTGTTCGCGTGCGCCTCGTGCGCTCTGGCGCTCGATTTCCGAATGCAGGTCTTGGGCCTGTCCGGCTCTGAAACCGGACAGGCGGCGCACCGGCGGCACGACGTGGACCAGTATCAATTCGGCACCATGGGCACGCGCGATGATGAGAGCGACCGGGATTACGCTCTCGGCGCGCGGGGATCCGTCGACCGGCACCAGAATCCGGCGATAGGTCGGCGCCACCCTCGCTTGTGGAGGCACCAGAAGCAATGAAGCCGATCCATGCTCCAGCAGGCGCAGCACCGTCGAACCCAGGGCGTGGCGGCCGCTGTCGTTTCTCGTCGCGAGCGCCAGCAATGTGGTGCCGTGCGTTTCGCTCCAGTCGATCAATTCGTCGCCGGCATCGCCGCTCAACAGAACCGCCGCAGGTTGCCGGGGTCCATTGGCATCCTCGGCGAGCTTGCGTAGCTGCGAGTGGTGTTCCTGCCGGCGCAATTGCCACTCGATCGGATCGACGGGCGCCCCATAGCGCCCGCCCTCTTCGATCACCCTGGCGAGCGTCATCTCCAGGCCCAGGCTGCGCGCCACTGCTCCTGCGTGGATCGTGACCGCGCGCGCCATCGGCGTCTCGTCGACGCAGGCCAGCAGCCGCGGCCCCTTTGCCGCATGCGGCGTGTTTTCGCGGAGCTCTTCGGAAATCGCTCGAGACGTCGCCGGTGGCGGATCGCTGGCTAGCTGCAAGTCCGACTGGCTTAGCATTGTCTTGACCTCTTCGAATCTGACGATCCCCTGCCGCCCGGGCGAAGATGCTGCGGCGTTGCGTGACTCGACATAGGGAACGTTCCTTATGGGGGACGGGCGGTTGGTCGCGAGCGGTGAGAGTAAGGGTCCTGCGCTACCCAACCACTTCCGAGTCGGGCCACATGGCGCGAATTCCGCGTGGCAGCGACCTAGCGACCTTTTCGATCTGGCCGCGCGAGAGGTGGCGGTCGAGCACGCCGAACACCGATTGCACGGCGTCCCTGGGATCCACCCCGCGGCTATCGCGCAGGCCGTCGGCAACGGCCTGCAGGAACTCGTCTCCCCCGTGGGTCGAGCGCGGCAAGCCGGTGGGGTCGAACCGATCGTAGAAGGTTCCGCGCACGATCAAGGGCAGTTGCGCACCGAAATGGGCCGAAAGCTCCAACGGCAGATGGTCGCGCAGTTGCTGCAGGACGACCGACAGAACCCGCCAGGCAAAGGCGCGGTCCGGACCGATATCGCTCTGAATTTCCTCTAGCCAGATGGCCGTGGTTTGCAGGGATTTGTCGAACAAGGGCAGAATCGTGGCGCTCATCATGTTCTCCGAAAGGTGCTGAACGAGGGAATTGCGAAGCTAGGCGCCAATGCCGCTCGCCGTCATTACGCAAACCTCCCGAGGGGTGATTTCCGGACACAGCCAAAGCATGCCAATCGGGACATCTACGGATGTGTTCGGACGGCCGGAGCGCCAAAGGTGCGGAGCGCATTCAATTGGCGGGAACGAGCAACGGCATGGCAGGACGCAGGCCCATCAGTCTTCCATTCGTCCGCGGGCGATGACCGCCTTGTGGGAAATCGCCCTGGTCCTTGCCCTGGCGGCGGCTGCCGTGTGGTGGGCCGGTACGCGTCTTCCGGCCTATGTCGTTGCGCTGAGCGACAAGACGGGCATCGGACATGGTCTGGCAGGGATGCTCGTGCTGGGCGGGATCACTTCGCTACCCGAACTCGCGACGGGTACGACCGCAGCCGCGATCGGCGTGCCGCTATTGTCCCTCAACGACATTCTCGGCAGCGCGAGCTTGAATCTTCTGTTGTTGGCGCTTGCGGATATGGTGCTTGGCCCGGCGCCGCTGACATCGGTCGTGGCGCGGCCCGTCACGCTGATCCAGGGCGTGCTGGGCATGATCCTGTTCGCTCTCGTTGGCGCAGCCATCGGGATTGGAGGCGGAGATTGGGGCGGCCCGGCGGGCGCCTGGGCCATCGCGATTTTCCTCGCCGTGCTGCTTGCCCTGGTGGTTTCCGATCGCGCCGAGCGGCGGCCGATGTGGCAGGTGGTCAATCCGCCCGACCTCGAACTGGTCGAGGAAGCCAGGCAAAGACCCATCTCTACGGGCAAGCTTGCAGTGGTGCTGGGCGCCCTTACGGCAATCATTCTGGTCGGGGGTGTCACGCTCGCCAATACCGGTGAGGCAATCGCCCGCGAAACCGGCCTGGGTGCAGGAGTGGTCGGTTTCCTCATCATCGCGATCGCCACCTCGCTCCCCGAGGCGAGTGCTATCGTCGGGGCAATGCGAAACCGGCGATACGAACTCGCGATCGGCGAGATCTTCGGCTCGAACATGTTCAATCTCGCCATCATACTCGCGATCGACCTGGTCGCCTCGGGCGAACCGGTGATCGAGCAGGCGGGCGATTTCGAAATCGCGGCTGCAATGCTGGCGCTGGTGCTGACGGGGATATTCGTACTCGGCCTCATCGAGCGGCGCGATCGGACGGTGCTGCGCATGGGGCAGGACTCGATCGCCGCGATATTGGTCTACTTCTGCGGTCTCGCAATGCTGCTTTCGCTTGCGCCGTAACGTCCGGCAATTGCGGGAATTGCGTAACGTCGCGCCTCGCAGACCTGCTATTGCAACGGCATGCAGGTCGAAGGCGAAAACAGCGAGACGGCAGCGAACGCACGCGCCTTTTCGGGACGTGGCCTGAGCAAGATTTACATCACGGGCGAAACCGAGGTGCATGCGCTGCGCGGTGTCGATTTCGATATCCGCAAGGGAGAGGTCCTCGTCCTGCTCGGTCCGTCTGGCAGCGGAAAGTCCACCTGGCTCAATATCGTCGGTGGCCTCGATCGGCCGACCTCGGGGACTCTTCACTATGAAGACAATGAGCTGACTGCGCTGGACGATCGTGATCTTACGCGGTTCCGCCGCGCGCAGATCGGTTTCATATTTCAGTTCTACAATCTGATACCCAGCCTGACGGCCGAAGAGAACGTCCGTCTCGTCACCGATATCGCCGAGGATCCCATGAACCCTGCCGACGCCCTCGGCCTGGTGGGACTGGCGGAGCGACGGCATCATTTCCCGGCCCAGCTCTCCGGCGGCGAGCAGCAGCGCGTGGCAGTCGCGCGCGCCATCGCCAAACAGCCGGGCGTCTTGCTGTGCGACGAACCCACCGGAGCGCTGGACAGCAGCACCGGGGTGCGTGTGCTCGAGACGCTCGACACTGCCAACCGCGAGCTCGATACGACGCTGCTCATCATCACGCACAATGCCGGGATCGCCGCGATGGCCGATCGCGTGTTTCACTTCCTCGACGGCAAGATCGCCCGGATCGAGAACAACACGCACAGGATCAGCCCGTCGGAGATCACCTGGTGAAGGCGCTCGATCTCAAGCTGATGCGCGATTTGTGGCGCATGCGCGGGCAGGCCCTGGCCATAGCGGTAGTCCTTGCCGCTGCCTCGGCAACTTTCATCCTGTCCATGGGTGTCCATGGCTCGCTGACGGTCACCCGGGACGCCTACTACTCGGCAAACAATTTCGGCGACGTCTTCGCCAACATGACCCGCGCGCCGCGCAGCATCGTCGACCGGGTGGCGCGGGTCGAAGGCGTGCAGCAGGCGCAGGGATCGATCCTGCAATATGCGCTGCTCGACTATCCCGACCGCGTCGACGCAGTGCGCGCGCTCCTGCAATCGGTCGACGAGCGCGGGCGCGACCGTCTCGATCTCGTCAGCTTGAAGACCGGTCGTATGCCCGCGCCGGGCCAGCCGGGCGAGGTGGTCGTCGACGAGGCATTCGCGCTTGCCAATGGCGTCAGCCCGGGAGACGAGGTCGACGCGATCATCTACGGCACGAAACAGCGGCTGCGAGTCGTCGGGATCGGTCTCGCGCCAAACTACATCAACGCATTTGCGCCGGGCGATATCGTGCCCGACGACACGCGCTTCGGCGTGTTCTGGATGGGCGAGGAAGCGCTCGAGGCAGCAACCGATCGTACGGAGGCGATCAATGCGCTCTCGGTGAAACTACAGCACGGGGCATCCGAACCCGACGTCATCCGGGCGATCGATACCATCCTCGAACCCTATGGCGGAACCGGTGCCTATGGGCGCGAGGATCATCCGAGCCACATGTTTCTCGACAGCGAGCTCGATCAGCTCGAAGCGATGGTGCAGGTTTTCCCACCCGTCTTTCTGATAGTTTCGACATTTCTGGTCTACATCGTACTCGGGCGTATGATCCGAACCCAGCGCTCGCTGATCGGGCTGCTCAAGGCCTTTGGCTATTCGGACGTCGCCATCGCCTGGCATTATCTCAAATTCGCACTCGCGATTGCCATTCTCGCCACCATCCTCGGCTCGCTGGCCGGCATCTGGATGGGGCGCGCGATGACCGAACTCTACGGCCGCTACTATCATTTCCCTTTCCTGCGTTTCAGCTTCGCGCCTGGCGTATTCGTCGGCGCGGGCGCGCTGGCCATGGCGTCTGCAGCCCTGGGGGCGGTTACCGGCGTATGGTCCGCCGCCCGCCTGACGCCCGCGGTCGCGATGTCGCCACCGCCTCCGCCCGTCTACAGGGCAGGTGCGGTGGAGCGCCTGGGGCAGCGGGCGGGCTTTACCGCGATCGGTCACATGATCGTGCGCCATATCGCGCGTTGGCCCGGCCGCTCGGCGATAACCGTCAGCGGCGTCGCCCTGTCCATGGGGCTGTTGTTTTCCACGCTGCAATTCATCGATGCGAGCCAGTTCATGCTTGAGTCCTATTTCTTCCGTTCGCAGCAGCAGGATCTTTCGATAACCTTCACCGAGGCGCGCAATGAAGATGTGCTCTACGAACTGGCGCAATTGCCCGGCGTCTTGCGTGTCGAACCCCGGCGCGCGCTCAGCGTGGAGATGAGCTATGCCAATCGTCACGAGCGCACGGCCCTGCAGGCCAGCGCTCCGGATTCGCTATTGACCGCGCGGATCGACCAGGACGGCAATGTGATCGCAATGCCGCCAGGTGGCTTGATGCTCAGCCGCCAACTGGCCGACCAGTTGGGAGCCGAGGTCGGCGACCGCGTTCGCGTAAAGATGCTGGGCGGACGACGAACCGAAGCGATGCTGCCGGTGGGGGCGCTGGTCGACGAGTTCATCGGGGCCAACGCCTATGCCACCGACCGCACGATCGAGGATATGGCGCGAGACGGCGCCCCGGCGGGTTCGGCCCTTCTCCTCATCGACCCCGCCATGCGCGAGACTTTGCTGACCGAACTCAAGGCGATGCCCGTGGCACTGAGCATCGGTGACCGCGACCTGGAAATGGAGCGCTTCGCCGAGATGATCGACGATAACATCAACACCATGATTTTCTTCTATATCGCTTTCGCATCGGCGATAGCGGTCGGCGTCGTCTACAACAGTGCCCGGATCCTGTTTTCCGAACGTGCGCACGAATTGGCAACGCTGCGCGTGCTCGGTTATCATCGCCACGAAGTCGCCGTGGTCCTGATCGGCGAGATTGCGCTGCTGGTGGCGGTCGCCGTGCCCCTGGGACTGATAACCGGTCATTGGCTGGCGCAGTTTATGGTGTTGATGTTCAGTTCGGATCTGTTCCGGTTGCCTTTCGCGCCTTCCAATTCGACCTATGCCTATTCGGCGATGGTCGTCCTTGTCGCTGCTTTGCTGACCGCCCTCGTGGTCGCCCGCCGCGTGATGGGCCTCGACATGGTCCGTGTCCTGAAGGCGCGCGACTGATGTGGAAGCGGATCAAACGCTGGCGCTGGGCGCTGCTGATTGCCGGACTGCTCATGGCCGGATTCCTCTATGCACTATGGCCGGAAGCGGTTGCCGTCGATACGGGCACGGTAACGCGCGGCGAGATGACCGTCGGGATCACCGATGACGGGGTGACACGAGCCGACGAGTATTACGTCGTCTCCGCACCCGTGACCGGTTATCTTTCGCGGATCGAGCTCGAACCGGGCGATGCGGTAGGCCGAGGGGCGTTGATCACGCGCATGACGGGGCGCCCCTCGAGCCCGCTCGATCAGCGCAGTCGCGACGAGATGCGCGGCGCGCTGGCTTCGGCCCGCGCCGCGGAGAGCGGGGCAACGGCGGCGCTCGGCCAGGCACGGCGCGACCTGAGACGCGCAGAGGAACTATCCGAGCGCGGCTTTCTGCCGCGTGCGCAGCTCGAGGCAGCCCGCACGCGTGTTGCCACCGAGAGATCGGCGCAGCAGCAAGCCCGAGCGGATATCGCCCGTTTGCGTGCCATGCTGACCGACCCCAGCGGTGCTGCGAGCGGAGCACCGGTCGCCGTGCGCGCGCCGGCAGGCGGGGAGGTTCTGTCGGTCATCAACGAAAGCGAGGGTGTGATCGTGGAGGGAACGCCCCTGGTCACGATCGGCAATCCCGACACGATCGAAGTCGTGGTCGACCTGCTTTCGCGAGAAGCCGTGCGCGTGAAACCGGGCGACCGGGTCGAGATCAATCAATGGGGCGGTTCCAATCCGCTGCTCGGCACGGTCGAGCGGATCGAACCTTTCGGTCGGCTAAAAATCTCCGCGCTCGGTATCGAGGAACAGCGTGTCAACGTCATCATCGGCTTTACGGAAGGGTCGGCGGGGCAGGGCGCCCGCCTCGGCCACGGCTATCAGGTCGACGCGACAATCGAATTGTGGCGCAGCAAAGATGCCTTGCGCATTCCTATCGGAGCGTTGTTCCGGGGCCCCGAAGGCGAGTGGCAGGTCTTCGCCATCGAGCGCGGGCGCGCCCGGGTGAAGACGGTCGACCTGGGCCGGATCAACGACGAGCACGCCCAGTTGCTCGGCGGGCTCGATCAGGGCGCCCTTGTGGTCGTCAACCCCGGCAGCGCGATCGAGGACGGTACGCGTGTCGCCTTGCGCGAGTGAACAATCAGGCGATCAATTCGAAGGGTATTCGATCTGCGGCGCAAGACGATTGCGCACTTCGCGAGCATCCATCGCGCGCAAATTGGCATTGGGGAGCGGGCCGCGGCCGAGCCGGATGTCGGCGGTCGCTTCGAATCGCTCGATCGTGCGGACGTCATAGCGATCCGCCCAGAATGGATCTCCGTAATACGGGTACCAGTGATACCAGCCGTGGCCTGCCCGATAATAGCGCCAATACGGCCGCCAGTAAGCGTGATAGGGCGAGTACCAGGGATCGTATAACGGGTCGCGGCGAATCTGTCGCTCTATCTGGTGCTCGACCTCGCGGTCTTCGATGACAAAGTAATCATAGCCCTTGAGCAAGGTCAGTTCGGCGGCCCTGAACAGCAGGTAGCTCTCGACGCGCTCGCGCGAAGTCAGGCGATTGCCCGCGAAGCTGACCCGGTAGTGGGTTTCGTCGATCCGGATGTCGGAGTAGCCGCCCGAGATTCGGCTGGCCGATTGGAGCGGCTGATAGGGCGTACTGCTCATCGCACATCCCGTGACGACGAATGCGAACGCCATGCTGACTGCCATGAGCAATCGTTTGGAACGTCGTTGCATCGCGGGTGCCTCCTCAAGCGCGGTCCGTTCCTCAGAGTGTGTGGAGACGGCCGCCGCCGCGAAATAGGTAAATGCCCGAATTCGATGGGCCGGAGCGCATCGGCCATGGCCGCGGTCGATTGGCGATCTCGGCTTCAAGGCCGAATAATCGAAACCGTGGAACGCTTGGACGAGGCTGCCGCCATTCCCGGGCGAGCAAACCCATCGACAGCATCACAATCAAAAAAAGCTATCCCGGCCGAAGGGGGCAAAGAAGGCCGGGATAGCATCTGCTGGATAGCCGGATCGCCGAGCTATCCATTTCATCGTCGGCGCTGATCGGGGGGACGGCCGACGAGTCGTGAGTTCAGGCCTCTTTGGGCGCCGAAATCTCGATCTTGCGCGTCTTGGGCGACGCATTTTGGTCGCGAGGAATCGCGATCGTGATAACGCCGTTATCGGTCTTCGCTTCGATTCCATCGACTACCGCGTCCTGCGGCAGGGATATGCGCCGCTCGAATGCGCCATAGCGCCGTTCCGAAACGCTGTAGTCGCGCTCCTTCTCTTCACGCTCTTCCCGTTTTTCGCCTTTGAGCACCAGCATGTCGTTCTCGAGAGTGAGATCGATATCGTCCGGAGCGACGCCCGGCACCTCGACGGAGAGACGGTATTCCTCGTCGGTTTCCTTCATTTCCAGCGCCGGCATCGGCATGGAAGCGAGATAGCGGGAGCCAAAGTGCGCGGCCGGAAAGCGCGGCGGGAACTCGTCGAACATTCGGTCGACTTCGCCACGCAGCCGACTGAACGGTTCGCGCAGATAATCTGCCAAACCGGAATGCTCGCGCCGCTTTTCCGCAAGAAGCATTTCTTCGGCCATGATTGACTTCTCCATGGGCTGGTTGGGGGCCGAGTCATACGGTTTCCGGTCGATCGCCCCGATACGGAAACCCCCTTAGCGCGCACGAAATCAGGCGAGGATCACTCGCGCATCGAGCGAGATCACACCATCCGCATCGGCGAGTAGCGGGTTGACGTCGAGCTCCGCGATTTCGGGCAGAGCGAGACAGAGCCGGGAAAGCGCCTCCAGCACCTCGACAATCGCCTCGAGATCGGCGGGCGGAATATGCCGGTATCCGCCGAGCACGCGCGAGATACGCGTATCGGCAATCATCTCGCGGGCCTGCTCGGAAGAAACGGGCGGCAATCCGATCGCCTTGTCGGCGATGACCTCGATCGCGGTCCCGCCCGCGCCGAACAGAACGACGGGCCCGAAGGTTTCGTCGGTCGCGATGCCGGCAAAGAGCTCGTGCGCCGTCTTGCGTGCAATCATCGGCTGCAATGCAAAACCCTCGATCCGCGCCGCGGGGAAAATTTCCCCGATATGGGCGTGCATGGCCTTGGCGGCCCGGCGCACGGACGCCGCATCGGCGAGCCCCAGGGCCACACCCCCATGGTCGGACTTGTGCGTGATGTCGGGCGAGACGATCTTGAGCGCGAAGGGGGGATCGATCCCGGCGCACGCGGCATCGATCTCTTCGACGGAACCGACATGGCGGGTTTCGACGACGGGGATGGCGAACAGGCGGAGCAGGTTTTTCGCCTCGATCTCGCTCAGGATTTTGCGTCCATCTGCCGCTACCGTCTTCAGCAGCGCCCGGGCCGCTCGTAGGGTCCCCTCGGACACGGCCTTCTTCGCATGGCGAGGTCGTACCCGGCCAGAGCGCTCGGCCTGGATCAGCACGCCGAATGCGCGCACCGCATCGGCCGGATTGGCGAGCACGGGAATGCGTGCGGCCTGCAGGACGGCCGCTGCAGAAGCGTAATTCTCGTCGCCCAGCCAGCATCCGAATACGGGTTTGGTCAGCCCCCGCGCTCGCGCTTGTTTCACCGATTGCGCCGTGACCCATGCTGCCTCGCCGGGCGCGATCAGTCCGGTCGGGCAGTTCATGACGAGAACCGCATCGACTCCGCCGTCGGCGATCACGGCGTCGATTGCGACGCGGTAACGGGCGGCATCGGCATCTCCGATCACGTCCACCGGATTTCCGCGCGACCATGTGGGCGGGAGAGACCGATCGAGCGTCGCCATCGTTTCCGAACTCAGTTCGGCCAGACGCGCACCGGTCGCCGCCATCGCGTCGACGGCGAGAATGCCTGCACCGCCGCCATTGGTGACGATCGCCAAGCGTCCGCCGGCTCCGTCGGGATAACGGTCCAGCAGGTGAGCCGCGTCGAACATGTCTTCGAGCGTGTCGACGGTGACGATGCCCGTTTCGCGAAATGCGGCTCGGTACACGTCCCAGGATCCGGCCAGCGCCCCGGTATGGGAAAGTGCCGCCCGGCCGGCCGCTCGACTTCGCCCGGCCTTGAGCGCGATGACCGGCTTGATCCGGCTGGCAGCGCGCGCCGCCTCGACAAATCCCCGCGTGTCGGTCAGCCCTTCGAGATAGAGCAGGATCGCGCTGGTATTCCGATCCTCGGAAAACAGCCGGATCAACTCGCCCATGCCGGTCTGGGCCATGTCGCCGACCGACACGACTGCCGAGAATCCCACGTCGCGCGGTTTGGCCCACTGCAGCATGGCGGTGGCGATCGCACCGCTTTGCGAGAGCAGCGCAAGATCGCCCGGGGCCGGCATATCGAGCGCAAACGAGGCATTGAGGCGATGATGCGGCAGTATGATGCCCAGGCAATTGGGACCGACGAGGCGGATACCGGAAGCGCGCGCAGCATCGAGCATGGCCAAGCCTTCCTCGGTCGTCCTGCCGAGGCCTGCGGAGATTACGATCGCCAACCGGATGCCTTTGGTGCCGAGTTCGCCGATCGCCTCGGCAACCGCCTTGGTTGGAATGGCCAAAACCGCCAACCCCGGGCCCGACGGCAGATCGGACAAGGTCGTGAAATGCTCCGCGCCCGCCACACCGAGCGGTTTCGGATTGACGGTCTGAACCACATAGGATCCGCGCCCCGCCAGCAGGTTGTCGCAAATCACCTTTCCCACCGAGCCAGCCCGGTTGGATGCTCCGACCAGCACGATGCGCGATGGGCGAAGCCAGGCGAGATCGAATTGCGGCAGTTCGCTGGATCGGTTCATCGATTGCCCCTGATGCTCGGGGCGCCCGCAAAATGCATCGCCTCTTCCGTGGCACGCTCCATCCGGATCAGCCACCATTTGGCGATCTCGGTAACGAGCAGCACTGCGAGTGCGGCCCCTGCGCAGAGCCACAGGAAACTGCTCTCGACCGGCGCGGTGTCGAGCAAGCTCTGCAGTGCTGGCACGGTCATGGCGGCGATCTGCAGCAGGATGGCCACGGCCATTCCAACGAACATCCAGCCGTTTTCCGGGGCATGCCAGCGCCAGAATGGCAGCTTCAGATTGCGGATGCTGAGCAGGAAGGCGATCTGGAACGTGACCACCATCACCAGGACGTGGTTGCGAGCATCCTCGATCGGCATATCCAGGGCAAGTCGGTCATGAAGAACCCAGACCGCGATAACCGTCATCAGCGCTGCACCCGGAAACATCAGGATCAAGGCGTCACGATCGATCAGCGAAGCCAGCTTGCGTTGCGGCGGGTGCTGCAACTCGTCGCCGTCCCCCTTGCCGAAGCCGAGCGTCACGTCGAGCACTCCGTTGGTCACGAGGTTGAGCCACAAGAGCTGCACCGGCGTGAGCGGCATCGCCAGACCCAGTGACAGCGCGAGGAGGAACATCAGGATTTCCGCCGCGCCGGTCGCCAGCATGAAAAGCACGATCTTGCGGATATTGGCGAAGGTGACTCGTCCCTCTTCGACACCGGCGACGATCGTGGCGAAATTGTCATCGGCGAGTACGAGATCGGCCGCGCCGCGCGCGACATCGGTGCCGCTTCGTCCCATGGCGATCCCGATATCGGCCATACGCAGCGCGGGGGCATCGTTGACCCCGTCGCCGGTGACGGCCACGATTTGACCTTCCTCTTCGAGCGCTCTCACGATTGCGAGCTTCTGTGCCGGTTCGGTCCGCGCGAAGATCTGCCTGCCCACCACCCGCTCGGCAAAGGCCTCCTCGTCATCACGGCGAGAACCCAGCTCCCGACCGGTGATGACACTCGCCTCGTCGACATCCATTCCGAGTTGGCGCGCAATCGCGAGCGCCGTGGCGGGATGGTCCCCGGTAATCATGACCACGCCGATGCCCGCCTCGTGGCATTTGGCGACCGCCTCGACCACGCCATGGCGGAGCGGATCGGTCAATCCGACGAAGCCCAGCAATTCGAGATTGCGCAGATGGTCGCGAATGCTGCCGCCGCCGGTCTGAGCCTGCCCTCGGGCGAGCGCGAGGACGCGGAATCCCTCTCCTGCCAGCCGATCGGCCAGGCCCTGCTCGTCCGCACCCGAACCCCCGCACATCGGCAGCACCGTTTCGGGCGCACCCTTGACTACGGTTCGGGTTTCCTCACCCCAGTCCGCTTCGACCGCCGCGTAGCGCAGCGCCGGCTCGTAAGGGACGATCGAGAGACGGTCCGCGGCGATCAGGCGCTCGACATCGCCGCCGTTCTCACGCGCGAAATCGAGCAGTGCCAGATCGACCGCATCGCCCACCGGGCTGCCGTGTTCCCGCAACTGCGCCTCGTTGCACAGGCCCGCCGCCGCGGCCAGTTCCGCCAAGGCGTGGTCGGCGCCACCCGTTTGCCAATCCGCCCGCGCGATCGACCGGCCATCGGGCAAGACGACCCGCTCGACGGTGAGCCTGTTGACGGTCAGCGTGCCGGTCTTGTCGCTGGCGATCAGAGTGCAGGCCCCCAGCCCCTCTACCGCCGGGAGGGCCCGGACGATGACGTTGCGGCGCGCCATCCGGCTCGCCGCCGCCGACAGCGCGACCGTTACGGCGACGGGCAGGCCTTCGGGAATGGCCGCCACGGCCAGGGCTATCGCCAGCAGCACGATCTCGCGCCAGCCTTGCCCCTCCAGCGCGAGCATGGTGCCCAGAACCACGATCAGAATAACCGCGATGAGCGCGATCTGACGGGCGAGCACGTTCATCCGCCTGATCAGCGGAATGGCGCCCGCACTTCGACCGGCTTCGGCGAGGGTCAGGTCGATATCGCCCAACTGCGATTGCGAGCCGGTCTGCGTGACCACCGCCAGCGCCCGACCTTCAACGACCGACGTGCCGGCGTGGACCATGTTGGTGCGATCGGCCACGGGCGTATCGATGCCCAGATTCTCGCTCGCCCGCTTGGCCACCGGCATGGATTCACCGGTGAAGGTGGATTCGTCGGCTTCGAGTCCGATCGCCTCGATCAGGCGCATATCGGCAGTGACCGACATCCCGCTTTCCAACTCGACGATGTCGCCGGGGACGATGTCTTCCGAGGCCACGTCGCGCGTCACCCCGCTTCTGCGTAGTCGCGCTATCTGCGGCACGAGCGACCGCAGCGCGCGTGCGCTGGCATCCGCCTTGAGTTCCTGAAACGCACCGATCGAGGCATTGAGTATCAGCACGCCGAAAATGAAAGTCGCGTCCCAGCGGTCGCCGATCACCAGCGACAGAACGCCCGCGACCAGAAGCAGATAGATGAGGGGGCTGCGGAACTGGCGCAGGAACACCTGCGCCGGGCCGACCATTCTGGCTTCGGGCAGTCGATTGGGCCCGTGCCGTTCGAGCCGGGCGTTCGCTTCTCCCTCCGACAACCCGTGCCGATCGACCCCGAGCGCGTCGAGCGCCTCGGCGGCAGACATGGCATGCCAGGCGCGGTCCTCGGCGGTCATCTGAGACGAGATTGGCTAGAAGGTCTTTTCGGCCAGTTTCAGCGTGGCGTCATCCGGGCAGCTACGGATGGTGAAGCCCATCTCCCGTTCGAGCTGGAGCGCGTCGGCCTGACTTGCGCTCTCGAGCGAGACGATCTTGCCGATTCCCATCGCCTCGGCATAGCGGGCCGCATGGTCCAGCAGGGCCCAGCTGATCCCGCGATGCTTCATGTCTTCGCGTGTGCATACCGCGAACTCGGCAGTATCGAAATTCTCGTCCGCCCCCAGCATCGCGCTGGCGATGATCTCTCCGCTCTCCTGGTCGATGGCGAGGAAATCGATGCTTCGGTCATCGTCGTCCCGCACCATCTGCTGCAAGCGTTCCTCATCGACTTTTCGCAGGCCGGACAGGAAACGGAAATACAGATCCTGCGGTGCAACGCGATCGAAGAAGCGTTGTAGCGCGTCGCGATCGTCCGGCCGCGCCGGCGTTATGAGAAATTCCATGCCGGTATGCGTCGTCACAGGGCCGCTCCATGTTTCCTCGGCCTCGCGGTTAGAAAACCGCTTCGGAGGCGATCCTTCCGGCGGGTTCGGGAGGTCGGTGGTCGGCGTGGTCAGATCGGGCATGGCGCGGCTCCTGCAACGGCAGCGAGACTGTCCGATGAGCCTGCGGGCGGCGATCCGTAAATGCCCGTAGCCCCGGTCCGCGAGGAGGGCGGCAAGACCACCGGATCGCGGCTGTAAAGATCCTCCAGGAACCGGATTTCACCCGAGAATGCCGGCTCCGCCGTGAAGTAGGTCACGTAGAGAGGCAGATCCTCGGACATCTCGATCGTCTGCGTTTCTTCGCTCGCTACCGCTTGTTCGATCATCGCCAGCGTCCAGCCGTCGCGCGCGAGCAACCTCGCTGCAAATGGCAGCGCACGGTCGACACGCACGCACCCATGGCTGAAGGCGCGGCGGTCCTCGGCGAACAGCTCGCGATTCGATGTGTCATGGAGATAGACGCTGTAGGGGTTGGGCATCACGAGCTTCATGCGACCCAGCGCATTCTTTTCGCCCGGCATCTGCCTGTAGCGGCCGTTCTGATAGATATAGCCTCGCGCACGCGCGGCGGCCGGATTGCGGCGAACGAAACGCGCGATACCCTCGGCAGCGATGCTCGAAGGGATGTTCCACCAGGGATTGAGGACCACCCCGGTGACATCGGTGCTGAAAACCGGCGTTCGGGTGGAAGGTTTGCCGATGATGACGCGCCAGCGTGCGCGCACACGGCCCTCTTCCCACAAGGTGACGTACTGCGAAGCGATGTTGACCAGCAGATAGCGTCCGCCGAGGTTCGCGGGCATCCACCGCCATCGCGCGAGGTTTCGGGCGATTACGCTTTTTCGATCTGCGTCGGTCTCCTGCGCGAATGCAGTCGCCAAGGCGGCATAGTGCCGGTGCGAGGGCCGAACGGAGCGCAGGTAGGGATCGAGCCGGTCCTCGCGCAGGGCGCGTTCGAGACCGGCGTGAAGGTCGGCGTCGCGTATACCGCCGTCGATATGCCACCAGGCAGGCCGCCTCGCCCCGCAACATCGACCGCGCCACGCCCGAAGGAGAACGATCGCCGCCTCGTTGGACACGGTATCGAGCCGGTCTCGATCGCCGCTGTCGATGGCCGCACGAAGGCGGGAAATGCTGCCGGAAGGCAGGGTGAGGGCTTCACCGGGCGCGCGCTCGATCCAGCGCAAGAGGGTCTCGGCCTGTGTCGAAGACCACACCGGGGCGGCGTGCGCGGGAGCGGAAAGAAAGAGGGCGGCGGCAAGCAATAGCCGGGCCAGGCTGCCGATCGTGGGATCGATGCGTGTCGACGGGATATTCAAGGGACCACCACGGCGGCGCCCTTGATCCGCCCATTGCGCAATTTGTCGAGCGCTTCGTTCGCATCGTCGAGCGCGAACCGTTCGATCCGGGTTCTGACGGGCAGGTCGGCAATCGCGGCAAAGAACGCCTCGCCATCGGCGCGGGTCAAGTTCGCTACGGAACGCAGCTTTCGCTCGCCCCAGAGCAATTCATAGGGGAAGGCGGGTATGTCGCTCATGTGAATTCCGGCGCAAACGACGGTGCCTCCCTTTCTGACCGCGGAGAGGGCGAGAGGAACCAAGGCGCCCACCGGCGCAAAGATGATCGCGGCGTCTAGCTCGAAGGGCGGGGTCACATCCGATCCACCAGCCCAGGCACACCCCAGTCCGCGCGCGAATTCCTGTCCCTCTTCGTCGCCTGGACGGGTGAATGCGGCGATCGTGCAGCCGAGACTTGTAGCGATCTGTGCAAGGATGTGGGCCGACGCGCCGAAACCATAGAATCCGATCGTCTGCGCATCGCCTATCTGGCCAAAAGCGCGATATCCGATCAGGCCCGCGCAGAGCAGCGGCGCGGCATGCGCATCGTCGATCGCGGGCGGAAGCGCGAAGCAATAATCTGCTTCGGCCAAGGCGTGCGAGGCAAAGCCGCCGTCGACGGAAAAGCCGGTGAATTGAGGGGCGTCGCACAGATTCTCCTGGCGTGTGCGGCAATATCTGCACTCGCCGCATGTCGCGCCCAGCCAGGGAACTCCGATACGATCGTCCAAGTCGAAACGCGTGACTGCGTCCCCCATCGCAACGACCCTGCCGACGATCTCGTGCCCGGGAACGATCGGTCGTAAGCCACGAATGTCGCCATCGACAACGTGCAGGTCGGTCCGGCACACGCCGCAGGCTGCCACCTGGACCACGACTTGCGATGCGCCCGGGGCGGGCATCGCCCGTTCGACCATCTCCAGGGGCGAACCGACTTTCTTGAACTCCATCGCGCGCATGATCCCCGTGGACGGGGGGCGCCCGTTCATGGTGCGAAACGGCTCAAGCGTCCGATCCGCTCGAGCCGGCCCTTGCGATGGACGGTGATTGGCGCGCGGCCATAGCGATCCCGATTGTCGCCGACATGGCAATCGCTGATCGGTACTCGGGCCATGGGACCGACATGCCCAAAGCATGATTCGCGTTGGATGCGTAAATCACCGTATACTCATTGCAATCGCGGGTCCCCCCCTCGCGATTCGAAGGTGGGTAGTATGGAAACGGTCGACGACAGCAATCAAAAGGCGCCGTCCTTTATTTCCTTGCGCAATGCCGAGGAAATGCATGCACTCATCGATACTGTGCCCGACGCGATGGTCGTCATCGATGGAGAGGGAAGTATTCGCTCCTTCAGCAAGGGCGCGGAGGAGATGTTCGGCTATGGCGAGGCGGATGTTCAGGGCGAAAATGTCAGCCTGCTGATGCCTTCGCCCGATCGGGAAAACCATGATCGCTATATCCGGCGGTATCTCACTACGAACGAGCCGCACATTATCGGAATCGGCCGGGTCACGACGGCACGGCACCGCAACGGCAATACCTTTCCCATCAAGCTGTCGATCGGAGAAATAGAAACCGCGGAGGGACAGGGCTTCGTCGGGTATATCCGCGATCTCACCGAGAGCCATGCGACCGAGCGCGAACTGCACACGCTGCAGTCCGAGCTGGCCCATGTGTCGCGCATTTCGTCGATGGGCTCCTTGGCAACCTCGCTCGCGCACGAATTGAACCAGCCCCTGACCGCGGTGGCGAACTACGCGAATGCCGCGCGGGACCTGCTCGACGAGCCGGGCGAGGAGAACATGGCCCTCATCCGGGAAGCGCTGGAGCAATGTGCTGCCGAGGCTCTGCGTGCCGGGCAGATCGTCCATCGCCTGCGCGATTTCATCAAGCGCGGCGAGACCGGACGGCAAATCGTCAGCCTGCGCCGCATTATCCAAGAGGCAGCGGCGCTCGCCTTGATGAATGGCGATGGCAAGGGTGTCGATTTCGAGACGAGGCTGGACGCATCGCTAGACAAGGTCCTCGTCGATCCCGTGCAACTCCAGCAGGTAGTGCTCAACCTTCTCCGCAACGCGCTCGAAGCGATGCTGGAATCGCCGCACAGACAGTTGAGGGTCATCACGACCCCGGCAGAGAAGGCCTTTGTCGAGATCACCGTTGCCGATAGCGGTCCGGGCCTCGACTCGAAGATCGCCGATCACCTGTTCCACCCGTTCAAGAGCACCAAGTCGGATGGTATGGGGCTCGGTCTCTCGATTTGTCATTCCATCGTTCAATCGCATGGCGGCAAGATTTGGGTAGAACCTTCGGATTTGGGAGGAACGGCGTTTCACTTTACTGTGCCGTTGGCGGAGGCAGGAAATGGCGATGACTGAATATCCGATCTATCTCGTGGATGACGATGCCGCCGTCCGCCGTTCGGTCGGGTTTATGCTCAAGACCTCCGGCCACAAGGTCGAAACCTATGTCGATGGATATGAATTCCTGAAGGAACTGCGTTCGCTGGAACCGGGCTGTGTCCTGCTCGACATTCAAATGCCCAAGAGCGACGGGTTGGAAGTGCAAGCCGAGTTGCGTGACCGCGGTGTCGCTTTCCCGATCGTCGTCATGACGGGTCATGGCGACGTCGACGTGGCGGTGCGCGCGATGAAGGCCGGTGCCGTCGACTTCATCGAGAAACCCTTTGCCAAAGAGACCATGCTCGAAGCGGTCGGCGAGGCGTTCGAACGGCTGGATAGATCGGATGCAAAGAGCAGGCGGCGACAGGAAGCCGAAATGCTGCTCAACGGCCTCACGCCGCGCGAGCGCGAAGTGCTGGAAGGGCTTGCGCAAGGCCATCCCAACAAAACCATCGGCTACGATCTCGGAATCAGCTCGCGCACGGTCGAGATACACCGCGCCAACCTGATGAAGAAGCTCGATGTCTACAACCTGTCGGACCTGCTGCGCATCGCCTTTGCCGCGGGTGTGGGTGAAGAGGCAGGCGCGGACATCGGGACCCAGCCTACCGACGGGCCGGCGACCTGAATCGGCTTAGTCGGGCCCGATTGCGGCGACCCGGAACGGGATGGGGCCATTGGCCAGTTCGATGATTTCGAGCATCCTGCCGATCCTCAACGCGCAATCTTCGAACCACGCGATATCGTCGGTTTGCGGACCATTGTTCGTGACGATGAAATGCCATGTCGCTTCTTCGCGCACGATATAGCCCGAGCGGTCGGGTTCGCTGGGCCAAAATCTCCTCATCGTTGCGCGGCGCTGATCCACGGCGTGCATTAGCGGGTCGATATGCCCATTCGAATTGAGAGGAACCCGCAGGAGATAGGCACGGGTTGCGGACCCGGCGGGAAACACGCCGGTCGGCGCATGCTCAAGTCTGACCAATCTCCAGGGCACTCCGTCAAGCACCCCCTTATCAATTTGAACACCGCTCCCGGCGGGCGGCGAGCGCCCGCCCGGAGGCCGCAGTATCGCAAGTCGAGAGGCGACGAATCTTCCCGTAAATGTCCCTAGTTTGGGCACGCAGGCGAATGGGGGGCGGCCCTCACTTGGTGAAGCCCGACCCCAACCCGTAGACCCGGGCGCCGATCAGAGCGGCAAGGGGCGCTTCGAAAAGGCCCCGGACAATCGAGACGATCGCGATTCCAAGTGTCACGAATCCGTTTGCCCACACCGATAGCAGGAACAGGACATAGGCGATGAACCAGAAGGTGAAGGCGGCGACGACCGCCGCCTTGGTGTCCGACCGGAAACGCGGGCGCATCGCCGCATAGAGCCAGATCAGAACCACACCGTAGGACAGCGTGAGTATGCTACCGGAAGCGTACTGGGCGGTGCCGGGTTGCGAAATCCCGAAGTCATGCCTCAATTCGGCCCAGTGCTCGGCCAAAAGGATCGCATTCAGCACATACTCGCCGACGATGATGACGAGACCCGCCGCGATGCCTCCGATTAGGATGCGCGCGAGATGGATGTCCTGCATTGTTCTTCTCCCCGATTTCGGTTTCTCCCACGGCCGGGCTCATTGGCGTTTCTTCAAGTCGATCGAGCTTCGGCATCGGTGGATCCTTCGTTCTTTCGCCCAGCCAGCCAATCGCCCAACCCGATCGGGAAGGGAAAGACGATGGTCGAGCTGTTCTGTTCGTTGGCGAGCACGTTAAGGGTCGAAAGATACCGCAGCTGCATCGCTTCGGGCGCTTCGGAAAGGACGCGGGCAGCATCGAGCAGCCTGGCGGCGGCCTGGTGCTCGCCCTCGGCATTGATCACCTTGGCGCGGCGTTCGCGTTCGGCCTCGGCCTGTCGGGCTATTGCGCGAACCATCGATTCATCGATGTCCACATGCTTGATTTCGACATTGGCGACCTTGATGCCCCAGGCATCCGTGTTCTTGTCGAGAATTTCCTGCAGGTCCTCGTTCAGCTTGTCGCGCTCCGACAGCATTTCGTCGAGCTCGTGCTTGCCGAGCACCGAACGCAGGGTGGTTTGCGCCAGCTCGCTGGTCGCCTGCGCGAAATTCTCGACCTGTATGATAGCGCTCTCGGGATCGACGATGCGGAAATAGACCACAGCGTTGACCTCCACCGACACGTTATCCTTCGAGATCACGTCTTGCGTCGGGACATCGAGCACTATGGTGCGCAGATCGGTGCGTACGATCTGTTGCACGAACGGGATCAGGATGATGAGGCCCGGACCCCTGACACCCGTGAACCGACCGAGCGTGAACACGACGGCGCGCTCGTACTCGCGCAGGATCTTGATCGCGGCCCAAAGGAAGAGAAGAACCAGAAGGACCAGCGAGCCGACGAAGCCAAAATTCACATATTCCATCGTTATCTCCCGGCTTTCAATTCTCGCTCGCGGCCGATCGTGAGACCGTGAGGTTCAAACCCGCAATCTCGTCGATGACGACCGTCTCGCCTTCTTCCAGGCGATCGGGTCCGTGGGCGTTCCAGCGTTCGGAATGAACGAACACGTGGCCCTTGCCATTGCGCCAGTCGAGCACCGTCGCGGTCACGCCGATCAACTCCTCCGCGCCGGTAACGACGGGGTGTCCGAAAGAGCGAATGCCGACCCGCGCCACGAGAACCACTAGTCCCGCGCCGAAGATGGCCAAGGCGGCGATCACGGACCAATTGACCCGGAAATCCGGCACGTCGGTGTCGAACAGCACGGTCGCGCCGAACACGAAGGCGATCACTCCGCCTATGCCCAATATGCCGAACGACGGCGCAAAGGCCTCCGCCACCATCAGCCCGACCCCCAGCGCGATCAGCGCCACCCCCGCAAAACCGACCGGAAGCGCGGCGAGCGCATACAGGGCGATCAGGAGCGAGATCGCGCCGATGGTTCCCGGCACCAGCGCGCCCGGATTGAGGAACTCGAAAACCAGCCCGTAGACGCCGATCATCAGCAAGAGCAGCGCGATATTGGGATTTGTGATCGTCGCCAGGATCTGGGTGCCCAAACTCGGCTCGATTTCGTTGATCAGGAGACCGGCGCTGCTCATCGCGCGTGTCTCGCCGTCCATGATGTATTCACGTCCGTCCAGTTGTCCGAGCAGCGACGCCGGATCGGATGCGACGACGTCGATCACGCCTTGCTCCAGCGCCGCATTGGCGGACAGGCTCGCAGCACCGCGTACCGCCTCTTCGGCCCATTCGGCGTTGCGCCCGCGCATTTCGGCTAGGGAGCGGATATAGGCGACGGCATCGTTGACCGCCTTGCGTTCCGCGGCGTTTGCCGGAACGGCTCCCGTGTCCTGCTCGTCATCGGAGGGTTGCTCGGGAGCGGGCATGCCGCCGATCTGTATGGGAGTCGCCGCGCCGAGATTGGTGCCCGGCGTCATCGCCGCGAAATGGCTGGCGTAGAGAATGTAGGTTCCGGCGCTCGCTGCCCTTGCCCCGCTGGGATGGACATAGGTGGCGACCGGGATGGGCGATGCGAGGATATCCCGAATGATGTCGCGCATCGAGGTGTCGAGGCCGCCGGGTGTATCCATGGCGACGATGACGAGGCTGGCGTCCGCCTGCCTCGCCTGCTCCAGACCGTTGGCCAAGAACGACGCGGTCGCCGGGCCGATCGCCCCTTCGACGCGGAGCAGGATCGCTTCTCCGGATGAGGACCTGGCGGCAGAGCCGAGCACGATTGCCACCGCAACCAGCATCAGCAGGATGCTGCGGACGATCCACCGGCTGCCGCGCGATGCGAGCATCGAAATTCGCTTCCTTCCTGCATTCAGGGCAAACCGGTCGGCACGGCATCGAAGCGGCCGCAATCGCCCTGAAAAGCGGGGGGATTGCGACATACCCTTCCCGCCTTGGCTATACGGATTTTCGCGGATACGCCGGGCATGACGGTCGGACGGCCTCGGCCGCGTGGCGCCGCCCGTCGCGGGGATCACAGGACGCTGGTGAACAGCCAGTAGGTCGTGGTCGCGCTCAATACGCTGCCGACCAGCACCAGCATGACAGGTGCCGGAAGGCGTTTCGCAACGATCGCGCCAAGCGGTGCGGCCAACACGCCTCCGATGAGGAGTCCCAGGGTCGCGCCGGCCAGTTCTTCGATCCCGAGCTGGCTGACGAAGGCCCCCGATATGGCGACTGCGACAAAGAACTCGGCGCTGTTTACCGAGCCCACCACTTTGCGCGGCTCGGTGCCCTGAAGCATCAGCCCGGAACTCACGACCGGTCCCCAGCCGCCTCCCCCGATCGCGTCGAGAATGCCGCCGCTAAATCCGAGAGGCACGACCGCCTTGGGTGTGCGCTGGCGAAACTGGCCATGGATGCCCTTCAGGATCAGAATCACGCCCAGCAGGCCGAGATAGGCGAGA
Source organism: Erythrobacter sp. AP23 (assembly GCF_001542855.1). Lineage (GTDB taxonomy): Bacteria > Pseudomonadota > Alphaproteobacteria > Sphingomonadales > Sphingomonadaceae > Qipengyuania. The sequence goes on along the minus strand of NZ_LNBY01000018.1, from coordinate 123,570 downwards.
ACGAAGGGCTTGACGGTATCGCCGTCGATCTGGGTGAGGCCATAGGCCCCGATCATGCCCCCCAGCACGCCGGGCAGGGCCGCTTTCAGGAACAGCCGCCTGTCGATGTTGCCGCTCAGTGCGTGGCTCGCGCCCGACACCGCCGTGGTGAAGCATTTTATGATGTGAACCCGGTAGGATGCCTGTGCCGGCGGGATACCCATGAAGCCGACCAGCAACGTGGTTGCGATGGCTCCGAAGGCCATGCCCAACGCGCCATCGACCAATTGGGCCACGAACCCGATCGCGACAAAGGGAAGCAGGTCTCCCCAGGCGGTGTCGACAAAATCCATCTCTCGGCTCCCCCCGACGAACTAGGGGCACCCGTGTTTCGCTCGTATGCGGGAATATACGTGTCCGCGCACTCGCGCGAACCACCACGGGAGGTCCGCGCCCCCCACTTGCCGTCCCGAGCCGGAACGGGCGCGGCTCGTTCGGCGCCGAGCCCCTGGGCAAGAGGGCATGCCAGTCCGGCAAGCCGATGGGCCGACATTCCTCAGGTCCCGGCATGCGGGCCTCTTGCCGCGCCTCCCTGGACGACGCATGATGTTTCGGTTGCGAATCGAGACTGACGCGGCGGGGGAGAGAGACATGGCTACGGCCCACAAGGACGGCATGATCGACAAGGAGGCTCTGCGGCGCAAATATGCCGAGGAGCGCGACAAGCGGCTGCGCGCCGACGGTTCGGCGCAATACAAGCGGCTCGAAAGCGAATTCTCCGGTCTCGCCATCGATCCCTATACGCCGCGTGAAGAGCGCGATCCGGTCAGCGACCATGTGACCTTTGCCTTCATCGGTGGCGGTTTTGCCGGGCTGGTCGTCGGGGCGCGGCTCAAGGAAGCGGGCATCGACGACTATCGCATCGTCGAAAAAGGCGGCGATTTCGGCGGGACGTGGTATTGGAACCGTTACCCCGGCGCGCAATGCGACACGGCGAGCATGATCTACATGCCGCTGCTCGAGGAAACCGGGCACATGCCGAGCGAGAAATACGCTCACGCTCCCGAAATCCGCGACCATTGCAGCCGCATCGGCAAGCAGTACGGCCTCTACGACAACGCGCTGTTCCACACGCAGGTAACCGACGTCCAATGGGACGAAGGTCGCAGGCTGTGGATCGTGCGGACCGATCGCGGCGACGAATTCACCGCCAAATATGTCGGCATGGGCACGGGGCCGCTGCATGTCGCCAAATTGCCGGGCTTGCCCGGGATAGAGCAGTTCGAGGGCAAGAGCTTCCACACCAGTCGGTGGGACTATGGCTACACCGGCGGGACGCCCGAAGGCGAGCCGATGACGGGGCTGGCCGACAAGCGCGTGGCGATTATCGGTACGGGTGCCACGGCGGTGCAGGTCGTGCCCAAGGTCGCCCGCGATGCCAGGGAAGTGTTCGTCTTCCAGCGCACGCCGTCGAGCGTCGACGAACGCAACAACCGCCCGCTCGAACGCGACTGGTTCGACAGCGTTACCGGACCCGGCTGGCAAAAGCAGTGGCAGGAAAATTTCGTCGCCAATCTCGGTGTCGGCTTCCCGGCGGAAGATCTCGTCGATGACGGCTGGACCGATCTCGGCAAGCGCATCCGCGCGCAAGTCGTCGACATGCCGCCCGAAGAACGTACGCCCGAAGGCATCATGGCCGCCTTCGAGGATGCCGATAACGAGAAGATGAGCGAAATTCGTGCGCGCGCCGAAGCCATCGTCGGCGGCGAAGCGGGCGAGAAGCTCAAGGCCTGGTATCGCCAGCTGTGCAAGCGCCCGTGCTTCCACGATGAATACCTCCAGGCCTTTACCCGGCCCAACACGCACCTCGTCGATACCGATGGCAAGGGCGTCGAGCGGATCACCGCCAAGGGCGTCGTCGCCAATGGCGAAGAATATGAGGTCGACTGCATCGTCTATGCCTCGGGCTTCGAAGTCGGCACCGATTTCACCGAGCGCGCGGGATACGATGTGACCGGGCGTGGCGGGCAGACGCTGTCGGATTATTGGGCGGGCGGCATGCGCAGCTTCCACGGGCTGCATGTGCACGGCTTTCCCAACATGTTCTTCGTCCAGCAGAACCAGGCCGCGGCCTTCATCGCCAACTATCCGCACAATCTCGTCGACCACGCAGACACTGTGGCCTGCGTGGTCAACCACGCGGAAAGCGAAGGCCACGCGACGGTCGAGCCGAGCGCGCAGGCCGAACAGAAGTGGATCGATTTCCTGCTCACCGGTCCGGGCGCGCGCCTGGGCAGTACCGAATGCACACCCGGCTATTACAACAATGAAGGGCAGGGCTATGGCGAGCAGGAACGGTTCGCGCTCGGCCATCCAGCGGGGGCGCTTGGCTTCTTCAACCATATCGACCAGTGGCGCAAATCGGGAAAATTCGAGGGTCTCGAATTCAGCTGAGCCACCGGCGGCGGACACGGAAAGGCCGCGCGACGCAGGGTCGCGCGGCCTCGTTTTCATGAGCCGAGAGGATCAGTCCTCGCTCTTGGTTCCGGTCGTGCCGGCCGGAAGCTCGGGGCGTTCGGCTGGCAGGGCGGCGTTGCGGTCGCCCGTCTTCAGATAGGTGTCGAACCAGCGCATCATGCGCAGATTGTAGTCGTAGCGCGCGGCGGCCTTGCGGTTGCCATGGCCTTCGCCCGGATAGAAGACCATCCGCACCGGCGTATCGGGCTTGCGGATCTTGATCGAGCGATAGAGCTCGAGGCTCTGGCCCGGATCGACGCGCGTGTCCTCCTCGCCATGCATGATCAGCAGCGGGGTTTCCGCCTTGTCGACATGATAGATGGGGCTGACCTCGAGCATCTTCTGCCAGTCGTCCCACGGCCAGGCGCGGCTGTGGACGTTGTACATCTCGTAGGGGATGTCGCCGGTTCCGAACTTGCTGATCTGGTTGGAGATGCCGACGAACATCACGCCCGCTGCAAACTCCTCGCTCCAGCGGGTCGAGGACCAGGCGGTGGCATAGCCGCCATAGGATCCGCCGGTCACGCCCACGCGATCGGCATCGGCGATCCCTTCGGCGACCAGCGCGCGCTTGGCATCGACCAGATCGGTGAATTCGGGGTCGGTGTAATTGCCCTGGTGCTGCTTGGAGAACGCAGTGCCGTAGCCGGTCGAGCCGCGATAGTTGGGCAGGAAGACGGCATAGCCCTGGCCCGCCGCGACCTGGCCGGGCTTGGAATAGGCGGTCTGCCAGCCATTGCTGTCATGCGCTTCCGGCCCGCCATGGACGTTGAGGATCAGCGGGGCGCCGCCTGCCGGGGCGCCGCCGACCGGCTCGATCAGCACGCCTTCGACTTCCTGACCGTCGCGCGCGGTGTAACGGAAGGTGCGCTGCTCGCCGAAGTCGATTTCGCTCAGCCACGCGTTATGGCTGGTCCAGCGGGTGAAGCTGTCACCGTCGAGGCGGAACAGTTCGGTCGGGTGGCGCGGCGCGCTCGCTTCGACCGCGATGACCGAACCCTCGGTCTCGACATTGCTGATGATCAGCGCGCCGGGATCGATTTCGCGTGCAAGCGAACCGTCGAGATTGTGGATGCGCAGCACGCTCTGCGCGCCGACATGCACTGCCGCGATCAGGCGGCCGTCATCCATGTATTCGACGTCGACCACCGCTTCGGGGGCACCCGCATTATGTGGCGTCACCGTGCCGGTGGCGGTATCGACGAAATGGATCGTGGTCGCCGCCGGATCGTTCATGTCGACCGCTGCGATCAGCGCCAGCTGGCTCGCATCGGGCGAGATTTCGACATCGTCGATCTTGCCCGGCGTGTTGATGACCAGGCGCACATCGCCCGAGGCCATGTCGAGAATGTTGACCTTCTTGTTGACGTACTGGTCGTCGATCAGCGTGGTGGGCGCAGTTTCGATCACGCCGATGCGCGCATCGTCCGCGATCTGGAACGAGGTGACGTAGCCAGGAACGCTGACTTCCTGCGGTTCGGCATCGGGCTCGCCGCCGATACGCGCACGGAACAGGCGGTTGAGCTGCTGCTCCTCCTCGTAGACGACCGAATTGAAGCCGGCCTCGCTCTGCTTGGTGCGATCCTTGTCCTCTTCCGCCGCGACCAGCAGGTGCATATGGCTGCCATCGGGCGACCAGGCATAGGAGCGCACGGCCGCGCCATCGACACCGGCGAGCTTGCGCTGTGCGCCGCCATCCACGGGGATGCCCCATACGGCGGTTTTATCGTCTCCGTCGGCCCACAGGAAGCTGACCATGCGGCCATCGGGCGAAAACTGCACGCCGCTCACATTCATGTCGTCGGGCAGGAACTCGCGCACATTGCCGGGACCGTATGCCATCGACAGCTGCTGCGTGGTGGTTCCGTTCTCCTCGCCTTCGGTGACGTCGGGAAGCCGCGCGGTCGTATAGGCGACACGGCTGCCATCGGGCGAGACGGCGATGGTGCCGACGCTTTCGAGCTTGGCGACGTCTTCGGGGGTCATCGGCCGTGCCTGCGCCTGCGCGGCGATCGAGGCGGTGGCGAGCAAGGCGGCGGCGGTGAGCGGCGCGCGAAGTTTCATATCGGTTGAATCCTCTCCTTAGGGGGTGGTGGGGCCGCTATAGCGATAGGACGGTGCGGGGCAAACCGACGCATGGCGGGTTCGGCTCGACAGGGACGGTGCAAGTGCGTACAATTCCAGCCAACCCCGGGGAGCCAGCAGAGTCTTCGTGCTTTGGGCTGAGAGGGGCAGGTTGCGCTGCCCGACCCGTCGAACCTGAACCGATTAGCATCGGCGGAGGGAGTGGGCGGCACATGCCAAGGGTCCGCTCTCCATCCGCCAAGAGGAGAGATTTCGCGTGGCCGACGCTATCGACATCCCCGCTTGGATCGCCCTGTTTTTCGGGCTCTATGCGCTGTCAGCGGCGATCGGCGAATTGCGCATGCCGGGCGGCTGGGCGGCGCTGCTCGCCCATTTCGAACGCGATATCGGCTTGCGCTTTCTCAGCGGGATCGTCTGCATCGCCCTCGGCGCGGCGATCTACCTCGTTTCGCCATGGCGGCCGGACGACTGGCTTGCCGTGCTCGTCACCGTCCTCGGCGGGTGGATCGCTATCGAAGGTGCGCTCATCCTCGCCTTCGGCGACAGTTTCCTTGCCATCGCCCGGCGCCTGATGGGCGCCGCGAACAAGCTGTGGGCGTGGCTCTCGCTCCTCATCGGCGTGGTGCTGATCGCCGCCGCGCTCATTCGTCTCTAACGTTCCCCCAATCCAAGGAAGGTCCTCATTCATGGCCGACATCAATTCCAAGTTCGACATCGGCGTCACCACCGGCCCGATCCGCGGCAGCCGCAAGGTCCATGTCGGCGCGAAGAGCGGCTCGGGCATCCGTGTCGCCATGCGCGAGATCGACCTCGAGGGCGGCGAGCCCAGCGTGCGCGTCTACGACACCAGCGGTCCCTACACCGATCCCGATGCGACCATCGATATCCGCGCCGGGCTCGAAGCCAAGCGCCGCGAATGGATCATGGCGCGCGGCGATGTCGAGGAATACGATGCGCGCGAGGTAAAGCCCGAGGATAACGGCCAGCTCGGCCCGGATCGTTCGGGCGGCGTCCCGGCCTTCCCCAATGTCGTCAAGCGCCCGCTGCGCGCCAAACCGGGCGCGAACGTCACGCAGATGCACTATGCGCGGAAGGGCATCGTCACCCCCGAGATGGAATATGTCGCCGAGCGCGAGAACCTAGGGCGCGAAATGCTGCGCGATGCGGCGGCCTATGAAACCGCGCGCGACGGCGGCCAGCCCTGGGGCGCATCGGTGCCCGACTACGTCACCCCCGAATTCGTCCGCGACGAGGTCGCCCGCGGCCGCGCGATCATTCCCAACAACATCAACCACCCCGAAACCGAGCCCATGGCGATCGGGCGCAACTTCCTCGTCAAGATCAACGCCAATATCGGCAATTCCGCCGTGGCTTCCGACGTCGCTAGCGAAGTCGACAAGATGGTCTGGTCGATCCGCTGGGGCGCGGACACGGTGATGGACCTCAGCACGGGGCGCAACATCCACGACACGCGCGAATGGATCATCCGCAACTCGCCCGTCCCCATCGGCACCGTGCCGATCTACCAGGCGCTGGAAAAGGTCGGCGGCATTGCCGAGGACCTCACCTGGGAAATCTTCCGCGATACGCTGATCGAACAGGCCGAACAGGGCGTCGACTATTTTACCATCCACGCCGGCGTGCGCCTGCCCTATGTCCCGATGACCGCCAAGCGCGTCACCGGCATCGTGTCGCGCGGCGGCTCGATCATGGCGAAATGGTGCCTCGCTCATCACAAGGAGAGCTTCCTCTACGAACGCTTCGACGAGATCACCGAGATCATGAAGGCCTACGACATCGCCTATTCGCTGGGCGACGGCCTGCGTCCCGGCTCCATCGCCGACGCCAACGACGAAGCCCAGTTCGCCGAGCTCTACACGCTCGGTGAACTGACCAAGCGCGCCTGGGAGCAGGACGTGCAGGTGATGATCGAAGGCCCCGGCCACGTGCCGATGCACAAGATCAAGGAGAATATGGACAAGCAGCTGGAGGCCTGCGGCGAAGCGCCCTTCTACACGCTCGGCCCGCTCGTCACCGATATCGCGCCCGGCTACGACCACATCACCAGCGGCATCGGCGCGGCGCAGATCGGCTGGTACGGCACCGCCATGCTCTGCTACGTCACGCCCAAGGAACACCTCGGCCTGCCCGACCGCGACGATGTGAAGGTGGGCGTCGTGACCTACAAGCTCGCCGCCCACGCCGCCGACCTCGCCAAGGGCCACCCGGCCGCCAAGGTCCGCGACGACGCGCTGTCCAAGGCGCGCTTCGAATTCCGCTGGCGCGACCAGTTCAACCTCAGCCTCGACCCCGACACGGCCGAGCAATATCACGACCAGACGCTGCCCGCAGAAGGCGCCAAGACCGCGCACTTCTGCTCGATGTGCGGCCCGAAGTTCTGCTCGATGAAGATCACGCAGGAAGTGCGGGATTTTGCGGCGAAGCAGAACTCCGACAGCTACCTCGCGAGCGAGAACATCAAGCGCGAGACCTCAGCCGAAGAAGCCGAGGAAGCGGTGAAGGGCATGGAAGAGATGAGCGAGGTGTATCGGGAGAAGGGCGAGAAGTTGTATTTGCCGGAGGGAGATTAGATGACAATCATCGGGGGCGATGGCCCGCCTCCAACCCCGGAACAGTTTTTAGCCATCGACGAGCAGCTAGCTGATGACGGCGTCCCTGCTTTGGAGCGCCCATTTCAAGCGGCCAAAATTTGGGGGGAGCAGTCGGGCGATATAATGACTGCGTTGAAACAGGAGGGTTGGTTTCGCGAAAGATATCGTGAACTGCATCCATCGGTTCCATATGACGGCAGCGCCTTTCTGACGCTTTGCGTCTCGGCGCGCTCGATTTCCTACTTCTTGAAGCCGCCGATGGGCTTTGGCCGCGTAGCGATAAAGCCACTCGACTACATCACAATTACCAAACCCGAAGTCGAGAGGCTCTGGGCAACGCACCCGAGTGCGTTCTGGGAACTCACATTCCAAGGCTTCGATGGTGTCGATCTTTTTATGGCTCAGGTGAATTACCATTCAAAAATCAAAGCCGTCGAGAACATGCTGGCGACTGCAGTAAACCAGCTTACAGCCTCAGCAAGGCAGTTAGTCGCTGGAGAAATCGACTTATCGATACCGCAAGGCCTAGCTATGGCTTGCGAACTTGTAGGAAAGTCGGTGCTGCTGAAGGAAGGCGCGACGCAGAAAGAGATTAAAGCACTTGGACATGACCTTACCGAGCTGGCCAAAGCTGTTGCAGACAGACTATCATCACCCGTAGATGATCAGGTTCAGATGGTAGCGGAAACGCTGCCCAAATACGTCGCGGTTCGTTATGATGCGCCAGCTTTAAATATGGCTCAGGCCCAAGACGTTTATCGACGAACTCTATTCGTAGTTGCGGACTTTCTTCGTCGGGCAAACCATGACCAGCTTTATTGGAAGATGATCGACGACGACACGGTGCCTAAGCGGGACTGGGAAAACTTTCTGTAGCTATCATGGACATATGGCTTTCTGTTATCGCAACCGTCCTCGCACTTCTGGCGTTTTCCCGGGAAATCTGGCGAACATGGAGAGATAGGCCTCGCCTCACATTTTACGTTGACCGCGTGACATTTCGAGACGTTCCTCACTTCGGGGATATGATGCGCATTCGAATTTTGATTTGCAATGTGGGATATCGCCCTCTCATTCTTGTTCGCTTTCGTGCTCTTGGTGAAACAAGTGCCTATTCGATGGGTATCCATGACGAACCTGCAGCAGCGCTAGGTGCGGAGGATCGCCGATTTCCCGTGAAAATCGAACCGGGGGAGTGCGTGACAATCCATCCACTGGGTGTCGAGGCCTTAGAGCGGAACCAAACTGATCCGAATGACGAGAAAGTCCACTTCGATCCGTGGCGTTTGTTCGTGCTGGAAGACAGTTTTGGCCGCTTTCATCCGATGGAAATTGAAGATGTGAAGCGCGAACTTCGTATAGGTGAACGCTGGACGCATTATCGGGGATTGCGAAGGTTAAAGCGATGGTGGAGTAGGCAGAGGTTCTTACGGCGTATCAAGAAGCGCAATCGCTTGCTGGCCTAGGCGCTTCGCGTTATAACACCAGTATGAACAAGCCGCTCAAGATCACAAAAATCGGCAATTCCGCTGGGATCGTCCTGCCCAAGGAGGTGCTGGCGCATCTCGACCGGAAGGTGGGGGACGAGCTGACGCTGGTGCTCAAGCCCAACGGGATCGAGCTCGTCGGCGGGGAGCCGGATTTCGAGGAGCAGATGGCGGCGGCGCGCAAGGTCATGGCCGAGCGCAAGCGCGCGCTGCGCGAGCTGGCGAAGTGATTTGTGGACGTCATCCCAGCGAAAGCTGGGATCGCTATCGGTTTTGCCTGACGCCAGAGATGCCAGCTTTCGCTGGCATGACGGATAGGGGGTCGCCACCACTCCCAACCCCCTCCTCGAAAGAAGAGGGGGCTTGATGCCCGCGCTCTGGACCTGGATCGTCACCGAAGTGGCGCTCGCTGCGCATGCCGAGCAACTGGCCGAGCATGGCGGGGGTGACGGCATTCGCGATGCCGGAATGCTCGACAGCGCCATGACGCGCCCGCGCAACCTCGCCGAGTATGGCGAGCCCGACGCGGCGGCTTTGGCCGCAGCCTACGCCTATGGGATCGCGCGCAACCATCCTTTCGTCGATGGCAACAAGCGCACCGCTGCGGTGGTGAGCGAAACCTTCCTGATGCTCAATGGCCACACGCTCGATGCCACCGACGCCGAACTGGTTGTCGCCTTCGTCGCCCTTGCCGCCGGCGAATTGTCCGAAGACGAACTCGCCGACTGGTTCCGCCAGCATATCGTCGCGACCTAGCGCATCCTCACCAGCACCCGGTCCAGCGCCTGCAGGAAGTTCGACCGGTCCGCCTTGCTGAACGGTGGTGGGCCGCAGCCCATGCCGTCCATCCCGGCGCGCAGGTCTTCCATGATCGCGCGGGTGGCCACGGCGCTGCCGATGCTGGCGGCGTCGAATTCGCGGCCGTCGTGTTTCAGCACGCGCGCGCCTGCCTTGAGGCAGCGCTCGGCGAGCAATATGTCGGCAGTGATCACCACGCTGCGTTCGTCCGCATTCTCCGCGATCCAGTCGTCGGCGGCATCGAAGCCGTCGGAGACCACCACGCGCTTCACCCACTCGCTCACCGGCACGCGGAAGGCGCTGTTGCTGACCACGCGGACCTGCGCCTCGTAGCGCTCGGCGACGCGGTAGATTTCTTCCTTTACCGGGCAGGCATCGGCATCGACGAGGATGGTGGGCGCGCTCATGCGCGCCTCGCTAGCGCAGGCGGCCGGGGCAGGTAAACGGCAGGTAAACTTTCCTACACCCCCCGTTTTGTGCCTTATCCTGCACGATGACCCGCCACAGCCCCATCCCGCCCGCCGCTCCCGCCACTCCCGAGCCCTCCGACGCACTCTCCGACACTCCCTCCGACACCGCGCCCGCCACCCGTCACGACGGCTGGTCGCTCGCAAGACAGGTGCGCTTCCTGCGCGCGCTCTCCGCCACGCATTCGGTGACCGAGGCGGCGAAGTCGGTCGGTATGTCGCGTCAGTCGGCCTATCGCCTGCGCTCGCGATTGAAGGGCAGGGCGTTCGATCTCGCCTGGGAGGTCGCCTTCCACCACTCCTACGACGTGCTCGCGCATGCCGCGCTCGAACGCGCGCTCAACGGGGTGGAGGTGCCGGTCTATTTCCAGGGGGAAAAGGTGGACAGCTATCGCCGCTATGACGAGCGGCTGACCGTCGCGCTGCTCGGCCGGTTCACGCTGGGCGGCAATCCGGCCTTCGGGCGGCTGGGGCCGGGCGCCGAGCGGCATGCGCGCGATTTCGAGCGGCTGCTCGGGCGGATCGCGGCGGGCGAGAAGGTGGAGACCGGCGCGCCGGGGCCCGACGATCCGGGCGAGCTGGAGGCGCTGCGCGCGCATGGCAGCGCCGCGCACACGCATAAAGGCGCCTTGGGCCACTGTCCGTCCGGCTGGTCGGACGAGGAATTGATCGAGGCATTACAGGAGTTTGATGGCGAGGATGAAAGGTGACGCGGTGTCACCTTCGTCACGCGGTATCGGCGTTTCGCGCGCTCCCCGCATTCATGCTAGAGCGCGTCCGCGCAATATCCCGATTGCCCGAGAGGATCACCGCCATGCATGCCTTCCAGCCCTTCCTTGCCGCCGCCTTGCTCGCCGCGCCGCTGGCGAGTGCCGCACCCGCGCTGGCCGACGATCATGCGGCGGGCGAAAAGCGCACCCTGATGCCCGAAGGCGGGCCCGGGCTCGCGATGATGGAGGAATTCGGCTTTTCCGAAGCGGTGATCCACGGCGACACGGTCTATCTCTCGGGCGTGATCCTCGGCCCCGCGCCCGAGGGGATGACCCGCGAAGAGGCCTATGACCGCAGCTTCCAGTATCTCGGCAGTGTGCTCGAACGCGCCGGGTCGAGCTGGGACGACGTGATCGACATCGCCACCTACCATGTCGATATCGACGCCTCGATGCCCGCGCTGGCGGCGGTCAAGAACCGCTATGTGAAGGCGCCGTTCCCCGCCTGGACCGCGATCGATATCGACCGCCTGTTCGCGCCCGAGGGCGAGGTGGAGATCAAGATCACCGCGCGCGTATCGCCGGGATAGGCGCCCGGTCTCGCTGCGCGAATGCGAGGGCTCGTCCTGCGCTCGCCCGACCGGCAGTCGCGCCTCCCGCCTGGCGGAGGCCCGCCTTGAGACGGCGTGCGCAAATCGGTCGACGATGCGTCCGATTCTGCTGGACAGAAGGGGTTTCGACCCCATCTCGGAAACAGTCAGAACCATCACCGAGAGGAGCTTCGCCAATGCAGGTCCAGTTCAATTCCGATCACTCCGTCATGGGCACCGAAAACGTCGCGGAGCGCATCGAGGCGGCTGTGCGCGACAAGCTGGCGCGGTTCGAGGAGCGGCTGACCCGGGTCGAGATCCATGTGCGCGACGAGAACGGGCGCAAGGGCGGGGCGGACGACAAAGTCTGCACGATCGAGGCGCGCCCGCGTTCGGGCAATCCCATCGGCGTCACCGCGCACGCCGCCAAGGTCGACGATGCCGCGCGCAAGGCGGCCAATACGCTGGCCCAGCGGCTCGAGCGGAACTTCGGCAAGGAATCGAAGCACAAGCACGATGCGCGGCCCGACAAGGTGATGTAGAAGCGGCGAGACGGGGCATCGCGCGCACCGCTCGCCCGGATGTCGGCACGCTTCGCCGCGCCTCAGCCCCGCTTCGACACAATCTTGCCCAAATTCGAAACATCCGCAGCCGCTCTGCGTTCGTATCTTGAAGCACCAGCCGGGTGGGCCGGCTGAGGAAATGCTTGAATTTACCGACAAAAGGGACCCGATATGAACAAGCTTACCATTGCGCTCGCCTCTGCCGCATCGCTGGCGATCGCCGCCTGCGCCGAAGCCCCGGCGGAAAACGACGGCTATGACGATACCGCCGCTGCGGCCGACCAGATGGCCAATGCCGAAGCCGAAACCGGCACCATCGTCGAAGTCGCGCAGGGCGACGAGACCTTCTCGACGCTCGTCAGCGCGGTTACTGCCGCAGAGCTGGGCGAAACGCTGTCGGGCGACGGCCCGTTCACCGTCTTCGCGCCGACCAACGATGCTTTCGCCAAGATCCCCGAGGCGACGCTGACCGAGTTGACCACCAACGATACCGAAACGCTCGGCAATATCCTCACCTACCACGTGGTCGAGGGCAATGTGGACGCCGCCACGCTGACCCAGGCGATCACCGATGCGGGTGAGGAAGGCTATACCATCACCACCGTAAACGGCGGCACGCTGACCGCCACTGTGGTCGACGGCAATGTCGTGCTGACCGACGCCGCGGGTGGCACCTCCACCGTCACCGCGACCGACGTCGCCGCCTCGAATGGCGTGATCCACGTGATCGATACGGTGTTGATGCCGCAATAAGCTTCGTTGGAAATCGGAGCGAAAATCGGAAGGCGGCCTCTTTCGGGGCCGCCTTCCTCGCTTCAGCGGGCCTATCGGCTGCCGGCCGGCTAGGAGGGCGAAGGGTTAGCCGGATCTTGCTGCCGGACGGCGGTATCGGATTGGACCTCCGGCGCCGGGCTCGCCGCATAGCTCTGCTCGCCACGCTCTGCACCGCGTGCCACGGTAACGCGCGGCGGTGAAATTCGGACGGCCACCGGCACCGTCCGGCGCGGCGCGGGTTGCCATCTGGCCAGGCGATCTACCTCGTCCTCGGCCAATTCATCCGCGTAGGTCGCCGCCAGCGGGATGGCATCGGGCCGGTCCCCCCAACCGCCTCGCCTGTCGCGCAAACGCCCATGCGACGCCAGCGCGGCCACCGGAATGGTGCCGGTCGGGGTGACGAGCGGGTAATGATCGGGTGGCCGCTTGCGCGGGTCGAGCTTGAAATCGCCGACGCCGGCGTTGGGTGGGGCCTCGGGGATATGGCTCGCCGCGCTGCGCTGAAGCATGGGGGTGGAGCCGATCGCCGAGCCGCTCAGCGCGCCGGCCGTTACCACGGCAAGCACGAGGGCGGCGGCGCAAAGGCGTGGATCGAGGCGAGGCATATTCATGACGACGGGTTTCCACCTTCCCAACGCCGATCGGCCCCGGCGTGTTCCAAAGCCCTGCCGGCTCGCGGACACAGTGGCCCTCGACGATGCGGGCCGAACTGCATCCAATCCGCCGCCTGCCCGCTGGACACAGGGATTTGGAAGGGTAGTCTCGCCATTGTTTTCGGGAGGGGAAGAGATGAGCGGACAAACTGGCGGATGCCTTTGCGGGGAAATCCGCTATGCATTCGAAGGGGAGCCGGCGGCGACCATGGTGTGCCATTGCACGCATTGCCAGAAGCAGTCGGGCAGTGCATTTTCGACCATCATCGGCGCGCCGGAAGGGCAGGTCGAGATTACCGGCGATCCCGCGCGCTATCGCGACAGTGGGGAAAGCGGTCGGTCTGTCGAAAGGCAGTTCTGCAACACCTGTGGTTCGCCTCTGTTCACCAGGGCCGAGGTGTCGCCGCAGATGCTGTGGATCAAGGCAGGCACGCTGGACGATACTACGCAATTCACGCCGTCGGCGCATATCTGGACGCGCAGCAAGCAATGCTGGGTCGAGACGGGCGATATTCCCGCTTTCGACACCAATCCCGGCTGAAGGAGCAAGGGGAATGGCCAGCATCCGCGCCCGCCTCGTCAATTTCGCACTGCCGCTGCTCGGCATCAAGCGCTTCTTTTCCGAGCCGGACAAGTTCGACGAGAGGATTGCAAAGCTGCGGGCACAAAAGCCGATCCGCCCGCGCGCGAAGTGGCACAAGCGCTTTGCCATTCGCGAATTTGCCAGCCGCGGCTTTCCGGTGGTGACGATCGAGCCCAAGGGCGGGGCACGGCCGGATGCGCCGCATCTGCTCTACCTGCATGGTGGCGGCTATGTGATGGACATCGCCGCGGTGCATTGGGACACGGTGGCCGATCTGTGCGAGCGGCTGGAAGCATCGGCGACGGTGCCGATCTATCCGCTCGCGCCGGAAAACAAGGCCGAGGATGTGCTGGCGGCTATGCGCTCGCTCTATCATGAACTGGCGGATCGCTACGGGGCGAAGAACATCACCGTGATGGGCGACAGCGCGGGCGGCGGAATGAGCCTGGCGCTGGCACAACTGTTGAAATCGGAAGGCGCGGCGATGCCGGGCAGCCTGGTGCTTTATTCGCCCTGGCTCGATGCGACCGCGACCGCCGAGGGTCAACGCGCGATCGAGAAGCGCGACCGGATGCTGGCGGTCAGCGGGCTGGAGGCCTGCGGCGAAATGTATCGCGGCGACCTGTCCATCGACGATCCTCGCGTCAGCCCGCTGTTCGGCGAACTGGAGGGCCTGCCGCCGATGGCGATCTTCTCCGGCACTTCGGATATCCTGCTGGTGGACGGCCGCCGGCTTGCCGAGCGGCTGGGCGATGAGGGGATGCCCGAACACATTTATCGCGAGTATGAGGACATGTTCCACGTCTGGATGCTGCTGCCCGTGCCCGAGGGAAAACGGGCGCGCGGCGAGACGGTCGACTTCATCCGCAAATACAGGAGCGCGGCGTGAAGCACAGTAGGTTCTATCTTTGCTTGGGAGCGCTGGCTCTCGGCAGCTGCGGTGACCGCGGTGACGATCCGGGCCCCGGATCGCTGCAGGAATCGACTTTCACCGAGATCGCCGAGGCCGAGGTCGTGCACTACACCGGCACCGAGCCTTTCTGGGGCGGCGCGGCAGGCGGCGGCATGGCGACCTATTCCACGCCCGAGAATCCCGACGGTCGCGAGTTCGCGGTACAGCGTTTTGCCGGGAACAACGGCCTCGGCATCAGCGGTCAGCTCGACGGCGCGGGTTTCGATCTGACCATCACACCGGGAGAATGCTCCGACGGGATGAGCGACCGCAGCTATCCCTATACTGCCACACTGCTTGTCGGGGGCGAGCAGCGCCTGGGCTGCGCCTGGACCGAAAGCCAGCCCTTCAGCGGCCCGGACACGCCGTAATGGCCGACCGTACCCCTATCGGCTGGCGCATCTTCTTCTGGCTTGCTGCGGCCTACAACCTCGTAATCGGCCTCGGCGCATTCCTCGATGCGGAGTGGGGTTCGGCCGAGGCGATCGGCGGAGTGCTGATCTTCTGCTTCGGCATAGTCTATGCTCTGGTCGCACGCCAGCCGAAGCGGTTTGCGCCCGTGCTGATCGCCGGAATCCTCGGCAAGGTGATGGTCGTGCTGATGCTCGGCCCTCCCAGCTGGGGTGAGAGCGGTGACCCGGGCGTGGGTGCTATCGTCGCAGGGGATCTGGCCTTTGCACTCGGCTTCGCCGCTTTCCTGTTGCGGGGGCGCAAACTTGGGTAGCGTTCCGACCCTGCCGCGCCTGCTTGGGCTGGCTGGCCTGCTGCCGCAGATCGCCTGCGTCGCAGTGCTCTATGCCGGCCCTGCGGAATGGCGCGATCCGGCACAGGCAATCGCTTTCGCCTATGCCGCGCTGATTCTGTCCTTCCTTGGCGGCATGTGGTGGGGGATCGCCGCCGCCGCCCCGGCTGCCGAGCGACGCCATACGCTGGGCTGGGTGTGGATCGCCGCCGTTACGCCGAGCCTGGTCGCGCTGGCCTGCTTCTTGCCCTGGGTGCTGGGCTGGCAGTGGCCCGAACCGTCGTTGGTCATGCTCGGCGGGGCGCTGTTGGTGAGCCTGGGTGTCGATGCCAGGTTGGGCGCGCTGGCGCCGCGCTGGTGGATGGCGCTGCGCGTGCCGCTATCGGTCGGTCTCGGCCTCGCGACGGTCGCCGCCGCGCTGGCCTAGCGTTTCTCGACCCCCGCCGCGTCGAGTTCGGGACCGAGCCGCCCGGTCAGCCACAGCCACCACATGCGGAAATCCGCTCGAAGGCTCCACAGCGGATAGGTGAAGGTCGCCGGACGGTTTTTCTCATGCCCGAAATGCGCGATCCAGGCGAAGAAATAGCCCGCCAGCGGGAGTGCCGCGAGCAACAACCATTCTTCCGCCACTATGGCGGTCACGGCCAATGCCACGACCAGCGTGGTGCCGATGTAATGCAGCGCCCGCGTGCCGGGCCGCGAATGCTCGCGCAGGTAGAAGGGCCAGAACTCGGCAAAGGTCGAGTAGCGTCGGTCCGTCATTGCAGTCCCGGAATTTCGAGTTGCGCCGGGCTGGGCGCGTCCGGCATCAGCAATTCGCGCTGTTCCGGTTCCTCGCTCGCAGTTGCAGGCGTCGCAGGAGCCGCGCCGATGGCGTTGCAACTGCGTCCGGCGAGGAAATCGAGCGCCGCAGCGACCGAGGCCTCGCTTGGATCGCCGAGCGGTTTGAGAATCTCGTCGGAGGCGGCGCAGGTTTGCGGCATGACATCGGCCAGACCGCTGTAATAGTCGCCCTGATCGTCGGCATTGACGGAGCGGAAGGCGACCACGCGCAGGCGATCGTCGCAGGCGGATCGGTCGCGGGCGATCTGGCCCACGGGCTTGCCGAAGGTGTCCGATCCGACCAGCGCGATGTTGTTGCCGAGGAAGGGGATGAAGGCATTGGCCACCAGTTCGCTCGCCGAAGCCGTGCCATTTGTGCCGATCACGGCGATCTTCGTCGCCGCGATGGCCTGCTGCTCCGATGCGAACAGGCGGGATTCGTCGAAGGCACTCTTCGAATCGCGGTAGACGGTCTTGCTGAAAATCTGGCCGACCTTGTCGGCTGCCAGCAGATCGCCCAGAACCTCTGCCACCGAGACCAGTCCGCCGCCATTGTAGCGGAAGTCGAGAATGATCTGGGTCACCCCTTCGTTGCGGAACACGGTGAAGGCATCGCGCAACTGCCGCTTGGCATCGTCGACGATGAAGGTGCGCAAATTGACATAGCCGACCTTGGTGCCGCCATTGTCGAGGATCTTCGCGCCGTAGCGGTCGGAAATCGGATCGAGCGCGTACTCGGCCTTGGTTACGTCGACTGTGATTTCGCTGCCGTCGGCTTGACGGACACGCAGATTGCGGGTCACGCCGGGATTGTTGGGGCCGAGCGCATTGACCACCGCCTGCGGCCCGCCCGATGCCATAAGTGTACTGACCAGTTCCCCGTCGATGGCGAGGATCTCGCTGCCGCGGTCGATATTCTGGGCGAAGGCGGGGGCATTCTCGAAGGCCTCGACCACAAAGACCCTGCCTTCGGACTGGTTGTAGCTCAGCCGGACGCCGAAGCCTGCGCTGGAGCCGCTGTTGATCAGTTCGTTTTCTTCCTGGATCGAGGTGATATAGGTGAAGAAGCGATCGCGATCCTGCGCGCGCGCCGGTGCGACCAGCGCGTTGATATAGTCCTGGACCGTGGTGAAATTCGCCTTGTTGACGGTCTGGTCGATCAGGTTGGGGAAAAGGTACCATTCATCGATCTGGGAGAGCACCCAGTCCTGACGGCTGCCGAGCGAGCAGGTGTTGGCCGTGCCGCCTCCGCCCCCGCCAGTGCCGGCACCGCTACCGCCGCCAGCTGTGTTGCCACCGCCCGAGCCGCCCCCGCCCCCGCAGGCAGCGAGCGAAATTGCCAATGTTGTGGTTAGAATGGTGCGACCCAGCCCCATGCGATTACTCCCGTACGATATGTCCGATGCCCCGTAAGCGAGGCGATAATGATCCCATGGCGGCTTAATCGGGGGCGGGCAAGGGTCCGCACAGGCGCCCCAAAGACCCGCTTTCCCTTAAAAACGGTGCAAATTCGGTCCGGCGGGATGGTTTGTGACCCCGAGCTATGCCTTAAAGGTTGGCCAAATGCAGCAATGAGCGTCGATCTGGAGGAGTATTCATGGCAAGCGGCGTTGCGCCCTGGGTTCAAAAGGCAGTCGGCGGAAACCCCGTCGGACATACGCTGACCCTGGAAAAGGTCGCCGACGAGCGTGTGCTCGGCCGCGGTGGCCTCACGCTGACCAGCGCGGCGTTCCGCCATGACGGCGAGCTCGATCCCTCCTTTACCGCGATCGAGGAAGACGCGGTGGCCCCGCCGCTCGAATGGACTGCGCCCCCTCCCGGTGCGCAGGAACTGGTGTTGGTGGCAGAAGATGCGGACAAGGGTCACGTCCACTGGACCGTCTGGGGCCTCGCGCCGCAGAAGGGCAAGCTGATGGAAGGCGAGACCCCGCCGCGCACCGGCAAGAACGCGCAGGGCAATTCCGAATGGCTACTGCCCGACCCGCCGCTGGGCGAAGAACACCGCTACGTTTTCCAGCTTTTTGCGATCGACCTCCCGCTCACACTGATGCCGGGCGCGACGCATGAGGAACTCGTCCGCAATCTGGACGGACACGTGACCGCCGCCGCAGTTCTGACAGCCAGGTTCGAAGGCCATGAGGTCGAGGAACTGGATGTCGACGATCTGGGCGACGTAGAATGAAGCATAGCCAAGGAAAGGATTAGTCATGGCTGGCAAGAACAATGCACTGCAGAAGCCGGTGAACCTGTCGCCGCAGCTCGAAAACGTGGTCGGCAAGGGTCCGATGACCCGTGCGCAGGTGACCTCGAAAGTGTGGGATTACATCAAGGCCAAGGGCCTGCAGGATTCCAACGACAAGCGCATGATCAATCCCGACGACACGCTGGGTGGCGTGATCGGCATGGAACAGATCTCCATGTTCAAGATGACGGGTGCCGTCTCGAAGCACATGAGCTGATCTGCGGTCACCGGCGGCGCAGCGGCCAGTCCGTTACGCCGCCGGTCCACAGCGCCAGCCAGACGATAAGCGGCTGCGCAAACATCCTCGGTATGTGATAGCCGAGACCGAGCCCGCCATCGGGCTGCGCCATGTCGAGCGCGAAATGATGGATGTTCGCCGGAAACACGCAGACGGCGTAGAGCGCCAGGCCGATGGCGCCCGCGCGGCGCAGCGGCAGACTGGCCCATTGTACCAGCGCCGCCGCGCCCAGCAGTTCTGCAACGCCGGTCCAGAAGACAACCGCTTCGGGAGCAGGCACCCAGCCGGGCATGATGGTCAGGAAAGGTGCGGGTTCGGCAAGGTGGATAGATCCTGCCAGGGCATAGAACAGGCCGAGCAACCAGCGCAGCCCGGCGCGGATCATGCGCCCGGGTGCCAGTCTGCTGCGGCCAGTTCGAAACCGGAGAATTCGAACCCCGGCGAGACGATGCAGGACATGAGCGCGTAACCTGCCTTGCCTTCGGTTGGTCGGGCGGCCTGCCACCAGTGCGGCGGAATGACATGCTGGACCACCTGTCCGCCGGTCACATCGGGGCCGAGCAGAACGGTTTCGATGGGGCCGTCATCGCTTTTCGCAAGCGACAGCTCGAGCGGGTTTCCGGCATGCCACAGCCAGATTTCGGCGGCATCGACCCGGTGCCAGTGCGAATTCTGGCCGTCCTCTAGGAGGAAATGGATCGCCGTCGCGCTTGCTCGTTCGCCATTGGGGGCCGGCACCCGCCAGGTCTCGCGGTACCAGCCGCCCTCGGGGTGTGGCGACAGACCGAGCTTTTCGATGATTGTCGTGGCCGAAGTCACTCCTCGACCACCTCGACGCCTTTCCAGAACGCGATGCGGTCCCTGATATCGGCCGCCGCCTCCTTCGGTTCGGGATAGTACCAGGCCGCATCGGTGTTCATTTCGCCGCCGGCATTGATCGAATAGTAATTTGCGGTGCCCTTCCACGGGCAGTGGCTGGTGGTCTCGCTCGGCACCAGCACGCCGCGCGCGACGTCGCCCGCGGGGAAGTAGTGATTGCCTTCCACGACGACCGTGTCGTCGCTGCGCGCCAGCGTCTCGCCATTCCAGCGGGCGGTCATGGTCATATTGGGGCCTTTCCTTGCCGATCCTCTTTGCTAGGACAGCCCGCAAGATGACAAGGGGTTCCTGAACATGCGCCATTTCCTGCTTGCTGCTGCCGCCACGACCGCTCTTGCGACTGCCGGACCGGTGTCGGCGCAAAGCTCGGCAGAGGAAACGGCCGCCGCGGCCCTCGAAGCGGCGCCAGTGTGGGACGGCCACAATGACGTGCCGATCCAGCTGCGCGCGCGTTTCGGCAACCGGATCACCGAATTCGATTTCCGCGACACGCTCGACACCGCGCGCGATGGGCGCAATGCCATGCATTCGGACATCTTCCGTTTGCGCCAGGGCAAGGTCGGGGCGCAGTGGTGGTCGGTCTATGTCAGCCCCAGCCTGCCCGAGGCTGAGGCAGTTCAGGCTACCGTCGAACAGATCGATGTCACCAAGCGGCTGATCGCGCGCTATCCGAACGACCTCCAGCTGGCGCTGACCGCCGACGAGGTCGAGGAAGCGATGGGGGCGGGCCGGATCGCTTCGCTGCTGGGCATGGAAGGCGGCCATTCGATCGGTTCAAGCCTCGCCGTGCTACGCCAGATGTACGACCTCGGCGCGCGCTACATGACGCTGACGCATGGCAAGACGCTGAGCTGGGCCGACAGCGCGACCGACGCGCCCAAGCATGACGGACTCAACGCTTTCGGCATGGACGTGGTCCGCGAAATGAACCGGATCGGCATGCTGGTCGATCTCAGCCATGTGAGCGAAGCCGCGATGCACGATGCGCTCGATGTGGCGCGGGCGCCGGTGATTTTCAGCCATTCGGGCGCGCGCGCGGTCACCGGCCATCTGCGCAACGTGCCCGACAGCGTGCTCGCCCGCCTGCCCGAAAACGGCGGGATCGTGATGGTGGTCGCGCTGCCGTGGTTCATCACCGAGGATCTGCGCCAGCACGCGGCCGACCGCGCGGCGGAAAAGGCTCGCCTCGAGGCCCTGTATTCCGGCCTGCCCGATACGGTCGAAGCGCAATTGGCGAAATGGGATGCCGAAAACCGTCCGCCGGTTTCGACCATTTCGGACATGGCCGACCATATCGATCATATCCGCGACGTCGCGGGTATCGATGCCATCGGGATCGGCGGGGACTATGACGGCATGCCTACGGGACCGGTCGGGATGGAGGACGTTACCGGCTATCCGGCGCTGTTCTTAGAGCTTGCCGAGCGCGGCTATTCGCAGGAGGATCTCGAAAAGATTGCCGCGCGCAACATGATGCGCGTCATGCGCGCAGCAGAAGCCTACGCCGCAAGTGCTGCGGACATGACGCCGATCGAATATGCGGTTGGCGAGCCGCGCGACGAAGAAGGCTAGGTACTAACGGCGCTTTCCGTCATCGCCTTCGAGCCGTCCGAGGATGCGAACGAAGAAGGCAGTCGACCAGCCCAGCAAGATAATTCCGACAACGCCTTCGAGGGCGGCGACCATGCGCCATTCCTGGTGGATCGACGCGTCCGAATAGCCGATCGTCGCATAGCTGATCGTCGAAAAATACAATGCCTCGCTGAAGGAGTGTAGCGCGCCGAGATAATCGTAGAGGAAGGCGAACAGCCAGATCTCGACGAAATGGATGAAAATGATCGCGAACACTGCGATCAGCGTGAAGCCGGCGCCGGTGACGGATAACGGGCGCAGCTTCTCGAAACGCTTGCTCATCCGCTCACCCGACAGCACGCGCTGGATGGTGAACAGGCCCATCCCGTGGATGACCACGCAAACCGCGATCATCGCCGCGCCGATCAGCAATTGTTCGTTGAACGTCGCGCTGATGACCTGCGCGTCGTCCGGCAGGCTGTTCGTCACGGCCCCTCCAGTGTCGGCCCTTCGCCAACGGCGTCACAGGACCGGCCCCGGACCAAGCGATCAGTCGCTCTGATCGGCTTGTTCGGGAAGGCCCGAGCGGTCGGTCGAGGCCATTTCCTCGAGTTCGTCCTCGCTCATGCTGTCGTACATCTGCCTCGACGCGCCTTGAAGATCACCGGCGTCGCTCTCGCCACGCTTGGCCGCCAATGCGGCGCCGGCCGCCTGTTGCTGCGCCTTGCTTTTAGCCTTGGCCATGGCTCAGTCCTGCGCTTCCAGCTCGCTACCGCGCTTGAGCACCTCGTCGCCGTCATCCTGCTTGATGAGGTAGGCGGGATTGTCCTTGTCGCCATCCTTGGTGACCTCGGTGCCCTGCAGGGTACGGGTGACCTCGCGTTCGAAACGCTCCTTGATCTGGCCCTTGCCCTTGCCGTTGCCCCATTCCCACTGGACGTACTGGTCGGTCTGGAAACTGTTCGAATTGCTCATGGCGACCTCTCTCCGGCTTGCTCAGTTCTCGATGACCTCGATGCCGTTCTCGAATTCGGTCTGATCCCCCTCGGGTGCGGCGACCTGATCGTCGCCGAGATCGGTTTCGCTCGGTACGCCGACGATGCTGTCGGTGGTGTCGCCCTCTTCCTCCATCGACGATATCTGGCCGCTGACGGTGCCCTCTTCTTCCACGTCTCCAGTGGTGAGCGCGGGAACGATCCAGACGATCGACATCAGGATTACGGCCAGCAGCAGGCCGCCGGCCAGCACCCAGCGCACGACGCCTTCCTTCGAGCCGCCGCTCGCCTCGGTATCGGTTACATGAATTTCGTCGCCTTGCTTGTGCACGAATTGGTACTCCCTGAAATTTTGCGATCCCACTCGTTCTAGGAGGATTTACGCTCCGCTGTTGCGAATGTTCCTGTGCGCTCAGTCGCGCAGGAGGTCATTGATCGCTGTTTTCTCCCGAGTCTGCGCATCGACCGTCTTCACGATGACCGCACAGGCGAGGCCGGGACCGCCATCCTTGCCGGGCAGTGATCCGGGCACCACCACCGAATAGGGCGGGATATGGCCACGGATGACCTCGCCCGTATCGCGGTAGACGATCTTGGTCGACTGGGTGATGAAGACGCCCATGGCCACGACGCAGCCTTCACCGACGATCACGCCCTCGACAATCTCGCTGCGCGCGCCGATGAAGCAATTGTCGCCGATGATGGTCGGATTGGCCTGCATGGGTTCGAGCACGCCGCCGATGCCCGCCCCTGCCGAGATATGGCAATTCTCGCCGATCTGCGCGCAGCTGCCGATGCTGGCCCAGGTGTCGACCATCGTGCCCTTGCCGACATAGGCCCCAATGTTGACGAAGCTGGGCATCAGCACGCAGCCGGGCGCGATATAGGCGCCCTCGCGCGCGATCGCGCCGGGCACGACGCGGAAGCCTGCCTGGCGGAAGCGGGCATCGTCCCAGCCGGCGAACTTGCTCGGCACCTTGTCGAAGGCCGGGTGGCCGGCGCTGCCGCCTTCCATCACGCGGTTGTCGTTGAGGCGGAAGCTGAGCAGCACCGCTTTCTTGAGCCACTGATTGACCGTCCAGCCGCCCTGGCCGTCGGGCTCGGCGACGCGGCCCTCTCCGCTGTCGAGCATGGCCAGCGCCGCCTCGACCGCCTCGCGCACATCCGCGCTTTGCGGCGTGACATTGGCGCGGTCGTCCCACGCGGCGGTGATGCGATTTTCGAGGTCGGCGCTCATGCTGGTCTCCGTTTGCAATTCCGGAGCGCTCGTTAGCAGGCCCCCCGCGCTAGTCCATCCCCGCAGCCTGCGCGAACTGATACGCGCGCTCGACCAGCGGTGCGACGCGTTCGGACATCGACTTGGCGTGTGCGCTCGATGCGGTCCCGTCGATCACGCGCTTCTTGATGCCCTGCATGATCCCTGCGAGGCGGAACAGATTGTAGGCGAAGTACCAGTCCATCGGCGGGACCGGATAGCCGGTGCGCGCGACATAGCGTTCGACCGCCTCGTCCTGCGTCGGGATGCCCAGCGCTTCGAGGTCGAGGCCGAGCAGGCCCGCGCGCCCGTCATGCGGGTTGTGCCAGTTGAGCATCAGATAGCTGAAGTCGGCGATCGGATCGCCCAGTGTCGACAGCTCCCAGTCGAGCACCGCCAAAACGCGGTTCTCGCTCTTGTGGAAGATCAGATTGTCGAGCCGGTAGTCGCCATGAACCACGCTCGATTCGTGCTGCGGCGGGATGGTCTCGGGCAGCCATTCGATCAGGCGCTCCATTTGCGGCATGTGCTCGGTCTCGGACAGCTTGTACTGCTTCGACCAGCGCGAGATCTGGCGCGCGCAATAATCGGTCGGCTTTCCGTAATCGCCCAGGCCGATCTCGTCCGGCTTGCGCAGGTGCAGCTCGGCCATGGTGTCGATCATGGCATTGTAGATTTCGCGCCTCTCTTCGGGCGAATAATCGGGCAGCGCGCCGTTCCACAAGCTCCGCCCGTCGGCGAGGCCCATGACAAAGAACTTGCTGCCGATAACCTCCGGGTCCTCGCACAGGCCATAGGTCTTCGGTACGGGGAATCCGGTCGGCCCCAGCGCGTGCATGGCCTTGTATTCGCGGTCCACCGCATGCGCGCTCGGCAGCAGCTTGCCGAAGGGCTGGCGGCGCAGCACGTAGCTGCGTTCCGGCGTGTCGATCCGGTAGGTCGGGTTCGACTGTCCGCCCTTGAACTTGGTATAGCTGATCGGGCCTGCGAAGCCCTCGACATGCGCCTCGAACCACGCGGTCAGCGCGTCGAGGTCCATCCGATCGGCCTCTGGCACTTCGATCGTGCCGACCATTTCCTTGTCGAAATCGATTTCACTCATAGCTGTTTCCCAGCGAAGGCTGGGACCTCCTTCGGATCGGCGCCGGGCCGGTGGAGGCCCCAGCCTTCGCTGGGGCGCATTGCCTAGTCGAACACTATCACGCTGCGGGCGGAGGTGCCCTGTTTCATCTTCTCGAAGCCCTCGTTGATCTTCTCGAGCGGGATGCGCTCGGCGATGATCGTGTCGAGGTCGAGAAGCCCGCGCATGTAGAAATCGACCAGGCGCGGCAAGTCGACCGGGAAGTGGTTCATCCCCATGATCGCGCCCTGCAGCTTCTTGCCCGACAGCAAATCCATGGCGCCGAGGCCGACCTTGCAGTCCAATGGCATCATACCGAGGATCGTGGCTGTACCGCCACGACGCAGCAGCTTGACCGCAAGGTCTGCGCTGGCCTGCCGGCCGACCGCCTCGATCGCGTGGTGCACACCGCCGCCGGTGATCTTCATCACTTGCTCGACCGCGTCGTCGGCCATGGCATCGACCGTATGCGTAGCGCCGAGCACTTGGGCGAGCTGGCGTTTTTCGGGCAGAGGATCGATGGCGATGACCTTACCCGCACCCGCGATCTTGGCGGCGTTGACGGTCGCTAGACCCACGCCGCCGCAGCCGACCACCGCCACGGCTTCGCCGGGGACGACCGAACAGGCGTTGAAGATCGCGCCTGCGCCCGTGGTTACCGCGCAGCCGATCACGGCGGCACGGTCCAGCGGCATGTCCTTGTCGATAGCGACGCAGGCATGCTCATGGATCAGCATCTGTTCGGCAAAGGCCGACAGGTTGAGCATCTGGTTGACCGTTTCGCCACCACCGCGCGTAATGCGCGGCGCGGCGGTCTGCTCGCGCCGGGTGTCGGCCCCCATGCACAGCGCCATGCGTCCGGTGACGCAGAATTCGCAGTGTCCGCAGAAAGCGGAGAGGCAGGAGACCACGTGATCGCCCGGCTTCACCGTCTTCACCTCGCTGCCGACCGCGCGCACCACGCCCGCAGCCTCGTGGCCGGGGATGGCGGGCAATGGGTGCGGATAGGCGCCGTCGATGAAGTGGAGGTCCGAATGGCACAGGCCGCAGGCCTTGGTGTCGATGAGGACCTCGTGCGGGGCCGGGTCGGCAAGCTCGACCTCACCGATGGTGAGCCCGCCGACCTGTTCGAGGATTGCTGCCTTGGCCATCAGCGCGCCACACCCATGTCGCCCGAGCTGAGGTTTTCGTCTCCCGCGGTCGGGGCGGCGCCTTCGCGCAGGGCATTGGCGGAGGGACTCTTTTCGGGCAGGTGTTTGGCGAATTCCATCCGCGCGATCGAGCGGGCGTGCACTTCATCCGGACCATCGGCGAGGCGCAGCGTGCGCTGGTGCGCATAGGCGTTTGCGAGGCCGTAATCGTCCGATACGCCGCCGCCGCCATGCGCCTGGATCGCATCGTCGATGATCTTGAGCGCCATGTTGGGCGCCTGCACCTTGATCATGGCGATTTCCTGCTTCGCAGCCTTGTTTCCGACCTTGTCCATCATGTCGGCCGCCTTGAGGCAGAGCAGGCGGGTCATGTCGATATCGATGCGGGCGCGCGCCACGCGCTCTTCCCAGACCGAATGCTTGTAGATCGGCTTGCCGAAGGCTTCGCGCTCCTGCAGCCGCTTGCACATCTTGTGCAGCGCTTCCTCGGCGACGCCGATGGTGCGCATGCAGTGGTGGATGCGGCCCGGGCCGAGGCGGCCCTGCGCGATCTCGAAGCCGCGGCCTTCGCCCAGCAGCATGTTGTCGACGGGGACGCGAACGTCCTTGAGCTCGACCTCCATGTGGCCATGCGGCGCGTCGTCATAGCCGAAGACGGGCAGGTGACGCAGCACCTTTACGCCAGGCGCGTCCATCGGCATCAGGATCATCGACTGCTGCGCGTGGCGCTTGGCCTCGAAATCGGTCTTGCCCATGACGATGGCGACCTTGCAGCGCGGATCGCCCACGCCCGAGGACCACCATTTGCGGCCATTGATGACATATTCGTCGCCATCGCGTTCGATCCGCGTCTCGATATTAGTGGCGTCCGAGGAGGCGGTGAAGGGCTCGGTCATGAGGAAGGCCGAGCGGATTTCGCCATTCATCAGCGGGGTCAGCCACTCGTCCTTTTGCGCGCGCGTGCCGTAGCGGTGGAACACCTCCATGTTGCCCGTGTCGGGCGCGGAGCAGTTGAACACCTCGGAAGCGAAGCCGATGCGGCCCATTTCCTCGGCGCACAGCGCATATTCGAGATTGGTCAGGCCCGGGCCTTCGAACTCGTAACTCTCCTCGACATGGTGATGGCCCTCGTTGCGCGGCGGCATGAAGAGGTTCCAGATGCCCTCCTTCTTGGCCTTGGCCTTGAGCTCCTCGACCACCGGAATGACCTTCCACCGGTCGCCCTCGGCGTCCTGCTGCTTGTAGGTGGCAACTGCGGGGCGGATATGGTCGTCGATGAAATTCTTCACCCGGTCGCGCCAGTATGCTTGCCGTTCTGTCGGTTCGAAATCCATCGTTGCTATCCTCTTCTCTCTCGATTCCGTATCTTCAGGAAACTGGCACGGCAGCCGGGCCACGCCAAGCGATAATCAGGGTGGGGTGACGGCCGCATCGACATCGGCCCGCGCCGCCGCGTCGAGCGCGGCGACACGCGCTTCGTGCTGCGCGCGGTCGATCGGGAAGCGGCCCAGCCAGTAGGCAGCGATGCAGCCGAGCACGGTGATCGATCCGCAATAGAGCAGGATCATCTGCGTCACCACTTCGGGCGCAACCGTTTCGGGCGCGGCGCCCGCGGGCAGGTTCGACAGCGCGATTACCTGGCCGCCGATCAATATGCCTCCGCCGGTGGCGCATTTCTGGACGAACCAGTTGCCCGAATAGAAGCTCCCCTCGGCGCGGCGGCCGGTGCGCTCCTGATAGGCCTCGACGATCTCGGCGATCATCGAACTGCCCGAAATCATCACCACCACGCCCAACGTGTTCGATACCAGCAGGAAGGCATAGAACAGCGCCGCGCTGGTCGGCGTGCCGACCGTCGGCCAAAAGCCCGTCAGGTAGAGCGTGAAGGGGGTCAGGATCACGCCCAGCGATCCCAGCGCGCCGATGACCGCGCTCTTCGGTTTGCCCCAGCGGCGGTGCATCGGCCCGACGATGAAGAACATCGCGATGACCGAAAGGAACAGGATGACCGGGAAGATGCGCAGTTCCGCGGTGTCGAACTGCCAGACGAACAGATTGATATAATTGGTCAGCGAGAAGGTCAGGCCCTGGCTGATATAGGCTGCCAGCGCGCCGGCTGCGAAGATCAGGAACGCCTTCTCGCTGAAGGCGTCGACGATCTCGCCGAAGGCACCGCGCCAGGTGAAGGGCGGCGCCTTGGTTTCGGGATATCCCGCGACGAGCGAATGCTGGCCGAGCGCCGAGCCGAGCACCGAAATCGCCATCACGAAAGCACCGACAAGCCCGAACCAGAAATAGCCCTCGGGCTGCAGCAGGCCTTCGGCGCCCGGCATGAGGACGAAATAGGCGAGGAACATCATCAACAACCCGCCGCACCATCCGAACAGGTAGCGATAGCGGAACAGCGTTGTACGCTCGTCGTAATCGGCGGTGATCTCGGGCAGCAGGCTGACCGAGGGCACTTCGCAGGCCGACAGCAGGATGCGCACCGAAACCGCGATGGCGAGCAATTCCCAGAAACCGGGCGTACCGCCGCCCGAAGGGTGCCACATCAGCACCCAGGCAAAGGCCAGCGGAATGGGCGCCGCATAAAGCCATGGCAGACGCCTGCCCCAGCGCGACCAGGTGCGGTCGGACAGATTGCCCAGCAGCGGG
Organism: Erythrobacter sp. AP23; assembly: GCF_001542855.1. Taxonomy (GTDB): domain Bacteria; phylum Pseudomonadota; class Alphaproteobacteria; order Sphingomonadales; family Sphingomonadaceae; genus Qipengyuania. The sequence goes on along the minus strand of NZ_LNBY01000018.1, from coordinate 95,129 downwards.
TCGATGAAGGCGTCGATCAGCAGCGCCAGAGCCAGCGCCAGGCTGACCGTACCGGCATCCATGCCCAAGGCCTGGTTGTAGAAGATCAGCAGGAAGAACGAGAATCCCGAATCTTTCACCCCGAAGGCCACCGCGCCGAAGCCGTGGATCAGCTTGAGGCGCTGGGGGAGGGGGCCGGTGACGAAGGGCATCAGGCGGTCTGCTGTGCCTGTTTGACCTGCTCCTCGAGCGCGATCAGCGCTTCGAAGGCGCCGCCTTCCTCCGGGTCCCAGCTGTGCCGCGGGCCGAGCGTGATGCCGCCGTCGACGATCAGCGAGGTGCCGGTGACGAAGCCCGCCGCATCGCTTGCGAGATAGGCGACCGCCTCGGCGATATCGATCGGCTCGCCGCCGCGTGCCACCGGCTGCGCATTGGACGACATCTGCGCGATCATCGCCTTGGCCTGTGTCTTGAGCTCATCGGGGATGTCGAGGCTGGCGGTGAAGATATTCGTATTGATGAAGCCCGGCTGCACCGCATTCACGCGGATGCCGTGCTGCGCGAGATCGGTCGCCGCGCATTTGGTCAGATGCAGCACGCCGGCCTTGGCGACAGCATAGGTGGTCGGTGAATAGCCGGGGCCGACCGCGGCGACGCTCGAGATATTGACGATGCTTGCGCCGCCCTTTTTCGTGCTGGGGCGGCCCTTCATATGCGGGACCGCGTAACGGATGCCCATGGCGACCGAGCGCAGCAGCAGGTCCATCGTGCGGTCCCAGGCGTCGGGCCCGATCTCCTCGATGCTTTCGCGCGCTCCGCCCGCACCGGCATTGTTGAGCAGCGTATCGATGCCGCCGGTTTCTTCGGCGGCGCGGTCCATCAGCGCCTCGATTGCCGCCGGATCGCAGACGTCGCAGCGGACGAACCGCACGTCGCCTTCGGTTTCTTCGGCGAGCTTTTTGCCGCTTTCGACGTCGATGTCGCTCGCGAAAACCACCGCTCCTTCGCGCGCGAACAGCGCAGTCGCGGCCGCGCCGATACCCGACGCCGCCCCCGTGACGACCACGGTCCTGTCCGAGAATCGCATCCCTACTCTCTCCCCGAATTTCTCCGCGCCCAGCTTAGGCGAGCAGGGCAATGCGTCAACGCATTCCGGCCGACGTTACGGCAATGCGGGCCATCGCGACTGGCCTTGCGCAATTAGGGCGAATCACCCTAACGTAAGCGTCAACATACCGCTGGTTTGAAAAGAGAGGATTGGCCAATGTCCGACAGCGATCTGGAAAGCTTTCGCGCCGAAACGCGCGCATGGCTCGAAGCCAACTGCCCGCCTGAAATGCGCGAGCCGGTCCGCGACGAGGACGACATTTACTGGGGCGGCCGCAACGCCACCTTCAAGAATGACGCACAGAAGGCCTGGTTCGAGGCCGCGCGTGACAAGGGTTACACCGTTCCCGCATGGCCCAAGGAATATGGCGGTGCCGGCCTCTCGCCCGCACAGGCCAAGGTCCTGCGCGAGGAAATGAGCGCGATCGGCGCGCGGCCGCCGCTGTCGAGCTTCGGTATCTGGATGCTCGGCCCGGCGCTGCTGCATTTCGGCACCGAGGGCCAGAAACAGCGCTTCCTCAACGAGATCGCGCGCGGCGAAATCCGCTGGTGCCAGGGCTATTCCGAACCGGGCAGCGGCTCGGACCTCGTGAGCCTGCAGACCTTTGGCGAGGACAAGGGCGATCACTGGGTGGTCAACGGCCAGAAGGTGTGGACCTCCTATGCCGACAAGGCCGACTGGATTTTCTGCCTGGTGCGCACCGACAAGGACGACAAGTACCGCGGCATCACCTTCATGCTCTACGACATGGCCAGCGAAGGCGTGTCGACCAAGCCGATCCTGCTGATCAGCGGAAACAGCCCGTTCTGCGAGACCTTTTTCGACGATGTGACAGTGCCCAAGAGTTATGGCGAGGACGTTCCCGCCTATGTCGGCGAGATCAATCGTGGTTGGGATGTCGCGAAATACCTGCTCGGTCATGAGCGCGAGATGATCTCTGGCGCGGACGGCGGCGATCGCACCAGCGCGATCGGCGCAGCGCTCGCCCGTGCCAATGGCGAGATCGATCCCGTCCTGCGCGCCGAACTGGCGCAATTCGACGTCGATGCGCTGGCCTATGCCGCGATGGGCGAGAAGTTCCTCGACGAGATCAAGGTCGGCAAGGCGCATCCCGCGCAGCCGAACATGATGAAATATGCCGGGACCGAGCTCAACAAGCGCCGCCACGAGCTGATGATGGCGGCGGGCGGAAGCCATGCGCTCGAATGGGACAGCGAGGAGACGAGCGGCGGCAAGCCCTCGCGCAACTGGCTGCGCACCAAGGCGAACAGCATCGAGGGCGGCACGTCCGAGGTCATGCTAAACGTCATTTCCAAACGCATCCTCGAACTCCCGGGAGCCTGATCGATGCCTCTCTATTACGACGACGACCAGACGATGCTGGCCGACACCGCGGGCCAGTTCATGGCCGAGGAAGGCTCGATCAAGAACCAGCTGCGCCACTGGCGCGACCGCGAATGCAAGGACGGTTTCGGCCACGCATTGTGGAAGCAGTTCGCCGAAATGGGTTTCACCGGCATGCTGGTCGATGAAGACGATGGCGGGCTCGGCATGGGCCAGGTCGAAGCGAATATCGTGCTTGAGGAAATCGGTCGAAACCTCACCCCTTCGCCCTTCCTGTCCTCTTCGGTGCTGGCCGCCACGGCCTTGAAACACGGCAGCAACGACGTGAAGGGCCGCTGGCTGCCCGGCCTGCTTGCGGGCGACAAGGTCTATGGCGTGGCGATCGACGAAGGCCGCAAGCACCGCCCAGAACGCATCGCCTGCAAGGCGGAGAAGTCGGGCAACGGCTTCAAGCTTACCGGCAAGAAGGATTTCGTGGTCTACGGCGCCAGCAGCGAGATGATCGTTGTTGCCGCGCGCACTTCGGGCGACGATAGCGATAGGGACGGCCTCACGCTGTTCGCCGTGCCGCAGGATACGGCGGGCATGAGCCACGACAGCGTGCGCCTGGTCGACAGCTCGATGGCGAGCCATGTGACCTTCGACGGCGTCGAGCTCGACGGCGATGCGGTGATCGGCGAGGTCGACAATGGCCGCGAAGTGCTCGACGCCATGCTGATGGCGGGCCGGGTCGGTTCGGCGGCGGAAGGCGTCGGCGTTGCCCGCGGTGCGATGGACATGACTGTCGACTATCTCAAGCAGCGCAAGCAGTTCGGCCGCGTGATCGGTGAATTCCAGGCGCTGCAGCACCGCGCCGCGCATCTCTATTCCGAAGTCGAGATCGCCCGCGCCGTAACCGTCAAGGCCGCTCAGCTGCTCGATGCGGGCAGCGAGAAGGCCGATCTGATGGCCTCGGTCGCCAAGGCCAAGGTCGCCAAGGTCGCCGGCCTCGCCGTGCGCGAAGGCGTGCAGATGCACGGCGGCATCGGCATGACCGATGAATACGACATCGGCCTCTATATGAAACGCGACCGCGCGCTGCAGGAATTCCTGGGCGACCAGTATTACCACGCCGGCCGCGTCGCCGAGATGAGCGGCTACTAATCAAACCGTCACCCCAGCGAAGGCTGGGGTCGCGGTCGGCACGTCCCGCCCCGTGCGGCGAGCGATCCCAGCTTGCGCCGGGATGACGAAAGGAAAAGATCAATGACCCTCGAAGACCTGTTCAGCCTCAAGGGCCGCGTGGCGCTGGTGACCGGCGGCAGCCGCGGCATCGGCAAGATGATCGTCGAGGGCTTCCTCGCCGCCGGGATCGAGCGCGTCTATATCAGCGCGCGAAAGATCAACGAGATCGAGGAAACCTGCGCCGAACTGGGCGAGAAGGTGATCGGCATTCAGGGCGATCTGTCGACGATCGAAGGGATCGAGAACCTCGTCGAGGAGCTGTCGCAGCGCGAAAGCAAGCTCGACATTCTCGTCAACAATGCCGGCGCGGCCTGGGGTGTCGATTATCTCGAATTCCCAGAGAGCGGCTGGGACAAGGTCATGGACCTCAACGTCAAGACGCCCTTCTTCCTGACGCAGAAGCTGCACAAGCTGCTGACCGCCGCCGCCAGTGCGGAGCAGCCGGGCAAGGTGATCAACATCACCTCGATCGATGGTCAGCGGGTCAATCCATGGGAGACCTACAGCTACCAGGCGTCGAAGGCTGCCTTGATCCACCTCACGCGCAGGATGGCCGCGCGGCTGGTCCAGGACCATATCTACGTGACGAGCCTCGCGCCCGGCGCCTTCCCGTCGAACATGAACCGCGCCGCGCGCGATTTCGAGGAGCAATCGGCTGCCGGCATCCCGAACAAGCGGGTGGGCGACAAGTTCGATATGGGCGGAACCGCCGTGTACCTCGCCAGCCGCGCGGGCGATTACACCGTCGGCGAAACGCTCACCGTCGACGGCGGCATCGTCAACGCGCTGCTGCCGAGCCACTTCGCCCAGCCGGGATGATCCGAACCGGCGAAGGCCTCTAATCAGGCCGCCAGAATGCGGTTGCGGCCTTCGGACTTGGCTCGGTAAAGGGCCTCGTCCGCCAGTTTCAGTGTGGCGGCATTGGCATCCTCGCCGCCCACTGCCAGCGCGACGCCTCCCGAAAAGGAGATCAGGCCCATCGGCTCGTCTGTTTCGCGCAGCTTGAATTCCTTCTTGGCGAGTTCGTGCCGCGCGTGATCGAGCAGCTTGACGCCCGCTTCGGCATCGGCATCGCTCATCACGAAGATGAACTCCTCTCCGCCCCAGCGACCGACGAAATGCGGACGGCAGATGTCCTCCAGCGTTTTGGCGACCAGCTTGATCACCCGGTCGCCGACGCCGTGACCGTAGCGATCGTTGACCGACTTGAATTTGTCGATGTCGCACAAGGCGATCACGCGCGGCGCGCCTTTCTCGGCCAGTTCGGCAAGATAGGCCTCGATGGCGCGGCGATTGGCGAGGCCGGTCAGCTCGTCGCGATGCGCATCGTTGCGTGCCGCTTCGAGCTCTTCGCGCAGCTCCTTCACCTCCTGCATGGCTTCGGTCAGCCGCCCCTGCGCCTGCTGCGACTGCTCGATCATGCGCCCCACGATCGACAGCGTATTGGCACTGTCGCCGGTGAAGTGATCGGCTTCCTCGGACAGCTCGCGGGCGAAGGCGCCCGTGGCATCCGCAGCCGAAGAGGCAAGCTCGCCCAGCTTGATCGTCTGGTGCCGCAGATGGGCCGCGCGCTCACCCTGCGCCTTGTCCGTCAGGCCATAGATCGCCGCGCCGCCGTGGCGGTCGAAGATCGTGTCCACTTCTTCCTGCTTGATGCGGTAGCCTTCGTCGACGATTTCCTGGATGGCCCGGCCGATCGGCGAGCCGCTGTCGAACAGCGCGATATAGGCGAGGGTATAATTCTGCGGGCTCGGCGGCAGACGATGGCTCTTGAGGAAAGCCATCGTTTTCTCGCCCTTCTCGAAGTCAACCGCGGCCATCGCTACCCTGCAAAATCGAACCCATATCGCGACGAATCACGCAGGCGTGCATGCCGCGCGTCGATCGACAAATCGCATCTTGGCCCCGGCGTCTCAAGACGGATCATGAGCCTGCTCAGGCCATCAGCTCGCGCACGAAGGGGATCAGCCCCGTCTGGCGCTGGCGTTTCATGCGTTCGGCGTCGAGAATTTCTCGGACTTGCGCGAAGCAGGCGTCGACGTCCTCGTTGATGACCACATAGTCATAGGCGTCCCAGTGGCTGATCTCGGCGCGCGCGCGCTCCATTCGCGCGGCGATCACATCGTCGCTGTCGGTGTCGCGGCTGCGCAGCCGTCGCTCCAGCTCGGCGATGCTCGGCGGGAGAATGAACACGCGGACCACGTCCTGCTGGTCCTTCTGGTAGAGCTGCTGCGTGCCCTGCCAGTCGATGTCGAACAGGAAGTCCTGCCCCTCTTTCAACGCGTTGCGGATCCTGCCCTTGGGGGTGCCGTAACGATGGCCGAAGACGTATGCCCATTCGTAGAAATCGTCCTCCTCGACCATCCGGTCGAATTCCGCATCGTCGACGAAATAGTAATGCACGCCGTCGATCTCGCCCGGGCGTGGAGGGCGCGTGGTGACGCTGACCGAGAGCCTTATCTCCTCGTCCGCCTCGAGCAGCATCCGCGAAATCGTGGTCTTGCCCGCGCCGCTGGGCGAGGAAAGGATGAACATGAGGCCCCGGCGGGCGAGCTTGTCGTGCGAAACGGTGGAATCGGCCATGCGCGCTGTTGGCGCATCGGGCGGGGGCGAATCAACCCCCGCGCAAGGCTTGCCGTCAGATCTCGCCGTCGGGATCGGCCTGGCGTTGCAAGGTCCGATTGCCCCGGCGCCGCGACTTACGCCGCGACTGGCTGCGATCGAACAGGACCTTGAGCACCAGCCCCGTGCCCACCAGCAGCGCGCCGGGCACCGACTTGGTCGCGACCTTGGTCACGCCGTAGGCGGCAAGCGTGTGCACCAGGCTGCGGTTCTCGACCGCGTCCTTGGCGAATTGCTGTCCGTATTGTCGCCCCAGGACCGCCTTCTCGACCGCCATGCGCGACAGGCGGCCTGCGCTGCGCAGCATGATATCGTGGATGATGAGATTTGTCGCCGGATTGGGGCTTGGGCCGGGCACCGGATCGTCCTGCCCGGGAAGATCGTCCGTCGCGCGCTCGAGCTTCTTGCCGACCGCGTCGGTCAGATGGTTCGGCTTGTCTTCGTCGGTCAGCCCGAGTTTCGCCATGTCCTGCCCCGTATGGCCGGGAAGGCCCGGCGCTTACTTTTTGCGGCCGAAATCGACCGTGACGACGTTCGAGCCGTCTTCGGTATCATCAACGGTCGCGCCTTCTGCCTGTTCCGAACCGTCATTGTCCGGGTGTTCGGTGGCCGCGGGGGCCATGTCGGCGACCGTCGCCTGGAACTGCAGTCCGAAATCGACCGCGGGATCGACGAATTGCGTGATCGCGGCGTAGGGGATGTCGAGTTCGGCCGGAACCTGGTTGAACGACAGGCCCACCGCAAACCCATCCTCGCGCACGTTGAGGTTCCAGAACTTGTTCTGGAGCACGATGGTCATCTCGTCGGGGAACCGCTCGCGCAGGTTCGCGGGGATCGAGACGCCGGGGGCATGGGTCTTGAATGTGATGTAGAAATGATGCGCACCGGGCAGTTCGCCGCCGCCTTCCTCGATTTCGCCGAGCACGCGGCCGACGACGGCGCGCAGGGCTTCCTGCACGATGGAATCGTAGGGGATCAGGCTGTCGGGCGTATCGTCGCTCATGCCTTCTTAGGTGGAGCGGCGTGCGGGCGGGGTCAAGCGGTTTAAGCGCGTCTTTACCCTGTCGATAGGCGCATTTTCTTGCGCCTCGCGGCTTGCGGTTCTAGCGCGGCGGGCATGCGTACAGGCCGGATCGAGCGAAACACCGCGGAAACCAAGATTCTCGTCGAGGTCAATCTCGACGGATCGGGGTCCTATGACATTGCCACGGGCATCGGATTTCTCGATCACATGGTCGAACAGTTCGCCAAACATTCGCTCATCGACGTGACGATGAAGGTCGATGGCGACCTGCATGTCGATCAGCACCACACGACCGAGGACAGCGCGCTGGCGCTGGGCCAGGCGCTGGCCGCAGCGCTGGGCGACAAGGGCGGGATCGCGCGCTACGGCAGCGCCTATTCGCCGATGGATGAAACGTTGGCGCGCGTCGCGCTGGATATTTCGGGGCGCCCCTATCTCGTGTGGCGCGCCGGGTTCAGCCAGGAAAAGCTGGGCGAATGGGACACCGAGCTGATCGAGCACTGGTTCCATTCGGTCGCGCAGGCCTGCGGGCTGACGCTGCATGTCGAGCTGCTCTACGGCCAGAACAACCACCATATCTGCGAGGCGATCTACAAGGGCTTCGCCCGCGCCATGCGCGCCGCGGTCGAGATCGATCCGCGCAAGGGCGGCGCTATCCCGAGCACCAAGGGCCAGCTCGGTGGGTGACGTGCTATCTGTCTGGTGCGCTCGGGAGGCATCGTAAATGCCTGCCAGTGAAATCGTCGCCCTCATCGACTACGGGGCCGGCAACCTCCACTCGGTGGAAAACGCGCTGCGCAAGGTCGGGGCGAGGGTCACGGTCACCGCCGATCCCGACGTGGTCCGCGCGGCGGACCGGATCGTGCTGCCCGGTGTCGGCTCGTTCAAGGCCTGCGCCGAAGGGCTTCGCGCGGAAAAGGGCGTTGTCGAGGCGATGCACGAACGCGTCTTCGTCGGCGGCGCACCGTTTCTGGGCATCTGCGTCGGCATGCAGTTGCTCGCGGCGCGCGGGCTCGAACATGGCGAGACGCCGGGGCTCGGATGGATCGATGGCACGGTCCGGCTCATGCAACCGACCGATACCAGCGTGAAAGTTCCGCATATGGGGTGGAACGATGTGGCTCCGATGCCGCATGCGCGCGGACATGAGGTGATTGTCGAGGGCGAGGCCTATTTCCTCCACTCGTACCATTTCAAGGTGCGCCACCACGAAGACGTCCTTGCGATGACCGACCACGGCGGCGGGATGGTGGCCGCCATCGGTCGCGACAATCTGGTGGGCGTGCAGTTCCACCCCGAGAAGAGCCAGGCCTATGGGCTCGATCTGCTCTCGAAGTTCCTGGAGTGGAAGCCTTGAGTTCGATCGGAGCCTCGCCAGCCGCGACCGCCGCAGAGGGAGCGGGAACATGATCGTCTTTCCGGCTATCGACCTGAAGGGCGGCGAAGTCGTCCGCCTTGCCGAAGGCGATATGGATCGCGCGACCGTCTATGGCGACGATCCCGTCGCGCAGGCGAGACTGTTCGCAGAGGCGGGTGCGGAGCATTTGCATGTCGTCGATCTCGACGGGTCCTTCGCGGGCGGTGCGCGCAATCGCAAGGCTGTCGAAGCAATCGTGGCGGCATTCCCGGGTCGCGTACAGCTCGGCGGCGGTATCCGCACGCGCGAGGATGTCGAAGGCTGGTTCGCCGCCGGGGTGACGCGGGTCGTAATGGGATCGGCCGCGCTGAAGGATCCCGAATTCGTCAAGGACATGGCGCGCGAACATGCGTACGGCGTGGTCGTGGCGGTCGATGCCAGGGACGGCATGGTCGCGACCGAGGGCTGGGCCGATGTGTCCGACGTGCCGGTAATCGACCTCGCCCGGCGGTTCGAGGATGCGGGTGTCGCCAGCCTGCTGTTCACCGATATCGGCCGCGATGGCTTGCTCACGGGCGTCAATCTCGAGGCTACGGTCGGGCTCGCGCGGCAGGTCGATATTCCGGTCATCGCGAGCGGCGGGGTCGCGGGAATCGCCGATATCGAAGAGCTTGCGCGGCATGCGCATGAAGGGATCGAGGGTGTGATCACGGGCCGCGCGCTTTATGACGGGCGGCTCGATCTGCCCGCCGCTTTGGACCTGGCGAGGGCGGCATGACCGTTCGCATCCGCGTCATTCCCTGTCTCGACGTCGCCGACGGGCGCGTGGTCAAGGGCGTCAATTTCGTCGACCTCAAGGATGCCGGCGATCCGGTCGAACAGGCGCAGGCCTATGATGCCGCAGGCGCGGACGAATTGTGCTTCCTCGATATCTCCGCCAGTCACGAAGGGCGCGGCACGCTGCTCGACATGGTCGAACGCACGGCCAAGGTCTGCTTCATGCCGCTGACCGTCGGCGGCGGCGTGCGCAGCGTGGAGGATGCGCGCGCGCTGCTGCTGGCCGGCGCAGACAAGGTCGCGGTCAATTCCGCTGCCGTCGGCCGCCCCGAACTGGTGCGCGAGATCGCCGAGAAATTCGGCAGCCAGTGCGTCGTCGCCAGCGTCGATGCGCGCGCCTCGATCACCGGCAAGACGCGGGGATGGGAAATCTACACTCACGGCGGGCGTAAGCCGACCGGGATCGATGCGGTCGAACACGCGATCCGGCTTGCCGGCCTTGGCGCGGGCGAATTGCTGGTCACCTCGATGGACGGCGACGGCACCAAGAAAGGCTACGATGTCGACCTGACCCGTGCGATTGCCGATACGGTATCGGTTCCGGTCATTGCCAGCGGAGGGGTCGGCACGCTCGACCATCTGGTCAAGGGTGTGACCCGCGGCCATGCCAGCGCGGTGCTCGCCGCCTCGATCTTTCATTTCGGCGAACACACGATCGCCGAGGCGCATGCCGCCTTGCGCGCGGCGGGATTGCCCGCACGCGGCTGAGCGAAAGCTGTCCCGCGACGGGACAGCGCCGCGGCTCTTTACCGCGCGTTTGCCTCCAGATGATATAGTATCGCCATGTCCAGCCAGATCATCTCGCTGGCCGCGCAATTCGCGGATCTCGGCGGTCCCGCCGGCATCGCCGCGCGCCTGGTCGAACCGAGCGCGCTGACGCTGCTGGCAGCGGGCCTCGGTGGCCTGCTGATCGGACGGTTCCTGATCGGCCGCAACGCCGATTGACGCTGTGCGCCCGGCCCGTGCATAGCGCGGGGCATGGACACACTATCCCGCCTCGAACAGACCATCGCGCAGCGGCGCGAGGCCGATCCTTCGCAAAGCTACGTCGCCAGCCTGCATGCCAGGGGCCTGCCGCAGATCGCGCGCAAGCTGGGCGAGGAAGGCGTCGAAGCGGCGGTGGCCACGCTGTCGGGCGGCAGCGAGGAACTGGTCGGCGAGGCCGCGGATATCCTTTTCCATCTGCTGGTGGCGCTGAATGCGCGCGACATTGCGCTGGCCGACGTGCTGGCCGAACTCGACCGGCGCGAGGGGGTGTCCGGTATCGAGGAAAAGGCAAGCAGGAGCGAGTGATGCCCGCCGACCCGGACGCATCTTGGCTGGTTCCCTTCGCCCGGTTCGAAGCGAATCCCGGTGATTACGTTCTTCGCCACGGCACCATGCGGGTGATGCTCTACCATCCGGATCATCCGAATGTGCAGACCCCGCACCGCCAGGACGAACTCTATTTCATCCGCGCCGGCTCGGGGACTTTCACCAAGAGCGGCGAAACGCTGCCGTTCGGGCCGGGCGATGTCATCTTCGTCGAAGCCGGTGCCGAGCACCGGTTCGAGGAATTCGGCGAGGATTTGCTGGTCTGGGTGATCTTCTGGGGACCCGATGGAGGAGAGAAATAATGCCGATCGATCCGACGCAGCCTTATGACGACGACAATATCTTCGCCAGGATCCTGCGCGGGGAAATCCCTTCGACCAAGGTCTATGAAGACGAGTGGGCCTTCGCCTTCGAGGATATCAACCCGCAGGCCGAGGTGCATACGCTGGTGGTGCCCAAGGGTCGCTATGTCAGTTGGGACGATTTCAGCGAACAGGCGAGCGCGGAAGAGATCGCCGGTTTCGTCCGCGCGGTGGGCAAGGTGGCCCGCGAGAAGGGGCTGGTCGAGCCGGGCTATCGGATGATGGCCAATGTCGGCGCGCATGGCGGGCAGGAAGTGCCCCACCTGCACGTGCATATCTTCGGCGGGCAGCCGCTGGGTCCGATGATAGCGAGGCGTGGTTAGGGGCGTCGGTTCGAATCTGCTCGGTTCGGGCCGTACCTCCCCGACTTCCTTTGCTCGCCTGACGGCTCGGCTGTACCATTCCGCTCCCTCCCGGCCACCCATGAGATATCGTGCCGTGGGTGGCCGGGAGGGGGAGCGGGACGGACCAGCCAAGGGAAGCGCGGATGTGCTTCCCGCACGCAAAAGCAGTTGACCGAATCCCCGTCAGCCTTTAACGGCGCGCTTGATTTCGGCGCGTCGGAACACCATTTCCGGCGCGTATTTATTTGACGAGAGACATCATGAAGATCCGCAACAGCCTCAAGTCGCTCAAGGGCCGCCATCGCGATTGCCGCGTCATCCGCCGCCGCGGGCGCACCTATGTCATCAACAAGACCAACCGTCGCTTCAAGGCCCGCCAGGGCTGATTAGCGCGCTGCTTCCGCGTGGGAGCAGCAGTCTTGCAGACCGGCCCGGCTCCCGAGGGAGTGCGGGCCGTTCGCATTTGAGGTCGTATGATGCAGGTCGATGCGGTTGTCTTCGATGTCGGGCGGGTGCTCTACCAATGGCGCCTCGGCCATTTGTTCGAGAAGATCGTCGAAGACCCGGCGCGGCTGGAGAGGGTGCTGGGCGAGGTTGTGACCGAAGAATGGCATTTCGAGGCCGATCACGGCAGGCCGCTGGCCGAAATGGTGCCCGAGCGGATTGCGCTCTATCCCGATTTCGAACCCGAGATTCGCGCCTACGCCACCCGGTTCAACGAAACCATTCCCGGCCCGGTGCCGGGCAGCCATGCCCTGGTCGAGCGGCTCGATGCGCGCGATGTGCCGCTGTTCGCGATCACCAATTTCGGGGCCGAGTTCTGGGCCGGCTTTCGTCCGACCGCGCCTGTATTCGACCGGTTTCGCGATATCGTGGTCTCGGGCGAGGAGCGGCTGGCGAAACCCGATCCGGCGATCTTCGCCCTGGCGGAAAGGCGGTTCGGACTGCCGGCAAGGTCGATGCTGTTCATCGACGACAATCCCGCCAATGTCGATGCCGCCGCCCGATGCGGCTGGCAGGTCCATCACTTCCGCGCCTCGAAACGACTCGAGGATGATCTCGCGAACCGCGCGCTGATATGAAAAAGGCCCCGACGATCGCTCGCCAGGGCCTCCGAGTCTGCCACCCGATGGAGAGGGGTGGGGGTAAGACGGTTCAGCCGTTGCACTTCGCCAGCTTTTCGGCGTCGAGCGCTTCGTCCTTGGCGGTGAAGGCGGCGATTTCACCGTGTTCGCGCTGGAGTTCGCGGCACACGCGCAGCGGACGCGAATTGCCCTTCTGCGCGACACAGGTCGTGCCCTTGCAGTTCCAAGCGACACCGCCGGCAATGGTGGTGGTGCGTTCGGAGACCGGCTGGGCCAGTTCGACGGTGTAGAAGGTGCTGTTCGACCGTGCTTCGGCGGCGGTCGGCGCGATGGCGGCACCGAAGGTCAGCGAGGTGTAGGCGAAGGCAGCGGCGATGGCGCCGATATTGACCGAGCGGGGGAGAGTGGAGGTCATGGGGAGATCCTTCCTGGTTGCAAAATTTTCAACGGGTCTTGATTTCAGTGCAATTGAGTTTCAAATAGCAACCCGTTGCGAATCACTACCTATGCCTATAGGTTGCCCAATGCAACCCAAATCTCGAAAAAGTTGGCAAACGCCGAATTTGCGGTAGATAGGTTGTCGGAAGAGGACTGAATTTATGGGTGACATCCGCGAACCGTTGCGTGAACTGACCGAATGCGGCCTGCCGCAGGCGCTGGAGGTCATGGGCGAGCGATGGTCCTTCATGATCCTGCGCGCCAGTTTCAACGGCCTGCACCATTTCGAGGAATTCCTCAGCGAGCTGGGCATCGCGCGTAACATCCTGTCGAACCGCCTCGCCAAGCTGGTCGAACACGGGATCCTCAAGCGCGATCCCTGCGCCGACGACAAGCGCAAGATCGAATACCGCCTGACCGACAAGGGCTTCGACCTGCTGCCCGCCATGGTCGCGCTGCGCCAATGGGGCCAGAAATACGGCGCCGAAGTGGTGGAGAACCCGGTACTCGTCGACGAGCGCGACCGGCTGCCGATCGGACCGACCTCGATCCTCAGCCATGACGGTCGCATTCTCGGCCCCGCCGACCTCTACCTGGTCGAACGCGCCAATCTCGGCATTCGCGCCGATGGCTCCAAGGCGAAGGCCGAGACCATGCTCGAATGCGGCGACGTGATCGACATCGCCAGCGCGCGCAAGGCGAAGAGCGCCGCCTGATCGCCGCTCAGTCGCGGAAGCGCGCTCGCGCAGCCGTGCCCGGATCGATCTCGTAAGAAATTCGGATCCGCACCCATTCGCCGACCATCGGCCGACCGCCCCTTTGCGGCGGGCGCACCTTGAACTGCCAGGCCGCTGCCTGCACGGCCTTGCCGATCCCGGACCCCCGCGGCGATTCGCCGACCACCACGCAATCCTCGACTCTGAAATCGGCCACCGTGCGGCAATCGATCAGGCCCCAGCCCGGCCCGCGCGCGGTCGATAGATAGCCGGCAAGCTCGTCGTCATAGGGCCGCCTATACCAGCGCGCGGCGTAGAGCGGCTCGCCATTCGGGCCGCTGCCCGCGACCCGCGGCGTATCCCCCGCCGCCGGGCTGAAGGCGGGCCCATAGGTCTGCGGCTTGGCGGATGTGGCAGGCGGGGCGGCCTTCGGCACGCTTTCGAGCGAGAAGCTATTGCGCAGGATCGGGCGCGGGGCGGGCAGCGGCGGTGCAAGGGGAGGGACCGGCTCGTCTGTCGCCTGCGGGCGTTGCGGCGGCACCGGAGCAGCCCGGACGACTTCGGGCACTTCGGCCGGCGCAGGCGCGGGCGCCTCCGCCGGTTCGTCTTCAGTGGCGGATGTGGTGAAGGCGACCAGCGTGTCGCGCATCTCGGTCACCTCGCGCTGCACCGAACCGAGCGACAGCAGCACCAGGACCAGCAGCAATTCCAGGATCAGCGCCAGCGCCAGGGCCGGTAAACGCTCGCGCAGCGCGGGCCGCAACTCGGCATACCGCCGGCGCAGCGAGGCGATGGAGTCGGTGGGCAGGGCCGCGGCTGGGCGGATCAATCGCAATCGTGCCTCGACGGTCAGCGGCAGCGGCCGGATTTCGATAGGTGCCACACGCGCCTTCGCATGCGCGATTTACGCCGTGGTGACAAGCAAAGCGTGGCCCAGTCGCGTGGTAAAACGGCCCCGTGGCACCGTGACGTCATCGTTAAAACGATCTCAACATGTCGCTGGCAGGCTGAAGCCCATTCGCGAATCCACCCAGCATTGCCGGACTATCCGCCGTGATCGAAATCGAAGTCCAGAACGAAACGCACCAGAACGTGCATCGTATCAAGGCGATGGCGGTCCCTCGCATCGGCGAGGGGATTCGCCTGCTCGAACCCAATGGGCAATGGGCTTCCTACGACATCCTCGACGTCTGGTACCAGCAGGCCGAGTTCGGCGAGGTCTGGGTCCCCTACATCCACGTCCGCATGACGCCGGAGGAGCTGAAGGCCGGCGAAGCGGCAAGCGTCACGCCGCTGGTCGACAAGGGACAACAGGTGCCGATCGAGGACTTTCTCAAGAAATTCGAAGGCGACCGCGAACACGAACCGGTCAAGCTCAACCTCGACCTGAGCGAGGCGGACTGAGGCCAGTCTTGGATATTGCGCTTCGTCGAACTCGGTAGCCGGCTCGACGGCATGGCTTTGAAAGCTCAAGCTTCCACCATAGGAAGCGGGCATGAGTAATCCGATTATCAGGACTTTCGCCGCTTCGCTGCTCGCAGCCTGCTGGGCACATGCCTCCGGGGCTTATGCACAGGACCTGCCCAGCCCGTGGACCGAGGCTGGTCCCCTATCGGAAATCACCGCAGATACCGGCGAGACCGATCCCGCGGTTCGCGGGATCTGGCAGAGTAGGGGCTACGGACGGATCGTCGCCATCTACGCCGACGGGCTCACGCAATACGAGGTCGGGGCCACCTGCTACCGACCGGATCGCGCCTCCGGCTCGCTGAGCGCGATGGACTCGGTCGGCTATCGCTATTTCCGCATGCTCCCCGATGGCGACAGTGCGATCTTCCAGCTCCTGCGCGGCGATACCAATGTCGTCTTCGACCGCCTCGCAGACCTTCCCGAATCCTGTAGGGACGAACTCGATACCGGCCCGGAAGCGGTCGCCGAAGCGTTTCTCGACGCCTTCGAGCGGCATTATGCCTTCTTCGATCGCCGTCCGCCCGATCACGCGGCGCGGGCCGTTCGGGTGCGGGCCCTGGTTACACCGGGTATGAACGAGGCCGGGCTATGGAATGCGCTGTCTTCCTACATGGAAGGCCTGTCGGACAGCCACACCAAGCTGATCGGCGAAGTCGATGGCGAGCGGCGGCGCGTGCAGGACGGCCAGGGCGTGACCTTGCCGCGCGAGCGTGCGGCCGAGGGCGGCGAGCGGGCGTGGCTGATCGGCCTGATTGGCGAGGCCACCGCCGCGCTCGGCGACACGGCGCATCACACGGGGCGCGACCGGATCCTGTGGGGCGTGATCGATGGCCGGATGGGCTATCTGCAGATCTTCCAGATGGGTGGCTTCACCGACCGCGAGGATTTCGGCAGCGATGAATGGGCCGAGGCGGAGCTGGCCGAATTCGACCGCATCATGGACGAAGCCTTCGCCGCCTTCGCACAGGCGGGGGTGGACGGCGTGGTACTCGACTTGTCGAATAATCGCGGCGGCTGGGACCGCATCGCCAAGGCCATTCCCGGACGCTTCACCGATCGTTCCTACACCGGCTTCACCACCGTCAGCCAGGGCTCAGGCCTGGCGCCTTTCCCGCACGTCATCGAGCCAGCTGCCGGGCCCCGCTTCCTCGGCCCCGTCCATGTCCTGACCAGCGATGTCACCGTCAGCGGCGGCGAGCTGGCCACGCTGGCGTTGCGGCAGAACCCGAACGTGACCCAGGTCGGGGCGACGACCCGCGGGTCCTTCTCGACACCGCTCGCGAAACGCCTGCCGAACGGCTGGCTGCTCGAACTTTCGAACGAGGTCTTCGCTGCGCCCGACGGCAAGGTATACGAAGAGCACGGCCTCGATCCACGAGTCGCCGTCGACGTCTACCCGGCCGATGCCCCGGTCGAAGGCCACTGGCGCGCTGTGATGTACGCGGCGACGCTCGACCGCGCGGTGAGCGACCCGGATTGAGGTTTCATGATGAGCATCCCACTCGAACAGCCACCCTCTCAGGCAAATACCGACCGGCAGCTGACGACGCCATTGCGGACATTGGCGAATGTCGCCAATCTAAATCGCGTGGAGTTGTTACGAGAGTTTGTCAGCCCGAAGGGTGAAAGGAAGATCCGGCTTTATGAGAGGCCGGATGGCTTTTTCGAGTATGAGGAATTTTTTGAAGCATTCGATGACATCGCGGGGACCTATTGGTCTCCCGGTTATCAGTCAGGAATGTTCGAAAGCGAAAGTGCTGTCATCAGTGAACTTGAAGCGACGGTCCCTTGGATAAGCGCCGAAGGCTGAATGTCAGCCTTCCCCCCACTTTGCGCATGTTTCATCGAGTGGACGACGCCCCAGGAGCAGACCGGCTACTCACGACGCCATTGCGGAAATCGCGCTTCAAAGGTCTATTTCGCGATATGAATCATTTTCCGCCCACCGAGATCAGAAATCTCAACGAGTTGGAGGCTTTCGACGCGATGATCGCTTTCATTCGGGCCTATTGGGAATTGCGCGGCAAGACGTCCGACGACATCGCAAACCTGCTTTCAAATATAGACCGCAATGTCTGGGCAAACGGAGTGCCCGGCGATCCTGCATCATGGGGTGACTGGCAAATCGCTGTTTCATCCGTCCTTAGAACCAACGGCAGCTAACCCCCCCCCCATCAGTAGCCGCTTTATCCGAGCTAGCGTTGGGCCAGAAGCGGACCAGCAGGTAACGACGCCGTTGCGGATCTTCGAGACTGCCGTAGGTTAACGCGATGCGACTTCGGGTCAAATCATACTGGTCTTACCTGCAAAAGCGGGCACAGACCTCGAGTAGTCTCGGTGGTCGGTTAGTCGAAATGCAGGTGCAATCTATCCCCTGGTTCATTCCGATCGGGCTGATTGCATTGGTCGGCATCTGGCTTCCAGCGTTCGAGCCTCCACTTTTGTTGCTTATCGCGCTTGGGCTAGCGTCAATCGGCGGGCTACTCTTCGTTTGCTCGGCAATTGCTATGGTGCAAATCGAAGACAGTGTGCGCGGGGAAGCAGACGAGCCCTAACAACAGTTGTCGGCTTTCCCCCCCCCATTAGCTGACTCTCAAGCGCGTGGCGGCTGCCTTCTGTAGCTCAGCGCTTCGGCCACGTGGATGCGACCGACCGTTTTCGCTCCTGCAAGATCGGCGATCGTCCGCGCCACGCGGAGCATGCGTGTGTAGCTGCGCGCTGACAGGCGCATCGCGGTGGCGGCCTGCATCAGCAATTGGCGCCCCGCCTCGTCGGGCCCGGCGAATTCCTCCAGCGCATCGCCATCGAGATCGGCATTGGTGCGCGCGCCGGTGGCCTCGGCGCGCGCGGTCTGGCGAGCGCGTGCCGCCTCCACCCGCGCGGCGACCTCATCGCTGCCCTCGGCAGGCGGGGGCAGGGCCAAATCGGCGGCGCTGACCGGATCGACTTCGACATGCAGATCGATCCGGTCGAGCATCGGGCCCGAAACCTTGCCCTGATAGTCCGCAGCGCAGCGCGGCGCGCGGCTGCAGGCAAGCGCGGGATCGCCCAGATGCCCGCAGCGGCACGGGTTCATCGCCGCGATCAGCTGGACATTGGCGGGGAAGGTCACATGCGCATTGGCGCGCGCGACATCGACCTTGCCGGTTTCGAGCGGCTGGCGCAGCGAATCGAGCACCGCGCGCTGGAACTCGGGCAATTCGTCGAGGAACAGCACGCCCAGATGCGCGAGGCTCACCTCGCCCGGTTTCACCCGCAACCCCCCGCCGGTGAGCGCGGCCATGCTCGCCGAATGGTGCGGCGCGCGAAAGGGGCGTGTGCGGCTGATGCGGCCTTCTTCCAGCGTGCCGGCGACCGATTGGACCATGCTTACCTCGAGCGCTTCGGCAGGGGAAAGCGGCGGGAGGATCCCGGGAAGGCAGCTTGCGAGCAGGCTCTTGCCCGCGCCCGGCGGTCCGATCATCAGCAGATTGTGCCCGCCGGCTGCGGCGATTTCGAGCGCGCGCTTGGCGGTCTCCTGCCCCTTGACCTGCTTGAGGTCGCCGCCGCTCGGTTCGTTCTCGACCACGCCGGGCTCGGGCTCGGGCAGGCGCTGCGTGCCCTTGAGATGGTTCAGCAGGCTGGCAAGGTCGGGCGCGGCGCAGACCGGAACCTCGCTCGCCCAGCGGGCTTCGGAACCCTGGGCCCTGGGGCAGATCAGACCGACCTCGGCCTCGCTCGCATGGATCGCCGCCAGCAATACGCCGGGCGAGGGCACGATTCGCGCATCCAGCGCCAGTTCGCCCACCGCGATCCAGTCCCCCAATTGCTCGGCATCGGTGACGCCCATCGCCGCGAGCAGTGCCAGCGCGATCGGCAAATCGTAATGGCTGCCTTCCTTGGGAAGGTCCGCCGGTGAAAGGTTGATCGTGATCCGCTTGGGCGGCAGCGCGAGGCCCATGCTCGAGAGCGCGGCGCGCACGCGCTCCTTGCTTTCGCCAACCGCCTTGTCCGCCAGGCCGACGATGTTGAACTTGGGCAGCCCGGGGGCGACCGAGCACTGCACCTCCACGCTGCGCGCCTCGAGCCCCAGATAGGCCACCGTTTTGACCAGTGCGACCAGCGTTAACCCCCACTCCGTGATCGTACGGAGGGATGCCTCGAAAGGCGCGGTTTGTCGAGGGTAAAGAGCCTCCGACGTGGAGCAAAGGAACATGGTTAACAGCGAGTTATCCAAACCTGTTGGGCGGCTGGAAAGTGGCCGGGCGGCAAATGATCGGCATGTTTCGACAAGCCGCAATCCTGCTTTCCGCCATCGGGTCGCTCTTCGCAGCGCCCGTTTCCGCACAATCGCTGACGCTCGTCAATCTGCCGGTCGTCTACGTTTCCAGTCCGATCGTGCAGCAGACGCACCAGGGCCGGGCCATCGCTCCCGTCCCGGCGGTCCGACCGACGACGCAGCCGCAAGACCGGCGCCAGCAGCTCGCCGCCGTGCGTCCACAGACCTATACTCCTGCCGCGCTGCCGGTGTGGAAGGCCCCCGCCTATATCGACCGCCGCTTCCGCGATTATAATCGCGGGTTGGCCCAATATGGCCCGTTCCGCGTGCTCGACGAGCGCCGCGTGGCGCTCGTGGGCGAGACCGATGCCGCAACTCCCGGCTATTTCCGTGCGATGATGCGCGCCTTTCCCGGGCTCGAGCAGCTCGACATGGTCGAATGCCCCGGCACGCGCGACGATCGCGCGAACCTCAAGGTCGGCCGCATGATCCGGGAAGCGCGTCTCGTCACGCATGTCCCGACGATCGGTTCGGTACGCTCGGGCGCAGTCGAACTCTTCTTCGCCGGCGTCGAGCGCGACATCGCCCAGGGCGCCGAGTTCGCCGTGCATAGCTGGATGGATGCCTATGGCCGCGAGGCTGAGGATTTCTCGATGAATGCACCGGAAAATCGCCAGTATCTCGACTACTATCGCGAGATGGGCATGAGCGCGGAACAGGCGCGTGCCTTCTACGACTTCACCAATTCGGTGCCGCACCACCGCGCATTGTGGCTGGGCGCGAGCGAGATGCGTCGCTGGACCGGTCGCCCGCAGCAGGCCAAGACGCCTGTCCAGCGCAAGCCTGCACGGCCTGCTCCGACGCTGGCCTATGCCAACGTCACCTTTTCCTGACGCATCGTCGGGCTTGACCTCGGGGCCGGTTTCGCTTAGGCGCGCGGCCCTGTAGGCGGTCGCTTCGAGAAGCGGCCCTTTTTGTTGGTGCGAATCGCTCGGGCCGACAGCCAACCGAATTCTTTTGTAAGGACGATCCGATGAAGCGGACATTCCAGCCCTCGAACCTCGTGCGCGCCCGCCGTCACGGTTTCTTCGCACGCAAGGCCACCCCGGGTGGTCGCAAGGTCCTGCGCGCCCGCCGCGCCCGCGGCCGCAAGAACCTCTGCGCGTGATGTGACCCGTCGCGCCTGAAGCGCGGCGACTATCACTGCGATGCAAGCGGGCTCCCATCGGGGGCCCGTTTTGCGTATCCGGTAACCATGCACCCCTCGCTCTCCGTCATTCGCAAGCGCAGCGATTTCCTCGCCGCGAATCGCGGGCTGCGGGTCGCGCGGCCCGGCTTCGTACTGCTCACCCGACCCAATGACGGGGAGGGCAAGCGCTACGGCATCACCGTCACGAAGAAGATCGGCAATGCAGTCGTCCGCAACCGGATGAAGCGGCGCTTTCGCGAACTGCTGTGGGCGGCGCTGCCCGAACATGGGCTGCCCGACCACGATCATATCCTGATCGGGCGCGAAGGCGGGGTCGAGCGCGATTTCGCGGCCCTGCGCGAGGAGCTCGCCGCCGCGCTCGCCCACGCTGCCGAAGGCAAGGGCGACCGCGCCCGCACACCCCGCCACCGGCGGAGCCGGCGCGCATGAAGTATCCGCTGATCTGGATCGCGCGGCTGTGGCAGCTCGGCCCGAGCCGCATCCTGCCGCCCACCTGCCGCTATTCCCCATCCTGCAGCCAGTATGCGATCGAAGCCTTGAGCAAATACGGCGCGATCAAGGGTGGATGGATGGCATTGAAGCGTATATTGCGCTGCAATCCCTGGGGCGGCCACGGCCACGACCCGGTGCCTTAGGCTCCAGAACTTGACTGTCTTGACAGGCTAAGACACCGCCCCAAATTCAACATTCGACCGGACAAAGACGGGACCGACCTTGGACAACCAGCGTAACCTGATCCTCGCCATTGCGCTCTCCTTCCTGCTGCTGCTGGGCTGGACATCGGCGATGGACTATTTCTACCCGCAGCCTGAACAGGCGCTGGTCGAAGACCGGGCGGACACGCCGCGCGAACAGGCCAGCCAGGCGGCTGCGCAGCGCGCGCGTACCGGCGGGCTGGCCGATCCGGCTATCGAGGCCAGTCGGGTGGTCGATCTCGACAGCGCGCTTGCCAGTGCCGAGCGCGTGCGGATCGACGCCCCGCGCGTCGCCGGCTCGATCAACCTGCGCGGCGGGGTGATCGACGATATCGTGCTCAAGGGCTATAACGAGAACACCCGGGACGACAGCGAGCCGGTGCGCATCTTCGCGCCCAGCGGCACGCCCGAACAGCAATATGCGCAGTTCGGCTGGGTCGGCTCGAACCTCCAGGTGCCCGGCCCGCAGACGCTGTGGGAAGCCGATGGCGAGGTCCTGACCGCCGAAACTCCCGTCACGCTCACGCATGACAATGGCGAGGGGCTGACTTTCTCGATCCGCTATTCGATCGACGACCAATATATGGTCACCGCAGAACAGTCCGTGGCCAATTCGGGCGGCAACCCGGTGGTCGTCCAGCCGTTCGGCCTCGTCAACCGCACCAGCCGCACCGCCAGCGAGGATCTGTGGATCGCCCATTCGGGCCCCATCGGCGTATTCGGCGACAGCGCAGAATACGATGTCGATTACGACGATCTCGACGAGGACCAGCGGATCTCCCCCGAGGGGCGCACGAGCTGGGCAGGCTTCACCGACATCTACTGGCTCGCCGCGCTCGTCCCGCAGGACGATAGCGCGCCCGACACCACTTTCCGCGCGATGGGCGATGAAACCTACCGCGCCGACATGATCTACGAAGCGACCACCGTTCCCGCGGGCAATGCGCTCACCGTGACCTCGCGCCTTTATGCCGGCGCCAAGGAAAGCGTCGTCCTCGACAGCTATGAAGACGCCGGCCTGCAGAAATTCGGCCTCGCGATCGACTGGGGCTGGTTCCGCTGGTTCGAAAAGCCGATGCTGTGGCTGCTGCGCACGATTTACGACGCGGTGGGCAATTTCGGCATCGCGATCATCGGCCTGACCTTCATCGTGCGCGGGCTGATGTTCCCGATCGCGCAGAAGGGCTTCGCTTCCATGGCCGAGATGAAGGCGATCCAGCCGAAGATGAAAGCCGTCCAGGAGAAATACAAGGACGACAAACAGAAGCAGCAGCAGGAGATCATGGAGCTGTACAAGCGCGAGAAGGTGAACCCGGTTGCGGGCTGCCTGCCGATGCTGCTGCAGATCCCGGTGTTCTTCGCACTCTACAAGGTGCTCTACCTCGCGATCGAGATGCGCCACCGCGAGTTCCTTTGGATCGAAGACCTCTCCGCGCCGGATCCGGCCAACCTCGCCAATGCGCTGTCCATGGTCGGCATCCAGGTGCCCGGCTGGCTGATGATTATCTTCGGTCTCGGCGTGCTCGCCGTGCTGCTCGGCTTCACCATGTGGCTGACCTTCAAGCTGAACCCCAGCCAGATGGACCCTATGCAGCAGAAGATCTTCGACATCATGCCGTGGATCCTGATGTTCGTGATGGCGCCGTTTGCCGCCGGCCTGCTGCTCTACTGGGTCACCTCGAACATCCTCACGCTCGCCCAGCAGAAGTACCTCTATTCGAAGCACCCGCAGCTGCGCGCTTCGATCGAGGAGGAAAAGAAAAAGAAGGCGGCCGAAGCGGCCGAGGCCAACTGATCCACCAAACCTCCGTTCGTGTCGAGCGGAGGCCTCAGGCCGTGGTCGGGATAGGAGTCCCGACTGCGCTCGACACGAACGGACAAGGTATGGACGAGCAGGAAGAAGCAGAACGCCGGGAACTGGAGCGGCGGGCGAACAAGCTGTTCTCGGGGCGGGTGGAGTTCCTCCTCTCGGCCCCGCAGCTGAAATTCCTGCCCGAACCGACCGTGCCCGAAATCGCCTTTTGCGGGCGTTCCAACGTGGGCAAGAGCTCGCTGCTCAATGCGCTGACGAACCGCAAGGCGATCGCGCGCACCTCGGTCACGCCGGGCCGCACGCAGGAACTCAATTTCTTCGAGATCGGCGACCCCACGCTGTTCCGCCTCGTCGACATGCCCGGCTACGGCTTCGCCAAGGCGCCGGTAAAGGTCGTCGAGAAGTGGAAGAATCTCGTGAAGACCTATCTGCGCGGCCGACCCGTGCTGGCCCGCACTTTGGTGCTGGTCGACGGACGCCACGGCCCCAAGGACGTCGACCGCGAGATGATGAAGATGCTCGACGAGGCGGCCGTCGGCTACCGTGTCGTGCTGACCAAGGCCGACAAGATGAAGGCGAGCGAACTCGCCAAGGTGATCGAGGCGACCGAAGCCGAAGCCCGCAAGCACGTCGCCGCCTATCCCGAAATCCACGTGACCAGCGCGGAGAAAGGCATGGGGATCGGCGAGCTAAGGGCTGCGGTGCTGGCGGACGCGGGGGTTTAGGCCGGGTCAGCTTTCAGGCTCGTCGTCTCGCGAGGCGACTGACCGGAATTGTATGGGAAGTGGACGGTCTGGTTTTCGTCAAAAATAGCGGACGTTAGCCAGCGTAGTGCACCATGATGATCGAGCCAATTGCTGCTGGCACATTGTACGCTGCATGAAGAATGACGGCAGGGGCCAATCCAAGCCTGACCCGCGCGTAACCCCAAATCAGACCGCACGCGATCAATGGGAGTGTCGCGAACAAAGCAATGACTAGAGAGCTCGCGGCGTAGTTCTGAAAGTGGAGAGTGCCAAAGGCGACCGCCTGCGCATAGAAGATGATTGGGAATACTCGATCGAAACCGATGATGCGGCGATCATAATCAAGCGGTGAGAAAGCGAAAAAGATCGCACTTGCGCCAGTCACGAGGATGAGAGGTTTAATCGCACTACCTTCCGCAAGGTAAGGGTCGAGAAGCGCAGACCCACCATAAATCGCTGTCAGGCCGAACGCCGAAGCGAGCGCGGACCGCCATGTGCCAGAAAGCCATCCACGAAAGATGATTTCTTCGACAAGTGGGCCGAGTATGACCACCAACAGAAGAACCGACCAGATCGAGCCGCTAAGTGCTTCGTTAAGCTGTTCTCCGGTTGTCAGATCAGTCGCCAATATCACTGGCAGTGCGAGGACGCCGAAGATCATTGTGGTCATTATTGACAGAATGAATAGGCCAATGCCTGTCCAAGCCTTCTCGCGGATCGATAGCTCAACTACGCTTCCAACGTCTGGCCGACGAAGGAAAGCGATGAACTCAGAAACCGTGAGACTGAATGACCTTGCAGCCCGGGTGACGTTCTGGGTGAGCATTTCCTTTCGTAGCGCGACAGCAATTATCGCGCCACCTGCCGCTTCCGCCTAACGGTCTGCTATTGGGGAAACGGCTTGGCTCCCCGTACGTCCGCAAACGGGTCGTTAGCGGACAGTCGGCCTGCAACGCGCCTACCTCGCAAACAGCATCGCATCGTTCGCAAATGCCTTCATCTCCAGCGCGTTGCCGCTGGGGTCGCGGAAGAACATCGTGGCCTGTTCGCCGGGCTGGCCCTTGAAGCGGATCGTCGGCGGTATTGCGAATTTGACGCCCGCTGCCTGAAGCCGGTCGGCCAGCGCCTGCCAGTCCTCCATCGCCAGCACGATGCCGAAATGCGGCACCGGCACGCCGTGGCCGTCGACATGGTTGCTGGCCCGGTCGCCAGCCTGCCCGGGCGCCAGGTGCGCGACGATCTGGTGGCCGTAGAAGTCGAAATCGATCCACTCGTCCGACGAACGCCCCTCGGCGCAGCCCATGGTCTCGCCGTAGAAGCGGCGCGCTGCGGCGAGGTCGTCGACGGGGAAAGCAAGGTGGAAGGGGCGCAGGCTCATGCCTGGCAACCTAGGCCAGCGCTTTTCGTTTTCCTACAGCACAATGCGCGTGCCAGCCTGCTGCCATGCTGCCCGATCTGTCACCCGAGGACGCCCGCGCCATAATGGACGATTTTATCGCTGGACTGCGGTCCACGCGGTCCACTGTTCAGCATCGACAGCGGAAGGATGAACGCCTAACGACCGACTCGAACGGCAAGGGGCACCGCATGAAACTGATCATCGGCAACAAGAATTACTCGAGCTGGAGCCTGCGCGGCTGGCTGGCGGCCAAGCAGTCGGGCCTGTCGTTCGAGGAGATCACCGTCCCGATGTTCGGCGAGGCGTGGAACGAGCTCAAGGCGAGCGATGGCGGCACGCAGCCCTCCAGCGGCAAGGTCCCGATCCTTTGGGACGACGAGGCGGTGGTGTGGGACAGCCTCGCGATCCTCGAATATCTGGGCGACAAGGTCGGGCGCGATCGCTTCTGGCCCAAGGACGAGGTGGCGCGCGGCATGGCGCGATCGATGGTCGCCGAAATGCACTCCTCCTACCAGGCGCTGCGCAGCGAATGCCCGATGAATGTGCGCAAGCGCTTCGACGGGTTCGAGCCCAGCGAGGCGTGCAAGGCGGACATATTGCGCATCCTCGGCCTGTGGGCGGAAGCGCGCAGCCGGTTCGGCAACGGCGGGCCGTTCCTGTTCGGCACTTTCGGCGCGGCGGACGTCTTCTTCGCCCCGGTAGTGTCACGGTTCATCAGCTACCAGATCCCGGTTCCCGGATTCGCCGCCGCCTATATGCAGGCGGTGTGGGAGCACGAGTGGATGCAGGCGTGGATAGAGGCATCGGAAAACGAAGAATGGGTCATCGAACAATACGAAACCATTGCCTGAGCGCATTTGCGGCGCTGGCCGCGCTGCTGCTGCCCGCGCAGGCGCAGGCTTGGGGGTTCTACGCGCATCGGGTGACCGCCGAGATCGCGGAGGCAAACCTGCGCCCCGAAACGCGCGCCGAGATTGGGCGATTGCTCGAGGCGGCCCCGCTGCTGGGGACGCCCGATTGCGCTCTGGACAGCCTTGCCGACGCTTCGGTCTGGGCCGATTGCGTGCGCCGCGATCGCGACCGCTGGGGCTATACCGCGCAGTGGCACTACAAGACCGCGCCGATCTGCGAGGAGTATTCCGCCTTCGCCAATTGCCCCGGCGGGGCCTGCGTCAACGGTCAGATCGAGCGCGCGATGACCGTGCTTTCCCGGCGCAACCTGCCCGACAATGTGCGGCTCGAAGCGCTGGCGTGGCTGGTCCATTTCACCGGCGACATCCACATGCCGCTGCATTCGGGCGATAAGGACGATCGCGGCGGCAACGACCGCGAGACCGATTACGGCATCGTACCCTCGCTCAACCTGCACTGGATCTGGGACGGCCCCATGGCCGAGCGCGCGATAACCTCCGCGCAGCCGGCGCTGGTGCGCCGCTACGACAGCGTCGAACGCGCCGCGCTGGCTGGCGGCACCCCTGCCGACTGGGGGCGCGAAAGCTGGCAGCTCTCGCGCGAGCTGGTCTATCCCACCGCTTTCGACACGGACGATCCGTGCGCGGGGGACCTGCCCGGCAAGACCGCGCTGAGGCAGGAGGACATCGTGGCGCAACTGCCCGCGCTGCGCCGCCGCGTGCAGCAGGCCGGCTTGCGCATTGCCGATTTGCTCGACGAGGCGCTGGGTCCCGCCCAAGCATCGGAGCGCGGCGTTCGCTCCTTCCGCGCCCCACCGCGCGGAGGCGACTAGCGATCTCAGGGGATACGCTTGCTCGGGTAGCGCGTGCCATCCTTGCGCGCGTAGCCGTCGGGATCGAAGACCATGTCGATATCGGGATATTCGCCCGAATCGCGGTCCTTGTCGCCCGCGCTGACCGCCACGAAGATGCAGTCCGCGTCCGACCGGTTGTGAAGCCGGTGGCCGTTCTCGACGCCCGCCGCCCAGGCGAGCACATCGCCGGGGCGGACAACGGTCTCGCCCTCGTTCTCGATCAGCACTGCCTCGCCTGCGATCATCACCAGCAGCTCGTCCTCGAGCCGGTGCCAGTGGCGCTGCGAGGAATAGGCGCCCGGCTTCAGCACGACATGGCTCGCCCCCATCTGTGTCAGGCCGGCAGCGGGCGCGAGGCGGCGATACCAGCGGCCCGCGACATCGGCGTCGAAGGGCGCGGGATACCCCGTGGCATTGGTCTGGGGAATGGCATCGAGATCGAGCTTGGGCATTGTCGCGCACTCCTGCTAGCGGGGCAAGGATGACCGAAGTTCTCGACCTCGCCAAGCGGCTGATCGCCGCGCCCAGCGTGACCCCGGCGACGGGCCCGGTGTTCGATGCGATGGAGGCGATGCTCGCCCCGCTGGGTTTCGAGGTAACGCGGTTCAAACGCGGTGAGGGGGAGGAAGGTTCGCCCGAGGCCCCGGTCGAGAACCTGTTCGCGATCCGCAGCGGACCCGAAGGATCGAAGCACTTTGCCTTCGCCGGGCATCTCGACGTTGTGCCCCCAGGCAGCGGCTGGGCGAGCGAGCCCTTCGAACCCGCACAGCGCGGCGAACTGCTCTATGGACGCGGCGCGGTCGACATGAAGGGATCGATCGCCTGCATGGTCGATGCGGTGGCGAAGGTGCCTGCCGATGCCGGGACGATCAGCTTCATCATCACCGGCGACGAGGAAGGCCCCGCGCTGCACGGCACGCGCGCGCTGATCGATTTCATGCGCGAACACGGCCACCAGCCCGACCTGTGCCTGGTCGGCGAACCGACCTCGGTGAACCGGCTCGGCGACATGATGAAGATCGGGCGGCGCGGTTCGGTCAATATCTGGCTCGAGGTCGATGGGACGCAGGGCCATGTCGCCTATCCGCATCTGGCCGACAATCCGATCCCCAAGCTCGTCGCCATGCTCGCCGAACTCGACGCGCTGGTGCTCGACGAGGGGACCGATTGGTTTCAGCCCTCCAATCTCGAGATCACGGACCTCGAGGTTGGGAACATGGCGCACAACGTCATCCCCGCGAAAGCCGAAGCGCGCATCTCGATCCGCTTCAACGACCGACATTCGGGCGCCTCGTTGTCGGAGAAGGTGGGCGCGATCGCGGAGAAGCACGGCGGCGTGGCCAAGCCGATCATCTCGGGC
This sequence comes from Erythrobacter sp. AP23, assembly GCF_001542855.1. Classification (GTDB taxonomy): domain Bacteria; phylum Pseudomonadota; class Alphaproteobacteria; order Sphingomonadales; family Sphingomonadaceae; genus Qipengyuania. Next base: position 66,659 of record NZ_LNBY01000018.1, on the reverse strand, counting down.
GAGCCTTTCCTCACCCCGCCGGGCGAATTCAGCGACATCATCGCCGCCGCCGTCAAGGCCGAGACGGGGATCGACCCCGAACCTTCGACCAGCGGCGGTACCTCGGATGCGCGGTTCCTGCGCGCAATGTGTCCGGTGATCGAATTCGGCCTGTGCAACGCGACCATGCACAAGCGCGACGAGGCGGTGGCAGTGGCGGACCTGTCGACGCTGAGCCGCATATACGCGCGGATTGCGCGCGATTGCCTTGCAACCTAGATCGCCGTCGCCCCGGCCTTTCGAGCCGGGGTCGGGCTTCTTCTTGAAACCTTGCACTGCGCCGCAGGGAAGCACGACTCCGGATCGGGTCCGGGGTGACGATTGTGGGGGTAGGCGGTGTTGGTGCTTCCCTTCCCGCGGCTCATTGCGTAGCCATGCCGCAATCACGGGAGAGGACACCGCATGCTGAAGACCTGGTTCGCAATTCCGCTGTGGCAGCGCGTTATCGGTGCGCTGGTCCTCGGCATCATTGTCGGCTTCGCGTGGGGGCCGGGGGCGGAAAGCATCAAGATCATCGGCGATGTCTTCATTGCCTTCATCAAGATGCTGGTGGTCCCGCTGATCTTCTTCAGCCTGGTCGCGGGCGTCGCGGCGATCGGCGACTTGCGCAAGCTCGGCAATGTCGGCTGGCGCGCGCTGCTGCTGTTCGTCGTCACCGGGCAGATTGCGGTGTGGCTGGGCCTGGGCCTAGGCACGGTGTTCCAGCCCGGCATCGGGCTCGACACCAGCGCGATCGAGATGGGCGAGGTGCCCGAGCCGGCGGTCACCACCTGGCGCGACATGGTGCTGGGCATGGTCCCGCAAAGCCCGGTGCAGGTGATGGCGGACGTCAACGTGCTGCCGCTGATCATCTTCTCGCTGCTGATCGGCATCGGGATCCTGATGGCCAAGGAGGATGGCGCACCCGCCCAACGCATCTTCGATTCGGGCGCGGTGGTGATGCAGAAGGTCACCATCGTGGTGATGGAACTCACCCCCTTCGGCGTGTTCGCGCTGATGGCCTGGGTGGCCGGCACTCTGGGGGTTCCGGCGCTGCTCGCGCTCGGCCAGCTGGTCGCGCTGGTCTATGGCGGCTGCCTGCTGCTGATCCTGCTGATGTATGCGGGAATCGTGAAGTTCCTGGCCAGGCTGCCGGTGGTCGATTTCTTCCGCGGGATCGTCGATGCGATGGCGGTCGCCTATTCGACCGCCAGCTCCAATGCGACGCTGCCGGTGACGATGCGCTGCGTCGAGCGCAATCTGGGCGTCAGCCGCTCGGTCACCAGCTTCACCACCTCCTTGGGCGCGACGATCAACATGGACGGGACCGCGATGTATCTCGGCCTCGCCACACTGTTCGGCGCGCAGATCTTCGGGGTCGACCTCTCGACCGGCGACTATGTGACCATCGCGGTGCTCGCGACGGTCGGCTCGATCGGCGCTGCGGGCATTCCCGGCGCGGGGCTGATCATGATGGCGGCGATCTTCACCGCGGTCGAAGTGCCGCTGGAAACCATCGCCTTCGTCGCCGGGGTCGACCGGATCATGGACATGATGCGCACCGCCACCAACGTCACCGGCGATGCCACAGTGGCGACCACGGTGGGCGTGATGACCGGCGAAATCGACACCGCCGAGATGGTCTCGGCGGACGATGTGTGAGGATGCATTGGAGGCCGGGGAGATTAGCGCCTAGCCCTCCCCCTCCTCCACATATTCGACCGGCACGAAATCACCGAGGCTGCACCCGGCGCCGCGTTGGACCTGGCCGCCAAAGTCCTCGAGCACGTAGATGATTTCGGTGCTGCAGAGTTGGCTGGTCGGCGTCTCGTAAATGAAGGCGCGCTCGAAACCCAGGCGCGGGCAGCCGATCTCGAGCGTGCTGCGATACACCCTGTTCCCGGTCATCTCGAAATCGATCACGTAATCGCTACGCACGCGAGAGTTGCGGATGAGGTTGCGGTTGATGCAGTTCCGGGGTTCGCCCACCACGCGCACCGGCGGAGCGTCGGCGGCGGGATCGAAATCGGCATCGCTCTCCATCGGAGCGCAGGCGGCGAGTGCGGCGGTGGCGGTCAGCAGGATGAAGGTGCGGGTCATAATGCGTCTCCTCTCGACGGCACGATACCACGTCCCTGCAATCAAATCCGCTAGTTATGCGCGTCCCTTCGGCTTCTCGGTGACCTTCTTGCGATAGCTGCACAGGTCGACAACCTTGCACCGCCAGCATTCGGGCGTCCTGGCCTTGCACACGTACCGCCCGTGCAGGATCAGCCAGTGATGCGCGCCTAGCCTGAACGGCTGGGGCACACGCTTTTCGAGCTTGGCCTCGACCTGTTCGGGCGTCTTGCCCTTGGCAAGCCCGGTGCGGTTGCCGACGCGCAGGATATGCGTGTCGACCGCGAAGGTTTCCTGCCCGAACCAGCAATTGAGCACGACATTGGCGGTCTTGCGGCCGACGCCGGGCAGCCGCACGAGGTCCTCGCGGGTGTCGGGCACCTCGCCGCCATATTCGTCGACGAGCAATTGCGAGAGCGCGATGACGTTCTTCGCCTTGGAATTGAACAGGCCGATGGTCTTGATGTGCTGTTTGAGGCCCTCCTCGCCGAGGTCCAGCATCTGCTGCGGTGTCTCGACCTTGCGAAACAGTGCGCGGGTGGCCTTGTTGACCCCCACGTCGGTCGCCTGGGCGCTCAGCGCCACCGCCACCACCAGCTGATAGGCATTGCCGTACTCCAATTCGGTCTCGGGCGCGGGATTGTCCTCCGCCAGCCGCCGGAAGAACTCGAAAATCTGGTCTTTGGTCATGAGGTCAAGGTCATAGGTCGGTCTTGGTCTCGATCTCTTCGAGCGCCCTCTTCATCGCCTCGCGCCGGCGCTGCATCGCATCGGAAAAAGCCGCCGCGACGATGCCGGTGGGCAGTGCCACCAGCAGAACCCCGCCGATCGCGACCAGCATGCCGATCAGGCGCCCGGCGGTGGTGACAGGATAGACGTCGCCATATCCTACCGTGGTCAGCGTGATCACCGCCCACCACAGCGCGCGGGGGATCGAGCCGAAGGCCTTGGGTTGGATCGACCCTTCGATCCAGTAGAGCCCCGCCGCGCCGAGCAGCACCAGCACGAAGGCCAGCGTTGCGCAGACCAGCAAGTCGTAACTGCGCTCCTTCAGCGCGCCCGCAATTTCGCGCATCGCAGCCGAAAAACGGCTGAACTTGAGGATCGAAACGATCCTGAGCAGGCGGATCACGCGCAGCACGGCGGCATTGGCGACGAAGAAAGGCGCAAGGCTGACGACGACCACCAGCAGGTCGATCAGCCCGATGGGCGAAATCATGAAGCGCCAGCGCTTGCCCCAGTCGCTGCCCTTACCCTCGCGCTCGGGCGCGGCATAGACGCGCGCCACATACTCGATCAGGAAGATCATCCCGAAGACGAATTCGGCGAGCAGGATTTCGCGCTGGTAGGGCACGCGGATTATCGGTTCGGTAGCGATGATGCCCACGCCCAGCGCGGCGAGGATCGTCCACACCACCAAAATGTTGAGCCCGGTCAGCTTGCCGTTCGGCCAGGAGCCGACGTGCAATTGATGGTGAAGGCGCTCGCGCAGGGTCATGACGTCAGATGCCCAGCACCTTGTCCATCGTATAGCGTCCGGCCTTTCGGCCGATCAGCCACTCCGCCGCGCGCACCGCACCGCGCGCGAAGATGCTGCGGTTCTCGGCGCTGTGGGCAAGGGTGATGCGTTCTTCTTCGCCGGCGAGGATCACGCTGTGCTCGCCCGCCACGGTCCCGCCGCGCAGCGCGGCGAAGCCGATCGCGCCCTCTGTCCGCGCGCCGGTGTGCCCGTCGCGCCCGCGTTCCGAATGCCCCGCCAGCTCGATCCCGCGACCGCTGGCGGCCGCTTCGCCGAGCAGCAGCGCCGTGCCGCTGGGTGCGTCGACCTTGCGGCGATGATGCATCTCCACGATTTCGATGTCCCAATCGGGACCGAGCCGTGAAGCCGCCTCGCGCACCAGATGGGCGAGTAACGTCACACCCAGCGAGGTATTGCCCGTCTGGAGCACGGGTACAACACGCGCGGCTTCGTCGATCGAGCTGTGATTTTTGTCTTCCAGACCGGTGGTGCCGATCACGATCGGGATTCCCGCACCTATTGCGGCGTGCAGGTTGGCACACAGCGCGGCCGGGGCGGAGAAGTCGACCAGAACATCGCTTGCATCGGCCAGGCCGGCCGCATCGCCGCCTTTGTCGATGCCCCCTGCCAGCGTGTGCGTGCTCGCCGCGATCACTTCATCCAGCGCTTGCCCCATCGCGCCCTTGCTTCCGATAACTCCGATCCGCGCCATTGGGTCTCCCTGCCCGGGCTGGTTCATGGCCCCATTTGACCTGTCCCGTTGCATCGCTACTTGAGGGCAATGGCCGATATACGCAACATCGTGATCCTGACCGGCGCGGGGATTTCCGCCGAAAGCGGCATCGATACCTTCCGCGACGCGGGCGGCTTGTGGGAACAGCACAAGGTAGAGGACGTCGCCACGCCCGAAGCCTTCGAACGCGATCCCGACCTCGTGCTGCGTTTTTACGACAAGCGCCGCGAAGCGATCCAGACGAAGCAGCCCAATACCGCGCACAAGGCTTTGGCGCGGCTCGACGAGGAGTGGGCCAGGAAGCCGGGACACGAGCTGCTGATCGTCACTCAGAATGTCGACGATCTGCACGAACGTGCCGGTGCGGGCCGCGTGCTGCACATGCATGGCACGCATCTCAACGCCTGGTGCACGGCCTGCGATGTGCGGACGCCCTGGAACGGCCCGCTGATCGAGCGCCCGCCATGCCCGGCATGCGGGACGAGCGCGCTCCGCCCCGATGTCGTGTGGTTCGGAGAGATGCCCTACGAGATGGAGCGGATTTATTCGGCGCTGCGCGAGGCCGACCTGTTCGTCTCGATCGGTACTTCCGGCGCCGTCTATCCTGCCGCGGGCTTCGTGCAGGAGGCGCGGTCGATGCGCATCCGCACGCTCGAACTCAACCTCGAAGCGAGCATGGGTTCGCGCTGGTTCCACGAATCGCGCCACGGCCCCGCGACCGAGGTGGTGCCGCAATGGGTGGAGGAGATTCTAGGCGGCTGAGCCGCAGGTCTTGCAGGCCGGATCCTTGGCGATGGTGAAGCTGCGCATGCCGGGCTTCAATCCGTCGAGCAGGTGGACGCGGCCCCAGTCGGCCTCGCCCAGTGCGCTAACCCCGTCGAGCAGCACGCGCACCGCCTGCATGGCGGCGAAAGTGGCGACCCAGCCGGCCATCGCGCCGAGCATGCCGTCTTCCGCGCAGGTATCGCAATCCTCGGCATCGAAGGCATCGCCGACGAAACAGCGATAACAGGCTTCGCCCGCAAGGTGGCCGGCGAAAGCGCCGACCTGCCCCTGAAAGCGCCCGACCGCGGCAGAGAGCAGCGGCACGCGTTCGGCGACGCAGGCATCGGACACGGCCAGCCGCGTGGCGAAATTATCGGTTCCGTCGAGCACCAGATCGGCCCCGACCACCAGGTCGTGCGCATTGGCGGCGGTGATCCGCCGGTCGCTGATCTGCACCTCGAGTTCGGGATCGAAGCCGGTCACCCAGCGCTTCGCGATCACCGCCTTGCCATGCCCGACATCGCGCGCGTTGAAGAGGGTTTGACGCTGGAGATTGCTCGTATCGACACGGTCGTCATCGACCAGCGTCAGCCTGCCGATCCCGGCGCCCGCGAGATATTGCAGCGCAGGCGAACCGATCCCGCCGAGCCCGACCAGCACCAGATGCTTGTCCGCCAGCGCGACCTGACCCGCGCCGCCGATCTCGGGCAGCACGATGTGGCGCGCAAAGCGGTCGAGGCGGTCGGGAGACAAGCTCATGGAAAGGCTGTTGAAGAATTGTGAGTCAGCTGTCGAGAACCAACTTGACGGTCACAGCCCTAGAAAATTTCGTCGCCCGGCCAATCGGGGTCTAAATGTACTGACTCATCCTTCGAGTGAACGTCGATCCCATTGTGGCCCATTTGTTCCCTTCGGAACAGGTCATAGAGTTCCCACTTTAAAGCATCGAGATCCGCCCCTGCGCTCGCTTCAATACTGTAGCATGCAGTCGCTTTGGAATCGCACCAAACCGAGTGCAGTTGCAGCCTAGCTGTAAACGATAAACCCTTGATGATCTCTTTGATGTCTTCGATCTCATCGAGCAGATTGTAGCGGCTGCTAATCTCGATGTTCAGATACATCTGATCGAGATTTGCATTCTGCCTCATCACTCAGCTTTCGAGCTGCCTCAGCAGGCTGCGCACATCGCCGTCCATATCGGCATCGCGCTGGCGCAGGTCTTCGATCAGCCGCACCGCGTGGATAACGGTCGAATGGTCGCGCCCGCCGAACTTGCGTCCGATTTCCGGATAGCTGCGCGGGGTGAGCACCTTCGAAAGATACATCGCCACCTGCCGCGGGCGGACCACCGCGCGCGCGCGGCGCTTGGAGCTCATCTCGCTGCGATCGATGCGGTAGAACTGGCACACGGTGCGCTGGATCTCGTCGATGGTGATCCGGCGGCGATTGGCCGAGAGGATGTCGGTCAGCTGTTCCTCGGCCAGCTGGAGCGAGACTTCCTGCCCGGTCAGCTGCGCATAGGCGATAAGCTTGTTGAGGCCGCCGACCAGCTCGCGCACATTGCGCGTGATCGTGCGGGCGAGGAAGTCGAGCACGTCGTCCGGCACGTCGAGCGGAGCGAAGCGCGTCAGCTTGGAGGTGAGAATCTTCTTGCGCAGCTCGATATCCGCGGCCTGGATATCGGCGACGAGGCCCATCGAGAGGCGCGACAGGAGCCGCGGCTCGACCCCGTCGAGCGCCTGCGGTGCGCGATCGGCGGCGAAGACCAGTCGCTTGCCCTCGGCGAGCAGCGCATCGATCGTGTAGAGCAGTTCTTCCTGCGCCGATGCCTTGCCGATGATGAACTGGATATCGTCGACCAGCAGCAGGTCGAAGCTGCGCAGGCGGGCCTTGAATTCGAGCATCTGGTTGGCTTTGAGCGCCTGCACGAATTCGACCATGAAGCGCTCGGCGCTGCAGTAGAAAATGCGGCTGCGGGGATGGGCCTGCAGGAAGCTGTGGCCGATCGCATGCAGCAAGTGCGTCTTGCCCTGGCCGGTCGCGGCCTTGAGGTAGAGCGGCGAGAACTGCGGCTTCTCGGTCGCGCCCATGCGCTGCGCGGCATTGAAGGCGAGCACATTGGCTTCACCGGTGATGAAGGCGGCAAAGGTCAGCGACGGGTCGAGACCGACCGAACTGGTGAAGCCCGTGTCACCCAGCGTATCGGCGCCGATCGCCATCATCGACGTGTCCGCGCCGTCATTGGCCGGACGGCGACCGTTCGAATGCAGCCGCAAATCGGCGACCTGACGGCGACCCGGATGGACCTGGATGCGCACGTCGCGCACTTCGCTGCGCGCGATCTTCCAAGCCAGGCTCAGCCGGTCGGCAAAGCGGTCCTTGACCCAATTGGCGCTGAATTCGGTCGGCAGAAACAGGTCGAGCGTGCCCGTGTCCTTGTCGATCCCGCCGACCTGGATCGGTTTGATCCACTGGCTATGAAGCTGGTGACCGAGATCTTTTCGCAGTCCCTGGCTTATATCGGACCAGTCCGCTGCCAGGTTCACTGCTTCTTGATCTTCCATGAAATCGTCCTGTGACTGCCGCGCCCCATTTTCCGATGCCTTGCGCATTCTCTTGAATCCCCCGGTCGGCGTCTCGCGACGCTTCGATTTTCCATCTGCGGCAAGGCCGGGCACAGCGTGGCCCGGCTCCGGATTCGGTGCGTCCGGAGATTTCCTCACTCATTCGATTTTCTAAGAGCCCGGGCTGTCCCGCCCCGAGCCGAGATGCATTGTGTAAGTCGCTCGCCGGATGAGTCGCAAGGGGGATAACTGCAAAAAATATGAAATATAGTTGTTGACTCGGTTGTAAGCCGCAGGCTGCCGTACAAGTCAATGAAATCGCGCCACTTACCAGAATTTGCGCACGCGAATCGTGAGAAACCCGTACTTTATGTTACAGCGGTGTTTCCGGCCCGTATCGAAAAGCAACTGGATTACGACAAAAGGGCCGCCGGTCGAACCGGCGGCCCCGAATTTTTCAGTAAAGCCGGCCTGAGACCGGTGAAGGATCAGAGAGCGGCGACGCGCTTGGTCAGGCGGCTCATCTTACGCGCTGCCGTGTTCTTGTGCATCACGCCACGGGCCACACCGCGGGCCAGTTCGGGCTGCGCGGATTTGAGCGCGGACTGAGCGCCGTCCTTGTCACCGCCTTCGATCGCGACTTCCACCTTCTTGAGGAAATTGCGGATGCGGCTCATTCGGGCGCCGTTAATTTCGGCCCGGCGGGCGTTGCGGCGGATGCGCTTCTTGGCTTGCGGCGTGTTGGCCATAAACGTTCTCGGGTCTGTCCTCGTCAGGCCGCACAATTCGCGCGGCGGAAAATGTCTGTAATGCGTGCGAAAGGGCGGCATGGGCCGCCGGAAAGCGGCGCACTTAGCCCTATGGCCCCGAATCGTCAAGCAATTCGTCGTCGGGGAAGTGGAACCGCGTGCATCGGCTCCGGTTGGGCCTATATGGGGCGCTCTACTGGAAAGGACAAGGCGTGCGCGACAAGCCCGAAAAGACCGATGCCGAATGGCGCGAGAGACTGACGCCCGAGCAGTACCACATCCTGCGCGAAGCCGGCACCGAACGGGCCTTCACCGGGAAATACGACAAGCATTACGATCCGGGCGAGTATTATTGCGCGGGCTGCGGGCAGAAGCTGTTCGAAAGCGACGACAAATACAACAGTGGCTGCGGCTGGCCGGCCTTCACCGCGCCGGCCGAGGGCGAGGTGGTGGACGAGCATCGCGATACTTCGCACGGGATGATTCGCACCGAGGTCACCTGTTCGAATTGCGGGGGCCATCTGGGCCATGTCTTCCCAGACGGACCGCGCGATCGCGGCGGCATGCGCTACTGTATCAACTCGGCCGCGCTCGATTTCGAGCCGGAGGATCGCGCGGAGTAAATTCGGTCCGTCCCGTTCACACGCGGTTAGACCTCGCCATGCAAGATCATGGCAATTATAGGGCGGCGAACAGCAAGGGTACCTGCATAATCGATGGATAAGAGAGGGAGCCGCCGCAAGCGCACGGCCAGCCGCAAGCGCGCCGCAGCGGATCGGCCGCAGAGCGGGGTGAAATTCTGGGCGCGTCGCCTGGCGATCTGGGGCAGCGCACTGGCATTGCTGGTGGCGCTGTTCGTCGGTCTCGCCGTGGCATTCGCCGCGCGTTCGATGCCGGGTTACTACCAGCTCAAGGCGACCCAGACCGCGCAGACCATCGTCGTGCGCGCGCGCGACGGCACCGAAATCGTCGAACTGGGCCCGAGCTTCGGAAAATGGCTGACCTCCGAGGAAATTCCGCAGGTCATGAAAGATGCGATGATTTCGGTCGAGGACCGGCGCTTCTATTCGCACTTCGGAATCGACTTCTGGCGCACCGGGGGTGCCATCATCGAGGGGATCACCGGCTCGCGCGCACGCGTCGGTGGGACCTCGACGATCTCCCAGCAACTCGCGCGCAATGTCTTCCTTAACACTAACCGCTCGTTCGATCGCAAGCTGCGCGAAGCGGTGTTGGCGATGGCGCTGGAGGCCAAGTTCTCCAAGGAACAGATCCTCGAGCTCTATCTAAACAAGGTCTATTTCGGCGGCGGGGCCTATGGTATCGATAGCGCCAGCCGGAGATTCTTCAGCCATCCGGCAACCGAGCTCTCGGTGGCCGAGGCAGCCATCATTGCCGGCCTGGTCAAGGCACCCAGCCGCTATTCGCCGACCGCCGATATCGACGCTGCGGTCGGTCGCGCCAGCGTGGTGCTGCGCCTGATGAAGGAACAGGGGCGCATCGCCCCGGACGTTACCGTCGATCCCAGTGCCGTGAACCTCAAGGAGCAGGCGGGCCAGAACTCGGTGCGCTACTTCACCGACTGGGCGCTGCCGCAGCTCGACCTGTTGCTGCCCGAAACCTTCGAGCCGATCGAGGTGTGGACCACGCTCGATGTCGGAATGCAGCGCGCCGCGACCGCCGCGATCCAGGCGAACACGCCCGACGGTGCCCAAGGGGCAATGGTGAGCATGGATCGCGATGGAGCGATCCTCGCCCTGGTCGGCGGCACCGACTATGTCGAGACCAATTACAACCGCGCGACCGATGCGCAGCGCCAACCGGGATCGTCGTGGAAGCTGTTCGTCTATCTGGCCGCGCTCGAATCCGGTTACACGCCCGATGATCGCGTGGTCGACACGCCGGTCACCATCAATGGGTGGAGCCCGCGCAACTCCAGCGGGCGCAATGTGGGCGAGATCGACCTGCGTACCGCTTTTGCCTATTCGATCAACACGGTCGCCGCGCAGCTCGGCAATGAAGTGGGCTTCGGTACCGTTGCCTCGATGGCGCGGCGCTTCGGGATCACGACCGAGATCAACACCTATCCGGCGATGGTGCTGGGATCGAACGAGGTGCGGCTGGTCGACATGACCCGCGCCTTCGCGGTCGTTTCGGCCAAGGGGAATTCGGTCGAACCATACGGCATCCTCAAGGTCGAGACAGCCGAAGGCGAACTGCTCTACCAGCACGAGGCGGCGCGCCAATCGCAGCTGGTGCCCGATTACGTGGCGGCGGGGATAACCGACCTGCTGCAGACCGCGGTGGCGACGGGTACCGGTCGTGCGGCGCAGATCGGTCGGCCGGTAGCGGGCAAGACCGGCACGACCAGCTCGAACAAGGACGGCTATTTCGTCGGTTTTTCCTCGGGCATCACCACCGGCGTATGGATGGGACGCGACGACAATTCACGCGTCGGCGGACTGCAGGGCGGCACCGCACCCGCGCGCGCCTTTGCCGCCTATATGCGCTATGCGGTGAAAGATCGCCCGGTCGAACAATTCGACACCGACCTGCAACTGCCCGAGTGGCAGCTCGAGCCGGACGACGAATATATGCTCGGCGATCCTGAGGATTACTACTTCATCGACGAGCAGGGCAACCTGATCGAACCGGGCACGTCCGACTTGCCGCGCGACGATCCCTTCGCCGACGAATTCGACCGCACTCTCGATCCCAATCGCCCCCGTCGGCCGGTAATGCCATCGCCGCGTCCCCCGCAGCAGCTTCCTCGCGGAGCGGATGGCGCACCGCAGGCCGTCGGCGACGATTTCCTCGACGAAGCGACCGGCGGAGGACGCGATGAGCCTCCTCCGCCCACGCCCCGCCAGACCAATTAGGCGGCCGGCAAAGAAATGGGCGGCCCTTCCAATAAGGAGGACCGCCCATTTTTCGACGCTTTAGCGATCAGCGCAGGCGTACTGCGATATATTGTGCGGGGCCACCACGGCGCTGCGCGCGCAGCAGGACTGCTTCGCGGTTCTCGCGTTGGGCCTCGAGAATGGTGTTTTCCAGGTCCTCGAGTGCGGTCACCGGACGATAGTTCGCGGTCAGGATAATGTCGCCGCGGCGCAGGCCCTTGCGAGCCGCATCGGAGTTCTGGTCGACTCCCGCGACAACCAGGCCTTCGGTATCAGCGCTCACGCCCAGCTGGCGCGCGATCTGCGCGGTGAGCGGAAGAACCTGCAGGCCGAGCCTCTCCTCGATCACGGCATTCTCGCTCGGTTCCATCGCCTCTTCTTCCTCGGCGTCCGGATCGAAGAGCTGCTGCTGCCGCAATTCCTCTTCGCTCGGGCGTTTGCCGACGGTCACATTGAGGCGGCGCGTCTCGCCATCGCGGATCAGCTCGACCGGTATCGTGGTACCGGGACGGATATTGGCGACGAGGAAGGACAGCGTCTGGTCGGGAGTCACATCCTGACCATTGATCCTGGTCACGATATCGCCTGGGCGGATACCTGCGCTTTCGGCCGGTTCGCCAGGCTGGACCGCCTGGACGAATTCGCCCCGATTCTGCGGAATGCCGAGCGAATCGGCGAGATCGTCGGTCACCGGCTGGATCTGCACGCCGAGATAGCCGCGCTCGATTTCGACGCCGTCGCGCAATTGGCGTATGATCGGCGCCGCGATTTCGGCTGGGATGGCGAAGCCGATGCCCACGCTGCCGCCGGAAGGCGAGAAGATCGCGTTGTTGATGCCGATCACATTGCCCTGCATGTCGAACAGCGGACCGCCCGAATTGCCGCGGTTGATGGCCGCGTCGGTCTGGATGTAGCGGTCGTAGGCGCCCCCCTGACCGGTGTTGCGATAGACCGCCGAGACGATGCCCGAGGTCACCGTGCCACCGAGGCCGAAGGGGTTGCCGATCGCCACCACCCAGTCGCCCGGGCGCGCCTGCGCACTGTCGCCGAACTCGACGAAGGGAAAGGCTTCGCGGCGGGCGATCTTGAGTACGGCAAGGTCGCTCTGCGCGTCGGTGCCGACCAGTTCGGCTTCGTATTCGGTGCCATCGGGCATGGTGACGGTGATTTCTTCCACCGTGCCGCGTCCGCTGGGACTGACCACGTGGTTATTGGTTACGACATAACCGTCTGCCGAGATGATGAAGCCCGAGCCGAGCGACTGGCCTTCGCGGAATTGCGGTTCCTGCTGCTGGCCACGGCGGCGGTTAAACAATCCCTCGAACGGCGTGCCCGCGAAGGGGTTACCATTATTGGTCGCTACTTCGATCCGCTGGCGGGTCGAAATGTTGACCACCGCCGGCTGCAATTGCGCGGTCAGATCGGCGAAACTTTCGGGCGCGCCGGCACGCGGTACGACGCGCGCCATCTGGCTGTCGTCGTTCTGGGCAACCTGGGCGCCGGCCGGATAGCCGGTCGCGAGCGAGATTGCGGCACCGCCCACCAGCAGCGCACTCGTCACGGAATATGCATATCGCACGGGCTTCACGTCCTTTTCGTCCTCTTCTCTAGCTTACACGGCTTGCAGCCACGGTATGGCTACCGCTCTGCGCGCCTTGCGTTCCGGCGGGCGAATGTCGCGCCCGCCGCTGAATGCCGTTTGAACGACGCCTATGCCGCTCGACGAACGGTCAACGCCGCCCGCGGAACTGCCGCAGATACTCATTGTCCGGCGACAGGATGATGCTGCTTTCCGACGGGTTTTCGTTATTGGAGAAGGTCGCGTCGTAGCTCTGCATCGCGCGGTAGAAATCGTAGAATTCTGCGTCCTTGCCGAAAGCCTCGGCATAGATACGCGCGCTTTCCGCATCGGCTTCCGCGCGAATGATACGCGCGTCGCGGCTGCCGCCTGCGCGGATCGTGCGGGCTTCGCGCTCGCGGTCCGATTCCATCCTTCGGAAGGCCGATTGCAGCGGCGCCTCGGGCAGGTCGGTGCGCATGATCTTCACATCGACCACTTCGGCGCCGTATTGGCGTGCCTGCCGGTCGAGATTGGCCCGGACATTGGCCAGCGCGCTGCCGCGCTCGGCGGTGAGCATCGACTGGAAGGTGCGGCGGCCGAGTTCCTGGCGCAGGACCGAGTTGAGGATCGGCTCGAGCGCATTGCGCACGCCATCCGTGGTGCCCGCACGTTCGACCATGCGGACGGGATCGGTGATGCGGAAGCGGGCATAGGCGTTGACCAGCAAACGCTGCTGGTCGGCCGAGAGCACTTCCTCGTCGTTCATTTCGAGATCGAGCAGGCGCTTTTCGACGCGCCGGACCGAATCGATGAAGGGTACGCGCAGGTAAAGGCCCGCGCCCGTTTCGCCGCCCGGCGTGTTCACCGTGCCGATCGGATTACCCGTGCGGATGATGACCGCCTGCTCCTCTTCGGGGACGACATAGGCGCTCATCATGAAGGCGATCAGCAGCACGGCGAACGCGATGACCGAGGTGCGGTGGTTCTGCAGAAAATTGCTCATGTCACTGACCCTCCGTCGCCGTCACGGTAGTGGTGGGCTGCTGCGCCCGACGGCGGATTTCGGGCAGCGGGAGATAGGGGGTCACATTGTCGGTTTCGACTATGGTCTTGTCGGTCTGGCTCAGCACACGCTCCATGGTCTCGTAATAAAGACGCTGGCGGGTGACCTCCGGCGCAAGGCGATACTGTTCGTAGACCTTGTCGAAAGCCTCCGCCTCACCTTCGGCTTGCGCCAGCACCTGCTGGGCGTAGCCGCGCGCCTGGTTGCGCGCCGCATCCGCATTCTGCTCGGCCACCTGCACGTCGCGGAAGGCATCGACCACCTGCGCGGGCGGGTCGGCCTTTTCGATTTCGACACCCAGAACGCGGATGCCCGCGCCATAGCTGTCGAGGGTTGCCTGCATGCGTTCGCGCACATCGAGTTCGATCGCCGCACGGCCCTGGCCCGAGAAGGTCTCGTCGAGCTCGGTTTCGGCAACCGAAGCGCGCATCGCGGCCTCCGCTGCCTCGTTCACCGTCTCCACGGGGTCGACCACGCGAAACTTGAAGCCTTCGAGATCCTTGATGTTCCAGCGCACGATATAGGACAGATCGACCAGGTTCTGGTCGCCAGTCAGGATCAGCTTGGCCTGGCTGTTATTGCCCGGAATACGGACAGTGCGCACGCCTTCGACATCCTCGACGTCGACCGTCTCGATCGGGAATGGGGCGGAGAAATTGAGCCCCGGCTCCATCTTTCGGGTGTAATTGCCGAGAGTCTTGACCACCGCTTCCTGCTGCGGCCCGATCAGGTGGAAGCTGGTCGCCAGCAGGCCGATGCCCACGATGGCAACCACGGCAATCGGGAACCAGCTCTTGCCGCCGGGGCGCTGCGGGAAGCGGAAATTCGGTCCACCGGGTCCACCGCCGCCGCTGCGGCGCGGGCCTTCGGGGCCGCGGCTCTTGAAGATGTCCTCGATATTGGGCGCGCGGCGACCGCCATTGCCACCGCCACCGGGGGGGAGCCACGGGTTGCGCGGGCCCTTGGGCTTGTCGCCGCTTTCGGCGCCTGCCGGCTTGTCGCCATCGCCCCCATTGCCCGAGCCGCTGCCCCAGGGGCTTTTCTTGCCTGCCATTGCGAGGGAAATCCTCTGTCCTAACCCGTCAAAAACTCTCATGGTCTTTGTTATAGGTGCGCTTCTCGGGAAAAACAGGGGTTGCGACGCGCTTTTCGATGCTACAGCAGCCGCCCCCATGAGTTCGACCGATCCCAAATCGCTGCTTCCCGACAGCCTCGCCGCCCGTGTTTCCGCGCTGACCATCAAGAATGGTCGTGCGATAGCCGTCGTCGATGCGGCCGGTCTGGGCGAGCAGGAGCGGGCCGAAATCGAGCGCGCGATTACCGAAATCCTTGGCGAACGGGACGAGGTTTCGGACGTGCGCGTGGTGATGACGGCCGAACGCACACAGCGCCGCCTGATCGCGATCGGCAGCGGAAAGGGCGGGGTGGGCAAATCGACGCTCACCGCCAATCTCGCCATCGCCCTGCAGAAGGCGGGCCGCAAGGTCGGGCTGGTCGATGCGGATATCTACGGCCCCTCGCAGCCGGTGATCCTCGGCAATCAGGGAGAAAAGCCGGTGGCGCGCGACGAGAAGCTGGTGCCGGTGGAAAGCGCCTTCGGCATTCCGGTGCTGTCGATGGGACACCTGGTGGAGCCGGGCCGCGCGCTTGCCTGGCGCGGGCCGATGGCGGGCAATGCCCTGGCGCAGCTGGTCGATGCGCATTGGGGCGATGTCGACACGCTGCTGGTCGACCTGCCACCGGGCACGGGCGATGTGCAATTGACGATGTTGCAGCGCTTCAAGCCGGTCGGAGCAGTGCTGGTCTCCACCCCGCAGGATCTCGCGCTGATGGATGCCGCTCGCGCGGGGCAATTGTTCGATCAGGCGGGCGTCCCGGTGATCGGGCTGGTCGAGAACATGGCGGGCTATGTCTGTCCGCATTGCGGCGAAGTGTCCGATCCCTTCGGCAAGGGCGGGGTCGAAAAGGCCGCCGGACGGCTCGAGCTGCCGTTCCTGGGACGCATACCGCTCGATCTTGCCATTCGCGAAGGCAGCGATAGGGGCGAGCCGCCCGCGAGCGGCGACGATGCGTTTGCCAAGCCGTTTCACGACATCGCCGCCAAGGTCGACGCATGGATTGGCGCGCGAAGCTAGACGCGCTCCCCGTCACGCGGCGTCAGCTGGTCGCGGGTGCGGCGGCGGGCGGCGGGCTGGCGGTAGCCTGGTGGCTATGGCCGCGGCACTATACAAGCCCGCTCGCGCCGGGCCCGAACGAGCGCGATTTCGTCGGCTGGATCACCATCGGCACCGACGGGGTCGTGACCGTGGCGGTGCCGCAGCTCGAAATGGGGCAGGGCGTGACCACCGTCCTCGCACAGGTGGTCGCCGTGGAATTGGGCGCCGACTGGCGCCAGGTCGCCGTCGAGCCCGCGCCGCCCGCGGGCCTCTATGCCAATATCCCGCTGGCGGCGAAATGGGCGCCGCTATGGTCAAACCTGCCCAGCTTTGCGAGCGATCCCGACAGCCGGCTGGCCGAGAACTTCGCGCGCTCCAATGCTTTCGCCGCGACCGCCGAAGGATCCTCTCTGACCGCCTACGAACAGCCGCTGCGCGAGGCGGCGGCTGCCGCACGCGCCATGCTCGCCATGGCGGCGGCAGAGCGCTGGGACGTCGAATGGGAGGAATGCGCGGTAGGGGCAGGCCTGGTACGCCATGGCGAACAGCAACTCGGCTTCGGCGATCTGGTCGAGGATGGGGCACAGCTTGATCCGCCCGATCCTCCGCCCCTGCGCGTGGCTCCGGCCAGCGACGATCCTTCTCCCGCACAAGCCGAACTCGCCCCTGCCTTTCCCCGGCTCGACCTGCCCGCCAAGGTCGACGGCAGTTTCCTGTTCGCCGGCGACATCCGCCTTCCGGGCCTGGTCTATGCCTCGATCCGTCACGGGCCCCTGGGCAAACCCGATCTCTCCGCGTTCGAGGCGGGGGCGGTCGAAGGGCTCGACGGCCTGGTCGGCGTCGTGCGGTCGAAACGGTATCTTGCCGCCGTCGCGGAAAGCTGGTGGATCGCCGAACAGGCCCTGAAGAAAATGCGCCCGGTCTTTGCCGGGCCGCCCGCGGCGGAAAGCGCCGCGGCGCTCCAGAGTCTGGAGGAGGCCCATGGGACGATCGAACCCGAGCGGACATATGCGACGGGCGATGCTGACGATCTGCTGGCGCGGCCCGACTACACGCAAAGCTATTCCGTCGCCCCCGCAGTGCATGCGACGATCGAGACCGCCAGCGCGACCGCGCGCTACGACAGCGGAAAGCTGGAACTGTGGATCGCCGCGCAGGCTCCCGAGCTCACGCGCCGCGCGGCCGCCAAGGCCATCGGATTGTCGGTCGAGGACGTCGTGCTCTATCCGACCGCGGCCGGCGGCAGTTTCGATGCCCGGCTCGAACGGCGGCACGCCATCGAGGTGGCGCAGATCGCGAAGGAGATCGGGCGGCCCGTACAATTGACCTGGCCGCGCGTGCAGGAGCTCCAGTCGATCCCCGTGCGCACACCCGTCAGCGCACGACTGGAAGCGGCATTCCTCGCCGCGAGCGGCGGGCGCATCGCCGCTTGGCGCAGCCGGCTGGCCATGCCCGCCACCGTGCGTGAATTCGGTCATCGCCTGTTCGACAACAAGACCCCGCAGGCCGCGATGGAACACGCTGCGCAGGAATCGGACGCGCTTGCCTGCGAAGGCGCGATACCGCCCTATGCAATCGAACATGTCGCGGTCGATCACCTGCCCGTGACGCTGCCCTTCCCGACCGGGCGCCTGCGCGGCAATGCGCAGGCCTACAACGCGTTCTTCACCGAGAGCTTCATCGACGAACTAGCCGAGCGTGCGGGGCGCGATCCCTTCCTCTACCGGATGGAGATGCTCGGGCAGTCGCCACGCATGGCCGATACGCTGCGCCGTGCCACCCGTCTTGCCAATTGGGACGGCGGGCGCCGCGGGACCGGGCAGGGGCTGGCCATGGCACGTATCGGTTCGCCCGACAGCGGTGGTCGGATTGCCTGCGTTGCGCAGGCAGCGCTCGGCGAAGGAGGCGTGCGGGTGACGCGCCTGCACGCGGCGGTCGATATCGGGCGCGTAGTCAATCTCGATATCGCGCGCCAGCAAATAGAGGGGGGCCTCGTCTTCGGGCTGTCGCTCGCCACCGGATCGAGCATTGCCTACGAAGAGGGCAAGCCGGTCCCCGGCCGTCTCGCGGGCCTCGCTCTGCCGACGCTGGCCGACTGCCCCGAGATCGTGATCGAATTCCTAGCCAGCGATGCGCCGGCCTTCGATCCGGGCGAGCTCGGCGTCGCGGTTGCCCCCCCGGCGATTGCAAATGCCCTTTACTCGGCGACCGGAGTGCGCTTTCGCCGCCTGCCATTGCTTTCGGAGGGTTTATGACCTGGCAGCCGCAGAAAATTCCTGCCGACCATCCCCCGGTGAAATCGGGCGGGATTGGCGTGCTGATCGTCAATCTCGGCACGCCCGACGCTCCCGAAACCGGGCCGGTCAAGCGCTACCTGGCCGAATTCCTGTCCGACCGGCGCGTTGTCGAGATCCCGCCGATCGCGTGGCAGCCGATCCTGCGCGGCATCATTCTCAATACGCGCCCGAAGAAGAGCGCGCAGGCCTATCGCGAGGTCTGGAGCGAGGAAGGCTCGCCTTTGGCGGTGGTCACGCGCAACCAGGCGGTGGCGATGCAGGAGCGGCTGGGCGATGCCGTGCAAGTCGACTGGGCGATGCGCTACGGTACGCCTTCGATTCCAGAAAAATTGCAGACGCTGATGGATGCCGGGTGCGAGCGCATTCTGCTAGCTCCGCTCTACCCGCAATACTCCTCGGCCACGACGGCGACGGTTGTGGACAAGGCTGCGGACAAGCTGCGGGAAATGCGTTGGCAACCCTGCCTTCGCACGCTGCCGCCCTATCACGACGATCCAGCCTATATCGATGCGCTGGCACAGGACCTGTCGCGCCAGATCGACGCGCTCGACTTCGCGCCCGAGGTACTGGTGCTGAGCTTCCATGGCATGCCCGAGCGCACCTTGCACCTGGGCGATCCCTATCATTGCCAGTGCCAGAAAACCTCGCGCCTGTTGCAGGGGAAGCTCTCCCGCCCGGGGCTGCGCTTTCGGACCAGCTTCCAGTCGCGGTTCGGGCCGGCCAAATGGCTGGAGCCCGCGACCGACATGGTGCTGGAGGAAGAGGCGCAGGCGGGCACCAGGCGGCTCGCGATCGCGGCACCGGGCTTCTCCGCCGACTGCCTCGAGACCCTGGAGGAGCTCGCAATTCAGGGCAGGGAGCAGTTCGAGGAGGCAGGTGGCGAGCGGTTCGCCGCGCTTGCCTGCCTCAACACGTCCGATGCGGGCCTTGCCATGTTGGAGACGCTGTTGCGGCGCGAATTGGCGGGGTGGATTCCCGCCTAGGAATTACTTACACTGCGGTAAGTTGTCAGGAGCTACCTATGGCCACGCTTGCCCCGCACCAACCTGCCGAAGCCATCCCCTCGCACTGGACCGAGGGCAATCCCGACGAGGACTCGCTCGCCCATATCCCCGGCGAGAAGGGTTGGCCGCTGGTCGGTAATACATTCAAGATGCTGGCCGATCCGCATGGCATGGCGCGCAGGATGGTCGAGAAATACGGGCGGGTGTACAAGAACCGCGCCTTCGGCGGCTGGAACGTGGCCTTGATCGGGGCCGATGCGAACGAGCTGGTGCTGTTCGATCGCGAGAAGCTATTTTCCTCCGAGCAGGGCTGGGGCCCGATCCTCGACAAGCTGTTTCCGCGCGGGTTGATGCTGATGGATTTCGATCATCACCGGGCCGACCGCCGCGCGCTCTCGATCGCTTTCAAGCCCGGCCCGATGCGGCATTATTCGGGCGCGCTCAATCGCGGGATCGCCAAGCGTGTCGAGGAATGGGGCGCGGGCCCTATGCGTTTCTATCCCGCGATCAAGGAGCTGACGCTCGACCTTGCGGCCGACAGCTTCATCGGCATCCCCTGGGGTCCCGAGGCGGACACGATCAATCGCGCCTTCGTCGATATGGTGCAGGCCAGCGTCGCTCCGGTGCGCAAGCCGCTGCCCTTTACCCAGATGAAGCGGGGCGTCGACGGTCGCGCCTATCTGGTCGATTATTTCACGCAAGAAACCCATCGCCGCCGAGCCGAAGGGGGTGGGCAGGACATGTTCAGCCAGTTCGCCACCGCCGAATATGACGATGGCAGCCTGATGCCGGTCGACGAGGTGGTCGACCACATGAACTTCCTGATGATGGCCGCGCACGACACGATCACCTCTTCGGCGACCTCGCTCTTGTGGCTGCTCGCCAAGCATCCCGAATGGCAGGAGAAGCTGCGCGAGGAGGTCGAGGCGGTCACGGGCGGTGCCGATGCAAACGGGCGCCCGCGCGATCTTGCCTATGAAGACCTCGGCAAGCTCGAGCTGACCGAGATGGCGTTCAAGGAAGCCCTGCGCTTCATCCCGCCGGTGCCCTCGATGCCGCGCCGCGCGCTGCGCGATTTCGAGTATGGCGGTTACAGGATCCCCGCGGGCACGCCGGTGGGTATCAATATCCACTGGACCCACCACAGCGAAGATTACTGGGACGAACCGGAGAAGTTCGATCCCATGCGTTTCACGCCCGAGAAGGTGAAGGCGCGGCACAAATATGCCTGGGTCCCCTTCGGCGGCGGCGCGCATATGTGCCTGGGGCTGCATTTCGCCTACATGCAGGTGAAGATCCTGATGGCGCAGCTGCTGCCGCGCTATCGCGTGGAATTGGCAGGCGGCGATCCCGACTGGCAGGCCTGGCCGATCCCCAAGCCGAAGGACGGGCTGAAAATCGAATTGCGGGCGCTGTGAGTCCCCGCGAAGGTGGGGACGTCAGTCGGGCGGGTCCGCGCTTTCGGCCAAATACCCCCGCCTTCGCGGGGGATCATCTCTAGAAATCGATCGCTATGCCGTCCTTTACCCAGTCGCCATAGCGGGTCGGGCTCAGCTCTTCCTGGTCCTCGCTCTTCCGCGGTTCGGGCGGGGGATCGTTGGTCCAGTGGGCCGGCTTTTCGAAGCTTTCGGGTCGTTTGGTCGCGCGCTCGGTCATGCATGGGAAATGCGCAAGCTGGCGCGCGGTTTCAAGTGGGGCTAGGGGCGCTGGCGATGGCTCAACCCCAAGGTATCCACGCGCGCCGTGCCGCGCTGCGCCTGCTCGATGCGGTGCTGCGCCGCGGCGAGACGCTCGACATCGCCTTTGCCGGTGCGACCAAGGACGTGCGCAAGTTCGAGGACAAGGCGCTCGCCCGCGCGATTGCCAGCGAAGTTCTGCGTTGGCTGGTCGATCTCGATGCATTGATCGATAGCGCCACGAAGAAGCCGCTGCCCGGCGATGCCAAGGCGCGCATGGTGTTGCGCATGATGCTGGCCCAATGGCTGCGGCTGGGAACGCCGCCGCATGCGGTGGTCGCGACCGGGCTGGACCTGCTCGCGGGCGGCCCGCGCAGGTTGGCGCATGGCGTGTTTTCGACGCTGACCAGGCGCGAGGCATCGCTGCCCAGGGTGCCGACGCTGCCCGCCAAGGTCGCCGCACGTTGGGGCGACCGTGCCATGGCCATTGCCGGGGGCCTTGCCGACCCTCCGCCGCTCGACCTGACGCTGCGCGATCCGGGTGAGACCGAACATTGGAAGGTCCAGCTCTCCGCCGACAGCCTGATGCCCGGCCATTTGCGCCTGCCGCGTGGTGAGAATGTCGAGAAGCTGCCAGGCTTTTCCGATGGCGCATGGTGGGTGCAGGATATCGCCGCTTCGCTGCCCGCCCGCCTTCTGGGCCGGGGAGAGCGCCGCCATGCGCTCGATCTTTGCGCCGCGCCCGGCGGCAAGACGCTGCAACTGGCAGCGCAGGGCTGGCAGGTCACCGCGCTCGACATATCGAAACGGCGCCTCGATCTGCTCAAGGCCAATCTGAAGCGCACCGGACTGAAGGCCGGCACGATCCGCGCGGACGCGTTGCAATGGCAGCCCAAGCACCGGTTCGATGCCATCCTGCTCGACGCGCCCTGCACCGCGACCGGCACCGCCCGCCGCCATCCCGATGTGCTCCACCGGATCGGTGCGCGACAGATCGAGGAGATGGCCGAATTGCAGGCGGCCCTGCTCGAACGCGCGCAGAACTGGTTCAAGCCCGGGGGGACGCTGGTCTATGCAACTTGCGCGCTCGAACGCGAGGAGGGGGAAGAGCAGGTACGCAAGGTCAATCGAGAGCTGCTGCCGATCCGCGCCGACGAACTGCCCGATGGTCTCGCCCCTAGCACCGAGGGTTGGCTGCGCACCGATCCGGGCATGTTGCCGGAGCAAGGTGGTCTCGACGGGTTCTTCATTGCGCGCTGGCAGGCGCGCTGAATCTATTCGACCCGATATTCGGCCCAGGTGCAGGCTCGTCCGGACTGCCGCAACTGCATCGTCACGACCCCTGGATCTCGTCCGATCCGCTCGATCTCGAACGGCACGCTCAGTTCGACATAGCGATCGAACCGCATCGCACCTGCAGTCACCCGAAAAGGTTCGCCGCCACGCAGCAGGCTGACGAATTGCCGTGCGATCTCGGCGAGGTGGGCCGAATTCACATGGTCGCCCGATCCGTCGAGCCAGGGATGTGCCGGGGGCATCGAATTGGCTGGATCGAGCAGGCCGGTCGCCTTGCCATCCGACAATGGGCCGAGAAACGGGAGGTCCTCGTCGGACAAACCGAGCCGGTTTCGATCGGCGTAGTCGAAACCGGTCGAGGAAACATGATCCCCGACCCTCTTCGCGCTGCTGCGCCAGTCTTCGAAATTGCGCGTGCGAAAGACCACCCAGCGCTTCTCGAGCTGGCATACCGGCCTTCCTGCGTCATCGTAGAGATGGACCGTGGCGCCTTCCTTCCCCTCGATACACTTGGGTTCGTAGCGCCCGCGCGCAACGCGCCCGATGCCGACCGCGCCGCAGTTCCAGTGGCTCGAGGTCAGGGCCGACCATTTCTTGGGATCCCGCAGCCCAAGCGCCGCAGCGCATTCGACGCCGAGCCAGTAGCTTGCCGCCTGGATCGCGCCGGGATGATGTGGGCCGATGCGCGTCCACGGCCACGCCTTTCCATCCTGCGAGCAGGTGAAGTCGACGCTGCCGTTCCGATGGACGACGTGGTCGCTGGTGAAAGCCTTACTATGCGCCCCGGGCATGGGTGGGAGGATTGCAGGTCGGCAGCGATCCGACAATCCTGCGCGCCTTTATTCTCCGGCGCCGATGGTTTCGGCCAGTTCGAGACCCGAGAGGTAGGCGGCCTCGACGCGCGGGGCGATCAGCCAGTCGCCGCATGCGCCGATGCGCTGGGCGTCGTCCCACAGGGGCTGCGTGCCGGCGGCGCCCGATTTAGCGTAGCGCCAGCGATGGGCGCTGCTGGCAAGGATCGGGGGAAGGGGGGCGCCAACGGCGTCCGAGAACGCGTCTAGCAAGGCTGCGCCTGCCATTTCGGCATCCTCCTCCAGATGCGCGCGCGACCATTCGGGAGAGCCCTGCACCACCCAGCATTCCTCATCCGAGCGCTGCGGCTTCGTAGAGTTGCGCGCCGCCCAGCCGATCGGGCCTGCGTCGCGCAGTGTCGCTTCGACGTTCGATAGTGGTTTGGAAAAAGCGACCATCAGCGTCCAGCAGGGATCGGAAGCCGTCGCTGCCGCGAGTGCGCCCATGGTTTTGGCGTGCGGGGTCAGCAGTGGGGCGGCCTGTTCTGCGGGCAGGGCCACGACGACTGCTTCGAAAATCGCGTCGGTGACGCCATCCCCCAGAAGCCGCCAGCCCTCTCCCGTTCGATCGAGGCTATCGATCCGCGTGCCGAAGCGCAGGTCCAGATGGCTCGCCATCGCCTTGAGCGGTGCATTCATCGCGGGCGTTCCGACCCAGGCTTCCGCCCCCGCTTCGGGCCAGCGCGCGACGATGCCGCCGCGCTCCCACGCCTCGACCTGCGCGGCGAAGCGAGGGTCGCGCACCGTGAAATACTGCGCCCCGTGATCGAAGTGGAGCATGCGGCCGTCGTGCTCGATCCGCCGGGTCGCCATGCGCCCGCCGGGGCCGCGGCCCTTGTCGAACAGCGCCACCTCGTGCCCCAGCTCGCCCAGGCGCAGCGCGCAGCTCATCCCGGCCATGCCGGCGCCGACGATCGCGATCTTCATCGCTGCGGTACTCGGCTCAGGCGTCTTCCTTGAGGTATTTCTGGAAGCTCTTGCGCAGCTTCATCAGCTTGGGCGGGATGACCGCGAGGCAATAGGGATTGCGCTGGCCTTCGCCTTCCCAATATTCCTGGTGGTAATCCTCGGCCGGATACCATTCCCCGCTTTCTATCGTGGTCACGGCTTCCTCGCCCGGATGCTCCTCGTTCCAGCGCGCGATGGCGGCCCTGGCTTCTTCTTCCTGCCCGTCGAGCGGGAAGATTGCGCTGCGGTACTGCGTGCCGACATCGTTGCCCTGGCGATTGAGCTGGGTCGGGTCGTGCGTGCCCATGAACACGTCGAAAAGCTGGGCGAGCGTGATCCGCTCGTCGTCGAACGTCACGCGCACGCCCTCGGCATGGCCGGTATTGCCGGTGCAAACTTCCTTGTAAGTCGGGTCGGGCTTGTCGCCGCCGATATAGCCGCTTTCGACCTCATTGACGCCGATCACGTCCTTCATCACCGCTTCGGTGCACCAGAAGCACCCGCCGGCAACGATCGCCTGCTGTGTAGCCATGTCCGTCAATCTCCTTTGCGCAGGAGAGATAGGTAGCCGTCTTCGCCTTGTCATCCACCCAATGCACGTCCAGAAGACCATGCGGACGAACCGAGGAGAGTTACTATCATGCGCCTGATGCTGACTGCCGCTGCTGCCGCCCTTGTCGCGGCGCCGCTCGCTGCCGACGATCACGCGGCCGACCTGGAAACCGTGCTGGCCGCCGACCTGCGCGACGACGATCGCGCGCGCGACCGATATCGCAACCCGGCCGAAACGCTCGCCTTTTTCGAGGTGACGCCCGACATGACCGTGGCCGAATATGGGCCGGGCGGTGGCTGGTACACCCGCGTACTCGCGCCCTATCTGCTGCCCGCTGGTAAATATATGGCCTTCGATCAGGACAGCGACGGCCGCGAGTATCGCGATCGCGCGCAAGAGGCGCGCGCCAAGGGCTGGACCGAGCGGTTCAAGCAGAATGTCGCCGAAGGGCTGGGTGTCGAGGCCGACAGCGTAACCGCCTTCGAGATCGACGAGATGCCCGAAGGCATCGAAGGCACGGTCGATCGGGTGCTGATCTTCCGCTCGATGCACGGTCTCAACATCGGCAACAGCGCCGACGACGTGCTCAAGGCCGCGCGCCGCATGCTCAAGGACGATGGCATGGTCGGCGTGGTCCAGCACCGTGCGCCCGAAGGGGCGAGCTACGACGATTACGGCGCGCGTCAGCGCGGCTATATGCGCAAGCAGGATGTCGTCGCGATTTTCGAGGCTAATGGCTTCGAACTGGCCGCCGAAAGCGAGATCAACGCCAATCCGAACGATCCCGCCGATTGGGAAGGCGGCGTGTGGACGCTGCCGCCGGTGCTGCGTTACGGCGACCAGGACCGCGCGAAATACCTCGCCATTGGCGAAAGCGACCGGATGACGCTGCTCTTCCGTAAGGCCCGGTAAACATTGCCTGTACGGCGACGGCGACCTATCTCGCCAGAATGAGAAGCCTGACCGTCGCCGTCCTGCAATTGCCGCTTTCCCGCGAGGAGGCGGCGGACAACATCGCCGCGGTTTCCGCGCTGGTCGAAGAAGCGGCGGGCAAGGGCGCGCAGGTGATCCTGCCGCCCGAATTGTTCGCGGGCGAATATTTCTGCCGCGAGGAGGAAGAAGAGCTCTTCGACCTCGCCCACCCCACCGCCGAAAGTCCCAGCGTGCTGGCCATGCAGGACCTGGCCGCAAAGCTCGGCGTGGCGATCCCGACCAGCTTCTTCGAGCGCGACGGGCATCATTATTACAATACGCTGGCGATGATCGGACCCGATGGCGCGATCATGGGCACCTATCGCAAGAGCCACATCCCCGACGGGCCGGGTTATGAGGAAAAATACTATTTCCGCCCGGGCAACGACGGGTTCAAGGTGTGGGATGTGTTCGGCGCGCGCATCGGCGTCGGCATCTGCTGGGACCAGTGGTATCCCGAATGCGCGCGGGTCATGGCGCTGAAGGGCGCCGAGGTGCTGTTTTACCCGACCGCTATTGGCTCCGAACCCTATGACGCCGATCTCGACACCAGCCGCATGTGGCGCCGCGCGATGATCGGCCATGCGGTGTCGAACTGCATGCCCGTTTGCGCCGCGAACCGGATCGGGCATGAAGGCCCCGCCGACCGCCAGCAGAGCTTTTACGGTCACAGCTTCATTTCCGACGAATGGGGCGATCTGGTGAAGGAATTCGGCGGCTCGAGCCAAGGCGTGCTGGTCGCGACGCTCGATCTCGACCGGGCGAAGAAACACCGTGCTGGCATGGGCTTCTTCCGCGATCGGCGACCGCAGCTCTATGGGCGCATCTGCGAGGACATCTGATCTTGGGCGGCGGCATCGACCAGGTTCAGCTCGATGCGCTGTTCACGGTCGCCCTTGAGGCGGGTATCGCCCGGATCGAGAAGGACGGCACATTCTTCCCACTGCTGTTCGAATTGCGCGCGAACGGTGCCATCCAGAACGTCGCCGTTCTCGAAACTGCGGCCATCGACGGCGCGCAATCCGTGCTCGACCGATTCGCCGAGCTACTCCGGATGCGTGCCGAGGAGGGCACGATCAAGGCCGTCGCCATCGTCCAGCACCATGCCATGCAGGGAGCGATGGAAGTGCGCCTGCGCGCCCCGAATTACTCGGGTGATGTGCACGCTCCCTTCGAACTGGCGCGTGGCGGCCTGCTCAAGCGAAAGCGCAGTCTCACGCTTGGCGAATTTGCCGTACGCACGGTCGAGAACGAGATATTCCGACCGTCGACAGGCCCGCAATGCGATGATCGCACATCGAAGCCGGGGCCATGACCGAGGCAGGCCGGCACCGATATCTGATCGCGCTGGGCTCGAACCGGCGATTGCCCGGCATCGGCAGTCCGCGCGCGGTGCTTGAGGCGGCGATCGCCGCGCTGGCCGAAGAAGGCTGGCATATCGAGGCCGTGTCCGGCTGGATGGCCAGCGCGCCGGTTGGCCCCTCGCTGCGCCGCTATACCAATGGCGCGGCGGTGATTGCCGGCGACCTCGAACCGGCCGAGGCGCTCGCCAGCCTGCAGGATGTCGAACGTGGCTTCGGGCGCGAGCGGCGCGGCCAGCGCTGGCGCTCACGCACGCTCGATCTCGACATTGTCCTGTGGAGCGGCGGAGCGTGGCATGCTCACGATCTTTCCATCCCGCACCCGCTCTTCCGCGAGCGCGATTTCGTACTGCGCCCCGCAGCGGAAATTGCTCCGGATTGGCGCGATCCGGTAACCGGGCATACCGTCAGGCAGCTCGCCGCACGCCTTTCCTGAGCGATGCGGGTGGAATGCGGCATGACCGGCTTGACCACCCGCGACAGCAGCCCTAGGTGGCACGCCGTGGTCGGGCCGTTAGCTCAGTCGGTAGAGCAACTGACTTTTAATCAGTAGGTCGCTGGTTCGAACCCAGCACGGCTCACCACCACCACCACCTAAACTACTCGCATTTCAATGCCGGCCCGGGCGGATCGCCGGGTGGGCTGCCTGCATGGCCTTCGATCCTGTTGCACCTTCGGTTTGCGCATGAGCCGAGCATCGAGACTGAGCGTCATGACACGGGGATAGCTGTATGACGGGACGCCGGGAGTTACCCCAAGAGCAACGCGATCCGGTTTGCCTGAAGCGAGCGCATCAGATGACCCTTTTCGGGAACGGCGTCGTCGTCGACGGACGATAGGGTGGGCGAAACTACTGAGGTCTTTGTAACACGTCTTATACCGGCTTGCGCATAGCGCCCGAATGAGCGGACCGACTTCCTCGGCTCGCCATGAACATCGGAACACAATGCGCGTCCTCAACTGTTTGATATACGAACACAACCTATCTTTGGTCTTGCTGGCATCGCTGATGTGCGTCGTCGGATCTTTCGTCACGGTCAAGCTGTTCGAGCGCACACTCGCCGAAACGGGTACAGCCAAGCTGCATTGGACTCTCCTATCGGCAACGACAGCAGGCTCGGCAATCTGGGCGACTCATTTTATAGCGATGCTGGGCTACGATCCAGGAGTCCCGGTGAATTTCGACGCAACGCTGACCATCGTATCGGCGCTGATAGCGGTGGCAGGCAGCGGCGCGGGGCTGCTGTTCGCGAGCATGCAGCAGCGTTGGCTGGCGGCGTTGTGCGGTGGGGGGCTAATCGGACTGGCGATCAGTTCGATGCATTATGTCGGCATGTTCGCATATCGCGCCGAGGGTGTGGTCCAATGGCTACCCGAATACGTTCTCTCATCGATCGCCTTCGCCATCCTCCTATCCGCGCTGTCTATAGATCGCTTGCGGAGCCACTCGGGCAAGACACACCCCTGGCTCGCTACGTTTCTGCTCGTCGCTGCGATCGTGGCGCTCCATTTCGTAGGAATGGCGGCATTCGCGGTCGCACCGATCGCCGGAATGGGTACAGGCGCTGACAGTGAAGCGTTTGATGCAATGGCGGGAGCCATCGCGGTGGTCGCAATGCTTATCGTCGGCACGGGAATATCGACCAATATTGTCGAGCTGCGTACGCGACGGGAGTCGCAGAGTCGCTTGCGCCATATCGCCCTGCACGATGCGCTGACCCAGCTCCCCAACCGCCGTCACTTCAATGAGAAGCTGCAATCGCTATGCGAGGGACTGTCGACGGGGAGTGGCCGACCTTTTGCCCTGCTCATGATCGACCTCGACCGCTTCAAGAAAATCAACGATACGCAGGGCCATCCGGTTGGCGACTTGGTCCTAGCGAGAGTGGCAAAGCGATTGACCCATGCTGTAAGGGACAGCGATCTCGTGGCGCGCATTGGTGGGGATGAGTTTGCGGTGATCATGCCCGGCACCGACGATGCTGCGGAAGTCGGCAAGCTTGCCGAGCGGATCGTCGAGGTGCTCTCGCGACCTTTCGCCATCGACGGAAATGTTTCCGAAATCGGCGGCAGTGTTGGAATCGTTCTGGCGCCTGAACACGGCCGTAAAGCAGAAGTGCTGACCCAGCATGTCGATGTTGCGCTCTACTCGGCAAAGCACGAAGGCAAGGGACGGCACTACTTCTTCGAACCGAGCCTGATCGTGGAATTGCAGAGCCGCCGACAGCTCGAGACCGAATTGCGGCGCGCGTGCATGCGCGATGAATTCGAAGTGGTTTACCAACCGATCATGAACATTACTAGCGGCGGATACATCGGAGCCGAAGCGCTGGTTCGATGGCAGTCGGAAAGCCACGGCGACATTTCTCCCGAAGTTTTCATACCGCTGGCCGAGGAACTTGGCCTGATCAGCCGTATCGGCAACGCCGTACTGCGTCGTGCCTGTAGCGATGCATCGCGCTGGCCGAGCGACCTGACCGTCTCTGTAAACGTTTCACCGGTTCAATTAATGGATCCGCGTCTTGCACAGACGGTAGCGCAGGCGCTGGAGGAAACGGGTCTGTCTGCGCATCGTCTGGAGCTGGAGATCACCGAAACTGCGCTTCTCGGGAACGCCGAAAAGGCGCTTTCCACACTCAGTCGACTGCGGGAACTTGGCGTCCGTATTTCGCTGGATGACTTCGGAACGGGCTATTCGTCGCTAACCTATCTCCACAAATTCCCGATCGACAGAATCAAGATCGACCGCAGCTTTATCGACAAACTGCCGAGTGACGCGGGAAGTGCATCGATCGTGCGCGCGATCACCCAGCTCGGTGGCAGCCTGAACCTGTCGATTACCGCGGAAGGTATCGAAACCGATGAGCAGCTCTCGTTTATTTCGGGGCAGGGATGCGATCACGTCCAGGGCTATCTGTTCAGCAGGCCGCTGAAGCGGGAACGAGCTGCCGCATTGTTCAACAGCCGCGACAGCCAGACTGCGGCAGCTTGACAACGAAAGCGCATTACAATGCTCCAACGTCTCCTTTACAGTAGCAAGGCAGCACCACTTCCGACGCCGGGCGAGGAAAAGGCTTTGGTCGACGAGATTGTTGCCCACGCATCGCAGAATAATCGGCGCGTCGGCGTGACCGGCGCATTGCTCTTCTTCGAAGGGCAGTTCATTCAAGTCCTCGAAGGACCTGGTGACGTTCTAGAAGATGTATTCGAGCGGATCTGCTGTGATTTCCGGCATGAGATGGTGAGACTGCTCGACCTCCAGACGGTACCCTCGCGCATTTTTGCGGAATGGGGCATGGCCAGTGTCGTGGACAGCGAAAACGCATCCGACCCTCTCCGGGCGAAGCTCGGCTCCATCCCGTTTCTAGCGGGTCTGAACGCTGGCGAAGCAATCCGCGAGCTTCGCGCCGCGATAGACGAGGCACAGATCGCAACCTACGAAGTCGCGCACTGACAAAGTGAAAAATCCTGAGATGGCTGGGCCTCCGTTCATCGCGGATAGCGACAAAAGCGACCGAACACGATGAGCGTGGCGAGCCGCTTGGCTGGCGATCCGATCAAGTTCGCGGTGGATTCCGTGATGATGAGCGACTAGGGCCCCGGGAATTGGACAC
Organism: Erythrobacter sp. AP23; assembly: GCF_001542855.1. Classification (GTDB taxonomy): domain Bacteria; phylum Pseudomonadota; class Alphaproteobacteria; order Sphingomonadales; family Sphingomonadaceae; genus Qipengyuania. Next base: position 35,941 of record NZ_LNBY01000018.1, on the reverse strand, counting down.
CGTCACCGATCGCCCTAGGCCGGAGTACCGGCATCCATCGTCTGGAGCATTTTGCCTATGAAGACCCGCGCCGCCGTCGCCTTCGCCCCGAAAGAGCCGCTCGAAATCGTCGAGCTGGACCTCGAAGGGCCCAAGGCAGGCGAAGTGCTGGTCGAGATCATGGCGACGGGCATCTGCCACACCGATGCCTATACGCTCGACGGGCTGGACAGCGAAGGCATCTTCCCCAGCGTCCTCGGCCATGAAGGCGCAGGCGTGGTGCGCGAAGTCGGTGCGGGCGTCACCAGCGTGAAGTCGGGCGATCATGTGATCCCGCTCTACACCCCCGAATGCCGGCAGTGTAAGTCGTGCCTGTCGGGAAAGACCAATCTGTGCACCGCGATCCGCGCGACGCAGGGCAAGGGCCTGATGCCCGATGGCACCACGCGCTTCTCCCACAAGGGCGAGCCGATCTTCCACTATATGGGCTGTTCGACCTTCTCGAACTTCACCGTCCTGCCCGAAATCGCGGTCGCCAGAATCCGCGAGGACGCGCCGTTCAAGACAAGCTGCTATATCGGCTGCGGGGTCACCACCGGCGTCGGCGCGGTGACCAACACTGCCAAGGTGCAGGTCGGCGACAATGTCGTGGTCTTCGGCCTTGGCGGGATCGGCCTCAACGTCATCCAGGGCGCGCGGCTCGCGGGTGCGAACATGATCGTCGGCATCGACATCAACCCGGACCGCGAGGAATGGGGCCGCAAGTTCGGCATGACCCATTTCCTCAACACGAAGGGGATGAGCAATGACGAGGTGGTCGCTAGAATCGTCGAGATGACCGACGGCGGGGCGGATTATACCTTCGACTGCACCGGCAACACCGATGTCATGCGCACCGCTTTGGAGGCCTGCCATCGCGGCTGGGGCACTTCGATCATCATCGGCGTGGCCGAAGCGGGCAAGGAAATCGCGACGCGGCCGTTCCAATTGGTGACGGGCCGCAACTGGCGAGGCACCGCATTCGGCGGTGCCAAGGGCCGCACCGACGTGCCCAAGATCGTCGACTGGTACATGGACGGGAAGATCGAGATCGACCCGATGATCACTCATGTCCTGTCGCTAGAGGAAATCAACAAGGGCTTCGACCTGATGCATGCAGGCGAATCCATCCGCAGCGTGGTGGTGTATTGATGGCAGACAAGCTTTATCCCGACGCCGCGGCGGCCCTCGACGGGCTGCTGACGGACGACATGCTCATTGCCAGCGGCGGCTTCGGCCTCTGCGGCATTCCCGAGCGCCTATTGACCGCGATCCGCGACAGCGGGGTGAAGGGCCTGACCTTCGCCAGCAACAATGCGGGAATCGACAACGAGGGCATCGGCATGCTGCTGCGCACCCAGCAGGTGAAGAAGATGATCTCGTCCTATGTCGGCGAGAACAAGGAGTTCGAACGCCAGTTCCTCTCCGGCGAGCTCGAAGTCGAGTTCTGCCCGCAGGGCACGCTCGCCGAACGCATGCGCGCAGGCGGCGCGGGCATTCCCGGCTTCTACACCAAGACCGGCGTCGGCACCCAGGTCGCCGAGGGCAAGGAACACAAGGAGTTCGACGGCGAGACCTATATTCTCGAACGCGGCATCTTCGCCGACCTTGCGATCGTGAAGGCGTGGAAGGCCGATGAGACCGGCAACCTCGTCTTCCGCAAGACCGCGCGCAACTTCAACCTGCCCGCCGCAACCTGCGGCAAGGTCTGCGTGGTCGAGGTGGAGGAAGTGGTCCCCACCGGCAGCCTCGATCCCGACTGCATCCATCTGCCGGGCGTCTACGTCCAGCGCATGATCGTGGGCGCACCCTACGACAAGAAAATCGAATTCGAGACAACCCGCGAAAGGGAGAGCGCCTGATGGCCTGGGATCGCAACCAGATGGCCGCCCGCGCGGCGAAGGAACTGGAAGACGGCTATTACGTCAACCTCGGCATCGGTATCCCGACGCTGGTCGCCAACCACATCCCCGAGGGCATGCATGTCACGCTGCAGAGCGAGAACGGCATGCTCGGCATCGGGCCGTTCCCCTATCCGGACGAGGTCGATGCGGACCTGATCAATGCGGGCAAGCAGACCATCAGCGAACTGCCGCACAGCGCCTATTTCGACAGCGCGGCGAGCTTCGCGATGATCCGTGGCGGGCATATCGACCTGACCGTGCTCGGCGCCATGGAGGTCGCGCAGGACGGCGATATCGCCAACTGGATGATCCCGGGCAAGATGATCAAGGGCATGGGCGGCGCGATGGACCTCGTCGCCGGCGTGAAGAAGATCATCGTCGTGATGGACCACAATGCCAAGGACGGCAGCCCGAAATTCATCCCCGAATGCACGCTGCCGCTGACCGGGCAGAACGTGGTCGACATGATCATCACCAATCTGGGCGTGTTCCACCGGCCGGACCACGACAGCGCCTTCCGCCTGATCGAACTGGCGCCGGGGGTGACCGCAGAGGAAGTGGCCGAAAAGACCACGGCGCAATACGAGGTCGCGCTCTAGCGGGATGGCGGGCGCGCTGGAGACCCTCGAGGAGCATCGCAGCCATGGCGGGGTGCAGGGCGTCTACGCCCACGCCTCGACCAGCACCGGCGCACAGATGACCTTCTCGGCCTTCGTGCCCGGGCACGAAGAAGGCGCCAAGCTGCCAGTGTTGTGGTTCCTTTCCGGCCTCACCTGCACGCATGCGAACGTCACCGAGAAGGGAGAATATCGCGCGGCCTGCGCCAAGCATGGCATGATCTTCGTCGCGCCCGACACCTCGCCGCGCGGCGAGGGCGTGCCCGACGATGAAGCCTATGATTTCGGCAAGGGCGCGGGCTTTTATGTCGATGCGACGCAGGAACCGTGGGCGCGGCACTTCGCCATGCGCAGCTATATCGAACGGGAACTTCCGGCGCTGGTGGACGAACATTTCCCGGTCGATCTCGATCGGCAGGGCATTACCGGTCATTCGATGGGCGGCCACGGCGCATTGACGATCGGTCTGCGCAATCCCGACCGCTTTCGCTCGGTCAGCGCCTTTTCGCCCATCGTCAGCCCCTCGAACTGTCTCTGGGGGGAGAAGGCCCTGGGCGGCTACCTTGGCGCAGATCGCGATGCCTGGCGCGAATATGATGCCTGCGCATTGATCGAGGACGGCGCGCGGCTCGAAAACCTGCTCGTCGATCAGGGGACGGCTGACGATTTCCTCGAGGACCAGCTCAAGACCGAGCTGTTGGTCGAGGCGTGCGAGAAGGCCGGTATCCCCGCCGATATCCGCATGCAGCCCGGTTACGACCACTCCTATTACTTCGTCTCGACCTTCTTGGCGGAGCATGTCGGCTGGCATGCCGAGCGCCTGACGCGCTAATTCGGTACGACCGAGCGGGAAAGACGCATGGGTCTCGTGCGTTGCCTCGGCATGTTCGTCGATAATACCTGGCTCGACTTAGCCCTTCGCGGCATCCTCCTGTCCGCTGCGGCGCTCTGCTGGATCGTCGTCCTGATCCGCGTGAACGGGCTGCGGTCCCTCTCCAAGATGACCAATTTCGACTTCGTGATGACCGTGGCGCTGGGCAGTCTCGTCGCCGGGGCGGGGCAGGCCAGCGACTGGCAGGCATTCGTGCAGGCGATGATTGCGATGCTGGGCTTGTTCGTTGTGCAGTACACGGCCGCACGTATGCGCAAGGCTTCGGACGCAGCGGAAAGCGCGATGCAGAACGACCCGGTTTTCCTCATGCGCGATGGCGAGTTCTTCGAGGAAGCGCTCCGATCGACGCGCGTGGCCAAGAGCGACCTGATCGCCAAGCTGCGCGAGGCCAATGTGCTCGACCTGACCAAGGTCCGCGCGGTGGTTCTGGAGACGACGGGCGATGTCTCGGTCCTCCATGGCGAGAGGCTCGACGAGACCCTGATCGAGAACGTGAAGCGGCTCTAGCGCCGGTCGAGCCACCTCGCCAGGGCGACGCCGCCGGTAATCAGGAAGGGCACCATTACGATGCTGAGCGCGACCTTGGCGATCACCTGTCCGATCAGCAGATTGGTGATGTCGAACTGCCCGTAAAAGGCGAGCGTGATGAAGATCACCGAATCGATCGCCTGGCTCAATGCCGAAGCGATCGCGCCGCGCACCATCAGCGAGACGGTCGACGCTCCTTCGGAAGAGCCGCGCAGGCGCGAGAAGATCCACACGTTGAGCAGCAGCGAAACGATATAGGCGGCCGGCCCGGCCATCCACACGCGCCACAAGGTGGCATGGACGCGCTCGAAGGCGGCGAGATCCTCCGACCGGAATTCGACCATTTCGGTCGAGGCGGGCAGGTTCAGCACGAGCTGCATCAGCACGGACGCCACCAGCAAGGGCACGAATCCCCACCAGACGATCCGGTTGGCGAGCTTTTCGCCATAAAGCTGCGCGATCGTGCTCGAAATCACCACCAGCAGCAGGAAGGCGAAAATGCCCGACTCGACCGCCAGGTCGGTCGGCCACAATTGCACCTGCTTGAATGCCAGCACGCCCGCCAGCACGGTCATCCCGCCATAGAGCATCGTATAGACGAACAGGCCACGCGGCATGGCAGCGGCTGCGAGCCGGGTCTCGTTGGCGGGTTCGGTCATGGGTTCGGCCTCGTAGATATCGTGGACGGCGAGGCCGTCGGCGAGCGGTGAAAATTGACTAATGGAGCCCCGCAAGCAAGACAGCAGCCGATTTCATCCGCAACTTGTCCGCATTCGAAGGGACCTTCATGTCGCCCATCCTGATCAATCTCGTCGGTATAGCGGCGATCCTGCTAATTGCCTTCCTGCTGTCGACGGGCAAGCGGCGAATCAAATTGCGGGTGGTGGGTGCGGCATTCGCCCTGCAGGCGCTGATGGCGCTGCTGGTATTGCGCACGCCGTGGGGCGTCCAGCTGATCCAGGCGATGTCCAACGGGGTCATCGCGCTGCTTGACTATTCGAAGGTCGGGATCGAGGCGGTGTTCGGCCCGATGGGCGCGAACCCCTTCACCAACACATTCGTGATAGCCGCGCTTCCGGTAATCGTGTTCTTCGCCGCGATCGTCTCGATCCTCTACCACTGGGGCATCATGCAGCGGCTGGTACGCTGGGTGGGCGGCGCGATCGGCTGGATCACCGGGATCAGCAAGGTCGAGGCGCTGGGCAGCGCGGCCAATATCTTTGTCGGCCAGTCCGAAAGCCCGCTGGTTGTGCGCCCCTATCTCGCCGCCCTGACGCCCAGCCGGCTGTTCACGCTGATGAGCGTAGGCATGGCGGGCGTCGCTGGCACCATCCTCGCCGCCTATGCCAGCTTTATCGGTGCGGATGCGGTGCCTTTCCTGCTGGCGGCGGCCTTCATGTCGGCCCCGGGCGGCATCCTGATGGCCAAGATCATCATGCCCGACGATGAAAGCGTGTTGGCGCGCGATGCAGCCGAACTGGCCGGAGTCGATCCCGAAGGCGAAATCGTGCTCCCCGAAGCGCGGATCAGCGCCGAGGGGCCGGCAGCCCTGACCGAAAGCGGCAAGCCGCACGAGGTGCAGGTCGCCGAAACCTTCGAGGAAGGGCATAAGCCCGCCAATGTCATCGAGGCCGCCGCGCAGGGCACGCAGACCGGCGTCAAGCTCGCCGTCGCGGTCGGCGCGATGGTGATGGTATTCGTCGCGCTGGTGGCGCTCGCCAATGGCATTCTCGGCGGGATCGGGGGCTGGTTCGGCTATCCCGATGTGAGCTTCCAGCAATTGCTCGGCTTCGTCTTCGCGCCGGTCATGTTCCTGATCGGCATTCCCTGGGAGCAGGCCGGAACCGCTGGCGGGCTGTTCGGCACCAAGATCGTGCTCAACGAATTCGTCGCCTTCATCGATCTCGGCGCGATGGACGGATCGGTCCTGTCCGAACGCAGCCGCGCGATCGTGACCTTCGCATTGTGCGGCTTTGCCAATTTCAGCTCGATCGCGATCCAGATGGCGGTCACCGGCGGACTTGCGCCAAATCAAAGACCGGTGATTGCAAAGCTGGGTATCCGCGCTCTCGCCGCCGGCAGCCTCGCCAACCTGATGAGCGCGGCGCTGGCGGGACTCTTCCTACCATACTAAAGGGCGCACCCACTATGACCGATTCGAACACCGATATCGCGGTTGTGTCGCTGGCACAGCCGCTCGAGAGCATTGCCGACGAGCTGGGCCGCAGTTTCGAGGAATACGGCTTCGCCGTCATTCGCGACCACGGCATCCCGCAGGACCTGATCGACCGCGCCGAGGCGCTGGCCAAGGAATTCTTCGCGCTGCCCGACGAGGTGAAAAAGGCCTACCACATCCCGGGCGGCGGCGGCGCGCGCGGTTATACGCCCTTCGGCACCGAAAAGGCCAAGGACGCTGAGGTCCACGACCTCAAGGAATTCTGGCATGTCGGGCGCGAATTGCCCGAGGGACACGAACTGTCCGAATATATGGCGGACAACGTCTGGCCCGAGGAAGTCGAAGGTTTCCGCAAGACCTTCACCGAGCTCTACGCCGCGTTCGAGGAAGCCGGCGGCCGCGTGCTCGAAGGTATCGCGCTGCATCTGGGGCTTGACCGCGAGTTCTTCGCGCCGACCGTCGAGGACGGCAATTCGGTCATGCGCCTGCTGCGCTATCCCCCGCTGGAGGGCGAAGAAGCCGAAGGCGCGATCCGTGCGGCCGCGCATGGCGACATCAACACGATCACGCTACTGCTCGGTGCCGAAGAGGCAGGCCTCGAACTGCTGACCAAGCAGGGTGAGTGGAAGGCGGTCGACGTGCCGGAAGGGGCACTGGTCATCAATGTCGGCGACATGCTCGACCGGCTGACCAACGGCAAGCTGCGCTCGACCACCCACCGCGTGGTCAATCCGCGCGGCGAGGCGGCCTATCGCGCACGCTATTCGATGCCTTTCTTCCTCCACTTCCGGCCCGATTACGTGATCGAGACGCTCCCATCCTGCATCGATCCGCATCAGCCGGAGAATCGGCCCGCGCCGATTTCGAGTCACGATTTCCTCATGCAGCGTTTGCGCGAGATCAATCTGGCGTGACCCGGCCTCCGGCATTGCCGAATTCGTTGCAATAGAGCACCGAAACCGAGAAAGTTTCGCGCCGTTGCTATTTTGCAACGCACAAAAATCTTTGAAAAATAGACATTTGTTGCGATTTTCCGCAGGTGCGTCTCGCATCCGCAACAAGTGTCTTGACCTTGTCATAAAAAGATAGCTTGGGCGCAACGTCCTCCCGCCAGAGGGAGCGCGTTCCAAGCCTCCGCACACCTCACACGAGACTGAAGGGATCATCTCGATGAAGTTCAAATATCTCCTGGCGGCGTCGGTCGTCAGCATCACTGCCACAGCGGGCATCGTTGCAGCCCCCGCCGCAGCTCAGCAGATTACCTCGGGCATCGAGGGACGCGTTGTCAGCGAGACCGGCACTCCGCTCGCAGATGCGAGGATCACTGTTACCGATACGCGTACTGGCCAGACTCGTACGCTCGAGGCCAACAATGAGGGCTCGTTCCGCACTGCGTCGCTCGTCCCCGGCGGCCCCTACACCGTGACCGTCACGGCGCCCGGCTACGAGGGCCAGACGGTCGAGGGCATCTCCATCACCGTTTCGGGCAACACCGACTTCACTTTCGAACTGACCCAAAACGTCGCCGAAAACGTGATCGTCGTCAGCGGTGCACGTGCAAACGTCCAGCAGCTCGCTGTCGGCCCGGGCAACGCCTTTGGCGTCACGACGCTCGAAAGCTTCCCTTCGCTCAATCGCGACGTCCGCGACATCATTCGCCTTGACCCGCGCGTCAGCCTTGAGCGATCGGACGACGTCGATCGCATCTCCTGTCTCGGCGGCAATGACCGCGCGAATACCTTTACCGTCGACGGCATCGTCCAGTCCGATGTCTTCGGGCTGAACGGTACGCCCTTCGCCGCACGCAACTCGCTTCCGCTCCCTTTTGATGTGATCCGTGAAACCTCGGTTGAATTCGCGCCCTTTGACGTTGAATATTCCGACTTCACCGGATGTCTGGTGAACGTTGTTACGAAGTCGGGTACCAACCAGTTTTCCGGCAGCGCCTTCTACACCTATTTCGACGGTGGCATGCAGGGTGACCAGGTCGAACAGGCGGACGGCAGCTTGCGCGACATCAATGCGGGCCGTGAAGAGCGCTGGGGCGTGACGCTTGGCGGTCCGATCGTTCCCGACCGCCTGTTTTTCTTCGCTGGCTATGAAGAAACCGATCTTGGCGACGGCTTCAACGACGGCCCCTTCGGCTCGGGTGCGGCCGACGAGTTTGATTTCGTCACTCAGGCGCAGTTCGACCGGTTCGCGCAGATCGCACGTGACGTTTACGGTCAGGAAATTGGTCCTGTCCCCACTCAGCTGGCTCAGCGCGACGTCCGTTACTTCGGTCGTCTCGACGCCTACATCACCGAAGATCACCGTCTCGAGGCAACCTATCAGCGCCTCGAGGAAACGAACATCGAAACCGACTTCGGCAGCGATCAGTTCGGCGGTCTCAACAGTTTCGAAGACGAAGGCACGATTAGCGATTATTACTCCGTGCGCCTTTACTCGGACTGGAGCGATAAAGTCAGCACCGAGCTGCGGCTTTCGCGCTCGGAAGTCGGCGATGTGCAGGGGCCTGTTGGCTTCGGAGAAGCACAGAGTGACAACCCCACTGTCCGCCTCGCCGTCGGTCTCGACAACGCCACCAACGGTCTAATTCCGAACGGCGACAACGGCATCCTGACGACCGGACCGGGCATTTTCCGTTCGGCCAACCAGCTCGATACCAAGATCGACCAGGCTCGCTTCGTAATGAACATCGATGGCGGCGATCACCAGTTCAAGCTGGGTGCCGAAATCAATGACCTCGAAGTGTTCAACCTGTTCGCCATCAATGCAACCGGCACGATCTTCTTCGAGAACCTCGACGATTTCGAACAGGGTCTCGTCGCACCAGGCTTCTTCTCCAGCGTATTTGCCGGTGCCGACGATCTGGTGAACGGCGGTCCTCTTGGCGGCGCCACGATCGCGGTCACGCCTTCGGGAGACATCAACGAAGCTGCAGCGCTTTTCAATCGCACGACCTACAGCTTCTTCGCACAGGACACCTGGCAGGCAACCGATCAGTTGACGCTGACGGGCGGTATGCGTGTCCAGCTCTACACGGGTGACGCCCCGCGTCCAAACCCGCTGTTCCTGGAACGCTTCGGCTACACCAACGCCAATCCCTTCAGCAAGATCGACCCGGTCCTGCTGCCGCGTTTCGCTGCCACCTACGACTTCGACAATACCGGGATCTTCTCCAACACCCGCTTGACTGCCGGTGTGGGAATTTTCTCGGGCGGCGACCCGGTCGTGTTCTTCTCGAACGCTTTCTCGAACAACGGTTTCTCGACCGCTAACGGCGATACGTTCGACTGTAATGCAAGCGATCTCAACATCGATCCGGCCACCGGCCAGATCGACGTAGTGACCGGCGGGACCTTCACCGGCATTCCGGCCTGCGCCATTGCCGCTGGCTCGGCGGCAGCTGCGGCGGGGCGTGCCGACGTCCAGTCCACCGATCCGGACTTCGACATCCCGACCGCCATGCGCGCCAACATCGGCATCGCGACCGACTTCGGCACGGAAACTGGCTTCTTCAGCAACTGGCGCCTCAACGTCGACTACATCTACACTCGTTTCAACGACACGCTGAGCATCGTCGATCTGACCCAGATCGTGGACCCGAGCCTCGGAGCGAATGGTTTCACCGTCGACGGTCGTCCGATCATTCGTCCGATCGATCCGTTGAATGCAGGTTGTAACGCGACGCTGATCGACAACAATCCGCCGACCTACGACAATGTCACGTCGGCATGCTTCGGCACCCGGATCGACGACTTCCTCCAGCTGACCAACGGGCCGAGCTTCGATAGCCACAATGCTTCGTTGATCCTGTCCAAGCGCTTTTCGGAAGGTGTCTTCACCGAAGGCGGTCGCGTGAATGTCAGCTTCGGCTACGCATTCAGCGATAGCGAGCAGACGATCAACTTCCGCTCGTCGACGGCCGGTTCGAACTTCGACAATACGCCGTCGTTCAACCGTCAGACGCCTGCGATTTCGCAGTCGGGCTTCGAAACCCGCCACAACTTCGTCGCGTCGATAAATCTGCGCGAGGAATTCTTCGGCGATTTCGGCACCGGGCTTGGCCTGTTTTTCCGTGCTTCGGAAGGTCGCCCCTACAGCCTCGTCTTCGACGACATTCGTGGCGGCGAGTTCACCGACTCGAGCTCGAGCGAGAACAACATCCTCGCTTACATCCCGACCGGTGTGAATGATCCGAACCTGTCGCCCGATTCGGATCCGGCAGCGGTGCAGGCATTCCTTTCGGCGATCAACAACACCAATCCGGACATCGTCAGCAAGATCAATTGCAACTTCACGCCCGGCCAGACGGTCAAGCGCAATCAGTGCCGGAACGACTGGTTCTATGATCTCGACCTGCGCATCAGCCAGGAAATACCGTTCCTCGGTAGCCTGACCGGATTGGTGAGCGATCGCATCGAACTGTTCGCCGACTTCGACAACTTCCTCAATCTGCTCGACAGCGGTTGGAACACGCGTCGTGCGCTTGGTGGCTTCGATGGCCGTGTCGCCCTCGTGGACGGCAGTTTCGACGATCAGGGCCGCTACATCATCGAGAGCTTCGATGCGGGCGACGGCGAAGCGAACACGTTCGAATCCAATACGGTCTGGCGTATCCAGGTCGGCGTGCGTTACGAGTTCTAAATCGCCTCGTAACCGCAGTGATGCGGACAAAGGAGCGGCGGCCCCCACAGGGCCGCCGTTTCCCTTTTCCGCTGCCAGAACCGCGATCGTTCGGAACAGGCATCAATATTGGACCGTTTTGCGGCAATGACTGCAGGTGCGTCCAACTTCAGCGCGATCAAGCATCGCCCCAATCCCTGGGTGATCGCGCTTATCGTGCTCGTCCACATCGGCATCTTCTATCTGCTGGTCCGCGCGCTGGCGCCCGATGTGGTCGGCAGCCTCGAACGTTCGGTCGTCTCCGCCGTCACCGTAACCGTCACGAGCCCGCCCGAGCCGGAACCGGTAGAGCCCGAGCCCAAGGGAGCGCAGGGTGATCCCGGGCGCGAAGCGGTGCCGGCTCCGGTGACTGCGCCCGAACAGCAGCGCCCGCTGCGCGAAGATCCACCCGCGCCGCGGGCGGCATCGACGGGGACCGCCGCTACCTCCGGCGCGACCGAGGAGGGACAGGGCACGGGCCGCTCGGGCCAGGGTGAAGGCACGGGGAGCGGCGAGGGCGGCAGCGGGCAGGGCGGCGGAGTGGCGACGAAACCCGTGCTGACACGCGCGATCACCGATGCACGTGCCTTTCCCGTACCGCCAGGCGGACGCCAAGCGCGGATCGGCCAGTCGGTTATCGTCCGGCTGACCGTTTCGGCCCAAGGCCGCGCCACGCGCTGCAGTATCTATCGCCCGAGCCCGTTCCCGGAAACCGATGCCGCCGTGTGCCGGCTCGCCCTCGACCAATTGCGTTTCGAACCGGCGCGCGATTCACGCGGCAGGCCGGTCGCCGCGACGTTCTACTACCAGCAGCGCTTCTTCAATTGAGCGACGGTAGCGGTGCTGCTCACTGCTGGTCGAAGGTGGTGAGCATCTCGACGAGCTCGTCCCTGCCATAGGGTTTTGTCAGGAGGCCCGATGCTCCAAGTTCGGCGACCCGGCTTTCCATCTCGCCATATCCGGTCGCCAGCCAGAAGGGCACGCCGCCCTCCCGCAATTTTTCCGCCACCGGCTCGCTGTTTTCCTTGCCGAGATTGTAGTCGAGGATGGCAAGCGCCGGCCGCGTCTTCGCCAAGGCGTCGAGCGCGGCCGCGACCGAACTCTCTATGCGCACCTTCTCAACACCCAGTTCCTTGAGGCAGTCTTCCGCATCGAGTGCGATGATCATGCTGTCTTCGACCAACAGGACGCTCTCGGGCAGGTTTTGGGGACGGTCGTTCTTCATCTTCTTTGCCTGTGCAACTGGTCCGCCGGCGCGCCCACGCCATTCGACGAAGCGCGCAGGGATGCAAAAGCGCGCCTCGACGCCTTCCAAACGGTAATGGACTTCGGCGGTGCCTTCGAGCTCGTGAGGCAACGAGCGCTCGATGATCGTGCTGCCGAATCCACGCCGCTTGGGCGGCTTGACCGGCGGGCCGCCGCTTTCGCGCCAGTCGACGCAGAAATTGTCCTCGTCGTCGCGGCTGACTTCGACCTCGAGCTTGCCGGACTGATCGCTCAGCGAGCCGTATTTGGCCGAATTGGTTATCATCTCGTGGATCACGAGCGCCATCACCGTATAGGCCTCGGGAGAGATCATCGCCTCCGGGCCCTTCACCTCCAGCCGATCGGTCTTGCCGCTCAGATAGGCATTGGCCTCGGTCTCGATCAGTTCCGAAAACGGTGCGTGGGACCAATTGCCCTTGGTGATGTTGTCATGCGCCGCCGCAAGCGAACTGACCCTGCCCCCGACGATTTCGACGAAGGTCTCGATATCGGTCGCATCGTTTTTCGACTGGTTGATGAGGCCGCGAATGAGATTGAGGATATTGCGCACGCGGTGGTTGAGTTCGGCGATCAGCAATTCCTGCTGCTGTTGCGCTTTGGTGCGTTCGGTCACCGCCTCGTCGGTCAATCGCAGGATGATCTCGAGCAGCGTGACACGCAGGCCCTCGGCAATGTCGAGTTCGGCCTGCGACCATTTTTCCGCGCGCCCCTCGACCGTTTCCTGCCACGCCTCGAAGCTCTTGCGCGGGGTCAGGCGATCGCCATTCGGACCTGCCTCTACCGGCTTTTCGGGATTGCCGGCCCAGGTGACGGTGTGGGTCAGCGGCTTGCGCCACAGTATCAGATAGTCGCGCGGCGTGCGCGATACGGGGATCACCAGCGCGCCCGCCGCGCGGTCGGCGAACCGCTCGGCTCGCGGCAGTCTTTCGGCAATCGCCTCGCTCGCGAGCAGTTTACTGGTCGCCCCGCCGTTGAGGCTGGGAAGGATCGCGCGAAACTCTTCCTCGTTCGGGGCCGAGCCACGCGAATCGTAAATGTCCTCGACGAAAACGCTCACGCCATCGTGCGGGATCACCTGCTGGATGACTGGTTCGATCGTCGGCAGGCTCGAGGAAAGCGGTGTGCCTGCGGCGATGTCGCGCATCAGCCGCGAATGGACCTCGCGGCCCTTCTCGCGCCGGTCGGCCGCCTGGCTCGACAGCGTGCGGTCGAGCATGAGCGAAAACAGTTCGGAAAACAGTTCCGCCGCAGTGCGCTGCGAATAGGGCAGCAATTTGGGACCATAATGATGGCAGGCGAACAGGCCCCAGAGCTTCCCCCCGATGATGATCGAGATCGATAAGGAGGCACCGACCCCCATGTTCTTCAGGTATTCGATATGGATCGGAGAGACGGCGCGCAGCGTGCTCATGCCGAGATCGAGCGGTTCGCCATCGAACGAGACGCCCGGCTCGATCTCCACCGGGCCGGCCTCGACGTCGGCGATGATGCGGAACCTGTTGCGCAGGTAGAGCGTGCGCGCCTGATTGGGGATGTCCGATTTGGGATAGCGCAGGCCGTGGAACTTCTCGAGATCCTCCCGCGCCGCCTCGGCAATGACTTCGCCCGAAAGATCCTCGCGAAAGCGATAGACCATGACGCGGTCTATCTGCAGCGCATGGCGAAGCTGGCGTGCGGCCTCGTCGGCCAGCGCCTGGACATCGCGGTGTTTCTCGAGCCGCGCCATGATCGGGCGGAGGAGAGCGAGTTGGCGATTGAGGTCCCCCGCTGCATGGGGTTCGGCTTCGATTACGGTATTCGCGCCCGAACTGTGCAGCGCGCAATCGAACAGCGTGCCATCGTCGAATAGGTCAAGCCCGAACACTCGCTCGACCTGGTCGGGAATCGTGAGTGCGGCGGCGGCGCTGCGCAGCTGTTCGAGCGCGGCGGGAGCGACCAGCGAGCTGAGCCGGTCGCCGATTTCGAGAGATCGGCCCGCTCCGAAAATCGCTTCGAGATTGGTCGAGCGATGCGCGACGAACCAGTCCGCGTTGACCGCAATCAGCGCCCCGAAGGCCTGGATCCGGCCGAGTTGGTGGATCGGTTCGCGATCGCAGTTCGAAAGATTGACCTCCTGCACGCCCATCACGCGGCGACCGGCGACAGGGCATGTGCGACGACCGCATTGAAATGCGCAAATGTTGCCTGCGCGGCTGCGAGCGCCGCCCGGTCCCGATCGGGGGAATGCGGCCGTTCGAGTATCGGGCGCAAATCCTGCCAATAGGCGGTCATACGCCGGTCGGAAAGGAAGGCGGTGGGCCATTGCATACCGGTTTTGGCAAGCCGCGCGAGGATCGCCCGGTTGCCGAGCGATGACCCTGCCATCACCCAGCAAACGCCGATCGGGTCCGCATCGGCAGGCGTCTCCAGAGCCGGGAAATCGGTAGGCGCAGCACGACCCAGCATTTTGAGATCCTGCGCGATCAGGCCGGTCTGGCCTGGCGGTCCGCTTGTCGGCGCGCGGTCGGCCAGCCACAGTTCGACGTCTTGGCGGGCGCGGTACTGAATCTCGAGAAAATCGGCATAGTCGCGCTCACTCCCTTCGGTGAGCGTTCCGAGGCGCCCATCGAGCCGGTCGTGGCTCGGCGCGGTACAGGCTTTGAGATATTCCCTGGTGGTGCGACCCACCCCACTGGTCACCGGCATTCGCTCGGCCTCGCTTTCCGTACCGTCCTGCCCTGAAGCAGGCATGGGCCCGCCGCGCGGTAAGATCAATTCCCGCTTCAACGCAAAGCGCGCATGCTCGCGAATAGTTCCCCGATCCGCAAGTATTTTTGCCGGGAGCGGCTCCGGATTATTTCGCCTCGAGCAGTTTCTGCCCTTTCTGGCGGATGGCGCTGGCGACCATCGGCTCGACGAAAGAGATGGCCGGCGGCAGGTTGACCTCGAAGATCACCTGGTCGTCCTCGATGATCACCGCGCCGTCGACGCCCTGGCCCATCGCCTTGACCGAGAGGTCCATGCGGTCTTCGTGCGGCCAGCTGGTGGCGACGTCGGCCATGCCGCCAGGGACGAACTGACCGATCTCGTGACTGCGCGAATGCAGGCGGCGGCGGACCTCGGCCTTGTCGAGATTGTGGGGAATGGGAACGCGCATCAGCTTTTGTCCTCGAGCCGGGGGCTGGTCTGGGCCCCTTCGCCGAATTTGTAATCGAGATAGCGATGCTTGATCGCCAAATCGTCGAGCGAGCCTTCGGCGAGCTGGCGGGTAATCGAATCGATCTCGTTGCTGATCTTGCCGAGGCTGTCGGTAAGCTGGGTATCGGGCGTCGCGCCGGCGCGCTCTTCCTTGCGCAGATGCGCCGGGATCCGCCGGTAGCTGTCGATCATCTCGGGCAGCTGTTCGCCCACCAGGCTGCGCACTTCGCGGGCCTTGGGATGGTTCTGGTCGAGCCCCTCCAATTGCAGGCCCAGCGCATCGAGCTGGACGCCCATCTCGTCGACGATGCGCGCGGCGGGCGGGGGCAGGGCGGGGCGCTGCGCCTCGAGCCACAATTCGGTGCGGCTGACCATCTGCTGGACATTGCCCTTGTTGATGTCGGCGCGCTTGGGCGTTTTCATCTTGGGGTAATTGCCGAGCACGCCGATCGCCACCACGCTGGCAACCACCAGCGCCATCACGCCGAGGAAGCCGATCCCGTCGATGATCATGCCGAGCACGCCCATGCCCACCCACAGCGCGAACAGCGCGATGGCGATATTGCGGACCTTCTTCATCAGGTGATCGCGTTTCACCTTGGCCGAACCCTCGCCGATGGACGGCGCGCGGCGGTGGCGACCGCCTTCGCGATTGTCGCGCAGCAGCGCCTTGCCTTCGGAAAGAATGCGATCGTTATCGCGAGTGAGGTCGTTCACTGGGCCAAGCTCCTCAGCCCTCGATGCTCAGCAGGCTGCTTTCGGAGACCTGCTTTTGCGCCTGCGCCTGGCCTTCGGCCCGCGCGATGTAGCCCTTCGATTTCTCGACCTCGTCGCTGAGCAGGTTGACCGTCTGCTTCATGCTGTCGAGCGCGCGCAGCTTGAAGCTGTCGACCTCGTCCATCGTATCGTAGATGTTCTGAAACGCACGCTGGAGCGTTTCGAGCGGGATGGTGCTGGCCGCGGCCTGCTCGTGGATCTTGCCCGTCTGGTCGCGCAGCAGGGTGCTGGTGGAATCGATGATGCCCGCGGTGGTATCGTTGAGCGCGGTGATTTGGCCCAGCACCAGCCGTTGGTTGGTCATCGCCTCGGCCACGGTCACCGCGGTGCGCAATGCGCCCACGGTGGTGGTGCTGGCGCGGTCCACGCCCTTGACCAGCTCGACATTGTTCTTCTTCACCAGGTCGAGCGCGAGATAGCCCTGCACGCTCACCGCCATTTGGGTAAGCAGGTCCTGCGTGCGCTGGCGGACATAGAACAGCGCGGTTTCGCGGATCGCCTTGGCCTTGGCCGGATCGGTCGCGTCGAGTTCGGCGGCCTTTTCCTCGAGCTTCCCGTCGAGCGAGTTCGAGATGTGGATCATCTGTTCCAGATTGCCCATCGCCTCCCACAGCTTTTGCCGTTCGACGTCGATCGCGGCATTGTCCATGATCAGCTCGTCCTTGCCGCTGGCGAGGTTGTTGAGGATCGACTGGATGTGCGTTTGCGCGCTCTGGTAGCTGCGGAAATAATTGGTTAGCTTGTTGCCGAAGGGGATGATGCCCAGGATTTTGCGCGGGCCCGACAGCTTGCCCCGCTTGCCCGGATCGAGATCCTCGACCACGCGGCGCAGTTCGGCGAGATTGGCGCCGACGCCTTCGTCCTTGTCCATCGCGCGCACGGGCCGGTCGAGAAAGCGGTTCGACATGCCCGCAGCGGCCATGATTTCCTTGCGGCCCATATTGGTCAGCTGGTCGACCTTCTTGCCGAATTCGGGCGAATTGGCATCTTCGGCGATGAGGTCCTCGACGAAGCCATCGACTTTCGATTCCAGCTTGCTCTTAACCTCCTCGGATACCGGTACGAGGCCCGCCGCCTTCTCCGGCTTTACCTCGGGCACCGGTTCGGGCGGTGTCAGGTCGAAGGCGGTTTCGGTGGCAGTGGCAGTCTGCGGTTTGGTATCGCTCATGGGCGCGGTTCTCTCCAAGCGGCTTCAATCCTGTATTAGGGTGGCAATACACGATCTTCAAGCGCGGTTGCGTGGGGTCGGGCGGATCATGCCGCGCCAGATGGCAATTGGGCAAGCCAATTCTCAGCGGGCCACCTTCCGGCCGTGAGCAAATATTCGCGCAGATTTCTCTTTGTCGAAAGGGGGTTAGTCGTCCGGCACGCGCCTAAAGACCGATCTCTTCGTGATCGGAATTGCCGCGCGCTTCGCGATGCGACGTCGGCGTCCCGCCGAATATCGGCGAGCGCGGCGTGGCCATGCAGACCCTGGCCAAGAATACGGGAGGTCGCGCGTAACTTTCAGCAGGGACCGGTCGGCCTGTCGATCGATCTCCGCGCGCGGGTGCAGGGCTAATCCGGCGAGGAATCCTCGCGCCGCGTGACGAAGCTGACTAGCGCCTCGATTATCTGACTGTAGCGTGCTGGCTTGTCGATGCAGACCCTGGCGCGGAAGGCTTCCGGCAGCAATTCGGGCTGGCATTGTGCGCTGACGAAGGCGAAGGGAACATCGTGCCGATCGAGCGCTTCGGCGATCGGCCAAACCAGCTCTCCGCCCAGATCGATATCGAGCAGCGCGGCATCCAGTTCCTCTTCCGACACCAGGCGCATACCTGTCGCGACGTCGAAGGCCGGGCCGACCGCCTTCGCCCCTACGTCCTCGACCAGATCGGTGATGTCATAGGCAAGGATCGGGTTGTCCTCGACGACCAGAACCCGCTTGCCTGGAAGATTGTGTGGCATCTTGGCGCCTATCAACCAGCTGGTGCGACCCGAGCGGTTATCGTCTTCAATACGCGAAAGCCCGCCGCGTTCCGCCGGAATTCGATTAAGAGCGGGTGATCCGCGACGAGCCGAGAAGCGTTTGAATTTCCTGACGCTCACTGTTGCCGAAAAGTATCAGGCAGCGAGATCCAGCGGCTGGATTTCGCCAGCGAGATAGAGCTTCTTCGCCTTTGCCCGGCTCAACTTGCCCGAGCTGGTGCGCGGCAAGGTGCGCGGCGGGACAAGTTCGACGACGCAGCTCATGCCGGTTACGCCGCGAACCTTGTCGGCAATCTGGTTGCGCAGCTTGATCCGTTCTTCGGGATCCGACACGCGGCAATGGACCAGCACGGCGGGTGCTTCTTCGCCATTGTCGGTGTCGACCGAGAAGGCGGCGATGTCGCCGTGGTTGAAGCCCGGCAATTGCTCGACCGCCCATTCGATGTCCTGCGGCCACAGGTTCTTGCCGTTGATGATGATCATGTCCTTCGCCCGGCCGACGATGAACAGATAGCCATCGCCCATGTAGCCCATGTCGCCCGTATCGAGCCAGCCATCGACGAGGCAGTCGGCGGTCGCCTCCTCATTGCGGAAATAGGAATGCATCACGCTCTTGCCGCGGCACCAGACCTTGCCGATCTGGTGATCGCCGCGTGGCTGGCCGTTCTCGCCGCGAATTTCGACCTCCATGCCCGGGATCGGCTTGCCGCAATTGACGATCGCGCGATAGCGCGCAGGCTTGGACAGGTCGCGCGGACGGCCCGACAGGCGCTCTTCCTCGACCAATTCGACGCGGATGCCCTCGCCCGGCGGCATGACGGTGACCGCCAGCGTCGCCTCGGCAAGGCCGTAGCTCGGGTTGAAGCTGCTCGCCTGGAAACCCGCATCGGAGAAGGCATTGACGAAGCTCTGCATCACGTCGGGCCTGATCATGTCCGCGCCATTGCCCGCCACGCGCCAGCGCGACAGGTCGAAGCGGTCGGCGACATGGCTCTGGCTGGAAATGCGCCGCGCGCAGATGTCGTAGCCGAAGGTGGGCGAATAGCTTAGCGTGGTGCCCTTGTTGCGGCTGATCAGGTCGAGCCAGGCCAGTGGGCGACGCGCGAAATGTTCGGTCTTGAGCAGATCGACAGACACCTGGTTGGCAACCAGCGACAGGAAGCAGCCCACGAGCCCCATGTCGTGATACCAGGGCAGCCAGCTGACCACCCGGTCGTTGGTGCCGATATCCATCGATTCGGCGTGGCCGCGCAGATTGTGCAGCAGGGCTTCGTGGGTAACGGCGACCCCGGTAGGGAAGCGGGTCGAACCGGACGAATATTGCAGATAGCAGATGTCGTCCGGCTGCGCTTCGGGGAGATCGACACTGGGCGCGGGACGCCGGGCGAAGTCTTCCCAGCTTTCCCCGTCGCAACCCTGACGATCGGCGGCAGCCTTGGCCATATCGGCGATTTCGCCCGGATAGATGAGGATTTTCGGGTCCGAACTCTGCAATTGCACCGAAAGCTGGTCGATATAGCTTTCCTTGCCGCCGAAAGTGGTCGGGAGGGGCAGGGGGACCGGCCAGGCGCCCATCAGCGTGCAGGCGCAGAAGAGCGCCGCGAATTCGGGACTGGTCTCGGCGACCAGCGCGACGCGGTCTTCCTTCTCGATGCCCATCTCGACGAGCCGGTAGGCTGCCTCGAGCGCGTCCTCGCGCATCTGGGCATAGGGGTAGATTCGCTCCAGTGTCCCGCGCATGTCATGGAAATTGAGGCCCTTCGCGCTACGCGCAGCGTAGTCGATGGCTTCGTTGAAGGTCGCGAAGTCCGAACGGCGGCGCGGCAGGTCGCAGTCGTTCGGCGTCGGCGTAAGTACGGCGTCGGTCATAATTATCGGCGATACCCGTGAATAGCTGGGGCCTTGCGGCCTCCCTCATTGCTTGATCTTGCGCGCAATCCGTAAGGTCGAGCGCTCTCCCGCGTTTCCCAATCTGAAAGGAGTGTGGCAGGAATATGGCCGATGGATGATGAACGCGCAACTTTCGGACGCACTCGCCGCCGGGCAAAACCGCTCGATCGTACGCGGCTGGAGGAGCTGGCAGTGGCCTATGTGGCGCGTTTCGCGACCAGCGCGGGCAAGCTCGAGGCCTATCTTCGGCGCAAGCTTCGCGAGCGCGGATTCGTCGAGGAAGAGGAGCCCGATGTCGAAAACATCGTCTCGCGATTCGTGGCCAAGGGCTATGTCGACGACGAGGCCTACGGACGGGCCAAGGCGAACGACCTTGCGGCACGAGGCTATGGCGCGCGGCGAGTCGAGCAGAATTTGCGGGCGGCCGGAATCGACGAGGGGCTGCGGCAATCGCTTGCGCCGGGGGAAGCGCAAAAGCGCAATGCGGCGCTGGTTTTCGCGCGCAAACGCGGCTTCGGCCCCTTCGAACAAAAAGCCGATGTCGCGCCCGATGATGCGCGCAAGCACAAGGAAAAGCGGCTTGCCGCATTGGTGCGCGCGGGTCATGAGTTCGAGCACGCCAGGCGCGTCGTCGAGGCGCGCAGCATCGAGGAACTCGAGGAATGGATCGCAGAAGCAAGAGAGGAAACGGATTGAGGGCCCTCGGCGCGCTCGCGGCGCTCGCCGTCGCAGTCGGTTGTTCGCCGCAGACGCAGGCCGGATCGCCTGCCGAGCAGGGCGTCGCGGCTGCGGAAACGGCCGCGGCCGAAGTGCATCCGGTGTCGGGCCTGCAAATCGCCCCGCTTACCGTGACCGCGGACGGGAAGCGTATCGAATTCGCGGTCGAGGTCGCGGACACGCGCGAAGCACAGGCGCGCGGACTGATGTTCCGCACCGAGCTGGGCGATTTCGAGGGGATGATCTTCCCCTATGACGGCACCACGGCGCAAAGCTTCTGGATGAAGAACACGCCGCTCCCGCTCGACATCATCTTTATCGGTCCCGACCGGCGCATCAGCAATATTGCCGCGATGACCCAGCCCTATTCGCTCGAATCGGTCTATTCGATCGGCCCGGTTCTCGGCGTGCTCGAATTGCGCGGAGGCCGCGCGGAGGAATTGGGCATCGAACCGGGCGATTTGGTCGAATGGTAAGTATCGAACTGGCTTGGCCCGCGCGCGCGAATCCGCTAACCGCGCGGCCATGAGCTTTCTCGGCAAGATCTTCACCTGGTGGAACGGCGCCACCATCGGCACCCACCTTTGGTCCTCGCGCAATGGCGAGCACGTCGGCACCGATGCGCAGGGCAACAAGTACTACCGCTCGAAAAAGACGACCGGCGACGGTCGTGAGCGCCGCTGGGTGATCTACGAAGGTTCGAACGATGCCAGCCGCGTGCCGAGCGAATGGCACGGCTGGCTGCATGGCGCCTTCGACGACGTTCCCGAAAGTCACTTGCCCCCGGCCCGCATCTGGGAAACCGATTACACGCCCAACGCTACCGGCACGGCGGCAGCCTATCGTCCGGCCGGTGCGCTCGAACGCGGCGGGCGGCGTGCCAGCGCGTCGGGCGATTACGAAGCCTGGTCGCCCGAGGCGTGACGATGCGCGGGGCGCATGCCCTCATTGGCCTCGCGCTGGTGCTGGGCGCATGCAGCGAGGAGGCAAGCGAGCCCGCCGACGCCGTCGAAACGACCATTCCCGAAGATTTGCAGCAGGGCGAAATGCCTGCGCAGCCCGCCGCCGAGGCGGGGATCGGTACGCCGATGGAGGAACGCGTCGCCACGCTGGGCCTGCTCAACAAGCGCAACAATGTCAGCCGGAACCTCGAGATGAGGCCCGGCGAACAGCAGCGCGTGGGCGACGTGATCGTGCGCCTGCAGGCCTGCGAGCGAACCGCGCCGTGGGAAATGCCGAAGGAAACCGGCGCCTTCGTCCAGGTCCTGGTCAAGGAACGGGGCACCGAAGACGATTTCCGCAAGATCTTTTCAGGCTGGCTGTTCAAGAATTCGCCCAGCCTCAATGTGGTCGAGCACCCGATCTACGACGTCTGGGTCAAGGACTGCGCGATGGACTTTCCAGGCGAGGAATAGGCGCCAAAACGCGCGATCACATCGGGCAGCGAGGCAGCCGGATAGCCGATGGCTCCGGCCAGCAAGGCCATGTATTTCTCTTGCGGGATCGCGACCGCGCCCATCCGCGCCAGGTGTTCGGTCATGAACTGGCAGTCGAGCAATGCATATCCCGCCTCGCGCATGGCAGCGACCAGCCAGGCCAGCGCGACCTTGCTGGCATCGGTCTGCCGGCTGAACATGCTTTCGCCGCAGAAGACGCGATCGAACCCCACGCCGTACAGGCCGCCGACCAGCTCGCTTCCCTGCCAGCATTCGATCGAATGCGCATGGCCGGCCATGTGCAGCGCATTGTAACTGGTTTCGATCCGATGGCTGATCCAGCTTTCGGCATGTTCCTCGCGTGGGGCCGCGCATTCGGCGATGACGCGCGCGAACGCTGTATTGCAGGTGACGTGGAAGCGATCCTGCCGCAGCACCTTCTTCAGGCTTTTCGACAGGCGGAAGCCGCCCAGCGGAATAATCGCCCGTTCACGTGGCTCGACCCAGTAGACTTCCGGGTCGCCGCGGTGATCGGCCATCGGGAAGACCCCGCCGCGATAGGCGCGCAGCAAAAGGTCGACCGGGATGCGGGAGGTGGCGGGGGCGTGCATTGCGGCACATCATATCACTTCGCGACGCCCGGCGATATGCGTCTTGCCAAGTGCAGGCGAGCCCATTAATGCGCGCCCTTCCTGCAGGGGTGTAGCTCAGCTGGTAGAGCATCGGTCTCCAAAACCGAGGGCCACGGGTTCGAATCCTGTCACCCCTGCCATTTCCCGCGCTTTCGGCGCTTGTGCGCCGCCGACGCCCGCCCTATCGCGCGAGGCATGACCGACAACAAAAGCGAACGCGACCTTTCGGATCGCAAATTCTACGCGGCCGACCAAGAGGCCGAATTCGGAAAAACCCTGCTGCACCAAACGCCGCAGACCGCGCATCCCGCCTATAGGCTGGCGTTTCAGGATACCGATTTCCTGCTGCGTGACGAGTTGCGTCCGGTGCGCTTCCAGCTCGAGCTGCTGAAGCCCGAAATGTTGCTCGACGAGGCGGGCGTGGGCTCGACTCTGGTCGTCTACGGTTCGGCGCGCATTCCCCCACCCGAGGCGGCCGAGACCGCGCTCGAAGGTGCCAAGGAACTGCCCGAGGATGAGTGCCGGGTGGTCGAGAATCTCGTCAAGAAAAGCAAGTATTACGCCGAGGCCTACAATCTGGCGAAAATCGCCTCGGAGAAATCGATCGTCGAGGAGGGTAAGCGCCAGTTCGTCGTGTGCTCGGGCGGCGGGCCTTCGATCATGGAGGCGGCCAATAAGGGCGCCAGCGATTCGGGTGCGGAAAGCATCGGTCTCAACATCATCCTGCCGCACGAGCAGGCGCCCAACAGCTATGTGACGCCCTATCTGTCGTTGAACTTCCACTACTTCGCGCTGCGCAAGATGCATTTCCTGCTGCGGGCCAAGGCCGTCGCGGTGTTCCCCGGCGGTTTCGGCACCTTCGACGAATTCTTCGAACTGCTGACGCTGATCCAGACGGGGAAGATGAAGCCCATGCCGATCCTGTTGTTCGGCAAGGAATTCTGGACCCGGGTGGTCGATTTCGAAGCATTGGCCGAGGAAGGCACGATCTCGAAGAAGGACCTCGACCTGTTCCGCTGGTGCGAAACCGCGGAAGAGGCCTGGGCGCATATCGCAGCCTTCTACGACCTCGATCGCTAGCTATCTTCTGCGGGCTTCAGCCGGCGCACCGCCTGCTGACCCAGCGGGCCGGAACCACTCCCGTAGCCGGGGGCGTTCTCGATCGCTGCATAGGTAAAGGCCCGTGCGATACGGATCGCGTTGACGAGCGGCTGGCGATGGCCGAGCATGGTCGCCAGCGCGCTCGATAGCGTGCACCCCGTGCCATGTGTATGCGTGGTGTCGATCCGCGCGTGCGCGAAGCTGGCGAGCTTGCCGGTAGGCGAAACGATCCGGTCGACCACCTGTGTTTCGTCGCCGGCATGGCCGCCCTTCGCGAGCACCTGCACGCCATGGCGGTCGGCGAGCGCCTTGGCGGCGTCGAATACAGCGTCATCGGGGATACCCTTGCGCCCCGTAAGAACTTCGAGTTCGGGCAGGTTGGGCGTGACGACGGTCGCGATTTCCATCAACCCGGCAAATCCGGCGATGGTCTCCTCATCTGCGAGAACCGATCCGCTGGTCGCGACCATGACCGGGTCGAACACGATCGGCCCGGCGAAGGTATCGAGACGTTCGGCCAGGAGCCGCGCGGTTTCGGGCGAGCCGAGCATGCCGATCTTGATCGCATCGGCGCCAATGTCGGCCAGGCAGCATTCTACCTGCTCGAGAACGAACCCGGGCGACAGCGCCTCGACCCCGCGCACTCCGAGCGTGTCCTGAGCCGTGACGGCGGTAATGGCGGTCATCGCATAGCCGCCGAGCATGGTGATCGTCTTGATGTCCGCCTGGATACCCGCACCGCCCGAACTGTCGGATCCGGCGATCGACAGGATGCGGGGAGGGGGCGTGTCGCTCATCCCTTGAATTTGCGCGTCGTGCTCGGCGGGAATTTCCCATGGAGCTGTTTCGCGCGAGTCGGACGGTCCATCAGTTCGCCGCCGCAATTGGGGCAGATGTCGTCGAGTTCCTCCGCGCACTCGGCGCAAAAGGTGCATTCGAAGCTGCAGATGAACGCGCCCGAAGCCTCCGCCGGGAGGTCGGTGCCGCACCGTTCGCAATCGGGGCGCATTTCGAGCATCAGGCAGCTTCCCTTACCGCATCGCAGATCCGGTCGACGACGTCCTCTATCTGGGCGGCGTCGTCGCCCTCGGCCATGACACGGATCAACGGTTCGGTGCCCGAGGGACGGATGACCAAGCGGCCCTTGCCATCGAGTTCTTGTTCGGCTTTCGCCACCACTTGTCGGACGGTCCCGTTCTCCAGCGGCTCGCCGCCCGAATAGCGCACGTTCTTGAGCAATTGCGGAACCGGATCGAATACGTGGAGCAGCTCGCTCGCCGGTTTGCCTGAGCGCACGAGACTGGCCAGCACGCGCAGCGCCGCCACCGTGCCATCGCCAGTCGTGCCGTGATCGAGCAGGATCATGTGCCCCGATTGTTCGCCACCGACATTGAATCCGCCGCCTTTCATACGTTCTAGAACGTAGCGATCGCCGACCTTGGTGCGTTCGAGCGAGAGGCCGATGCCGGCGAGATAGCGTTCGAGGCCGAGGTTCGACATAACCGTCGCGACGACACCGCCGCCCTGCAGGTCGCCACTCTCCTGTAGGCGAGTAGCAATCAGCCCCATGATCTGATCGCCATCGACCGTCTTGCCCTTCTCGTCGATCACGATCAGGCGGTCCGCATCGCCATCGAGCGCAATGCCGATATCCGCGCCTTCCTCGACCACGCGCGCCTTGATCGCATCGAGCGCGGTCGAACCGACCCCGTCGTTGATATTGGTGCCATTGGGCTCGACTCCCAAAGATATGACCTCCGCACCCAATTCCCAGATCGCGCTGGGGGCTACCTGGTAAGCCGCCCCATGAGCGCAATCGAGCACGACCTTGAGCCCGTCGAAGCGAATATCGCTCGCAACCGATTGTTTCACGGCATGGATATAGCGACCGCGCGCATCCTCGATCCGGCGCGAGCGGCCGATGCGTTCGGGCTCGACCAGCGGCGGCTCCTGGTCGAGCAAGCGCTCGATCTCCGCCTCGGCCTGGTCGCACAGCTTGAACCCGTCGGGGCCGAACAGCTTGATGCCGTTGTCCTGGAACGGATTGTGGCTGGCCGAGATCATGACACCGAGGTCGGCGCGCATTTCGCGGGTAAGCAGCGCGATCGCCGGCGTCGGCAACGGCCCGGTCATGATGACATCCATTCCCACGCTGGTGAATCCCGCTACCAGCGCGCTTTCCATCATGTATCCCGACAGCCGGGTATCCTTCCCGATCACCACGCGGTGGCGATGTCCGCCGCGCAGGAAATAGGCGCCTGCCGCCTGGCCGACGCGCATTGCGGTCGAAGCGGTCATCAAGCCTTCGTTCGTGCGGCCGCGAATACCGTCAGTGCCGAAGAATTTGCGTGCCATCGGTGGGATGTCTCCTTGTCCTGCACACCCCATGGCGCGAATGGCCTACGAATAAAAGACCGCCTTGCGCCCTTTTCGCGTACAATATCGCCGCTATGTGCAACCACGCGTCCGCACGGGCGTTAAGGACGCGAGTACGGAAGATTTCAACACCAACCCAAGAGGGGACTATCCATGGCTTTTGAGCTGATCGACCTGCCTTACGACGATACTGCGCTGGAACCCGCCGTGTCGGCAAAGACGCTGTCGTTCCACCACGGCAAGCACCACAAGGCCTATATCGACAAGACCAATGCGGCGATCGAAGGCGGCGACCTGGCCGACAAGAGCCTGGAAGAGGTGATCGCGGCCGCCCGCGGCAGCAACCAGGGCCTGTTCAACAATTCGGCGCAGAGCTGGAACCACGGTTTCTACTGGCATTCGATGGCCGGTTCGGAGACCGCTGCGTCGGACGAGCTCAAGAGCATGATAGACGATGCCTTCGGTTCGGTCGACGGGCTCAAGGAAAAGCTCGCCGAGCGCGGTGCCGGCCACTTCGCCAGCGGCTGGGTCTGGCTTGCGGTCAAGGGCGGTAAGCTGACGATCGAGGAAACGCATGACGGCGATACGCTGGCCGACCAGGACGGCGTCAACCCGTTGCTCGTGATCGATCTGTGGGAGCACGCCTACTACCTCGACCACCAGAACGCGCGCCCGGCCTATCTCGATGCGGTCAACGGCAAGCTGAACTGGAAGTTCGCGAGCGAGAACCTCGCGCGTGGCACGACCTGGCAGTATCCCGCCTAAGCCGGAACTCCGCCTGAAAAATCGAAACCCGCCGCCAGCGATGGTGGCGGGTTTTCTATTTGGGCGATGGCTCGGCGGTATCGTGATCGTCGAAGAGATTGGTGGCGAACAGCGGTTCGCCGAAGATGAATCCGACCAGATTCGGCCGCCCGATATGATCGAACAGAGCGGTCAGCATCAGCAGGATCGGTACGGAGAGAAGGGCGCCGAAGAAGCCCCAGATCCACGTGAAATAGGACAGGGCGATCAGGATCATCACCGGGTTCATCGTAAAGCGCGCGCCCAGGATCGAGGGCGTGATCATATTCGCCTCGATCGTATGCAGGGCCAGATAGGCGGCCGCCGGCACCAGGCCGAGCACGATCGTGTCGGCGGTGCCGATACCGAACAGGCCGAGCAGCGCGATCATCACGATCGGGCCGACATAGGGCAGGAAGTTGAGCAGCGCGGCGAGGCCGCCCCACATGATCGGCGCATCGACGCCGAGCGCCCATGCGCCCAGTGCCACGACCACACCCACCAGCGCGTTGATCCAGCCGACCGTCAGAATGTAGGCGGCGACCCGGTCCTGCACTTCGCGGATCACCCGAGCCGCCTTGATGCTGGTGCCGAAGCTTGCGCGCCCGAACAGCAGCCGCTGGCGCAGGCGCACGCGCGCCTCGATCATGAAATAGGCCATCAGCAGGGTGAGGATGGTCTCGATGATCAGGCCCGGCGTGGCAAAGGCGACCTGTTCCAGCAGGCTGGGCGCGGCCAGAACGACTTCGCGCGTGCGATCGTCGCTCATCAATGCCGCGAGCTGTTCGTTGATCGTCGCCACCCAGGCGAACCGCTCACGCAATTCTCCGAACCGTGCCATCACCCCCTGGGCCATGGCCGGCACGTCGTCGAACAGCGCGATCGCGGGCTGCAGGATCAGCGCCAGCGCGAGCAGCAGGATCGCGAAGAAGAACAAGAGCGCCGTGATCGAGGCGAGCGCATTGGGCAGGCCCCAGCCATTGAGCTTGTCTGCCAGCGGCGAAAGGATCACCGTAAGCACGAGCGCGGTGACGACGGGGAGGAACACCACCGATCCGATCGAAAGGACGAAGGGCAGCGCGAAGAACAGGCCGAGGCCGATCAGCAGCACGAGCGAGGAAATCAGCCGCAATTCCTGCTCGGCGAAGGCAAGCCTGCGCGACCGGCGGGTCTGTGCCGGGCGCGCGGTGTCTTCGGGAGGCTTGGTCTCGCTCATCAGCGCCTATCTGCCCTGCGCCGCGAATCGTGACAAGCGGCGAGCGCACCTCGATTTTCTAATTGCGGCTGCCACCCTGGCCTGCGGCGACATCGTCGAGTTCCTCGAGGATCGCGCGGTGTGCGGCATTGTCGTCGATCGAGCGCTTGGGAATATTCCCATCGGCAAGCATGGCGTTGAGCGCGGCGCGTGCGCGGCCCACGCGGCTCTTGATCGTTCCCACCGCGCAATCGCAGATCGTCGCTGCCTCTTCATAGGAGAAGCCGCCAGCGCCGACCAGCAGCAGCGCCTCGCGGCGTTCGGGCGGCAGCGTCAGCAGCGCACGGTGCATGTCCGACAGGTGGATCGGCTCTTCCTGACCGGCCGGCGCGGTCAGCACGCGCTCGGCGACCGTTTCGTCATATTCCCCGCGGAAGCGATTGCGACGCATATCGGTGAGATAGGCGTTGCGCAGAATGACGAAGGTCCAGGCGCGCATGCTGGTGCCGGGCTGGAAGCGTTCCTGCGCCGCCCATGCCTTGAGCAGCGTTTCCTGCACCAGATCGTCCGCCATGTCGGCGCGGCCGCACAGCCCGCGGGCGAAGGCGCGCAAGTGGGGAACCACTTCGGTCAGTTCGCGCTTGAAATCGGCCTTTTCGGAAGCCGTCCGTTCCTCGGCCGCCATCACTTCTTGGTGTCCAGCTGGTCGAGGAGGTCCTGGAAGCTGTCGGGCAGCGGCTCTTCTACGACCGAATCATAGAGACGCCGAAGCCCGCTCGCCCAGTCCGGATCCTTGCCCTTGCCGGGCGAACCCGAACCGGGGTGCGGACCGCCGGCGGGCACGCGCTGCGGATTTTTCGGAGTGTCGGAACTCATGGCTTGAAAGGTTATACCCTCTTGGTTTCCTGGCGCGGGTATGGTCCTGCGGCAGGAGTGTCGATCCCGGATGTGCTTCGCACAACGCACGTCTAGCCGGCAAGTTCCCGAATGCAACGCATTGGAACCAATCGCGCTGCGCCGCATACTATCGCATACTATGGGGCCGCATAAGTTTGCAGGGGCGATGAGCTGGTAGCCGAAGAACTCCAACGCAAAGGGCGCCGCAGGCGTTGGTTGATCGATTATCCGCGCGGAATTCCGGTGCTGATATTCATCCTCGTCACCGGCATCACGGTGCTGAGCGTCTTCGCCATCGAGCGAGGCGAAAAGCAGCGCGATGCCGCGGATGTCGCTCGCAAGGCGCAGGCGATGACTTCGGCGATCGAACGCCGGGCCTACACCAGCTCGGCCTATCTGCGCGCGGGCGCGGCGCTGTTGTCGACGCAGGACGATGTGACACCCGAACTGTTCCGCCGCTTCGTTTCGGAGCTGCGGCTCGATGCGAATTATCGCGGCGCCGAAGGTATCGGCTGGGCCCCCGTGGTCGAGGCCGAGGAACTCGCCGAATTCGAAGCGCGCCTCGGCATGAGCCGCGTGGAAGAACAATCGGTCTCTCCCTCTATCGCGGAACAGCCGCGCGATACGCTGACGCCGATCCTTTATCTGCAGCCCGACACGGTGCGAAATCGCCGGGCGTTGGGCTATGACATGTATTCCGAACCCGTCCGCCGCGCAGCGATGGACCTTGCTGCCGCCAACGACCGACCGACGGCGAGTGGCCCGATCGTGCTGGTGCAGGAGGGGGACGGCGATGCGGCCGGCTTCCTGATCTACATGCCGGTCTTCGAAGGCCTCAGCAGCTCGCGCGAGCTCAAGGGATTCATCTACAGTCCCTTCAACGCCGCGCAGTTCCTCGGATCGGCATCCGATCTGGTGAGCTATGAAGCCATCGCTTCGCGGCTGCTCGATGGCGAGGCGACGTCGCAAAACTCGATGGCGCAGACCGAAGCGTGGGTCGATGGTCGCTCGACGGTGACGCGCGAAGTGAACCTCGCCAATCGCCGGATGGTGCTCGAAGTGCAGTCGGCACGCGAGGATGGGCTGTCATCGATGTCGATGATCACCTTGCTGTTCGGCCTCGCCGTCGCCAGCCTCCTGATGCTCGTCTCGCGCCTGCTGACCCAGCAGAGCCTCGAAGACCGACGTGCGATCAGCTGGTTCGAAGAGCAGAATTCGATTCGCAACTCGTTGACCCGCGAGCTCAATCACCGGGTCAAGAACACGCTCGCCAACGTGCTGTCGATCGTCTCACTGACGCGCCGCCGGTCCGAAAACCTCGACGAATTCGCCGAAGGGCTCGACGGGCGGATTCGCGCGCTGTCGGCAACGCACGACCTGCTGACCCAGTCGGAATGGGGCACGACCCCCATCCGCTCGGTAATCGAAGTCGAACTGGCGCCCTATGCGCGCGACGCCGACCATCGGCTCGAACTCGACGGTCCGCATACCGAGCTCGCGCCCAACGATGCCCTATCGCTTGGGCTTGCAATCCACGAACTGGCCACCAATGCCGCCAAATACGGCTCGCTCAGCGTGTCGGGCGGTAGCGTTGCGGTGCGCTGGAGCCAGGTGAACGATACGCTGGCCAAGGTAGAGTGGATCGAACGCGGCGGCCCGCCCGTCTCGCGCCCGCAGCGCCGCGGGTTCGGCACAGATCTGATCGAGAAGATCGTCGCGCATGAATTGCGCCACCCCGTCGAACTCGAATTCCGCCCCGAAGGCGTGCGCTGCACATTGCTCGTTCCCGTGCGCGAGCCGAGCGAGTTCGAGCTTCGCCGCAAGGGGCCAGGCGGGCGCGGGCACTGAAGCGCTTCGCCCACGAAAAAGCCCGGACCGAACGGCCCGGGCTTTTGCATCTTACCAATATGCTTCGGAACGTGTCAGCCGAGCGGGCGGCTCGAGCCGAAGAACAGCGCCTGGCTGATCGCCGCGCGGACCGTCTGCTCCTGGAACGGCTTGGTCACGAGATAGGTCGGCTCGGGACGATCGCCCGTCAGCAGGCGCTCGGGATAAGCGGTGATGAAGATCACCGGCACGGAACTGATCGCGAGAATGTCGTCGACCGCGTCGAGGCCAGAGGAGCCGTCGGCAAGCTGGATATCCGCGAGCACGAGACCGGGGGTCTTTTCGGCGACCACTTCCTGCGCCTGCGTGCGCGTGGCAGCCGTGCCGCAAACTTCGTGGCCGAGCGAGGTCACGAGGTCTTCGAGCTGCATGGAAATCAGCGGTTCGTCTTCGATGATGAGCACGCTCGTCGTCGATTCGCGGTCGATCTCGGAAACCGCTTCCTGCGCCAGTCGCTCGATATCGTCGGCCGACATGTCCATGATCTCGGCGGCCTGATCCGACGAGAAATCTTCCAGCGTCGTCAGCAGCAGCGCCTGGCGGTTGAGCGGCGTGACCGATTTGAGGCGGTCCTGGGCCGCGCCTTCGTGCCCATCGCCGCCGACGGTTTCGGGCACATCCATATAGGCGCTCGACCAGACCTTGTTGAATGCCCGATAAAGCGGCACGCGGCCGCCTTCGAGCGATTGTTTGAGCTCGCTGTCGGCCAGAGCGGCTTCGAGCGTGGCACGGACAAACGCGTCTCCCGTAGCCTGCGATCCGGTCAGCGCGCGCGCATAGCGACGCAAATAGGGCAGGTTACGAGCAATTTGATCACCAAGCGACATTTAGACCCCTTCCTTAAGGTGCGCGCTTCTAACGTACTGCACGTGGTTAGGTTCCAAGCTCTCCGGCTGCAAGGCGCGGTTTGACAAACGCGTCTTTTCAGGCGCATCCACGCCAGCGAAACGTAGCCGAGAGGAGGCGAGAGCGTTGCACGAGATTGCCGATCCCATCGCCTGTCCGGCGTGCCCGCTTCAATCCTGTCCGGGGCTGCGCAAGCTGGAAGAAACCCAGCTCGCCTACATGCAGAAATTCAAGGACGGCGAAGTCTGGCTCGATCGTGGCGATGTGCTGATCGACGAGGGAATGCAGCACGAGCGCCTGTATACGGTCCTCGACGGGGTGCTGATCCGGTCGCGCTCTCTCGACGATGGGCGGCGGCAAATCGTGAACTTCATGTTCCCGGGCGACCTCATAGGCCTTCAGGGCGCTTTCGACGAGCCTTCGAGCCACACGATCGAGGCGCTGGTCGACGCGCGGTTGTGCCGCTTCCGCCGGGCCGACTTCGTGGAACTCGTGTCGGAGCATCCGAGCCTCGGCTACGACATAACCTGGCTCGCCGCGAAGGAGGAGACTGCACTCGAGGGACATATCGTCTCGCTGGGGCAGCACAACGCGCGCGAACGCGTGACCTATCTTGCGGTCTGGTTGCTGGACCGGGCGAAATCGACCTGTCTGGCCGACGACGACAATATCGTCTCTTTGCCGATCACGCAGGCACAGATTGCCGATATGCTCGGGCTCTCACTCGTCCACACCAACCGCACGCTGCGCCAGCTGCAGCGCGAAGGACTGGTCGAATGGAAATCGCGGGAAATCCACGTGCCGGACCCGGCCAAGGCGGCGGATTACGCGCAGTTCGATCGTGACAAGGACAAGTGCAGGCCCTTCATTTGAGGAGGTTTTGACCGGGCTCAAAAAAAATGTTGGTGGCCGGGAACCCTCTTTCTGGCAGCGCGTATCCTCTATGTCACCGCCGAGACCCCCCCTCCCGTCCAAGCGGCTGGTGATACGATCCCGAAAGGCCTCCGTTGCAATGCAACGGAGGCCTTTTTTCTTGGTGGTGACACGACTTTGGCGTGACGAAGGGGGCGGAGCGGACGAAAGCCTACCGTTCCTAAGCCAGGTCCCCTGCCGGGCGATCAGCGCAGGGCGCCGCGCAAACGCGAAATGATCCCGCGCCGTTTGGGCTGGCGCAACAATTCGACGAGCACTTCCGCGTCATACGGCTTTTCCAGGATACAGCCGAGCGCGGCCACGTCCGCGGGAATGTCTTGCGGCGCGCCGGTCGAGAAGATGATCCGCGGGCTGTCGGGGCCGAGCGTGCGGACGAGCTCGGCGATCGCCCATCCGTCATCGCGGTCGGCCAGGTGGACGTCGAGGACGATGACCTTGGGCTGCTCTTCGCGCAGGTGGCGCAGCGCGTCTTCGGTCGATGTCGAAAGCTCTACGCGTGCAACGCCTGCATCCAGCAGCGTCTGCTCGATCGTCAGGCCGAGAACCGCATCATCTTCGACCACCAGCACATGGGCCGGCAACTTCTCGCGCGCGGTGGTCTTGGGGTGTTGCGTCATCGGTTCCCGTAAGGATGGGCGGAAATCGCCTCGCATCTATCCGCCCAACGGAGCGGCTGCGCGGGCAGTTCCCGTTGCGTGCCGTTCTCCTGCGGACCGTGGCATTCTTGCGACAGCAGGCGCGGCTCAGCGGGCCAGCGGCTTTTGATAGATCGCGTATTCGCGATTGACGCTGCTCTCGATGGCATCGGCGATCGCCTTCATCCCCCGATTGTCATCGAGAATCCAGCCGATTTCCGCGCGCTGCGTGCCGTAAAGGCGGGTCGCAGTCTCGCGGATCTGGCTGATCATCATGAAGGCGAGTTGGCTGGCAAGGCGCGAATTGTGCAACTCTTTCAAGACGCCCATCAATGGCACGCGCATATCCGATCCCATAGGCTTGCGCATCCAGCGCAGCAGGTGAAGCCAGCCGAACGGGAACAGCTTGCCATCGACCTTGCGCAGCACGCCGTTCACGTCTGGGAAAGTCAGCATGAACGCGACCGGGCGACCGTCGAGTTCGGCGATCATGTTGATCTCCTCGTGAATGACGGGTTTCAGTTTCTTGCCGGCATAGGCGATTTCCTCGGGGGTGAAGGGCACGAAGCCCCAATTGTTCGACCATGCATCGTTGAGGATGGCGAGGATCACCTCGACCTCCTCGTCCCAGCGCTTCTTGTCGACCGTGCGCACGGTTATGCGCTCGTTGCGCTGGCCCGACTGAACGATGCGGCGCACCAGCGGGGGGAAATCGTGGGTGACGTCGAGGTCGTAGGTCAGCAAGGTCATGACACGCGCGTAACCCGCGCTTTCGATCCAATCCTGATAGGCTGCAGGGTGGTGGCCCATCATGATGAGCGGAGCGTGATCCTGGCCTTTGGTCAGCAGGCCGGGTTCTTCCCAGATCGACATGGAGATCGGACCGATGGCGCGGTCCATCCCTCGGTCGCGCAGCCAGTGTTCGGCTTGTGCGAGCAGCCGATGCGCGCTCGCCTCGTCCTCGGCGTCGAAATAGCCGAACATGCCCGCGCCGGGCCCGAAGCCCTGCTCGCGCGGCAATTCGAGCGCGAGGTGGTCGATATGCGCCGAAATCCGGCCCACCGGCTTGCCGCCGCGGCGTGCAACGAACAGCTGGTGCGAAGCGTGACCGAAAAAGGGATTCTTGCCCGGATTGACCAATTCGAGCTGCTCGGAGCGTAGTTGCGGCACGGCATGCGGTTCGCGCGCAGCGAAGGCACGGCCGATGTCGACGAACTCGGCGCGCCCCTTCTTGCCTTCGACCGGCTCGATCACCACATTTGCATCCAACATTCGCGCATTACCTTCGTTCAGCCTCGATTAGCCCTGTGTGCGCTAGCTGATCTTTGTCAAGGAAACGCGCGTCCACGATCACTATGATCGACACCGCGCGCTGTATCGCGCGTGCGTTTTCGGCTAGAGGCCTCCCAGGAATTTCGACCATGAGTGTGCAACAGACACAGATTTCGGCTGCCGACATCGTCTCGCGTCGCGACGCGGGATCGGGCTGGCATGCCCAAATTCCCGATGACAAGGCAATGCTGCGCGCCGCGCGCGACCTGACCAAGGACATCGCCGATCACCGTGCGGCAATCTACTGGCCCGACATGATCGGGTCCGCCGTGGTGGGCTATGCCTCGCTCGCGGGGGCCATTCTCGTCGATAGCGTGCCGGTCGCGATCGGGCTTGCGGTGATTTCGGTTCTCGCGCTCTACCGTGCGCTGTTGTTCATCCATGAAATCTCGCATTTCCGGAATGGCGCGCTGCCCGGCTTCCGCACCGCGTGGAATGCCTTCGTGGGCGTTCCCATGCTGACGCCGTCGTTTATGTACGAACAGGTCCACACGCTGCACCACAAGCGCACGCAATACGGGACCGTGGCGGATCCGGAATACCTGCCCCTGGCGCTGATGAAACCGTGGAGCCTGCCC
The DNA here is from genome assembly GCF_001542855.1 of Erythrobacter sp. AP23. Lineage (GTDB taxonomy): Bacteria > Pseudomonadota > Alphaproteobacteria > Sphingomonadales > Sphingomonadaceae > Qipengyuania. Next base: position 712 of record NZ_LNBY01000018.1, on the reverse strand, counting down.
GCGTTCGTGCTGATCGCCCTGCTGGCGCCAGCCGCGCTGCTGTTCCGGTTTGCGGTGCTGGTCCCCCTCGGCGCGATCATCCCGCCCATCCGCCGGCTGACCTGGCAGCGCCTCAGCGCGCTGGCAATCAATCCCGAGTTCCGCCGCCGCCCGCCCGAAGGCGATCTGCGTCCGCGTGTGGTGTTGCAGGAAGTCGGCGGCATGCTGTGGAGCTGGGCGCTGATCGGCAGCGTCTTCGCTTTCGGCTGGAAACCGCTGCTCGTCGCCTTCGCGGTGGCTTCGGTCGTCGCGCTGCTGAACCAGCTGCGTACGCTGGTCGCCCATCTTTGGGAGAACGAGGGCGAGGCGATGACCGTTACCGCGCAGTTCCTAGACAGCGTCAATGTCCCGCCGCCCGGCATGATCGCCGAACTGTGGGCGCCGGTGGGCCTGCGCTATCATGCACTGCACCATCTGATGCCATCGATGCCCTATCACTCGCTGCCCGAGGCGCACCGTCGCCTGGTCGCCGAGCTCGAAGCGGATTCGAGCTATCACGGCGCCAATCACGCAGGGATGGGCGTACTGGTCGCGCGGATTGCGCGGAATACCATGCGGTAGTTCGTTGCGTGCGGTCGGGACATCCGTCCCGACCTTGCGGCGGCACCAGCCCACTCCCCCACCCGGCCACCCACGGCACGGTATTCTATGGGTGGCCGGGTGGGGGAGTGGG
>NZ_LNBY01000017.1 GCF_001542855.1 Erythrobacter sp. AP23 | reverse complement strand
AATGCCGCCCTCGAGTCCAATTTCTGAGGAACATCATGAGTGCGGTTGGGGCCCGACCTTGTCCCTGCTTTCTCTGCTCAAGATTCCATCCCAGTCGCCCGCGAGCTCCGCAAGCTTCTCGCTCCACGCGTCGAGCGCGGCGCGCTTTTCTTCCAGCCAATCGTGCCTGTGATAAACCGACGCGACGCCTGCATGTGTAATCGACACGTGATTGAGTAGGGCCTCGGTCACTTCGAAGCGAACGCCCAGTTGTTGCATGTTTGTCGCCACAGTGCGCCGCAAGTCGTGCAAACGCCATGGCTGCATTTCCACCGTACTCGCCGTCGCCAGCCCCTTATCCAAGCGTCGCTTCATGCGCGAGAAGCCCGACACGGGCTTGCCGTCCTTGTGCGAAAACACCAAACCGCGCTTGGGCCAGCGCTTTTCAGCGTCTTTCACCCCGACACCCGCTAGCTCATCGAGACAAGCCATAGCTCCTGCATTGAGCGGCACGATTTGCTCGCGGCTGTTCTTCGTCCTTGCTGCAGGGATCGTCCACAAGCGATTGGCACTGTCGAACTCCGACCATTCTGCCCTCGCCACCTCGTTTTTGCGTTGGCCTGTCAACAGCAGCATCTGGATCATGTTGCCCCACACTGTGCCCATTTTCGGCGCATACGCGGCAAGCAGTATCAGCTCATCGTGAGCGAGAATGTGGTGGCGCTCTTGTGGTTGCTTAGGTGGCTTCATACCGCTGACGGGAGAAGCTTCTAAAGCACCGCGATCGACTGCCCAATTGAACATCAAGCGCATCAACACGAACAAGTTGCGAGGCAACGACGGCTTGTTCGCCGGAACCTTGTCCAACACCGCAGTGATGTGCTTCCGCTTTATGGTGGCTAACGGCTTCTTGCCCAGCACGGGTATGATCCAGTTTCGTAGGTAACCCGCTTGGTTCTTGTAATTGTTCTCGGCCCATTCGCGCCGGCCATACAGCTCGAGGAATTGCTCCGCGAACTGCTCGAAGCGGCTGTTCAGTTGATCCGCTTGCCGCTCTTCTTCGGCTTCTTTCGGATCACGGCCGAGTTCGACTTCAGCGAGTAACCGCTTCGCTTCACTTCTGGCTGCGACTGTTGTCCAGGGGCTGTCGTGCTTGCCAATGGTGTAACGGCGCGCAGGAAAACCTCGGCCACCCATGCGATACTGGATGACGTACGACTTCGCGCCACCTGGCGAGATACGCAGCCCGAAGCCTTTCAGGTCGCGATCCCAGAGGATGTACTGCTTCGGCTTCCGCTCCGCTTTCTCCACCCTCGCCTGCGTTAGCTTGTCCAAATCGCGCTCCACCAAAAAAGTAATCACATAGTAAGCACGCTTTGCCGAAAACCTCAATGTTTTCGGTCAATCTGAGATAACGAAGGCCGTTGCAATTCGGCAATATAACTCTGTATTAAATCATCTTTTCTGAATTCTACTGGAAATCGTACTACACACTGGGGGTGTGGGGGTCGCTGGTTCGAATCCAGTCATCCCGACCAGTGGACTTCCATTAAAACCGACATTTCCTGCCGCCGGGCATGCTCTTGGGGACTTGCCCGATGGCGATTGCGGCATGGCGAAAGCGGCCGTCCAGCGACCCGCATCTGCAGGCAGCGCGCGCTTGGGCAAGCTTAGGCCAAAATGCTTGCCGTCGGCAAAATGCTCGTCCAGATATGCCAAGCATATGGCGCGCTTCCCCTTTTCCGCGATCGTTGCTCAGGACGAGATGAAGCAGGCGCTGCTGGTCAGCGCGATCGATCCGGCGATCGGCGGGGTCATGGTGTTCGGCGATCGCGGCACCGGAAAATCGACCGCGGCCCGCGCGCTTGCCGGGTTGTTGCCCCCGATTTCGGCGATCAAGGACTGCCCCTACGGCTGCTCCAAGGACGACCAGGCGCGCTATCCCGAGGTGTGCGGCAGCGGCCCGCTCCGGAAACGCGCGGTTCCCTTCGTCGACCTGCCGCTGGGCGCGACCGAGGACCGGGTGCTGGGCGCGCTCGATCTCGAACGTGCGCTGCGCAGCGGCGAAAAGGCGTTCGAACCCGGCCTGCTCGCCAAGGCGCATCGCGGCTTCCTCTATATCGACGAGATCAACCTGCTCGAGGATCATCTGGTCGACCTGCTGCTCGATGTCGCGGCCTCGGGCGAGAACGTCGTCGAGCGCGAGGGACTTTCGGTTCGCCACCCGGCGCGTTTCGTGCTGATCGGCAGCGGCAATCCGGAGGAAGGCGAATTGCGCCCGCAATTGCTCGACCGCTTCGGCTTGTCGGTCGAGGTGCGCACGCCGGCCGATGTGGCCGACCGGGTCGAGATCATGCGCCGCTGCGCCGCGCAGGAGCGCGATCCGCAAGGCTTCGCCGATGAATGGGCCGAGGAAGACGCGAAAATCCTGCACAAGGTGGCTCGCGGCCGGAAGAAGATCGCGACGATGAAAGTGTCCGAGGCGGTGCTGGCCGATTGCGCCGAACTGTGCATCGCGGTCGGCGCCGACGGGCTGCGCGGAGAATTGACGCTGATGCGCGGGGCCAAGGCATTGGCCGCGCTGAACGGCGCGCGAGCCGTGCGCCGCGAGCATGTGATCGCGATCGCGCCATCGGCGCTGCGCCATCGCCTGCGGCGCGACGTGCTCGACGAGACCGGCTCGACCGCGCGGATCGAACGCGCGATCGACGAATTGTTCGGATGACCGCGGCGCCGCCAGTCGATCCACTGGCGGATGCGCTGCTGGCGCTGCGACTGTTTCTCATTGCGCCCGACAAGCTGGGTGGCCTGTGCCTTCGGGGCGGCGGCCCGGCGCGCGACCTGGTTATCGAGCGACTGCATGAACAGCACGGCCAGCTCCGGCGCCTGCCGCCGCATGTCGACGATGAGCGGCTGCTCGGCGGCGTGGACATCGCCGCAAGCCTTGCCGCTGGAAGCACGGTCCGCCAGCGCGGTATCCTCGAAAAGGCCGGCGGCACGATCCTGATCGCAGCGATGGCCGAGCGCATGACCGAGGCGCTCGCCGGGAGGCTGGCGCAGCAATTGGATATTGCCGAAACCGGGAACCGCTTCGGCCTCGTACTGCTCGACGACGGAATTGCGGAGGACGAGGCGCCGCCCGCCCCGCTGCTCGAACGCGTCGCCTTCATCTGCGACCTGACACGGGTTGCAGCCCTCGATGCGCCCATGCCCGATGCAAGCGCGATCCCGATCGATGCGGTCGCTCCGCTCGAAGACGACGCTCTGGAGGGCCTTGCGGCGACGGCTGCCGCATTGGGCGTCGGCTCGATCCGGCCGCTGATCTTTGCTGCCGAAGCCGCGCGCGCCCATGCCTCGCTACAGGGCCGAGAGCAGCCTTCCACCGCCGACCTGCAAGCCTCCGCCCGGCTGGTTCTCGCCCCGCGCGCGACGCAATTGCCGCCGCTGGAAGACGAGGAAACGCCAGAACCCGATCGCGAGACCGGCAGCGATGGCGAGCGCGACCAGTCCGATCCCGGCGACAGGCCGCTGGAGGATGTCATGCTCGAAGCCGCTGCCGCAGCGATCCCGCCCGACCTTCTGGCGCAGCTTTCGTCCGGGAAGTCCAAGCGGCGGGCGCACGGCAGCGGCGGCGGGAGACGGCGCAAGTCGACAGTGCGCGGCAAGCCGCTCGGCGCGCGCCCCGGCATGCCGCGCGGCGGAGCACGGCTGGCGCTGATCGATTCCCTACGGGCGGCGGTGCCCTGGCAACCACTTCGCCGGCGCGAGGCCGGCCTTTCAGAGAGAGCCCGGCTGATCCTGCACAAGCAGGATTTGCGCGTCCGCCGGTTCGAGGAGCGCGCGGCCAAGGTCACGATCTTTTGCGTCGATGCCTCGGGCTCGGCTGCGGCCGCACGACTGGCCGAGGCCAAGGGTGCGGTCGAGCTGATGCTGGCGCAGGCCTACACCACCCGCAGCGAAGTCGCACTGGTCGCCTTTCGCGGCACGGGCGCCGAACTGCTCTTGCCCCCTACCCGCTCGCTGACCCGCGCCCGGCGCGCACTTGCCGAGCTTCCGGGCGGTGGTGGCACACCGCTCGCCGCAGGGCTGCAGGCGGCACGCGAAGTGGCCGAAGCAGTCGAGCTGCGAGGAAGGACGCCTTCGCTCGTCATCCTGACCGACGGGCGCGCCAACATCGCCGGCGATGGCAGCGCCAGCCGCAGCCGCGCGGCCGAAGATGCCCACGCGGCGGCCAAGGCTATCGCGGTGCGCGGCATCGAGGCGCTGGTGGTCGATATCTCTCCCCGCAGCACGCCCGACACGGCGCGCCTTGCGCAGGCGATGCAGGCGCGGTTCCTTGCCCTGCCCCTGGCCGATGCGCGGAGACTGCATGCCGCGGTCGGCGCGAGCACGCAGGCACGCGCGGCATGAGCCGGGCGTTGAACTGGGAGCGCGAGGGCAGCATCTGGCCGCACCGCGCATCGAGCCGTTTCGTCGATTGCGGCACCGTTCGCTGGCATGTCCAGACGATGGGCGAAGGCCCGCCGCTTCTGCTGCTGCACGGCACCGGCGCATCCTGCCATTCCTGGCGCGATGTCATGCCCGCGCTGGCCGAGCACTATACCTGCATCGCGCCCGACCTTCCCGGTCACGCTTTCTCGCGCGCGTCCGGTGGGGCGATGACGCTGCCGAGGATGGCCAGAGAGCTACGGGCGCTGCTCGATCGCCTGGAGCTGTCGCCCGCTGCGATAGTGGGCCATTCGGCGGGTGCGGCCATCGCGCTGCAGATGATCCGCGATCGAGGCGCGAACTTTCCGGTTATCGGATTTAACCCGGCGCTTGCACCCTTCCCCGGTCTGGGGTCGCAGCTCTTGCCGCTGATGGCCAAGCTGTTGTTCGTCAATCCACTGGTTCCCCGCGTATTTGCTGGCATCGCCAGTCTGAGCGGCGAGACCGCGCGGTTTCTACGTCGTTCGACCAATTCGCGGATCGATGCCGCCGGTCTGCATTGCTACGAGGTGCTGCTGGGCAACGCCGGTCATTGCAGAGCGGCGCTGGCGATGATGGCGAATTGGGATCTCGAACCGCTTCAGCGATATCTCGTCGACTTGCAAGGGCCGGTGCTGCTCGTCCATTCGGAGCGCGACGAAGCCATCCCGCTGGCGTCGGTACGCAAGGCGGCCGAGCGCCTGCCCGATGCGCAGCTGGAGGTGCTGCCCGGGCTTGGCCACCTTGCGCATGAGGAACGTCCCGCCGAGGCGGCGGAGCATATTCGACGCTTTCTCGATGCCCGTGCTAAGGTCGCCTGACGAGGAGAGAAACTGGCATGGAAGCCCTCAGCGAGAACTTCGGCTGGATCGAGATCGTCTTCACTGCGCTCGTCGCCTTCGGTTTCGGCGGCTACCAATTGTGGTCGGTCAATCGCGAGATCGAGCGCGACAAGCAGAAGAAGCGCGAGGCGGATTCATCCGCTGGTTCGGGGCATGCGATAGGGGAGCATGAACTGGACGATCGGTGAGGTGAAGCGCCGCATGTCGAGGCTTTCCTGCACCGCCACCACCTGCTCGCCGTAAAGCCGCGAAGACAGCGTCGACCGCGCGTAGAATGGCGCATCCTCCCACGTCCTGATTACGCCGGCATGGCCGCGATCGGCGCGGGTCTTGCGTTTCATCTGCCACAGCGTGTTGGGCAGCGGCGCGGTTAGCGGCAGCTCGTCGCGCTGCGGCAAGCACTGCCGGTCGAAGCGGATCGCGCTCGCGAAGCGTGAGCCATCGCTCCGCTTGCCCTCGTAACAGACAACCGCGCCTTCCGGCATATGCGCGCGCGACCAGTGCCACACATCGAAGCCCTCCTCGAGCGACTCGGTCCCGCGATTGGAATCGAGATAGGCGCGCCCGCCCCATTTGAGACCAGGCTGGTCCATCTCCACCTCGATCCGCGCGCGCGGGGCGAGGCAGTGCCAGATATGGCGCGCCGCCGGATCGAGCGCGTAGCCGACCGGGTTGAGCGCTTCGGGATGCACGCGCACCGTGCCGCGCACGCGCCGCCGCCATGGAATACCGACGCGCTTGTCGCGTTCCTCGATGCGGATCTCCAGCGCCTCGCCGGTCCAGCGCACGCTACTCGGGCCGATGGCCAGCGTGTCGCGCTCCTGCACCACCGCACTGTGCGGGCGTTCGGTCATCGCCCAGCGGCTGCGCGGCCCGTAAAGCGCGACATTGAGCGCGCAATGGTCCAGCGGATCGCCCCGCCCGCTCGCCTTGTAATAGGGTGAAAATACGCTGCCGATGAAGGCGATGATCGTCAGGCCGTGGCGTCCGTCGTCGCTGATCGCATCGACGTACCACCAGCCATAGCCACCGGCCGCGACCGGCGCGTCGAAGCGCGGTCGGCCATCAGCGTGTGCGCCGCGATCTGCCCGGACAAGGCGGCCATCGGCACGCCCGCGCCCGGATGGGTGCTCCCCCCGGCGCAATAGAGCCCAGGGATCCGAGTCCGCGCGCCCTGGCGCAGGAAGGATGCCGCCCATCCGTGCGAGTCCCGTCCATAAAGGGCCCCACCCGTCGAGGGGAACAGAGCCTCGAAATCCGCCGGGGTCACCAGCGAGTGCGGCATCGGCGCCTCCAGTTGCAGCCCGCAGCGGCTGAGGCTGCGCGTCATGGCGTGCGTGCATCGGTCGAGTTCCTCCTGGGTGGGGTGAGTGGTGTCGCCGGTGGCGGCGGCATTGACGATAATCTGCAGGCGTTCGCGACCGCTCGGGCCGGCACCGCCATCCGCATCGCGATCCTGCGCGCAGATGTAGACGCTGGGATCGGCAATCGGTTCGCCCGTCGAGAGCGCACGAAACTCTGCTGGATAATCGGGTGAAAAGAACACGTTGTGGCGCGAGAGCGGGAAACCGCGGGTCTCGGCATGGGCGAGCCAGACATAGGCGGACAGCGACCGGCGACAGGGTTTTGTCGCGCCGACCGCACGCTGCGCGCGTGTCCCGAACCGCCCGCTCGCCAGCGCGGCGGGATCGGCATTGCAGACCACGGCATCGGCGGCGATCCGCTCGCCATCGGCCAGGATCACGCCGGTGACGCCCGCGCGGTCCGCTTCGATTTCGGCCACGCCCTCGCCCAGCCTGAAGCGCGCGCCCTGTTGCTGCGCGAGCCCCTTCAGCGCTTCGGCCAAGGCGCTCATCCCGCCTTCGATCAGCCAAACGCCCTGCGCTTCGACATGCGCGATCAGCATCAGCGTGGCGGGCGCATCGAAGGGAGACGAGCCGCAATAGGTGGCATAACGGCCGTACAATTGGCGCAACCGCGGATCGGCGAAGTGTTCGCCCAACACCTTCCACAGGCTCTCGTAAGGCCGGATCGCGATCAGATCGCCGACCCGCCACAATCCGATCCGCCACATCAGCGGGAGCGGCCAGTGGACCTTGGATCGCCGCAGCAGGCTGGCGTCGAGAATATCGTAGATCCGCTGGGCTTCGGCACGGAAACTGCGATAGCCGCGCGCCGCATCGGCCCCGGCGAAATCGCCGATCGCTTCTTCGCTGCGCTGCGGATCGGCGTAAAGGTCGAGCCGCTCCTCCTCGCTCCAGGCATGCCGGGCGACGATTGCGGCGGGGCGCGTTGCAACCCAATCGTCGAGTGTGCTGCCGCAGGCGTTGAAGACCTGTTCGAACACGTCGCGCAATGTGAAGACCGTGGGGCCTGCATCGACCGGCCGGCCATCGACCATCACCCGGCGCGCCTTGCCCCCGACATGCGGTTCCTTTTCGATGACGGTGACATCGCGGCCTGCGGCTGCGAGCAGCGCGGCGGTCACCAGCCCGCCGATACCCGCTCCGATGATCACGATCCTGTCGCCCATAGGGTCCGACCTCCGCGCAATATCATTGACCTTTACATGCCGCCTGTCCACTGCATTGGACAAATGCACGAAGATTTGTACCCCGATCCGGCCCCGCCGCAGACATTCAGGATGCGCCTGATCGCCTGGCGCAACCGGCTGTTCGCAAGCCGCAGCTTCCAGCGCCATGCCGCGCGCAATCCCTTGCTTCGGCCCATCGCGCGGCGCCGGGCGCGCGCAGTCTTCGACCTCGTGGCGGGGTTCACCTACACGCAGACGACGCTGGCGGCGGTGGAGTCCGGCCTGCTCGATCGACTCGAACATGGCCCCGCCTCGCTTGCCGACATCGCAGCGACGACCGGGCTGAACGATGACGCCGCCGCGCGTCTCGTGCGCGCCGCGGCTGCAATCGGCCTCGCCGAAGAAGCCGAACCTGGCTGGTGGCTGCTCGGCCGGCACGGCGCGGCGCTTCAGGGCAATCCGGGTGCGGTTGCCATGATTCGCCACCACCGCCTGCTCTACGCCGATCTCGCCGATCCGCTGGCCTTGCTGAAGGGCGACCGACGCGACCCGACAAACCTCTCGAGCTTCTGGACCTACTCGGCAGAGCCACATGACGCCTCGCATCCGGCCGGCGCGGCGGCGGATTATTCAAGACTCATGGCCGATTCGCAGGTGGCGGTCGCAGACGAAGTCATCGCAGCTTTCCGGTTCGACAATCATCGATCGCTGTTGGATGTCGGCGGGGGAAGCGGCACTTTCCTGCGCCGCCTGTCTGCCGCGCATCCGGACCTGCGCCTGGGCCTGTTCGACCTGCACGATGTCGTCGCCCTTGCGCGCAGGCGTTTCGAACAGGATCACCATGGCACCCAACCCGAGTTCCACGCGGGAAGCTTCCTCACCGACTCGATCCCCCAGGGCTACGACCTGGTCTCGCTGGTCAGGATCCTGCACGATCACGACGATGCTCCGGCGCAGAAACTCCTGCAAGATATCCACAGGGCCATGCGACCGGGGGCGCAGCTTCTTGTCGCCGAACCCATGGCCGCCACACCCGGGGCCGAGGCGATGGGGGATGCCTATTTCGGCCTCTATCTGTGGGCGATGGGCTCCGGAAGGCCCCGGCGCGCCGAAGAAATCCGCGCGATGCTCGCCGAGGCGGGTTTTGCGCGTTCGCGCAGGATCGCCACAAACCAGCCGCTGATAACCTCCCTGATTGTTGCCACAGCCTGACACTCAAACTGTCATTCATATTTGACACATCGGGGCGTTAGGCGTAGCTGACATATTGCACATCGCTTTCCCGAGAAGCGGGTGCAGAGGGAGAGAGCGCACGGCAATGGATGCGATGGCGGTCACACTCGAGGCTCCGAGGCGCTTGGCGCTGAAACGTCTCGCCCTGCGCCCCCTCGGGCCGTCGGACGTCGCCGTCGCCATCCGCTTCAGCGGTATCAGCAGCGGGACCGAGAAACTGCTCTGGTCCGGCGAAATGCCCAATTTCCCCGGCATGGGCTATCCGCTGGTGCCCGGTTACGAATCCGTCGGCCGCATCGTCGAAGCGGGCGAGGAGGCGAAAGAGCGGATCGGCGAATGGGTCTTCGTGCCCGGTGCGGATTGCTATGCAGATGCGCGCGGCCTGTTCGGGGGCACGGCGCAGCGCGTAATTGTCCCCTCTGCCCGCGCTTTGCCCGTCGAGGAGGACCTGGCCGAAAAAGGCGTGCTCTATGCGCTGGCCGCCACGGCGCTGCATGCGCTCAAGGGTGGCGAACCGCCGGAACTGATCGTCGGCCATGGCGTCCTAGGGCGGTTGCTCGCACGCATGACGATCGCCTCGGGTGCGCCGGCTCCCACGGTGTGGGACAACAAGCCGCACCGCCGGACGGGCGCCGTGGGCTACGACGTGATCGCGCCCAAGGATGACGAGCGCCACGACTATCGCACCATCATCGATGCGAGCGGCAGCAGCGACGTCTTCGACATTCTGATCAACCGGCTGGGACGCGGCGGCGAGATCGTGTTGGCGGGCTTCTATACCAGCCGCATCAGCTTCGCCTTCCCGCCGGCCTTCCAGTGCGAAGCGCGGCTGCGCGTGGCCGCCGAATGGCAGGCGGACGACCTCGCCTCGACCCGCGCAATGATCGAATCCGGCGAACTCGACCTGTCGGGGCTGATTTCCGACATCGCACCCGCCGCACAGGCCCAAGAAGCCTATCCGGCGGCCTTTCACGACCGGGACTGCCTCAAGATGGTCCTCGACTGGAGCGAATACGCATGACGATGCTCGAAACCCAAGCCCAGGCCCTGCGTGAGGAAGCCGCGATCGAACCCGATCCGGTTTCCTCGAACGAGGTGACCAAGGAAACGCAGATCATCGCGATCTACGGCAAGGGAGGATCGGGCAAGAGCTTCGCGCTCTCCAACCTCAGCTACATGATGGCGCAGCAGGGCAAGCGCGTGCTGCTGATCGGCTGCGATCCCAAGTCCGACACGACCAGCCTGCTGTTCGGCGGCAAGAACTGCCCGACGATCATCGAGACCTCTTCGAAGAAGAAGCTCGCGGGCGAGGAAGTGACCATCGAGGATGTGTGCTTCCAGCGCGACGGCGTGTTCGCGATGGAACTCGGCGGACCCGAAGTCGGGCGTGGCTGCGGTGGGCGCGGCATCATCCACGGCTTCGAGCTGATGGAGAAGCTGGGCTTCCACGAATGGGGCTTCGACTACGTCCTGCTCGATTTCCTCGGCGACGTGGTGTGCGGCGGGTTCGGCCTGCCGATCGCGCGCGACATGTGTCAGAAGGTGATCGTCGTCGGCTCGAACGATTTGCAATCGCTCTACGTCGCCAACAATGTCTGCAAGGCGGTCGAATATTTCCGCAAGATGGGCGGCAATGTCGGCGTTGCCGGCATGATCGTGAACAAGGACGACGGTACGGGGGAGGCCAAGGCCTTCGCCGATGCGGTCGACATCCCGGTATTGACGGCGATTCCCGCCGACGAGGATATCCGCCGCAAATCGGCCAATTACCAGATCATCGGCAAGCCCGGTGGCGAATGGGCCGGACTGTTCGAGGAACTGGCCGAGAATGTCGCCAAGGCGCCCCCGCAACAGCCCAAGCCGCTGGAACAGGACGGACTGCTGGACCTGTTCAGCGCCGACGAGACCGGCGGTGACGTCAAGCTCGTGCCCGCCACCCAGGCGGATATGCGCGGCGGTTCCTACGAACCCAAGCCATCGCTCGAGGTGGTTTATGATGAGGTGTAGCGGATGACCGATTTCGCCTCCGACGTGGCCGACGCGCGCGAACCCGACCGGCTGGATCTCGATCCGGACGGCGCCGGTGACAGCGGCTGCCACGGGGGTGCGGAACGGATGCAGGAAGCGGCGCGCAAGGCCGGCCAGAGCGAGCTGCTCGACCGCTATGCCGCCGACTATCCGAAGGGGCCGCACGACCAGCCGCAGAGCATGTGCCCCGCTTTCGGCTCGCTGCGCGTGGGACTGAGGATGCGGCGCACCGCGACCGTCCTCTCGGGCAGCGCCTGCTGCGTCTACGGCCTCACCTTCACCTCCCATTTCTACGGGGCACGGCGCACGGTCGGCTACGTGCCCTTCAGTTCAGAAACGCTGGTCACCGGCAAGCTGTTCGAGGACATCAAGGAAGCGGTCGAACAGCTCGCCGATCCGGACCAATACGACACCATCGTGGTCACCAATCTGTGTGTGCCCACAGCCAGCGGCGTGCCGCTGCGGCTGCTGCCCGACCAGATCAACGGCGTGCGGATCGTCGGCATCGACGTGCCCGGCTTCGGTGTGCCGACCCATGCCGAGGCGAAGGATGTGCTTGCGGGCGCCATGCTCGAATATGCCCGCAAGGAAGCCGAACTTGGCCCCGTGGCCGCTCCGAAAGAGCGTTCGGATCGTCCGACGGTAACCTTGCTGGGCGAAATGTTTCCCGCCGATCCGGTAGGCATCGGGATGATGCTGGAGCCCCTTGGGCTCGCAGCAGGCCCGGTCGTTCCCACGCGCGAATGGCGCGAGCTCTACGCCGCGCTCGATTGCGCCACCGTCGCCGCGATCCATCCCTTCTATACCGCCAGCATCCGCGAGTTCGACAAGGCCGGCCGTAGCGTCGTTGGTTCGGCCCCGGTGGGCTCGGACGGCACCGCCGCCTGGCTCGAGGCGATCGGCAGCGCGTGCAACGTCGAACGCGCGAAAATCGACGCCGCGAAAGACGCGATGGTCGGCGCCATTCGCGGGGCCCTGTCCGCCATGCCCGTGAAGGGCCGGATCACCGTCTCGGGCTACGAGGGCTCCGAACTGCTGGTCGCGCGGCTGCTGATCGAAAGCGGCGCGGAGGTGCCCTATGTCGGCACCGCCTGCCCCAAGACCCCATGGTCCGATCCCGACCGCGACTGGCTCGAGGCCAAGGGCGTGCGCGTCAATTACCGCGCCAGCCTCGAAGAGGATATCGCGGCGGTCGAGGAATTCGGCCCCGACCTGGCGATCGGCACCACGCCGGTCGTCCAGCATGCCAAGCAGAACGCGATTCCCGCGCTCTATTTCACCAATCTGATCTCCGCCCGCCCTCTGATGGGCCCGGCGGGAGCCGGCAGTCTCGCGCAGGTGGTCAATGCCGCGCTCGCCAACAAAGCGCGGTTCGACCGCATGTCGGAATTTTTCGGCGATGCGGGCACGGGCGATGCGGCCGGAATCTGGGAAGACACACCGGTCGACCGGCCCAAGTTCAAGAAGAAATTCGCGGCGCAGACGGCGGCGGCCATCAAGGCGGCCGAGGCGGTGGGCACATGACCCTCGTCCTCGATCATGACCGGGCGGGCGGATACTGGGGCGCCGTCTATGTCTTCACCGCGGTGAAGGGGCTGCAGGTGGTGATCGACGGCCCCGTGGGGTGCGAGAACCTGCCGGTTACCTCGGTCCTGCATTACACCGACGGGCTGCCGCCGCACGAATTGCCGATCGTGGTCACCGGACTCGGCGAGGAAGAGCTCGGCAAGACCGGCACCGAGGGCGCGATGAAGCGGGCCTGGGAAACGCTCGATCCCGAATTGCCCTCGGTGGTGGTGACCGGCTCGATCGCCGAAATGATCGGCGGCGGGGTGACGCCCGAAGGCACCACGATCAAGCGCTTCCTGCCGCGCACGATCGACGAGGACCAATGGGAATCGGCCGATCGCGCCCTTTCCTGGCTATGGACCGAATTCGGGCCGAAGAAGATGCCCGCGCTCAAGCCGGTCAAGGAGGGCGAAAAGCCCAAGGTCAACATCATCGGTCCGGCTTACGGCATGTTCAACATGGCCAGCGACCTCGCCGAGATCCGGCGCCTGGTCGAGGGCATCGGGGCGGAGGTCAACATGGCCTTCCCGCTCGGCAGCCATCTTGCCGATATCCGCCGCCTGGCCGATGCGCAGGCGAACGTCTGCCTCTATCGCGAATATGGCCGTAATCTGTGCGAACTGCTCGACCGGCCCTATTTCCAGGCACCGGTGGGTCTCACCAGCACCACCAAATTCCTGCGCGCGCTGAGCGAGGAACTCGGGCTCGATCCCGAACCCTTCATCGCACGCGAGAAGCACACCACGATCAAGCCGCTGTGGGACCTGTGGCGCTCGGTCACGCAGGATTTCTTCGGCACCGCCAATTTCGGGATCTGCGCAAACGAGACCTATGCCCGCGGCATCCGTGTCTTCCTCGAGGAAGACATGGGTCTTCCCTGCACCTTCGCCTTCTCCCGCTCTGCCGGTGTGAAGCCGAAGAACGAAGACGTGCGCGCTGCGATCCACGCCAATCCACCTCTGGTCGTGTTCGGCTCCTACAACGAGCGGATGTATCTCGCCGAGACGGCTGGGACCGGCCACGGTCCGTCGGGTCAGTTCATCGCGGCAAGCTTTCCCGGCGCGGCGATCCGCCGCCACACCGGCACGCCTTTCATGGGCTATGCCGGCGCGACCTATCTCGTGCAGGAAGTGTGCAATGCGCTGTTCGACGCGCTGTTCCACATCCTGCCGCTCGGCTCCGACCTCGACAAGGTCGAGCCGACCCTCGCCAAGGACCACGAGGAACTGCCCTGGGATGCCGATGCCAAGGCCAAGCTCGACGCGCTCGTCGAAGCGCAGCCGGTGCTGGTCCGCATTTCCGCCGCCAAGCGCCTGCGCGACGCCGCCGAACGCGCGGCCCGCCGCCAGGGACATACCAGCGTTTCCGCCGACTGCCTCGCCGATGTCCTGCTCGAAGGATCGCTCGCATGAGCCCCGTCGCACCCGATCGCCCGCCAGCGGGCTTCACCATCCCCGCGGGTCCGCCCGCGCGGATACCGTCGGGGGCACGTCGTCCCCACCACCTCGCAACTGATTGGGAGATAAACCAATGAACGATCCGACACCCGGTGACGATCGCTTTGGCTTGCGGACCTACCTGACGCCCGAAGAGGCCAAGGAATTCCACAAGATTTTCATGAGCAGCTTCCTCGGCTTCACTGCGATTGCCGTCGTCGCTCACGTCCTCGTCTGGGTCTGGAGGCCGTGGCTCTGACCGCGCAATCCGCCTGAGCGAAGCGCCACCGACGGCCCATCCCCAGGCACTGCCCGACACATTGAAGGAGAAAGACAATGTGGAGAATTTGGCTCATTTTCGATCCGCGCAGGGCGCTCGTCGCACTGTTCGTATTCCTGTTCGTCCTCGCGCTGCTGATTCACTTCATCCTGCTCAGCACCAACCGCTACAACTGGCTGGACGGCGCAAGCGCCGCACCGGCGACGACGGCGGCCACTGAAAGCGTGACGCGAACGGGCTGAACGCCGGGTCGATCGAGCGCAGGCGGGATTCGCCTGCCTGCCTCCGGCCATCGAGTAGGTACCCGATGAGCCTGCCCGCCAAGGTAGGAAGGATAGAGCTATGGCGCTGCTGAGTTTCGAGCGGAAATACCGCGTGCGGGGTGGTACGCTGATAGGCGGCGACCTGTTCGACTTCTGGGTCGGTCCCTTTTATGTCGGCTTCTTCGGCGTGACGACGGCGATCAGCGCCCTTCTGGGCACTCTGCTGATCTTCGCCTCCGCGTCGCAGGGGCCGACATGGAACCCCTGGCTCATCTCGATCGAACCACCGCCCATCGAAGCGGGTCTAGCCGCAGCTCCGCTCAACGAAGGCGGATACTGGCAGATCATCACGGTCTGCGCGCTGGTCGCCTTCATTTCGTGGGCACTGAGACAGGTGGAAATCAGTCGCAAGCTGGGCATCGGCTACCACGTGCCGATCGCCTTCAGCTTCGCGATACTCGCCTATGCGACGCTGGTGGTCGTGCGGCCGCTGTGGATGGGGGCCTGGGGCCACGGCTTTCCCTACGGCATCTTCACCCATCTCGATTGGGTGTCGAATACCGGCTATATGTATGTGAATTTCCACTATAATCCGCTGCATATGGTGGCGGTGTCCTTCTTCTTCGTCACCTGCTTCGCGCTGGCGCTGCACGGATCGCTGATCCTGTCTGCCGTCAACGTGCCCAAGGGCGAGAAAGTTAAGACGCCCGAACACGAAGATACCTATTTTCGCGATTTCATCGGCTATTCGATCGGCACGCTGGGCATCCACCGCCTCGGCCTGTTGCTGGCGCTCAACGCCGGCTTCTGGAGCGCGGCCTGCATGATCCTTGCCGGTCCGCTCTACCAGGGCAGTTTCCCCGAATGGTGGGACTGGTGGAAGAGCATCCCGATCTGGTCCTGAGGAGGCCCTGAGCAATGGCACGCTATTACAATATCTTCACCCAGGTGCAGCTTCAGACCGCTCCCGAAATGGGAGTCCCGCTGCCGCCGGGCGATGAAGAGCGCTATCGGCTGACCGGCTACAACTACTGGTTCGGCAAATTCGGCCAGGCCCAACTCGGACCGATCTATCTCGGCTGGCTGGGCCTCGCCTCGCTGCTGTTCGGCTTCCTCGCGATCTCGATCATCGGGTGGAACATGGCCGCGCAGGTCGATTACAGCCCGATCGCCTTCATGCGCGAATTCTTCTGGCTCTCGCTCGACCCGCCTGGGCCCGAATGGGGCTTCAGCCCGTTCGTCCCGCTGGCCGAGGGCGGCTGGTTCATTCTGACCGGCTTCTTCCTTACCCTATCGATCCTGCTGTGGTGGGTGCGTTCCTATCGCCGGGCCGTATCGCTGGGCATGGGGTTGCATGTCTGCTGGGCCTTCGCCAGTGCGATCTGGCTGTTCCTGGTGCTCGGTTTTCTGCGCCCGATGTTGATGGGCAGCTGGTCGGAAGCGGTGCCTTACGGCATCTTCCCGCACCTCGACTGGACCAACAATTTTTCGCTGATCTACGGGAACCTGTTCTACAACCCGTTTCACGCGCTCTCGATCACCTTCCTGTACGGTTCGGCGCTGCTGTTCGCGATGCACGGGGCAACGATCCTCGCGGTCAGCCGCTATGGCGGCGAGCGCGAAATCGAACAGATCACCGATCGCGGTACGGCCTCCGAGCGTGCGGGACTGTTCTGGCGCTGGACGATGGGCTTCAACGCATCGATGGAATCGATCCATCGCTGGGCGTGGTGGTTCGCAGTGCTGACCACGCTGACCGGCGGGATCGGTATCCTTTTGACCGGAACGGTGGTCGACAATTGGTACCTGTGGGCACAGCAGCATAATTACGCGCCCGGCTGACCCGTCCACCATTGCCGAGCTTGAAACCCGGCTCCCACGGCCGGGTTCTTTTTTGCCGCGATGTCGGTGAACCTAGGCGCCGCCTCCGCTTCGCCGGCGCAGGTCGAGCAGGTGCAGCGGGAAAGCGAGCGCGACCGGCAGCGATATCCAGTACCATGGCGCCCCGACCAGCGCGGCGCGCAGGCCCAGCACCAGCAGCGCCGCGGGACCGAGCAATCCTGCCAGATCGCGCCAGGCGAAGCCGCGCATCCGGAGCCAGATCGCCTCGACCAGCAGCACCGCCAGCACGATGTCCGCCGCATGGCCGCTGCGAAACAGCGCCTCCATCAACCGAAGGGGCCGTTGAGCTCGATCACCTGCCAGTTGAGCGCGCCGGCGATCGTCACCCAGATCAGATAAGGCACCAGAGCAAAGCCGGCGAGCCTCGAATAGCGCCCGCAGAACAGGATCAGCGCGCCCACCGAGAGCCACAGCAGCAGCAGTTCGGCAAAGGCCCAGTCGGGCCGCTGGATGCGGAAGAAGATCAGGCTCCACAGGATGTTGAGGAAGCCATTGAGCGCGAACAGGCCGATCACCGTATCCGCGACGCGCGTGGTCGGCGCGGCGCGCCAGGTGCTTACGGCGGCAACCGCGGCCAGGGCGAAGATCAGCGTCCAGGCGATTCCGAAGACGGGATCGGGCGGTGCCCAGGCGGGCTTTTCGAGCGCCTGGTACCAGGGACCCAGATCGGTGATCGTGGCGCCGAGCATCGCCACGCCCAGCGCCGCGACACCTGCCACTATGATCGGCAGCAACCAACTTCGATTCATCAGGCGGCGGCCCTCAATCCCAGCAGATGGGCGCAATCCTTGAGGAAAATTCGCGCATGGGCAAGCGGTTTGGCGCGTACCAGCCGTTTGTTCATATAGGCCTGCCAGGTCAGCTGCTGCACGTCCTTGTCGGCGCACATGGTCACAAAACGCTCGCGCCGCTTGTCGCTCGAATACCAGAAATACTGCATGATCCCGAGCACCCAGAACACCTTGCCATGCTCGCGCATGAAGTTCTTACGCGCCATGCGCAGCGCCTTGGGATTGGCGGTGCGCAGGAATTCCTGCGCGGCTTGCGCCACATGGCGCCCGCCGGTCATCGCATAATAGATGCCCTCGCCCGATGCCGGAGCGACCACGCCCGCCGCATCGCCGGCGACGATAACGTCGCTGCCATTATCCCACCGCTTGAGCGGCTTGAGCGGGATCGGCGCGCCTTCCTTGCGGATCGTCTCGCAGGCATCCAGCCCCAGCTCGCCGCGCATCTTCGCCACCGTTTCGCGCAAGGGAAAGCCCTTGTTCGCACTGCCCAGCCCGATGCTGGCAGTGCCGCCATGCGGGAAGACCCAGGCATAGAAATCGGGCGACAGCTTGCCCTGGTAGAACACGTCGCAACGCGATCCGTCGAAGGCTTCGGTCGTTTCTTCGGGCGACCGGATGATTTCGTGATAGGCGAACACGCAGGGCATCTGGTCCGCCTTGGGGATATTCTGCCGCGCGACGGCCGAGCGCGCGCCATCGGCGCCGATCACCAGCCGGGTCCGGACGCGCTCGATCTCGCTGCCGCGCGACCGGCGATAGCAGACGGTCGGGCCCTCGCTCTCGCTGCGCTCGATATGCTCGAACGTGCCGGTGCGACGCTCCGCTCCGGCCTGTGCGGCCCGCTCGCGCAGCCATTCGTCGAACACGTCGCGATCGACCATGCCGACATAGCCGATTTCGCCCACTGGCATGTCGACCTTGCGGTTCGAAGGCGCAATCATGCGCGCCGAGCGTGCGCGCGCCACCAGCAGGCTTTGCGGCACGTCGAAATCCTGCAGCAGCCGTGGGGGTACGGCCCCGCCGCAAGGCTTAATGCGCCCCGCGCGGTCGAGCAGCAGGACCTTGTGCCCGGCAGTTGCCAGATCGGCCGCGGCGGTGGCCCCTGCAGGTCCGCCTCCGACCACCACTGCGTCGTAGATCGTCTCGGTCATACCGTTGCCACCTCCCTTGTGTTCGCGCGCCCGCGCCGCGTCGCGTGGAGCGCCAGCCCCGCCGCGATGACGAATAGGCACGCCTCGATTGCGAAAATCAGCTGGAAGGCGGTGCCATCCTGCCCCTGCGCGCGGCGGGCGATATCGACGCCCAGCGCGCCGGCGAGTCCGCCCAGACCGAAGGCAATGGCCTGCGCCGCGCCCCACACGCCCATGCGCACGCCTTCGCGAGTTTTCCGACCCGCCCCGGCAAGCCCCATCATCGCCCCGATCGCGGCGACCGCGAACAGGCCGTTGCAAAGGCCGAGCACGAAGACGTTCGCGGTCAACGGCCAACCGGGTCCGTAAAGCGCGCCGGCGGCGAGGCCAGCCAGCGCGAGTGCGGAACCGCTGCAGCCCGCCACGATCCAGAAGCGCAGATCGACCGGTAATCGCCCGGCAAAGGCGCTGCCACCGATCCCGGCGCAGATCATGCCGATCAACACGCCGCCATGCTGGATCCCGGCGAGCTGGGTCGATTGGCCCGGGGTCATACCGAAGACAAGGCCGGCAAAGGGCTCGAGAATGAGGTCCTGCATGCTGTAGGCGAGCATCGATACGAAAATGAATACGGTGAAGCGGCGCGCGGCGTTTTCATGGAGGATTTCGCGCAGCGCCTCGGGAAATCCGGGCACCTCGCCGCGTGGCTGCGTGTCGAAGCCGAAGGGGACCTCCGGCTCGAGCTTGCGCACGGCCAGCGCGCTCACCACCAGCGCGGCGACGGCAACCCCGCTGGCTACCAGCGCGAGCCGTTGCGGCGAAAAGGGGTCGAGCAGCGCGCCGGCCACTCCTGCCGAGATCACGATCCCGGCGACCATCATGATCCAGGTCGTCGCGGCCGCTGCCGCGCGGCGTTCGGGGGCGACGCCCGAGGCGAGCAGAGCGAGCATCGATGTCCCGCTCGCCCCCACGCCCATGCCGATCAAAGTGAAGGCGGCGATTGCCAGGATCGCACCGACCAAGGGGTTTGCGGCCATCAGGACGGTCGCGTTCACCGCCATGAGCGCGCCCAGCGCCAGCGCCGCCATGCCGCCCAGGATCCACGGCGTGCGTTTCCTTCCCCGGTCGGAACCATGGCCCCATAGCGGGCGGGTGAGCTGAACCGCGTAATGCCAGGCGACCAACCCCGCGGGGATCGCCGCGGCGAGCGCATATTCGACCACCATCACGCGGTTGAGCAGCGAGGTCGCCAGCATGACGATCGCGCCGATCGAGGCCTGCACGCAACCGAGACGGACAATCGCGAGCCAGCCGAATCCCCGGGTCGATCGCGTCGTCACAGATATCCTCCCAGACCAAGCGCGGACGCCAGCATGCCGAGGACGTAAAGTGTTACTCCGGTCGCATTGTACCAGGGAGCGAATCGCGCCGGGTGCTTCAGCAGGCGAGCCATCAGCAGCACTTGCGCGAGCAACAGGGCGCTCACGATCAGCGCGGACAGCGCGTGGTCCCAAATGGCGAGCAAGGCGATCACGATGACCTGTGCGGCGGCCATCACGAAGCAGGCGAGCAGGGCTGCGCGGCTGACACCCAGCGTCACCGGCAGCGAGCGCAGGCCGGTGATCCGATCGCCTTCGACCGCCTTGAAATCGTTGAGCACCATGATCCCGAACGCGCCCGCGCTGTAGAGCAGCAGGATCGCGATTACCGGCATGCCCGGCAGCCCGCCCGCCATCACGCTGGCGCCGGTGAACCAGCTGAGCCCTTCATAGGTGAGCCCGACGGTGGCCGGCCCCGCCCAGCCGCTCGCCTTGAGGCGGAAGGGCGGCGCGCTGTAGGCCCAGGCGAGCGCCAGACCCAATATGGCAGCGACGAAGACCCAAAACCCGAGCATTGCCGCAAGCCCCAGCGACAGCAGCGTCCCGGCTACCGCGATGCCGAGGCCCCAGCGCCCTGCGACCCTGCCGGATGGAATCGGCCGGTGGGGTTCGTTGATCGCATCGACATGCCGGTCGAACCAATCGTTGACCGCCTGGCTGGTGCCGCAGACGAAGGGCCCGGCGAGCAAGATGCCGCCGATCACGAACAGCCAGCGTTCGTCGAATGCCGCGCCGGCGGATACCACGCCGCAGCCGAAGGCCCACATCGGGGGGAACCAGGTTATCGGCTTGAGAAGTTCGACGACCGAAGATGCCGCCGGAATCGGCGCCGTCCGAGTCGAGGCCGCCGAACGAAGCATGGCGCAACGCTATGCCTGACAGGGGTGGGCGTCAAATCATTTTGACACCCATTATGCAGGAAAACTCTATTCGGAGTCGGCGGGCAGGTTTCCGAGGCCGTAGCGGTGCAGCTTGGAATAAAGGCTCTGACGGCTCAGGCCGAGAATTTCGGCGGCCGAAGCGCGGTTGTCCGAGGTATAGAGCAGTGCCGCTTCGATACACAGGCGCTCGATTAGGTCGGTGCTTTGGCGAACGATATCCTTGAGCGGCATGCGCCCGACCAGCTCGGTGAGCTGTTCGACCGAGCGCGGCATGTCGTCGGACCCGGGTGGCAGGTCGCGCAGGCGCCGGGCGATCGGCCGAATGACAAAACCGTAATGGCGCTCGTCCGCGCCGGTCGCGATCGCCGAGACTTCTATCGGCTCGTCGTCGCCGCCATTCACCGCGCGGAGAATGGTGGTGACGTTGCGCGCCTCGCCATCCTTGTCGACTTGGCTGGCGATGAGATCGAGATCGATCCCCGGCCTGCCGATGAAAGTCGACAGATCGGACCCGCGCAGCTGGTCGATCCCGGCCGCCCGGGCGAGCTCGACGAAAGCCATATTGGTGGCAACGATGCCCATGCGCGCATCGGTAAGCACGAAAGCGTCGGGCATGTGTTCTATGACGTCGAGCACGGGTGCCACGTCGGGCTCGATCGATCGCTGTGCATCTTCGAAACGGACAAGCAGGTATTGCCGCCGGTCCTGGCTGAAGCCTGAGGCGGACAGCGTCACTTCTCGCCCGCCTTTGTCGAGCGTGACCGCCACGGGTGAGACTGCATTCGTAACCAGCGCCGAGCCCAGATGCGCGGTGACCGTCGAACCGCTCTTGCGCGAGAACAGGCCGAGCAGTTTCTTGTCGGCCAGCGACCCTGCCTTGGCGCCGACCAGTGCATGGGCCGCGGGATTGGCTTCACGGATACGATAATCGGACGCCTCGACGATCATCACCGGCTCGCGCGAGCTTTCGAACAGCAGGCGATAGCGTGCCTCGACATGGCGCATGCGGATGTAATCGCGCTCGAGCGATTGCTGGACCTTGAGCAGGCGCTGCTGGACCTTGCCGATTTCGCGCAGATCGCGCCCGAAGGCGATCGCCCGTTCGCCGCCATTGATGCTGACGACAACATATTTGATCGGGACGTCGCCCTCGCGCGAAGGATGGTTGACCTGGCGCCAGTGCTGCACCTCGCCCTTGCGTGCCGCGGCCAGCATTTCCATGATCTTGGGCCGACTCTCGGCGGTCACCGTGTCGAGCCAATTGTCGCCGATCCATTTTTCGAATTCGGGGAATGCGTCGGGGTCGAAAGAGCCGTCGAGAATGTTGCCGGTCTTGTCCAGCACGAGCACGACATCGCCCGCCACCATCGCCAGCGTCTTGGCCGCGTCGCGATCGATGGCGTCGAACACCTCCCCGGAATCGGCGAAGGGCCGTTTCTCGTCCAAGCTGTGCTTCCTGGTCAGCATCCGGTTCTCGTGCCTACGATGCGTGCTAAGCGCTAAGTTTCACGTCCTCCACCAGGCGTGCGGCGAGTCTGAGCGCCGCTTCGGCATCGACGGCTGTTCCGTCGGCACCGACCTCGCCGACGAGGTCGGGATTGGAATTGACCGCTCGCCCTCCGATGAGGATCTGCGTTCGGGGGTTTACGGAAACACTGCGAATTGCACTAATCAGTTGGGAGACGGGGCCGCTAGGACAATCGCATGAAATGGTCAATCCTACGAGGTCGAACGACTTTTCCGATATCAGCCGCAGCAATTCGCGCCGTTCGGGGTCGATGAGAGCCTCGCTGTCCCACCCGGCCCGAGCGAAAATCTCGTCTATGATCAGCGAACCGAATCCATGTTGGTCGCCCGGCATCGGTGAGAACAGAGCGGTACGCCCCGGACCCATCGCATGAACTGCCGGCGGCGAACGCGCGGCAATCTCGCGCATGACTTCCTGCAGGCGCCACAACCCCATAGTGACATCGACGAAGTCGCATTCGTCGGCCTCCCAAAGCTGGCCGAGCCACCGCGCAGAGGGCGCGAGGAGGTCGAGAAAAACGGCCTCGACGCTAACCCCGCGGTCCAGGAAGGATTCCACTTCCGCAAGCAACTGGTCCGCTTCGAGAGTCAGCGGAAGGGAAGCGAACTGCTCTGCCGCATCGGCTCCGATCACCGGCTTGTCGTCCGCCGGCGGATACGAAGCCCGCGCGGAAAACTTGAAAAGCAGGCGAGGGATGAAATCCCCCTCGATGATCGTCCCGAGCGTTTCGCCGGACGGATTGGTCGAAGTACCTGGCCGGGTTTCCTGCTGCCGTTTCAGACCGCTCAGCGGGTTTGAAATCGCCTTGAGCAGGGCAGCAGAGCCCGTACCGATTACCGATGCCATTTCAGACTCTCCCAGTCTGGTAGCGGCGCGGATCGCGTCAGTCCCGGCGTGTCAATGTTCGTATGCCGACTCCGTCCGAGAATCGGGAGCCTAGGCGTATTTGCCCAAGCTGGCAAATCCCTGAGTGTCTATTTTTATTGTCGTCCACTTTGATTGACACATGAGGGTGTCGGGGCGTAGTCTCCCACTGGAGAGTGGAGGCAGTGCGAAGAAATGGAGAGGCTGGATCGCTCATTACCCACCGCAAACCCACGGGTAAGCGGGCGCGACCGAGACCGGATGCTCTACTCGCCGGAAGAGCGGCTACGCCGCGACGAGTCGCCCTGGACAGTGGTGCAGGGCATTCTCGCTCCCCTCCAGTTCCTTATCTTTCTCGTCAGCCTGGCGTTGGTCTTCCGCTATTTTTCCACCGGTGCGGGTGCGCTCGCGGCGGATATCTCGATCATCGCCAAGACGCTCGCGCTTTACGCGATCATGGTGACAGGCTCGATCTGGGAAAAGCAGGTCTTCGGCAAATGGCTGTTTGCCCGCCCGTTCTTCTGGGAAGATGTCTTCTCGATGGTCGTGATCGCGCTGCACACGGCCTATCTCGTGATGCTCGTGGGCGGTATCGGCACGCTCGATCAGCGGCTGTTCGTCGCGCTGGCAGCCTATGCCACCTATGTCGTCAATGCCGGGCAGTTCCTGCTCAAGCTGCGCGCCGCGCGGCTCGAAATGCCTGCGCGAACGGCGGTGGCGGGATGACCGGCGCGCTGCCCCTCCCCGAAGCAGGCACCGACTGCGCCCCGGTCCTGCGCGAACGGGGCCAGCGCGAGGTTTTCTGCGGCTTGACCGGCATCGTCTGGCTGCACCGCAAGATGCAGGACGCCTTTTTCCTCGTCGTCGGCTCACGCACCTGTGCGCACCTGCTGCAATCGGCAGCGGGGGTGATGATCTTCGCCGAGCCGCGTTTCGCCACGGCGATCATCGAGGAGCGCGACCTTGCAGGCATGGCCGACTGCCACGAGGAACTCGACCGCGTAGTCGACCGCCTGCTCGAGCGGCGGCCCGAGATCGCGACACTGTTCCTCGTAGGTTCCTGCCCTTCCGAAGTCATCAAGCTGGACCTTGCCAAAGCCGCCGAACGGTTGGGGGCGAAACACGCCGGCAGCACGCGCATCCTCAACTACTCGGGTAGCGGGATCGAGACCACCTTCACCGAGGGCGAGGATGCCTGCCTTGCCTCCTTGGTCCCCGCAATGCCTGTCGAGCCCGCCGATGCTGCGCCGTCGCTGCTTCTGGTCGGATCGCTGCCCGACATCGTCGAGGACCAATTCCTGCGGTTGTTCGCGCAGCTTGGGATCGAGAGCGTCGGCTGCCTCCCCGCACGCGCCGCTGCCGATCTGCCCGCGGTGGGACCCAACACGAGGGTGCTGCTCGCCCAGCCCTTCCTCGGCGAGACATTGCGCGCATTGCAGGATCGCGGCGCCACCCATTGCTGTGCCCCCTTCCCCTTCGGTGCGGAAGGCACCACTGCCTGGCTCAAGGCCGCAGCCGACGCCTTCGGTGTCGACGAGATGCACTTCAACCGCACTGTCGCGCCGGGCCGCGAACGCGCCAAGCGCGCGCTGGAGCATCAGCGCGAGCGGCTCGCGGGCAAGCGCATTTCCTTCCTTCCCGATTCGCAGCTGGAAGTTCCCCTAGCGCGCTTCCTTGCCGCCGAATGCGGCATGGCGCCGGTGGAAGTGGGCACCCCCTACCTCCATCGCGCGATCCTCGCCGACGAACTGCCCCAACTGCCCGCCAATACCCGGCTGAGCGAAGGCCAGGACGTCGACCGTCAGCTCGACCGGGTACGCGCCGACCGGCCCGACCTCACCGTGTGCGGCCTCGGCCTAGCAAATCCGCTCGAAGCCGAAGGTCTCTCGACCAAATGGGCGATCGAACTCGTCTTCTCGCCGATTCACGGCTTCGACCAGGCGGGCGATCTCGCCGAACTCTTTGCGCGACCGCTGCGGCGGCGCGATGTGCTGGAGGTGTAGCCGTGCAGCTGGCGGTCTGGACATATGAAGGCCCCCCGCATGTCGGCGCAATGCGCGTCGCGACCGCGATGGAAGGCGTCCACTACCTTCTCCACGCGCCGCAGGGCGATACCTATGCCGACCTGCTCTTCACCATGATCGAGCG
This sequence comes from Erythrobacter sp. AP23, assembly GCF_001542855.1. Classification (GTDB taxonomy): domain Bacteria; phylum Pseudomonadota; class Alphaproteobacteria; order Sphingomonadales; family Sphingomonadaceae; genus Qipengyuania. Next base: position 597,953 of record NZ_LNBY01000017.1, on the reverse strand, counting down.
CCGGAACAAGCGCCCGCCGGTCACCTACACGACCTTCCAGGCGCGCGATCTGGGCAAGGACACTGCGCAGCTGTTTCAGGATGCCGCACGCGATGCGCTCGAGCGTTTCCGGCCGCAGGCGATGCTGGTCGGCGCTTCGTGTACCGCCGAGCTGATCCAGGACGATCCGGCGGGCCTGGCCGAAAACATGCAGCTGCCCTGCCCGGTCGTCCCGCTCGAACTGCCCAGTTACCAGCGCAAGGAGAACTGGGGCGCGGCCGAGACCTTCTACCAGATGGTGCGCCATCTTGCCGATACCGAGGTGGAACCGCGCCGGGGCGATGTCGCTCTCGTAAACATTCTCGGCCCGACAGCGCTCGGCTTTCGCCATCGCGACGATGTGCGTGAAATCCGGGCGCTGCTCGACACGCTCGGTATCGAGGTCAATCTGGTTGCCCCGCTCGGCGCATCCCCGGCCGATATCGCGCGGATCGGCGCGGCGGATTTCAACATCGTGCTCTATCCCGAAACCGGCGAAGAGGCGGCGCGCTGGCTCGAGCGGACCTTCGGCCAGCCTGCTATCCGCACCGTGCCGATCGGCGTTGGCGCGACCCGCCAGTTCATCCACGAGGTCGCCGAACTGGCCGGGGTCGATCCCCAGCCGGCGCTGGACGACGACACCTCGCGCATGCCGTGGTGGAGCCGCTCGGTCGACTCGACCTACCTCACCGGGAAACGCGTCTTCATCTTCGGCGACGCGACCCATGCGGTGGCCGCCGCGCGCGTCGCCAGCGAGGAGTTGGGCTTCGAAGTCTGCGGCCTCGGCTGCTACAACCGCGAATTCGCACGCGAGGTGCGCGCCGCAGCCAAGGTCTACGGCTTCGAACCGCTCATCACCGACGACCATCTCGCGGTCGAGGAGGCGATCGCCGCAGCGCAGCCCGAATTGGTGCTGGGCACGCAGATGGAACGCCATATCGCCAAGCGCCTCGGCCTGCCTTGCGCGGTGATCTCCTCCCCCGTGCATGTGCAGGATTTCCCCGCGCGCCACTCGCCACAGATGGGGTTCGAGGGTGCGAACGTGATCTTCGATACCTGGGTGCATCCGCTGGTGATGGGCCTCGAAGAGCACCTGCTGACGATGTTCCGCGAGGATTTCGAATTCGCCGACGAGGCCGGGGCTTCGCATCTTCACGCCCATGCGCCGCAACATCGCGCCCCGGTCGTGTCGAGCGAAGTCGAGACCGGCGAGGATGCGCCAGGGCGCGGACTCTCGACTACGCTCGAGACGAACGGCGATGCGGGGCTCTGGACCGACGAGGCCGAGCGCGAATTGAAGAAGATCCCGTTCTTCGTGCGCGGCAAGGCGCGGCGGAACACCGAGTTGTTCGCCGCCAACGAAGGTCGCGCGCGGATCGATCTCGACACGCTCTACGATGCGAAGGCGCATTATGCCCGGTAGCGCGCTCCCTCCGGTCCGCGTCGTCATCGTGACGCTGGACAACCACCTCCAGGGGGCGGTCGAACGCGCCGGAGAGAGCCTGGCGCAAGAAAAGATCGACCTCGTGCTCCACGCTGCGTCCGATTGGGATCGCGATCCCGGTGCGCTGGCGCGGGCCGAGGCGGACGTCGCGCGCGCCGACATCGTCGTCGCCTCCATGCTGTTCCTCGACGATCACGTCCGCGCGATCCGTCCCGCACTGGAGGCGCGCCGCGAGCGGTGCGACGCGATGCTCGGGCTGATGTCGGCGGGCGAGATCGTGAAGCTGACACGAATGGGCGGCTATCGCATGGATGCGCCCGCCAAGGGCCCGATGGCGCTGCTCAAGAAGCTGCGCGGCTCGAAGAAGCCGGGCACCAGTTCGGGCGCGAAGCAGATGCGCATGCTGCGCCGCCTGCCCAAGATCCTGCGTTTCATCCCCGGCACTGCACAGGATGTGCGCGCCTATTTCCTCACGCTGCAATACTGGCTGGCCGGATCTGACGAGAATGTGGTGCAGATGGTCCGCACGCTGGTCGACCGCTATGCCGCGGGCGAGCGGGCAGAGCGGCGCGGTGCGACCCCGGCCGAGCCGCCGCGGGACTATCCCGAACTGGGCGTCTATCACCCCCGCGCGCGCCAGCGCATGTCGGAAAGCCTGCGCCTGTTGCCGCGCGGCGGCGGCGCCAATGGCACCGTCGGGTTGATCCTGCTGCGCTCCTACGTGCTGGGCCGCGATGCCGCGCATTACGATGGCGTTATCGCGGCGATGGAAGCGGCTGGCCTCAAGGTCATCCCCGCCTTTGCCAGCGGCCTCGATGCACGGCCGGCGATCGAGAAATTCTTCATGCGCGACGGCAAGCCGACGGTCGATGCGGTGGTCAACCTCACGGGCTTCTCGCTGGTCGGCGGCCCGGCCTACAACGACACCGAGGCGGCGGTGGAGGTGCTCGGCCAGCTCGACTTGCCCTATATTGCGGCGCATCCGATCGAGTTCCAGCCGCTCGAGCAGTGGCACGATGGCAAGCTCGGCCTGCTGCCGATCGAAGCCACGATGATGGTCGCGATCCCCGAGCTCGACGGCGCGATCTGCCCTAGCGTCTTCGGCGGACGCAGCGAGAACGCCGAGGACGGCATCCGGGCGATGCGCTGCCATCCCGAACGCGCGCAGGCGCTGGCGGCGAAGACCTCACGGCTGATCGCGCTGCGCAAGGCCCAGCGCGCGCAGCGTAAGCTCGCGATCGTGCTATTCAATTTCCCGCCCAATGCCGGGGCGACCGGCACGGCCGCGCATCTCGCGGTTTATGAATCGCTTCACGCGACGCTCTCCCGGCTTGCTGCCGAAGGTTACGAGGTCGAAGTCCCTGACAGCGTCGAAGCGCTGCGCGAGGCGATCCTCGCCGGCAATGCCGAGCGTTTCGGCGCCGACGCCAATGTCGCCGCGCGGATCCCGGCGGATGCGCATGTCCGCGCGGAACCGCACCTGGCGCAGATCGAGGCGCAATGGGGCCCCGCCCCCGGCCGCCAGCAATCCGACGGCAGCACGATCCACGTCTACGGCGCCCGGTTCGGCAATGTCTTCGTCGGCGTGCAACCCGCCTTCGGATACGAGGGCGATCCGATGCGGCTGCTGTTCGAGGGCGACTTCGCCCCAACCCACGCCTTTGCCGCCTTCTATCGCTGGATCCGACAGGACTTCGGCGCCGATGCGGTGGTGCATTTCGGCACGCATGGCGCGCTCGAATTCATGCCCGGAAAGCAGGCCGGCCTGTCGGGCGAATGCTGGCCCGAACGGTTGCTGGGCGACCTGCCCAATTTCAACCTTTACGCTGCCAACAACCCGTCCGAAGGCATCCTCGCCAAACGCCGGGCAAGCGCGACGCTGATCAGCTACCTCACCCCGCCGCTCGCCGAGGCCGGGCTCTACAAGGGTTTCGCCGACCTGAAGGCGCTGGTCGAGCGATGGCGCGGTACCCGCGGGGACGAAAACGAGGCCGATGAACGCGTCGCGCTCGAGGCGATGATCGCCGAGCAATGCGACACGCTCGACATCGAAATGGGCGACATCGGCGATCTTGCCGGGCGGCTCTACGAGCTCGAACGCGCACTTATCCCGCATGGCCTGCACGTCTTCGGCGCCGCGCCCGAGGGCGAGGAGCGCGAAGCCTTCCTCGATGCAATGGTCGAAGCCGATCCCGAGACAGACCGCGACAAGATCGATGCCATGCTCGCCGCCAGTGACGAGCTGGGCGCGCTGATCCATGCGCTCGACGGGCGTTACGTGAAACCCGCCCCCGGTGGCGACGTCCTGCGCAATCCGGAAGTCCTGCCGACGGGGCGCAATATCCACGGCTTCGACCCGTTCCGCATTCCCAGCGCTTTTGCCGTGGCGGAAGGCGCGCGGCAGGCGGAGCAATTGCTCGCTCGCCATCGCGCGGGCGAGGAGGCGGATTATCCCGAAAGCCTCGCCATGGTGCTGTGGGGCACCGACAACATGAAGAGCGAAGGCGTCCAGCTCGCGCAGGCGCTGGCGCTGATCGGCGCGCGCCCGCGGCTCGACGGATACGGCCGTCTTGCCGGGGCCGAACTGATCCCGCTGGAGGAACTGGGCCGCCCGCGGATCGACGTGGTCGCCACCCTGTCGGGCATTTTCCGCGACCTGCTTCCGCTGCAGACGCGCATGCTGGCCGAAGCCGCCTGGCTCGCCAGCAGCGCCGACGAGCCGCTCGAGCGAAATTTCGTACGCAAGCACAGCCTCGCGCATGCGCAGGCGCAGGGCTGCGATCTGGAAGCCGCGTCCCTGCGCGTCTTCTCCAATGCGGAAGGGGCCTATGGCGCAAACGTCAACCAGCTGATCGATGGTGGCGTGTGGACCGACCCGGACGAGCTGGCCAATGCCTTCGAGACGCACAAGGGCTTCGCCTATGGCGTCAAGGGCGCACCGGTGCAGCGCCGCGAACTGCTCGAAAGCGCGCTGGCGGGCGTCGATTTCGCCTATCAGAACCTCGAAAGCGTCGAGGTCGGGATTACCGATCTCGACCAGTATGTCGACGGGCTTGGCGGGATCAGCCGCTCGATCGCCCGGGCCAAGGGTGGCAAGGACGCCCCTGTCTATATCCTCGATGCGACGCAGGGTGCCGCCAAGGTCCGCACACTGGCCGAGCAGATCGATCTGGAGACGCGTACCCGCACGCTCAACCCCAAGTGGTTCGAGGGCATGCTCAAGCACGGTTTCGAAGGCGTGCGGCATATCGAAGGGCACGTGACCAACACGATGGGCTGGTCGGCCACCACCGGCCAGGTCGCCCCCTGGGTCTACCAGCAGATCAGCGAGACCTTCGTGCTCGACCCCGCAATGCGCGAGCGACTTTCGCGCCTCAACCCGAAGAGTTCCGCCCGCGTCGCCAGCCGCCTGCTCGAGGCCTGCGACCGCGAGCTGTGGCAACCCGACGAAGACACACTGGCCGCGCTGCATGCCGCGAGCAACGATCTGGAAGATCGGCTCGAAGGCGTGGTGGCAGCCGAATGAGGACATGACATGAACCTGATCGACCCCAAGGCCAAATTCACTCCCCCCGACGGCGAGGGCAGCGTGCAAGTGCAGCTCGACCCGCGCGACGCGATCAAGGGGGCCAAGGTATTCGCCGTCTACGGCAAGGGCGGGATCGGCAAGTCGACCACATCCTCGAACCTTTCGGCGGCGTTTTCCAAGCTCGGCCACCGCGTGCTGCAGATCGGCTGCGATCCCAAGCACGACAGCACCTTCACCCTCACCAAGAAGCTGATGCCGACCGTCATCGACGTACTCGAAACGGTCGAGTTCCACTCGGAAGAACTGAGGCCCGAAGACTATATGTTCGAAGGCTTCAACGGCGTCATGTGCGTCGAGGCAGGCGGCCCGCCGGCGGGTACCGGCTGCGGCGGCTATGTCGTCGGCCAGACGGTGAAGCTGCTCAAGCAGCACCATTTGCTCGAAGATACCGATGTGGTGATCTTCGACGTGCTGGGCGATGTCGTGTGCGGCGGGTTCGCCGCGCCACTCCAGCATGCCGAGCGCGCGCTGGTGGTCGCAGCCAACGATTTCGACAGCATTTTCGCAATGAATCGCATCGCCGCCGCCATCAATGCCAAGGCCAAGAATTACGACGTTCGGTTGGCGGGTGTGATCGCCAACCGCAGCCGCGAGACCGACGAAATCGACCGCTTCGCCAAGGCGACCGGCCTCGAACGGCTGGCCCATTTCCGCGATGTCGACGCGATCCGGCGCAGTCGGCTGAAGAAATGCACCCTCTTCGAAATGGATGCGGCCGAAGAGGGCGTGGCCGAGGCACAGGCCGAATACCTGCGGTTGGCGCAGATGCTGTGGGACGGGGTCGATCCACTGGAGGCCAGTCCGATGAAAGACCGCGATATCTTCGATTTCCTGGGGTTCGAATGATGGCTACCCATGCACCCACCCGTTACGACGCACAGCGCGAAAAGCTCGCCGCCTATTTCGACGGCACCGCACGCAAGGCGTGGATCGACCTCACCTCCGACGCCAAGGTCGGCGGTATCCGCGCTACGGTTCGTGCCGGGCGCGACGCCATGCGCGCACAATTACTCGACTGGCTGCCCGACGACCTGCGGCGCCAGCGTGTGCTGGACGCGGGCTGCGGCACCGGCGCGCTGAGCGTTGAGACGGCCTGTCGCGGAGCGAAAGTGGTCGCGGTCGATATCGCTGGCGGCCTGGTCGACATCGCACGCGAGCGGGCCCCGAGTTTCCTCGGTCATGGCACGATCGACTGGCATGTCGGCGACATGCTCGATCCTGCGCTGGGCGAATTCGATCACATCGCCGCGATGGATTCGCTGATCCACTACCGCGCCGGCGACATTGTCGAAACGCTCGATGCGCTCGGGCGCCGCTGCCGCGGATCGATGGTCTTCACCTTCGCGCCGCACTCGCCATTGCTCGGCGCGATGCATCTTGTCGGCAAGCTGTTCCCGCGCGGCAATCGTTCGCCCGCGATCGTGCCGGTCAAGGAAGCGCAGCTGCGCCGCCGGCTAAGTGAGCTGCGCGACTGGCGCATCGGTCGGTGCGAGCGGATTTCGAGCGGCTTTTATACTTCGCAAGCCATGGAGCTGGTGCGCCGATGACCGAACCGGCCCGCCTTGCCTCGCGCTGGACGAAGGTAGCCACGGCCTGGCTGCCCTTCGCCGACGCGGCGAGCGCGGATTTGCCGCTCGGGCGCCTGCTGCGCCTCGCGCTGTTCCAGGTCAGTGTTGGCATGGCCGCGGTGCTGCTCAACGGCACGCTCAACCGGGTGATGATCGTCGAGCTGTCGATCCCGGCCTGGCTGGTCGCGCTGATGATCGCGATCCCGCTGCTGGTCGCGCCCTTCCGTGCATTGATCGGGCATCGCTCGGACACGCACCGCTCGGTGCTTGGCTGGCGCCGCGTACCCTTCATCTGGTTCGGCACGCTGATGCAGTTCGGCGGTCTGGCGATCATGCCCTTCGCACTGCTGCTGCTGGGGCGGCCCGAGGATGTCTCGCTCGGCGTCGTCGCAAGCATGCTCGCCTTCCTCCTGACCGGTGCAGGCATGCACATGACGCAGACCGCGGGCCTTGCGCTGGCGACCGACCTCGCACCCGAGGACAAGCGCCCGCGCGCGGTCGCGCTGCTCTATGTGATGCTGCTCCTCGGTACGATGGTGGCCGCGCTCGCCATGGGCGCGCTGCTGGCCGATTTCTCGCCCACCCGGCTGGTGCAGGTGATCCAGGGCGCCGCCGCGCTGACCTTCGCGCTCAACCTGGTTGCGCTATGGAAGCAGGAAGCGCGCGGGGCGGCGCTTCCCCCACCCTCCGATACTACCCCGCGCTTCGCCGAATTGTGGCGCGGCTTCGTGACGCAGGGACGCACCGCGCGGCTGCTCGCGGCGATCGGAATCGGCGCGGCGGGCTTCGCCATGCAGGATGCGCTGCTCGAGCCCTATGGAGGCGAGATCCTCTCGCTGTCGGTCGGTGCGACCACGGCGCTTACGGGTGCCTGGGCGGCGGGTGCGCTGGCCGGTTTCGCGCTTTCCGGACGTTCGCTCGCCCGCGGCGGCGATCCGCTTCGCCTTGCCGGGAACGGGCTAGTCGTGGGTGTTTCCGCCTTCCTGATGATCCTCTTTGCCGCGCCGTTCCAATCGGTCGCGCTGCTCTTCGTGGGGGCCTGCGCCATCGGCCTCGGCCTCGGCCTGTTCTCGGTCGGCACGCTGATCGAGGCGATGGGCCTCGCCCGCGAAGAAGGCGCTGGACTGGCGCTCGGCGCATGGGGTGCGGTCCAGGCGAGCTGCGCCGGGCTCGCCATCGCGCTAGGCGGCGCGCTGCGCGATCTGGTCTCCGGCCTCGCTGCCGGCGGCCTCTTCGGTGGCGCGCTGGGCAGCCCGGCGACCGGATATGCCGCGGTCTACGGCATCGAAATCCTCTTACTTCTCGCGGGCCTCGTCGCGCTCGGCCCGCTGGTGAACCAGAACCGCGAGCGCGCCTTTGTCGCCACCGGGCCCTTCGGCCTGCGCGAGTTCCCGACATGATTGCCTGCCAAGGAGAGTGTGATGGATGACGTCAAAATCGTAGGCACGCTGGACGTGACGCAGCTGGTTTTCTACGCGTTCGTCCTCTTCTTTATCGCCCTGGTGTTCTATCTGCGCCGCGAGGATCGGCGCGAGGGCTATCCCACCGAAGCCGAAGACACCGGCATGCCCGACACGATGGGCGGACCGCTGAGCCGCGCGGCCCCCAAGACTTTCGACCTGCCGCACGGCCAGGGAACGGTTTCGCCCGATGGCGAGCGGCGCGAACGGGTCGACCTGCCCGCGAAGCGTGCCTTCGGATCGAACGGGGCACCCTATGTGCCCACCGGCGATCCCTTCGCCGACGGGCTCGGTCCGGCCGCCTGGGCGGAGCGGATGCACACGCCCGACCTTACCGCCAGCGGCAAGCCGCGCATCGTGCCGCTAAGCAGCACGGATCACGTGAGCGTCTCTCCGCGCGATCCCAATCCGGTCGGCATGCCGGTGATCGGCGCCGACGGCGAGACCGCCGGCATGGTGACCGAGGCGTGGGTCGACATGTCCGAGCACCACATCCGCTATCTCGAGATCGGCGACGCCGAGACACCGGGGAGCGCATCGCCCAAGCCGGTGGTAGTCGAAACGCAAACCGTCGCGGCTGTCGATCCGGCGACCGAGACCGCAGTGGTGGTCGAAACCGAAAGCGTCCGGACTCCGGCCAGCGGCGGACCCGGCACCGGCGCGCTGCTCGTGCCGATGGCGATGGCCAAAATCCGCAAACGGAAAGGCGTGATCGTGGTCGACGCGCTCCGCGCCGATCAGTTCGCCGGCGCGCCCCGTCCCGCCACGCCGGGGCAGATCACGCTTAACGAGGAGGAGCGCATCGTCGCCTATTTCGGTGGCGGCTACCTCTATGCCGACCCCCAGCGACAGGAGCCGATCATATGAGCAGCCAGCATTCGATGTCGCAGATCCCCACGCTGGGGACACCGCAGAGCGACGAGAAAATCGTCTGGCAGGGCAAGCCCGACCTTGGGACGCTTGCACGCACAGCCTTTCACACGCGCGCCGTGGGGGCCTATTTCCTCGTCCTCATTGCCATCGCACTGGCCTTGGGCAGCATCGGCGGGGCGTTGCTCACGGGGCTTGCGGCGATGGTAACGATGGGACTGCTTTACAGTATTGCCTGGTTGGCGAGGCGCACCACCACCTACATCCTGACCGACCGGCGGCTCATCATGAACATCGGCATGGCGATCGAGAAATCGGTCAACCTGCCGCTCAAGCGGATCGGGGCCGCGCACCTGACCGACCGCGGCGCGGGCTTCGGCGATATCGCGCTCGAGCCGACCGAGGGCCGCAGCCTGGGCTACGCCATGCTGTGGCCGCACGCGCGGCCGCTGCGTTTCGCACGCCCGCAGCCGATGCTGCGTGCGCTGCCCGACGTCGCCGATGTCGCGCACAAGCTCGCCGAAGCGACGGCCGCCCATGGCGACATCGCCCTTGCCGAACCGCATGATCGCAAGTCATCCGCACCGGCACCGACCGGCGGCAAGGAGGCGCTGGCATGAGCGGGCACGCCCATCCCGACGCGATCCCCAGGGAACCGCTGGTGATGATCGCCTTGCTCGTCCTGTTCACGGTCGCCCTCGCCTCGGCCGCCAGTCTCGGCTTCATCGCCAAGGACGCAGTGCCCAGTGAAGCGCGCGCGGCCGCCGGGGTCGAGGCGGTTGCCGAACGCAAACTGTATTTCCACGACGAACTCGACGGCGGTGTGCGGATCGAGGATGCGGACACCGGCGCGCTCGTCTCGTCGATCGCACCCGGAACGGGCGGCTTCATCCGGACGACCTTGCGTAGCCTGGTGCATGTCCGGCGCAGCAAGGGCATCGGTGCGGAGACGCCCTTCGTACTCACCCAATGGGACAACGGGACGCTGTCTCTCAGCGACAGCGAAACCGGCAAGAGCGTCGAACTGGGATCCTTCGGGCCCGACAATCGCGCGTCTTTTGCCGTCCTGCTCGAAAGGAACAGCGCATGATCGGCCGCACCAGATTCGATACCCCCTGCCACATCGCGATCGAGCAAAGCGACGAGCATTTCCATGCTCATGTCGAGCTCGAGGGCGACGTCGCGATCTATCCGGGAGACAGCGTGCATGTGCACGGCGCACCGATCCAGATCGCGTTCGGCGAGCGGGCCAGTTTCGACCGCATGGCCACTGTCACCCGCGCCGGCCCGCTGACACGCGCCTGGACCAGGATCGCCGCCTATTTCGATTTCGCCGAACTCTACGAAGTGAGTTTCAACCCCGGGAGCCTGAAATGAACGCCCATACCGCAATCGCAGCGAAGCCCGACACCATGGCGATGGCGCAGGAAGACACGGTGCTCAGCCCGCGTTTCTACACCACCGATTTCGCCAAGCTCGACGCGATCGACGTATCGCCGGTGCGCAGCGAATGGGACGCGCTGATCGCCGAGATGGTCAGCGACCCGAACAAGAAGCATTTCAAGCGCGATGCGAGCTTCGATGGGATCATCAATTCGCTCGAACCCGAACTGCGCGCCGAGTTCATCGATTTTCTCGTCAGCTCGCTGACGGCCGAATTCTCCGGCTGCGTGCTCTATGCCGAAATCGCCAAGCGTTCGAAGAATCCCGATGTAAAACAGCTGTTCAAGCTGCTCGCACGCGACGAGAGCCGCCATGCCGGCTTCATCAACGATACGCTGAAGGATGCGGGCATCGGGATCGATCTGGGTTTCCTCACGCGGACGAAGAAATACACGTTCTTCAAGCCGAAATTCATCTTTTACGCGGTCTACCTGTCGGAGAAGATCGGCTATTCGCGCTACATAACGATCTACCGCCAGCTCGAGCGGCGGCCCGACCTACGCTTTCACCCGATCTTCCAGTGGTTCAAGGAATGGTGCAACGACGAGTTCCGACATGGCGAAGCCTTCGCCATGCTTATGCGGTCCGATCCCAAACTGCTCACCGGCCTCAACAAGCTGTGGGTGCGGTTCTTCATCCTTTCGGTCTACGCGACCATGTATGTCCGCGATCATGCGCGGCCCGCATTCCACGAGGCACTCGGGCTCGATCCGACCGAATACGACTACCAGGTCTTCTCGATCTGCTCGCAGATCAGCCGCCAGGTCTTTCCGGTCGAAATCGACACCGACGATCCGGCCTTCCGCGCCAAGATGGATCGCCTGCTCGCCGCCAGCCGCCGGATGGAAGCGGGCAAGCGGCGCGGCGGGGTTGCGGGGCTCGCGCAGCGCGTGAGCGGCGCGCTGGGCTGCGCCCGCGCCTTTGCCGGCATGTACTTCCACCGCGCGCGCAGCAATGACCTGCCGCAGAGTGTCAGGCTTCAACCCGCATGGTAAGCTGGTCCGGCCATGTCCTCCCGGTGATCGTCACCGTCGCGATCTGGTTCTTCGCCACCGGCCTCATCGCCTGGCTCGACAATCGCGACCGGGCGACCTTCCCGCGCAGCCTCGCGCTGGGCGGGCTGGCCGGGGTTGCCGGCCTCGTCGCCATCCTAGCCGCGGCGCAGTCGGTATCGGTCGGAGCGGTCTATCTGTCCTTCGTCGGAGCGCTGCTGGTCTGGTCGTGGCACGAACTGGCCTTCCTGACCGGCGCTGTCGCCGGGCCGCGCCGGACGCCCTGCCCTCCCGATGCTTCGGGACTGGGACGGTTCGCGCATGCCAGCGCCGCAGTGCTGCATCACGAGATCGCGCTGGCGCTCACCGCGCTGCTGCTGATCGCATTGACGTGGAGCGCGCCCAATCAGATCGGCGCTATCGTATTCGTGCTTCTGTTCGCGCTGAGGCTCAGCGCCAAGCTCAACATGTTCCTCGGCGTACCCAATGCCAGCACCGATATCCTGCCGCCCCACCTCGGCTATCTGACCAGCTATTTCGGTCCCAATCGCTTTACCCTGCTGCTGGCGGCGACGCTGGCGGCAAACGTCGCGCTGGCGGCCTGGCTCGGCTGGCAAGCGATGACGGCAGAAGCAGGCAGCGCGCAGATGGTGGGCGCAAGCCTGCTGTTCGCGCTCGCCGCCCTGGGCGCGATCGAACATCTGTTCTTCGCGCTTCCCTTGCGCGACGGTGCCCTGTGGGGCTGGGCGCTGCCGACCCGCAAATCTGCCGCCACCAACCCGAACACCGCTTTTGAAAACGGAGTGACCTGACCATGGATTTCGATGCCTTTTTCGAGCAGCAACTCGACGGCGTTCGCGAGGAAGGTCGCTACCGCGTCTTTACCGACATCAAGCGCCATCGCGGTTCCTTCCCCAAAGCAACCCGCTTCATCGGCCAGGAAACGCAGGCGGTCACCGTATGGTGCTCGAACGACTATCTCGGAATGGGGCAGCACCCGGTGGTGCTCCAGGCGATGCACGAAACGCTCGACGAATGCGGCGCCGGGGCGGGCGGCACGCGCAATATCTCGGGCACCAACCACCACCACGTTCTGCTCGAACGCGAACTGGCCGATCTGCACGGCAAGGAAGCCGCGCTGCTGTTTACCTCGGGCTATGTCTCGAACTGGGCGGGTCTCGGCACTCTGGCGAACAAGATCCCCGGCTGCGTGGTGTTTTCCGATGCGCTCAACCATGCCTCGATGATCGAGGGCATCCGGCATTCGCGCTGCGACTACAAGATCTGGACGCACAACGATCCCGAGGACCTCGACCGCAAGCTGTCTGATTTCGGACCCGATGTGCCCAAGCTGGTGGCGTTCGAAAGCGTTTATTCGATGGATGGCGACATCGCCCCGATCGCCGAGATCCTCGACGTGTGCGAGAAGCATGGCGCGATGAGCTATATCGACGAGGTCCACGCGGTCGGTCTTTATGGCCCACGAGGCGGCGGTGTGGCCGAACGCGAAGGGCTGATGGACCGGATCACCGTAATCGAAGGCACGCTGGGCAAGGCGTTCGGCGTGATGGGCGGCTATATCGCCGCTTCGGTCGACCTGGTCGATTTCGTGCGGACTTTTGCGAGCGGGTTCATCTTCAGCACCGCCCTGCCCCCCGCAGTGGCGGCGGGTGCCTGCGCCAGTATCAGACACCTCAAGCACAGCGATGCCGAGCGCATGATGCAGCGCGACCGGGTAGCCACGGTGCGCCGGCGCCTGGATGCGATCGGCATCCCGCATCTCGACAATCCGAGCCACATCATCCCGGTGATGGTGGGCGATGCGCACAAGTGCAAACGGATCAGCGACTGGCTGATGGACAATCACGGCATCTATGTGCAGCCGATCAACTATCCGACCGTTCCGGTGGGCACCGAGCGTCTGAGGCTGACCCCCTCGCCCGTTCACGACGATGGCGACATCGACAGGCTGATAACCGCGCTCAGCGAAATCTGGTCGCAGTGCGAACTCGCCCGGATGGCAACCGCCGCCTGAGCACGCTTCGCGCCAGACCCGGGAACGGCATCCTTCGGCCGCCCGTTGTAAAAGCAGGCCGCAAGAGAATCTGCGACCGAAAGGAAAGATAAACCATGGATACAGGGGAACTGCTTCCCGGCCTCTCGCTGATGACTTTGATCATCGGCGCGGCAATACTGGCCATTCTCTTTGCGCTGTTCATGCGCAAGCGAAAGAACCGCCATCCGATGGACACGCCCGAGGGCGAGGCGGCCGAAGAAATGCGGCGCCGGCAAGCCGAAGAAAAGCGCGGCGAGGACGATCGCAGCAAGCTTTGAAGGCCGTTTTCGCTCCCCTTACGGTGGGGGCAGGTCCGGCGGAAACGAGAAAGGCCCGGAGATGCCGATTGCGGCAAGTCCGGGCCCTTATCCATAAAATGGCGTTTGCGCGTTACTGCGAGAGCATTCCCTGCGCTTCCGCCTCGTCGAAAATCTCGCCGAATTCGCGGCCCGCAAGGCCGGGATGCGACACGGCACGCGCCGCTTCGAGGTTATCGAGCATACCCTCGCCCTCGACGATGATGAGGCCGATCATGCCCGCCGAATAATGCGGCACGCACTGATAGCCGTAGATGCCGGGCTTGGGCACGACATATTCGACCGGTTGGTTGATTTCGCCTTCCCAGCCACGCGTGCCTTCGGGGATCATCCCGGCAATCGATGACGACTGGTGCGTCGGGTCGGTGGGAACGAAGCGGATCGTGTCGCCGACCTGCGCCGTGATCAGGCGCGGCTTGAATACCTGCATGCCGCTGCCGTCGGGATCGCGGGTCAGCATCTGGATTTCGATGACGTTACCGTTCGGCTCGACTTCCGGCTCCTGAGCGGGAGGAGGCGTGGCTTCGGTTTCGGCCGCGGCAGGTTCCGGAGCGGCAACCGGCTCGGCCGGTTCTTCGTCGGCGCGGCTACCGCAGCCAGCAGTTGCGACGAGACACGCAAGCGCGAAACCACCAGTAAGAACACGAGATTTTCTCATCCATTCCTCTCCTAAACCCAATTCCCCATTCATCGACCGGAACATAGACGCATTGTCGGGCAAATCCCAGCCTAATCCTTGGAAGAACTCTTTGCGGCACCTTCGGTTTCCCCGATGACCCGTTTTCTGATCTGCCCGACCAGAAGATACATCGCCAGGACGACGATCGGCGTGGCGATCGCAAGCGCAAGATCGATCCTGTCACCGTCCGGGAACGCTGCAGCACCCTTGAGAACATAGGCTACGAGCCCAATGAAATAATAGCTTGCGGCGATGACCGACAGGGCCTCGACCAGGTTCTGCAAACGAAGCTGGAGGTTGAAGCTGCTTTCCATCGAACGCAGCAGATCCAGGTTTTGCGCTTTGATCCGCGTATCGATCCTGGTGTTGAGCAGGGCGATCGCATCGCCGCTGCGTTCGGACAGACGCCGCAGCCTTTCGACAAAGCTCTCGCAAGTGCGCATACCCGGAACAAGCCGCCTTTCGGTGAATTCGGTCAGGTCCTGATAGCCCTCGTGCGGACGAACGCAGAGGCTTTCGAGCCGGTCCATTGCGATCTGGGCATAGGCTCCGCTGGCACTCAACCGGTATCCGCTGGCCACGCGGATGCGCGCCAGCTCGGCGGAAAGCAACGACAGGTCGCTAAGCAGCTGGTCATCGCCCCTGCGATTGTCCTCGCCCAATTGCGCCGATTCCTCGGCAAGGCGCGCCTCGAGTGCGCTGAGTTCGGGCATCAACCGTCGTACCTCGGGTAGTCCCAGCAAGGCGAGGTTCCGGTAATTGCCGAGTTCCTGCAAGCGCTGGATGATCCGCCCCAGTTCACCCGGCCTCGCATCTCCAGCCGTCAGTAGCAGCCGGCCAAAGCCGTCATCGCGAATCCGGAAATCCGACCAGATGGTGACCCCTGCATTGACCGCGCAGCACACCAGATCTTCGGTTTCGAATTCCATTTCGGGCAGCAGTTTGCGGGCCCGCTTTGCGTCGCGCTCCACGAAGATCTTCGTCGCCCGCACGACCACACCGGGCCAATCGAGCAGCCATTTCGAGGCTTCCTCGAAGCCGCTGCTTTGCCCCTCGTGCGAAATGACCGTCAGCGTGGTCGCCTCGGTATGCCGCTCCCACAGAAAGGTGAGATTTTCGTTCAGCGCGATCATGGCGTGTCGCGCTTCCGGATCGAACGTGCCACCATGGGTCCGGGCGAGCTCGGTAAGCCGGGTGGTTTCGGCTTCGCGGAGCTCTTCCTCGACGAGCGAAACCATCTGGACCAGACTGGCGGGCGCCGCGACCGGCGCGAACCGGCGCAGGTGCATTTCGCGCACCAGCTCGCGGCGCAGGGGATGCTCGAGGAACTCCACGGACCGTAGCGTTACATCATCGCGGGCTGCGGGGAAACACATAGGGATTCTGCCCACAGGCGATACGTGGCAACGATCCCGGGAACGGTCCTTGCGCCTAACTTTCTGTTTCGGGCCGGGGTTCACCCTCATCTGCGAACGGGCGGTAGGGCGGAACCATCCCGTGCCGCCTGCCGTTTAGGTTCTTCGGTCGCGTCGCATGCTCAGGGCAACCAAATGAACTCTATGCGCAAGCTAATCAAGCGGTGGCAGCCATCACGGCGGTCTAGGCTCTCGGTTTCGGCCTCCGCCCAATTCTTCGACGCGCTGTCCTGAACGTGACGCAAGCGAATCGCGTAACGGTATGGTTCGATGGCGCCTGCCCGCTGTGCCGGCGCGAGATCGCAATCATGCGCCGCCTCGACCGCCGCGACAACATCGCCTTCGTCGATATTGCCGAAGGCGAGAATGCGATCTGCCCCGTCGACCGCGCAGAACTGCTTGCGCGGTTCCACGCCTGGGAGAACGGAAAGCTGCTCTCCGGAGCCGCCGCCTTCGCTGCGATGTGGCGCGCGATCCCGATGCTGCGACCGCTTGGCCTTGTTGCGAAGAACCGTATCGTCCTGCGCATGCTCAAGCGCATGTACCGCGCGTTCCTGCGATACCGGCCGCGATTGCAGCGCTGGCTTGTACGAAGGTCCGCCTGACTAGGCGAATACCTCTCGCTCTTACCGGCGCGCGAAAAAATTTCGTCACAGTCGGATTAAAGCCGGCGTACGATCCGTTCCCCCTTCAAGCAGGTGGTCGATGCCGCCTGCGCCATGAAGGAGAAAAGCCATGAAGACGAAGACAATCCTCCCGCTGATCGCGCTCGGCATGGCCGGCGCCGTAAGCGCAGCAATCCCCATGCTCTACGAAGAGCAGGTCGCGCGCGCCGAGGAAGACCTGATCCTCACCAGCCCGATCGCGGGTATCGAGAACAGCCTGTGGTTCGACTATCGCATCGATGTGGTCGAAGCGCAGAAAGAGCTGACCAGCGACTTGCGCCGCGCCAGCGATATCGAAGACCAGCGCGATGCCTGGTCGGAATATGCGCACGAACTCAAGCACGAGCGTGAGGACTATGTCCACGACATGGCCAAGCGCGGCTATCGCCAGGGCACTGTCCATATCGTAAACTGATATTCCCAGTCCTCCCGGCGACCCGTCCCGTCCCTCCCCCCTCCGGATGGTCGCCAAACGCGAAGGACCGGCGCTCCCTGGCGCCGGTCCTTCTTCTTGTCGGGTATGGGAGGGATTGCCGCACGAGGCAGCGCGGATCAGCGCCAGCCGCTGGCTCGCGCTTCTTCCTCAGCCGTCGCATCGAGCGCGGGGCCATCGGCCATCTGCTGGGCGCGCTCGAGAATGTCGCCCTCGCTCGCGCCGGCCATGCGATAGTCGGTTGCGGCACCATCCGAGCCCTCGCCCAACGCCTCGAGCTTCCAGCCCGTCGCATCCCGGCACGCAATCCCACTGCCCTCGCTGCCGCTGAAGGCGCGACAGAAATCGCCGTCGCCGTCGCGGAAGCTGAGCAGGATGCGCGTATCGGCACCCGGCTGCTGTTCGGCCACGAGCTGGCTGTCGAGCACGCCGGCAAGCTGCGGATCGGCATAGCCTTCGGGTGCACCGCCGCGCGGCAGGAACAACGCCAGCGCCAGCGTGGCGGCAATCGCCGGTCCGGCAATCCAGCTCCACCGCGGCAGCGTGTGCCGCGCCTGGCGCTTCTCGCGCGCGGCCGTGAAATCGACGACCTCGGCCGGCTTGGGCGTCAGCAGTGCTGCCAGCGCCTCGGGTACCGGCTCTTCGGCAATCGGGGCGAAGTGCCCCGACAGCCTGGCCTTAAGCGCCCGATGAGCGTCGACCTGACGCTGCAGTTCGGGATCGGCAGCGACCGCGGCGGCCACTTTCGCCTCGCGCTCGCTCGAAAGCTCGCCATCGACATAGGCGGCTATATCTTCCTGCGAGATGGTCATGCCTTCTCTCCCAGCAATTCGAGCAGCGCGTCGCGCCCGCGCACGAGCCGCGAATTGAGCGTGCCGACGGGGCAGCCGACGATCTCGGCCGCCTCTTTGTAGGCATAGCCCTCGACCATCACCAGCAGCACGGCTTCGCGCTGGTCGGGTGGCAATTCCTGCATCGCGCGGTCGACCATCGACAGTTCGACAGCCGATTCCTGCGCACCTTCGCTGCCGACTGACAAGCCTGCCTCCTCGGCCACGAATGTTTCGCGGCGGCGGGTGGTCGCCCGGCCTTCGTCGATCCAGAGATTGCGCATGATCCGATACATCCAACTGTCGAGCCGCGTGCCATCCTGCCACTTGTCGCGATTGGCGAGCGCGCGCTCGATACTCATCTGGCAGAGATCGTCACCGTCGGTCGGATTGCCGCACAGGCCGACTGCGAAACGTCGCAGCCGGGGCAGCATTGCCAGCAAATCCTGCTCGAACGATGGGTTCAGCGTCTTCTGCCTTCCGTGGATTAAACGGATGACCCCACCCGTTTCATCCATGCTTAATGCGAATTGGGACAAAGAACGCAACCGATGCTCAGAATTTCCCTGATTTCCTTGGTTTTGGCGGCACTGGCCGCTCCGCTTGCCGCGCAAGTCGCACTCCCCAGCGTGCAGGCTCCGCGCGTGGGCGACGTATTGGGACAGGTCGGCGAATTCGCCGACGAGACGCTCGACCGCACCAGCCGGACCGCGCGCGAACTGGCGCGCGACCGCTTGCGCAACATCGACCGGCTGGTCCGCCGCAATCGCGATTCGATCGCGCTCGATGCCCGTGGCGAGCCCGCGCGACGCGGCGAACTGCTATTGCTCGATGCCGAAGCGGGCCAATTGGCGCAAGCCGGTGCGGCTGGTTTCGCCGTTCTGGAAACCGTTCCGGTGCCCGAACTCAGGATGTCCGTCACGCGGCTGCGTGTACCCTCGGGACTGAACCTTGGCGAGGCCGAGCGCGCCTTGGCGCTGGCGCTGCCTTCCGCAACGATCGCGCCGGACAATCTCCATTTCCAGTCAGGTGACACGGGTGCCGTGCCGCTTGCCTTTGCAGCCGCGGGCAGTGGCACACGCGGTGCGGCAGTGGGCATGATCGATGGCGCACCGGGCAGAGCGGTGCCGGTCGCCGCCACGCGCGGTTTTGCGCAAGGTGCACCCTATCCAAGCAATCACGGCAGCGCGGTCGCCTCGCTGCTCGCCTCGCAGCATTCGGGGCCGATCCGCGTGGCCGATGTCTATGGCACCGACAAGGCTGGCGGCAACGCGCTCGCAATTGCGCGCGGGCTCGGCTGGCTGGTAGGCGAAGGCAGCCGCGTCGTGACGATCAGCCTCGTCGGCCCGAAAAACCCGGTGCTCGAGCGCGCGATTGCAGGGGCGCGCAAGCGCGGCGTCGTGGTGGTCGCGGCGGTCGGCAACGATGGCCCCGCCGCCCCGCCAGCCTATCCGGCGAGCTATAACGGCGTGGTGGCTGTGACCGCGGTCGACGGCAAGCGCCGCGCGCTGATCGAGGCGGGTCGCGCGCTGCATCTCGACTATGCCGCGCCAGGGGCCGACATTCGTGGGTTCAACGCGAAGGGCAAGCGGATCGAGCTGCGCGGAACCTCCTTCGCGACGCCGCTGGTCGCCGCGCGGCTGGCGCGGGCGATCGGCGCAGGGCGGAATTGGCGCACGGCTCTTGACGGCGAAGCCGAGGATCTGGGCAAGAAAGGCGCGGATCCCGTCTATGGGCGCGGGCTTGTCTGTGGCTCCTGCAAGGGCCGCTAGAAAAAATTATCGAGTTGCGGATTAAGCCGCGCAACCCATCCGTTTCCCTTTCGAAGCAGGCACAATACCCCCGTCCAGGTGCCTGCAAGAGGAAAGGAAAACGCCATGAACAAGCTTCTTCTCTCTGCCGCAGCCGCCACGGCCATCGCCGCAGCACCTGCCGCCCATGCCCAGCTGCTTTCGGGCTCGGGCCTTGGCCAGGTTACCGGCAGTATCGGCCCGATCACGCAGAGCGCGACCGGAACGCTGCGCTCGACAACCCGCGGCACGCTGCGCGGCGAAGCCAGCACGCGAGGCAGCCAGAATGTCGATCGCCGCTCGGGCGAAGTATCGCTCGATCGTTCGCTCGACACGGGCGTCACGGCGACCACCGACCAGGTGCTCGGCACCCCGCTCGGCTCTGCCAACGGCTCTGCATCCGGTAGCGGAAATGCCTCGGGCTCGGGCAGTGCCAATGCGCAGTTGGTCGGCACCGATGCCGTACGCGACCTCGCGGGACAGGGTGTCGGCCGGGCGCGTGACGGCGTCTCGACCGTTCGCAACCTCGCGACGCCCGCCGTCGGCGCTGCGCGAGAGCGCGCCGGTAATGTCGTGTCACAAGCCGATAGCCTCTCAGCCTCGGGCAATGGCAGCGGATCGGCCGAGGGCAATGGTTCAGCCGGCCTGGCCAACGGCATGCTCGCTGCCGCCGGAAGCGGTGCCGCTTCTGGCAATGGCGCCTTCGCCGTGATGCCGGGCATGCCGGTGATCTCGCCGCAAGGCGCGCCCGTGGGCAAGGTCCGGCAGCTCGTCAGCGACTCGCGCGGTCGTGTCGAACAGGTGATTGTCGAAGCCAAGGGTCGGCAGTTTGCAGTCCCGGCGGCGAACCTCGCCGCCAGCGGCAACGCCCTCGTTATGGGTGAAGGCTCGGCCACGGGCTCGACCTCGCGACCGCCTGCGAATTCTACCACCGAGTAAGCGAGAAAGCACCGGGTGACCGGTGCGACGGGGCGGTCGGGAACGCAGGCCCGGCCGCCCTTTTTCATGCGTGGCGGCAGGGGAGAAACGGATTTCCTACATGAACCATTTTGGTTACCCGATTCGCGCCTTCCAACCGGAGACGCCTCATGCCTCTACTCGAATCGCTTATCGGCCCAATCGCCTCGATCATCGACAAGGTGATCCCAGACAAGGAAGCGCGCGCCAAGGCCAAGCTCGAACTGCTCGCGCTCGAGGGCACGCAGGACCTCAAGCAGATCGAGGCGCGACTGTCGGCCATAGTCGCCGAGGCGCAGAGCCGCGACCCGTGGACCAGCCGCGCACGGCCGAGCTTCCTCTACGTCATGTATGCGCTGATCCTTTTCAGCGTGCCGATGGGCGTGATCGCCGCCTTCGATCCCGGCGCCGCCCGCGCCAT
This sequence comes from Erythrobacter sp. AP23, assembly GCF_001542855.1. Lineage (GTDB taxonomy): Bacteria > Pseudomonadota > Alphaproteobacteria > Sphingomonadales > Sphingomonadaceae > Qipengyuania. The sequence continues at coordinate 577,006 of NZ_LNBY01000017.1, read as the reverse complement.
AGGCGAAGGCATGACCGGCTATCTGGCCGCCTTGCCCGAAGCGCTCTACGCTCTCTTCGGCACCGGCTACCTCGGCTACACCGCCGCGCGCCAATGGGGCAAGGTGAAAGGCGTGGATCAGTAGGCGAGATACTGGCTCGCGCTTTCCGTGACGGCAGACCTGTCTATTTCTTGCGAAACACCATGATCGCCCAGTTCAAATGGCCCGAGGCTGCACCTTCCACCCAGTGTCCCAATCCTATTCTCATCCGGTCCACGAACGCATCGGTAAGCCCGGCCTCGTCCTGTCGTTCGAGCATGACTTCGCGAACCCTAGCGTAATGTCGACCGAGCTCGTGCGGCAATTCTTCCACTTCGACTTCTTCGAAATCGCGCTCGCGTAGCTTGGCACGATAGAAGGCAACCGACGCGAGATCGGGAAGATGGATACGGTCGTAGATCGGCTGGAGAAGCCGGGCATCATCGAGCCCATCGGCCTGCATCGGATCGGTGAATGCGAACAGGCCTCCCGGCTTCAGAACGCGCGCTACCTCGTCGAGGACCTTTTCCCGGTCGGGGGCATGCAGGATCGCATCCTGACTCCATGCCACGTCGAAAATCCCATCTTCGAACGGCATGTCGTCGAAAGACCCGTCGTGAATCGAAATTCGGTCGGACAAGCCCGCAGCTTCGGTCAACTCGCGATTGCGCGCATTCTCCTTGGTCGACAGGTTTATGCAGGTCACCCGGGCGCCGTATTCCGACGCGATCACTCTGGCGGCCCCGCCATAACCGGACCCGAGGTCGACGATGTGCTTGCCGTCCAATGGGCCGAGCTTTTGGGCAATCCGCTCGATCGTCTTCCGGCTCGCGGTTCTGATGTCCGACGTCGTTTCGTAAAGTCCGACATGGATATCCTCGCCGCCCCAAATCTGGCGGTAGAAATCATCGGCGTCGGGGCTGTCATAGTAATCGCGCGCGATCGCAATGCCATCGTCCACTGCCTGCTCACTCATTGCAGAACTCCTTCTCGACGACATGGATGAAGAAGTCCGGATCCTTCTCCTCGCCTTCCTCCTGAAAGTCGCCGTAGGAATGGATTTTCTGGAAACCGGCGTCGCGAAGCAGACCGCGCATATAGCTCTTGCGCAGCGGGAACATGTTCAGATTGTGCTTCGATCCGTCCGGAAAGCTGTATTCGAACCGCGCCAGGCCATCATCGACATAGACCGGTTTTGCGCTGACCTGATTGCCGCAGTAATAGTATTTGTGCTTGCTCGAAAAGCCGTGATCTAGGATCGTATCGTAATTGCGCTGGTCGATGATCAGAATGCCATCGTGTTTCAGCGCAGCATAGAATTCCGCCAGGGCCCGGCGTCGATCGTCTTCGTCGTGCAGATGGGTGAAGCTGTTGCCCAGGCAGATGATCGCATCATATTTGCCGTGGATGTCCTTGTTGAGCCAGCGCCAATCGGCATGGACCGTCTTTAGGACCACCTCGTGCGCAACACCGTTCTCGAAGGCTTTCGCAAGCATCTCTGCCGAGCCGTCCGCCGACGACACATCGAAGCCCGCCTTGAGAAGCTGGACGGAATGGAATCCCGTGCCGGTCGCGACATCGAGCACGGACTGTTTCTGGCGGGCCTTCAAAACATCGATGAAAAAACGGCCCTCACTGTTCGCTCGCTCCTCCCAGTCGATCAGTTCATCCCATTTCTCGACGAAACCTCGAACGTATTCAGTGGTGTATTTATCGCTCTCCCGTATCGAATTGGGGTTTGCTCCGTAGGATTGTTTCTTCTGCGGTGCAAAACTCATAGCACTCCTTCGCTGCAGCGCGCTGCAACCTGCCCAGGGACAGGCGCCGCGACATGATCGGCTTCGGTGTTCGGGCACCGTACCAACACAATGATGGTTTGGCCAACCGCCGAAGCTGCCGCACCGGTCCACGCCCGCAATCGGCGCATCAACGATGCTCTCACTTCCGCGACCTCTCAATTCACGCTAATCGGCCGGGATGTCTCCCACCGTATTTGTCCTTAACGGCCCCAACCTCAACCTGCTCGGCACGCGGGAGCCGGAGATTTACGGGTCGGACACGCTCGCCGATATCGAAGCCATGCTGGAGGAGAAAGCGAAGTCGCTCGGCCTCGCCATCGACTTCCGCCAGACCAATCGCGAGGGCGTGTTGGTCGACTGGCTGCACGAGGCGCGCAAAGTCGGCGCCAAGGCCGTGCTGCTCAATGCTGCGGCCTATACCCACACCTCGATTGCGCTGCTCGACGCGATCAAGGCGATCGGGGTGCCGGTGATCGAAGTCCACCTGTCGGACCCTGCCAAGCGCGAGGAATTCCGCCACATTTCCTATGTCGGCATGGGCGCGGTGGACGAGGTGAAAGGTCTTGGCGCGCACGGCTATGCCGTAGCGTTGGAGAAGGTCGCGCGCCTGTAAATCCCCTTCTCGCCCCTTGCCCTCCGCCTCCGCGCGGAGCATAGGCGGGCCAAACAACACATAAGGGGTTCCATGGCCGATCGTAAGGGCACCGCCGGCAAGTCCGGCATGAATGTCGATACCGCACTCGTGCGCGAGCTCGCCGAGATGCTGGGTGACACTGGACTTACCGAAATCGAAGTGGAGGATGGCGAGCGCAAGATCCGCGTCTCGCGCGGCGGCGGAATCGCCATGGCCGCAGAGCCTGCTCCGATGGCCGCTCCGGCCCCCGCTCCTGCCGCACCGGCTCCGACGGCTCCCACTCCCGAAAACGGCGGCGCTTCCGAGGCCGACACTGCCGGCGCGATCAAGTCGCCCATGGTCGGCACCGTCTATCTCGCCCCCGAACCCGGGGCGGACGATTTCGTGAAGGTCGGCGACAGCGTCAAGGAAGGCCAGACGCTGCTGATCGTAGAGGCGATGAAGGTCATGAACCCGATCACCGCCGACAAGTCCGGGATGGTGAAATCGATCCTCGTCGAGAACGCCCAGCCGGTCGAATTCGACCAGCCGCTCGTCGTCGTCGGCTGAGGTCGGCCGTGAGTATCTCCCGCATTTTGATCGCCAACCGCGGCGAAATCGCGCTGCGCATCCACCGCGCGGCACATGAAATGGGTATCGAGACGGTGGCGGTGCATTCCACCGCGGATGCCGATGCCATGCATGTCCGCCTCGCCGACCACGCCGTATGCATCGGCCCGCCAAGCGCGACCGACAGCTATCTCAACATCGCCAACATCATCTCGGCGGCCGAGGTGGCCCATGCCGATGCGATCCACCCGGGCTACGGCTTCCTGTCGGAAAACGCCAAGTTCGCCGAGATCGTCGAGGCGCACGATATCGCCTGGATCGGGCCGAAGCCCGAACACATCCGCACCATGGGCGACAAGGTCGAGGCCAAGAAAACCGCAGGCGCGCTGGGTCTGCCGCTGGTTCCCGGCTCGGATGGGGCGGTGAACACGGTCGAAGAAGCGCACGTGATCGCCGCCGAGATCGGCTATCCGGTCATCATCAAGGCCGCCAGCGGCGGTGGTGGCCGCGGCATGAAGGTCTGCGAAAGCGAAGACCAGCTGGAAAGCCTGATGAAACAGGCCGGCAGCGAGGCCAAGGCCGCCTTTGGCGACGCGACCGTCTATATCGAGAAATACCTCGGCGACCCGCGTCATATCGAATTTCAGGTGTTCGGCGATGGCCGTGGCAATGCCATCCATCTGGGCGAACGCGACTGTTCGCTCCAGCGCCGCCACCAAAAGGTGCTCGAGGAAGCTCCCTCCCCCGTGCTCGGCGAGGAAGACCGCATGCGCATGGGCGAAGTCTGCGCCAAGGCGATGCGCGACATGGGCTATCGCGGCGCGGGCACGATCGAATTCCTGTGGGAAAACGGCGAGTTCTACTTCATCGAGATGAACACCCGCCTGCAGGTCGAGCACCCCGTGACCGAAGCGATCACGGGCGTCGACCTGGTGCGCGAGCAGATCCGCATCGCAGCGGGCGAGGACCTCTCGGTCAAACAGGACGAGATCGAGTTCAAGGGCCACGCGATCGAGTGCCGGATCAATGCCGAAGACCCGTGGACCTTCGCGCCAAGCCCGGGCGAAGTGACCTACTACCACGCCGCCGGGGGCATGCATGTGCGCGTCGATAGTGGGCTCTACGCCGGCTATCGCATCCCGCCCTATTACGACAGCATGATTGCCAAGCTGATCGTCTATGGCCGCACCCGCGAAGGCTGCATGATGCGCCTGAAGCGCGCGCTTGAGGAAATGGTCGTCGAGGGCGTGAAGACCTCGATCCCGCTGCATCAGGAACTGTTGCAGCAGGACGATGTGAAGAGCGGCCAGTACTCGATCAAATGGCTGGAGGAGTGGCTTAAGACCCGCGAGAGCTGACGAAGGCTAACAGCCTCTTGTCAGTCGCTTGGGGAAACGAACAGCCCGAGGAACTTGGCGGCGAGCGGCGATTTTTCGATCTCCGCGATCTGCAAACGGTTGCCCCAATGCAGCCCATCGGTGTTGCCCAGCGCAACCAGCGTCAGCCCCTGATCGGGAACCTTCAGCAGCATTCCCGCATAGGCGTCGGGCCACCAGCCGCCGTGCCAGACCAGCGGTGTTCCTTCCCAGTCCTGCGTCCACCAGCCATAGGCATAGCTGGCGCTGGTTCCGTCGGCATCGACCGGCGGAGTCCACATACGCGCGCGCACCAGGGGGTCTAGAATCCGACCCTCGTCCAGAGCGATCGAATACTCGGCCAGCGACCGCGCGCTGGCGATAATTCCGCTCGACCCGTTCATCTCGGGATTCGGCAAGGCCGACGGGTCGAGATTGTCGTCCTGTTCGGGAGCATGGCGAAATGGCGGTGCCAGCATGCGCAGCGCATCTCCGCCATGGGGATCGCGCCAGCCTGCGGCGATATCGCGCAGACCGGCCTTGTCGATCACGTACTTCCGCACCCACACGTCGAACGGCGTGCCGGTCTGCTCCTCCACCCAGTTCGACAGCCGCCCGAAAACGATCGGGTTGTAGAGAAAATTGGTGCCCGGCTCGCCGAGCACGCGCATCTGCAGGACATTGCGCAAGGTCAGCACTGCCGAACAATCGATCCGAGGCGGGACGTAGCCATCGTCGAGCGGCTTTCCCCCGCCGAAGATGTTACCGCTCGAGGAGAGCCAGTCACAGCGCCCGTCCCAGTCGCTCAATTGCGTAAACGGGGCATCGAGATCGATAACCCCATCTGCCTCCATCGCGAGTAGCGTCGCGCCGGTGAAGGTCTTGGTGATCGAGGCGACGAGATAGCTCGTATCTGCCGTGGTTCGCTCTTCCGCGTCATGGTCCTGCCAGCCGATCCCTTCCGCGGCGATGATCTCGCCATCCTTCACGATCGCATAGGACATGCTGAGAACGGTGTTCTCGATCCGATATTGGCGCGCGAAAGCGTCGAATTCGGCGAGCTTCTCTTCGATCGATTGCGGTTCGGCAGTTTCGGCCTGGGCCATTCCGCTGCCAAGGCTCCATAGTGTGAGCGGCAGCAGAGCCATTTTGAGTGAGCGCATGCGGCGAGCTTCCCTTCCCTGCAATCTGATTTCGATCGCACGGCTAAGGTATCGGGACGCGCGAGACCACCTGCTTATCCACATGACGCACGGAATTGCGGCGAGGAACGGTAACCCGTCGGCGCGCCCGCAAACTAGTCGAAAGTGTACCCGGCGGCCTTTGCCTCCGCGATCACCTCTTCGCCGGTCTGGCGCGGATGGTTGCCTTCGACGCGGCTCCACTCGGCACGCTCATCGACGAATATCTCTTTCTCGATCGTGTGCTTCGCTGCCGCGTCGAACAGCCCTGCGGAAAAACTCCGCCCGCCGGTCGGCAGGAAGCGATACCAGAGGTTGCTGCCGCATTTGGAGCAGAAGGCGCGTTCCGCCCACTCGCTCGATCGATAGGCTGTGATCGCGTCCTCGCCCGAGACCCGGGCGTTCTCGCCGGTCTGCGCGCTATAGAACGCGCCGGCCCAGCGGCGACACATGTCGCACTGGCAGATCTCGATTTCGGTCTTCGGGCTATCGAGCGCAATCGTGACCGCACCGCACAGGCAGTGCCCCTCGATCCGCTCCGCCCCGCTCATAGCGGGACTCCCGGCTCGTGCTTGCTCGTACGAATGGTGAGCGAAGTCTTCACACTGTCCACATTGGGTGCGGGCGTCAGCTTGCTGGTCAGGAATTCCTGGAAGCTTTGCAAATCCTTGCTGACGATCTTGATGATGAAGTCGATTTCGCCGTTTAGCATATGCACTTCGCGCACCTCGGGAAGATCATGCATCGCCTGCTCGAATTCACGCAGCGAATCCTCCGCCTGGCTCTTCAGGCTAACCATGGCGAACACGGTGATCGAAAAACCCAGCTTCGAGGGATTGAGATCCGCGTGATAGCCCTTGATCACCCCGTCTTCCTCGAGCGCACGCACGCGGCGCAGGCACGGCGGGGCCGTCAGTCCGACGCGATGCGCGAGTTCGACATTGGTGATTCGTCCTTCGGACTGCAGTTCCCCCAGCAACCGCCGGTCGATATCGTCGAGATTGGCCATACAAAGTGCCCCTGCTACCCTGGCGCCAGAGGCAGGGCATCGCGAAACTTCCACGAAATGTTGACAACGCGATGCAGCCGTCTTGGCTAACATTATTATCCCTGCCAGCAATTGTCCCGCTTTGCAACGCGTTACCAACGCTCACTAGAGGTAAATCGGCGGGTAACTATATCCCTTGTCCTTCGGCCAATGCCGCGAAGGCATGGCGAACTCTGCGACCTTGCTGCCTATTCCGGAGACTGAATGCATTTCGACGACCGCCTTGCCACTGTGCTGCGCCATCGCGCCGCCGGCGAGCGTGCGGCGAAAACGCAGTTTCGCCAATTGCTCGACCTGTTGGGCGAACGACCGCAGGCAGGGGATCCGGCGCTGAAAGCGGCCGCCTATCTGCGCCTGATCGCCTTGGCCGAGGTCATCCCCGTGGCCGACCGCGCGGCGATCGTGGGGGAGAACGGCTGGCGGTTCCGCAATCCCGAACTGGTTCGCTGGTTCGGCGAGGCGCATCCCGCCATCGCCGGTGCGGCGCTCTATCGTGCGCAACTTACCGGCGAGGAATGGGCCGAACTCATCCCGCGCCTCCCTATTCGTGCGCGCGGTTTCCTACGCCATCGCACGGACCTGCCGACCGGCGCGATTCGCGTACTCGACCGGCTAGGCGTTTCCGACCGGGCATTGCCGGTGCCGAGCGATATGACCCGATCGGATATCGGGGAGGATGCAGACAGCGAACCCACCGACGTCGGCGAGCCCGAGCCGTTGATCCTGCGACCGGCCAATGAAAACAGCCAGACCGCGGCTACGCCAGCATCGGCAGATCAGCAGAACAATGTGAATGTGGACGGTGCGGGGCCGGCCGTGCCGCCAGTCGAAGAACCAGCACCGCCCGTGTCCAGGGAAGGGACCGCTGGCAAGCCCGATGACATCCGCTCGCTGGTCGAACGGATCGAGAGTTTTCGCAAGGCGCGCGGTCCTGCTTCGCAAGCCCATGACGCGCCGACGTTGCCGATGGCGGGGCTGGACGAGGTGCAGCACCGAAAACCGATCGATGTGTTCAGCTTCGGGACCAATTCGGAAGGCCGGATCGACTGGGCCGAACCCGATATCGCGCCGATGGTCGTGGGTACCGACCTGTCGCAACGCCGCGATGGCGGGCAGGCGGGCGAGGACTTCGCCAGCGCGTTCATCAATCGCCAGCCGGCACGCAGTGTGCCCATCACCCTCCACGGCGCCACGGCCATCGAGGGCGATTGGATTGTCGATGCCGCTCCGCGCTTCACTCGCAGCGAGGGGCGCTTCTACGGTTATGTCGGACGCTTTCGCCGCGCGATCGCGACGGTGGACGATCGCGCCCAGCGCGGCGCCGACCGTTTGCGCCAGCTGCTCCATGAACTGCGTACTCCGGTCAATGCCATGCAGGGTTATGCCGAGGTCATCCAGCAGCAGGTCTTCGGCCCCACGCCGCATGAATACCGCGCGCTGGCAGCTTCCATCGCAGGCGATTCCGCGCGCATCCTGGCCGGCTTCGACGAACTCGACCGGCTCGCGCGGCTGGAGACCGGGGCGCTCGACCTCGAAGCCGGCGAAAGCGATTTTGCGAACGTCGTGCGAGCACAGCTCGCCCAGTTGCAAACCGTGCTCGGTCCGCGGGTCGCGCGCTTCGATGCGCGCCTTACCGACCGTCCAGCCCCGCTGGCACTCGCGCAGAACGAGGCGGAAATGCTCGGCTGGCGAGTGCTGGCGACATTGGCGGGCGCCACCGGCGCGGGCGAGAACCTTTCGCTCACTCTCGCGCTCGATGGCGAACAGGTCACGCTGCGCGCGCAACTCCCGACGAAGCTTGCCGGAGCGGAAGACGTCTTCTCCTCTGACGTCAGGTCGGGCGGAAGCACGCTGAGCTCGGGCATCTTCGGCGCCGGCTTCTCGCTCCGTCTGGCTCGGGCAGAGGCCCGCGCGGCGGGCGGCGAGCTGGCGCGCGAAGAGAACGAGCTCGTTCTCAGCCTGCCGCTCTTGACCGGCGCCGAGACGCTGCCTAGCCCTGCCGATGCGCCTGATCGCGCGGCTGGCTAGGACACAGAAAAAATCATTTACGCCAACCTCCTCGAACCGCCCAAACCTTCGCAGACGGCGCGCTTCGCCGAAGGTTTCGGGCAGCGCTCGCTCCTGACGATCGACACGGAAGAGGAATTCGACTGGAACGCCCCGTTCCGCGCCGATGGCTACGGGCTCGATCACGTCCGCGCGATCAGCGGGTTTCAGGAATTTTGTGAAGGCATCGGAGTCTCGCCGGTATATCTGGTCGACTGGCCTATCGCCACCGACCCGCTTGCGCGCGAGATCATCGGTGATGCGGTGCGCGCCGGCCGGGCCGAAGTCGGCGTGCAATTGCACCCCTGGGTCAACCCGCCGCACGACGAAGAGGTGAACGCCCACAACAGTTTTGCCGGCAATCTCCCGCACGACTTGGAGGCAGCCAAGTTTCGCCGGCTACGCGATACGATCGAGCAGGGTTTCGGTATCGCCCCGCGAATCTACCGCGCGGGCCGCTATGGCCTTGGCCCGCAGACCGCCAAGCTACTGAGCGAGAACGGCATCGCAATCGATAGTTCGGTGCGCGCCCGTTACGACTATTCGGAAACCGGTGGCCCGGATTATTCGCGCCACCCGGTCGTCCCCTACTGGACCGATCCCGACCATCGGCTGCTCGAACTGCCGCTGACTACCGTATATTGGGGCATGCTGCGCCAGCAGGGGCAGCAGCTATTCCCGCTGGCGGGAAAAGTGCCCAAGCTCGGCGGCGTGCTGTCGAAGCTCGGAATGCTCGAGCGAATCGGTCTCACGCCAGAACGCGTCACCAAGGAAGAGGCGCTGCGCGCGCTCGATATCGCCATCGACGACCAGTTGCCCGTACTTGTGATGAGCTTCCACAGCCCCTCGCTCGCGGCCGGCCATACGCCCTATGTCCGCACGGAAGACGATCTCGACCGGCTGTATGATTGGCTGCGCGCGATCTACGGCTATCTCGAGATTCGCGGTGTCCGTCCGACGACGATCGAAGAAATCATGACCGCAGTGGACGCCTAGCGCTTGCAAGCCCCGCGCACCGGGGCTAGGCGCGCTGTTCCGCACGGCGTGGCTGGGGGCCCGTAGCTCAGTTGGTTAGAGCTGGCCGCTCATAACGGCTAGGTCGCGGGTTCGAGTCCTGCCGGGCCCACCAAGCCTGGCGCGGTGCGGAAAATCGGTCGGGGAGTGGCGCAGCCTGGTAGCGCACTTGTTTTGGGTACAAGGGGTCGCTGGTTCGAATCCAGTCTCCCCGACCAGCATTTCGTGAGACGACGCCTTCCGGGGGACGGTTTGGGCCGAAATGCCCCCAAGCGAAGCGCGGGAGGTGCGCCGTTTGAATAGCCCGACTGCCGACGCCTCTCCCGTTGTCGACACCCGTTTGATCTGGGCAATCGCATTGCCCGCCATGGTCACGAATGTCGCTACGGCGCTGATCGGCGTGGGCGATATGTGGATCGTCGGGCGGCTTGGCGATGCCCCGACGCAAGGGGCCGTCGATATCGGCGCGAAGCTTTTCGCCACGCTGTTCACGGTCATGAATTTCCTCAAGACCGGCACTACCGGTCTGGTCGCGCAGGCGGGTACTCGCGACGGCGCGGGGGCACAGGCTCAGGTGCTGCTCAAGGGACTCCTCGTCGGTCTCGCGATCGCGGCATTGCTGCTGCTTGCCAAGCCCGTGCTGCTGCCCTTGCTGCTCGATGCGCTCGGCGCCGAAGCCAGAGTGCGCTCCGCTGCCGTCGTCTATGCCGACATCCGCTATTGGAGCGCCCCCGCAGTGATGGTCAATTTCGCGCTGATCGGTTTTCTGGTCGGACGGCGGCGTATGCGCGAGGTACTGGCGATCGAGGTATTCTACAATCTGCTCAACGTCGCGCTGGGTCTGTGGCTGGCACTGGGACTCGACTGGGGGATCGCCGGCATCGGCTGGTCGAGCTTCATCGCCGAGTTCGCCAAACTGGCGATTACGGGGCTGTTGATCTGGCACCTGGCGGGACGCGACATTCGCGCAGCGCTCGGCGCCGGCGCAGGCATTTCGTTCAAGGCACTCGGGCCCTTTCTTTCCGTAAACCGCGATCTCTTCCTGCGCACCGTCGTTCTGATGGTGGCGATTGCCGCGCTGACCAGGCTCGGCGCCGAGCGCGGCCCTATAGTGCTGGCGGCGAACGGAATCATCTACCAGCTGTTCGTGCTGACCGCGCTGCTGCTCGACGGATTCGAGAACGCGGCCCAGGTGCTCAATGGCGAGCGGATGGGAGCACGGGACCGCCCGGGTTTCGATGCCTATATCGGAGCGCTGTTGTGGCGCGGCCTCGGCCTCGCAGTGCTGCTTTGTGCATTCTTCGCGCTTTTGGCCGGTCCGCTGATCGACAGTTTCGCCGCCACCGAAGAGGTCGCGCGCGTGGGCCGGGAGTATGCGATCTGGCTCGCGATCATCCCGCTCGCTGGCTTCGCCGCCTTCGTTTACGATGGCGTCTTCGTGGGAGCTAGCTGGACACGATGGCTGGCCGTTTCGATGCTTGGTGCAGCAATGCTCTACGCCGCTGCGCTCTGGCTGACCTGGCCGCTCGGCAATCACGGCCTGTGGCTGTCATTCACCCTTTTCCTCGTAGGACGCGCGGCGATCCAGGCCTTGGTCGTACCGCGCCTCTCGCGGCGCGATTTCTGAATTGCAGCTTCAGGCGGCGGTTCGGCCGGTCGCGATATCGACGATCGAGGCTCCCCCACCCTGCCGCGGCGAAGAGCAGACCCGGTCTCGCCCAGCGTCCTTGGCGGCATAGAGCGCCCTGTCGGCGCGCGCGAAGAGCTTACCGTATCCTTCCCCCGGCTCCCACTGCGCCACGCCGAAACTGGCAGTTAGCAGCAGGTCGTCTCCGCCCTCTTCGACCGGCGACTGCGCGAAGGTTGCGCGGATGCGTTCGGCAAGCCGCCCGGCCCCCTCCAGTTCGCACTGCCACACGAGGATGCAGAATTCCTCGCCCCCGATGCGGCCGACCCTGTCGCTGGCTCGCACCATCCGTCTCAGCAGCGATCCGAAACTGGCGATCGCGCAATCGCCGATCTGGTGGCCCCACTCGTCATTGACGCGTTTGAAGTGGTCGATATCCGCGACGATGACAGACAAGCTCTCATTCTCGGCATAGGCTTTCTCGAGCATCTCGATAGCATCGTTCTCGAATGCCCTGCGCGTCTTGAGGCCGGTCAGGTGATCGCGGCTGGATTCGGTAGCCAGGCGGCGAAGCTGATCCGAAACGCAAGCCGCAACAAGGGCCATGGCGAGGCTCGTCGCGAGAAGCGCCACGGTCACCAGCAGCAGGGCATAGAAGGGGGAATCGTGATACTGCTCCGTCGTCATCGGCCCCGATACGCCGATCGCCACATAGGGCCTGACATAGAACTGCACCGCCGTAAGGGTAATGAGAATCAGGATCGCGCGGTCCACCCGCTGTTGCTGGCTTGCCCTCGTCAGCATCAGCGCGATGATGGCGCTCATCAGCCCGTAACAGCTATTGGTGAGGTAAAGCCTGGGGTTCTGGTTGTCGGTGAAATTGGTGACGAGGAGCAGAATGGCTGTGATCAGTACGGCCGCGGAAAGGGCCTTTAAGGGCACCGATACGCCAGCCCTCAATCCGACCCCCATTGCAAGGCAAATGACCGCCGTCGAATAGACCAGGTGCATTATCAGGAAGGAGCCCTTGCTGTCGGGCGCGGGGGGTGAAGTGCTGGATAGCGAAGCCGATCGCCATGGCCACGTAGCAGCCGGCAAGGAAAAGCGTATGCTTGGCTTGCCGTTCGCGCAGCCAGAGCAGAACGAAAATGCCTGCAAAAAGCAGGGTAATCACGGGGATGATAAGGCCGATGATGGATTCGCTCATGCCGCGGTGGGATCCCTCCGGTACCTTTAAGGTAAGCCTTAAGCCGTTGAGATTTGGTTTATATGATCGGCGTTGATCTACGCTAGGTCAGATCGGGATGGTCCGGAGAACCGTTACCGCGCAGGGCCAAACGGGCCGCGAGACATTGGTCGCGGAGTCCGGATTCTTTGAATGAGGGAGTCGGGCGTCGCCTAGGCGCGCGCTTCCTGCAACGTGTCGGCGTCCTGCTTGATCGGGGTGACGACCGCCTTCTTCTTACCCCCGCCATCGCGTATCACGCGATTGCGGCCTCCCTCCTTGGCACGATAAAGCGCAGCATCGGTACGCGCAAAGAGCTTGCCATACCCCTCGCCGTCGGCGCGCGCGGCGACGCCGAAACTCGCGGTCAGGCGATGATCGTCGGGCATGCCCGCGATCTGCAGTTCGGCAAAGCTCTCACGGATGCGTTCGGCCAGGGTGATGCCCGCCTTGGCATTGCAGTTCCAGGCCAGGACGCAGAACTCCTCGCCACCGATGCGGCCGGCGATATCGGTATCGCGTATCGTGCCCTTTATGACTTCGCCGAACTGTTTGATGGCGATATCGCCGACCTGATGGCCCCAAACGTCGTTGACCGCCTTGAAGTGATCGATATCGGCCACCACCAGCGAAACGGGAACGCATTCCAGTTTCGCCCGCTCGAGCATTTCGACAACGTCCTGTTCGAAGGCGCGGCGCGTTCGAAGACCCGTCAGTCCGTCGAGGTCGGCCTGTTCGCGCACGGCCTTGATCTGGTCGTAAACACAGGCGCCGACCAGAACCATCGCGGTCATCAGCGAGATCAGCGCCAGCGAGAGGTTGAGCACCGAGTAATAGATCGACTGCCGGTACACATCGGCAGGAATGGTTTGCTCGACCAGCAGCGTGAGCACCGGGCGAATCATGAACTGCGCCGCGAGCAGCGCGTGCATGGTGATGATCAACCGGTCGATCGCTTCGCGCCGCTGGGCGCCGAGCAGTGTCATGATCAGAACCAGATACATCGCCCCGTATCCGACATTGACGATGACGAGGCGCGAGGAGATATCGGGCGACGTGATCACCGCAACCGCGAGAGTGGCCGCCGAAAGCGCATAGATGATCAGATGGACGCCGAGGTGGTGCGGCTGGCCCGCGCGCTGCGTCAGCGCCCAGACCCCGCAGGCGACCGCCATCGAATAGAAGAACTGGGTGACGTGGAAGACATAGGGCGAACCGGTGTCGAGCAGGTGCGTCGCGGCGAAGCCCAGGGCGAAGAACAGATAGCCTACCGCAAAGCCGAGGACGTAGTTCCCCATCTTCCCGCGCCACCACATGACGATGAAGACCGCGAGAAACACGATCGACATCGTCGGTGTGATCAGACCCATTATCTGTTCGCGCATGGACCGCCCCTGCCCTTCCTGCCCATGGAATAGGCAGTTTCCGTTAACTCTTGGTGTAAGTGGAACCCCCAACTACGCCCTAAAATCGGATGTTTTTTAACATTTGTCCATGATCCATTTGCGCTTCTAACCGTTTCGTCCTGGCAGCGTTGCTCGCGCGCAACCTCGATTTCGCACGCTTGCCCCGTGGCACGGGTGCGACTATCTGCGCCCCCATACCTCGCGGGCCGTCTCGCCCGCCCATCCATTCGATACCTCAAGGACCCAGCCCGATGGCCGCCCAATACGCTTTCGTCATGAAGGACATGACCAAGACCTTCCCCGGCGCTTCCAAGCCGGTACTCAGCAACATCAACCTGCAATTCTACCAGGGTGCCAAGATCGGCATCGTCGGCCCCAACGGTGCGGGCAAGTCGACGCTGATGAAGATCATGGCCGGCATCGACACCGATTTCACCGGCGAGGCCTGGCCGGGCGAGAACATCACCGTGGGCTACCTGCCGCAGGAGCCCACGCTCGACGAGAGCAAGACCGTGCTCGAAAACGTCAAGGACGGCGCGCGCGAGATTGCCGACAAGGTCGATCGCTTCAACGCGATCAGTGCCGAAATGGGCGACCCCAAGGAGGACACCGATTTCGACGCGCTGATGGAGGAAATGGGCACGCTCCAGGAAGAAATCGACGCGGTCGACGGCTGGACGCTCGACAATCAGCTCGAAATCGCGATGGAGGCGCTGCGTTGCCCGCCCGGCGATTGGCCGGTCACCGACCTGTCGGGCGGTGAGAAGCGCCGCGTCGCGCTCACCCGGCTGCTGATCCAGAAGCCCTCGATCCTGCTGCTGGACGAGCCGACCAACCATCTCGACGCCGAAAGCGTCCAGTGGCTTGAAAACCACCTCAAGGAATACGCCGGCGCGGTGCTGATGATCACCCACGACCGCTACTTCCTCGACAATGTGGTGGGCTGGATCCTCGAACTCGACCGCGGATCCTACTACCCCTACGAAGGCAACTATTCGACCTATCTGGAAAAGAAGGCGAAGCGCCTCGAGCAGGAAAGCCGCGAGGAAACGGGGCGTCAGAAGGCGCTGTCGCGCGAACTCGAATGGATCCGGCAGACGCCCAGCGCGCGGCAGACCAAGTCGAAGGCGCGTATCCGCAAGTTCGAACAGCTCCAGGAAGAGCAGATGGGCCGCAAGCCGGGCAAGGCGCAGATTGTTATCCAGGTGCCCGAGCGCCTCGGCGGCAAGGTGATCGAGGCCAAGAGTATCTCCAAGGCCTATGGCGACAAGCTGCTGTTCGAAAACCTTTCCTTCATGCTGCCCCCGGGCGGCATCGTCGGCGTGATCGGGCCGAACGGCGCAGGCAAGTCCACGCTGTTCAAGATCCTCACCGGCAAGGAACAGCCCGACAGCGGCACGGTGGAAATCGGCGACACGGTTCGCCTCGGCTATGTCGACCAGAGCCGCGACCACCTCGATCCGAAAAACAACGTCTGGGAGGAAATCTCCGACGGGCTCGATTATATGAAGGTCAACGGCCACGACGTCTCGACCCGCGCCTATGTCGGCGCCTTCAACTTCAAGGGCCCCGACCAGCAGAAGAACGTCGGCAAGCTGTCGGGCGGTGAACGCAACCGCGTCCACATGGCCAAGATGCTGAAGGAGGGCGGCAACGTCCTGCTCCTCGACGAACCGACCAACGATCTCGACGTCGAAACGCTCGGCGCGCTGGAGGAGGCGATCGAGAACTTCGCCGGCTGCGCCGTGGTCATCTCGCACGACCGCTTCTTTCTCGACCGCCTCGCAACGCACATCCTCGCCTTCGAAGGCGACAGCCACGTCGAGTGGTTCGAGGGCAACTTCGAGGCTTACGAGGAGGATAAGCGGCGCCGTCTGGGCGATGCGGCGGATCGGCCGACGCGGTTGGCGTATAAGAAGCTGACTAGGTAGTGTGGACAGCAATCATCTCTGCTGCAGCCGCAATTATAATCGCGGCGCTAACTCATCTATTTAATAAGAGTCGGGAACGGGAAGCAACCTGGCGTGCAAAGAAGCTCGAATACTACGAAGCGTTTTTCCGCGCATGCTCCGGTATCTCTGGGGGCGCCGATCCTCCGAACGACGCGAAGATCGCTTTCGCCAACACGATGAACGACTTGCATCTTATCGCATCACAAGACGTGATTGATGTATTGCACGAGCTGCAAGAAATCGTCGCGGAGTCCAATGCGCACAAATTCTCAGTCGAGCGCCACGATGAGATTTGGTCACGTTTGGTATGGTACATTCGAGAAGATCTTGGAGATGCTCCGCAAAAGCCCATAGGGAAATTCAAAGCGCGCCTTTGGGCATCTGGCACTGGTGCAAATGTTCAGCCGCCGCGGTAGATTCGTAGTTATCCGCGTGCATCTCGCCCTGCGGAAATAACTCGTCATTCCCGCGTAGGCGGGAATCCAGTGTGGCATCGGCGCTTCCTCGCTCTGGATCCCCGCCTACGCGGGGATGACGAATTTGCTTGCGGATCTCGGAGGTGAATTGGAGATGACGTTGCGTGTGACGCGGGATAAGCGTCACCCATGTCTTTCGAGCGCACGCCCTGCGTCTATATACTCGCCTCGCAGCGCAACGGCACATTGTATGTCGGCGTGACTTCCGATCTGGAAAGCCGAATTCACCAACACCGCACCAATGCGGCCGGCGGATTCTCAAAACGCTACCGCGTCAAGCGGCTCGTATGGTTCGAAGTGCACGAGGAAATGGAACCCGCAATTATTCGTGAGAAGCAGCTCAAGAAGTGGAACCGTGCGTGGAAGCTGCGGCTGATTAAAGAAACCAATCCTCAGTGGCACGATTTGGCGGAGGATTTCGGGTTCGAGACGTTGAGGTAGCGTCGATCAGCTTTCCTCCCCCTCCACGGCATCCTTCGCCGTATCCTCCTCGAATTCCTCCATCACTTCACCCGCTTCTTGCTCGTCGTCCTCGTCGGGGGCCTTCGCGCGCTCGTTGCGCGACCTCGCCGCTTCCGGGTCGAGGCACAGGCGGGCGATGACCGGGCGGTGATCGGAGCCGACGCTCTCGCCTACGCGCATTTCGGAGAAGAGGAATTCCTCGGTCACGAACAGATGGTCGAGCGGCCAGCCGAGCCACACCATGCCCGCCGGGAAGGTGGCGTAGGTCCCGCGCCCGATACGCGGGTCGAGAAAGCCGCCGATATCCTTGAACAGGCGCGTGGTGTCCGACCAGGCGACATCGTTGAAATCGCCGATCGCCAGCACCGGCAGCGCAAGGTCCTGCGCCTGCTTGGCCGCCATGACGATCTCCGCGTCGCGCTCCTCGGTGTCCTGCCTGGGCACCGGCGGGCGCGGATGCAGGCCGATCATGCGAAAGTCGTGCCCGCCGACCGACAGCGTGGCGAAGACGCTCGGCGTATCCTTCTGCGCCAGGTCCTGGATAGAAGCGTTCGCCATCGGCAGTTTCGAGGCGAACATGATGCCATAGGTATTGTCCAGCGGCCGGTCGATGCGCCCCGGATAGCCTGCGAGCGCCGGCGCAACCGCATCGGCCCAGGCCCGGTCGGTTTCCATCAACAGCACGATATCGGGATCGAGCCGCCGGATGAGATCCACCGTGCGGCCGTATTCGCGATTGTCCTGCAGCACATTGAGCGTGAGCGCCGTGAAGCAGCCCGTCCGATCGGTTTCCTGTTCGGCCACGCGATCCACCTCCGGCGAGGTCATGGGCGTGTACGGCAACACCCGATAGAACTGCCAGAGCGCAAAGCCTGCGAGCGCGAGGGGCAACCAGGGCCGCCATGCACGATCGAGCCTCCACAGCGCTACCGCGGCGGCGATCATTGCCAACAGGATCTGGATCCGCGGGAAATCCCATATCCGGATCCACCATTGGTTGAGTTCGGTCGTACTCATGAGCGAGCCGACCACCAGCAGCACGGCGATGGCGCGCACGATCCACAGCCCGACCCTCGCCCATTGTGCGCCCGATCCGTTCTTTTCTGCGCGTCCCATTCGGACAGACCCCCTTGTTTTTCGTGGTTCCCCTATCGGCGATTGCGCCAACTATCCACCGAAAGCTCGGCATCCGGCTCGTGCCGTTTGACTAGTACCGCCGGACTTGCGAGACTCTGTGCCAAGGCGCCCGTTGACAGGGCGCGCTTCCCGACGGCGCATCGATGCCGCGAACACGAAATCCCGAAAAGGACATGTATGACGACTCCCAACACCGGTGACACCGTAACCATCGACTATGTGCTCAAGCGCACCGACGGCGAAGTGGTCGGCGATACCGCGCAGGCCGGCCCGCAGGAAATCCAGCTGGGCAACGGCCAGATCTTTCCGCAGATCGAAGAGGCGCTGACCGGCATGAATGTCGGCGAAGAACAGTCGGTCGCCATCCCCTGCGACAAGGCCTTCGGACCGCGGCGCGAGGAAATGGTCATCGACATCCCGCGCGCCAACCTGCCGGCCGAACCGGCCCCGCAGCCGGGCATGGCGATGCAAGCGCAATCGCCCGACGGCCAGCCGCTGACGCTCTATATCGTCGAAGTCGGCGACGAGACGGTGAAGGCCGACGGCAACCACCCGCTGGCAGGCGAGGACATCACTTTCGACATCACCCTGCGCGAGATCAAGCAGGCTGCCTGATGACGGGAATGCGGGCGGCGTGGCTGGACGGCGGGAGCCGCAAGAGCCGATGACCGCCCGCCATCTCATCGTTCACGGCCGCGTGCAGGGCGTTTTCTATCGCGACTGGACGGTGGAAACCGCGCGCGATCACGGCCTTGCAGGCTGGGTGCGCAATCTGCCCGACGGCACGGTGGAGGCGCATCTCGAAGGGGACGGAGAAGCAATCACCCGCATGATCGCCGCGATGCACGACGGCCCGCCCCGCGCGGCGCCGACGCGAATCGAACAGCGCAGTGCCGAGCCACAGGGGCTAGGCGGCTTCACCAGACGCTAGGGTGAAATCCACGTCCCCCCATCGCGCGTCAGCAAGGCACGGCGATGACCGGTGTGGGCAAGGCTGAACCAGTCGATCTCCGCCACCTCGACCAAGAGGATGGCAAAATTCTCGCGGGCGGGGACGATCTGTTCGTCATCGGGTTCGGCGCCTTCGAATTGCGGTGGCAGGCCCGATGTTGGCACATCGGACACCGCACCGGGGCCTTCCCCCAGATAGCAGCGCCGCGCGAAATTGTTGCTCTCGGCCCAAGCGGTATCCACCGCCGGCCCTGCGCGCTGGATTCGCCCTGTTCCCCGCAAACGCAATTGGACCTTTGCGCGCCGATCGTAGCCGAGAACGGCGACACGCCGGTCCGCCTCGATCACAGCCACCTTGGACGCGCGGACATCCGTATGGAAACGCAGCGTCCAACGATCGCAATCGAAGGCGCGCAGCACCATGACCCGCGCGTCGGCATCGGCAGTGGCGACAACGGGCGTGTGCATGGGCGAACGCCGATCACGCGCCGCTTCCTCCAGCCGCGCGGCGATATCGGCGCGGACCTCGTCGAGGGTCTCGTACATCGCCAATGCAATGCATGCGCGGAGCCATGGTGCCAAGGCGGCATTGCGTTCATATTTTTCGTTATTAATATGAACACTGGACCGACAGACCGGTTCACTTTGGCGTCAGGCCGTTGTGATACAAGATACCACATCGACAGTGGCCGCGGGTGGTGGAGCGGCATCGGACCGACAAAGAGGACACGCTCCATGAATCCAACCAAGCTAATGAAAGGCAGCGCGCTGAGCGCCCTCGCCGCGGCGATGGCTCTCACTGCCCTGCCGGACGAGGCCGAAGCGCAGCCGCGCGAAATGCAGGAACGCATCCGGGCCGCCCAGGGAGACCGCAGCGAGACCCGCCAGCAGCGTCGTGCACAGCGACAGGAAGCGCGCCAGCGCGCTCGCCAGAATGCCGCGCGCGAGTTCCGCCGGACGCAGAACGGTCGCCGGGCAGGTGGGCGGGATCGCACCGAAACCACGGGTAACAACCGGGTGGACTTCAACGAAGCACGCGCGCAGCGCCGTGCAGAACGACGTGCCGAGCGGCGCGACAATCGGGGCGATCGCCGCGCCGACCGACGCGATTTCCGCCGGGATCAACGCGCCGACCGGCGCGACAATCGTCGCGACCAACGTGCCGACCGCCGGGATTTCCGCCGCGACCAGCGTGGCGAGCGCCGAGCCGACCGGCGTACCGACCGCCGGGAGTTTCGCGAACGCAACCGCACCTATCGCGGCGATCGCAATCGGACCTATGTCGACCGCAATCGGGCCGAACGTCGTGCCGAACGGCGCCGTGAGGCTCGCCGCGACGCCTATCGTGCGGGTCGGCGGGACGAACGCCGCCGCGACGCGCGCGAGGATCGGCGCATTCGTCGCGATGCCTATCGCGACGGACGCCGGGCCGAGCGTCGGCGCGACCGGTGGGAGGATCGCCGTATCCGGCGCGACGCCTACCGTGACGGCTATCGTGAGGCCCGCCGCGACCAGCGGCGCGCACGCTATCATGACGGGCGCCGGTGGCGGCATTACGATCGTTGGGACCATCGCCGCTGGCGGAACAACCGCCGCTACAATTGGTACAACCATCGCTATTACAATCGCGACATCTTCCGGCTGGGCCGATACTATGCGCCCTATCGCGACTATCGCTATCGCCGGCTGAGCATTGGCGTGCGCCTCGGCAACCTGTTCTTCGGCAGCCGCTACTGGATCAACGATCCCTGGCGCTATCGCCTGCCCGAAGTCTACGGACCGTATCGCTGGGTGCGCTATTACGACGACGTGCTGCTGGTCGACATTTACAGCGGCGAAGTGGTCGACGTGATTTACGACTTCTTCTGGTAAGCCCTGTCACCGATCGGCTTGAGAGTGGTCCGGTCGGCCAACAAAACCCCCGCCGAGCAATCGGCGGGGGTTTTTCATGGCCGCATAATCAGCCAGGCACCTTGCCGAAAGGCAGCATGCGGAAAATACCGCCGTTCTTGTCGACAAAAGTATGCTTGAGCGCACCGAGAATATGCAGGCCGATCAGGTAGATGAAGATGTTGCCGCCGAGCGCGTGCATGTCGAAGATCGATCCCCCGAGGTCGTCGTTCTCGCCCAGTGGCAGCGGCGGGATGGTAAATAGGCCGAAGAAATCGATGTCGCGTCCGGTCAAGGAGTTGGCCAGCCAGCCGCCTAGGGGCAGGCCGATCAGAAGGACATAGAAGAGGATGTGCACCGCCCGCGCCAGCGTCGCCTCCCATTTCGCGAGACCGCTCGGCAGCGGCGGCACCGGGTGGGTCCAGCGCCAGGCGAGCCGCGCCAGCGTGAGCAGAAGAATCGCGATTCCGAGCGCCTTGTGATCGGCGAAAATCTCCGCCTTGGCGGGCATTTCGGCATGCTCGGCCGCCTCGGCGATCCGCCAGTTGACGATCACCGCGACGGCGATGATCCAGTGGAACAGCATGGCGCCCTTCGAATAACGGCGTGCGGCAGCATCGGTCATTGATCCCTCCCGAACTAAGGCAATCCAGACTAGCGCTTCGACAGGTTGCGGCAAGCCACTACCTTGAAGCCACGAGCACGCTTGCTAACAGGGCGCACGATGAGCAAGACCGCGAACGTTCCCGATCAGGATGCGCTCAAGCGCGTCGGCGCCATGGTGCGCAAGCGCCTCGACTCCGATCCGCAAGCCTACAAGATCCCTACCGACAAGGCCGAAATCTACGCCATCGGGAATTTCCTCTCCCCAGAGGAATGCCAGCGATTGATGCTGATGATCGATGCGGTCGCGCGGCCGAGCGAATTGCACGAAACCGCATATGTCGCGAAGTTCCGCACCTCCTATTCGGGGAATTTCGATCCGCACGATCCCTTCGTCAAGGCGATCTCCCGCAGGATCGACGATACGCTGGGCCTGCCGGGCAAGGTGGGCGAGAACATCCAGGGCCAGCGCTATCTCCCGGGCCAGGAATTCAAGCCTCACAATGACTGGTTCTATACCGACCAGGAATACTGGAAGCTCGAGAAGAAACGCGGCGGCCAGCGCTGCTGGACCGCCATGGCCTTTCTCAACGAGGTAGAGGAAGGCGGGCATACGCATTTCGTCGAAGTCGGTGCCTCGATCGAACCGAAGCCGGGCGTTCTCCTCGTCTGGAACAATGCGACCCCCGCGGGACTACCCAACGAAAGCACTCTTCATGCCGGGACACCGGTGCTCAAGGGGCAGAAATATGTGCTGACCAAGTGGTACCGCACGCGCAAACACAGCTAGTCCGTCGTTAGGCGTCGGTGCCCGCAAACGCCGGCACGCGGATGGTAGCGCGAAAGCCCTCGGGCGCAAATCGGGGATCGAATTCTCCCTTGAGGCTGCGGATCACTCCCTCGATCAGGCGGGTTCCCGAGCCCGTCCCCTTCAAGTCGGGCTCCCCGGGGAGAGGACTTGCGCCGCGTTCGCGTTTTTCGATCCAATTGACGGTCAAAGTGTCGTCATCGGCACCCCAGTCGATTTGAACCTTGCCATCCTCGTGTGCGAGCGCACCGTATTTGAGGGCGTTGGTCGCCAGCTCGTGCAGTGTCAGGCCCAGCGGGGTGACATGTTTGCGAGGCAATTCGATCGGCTCGCCAGTAAGGGCGATCCGATCGGGATGCGAATTGCGATAGGGGCGCATCACCGCCTCGACGAGAGTACGCAGATTGCTGCGACCCTCATCCAGGCCTTCTTCGGCAAGCGACGCGCGATGGGCTCCTGCTAGCGCCTCGATGCGGCGCTCGATCTTGGCCGAGAGTTCGTCAACATCCTCCGAACCTCGCGCCGATAGCCGCACAATGGCCGTTAGAACCGCAAAAAGATTGTCCGTGCGGTGACGCAACTCGGCTGCAACGCGCTCGTTCTCGACGATGGTTTCCCGCGCCGCCAGCAGCTCGGTAATGTCCCATTGCGAACCGAAAAAGTAGGCGAGATTGCCTTCTCGATCGTAGATTGGTCCCACGTGGACGGCGTTCCAGAATGCGGTCCCGTCTTTGCGGTAGTTGAGGATATCGACGACGGTATAGTTTTCGGTCTCGATAGCCTTGCGAAGCTTGGCCACTGCGGAGGGCCTGGTTCCCCGCCCTTGCAGGAACCGGCAGTTTTGCCCGATGATCTCGTCCATCGAATAGCCGGTGAGATCGGTAAACGCCTTGTTGCAATAGACGATCGGGCAATCCGGTTGATGCGGATCCGAAAGAGCAAGCGCCATGCGGGTCTGCTCCGTCGTTTCGAGAAACAGTTGCGCGGAGCCGATCCTGAGGTCGGCTAGCCGGCCGGCTATGCTCGCATGATGTTCTGCACTGAGACTGTCGATCGCCTCCGGCGTTTCACCTTCCGCTTCGCTGTTGCCCCCGCGATTCATCGTGCCGCCTTCGATCTGCCGCCTGCCCCGCGATTTTGCCGCGAAGCAGACCCGGAATCAAGATTGGCCGCGCGCCAACGCCTCGGCGATCAGCTTGCGCGTATTGGCGACGCCATAGAGCGCAATGAAGCTGCCCATGCGCGGCCCCTGATCGCTGCCGAGCAACGTCTGGTAGAGCGCCTTGAACCAGTCGCGCAGGGTGGCGAAACCATGTTCCTCGCGCTTGCCGATTTCGTAGACCTGGGTCTGCAGATCCTCGGCGCCGGTGTCCTCCGCGGCATCTGCAAGATAGGCATCGAGCGCGCGCAGCGCTTCCGCCTCGTTGTCGGTCGGCGCGCGCTTCTCCAGCGTCGGCACGATGTAATCGCGCGTATAAGCGACGGCAGTGCCGATCAAAACCGCCAGCTCCGGCGTGATCTTGCCCGCGCCGATATAGCTTTCGAGATAGTCGCGCAGGTTCTCCTCGGTCGCTTCCGCACCCAGCACGCTAGCCAGATTCAGCAGGAGGCCATAAGTCACCGGCAGGCTGTCGCCTGCGCCCGGGGCCTCGCTGCCCTCGAACCCGCCGTTGGCACGCAACAGGTGCCAGGCCGGATTGCCAAGTTGCTTGTCGAGCGCTTGTTCGACCAGGCGCTCGCGGAATTGCCAGTAATCGTCCACCGCACGCGGAATCACGCCGACATGGAGTTGCTTGGCGCTCTTCGGATTGGGGAAGATGTAGAAGCCGAGGCTCTCTTCCGATCCGTAAGTCAGCCACTCTTCGATCGAGAGGCCGTTGCCCTTGGACTTGGAGATTTTCTCGCCGTTCTGGTCGAGGAACATCTCGTAGATCAGCCCCTCCGGCTTGCGACCGCCCAGCGACTTGACGATCTTGCCCGACTGGATGCCGCTGTCGGTCAGATCCTTGCCGTACATCTCGTAATCGACGCCGAGCGCATACCAGCGCATCGCCCAATCGACCTTCCACTGCAGCTTGCTCATCCCGCCAAGCGCCGACTGTTCGACCACGGTCCCGTCCTCGTCGGTGAACCGAACCGTGCCGGCCTCGGCATCGACCACCTCGACGGGCACCTGCAGCACACGCCCCGTGGAGGGCGATATCGGCAGGATGGGTGAATAGGTCTTGCGCCGCTCCTCGCGCAGCGTGGGCAGCATGATGTCGAGAATGTCCTGGTTCTTGCGCAGGACCTGGCGGAGCGCATCGTCGAAACGCCCCGAATTGTACATGTCGTTCGACGCGATGAATTCGTACTGGAAACCGAACCGGTCGAGGAATTCGCGCAGCTTCGCATTGTTGTGCGCGGCGAAGCTTTCGTGACCCTTTTCGAACGGATCGGGGACACGCGAAAGCGGCAGGTGCAGATTCGCCTCGAGCAATTCCTTGTTCGGCACATTGTCGGGCACCTTGCGCAACCCGTCCATGTCGTCGGAAAAGGCAACAAGGCGCGTCTTGCCGTCTTCCGGCTTCGCACCGATCATAGCCTCGAAGGCGCGGCGCACCAGCGTGGTGCGCAGCACCTCCTGGAACGTGCCGATATGCGGAAGGCCGCTGGGACCGTAGCCGGTTTCGAACAGGACCGGCGAACCGTCCGGCTTGGCACCGTCGGGATAGCGTTTGAGCAGGCGCTGCGCCTCCTGGAACGGCCAGGCCTTGGACACGCGGGCGGCTTCGATCAGGTCGGTCATGCTCATATCCGCGCCTCTCGCGAAATTGCGGCTGCCGCGCAAGCGGCAAGTTGTCTCTCGCATTTATATCCAGATCCGTTCGACCGCGAGGACCCCCAGCCCCGTGGCCCCCGCAAACGCAACCCGCGAATGCCCCCATCGTGGAGCGAGTTCGAATCGAAAACCGCCGCACGAACCGGGAAAAAGCCCGGGCGGCCGATGGGGTCGCGAACACAAAAAAGGGGATTTAAATCATGGCATCTCTTCCAAGCTTCGACGAAGAAAAGGTCCAGAACGCGCTGGAGGCAGCCGGTCGGCACAACGAAATCGTCGGGGCCACCACGGCAGATGGCAGTCCCAACATTCTTGGCGGCGGCGAATATGCGGCGCTGGCCGAATGTATCAGCGTCACGGTCAAGGACCACAAGATCTGTCTCGATCTGCCGCTCGGGATCGGTTCGGTGTGCATCCCGATCCCGATTTCGGTTCCGGAAGGAACCGCGGCGCAGGCATGCCTGCACATCTGCACCACATGGGGCATTCCGACCGGCGTCAAGGTGACCGTGTCCGTCGGCGGAGTCCAGATCGTCTCGAAGTCCTTCGGCAAATGCTGAGCAGGGCCTGACGGATCGGCCGGGGCCACCGCACCTCCTCAGGTCCCGGCCGGTACGACCGAGACGGCAATAGGGGCGCCTTCCCTTTCGGGAGGACGCCCCTACCGCTGCGACACCAGTCGGGGTCGGGAGGGGATTCAGGCAGTCGCAGGACGCCAGCCGCGCAGCTCGGGCCAGACATGGGTGTACTGGCTCAAATCGATGCTCGGCTTGCGATCGGTGAAACGGGTGCCGATCGACTGCAGGATCAGGCGGGCACGCTTGGCGCGAGCCTTGGGCGAGGCGAAGGGGTTGGCGCGGTCGGGCTCGGCTGCGATCATCCTTTGCAGCAGCCGCCTGCGCTCTTCGGGATCGCGCGGCAGCTCGGCCGGAAGCTCTACCGCGACACCACGGCTTACGCCCATCGGTCGCGAAGGTTCTGAGCCCATCGCTGGCAGCGGTGCATGATGCGCCGTGAATCGCGGTTCGCGTTCGATCATGGGATCGGCATTGACAATCGGACGTTGGATTACCGGGACATCGGCCTCCCGGCGGCGGCGGCGGCGCGCAAGCAGCAGCAACAGCGCGGCAAGGCCGATCCCGCCCGCGCCCAGCACAGCGAACAGCAGCGCAGTGTCGTAGCTGTCGTTTACCGATTCGGGCATCGGAACCGGCGCGGCTTCGGCAGCGGGCTGGCCCTCGCCAGGAACGCTCGCCGCCGTCGACTCCTCGATCGTCGGCGCAGATGTGACCGTCTCGTCGGAAGGAGCGGCCGTGGTGCGCGGAGTGACGGCGGCCGGGGCAGGCGCTTCGGCGCGCTGCTGCGGAGCGGTGCTGCGGGTCGTATCGGTGGCAGCGACCGGTTCAGCTTCGCGTACCTCCGGCGGCTCGACCAGCGGCTCAGCCTCAGGCAGCTCGATCGCGGTCACGGGGGCGGGTTCGGGCGCCGGCACGATCACCGGCGCGGGCGAGGAAACGGGCTCGGGCGTCGATGCGACGATCGGTGGCGGCACCAGCGGCTCTGGCATGAAGGTCGACGCATCCTGCGCGACGGCTGCCGGTGCATGGAGCGCGGCCATCGCGGCAATCGCGACGGGGGCGCTGGCGATAAGGGGGCGTGTCGTGTTCATGCCGGATAAAACGGGCATAATTTCGCCACAGTTCCGGTAATCGGGCGTTCAGAAAACTCCAACTAGCTGTTTTTTCGTAATTTCTCTCGCGCGTTTCACGGCCAGCCGCCGAGCGTTTGCGACGAACCGAATGAGCTCCGGCATGGTCTCGCCGCGCTCTGTTTACTTTTCGTTCCCGCCCTTTCATGGTCATTTTCGTGAGCGAGCCGCTGCCCCTCCCCGCCCTTCACGCCAGCCACGCAGGTACGTGGCTGCGAGACGCCAATGGCGGGACGCGCGGTTGCTCCAAGGGCGAAGCGGTAATGGCCGCGGCCGATACGCCGCAGCTGCTAATGAATGCGCCGTTGGTAGCCAACCGGCTGGGCTATCCTGACCTCTCGGGGCTCGACCTGCTCGAGCTCTTCGCCTTCATCCACCCCGCGCGGTTTTGCGTACCCACGCCCAAGGGGCTGGCGCACGCGCTGGGGCTGGAAGAACCTGCTGACGATGCCGGGGTGCCGCTGTTGCTGCAACAGGCTGCGGGAGCCTTGTTGGCGACTTGCGAGAACGAGGACTGGCCCGAACGCGAGGGTGCATGGTCGGCGCTGCAATCGCTCGCGCGGCTCCGCTGGCCCTGGTCGGGCGTGCTCGCCCCGCATATCCGCAAACCCGAACATGCGGAAAAATGGCTCTTCAGCCGTCTGCCCGAGTGGGATGAAACCCCCGAGCGCGCGCAGCCCGCACAGGTGCGGATCGAGGGACCCGAGATCGAGGCGCAGCTCGAACGGTTGACCGGCGAAGGAGCCGAGCGGCGCGACGGCCAGCGCGATTTCTCGAAGGGTGCGGGCCATGTCTTCAGCCCACGCGATAAGCAGAAGCGCCCGCATGTCCTGCTGGCGCAGGCGGGCACTGGGATCGGCAAGACACTGGGCTATCTCGCCCCGGCCTCGCTCTGGGCGGAGCATTCCGGCGGCACGGTCTGGGTCTCGACCTATACCAAGAACCTTCAGCGCCAGCTGCGGCGCGAGAGCGCCCGCGCCTGGCCTGCCGCCCGCCCCGACGGTTCGCCGCCTGTGGTCGTGCGTAAGGGGCGCGAGAACTATCTGTGTTTGCTCAATCTGGAAGACGCACTGCAGGGCGGCTTCGCCGGCCGCCCCGCCATACTCGCCCATCTGGTCGCGCGCTGGGCGGCCTATTCGCAGGATGGCGACATGATCGGCGGCGATCTGCCTGGCTGGCTCGGCACGCTGTTCCGCAAGCGCGGCATTGCGGCGCTCACCGACCAGCGCGGCGAATGCGTCTATGCCGGCTGCCCGCATTACCGGAAATGCTTCATCGAGCGGAGCGCGCGCAATGCCGCACAGGCCGATCTCGTGATTGCCAATCATGCCCTGGTCATGGTCAACGCCGCGCGCGGGCGCGATCCCGCCAGCCGTCCCACGCGCATCGTCTTCGATGAGGGCCATCACGTATTCGATGCTGCCGACAGCACCTTCTCCGCAGCGCTCACGGGGCAGGAAGCGATCGAGCTGAGGCGCTGGATCATCGGACCGGAAAAGAACAGCCGCGGGCGTCGCCGCGGCCTGTCCGCGCGGCTCGCCGATGTCGCGAGCTATGACGATGCGGGCGGCGAGGCGGTGGAGGACGCGGTCGAGGCCGCGCACGCCCTGCCCGCCGATGGCTGGCTCGGCCGACTTGCGGAAGGCGCGCCGTTGGGGCCGCTCGAGGAACTGCTCGCCGCAGTCCGCGCCACCACCTTCGCGCGCGACGAGAGCGGTCTCGAGATGGGCTATGGTATCGAGACCGAGGCCGCGCAACTGCCCGGCGAACTGATCGAGGCGGCGGGCACTGCCGCGCAGGCGCTGGCGGCTATCCGGACACCGCTGCTCAAACTTGCCGGACGGCTCGAAGCGGTAATGGAGGACGCACCCGACTGGCTCGACGGTCAGGGTCGCGCGCGGATCGAAGGTGCCCGCCATTCGCTCGCCTGGCGGATCGACCTGATCGCCGCCTGGGAAGCGCTGCTGTCGCGGCTCGGAGGGCCTGCGGACCCGGAGTTCGTCGACTGGCTGCAGGTCGATCGCAACGATGCGCGCGAATTCGACGTCGGGCTGTACCGCCACTGGCTCGATCCGATGAAGCCGTTTGCGAAGGTCGTGCTCGAACCCGCACATGGCGTGATGGTGACCAGTGCCACGTTGACCGATCGCGACGAGAGCGGGCCCGACTGGCCGCACGCCATCGCCAAGAGCGGTGCACCGCATCTCGAACTCAGTCCGAGGACCGTGCAGGCGGACAGTCCGTTCGACTATGCGAGCCGCGCCGAGGTCCTGATCGTCACCGATATCCGCAAGGGCGACATCCCCGCGCTCGCCGGCGCCTATGCGCGGCTGATCGAGGCAAGCGATGGCGGCGTCCTCGGCCTGTTTACCGCGATCCGCCGGATGCGGGCAGTCTATGGCCGCATCGCAGACCGGCTCGCCCGCGCCGGGCTGCCGCTCTATGCGCAGCATGTCGACCCGATCGATACGGGCACGCTGACCGATATCTTCCGCGACGATCCACGCGCCAGCCTGCTCGGCACCGATGCGCTGCGTGACGGGGTCGACGTGCCGGGCCGCAGCCTGCGCTGCGTGGTGATGGAAAGCGTGCCCTGGCCGCGTCCGACCATCCTCCACCGGGCGCGCCGCGCCGCCGCGGCCGAGCAGCAGGGCGGCGCGCAGCGTTACGACGACCGCATCATCCGCGCCCGGCTCGCTCAGGCCTTCGGCCGGCTGATCCGCACGCGCGAGGATTCGGGCCATTTCGTCGTACTCTCGCCCGCCTTCCCCAGTCGCTTGCTGTCGGCCTTCCCCGAAGGCACGCCCGTCACGAGGCTGACACTCGAAGAGGCTTTACAGCGCGTCGCCAAGGGTGTTGTTAGCCCCGAGCATTCGCCAGCGGAGAGCCAACCATCGTGAAAATCCTCGGCCTGTTGCGCCACGCCAAGTCCGATTGGGGCCAGAGCGACAAGCGCGATTTCGACCGTGGACTCAACGATCGGGGGCGCAAGGGGGCCGAGGTCATCGGCGAGCATATCCGCGCGCATGGCGTCGCTTGGGACCGGCTCGTCGCCAGCCCCGCCGAACGCGTGAAGAGAACCCTGGCCGAAGCGCTTCCCGAACTCGCGCCGCAATGGGACGAGCGGCTCTATCTCGCGGGCACCGACACGATCATGACCGTGATCCGCGAGGCGGGCGGGGACGGCGACAGCCTCCTGATCTCGGGTCACAATCCCGGGCTTGGCGACATGCTGTTCGAACTGGTTGCGCCCAAGAACGAGAACGCGCTGTACGACGAGGCCAAGGTGAAGTTTCCGACCGCCGCCTATGCGGTGTTCGAACTCGATATCGAGGACTGGGCCGATCTACGCGACGGCTGCGGAAAGCTGGTGCATTTCGCCCGCCCGCGCGATCTCGATCCGGAACTTGGGCCGGAATATTGAGACGCCCTGTCCGGTTTGAGGCGCGTCGCGTTAGCCAGTCTTTGGCGGTTTGTAGGTGAGGAGCGGCCATTCAGCCAATGCCGCTACTCTCTCGTTGCTGAGGTGTTTCCACCGAGCGGAGGCAGTCCAAGTTCTCTCCCGTCGAGCCATCGAACTTCAAGTCCGTCCCGCTCCCGACGGAGCAAGAGGTCGCTATGCACGGCCTGCATTGCGAGCAGCAGAGATTGAACGCTATCCACTCCCCAAGCACTGCGCGAACGAAGACCGTCGGGCCACTTGATCTCATACCGGCAACTGAAGTCCTGACCATCAGAAACGGGCTGATAGAACCGACACGTTAATTCGGTTCCGTCGAGTAGATAGGTCCGCTCCAGAAAAGGATCACTCTGTTCCATCGGCAATCATTTGACCGAGTCCTCCAATGACCGCAATGTCGTCGCCAACGGACCGTCCGCAACTAGCGCAGCACCCGAGGCCCCGGCCCGCCTTCCGCGGCGATATCGTCGGGATTGTAGAGCTTGCACGTTTTCAGGCTCAGGCAGCCACAGCCGATGCAGCCGTCGAGATTGTCGCGCAGCGCCTGCAATTGCGCGATCCGACGATCGAGGCTTTCGCGGATCGCCTCGCTGATCTTCCACCAGTCGAAACTCGACGGCGTGCGCCCCTGGGGCAGGCTGCGCAAGTGGTCGCCGATCTCTTCGAGCGAGAGGCCGAGTTTCTGCACGATCAGGATGAAGCTCAAGCGCCGGATATCGCTGCGCAGGAAGCGTCGCTGGTTACCGGCGGTGCGATGCGCCTGGATCAGCCCCTTGTCCTCGTAGAAGCGGATCGCCGAGGTCGACAGGCCGGTGCGGCGCGCAAGGTCGCCGATGCTGAGAAGGTCGTTCGAGTTCATCGATTTCACTGATAGGGCTTTTGGACCTTGACCTCAAGTGAAGTTGAAGTTGCATAGGTATGGGCATCGCAAATGCGGGCGTCCGACCGGTTCTCGGTTTGCCGTCCCTGACAAGGAGATGCACGATGTCCACCGGACGCCTCGAACACGCCAATATCTCGGTTACCGATCCCGATCGCAGCGCAGACCTGCTGAAAGACCTGCTCGGCTGGAGGGAGCGCTGGCGCGGCAATTCGCAGCTTGGCGGGCGCACGATCCACGTCGGAGAAGCTCACGATTACATTGCGCTCTATACGGGCGAGCATGTGAAGGGCGAGTATCGCAAGGGACAGCCGCTCAACCATGTCGCCTTTACCGTCGACGATCTCGACGCGGCGGAAAAGGTCGTTGCCGCGCATGGGCTGAAATCCTTCGGCCATGACGACTACGAGCCGGGTCGCCGATTCTATTTCTTCGATTGGGACGGAATCGAATTCGAGGTGGTCAGCTATGAATGAGCCGATCCTGCGAGAGCCGATGTTCGCGCGGCGCGAACTCCGTGTGCAGAACCGTGGTAACCGGACATTGCTGCCAGCGGAACCTCCTCGAACCGACCCAACCAGCGCCGCGCCATCTTCGCGAGCGGCACCGGGTTGAGATAATGCCGCTTGCAGCGCCCGTCGCGCTCGGAGGCGACCAGTTCGGCAGCCTCGAGCACGGCGAGGTGCTTGGCCACCGCCTGGCGCGTCATCGGCAGGTCTTCCGCCAGATCCGACAGGGTCAGCCCGCCCTCCTCGCTCAGCCGGTCCAGCAAGTGCCGCCGGGTGGGATCGGAAAGCGCCGCGAATGTGTCCGTCATGCGAGCAAGGTAAAGAAGACCTCGCCGAGTCGCTCAAGCCTCGCACGCCCGGGCGATGCCACTTGTCCACCGCGAGACGCTAGCGCGGGAGCGTACCGGTCTGACGCAGCGCCTCGGCCAGTGCGATGGCAGCGCTGGTCGCGACGTTGAGCGAACGGACCTGCGCGCGCATCGGCAGACGCACCTTCGCATCGCTCGTCTCGGCCACATGGTGCGGCACGCCCGCGCTTTCCTTGCCGAACAGCAGCACGTCGTCGGGGCGATATGCATAGTCATAAGCGGATTGGGTCGCCTTGGTGGTGAACAGCACCAACCGCCCCTCGCCCAATGTCTCGTAGAAAGCCTCGAAGTCGGCATGCCGCACGACCTCGACATGGTCGATATAGTCCATGGCTGCGCGGCGCACGCGACGATCGTCCCATTTGAACCCCATTGGTTCGATTAGGTCTATTCGCGCACCCAAACAGGCACAAAGCCGCATCACCGCGCCGACATTTCCTGCAATTTCGGGTTCGAACATCGCGATGCGCATGGGATCAGATCAGCCGCCCAGATATCACGAGGAGACCGAACCGTTCATTGCAGCCGTTCTCAAGCGGCCCAACCAAATCGCATTGCGCCAGCATCAGGCATTCCCCACGACGAAACAGGCGGCGGCGACCAGTGCCCCCGTCCAGCGATTGGCGCGGAAGCGGTCGAGCGGGTTGCCGGGGTCCTCTCCGTCGAGCGTGGCTACCTGCCAGGCAAGGTGCCCTGCCGCGGGCAGCAGCGCGAGCAGCGCGACCCAGTCGGCGCGGTAAAGCCAGCAGGCCAGCACCCACAACGCGACGGCACCGGCGTAGAACAGCGCCACGCCGCCCCGCACCCGCCCGCCCAATCGCAGGGCGCTCGAGCGGATGCCGACCAGCGCATCGTCTTCGCGGTCCTGCATGGCGTAGATCGTGTCGTAGCCGATGACCCACAGCGCTGCGCCCGCATACATCGCTGCGAGCGCGTCCCAATTGTCGGCGCGCAGCTGCGTCCAGCCGACCAGCAGCCCCCAGGTGAAGACCATGCCCAGCCATGCCTGCGGCCACCAGGTGATGCGCTTCATAAAAGGATAGGCGGCCACCAAGACGACGCTGGCCAGCGCGACCCCTTGCGCGAAAGGACGCAACTGCCACAGCACGAGCAGGCCGACGGCGCACAGGGCGAGCAGCCAGGTCCAGGCGAGCTTCTTGGAGATCCGCCCGCTCGCCACCGGGCGCACCGCAGTGCGCGCGACCTTGCGGTCGAGCTCGGCATCGACGATGTCGTTGTAGACGCAGCCCGCCCCGCGCATCGCGATGCTGCCGAGCAGCAGCCAGCCGAGCAGTTCAAGCTGCCAGCCCGCGCCGGTCAGCCACACGCCCCAGGCGCAGGGCCAGAACAGCAGCCACCAGCCGATCGGCCGGTCGAACCGCGCCAGCTGCGCCAGATCGCGCGGCAATTGCGGCAGGCGCGCGACGAGGCCGCGATGTTCGCTGTCGGGGACGATGGTTTCGGACATCCAGTGCCCCCTAAACCAATCCGTCATTCCCGCGAAAGCGGGAATCCCGCTTTTTGCGACATGCATCCAAAGATGTAGCGGGATCCCCGCTTTCGCGGGGATGACGGAGGGATAGAATGTCGCTAGCTGCCGGATCATGCCCGCAACCCCCGCCTGGCCCCCGAAGAGCGCCCCGCGCCTGTTTGTCGAGCAGGAACTCTCTGCCAACGCGGCAGTGCAGGTCGAGGGCAATCAAGCCCATTACCTCGCGAAAGTAATGCGCGCTTCCCCGGGAGACGCCGTGATCCTGTGCGACGATATCACCGGCGAATGGGCTGCCGAGGTGGTCGAGGCAGGCAAGCGGCACGTCCTGCTCCAACCCAAGCAGCATCTGCGCCCGCGCGAACCGGTGCCCGATTTCTGGCTATGTCCCGCATTGCTCAAGAAAGACCGCTTCGACCTCGTGCTCGAAAAAGCGACCGAGCTCGGCGTCGCGCGCATCGCGCCCGTCGTCACCCGGCGCTGCGTTGCGGACAAGCTCAATGCCGAACGTGCCGATACCATCGTCACCGAGGCGGCCGAACAATGCGCGCGGACCGCGCTGCCCGAAATCGCCCCCGTCGCAAAACTCGACGCGCTGCTGCGCAGCTGGCCGCAGGAACGCCATCTGTTCTTCGCCGACGAGGAAGGCGGCGAGCCGGCTGCCGATGCTTTCTGCTATGCCGAGGGGCCGGCGGCGCTGCTGGTCGGTCCGGAAGGCGGCTTCGACGATGCCGAGCGCGCCGCCATCCGCGCGCATCCCGCCTCGGTTGCGATCAGCCTCGGCCCGCGTATCCTGCGCGGTGAGACCGCAGCGATTGCGGGTATCGCGATCTGGATGGCCGAGGCGGGCGACTGGCTCGGCGAAGATTAATTTCCTTTCCACGCAAGGTTCGGTTGCCTATCGCCACTCGTCATGAGCACGCGCGAGACGTCCGGGGCAGAGGATCCCATCATAGAATCCCGCGACCAACTGGTCGCTCCGATGCAGCGCGGCGAGAAGCCGAAGCACGCCTGGCGGATCGGCACCGAGCACGAAAAGCTGGTCTATTGCCGCAAGAGCTTTCGCGCGCTTTCCTATGACGAGCCCGGCGGAATCCGCGATATCTTGCTGAGTTTGAAGGAGTTCGGATGGGAACCGATCGAGGAAGGCGGCAAGGTCATCGCCATGAGCGGCGAGGATGGCACGGTCAGCCTCGAACCCGCCGGCCAGCTCGAATTGTCGGGCGCACCGCTCGAAAATCTGCACGACACCTGCGCCGAGACGGGGCGGCACCTGGAACAGGTCAAGGCAATCGGTGAGCGGTGCGGAGTCGGCTTCCTCGGCCTCGGCATGTGGCCCGACAAGACCCGTGAAGAACTGCCTGTCATGCCCAAGGGGCGCTACGAAATCATGATGCGGCACATGCCGCGCGTGGGCAGTCTCGGCCTCGACATGATGCTGCGCACATGCACCATCCAGGTGAACCTCGACTATGGCTCCGAAGCCGACATGGCGCAGAAATTCCGCACCGGCCTCGCGCTTCAACCGCTCGCCACCGCCCTGTTCGCCAATTCGCCCTTCACCGAAGGGAAACCCAACGGTTACCTGTCGTACCGCTCGCACATCTGGAGCGACACCGATCCGCACCGCACAGGCATGCTGCCTTTCGTGTTCGAGGACGGCTTCGGCTACGAACGCTGGGTCGATTACATGCTCGACGTGCCGATGTATTTCGTCTTCCGCGAGGGGAAATACATCGACGCTGCCGGCCTCAGCTTCCGCGATTTCCTGGAGGGAAAGCTGGAAGTCCTGCCTGGGGAAAAACCGACCGAAGCCGATTGGTGGGACCATCTCTCGACCGCATTTCCCGAAGTGCGGCTGAAAAGCTTTCTCGAAATGCGCGGCGCCGATGGCGGGCCGTGGAGCCGCATCTGCGCGCTTCCCGCCTTATGGGTCGGCCTGCTCTACGACCAGGGCGCGCTCGATGCGGCCTGGGATCTGGTAAAGCACTGGACGATGGAAGAGCGCGAGGAACTGCGCAATGCCGTGCCGAAGCTGGCGCTGGACGCGTCGATCCCCGGCGGCGGCAAGCTGCAGGACCTTGCGAAAGACGTGCTCGCCATTGCCCGCGCCGGGCTGGCCGCGCGCGGACGCCTCAACACCTCGGGCGACAACGAGACCGGCTTCCTCGAAACGCTCGACGAGATCGTCGCCAGCGGCAAGGTCCCGGCACAGACCTTGCTCGATCGCTATCACGGCGAGTGGGGCGGCGATATCAAACGCGTCTACAAATACAGCTTTTAACGGGCCGAGGGAGACAGGCGATGATCCAGATCAGCGGAACGATCAAACTGGGGCGCACGATCGATGCCGCCACGCGCAAGGCGATCGTCGAGATGGTGCGCGCCAGCCGCGCGGAAGACGGCTGCCTCGACTATACCTTCGCCAGCGACATCGCCGATCCTGATACGCTGATCCTGTTCGAACGCTGGCGCGACCGCGCGGCGCTGGATGCGCATGGCCAATCGGAACACATGGCCGAATTCCAAAAGGTCATGGCCGCCAATCCGCCGCAATCGCGCGATCTGAGGATCTACGAAACCGACGACGGCCAGCCGCTCGGCTGATTATTCTGCCGGCTGCTCGGTGAGCACCTGCCGCGGCTTCACCCGATTCCACAGCCGCGTCAGCGGGGCGGTCAGGAGACCATGCTGCGCCATCCATGCGTGGTACTCGCGATACTTCGGATCCTCGGCAAGCAAATGCGCTTCCTCGGTTTTGGCACGCCAGAGATAAATGCCATTGACCACCAGCAGGAAGAAACAATTGCGGATCGCCTCGACCGGCGAACCGCTGGTCACGAGGAACGGCAGCACCGCCGCCCACCAGAACAGGTTCTTCGACACATAGGCCGGGTGCCGCGTGAAGCGGTACGGTCCGTTGGTCAGCACGCCGCGATAGGTGAGGTTGGAAAACCGCAGGCCGAAGGCGAAGGTCGCCCAGGCATAAATCCCGGTGAGGAACACCAGCAGCGCACCCCATAGCGCGATCAACGTGTCGTTACCCGCCATCCAGTGGAGCCAGCCCGCCGTGTCGTGCTCGTAATTGATCGCCTTGCCCCCGCCAAGAATGCCCCACATGATCGGCGGATAGCAGACCAAGGCCGCAATCCAGCCGCCGAGCAGCGGATTACCCGAGCGGATATGCGCATCGAGCGGGCGCATGGTGACGATATAGCCGACCGTGCCGATCATCACGTCGATCATGAACATCGCCTCGATGATCGTCAGCGCGATGCGTTCGGGCCGCGCGGCGATCTCGACGAAATCGGCGGTCACGATATTGCGGTAGGCGAAGGGAATGATCGAGATCATGAAGGCGGTGAAGAAGGCCTTGATGATCCACGTCTGCCAGTGCTTCCTCACCTCCGCCATGTCCCAGCCGGGCCGCATCAGCAACAGCGCGCCGAAGTGCCAGGCGTGGTCGCGCTGATTCACCAGGGCGCGGTCGATCCAGAAAACATAGGGCACCGACAGCACCACCAGCGGAATCGCGGCATAGCCGAGCACCTGCATCGAGAAGAGATACTGCCCCTCCCAATACCAGCGGCACAGACAATAAAGACCTGCGATGATCGCCCAGGTGGCCCACAGGCCGGCCAGCTTGACCCAGGTTGCATGGCGATCCGGTGTGCGATTGCGGACGAGCGACCAGTCGAGGCCGGTCGATGGGCGCAGATGCACCTTATCGACGAAAATCGACCAAGCCGCCATCGGAATAGCCGCGGCGAGCAGGCCGACGAGCGCGGAATTGCGCCCGCCCAGCGTATCGCGCGGCACCGACCAGTCGAAGACCTCGGCAATATCGGGAAAGGCACGCGCGAAAGCCACCCAGGCAAACAGCCCGGCAAGGCCGACCAGACCCACGGCCGAGGAAACATCGCTCGTCGGCCGTGCGAGGGGTGCTTGCTCCGTCGCGTTCATGACCGCCCTTCGTTAGCCCAGATTGGTTAACATGGCGGTCACGCTAGCACGAAAATCAGCGGAAGGCGGTAATCCGGCCGCTGTCGTCGAGGATGTAGAGCGTGTTGTTCGCCACGACCGGCGCCAGCGACACCGGTTGGTCGAGATCGGTGAACAGGCTTGCCGAACCCTCGCCCGTGCTGATGCGATAGACCTCGCCGCGCGAATTGACCGCCCAGAGATTGTTCCCCGCCAGCACCGGGCCAGACCAGAAGATCGGGCCTTCCTTGTCTTCCTCGTCGCGCCAACGTGGCAATTGGGTCAGCCAGCGCACCTTGCCCGTCGAGCGCGCGATGGCGAGCAGGCGCGCATCGTCGGTCAGCGTGAAGATCCATTCGCCAGCGATGGCCGGGGTCGAAATCCCGGCGAGATTGAGCTCCCAGATGCGCTGGCCGGTAACCAGTTCGTACGCCGCCATGCGGCCGCCCTGGCCGAGCGCATAGACGCGCCCGCTGTCGATGATCGGATCGGCATCGATATCGGTCAGCGATCCGACCTGCGTCGAGATCGAGGTGCGCGCGAGGGCATCGGCCCACAGGACACGTCCGTTCTCGTAGCGATAGGCATTGAGCTCACCCGAGCTGTAGCCTGCGATAACAGTACCCTGCCCGGCTGCCGGTGCTGCCACGCCGAACACACCGGCCTGCGTCGAAGAGCCCGATTCCTGCCACTGGATCGAACCATCGGCTGCATCGAGCGCGAAGATCTGGTTGTCCTGCGTCATCACGAAAACCGACCCGAAGGCGATCGTCGGCGAACCGCGGAGGGGGCCCGAGGGCTTGACCTTCCAGAGTTCCGAACCCGTCTCGGCGTCGAGCGCGATAACGTCGCCCGCGCCGTCGGTCATGTAGACGCGGCCGTTGTCATAGCTCGCCCCGCCGCCGAAGGCCGATGGCCTCAAGTCGCTCTCGAGTCCGGGATCGTAGGACCAGCGGCGCGCGCCCGTTTGCGCGTCGAACACCGCAAGCGTGCCGTCGCCACCTACCGCGAACAGCATGCCGCCGCCCACGACCGGCGATGCACCCAGCCGCCGACGGTTTGTCGCGCCTTCGATATCGACGCTGAAGGCGCGGGTCGGATTGCTTGCCAGGGCCAGATGACCATAGGACTTGCCGGCATTGCCACCGGCCTGGGCCCAGGCCTCGTTCGCCTGAGCGGGCGGCAATACCACCGAAACGCCTGCCAGCGCGGGGTCGACTTCGGCGCCGGTCTGGATGCGCGACAGGATCGGCTGACGCTCGCCCATGGTGGGCGTGACCTTCTTGTCGTCGCCGCCGCCGAAAAGGCCGCCACTGCAGGCTCCAAGGCCGATCGCCAGTGCCGCTACGATTGCGGTGCGCGGTAGGTTGGTGGACTTCATCTGTATCCTCGTTCCGTATTTCTGGCGGGCCGCAATCGGCCTATTCGGTCGTGGCCGCGGCGTTTTCGCCTTCGGCCGGATCGCGTTCGACCCCTTGTTCCTCGAGCAGCGCATCGACATCCTCGATCGCATCGACGCCCAGCACGCCGGCCATCTGGCGCGCGCGCGAGCGGATCGATTCCGGCCCGTTGTCGTCCTTGGCAATCTCGGCAAAGAGGGCGCCCGCTTCGGCACGCTGCCCCTGATCGAGGTAAGCATGCGCGACCAGCTCGCCGGCGCTGGCGAAATAGGGCTCGCCCGGGACCGCAAGCGGCTTGAGCGCAGCGATTACCTCCGCGCTCGACATGTCGTCGTAGTTCAGTGCCACACCGCGCAGGCGCGCCAGATCGCGGAAGGCAGGCGCGGCATCCTCGTTCTCGACGACGCTTTGGAACAGGCTTGCCGCCACCTCGGTATCGCCGCGCTGTTCGGCAATCCCCGCGCGCACCATCGCAGCGACCACGGCGGCGCCCGCGCCATCCTTGCCGGCGAGTTCCTCCAGCCGGTCGAACCCGCTGTCGAGATTACCCGCCTGGATCTGGTCGAGCGCACCCACCAGCGCTTCGGAATCGCGCTCCATCTCGGCTTCCTGGCGACTGTCCCAATAGAGATAGCCGCCGAAAGCGACGAGGCCGGCGATCAGCAGACCGAACAGCGGCTTGCCCCAGGCTTCGAGGAACGCCTCGGCATCGCTCT
Organism: Erythrobacter sp. AP23; assembly: GCF_001542855.1. Classification (GTDB taxonomy): domain Bacteria; phylum Pseudomonadota; class Alphaproteobacteria; order Sphingomonadales; family Sphingomonadaceae; genus Qipengyuania. The sequence goes on along the minus strand of NZ_LNBY01000017.1, from coordinate 537,492 downwards.
GGCGGACGGCTTCGTCGACTTCGCGAACCAGCGCTTCCTGCTCGGCATTCGCCTGCCTGGAGCGTTTGTCGTCGCTGGACTGCTTCTTCTTGGGTGTCAGGGCCACTGGGGCGGGCTCCATCTGGATAGATATCGGTTTGCGCGGCTCTTTAAGGACAGGTGCGGGCAAGGGCAATGGTCGGCAAAGCCTGTCCCCGCCCGCGTGAATGCGGGCTGAAAGGTCTCACAGCTCGATTCGCATCGCGCTCGAATAGAGGCGGCGGTAGGTCGAGATCATCTTCGCCTCGTCGAATTCCGCCACCGCCTTGGCGCGATTGGCTTCGCCGACCTCCTTGCGCAGGTCCTTCGAAACGGCCAGCTGGACCAGCGCCATACCCAGCTCATCCTCATTGCCCGGCGGCGTGACGAACTCGGCATTCGGTTCGGCAACCATGCTTGCGATGTCGCCCACGGCGGGCGCCACGATCGGGAGACCGGCCGCCATGGCCTCGACCACGGAAAGGGGGAACTGCTCGGAATCGCTCGACAGCGCGAAAATGTCGAACAGGCCGATCACGCGCGCGGGATCGTCGACCGCGCCGGGCAGGTGGACGCGGTGGTTGATCTCCAGCCGATCGGCCTCCGCCAGGATCGCATCCCGCGCATCGCCCTCGCCCAGGATGACGAGCTGCCAGTTGTCGGCGAGTTGGGAAAACACGCGCACCAGCCGCGGCAGGTTCTTGATCGTCCGCAGGCCGGCCAAAGTGCCCACCCACAGCTCACCCGGATGCTTGATCAGCCGCAGCGCGTCCCTTTTGGGCCGCATGGCGAAAGCCTTTGTGTCGATGCCGTTGGGTATGCGCTTCACCCTGCCCAACGGCTGCTGCCAATCGACCAGCGCGATTTCTTCCAGCCGTTCGGACGGGACGACCAGCCCGGCAGCCTTGCCCAGGGCGATCCGGCGATACCAGGTGCGGCCGGTCTTGAGCTTCTTCAGCTCACTCTCGTCGAAACCGTCCTCGTGATGGATCAGCGGCGGGAGATTGTGCAGGTCCTTGAATAGCGTATGCGCCATGACGGCATCCATGGCGCCCCAGTTATAGGTGCAAACGAGGTCGAAGCCCTTCATCGCCTTGGCGAGCTTCTGCAGGCGCCCGGGCGTCGGGCGTCCCTTAAGGCTGGGAAAATCGGGCTGGATGCGCGCATCGATGGATTTGGCTATACGCTCGGCCGCGCCCAGCCGATCAGGTTCGGCGGACACGATCGTATGCCGCGCCTTCTTACCGAAAGCGTTGATCAGTTGGACCGTGCGCAGTTCCTTGCCACCGGCAGCGAAAGTGGATTGCAAATGCAGGATATGCGGCACCGCGCCGCCGCGCGCCCGGTTCACGCGACCCGCGCCAGAAGTCGGTCGATGGCAGCGCGCGCCTCGGGCTCGTCGAGCGTCGGCGCGTGGCCGACCCGGGGGATGACCGCACTATCCGCATCCGGCGCGATTTTTTGCATATCGGCAAAGCTGCGCTCCGACAGCAGGGTCGACAATTCGCCTCGAAGCAGCAGCAGCGGCTTGTCCTTGAGCGCTTCGAAAGCCGGCCACAGGTCGACCGGCGCAGCGGCTTCGGGGCTGGCGAGGATCGGATCGGCGATCTTCATGTCGTAATCGAAGGATATCCGGCCGTTGTTGCACAGCGTCATGGTCCGCTTGGCCATGGCGATCCACGCCTGGATGTCGAAGGCCGGGAAAGAGGGACCATGCACCTCCTCCAGCGCGCGTGCGGCGTGCATCCATGTCGGGAAGCTGCGGCCTTGGCCGACATAGGTCTTGATCGTGTCGAGCCCGGCAGTTTCCAGCACCGGCCCGATGTCGTTGAGCACCGCCCCCGCAATCCGCTCGGGCTGTTCGTGCGCCAGCAGCATCGTCATAAGCCCGCCCATCGACGTGCCGATGGACACGAAGCTGTCGATACCTTCCTGCGCGAGTAGCGCCAGCAGGTCCTCGACATAGGTCGCCAGAGCGTAACTGTCCGATTCTTCCGCGTAATCGCTGTCCCCGCGCCCGCGCATCGAAGGCACCAGAACGCGCCAGCCCTGCCCCGCGATATATGGCGCGAGATTGTCGAAATCGCGCGCATTGCGCGTCAGCCCATGCAGACAGATGACCGGCGGGCGATCCCCTGCGGTCCCATATTCGCGGAAATGGAGGGTGAGACCGTCGGCGCTCTGCCAATGGCGGTCGGTAAAGCTAGTATCCATGTCTGGCGGCGAAAACCTTAGTCGCTTGGCGTTCCTGCCCTTGTGTCGGGCCTTATTGCCGCTCACTATCGCCGTATGCGCGCAGAACCGCAAGCCGCGAGCTATCGCCCCGACACCCCTATCACCACACTTGCCGACTGGATCGGCGATGCGGTGGAGCCGGCCGAGTTTCCGAAAAGCCAACTGCGCTTCCGGAACGATCGCCATGCAGCAAGCGTGGGACTGGCAGAATTGTCGGACGAAGAATGGCTGCGACATTTCGGTCGATTCGAGCCCTTGCCGGACAATCTCCCCCGCCCGCTCGCTCTGCGTTATCACGGACATCAGTTCCGCGTGTACAATCCCGAAATCGGCGACGGGCGCGGCTTTCTTTTCGCGCAGTTACGCGATGGCGCGGACCGCCTGCTCGACCTCGGCACCAAGGGCTCGGGCCAGACGCCGTGGAGCCGCGACGGCGACGGCCGGCTGACCCTCAAGGGCGCGGTTCGCGAGATTCTCGCCACCGAAATGCTCGAGGCGCTCGGCGTCTATACCTCGAAGACCTTCAGCGTGGTGGAGACCGGCGAGCAATTGTGGCGTGGGGACGAACCGAGCCCGACCCGATCGGCGGTGATGACGCGGCTCAGCCACGGGCATATCCGCATCGGTACCTTCCAGCGCCTGCTCGCCATGGAAGAGCGCGAGCATATGGCGCGACTGGTGGACTATTGCCTCGCCCAGTTCCCCGGACCGCCCCCGCCCGGGGATGCGCCGGGATGCGACGAACCGGCGGTGCGGCTGATGCACCTGGTGGTCGAGAGGCTGGCCGACCTTGCCGCCGCATGGATGGTGGCCTGCTTCGTCCACGGCGTGCTCAATACCGACAATATGAATGTCTCCGGGGAAAGCTTCGACTATGGCCCGTGGCGCTTCCTGCCACGCTGGGATCCGGGCTTCACTGCCGCCTATTTCGATCACCAGGGCCTTTACGCTTTCGGTCGGCAACCCGAAGCGCTGCACTGGAATTGCGGCCAGTTCGCCGTGGCTCTGCGGTTGCTGGCCGATGCCCCGCCGCTGATTGCCGCGATGGAGCGGTTCGGGCCGCTCTACTCGGAAGCAGTCGGCAGGCGCTGGTGCTGGCGCATGGGGCTCGCGCCGCGCGATGCTGAATCCAACGGCAAACTCGTGGGAGCCTGTGAAAAGGCCATGAACGAGAGCGGCATTGCCCCCGACGAATTCTTCTTTTCCAACCGGGCGGGCCGCAATGCCGGGGGCGATCTCGCCGAAGTGCTCCAGGGATTCGAACCGATCTCCGACGATCATCCCTATTGGGACGAGGATGCCCCGCAATCGATGCTGATCGAGGAAGTCGAGGCGATCTGGGCGGCTATCGCAGAAGACGACAACTGGCAGCCGCTGCACGACAAGGTCGCTGCCCTGCGCCGGATGGGCGATGCCCATGGCCATGCACCGGCCCCGGCAGGCCATCCCCGGTCGCAATCGACGACTTGAATTGACGCGGCGCGCCTAACCCACCACTTAGGCTGCGTTTCGAGAAGCCACAGGACATTAGATACGCAATGGCGACCGATCTGGTCTCAACCGAACCCGCAACCGGCCGCGAAATCTGGCACGGCAAATCCGGCGATGTCGACGCCGCCGTCGAACGCGCCCGCAAGGCAATGCGTGACTGGGCGCGCGAACCGCTCGGCCGCCGGATCGAGTTCATGCGGCGCTTCGCCAACCAGGTGCGCAAACATGCCGATCCCTTCGCCGAACTGATCGCCCGCGAGACCGGCAAGCCCTTGTGGGAAGCCCGCACCGAAGTCGAGGCGGTCATCGGCAAGGTCGAGATCTCGATCACCGCCTATGCCGAACGCACGGGCCAGAAGAAACTCAACAGCGCGCTGCAGGGCACCGCCGCCGTTCGGCACAAGCCGCATGGGGTGATGGCGGTGCTCGGCCCGTACAATTTCCCCGCCCATCTGCCCAACGGCCACATCGTCCCGGCGCTGATCGCTGGCAATGTGGTGATCTTCAAGCCAAGCGAGAAAACGCCGGCCGTCGGCGAGTTTCTCACCCGCTGTTTCCACGAAGCCAAGGTGCCCGAAGGCGTGGTGCAGTGCATCCATGGCGGCGTCGAAGTCGGCCAGGGGCTGGTCGAACACTGGATGGTCGATGGCGTGCTGTTCACGGGATCAGCGCGCGCCGGCATCGCGATCAATCGCAAGCTGGCGTCCGATCCGGGCAAGATCGTCGCGCTGGAAATGGGCGGCAACAACCCGATCGTCATGCTCGACACACCGAAGATCGAGGATGCGGCGGCAACCATCATCCAGTCGGCCTTCACGACCGCCGGCCAGCGCTGCACGGCTGCCCGGCGCCTGATTGTCGTCGATTCGATGTTCGACAAGATCGTGCCTGCGGTGAAGGCGCTGGCCGAAAAACTGATCGTCGACGAACCCTTCGCCGATCCGCAGCCCTTCATGGGCTGCGTGATCGACAATGCGACGGCCGATCTGCTGACCGAAAGCTTCGTCGCGCTGATGAGCCGCGGCGGCAAGCCGATCATGCATATGAAGCGGCCTGACGAGAAACTGCCCTTCCTCACGCCCGCGATCCTCGATGCTACCGAGATTCACGAACGCCCCGACATCGAACTGTTCGGCCCGCTGTTGCAGGTCGTCCGGGTGGCCGATTTCGACGAGGCGATCTACGAGGCGAACAATACGCGATACGGCCTTTCGGCCTCGCTCATCGGCGGAAAACCGGAAGATTTCGAACTGTTCTGGAACGAGATTCGCGCCGGTATCGTCAACTGGAACCGCCCCACCAATGGCGCTTCATCGGCCGCGCCCTTCGGCGGCGTAGGCCTGTCGGGCAACCATCGCCCGGCGGCCTATTACGCCGCGGACTATTGCGCCTATCCGGTCGCCAGCAACGAAATGGGCCAGCCGCGCGCGAGCATCGGCGTGGGGATCAAGGAAAGCTGAGTTCAACTCAGTCGGTGGTGACGAGATCGATTTCGGTCACGCCTTCGGGCAGGCGCCGTCCATAGACGACATAGGCCGCATCGCCCTTGGTCCCGCTCAGGATGTTGTCGCCCGCGCTGGTGACGTGTTCGACGCTGAACCCGGCGCCCCTGGCACGGGTGTAATAGAATGCGAGCACCTCATCGAGGGGGACCGGCGTGAGAAAAGAAACCACTCTCAGCGCACATTCGCCCTCGTCGGTCCCGGCGGCTTCCTGCGTATTGCCGCGCGGATAGACGGGGAAAGCGGCAGGCAATTTGGCGGCCCAGGCCGAAGAATATTCTACCTTGTCGCCGCAATTCTCGCCGCCCGGCGCGACTGCTGCGCGTGCTGCGGCCACCATGGCCTGGCTTGGCGCCGCACCTTCGCCGAGCGCGGTGGCGGTAGGCGCGGAAACAAGCTCGCCGCGGCCGCCGACCAGTTCGGCAGCGCGGCTGCGCGCAGCCTCGACCGCACGCGGCGATTTGTCGATATTGGGAATCGCGGCATTGCCAGTGCCCGACAGCGCGGCATTCGCCTCGTTGCGGCCGGCAAGGTCCGGATCGGTCATCAGCTCATCGTTGAGAGCCTGTTCGCTGGCCGGGTCCATTGCGTCGCCTGCCGCCTCGTCCTCGGCCGTATCGCCGCAGCTCGCAAGCAGAACGACGGGGACGAGAGAGGCGAGCAGGCGACGTTTCATGGGTAGACCTTCAGCTTGGGAACACGAACGGCATAAGGCCGGAGTCGCCAGGACTTCCAGCCTCTCGACATGCCCTGCACCATAGCGGGACATGCGCTTGGACAAAAGCTAAAGGGCGCCGCCCGCCTCCGGAATGGAGGACGGACGACGCCCGCACGGCTCGGTGGGGAACCGTGGTTTCCGACCGTGGGTGGGCACGGCCGGAACTCGCAAAAGGGTTAGCCGCAGCGCGTTCGGGAGCGGTCGATCGAGCGGCCGAGCAAGGCGCCCGCTGCCCCGCCTAGGATCGCGCCAAGCGTGCGGTCTCCACCGCGCCCGGCGATCTCGTGGCCGAGCAGCGCGCCGACCCCGGCACCGACCAGCAGGCCGGTGGTGCCATTGTCGCGGCGGCAGTAGTAACGCCCGTCACGCCCGCGCCAGATACGCGTGTTCGCGCGAACCGGCTGGCCGTAATAGCGGTCGTAGCCCATGTAATAGGGCCGCGATTCGTAGCGTCGGTCGTCGCGGTAATCTCTGTAATCCCGGTAGTCCCGGTAGTCCCTATAATCCCGATAGTGGCGATGATGGCGATGGCGCTTGTGTTCGTAGGTCATGTCCCCGGTAACGGTGGCATGCGCGCCCTGCGTCGCGTGCAGCGCGGGGGCTGCGCTTGCCGGCACCGCAAGGGCAAGGCCCGATGCGGCCAGTGCCATCGATGCAGTCTTGAGAAACTTCGACACGGCTTCGTCCTTCTGGTTGGGGCTGGCCACCACAGCCACGTTGTCGATGCCGTTAAGCTTTACGCCCTCGAAGCTGAACCGAATGCAACGGCATCGTCAGATTTGCGATTTTCGATGAATCGAGGTCTGGGCAGCGATGAAATGAAGCTTGCGGGCACGTGCTCACCCGCCTAGCGCGCCCCGATGGATGCCAGCGCCCCACCCCAGCACGACCGGACGGGCCTTGTCGCGGCCTTCGGTGCCTATATCATCTGGGGCTTCCTTCCGCTCTACCTGATTCTCGTGCAGAGCGTCCCGGCATTCGAATTCGTCGGTTGGCGGATCATCTGGACACTGCCGCTGTGTCTGCTGATCGTGCTGTTTCGCCGGCAGCTGCCCGATCTGCGCGCCGCCCTCGCCAATCGCCACACGCTCGGCTGGCTCGCCGCGAGCGCCGCGCTGATAGCGGTCAATTGGGTGGTCTACGTCTGGGCGATCCAGAACGGCCAAGTCTATGCCGCGAGCCTTGGCTACTACATCAATCCGTTGCTCAACGTACTGCTCGGCACGCTGCTCTTGGGCGAGAAGCTGACGCGGCCGCAATGGGTCGCGGTAGGCATTGCCGCGATCGGCGTGTCGCTGCTTGTCGCGGGCGCACTGACGACGCTGTGGATCAGCCTGACGCTGGCGCTGAGCTTCGGGAGCTACGGGTTGATCCGCAAGCAGCTCGACGTCGGATCGCTTCCCGGACTGACCATCGAATCGGCTCTACTGCTGGTCCCCTCGGCAGGGGTTGCGTGGTATTTCGCGCAGACGCAAGGTTCTTCCTTCGCCGTCTCGGCCGAGCTCAGCCTGGCGATCATGGCGGGCGGCGCGCTGACCGCCTTCCCGCTGCTGTTCTTCGCCATCGCCGCGCGCAAACTGCCCTATTCGACGCTGGGCTTCATCCAGTTCCTCGCGCCGAGCATCGTCTTCGTCCTCGGCCTCACAGTGTTCGGCGAAGAGCTGAAACCGGCGCAGGCTGCGTGCTTCGCCTGTATCTGGACGGCGGCGGCGATCTTCGTTTGGAACCTCGTCGCCCGGTCTAGGAGGCCAGCCGCCAGCTGAGCGTTTCGCCCGCGTGGAAGGGCACGATCCGCCCCTCGCCGCCGTCCACCTCGGCCGGGACCTCGACCGGCGCCTTCTCCAGCGTGATTCGCTCCTCATTGGGCGCGAGGCCGTAGAAGGCCGGACCGTTGAGGCTGGCGAAGGCTTCGAAATGCTGGAGCGCGCTCTCGTCCTCGAACACCTGGATATAGCTTTCGAGCGCGAAGGGCGCGTTGAAGATGCCCGCACAGCCGCAGGCGCTTTCCTTGTCGTGGCGATGGTGCGGCGCGCTGTCGGTCCCGAGGAAATACTTCGGCGAGCCGCTGGTCGCCGCGCCGCGCAGCGCGAGGCGATGCTGTTCGCGCTTGGCCACCGGCAGACAGTACATATGCGGACGGATCCCGCCGACGAGGATGTCGTTGCGGTTGATATGCAGGTGCTGCGGCGTGATCGTCGCGGCGATATTCGGCCCCCCGCTCTCGACGAAGGACACGGCCTGCATCGTGGTGATGTGTTCGAAGATGACGCGCAGGTTCGGCAGCCGGTCGACCAGCGGCTGAAGCACGCGGTCGATGAACACCGCCTCGCGGTCGAAGATGTCGATATCGGGCGTGGTCACCTCGCCATGAACGCAAAGCGGCATGCCGATCTCGGCCATCCGCTCGAGCACGCCCATGATATTGGCGACATCGGTGACCCCGTGGGCGGAATTGGTCGTCGCACCCGCCGGGTAGAGCTTTGCCGCGGTCAGCACGCCATCGCCGTGGCCCGCCGCCAGATCGTCCGCATCGCTCTCGTCGGTGAGATAGGCGGTCATCAGCGGCGTGAAGTCCATACCCTCGGGCACCGCCGCCAGGATCCGCTCGCGATAGGCGGCGGCCAGCGTCATGGTGGTCACCGGAGGGGAAAGGTTGGGCATCACGATCGCACGCGCGAACTGGCGAGCGGTCTGCGGCACCACCGCGCGCATGGTTGCGCCGTCGCGGAAGTGCAGGTGCCAATCGTCGGGGCGGCGGATTGTCAGCGATTCGACCATGGTGTTGCCTATGGCGGCGAGCGGCCTATCTGTCACCCATGACTGCTACCCGCCTGACCAGCCGCTCCGTGATCCGCCTGTCTGCCGAGGACCCCGAAGAGGACGTCGCGGACTTCCTGCAGGGCCTCGTGACCAACGACGTCACCGGCAATCTGCCCGTTTATGCCGGACTGCTGACGCCGCAGGGCAAGACGCTGTTCGATTTCCTCGTCTGGCCGGGTCCCGGGGGCGAATTGCTGATCGATTGCGAGGCGGAGGCGGCCGAGGAATTGGCCAAACGTCTCTCGCTCTATCGCCTGCGTCGCAAGATCGAGATTCGCGTCGATCGTACCGTAGCCATCCATTGGCAGCGCGAGATGGGCGATGGCGGCGCTGCCGATCCGCGTCTCGGCGCTTTGGGCCAGCGCTGGCTTGCCCCCGCGGACGATGCCCACGAGGCCGCCGACGAAGCGTGGCTAGCGCACCGGCTCGCACTGGGCGTACCGGAAGGACGCACCGAGCTGGGCGATGTTTTGTGGCTAGAGACCAATGCGGTCGAGCTAAACGGCGTCACCTTCGCCAAAGGCTGCTATGTCGGCCAGGAAAATACTGCGCGAATGAACTGGCGCAGCAAGGTCAACCGGAGGCTGGTCGTGGTCCCGCTCGACCGGTCGGACGAAAAACGGCGCAAGGCCGGTTACCCGGAATTGGGATTGGCGGTCGACCATCTGAGACTGGCGGATATCGATTTCGAGAACACGCCGGGATGGATGCGCAAGGCGGTTACCGCTTCGGAAGGTTAGCTTCCATCGATCGGGTGAGCATGCGCTCGGCCCGATCGCGCGCGGCCGTATCGGGCAGGCCGAGCGACCGGGCCAGAGCGGTCCCGATCAGTGCATCGCCCATCGCCATCAGCACCAGTGCGAGCGTTTCTTCATGCACATGCATGGCATCGACACCATGCGCCGCTTCTTCGGGGGCGATCTCGTCGACCAGCTGATGGATCGTCTCGACAATGGGGGTCAGCGCATCCTCATTGCCCGTCAGGATCATCCAGCTGGCAAGCGCGCCCGCCCCTTCCTTGTCGAAGGCATCGAAGGCGAGGTCGACCACTTCGCGTGGGCTGCCCAGCCCGGCGCGGCTTGCCCGCACGGCGTCGATGATCGTGTCGCACACCGTTTTCGCAAGGTGGCCGGCGAGCGCTTTCTGCAATCCCGCGGCCGATCCGAAATGGTGAAGCAGATTGGCGTGCGTACGCCCGATTCGCGAGGCAACGGCCTTGAGCGTTACCGATTGCGGACCGGTCTCGATCAGCAGCGCGCGCGCCGACTCGAGTGCAGCCAGGCGCGATTCCTCGGGGGAGAGTCTCTTGCGTGTCGCCATGTGTGGTGCGGATTACCCCATCCAAAACGGGGTGGAAAGCGCTAAGGGGCTTTTTATTGACAGCCGTGTAAGTAAGCCTTACTTACATTGATGTCAGTTAATCTCGCGGAGCCCTCCATGAACGCCCCCGTTTCGATCGACACCGATACGCGCCAGGCAGCCCCCACGCCGGCCGACCTCACCATTACCGTGCGCGACGAACGCTTCAATCGCGGTACCAACCCCCGCCGCTGGTGGGCGGGCGAACCTTTCGGCACCGCCTGGCACAACGCGCTGTCGGCCACTTTCCCTCGCGGAGAGGCCTTCTTCATCGAAGCGGTCAAGGCCCATCGCGAAGGCGCCAACCCCAAGCTTGAAGCGGAAATTCGCGCCTTCGTTAAGCAGGAAATCAACCACACGCGCGAACACATCGCCTTCAATCGCCTCGCGGAAGATGCCGGCTACGACATCAAGGCGATCGATGCGCGCGTGGCCGAACTGCTCGCCCTGACCAAGGACCGCCCGGCCATCGCCAACCTCGCCGTCACCATGGCGCTGGAACACTACACTGCGATGATGGCGGCCGAATTTCTCGCCAATCCGAAGCATTTCGAGAATGCCGACAAGGAAGTGCGCGACATGTGGCGCTGGCACGCGGCCGAGGAAATCGAGCACAAGGGCGTTGCCTTCGACACCTGGAACCATGCGACGAAAGACTGGACCGCCTGGCGCCGCTGGAAGGTCCGCAGCCTGGTGATGCTGACGGTCACCGCGCGCTTCTTCAAGAACCGCTGGATCGATTCGCTCGCCCTGCTCGAACAGGACGGCATCACCGGTTGGAAAGCCAAGTGGGGTCTGTTGAAGTACCTGACTGTGTCGCCCGGGGTGGTGCGCCGGATCTTCCCGGCATGGCTGGCTTACTTCAAGCCGGGCTTCCATCCCTGGGATCACGACGACCGCGAGCTGATCAAACTCTACGAGGGTGACTTTGCAGACGCGCTGATGCCCGCCGAATGACGTGAGTCCCCGCCAGGGCGGGGACCCCGGCAGAATCGGCGCAAGTCAGCCTGAGACCCCCGCCTGCACGGGGGATCGATGAGAACAGACCCCGCAAGCGTACCAGCTTGCGGGGTCTTTCTTTCGCGTGCCGTCAGGCCGCTTGTGATGAAGTCTGGTCGGCGGCCTCGAGGTCGAGCCGGAACAGCGCGCAGGGTACGTCCTCGCCCCGGGCGCAGCTATGGCGCGGCGCGACCTTGCCCGTGGGCAGGAAGCCTATCTTACGCAGCACCTTGCCCGAGGCAGGATTGTCGATGAAGTGACCGGCCTCGATCCGGTTGTGGCCGAGCAGCCGCGCGATTTCCAGAACCCCGCTGGCCGCCTCGCTGGCAAACCCGCGTCCCCAATAGGGCCGCGCAATCCAGTAACCGATCTCCGCATCGGCTCCCTCGCAGGGGTCGATCCCAATGCAACCGATCAGCTCCGAGCCTTCGGCGGAAGGCAAGGTAATCAGGAACACCGGATAGCGCTGATCCTGCTCGCGCATGACGAATTCGCGGGCATGTTTGGGGAGATAGGGCCATGGCGCGCGGGCAAGATTGCGGACCACGCCTTCATCGGCAATGCCGCCGAACAGCGCTTCTGCATCTTCGGGCCAGGCAGGCCGCAACAGCAGCCTTTCGGTCACATGGAACATCGGTAATCTCCCCGTCTATCCACGCTCCGGGCTCCTAGGCCGGACGCGTGACAATTGCATGATGGCGAAAGAAAATTTCGCCGCGAAATCGAAGAGGGAGAAACGACGAGAGGGAGACGGCCCCCTTCCCTGGCGGAAAGGTCCCATCTCCCTCTTCGGCTGCCGGATCATGGACCCGGCTGGGACCGTCCCGTTTGGACGATCCCGTTATCGGAGCGTCCGGTTATTCGGCGGCTTCGGCCAGCATGTCGACCGAGACGAATTTGCGGTCGAGCTTGCCCTTGTGGAAGCGCACAATACCGTCGGTAAGGGCGAACAGCGTGTGGTCCTTGCCCATGCCGACATTGGCGCCCGGATAGAACTTGGTGCCGCGCTGACGCACGATGATGTTGCCGGCGACGACGTTTTCGCTGCCGAACTTCTTCACACCAAGGCGACGACCGGCTGAATCGCGACCGTTGCGCGACGAACCGCCTGCTTTCTTATGTGCCATCGTCCGTGTTCCTTACTTCTTGTCTTCGGTCTTCTTGGCGGCTGCCTTCTTGGGCGCTGCCTTCTTGGCCGGAGCCTTCTTCGCAGCCGCTTCCTTCTTCGGAGCAGCCTTCTTGGCCGGCGCCTTCTTTTCTGCGGCGTCGTCCTTCTTGGCAGCTTCCTTCTTGGGAGCGGCCTTCTTGGCGGTGCCGGTGCCGACATCGGTGATGCGCAGCAGGGTCATCTGCTGGCGATGACCGCTCTTGCGGCGATAGTTGTGACGGCGACGCTTCTTGAAAACGACGACCTTTTCGCTCTTCGCCTGCGCAATGATCTCAGCCGAAACGGTGACCTTGCCGGCGTCGGAAAGCGTGTCGCCCTCGCCCGCAAGCAGGACATCACCCAGCGTAACGGTATCGCCGGCTTCGCCAGCCAGCTTCTCGACCGCGATCTTGTCTCCGGCGGCAACCCGGTACTGCTTGCCGCCCGTGCGCACTACTGCGAACATGGTGGTTATCTCTCGTTCAAATTGCTGTGCCGTGATCTTGCGAGTGCACGGCGCGCCCGTCAGGCCGCCAGAGGCAGCCCCGGAAAGAAGCGTGCCGTTAGGCGAAAGGAGTGGTGAAGTCAACGCTTGCGGCGAGGAAAATTGCATCCTCGCTGGTGCATGGCGACGCGCGTGATATGGAGAACGCGATGATCGATCGCAAGCACCTTGTCGCTCCGCTCGCTGCAATCCTGCTGGCAGGATGCGCGAGCACCGCCTCGGACCGTTACCCCTCGCTCGCGATCCGCGATGTGGAACGCGCGGAAGGAACCTTCGAGCCGGTGCCCAGCCCAAGGCTCGACGTTCCCGAGGTCGAGGTAGACCTTGCCGGCGGGCTGGAAGCGCGCCTTGCCGCCCTGCTTGGCCACGCGCAGGCTGCGCACACAGATTTCACCAGCGCGGTTCCCGCTGCCGAACGCCGGGTCGAGGCCGCCGCGGGCAGCGCCATGGGTAGCGACAGCTGGGCTGCGGCCCAGGTCGCGCTGGCGGATCTCGATTCGGCGCGCAGCAACGCCGCGATCGCGCTGGGCGATCTCGACATCCTCTTCACCGCCGCGACCGTGCAGGCGGAAGATGCCGCGGCGATCGCCGCTACGCGCGACGCGGTCGTCGCGCTGGTGGCCGAGGAAGATGCGGTGCTCGAACGGCTGCGGGCACGGGTCCGCTAGGCCGCATACCAAAAAGCGCGGAGCCGGTTTCCCGACCCCGCGCCTCTCCCCAAACTGTCTAGGCGGTCAGACCAGCGCGGCGATCGTCACCGAGGCCACGCCCCAGCCGAAGATCAGTACCGGCAGGATCAGCACCTGCGCTGCCGCGTCGCGCGCGGTCACCCGACCGGTGTGGGTCGATATGCCGCGGCTTACAAGCTTGTCCCAGCTCATATTGCGCGCGCGATGGCCGGGCGCCAGCCGCGTCCAGATAAGCGGCAGGCCAAAGCCGGCAACAATGAACAGCGCGAAGATCGCCATCGGGATGATCAGGCCCGGCGTCGACAGCCCGGCCGCCATCACCGCCAGAAATCCCAGATAGAGCCCGACGGTCGCGAAATAGAGCCCCTTGGGAAGCTCGAAGCTGCGGTCGGCATCGTGCGCAACCTTGGGCGATTCGACGATGGCGGCCTGTTGGACAACCAGCTCGCGGGTGAAATGCTTGGACATGGCGGGCTCCTTTGTTGGAGCCTTGATGCCCCTGTCCCGGTGTCCATTCCTTGATCTCGATCAAGAAGCGCGGATTATTTCCAGCGTTCGAGGTCGATCCGGTCTCGATCGCGCGGCTCGATCCAGTGCCAACCGTCGCTGCGCCTTTCGCGTTTCCAGAACCAGGCGGCGGATTTGAGATGATCCATCAGATAGTCGGCAGCTTCGAACGCATTGCGGCGATGCCGCGCGGCTGTGGCAACCAGCACGATCGGCTCTCCCGGCCTCATCATCCCGATCCGGTGCCAGGCGAGCGCGCCGACCAGATTGAATCGATCGTACGCCGCTTGGGCCAGGTCTTTCATGCCCGCGAGGGTGAGCTTTTCGTAATGCGACAGCTCGAGCGCTTTCACATCGCCATCGGGCCGCACCTTGCCGAGAAAGGACACGATCCCGCCCGCCTCGCCATGGGCGGCATTGAACGCGGCCAGCGCCTCGCCCACCGACAGTCCCTTGTCGAGCAGCCGCACATCGAGCGGCGCCGAGAGCGAAAGCCTAGCCACCGCTCACCGGCGGCAGCAGCGCCACCTCGTCCCCGTCGCGCGCGGCAAGCACGGTCTTGTCGGCCATAACCTTGCCGTCACACGCGACATTGACGCGCTCCTCGTTCAATTGCTCGGCAATCGCCGGCCCGACCGCCTCCAGCAATCCCGCCCAGTCGAGTGGCCCGGGAACCTCGCGCTCCTGCTCCCCCGCGAGATCGCGCAAGGGGCCGAGGAAGAGGATGCGCACGCCCATGGGTCAGGTCTCCAGATACTGGCCGGTGATCCCCGGCGCGTTGGCTAGATAGGCTTCGGTCGCATCGACTGCACCGCCCTCGCCCGCCACCATGTTGATCCGGCGCGGCGCGTGCTTTCGCGCAAGGCCCGCAACGATTGCGATGCGCCATTCGCGATGGGTGTGATCTGCCACGGGCATGGCCAGCATGACGTCCTCTTCGCTGGCGAGTATATCTTCGACATGCGCCAGCCAGTGCTGGTGGAAGACGCCCGCGGCGGCGAGCGGGTCGTCGGGCAATCCGTCGACCGCGATGCGCTTCATTCGCGCCGCTCGCGATGCAGCGTGATCCCGATCTTCTCGCCCGCTTCGGCTATGGCCAGCTTGACGATCTTGACCGTCACCGCCTCGACCCGCTTGTCCTGCAGGAAGAGTGTCTCGCAGACGTGATCGGCAACCGCTTCGATCAGCTTGAAGTGCACGCCTTCGGGCAACGCCTCCGACGCGGCGAACTTCAGGTCCATATAGTTCTTCGAATGGTCTAGCGACGTGTCGGGCTCGTAACGATACAGCGGCTTCATCCGCACCTGAATGGTGAAACGCAGCGGCTGCGGCCGGCCGGTTTCTTCGGAGTAAATGCCCGTGAGCACATCGTGCTCGAATTCGGCCACTTCGAGGATCAGCGAATCATTCATTGGCAGCGGCCTTAGCGCATCGCCCCGAAAAGTGGGCACCGGTTTTCGGGTAAGGTGATGCGCCATCAAGCGCGCGAATTGGACCAGCGCGCGAAGATCGCGGTGGGGAGCAGGCGGCCCGAGCCATCTTCCTGCACCGCGAGGTCGCCGTGCTCCACCTTGCCCGGCAGCCCGGCAAAGACTTCATCGAGCAAGCCCCCCAGCGCCAGGCTGCTCATGCGGACGGCATAGACAGTGAGGAACAGAAAGCTGCTGTCGGAATCGAGCAACTGCCGACAATCGGACACGAGATCGGGCAGCCCCTGCTCGAGCCGCCAGACCTCGCCATCGGGACCGCGCCCGAACTTGGGCGGATCGAGAATGATCCCATCATAGCGCCGCCCGCGCCGCACCTCACGCGCGGTGTATTTCATCGCATCCTCGACCAGCCAGCGGATCCGGCGACCGGAAAGCCCGGCCAGCGCGGCATTCTCACGCGCCTGCGCAACCGATTTCTTGCTCGCATCGACATGGGTGACGCGGCCGTAACGGCTAAGCGCCTGCGTGCCGACGCCGGTATAGCCGAACAGGTTCATCGTCTCGGCGTTGGTCGCATCGCCCAGTTGCTCGCCCATCCAGTCCCACACCGGCGCCATATCGGGGAAGAAGCCGAGGTGGCGGAACGGCGTACATTGCGCGGTAAAGCGCGCCTCCTCGCCCCAGCCCAGTTCCCAGCCATCGCGCGGGACGGATTTGGAATACTGCCAGCGCCCGCCGCCATCCTCGTCGCTGCCCGGGACGAATTCACCATGCGCATCCCAAGTCTCGAGCCGCGGGGACCACATGGCCTGCGGTTCGGGGCGGATGAAGCGATAGTCGCCGTATTGTTCGAACTTGCGGCCATGCCCGCTGTCGAGCAGGCAATAGGCATCCCAGCCCTCGCCCACCATAAGAACCGGATCGCGAACAAGCTCGGACATCAGGACGCGTGCCCAAGGATATGATCGCGCACCGCTTCATAGGTGCCCGGTAGCTCGGCATAGGCTTCCTCGCGCGCGAAGAGGTCGCCGACACGCGAAGGCAAGGCAGGCCGCGATCCCGTGGCGCGTTCGACCGCGTCAGGGAATTTTGCAGGATGTGCCGTCGCCAGCGTGACGACCGACACGTCGGCGGGAAGCTCAAGCGCACGCGCAGCGTGCAGGCCGATCGCGGTGTGCGGATCCACGATCTCGGAGCATTCCGCGCTGGCCCAGCGCATTGCGCGTGCCATGTCGTCCTCGTCGGCGCGCAGGCTGGTGAACAGGGCGGAGGCACCCTCGCGCTGGGCGTTGGTAAGCTGCATGGCTTTCGCCGCTTCGAACGCGCGCATCTGTTCGGCCAACGCCACGCCGTCGCGCCCTCCCACGTCGAAAAGCAGACGTTCGAAGTTCGAGCTAACTTGAATATCCATGCTCGGAGCGGCGGTTGGGGTGACCGTTCCGGTCGAATAATCGCCCGCCGAAAGCGCGCGGTGCAGGATGTCGTTGACGTTGGTTGCCACGATCAGCCGTTCGATGGGCAGGCCCATGCGCGCAGCAACATGGCCCGCGAAGACATCGCCGAAATTGCCCGTCGGCACGCTGAAGGCGAGCTTGCGCTCAGGTCCACCGAGATGGAGCGATGCCGCGAAGTAATAGACTACCTGCGCCATCAGCCGCGCCCAATTGATCGAATTGACCGCTCCGATCCGGTGCTTCGCGGTCACGTCGCTATCGGCGAAGATACGCTTCACCATGGCTTGCGCATCGTCGAAGCTGCCATCGATAGCGATGTTGTGAACATTGGGCGCGCGCACCGTGGTCATCTGGCGGCGCTGGACGTCGCTGACGCGGCCCTTGGGATGGAGCATGAAGATCTCGACCCGGTCGAGCCCCGCCACCGCATCGATAGCCGCGCTGCCGGTATCGCCGCTGGTTGCGCCGACGATGGTCAGATTGCCGCCCTCGCGCGAAAGGAATTCCTCGAACAGCAGGCCGAGCAATTGCAGCGCCACATCCTTGAAGGCGAGCGTCGGTCCGTGAAACAGTTCGAGCAGCCACTGACGCTCGTCGAGCTGGGTCAGCGGCGTCACGGCCGCGTGAGCGAAGCGGCCATAGGCCTGCGTGGTCAGCTCGCGCAGGCATTCGGGCGTCAGGCAGTCGCCGACGAAGGGGTGCATTACCCGGGCCGCGAGCTCGTCATAGGGCAGCCCGCGCATTGCCGCGATCTCGTCGATGGAGAACTGGGGCCATTCCTCGGGCACGTAAAGGCCGCCGTCGCTGGCGAGGCCGGCCAGCGTGACGCCGGCGAAATCGAGCGCAGGGGCGCTTCCGCGGGTTGAGACGTATTTCATCGGCAAAGGCGGTTAGCGGGGCGCGTAGGTACGAGCAAGCAAGCGGCTCTTTAATCCGCCCTAGCCCGCGTGGAGCGACGGCGCAGCGCGAGGAAGTAGATGACCAGCGCCGTCAGCGCGAAGAAGAACCACTGGCCGGCATAGGCAAGGTGGTTGTTGGGCAAGGATGCAGGATCGGGCTGCGCAAGCGGTTCGAGGCCGGTTGCAGGCTTGGTAGCGACGATCCTGCCCCCCGGAGCGATCACCCCGCTGATTTCACCACCATCCCATTCGACAGGGGTAGGATCGCGGGAAAAGCCGATATCCACGAGTGCCGGGCTGCCATCTGCAAGGCGGCAAGTCGCGCGCTGGGCCACGCCGTTCCGACCATCCGCACTTCGACCCGCTATCGAGGTCATGCTCTCAACCTGCTCGCAGGCAACCGTGGTGCGCCGGTAAAGCAGCTCGTCCCGTTCGGCGGGATCGGCAGGGTAGTCGACCTCGCTGGACATTGCCGCAGCCTGCTGTGCGCTGGCGATGAGGGCTTCCTTCTCGCCCTTGCGATCGAGCTGCCATATGCCGAGCGCTATCATCGTCGCGACCGCCGCGACTACGATGATGGTCGGGAAAACCGGAACCCGCATGGTCATGTCAAATCTCGTCGCATACGAGAAGGGCAGCCGCGGCGATGCCGGACTGCCCTTCGCGTGTTTCAGTCCTGTCGACTGGCATCAGTGGACGGCAGCGCCCCAGCCGCCCCAGATGTAGACGACGATGAACAGGAACAGCCACACGACGTCGACGAAGTGCCAGTACCACGCAGCCGCCTCGAAGCCGAAATGCTGGCGCGGGGTGAAGTGGCCCTTGTAGGCGCGCACCAGGCACACGATCAGGAAGATCGTACCGATCAGCACGTGGAAGCCGTGGAACCCGGTCGCCATGTAGAAGGCCGAGCTGTAGGTGTTGCCGCCGAATTCGAACGGAGCGACCGCATATTCGTAGGCCTGGATCGAGGTGAAGATCACGCCAAGGATGATCGTCAGCCAGAGGCCCTTCTTGAGGCCCTCGCGATCGCCATGGATCAGCGCATGGTGCGCCCAGGTCACGGTGGTACCCGAACACAGCAGGATCAGCGTGTTGAGCAGCGGCAGGCCGAAGGGGTCGATCACATATTCGATCGCCGCGGGCGGGAAGGTCCCGCCGATGACGTCGGACAGCTCGCTGGGGAACAGCGCGAAATCGAACCAGCTCCAGAACCAGCCGACGAAGAACATCACCTCGGAGGCGATGAACAGGATCATGCCATAGCGCATGTGCAACTGGACGATCGGCGTGTGGTCGCCGCGTTCGGCTTCCTTCACGATGTTGCCGAACCAGGCGAAGAAGGTCGCGATCAGGCCGGCGATGCCGAGGCCGAGCACGAGGTGCGCGCTGGCCATCTCATGCATGTAGAGCACCAGGCCGCTGGTGAAGGTGAGCGCCGAGATCGAGCCGATGAACGGCCAGATATCGGGTTCGAGAATGTGATATTCGTGATTGACGTTGCCAGCCATAGTACTCGCGTCCTGGGTTTCGCTTTGCGGGTGCCCTTAATGCGCGATGGCGCGCGGGTCTAGGGTCTACTCGGCAGATTCCAATGCCCGGTGGAAAGTATAGGAGAGCGTGATCTGCTCGACACCCTCCATATTCGGGTCGTCGAGCGCTTTGGGGTCGACGAAATAGAGCACCGGCATGCGCACTTCCTGCCCAGGTTCAAGCACCTGCTCGGTGAAACAGAAGCACTGGATCTTGTTGAAATAGGCGCCGGCCTGTTCGGGCTCGACATTGAAGGTGGCGGTCCCGGTTATCGTCTCGTCCGACGTATTCTTCGCGAGATATATCGCCATGTCGCGCTGGCCAATGGAAACGGTGTCGGTCACCTGTTCGGGGCGGAAGCTCCAGGGAACATCGCCCGCCGTCGTGCCGTCGAAGCGGATCGAAATGGTCTTGCCGCCGGCGCTCGCGCCGAGGCGTTCGGCTAGCGCCGCGTCGCTTTCACTCGCGCGCTGCGTAGTGCCGCCGAAGCCGGTCACCTGGCAGAACAATTCGTACAGCGGGACCGCGGCATAACCGAGGCCGAGCATGGCCAACGCGCCGCCGAGAGCCAGCAGCGCGGTGCGATTCTTGCGGGTTTCGAGGGTGGCGGCAGTCATGGCGTGGTTCACATCCGTGCGATTGTAATCACGTAGAAGAGAATGGCAAAAAACAGCAGCAGACCGCCGAGCACGAGATTGCGGCTCTTCTGGCGGCGCTTGTATTCGGTTTCCTCGTCGGGAGTCATGCGATCCATCCCAGGTTGAGAAGCACCCGGTCCACCACCAACGCGGCGAACAGTGCGAAGAGATAGAGGATGCTGAAAGCAAACAGGCGCTTTTCGGGCCTCATAGTGTCGTTCTCGCCCGTTTGCCGGAAAGCGACCGGAACCGAAAGCGCAAGGAAAGCAAGCGTCAGCGCAAGCGAAGCAACACCGTAGACGATGCCGGTCCCGCCGATGAACCATGGCGCAGCGGCAATCGGCACGAGCAGCACCGAATAAGCGAGGATTTGGCGACGCGTCGAGGTCTCGCCCCGCACGACCGGCATCATCGGGATGCCGACATTTGCGTAATCGGTCTTCACGAACAGCGCGAGCGCCCAGAAATGCGGCGGCGTCCACATGAAGATGATCAGGAAAAGGAGCACCGGCATCAATGTGACCTCGCCGGTCACCGCGACCCAGCCGATCAGCGGCGGAAAGGCGCCCGCTCCGCCGCCGATGACGATATTCTGCGGCGTCCGCGGCTTGAGCCAGATCGTGTAGATTACCGCATAATAGATGATCGCGACGAACAGGATCGCCGCCGCCAGCCAGTTCAGCGCGAGTCCCATGATGAGCACCGAAGCGACCGAAACCAATATACCGAAATCGCGCGCATCGGTCGGGTTCATCCGCCCTGCCGGGATGGGACGCTTGGAGGTGCGCTTCATGCCGGCATCGAGATCGGCTTCCCACCACTGGTTGAGTACAGCCGAACCGCCGGCCCCCATGGCAATACAGAGAATAGCCGTAAAGCCGAGTACCGGATTGATGTTACCCGGCGCCGCGAGCAGGCCGCACAGGCCGGTGAAGATTACCAGGCTCATCACGCGCGGTTTGGTCAGCGCGAAGAAGTCGCGCCATTCCGCCGGGAGCTGTGTGGAGGCAGTATGGGTCATGGAATCGGGCGCCATATAGGCGTTCAGATGCGATTTAGCCAGTCAATCAGGATGCGATTCACCGCATCGGGGCGTTCCTGCTGCGTCCAGTGTCCGACACCATCGAGAACATGGCCCTCGGCCTTTGGCGCAAACATCTTCATCAGCGCGACCGGATCCTCCACCGCGCCGAACAGAAAGGTCGCCGGATCGCGTGTGCCACCGATGAACAGCGCAGGCTGCTCAATCCGCTTGCCCGCCCAGCCCTTCAGCCATTCGTAATCCGTATCGTGATTGCGATATCGGTTGAGCGGGCCGCGAAAGCCGGAGGCCTTGAACTCTGCTTCGTAGAAATCGAGATCGTCCTCGGTCAGCCAGGCGACTGGCGCGGGATCGGGCAGGCCTTCGAGAAACGTCGCCCCCAGCGGCTTGTCCCAGTAATCGCCCGGCGGCACGTCGCCGCTAATCGAATACATCATGCGCTGGACGAAATCGCGCGGGTCCTTCTCCGCCTCGGCCTCCGCGACGCCGGGCTCCTGGAAATACTCCTGGTAGAAGAATCGCCCCTGCGACGTGAAGTGCTCCCGGAAGACCTCGGTAAACGGCCGACTCGGAACACCCGCGAAGGGCACCGATAACCCTGCAACCGCGCGGAAATGGTCGGGATGGGTAAGCGCCGAATTCCACACGATCGGTGCCCCCCAGTCATGGCCGATCAGGATCGCGGGATCATGGGGGGAAAGTGCCTGTCTCAAGCCCACCAGATCGCCTACTATCCGCTCCATCGCATAGGCTTCGACCGGATCCGGCTTGTCCGATCCGCCATAGCCGCGCACATCGATCGCGCAGGCGGTAAAGCCCGCTGCCGCGATCGGGCCGATCTGGTGCCGCCATGAGTACCAGCTCTCGGGAAATCCGTGGACCATGACGACGAGGGGGCCCTCGCCCTCGATCGCACAGCGCAGCCTCACCTCTCCCGTATCGACGGTACGCATTTTGGGCATTGGGCTGACACTCCGGACGAAAGAAAACGGCCGGTCCACCATGGGACCGGCCGCTCTCGTATGTCCAGTGCCTTGAAGCCTACGCCGTGGCGGGCTTGGCCTCGCTCATGTGGTCGTGGGCCGTGTGATGGTCCTCGATCACCGGTAGCGTCTCGAACTGGTGGAACGGCGGCGGGCTCGACAGGCTCCATTCGAGCGTGGTCGCACCTTCGCCCCACGGGTTGTCGGCTGCTTTCTTGCCGGCCACGAAGGCGTAGACGATGTTCACGAAGAACAGGACCATCGACAGGGCCATGATGGTGTAGCCGAGCGAGCTGATCTCGTTCCAGTAGGTGTAGGCATCGGCATAGTCGGGATAGCGACGCGGCATGCCCTGCAGACCGAGGAAGTGCTGCGGGAAGAAGATCACGTTCACACCGATGAAGAAGCCCCAGAAGTGGAGGTGCGAAAGTAGTTCGGAGTGCATCCGGCCGCTCATCTTCGGGAACCAGTAGTAGAAGCCGGCGAAGAGCGAGAAGACCGCGCCCATCGACAGCACGTAGTGGAAGTGTGCCACCACGAAGTAGGTATCGTGGACCACGTCGTCGATGCCGCCATTGGCCAGGTAGACGCCGGTCACGCCGCCGACGGTGAACAGGAAGATCATGCCGATCGCCCACACCATGGGCGATTTGAACTCGATCGACCCACCCCACATGGTGGCGATCCAGCTGAAGATTTTCACGCCCGTCGGGACCGCAATGACCATGGTCGCCGCGGTGAAGTACATCTTCGTGTTCACGTCGAGACCGACGGTGTACATGTGGTGCGCCCACACCACGAAGCCGACGACGCCGATCGCGACCATGGCATAGGCCATGCCGAGGTAGCCGAAGACCGGCTTGCGGCTGAAGGTCGAGACGATCTGCGAGATCATGCCGAAGCCCGGCAGGATCATGATGTAGACTTCGGGGTGGCCGAAGAACCAGAACAGGTGCTGGTAGAGGACAGGGTCGCCGCCGCCGGCCGGATCGAAGAAGGTCGTGCCGAAATTACGGTCGGTGATCAGCATGGTGATCGCCGCGGCAAGGACCGGCAAGGCCAGCAGCAGCAGGAAGGCGGTGACCAGCACCGACCAGACGAACAGCGGCATCTTGTGCAGGGTCATGCCCGGTGCACGCATGTTGAAGATGGTGGTGATGAAGTTGGTCGCGCCCAGGATCGAGCCGGCCCCGGCAAGGTGCAGCGAGAAGATCGCGAAGTCCACGGCCGGACCTTGGCTGCCCGTGGTCGAAAGCGGCGCATAGACCGTCCAGCCGACGCCCGCGCCAGGCCCCGTGCCACCCGGCACGAACAGCGAGAACAGCAGCGAGACGAAGCCCGCGACGGTCAGCCAGAACGAGACGTTGTTCATGCGCGGGAAGGCCATGTCCGGTGCGCCGATCATGAGCGGAACGAACCAGTTGCCGAAGCCGCCGATCATCGCCGGCATGACCATGAAGAACACCATGATCAGGCCGTGCGCAGTTATGAACACGTTCCACATATGCAGCGAGGTATCGAAATCGGGCGTGCCACCCATGAACTCTGCCCACCACTGCAGGTACTGGATGCCGGGCTCTGCCAGCTCCATACGCATGATGCCCGAAATCGCGCCGCCGATGATCCCCGCGATGATCGCGAAGATCAGGTAGAGCGTACCGATGTCCTTGTGGTTGGTGGACATGAACCAGCGCGCGAAAAAGCCGGGCTTGTGATCGGCATGATTGTGCGCATGGTCGTCGGTGTGAGCCTGGAAGCTGTCGGCGGTGGTGGCCATCGTGCTATACTCTCGAGCTAATCGTAAATCTTAAACGGTCGGGTCGACAGGAGCCGCCCCGGCACCCGGTGCGCCCGGCGCCGCGCTTTCGGGATCCTGCAGCGGCACGGCCGCAGGGTCGGCTTCGATGCCGGCCTCGTCGGCACCGGCGATCGTACCGCCCTGCGCCAGAACCCAGGCGTTGTACTGATCCATCGGCAGCGCCTCGACTGCGATCGGCATATAGCCGTGCCGCGCGCCGCACAGTTCCGAACACTGGCCGTAATAGACACCCGGCTCTTCGATCATCAGCAGCTTTTCATTGAGGCGGCCCGGGATCGCGTCGAGCTTGAACCACAGGCTGGGCACCGCGAAGGAGTGGATTACGTCGGCGGCGGTGGTCTGGAACCGGATCGGCACGCCGGCCGGCACGACCATGCGATTGTCGACCGCGAGCTGGAACGGCTCGCCGCGCGCTTCTGCTTCTTCCTTCGTCAGCATGTTCGAGACGATTTCGAAATCGCCATTGTCGGGATAGGCATAGCCCCAATACCATTGGTAGCCGATGGCCTTGACGGTGATCGCGTCCTTCGGCGGCGACTTGTACTGCGCGCTCAGTAGGCCGATCGAGGGAACCGCGATGCCAAGCAGGATCAGCGCGGGAACCACGGTCCACACGACTTCGATCAGCGTGTTGTGGCTGGTCTTGGAAGGGACCGGATTGGAGCGCTTGTTGTATTTGAGAATTACCCAGACAAACAATGCGAGGACGAAGAGGCTGATAAGCGCCATCACCCAGACGAGGCCGATGTGCAGCGCATTGGCCTGGTGCCCGATCGGCGAATACTGCGTCTGCACGTCGATGCCGGCAGGGATCGGCATGCCCTTGCCTTCGGTCGGCTTCATCGGCGTGTAGGCACCCGACCCTTCGGCAACCGCTTCGGGATCGGCGACGTCGGCTGCCGCCGCCGGATCGATCGTCTCGAGCTGCTGGCTCGGAGTCGCTTCGGCAACTTCCTGCGCGCTCACGCCCTGCGCACCAAAGGCAAGCATCGCGGCCATCGCAAGGCTAGTAGCAATCCGGTGGAACCCGTTGAGGGAGCCGAGAATTTTCATCGTCGTGGCACTCTTTCGTGTCGTGTCTCGTTCCGGGCCTGCCGACCGGCGCGAATCCCGTGTGCGCGGCAGGACGCGCCCCTGGCAGGGGCCCGATTGCGCCCGCCTATAGGCAGGGTTTGCGAATGCCTCAAGCGGGTGGCCGATAAAAATGTGCAAGCAGTTTTGCCTCTTGCGCAATCGCGCGCGAGCCGCTTTGGACCGCAGCATCATGACCGATGACGAAATCCTCCACGAATTCCGCGCCAGCGAGGCGCTGCTCGAAGGCCATTTCAAACTCTCGAGCGGCCGCCACAGCGGGCATTACCTCCAATGTGCGCGGGTGCTGATGAATCCCGAGCGTGCGGCAATGCTTGCCTTTGCGCTGGCACAGAAGCTTCCGCGCGACATTCGCAGCCAGATCGACGTGGTTGTCAGCCCGGCGATGGGCGGCATCATCATCGGCCAGGAAATGGGCCGCGCGCTGGGCAAGGATGCGATGTTCCTCGAGCGCCCCGACGGCGAATTTCATCTGCGCCGCGGGTTCCGGCTCGAACCCGGCGCCAAGGTGCTGATGGTCGAGGACGTCGTCACGACCGGCCTTTCCAGTCGCGAGGCAATCGCCGCGGTCGCCCGCGAAGGCGGCGAGGTGATCGCCGAAGTCGCGCTGGTCGACCGCAGCAACGGTTCCGCCGATCTGGGCGTGCCCTTCTACCCGCTCGTCGACATCAACTTCCCGACCTATGCGGAAGACGAGTTGCCCGAGGAACTGGCGTCAATCGAAGTAACCAAGCCCGGGAGCCGGAAGGCTTGACGGCCCCGCTGCGCCTTGGGGTCAATATCGACCACGTCGCCACGATCCGCAATGCGCGCGGCGGCGACCACCCCGATCCGGTTCGCGCCGCCGAAATTGTAGCGGCGGTGGGCGGCGACGGCATTACCGCGCATCTGCGCGAAGACCGGCGCCACATCCGCGATGCCGACCTCAGGCGCATCCAGGCCGCGACCGACCTTCCACTCAACCTCGAAATGGCAGCGACCGAAGAGATGCTCGCGATCGCTCTGGCCCATACGCCGCATGCCGCCTGCATCGTCCCCGAGAAGCGCGAAGAGCGCACGACCGAGGGCGGGCTTGATGCAGCCGGGCTGCACAACCAGCTCGCACCGATCGTGTGGAAGCTGGCCGATAGCGGCATCCGCGTTTCGCTGTTCATCGAGGCGAACGAACGGCAGCTTGAGGCTGCACAACGCCTCAAGGCACCCGTGGTCGAATTCCATACGGGCGAATATGCGCATGCCGGGCTCGATGGCGATAGCGAACGCGCGGATCGCGAGCTCGAGCGAATCGCGACAATGTCGAAGCTCGCGCGCGAGATGGGCATCGAGCCGCACGCCGGGCACGGTCTGACTTATGAGAATGTAAAATCCATCGCCGCCATTCCCGAACTCGCCGAGCTCAATATCGGGCACTACCTCGTCGGCGAGGCGGTGTTCGTCGGGCTCGAAGCCGCCGTTCGCCGCATGCGCGACCTGATGGACGAGGCGCGCGCATGATCATCGGTCTCGGTTCCGACCTGTGCAATATCGAACGCATTCAGAATTCGCTCGACCGTTTCGGCGAACGGTTCGAGCAGCGTGTCTTCACCGAGATCGAGCGCGCCAAGGCCCGCCGTCGTCCCTTCACAATCGCCGGGACCTACGCCAAGCGTTTTGCCGCCAAGGAAGCTTTCTCCAAGGCGGTCGGCACCGGCTTTCGCCGCGGCGTGTTCATGAAGGACATCGGGGTAGTGAATGCCAAATCCGGCGCCCCCACCCTTGCGTTGACCGGCGGCGCGGCGATCGTGCTTGCGGAAATGGTGCCGCACGGCCATGAGGCGCGCATTCATCTCACCCTCACCGACGACCACCCATGGGCACAGGCCTACGTCATCATCGAGGCCATACCCCAGTGACCACCGACGCCACGGCAGTGAACAAGAAATCCGACAAATCCGACGAGAAAGTCGACTGGATCGCGGAAATCCGCGGCCTTGCGCTGATGCTGCTGGCAGTCTTCGCCTTTCACAGCTTCATCGCCAAGCCGTTCTACATTCCGTCGGAATCGATGATGCCCAATTTGCTGGTCGGCGACCGGCTGGTGGTGAGCAAGTATCCCTATGGCTGGAACTGGAGTTCGATCAGCTTCCATCTGGCCCCGCGCGAGGATTGGCGTATTGCCGGATCGACGCCGGAATATGGCGACATCGTCATTCCCGTGCATCCGCAACGCGACGAGGATTACATCAAGCGCGTCGTCGCCCTGCCCGGCGATCGCATCGCGGTCCAGAACGGTCAGATCGTCCTGAACGGGTCTCCGGTCGAACAGAAGGTCGAACCCGCGATCGCGCTTCCGCTCGATGCCAATTCGCGGTGCGACGGTTTCGGATTCGACGACTTTCGCGCCGAAAATGCAGCCGGCGAACGCGTCTGCCGCGTCCCCGTCTTGCGCGAAACGCTGCCCAATGGTGCGACCTATCTGGTGATCGACCACCAGAACCAGGAACTCGACAATTTCGCAGAGATCACGGTTCCCGAAGGCCACGTCTTTACCATGGGCGACAATCGCGACCATTCGGCAGACAGCCGCGAACTCAACCACCCGCGCGGCCTCCTCGGCCCCATCCCGCTGGAGAATATCGGCGGGCGTGCCGAATTCATCACCTTCTCGCTCGACGGGACGACGAGCCTGAATCCGATTAGCTGGTGGACGAGCCTTCGCGAAGGCCGCGCATGGTCAACCCTGCGGCCTGCCATCGTGGAACGAAACCCCGTTCCCGAACGCTAGGGGCCTGCTAAAGGGGGCGGCACATGGCCGACAAGATACAGGACATCGACGACCGCGACCTGGGCACCAGCCCGTCGCGTATCAACGATCCGCGCATCCGCCACGAGGTTTCGCGAGCCCTCGTATGGGTGGCGGTAGTCGGCGGCGTGGCACTGGCGGTCTGGATCGCTCGCCCCCTGCTGGTGATTTTCGGCGCAATGGTCTTTGCCTCGATGATCGATGGCGGCGCGCGGCTGCTTGGGCGGGTCCTGGGCATCGCTCGCGCCTGGCGGGTCGCGATCGTGCTTGTTGCGACCGTCTCATTCCTTCTGTGGCTCGGATATTTTGCCGGCTCGACGATTTCGCAGGAGGCAGCCCAGTTGCCCGCGATCGTCGAGCGCCAGCTGGGTGAACTGGTCGCCTGGGCCCGGACTCAGGGCTTTCAGGTCGATCAATCGCAGCTGCAGAATTATCTCGGGAATATCGGCAGCGGGATCAGTACGGTCACGCGAGCGCTCGGCGGAATCCTCGGCGGCGTTGCGACCATCGTGCTGATCATCGTTATCGGCGTCTATGTCGCGATCGACCCGCAGCTTTACGAACGCGGCGTCGCCTGGATGCTCCCACGTGAGCAGCGGGACCGGTTCTTCATTACTGCCTCTAAAATGGGCCAGACAATGCGCCGCCTGATGGCCGGCCGGCTGCTCGGCATGTTCGTGGAAGCTGTTTTCACTTACGTCATGCTCGCCTGGGTTGCACCGCTGTTCGGGATCGGCGCGGTCCCAATGGCCGCATTGCTCGCGATTCTGACCGGCCTGCTCGCCTTCGTCCCCAATCTCGGCGCGATCATCTCGGGCGCGCTAATGGTACTGGTCGGCTTTTCGGGGGGTGTGGAGATGGGCATCTACACCATCGCGGTCTATTTCTTCGTCCAGAATTTCGACGGTTACGTCGTCATTCCGATGATTGCGAAGAAGACGGTCGATCTGGCGCCTGCGCTGGTGCTCGCCTTCCAGCTGATCATGGGCATATTGTTCGGCATAATCGGCCTCTTCCTGGCCGATCCCCTGCTTGCGATGATCAAGGTCGCACTGGAGCGGCGAGCCGAGCAGGCGGGCGAAAGTTCGAAGAAAGAGGTTGCACCCGATGGCGCGTAAATTCCTGTATTTCGTGGCGGTCTGCATCGTCGTGGTCATCGTCGGCGCGATCGCGCTGACGATCTGGTCGCGCGAGGCGACCGAGATCGCCTTCGTACCGCGCGGCGAATTCGTCGAGCAGGAACCGCTCGCCGCCAATGCCTATCAGGATCCGGCCATGTGGTATTCGCGTCCCGGCCTGGGCACGCGCGATCCCGCCCGATACCAGCCCGCGATTGCCGAGACCGCCCCCGATCCGGCCGAACGCGCGCCCTCGCCCGAAGCCCCGGCCGCCGAACGCAGCCTCGATGCGGCCGATCCGCTGGCGACCACCTCTTCACGCGCGGGAGAAGCAGCGGCGAGCCGGGAGCTTCCGAGCTTCGCCGTGTTCTTCGTTCCGCCGACGAGTTACACCAAGGGAGCGCTGGGCGACTGGAATGCGGCACTCAACGATGCCGAGACCGACCAGCTCGCCGCGGTATTCCTTCGCGGCCTGGCCAGCCCTTTCAACCGCGCCGACGAGCTATGGGCCCCGAAATACCGCCAGGCCGCGGTCGGCGCATTTTTGACCGACAAGCCTGAAGCGACACTGGCGATCGACGCGGCTTATGCCGATGTCGCACAGGCGTTCGACTATTTCGTCTCCAGCATCGGCCCCGACAAGCCCATCGTCCTTGCCGGTCACAGCCAGGGCTCGACCCATGTCCTCAGGCTACTTCGGGACAAGGTCGCTGGCACGCCGCTCGAACCGCGGATCGCTGCGGTCTATGCGCCGGGCTGGCCGATCTCGGTCGAACACGATCTGCCGGCCCTGCCGCTGCCCGCCTGCGCTACGGCCAACCAGCCTGCCTGCCTGATCGCCTATGCCAGCTTTGCCGACGATGGCGACCCGGGCCAATTGCTCCGTCGCTACAGCATGATCAACGGGCTCGATGGCGAGCCTCGCGGAGAAGACGATCCGATCGTGTGCGTCAATCCGTTGACCGGCCGGGTCGGCGGCTCGGCCAACGCCGACGCCAACCTGGGCACGCTTGTGCCGAGCGACAATCTTGCCACGGCCGAACTCATCGCGGGCGCGGTCCCCGCCCGATGCGACGAACAGGGGCTGTTGCGGATCGGCGATCCACCCGAACTGGGCGAAGGCGTGCTGCCGGGCGGCAACTACCACGTCTACGATATCCCGCTGTTCTGGAAGAACCTGCAGGAAGACGTGATTGCGCGAGTAAAGGCATGGACGAGCGCGCAAGCATCGTAACCGACAATGCGCTGACCTATGGCGACGCGCTGCCAGAGGGCGGCGCGCTGCTCGGTCTCGACCTCGGCACCAAGACGATCGGAGTCGCGACATGCGATGCCGGCTGGCGCTTTGCCACTGCGGGCAAGACCCTATCGCGCAGCAAATTCACCAAGGATTGCAATGTGTTGCGCTCGCTTGTGCAGGAGCGTTCGATCAGGGGCGTGGTAATCGGCCTGCCACGCAATATGGACGGCACCGAGGGGCCGCGTGCACAGGCCAGTCGGGCCTATGCGAAAAACCTCGCCAAGGCGCTCGAACTACCGGTGCTCCTGTGGGACGAGCGCTGGTCGACTTCGAGCGCGGAAGCAGCGATGATCGGCCAGGACATGAGCCGCGTCAAACGTGCCGGGAAGATCGACAGCCATGCCGCAGCCGTGATCCTGCAAGGCGCGATAGACGCGCTCGCCGGCGGCGGGCTATAACCTCTATACCATGAGGCTGATCGACGCCCTCAAGCACCTCGTCACCGGCGAAGGTGCGGATCCCGACACCGGGCTCGCCCAACGCGAACGTTCGCTGTCGCGTGCGCTGGCGATTATCGGGGTTGTATTCGTGATCTTCGGCTTCGCCCTATTCGCCATGCTCTACACCTGAATTTCCGCCCGGCGCGCTTGTGCCTCGCGCGCGAGCATAAGATCTCCGGCCCGTTCTGCCTCACGCCACAGCGCATCGCGCGCCTGAGCATTGTCCAGCAATCCGCTGCGTGCCTCGAAGCACGCCAGCCGCATGCGGGTGCTGGGATGATTGCGCCCGAAATGCTCGGCCAGATCCTGCGCTTCATCGTCGCCCAATGCCACCGCACAGCGCATGAACGTCTCGCTTGCGCCAGGATTGATTACGCGGTCGACTCTCCCATTGCCCAGATCGAAGCCATACTGGTCGAACCAGTCCTGCCCTGCATCGACGTGCATGATGTTGAGCGAGACCGATGTCGCCTCTGGCGGCAATTGCGAATGGACATCGACATGCGCCCGGTAATGCATCAATTTGCCTTCGTTCAGTGCACTGCGCTCGACGAAACGAAGGCCGACGTCCTCCCCGCGAAATCCGGCGATTTCTTCGTAATCGATCTCGTAATAGTCGCTGCGATAGCCGGGACCGAAATAGCCCACGGTGAGGAAATCGAAATTGTGATCGTGCGGGATGCCGTATACGAAGCTCTCCGCCCCGCTGGCGCGAAAGCAGCTCTCGTCCTCGCTCGGCCAGATATTGGCGCGCAGGAAACAACCTGCGACGAGAGGCGAGAGCACGATGGCCTGCGGGCCATAGGCGCTGTCTTCGAAGATATCGCGGTGCCGTTCGCGCAATTGCTCGATCAGGAGATCGGCGAGAAAGCCTCGGTTGTTGGCGAGCCGTTCGAGCGCGGCCGCGGCGTCGGCAGTGCTGCGCCGGTCACAGGGATCGAATCCATTGGCGACGGCGTCGATCGTTTCCTCGAGGCTTGCCGAAGAAGATTGGGTGTTGGCAATCACGCGGGGCATGGCGCGCTCTCCTTCTGCGTGAACTGAGGATGGGCTTCGACCAGCCTCGCGCACAGGGCCTTGGCTGGCGAATACAACGAATCGCCGGGACTGCGCGCGATCCGTTCAAGCTCTTCGAACCCCGTGCCGCTATCCAGTGCGAGGCATTCGCGCAGGGCCTGCCAGCGCAAGTGATCGCTACCCGATCGCGCCATCTCGGCAAGCACCGGTGCGGCATCGACGCGTCCCATCCGCCCCATCAGCGCCATCATCATTTCGTGGCGGCTCTCACGCCGATCGCCGCTAGCCCGGTGGACCAGCCTGCCCGTAGCAAGATCGAACTGCCGGGTCGGCTGCGGACGGCGTGCGATGCGCGCAAGTCGCAAAACAAGCAGTCGGCCTTCCGCATTCTGGACAATCCGCGATTGCGTTGCATCGGCGAAGCGCAGGCATTCTCCGGCCATGATGCGACGCGGAACGCTATCGATCCTCGCACTACCGCCATGGTCCTCGACAATATCGAGCAGTGCGAGCTCGGCCCGACCCGCCAAAACGATCTCGTGCCGCTCCGCGTCGGGGAAAGTGGCGGTCGCGGGTGAAGTAGGCCCGCCCCTCCCATCATGCAGCGCGAGGGCGAGCGTGGCCCTTCCCCTCGCCCCCAGCTGCAGAAAATGAAAACCGCCGCGCGACTGGTGGCGGAAGGCCAGTTGCGCCAGCGGGTTTTCGCGGTGGAGTGCGACCAGGCGGCCCACCAGCGGAGCGATCAAGGAATGTGCCGCCCCTCTTTGCGAAACAAGCCGATTCAGCCCGGAACAGTCTTCCAGCTCGGCTCCCGCACCATAGGCCCCCAACCCGGCGAGCACCGCTGCGAGCCCGGGCTCCTGTCGGCAGTCTTCAACCGCCTGCGCGACCGCGCTGCGCATGGTGCGCTGCGCGGCATGGTCGCCCCGCAGCGCGCCGATTTGCGGATCGATATGCATCCGGTTGCGCCCCGGTCAGAGCAGCATTTCGACTGCCATGTGGTCATGGACATAGACCATGATGACCACGATCGTATCGTCGGATGCGCGCGTCGGCAGGCTGCCGAAAAGGCCGCTTACTGCGTCAAGGCCGGGCAGATCGCCCAAATCGAGCTTGGGAAGATTCATGGTTTGCTCCCGTCAATAAAGCGGACCTCGACCCCGTGCCCCCGTCCGCCATGTACGAGAATGACGGCGAGAGGCGCGCGCTTGAAATTAAAACATTGTAAGGGCGCGAGCTGCGCGGCTATCGCGGCCCGCGATGAGCGAGACTGCGCGAAAATTCGATCCGGCACAGGCGACGTCCTTTTTCACCGGACGCGGTCATTCGGGCTGGCTGGGCCTCAGATATTCGGACCATGGCGACGACTGGGTCGAACTCGAATTGCCCTGGCGCGAGGATCTGCTCGGCGAGGAAGGCCAGCGCGTATTGGCCTCCGGCCCCATCCTCAGCCTGATGGACATGGCCAGCGGCATGGCGATCTGGCGCGCAATGGACGAGTTCACGGCGATTGCGACACTCGACCTGCGCGTCGATTACGTTCGGCCAGCCCGCGAGGGCGCCAGCGTGTTCGGACGTTCGCAATGTTATCGCCTGACCCGCAGCGCAGCATTTGTCCGGGGCCTCGCCCATGATGGCGACGCTGGCGATCCGGTGGCGCATATCCAGGCGGTCTTCATGAAGATCGCATCGACGGCGAGGCTCTGACATGGCGGAAACCCCCGAAATCGAGGCGTTGACACCCTATGCGCGCTCGCTCGGCATCACGCTCGAACGCTGGGACGACGGCACGCCCGTGCTGTCCGTGCCGTTCGAGGAAACGGTGGAAGGACGGCCCGAGCACTATCACGGAGGGGCAACCGGCGGGTTGCTCGAGACTGCCGGATACGCGGCGTTGCGCGCCGAGCTTGCCCGTCAGGATCGGGTGGCGACACTCAAACCGATCAATATCACCGTCCAGTATCTCGCCGCCGGCAAGAGCCGCACCAGCTATGCGCTGGGACGGATCACGAAGCTGGGCCGTCGTAGCGCGAATATCACGGTCGAAGCCTGGCAGGACGATCGCGCGCGTCCGATCGCGACCGCGGTGATGAACGTGCTGATGGCGGAGCCATAGGCCGCTAGTTTTCCGCGTCCCGTTCCAGTTCGCGCAAACGTTCGTCGCGACGGTTGCGGATTGCTTCGAAGCGGCGTTCGTCGGCGCGCCGGCGGGCTTCTTCGATCGCCGCCTCGTCGATCGCGACACCCTCTTCACCGAAGGTAATGTCCACCGGAATGCCGTCGATTTCGGTCGAGAAGACCGCTTCGCCTTCGCGAATGCGCAGGCGCGAATTGCCATCGCCGAGCGGAATGTCCTCAAGATCGGGCACATCCTGCGGTTCGATCGGGGTGCCCGGGTCTTCCTGCTCGCGCGGTGCGGGCTGCACGGGGGCGGCGCGCACATTCATTGCCTGGTTCATGAAATCGCGCCAGATCCGCGCCGGCAGTCCGCCACCGCTGATCCCGCCCTGGAGCGGGGAATTGTCGTCATTGCCGATCCACACGCCGACCACGAGGTCACCGGCATAGCCGACGAACAGCGCATCGCGATTGTCCTGGCTGGTGCCCGTCTTGCCGTAGTTCGGCCCGCGCAACATGGCGGCGCGGCCCGTGCCTTCGTTTATGGCTGCGCGGAGCATCGATTCGATTTCGTTATGCGTTTGGCCGGATAGGCTGTCGGGACCATCCCACAAGCGGTTCCACCAACCCAGCTCCTCCCGTGCGAAGGCATGGGGTTCGGCGGGAAAGGCATTTGCGGCGATTCCGGCATAAGCGGCCGTCAGATCGATCAGGGACATGCTGGTGGAGCCCAGCGCTATGCTGGGATCGCCCGCCACGAAGGAGGCACGAATGCCGAAGTCGCGTGCTGTCTCGATCACCTTTTCCGAACCGACCTCGTTGAACAGCCGCAGGGTCGCGACATTGCTCGACCGCGCCAGCGCATCGCGCAGCGTGATCGTTTCCGAATACCGCCCATCGGAATTGCGTGGGCGATAGCTGCCTTCGGTGATTTCGGTGTTGGCGATCGTATCGGTGGGCGACCAGCCGTTTCGCAGGGCGGCAAGATAGACGAAGGTCTTGATCGTGGACCCGGGCTGGCGCTTGGCCTGCGTGGCGCGGTTGAAGGGCGATTTGGCGTAGTCCTTGCCGCCGATCATCGCGACCACCTCGCCATTGCGACGCATGGCGACGAGCGCGACCTGCGCATCGCCCAGCGGAGCGCGCTGGGTTACCTGGCGGGCGATGTTCTGCAGCCTGCTGTCGAGCGTGGTGGTCAGCGTCTGGCGGGCATAGCCCTGCTCGGTAAGCTCGCGCGCTTCGGGCAACGCCCAGTCGGCGAAGTAGGTGCCGGTGGGCAGATCATTGCGTGTGCGCACATCGAGTGCGGGGGGCCTCATGGCGCGCGCTTCGGCCTCGGTGATATACCCGGCCGCGACCATCGACTGGACGACGATCCGCATCCGCCGCTCCGCACGGTCGTAGTGCTTGGTCGGCGCATAGGCGCTCGGAGCCTGCAACAGCCCGGCAAGCATCGCCGCCTGATTGGGTTTGAGGTTTTCCGGCTTGCGGTAGAAGTAGTGCAGGCTCGCCGCGCGCAGGCCGTAAACGTTGTCGCCGAAATAGGCGTTCGACAGATAGCGGCTGAGGATTTCATCCTTGGTCAGCCAGCTTTCCAGCCAGAAGGCGATCAGCGCTTCGCGCGCTTTGCGCGTCAGCGTGCGCTCGGGTGTGAGGAAGGTGAATTTGGCCAATTGCTGCGTGATCGTGCTCCCGCCGCCGGTACCGGTCCAGGCGGCGCGTGCGATACCGCGCGGGTCGACACCCCAATGCGAATAGAAGCGCCGGTCCTCGGTTGCGAGAAAGGCCTCGATCACATGGGGCGGTAGGTCCGATACCACGACCGGTTCGTCGGTAATCGCACCATTGCGGGCGATCGGCGTGCCATCGGCGGCCAGCAACGTGATCTGCGGCGCCGCGATCGGCTCGAGCGATTTGGACAGCGGTGCGGTGATCGCCAGCCAGGCGACCAGCACGATAAAAAGAGCGATTATTCCGGCCAGGATGCGCCCCACCCACCAGCGCTTGCGCCGTCCGCGCCAGTAGTCGCGCTGCCAGAACCGCAGTCGCTTTTTCTCTTCCGCAGCGAGCGCGCTGTCCAGCCGGTCGAGCCGGCTGTCCCAATCGTCGTAATCGAGGCCCTCATGCGTCGCGTAGTATCCGCGATGCACAGGGTAGTCCGCCTGCGGCTCGGACTTGCGCCGGAAGGAATCGAAAACGCCCATCGCCTACTGTGTTAACCCAACAACACAGCGATTGATAGAGGACGCAACCTTAACCCTTGCCAACCACGCTCTCGGGGAGGTCCTCGCCGAACACGCGCTGATAGTATTCGGCCACCAGCATGCGCTCTTCCTCGTCGCATTTGTTGAGGAAGGACAGGCGGAAGGCAAAGCCGACATCCTTGAAGATGGCGTAGTTCTGAGCCCAGGTAATGACCGTACGCGGGCTCATCACCGTGCTGATATCGCCATTGATGAAGCCCTGCCGCGACAGATCGGCAACCTTGATCATGTCGGCGAGAATCTTCGGATCGATATCCGGATTCTTGGCCTCGACGATCTTCTGCTCTGTTTCCGCGGGCAGATAGTTCAGGCCCACCACGATGTTCCAGCGGTCCATCTGGCCCTGGTTGATCTGCTGCGTCCCGTGATACAGCCCGCTCGTGTCGCCCAGCCCGACCGTGTTGGCAGTAGCGAACAGGCGGAAATGCGGATCGGGCCGGATCACGCGGTTCTGATCCAGCAGAGTCAGCTTTCCCTGCTGCTCGAGCACGCGCTGGATAACGAACATCACGTCCGGGCGGCCCGCGTCATATTCGTCGAACACCAGCGCGACCGGGTGCTGCAGCGCCCAGGGCAGCAAGCCCTCGCGGAATTCGGTAACCTGCAATCCGTCACGCAGCACGATGGCGTCGCGGCCGACGAGATCGATACGGCTGATATGCGCATCGAGGTTGATGCGGATACACGGCCAGTTGAGGCGCGCGGCGACCTGTTCGATATGCGTCGACTTACCGGTGCCGTGATAGCCCTGCACCATCACGCGGCGATCATGCGCGAAACCGGCGAGGATCGCCAGGGTCGTGTCCGGGTCGAAGACATAGGCTTCGTCGAGATCGGGCGTGCGCTCGTCGGGCTTGGAAAAGGCGGGTACCTGCCAGTCGATATCGATCCCGAAGGTCTCGCGCACATCGACGGTGGTGTCGGGCGCGGCGAGGACGGTTTTGGCAGCGGCGTCGAAGGTCTTGTCGGTCATATCATTCATCGCGCGAAGCGGGTTAGACGGATGGATAGGTGGCTGCAAGCAACGAAATTGCATCACGGCCCAAGCTCCCCTCGACACGGTCAGCGCACCACCGCATAGTCGCTTCCCATGCCGCCGACGCCACTATCCGAACGTCTCCGCCTCAAGCTCGTCGAGCGGGTCCGCGGCGTATTCAACGATGTGGAAAGCGGGCAGAAGCCCGTACCGCCCTCGGACGAGGCGCTGTTCGCAAAGGACAGCCCGATCCGCTTGGTGCACGCAGACGTTGTCGGAATGATGGTCGGCGGCATCCGCGGGCTGCTACTGCAAATGCTTCACCCCCATGCGCTGCAGGGGGTGCTCGACCATTCGAATTTCCGCAGCGACATGCACGGTCGTTTGCGGCGCACCGCGCGGTTCATCGCAGTCACCACCTTCGGACATCGCGACGACGCGATGGCGGCGATCGAACGGGTGAATCGCATCCATGCAGGGGTTGGCGGCACCCTCCCCGACGGCACACCCTACTCGGCGACCGACCCGCGTGTGCTGGCCTGGGTCCACGTGGCAGAAGCGACCAGCTTTCTCGCGGCGTATCTTCGCCACGTGCGGCCCGACATGCCCGGCGAGCAACAGGACGAATACTATCGCCAGTTCGCCGTCATCGCGCTGGCGCTGGGCGCCGATCCCGTGCCGACGAACCGCCGCGAGGCCGAAGCGATCTTCCGCGAGCTGCGGTCGGACCTGACATCATCACAAGCAGCACGCGAGGTAGCCGATCTCGTCCTCAACCAGCGCCCCGAAGGAACGCCGCCAGCCGTGCAGGCCCTGCTCGGGGCGGAAGCAGTCGCGTTGCTGCCGCCCTTCGCTCGCTCGATGTTGGGGCTCGACCGCCCGGGCCTCGCCGCCATTCCCGCACGCGCCGCGACCTGGGGCATGGGCAAGACGTTACGATGGGCATTCCGGCAGGGTTAGACCGGAGTAGGTACCGCCCGACTCGTTGCGAATGTGCTATGGCTCACCCGCGAGAGGAGAACGGGCATGTATGTACAAGGATTCGTGCTCCCGGTCCTGCCTGGCAAGAAGGACGCCTACATCGCCATGGCAAAGCAGGCGGGGGAAATGTTCCAGCGCTATGGTGCCCTCGAGATCGTCGAGGCGTTCGAGGACGACGTCAGGGATGGCGCGCACACCGATTTCCGCAAGGCGGTGAAGGCCGAGGATGGCGAGCATATCGTGTTTTCCTGGGTCGTGTGGCCCGACAAGGAAACCTGCGTCGAAGCCGAGAAACAAATGCAAGCGAATGAGGAAATGGAGCCATCCGACGATATGCCGTTTGCCGGCAAGCGGCTGATCTATGGGGGCTTTACACCGATCTACACACTGGGACGCTGAAGAAAGACGAACATCATGGCCGACTATACGCTGTTCACCAACCCGATGAGTCGCGGGCAGATCGCGCGCTGGGCACTGCACGAGGCGGGCGCGGATTACGACACGCAGATCGTAGACTGGCACGACAAGTCGCAGGAATTGCTCGAGGTCAATCCCATGGGCAAGGTCCCCACCCTCGTTCACAATCATAATGGCCACGACCACGTGATTACCGAGACGGCGGCAATCTGCCATTACCTTGCCGCCATGCACGCGCCCGAGCTCACCCCGAAGGCGGAGGAAACGGCCGATTATTTTCGCTACTTCTTCTTTGCCGCGGGCCCGCTGGAGCAGGCGATTATCGCGCGGTCGATGGGCTGGACGGTACCGGAAGACAAGGAAGCCATGGCCGGTTTCGGCACCTACGAGCGAACCGTCGACACGTTGGAAACCCTGTTTTCCGACCGCGAATACGTCTGCGGCGAGCGCTTCACCATGGCCGATGTCTATGTCGGAAGCCACATCGTCTGGGGCATGGATTTCGGTTCGATCCCCAAACGCGGCGTCTTCGAGAACTATGCGGTGCGACTACGCAAGCGAACCGCCTACGAAGAAGCACGGGCGATCGACATGAAGCTGATCGAAGAGGCGCAGGGTAAGGCATAGCGACGATCGGCTCCGGGGAACCCATCACGCTGCATTCGCTTGATCACGGGAAAGGAGGCTTCCTTTGTCCTATTACTTGTCCACCCACCTGCACGAAACTTTCGAAGACGCGATGCCTCAGGTCGAGCGCGCCTTAGCGGATCAGGGCTTCGGCATAATCACGCGAATCGACATGAGCGCGACACTCCAAGACAAATTGGGCAAGGATTTCCGCCCGTACACGATTCTCGGAGCTTGCAACCCCGAGGCCGCATATGCCGCGCTGCAACTCGAGGACAAGGTCGGCACCATGTTGCCGTGCAATGTCATCGTGCAGCAGGTCCACAAGGGTTTGGTCGAGGTGGCCGCGATCGATCCGGTCGCCTCGATGCAGGCGATCGACAATCCCGACCTCGACCGGGCTGCACACGAAATTCGCGACAAGCTGGCCGCAGCGATCAACATGCTCGGCGGCTAAGCGAGCGCGCGTGATTTCCTGAGCAATTGGTATGCTTCCACTACACGATTGAGGCGCGCCTCGTACCGCCTGTCGCCCCCGTTGCGGTCGGGGTGGTATCTGCGGACGAGTTCGGAATAACGACGGCGCAGGCGGCGGCGGTCGGTATCGAGGCCCAGCCCCATGGTCTCCAAGGCCTCGGCCTCTTCGCGGCTGTAGCGGCCGTCCATCGCCATTTCCGCTTCGCGTCGGGCGCGGCTCTTGATCCCTGCCGCCCTCGCCGAAATCGCATCGAGCGGATCGTCGAAATCGGCCCAGCGGGGCATGCCGTCGACGCCCCCCGTGGGGCGGAAGCTCGGGCTTTCGGTGCGCCAGCCTGCACTGGGGGATTGGGCTGCGAACACCTCTTCCGCGCTCATCCCCTCGAACCAATCATAGCCCGCGTTGAACTCGCGCACGTGATCGAGGCATAGCCAGCGCCATTCACCCGGTCCGTCGAAGCCGTGCCCGCGTCCGCCCGGCGCGCGGAATTCACCCGCTTCCTGGCAGGTTGGATGCGCGCACACCCTGCCGCTGTCCTGGTACCGTCCGTGAAACTTTGTCTGCCGCATTCGTTCTAGAATGGGGGCGCAAAGCCTGTAAGAAAACCCTCGAGAGGAGATTCGAACTCGTGCCAGAACCAGTGCAGCAGGAAATGGAGCGCCTTCTGACCGAAGCCTTCGACCCGACGCGACTCGAAGTAATCAACGACAGCGCCCAGCATGCAGGCCATGCGGGCGATGATGGCAGCGGCGAATCCCACTTCACCATCGTGATCGAAGCGACCGCCTTTGCCGATAAATCCCGCCTCGACCGCCAGCGCATGGTCAACAAGGCGCTGGGTGACATTCCCGGCGAACGGGTCCATGCCCTCGCCATCCAGGCTTCGGCCCCCACGAGCTAGGAGCCGAGCGAAGATGAGCCAGATCGATCAGGTCCTCACCCCGACCACGCACGATCTCGGCCAGTTCGAAGTCAGGCGCGTGCTCCCGGCCAAGGCGCGAAGGATGGTCGGCCCGTTCATCTTCGTCGACCAGTTCGGCCCTGCCCAACTAGACCTCGGCAAGGGTATGGATGTCCGCCCGCATCCGCATATCAATCTCGCCACGGTAACCTGGCTGTTCGAGGGCGCGATCGATCATCGCGACAGCATCGGTAGTTTCTCGACCATCAGGCCCGGGCAGGTCAATCTGATGACCGCCGGCAAGGGTATCGTTCATTCGGAACGTTCGCCTGCGGCCGAACGCAAGGCGGGGCCGAAGCTCTACGGCATGCAGACATGGCTCGCCTTGCCTGACGGGCGGGAAGAGATCGATCCGGCCTTCGAAGCGGTCAAGGACCTCCCAGTCATCGAGGACGGGCGCGCCAAGGCCATCGTCATCATGGGCGAATTGTGGGGCGAGCGCGCACCGACCACGACCTATGCCGACACAATCTATGCTGAAATCGTGCTCGGCGCCGGCGGCGCGATACCGCTGGAAGAGGATGCCGACGAGCGTGCCGTCATGCTGGTGGGGGGCGAGGCGTGCGTCGATGGGCACCTACTGAACGAATTCGAACTGGCGGTGCTGCAACCGGGCCGCGACATGACGCTGGAAAGCAAGAGCGGAGCACGCGTGATGTTGCTGGGCGGCGAAGCGTTTCAGACTCATCGCCACGTCTGGTGGAACTTCGTCAGTTCCAGCCGCGATCGGATCAACCAGGCCAAGGAAGACTGGCGCGAAGGCCGCTTTGCAGCGGTACCGGGCGACGAGAAGGAGTTCATCCCCCTGCCCGACGGAACGCCGAAGACGATCACCTATCCGTGAGGGGGCATTCATGAGTTTCGAAAGCAAGACCGCCTGGATCACAGGCGCGAGCAGCGTCTCGACTTCGCTCGACGCGAACGGGGGTTAGGGAATCTCCCTACTCTTCCTCAGATGCCCCCAAATCCGGTTCCCTATAGCCATCGGGGAAGGGAATCGGCCAGCCAAAGGCCGCATCGGCTGAGAAGCGCAGCTCATAGCCCAGCGGCCGCCCGGCCTCGCCATTGGTCAGCACGATAAACCCATTGCCATGTACCGGCTGCCCTTCGATCCAGGTCTGATAATGGTCATTGGCGCCGCCATGATGAAATACCAGCATATCACCCTCGCCATTGAGCCGCGGGCCGAGGCCATGCCAGCTCAACGGCACGCGTGTCAGCATATCGGCTCTGAGCTCAGCGGTGAGGAAATCCTCATCCTGCATCAGCGCGAGGACAAAGCGCGCCATATCGCCTGCGCTGGTCCATAGGCCGGATGCGGCTATTTCCGGAAAAGATTCATAGCCGCGCGGCAGGGCTTTGGGCTGGCCATCGCTGTCATGCGCCCTGGCGATATTGCCATGGCTTTCGGGCAGCGGGCTGACAAAGGTGCTGCGCGTCATCCCCAGCGGCGCAAACACATATTTACGCGCCGCTTCGGCATAAGGCATGCCGGTTACATCCTCAACCAGCACTTGACTGACCGTTATGCCGCCGCCGGAATATTTCATCTTGCTGCCCGGTGTGAACAGGATGCGCACCGGGTCATGTTTGGCAGGTGCCTCGCCATTCAGCGTCTGCAATGCCGTCGGCAGCGCTTCGTCAGGTAGAAAATCCTCAAAACCATGCTGACTGAACCCCGAAGTGTGCGACAACAGCATGCGCAATGTGATTTTGTTGCCGCTGCTATATTCGTTTTCCGGCACTTTCCATGATGTCAGATAACGATTGATATCCGTATCGAGATCGAGCTGCCCCTCCTGCACCAGACGCAGGATCAGCGCGGCGTTGATGATCTTGCTGACAGAACCTGCGGAAAAAACGGTATTGGCATCGACCGGCGCGTCCGAAGTGGCGGATTGCACACCATAGCCCTTGGCGAAGACAATCTTGCCCTTGTCGATGATCGCCACGCCCATGCCGGGGACGCCATAGTTTTCCATACGCTGCTCGATGGTCCAGCGCTCGGCATCGGGATTGTCATACTCGCGCAAATTTTTGAGCCGCGTTTCAAACTGCGTAATCCGGGCCGCGTCGGTATCGGCTATCGCTGCGGCAGGCTGGGGCTGGGTATCTTGCGCCAATGCGACAGGTGCGCATGCGCTCATCAGGGAAAGAGCGATGATGGCTTTGGGGAGGGTTTTCGACACGAATCGTCTTTTGTTTACGTTTGTGGTTGAATTGGGTGTGTAGTGCGCATAATACACCTATGTCAATGCCGATTTATCGGTCCGGTTTTATGGTTTGATCTTGGGCTTGCAAAAGACAGGGCGAATGCGGATGGTCCCTATATGGCCGAACATATCCCGCCCTTCGACCTCACCCGCATATCCCTCTCAACCGGCGTGGAACTTGACGTCGCTCAGGCCGGTGCGGAGGACGCGCGGCCGCTGATCCTGCTGCACGGCTTTCCCGAATCGCACCGCACATGGCGGCACCAGATTGTGCATTTTGCCAAAACCCATCGCGTGATCGCGCCCGACCAGCGCGGCTATCGCGGTTCGTCCAAGCCGCAGGAGGTCGAGGCCTATACGCCCGACAAGCTGGTGGGCGATGTCTTCCTGCTCGCCGATGCGCTCGGCGTCGACACCTTTACCGTGGTCGGTCACGACTGGGGCGGCGCGATCGCTTGGGGTGTTGCCTATGCCGGGATGATGAACGGCCGGGTGACACGCGCGATCATCGCCAATGCGCCGCATCCGGTGCTGTTTCCCAAGCTGCTCTACACCAACCGCGAGCAGCGCGAGGCGAGCCAGTATTTCCGCGATTTCCGCGACCCGGCGAACGACGCGCTGGTGCGCGAGCATGGGTTGGGCGCCCTGCTGGTCAAGGTCTTCGGCGGCGGGCTGACCACGACTATGGAGCCCGAGGAACAGGCTGCCCTGCTCGAGGAATGGTCCAGTCCCGATGCGGCGATCGGCATGCTCAATTACTATCGCGCGAGCCCGATGGAGGTGTTGCCGATGGATGCCCCGTTCGCGCTGCCGGAAGGGTACCAACCGGTCCCGCTGCCCAAGCTGACGATCCCCACGCTGGTGATCTGGGCGATGGAAGATCAGGCACTGCCGCCTGCCAACCTCGACGGCCTCGACGAAGTTATCGAGAATCCCGAGGTGGTGCAGGTCCCCGAGTGCGGCCATTTCGTGCAGTGGGAGAAGCCCGATGCCTTCAACGCCGCAGCCGACGCTTTCCTCGCCAAGACCGGCTGATCAGCTGCGCCATTTGATCCATTCGCCGTGCGGATGCGCGGTTGCCAATCGGCGGCGCATGTCGCCATTCGGCCAATAGCTGACCATCAATTCGTGGCGATGCGTATCGCGATTGGCCTCGAGGCTGACCCAGGCGAGCGGCGTATCCTCGCTTGCACGGTCGCCGGCGGCTTCCATAAGCTCGACGATCCGGTCGCGCTCGGGGCGCGGGATGTACTGCCACACCACCGAATGCATCAGCACACGGGTCGTGCCTTCCTGCTGCGGTCGTTTGAGCCGATGGGCAAGAAAATCACCCGCGCGCATGCGCTCGATCTCGGGCGGGAAGGTCTTAGCCGCCTCTATCGCCGCATCCATCCGTGCAAAGCGTTCGGTGAATTCGGGCCAGATATAGGCCTTTAGGCGTAATGCCTGTGCTTCGTCGGTGAGATCGACCGGAGCGACATCGCACCCTTCCGCCCCCACGATGTCGAAACCGCGATCGGGTGGCGGATCGCCGCGCCATTCGGGCGTAATCTGCATGCGCGACGTGCTGGGCCCGACTGTCACGCCGCCCAGATCGTAGCGATAACGCCGCATCATCAGGTTGATGCCCGCACTCGAGCCGATCTCGAGCAGGTCGAAATTTCCCGGCAGGCCCTGGTCGACGAGCCACAGGAACGCCGCCGCGAAACTGGCCGAGCGGCCTGCCTCGTTCGTTTGCGGTGGTCCGTCGAGCCACGGCATCAGGAACGGTTCGTGCCGTTCGATCGCGTCGGCGACGACCTCGGTCGCGTTGGTTGGCCCCAACCCTTCGTAGATTGGCGCTAGGGCAGGCTCCTCGCCGGTCAAGTGAAGCGCATGCAATCCGCCCGCCACCCGCAGCGGCAGGGCATCTGCAAGCGCAGGCCCCGCCCAACGCCGTACGCGGCGCATCACCGCCCCGCCCCGTTCGGTGTCGAGCAATTCCCGTAGCGACTGACAAATCTGGGCCGTGATCGGCGCGCCATTTTCCCGGCAATAAGCGACCTGGTTCTCGAAGGCCCGCGCGACCGCTTCGGGTCCGGTGGCATCGGGTTCGATCACGACATACTCCGCCTTGTCGATCGCCATTGCCCTTTGCCACCCCGCTGCTTATCTGCGCATCCCATGAACGATAGCCTGACCTTC
The DNA here is from genome assembly GCF_001542855.1 of Erythrobacter sp. AP23. Lineage (GTDB taxonomy): Bacteria > Pseudomonadota > Alphaproteobacteria > Sphingomonadales > Sphingomonadaceae > Qipengyuania. Next base: position 492,736 of record NZ_LNBY01000017.1, on the reverse strand, counting down.
GCTGTTCCCAAGGGCCGCATCCTCGACGAGGCGCTGCCCGTGATGGCCCGTGCCGGCGTGGTGCCGGAAGACGGCTTTCACGACAAGGCCAACCGCTCGCTGACTTTCGCTACCACGCGCGACGACATGCGCCTCATTCGCGTGCGCGCCTTCGACGTGGCAACCTTCGTCGCGCATGGGGCGGCGCAATTGGGCATCGTCGGATCGGACGTGATCGAGGAATTCGACTACGCCGATCTCTACGCCCCGGTCGACCTCGACATCGGTCACTGCTACCTCGCCGTGGCCGAACCCAAGGAAGGCGGGGCGAGCGTCGATGGTGCAAGCCACCTGCGCGTGGCGACCAAATATCCCAATCTGACTCGTCGCCACTTCGAACGGCAGGGGATCCAGGCGGAATGCGTGAAGCTCAACGGCGCGATGGAGATCGCGCCCGAGCTAGGCCTCGCAGGCCGGATCGTCGATCTCGTTTCCACGGGGACGACGCTGCGCGAGAACGGGCTGGTCGAAACCAGCCGTATTCTCGACATCTCCGCGCGCCTGATCGTCAACCGCGCGGCGCTCAAGACCGATCCGCGCGTCGCCGCGCTCGTCGAGGCGTTCCGCGCCGATGCGGCCCGGCGCGAGGCCGCCTGATGCAGCTGCTGCGGATTTCGGACGACGGCTTCGAGAAGGCCTTTGCCCGCGTGGTGCGTAATCGCCGCGAGAGCGACCGGCAGGTCGGGCGCGACGTGGCCACGATGATCAACGAAGTGCGCGAGCGTGGTGACGATGCGCTGGTCGAATACACCGCTCGCTTCGATAATCATGGTCTTGGTACCGACAGCGATTGGCAGATTTCGGCGGAAGAGTGCCGCGCCGCCTACGACGCGCTCGATGCCGACCTGCGCGAGGCGCTGGAGACGGCCGCGAGCCGCATCCGCGCCTATCACGAAGGCCAGTTACCCGAAGACCGCGACTATACCGACGATATCGGCATGCGTCTCGGCGCGCGGTGGACTGCGGTCGATGCTGCGGGGCTATACGTCCCTGGCGGACGCGCGGCCTATCCATCTTCGCTGCTGATGAACGCCATCCCCGCCAAGGTCGCTGGGGTCGACCGTCTGGTGGTGACGACACCCACGCCCAAGGGCGAGGTCAATCCGCTGGTGCTTGCCGCCGCGCATATCGCGGGCGTCGACGAAATCTGGCGCGTCGGCGGCGCACAGGCCGTGGCAGCGCTGGCCTATGGCACCAAGCGGATCGGCAAGGTCGACGTGATCGCGGGGCCGGGCAATGCCTGGGTCGCCGAGGCAAAGCGGCAGCTCTATGGCGTGGTCGGGATAGACATGGTGGCCGGGCCGAGCGAAATTCTTGTCATCGCGGACGCCAATAACGATCCCGAATGGATCGCCGCCGACCTTCTCAGCCAGGCGGAACACGATCCGACCAGCCAGTCGATCCTGATCACCGATAGCGAAAGCCTCGCCCGGCAGGTCGAGGATGCGATCGACCTTGCGCTGATGAAACTGCCGACCGCCAAGACCGCCAAGGCCAGCTGGGACGAGCACGGGCTGATCGTGATCGTCGATCGGCTCGACCAGGCCCCCGCCCTGTCGGACCATCTGGCCGCCGAGCATGTCGAACTGATGGTGGACGAACCGCAAAAGCTGTTCGACGCCATGCGCCATGCAGGCAGCGTGTTCCTCGGCCGGCACACACCCGAAGCCGTCGGCGACTATATCGCCGGGCCCAACCACGTCCTTCCCACCGGGCGCCGCGCCCGCTTTGCCAGCGGATTGTCGGTGCTCGATTTCATGAAGCGCACCAGCTTTATCGACGCGTCGGAGGCCGCGCTTGCGGCGATCGGTCCGGCGGCGGTCAGGCTGGCGGAGGCGGAAGGCCTCCCCGCGCATGCGCTATCGATTTCGACGAGACTGAAATGAGCCAGAATCCCAAGTCCCAGGCTCGCAGCGCCGCCCGCCTCGGCGCCGTGCAGGCGCTCTACCAGCAGCAGATGGAGGGCACCAAGCTCGCCAAATTGCTCGACGAATTCCACCAGCATCGGCTGGGCCGTGTGATCGAGGACGAGGAATATGCCGAGGCCGATGTCGATTTCTTCGACGACCTGGTCAGCGGCGTCGATGCGAGGCGCGAGGAAATCGATGCCAAGCTGACCGCAAGGCTTGCGCAGGGCTGGACGCTCGCTCGGCTCGACAAAACCATGCTGCAGATCTTGCGCGCGGGCTCTTACGAACTGCTAGCCCGCCCCGATGTCCCCAAGGCCAGCGCGATCAGCGAATATGTCGATGTCGCCAAGGCTTTCTTCGACGATCGCGAGGCGAAATTCGTCAACGGCATCCTCGACGCGGTGGCCAAAGAGGCCGGGCGCTAGTTTTCACGTCCGCTCGTGGTGAGCATGTCGAAGCATCGTCCTTCTGTTGGTGAGCACACCGCCTGATCAAAAGCACGGCCCTTCGACAAGCTCAAGGCGAACGGATAGAGGGCGATTGTGCACGAGACTGGATTTATCGCCGCCCTCAAGGCCTTGGCCAGCAGCCCCGCCGCGCGCGGGCTCGATGATGATGCGGCAGTCATCGCGATCGGCAGCGAAACGCTCGTCCTCACCCATGACACGCTGGTTGAGGGCGTCCACGTTCGCGAGGGCGAGGATCCCGCCGATATCGCGTGGAAGCTGGTCGCAGTGAATCTCTCGGACCTTGCGGCAAAGGGTGCGGAGCCGGTCGGCGTGCTCGTTTCGCACATGCTTGGCGCCGATGACGACCGGTTCGTCGCGGGCCTTCGCGAGGTTCTTGATGAGTACGGTACACCCCTGCTCGGCGGGGACACGGTGCGGGCCGACGGGCGCCGCGTGTGGGGCTGCACTGCAATCGGCAGGGCCACGCACACGCCCGTGCCCGACAGGCGCAATGCACGCATCGGCGAGGCGATCTATGTCACGGGCACGCTGGGGCGAGCAATGCTCGGGATGTCCGAACGCGGTTCGGGCGACGTAAACGATCGCGCCTATCGTCGACCTCGCCCGCTCCTGACCGAAGGGCGCAAACTGGCCCCGCATGTCGGCGCGATGATGGATGTCTCCGACGGACTGCTACTCGATGGCTGGCGCATGGCGCGTGCCAGCGGGGTCGGTTTCGCGCTCGAGAGGGAGGCGATCCCCGTAGCCGACCCCGCCCGCTTCGACGACTGCATCCGCTGGGGTGACGATTACCAGTTGCTGTTTACGGCGCCGGCATCGATCGAGCTGCCCGTGCCAGCCGCAAGGATCGGCATCGTCGAAAGGTCCGATCCGGTCCTCTTGCTAGACGGACGCAATCTACACCCCGAAGACGGCCTCGGCTACCAGCATTGATCGCTTGCGCGCGGCCCTATCGATAAGCGCGGATTGCTGCGTATTTCGACCTTGTCACGCAACAGATGGCCCTTATACCTCTCGACCCATGTTCCGGCGCTTCCCGCGCCGGGTCGCATAATCAATAAAACCAATCGGGAGGGGGAATTTCTTCGTGGACCTTGTTCTCATAGCAATTTTGCTGGGACTGCTGGCCGTACTGTACGGCTTCGTCACCAGCCGCCAGGTGCTCAAATCGGGTGCTGGCAACGAAAAGATGCAGGAAATCGCCGGCGCCATTCAGGAAGGCGCGCAGGCCTATCTCAAGCGGCAGTATACGACGATCGGTTTCGTCGGCATCGTCGTCGCGGTGCTCGTATACGTCTTCCTCGGCATCGTACCGGCCATCGGCTTCGTCATCGGTGCGATCCTGTCGGGCGTCGCGGGCTTCATCGGAATGAACATCTCGGTGCGCTCGAACGTTCGCACGGCCGCCGCCGCGCAGAGCGGGCTGCAGCAGGGGCTCACCCTCGCCTTCCGCGCAGGCGCCATCACCGGCTTGCTCGTGGCAGGTCTCGCCCTGCTCTCTATTGCGGTCTTCTTCTGGTATCTCGTCGGTCCGGCCGGCTTTGCCGCCGATAGCGACGCAGTGGTCTACGGCCTCGTCGGTCTCGCCTTCGGTGCATCGCTGATCTCGATCTTTGCGCGTCTTGGCGGCGGCATCTTCACCAAAGCCGCCGACGTCGGCGCCGACCTGGTCGGCAAGGTCGAGGCAGGCATTCCCGAAGACGATCCGCGCAACCCCGCTGTCATCGCGGACAATGTCGGCGACAATGTGGGCGACTGTGCCGGCATGGCCGCCGACCTGTTCGAGACCTATGTGGTGACCGTCGGCGTGACCATGGTCTTGACCGCGCTGCTCTTCAGCGAAGTTTTGGGCGACCTGCTTATGCCCATGATGGCCCTTCCGCTGCTGATCGGCGGTGCATGCATCCTGACCAGCATCATCGGCACCTACTTCGTCAAGCTCGGCAAGGGCGGCACCAATGTGATGGGCGCGATGTACAAGGGCTTCATCGTCTCCGCGGTCCTCGCCATCCCGCTGATCTATTTCGTCATCAGCTATGCGCTGGGCGGTATGGGTACGGAGATCGGCGGCGCTGTCGCGGGCATTGATCCTGGGGCTCCGCTGGCGGAAGAAGGCACGGCCGAACAGGTCGTCGGCTTCACCGGCATGGACCTGTTCCTGTGCTCGGTCATCGGGCTCGCCATCACCGGCCTCATCATCTGGATCACCGAGTATTACACCGGCACGAACTATCGTCCGGTGCGCTCGATCGCCAAGAGTTCGGAAACGGGCCATGGCACCAATGTGATCCAGGGGCTGGCCATCAGCCTTGAATCGACTGCGCTGCCCACCCTCGTGATCGTGGCAGGCATCATCGGCACCTTCCAGCTCGCCGGCCTCATGGGCATCGCCTATGCGGCGACCGCCATGCTGGCGCTCGCGGGCATGGTCGTGGCGCTCGATGCCTACGGCCCGGTGACGGACAATGCGGGTGGCATTGCCGAAATGGCCGGTCTCGACGACAGCGTTCGCGAGAAGACAGACATGCTCGACGCGGTCGGCAATACGACCAAGGCCGTGACCAAGGGCTATGCCATCGGTTCGGCGGGACTCGGCGCGCTGGTGCTCTTCGCAGCCTACACGACCGACCTGGCGAAGCTGTTCCCCGATGCCGATGTCGATTTCAGCCTCGAGAACCCATACGTCATCGTCGGCCTGCTGCTCGGTGCGCTGCTCCCGTATCTGTTCGGTGCGATGGGCATGACCGCCGTGGGCCGCGCTGCCGGTGACGTGGTGGTCGATGTGCGCGAGCAGTTCGCTGCCGATGCGGGCATCATGGCCGGCACTTCCAAGCCGAACTATGCCAAGACCGTGGACCTCGTGACCAAGGCTGCGATCAAGGAAATGATCCTGCCCTCGATGCTGCCGCTTCTGGCACCCATCGTGGTCTATTTCGCGATCCTCTTCCTTGCGGGTCAGGAAAATGCCTTCGCCGCCGTGGGCGCATTGCTGCTCGGCGTGATCATCGGCGGGATCTTCGTCGCGCTGTCGATGACCGCGGGCGGCGGCGCGTGGGACAATGCGAAGAAGTACATCGAAGACGGCAATCACGGCGGTAAGGGTTCCGAAGCCCACAAGGCCGCGGTAACCGGCGACACCGTGGGTGATCCTTACAAGGACACCGCGGGTCCGGCTGTGAATCCGATGATCAAGATCACCAATATCGTGGCGCTGCTTTTGCTCGCGGCGCTTGCAGCCGGCTGATCTTCATATCCAACCGAAACGAGGGGCGGCGGTACCGACGTGTATTGCCGCCCCTTCCTTTTCAGCGCGTTAACCGACTTTAAGCGCCTTGCGCCTATGCTGCGCGCAATTTGGAGTGGGGTCCAATGACGCGCATAGAGGAACTTGTCGGCAATCGATGGCACGGCGCGCACGTGCAGGGCCGTGCGTGCGCGGAGCTGGAGGAGGGGTTCACTGTAGCTCCATGGCCTGAGGTCGTCGGCAGGAGCTTCACGACGCACTGGGATGAGCTTGCCACGACATGCGCCACTCCCAATCCGTTTTTCGAGCAGTGGTTTCTCGAACCGTCCCTGCGCCAGTTCGATCCCAAGGCCGAGGTCAACCTGGCCACGCTCGTGGTCGACGGGGAACTCGTCGGTCTGATGCCGATCCGGCGTGACGGCAATTATCACGGAACGGCCCTGCCCCATCTCGCCAACTGGCTGCACGCCAATGCCTTTTGTGGCGAGCCTTTGGTGGTGCAGCGACATTCGCGCAGGTTCTGGGATGGGATGCTCGGCTGGTGCGATCGCCATGGCCGCACGAGCCTGTTTCTCCACCTGGCGAACCTTCCCTGCGACGGTACCGCCTATCGCACGCTGCACGAAATCGGCAGGGAATCGGGTCGCAGCGTGAAGGTCGTGCAACGGATCGAACGCGCCGCCTTGCGCGCGGGATTGTCACCGCAGGAACATCTCGCATCAGCCCTCGTCAAGAAGCGCCGCAAGGAATTGCAGCGCAAGCACCGCCGCCTGGCAGAGTCCGGAGCGTTCCGTTTCTCCCGCCAGCGAGGCGACGATGATCTTGTCGCGTGGATCGACGAATTTCTCGATCTGGAAAGAGCCGGCTGGAAGGGCGCGCAGGGATCCGCACTGGCCAGCCATTCGACCACCGAAGCGTTGTTTCGCGACAGTCTTGCGGGCGCGGCCGCGCGGGGGCGCCTCGAGAGGCTTGCTTTCCATCTCGACGACAGGCCCGTCGCAATGCTGTGCTCTTTTGTCGCACCCCCGCTCTGTTTCGGTTTCAAGACGGCCTATGACGAGAACCTGGCGAAGCTCTCGCCGGGAATGCTCCTGCAAGTCGAGAACCTCGCCGTCCTGGAGCGCGAAGACATCGAACTGTCTGATAGCTGCGCCACGCCCGACCATCCGATGATCGGGCAGATCTGGCCGGACCGGCGACGGATCGCAATGCTGTCGGTCGGCATCGGGGGGCGGATCCGCCGGAGCGTCGGCGCGGCCCTTTCCGCCATCGAATTGCGCAGGATGGAAACCCGCGCATGACCCGTCACGATAGCTCGATTTCCGCCCGGTCATCGCGGGTCTTCCCACCCGAATCGCGCGCCGCCTTCGCACGCGATTATCCCGAAACGCCACATGTCCTGCGCCATCGGCTTCGCGCGGAAGAGCGCCTGACACTGGACGCGCTCGCCGCTCTGGGTGAGGCGCTTCCGCCCGCCTCCATCGAATACAATCGTGGCGATCTGCCGGTCGGGGTCGAAGGCAAGCCCGACGCCAACGGCCTCACCATCGGCGAAACGATCCGCCATATCGTGACCAGCAACAGCTGGGCGGTGCTCAAGAATATCGAGCAGGTGCCTCAATATCAGGCGCTGCTAATGGACCTGCTCGACGAGCTTCGTCCGACGATCGAGGCGACGACCGGCGACATGCTGACACCACAGGGCTTCGTCTTCATCTCGAGCCCCAATGCGGTCACGCCCTATCATTTCGATCCCGAGCACAACATCCTGCTGCAATTGCGCGGTAGCAAGGTCATGACGCAGTTTCCCGCAGGCGATCCTGCCTATGCGCCGGACACCGTTCACGAGACTTACCACCTCGGCGGCCCGCGCGAGCTTCCGTGGCACGATGGCTTGCTCGCCGGTGGCACTCCCTTCGCCATCGAGCCGGGCGAGGCCGTTTACGTTCCCGTCATGGCGCCCCATTTCGTGCGCAACGGATCGGAACCCTCGATCTCGCTGTCGATCACATGGCGCAGCGAATGGAGCTATGCCGAAGCCGGCGCGCGCTGCTTCAACGGCATCGTTCGCAAGCTGGGCGTCAATCCGCGCGCTCCGGGCCGGTGGCCGGCGAGCAACCGTGCAAAATCTCTTGCCTTCCGGGCCTGGCGCAAGGCCTTCGGCACCGCGGGATGAAATGATAATGGGGGCCATGGTGCCAAGCGACCAGCAGGCCTGCGATGCCGCCATGTTCGATGCACTGGCTCAATCCGGGCAGTCGAATCGCTCTTTCCTGCGCAGCCGGTGGTTCACTGCGGGCGCACGCTCGCCTGATGAAACCCTAGTGCTGCGAGACGCCACGGGTGCGCCATTGGCGGCGATCGCCCTCGCCGAACGACGCAAGGGTCCATTGCGCCTGCGAGAGGTCGGCGGGTGTTATTGGCCATTCCGGGGGATACCGATTGCGGAGGACGCAACGGCCGAAACGCTCGCGCCTGCACTTCGCTCCGAACGCCAGAGGCTCGGGGCCGTCTGGCGGCTGGGTCCGGCCGAAGACGCTGATCCGGCGCTCGCAACTTTGCTTGCCGCCGCTCGTCAGGCAGGATGGACGGTGCTTTCCCGGCCGCTAGGGCAGGTATTCGAACTCGACCTTGCAGCGCTTGGCGATGGGGGCGATTGGCCTTCGTCCAAGACCAAACGCAAGAACCGCTGGCGTAAGCGGCGGCTGGAAGAGGATGGCGGACCGCTACGCACCGAGGTCTTCTCGGGTAGCGACTGGACCGCAGATCAGCGCGACGCGATGGCCGCGATCGAAGCGGCAAGCTGGCTCGGCAAGCTCGACGATGGCGGCGACACCAAATTCCGCGATCCGGCCAGGCGCCGCTATTGGGAAGAGCTGTGCGACGACCCCGTGCTCGCCGACATGCTGTTCGGCAGCCTCATGTGGATCGGCGAGGTCCCTGCAGCCTTCACTTTCGGCGTCGAGGCGGGCGATACGCGCTACTACATCGCCAACAATTTCGACGAGCGGTTCACCAAGTTCGGTCCGGGCCGCGTGCTGCTCTACGACGATTTCGCCCGTGCAGCGGATCGCGGGATAGCCCGGATCAGCTGGGGTCTCGGCGATGCCGGCTACAAGGGCGAGATGGGCGCGCAGCCCGGCCCAGAGATGGTAGACTTGCTGTTCGTGCGCGGGCGGCTGCCGGCAATGCTCCTGCGCCGCTGGTGGGAGCGTCCACAATGACCCGCTCCACCCTCGCAATCCTCGGCGCTATCGGCCTGCTTGCCGCCTTCCTGCTGGGTATGATGGCCTATGAGCAGCTGGCCTTCGGCTGGCCCTTTGCGCGCGAGGAAGCCCCGCTGCACACCGGCTGGCACTGGCTCCGCCGCAGCGTCAACGCCGTGCTCTGCGCCGCGCTTGTCATCGCCCTTGCCCGCGCCCGCCGACATGGCGAACCGCTTTCCCCGGGTGCTCTCACGCTCGCCTGGCTGGTTGCAGCGCTTACCGCGGCGGCCACGCTACTGCTTGTCGCCAGCCCCGCAACCTATGCCCGCGTCGGGGCGGAAGACAGCGCGATCGAATGGCTCAGCGCCCTGCTCCTTTTCGCCGCTGCCACCGCCATGGCAATGCGGTTCCTCGATCTGCGTCGCACGGACCCCGCCACCCCGTTCCGCCGCCTTCACCTGCTCGGCGCGGCAGGTTTCGCCCTTCTGTTCCTGCTCATGGGCGGCGAGGAGGTGAGCTGGTTCCAGCGCCAGATCGGTTTCGACACGCCCGAGAAGATTGCAGCGCGCAACTGGCAGGGCGAATTCAACCTGCACAACTTCCAGACCGACCTCACCGAACTCGTCCTCTATGCGGGCACCGGCCTATTCCTGATGCTCCTCCCGCTGGTTCGCGAAAGCGCACTCGTCCGCTTGCCTATCGTCCGGCCTTTCGCCGCCTTCCTGCCGGACCGCACCGTGGCCGCAATCTCCGCGCCGATGCTGGTCTTCACCTACAGCCACTGGACGCTGCTACCCGTGCAGGCGGCCTTCTGGATCGGGCTGTTCGCCTGCATCGCCTTCGCCCGAAGCGCGGCAAGCACTCGCGAGCGGGCGCTGTGGAGCGTGTTCGCGCTGTGGGTCGCGCTCGGCCAGCTGCTCCACCTTCTTCTCGGCCACACCATGGTGATGATGTACGACAGCTCCGAATATCGCGAGCTGTTCCTGTGCCTCGGCCTAGCCGCCTATGCTTTCCGGCAATGGCGCACGGGTGGACGCTTGACGCAAACGTAAAGCGCCCGCAAAGCTCGCCAGGTGAGTATCGAAAAGAAACCTGAAGAGCTTGTCGCCGGCCTCGTTCGCCTGCTGACCGTTACCCGCAATGGCGAGGACGCCTTCACCGCGCCCCAGCAGCCGGGCGGCGTGGGCCGCGTCTTCGGCGGCCAGGTCATCGCACAGGCCTTGCAGGCGGCGCAGGCGACCGCGCCCGAGGGGCTCGAGGCGCATTCGCTCCACGCCTATTTCCTGCGCGGCGGCAAGGAGGGCGTTGACATCGCCTATACCACCGCGCGCGATTTCGACGGACGCAGCTTCGCCAATCGCCGCGTGGTGGCGAGCCAGCCTGCGGAAGACGGCAACCAGCGCCCGATCCTCAACCTCACCGCCAGTTTCCAGCGCCCCGAGGAGGGCCTGAGCCACGACGATGTGACCATGCCCGACGTCGCCCCGCCCGAAGAGCTCAAGAGCGACATGGAGATGCGCCGGGCCATGGTCGAGCGTGCGGGCGACCGGATGAGCGAGCAGCAGCGCAACCTCGTGCTGCGCCCGCGCCCGATCGAGATGCGCACGGTCGACCGGCTGCACTGGATGAACAGCGAACCGCGCGAGCCCAAGGCGCACAGCTGGTTTCGCACCGCGGCGCCGCTGCCCGCGATCGAGGACGACCCGGCGCTCCACCGCGCGGTGATCGCCTATGCCAGCGACTACACCCTGCTCGGCACCAGCGCGCTGCCGCACGGCCTGTCCTGGATGCGCGGCGAGCTGGTCGGCGCGAGCCTCGATCATGCGATCTGGTTCCACCGCCCGGCCCGCGCCGACGAATGGCTGCTCTACGCCACCGACGCTCCGTGGAGCGGAGGCGGGCGCGGCTTCAACCGTGGCCGCATCTTCAACCGCGACGGCGAGCTGATCGCCAGCGTCGCGCAGGAAGGCATGATGCGCAAACGCGTGAAGCGGGAGGACTAGTCCTCAAGTAGCGAAGCGGTAGGACGGACAAAGGTGACAGCGTGTCACTTTCGCGTTCTTCTGGCAAATGTCTGGTATAAAACGATATTCTCCGACCTCCGCATAAAGGTGACACGGGGGCGCGAGGCGCAAAAAGCCGCAATAGAGCCACGGCGGAGCGGTCAGGATGCAGACGGTGTGAAAGAGCATGTCCTGAACCCGGCGAAGGCCCGATGCAAAGCTAGCACCACGCGGGGGATGTAGGAAAATATGGTGACGAGAAAGGTCTGCTGGGCCTTCGGTCGGCTATGGGGCCGGAAGGAGACAGTCCGTTTCCGGTGGTCAAACGGCGCAAAGTCGCGTCTCGGCTAACGAACCACAACCAGACAGGATGTTTTTTTCTCCGGCGCAGTCGTTCGTGACTGTTCTTTCAGGATAGTCAGGCAACTGGCGAGTTCGCTTTTGCTCGCATCCCTGGCAGCTTCGAGCTCCGGGAATGGCTTCACCCCCCGTTCAGTCTCCGCTTCTTGAAGCCCACCACATCTCCAAGTCGTTCATACTGCGAATTTAGAAGCAATAGACTCCCAATGACAATTCCGGACGACACAATACGAGAAACGTTCAGACTCCAATCTGGGACACTGCGGAGCCGTCAGAACAAACTCGTAAACGAATCGATTGTTAATCAGTCTGACTTCTTATCTGTGGCGATTGCAAGCACAGGAAGACTCAGCTTCGTGGCACCGCCCTTGTCATCAGTAAGTGTGATTTCCACGATCTGGTTCGGAACGAGATTGGCGAGACCCACTCGAACTTCGCCGGTTTGTCCGACCTTAAATCCGGACGATGTTCTTTCGATGCCTTCAAGCGCAATCGCATCGCCTCCACTTACTTGAAGAGACTTAATAGTGCGTCCATCGACGTCCTTAGCGGGTGCAATCTGCAACAAAACCGTGCCACGCGCATTTGCTTGATAGACAATAGCCTTAGCTCCAGTCTTCATCGTGAAGCCGGGAGCCTGCGCTTCATCTTTTTTGCTGACGATCACCAGCTTGTATTCCTGCGAAAGTTCTCCCGAACTCAAGCGCAGGACCGGAGTTGCTTTCTCGTCCCAGCCATAGAGCTTAATGGACCTAAATGAGGCGGTGAGCTGCTCCTCATCATTAGAGACAGAAACGGCAGAGGGAATGAGGGTCGTCGCACCCGAAGTTAGCGAAATTTTCAGGTCCTTCATTAAGTCGAGATCGCTACCGCCGTAAAGGGTAACAACGCTCGCTTTTTCGCTGGTCTCAAGTAGCGGAGACTGAACGGGGGGTAAGGCCATTCCCGGAGCTCGAAGCTGCACAGGGATGCGAGCAAAAGCGAACTCGCCAGTTGGTCTCACACCGATTAGATCTGTGAAGAGCCCCGCGGCAATCGCTTCGTAACGCAGCGCATTTAGATAGGCGCAGGGGTCGGTTAAATTTTCAGTTCGGCTAGCCGCCCCGAGCAACGCAGAGGGCATCTCTCCGTTTTCACCGACCCCATGATAGCCAGTCACGTCTGCGTCGAGGTCGCCGCCATAACGAAGGCCGTAATACAGTTTTGCGAGTTGCTTGAAATCGCAAAGGCCAGACGCTTCATACTTGGATGTGTAATAGCTGCGGAAGCTATTCCAATCCTGTCGCATCGCCGCTCGATAGAGCGCAGCAAGTTCCAGCAGGCTGGGATCGCCTGCATATTTGTCCCTGAACTGCGTGGCCTTGCGATTGAGTTCGACCCGCGTATCCCGGTTGGGGAGTTTGGTACCGGTGCGGGCATCATAAAATGAGGAACGGGCTACGGCAGTGATAACACGGTCGACATCGACTTTCTTGACGCCCGCACCTTCGCACGGCTCGTAAATAACCATGAGGCTAACGTTATGATTGCGAGCGACGGTACTGTATTGGCTTTGCGGCGACAGCGCCGCGCCAAGCCGTACACGCACCGTTGAATCGCTCAGCCGTGAAACAGTCAACAGACTGTTGGCATCCTGACCTTCGATCTGGCTAAGCAGGCGCATCAAGCTGTTCACTTGCCCCCTCGCTCCCACACCTTGAGCAGTCGCCAAGAGTGCGAGACCAATCTGCCGGGCTTGGTCCGAAGACCTTGAAGCTCGCAGGTTCTCTAGGTTGTCAGTGACTATCATCGGCATGACGTGCACCCGGTCGAACGATGACCCGCATGAGGCGGGCGATCCGACCTCGTCATCTTGCTTCCAAAAGCCGGCATCAGCCTGAACGTCATCTGCGTGTAGCGTAATGTCGGTCACAACGTCGTAGGGCATATTGCGGGCGTTCGGCAGCATTGCCAACTGAAAGCGGACCAGAAATGCCTGGCCATTCTCAACCTTCACCACGTCGTCAACATACCGGTTGAGCATTCGGACTTCCTGCAGAAGCGCCGTTGCTGCCAAATATTTCAGCATGGGATCGTTATCAATCTGCGCGGTCGGCGAAGCGATCGCGAGGTCGGCCAACGGTGAGAGCGAGACATCAGGAATACGCGAGAGCACTCCCTCCTCCTGAACGACGGTTTCGCTATCGATAGACTGACGCTCACTGGTCTCGGCATTGGTGATGTAACCGGTGATATTTGTCGCACTCGTTGTCGGGAGCGAAAGACCGGCGTTGACGGCAATTTTTTCGATGAGTTTCTCAGTCAAGGTTTGACCGACGGGCATCGATTGAGCGAGCGCGGTTGTCGCGTCCATCTTGAAAGCAGGTTTTAGCTGCGGCGCGACCTTCTCCCACCGAGATACCGACACCGGAGATATTGTTACCGTTCCAACATCATCCGCATAGTCTACCGAGTTCACGCGATAGTCTGGCGACATCGACGAACATGCCGACGTCATACATGCCCCGGTTACCAGAATTGATTTGATGAAACGCATTGCATCGCCCCCCAGCTTGCAACTTCTATAAAAAATTCCCTCGCCAACCATGTTTCAATCTTAAAGTGAATGCAATCCTCCACATTTGCAAATTCATTGGTCCGCGATTGTAAGTATTCTGAGTACTGGTTTGCTCCCGAAATTTCGATTAGCGAATTGTGTGATCAAGTGCATTTTCTGGCTCTCGCTAACGACTGCGGGCACACCAAACTTAAATCCAATTGGCGGGATTGGGGCCTTGCGAGCTTGCTCAAGTGTTTTGCGATGGACCTTTTCCGAAAACCGCTCAGCGCTGCGGATCTCGACACTTTTGGGCCGCTAGTGGTCAGTCCGGCTTTGGCTAGAAAGCGCGCTAAGCGGACATAGCAAAATATCGAATTCTACGGCCTGATGCGGTGGGCGACCAGATTGTCGACCACCGCCGGGTCAGCCAACGTTGATGTATCGCCGACCTCGTTGGCTTTTCCTTCGGCGATTTTGCGCAGGATGCGGCGCATGATCTTGCCCGAACGGGTCTTGGGAAGACCCGGCGCGAATTGGATTGCATCTGGCGTTGCGATCGGCCCGATCTCGGAGCGGACCCACGTCTTCAACTCGCCGCGCAGCGCGTCGTGCCCTTCCTCGCCTGCGAGTAGGGTGACGAAGGCGTAAATGCCTTGGCCCTTGATATCGTGCGACATCCCGACCACCGCTGCTTCGGCCACCTTGGCGTGGGACACCAGCGCGCTTTCTACCTCGGCAGTGCCCACACGATGACCAGAGACGTTTACAACATCATCGACCCGTCCGGTAATCCAGTAATAGCCATCCTCGTCGCGCTGAGCGCCGTCGCCGGTGAAGTAGGTGCCAGGATAGATGCTGAAATAGGTCTGGAAGAAGCGCTCGTGATCGCCGAACAAGGTGCGCATCTGGCCGGGCCAGCTTTGCGTGATGACGAGATTGCCCTCGGTCGTGCCTTCCAGCACTTGGCCTTCGGCGTTGACCAGCTCGGGGAACACGCCCGGCAGCGGCTTTGTGGCAGAGCCGGGCTTGGTTTCCACCGCGCCCGGCACCGGCGCTATCAGCGCGCCGCCGGTCTCGGTCTGCCACCAGGTGTCGACGATCTCGCAGCGCCCGCCGCCGACCACCCGGTGATACCAGTCCCAGGCCTCGGGATTGATCGGCTCGCCCACCGTGCCCAACAGGCGCAGTTTCGAGAGGTCATGCCGCTCCACCGGCGCATCGCCTTCGCGCATCAGCGCGCGGATCGCGGTCGGCGCGGTGTAGAACACGGTGACGCCCAGCCGCTCGCAGATTTCCCAGAAGCGCCCGGCATCGGGATAGGTCGGGACGCCATCGAACATCGCCGTAGCCACACCGTTCGATAGCGGGCCGTAAACGACATAGGAGTGTCCCGTGATCCATCCCACATCAGCGGTGCACCAGAACAGGTCGTCTGGCGTCAGCCCGAATAGCGTATCCGTGGTGAGCGTGACCCACAGCAGATAGCCGCCGGTAGAGTGAAGCACGCCCTTGGGCTTGCCCGTCGAACCGCTGGTGTAGAAGATGAACAGCGGGTCTTCGGCTTTCATCCGTTCGGGCGGGCAATCGGCGGCGACGGTTTCGCGCAATTCGTGCCACCACAGGTCGCGGCCATTCTCGATATCGACCATCGTGTCCGTGCGCTTGACGATCAGCACGGTTTCGACCCCGCCGTCCTTGCGACAGGCGGCATCGACATTGGCTTTGAGCGGGATGGCCCTGCCGCCGCGCGCGCCTTCGTTCGCGGTGATAACGACTTTCGCACCGCAATCGGCGATGCGATCGGCGAGACTGTCGGATGAAAAGCCCTCGAACACGACCGAATGCACCGCGCCGATGCGCGCGCAGGCGAGCATGGCGACGGCCGCCTCAGGAACCATGGGCATGTAGAGGATCACTCGGTCGCCTTTCGCGACACCGCGGCTCTTGAGAAGATTGGCGAAGCGACAAACCTCTCTGTGCAACTCGCGGAATGTAAGGGTTCGGCTCTCGCCCGGCTCGTCGCCTTCGAAGACGATCGCGTTGGCATCGCCGCGCACATTCAGATGGCGGTCGAGGCAATTGACGCTGAGATTCAATTCGCCATCGGCAAACCAGCAGATGCGAAAGTCGGCTACATCGAAACTGCTTTCGTTTGCGCGCGTCGGGAAGCGATCCCAGTCGAGGCGACGCGCCTGGTTCAGCCAGAATCGGTCGGCATCAACCGCCAGCTCGGCGTGCATCGTGTGCAGTTCGTCCGCCTTGGCGAGCTGGGTCTTCTGTTCGTCGGAAAATGCGTTGCTGCGCACCAGAAATCTTCTTTCCATACCGTTGTCGAGGCTGAACATTCCGCCACGGCCCTCCACCGCGTCGAGCACCAATTGCGTGTGCTTCCACGCTGCGAACTGCAGCCCGCCGATATGGACAGGGGTGCCGTCCACATGGCCGAGCAGCACATCGCTCTCGCCCAGCCGGAACTCTCCGCGTGGGTAGCACATCGGGCTGGACCCATCGCAGCAGCCGCCAGACTGATGGATGAGGACGGGGCCGTGCTGCGCGACGATATCGGCCAGCAGCGCACGGCCCGCTGCGGTGGCGATCACGCGTTCCGGCGCCGGTGTCGAGCGCATGATCGCCTCCCCTCGCGCCCTACTGCGTCAGATCGAGCACCACGCGGCCCTCGATCTGCCCCTTGTGCATCCGCTTGAAGATCGCGTTGATGTCGTCGAGCTTTGCGGTGGAGATCGTCGCCTTCACCTTGCCATCGCCTGCAAAATCGAGCGATTCCTGCAGATCCAGCCGCGTGCCGACGATGGATCCGCGCACGGTGATGCCGTTGAGCACCATGCCGAAGATGTTGAGCGGGAAGTCGCCTGGCGGCAGGCCGTTCAATGCGATCGTTCCGCCGCGCCCGACCATGCCGACCGCCTGCTCGAACGCCTTTTCGCTCACCGCCGTCACCAGCGCGCCGCGCGCGCCGCCGCTGGTCAGTGTCTTCACCGTCGCCGCAGGATCGTTGTCGGTGCGCGCGTTTACCACCTCTTTCGCGCCAAGGCGCTTCGCCAGATCGAGCTTGGCATCGTCGACATCGACCGCGACCACGTTGAGGCCCATCGCGACGGCGTATTGCACCGCCATGTGACCGAGCCCGCCGATGCCCGATACCACCAGCGCATCGCCCGGCTTCGTTTCGGTCATCTTCAAGCCCTTATAGACCGTCACGCCCGCGCACAGCACAGGCGCGATCTCGTTGAAGCCGACATTGTCGGGCAGGTGGCCGACATAGTCCGGATCGGCGAGCACGTAGTCCGCGAAGCCGCCATTGACCGAATAGCCGGTGTTGAGCTGGCTTTCGCACAGCGTCTCCCAACCGCCCAGGCAATGGTTGCAATGGCCGCAGGCGGTGTAGAGCCAAGGCACGCCGACCCGGTCGCCTTCCTTCACGTTCGTCACCCCCGCGCCCACCGCGGAAACGAAGCCGACGCCCTCGTGGCCCGGGATGAAAGGCGGCTCGGGCTTGACCGGCCAGTCGCCTTCGGCGGCGTGCAGGTCGGTGTGGCACACGCCCGACGCCTGGATCGCGACCTGGATCATCCCGGGCGCGACTTCGGGTACCGGCACTTCCTCGATCTGCAGCGGGGCGCCGAATTCGCGCACGACGGCGGCTTTCATAGTCTTGCTCATGACATCTCTCCTGATTTTTATGGGATTTGGTGTCCGGCGGCCGTCGGGGGCGAAGGCCGCCGGGCAAGCGGCCTCAGAAGAAGCCGAGCTTCTTCGAGCTGTAGCTGACCAGCATGTTCTTGGTCTGCTGATAATGGTCGAGCATCTTCAGATGGTTCTCGCGCCCGATGCCGGACTGCTTGTAACCGCCGAAGGCCGCGTGGGCCGGATAGGCGTGGTAGCAGTTCGTCCACACGCGCCCGGCCTCGATCGCGCGCCCGAAACGATAGCAGGTGTTCGCATCGCGGCTCCACACCCCTGCGCCCAGGCCATAGAGCGTATCATTGGCGATCTGCAGCGCTTCCTCATCGTCCTTGAAGGTGGTGACGGAGACGACAGGGCCGAAGATCTCTTCCTGGAAGATGCGCATCCGGTTGTTGCCCTTGAAGATCGTCGGCTTCACGTAATAGCCGTCCGCGATGTCGCCCTCGAAGCGGGCGGCCTCGCCACCGGTCAGAAGCTCAGCACCTTCCTTTTTGCCGATGTCGATGTAGGAGAGGATTTTCTCCTGCTGTTCGGACGATGCCTGCGCGCCGATCATCGTGGCCATGTCCAGCGGATTGCCGGCAACGATCGCCTCGGTGCGGGCGATCGCCCTTTCCATGAAGCGGTCGTAGATACTTTCGTGGATCAGCGCACGGCTCGGACAGGTGCATACCTCGCCCTGGTTCAGCGCGAACATCACGAAGCCTTCGATGGCCTTGTCGAAGAAATCGTCGTCCTCGCGGCACACGTCCGCGAAGAAGATGTTCGGGCTCTTCCCGCCGAGCTCCAGCGTGACCGGGATCAGGTTCTCGCTGGCATATTGCATGATCAGGCGCCCGGTGGTCGTCTCGCCGGTGAAGGCGATCTTGGCGATCCGGTTGCTGCTGGCGAGCGGCTTGCCGGCTTCTAGTCCGAACCCGCTGACGATGTTGAGGACGCCATCAGGCAGCAAGTCTGCGACCAGTTCCATCCAGAGGAGGATCGAGGCCGGTGTCTGCTCGGCGGGTTTCAGAACCACGCAGTTCCCCGCCGCGAGTGCGGGAGCGAGCTTCCACACCGCCATGAGGATGGGGAAATTCCACGGGATGATCTGGCCGACCACGCCGAGCGGTTCGTGGAAATGGTATGCGACCGTGTCATGGTCGATCTCGGAAATGCTGCCTTCCTGCGCGCGGATGCAGCCCGCGAAATAGCGCAAATGATCGATCGCGAGCGGAATGTCGGCCGCCATCGTCTCGCGCAGCGGTTTGCCGTTGTCCCAGGTTTCCGCGATGGCGAGCTTTTCGAGGTTCTTCTCCATCCGGTCTGCGATGCGGTTGAGGATCAGGGCACGCTCGCCTGCGCTGGTGCGACCCCAGGACTGCTTGGCTGCATGGGCGGCATCGAGCGCCGCCTCGACGTCAGCTGCCTGGCTGCGCGCGATCTGGCCGACCGCCTTGCCGGTCACCGATGAAATATTGTCGAAGTAGCGCCCATCCATCGGAGCCACCCAATTGCCACCGATGAAGTTGTCGTAGCGCTCCGCGAATGGAGCCGTCATCGATGCGGCGGGATTGGTCTGCATGTCCATCTGGTTATCCTCTCAAGCTCGCCGGGTTGTCCCGGTCGCGAGGATGATGGTTCCGTGAAATCGAAAGAATTAACAGAGGCCCACGTGGGCCGAAGAGCAAGACTGTCTCGCTATCGGGACACTCTTGCATTGCGTTCGGCGTCAGTCGCGCGTCAGGCCTGCCTTGTCCATCCGCCGATAAAGTGTGGCGCGTCCGATACCGAGCAATTTCGCCGCCTTCGTGGCATTGCCACCAGCCTGCGCCAAGGCCTGCCGCAGCACGGCCCTTTCCGAGTCGCTGAAAGAGATGGCCTCGTCGCGTCCGAGAATGTCGGAGGCGGTGCGGCGCCCCTCAAGGCAGGCATCCGTCAGCCCGAAGCGATGCCGTGCCGCAAAGGTCGCTCCAACGACTAGGTCGTCGCGATCCACGGCCAGCAAGGCAGCATCGCCGCCTGGCAAATTGGCATCGATGATTCGGTGCGTGGCAAAATGCTTGCGAAAGACACCGCTCTCGATCCGCCGTGCTGCATCCTGGACGATCTTCTGCACGAGTATGCCCATCGCAGCGCTGTGATCGTCGCGGCAGTTCGAGATATCGAGCGCGCCAAGAAGCCGGCCTTTCGCATCGCGAACAGGGGCATCCATGCAGCTGATCCCGATGTTGCGGCTTGCAAAGTGCTCGTCACGGTGAATCGTCACTGGCCGTCCCTCGATAAGGCAGGTTCCGATACCATTCGTGCCTTCCCGGCTCTCGCTCCACACTCCGCCAAGGGTCAAACCGACACTGTCGAAAAGCTCGCGATCACCGGCCAGGCTGCGTGCTTCCAGCACGACACCGTCACTATCGGACATCATCACGGCACAGCCGGTCGCAGAAACGGTCTGGAACAACTGGTCCAGCAGGGGCCGCGCCACATCCAGCATAAACTCATGGCGCTGCCTCCGCTGGGTAAGGTCGCTGCCGGACACGAGTTCCGGTGCGCGATCGGCTCCCGCATCGAGACCGTGCTTGAGGCCAGAACGACACCAGCTCGCCGCAACAAGCGAATGCGCTGCACTGGACGAGGACTGCAAAACCCCTTCAACAATCGCTTCATGTCGGTCTGTCATTGCACGCAAATACAACAGTTCATCAAGAATCGCTAGTTTTGCCGGGGGTAAAGCTTGCGAAAGCTCTCAAGAACTTCGGCCGACATCAAGGTCGATCGACGCGTTGCACTTTTCTATCGGGTCTCCATCACCCCGCTTCGACACCACGTAACACCGAAACCCATGCCCACGGCAGCTATTTGAAACACGGCGCGATCATACAAACGACCGACATTGGGGCGCTTTGCGGACTGGCCATAACTGCGCCGCAACAAACGCGATTCATCGACGCTCTGGTCGGGTACATCGACGACGTCTTCTTCGACAGTCGCGAAGCCAAGCGCGAATTCAAGGCACTCGGTCGGGAGGACTTCGAGCGCCGGGTCTCCGCCGCTTACGACGTTAGGAGCCGGCACGTGCTTTGGGCTTCGAGTTCGGTGCTTGGATCGCCTCAGAGGGCATCTGCGCGGAGATACAGGGAGGTAAACCAGTACTGCCCGACAACGATCTGGCGAAGACGATGCATAGGACATCGCGCTTCTGCGGCCTTGAAAGGATCGTGAGATACGCGATCCTTGGTTACGGAAAAGAGATCGGCGTCGAGCTAATTGGCCCCAATATTGACGAATCGTCGAACTCGATAAGTCAATTCCATCTGACCTGGCGTCGGTTTTACTTGCTCCATTGAAATCGGCGGGCGAATTGTTCATCCTCTTGCCGGGCAAGGGGGGCGGGAATCATGAGTCGGATACAATCGATCCGTGGGGTCATTTTGGCATCGACGGTATTGGCAGCTTGCACGCCAACGCTGTTGTCGGCACAGGAAATCACGCGCGAGGAGGCGATCGCCATTCTTGAGGAGGCGAGGGAGGCTAGAGAGCAAGCGCGAAAAGCACTCGACGACGCGGACGCTGCTCTACAGGCCGCGGAGCGGATGCTAGGACAGTCCAGCGAACTCGCGCAAGAAAGCGGGTTGCCAAAATCCGGCCCCGTCATTGCGAGTGCGGATTTAACCGCTTCGCCCACAGTCTCTAGGGAGAACTTCTGCGAGGATGTATCAGAGCAGAACACCGCCGCCGAGATGCTGAAGACAGGAGAGGTCGGCGACGATAAAGTCGAGGGGGGACTGAACTGGTTCACCGCGAGTTGCCTCGGTCTGAAGAGGTGGAGGGACTACAAGGACGTTACGGTCCTCGATATCAAGGCGACCGCCTCCTCGGCGGACGGAGTGGTGGAGGCCGGCTTGGGTTTCACCCGTCGCTGGCTGAACTCGTCGAATGACATCGGTCCCGACCAGCTCTTCAACACGAGCTATCGCACGATCCGTCCAGCCGTCTTCGTGAGCACTGCGGATGCGACGGATGCCGCACTCTTCGATCTCGACAAGTTCCAGTTCGAAAGCGGGATCGGAATAAAGCTAGGCGTCGAGTTCGGACGGCACTCCTCCAAGAAACGAAGCAAGCTCGTCGGCGACATCAACGCCGCGATCGCGACGGCGCGGGCAAGCTGCATCGCCGCGAAGTCGGTAGTCGATCCGCTCGCTCCTCTCGAAAAAAGTGAGACGGAGGCCGATCGTCCTTCGCAACTTGGCCTGAGGTCGGGCGAGAATCTTCTTGGCGAGTGCGCTGGCAAAGAGCTGCTCGAATGGCTTCGGAAGGATGCAGCTGGCAATTGGGCCAGCATCGTTAAGCCCATCTGGGGCTACGATGGAAAGCCGGTCATGTACGGCGGTCTGGAGGCAAGCTACGCATGGTCCGAGACTAGCTACTACCCACTGCGTGATACGAATACCGGTGCGCTACTTGGTAACGACCTGCCTGCAGGGTTTCTCGCCAAGGAAGGTGCCACCCCTCAGGACACCAACCCGTTCTCCCTGAGCGCCTACGTCGGCGGCACCCGTCCGTTCAGCCCTCCGATCTTCAGCGGCTCCGATGGCTCGATTGGCCTGTCCGGCTCCCTGACCTATCGTCGGTCGTTCGAGGTCCCGAAGTCGTTGAGGGACCAGACCGTCTGCGTCGACGTGACCGGGACGAACTTCGAGCAATGCAGGAACGTGAACATCGGCGCGCCATACGAGAGGGAGGGCTTCGTCGTCGCGACCGCTCTGAAGTTCCAGATGCCGAGGCTCGCCTTCCTTCCAGAGACGGGCTTCACCATCAAGCCGAGCTACGCATTCGACATCGACCAGTTCGGCGTCGAGGTCCCCATTTATTTCCTTGCGGACGCCGAGGGAAAGCTCAACGGCGGTATCAAGTTCACGTGCACCGAGGATGGCACCACCGACGGTGGCTTCGAAATCGAAGGTGAGTGCGGCGCCGCCCTGTTCTTCGGCTCGAAGTTCACGATCGGCGGCACTCCCTAGTCCGTAGCCGAGAACCGACCGGGTAAAGATGAGGGCAACCAAGCTGACGTATCAGCGGCCCTACTAAACGGTTCTGCGGGTGCTCGAAAGACTTCAGAATGCACTCTCGTCGTTCGCTCCGGCCACCTCCGGTATCCGCGTTCACCGGCGGCAGGCTCTTCCAGCTCTAGGGCGTCGCCCTTGTCGCTAGATATGAGGGTCACACTGTTGTCAGCGCTGGCTTGATATGATCGGCAAGGGCGGACGTTATAACTTTCGCTCACTACCACCAATCTTTGGACACGATTGAGCTCATTGCCGGCGCATAGCTGCCGATCCGCTTTCAGGCATTCTCTGGGAAAGGTCGAACGTCCGAAATTGGGGCGCAAAGCCGTCACAATTGTCGATCGTATAATCCTCTACGAACTCCCCAGCGCCGCTCGCGCTCCCGCCCCCCTTCGCACCCGCACAAGAAATCGCAAGCCAAACCGGGCGAATGGCGCTATAGGCGCCGCGACCCCGTGCGCCCAGAGCCGTGCCCCCTCGCACCGCAGCGCCGGACAACACACGAGATTCCATGTCTTTCGATACCCTCCCGCCGGTCCTCGGCGAAGCATTGGCCGCACGCGGCTATGAAGCCCCCACCCCCGTCCAGGCCGCCGTCATCGATCCCGAAGCGGCCGGGCGCGACTTGATCGTTTCGGCGCAGACCGGCAGCGGCAAGACCGTCGCCTTCGGCCTCGCGCTGGCCGAGCAGCTGCTGGGCGAACTCGGCGGATCGCCGCTCAGCAAGAGCCCGCTGGCGCTCGTCATCGCGCCCACGCGCGAACTCGCGCTGCAGGTCAGCCGCGAGCTCGGCTGGCTCTATGCGGGCGCGGGCCTGCGCATCGCGACCTGCGTCGGCGGGATGGATGCGAGCAAGGAACGCCGCAATCTGCGCGGCGGCCCGGCGATCGTGGTCGGCACGCCCGGACGCCTTCGCGACCATCTCGAACGCGGCGCGCTCGACCTGTCGGGCCTGATCGGCGTGGTGCTCGACGAGGCCGACGAGATGCTCGACATGGGCTTTCGCGAGGACCTCGAAGAGATCCTCGACGCGACGCACGAGGGCCGACGCACGCTGCTGTTCTCCGCCACCATGCCGCGCCCGATCGAGCGGCTGGCCGAGCGCTACCAGCGCGATGCGCTGCGCCTCAGCCTCGTCGGCGAGACGCGCGGGCATGGCGATATCGCCTATCAGGCCGTCACCGTCGCCCCGTCGGAGATCGAGAATGCGGTGGTGAACCTGCTGCGTTTCCACGAAGCGGAGACCGCGATCTGTTTCTGCGCCACGCGCGAGAGCGTGCGGCGGCTGCACACGACGCTGCAGAACCGCGGCTTCGGCGTGGTGGCGCTGTCGGGCGAGCATTCGCAGAGCGAGCGCAACCAGGCGCTGCAGGCGCTGCGCGACCGGCGTGCCCGCGTGTGCGTCGCCACCGATGTCGCCGCGCGCGGGATCGACCTGCCGACGCTGAGCCTCGTGATCCATGTCGAGATCCCGCGCGATGCGGAAACGCTGCAGCACCGCTCGGGCCGCACGGGCCGCGCGGGCAAGAAGGGCACGGCGGCGATCGTGGTGCCCTACAACCGCCGCCGCCGGGTCGAAGGGATGCTGCGCGGCGCGCGGATCGAGGCCGAGTGGGTCGATGCGCCCACGCCCAAAGCGATCGCCAAGCGCGACTGGGCGCGGCTGCTCGAGACCATCACGACCCCGCGCGAGTACGAGGAGGGCGACCGCACCCTCGCCGCCGACATCATGGCGCGGATGAGCGCGGAGGACATCGCCGCCGCGCTGGTCCACGCCCACCGCGCCGAGCTGCCAACCCCCGAGGAGCTGCTCGCCAACACGCCCGAAGCGCGCGAGAAGGCCAAGGCCGAGCGCCACCGTCCCGGCTTCGAGGACGTGGTGTGGTTCAAGATGGACATCGGCCGCCGCCACAATGCCGAACCGCGCTGGCTGCTGCCGCTGATCTGCCGCCGCGGCCACATCACCCGCAACGAGATCGGCGCCATCCGCATCGGCCAGCACGAGAGCTGGTTCCAGGTGCCCCGCGCGGTCGCCGCCAAGTTCGCCGACACCGTCCAGCGCACCGCCTCGCCCGAGGACGAGCAGGACGCGATAGCCATTCTCGAGGCGCCCGACGGGCCGCGCGTCGAGGCCCGCCAGAACCGCAAGCACGGCGGCGGAGGCAAGGTCCACGCCCGCCCGCTCGGCAAGCCATCGGGGGACAAGCCCTCGCGTGGCCGGCCGCCGTTCAAGAAGGGCAAGCCCGGCGGCGGTAAGCCCTTCGCGGGTAAGCCCAAATTCAGCGGTAAGGGCAAAGCGAAGGGCAAGCCCGGCGGCCCGCGCAAGGGCTGACCGGGCCTGCCCGCATACCCGCTCAGTTGGTCATCAGCAGCGGAATGCGCACGTCGGAAAGCATCGTGCGCGTCGCGCCGCCGAAGATCCGCTCGGTCAGCCGCGTGCGGCCATAGGCGCCCATCACGATGAGCCCCGCCTTGCGGTTTTCCGCGTGTTCGACCAGCGTTGCGCACACGCCCTTCTCGCCCGCTTCCGCCTCGATCATCTCGCTCGAGATGCCGTGGCGAGAGAGGTAGTCCGCCCCGCTCACCGGTGGCAGTTCGGGCTCCCTCTTGCCTCTCGCGGGTTCCTTGACCGTGACGAGATACACGGTTTGCGCCTTGTGCAGCAGCGGCACGGCGGCCTTGAGCGCGTGCGAGGCTTCGGCAGACCCGTCCCAGGCGACCAACGCGGGCGCCGTCGGATCGAAGCGCTTGCAGGTATCGGGCAGCACGAGCACCGGGCAATCGGCGGTCACCGCCAGCTCGCCGGCGGTGAAGGACGGCGTGCCGTCGACCGTATTGGGATCGCGCGCGCTGACCACGGCGAGATCGTGCAGCGAGGATTCGCGCAGCATCGCCAGCGCCACCGGCCCCGCCGCCTCGACCCAGTTCCACGAAACGCCTTCGTTCGACAGGTCGTCGAGCGTCTTCTCGCGCAGCTTTTCGGCCTCCTTGCGCCAGAAGGGAACCATGGCGGCGAAGGCCGCGCCGTGGAAATCGATCGCTCCGGCGGCCTCGTAGGGGATGGCGTGCAGCAGCGTGACATGCGCATCGAAAGCGCGTGCGAGGTCGAGCACGGCGTCGAGCCGCCCGGAGAAGCCTTCGTCCCCGGTGGCGTTGAACAGAATGGTCTTCATGGCTCCGTCTCCTGTTGGCGGGAGGGCCGACGGGCCACGTCCCGGCTTGCAGTCGCACTATACATCACCGCGGCCCCCGCACCTTGATCTGCATCAATTTGCAGCGGCATCCGGAAGGCCGCGAAGATGGCCGCACGCGAAGGTGCCGACATGGACCGCATATCGCATTGCCGGAAACCGTGACCTTCGGGCGGGGTCATAGCGCCGCCTCCGCCCGGTTGGTGCGCGAAATGAGCGCAAGAAGCGCGGATTCATCGGGTTTGCGGACCACGCCCACATAGCGTCCGCGGCGCAGCATGACCTGCCAGATGCCGGTTTCCACGCGCCATTCGAGCTGCGGGATCGTGACCTTCCGATCGGCCTTCAAGGCCGCGCGCGCCGCATCCAGCGCCGCATCCAGCCGCGCCCTCCCGGCGGGCGAATGCCGCCGCGCCAGCGCGACATCCCACGCCGCCGCAAACCCTTTCGCACCCGGACGCTCCCGCAGGCGATAGGCGGTCTCCCGCGCCATCGAAACCGCCCGCGCCGCCGCCGCGACCGAGCGCATGGCGGCAAGATGCCCAATGAACTCCGCCTGCCGCACGGGCGTCCACCCGTCCGCACGATGGCGCAGAGGGACCGCATGGAACGGCGGGATGGTGATGGTGGGGGTGCGTGGCTGCGGGGAACGCGGAGGGTAGTGTTTCATCCGGCAGGGTAAGGCACGGGATGGGGGGTGTAGGAAAGTGTTTCGCCTCCATCACGCCGCCTCGGGTTCGCCCCCGGAGGCAGATGCCGTCTGCTGGACTCCCTCAGTTTGAAGATTAAGGAGCCACGCTTCCGACCGGTCGGCGGGGACGCTATTGCGCCCCTCCTCGCGTCGAGAGCGATGATTGCTTTCCAACTCGAAAGACCGGCGTGCCAGCGCAAACGTGGGAAAACGTGTCTATCCTTTTTCTTCATAAACCTGAATTTTACGGAATCTCTTTATTTGAGTCTACTTATCAACAGTGGGCAATCGGTAATTACTGGGGTCGCAATGAGTGAGCGCGATTGGCTAATTCCGGGTGTCGCATTGACCTTTCTCATGGGTTCAATGGCATTGCTAGTCATGCCGTCAGTGTCGGGCCTTCTTCCGGCGCTTTCCATTCTTCCTGCCTGGATAGCGGCGGCCGCGCTGATTGCTGGCCTTTACGGCTTCGCCTGGATGATGCTGCATGGCATAGCGCAGCCGCTACTTGGAACCGTCCGATTTGCTCGCAAACACAAAGGCAGACTGCTGATTGTTGCGTCGGCCATTCTTCTCGCAGGCCTGAACATGATAGCATTTATGTGGGTCAAGCCGCTCTTGAACTACCTGGTACCGTTTTGGGCAGATCCATTGCTGGCCAGCTGGGATCGCATCCTGTTTCTGGGTCATGAGCCGTGGCAAGTCTTGGACTGGTTCAGCTTTCCCGCGATGGGTGTGGTGTATCATCCGGTCTGGTTTCTCGTCATGATCGGTTCGCTTCTTATGGCAGCGTTCGCTCCTGCATCACCGGGCAAGTCTGCCGTACTTCTAAACTATTTCGTCCTGTGGTCGGTCATCGGTCCCCTAATCCACTGCCTCCTCCCGGCAGCGGGACCGATCTTTTACGAACGAATGGGCTACGGATCTCGATTCGGGGGACTGGATGGTGGAGCTGAAGCGACAGCGGTGGCTAACTACCTCTGGTCGATCTATGCGAGCGAGAGCTTCGGAGCTGGAAGCGGCATCTCGGCGATGCCATCAATGCATGTGACAATCAGCTCTTGGGTTGTACTGGCTTTTTACATGTTTGCGCGGCCCTGGCTTCCCTTGGCCTTGGTGTTCTGGCTCTTGATATTCCTGCTCTCGATATCGCTCGGCTGGCATTATGCCGTGGACGGCCTCGTTGGTGCAGTGGCTGCCGCAGCGTGTCACCTAGCGTTGATGGGCATTTTTCGAATGAGAATGGAAGGCAATTCAGCCGCGGCCAAAGGAGCGTCAGTGCGCGCCAATCCTTGCCTAAGCGTGCAGGCTCGTTCGGGTGAGCTTCCACGCCTAGGTTCCTGAAGGGAATGATTTTGCGCGTGTCGAGGGCAATTGCCCCATTTTCACCCACCCGCGTGATAGAAATCGTAGATCTGCTGCGCCACGCCGGCGCTGATGCCGGGGGCGCGTTTAAGGTCGTCCAGCGCCGCCGCCCGCACCTTGCCGGCCGTGCCGAAATGCAGCAGCAGCGCGCGTTTGCGCGCGGGGCCGATGCCGGGGATTTCGTCGAGCGGTGAGGCGGTGATGGCGCGGCTGCGTTTGGCGCGGTGGGCCCCGATGGCGTAGCGGTGGACCTCGTCGCGCAGCGTCTGGAGGTAGAACAATAGCGGCGAATTGACCGGCAGCGTCTTCTCGCGCCCGTCGGGGAAGTGGAACACCTCGCGCCCCTCACGCCCATGGTGCGGACCCTTGGCGATGGCGATCAGGGGCACGTGCTCGATCCCCATCTCCTCCAGCGTATCGCGCACCGAGGACATCTGCCCCTTGCCGCCGTCGATCAGGACGAGGTCGGGCCAGATTGTCCTGTGATCCTCCCCGGACCGGGGAGGGGGACCGCCAGCCGCAGGCTGGGGGTGGTGGGGCACGGACTGCTGCTCCGGACCTCTGCCGTCATGACCATCCTCCGGTGCCCCTCCACCATGCTGTGCATGGTCCCCCTCCCCGAATTCGGGGAGGCTGGCCAGGGCGCGAAACCGCCGGCTCATCACCTCGCGCATCATGCCGAAATCGTCGTTGGTCTGCGCGCTCTTGATGTTGAACTTGCGGTACTGCCCCTTCTCGAACCCCTCGGGACTGGCGACGACCATCGCGCCGACCGCCTTGGTGCCCTGGATATGGCTGTTGTCGTAGATTTCGATCCGCTGCGGCACATCGTCAAGCTCGAGGAATTCGGCCAGGTCGCGCAGGATCTTGGCCTTGGTGCCGGTTTCGGCCAGTCGCCGGTCGAGCGCCTCGACCGCATTGCGGCTGGCCTGCTGCATCAGCTTGCGCCGCGTGCCTCGTTGCGGGATCGAGATGGCGACGGCATGGCCCGCCTTTTCCGCCAGCGCCTCGGCGATAAGCGCCTGCTCGGCCAGTTCGCGATCGACCAGCACGGTGCGCGGCGGCGGCACTTCCTCGTAGAATTGCAGCAGCACGTCGGCGAGCACTTCGGCCTTCTCCAGATCGCCCGTATTGCGCGGGTAGAAGGTGCGGTGGCCCCAGTTCTGCCCGCCGCGGATGAAGAAGGCCTGCACGCCCACCTGACCGCCCTTGGCGGCGAGCGCGAAGACGTCGGCATCGCCCACGCCGGCTGCATTGATCGCCTGGCTGCCCTGGATGAAGGTCGCCGCGCGAAGGCGATCGCGCAGGATCGCCGCGGTCTCGAAATCGAGATCTTCGGCGGCCTTCGCCATCTGTTTCTCGATCTCGGCCTGCACCGCGCTGGACTTGCCGCCGAGGAAGTCCTTCGCCTCGCGCACCAGCTTCTCGTAGCCGTCCTCGTCGATGCGCCCGACGCAGGGGGCCGAGCAGCGCTTGATCTGGTAGAGCAGGCAGGGCCGGTCGCGATTGTTGAAGAAGCTGTCGGTGCAGCTGCGCAGCAGGAACAGTTTCTGCAGCGCATTCAGCGTCCTGTTGACCGAACCCGCGCTGGCGAAGGGGCCGTAGTAATTGCCCTTGGCCCGGCGCGCGCCGCGGTGCTTCTGGATGCGCGGGAAGGCATGGTCGGCGCGCAGGAGGATGAAGGGAAAGCTCTTGTCGTCGCGCAGATGGACGTTGAACGGCGGGCGATAGCGCTTGACCAGTTGCGCCTCGAGCAACAGCGCCTCGGCTTCCGAATTGGTGGTGACGATCTCCATCGCGCGGGTCTGGCTTATCATTCGCAGCGTGCGGTTGGTGAGGCCCTTGACCTGCGTATAGTTCGCCACCCGCGCCTTGAGGCTGCGCGCCTTGCCGACATAGAGTACGTCGCCGCGCGTATCGAGCATGCGGTATACGCCCGGGCGCGGCTTGAGCGTCTTCACCGTTTCGCGGATCGCGGCGATGCCGGCCTCGAGATCGGGTTGCGCGCTGGCCACGGTCTTGGTGGCGCGTTCCTCGTTGAAACGCTCCTTTCCTCTTGGATCGTGGGGAGTACCGGCCTTCGTGCGCGACATGGGGTGGAGATAGTGCGCCCGAACAGCTTAGGCAAAGGCCGCTTGTGCAAAGCGCCGTTTGCGGCCATCCCCCGCCCGATGGACGGGACGAAAATCGCACCGCCGCGCACGGTCGGCTTCTGGGGCACATCGCTTTTTCCGCTGAACGGGATGATCGGCGCGGGGATTTTCGCCCTCCCGGCAGTGCTGGTCGCGGCCGTGGGCAATTTCGCGCCGTGGATGATGCTGGTGGGCGGCGTGCTCTTCCTGCCGCTGGCGCTGTGCTACGCCTGGATGGCGAGCCGGTTCGAACATAGCGGCGGATCGGTGCTCTATGGCGAGGCCGCCTTCGGGCGTTTCGTCGGCTTCCAGGCGGGCTGGGCGCGCTATGCCAGCGCGATCGTGACCGCAGCGGCGAACATGCATGTGATGATCGCCTATCTCGCGGCGCTGTTCCCGGTGCTGTCCGATCCCACCGTGGCGCCGATTGCGGTCGCCGTCGGGATCGGACTGATCACTGCGATCAACCTCTACGGCATGCGCGCATCGGTCGGCACGCTCGGCATCATGACCGCGATCAAGCTGGTGCCGCTGGGCCTGCTAGTGCTGTCGGCCTTCTTCGCGGGCGGCGAGATCGGCGCCATCGCGCTGCCCCAATTCAGCCAGGTCGAGACGGTGATCCTGCTGACCTTCTACGCTTTCATCGGCTTCGAGGGCGTGGTCGAGGCGGCAGGCGAGTTCAAGAACCCCAAGCGCGACGTGCCGCTGTCGATCGTTACCATGGTGAGCGGGGTGACGCTGCTCTACATGGCGATCATCTGGGCCTTCATCGCCATCGGGCCTGAGTTCGCGGGCGAGAACAATGCGCTGGCCGGGGTTGCGGGGGCATCGATGGGCCAGCTCGGCTCGCTCGCCATCGTCATCGCGGCGAGTTTTTCCATCGGCGCGAACAATTTCGCCAGCGGCGTCGCCCAGCCCCGGCTGATGTACGGCATGGCCGAGCGCGGCATGCTCCCGCGCTGGTTCGAATATGTCCACCCGCGCTTCCTGACGCCGTTCAACGCGATCCTGTTCTACGGCGTGGTCGCGATCCTGTTCGGCCTGTGGGAAGGCTTCGAAGTGCTCGCCATCGCGGGCACGCTGGTGCGGCTGGTAACCTATATCGTGACCAGCTGCGCGCTGCCCGTGCTCGAACATCGCGAGGGGCGGATCGTGCCGTTCCACCTGTTCTGCGTGATCTTCGCGGTCGGCAGCTCGCTGTTCATTTCCGCGCAGGCGCAGGCGCAGGCCTGGCTGGTTCTCGGCGGTTTCATCGCTGCGGGCACGCTGCTCTATTTCATCGCGGCGCGGCAGCAGCCCGAGTATTCGATCGACGAGGCATAGGTGGCCGAAAGCTACGATGCGATCGTCCTCGGCGCGGGTGCCGCGGGGCTGATGTGCGCCGCGCGCGCCGGCCAGCGGGGCAAGCGCGTGCTGGTGCTCGAACGCGCCGAGAAGCCGGGCAAGAAGATCCTCATTTCGGGCGGCGGGCGGTGCAATTTCACCAATATCGGCGCGGGCCCCGCCAGTTACCTGTCGAGCAATCCGCATTTCGCCAAGTCGGCGCTGGCGCGCTACACCGCGCGCGATTTCCTCGATCTGGTCGAGAGTTACGGGATCGCGTGGCACGAGAAGACGCTGGGCCAGCTGTTCTGCGACGGGTCTGCGAAACAGATCGTCGCCATGCTGCTGGAGGAATGCGCCAAGGGCGACGTGACCGTCCGCTGCGCCGAGGAGGTCGCTTCGGTCGAGCATGGCCATGGCATCGCCGTGACCACGCAGACGGGCACCTACACCGCCCCTGCCCTCGTCATCGCCACGGGTGGTCCCTCGATCCCCAAGATGGGCGCGACCGGCTTCGCCTACGACCTTGCCCGCCAGTTCGGCCTCAAGGTGGTCGAGCCGCGCCCCGCGCTGGTCCCGCTGACGCTGGGCGGAGAGGAGGTGCTGTTCCGCGATATCTCGGGTGTGTCCGCTCCCGTGGTCACGACTGCCGGCAAGATCCGCTTTGCCGAAGCCGCGCTCTTCACCCACCGCGGGCTGTCCGGCCCGGCGATCCTGCAGGCGAGCTCCTATTGGCGCCCGGGCGAGCCACTGTTCGTCGATTTCGTGCCCGATCGCAGCACCGAGTGGCTGCTCGATGCCAAGCGCGACACCCCGCGGGCCGGTTTCAAATCGCTGCTGCGCGATGCCCTCCCCGCGCGGCTGGCCGATATCCTCGCGGACAAGCTCGGCCTCGAAGGCGACCTCGGCAACCTCCCCGACAAGGCGCTGCGCGCGGCGGGCGAGCGGCTCAAGCGCTGGACCTTCCACCCCAACGGCACCGAGGGCTTCGCCAAGGCGGAAGTGACCGTGGGCGGGATCGCCACCACCGAACTCTCCTCCAAGACCATGGAAACCAAGCGCATTCCGGGCCTTTACGCCATCGGCGAGGCGGTCGACGTGACCGGCTGGCTGGGCGGTTACAACTTCCAATGGGCCTGGGCCAGCGGCGTGGCGGCGGGCGACGCCTTGTGAGCGTTCTCCGCTAGGGAAGGCCTTGACGGGCACGGCAAGTTGACGGGGGACCGCTAGCTGCTAGCCTCTCCTTTCGCACTCGCAAAAGCGGGGCATGCAAGGGGAACAGGATGCAGCAGCTCCAAGGCATGGATGCGAGCTTTGTCGCGCTGGAAACGCGTAACTCGCCGATGCATATCGGGTCGATCCTGATCTACAATCCGGCAACCGCCCCAGGCGGCTTCGTCCGGTTCAAGGATATCCTCGCCTTCTTCGAAAGCCGGTTGCAGCTGTCCAAGACCATGCGCCAACGCATGGTGCGCGTGCCCTTCGACCTCGATTATCCCTATTGGATCGAGGACCCCGATTTCGATCTCGAATACCACGTGCGACACGTCGCCCTGCCCGCGCCGGGCGACTGGCGGCAATTGTGCATCCAGGCGGCGCGCATCTTCGCCCGCCCGCTCGATCTCGAACGCCCGCCGTGGGAATTCACCGTGGTCGAAGGGCTCGACAATGTCGAAGGCGTGCCCAAGGGCAGCTACGCCTATATCACCAAGGTCCATCACGCCGCGATCGACGGGATGAGCGGGATCGACCTGATGGAGGCGACGCATACGCTTTCGCCCGACGAGCCGCCGCCACCCGGCCCCGACGAGTGGAAACCCGAAAAGGTGCCCAACCCGGTCGAGCTGCTTGGCAAGAGCTATTTCAATGCGATCACCAATCCGCTGAAGCAGCTCGAAGTCGCCGCCAAGGCCGCGCCGGGTCTCGCCAAGGCGTTGAAGGGCCTCGCGGCGAAGGAATTCGACGTCTCGACCGAGATGATCGCGCCCAAGACACGCTTCAATCGCAAGATCAGCCCGCACCGCGTGGTCGAAGGCGTCAGCGTCCCGCTTGCCGATATCAAGGCGATCCGCACTGCGCATGAGGGGGCGAAGGTCAACGATGTCTTCCTGACGATCATCGGCGGCGCGATGCGCCGCTATCTCGATAGCAAGGGCGAACTGCCAAGGAAGTCGCTCACCGCCATGGCGCCGATCTCGGTCCGCTCGAAGGGCGAGAAGAATGCGATGGGCAACCAGGTTGCCGCGATGATCGCGCCGCTGGGCACGCATATCGCCGACCCGCTCGAACGCCTCGCATATGTCAACAACCGCACGACCAATTCCAAGACGATGACCGACGCCATGGGCGCGCGCAACATGACCGAGATGAGCAAGGTCAGCCCGGCGCTGTGGATGAGCCTCGGCGCGCAGCTCTACACCCGCCTCAGCCTCGCCAATCGCGGGGTCGGCCCGATCTTCACCACGGTGGTGACCAATGTGCCCGGCCCGCCGGTGCCGATCTATTCGGCCGGCGCGCGGCTGGAAAGCATGATGGGGCTGATTTGCCTGACCGACGGCATGGGCCTCGCGCATGTGGTGCAGAGCTATACCGAGGAAGCGACCATCGCCTTCACCGCCGACCGCGAGATGATGGACGATCCCGAATTCTACGCAGACTGCATTCGCGAAAGCTTCGAGGAATTGCGCGATGCTGCCGCCAAGGAGACCGGCACATCGGCGAAGAAACCTGCACCGAAGAAGCGCACAACCAAGACGAGAGGGAAGAAGCCCGCCGCCAAGAAGCGGGTAGCGCCCAAGAAAAAGCCCGCAGAACCGGTCAAAGGGGGCACCAAGACCTCCGGCGCGCGTTCCAAGCCCAAGGCTGCCCATCCCCTGAAAGGTCCGACCACAGAATGACGACACAAGCAATCGAAGCCCGCCCGCCCAGCCGCCTGCTGACGCTGGCCGAACCGGGACGCGCGATGGGCGAACTGGCCAGTTTCTACGCGCTGCGCCCGCTGCTGTCCGGCCTGCCGCGCGGCGACGGACATGGCGTGCTGGTGCTGCCCGGCTTCATGGCCTCGGATTATTCGACCCGGCCGCTGCGTTCGCTGCTGTCGGACCTCGGCTATGACGCGGTCGGCTGGAACCTGGGCCGCAACGTCCGCGTCGACAACGCCCGTATCGAAGCGATGATGGGCTGCGTCGAGGAGCTTAACGATCGCACCGGGAGCAAAGTCTCGATCGTCGGCTGGAGCCTGGGCGGCGTGTTCGCGCGCGAACTGGCCAAAATGGCGCCCGAGAAGGTGCGCGGCGTGATCAGCCTCGGCTCGCCGATCAGCGACGACCGCGGCCACACCAATGCAAGGCGGCTGTTCGAATACCTCAATGGCGAGGAGCCCGAACCGATGCAGGACGGCAATTTCCGCCAGCTGGCCGAGGCCCCGCCGGTGCCCACCACCTCGATCCTCACTCGGACCGATGGCGTGGTTCATTGGCGCGGATCGGTGCAATGCGGCGACCATGCCGAATGCGAGAACATCGAAGTGCTGGCAAGTCACTGCGGCCTCGGCGTGAATCCGGCGGCGGTCTATGCCATCGCCGACCGGCTGGCGCAGGCGGAAGGCACATGGAAACCGTTCCGCGCGTCCGGGCTGGCGAGCCTGTTCTTCCCCCGCCGCGCGCTGCACTGACGGCCTGAATCGCCTTTCCGGCCCTGACCGGGCGAGCGGAAACGCGCCGAGGCTTCCCTTTTGCCCCCTTCACCGCTAAAGGGCGCGGCTCTTACTGCACAAGCGAACGGACACGACACACTACATGGCGAAAGAAGAACTTCTCGAAATGCGCGGGCGCGTGGTGGAATTGCTGCCCAATGCGATGTTCCGCGTCGAGCTCGAGAACGGCCATGAAGTGCTCGGCCACACCGCCGGCAAGATGCGCAAGAACCGCATCCGCGTGTTGGTCGGCGACGAAGTGCTGTGCGAACTGACGCCCTACGATCTGACCAAGGCGCGCATCACCTACCGCTTCATGCCCGGTCGCGGCGGCCCCGGCCCGCAATAAGCGCAGGTGGGCCAGCCCACACTCATCCTGGCATCGGCAAGTCCCCGCAGGCGCGAGCTTATCGCGCGCCTCGGCGTGACGCCGGCTGCCATCGCGCCAGCCGATATCGACGAGACGCCCCATAAAGGCGAACTGCCGCGCGATTATGCCAGGCGCATGGCGCGCGAGAAGGCGGAAGCAGCGGCGAGCGATGACGGACACGTGCTGGCAGGCGATACGGTAGTCGCTGCAGGACGCCGTATCCTGCCCAAGGCCGAGGACGAGGCGACTGCGCGCCGGTGCCTCGAATTGCTTTCCGGCCGCCGCCACCGTGTCCTTTCGGCCATTGCGCTGCGCGCGCCCGACGGTACGATCCGCGAGCGGCTGAGCGAGACGGTGGTGATCTTCAAGCGGCTCTCGGCGCAGGAAATCGACGCCTATATCGCCAGTGGCGAATGGCGCGGCAAGGCAGGCGGATACGCCATTCAGGGCATCGCCGAAGGGCTCATCAGCCGCATCCAGGGCAGCCATTCGGGCGTCGTCGGTCTGCCGCTCTACGAAACGCGCGCGCTGCTCAAGGCAGCGGGGTTCGCAATTGCCTGACCCGGCGCCCGAGTGGCTCGTCGAGCACGGCATCGGCGAGAGCCGGGCCCTGCTGGTCGAGGGAGCCGAGGTGCTCGCCGCGAAACTGCGGTGGCGGGGCGACCTTCCGGCCGGCAGCCGCACTACCGGGCTTCTCGTTTCCAAGCCCAAGGGCCGCACGCGCGGGCTCGCCCGGCTCGATAACGGCACCGAAGTGATGGTCGATCGCATCCCCGAACGCATGACCGAGGGCAGCCCCGTACCGATCCAAATCACCCGCGCTGCAATCGCCGAGCGCGGCCGCTTCAAGCGCGCGCAGGGCCGCATTCTCGACCTCCGCGAGGATGATTCGACCCACACGGACAACATTTTCGTGAGCGCGGATTGCGTCCGCCGCCTGCCTGCCGGAGAGTGGGAAGACATCTGGCACGCGGCATCCTCGGGCGCGATGGAGTTTCCCGGCGGCTCGCTGCTGTTCTCCGTCACGCCCGCGATGACGCTGATCGACATCGACGGCGACCTTTCACCGCGCGAGCTGGCGCTGGCCGCGGTCCCCGCCATCGCGCGCTGGCTCCCGCTGTTCGATCTGGGCGGGTCGATCGGAATCGATTTTCCCACGCTGCAAGCGAAGGCCGACCGCAAGGCGGTGGACGCAGCGCTGGAGGAAGCGCTCGCCGGCTTCCCCCACGAGCGCACCGCGATGAACGGTTTCGGCTTCGTCCAGATCGTCGCGCGGCTCGAAGGTCCATCGCTCCTCCACCGATTCGCCACCTCGCGCGTCGGCATGGCCGCACGCATGGCGCTGCGCCGCGCGGAAATGGTCGAGGGGCCGGGCCTGACGCTGCTGACGGTGCATCCCGCGCTCAAGGCCAAGCTCAAGCCCGAGTGGCTCGCCGAACTCGAACGCCGCACCGCGCGCGCCGTGCGGGTAGAAACCGACCCGGGACTTGCGATAGAGGCGGCCACCGCCCAGATCGTCCCGCATGACGACTAAACCCGCCCGACCCTGCCCGATCTGCAAGAAACCGCGCAGCAAGGAGCACGCCCCGTTCTGCTCCAGCCGCTGCCGCGACCGCGACCTGTCGCAATGGTTCGGCGATGGCTATGCGGTGCCGGGGCGCCCCGCCCTGCCCGAGGAGATCGCGGCCGAAGTCACGGGCGGCAAGGAAGACTGAATTTGCCCCTTGCCAAGGCGCGCCAGCTTCGCCATAGGCGCGCTCTCATTGCTCGCGGGGCGGCCAACGCCCCTCTTGCCGAAGCAGTGTGCCCGGGTAGCTCAGTGGTAGAGCAGACGACTGAAAATCGTCGTGTCGGTGGTTCGACTCCGCCCCTGGGCACCACTTCGCTACCCGAGCCCGTCCCGATAGACTGACGACCGACATACGCCGCCAGCAGCGCAATTGCGTTTGTCGCGTCGCTTCTGTATGCGCACTGGCATTCGCCCCGGCAGTCGCAATCGCCAGTCGATTCCGTCGCCGGGGCGCAAGTCTTTGAAGCGCTAAGGAATGCACGCCCATGGCACGTCGCCGCCAGATCTACGAAGGCAAGGCCAAGATACTCTACGAAGGTCCCGAACCGGGCACGATCATCCAGTATTTCAAGGATGACGCGACCGCCTTCAACGCCGAGAAGAAGGGCACGATCAACGGCAAGGGCGTGATCAACAATCGCATCAGCGAGTATGTCTTCACGCGCCTGTCGCACATCGGCATCCCGACGCATTTCATCCGCCGTCTCAACATGCGCGAGCAGCTCGTCCGGCAGGTCGAGATCATCCCGCTGGAAGTGGTGGTGCGCAACGTCGCGGCCGGTTCGCTCAGCAAGCGCCTCGGCATCGAGGAAGGCGAGCTGCTGCCGCACACGCTGATCGAATATTGCCTCAAGGACGATTCACTCGGCGACCCCAAGGTCTCCGAAGAGGAAATCGCCTGCTTCAACTGGTGCAGCCATGAAGAGCTGCAGGACATGTCGTCGATGGCGATCCGCATCAACGATTTCCTGTGCGGCATGTTCAGCGCGATCGACATCCGCCTGATCGACTTCAAGCTGGAATTCGGCCGCATATGGGACGGCGATTACAGCCGCGTCATCCTGGCCGACGAGATCAGCCCCGATGGCTGCCGCCTGTGGGACATCAACACCGGTGAAAAGCTCGACAAGGACCGCTTCCGCCGCGACATGGGCGGCGAGAGCGAAGCCTATCAGGAAGTCGCGCGCCGGCTCGGCCTGTTGCAGAACGACGACAGCGGCCCGGGCGAAGTGCTGGATATGAATGCGCACCGCGGACGGCTGCGGACGCCGTCGAAGCCCAAGAAGTAGCTCGGACGCCTCGGCGAAACGCGGAAAGCTTGGATTCAGGCCGCGTGCGGCATAGCTTGGAGTCTATCCGGCCCCCGCGCCGCAACCGAACAGGTGTCCGTGTCCGTTTCCCGTGCCCGCCGCATGCTCGCGGCGCTCCCGCTTATCGCCCTCGCGCAGCCGCTTGCCGCTGAAGACGCGCCGGCCATCGTGCAGGCCGCAACCGTCCAGGCGGTTACCGGCTGGGGCCATCCGGTCTATGACATAGCCCCCGATCCGGCGGTGCGGTTCGGCGTGCTCGACAATGGCCTGCGTTATGCGATCCTGCGCAATGGCACGCCCAGGGATACCGCCGTCATCCGCTTCGGCTTCGATGTCGGCTGGATCGACGAGAGCGAAGGCGAATTGGGCCTTGCGCACATGCTCGAGCACATGGCCTTCAACGGTTCGCGCAACGTGCCCGAAGGCGAGATGATCAAGCTGCTCGAACGGCTGGGTCTTGCCTTCGGGGCGGATACTAACGCCTCGACCGGGTTCGAGGACACGATCTACAAACTCGACCTGCCGCGCACCGACATGGAGCTGCTCGACACGGCGCTCATGCTGATGCGCGAGACCGCGAGCGAGCTGACCATCGCCGACGATGCGGTGGATCGCGAACGCGGGATCATCCAGTCCGAAACGCGCACCCGCAACAATTTCACCATCCGCCGCTACAAGCATTATTTCGACTTCGTCGCGCCGGAAACGCGTTACGCGGCGCGCTTCCGCGCCGACGGCACCGATACGATCATCGATACCGCTCCCGGCCGGGCGCTGCGCGATCTCTACCGCCGCTTCTATCGCCCCGACAATGCGGCGCTGGTGGTGGTGGGCGATGTCGACCCCGACACGATCGAGGCGAAGATCCGCGAGCGGTTCGGCGATTGGGCGGTGCCGTCGACGCCCCGGGTCGAGGTCGCGAAGGGCAATGTCGACCTGGCGCGCGGCCCGGCGGCAGCCAATTTCGTCGATCCCGATGTGCAGCACATGGTCGTGATCGATCGCTTTGCGCCCTATCTCGAGCGCAAGCCGACTATCGCGGAAAACGATCGGTCCCGCCTGGTCGCGCTCGGCACCGCGATCCTCAATCGCCGTCTGCAGAGGATCGCCAACTCCGCCGATGCGCCGATCATAAGCGGAGGCGCCTCGGCCTCCGACTTCTTCGACATCCAGCGCCGGGCTCAGTTGCAGCTCCAGGCGCGCGAGGGCGAATGGGAGCGCGCGCTCGCAATCGGCGAGCAGGAGTGGCGCCGCGCGGTCGAACACGGTTTTACCGAGGCGGAACTGGCCGAACAGCTCGCCAATTTCGAACAGCGCTATCGCGATGCGGCCAACCAGCAGGACACGCGGCGCAACCGCCAGCTCGCCGAGGGCATCCTCTCGACCGCGCGGCGCGAGCGCATCTTCGTGAGCCCGCAAACGACTTACGAGCTGTTCCTCGCCCAGAAGCCGGCAATCACGGTCGAAGCGGTCTCGCAAGCCTTCGCCCGGCACTATGCCCTGTCGGACCCGCTGATCCATGTTTCGACAAAACAGGCCATTCCTGGCGCGCAGGAGACCATCCTGAAGGCCTGGCGAAGCTCCTCGGCACAATCCGTGGATCCGCCGGAAGACCGGAGCGGACTGGCCTTCGCCTATGGCGAATTCGGCACGCCCTCGCCCGTCGTCGCGGACACGACGATCGACGATCTCGGCGTCAGAACCATCCGCTTCGGAAATAATGTTCGATTGAACTTGAAGTTTACTGCCCATGAGAAGGGCCGGCTGCGCTATGCGATCCGTATCGGGTCCGGTCAGCTCGCCCTGCCCGCGACACAAATGGGCCAGGCCGCTTTCCTCTCCACGGTCAGCGCGCTCGGCGGGCTGGGCGAGCATGGCTATGACGAATTGCGCCAGATCCTTGCCGGGCGCCGCCTGACCTACGGGTTCGATGCGGGCGAGGACAAGTTCATCGTGCGCGGCAGCGGCACCATGGCCGATCTGCCGCTGCAGATGCAACTCAGCGCCGCCTATTTCAGCGATCCGGGGCTCAGATCCGAAATGCTGACGCGCTGGCAGGCGATCCTGCCGCCCTATCTCGCGCAGCTCGATGCGACGCCCCAGGCGGTTGCACGCGCGCAGGTGGCGCGGATCGTCACGGATGGCAATCCGCGCTTCGGGATCCCCTCCGAAGAAGAGCTGGCCGCAGTGACCCTTGCCGAAGCACGCCGACTGGTCGCCGACCAATTCGCCGCCGCCCCGATCGAAATCTCCGTCGTCGGCGATTTCGACAGCGAGGCGGTGGTCGCCGCGGTCGGATCGTCCTTCGGCGCGCTGCCCGCCCGGGCCGAGGCGCTCGACGATTGGGAGAGCGAACGCCTCG
The DNA here is from genome assembly GCF_001542855.1 of Erythrobacter sp. AP23. Taxonomy (GTDB): domain Bacteria; phylum Pseudomonadota; class Alphaproteobacteria; order Sphingomonadales; family Sphingomonadaceae; genus Qipengyuania. The sequence continues at coordinate 452,207 of NZ_LNBY01000017.1, read as the reverse complement.
CGCGGTTCACATCCGACCGCGGCGAGCGCGTGCTGACCCATGCCGGGGCCCCCGACCAGGCGCTCGCCATGACCTTCTGGCCGACCACCGACGACGACGATGCGCAAGAAGAGGCGACCATGCAGCTCCTCGCCACGGTGATGCGGCTTGAAATGCTCGATCGCATCCGCGAGGAACTGGGAGCATCCTACTCGCCCGGTGCGAACTCGGGCATGTCGCATATCTATCGCGATTTCGGGACGTTTTCGACCTCTGCGGTGGTCGCGCCCGGCGAGGCGGACGAAGTCTTCGCAGTGGTCGATGCGATCGCCACGGAATTCCGCGCCGGCCCGATCGATGCCGACCTGCTCGAACGCGCACGCACGCCCCTGCTGGAGAAGATCGCGCTGAGCCGCCGCGAGAATGGCTGGTGGCTGGGTGCGATCGACGAGGCACAATTGCGCGCCGACCGGCTCGACCGCGTCCGCAGCTACGAGGACCGCATCCGCGCGGTCACGCCCGCGATGTTGCAGGACGCCGCGCGGCGCTATCTCGACCCCGCCGAGGCGCTAAAGATCCGCATTCTGCACGAAAGCCTCGTGCCCTGACCATACGAAAAGGGCCGGGAGGATCGCTCCCCCCGGCCCCTTGTCTCAACCCTTCGATCGCGCTCAATAGTTGAGGCGTGCCGAGATACCGAACACGCGCGGATCGTTGACGAAGGCGGTGTTGTTGTTGAAGTCGATGGCCCCCTTAACATTGTCCGCATCGGTGATGTTGCGGACGAACGCGGCCACTTCGAACAGGCCGTCGTTGCGGGCATAACCGATGCGCAGGCCGCCTTCGATCTGGTTGTTCGCGTTGAACTCGAGGCTTTCGTAGATCAGGAAGTTGGTCGCCCCCTGATAGGTCCAGTCGGTGAAGACGAAGACCTCGCCGGCATCGCTCACCGGGAAGGCATAACGCGCGGTCACGTCTGCGATCCATTCGGGAGCGTTGGGGAACGGGTTGCCGTCCACCAGTGCGCGGGTAGTGCCCGAGAGCACGACTGTCGGGTCGGTCACGGTACACTGCGCGCAGATGCCCACCGCCAGCGTGTCGTCCTGGATCTTGGTGTCGTTCCAGCTCACGCCGGCAGTGATCAGGAAATCGGGCGTCACCTGGAATGCGCTGTCGAGCTCGAAGCCGAGGCCGCGACCCTTGTCGGCATTGACCAGCTGCACGAGGTTGCCCGCGCCGCCCACTGCGGTGAACTGGGGGTCCTCGATCGTGTAGTAATACACCGCGCCGTTGAGGCGGATGCTGCGGCCGGCGAATTCCGACTTGAAGCCCGCTTCGTAGCTCATGATCTTTTCCGACGTCGCTACCGAAGGCGGCGAACCGAAGGCCACGTCGCGGCCCTGGATGGTCGGCGCGCGGAACCCGTTGGCCAGACGCGCATAGACGCTGGCCTCGTCGCTGACGTCGAGAAAGGCCGACAGATCCCAGCTCAGGCGATCGTCCTCGACGCTACGGAACTGTGCGCCCGGGCCCGAGGCGAACGAGGGCGAGACGACGGCGAACTGCTTCTCGTCGTCCGTCCAGCGCAGGCCGCCCGTGAGCTTGAGCACATCGCTCGCCCGTGCGGAAACCTGGCCGAAGACCGCCCAGGCGTCATTGGTATGACGCACGGTGACCGGCGGCGGGAAGGGAAAGCCGGCGGTGGTCACGTCGAAATCGCTCTCGAACACGAACATGCCGACCTGCCAGTCGATCGTGCCACCCGGGTTCGAGGCGAGCCGAACTTCATGGGTGAGCTGATCGAGGTCGATCGAGTCCTGCGTGTCCGATTCAAACAGAATTAAGCCCGGGCCGGTTTCGATTATGTTGCCATTGGCATCCCGTCGGATAAATCCTCCATCGATATCGCCGCGGCTGGAGCCTTCGCTTTCGGCATAGGCGGTGATGCTGGTCAGCGTCGCGAAATCGGCTTCGTAGTCGAGACGGAAGCTGGCGATGAGGGCATCGTAGTCGGCAGGATTGCCGCCCCCCGCGTCGTAGAACACGGTGTCGCGGTCGTAATTGGCGTTGAGGTCGTTGTTGCGCGGACCGAGGATATTGGCCCGGAACGGCGTCGAGGTGGCGTCGAGATCGCGGAAGGCGATGGTGCCGAGCATCGACAGGCGGCTGTCGGGCGTGATCAACAGCTGGGCACGACCGGCAAGCTCGTCGAACCCGCCGATGAAATCGTCTTCGCCGGTGAAGCCGTTGTCGATCCAGTTGTCGCGATGCTGGTAAAGGCCCGACAGGCGCAGCGAAGCGACACCGGGAGCGATCGGTACGGTCACGCCGCCGTCCATCGACAGCGAGTTGAAGCTGCCATAGCTGGCCGAAAACTGCGCGGTGAATTCGTCGCCCGGCCTGGCGGTATCGATTTTGACGATCCCGGCGGGCGTGTTGCGGCCGAACAGAGTGCCCTGCGGTCCGCGCAGGACTTCGATCCGCTCGACATCGAAGATCGGGAAGGACTTGAGCGTGACATTCTCGAGCACGATCTCGTCCATGACGACCGAAACCGGCTGCGAGGCGGCAAGATCGAAATCGGTGTTGCCGAGGCCGCGAATGTAGAAGCGCGGGGCGGCGCGACCGTTCGAGCTTTCGACGAACAGGCCGGGGACGCGCGCGGCGAGCGCGGTCACTTCGGCGCCGGCATCGAAGATCGTCTTGACCGTGCCGGCATCGAGAGTGGCGGCCGAAACGGCGACGTCCTGGAGGTTCTCTTCACGCCGGTTGGCGGTCACGATGATGGTGTTGAGCTGGCCGTCGGCCGCTTCTTCGGCACCGGTTGCGGCTGCGTCCTGCGCCAGCACGGGTTGCGCGGCAAAGGCCGCCAAAGCGAGAGTGCTGGCACCGAGAAGACGGGCAGCGGTGGAGCGGATGGTCATTTGGGGAGAGTTCCTGCTTGAGCACGCGCATGTCGGAGCGGGCATTTGGAGGGAAGCGGCGTCATCGCCGTGCGATCCCGATAGCAGCTTGCGCGCCCAAGTGGGGGAACGACGCGGCGCCGTGCGGCAGAATCATTACAATTGTTGCAATCCCGCTACAGCCGTGACTCATATGTCACTTGCCCGACCGCTGCGGAACGAACTGCGCGAGGCGCTTGAATGCGCGCGGCGGCTGCGCCATAGGCGCGCCAAACGAAAGGCCTCAACGCATGAAGATCCGCGTCCATGTCTCGCTCAAGCCCGGAGTCCTCGATCCGCAAGGCCGGGCCGTCCATCATGCGCTCGAGGGGCTCGGCTTTTCGGGGGTCGAGGATGTTCGCGTGGGTCGGCTGATCGAACTCGACGTCGCCGACGACACCGGCGACGCGGCGCTCGACGAGATGTGCGAGAAGCTGCTCGCCAACACGGTTATCGAGAATTATCGCATCGAGAAGGTCGGCTGATGGCTTTCCGCGCCGCCGTCATCACTTTTCCCGGTTCGAACTGCGACCGCGACATGGCGGTGGCGATCGAGAAGGTATCGGGCATCGCACCGATCCGCGTGTGGCACGGCGATGCGCACTTGCCGGAGGATCTCGACTTCATCGCGCTGCCTGGCGGTTTTTCCTACGGCGACTATCTGCGCTCGGGCGCAATGGCGGCGAACAGCCCGATCATGCGCAGCGTGAAGCGCAGGGCCGAGCGCGGCGTGCCGGTCCTGGGCGTGTGCAACGGCTTCCAGGTGCTGACGGAGGCCGGATTGCTGCCCGGTGCGCTGATGCGCAATGCCAGCCAGAATTTCATCTGCCGAACTGTTGCTCTATCGGTGGAGAACAACCAGTCGCTGTTTACCGCAGGCTATGACAGCGGCCAGACGATCGACATTCCCGTGGCCCACCACGACGGCAATTATTTTGCCGACGACAACACGCTAGACCGGCTCGAAGGCGATGGGCGCGTGGCCTTCCGCTATGTCGAGAATTGCAATGGCTCGCGCCGCGATATCGCCGGCGTCCTCAATGCGGCGGGCAATGTGCTCGGAATGATGCCGCACCCCGAGCGTGCGGTCGATCCGGCGCATGGCGGAACCGACGGTCTCGCCCTTTTCGAAAACGCGATAAAGGCTTTGGCCGAAGCCTGATCAGGCGCGGGCCAGCCGCTGTTCCATCGCCCTGCGAGCAAACAATCCGCAGACATCCTCCGCGGGCATCGGGCGACCGAAATGGAAGCCCTGGATCTTCGTGCAGCCCATTCCGCGGATCATCGCCGCTTCCTCCTCGTTCTCCACGCCCTCGGCGGTGGTGGTCATGTCGAGGCTGTCGGCCATGGCTATGACCGCGCGGATAATGGCGATCGATTCGGGGCTGTGCTGCGCCGCGCCCTGGACGAATGTGCGGTCGATCTTGATGGTCGAGAATTTCAGCTTGCGCAGGTAGCCGAGCGAAGAATAGCCGGTGCCGAAATCGTCGAGCGCGACCGAACAGCCCAGCGCCATGCACTGTTCGAGCGCCTTGCGGGCCACGCTGGCGTCGCGCATGAAGATGCTCTCGGTCACTTCGATCTCGAGCCGTTTGGGTTCGAGCCGGCTATGCGACAGTGCACGCACGACGGTAGCGGCGAAATCGGGCTCGAGCAGCTGCTCGGGCGAAACGTTGACGTTGACCTTGACGTGCTCGGGCCAGTTCTCGGCCGCCTCGCGGCACGCTTCCTGGAGGACCCAGGTACCGATCGGCACGATCAGCCGCGTGTCCTCGGCCAGCGGGATGAACTTGCCGGGACTGACAAAACCGTGTTCGGCGCTGTTCCAGCGGGCCAGTGCCTCGAAACTGACGATATCTTCGGTCTTGGCATTCACCACCGGCTGGAAATGCAGGAGGAATTCGTCGCGATCGAGCGCATGGCGCAGGGCATGCTCGAGCTGGCGCTTCTCTTCTGCATTGGCGTGCAAGGCCGGCTCGTATTCGCGGTGCGTTCCGCCGCCTTCGTCTTTGGCGCGATAGAGCGCGAGGTCGGAGTTGCGCAGTAGCTCTTCGACCGTACTCCCATCGCGCGGCCCCATTGCCGAGCCAACGCTGGCACCGACATAGAGGACGTGGTTTTCGATCTCGTATGGTTCCGACAAACGCTCGATAATGGCGCGAGCCAGAAGTTCGATCCTGCCCTTGTGCGGCGCGTCGCGGATGACGACGGCGAACTCGTCCCCGCCGAGCCTGCCGCAAATCTCGCCTTCCTGGATCAGACCCCTGAGGCGGGCTGCGACCTCGGCGAGCATCTGGTCGCCGACCAGATGGCCGAGCGAATCATTGACCGCCTTGAACCGGTCGAGGTCGATCATCAGGAAAGCGCAGCGCGAGCGCCACTTGGCGGCATATTGCAGGGCATCGCCCAACGCTTCGTTGAGCATCCGCCGGTTGGGCAATTGCGTGAGCGTATCGTAGCGCGCCAGATATTCGATCTTTTCCGATGACTTGCGCTGCTCGGTAACGTCCGAGCCGACGCCGCGGAAACCCTGATAATTGCCGAGTTCGTCGACGATCGGCGTACCCGAAAGCTCCCACCAGCGGTCTTCTCCGTCGATCGAGACCTTCACACTGAGGTTGGAAAAGTTTTCTTTGCGCTTCAGCTTTTCGGCCAGCTCATGCAGGCTCGGCGGAAATTGGCCGCTTTCCCAACCATCGCCCGAAATCAGCTGGAGGAAGGACTGCCCTTCGGTTTCTGCGGGTTCCTTGCCAAGAGCGAAGGCGAAACGGGGCGATACGGCTTTCAGTCGGCGCCTGGTATCGACCTGCCACAACCAGTCGGCCTGGCCTTCCTCGAATTCGCGCAGCAGCATGGAAACCACTTCGCTCTGTTCCTGCGATGCGGATTCGGCGAGACGCGCCGTCACGGCCACTCGCGCGCTTTCGACCACGCCGAAGCTGGCAAGCAAGGTGGTCACAAGGACTATCGCTGCCAGGGTGAATTGCAGTGTCACCAGGCTGGCTACCAGGCCGCCAATGCCGGCGGCCACCGTAAAGGCAATGGTGCTGAGCGGCGCGCTGAAACGGCTGGCGCTGCTGCCCACGACCAGCATGGCGATCGCGGCCCAGACCAGAACCATCGCGGCGGCATCGGCCACGAGCGCCGAAGCTATCACGCCGAGGGACCAAACCGCGCCCTTGGCTGCGCTGGTGACGGCATGCGATTTCACTTCCGCGAGCGAGATCGGACGCCTGTCCGCATCGCCGAGCCTGATGTCGCCCCGCGCGGAATACACTACGGTGACGAGCAGGCCGATCCCCCATACCACAAGCACGGGGATCGGAACTGTGCGATAAAGCGTCGCAGCTATCAGTGCGAAACCGACCAGATGCAGCCCGAAGCGCGCCACGACGCGATCCTTGAGCACGGCATATTGCTGGCCATGGACGACCGCCCAATCGGTGCCCTCGGGCGCTTCAAGCCCGATGACCTGCCGTATCGACAGCGGCGTCGCTCCTGCGTCCGCGGATGGGGTCTGCTCGCTCACACGCGTAGGGTTAACCGCAAAGGGTTATCTCCGGGTAAAGACCCGATACACCAATTGTTACAGTCGGTTGTCCGCCTTGCGACGCTAAGTCATTCCACCGTAACGGATTTTGCCAGGTTGCGCGGCTGGTCGACATCCGTGCCTTTGACGCAGGCTACGTGATAAGCGAGCAATTGGACCGGGATGGCATAGACCAGCGGTGCGATCAGCGGGTGGACACGCGGCATTTCGATGGTCGCCAGGCAGCCCTCGCCGGCTTCTTGCAGACCCTGCGCATCGGAAATCAGCACGATCTTCCCGCCGCGGGCGCGTACCTCTTCCATGTTGGATACGGTCTTCTCGAAGAGCGGCCCGGACGGCGCGAGGACGATCACCGGCACATCGTCGTCGATCAGCGCGATGGGGCCATGCTTCATCTCGCCGCTGGCATAGCCTTCTGCATGGATATAGCTGATTTCCTTGAGCTTGAGCGCACCCTCCAGCGCCAGCGGGAAATCCGGACCCCGGCCGAGATAGAGCACGTCGCGTGCCGGGGCGATGAGATGCGCCATGCTGGCGATATCCTCGTCATGATCGAGCGCGGCATTGAGGCAGGCGGGCGCCTCGAGCAGATGTGCCACAACGTCCTGCTCCTCCTCATGGCTCATCAGGCCTTTCTTGACCGCCATATGCGCGGCCAGCGCGGCCAGCACCGCCAGCTGGCAGGTGAAGGCCTTGGTCGAAGCGACACCGATCTCTGGCCCGGCATGGGTCGGAAGCATCAGGTCCGCCTCGCGCGCCATCGAGCTCGTCGGCACGTTGACGATCACACCGATCGTCTGGTCGTTTTCCTTGCAATGCCGCAGCGCCGCGAGCGTATCCGCAGTCTCCCCGCTTTGCGAGATGAACAGCGCAAGGCCGCCTTCTTCCAGCACCGGCTCGCGATAGCGAAACTCCGACGCCACATCGATATCGACCGGTACACGCGCGAACTGTTCGAACCAGTATTTCGCCACCATGCCCGCATAGAACGAGGTACCGCAGGCGACGATCGTGATGCGCTTGATGCTGGAAATATCGAAATCAAACTGCGGTAGGGCCACCGCATTGTCCGACCGGCGCAGGTAGGAGCCGAGCGTCTGCGCGACCACGGTCGGCTGCTCGAAAATCTCCTTCTGCATGAAGTGGCGGTAATTGCCCTTCTCGACCGCCGCCGCCGAAGCTCCCGAAGCGCGGACTTCACGCTCGACCTGCTCGTTCTCGGCATCGTAAATGGTCGCGCCCTCGCGCGTGACGACCACCCAGTCGCCTTCCTCGAGATAGCTGATCTGCTGGGTCAGCGGCGCCAGCGCCAGCGCGTCCGAACCGATATAGGTCTCGCCCTTGCCATAGCCGACCACCAGCGGCGAGCCGCGCCGCGCTCCGATCAGCAGGTCGGGATGGTCGCGGAAGGCGATCGCCAGCGCGAAGGCACCGCGCAGGCGCGGCAGGACATCGGCCACCGCCTCTTGCGGGCTTGCGCCCTCTTCCACACGGCGCGAGACGAGGTGGGCGACCACTTCGCTGTCGGTATCGCTTTCCAACGTCCGCCCGGCCTCGCGCAATTCGGCGCGCAATTCCTTGAAATTCTCGATGATCCCATTGTGGACCAGCGCCACGTGATCGGTCGCATGCGGATGCGCGTTGGTGGCCGTGGGCGCGCCATGCGTGGCCCAGCGAGTGTGTGCGATACCGATCTCGCCCGGAGCGGGATTGTCGGCGAGTTCGGCGACGAGATTGTTGAGCTTGCCTTCGGCGCGCCGACGAACAAGCCGACCGTCGTGCAGTGTGCAGATCCCGGCGCTGTCATAGCCGCGGTACTCCATGCGGCGCAGGCCGTCGACGAGGCGATCTGCGACCGGCTGAGCACCGACGATACCGATAATTCCACACATGAACCGACTTCTCCAAATAGCTGATCGCGCCGAGACTTAGCCGTTATTCGGAAGCAATCAATCGGTCCACCGGAAAGGCCGCTCCGGAGCCTGGAAAATCGCACGGTTCCAGGCCGTGGTCGGCAGCGTTCAGTGCCCTCGGCCATTAGGGAAAAATCAAGGTTTCCTTTCTATTCACCACGCCTAGAGAGACGGGCTTTGCCGTAGGTTCGCAAAGGCTGACTGGATCAAACTTGAGTTTCCTCGGGGGTTACCGGAATGAGCGCATTCGGACGGAAGAACGGACCGGCAGGCATGAGCGCCGGTGCCCGTCCGCAGTTCGGTGTCGCCAAGCCCATGCGTGGCGGCACGCCCACCCCCGCGCAATCGCGTAACGATGGCGACAAGGGCGGCGAGCAATTCCCGCCGCTGCCCGAAACCGACTCGCCTTCCGCTCCGACCGGCGCCGCCATGAACGGCGACGCAATGTCGCGGCTCGAAGAGCGCATGAATTCCACTCATTCGAACCAGAGCGAAGTCGGCGGGTTCGAAGCGAGCATCCACAAGATCAAGGAACAGGTGCTTCCGCGCCTGCTCGAACGCGTCGACCCCGAAGCCGCGGCCACGCTGTCGAAAGACGAGCTGTCGGAAGAATTCCGTCCGATCATCATGGAAGTGCTGGCCGAGCTCAAGGTCACGCTCAACCGCCGCGAACAGTTCGCGCTCGAGAAGGTTCTCGTCGACGAACTGCTCGGCTTCGGCCCGCTCGAAGAATTGCTCAACGATCCCGATGTGTCGGACATAATGGTGAACGGCCCCGACCAGACCTACATCGAAAAGAAGGGCAAGCTGGTCATCGCGCCGATCAAGTTCCGCGACGAGACCCATCTTTTCCAGATCGCCCAGCGCATCGTGAACCAGGTCGGCCGCCGCGTCGATCAGACCACGCCGCTGGCCGACGCGCGCCTCAAGGACGGCTCACGTGTGAACGTGATCGTGCCGCCGCTTTCGCTGCGCGGCACTGCGATCTCTATTCGTAAGTTCTCCGAAAAGCCGATCACCTTGGACATGCTCAAGGACTTCGGTTCGATGAGCGAGAAGATGTGTACCGCGCTCAAGATCGCGGGCGCATGCCGGATGAACATCGTCATTTCGGGCGGTACGGGTTCGGGTAAAACGACCATGCTCAACGCCCTGTCGAAGATGATCGACCCGGGCGAGCGCGTGCTGACCATCGAGGACGCGGCCGAACTTCGCCTGCAGCAACCGCACTGGTTGCCGCTCGAAACGCGTCCGCCGAACCTCGAAGGCCAGGGCGCGATCACCATCGGCGACCTCGTGAAGAACGCCCTGCGTATGCGCCCAGATCGCATCATCCTGGGTGAGATTCGCGGCGCGGAGTGTTTCGACCTCCTCGCCGCCATGAACACCGGTCACGACGGGTCGATGTGTACGCTGCACGCGAACAGTCCGCGCGAGTGCCTCGGCCGTATGGAAAACATGATTCTGATGGGCGACATCAAGATCCCGAAGGAAGCCATCTCGCGCCAGATTGCGGAATCGGTCGACCTGATCGTTCAGGTGAAGCGCCTGCGCGACGGTTCGCGCCGCACCACCAACATCACCGAGGTGATCGGGATGGAAGGCGACGTGATCGTGACGCAGGAACTGTTCAAGTTCGAATATCTCGAAGAGAGCGAAGACGGGAAGATCATGGGCGAGTTCCGCTCATCGGGTCTGCGCCCGTATACGCTCGAAAAGGCGCGTCAGTTCGGCTTCGACCAGGCCTATCTCGAAGCCTGTCTCTAGGATCGCGCCGGGCGGCGTCGAGTCCATACAATCAAGCAAGGCTCAGATCTCCTATACCTCCGCAAGAGGCAGGACGACTCGATGTTGGACAAAATTCTCTTTCCGAAGGCTACGAAGGCCAAGCGCGAGCAACGACAGCGCAGTTGTGATCGCGAAAGGCATTTCGAAGCGCTTTACATGCAGAGCTTCACCGAAATGCGCGCACGCAGCCACAAGAATTGAGCGCTAGCCCTTGATGATCCCCGGAATCGCGACGGCCAGCAATCCGCCACCAATCACCGCGAAGACCAGGAAGAGCCCGGTCCACGGCATCCAGCCCACCCGGTTGATCTGCGCGCGCTTCAGCCGGCGCCGCTCCATCGCCATGCAGACCAGCGCGGCAAGCAGGAACGCGCCGCCCCAATAGGCGACCAGTTCGGCATCGCTGGCGAAACGCAGGAAATCGGGTTCGAACACGGCCCGGCCATATGGGTGCCGCGCCCCTCCAGCGCAACAAGCCGGGGAACCGGGGGCCCATGCCTCCGTTGTCGTATCGGAAACCCGGACGGGGTACCTTTTGGGAAGGACCGACGATGATCAAGAAAATCCTGCTCGCACTCGGCATTACCTCGATGACGCTGACCGCAGCCGCCTGCAACACCGTGCGCGGTGTCGGCAGCGACCTGCAATCGGCCGCCAATGCGGTCGACGAGGAAACCTGAGGCACTCGCACAAGCGAAAGCGAAACGCCCGCCCTCACCCGGCGGGCGTTTTCTTGTGTGCGCTGGGAGCTTGCGCGGCGACCGCGGATGGTTTCGCTTGTTTGGGGGGAACGGACATTCCGCTTTCAGTTTGTTGACGCGAGAAAGTGGACTACTGGCTCCAGTTGATATCGTTTGGATGGGACAATGGGCGAAACACAGCGAACTGATGGCAGCGCGGGAGATGTCGACTACGCAAAGATTGGCGGTACTTACAGCCGCTATCGCCAACCTGATCCCATAATCGCGGCGCAGATTCATCGCTCACTCGGCGATGTGAAAACCGTTTTGAACGTGGGTGCGGGAGCTGGGTCATACGAACCCACCCATTGCGAAGTGACGGCGGTCGAACCGTCGGCGTCGATGCGAGCGCAGCGCCCGGCACATCTTGCGATGGCGATCGACGCGGTCGCCGAAGATTTGCCTTTTGAGGACAACAGTTTCGATGCATCGATGGCATTGGTGACAGCCCATCAATGGTCGGACTTAGAAGCCGGCCTGTCGGAGATGCGGCGCGTCACCCGCGGTCGTGTCGTTCTACTGGTTTGCGATCCCGCGTTGATGATGGATTATTGGCTGGCGGATTACATTCCCGAAGTCCGCGAGGTTGAGGCTAAGCGTTTCCCACCAATTAGGCGTATCAAAGCCGCGCTTGGAGGACATGTAGATGTGGAAGGCGTTCCGGTCCCGCTCGAATGCCAAGACGGCTTCAACGAGGCCTATTACGGTCGCCCAGAAGCATTTCTGAACAAAGAGGCGAGGTTGGCTTGCTCTAGCTGGAGCCTTGTGCCGAGTGCCGCTGTCGAGCGCTTTGTATCCAAGTTATCGAGAGACTTAGAAAGTGGACGGTGGGACGAAAAGTATGGCCATCTGCGCTCACAGCCATTCTTCGACGGGCCATTGCGGCTAGTGATCGGAACGTCTGCTTAGCGTCATTCGACGAAGACAGGAGAGCGACCGCAATGTCGTCGTCAGCGGAATAGCCGTTTCGGGCAGCCAAAGCGGAAAACTGCCCTTCCGCGCCCCTGATCAGGTTCGCCGGATCACCAGGTTCCGGATTTCGGTCATGTCCTCCATCGCGAAGCGGATGCCTTCGCGGCCGAGGCCGGAATCCTTCACCCCGCCATAGGGCATGTTGTCGACGCGGTAGCTGGGGACGTCGTTGATCACCACGCCGCCGACCTCGAGCCGGTCCCAGGCGTCGAACATCTTGAACAGGTCGCGCGTGAAGATGCCCGCCTGCAGGCCGAAGGTCGAGCGGTTCACCTCGGCGAGCGCATCGTCGAAATCGCTGAATTTCTGCAGGATCGCGAGCGGGCCGAAGGCTTCCTCGTTCAGCGCCTTGGCGTCCTTGTGCACGTCTTCGAGCAGCGTTGCCTCGAGCATGTTGCCCTCGCATCCACCGCCGGTGAGCAGGCTCGCCCCGCCCTCGACCGCCTCGTCGATCCAGCCCTTGAGTCGGCTGGCCTCGCCTTCGGAGATCATCGGGCCGATAAAGGTATCCGGGTCCTTGGGATCGCCTGCGACGAGGCCCTTGGTCTTCTCGACCAGCATGCCCTTGAACCGATCGTAGACATCCTCGTGAATCAGGATGCGCTGCACGCCGATGCAGCTCTGCCCGCTCTGGTAGAAAGCGCCGAAGATGATCCGTTCGAGCGCATCGTCCAGATCGGCGTCGTGGTCGACGATCACCGCGGCATTGCCGCCGAGTTCGAGCACGACCTTTTTCTTGCCACAGCGCGCCTTGAGGTCCCAGCCTACCGCGGGCGAGCCGGTGAAGCTCAACAACTTCAGGCGCTCGTCCACGGTGAACAGGTCGGCCCCGTCGCGGCTGGCGGGCAGGATGCTGAACGCGCCTTCGGGCAGGTCAGTCTCGGCCAGGATCTCGCCGATGATGAGTGCGCCCAATGGCGTCTTGCTCGCGGGCTTCATCACGAAAGGGCAGCCGACCGCAATCGCGGGCGCAATCTTGTGCGCGGCGAGGTTGAGCGGGAAGTTGAACGGCGAGATGAAGCTGCACGGCCCGATCGGATAGCGCTTCCAGATCGACTGGTAGCCCTTCGCGCGCTGCGAGATATCGAGCGGCATGACCTCGCCATACATTCGGGTCGATTCCTCGGCGGCGATCTGGAAGGTATCGATCAGCCGGGTGACCTCGCCTTCGGAATCGTTGATCGGCTTGCCCGCCTCCACGCACAGCGCATAGGCCAGTTCGTCGAACCGCTCGCGAAAGCGGCTCACGCAATGGTCGAGCACGGCCTTGCGTTCGTAACTCGCGAGCCGCGCCATGGGCTCCGTGGCCTTGACCGCCCCCGCGATCGCCTCGTCGATCACCGCGGGGCTGGCCAGCGCGGTGCGGAAGGCGACCTCGCCGGTGAACTTGTCGGTCACCTCCAGATCGGTATTGGGCTGCGCGGCTGTGTTGTTGAGGTAGAGCGGGTAGGTATCCTTGAGCGTGGGCATGGCGTCTCCTTCACCCGGTCAATCCTAGAGCCTTGCGCTCAGTTCCTTGATCTCTTCGTTGAGGATGCGGTCGTTTTCCGAATAATCGACCGGGCAGTCGATCAGATGGACGCCCGGCGTGTCGCGGCAATGGGCGAGCAGGTCGCGCAGATGGTCGCTGCTCTCCACCCGGTGGCCCTGCGCGCCATAGCTTTGCGCATAGGCGACGAAATCGGGATTGCCATAGGTCAGGCCGTAGTCCGCAAAGCCCATATGCGCCTGCTTCCAGCGGATCATGCCATAGGCATCGTCGCGCAGGATCAGCACCGTAAGGTTCAGGCCGAGCCGCACCGCGGTCTCCAGCTCCTGGCTGTTCATCATGAACCCGCCATCGCCGCAGATCGCCATCACCTTGCGCTTCGGATAGAGCATGGCGCTCATCATCGCGGAGGGCAGCCCCGCGCCCATGCTGGCGAGCGCATTGTCGAGCAGCACGGTGTTGGGCTGCGAAGCGCAATAGCAACGCGCAAACCAGATCTTGTAGATTCCGTTGTCGAGGCAGATGATTCCGTCCTCGGGCAGGCTCGCGCGCACCTGCTTCACCAGATGCGGCGGAAAGATCGGGAAGCGCGTATCGTCGGCAAGCGTCGCGGTATGGTCGAGTTCCGCCTGATGGTAGCGCGTGAGTTCGCCGCTTTGCCAATGCTCCTGTTTGTGGATGCTTTCCTTGATCTGCCAGATGGCGTTGGCGATGTCGCCGATCACTTCGATCTGCGGGAAATAGACCGGGTCGACCTCGGCGCTCTTGTTGCTGACATGGATGACGGTGTGTCCGTCGTCATGCATGAAGAAGGGGGGCTTCTCGATCACGTCATGGCCGACATTGACGATCACGTCGGCCTCCTCGATCGCGCGGTGGCAGAAATCGCCCGCGCTCAACGCCGCGCAGCCGAGGAACAGCGGGTGCCGCTCGTCGAGTACCCCCTTGCCCATCTGCGTGTGAACGAAGGGGATGCCGGTCTTCTCGACGAATTCGGCGAGCATCTTGCCGGTCATGGTACGATTGGCGCCCGCCCCGATGACGAGGATCGGCTTGCTCGCCTTTTCCAGCGCGGCGACCGCCTGGCTCACCGCCTTGGGTTCGGCGCTGGGCCGCCGAGCGACGCTGCGCGGGATCGGCGTCGCAGCGGTCGGCTCGGCGGCGATGTCCTCGGGCAGCTCGAGATGCACCGCGCCGGGCTTCTCCTCTTCGGCCAGGCGATAGGCCTCGCGCACGCGGCTCGGTATATTGTCGCCTGCGTGCAGCTGGCGGGTATATTTGGTCAGCGGGTCCATCATCGCGACCACGTCGAGGATCTGGAACTGGCCCTGCTTCGATTTCTTGATCGGCTTCTGCCCGGTAATCATCATCATCGGCATGCCGCCCAGCTGGGCATAGGCGGCTGCAGTGACGAGATTGGTCGCGCCCGGCCCCAGCGTGGCGATGCACACGCCGGTCTTGCCGGTGTGGCGGCCATAGGTCGCGGCCATGAAACCCGCGCCCTGTTCGTGCCGGGTCAGGACCAGCTTGATTTGCTTCGACCGGCTGAGGCTGTCGAGAAAGTCGAGATTCTCCTCGCCCGGGACGCCGAAGATATATTCGCAGCCCTCGGCCTCGAGGCATTCCACGAACAGGTCGGACGCTTTCCTGGTATCGGCCATGCTACGCGAATCTCCCGTTGCCACCTCCTTGCAGGACAGCGACCTATTCGCAACCGCCACGCGTCCGGTTACGGATCGGCGGAGCCGCGGGACCGGGTCAGTAGCCGAGGTCGAGGTCCAGCTGCGGCTCGACCGGTTCGCCCCGGTGCCAGCGTTCGAGGTTCTCGATGAAGCGATCCGCACTGCGCTGGAACATCTTGGTCTGCGCGCGGCCCGACAGGTGCATGGTGACCTGCGCATTGTCGAGGTCCCACAGCGGGTGGTCTTCGGGCAGCGGTTCGGGATCGGTCACATCGAGCAGCGCGGCCTCGATCTTCTTCTCCTTGAGAGCCTCGACCAGCGCCTCCTGATCGACCACGTCGCCGCGCGCGATGTTCACCAGCACGCCGTTGGGACGCATTGCGGCGAGCTCCATCGCGCCGATCATGTGCTTGGTCTCGGGAGTCGAGGGAACCGCAAGCACGACCCAGTCGAACTCGCCCAGCTTTTCGCGCCATTCGCCGGGCTTCAAGGCCCCGTCGGCACCCGATCGGCGCACGGGCACGACTTTCATATCGAACGCCTCGAGCCGCGTCTTGACCAGCCGGCCGATCGCACCGAGGCCGAGCAGCAGCACGCGCTCGCCCGACAATTCGCGCTTGCCCGGGCTGTCGAGCAGCCATTCGTGCCGCTCCTGCGCGCGCACGACCTCGCGATAGCCCTTGGCATGGGCAAGCATCAGCATGACGACATATTCGGCGATGGTGATGGCATTGATGCCGACGCCGTTGGTCACGGTGACACCGCGCTGCTTGAGTAGATCGAGCGGCATGAAATCGAGCCCGGCATAGATCGAGTTCATCCATTTGAGCCTGGTCGCGACCTGCGCGATTTCGATCATCGGCTCTTTCTCGTTGAGGTCGAACCAGCCGATCTCCGCTTCCGGCGCGAACTCCAGCGCCTGCTCCTTGCTCGCGAACCACAGCGGCTCGACCCAATCGGGCAGGCGCGGCTCGACCAGCGGGCGGATGAGGGCGGACAATACGGCTTTGGTCATCGATTTCTCCTCGATGCCCCCTGTTGCCGCTTCAGCCGATTTTCGCAAACCGTTCCTTGCGGCGACCAGCAATGTCGAGGATCGCCGCGGCCACTTCGCTGGCATTGCGCAGCACATGGCTGGGCGGGACCTGCATGATGTCGACGCGGTGCTGTTCCTGCCAGCGTTCGCGCTCGCTGTCGTTCTTCGGCTTGAAGGGATCGTCGTCGACCTCGATCGCGAGATGCGCCTCGGCGCAGTAGAGCGGGAGGACGAAACCCCCGGCTTCATGGTCCCGGACGAATTGCAGGCCCTTCGGCGTATCCTTGAGATGCTGCCAGAGGAGAGTCTGCGGATCGGCCATGGTCAGAGCTTCCATTCCCAACCGAGCGGGTCGCCGTCCATCACCTCGACGCCTTTTTCCCCAAGGCTTTCGCGAATCGCGTCGGAAGTGGCGAAATCCTTGGCCATGCGCGCTTCCTTGCGGCGGAGCAGCTCGGCCTCGATTTCGGCCTCGGTGATCCGGGCGTCCTTGGGCCGGATACGCAGGTCGGTGCGGGTCACACCAAACAGGTCGAGACCGAGGACCGCGTCCATATCCTCGATCACCACGCGCTTCACACCGGCATCGACCTTCTTGACCGCGAGCGCCTCTTCGAGAGCGACCAGCGCGACAGCCGTGTTGAGATCGTCCGAAACGGCCTCGGCGAATTTTGCGCGCATGGGAGCGAACTTCTGGTGCGAGGGATCGCCTGCGGGTGCGTCCTTCAGCCGCTCGACCGCCATCACGATGCGCTTGAGCCGCGTGAGTGCTGCGCCCAGCCCCTCCCACGAGAACTCCAGCTCGCTGCGGTAATGCGCCTGGAGGCACATCATGCGGTAGGCGAGCGGGTGGTAGCCCTTGTCGACCAGCAATTGCAGCCGCAGGAACTCGCCCGACGACTTGCTCATCTTCCCCGAGCGCTCGACGAGGAAGTTGTTGTGCATCCAGATCTTCGCGCCCGAGTGGGTCGCATCGTCGAGGCTGCCGCACCCGCAGAAGGCTTGGTTCTGCGCGATCTCATTCGGGTGGTGGATCTCGCGGTGGTCGATCCCGCCGGTATGGATGTCGAAGGGGAAACCCAGCAGCTTCTCGCCCATGACCGAGCATTCGAGATGCCAGCCGGGCGCGCCCCTGCCCCACGGGCTGTCCCATTCCATCTGCCGCGTCTCGCCCGCCGGGGTCTTGCGCCAGATGGCGAAATCTGCGGCATTGCGCTTACCCTCGACCGTGTCGATCCGGCCTTCGCCGTCCTCGGTCACCGCGCGTGCCAGACGGCCGTAATCGGCAACGGTCGAGACGTCGAAATAGAGGCCGCTGTCGAGCTCGTAACAATGCTCCGGCGCGATCTTCTCGCCCCAGACAATCATTGCCTCGACGAACTCGGTCGCGCGCGGGTGCTGCTTGGGCTGGACATTGAGGCGCGCAAGGTCGTGTTCGAAATCCTCCTGATAGAACTTTGCGATGTCCCAGGCGGACTTGCCTTCTTTCGCCGCCATCCGCTCCATCTTGTCCACGCCCTCGTCCGCGTCGGAGGTGAGGTGTCCGACATCGGTGATGTTGATGACATGGGTGAGCTTGTAGCCCTTCCACTGCAACGTGCGCCCCAGCGTGTCGGCGAAGACATAAGCGCGCATATTGCCGATGTGCTGGTAGTTGTAGACCGTCGGCCCGCAGGAATAGACGCGCGCCTCGCCCTCGTGGACGGGCCGGAATTCCTCCAGTTGACGGGTCAGCGAATTGAACAGCTTGAGCGGCGTGTCGGTCATGCGGGGCCTGATACTATCCCGTCATCCCAGCGCAAGCTGGGATCGCTGCCGGTTTGGCGCGGAATTGCACCCGATCCCAGCTTGCGCTGGGATGACGATGGAAATCACCACCCTTCCCAGCGCACGCTCTCGTCCAGCGCGGCGCGCTTGACATCGAAATTGTTCACCGGCGCCTCCGCGTCGCGGTAGCCGATGGCGACGCCGCAGAAGAAGGTGTGGTCCTCGGGGATGTCGACCACTTCGCGGATCTGCGGGGAATAGACCGCCCAGGCTTCCTGGAAGCAGGTGTCGAGCCCTTCTTCGCGGCACAGCAGGCCGATGGTCTGCAGCCACATGCCGATATCGCTCCACTGCGGCGGGCCCATGTATTTGGGCGTGTGAACCAGCATCAGCACCGGCGCCCCGAAGGCGCGGAAGTTGTTGGCGAACCACATCAGCCGCTTGCCCTTTTCCTCACGCGAGATTTCGAGCGCGCCATACATGTCCTCGCCCACGCCGCGGCGTCGCTGTTCGTAGGCCCCGTCGAGCTCGGGCGGATAGACGTGATATTCGGGCGCAAAGGCCTCGCGCCCCTTGGGCAAATCCTGCGCGACACGCGCGAACAGCTTTTGCATCGGTTCGCCGGTGAGGACGATGCCGTGCCACGGCTGCGTGTTGCCGCCCGATGGACTGCGCTGCGCCTTTTCGAGGATGCGGGTGAGAACCTCGCGCTCGACCGGCTGCTGCGTGAAGGCGCGGACGGAGCGGCGGCTGGCTACGGCGTCGGATACGTTCATTGTCACTCCCATTCGAACACGACCGCGCCGCGTTCCTCCATGTCTCCCAGCGAGCGGTAGAAGGCGATCGCCCTATCGTCATCCCCTTCGGCAGCAAGCCAGATCGGCCACAGGCCGTTGGCTTTGCCGTGCTGCTGTACCGTGCGCATCAAGCGGGTGGCGATTCCGCGGCGGCGAAAGCCGTCCCGCGTTTCGAGTTCGTTGACGAAGAGGTGCGGCGACTTGTCTGGATGCAGCACGATTGTCGCACTGGCAAAGCCCACGGGTTGCCCATCGATAAGCGCGAACCAGAGAAAATCGCGGTCGCTATTCAGAAAAGCGTGTGTCTGTTTGGCAATCGGGCGATCGTCGAAGATTTCTTCCGCGGCATTTACGAGCGCGTAGTCGTCGGGACCGAGCAAACGGATGTCCAATGCCGCGTTCGACACCCCGTCATTCCACCTCGAACAGATCGGCCAGTTGCTCGATGATCGTGCCGCCAAGCTGCTCGACATCCATGATCGTCACCGAGCGCTTGTAGTAGCGGGTCACGTCATGCCCGATCCCGATCGCGGCAAGCTGCACCGGCGACTGCTTCTCGATCCAGTCGATCACCCTGCGCAAATGGCTTTCGAGGAAGCCCGCCTGGTTGACGCTGAGCGTGCTGTCGTCGACCGGGGCGCCATCGCTGATGACCATCAGGATGCGGCGATCCTCGGGGCGGCGGAGCAGGCGATCGTGCGCCCATAGCAGCGCCTCGCCGTCGATGTTCTCCTTGAGCAGCCCCTCGCGCATCATCAGGCCGAGGTTGCGGCGCGCGCGGCGCCAGGGCTCGTCGGCCTTCTTGTAGAGAATGTGGCGCAGATCGTTGAGGCGGCCCGGATTGGCCGGGCGGCCATCGGCAAGCCAGGCCTCGCGGCTTTGCCCGCCCTTCCAGGCGCGGGTGGTGAAGCCAAGGATTTCGGTCTTCACGCCGCAGCGCTCCAGCGTACGCGCAAGGATATCGGCGCTGATCGCGGCGATGCTGATGGGCCGGCCGCGCATACTGCCCGAATTGTCGATCAGCAGCGTGACCACCGTGTCCTTGAACTCGGTATCGCGCTCGATCTTGTAGCTTAGGGCATGGCCGGGGCTGACCACCACGCGGGTCAGGCGCGCGGCATCGAGCAGCCCTTCTTCCTGGTCGAAATCCCAGCTGCGGTTCTGCTGCGCCATAAGGCGGCGCTGCAGCCGGTTGGCCAGCCGCGTGACGACGCCCTGGAGCCCGGCAAGCTGGCTGTCGAGATAGGTGCGCAGGCGTTCGAGCTCTTCGAAATCGCACAACTCACCCGCCTCGATCTCCTCGTCGAACTTGGTCGTGTAGGCGGTGTATTCGAAGGTTTCGGGGAAATCGGTCCACGGACGGTTCGGGCGGACGGGCTGCATGCCCTCCTCGCCATCGTCCGCCGGATCGCCGTCGGACATCTGCTGTTCGCCGTCGACCTCCTGGTCGGCATCGCCCTCGGCCTCGCCGTCGCTGACCTCGCTGCGCGCATCGGCGGCATCGGGCTCGGCGCCGCCCTCGTCCTCCTCGTCGCTCTCCTGCTCCTCGGGTGTTTCGCCGTCTTCGTCCTCGCCATCCTCGGCATCGGTCGGTTCGGGGCTGTCGGGCAGCGTGAGGTCGAGATCGCGCAGCAGATCGAGCGTCAGGTCCTGGAACGCGCGCTGATCGTCGAGCACGTCGGCCAGGCCATCCATGTCGGTGCCGATCTTGGCGAGGATGTCCTCGCGCACCAGATCGACGCCCGCGCGGGCGCGCTCGGGCACTTCCTCGCCGGTCAACGCCTCGCGCAGCATCAGCGACAGCGCGGTGGGCAGCGGGACATCGCTCGCGTCCTCGGCGCGAACGATCGAGTCCGAGGCGGTGCGCATCTCGACCGCGGAATTGAGGTTGTCGCGAATCCCCGCATAGCGGTTCGACCCGATCGCCTCGTAGCGAACCTGCTCGATCGCATCGTAGCAGGCGCGCGCGATCGGTTCGGG
The DNA here is from genome assembly GCF_001542855.1 of Erythrobacter sp. AP23. Classification (GTDB taxonomy): domain Bacteria; phylum Pseudomonadota; class Alphaproteobacteria; order Sphingomonadales; family Sphingomonadaceae; genus Qipengyuania. The sequence continues at coordinate 431,572 of NZ_LNBY01000017.1, read as the reverse complement.
CGGCGCGCCTTTGCTGTGCAGCGCCTCGTTATGGTGGCGCAGGCGGAGCGAGAAACTGTCGGCGAAGCCGCGCGCCTCGACCGCCTGCTCGCGCGGCAGATTGCGGCCCGGTAGCGGCACGCGGAAATTCTTGCCGCTCTGCGCCGGCGCATCCGCGCTCCAGGCGACTTCGACCTCGGGCTCGTGCGCGAGCGCGCGAGCCGCGCCGGTCAGCGCCTGCTTGAAACGGTCGAGGGGAGTCTGGTCGGTCATCTATCTCCCGATCCCCAGCGAAGGCCGGGGTCTCGTGCGGTTTGGCGCGAAGCCGAAGGAGGTCCCAGCCTGCGCTGGGAGGCATGCTTAAAGTATGCTCTGCCCGGTCTTTTCCCAATCGGCAAGGAAGCCCTCGATGCCCTTGTCGGTCAGGACGTGCTTGAACAGTCCCTTGATGACCGCGGGCGGCATGGTCGCGACATCGGCGCCGATCCGCGCGCTTTCGAGTACATGCACGGGATTGCGGACGCTGGCGACGAGGATCTCGGTCGTGAAGCCGGGATAGTTGTCGTAGATCAGGCGGATATCGCGGATCAGCGCCATGCCGTCGAAACCGTTGTCGTCATGTCGACCGACGAAGGGCGAAACGAAGGTCGCCCCCGCCTTGGCCGCAAGCAGCGCCTGGTTGGCAGAGAAGCAGAGTGTCACATTGACCATCGTGCCGTCGCCCGTGAGCTTCTTGCAGGTCTTGAGGCCGTCGATCGTCAGCGGCACTTTGATGCAGACATTGTCCGCGATCTTGCGCAGCACCTCGGCCTCTTTCATCATCGCCTCGTGATCGAGCGCGACCACTTCGGCGCTGACCGGACCATCGACGATGTCGCAGATCTCCTTGGTCACTTCCATGAAGTCGCGGCCCGACTTGGCGATCAGCGAGGGATTGGTGGTGACGCCGTCGAGCAGGCCGGTTTCGGCCAGTTCCTTGATGTCGGCGATGTCGGCGGTGTCGACGAAGAATTTCATGAGTGCGGGCTCCGGGGGAATTGCGATTCCCGCAGAGCCTTAGCGGTCGATATGGCTGGCGGCTAGACCTGCCCGCCCGCCCCGAACACACCGATGATCAGTGGATCGCGCGTCGCCTGCGGGTCGCGGCGGATGGCAGCCTCTTCCGCGCCGATTTCGCGCCAGATGGTGTCGTCGATATTCCCGGCGAAACGCGTGGTCGCGCTGGCCAAGTCGACGCCGGTAAGACCGCGCAGCAACTCGCCGACCAGCGGATCGCTCGCCACGCGCATGGCGGTGCCAAGTTCGGGAACCATGGCCTCGACCAGCGTGGTGCCCATCGATCCGCGCAGGAATGCGGTCGCCGCCGTCGGCCCGCCGCGCACGAGGTCGATCGCGTTCTGGATACCGATTGTGCGCACGGCATCGGTCACCAGCGGGGCCGCGCGCTCGGCACCTTCGTAGGCAATATCGCCGAAGGCATCCTCCAGCCGGCTCTTGAACAGCGCCGAAGTAAGAATGCGGGTCATCACGTCGCCGCGCGTGCCGAGCAGATTGCCCAGCCCAAGCTGCGCGACCTGCTGGTCCCAGAAACCATCGCCCTGGAGCATGCGGGCAAAGGCCCGCTCGCTCGACAGGAATAGGATGCGCTGGACCGCATCGACCATGCCGAAGCCGGGAAGGCTTGAGCAGGCCGGCAGCATCAGCAGGCCGCCCGAAGCCGCCATGCCGCCTAGAAAGGCGCGCCGCCCGGTGGGTTTCACGAGAATATCGGTCATATCGTCAGTCCTCTTCCATCCCACCCTTGTTTCACGCCCATCGCGCCGCCCATATGGCCCGGCCATGAACCGCGTGCGCTGCCTCGTCCTCAATGCCGCCCTCGGCCCCTTGGATTACAAGGTGCCCGAAGGGCTCGCAGTCGAGCCCGGCTCGGTGGTCGAGTGCCCGCTGGGGCCGCGCACCGTGATCGGGATCGTCTGGGAGGCTGAACGGCTGCCCGGCACCGAGGTTCCGGCGGAGAAGCTGCGCAACCTCAGGGGGATACTGCCCGTCCCGCCCCTGTCGGGACCGCTGCGGCGCCTTATCGAATGGACCGCCGATTATTACGTCGCCCCGCTGGCGAGCGTCGCACGCATGGCGCTGTCTTCGGGCGGCGCATTGAAGGGCCCGGCGACGATGACCGAATATCGACTGACCGGAGGCATGCCCGAACGCATGACGCCGCAGCGACAGGCGGCGATGGAGGCGTTGGAGGGCGAGCAGGCCACGATCCGCGAGCTGTCGGGCATCGCGAGCGTATCCGAAGGCGTGTTGCGGGGGCTGGTGAACCAGGGCGTGCTCGAGCCGGTGGAGGTCGATTGCGACCGCCCCTATGACGAAGCGCGACCCGACTTCTCGCAGGTCGAGCTGAGCGAGGAACAGCGCGAGGCCTCGGCGGTGTTCTCGTCAGCCGTGCGCAAAGCAGAATTCGCGCCCTTCCTGCTCGACGGGGTGACCGGATCGGGCAAGACCGAAACCTATTTCGAACCGGTGGCAGAGGCGCTGCGGATGGGCCGCCAAGTGCTCGTGCTGCTGCCCGAGATCGCGCTGACCGAAAACTTCCTCCACCGCTTCGAGGAGCGCTTCGGCGCCGCGCCCGTGCTGTGGCATTCCTCGCTCAAATCGACCGAGCGCCGCCGCGCCTATCGCGCTGTGTCCGACGGCAGCGCACAGGTCGTCGTAGGCGCGCGTTCGGCGCTGTTCCTGCCCTTTGCAAGGCTCGGCCTGATCGTGGTCGACGAGGCGCATGAGACCAGCTTCAAGCAGGAAGACGGCGTGCGCTACAACGCGCGCGATGTCGCGGTGATGCGCGGCCATTTCGAAAAGGTGCCCGTGGTGCTCGCCAGCGCCACGCCCGCGCTCGAAAGCCTGCAGATGGCCGAGAGCGGGGTCTACACCAAGGTCGACCTGCCCATCCGTTTCGGCGGGGCACAATTGCCCAGCATCGACACGATCGACCTGACCGAGGAAAAGCCCCCGCACGGCATGTGGCTGGCCCAACGGCTGGTCGACGGAATCGAGGAGCGGCTGGAGCGCGGCGAACAGTCGCTGCTGTTCCTCAACCGCCGCGGCTATGCGCCGCTGACCCTGTGCCGCAATTGCGGCTTTCGCTACCAGTGCCCCAATTGCAGCGCCTGGCTGGTAGAGCACCGCTTCACCCGCCGCCTCGCCTGCCACCATTGCGGGCACGAAGCCCCCGCCCCGCAGGCCTGCACCGAATGCGGCGAACCCGATTGCCTCGTCGCTTGCGGCCCCGGCGTCGAGCGCATCGCCGACGAGGTGGCCGAGCGATTGCCGCAGGCGCGGGTGTTCGTGGCGACTTCGGACACGCTCAATTCCCCCGGCCGTGCCGCCGAATTCATCGCAGCGGTCGAGGCGCGCGAGGTGGACGTCATCGTCGGCACGCAATTGGTAACCAAGGGGTTCCATTTCCCCGAACTGACGCTGGTCGGCGTGGTCGATGCGGACTTGGGGCTCGAAGGCGGGGATCTGCGGGCGGGCGAGCGGACCTATCAGCAGGTGGCGCAGGTTGCCGGGCGCGCGGGGCGCGGTTCGAAACCGGGCGAGGTGCTCATCCAGACGCGCCATCCCGAAGCGCCCGTTATCGCCGCGCTTGCTGCCGGGGACCGCGACGCCTTCTATTCCGCCGAAACCGAAATGCGCCGCGAGGTAGGTGCCCCGCCCTTCGGCCGCTGGGCCTCGATCATCATAAGTTCCGAGAACGATGCCGAAGCACGCGAGGCCGCCAACCGCCTCGGCGCCTTTCGCCCCGAGTTGCCCGACTGCCTGATCCTCGGCCCTGCCCCCGCCCCGATGGCACTGCTGCGCGGCCGCTATCGCTATCGCTTCCTCATCAATGCCCGGCGCAGCGTACAATTACAGGACGTCATCCGCCGCTGGCTCGGCGCGGTCGACCACCCGCCCGGCGTGCGCGTCGCGGTGGACATCGATCCCTACAGTTTCGTCTAGCGCGCCTGGTCCGTTTCGCCGTCGAACGTGGCACGCGCCGCTTCGACCTTGGCGATGTTCGCGATCGCCCAATTGCCCAGCCGCGCCACGGGATCGCACAGGGATCTACCGAGCGCCGTAAGGGCATAGTCGACTCGCGGCGGGACGCTGGGCGTCACCGTCCGGCTGACCAGGCCGTCACGTTCGAGACCGCGCAGCGTGCGGGTCAGCATGCGCTGCGAAATACCGGAAATCTCGCGCCGCAATTGATTGAACCGGCGCGATTCGCCTTCAAGCGCCATTACCACCCGCACCGACCATTTGTCGCCCACCCGCGCGAGGATGTCATTGACCGCGCTGCACTGCGGCGCGTCGTGCACTTCGAGAGTAACACCGGTGTCCCTATCTGACGGCAAAGTGCCTTCTTGCGCAACTTGGGGTGCAGTTTCCATATGGCCTCCAGGTTATCGATAGTAACTATGGAGTTTCCGACGTGCAAATTCTTCGTATCGACAGTTCGACCACGGGCGATCAATCGATCAGCCGTAAGCTGACCGACGCGCTGCTCGCCCATTTCACCAACCTGCACCCGGAGGCCAAGGTGGTCACCCGCGACCTGGTGGCCGAGCCGCTGGCGCATATCGACCCGATCACCACCAGCGCGATCCGCACGCCGCCCGAGACCCACGAGGAAGCCGTTGCCGCCGCCTATCCCGGCGAGCGCGCGGTACTCGACGAATTCCTTGCCAGCGACATCGTGATCGTGGGCGCGCCGATGTACAATTTCTCGATTGCCTCGCAGCTCAAGGCTTGGCTCGACCGGCTGGGCGTGCCCGGCGTGACCTTCAAATATTCCGAAAACGGCCCCGAGGGTCTGGCCGGCGGGCGCAAGGTCGTGGTCGCTTCCGCGCGTGGCGGCGAATATTCGAACGACCAGATGGCCGAGAATCAGGAGAGCCTGCTGACGACCTTCTTCGGCTTCGTCGGCGTGGACGACCTCCAGTTCGTGCGCGTCGAGAAGGCAGGCTACGGTCCGGAGGCGATCGAGGCCGGCCTGGCAGCCGCCCGGGAAGAAATCGCCAAGCTGTGAGGCACGATCGCGCGGGCCGGGCATTGAAAACGCAATGCCCGGCCCCAGCGACAATCCCGTACTCGTCCCCATCCTCGGCGACCAGCTAACCCGCGACCTCGCCTCGATTCGGGGGCGTACCAAGGACGATACCGTCATCCTAATGATGGAGGTCTGGGACGAGGCGACCTACGTCAGGCACCACAAGCAGAAGATCGCGCTGATCTTTTCCGCCATGCGCCATTTCGCCGAAGAATTGCGCGATGCGGGGTGGACGGTCGATTACATCACGCTCGACGATGAGGACAATGCGGGCAGCTTCACCGGCGAGGTGGCGCGCGCGATCGAGCAGCACTCCCCGCGCCTCGTCAGCGTGGTCGAGGCGGGCGAATGGCGCGTGCGCGAGGCGATGGACCAGTGGGCGGACAAGCTCGCCTGCGAGATCGAAATCCTGCGCGACGACCGGTTCATCTGTAGCCAGGCCGAGTTCGACGAATGGGCAGGGGATCGCAAAGAGCTCCGCATGGAGTTCTTCTATCGCGAGATGCGCCGCAAGACCGGTCTGCTTGTCGACAACGACGGCAAGCCCGAAGGCGGCGAGTGGAATTACGACAGCGAGAACCGCAAACCGCCCAAGGAAGGCCTATCGGCGCCCGAACGCCCCAAGTTCGACCCTGACGACATTACGCAGGAAGTGATCGATCTGGTCGAGGACCGGTTCGGCGACCATTTCGGCAGTCTCGAGACATTCCCGTGGCCCGTTACGCGCGCCGAGGCAGAGGAAGCCGCCGATGCCTTCTTCGCCGAACGGATCGAATGCTTCGGCCCCTATCAGGACGCGATGGTCGCGGGCGAGGACGATCTGTTCCATTCGATGCTCTCGACCAGCATCAATCTCGGCCTGCTCGACCCCCTCGAATTGTGCCGCCGCGCCGAGAAAGCCTACCAAGACGGCAAGGCACCGCTCAATTCGGTCGAGGGATTCATCCGCCAGATCATCGGCTGGCGCGAATATGTGCGCGGCTTCTACTGGCACCAGATGCCGCATCTGCAGAAGGCCAACGCCCTCAACGCCCAGCGCGGCCTGCCCGACTTCTACTGGACCGGCGAGACCGACATGGCCTGTCTTGCCGACTGCATCCGCACCACGCGCGACAACGCCCACGCACACCATATCCAGCGGCTGATGGTGCTGGGCAATTTCGCGCTGCTCGCTGGCATCGATCCACGCGAGGTGCAGGACTGGTATCTCGTTGTCTATGCCGACGCCTACGAATGGGTCGAACTGCCCAATGTCGCGGCGATGATCCTTTATGCCGACGGCGGCAAGCTGGCCAGCAAGCCCTATGCGGCCAGCGGCAACTACATCAACAAGATGAGCAATTACTGCGCGGATTGCACCTATTCACCCAACAAGAAGACGGGCGAAGGCGCCTGCCCCTTCAACCCGCTCTACTGGCATTTCATGGACCGCCACCGCGAGCGGCTGGAGAAGAACCCACGCATCGGGCGGATTTATTCGACCTGGGACCGGATGGACGACGACCGCAGGCAGGCATACCTCGACAGCGCAGATACCTTCCTCGACTCGCTCACGCCCGCACCCTCCGGATGGGCCAGCGCCGACTGAGCGATTGCAACGGTTCGTCGCAGCGACTACCCGCGCCACCCGCCAATGCCACGATTTCGCCGCAATTGTTCATCGCGCCGACAGGTTTCGGCGAACACCCGGCGCGCACCTGCGGCAATCCCGCCGCGCGATTACAACATGAGGACGAAGGGAACTCTGACTTCCGTCTACGCCCGGTCGGGTCGGCCCGGCTCCGGCTGCCGCGAGGCGGCACACCAGATTTCAGGAGTATGCAGATGAACAAGATTTCCACCAGCGCAGCCGCGCTTGCAGCGATCGGCCTGCTGGCCACCGCGGCGACTGCGCAGGAGCTCGATGCGCAATCGGGCTACCAAGCGCAGGCCAACGACATCACGGTCACCGGCACCATGCCGGGTGATCTATCGGAACTGCCCGAGGGTCCCGAATTCGAAGGCGTCATTTCGGCGCGTAAGGATAACCGGATCCAGGTCACCGGCATGGACGGCACGCGGACCGTGATCACGATCAGCCCGGCCACCGAAATCCGCAGCAGCGGCGGTTTTCTCGGCCTCGACAAGGATGCGCTGACCGAAGCCGACCTGCTCAACGGCCTGCCGGTCGATGTGGAAACCGTCCAGTGGGCGGATCGCGGCCTGATCGCCACCAAAGTCGCCGTGAAGTCGCGCGACCTCAAGACCGCGCGCATGATTCACGCCGGCACCGACCAGCGTTTCGCCGCAAATGAGGCTGCGACCGAAGCGCTGCGCGGCCGCGTCGCCAATATCGACGAATACAATATCAAGGGCACCACCAACGTCTATTTCGACACCGCCCGCTACAACCTCTCGCAGGAAGCGCGTTACGAGTTGTGCCGCACTGCCCAGCAGGCGCAGGCGACCGACAATGCGCTGCTGCTGGTGGTCGGCTACACCGACTCCGTTGGCGATTACGAATACAACCAGGAGCTGAGCGAGAAGCGCGCGACGCGCGTGGTCAACTTCCTCCAGCAGGAATGTGGCTGGAAGCCCTATCGCATGATGGTCCCGACCGGCATGGCCGAAGCCGACCCGGCGGCGGATAATTCGACCGAGCAGGGCAAGGCGCAGAACCGCCGCGTGGCGGTCAACATCCTCGTCAGCAAGAGCGTCGACGGGATGGCCAGCGGGCTCTAGGGCCGAATGCAACACAAACTCGGCGGGGCGGGCGGCATCGGTCGCTCGCCCCTTTTCTTTAGCCCCTGACGGCAGGCCCATTCAGCCGGCCGACTTGGGAAACGGGCCGTTCAGACGGACGATCTTCAAGTTCAGGATCGATGCGAAACTGACCCACGCGAGATAGGGCACGATCAACCAGCTCGCGAGTACCGACCAGTCCCTCAGAAAAACGCATAGCGCGAGTACCGACAGCCACAGGAACGGCACCTCTAGCAGAGCCCAGTCGGGTCGCTTCGCGGTAAAGAAAAGCGGCGACCACAGGAAATGGAACAGACCGTTGGCGAGGTAGAGGCCGATCAGCAGCATTCGCTCGTCGCCGCTGGCGGCGCCGTCCCAGCTCAGCACGAAGGCCCAGCCCGCCAGCCCCAGTATCACGGTCCAGGCCGGGCCGAACAGCCAGTCGGGAGGCTGCCAGGAAGGCTTCTCGAGATTTCGATACCATGAGCCGATTTTCGTGAGCAGCCCGCCGCCCACAGCGAGGATCAGAACCCATGAAATCGCGAAAACGATCGAGAATTGCATGCCTTGATCTAGGCTCAGCCTGCGCGACTGGCAAATCGTCCGCGCTTTTCCCGGGAAGAACCGAAGGTTGGGCTGTCATCCGATTTCCGCGGCAAGGTCGATAGAGCGCGATCGAATGCCCCGCTCGCGGCACTCGAAGCGATCCCGGTCGACAGTTCGGCGGGGCGGGCCTTGATCCGCCCGTTTCCCTACTTCCCGTTGAGCAGCAAGCGCATGGCAGCCGACTTGCGAACGACGGAATAATGAATTGTCAGCGTCAGGCCGAGCGTGCTCGCCACGACCAGGCCGAAGGCCAGTGCCCCATCGATGCCCTGGGAAAGCAATAGCCAACCGAGGAGAAACACGAGGATGTGGTGCAGGAGGTAGATCGTATAGGCAGGCTCGGCGAAGGCGCGCGACCGATCTCCCACCAGCCGCATGGCCGCGTTGAACAGGCCGAAGATGCTCAACACGCAAATCCACGCGCCGATCGCCGAAACGGCCACCATCGCGGTCTCGCCGAACCAGCCACTCGCCGCCACGGCCGGGACCAGCACGATAGCTGCCGAAAAGCCGAGCAGTTTGGGAAGACTGAATTGCCGCCAGCGTTCGGTCAGTTGCGGCATGAAATTCAGCGCAGCCCCGAATGCGAAGAAGGGTGCGTAGTAGAGGATCGTGAACGGCGCGATACCGAACACCCATTGCGGATAGATCAGTTCCGGCCCCAGGCTTCCCGCGGCATGGGGGGCATAGGCAAGCGCGATTGCAGCCAAGAACCAGGTGCCGATCGCCGCGTTCGGCATGCGCTCGATCCTGGCGAAAGCCCCCCGCGCAATCTTGTGGCGGCGCTCTCCGACCGCCGCAACCAAAGCCGTTACGAGCATGGCAAGGAGGAAATAGACGAAGACAACGACAAGAAACCACAGGTGCAGCAACAGCTCGCCGAACAGCGTCGGATCCAACGGAAATCGGAAGGCCGCGCCGGCATGGATCTCCGGCTCCGATCTGGCCGCCTGCCTCAGCCACAGTTCGATCATGTTGAACGTCAGCAACACGCTGAGCAGCGGAACCAGTATCCTCCGGCTCTTGAGTCTGAGAAACGCGGTCACGCTTTGGCGGCGCAATGACATGGCGCAGAAAAAGCCGGAAACCGCGAAGAACGCGGGCATCCGGAACAGGTGGATCGCATCGACCAGGAAGCGATAGGGCCCGGGGTCGGAATCGGCACCGTAGTTCGCGAAGACATCGGTGCTGAAGAGAACGGCGCTGTGCAGGAAAACGCCCAGTGCCATGAGGACTCCACGCGCGACATCGAGATCGCCATAATAGAGCCTCGGCGCCGCGGCGGGAGTGTCAACCATCGTCGCGCGTCCGGGCGCTCTGACCCAGATACATCTCGACAAGATCGGCCAGTTGCCGGTTGCCGGCGCCATTGAGATGAATCCCGTCTCCGGAATCGAGCGAAGCGGGCAGCGGTGCGGAAAAGGCATGAGGCCCCCTCGCCGGATCGACGAACCGACAATTGGCTGCCTCACGGCAGGTCGCCTCGAGATAGTCGTTGAGCGTTTCGATCGCCTCGTTGGAGACGGACGCCGTGCCGAGATTCGCGGGATTGACCGGCAGGACACCCACCAGCAGCACCGGCTTGGACGGCAGGCGCAACGCGAGCAGGGCCGCAATGTCATCCGCTATTTCCCGAGGCGATCGGCCCGCCGCGAGATCGTTGAAGCCGGCCAGCACCACCACGGTTCGTGTTTCGGCGAAGGCCGCATTGCCGCGAGCGTATTGCAGCACATCGCGCGAAGTCAAACCGCCATAGGCGAGGTTTACCGCAGTCGATCCGAAGCGACGGATATCCAGCCGTTCGATCGTGCTCGCACCGAAGAAGGCAAGCGCGGTTTCCTCTCCCTGGCTCAGGCGCGCCGCATTGACCGCCTGCATTGTGTCGGAATGGACTATCGACCGATAGCCACGGTGGTCGGAACCGACCATATCGGCCAGTCGGTGCGCGTAATAGGGATGGACGAGCAGGGCCGCCAGGATCGCGGCGAGTCCGACCGCGATCGCGACCAGCGAAACGATTGCGATTCTCAATATCCCGTCCCTACAGTCGAATGATTCAGCCCCGGGTGCGGCCGCCAGCATAGGCCAAGAGCCTTAACGCGCTGTCAATCAATACCGAACTCCGCCCGATACTACTTTCCGCTCTTGGTCGAACCCTGCTCACGCCTCAACAATTCCGCTTTGATTTCGGTGCCGTAGGCGTAGCCGCCCAGCCCTCCATCGGCGGCAATCACGCGGTGGCACGGGATGAGGACCGCAATGTTGTTCGCCCCATTGGCGCCGCCGACCGCGCGGCTCGCCTTGGGATTGCCCAGTGCGGCGGCGAGCTCTCCATAGCTGCGTGTCTCGCCAGCCGGAATGGCGCGCAGGGCCTGCCACACACGTTGCTGGAAGGCGGTGCCTTTCACATCGAGCGGGATCTCGGCCGTGGTGGCATCGACCGGCTGTTCGACGGCTGCAGTCACCTGTTCGAACAGCGTGCGGAATTCCCCGCCGCCTTCCACCAGCTCGGCATTGGGAAAGCGCGCGCGCAAGTCTTTCTCGCCCTCGTTGAAAGACAGGCAACACACGCCTTTTTCCGTGGCGGCGACCAGCATGGTGCCAAGCGTCGTATCGACGAGAGTCCAATGGATGGTGCGGCCTCTGCCCCCATCGCGCCAGTCGCTCGGCGTCATTCCCAATCGTCCCTTTGTGCCGTCGTAAAAACGCGAGGCCGAGCCATAGCCCGCCTCGTAAATCGCGCCGGTCACGCTGTCGCCCTGCGACAGCGCATCGCGCGCCCTCTCTTCGCGCAGCGCGCGGGCATAGGCGGCGGGCGAGAGGCCGATGGCGCGCTTGAAGACGCGCTGGAAATGGCTCGGCGAATAGCCGGTGAGCTGTGCCAGCGTGCCCAGCGTCGGTGCGTCCTCCGCCTGCCTGATCTCGTCGATCGCGGCGAGCACAGCCGCCTCGTCGCGCCCCACGTCGTCGGGCCGGCAGCGCTTGCAGGCGCGCAGGCCGGCCGCGCGCGCAGCCGCGCCATCGGCGAAGAAGCGCACATTGCCCCGCGCGGGGTGCCGCGCGGCGCAGGACGGGCGGCAATAGATGCCCGTGGTCATGACGCCGGTGACGAAACGCCCGTCGAAAGCGCGGTCGCGGCGCAGAACGGCGGCCCATGCAGTGTCTTCGGTGATGCTCACGATTGCCTCCATAGCGTATGTGGCCCTCTTTTGCGCCCGTCTCGGCAAGCTTGCATCCCGCGGCTTGCGATTAAAGCCAATGATCGTCACAAGACGGCCCCGATGGGACGCCTTCCTGCACTCCTCGCCGTCATGCTCGCGCTGCTGGCGCCCACGCTGGCGCAGGCCGAACCGGCCGATATCGATGCCGCCGCGCGCGGCGTGGTGCGCGTGGTCATCATCGGCGAGGAAAGCGGCGAGCTGATCCCGATCAGCCATGGCACGGGATTCGCGGTCGCGGGCGACCAGGTGGTGACCAATGCACATGTGCTACGCGACGCGTTGCGCGACGACGAGCTCAGGATCGGCATCATTCCCAGCGGTGGAGGCGAGGCGGTCTATGGCCAGCCGGTCGCCGTGAGTCCGCGTAACGATCTCGCCTTGATCCGCATTACCGGCGAGCTGCGCCTGCCCCCGCTGGCCCTGGTAGGCGGCGTGCCGCCCGACACCGGCGAAGTGACCAGCGTCGGCTACCCGATGAATGTCGACCGCGCGCAGGGGCTCGCTTTCAGCGACATCTTTCGCAGCCAGCCGCCGGTCAAGAGCCGCGGCTTCGTATCGGGCACGCGCCCCAGCCGCCAATTCGACACCATTCTTCACACCGCCCCCATCGCGCGCGGCAGTTCGGGCGGCCCGCTGCTCGATCCTTGCGGTCGAGTGGTCGGGGTAAACAGTTTCGGCGCGGACAATGACGGCGGCGATGCCGAATTCTTCTTTGCCGTATCGAACCGCGAGCTGCTGCCGTTCCTGCGCGCCAACGATGTCGAGCCCCGCGTCAACAGTTCGGTATGCCGCTCGATGGCCGATCTGGACGAGGCCGAGCGAGAGCGGCTCCAGCGCGAGCAGATAGCCGCGCGCGCCGATCTGGCCGAACGCTCGGCAGCGCAGCGCGCAAAGCGCGAACGCGCGCTGCTCGAGGCCGAACAGGGCGTCATTCTCGAACGCGAGGATCGTGTCTTCCTCGCCTTCGTCTTGCTGCTGGTCGCCTTCGGCCTTGGCCAGTGGGCGCTTTCGCTGTGGCGGCAGCCGGAAGAAGAGCGCGACGATACGCGGCTGCGGATCGCAGGCGGCGCAACCATCGTCGTCGTGCTGGCCGCGCTCGCCGCCTATCTCACCCGTCCCGGTCTCGATGAAATCGACCGCCGTGTGGCCGCCGCCATGCAGGAAGACGACGATGTGCCCAATGTCGCCGATCCCGGTGAGCCGAGCGAACTCGCGCTGCAATGCACGCTGATCCCCGAGCGCAGCCGCATCACCAGCGCCAAGGCGGAGGATCTCGCGTTCGACTGGACCCCCGACGGCTGCATCAACGAACGCACGCAATACGGTTTTGCCGGAGGAACCTGGAGCCGCGTGTTCGTGCCCAATTCCGAAGACGCGGTTTCGGTCAACAGCTTCGATCCCGACCGGCGGATCTTCCGGGTCGAGCGCTTCCTCCTCCCGCGCAGCGCGATGATCGAGGCGCGCGAGGCCCGCGGCAAGTACGAAGCGCCCCAATGCGGCACCACGGAAGCAGCTGCCCGGCTTGGCGAGTTGCAAGGCGAAGTCCTCGGACAATTGCCACGCCAGGCCAACGAGCGGCTGGTCTACGAATGTAGCGCGCGGACGGGCAGCGACTGATGGAGCAGGCCCTCGTCTTCGCCTCGATCGTGCTCGGCGTGGCGGTGGCGTTCGAGCTTGAAAACCTCAACCGCGTATTGCGCTCCGACAAGGTGACCTGGCACTGGGCACAGCCTGCCTTCGCGCTGTTCATCCTGCTCAGCATCATCGCCTATTGGTGGGGCGCGGCCTCGCAACCCGACGGACAAATCACCTTCGCGCAGTTCCTGCCGGTCATGTTTCAGCTGGTCATGCTGGTGCTGCTGGCCGCCGTATCGCTGCCCGACAAGGTGGGCGAGGAAGGCGTCGATCTGGCCGACTATTATCAGCGCAACCGGCGGTACCAGTGGCTGCTGGCCAGCCTGTATTTCTGGTCGATCCATATCGGCTATCTCGGCCACGTTTTCACGACCTCGGACACTGCTAGCGACGTCTTCCTGCGCGCCGGGCCGGACACGATGTTCGGGCTGCTGTTCATCGCGATGATCTTCGCCAAGCGCTGGTCGGTCGTGGCGGTGGGCTTCGCGTTCCTTGCGCTTTCGCCGATCATCTGGGCCGCGCGCACTCTAGGCTGATCGACATCGAACAACGCAGCGACGTGCCGAAAAGAAACGGCATCAAGTAGCGGAGCGATGGACCGACAAATTACGCCGCCAGCGTTTCGCCGGTCAGCGTGATGCGGTGCATTTCGCGTGCGTGGCCCTGGTAGTCGTTCATCGCCAGGTGCCAGGTCGTGCGATTATCCCAGATCGCCACCGAACCCGGTTCCCACGCCACGCGGCAGGTGTTGTCCGCCGCAGTTGCAGCGGCATAGAGCTGCTGCAGCAGCGGCAGGCTCTCCTCGCGCGTGCGGCCGACGATGTTCACGGTGAAGGCGCTGTTGACATAGAGCAGCTTGCGCCCGGTCTGCGGGTGGCGGATCACGATGGGGTGCGTAGCGCCGGTCTTGAGCGCCTTTCCCCGCAGATCGCCGCCCATGTCGGTTTTCGCGTAGAGCCCGCCTTCGTCGTAGATATGGTCGGCAGTGTGATAGGCCTCCAGCCCCTCGATCTCTTTCTTGAGGTCGTCGGGGAGAGCATCATAGGCTTCGCCCATATGCGCCCACAAAGTGTCCCCGCCCGAGGGTGGCAATGTGCGCGCGACAAGGATCGAGCCCATCGCGGGTACCTGATCATAGGAATGATCGGTATGCCACCCGCCGCCGATATTGGTGACCTGATCGGCGCGCTTTCTCACCACCGCGATCTCGCGATGCTCGTCGGTCAACGGGAAGTAATTGTTGATGTCGATCCCGCCCCAGCGCTTGGCAAAGGCAATATGGGCCTCGGGTGTGAAGTCCCTCTGCCCGCGAAACAGCGCGACGCCGTGGGTGTAGATCGCCTGCTTGATCGCGTCGAGCGTGTCGCCCTCCGCTTCGGCTAGGCTTACCCCTGTAATCTCGACCCCGCATTTGGGGGCCAGCGGCACCATCTGCATCGCCTCTCTCCCGCGCGATTGGTTGCTTTATGCCACGCATTCTACGCGAGAGTGGAGCGGAGTCCAGATTCCCTGTCCGGACTCGGCTTGCCATTGCGGGGGGGCTTTGCTAGGCGCGCGCCGACCTTGCCGGGGCGACTCTTGTCCGCCCGCACGCGGCATGGATCGCACAGATTTTTCTTCCGGACCCGAGAGGACCTCAAGCGCGTGGATATTTCCGCCGGTATTCAGGCTAGCCTGGCAGGGCGTTACGCTTCCGCCCTGTTCGATCTCGCGAGCGAAAACGGAACCGTTACCGCGGTCGAATCGGACCTTGAGAAGGTCGAGGCTGCGCTCGACGAATCGGACGAGTTCGCCGCCGTTACCACCAATCCCAAGATATCGCGTGGCGACGCGCAAAAGGCATTGTCGCGCGTGTCCGCCATTCTCGGCGTATCGGAGCTGACGCAGAACTTCCTCGGCGTGCTGGCGCAGAACCGCCGCCTGTCGCAATTGCCGGCCGTGATTCGCGCCTTCCGCGCGATCGCCGCCGCCCAGCGCGGCGAAGTCACCGCCGAAGTGACCAGCGCGCATGCGCTGACCGACGCCCAGCTCACCGATCTCAAGGCCAAGCTGACGGCCCGCGAAGGCCGCACGGTCAAGCTTTCCACGAAGGTCGACCCCGATCTGCTCGGCGGCCTCGTCGTCACCATCGGTTCGAAGCGCATCGACGCCTCGATCCGCACCCGTCTCAATTCGCTATCCCAGGCCATGAAGGCTTAAAGGACACACATCATGGATATCCGCGCCGCAGAAATCTCCAAGGTCATCAAGGACCAGATCGCCAATTTCGGCACCGAAGCCGAAGTGAGCGAAGTGGGCACCGTGCTGTCGGTGGGTGACGGTATTGCCCGCATCCACGGCCTCGACAACGTCCAGGCGGGCGAAATGATCGAATTCGCCAATGGCGTTCAGGGCATGGCGCTGAACCTGGAAGCCGACAATGTCGGTGCCGTTATCTTCGGTTCGGACCAGGAAATCGGCGAAGGCGACAGCGTCAAGCGCACCAATACCATCGTCGACGTCCCCGTGGGCAAGGGCCTGCTCGGCCGCGTCGTCGACGCTCTCGGCAATCCGATCGACGGCAAGGGCCCGATCGAATCGACCGAGCGTCGCCGCGTCGAAGTGAAGGCGCCGGGCATCATCCCGCGTGAATCGGTTTCCGAGCCGGTGCAGTCGGGCCTCAAGGCCATCGACGCGCTCGTCCCCGTCGGTCGCGGCCAGCGCGAACTGATCATCGGCGACCGCCAGACCGGCAAGTCGGCCGTCGCCATCGACACCTTCATCAACCAGAAGGAAGTCAACGCGTCGGACGATGAGAGCAAGAAGCTCTATTGCATCTATGTCGCCGTCGGTCAGAAGCGCTCGACCGTCGCGCAGATCGTCAAGCAGCTCGAAGAAAACGGCGCGATGGAATATTCGATCGTCGTCGCCGCGACCGCTTCGGAGCCCGCCCCGCTGCAGTATCTCGCGCCTTACACCGGCTGCGCGATGGGTGAATTCTTCCGCGACAACGGCATGCACGCCGTGATCGTCTACGACGACCTTTCGAAGCAGGCCGTCGCCTATCGTCAGATGTCGCTGCTGCTGCGCCGCCCGCCGGGCCGCGAAGCCTATCCGGGCGACGTCTTCTACCTCCACAGCCGCCTGCTCGAGCGCGCGGCGAAGATGAATGGCGACAATGGCGGCGGTTCGCTGACCGCACTGCCGATCATCGAAACGCAGGCGGGCGACGTGTCTGCCTATATTCCGACCAACGTGATCTCGATCACCGACGGCCAGATCTTCCTCGAAACCGACCTGTTCTACCAGGGCATCCGTCCGGCGATTAACGTCGGCCTGTCGGTCAGCCGCGTGGGCGGTGCCGCCCAGACCAAGGCGATGAAGAAGGTCTCGGGCTCGATGAAGCTCGACCTCGCACAATATCGTGAGATGGCAGCGTTTGCGCAGTTCGGCTCGGACCTCGACGCGGCGACGCAGAAGCTGCTCAACCGCGGTGCGCGCCTGACCGAATTGCTCAAGCAGCCGCAGTTCTCGCCCATGCCGTTCGAAGAGCAGACCGTGTCGATCTTCGCCGGCACCAACGGCTATATCGACGAAGTGCCGGTCGACCGCGTGACCGACTACGAAGCCCAGATGCTGAGCTTCATGCGTGCCGAACACGCCGACGTGCTGGAAACCATCCGCACCACCGGCAAGTTCGAGGACGACACCAAGGCCAAGGTGGTCGACGCGCTCAAGACCTTCGCCAAGCAGTTCGCCTGAGCCCCAAGAGACACGAAGATAGGGAGCCGAAATGGCTAGCCTCAAGGAACTCAAGGGCCGGATCAACTCGGTCAAGTCGACCCAGAAGATCACCAAGGCCAAGCAGATGGTCGCAGCGGCCAAGCTGCGCCGTGCGCAGGCCGCGGCCGAAGCCGCGCGCCCCTATGCCGAGCGGCTGTCGGGCGTGATGGCTTCGCTGGCCGGCAAGGTCAGCGGCGACAGCGCGCCCAAGCTGCTTCAGGGCACCGGATCGGACAAGCGCCACCTGCTGGTGGTGGTCAACACCGACAAGGGCCTGTGCGGCGGTCTCAACGCCAACATCGTCAAGGCCGCCAAGGCCAAGGCCAAGGCGCTGATCGCCGAGGGCAAGGACGTGACGTTCTATCTCGTTGGCAAGAAAGGCCGCGCGCCGATCAAGCGCGACTATGCCGACCGGATCGAAAAGCACTTCGACACCTCCGACGTGCGCAACCCCGGTTTCGAGGAAGCCGAGGCGATTGCCGACGATTTGATCGAACGGTTCGAGAAGGGCGAGTTCGATGTCGCGCATCTCGTCTATCCGATTTTTAAATCGGCGCTGGCGCAGGACCCGACCGTCGACCAGCTGATCCCCGTCCCCGCGCCGACAAGCGAAAGCAGCGGCGGCGATGCCGTGGTCGAATACGAGCCGGGCGAAGAGGAAATCCTCGAGGAGCTCCTGCCGCGCTACGTCAAGACGCAGCTGTTCGCTTCCCTTCTCGAACGCGAGGCTTCCGAACAGGGTGCCTCGATGACCGCGATGGACAACGCCACGCGCAATGCAGGCGATCTCATCAACAAGCTGACAATCCAGTACAACCGCAGCCGCCAGGCCGCGATTACCACCGAGCTGATCGAAATCATCGCCGGTGCCGAAGCCCTCTAAGGAATATGACGTGAAGAACCTCGCCCTCCTCCTCCCCCTCGCCCTGCTCGCCGCCTGCGGTGAAGAACCCGCTGCGCAGGTCGCGCCCGAACAGGTCGCGACGCCCGAGCCCATCGAAACGCTGCCCGCGCCCGATCAGGCGCTGGTGACCGAGATGTATGCAGAAGCCTGCCCCGAGGAAGAGGCGGTCAACACTGCTGTCTGCAAGCGTGCCGGCCTCGGTTCGCCCGACGTCATCTGCGAATTCGGCCTCGGCGACGATGAATATCTGCGCAACGAAGCGACCCTCACTGCAGGCGAAGGCGAATGGACCTTTGCCGATCCGGAAAACGTTTGCGTCGGCTAAGGCGCGATAAACCCCAAGTCAGGACATAGATCATGGCCACCGCACCCGTACTCAACCAATCGCCCAACGGCACCATCAGCCAGGTCATCGGCGCCGTCGTCGACGTGCAGTTCGAAGGTGAACTGCCCGCCATCCTGACCGCGCTCGAGACCAAGAACGGCGACAACACGCTGGTTCTCGAGGTCGCGCAGCACCTCGGCGAAAACACCGTGCGTACCATCGCGATGGACGGCACCGACGGCCTCGTCCGCGGCCAGGAAGTCGTCAACACCGGCGCGCAGATCTCGGTCCCCGTCGGCCCGAAGACGCTCGGCCGCATCATGAACGTCGTCGGCGAGCCGATCGACGAACGCGGCCCGATCGGGGCGGAAGGCACCAGCCCGATCCACGCCGAAGCCCCGCTCTTCGTCGACCAGTCGACCGAAGCGGCCATCCTCGTGACCGGCATCAAGGTCATCGACCTGCTCGCGCCTTACGCCAAGGGCGGGAAGATCGGCCTGTTCGGCGGCGCCGGCGTGGGCAAGACCGTGCTGATCCAGGAGCTCATCAACAACATCGCCAAGGGCCACGGCGGCGTGTCCGTCTTCGCCGGTGTGGGTGAGCGTACCCGCGAAGGTAACGATCTCTACCACGAATTCCTCGACGCGGGCGTTATCGCCAAGGACGAGGACGGCAACGCCATTTCCGAGGGCTCGAAGGTGGCACTGGTGTTCGGCCAGATGAACGAACCTCCGGGCGCGCGTGCCCGCGTTGCCCTGTCGGGCCTGACCATGGCCGAATACTTCCGCGACCAGGAAGGCCAGGACGTCCTGTTCTTCGTCGACAACATCTTCCGCTTCACCCAGGCGGGTTCGGAAGTGTCGGCACTGCTCGGCCGTATTCCTTCGGCCGTGGGCTACCAGCCGACGCTGTCGACCGACATGGGTAACCTGCAGGAGCGCATCACCTCGACCACCAAGGGTTCGATCACCTCGGTCCAGGCGATCTACGTTCCCGCCGACGACCTTACCGACCCGGCCCCGGCAACCTCGTTCGCCCACCTTGACGCAACGACCACCCTGTCGCGCGCCATCTCCGAGCTTGGCATCTACCCCGCGGTTGACCCGCTGGACTCGACCAGCCGCGTTCTCGAGCCGCGCGTGGTTGGCCAGGAACACTACGAGACCGCTCGTAAGGTTCAGGAAACGCTGCAGAAGTACAAAAGCCTGCAGGACATCATCGCTATTCTCGGCATGGACGAACTGTCGGAAGAAGATAAGCTGACCGTGGCCCGCGCCCGCAAGATCCAGCGCTTCCTCTCGCAGCCGTTCCACGTTGCCGAGGTCTTCACCAACATCCCGGGCGTGTTCGTCCAGCTGGAAGACACCATCAAGTCGTTCAAGGCTGTAGTCGACGGCGAATACGACCACCTGCCGGAAGCTGCCTTCTACATGGTCGGCGGCATCGACCAGGCGGTCGAGAAGGCCAAGAAGCTGGCGGAAGAAGACTGAGCATGGCCCTGCACTTCGAACTCGTCACGCCGGCCAAGCTGGTCCGCTCCGAAGACGTCCACATGGTCGTCGTTCCCGGGGCGGAAGGCGAATTCGGCGTGCTCGAGGGCCACGCGCCCTTCATGTCGACGATCCGCGACGGCGAAGTCCAGGTCTACAAAACCGAAGGCGCTGCCCCGGAAACCATCGAGGTCCGCGGCGGCTTCGCCGAAGTCGGCGACAAAGGCCTGACGGTCCTTGCGGAGCACGTCGAGGGCTAACGGCCTTCACGGAACAATCCGGACACGCGAAGGGCGGCCCTACGGGTCGCCCTTTTCGTTTCTGCCAAGCGCGAGCCGGTCCTGCTTAAGCCAAAATTTACCATGATCGGTCACAGATCACCCCATGATGTGGGGTGTTTGCGCGCCATGAAGATGGAACCTATCTCGATCGCCGAAAGTAGCGGCCGTTTCCGCTCGCGTGGCGACGCGCTGAGCGTGGTGCTGCTGCTGACAGCCTGCGCGCTCGTCGTACGCCTGCCCTATCTCGGCGACGCCAATGCCGACATCGACGAACAGCTTTATTCGCTGATCGGCAATGCCATGCTCGACGGCAAGCTTCCCTTTGTCGACCTGTGGGATCGCAAGCCGTTCGGCCTGTTCCTGCTCTATGCGTTCGCGCATGCGATCGGCGGGCCCTCTCCGCTCGCCTACCAGCTCTTTGCGACGGGCTTTGCAGTGCTCGGCGCCATGCTGACGCGTCATTTGGCCCTGACGCTGGTTGACCGGGCGACCGCGATGGGCGCGGCCGTTCTCTATGTAATTCTGATGGCGATCTACGGCCCGCATTCGGGCCAGACCGAAATCTTCCATGTCCCGGCCATGCTCGCCATGGCCCTGCTGGTCCGCGACCCGGAACATCCCCAAGCAATCGGCCGCGCGCTTGCCGCAATGCTGATCGGCGGCCTGGCGCTGCAGGTCAAATACACTGTCCTTCCCCAATGTGCGTTCTTCGGGCTCTGGGCGTTGTGGGGCCAGTTCCGGCAACATGGTTCGGTAGTCCGGATTGCCAAGCTCGGAGCCGTATTTGCCGCGCTCGGCATCCTCCCCACCGCCCTGGTGGGACTGTTCTACCTGGCAATCGGCGAATGGGATGCCTTCTGGTTCGCAAACTTCGAAAGCTTCTTCGACCGGCTACCGTCCCCGACGGGTCGCCTTGTCGCGGCAGATGCGCTGTTCCTCCTACCCCTCGGCGGACTCGTGGTCTTGGGGGTCTACGCGGCGCTGCGCCTGCGCGTACCCGTGGATAAGCGCGGCTACGCCTTCTACGCCGCGTGGCTGCTGACCTGCCTCGCCACGGTGTTCCTGCCATCGACGGTCTATGCCTACTATTATGCTGCTCTGGTTTCGCCCGCGATCCTGCTCGGCATGCCCTTTCTCGACCGGCGCGGGCCGCTGCGGCTTGGCCCCCTTGCCGTCGTAATCGCGCTGTTTTTCTCGCTGCTCTATTACGGCACGCGGATCGATGCGACGCAGCGCTCGCGCACGGGCATGGAGCAGCTTTCCGAAACCATCGCCCCGCTGGTTGACGACAAGTCTCGCTGCCTGTGGGTGTTCGACGGGCCGACGGCGCTCTATCGCGAGACTGGCAGCTGCCTGCCCACGCGCTTCATCTATCCCGATCATCTCAACAACGCACTTGAACGCGATGCCCTGGGGATCCGGCAGATCGACGAGGTTCGCCGGATACTGGCCCAGCGCCCTGCGGCCATCGTGACCGCGGACATTCCCTTCACTGCCCAAAACGAGGACGTGAGGGCGCTCGTCACGGAGACGGTGAGCACCGAATACGAACTCGCTCTGCGAGCAGGAATCCAGGCCCGTACGATATCGGTCTGGGTTCATCGCGACGCCACTCGCGCCGACGACTGAAGATTGCTCGTATTACTATGTCGATCAGAGGCACCTGACTACTTGTCCGGCGGCTAGGCCTTCGTCAATATGGTTGCGAAGACGAAGGAGATCACGCTTGAAACTCACATCCGCGCTGGCCATGGCCGCCGCCATGACGCTTGCCACCAACACCCCCGCCGCCGCGCAGGACGGCATTCCCGGCCCCGAGGACGACAGCTATATCTGGCTCGAGGAAGCGCGCAGCGATCGCGCGCTCGATTGGGTGCGCGCCGAGAATGAGCGGACCATGGACCTGCTCGCGGGCGATCCGCGGTTCGAAGCGGTCAAGGCCGAAGCGCTGGCGATCTACGACAGCGAGGATCGCATCCCCTATGTTTCGATCCGCCCCGACGGCCTCTACAATTTCTGGCAGGACAAGCAGAATCCGCGCGGCCTCGTGCGCCGGACCACACTCGAAAGCTATCGCAGCGACGATCCGGAATGGGAAACCGTGCTCGACGTGGATGCGCTGGCCGAGGCCGAAGGGCGCGAATGGGTCTATAAGGGCTACGAATGCCTGCCGCCTGCAGAGCGCCTGTGCATGATTTCGCTGTCGGACGGGGGCGAGGATGCCACCGTGCTGCGCGAATTCGACATGGCGACCAAGAGCTTCGTCGACAACGGCTTCGTGCTCGACGAAAAAAGCCAGGGCGGGATCCAGTGGGTCGATCAGGACACGCTCCTCGTCAGCCGCGATTTCGGCGAAGGCACGCTCACCGAGAGCCAGTATCCGCGCACTACGCGTATCTGGAAGCGCGGGACGCCGATCGAAGACGCGCAGGAAATCTGGCGCGGCGAAGAAGCCGACGTGTGGTCGGCGGCCACGCTGCTGCGCGATCATACGGGCACCGCACACGGCTATTATGCCTTTCGCGCCACCAGCTTCCACGAGACCGAATATTATTGGCAAAAGGACGGCGAATGGCTCCGTCTCGACATGCCGCTGAAGGCCTCGCCCTACGGGCTGATCGACGGGCAGCTATTGTTCTCGACCGATGTCGACTGGGAAACGCAGGGGCAGACCTTCCCCGCCGATGCGCTGGTTTCGGTCGATCTGGAGGACTTCAAGGCCGATCCCAACGGCGCGGCCAAGACGCTGGTCTGGGCGCCCAGGGACAAGCAAACAAAGCGCGGCGCGGCGAACACTGCCGAGAGCCTCTATGTCAGTCTGCTCGACAATGTGCGCGGGCGCGTGCTCAAGTTCGACCATGTGGACGGTGAATGGGTCTCGAGCGAGATCGATCTGCCCGACAATTCGACGCTCGGCGTTGCTGCGGCCTCGGACGGGTCGGACGAGATCATGTACTCGGTCACCGACTTCCTGACGCCCTCGACGCTCTATTACGCCAATGGCGATGGCGCGCCCGAGGTGATCAAGACCTCGCCGGACTATTTCGATGCCGAGGGCATGGAAGTCGAACAGTTCGAAGCGACCAGCGCCGACGGGACCAAGATCCCCTATTTCCTCGTCAAGCCCAAAGGCATGGTGATGGACGGGACAAACCCCACGCTGCTGACCGGCTACGGCGGCTTCCAGGTCCCGCGCCTGCCATCATACCTCGGCTCGATCGGCAAGATCTGGCTCGAGCGCGGCGGCGCCTATATTCTCGGCAACATGCGCGGCGGCGGCGAGTTCGGCCCCGGCTGGCACCAGAGCGCCATCCGCGAGAACAAGCAGCGCACCTGGGACGATTTCCTCGCCATTGCCGAAGATGCGATCGCGCGCGGTATCACCTCGCCCGAGCATCTCGGCATCCAGGGTGGCAGCCAGGGCGGCCTGCTTGTCGGCACCGCGTTCACCCAGCGGCCAGAACTGTTCAATGCGGCGATCGTCCAGATCCCGCTGTTCGACATGCTGCGCTATCACGTGATCGGTCGCGGGGCCTCGTGGACCGGCGAATATGGCGATCCGCGCATCGACGAACAGCGCGCCTGGATCGAGCCCTATTCACCCTACCAGAAGCTGCTCGAGGGCAAGGATTACCCCTCGCCTTTCTTCTGGGCCTCGACCGCCGACGACCGTACCCACCCCGCCCATGCCCGTAAGGGCGCGGCGCGGGTCAAGGAACTCGGGCAGGAGTATTTCTACTTCGAAGACATGACCGGCGGCCATTCGGGCGGCGTCGACAACGAACAGCGCGCCAAGATCCAGGCGTTGCAGATGATCTACCTGCTTCAACGGCTGGCCGACGACAGCGCGGGCGAATAACCCGCAGCGTGGCTCCAAACGTGAAAGGGCGGCTCGCGGGCCGCCCTTTTTCTTTGGACGGTGTCCGCTGCCGGTCAGCGGGCCGCAACCGGAAACATCACCTCGTTGCGGCGCAGCGGCGAGGGAACCGAAGGCGCATCGTAATAGGCGAACTCCGCCGGGCCGGTGATTTCGAGCCCCTGCCGCCCGATCCAGTCCCGCAGCCGCGCCTCGTTTTCGGCCAGATCCTCACTCGAGCCATTGCCCGAGAACCGCACCGCGGCGATGCGCCGCTCGGGCAGTTCGGTCAGCGTGATGTCCTCGGGCGGGGTCGGCAGCGTCTCCATGGTGTATTGGGCGGGCATGACGAAACGGGTCCGCCAGCTACGCGCTGCGTCGCCGCCATCCTGCAGCACCGGCGCGGTCATCGCGATTTTCTCGTCCTGGTCCTGCATGACCGGGCTGGTCATGGCGATGGTATCGCCCGGACGATCCTCGGCGAAGATATAGGCGGCGAGGCGGCGGAACCCGGCGGTGAGCGCGGGGCGCCGCTCTCCCGTATGCGTGACTTCGGCCACGATCATCGGGGCGTAGCGGCGCAGTTCGAAATCGCCATCCTTGCTCAGCAGCGCGTATTCCGGTTCGTCGACCGCGGCGCGGTAATAGGCATAGGCGCCGCCCGCGCCGATGGCGAGGATGGCCACACCGATCGCGATGCCTTTCCAGATTTTCATGAATACGCTGCTCCTTCGTATGGACAGCAAACGCGGCATGAGTAGCACCCGTTCCGGAGCCCGCGTCATCTCCCTATGCGCGTCGGTGCGTGGAAATCGGGAGGCTTGCCCTTTACCCAGCGGACGAATTTCGCAACCGCCTCGTCCTCTAGCAGCGCCGCGCGATCCTCTCCCATGCGCGCCAGCTCGGAATTGGTGAAATTGGCATGGATCGTCCGGTGGCAGATCGGATGGACGGCTACGGTCTCGCGCCCCTTCTTGGCCTTGGGCACGGGATGATGCTGCTGCACTTTGCGGCCCAGCGGGCGCTCGCACAGCCAGCACAGCGCACGCTCATTCATCGCGGTCGGCGCGCTCGGTCTCGTAGGTGAACAGCTCTTCCACCCGCGTGAAATGCCGCTCGGCCGCGTCATACTGGACTGGCACAGTATCGGGATCGCGGCAGAGCCGAAGCCCTGCGACCTCGGCGCCATCCAGCACGATCACCCCGTCGCTGACCGCAGGATCGTTGGGCTCGCCCGGTGCGAAGTTAGTGCGCACCATGCGGCTGAACACAATGTAGCGTGTTCCTGCATTCGCGAAGGCTATCTGCGCCTCGCCGCCGCCCGAGTAAGCGACCTGCGCCCATTCTCCGCCCTCGATCTCCAGTTCGAGCCGGTCACCGCCGAACCGATAAAAGGTCCGCTCGTTTTCATCGGCACAAACGGAGATGCGCCGACCGTTTGCAGTCTTGCAACTGAAGATCGTTTCCTCGGCGGCCGCGCAGGCGACTGTTCGCGGTTGGACGGTAGGTGCCGCAGTATCGGCCGTTTCTTCCTGCGAGGAGGGGGCACGAACCATACCGCTCCCGCCCTCGCCCGCGCATCCGCCGAGCAGCAAGGCGAGAGCTAGCAGCGGCTTCACTTCTTCTCCGCCGCCTTCTTCTTTTTCATCGTATCGTGGAAGCGGTCGGCCCAGCCCGGTTTGACCACCTGGTCGCCGCGAACCATGCGCAGATCGCCATCGCCGACATCGCGGCTGACCGCGCTGCCGGCCGCGACGATCGCATCCGCACCGATCCGCACGGGGGCGATCAGCGCGCTGTTCGAGCCGATGAAGGCACGCTCGCCGATCACGGTCTTATACTTGAAATATCCATCGTAATTGCAGGTGATCGTGCCCGCGCCGATATTGGCACCTGCGCCCACCTCGGCATCGCCGAGATAGGTCAGGTGACTCGCTTTGGCGCCTTCACCCAGCGTGGCTTTCTTCATCTCGACGAAATTGCCGACCTTGGCGTCCTTTTCCATGACCGCACCGGGCCGCAGGCGGGCATAGGGACCGACGGAGCAGTCTTCGCCGACCGTCGCCCCCTCGAGATGGCTGAACGCGCGGATCACCGCGCCGCGCGCAATCGTCACGCCGGGACCGAAGACTACATGGGGCTCGACGGTGACGTCGTTCGCGACTTCGGTATCCCAGCTGAAGAACACAGTTTCCGGCGCCTTGAGCGTGACGCCGCCGGCCATCGCCTCGACACGTTTAAGTTCCTGCCACTGCGCTTCGGCGGCTGCGAGCTCGGCGCGACTGTTGATGCCGGTCACTTCTTCGGGCGTGTCGGTGGCGATCACCGCGCAGGTATCGCCATCTGCATTGGCGATGTTGACGATGTCGACGAGGTAATATTCGCCTTGCGCGTTATCGTTACCGACGCGCCGCAAGAGGTCGAACATGTCGGCCCCGCGCGCGGCCATCACGCCCGAATTGCACAGGCGGCAGGCGCGCTCCTCCTCGCTGGCATCCTTGTATTCGACCATTTTTGCGATCCGCCCGTCGGCATCGGCGATGACGCGGCCATAATGCCCCGGATCCTCGGGCTCGAAGCCGAGCACGACGACCTTAGGCTTGTCGTCCGCATGCAGCCGGTCGAGCATGGCCTGCATCGTCTCGCCCTTCACGAAGGGAACGTCGCCATAGAGCACCAGTACGTCGCCGCCGTGGCCAGCGAGACCCTCTTCCGCCATCTGCACCGCATGGCCGGTACCCAGTTGCGGTTCCTGCAGGCAGGTCTCTGCGCGTTCGCCGAGCGCCTCTTCGAGCTGCGAGCGACCGGCGCCGACCACGACGACCTTTTTAGCCGGTTTCAGACTATCGACCGTAGCCAGCAGATGATCCAGCATCGGCCGACCGGCGATCGGATGCAGGACCTTGTGCAGGTCGCTCTTCATGCGGGTGCCCTTGCCCGCGGCAAGGATGACGGCGGCGAATTCGCGGTTCGTGTTCATGGCAAAGCGCCTTGCCACCAATCGCTTGCAGTTTGAAGAACCATCCGCCACCGCTTCGGGTATATGACCGATCTGCCCTTCGCCATAATCGGCTTCGATCTCGACGGCACGCTGCTCGAAACGCACCGCGATCTTGGCGCTGCCGTAAATCACGCCTTGGACCTGGGGGGATTCGACCCGGTCCCTGCGGATCACGCCAGCGATCTGATCGGCGGCGGGGCGAAGATCATGCTCAAACAGGCGGTCGACGAACAAGGTGGATTGCCGGACGAGGAATTCCGCAAGCTCTACAAGCGGATGCTCGCCTATTATGCCGAGCACAACGCGGTCCACACACAGCCCTATCCGCATGCGCGCGAGGTGCTTGCCGAACTGACCGAGCGGAAAATCGCCATGGCGGTGGTGACCAACAAGTTCGAAAGCTTCGCGCGCCAGATCCTCGATACGCTGGGTCTTGCGGAGCCCTTCGTCGCAATCATCGGCGGCGACACGATGGGCAAGGGGCGCGCCAAACCCGCGCCGGACCCGATCTTCGAAGCGATCAGGCGCGGCGGCGGCGGAAACCTCGCTTTCGTCGGCGACAGTTCCTATGACGTCAGGGCGGCACGCGCCGCGGAGGTCCCGGTAATCGGCGCAAGATACGGATATTGCGACAAGCCGCGCGGGAAACTGGGTGCGGATGCCGAGATCGATTCGCTGGCAGAGTTGATCCCCGCGCTGGCGAGGCTCTGACCCCCGCGAAGGCTAGGGTCTCGTGCAGCGGCGAATCGCTGGCGGGCTGAGGTCCCCGCCTACGCGGGGACTCGGCACACCGCTCCGCCGCTACGGAATGGCGGCGCGCCGTACCGCCTGTTGCAAGTGCGAAGGGAACATGCCACCCCACGCGCCAATTGACCCTTACGTAAACGATAAAGCAGGAGCACCCCCATGAGCATCGATTTCAAGGACAAGGTAGCCATCGTTACCGGCGCGGGCGGCGGTCTGGGCCGCGAATACGCGCTCGAACTCGCCCGCCGCGGCGCAAAGGTCGTAGTCAACGATCTCGGCGGCGCGCGCGACGGCACCGGCCATTCGGACATGGCGCTGCAGGTTGTCGAGGAAATCGAGAAGGCTGGCGGCGAAGCCGTATCGAACGGCGGCTCGGTCACCGAATTCGAGCAGATGGAAAAGATGGTCGCCGACGCCAAGCAGAAGTGGGGCGGTGTGCATATCGTCATCAACAATGCCGGCGTGCTCCGCGACAAGACCTTCGCCAAGATGACGATGGACGATTTCGAGTTCGTCGTCGACGTGCACCTCAACGGGTCGGCCAATGTCAGCAAGGCTGCATGGGAAACCATGCGCGAGCAGGCCTATGGCCGCATTCTCATGACTGCATCTTCGACCGGCCTGTTCGGCAATTTCGGCCAGGCCAATTACGGCGCGGCGAAGCTCGGCCTCGCCGGTCTCACCAAGACGCTCCAGCTCGAAGGCGCGAAGTACAACATCAAGGTCAACACGATTTCGCCCGTCGCCGGCACGCGCATGACCGAAGACCTCTTTCCCGAAGAAGCCTTCAAGCTGTTCGATCCGGTCAACGTGGTTCCGGCCGCGCTCTTCCTCGTCAGCGAGGATGCGCCGACCAATGCCATCGTCGGCGCGGGCGCCGGCGGATTCCATTCGGCCTGGACCGTCATGAACGACGCCGTCTGGCTCAAGGATGAGGACCGCACCGTCGAAGGCTTCGCCGCCAACTGGGACAAGATCAGCGAATTTTCGAACCTCAAGGCTCCGCAATCGGGCAGCGAGCAGTCGGGCGCGATCCTGACGGCGATGCAGAAGGTCACCGGAGGCGGCCCTTCGTCGGCCCGCGGCTGATCCCGGCCCTGATTGTTGCATGGGGCTCGCACGGCGGTGCGGGCCCTTCTTGCATTCCCGCTACTCGTCGATCGCCTTGAGCAGTCGCCGCTCGACCGGGGCGATCACGCCGGGCAGTTCATGCCCGCGCTTCAAAACCTGGCCGTGCTCGCCGAACAGCGTCCACATGCCCTGCTTGTTGCGCAGCGCGGGCCGTTTCTCGATCCGCACCTGCGGGCGTTCGGCAGCGCGGCGGAAGGCGGCGAAAACGGCGACGTCGCGGGTAAAGTCCATCGCATAGTCGCGCCACTGTCCGGCGGCGACCATTCGCCCGTAAAGATCGAGGATACGGTTGAGTTCCTCACGGTCGAAGCCGACCTGCTGCGGTTGGCGACCCGGGAATGCGACGACCGTCTCGCCGAGAAAACTCATCAATCCTCGGTCCCGCTACGCCGCGCCGGTTCGCGCTCCGCCCGCAACGTTTCGACCTCGGCGCGAAGCGACTTCAATTCGGCCTCGAGCTTCTCGATGCAATCGATGCGGTTGCCTTCGGCATCTTCGCAATTCGGCGTGCCATAAGGGATGAATTCCTTGATCCACTCCTCTGCAGGAACCAGCGTCGAGCGCGCCTTGAGGCCCACCATGGAAGCTCCCGCGGGTACATCGTCCATGACCACCGCATTGGCGCCCACGCGGCCGCGTTCGCCCACAGTGATGGGGCCGATGATCTGCGCGCCGGAACCGATGATGACATTGTCCTCCACCGTCGGATGGCGCTTGCCGCGCTTGCCATTGGTGGGATTGGTTCCGCCCAGCGTGACGCATTGATAGATGGTGACGTTGTCGCCGATTTCGGCGGTTTCGCCGATCACCGAAAAACCGTGGTCGATGAACAGGTTCTTGCCGATCTTCGCGCCGGGGTGGATGTCGATCGCGGTCAGCCAGCGGCTCCAGTGATTGACCAGCCGGGCCAGGAAAAACAGTTCGGCTTCGAACAGCCAGTGCGCAATGCGATGGTAGAAAACCGCCCAGACGCCGGGGTAGGTGAGCACCTCCCAACGGCTGCGGGGAGCCGGATCGCGTGCCTTGACGCTGTCGAGATAGGCGATAAGCCGTTCGAACATTGGCGCTATTCTCCCATTTGGAAGCGATTAAAGCAAGCGGCCCTGGTCTGGCCCCTCCACCGCCTCCAGCGCGTCCCGCCAGATAGATAGCGTTGCCGGAACCTGCCGTTCAAGGCTGAGCCGGTCGATTGTGGAGACGATTTTCTCGATTGCGGCATAGCTGCGCTCCATTCTCGGGACGAGATAGGCGGGTGCGCCTTCGCCCAGTGCCAAACCGCGCTGGGCAGCGTGCGACAGCATCAACTCGCTCGCCAATGCATCGTCGGGCGGGCCGATCTCGAGCTGCAGCGCGGCGCCCATGCGGCTGCGCAAATCGGGCAAGGTGATGTCCCAACTGGCGCCGTCGACCACCAACAGCAGGGGGAAGCCGTCTTCCTGCGCACGGTTCCATCGGTGGAAGATTTCGGTCTCTTCCAGCGCCTCGACACCGTCGATCGTGCCGCCGGCATGCCTATTTGCAAACCATCGCGCAAACAGCGATTTGCCCGACCGCGCCGGACCGTGAAGGATCGCGGTGCGAAACGGCCAGGTCTCCGGCGTGGCAAGCGCTTCGGCAACCGCACGGTTGCCCGATCCCACCACGATACTGGTCGGCTGCCTCGAACCGGCGGGAATCAGCGGGAGGGCGATCTGCGAGGTCATCGCGGGCGCGCCTCAGCGGCTGATGGCGAGCGCGTTGCTGCCCTGGGTCACGGTGAAGCCGCGTGCCCGCAGCGCCTCGGCAAGCTCTCCGATCGATCCCGAGTAACTTACGGTCATTACCGACGTCCCGCCGATAGCGGTGCTGCGGATGCCAGTACTGCGAACACCGGGCGTGCCTCGAACCGCGCTCACCGCACCGTCGAAAGCGGCGGCGTCGGGCGTCGCGACCTGTACGGTATAGAGCGCGACCGATCCTTCGGGCGGCGGAGCAAGGACCGGTGCCGCGGTGATCGTATCGCCGCTTTCCGCCGTCGGCTCCGAAGCGGCCGCGGCCGCCGCCTGTTCCTGTGCGCGCAGGGCGCGGCCCAGTTCGAGCAAGCGCTGGAGCGCCGGGTCGAGTTCGGGCGTGCCGATATTGAGCGTGGGATCGGGCCGCAGCTTGCCATCGGCCAGTGCCAGTTCGAAAATCCGGTCGAACCGGACAACCGCGCGCTCGAGCATTGCGGGCAGTTCGGCGGGCGTGGCGGCGGTCATTTCGAAGCCGTCGAGATAGGTGTTGTCGGGTCCGTAGCGCGCGGTGAAGGTGCCCTCGACCGGACCCCCGGGATAGGTGTAGCGCAGGCTGGCGATCGGCACGAGTACGTCGGCTGCACCGAACTGATCGAGCGCATTGCGCCACCAGGTGCGGCTGCGGCGGCCGGTCTGGCCATAGGTGAGCAGCAGCGAATCGCCGCCTGCGCCTGTTGGCCGGACGTAGTCGATCCTGCTCTGCCCCGCCTGGTATTCGGCCCATGCGCGCTGCCACGGGTTGCGCTGCTCATAGACCATCTGCGTGCCTGCGGAGACGGTCACCGGCAACAACAGCATGGGCGCCGAGCGCGTCGCTTCTCCTTCGGAGCCGAGATAACGCGAGGCGCGCTGGCGATCGAAGACCACGCCTAGAGTGGCGATATAGCGCTTGGGCCCGAGGCGTTCACGCTCGATCACGATGGCCGAAACCAGCCCCTCGATCTGCGAATCGCTCAGCTCCGGCCCGTCGAGCCGTTCCCAGGCGAGGCGCTGCGCCTCCTTCCACGCCTGCTCGCGCGCTTCTGCGCCCGTGTCCGCGCGCACGTCCACCTCGATGCCCGTGACCTGGATATCGCTGGTCGAGGCAACCGGAGCAATGCCGCGATCGCCGCCGACCTGCGCCCAGACCGCCATTCCCAGCGCACACAGCGCGGCCAGCGCCAGCAGCAGCAAGGCGGGACGGCGCAGGGCAGGTCGAAGGGAAAGGGCGTGGCTCATGGGGAAAACAGGGCGCCTTTTGCCGA
Organism: Erythrobacter sp. AP23; assembly: GCF_001542855.1. Classification (GTDB taxonomy): domain Bacteria; phylum Pseudomonadota; class Alphaproteobacteria; order Sphingomonadales; family Sphingomonadaceae; genus Qipengyuania. The sequence continues at coordinate 399,802 of NZ_LNBY01000017.1, read as the reverse complement.
AACGCAACTGGAAATCCAAGCGCGAATGCGTAAGGCGGTTGGGATGAGTGACGAACCGCGCCAGAACACGCCTTCCTATACGTACGAACAGGCAGGCGTCTCGATCGAGGCAGGCAATGCGCTGGTCAAGGCGATCGGCCCGCTGGTGAAAGCGACGATGCGCCCGGGTGCGGATGGCGAGATCGGCGGTTTCGGCGGATTTTTCGACCCCAAGGCGGCGGGCTACAAGGATCCGCTGCTGGTTGCGGGCAATGACGGCGTGGGCACCAAGCTCAAGCTCGCCATCGACAGCGACAAGCACGATACGGTGGGTATCGACCTCGTCGCCATGTGCGTCAACGATCTGATCGTCCAGGGCGCCGAGCCGCTGTTCTTCCTCGATTATTTCGCAACCGGAAAGCTCGAGAACGGCGTTGCCGAACGCGTGATCGCGGGCATTGCCGAGGGCTGCAAGCAGGCCGGCTGCGCGCTTATCGGCGGCGAAACCGCGGAAATGCCCGGCATGTATGCCGAGGACGATTACGATCTGGCCGGTTTCTGCGTCGGCGCGGTCGAGCGCGGCGAGCAATTGACCGGGGAACGCGTCGCGCCCGGCCATGTCCTGCTCGGCCTGGCGAGTTCGGGGGTGCATTCGAACGGCTATTCGCTGGTTCGCCGGTTGGCCGAGGACAAGCTCTGGAAGCTCGACCGCCCCGCCCTGTTCAACCGCGACCGCCTGCTAATCGACGCGCTGATCGAACCCACGCGGATTTACGTGAAGAGCCTGCTTCCGGTGGTGCGCGACGGGCTGGTCGACGCGCTTGCACACATCACCGGCGGCGGCCTGCTCGAGAACATCCCGCGCGTGCTGCCCGCAGGCGCGCATGCCGAAGTTGATGCAGATGGCTGGGAACAGCCCGGGCTGATGGCCTTCCTGCAGGCGCAGGGCAATATCGAACCGGGTGAAATGGCGCGGACCTTCAATTGCGGGGTGGGCATGGTGCTGGCGGTCGAACCCGCCAATGCCGAGATCGTGCGCAGCCGTCTGGAAGACGCTGGCGAGACGGTGCTGGCGGTCGGCCGGATCGTCGAGGGCGACAAGGGCTGCACCGTTCAGGGATCGGCGGGCACCTGGGCCGCGCGCGAGGACTGGACGGCGAGGCACCTTGCCTGACCGCGCGCCCGACAAGGCGAAAGTCGCGGTGTTCGTGTCCGGCAAGGGCACCAATATGGCCGCACTGCTCTATGCCGGCCGTCTGCCCGGCGCCGCCTACGAAATCGTGCTGGTCGCGGCGAACGATCCGCAGGCGGAAGCGCTCACGCTGGCACAGGCTGAGGGCGTTGCGACCTTTGCCCTCGCGCACAAGGGCATGGCGCGCGCCGATCACGATGCAGCGATGGAACGGGCCGCGCTCGACGCGGGCGCGCAGTACATCGCGCTGGCCGGATACATGCGCATTCTCACGCACGAATTCGTCCAGCGCTGGGAGGGAAGGATGCTCAATATCCACCCCTCTCTGCTGCCGAAGTATCCCGGTCTCGACACACATGCGCGCGCGATCGAGGCGGGCGACAGCCACGCCGGCGCAACGGTGCACCTGGTTACCGAGGAGCTCGATTCGGGCGAGGCGCTGGGGTGTGCCCACGTCGCGATCTGGCCCGGCGACACGCCCGAAAAGCTCGCCAATCGCGTCCGCGTGGCAGAACACCAGCTCTACCCACGGGTGCTCTCGGACTATGTTGCGCGCGGGAGCGATCCCGAGTGGCTGCTGGCACGAGTGCGCGAGCATGCGCTGGCGCTGCCACGGACTCACGAGCGCGACAGCCACGGCGCGCCGGGGTTTCGCGTCGGAACCCCCAAGTCGGGCAAGTTCTTCGCCTATTTCTCCGACCGGCACCACGGGGTCGAGCACATCTCGCTGCTGGTGAAATGCGCGAGCCAGGACGAGCTCGAAAACCTCGTCGAGGCGCAGCCGCATGCCTATCACAAGCCGGCCTATTACGGCGCGAGCGGTTGGATCGGCGTGATCCTCAATCGCCCGGGTGTCGATTGGGGCGATGTTGCAAACTGGCTGCAGCGCAGCTGGCGGCTGGTCGCTCCCAAGAGCGCGACCAAGCTGCTCGACGCAGCGGACGAGTTCTAGCGCGAATGGCCGTGCCCCCGCGCCCGCACCCGCTGGCCCGCGCCAAGACCGCCGCCTGGGCCGATCGCGCGGTTCAGGCGCTGTGGGATCGCGGCGTCACGCCCAAACCGCCACTCGAGCCCGAGTTTCTCTGGCAAGTGGGCAGCCGCGGGTTCGAGCCCGACGACGAGCGCTCGATCCGGACACAATCCGAGGTGGACGATTTTTGCGCGCGGCTGGACCGGCTGTGCGCCAGCCTGCGCGATGAGGCCCAGCTCAATGCGCTCGGCCACACCATGGCCTATGGCCAGCTGACCTCGGCGATCCGCAAACGGCATGCGCTGGGGCGTGCCTGGCGCGAGGATCCGGCGCTGGCGCAGGCCGATATCGCGCGCCCGATCATCGTGGTCGGCCAGATGCGTGCCGGGACCACCCGGATGCACCGCCTGCTAGCCGCCGATCCGCGGCATACCGGCACGCGCTTTTGCAACAGTCACGATCCCGTACCTGCCGCACCCGACTGGCGACCGTTCAAGGCAGGCGCGGCGCTGGCCATCGCGCGACGGATCAATCCCTGGCTCGATGCGCTGCACCCTTTCGGCGCGACGCGGATCGACGAGGAGATCGGCTGGTTGTCGGGCGCACTGTCTCCCGCGACCTTCGAGGCCCAGTGGCAGGTGCCCGGCTTCGTTGCCTGGAGCGAGGCGCGCGATGCCGCGCCGGTCTATGCCGAATTCGCGCGAATCCTGCGCACCGATGCAGCAACGATGGGCGATGCCGACCGGCCCCGCGTGCTCAAATGCCCGCAATTTTCCGAAGACCTGCCCGCCCTGCTCCGGCAATTCCGCGAAGCGCGCCTGGTCGTGACGCGCAGGGATCATGCGGATGTGCTGTCGAGTTCGGTATCGCTCGTTTCGAGCCAGATGGCCTTCCAGAGCGATCATTCCGAGCTGCCCAGGATCGAGGCCGAGTGGCGCCGCAAGCTGGCCATGCGCGATTCGCGGATCGATGCGGCGCTGGCGGACTTCGACGGCCCCGTCGCCTATGTCGATTTCGATGCGCTTGGCCGGAATTGGGAAGCGGAGATCGCCCGCACCTATGCCGCGCTAGGGCTCGAACTGACCGATCACGCGCTTACTGCCATGCGCACCGAACAGAATTCAGCCGACGCGGGCGCGCACCATCATCATCGCGCCCAGCTCGCCGGTTTCGGTTTGGGATAGCCGCCCCAAGACATGCGCTATGCCGGGCCGAGCCCCGCGAATTTCGGCAGGGTCACAGCATAGCCGGCGCGGGTGACGTGGATCGAAGAAATCTTCCGGTCCTCGAATTCAACCCGCCACAGGGTCTCGCCGGCCAGTTCGGCCATCCGGCTTTCGAGATAGCCGCGCACGAGCACCGATTCGTCATGCGCATCGATCGTCAGGATGCGCACCTGGGCATTGGCGTTGGCGTCACGAAAGGCGGTGTCGCTGGCGAGTACCTCGTCGCGCCCCTTCACGCTCGTGCCGCCCGCGTCGACGAAGGTGAAATCCCGTGCCATCATCGGCCGAGCATCGGCGTGGTTGCGCGCATTCATCGCATCGACGAATGCCCGAGTCGCCGCAATTCTCTCACGCTTGCGGCGCCGGCCGGGAAGGAGGCTGGTCAGCACAACGGGGACGATCCTAGCGCAGATCGCCCCCGTTGGAAATAATCATTATCGTCCCTGGACTTGCAGGGGATCCAATAATTTAGCCGACGATTTCGTCTTCGTCGAAGAAGAAATCGATTTCGATCTTGGCGTTCTCGTCGCTGTCCGAACCGTGCACCGAATTGGCTTCGATCGATTCGGCATAGGTCTTGCGGATGGTGCCCTCATCCGCATCGGCCGGATTGGTGGCGCCCATTACGTCGCGGTTGCGCTTCACGGCGTCTTCGCCTTCCAGCACCTGCACCACGACAGGGCCGGAGATCATGAAGTCGACCAATTCGCCGAAGAAGGGGCGTTCCTTGTGAACCGCGTAAAAGCCTTCGGCCTGCTCGCGGGTCATCTGGATGCGCTTCGACGCGACGACGCGCAAACCGGCGTCTTCCAGCATCTTGGTGACCGCACCGGTCAGGTTGCGGCGAGTGGCATCGGGCTTGATGATCGAAAAGGTGCGGGTAACCGCCATGGTGAATTCCTTGCGTGGGTTATGCGGGGGAGAGATTTCTCGCGCGCGCCCCTAGCGCCGCGCGCGCGCGCGAGCAAGATTCATTCGAGACCGCGCCCAATGGAAAGCTGGGCCTCGGTCAGGTCGTCCTCACGCGTGGCGGTGAAGGAGAAGCTGGTGCCGTCGGGGGCCTCGCCACCGATCATCTGCGTTGCGCCGGATTCCAGCGCCATGGCGACGTCGATCCCGGCAGCCTCCGCCTGCGCGCGGTAATGCGCGATCATGGTTTCGGGCTCAGCCTCGCTCTCGAGTGCAAGCAGAACCAAGAGGCCGTCGGCCTGTTCGACTCGGGTGTTGTTGGTCACCTTCGCGCCGGGAAAGACAGTGAAATCGGCCGGGAGCGCCACCGGGACATTCTCGCCCGAGCGCATGGTAGTGGTCGTGCCATCATCGGCGGTATAGCGAGCGCGCGTTTCGCCCGTCGCCCGGTCGATGTCGTAGGATCCGCGCGGTTCGATCTCGTTGTCTGTCGCGTCGGCGCTGTCATCCGCACCGCCGGCACTGCAAGCCGCGATGGCGAGCGAGGCGCCGGCAAGAGCGGCAAGGCGGGCGGCAAATGAAGGGCGGGCCATAACCATTCGACCCACGAAGCCTGCAGTGGTTCCGTCAGGCGCCCTCTCGCCAGGCGCCGTTTTCGTCCTGCTTGTTGATCCGGTTGTCGATTGTTTCGTCCTTCGCGAAGCGTCGCCATAGCTCGGCCGCGGCATCGCGCTGCGTTGCATCGAACAGCAACAGCACACGGTCGAAACCGAGCGCCTCCTCGCGCCACCGGCCATCGGCGATCAACGCCATGCGTGCGTCGTTGGGCGCAGCGGAGCCTTCGGACAACAGGATCGGCTGACGGGTCTCGTGTGCACCGCCCGCCATTCCATTGGCGAGGAAGGCCGCCCCGCCCTGTTCCCAAAGCACTTTGGATAGATGCGAGCGCTGCGCCTCGTCGGCGCTCACCACCAGCAGACGCTCGCCCGCCTGCAACACCTTGCGCGCGAGCTTGGCAACGGTGACGTCCACCGGATCGCAGCTGAGCTGGTAGAAATCGACCCGGGTGGTCATATTTGTTGTCCTACCGCTTCGCTACTTGAGGACGGCTTGTTCCGGCGGCACCGTTCCGAGCAGTATTTCACCTCGTCCCAGTCGCGCTCCCACTTCTTTCGCCAGGCGAATTCGAGACCGCAGGTCAGGCAGATCTTGGAGGGCAGATCGCTCTTGCGCCGCATCTTGCCCGTGCCCTTGGCCACCGCGCCGCGTCAGCTTTCCAGCGTGTTGCGCACGAAGCGGTCCAGGAGCCGCACGCCATAACCCGTGGCGCCCTTGCCCCAGGTGCGGCCCGGCTTGTCCGACCACACCATGCCCGCCACATCGACATGCGCCCAGGGCGTGCCGTTGGCGATGAAGCGCTGCAGAAACTGCGCGGCGGTGATCGACCCAGCCGCCTTGCCGCCGATGTTCTTCATGTCCGCGATCGGCGAATTGATCAGCTTGTCGTAGGCAGGACCGATCGGCATGCGCCAGTTGCGATCGCCGGTAGCCTCGCCTGCCTCGTGCAGATCCTTGGCAAGCTGGTCGTCATTGGCGAAAACGCCGGCGAATTCGTGGCCCAGCGCAACGATCATGGCGCCGGTAAGTGTAGCGAAGTCGAGGATCCGCGCGGGCTGGAATTCCTCCTGCGTCCAATGCAGCGCATCGGCCAGAACCAGACGGCCCTCGGCATCGGTGTTGAGCACTTCTATCGTCTGCCCGCTCATCGAGGTGACCACGTCGCCCGGACGCTGCGCCTTGCCGTCGGGCATATTCTCTACGAGACCCATCACGCCGACGAGATTGGCCTTGGCCTTGCGCGAGACCAGGGCAAGCATGGCTCCGGCAACCGCACCGGCGCCGCCCATGTCCCACTTCATGTCTTCCATACCCGGCCCCGGCTTGATCGAAATCCCGCCGGTGTCGAAGGTGACGCCCTTGCCGACGAAGGCGGTCGGCGCCTCGCCCGAACTGCCACCATTCCAACGAATGGCCAGGATACGCGACTCGCGTTCCGAACCGAGGCCCACGCCCAGCAACGAGCCCATGCCGAGCTTTTCCATCTCTGCTTCGTCGAGCACGATCAGTTCGGCACCCGTGCCTTCGAAGCGCTGCTGGCAGCGGGCGACGAAGCTTTCGGGATAAAGAATGTTGGCCGGCTCGGTGATCAGTTCGCGGGTGAATTCTACGCCGGTCGCGACATGCGCCATGTCGTCCCACGCCGCCTCGGTACCTTCGGGCGCGCCGACCACGGTGGCGCTTTCCAGCGTCACCTTCTGCTCGTCCTTCATTCTCGTGCGATAGATATCGTAGCGCCAGTTACGCAGCCGCACGCCAAGCAGGACGCTGGCTGCCTCTTCGGACGACAGGCCGCTGTCCGATAGGTCGAGTTCGAATTGCTTAACGCCGCTTGTCTGGTACTTCGCCGCCAGCGCAGCACCCGCCTTTTCGCAATTGGCCAACCGTGCTTCGTCATTCTTGTCGCCGACACCGACGATGGCGAGGCGCAGAACCTGTCCCTCACGCTCGACGAAACCTTCGAAGACCTGACCGGCATTGCCCTTGAACCGCGCCGATTCCATGCCTTCGGTCATCGCCTTGTCGAGCCCCGCGGGAACCTTGCCCTTGTCGGTGACTTGCGCAACAAGGCGCGCAACCTGCGGGCGGGACTGGCTGAACTGAATCTTCATGGGATCTCCGGAAACATTTGTCGGACGGGGCGGCGCAGGCAAAGCGCGCCCTGCAAGGATGGCGATTGCGATTAGGCGTGGCCGGTGCGATAGGCAAGCCATGCTCCCGCCTGTCGAGACAGCCCTGCACGCCGGCCGGGAGGCCATTCGTCCCGTAATCCTGACCGCGACCACTCTGGCGCTGGTCACCGCTGCGCCGCTTGCCGCGCAAGCAGCCGCAGACGACGTCGGCACCGTGATCGATCCGCAAGGCGAGCCAGGCGATCCTCAGCCCGACAAGCCGACCGTCGACAATGCCGCCGATGTCGACGAACTGCTCGCGGTTCCCGATCCCAACGCGAACCTCGATACCGCGCCACCGCCGACGGGCGACGACGGAATCGACGCCGAGGGCAATCGCGAAATTGCCTTCGAGGCCGACATCCTCGAATACAGTTCGGACAACGACATGGTCACCGCCAGCGGCAATGTCGTGTTGCGCAGCGGCGATCGCAGCCTGCGGGCCGATTCGGTCAGTTGGAGTCAGCGTACCGGCGAGATCGTCGCATCGGGTCGCGTCCGCTTCGTCGACGAAAACGGCAACCAGCTCTTTTCCGAACGGATCGAGCTGACCGACGAGTTCGAAGCGGGCGCAATGGACAATCTCCTGCTTGCACTGCGCCAGGGCGGCAGGCTTGCCGCAAATCGCGGGATTCGCGAAAGCGACGGCACGGTCGCGCTTGAGAAGGCCGCCTATAGCGGGTGTTCGGTGGTCGATCCCAAAGGGTGCCCCCGGGACCCGAGCTGGCGGATCACCGCCGAACGCGTAATCTACAGCCCCGACGAACGGCGGATCAGATTCTCGGGCGCCTTCCTGGAGATTTTCGGTGCGCGCGTCCTGCCTCTCCCGGGATTGACCGTTCGCACCGATGGGGGCGCGGTCTCCGGTTTCCTCGTTCCGGATCTTCGCGTCTCGGAGAGTAATGGTGTGGAGGTCTCGGGCAGCTATTACATCCGCTTTGCCGACAACCGCGACCTGACGGTTACCACCCACGTCTATACCGATGCGGCACCCATGGTGGCCGCGCAGTGGCGTCACCTGACAGAGCGGGGCGCCTACCAGATCACCGGTTATGCAACGCACAGCCAGCGCATTTCCAGCCTGACGGGCGTGTCGACCAGCGAAGAGGAATTTCGCGGCTACCTATTCGCCAACGGCAAGTTCCAGCTGACGCCCGACTGGAGCCTGACCGGGTCGATCCGCCGCGCAACCGATCGCACATTCCTGCGCCGCTACGATATCAGCCGCGACGATCGTCTGCGCTCCACGCTCGAGCTCGAGCGGATCGGCAGCAACACCTATTTCTCGCTCGCCGGCTGGGCCACGCAGACGCTGCGCCTCAATCAGCCACAGGGAGAAGTGCCGATCGCGCTGCCGGTGCTCGACGTCCGCTGGCGACCCGACACGCCGATACTCGGAGGCCAGATCGAGCTGCAGGCCAATACGCTCGCCATCCATCGCGACGTCGGACAGGATACGCAGCGCGCCTTCGCCCGCGCGCAGTGGGACCTGCGCCGCGTGACCGCTCTCGGTCAGGTTGTCACGTTCACGGGGATGCTGCGCGGCGATGTCTATCATTCCGACGAGAACTTCCTCACCGCCACCGCCAGCTATCGCGGCAATCCCGGCTGGGAATTCCGCGGCGTGGCACTGGGTGCGGTGGACGTTCTATGGCCCTTCGTCGGGACGGCATTCGGCGGCACGCAGGTCTTCACCCCCCGCGTGCAGTTCGTGGCCACACCACCGATCAGGAACCTTGCCATTCCCAACGAGGATGCGCGCGCGATCGACCTGGAGGATTCCAACCTCTTCGCGCTCAACCGCTTTCCCGGTTACGACCGTGTCGAAGACGGCGCGCGGGTAACCTATGGCTTCGACTGGGCGCTGCGCATCCCGAATTGGGAGCTCAAGACCAATATCGGCCAGTCCTACCGGCTCGACAGCGACCGCGACATCCTGCCCGTCGGGACCGGCCTGTCCGAACGCTTCTCGGATTTCGTCGGGCGAACCGAAGTGCGCTATAAAGACTTCCTGCGCTTCACGCACCGCTTCCGGCTCGACAAGGACAATCTGGCGATCCGTCGGAACGAAATCGATGCGACCGTGGGCTCGCGCAGGACCTATGCCGAGCTGGGATATGTCCGCCTCAACCGAGATATCACCCAGGTCGAGGATTTGCAGGATCGCGAGGAATTGCGCGGCGCCGTTCGTGTCGCTTTCGCCAATTACTGGTCGTTGTTCGGATCGGGGGTGTTCAACCTTACCGATCGCGAGGAGGATCCGACGTTCTCCTCCGATGGGTTCGATCCGATCCGCACTCGGCTCGGCGTCGCCTATCAGGACGATTGTCTCGAACTGGGCGTTACCTGGCGGCGCGATTACATCACCTCGGGCGACGCCGAACGCGGCGACACCTTCCAGGTCTATTTCAGCCTGAGAAATCTGGGTTTCCGCTAGGCCGCGCTTATTGGCACCTTGGGCCAAACACGCTATCCGGCCCGCGATTATCAGCTTCGGTTAAGCCGCGACACCGCAAAGCGGGCGGCATATTCGGGCATCCCGGCGATGCCGCAAGACAGGTTCGACACGTGACTGCAAAGATGTTTTCCCGACTGCTTTCCCTTGCCGCTGCGACCGGACTCGCCGCTGCACCCATTGCCGGGCAGGCGCAGCAGGCCACTGCGCAGGGCAATCTGCTCGGCCTGCCGAGCGACCTGAGCATGTTGCGCGATACCGATCCCAATCGCCGCGTGGCGACGGCCGTAGTCAATGGCTTCGTGATTACCGAAACCGACGTGGATCATCGCGTCGCCCTCCTGCTCGCGGCCAACCAGCGTCCCGTCAGCGAGGAAGAGATGATCCGCGTCCGGATGCAGGTACTGCGCAACCTCATCGATGAAACGCTGCAGATCCAGGCCGCCGAGGCGCAGGAGCTCGAAGTCGCCCAGGCCGAGATCGACCAGACCTATGCCGGCGTGGCCGCTCAGAATTTCGAACAGCGCCCCGAAGCGATGGACGAGTATCTGCGCTCGATCGGGTCTTCGCCCGCAACGCTCAAGCGCCAGATCAAAGGCGAGCTTGCCTGGAACAGGCTGCTCCGCCGCAATATCGCACCCTTCGTCAACGTCTCTGCCGAGGAAGTGAACGAGCTCATCGAGCGACTCGAGGCTTCGCGCGGGACCGAAGAATACCGCCTCGGCGAAATCTACCTGTCGGCCACGCCCGAAACCGAAGCCGCGGTTGAGGCCAATGCCAACCAGATCGTCGAGCAGCTTCGTCAGGGCGGTAGCTTCGTCGCCTATGCGCGCCAGTTTTCGGAAGCATCGACGGCCGCGGTGGGCGGCGATCTGGGCTGGATCCAGCTCGCGCAGCTCAAGAACGCGCAGCTCGAAGCGGTCGCAAGCGAGATGAGCCCCGGCCAGCTGGTCGGCCCGATCCGCATCCCGGGCGGTTTTTCGATCCTCTATCTGATCGACAAGCGTCAAGTGTTGATGGCCGATCCGCGCGATGCGCTGCTGAGCCTGAAGCAGATCCAGATCACATTCGATCCCGGCACCACGCCGGAAGCGGCGCAGCAACGCGTGGCTGCCTTCACCGAGGGCGTGCGCGCCATTCGCGGCTGCGGCGATGCCGACAACGCAGCGGCGGCGCTGGGGGCAAGTGTGGTCACCAACGACCAGATTCGCGTGCGTTCGCTACCCGACCAGCTGCAGAACATCATCCTGCAGTTGCAGGTCGGCCAGTCGACGCCCCCCTTCGGCTCGTTCGAAGAGGGCGTGCGGGTGCTGATGCTGTGCGGACGCGACGATCCGCAAGTCGCCGCAGGTCCCGATTTCGACCAGTTGATGGGTCAGCTCGAAGATGAACGCGTCCAGAAGCGCGCGCAGCGCTATCTGCGCGACCTGCGCAACGACGCCTTCATCGAATACAACTGAGCCGGATGATCGCCCCCCTCGCCGTCTCGCTTGGCGATCCGGCGGGGATCGGGCCCGAAATCATCGCCGAAGGCTGGGCGCGCCGCCGCGAAGCCGGACTGACGCCTTTCTTCGTAAGCGGCGGCGTTGATGTGATCGCGCGGGCCGCCCACTCGCGCGGACTGGATATCCCGGTCGAACGGATAGCCGACCTGTCGGACGCGTGCGCAATGTTCGAGACGGCGCTGCCTGTGCTGGGAGCGGAGGAACACGGGGCGACGTTCGGAGCGCCGGACGATCACGGCGCCGCGCTCGCGTTGCATTCGCTGGCCGAGGCGACCCGCCACGCGCTGCTAGGCTCGGCCGCTGCCGTCGTGACCGCACCGATCGCCAAGGCCCGGCTCGCCCGGGTGGGCTTCGAGCATCCCGGCCAGACCGAGTTCCTTGCCGATGTCTGCGGGCTGGAGCGCGAAGACGCGGTCATGATGCTTGCCGGGCCCAGCCTGCGCGCCGTACCGCTCACCGTGCATTGCGCGCTGGCCGACGTCCCGACGCGGCTCTCGCAAGATCTGATCGAGCGTCGCGCGCGCATCGTCGCGCGGGCGCTCGCCCGCGATTTCGGCATCGCCGCGCCGCGTCTGGCGGTGTGCGGGCTCAATCCGCATGCCGGCGAAGGCGGCCGTTTCGGCGATGAAGAAGCGCGGATCATCGAACCCGCAATCGAGACCTTGCGCGGCGAGGGCCTGAGCATCACCGGCCCCCATCCCGCCGATGCGTTGTTCACACCGCGTGCGCGCCGGACTTATGATGCAGCGCTGGCAATGTATCACGATCAGGCGCTGGTGCCGCTCAAAGCGCTCGACTTCGACGAGGGTGTGAACGTCACGCTTGGCCTGCCCATCGTGCGCACCAGTCCCGACCACGGCACCGCCTTCGACATTGCAGGCAAGGCCGTGGCCGATCCGGGCGCAATGATCGCGGCCCTCAAGATGGCTGGCGAGATGGCGAAGCGGCGGGCCGAGCATGGCTGACCTGCCTCCGCTGCGCGAGGTCATCGCGCGCCACGGATTGAGTGCATCGAAGGCCCTGGGCCAGAATTTCCTGTTCGACGAACAGCTTCTCGAGCGCATCGCCGCGATCCCGGGAGACCTTGCGGGCAGGCAGGTGCTCGAGGTCGGCCCGGGCCCGGGCGGCCTGACGCGCGCGCTGCTTCGCGCCGGCGCGCGGGTAACGGCGATCGAGATGGACAAGCGCTGCCTACCGGCCCTGGCAGAGCTCGGCGAAGCTTTCCCCGGGCAGCTTCGGGTCGTCGAAGGCGATGCGCTCAAACTCGACCATGCCGGGCTGATGGGGGGCGAGCCCTTCGCGGTCTTGTCCAACCTGCCCTATAATGTCGGAACCGCACTGTTCGTGCGCTGGCTGGGCGGCGAGGCCTGGCCGCCGCTCTGGACCAGCCTGACGCTGATGTTCCAGCAGGAAGTCGCGCAGCGCATCGTCGCGCAGCCGGGCACCTCGGCCTATGGCAGGCTCGCGGTTCTCGCCCAATGGCGCGCGCAGGCGAAGCTGGCGATGAAAGTCCACCGCAGCGCCTTCACGCCGCCGCCCAAGGTGATGAGCGCCATCGTCCATGTCGAGCCGGACGCGATGCCGGCAGGCGTCAGCGCCCGCATGCTCGAACGCCTCACCGAGGCGGCTTTCGGCCAGCGCCGCAAGATGCTCCGCCAGAGCCTGAAGGGCGTGCCCGGCGCGGTCGATGCGCTTGAGGTGGTCGGGATCGACCCGCAGCGGCGGGCCGAGACCGTGACGGTGACCGAATTCGCGAATCTCGCGCGAGTGCTTACCCGGCCTTCCTCCTGAGCCGCCAGGCATGCAGCAGCGGTTCGGTGTAGCCGCTGGGCTGCTCCACTCCCTTGAAGATGAGGTCCTTCGCTGCGCTGAAGGCGGCGCCGTCTTCATTCTGCAGCAGCGGCTCGTAGAATGGATCGCCCGCATTCTGCTCGTCCACCTTGGCAGCCATGCGGCGCAGACTGTCCATCACCTGCTCTTCCGAGATCACACCGTGCAGCAGCCAATTGGCGATGTGCTGGCTGGAGATGCGCAGAGTTGCGCGGTCTTCCATCAGGCCGACGTCGTTGATGTCGGGTACCTTGGAACAGCCGACGCCCTGGTCGATCCAGCGTACGACATAGCCGAGCAGGCCCTGGCAGTTGTTGTCCAATTCCTCGCGGATCTCGTCTTCCGACCAGTTCACCCCGTCGGCGAGAGGGATCGTGAGCAGTTCGTCCAGGCCCGCCGCATCGGGCAGGCCCTTCTGGATCTCGAACACGTCTTCGCGGTGGTAATGGATCGCGTGCAGCGTCGCGGCGGTCGGGCTCGGCACCCAGGCGGTGTTGGCGCCCGCGCGCAGATGACCGATCTTCTCGATCATCATCTGGCCCATGAGATCGGGTGCGGCCCACATGCCCTTGCCGATCTGCGCGCGGCCCGAAAGGCCATGTGCAAGGCCGATGCCGACATTGCGGGCCTCGTAGGCCTTGAGCCAGGCGGAGTTCTTCATCTCGCCCTTGCGCATCATCGGACCCGCTCGCATCGAGGTGTGGATTTCATCGCCCGTTCGGTCGAGGAAGCCGGTGTTGATGAAGACGATCCGGTCCTTCACCGCGTGGATACATGCCGCAAGGTTCGCGCTGGTACGGCGCTCCTCGTCCATCACGCCGACCTTGATCGTGTGGCGCGGCAGCCCCAGCAAATCCTCGACTGCGTCGAACAGGTCGTTGGTGAAAGCGCATTCTTCCGGCCCGTGCATCTTGGGCTTCACGATGTAGATGCTGCCCTTCCGGCTGTTGCCATACCGGCCCAGCCCCGCCACGTCCTGCGCGCCGATGGCCGATGTCACCACGGCGTCGAGAATACCCTCGGGGATTTCCTCGCCGTCCCAGCGCATCGCCGGATTGGTCATCAGATGCCCGACATTGCGCACGAACATCAGGCTGCGGGCGGGCAGCGTGTGCTCGGTACCGTCGGCATCGGCGAAGGTCTTGTCGACCGCAAGCTTTCGGGTGAGCGTCTTGCCGCCCTTCTCGAAACTCTCTTCAAGGTCGCCGCGGATCACGCCGAGCCAGTTGGTGTAGGCGAGCAGTTTGTCCTCGGCATCCACCGCCGCGACCGAATCCTCACAATCGGCAATGGTGGTCAGCGCGGATTCGAGGATGATGTCGGCGATGTTCGCGGGATCGGTTTTGCCCACCGGATGCTCGGCGTCGAAGACCACTTCGATGTGCAGGCCATTGTGCTTGAAAAAGCACGAGCCCTCGTTCCAACCTACGCATTGCGCCGCATCGGCGAGCGGGATGCCGTTTTCCTTGACATTGGAAAGGTCGGCCCAGCTTTTGCCATCCGCCAGCGGAATGGCCTCGTCCATGAACCGCTTTGCCTCCGCGACCACGGCTGCGCCGCGTTCCTCGTCATAGCCTCCGGGCCGTGCCGGCGGCGCATCGAGCGCATCGGTTCCATAGAGCGCGTCGTAGAGGCTGCCCCAGCGCGCATTGGCGGCGTTGAGCAGGAAACGCGCGTTGAGGATCGGCACCACCAGCTGCGGGCCGGCCATGGTGGCAATCTCGGGATCGACGTTCTCGGTGCCTATGGTGAAGTCGCCAGGTTCGGGAACGAGATAGCCGATCTCGCGCAGGAAAGCCTGATATTCGCCCTGGTCGATCGCCCGTCCCGCGCGCTCGCTATGCCACGCGTCGATCTTCGCCTGCAGCTCCTCGCGCTTTGCGAGCAGCGCAGCGTTGCGCGGCGCGAACTCGCCCAGCAGCGTCGCGAGACCCTGCCAGAATTCATCGACATCACGGCCCAACGGACCAAGCACTTCGCTTTCGATGAAGGCGGCAAGCTTGGGGTCTGCTTCAATCCCGGCGCGCGTCACATATTGGGTCATGGAACTCCTCGGATTGTGCAATCGTGGCAATGTCGAACCCGGGGAGGAGCGGCACGGTCTATGCCGTCAGCGGTTGATCAATGCAAGGCGCGGGGTGGACTCGGGCCCGAGCAGGACTAAGGACGTTGCACATGAAACCGGATACCGCCCCGCAAGCGCTTCTCGAAGCGATCGATGCCGAACGAATGCTGCGAGAGGTCCAGGAATGGGCGGCGATCAACACCGGCACCGCCAATATCGAGGGGTTGGCGCGTATGGCGAGCGTGCTGGCGGATGCCTTCAGCGCGCTTCCGGGAGAGGTCGAACTGGTCGACCCGGCCACGGTCACCGCGATTTCCTCCGAAGGTCGCGAGTACGAAAAACCGCACGGCCAGCACTTGGTGCTGCGCGTGCGTCCCGATGCCGAGCGCCGATTCGTGCTGACCGGCCACATGGATACGGTCTTCCCCGTCGATCACCCGTTCCAGGAGACTGTCTGGCTCGACGAAGAGACCGTAAACGGCCCCGGCACCGCCGACATGAAGGGCGGGCTGAACGTGATCCTCCACGCGCTCAAGACCTTCGAGACGATCGAGGGTTCGGATCGCGTCGGCTACGACGTGATGATCAATTCGGACGAGGAAACCGGCAGCCTCGCCAGCCGGGGCCTGATCGAAGAGCTGGCGCGCGGAAAATATGCCGCGCTGACCTACGAACCAAGCGCCCTGCCCGACGGCACGCTCGCCCATGCGCGCGGCGGCACGGGTAATTACTCGATCACCTTTACCGGCAAGTCCGCCCATGCCGGGCGCAATCCGCATGACGGGCGCAACGCAATCGTCGCTGCCAGCGACCTCGTGTTGCGGATCAAGGCGCTCGAGACCGACGACATCACCGTCAATCCTGCGAAGATCGAAGGCGGCAGCGCGAACAATGTCGTGCCCGACCTTGCTATCCTGCGCTTCAACATTCGCCCCAAGTCGACCGATGCGATGGACCGCTTCGACGGCGAACTCGATACGATCCTCGCCGCGATCAAGGCGGAACACGAGGTTGATATCCACCGCCACGGGGGCGTCACGCGCCCGCCCAAGCCGGTCGATGCGAAGGCGCAGCGCCTGTTCGACCTCGTCAAGGCCTGCGGCGCCGAGCTGGGCCAGCAGATCGGCTGGAAATCCACCGGAGGCGTGTGCGACGGCAACAATATCGCTGCCACCGGCGTGCCCGTGGTCGACACGATGGGCGTGCGCGGCGGGGCCATCCATTCGCCCAACGAATTCATGATCGTACCTTCGCTCAGGGAACGCGCCGCGCTGTCCGCGCTGGTCCTCGCGAAGCTATCCACCGGAGACCATTTGTGACCTTTCGCCTGCGCGCCGCGCATATCAGCGATCTCGAACATCTTTACGAAATGGCCAAGCTCACCGGCGGCGGATTTACCAACCTGCCTGCCGACCGCGCCGCGCTGACCAAGAAGCTCGAGCGCGCCGAGGAAGCCTTCTCGCGTACCGACGACGAATTGGGCGATGACCAGTTCACCCTCGTGCTCGAGAATACCGAGAGCGGTCAGGTGCGCGGCACCTGCCAGCTGTTCAGCCAGGTCGGCCAGCAATGGCCCTTCTACAGCTACCGCCTGAACACGCTGACGCAGCACAGCCAGGAACTCGACCGCACGGTGCGCGCCGAGCTGCTCAGCCTTGTTACCGACCTCGAAGGCTCTTCGGAAGTCGGCGGGCTGTTTCTCCACCCGGGAGAGCGCGCGGGCGGGCTCGGCCTGCTGCTCGCCCGCAGCCGCTATCTCTTCGTAGCCATGCATCGCCACCGCTTTGCGGACCGCATCATTGCCGAATTGCGCGGAGTGATCGACGATCGCGGTGGTTCGCCTTTCTGGGACGGCGTTGCCGGCCGATTTTTCGGCATGACCTTCCAGGAAGCCGACTATTTCAATGCCATCAACGGCAACCAGTTCATCGCCGACCTGATGCCCAAACACCCCGTCTATGTCGCCATGCTCGACGACGAAGCCAAGAAGGTCATCGGCGTACCGCATCCCAGCGGCCGTGCAGCCATGCGCATGCTCGAAAACGAGGGCTTCGCGCATGAAGGGTATGTCGACATCTTCGACGGTGGCCCGACCATGACGGCGCGGACGGACAATGTGAAGAGCATCGCCAATTCGGTACCCGGCCGCGTCTCGGCAACCGATCTCGATATCGGCGAACGCGCGCTTATCGCCACCGGCACGCTCGGCACGTTTCGAAGCGCCTTCGGCATGCGCGAAATCTCCGAGGACGGGACGATCGCCATCGACGCGGCTTGCGCCAAAGTGCTCGAGGTAGACGAGGGCGACGAGGTATGGAGCGTGGCGAGATGAGCGGGCTGGCCGAGATCAATTTCGACGGAATCGTCGGGCCGAGCCACAATTATGCCGGCCTAAGCCTCGGCAATGTCGCCAGCGCGAGTCACAAGGGCGATACCTCTTATCCTCGCGCGGCAGCGCTGCAGGGCGTCGCGAAGATGCGCGGCAACATGCAGCGCGGGCTCGCGCAGGGCTTCCTGCTGCCGCTACGGCGCCCGAACAACGATTTGCTGCGCTCTCTTGCGGTCGACGAGTTTACCGATCGCGCCCTGCTGGCGGCGGCCTGGTCGGCCAGTTCGATGTGGACCGCCAATGCCGCCACGGTCAGTCCGGCGCCAGACACCGCCGACGGGCGCTGCCATCTGACACCCGCCAACCTCGTCACCATGCTTCACCGGGGGCAGGAATGGCGCGAAACGCAGGCGCAATTGAAGATCGCCTTCGGAGACGAACAGCACTTCGAAGTGCACGATGCGGTGCCGCCCAGCTTCGGCGACGAGGGCGCGGCCAATCACATGCGGTTTTGCGAGGGCCATGGCTCTCCGGGTGTCGAAGTGTTCGTCTACGGCCGGCCGGGAGGGCGCTTTCCGGCGCGCCAGCACGAACAGGCCAGTCGCGCGGTTGCCCGGTTGCATGGCCTCGACCCCGCCCGGTGCGTGTTCATCGAACAGAATCCGGCGGCGATCGAGGCGGGCGCGTTTCACAACGACGTCGTGGCAGTGGCGAACGAGACCGTGCTGTTCACCCATGAGCGCGCCTTTGCCGACCGCGAAGATGCCTATGAAGCGATCCTCGCCGTCTTCCCCAAGCTGCAAGTCGTCGAAGTCCCGGACAGCGCGGTCAGCCTCGGGGAGGCGATCAGGACCTATCTCTTCAACGCGCAACTGCTGACGTTGCCGAACGGTGAAATGGCGCTGGTCGTACCGAGCGAATGCCGGGAAAGTGCCAGCGTTTGGGAATGGTGCGAGCACATGCTCGCTTCGGATGGGCCGATCCGGCAAGTGATCCCGGTCGATGTGCGTCAGTCGATGGCCAATGGCGGCGGCCCCGCCTGTCTGCGACTGCGGGTGGTCGCCGATCCAGCCACAGTGGACCCGCGATTCCTCCTTGACGAAGCTAAGGCGGACCGAATCGAGGCTGTAATCGCCCAGATGTGGCCCGAGCGAATCGAGCCGCAGGATCTCGGCTCGGAAAATCTTGCGAAGACCGTGATCGAAGCGCGCGAAGCGCTGCTTTCCGTCTTGTCGCTGGACGAACTCGCCTGATCCGGGCTGCCCGAAGTTAACGCGCTGGACCGGTGTGTCGGGCGCTCTTACAGTGCATCGGAAATTAACCATCGGAGCGCCGGTAAATCCGTCGCTGGCACGGGTATTGCAGTCCGCAGGTTAACAAGGGAGACCGACCCCAACGTGCTGACCAGGATGAAACGGCTGTTCGTGATCAAGACGCGGGTCGAAGCGTATCTGATCATCTTCGCCCTCGCCCTGGGCGCGATGACGCGCGGCGCGCATTATACGGTCGAGTATCCCGGCGTGGGCGGATATCTGCTGTTCGGCGCGACGGGTGGTGCGGTATTTCTCGGCGGCGCCAAGATCCTCGACGCGCTGCGCTACGAACGCGAGGCGCGGCAGCGGGATGCGGGCGAAGTGCCCGTCGATCCTGCCCCCTAGTTCCTATGCACCCAGGAAACGTTGCGTCTGGCTGATCGAATTGACCAGCCCGTGCACCAGTACCAGCGGCCAGATGTTGCGCTTGCCGAACCAGATGTAGATCAACCCGAAGACCAGCCCGATGCCGCCGGTCACCAGGGCGCCATGCATTCCCTGATAGTAATAGTGGCGGTAGCCGAAAAATACGGCAGCCAGCAGCACCGCCACCAGTGTCGCGCCCCTTTCGCCGCCCAGGACCGTGCTCGCTTTCGTTATCACGAAAGCGCGAAACAGCAGTTCCTCGAAGAATGAGCCATGCGTCCAGACCAGTGCCATGATCAGCAGATAGCCGGGCAGGTTTCCCTTCACGAAGTCGAACCGCCCGCTCGCACCGACATCCTCGAAGAAAACGTCCGCAATGGCGCCGAAACCGGCGGCTGCGCCGACGAATGCGAGAAAGACCACGACACACAGGCCCAGCGTCCGCCACCAGCTATCGGGTTTGCGCAAGCCGAGATCGGCCCAGCTCAACCCGCGCCTGTAAAGCAGGAAAGTCGCTACGATCATCGCCGAGAAGGTCGAGACCGGCCCGGCGTAAACGATAGTAAACGGTAGCACGCTCTGCTTGACTGCCACGAGCGTACCGACAACCAGGGCCAGATCGCCCAGCGCAGATTGTCTCGATTGATTGGTTTCTGCGTCCATGCGCCCCCCTTTTTTACTCTCACATGGGACCTCGCAAGAAATGGCCGCGGCGCAAACTGGGGTCGACCAATGGCAAATCTCGCTCGCCGAAACCCGCTTAGGGGGCGATAGCGGCAGACGAGCGAATCGGCAGATCGCAAAACCGCACGATGGGCTGGCCCTTAGATCCGCCGCCATTCTCGGGAGGAGGACCGTAGCGCCTTCACAACGATGATTGCGCTCAAATGGAGTAAGGGGGGGATTCTGTTGCTAACTGCCCCGGACTCAGATGCAGGGGCGAGAACCCTCGCGCCATGGCGAACTCGGCTCTCTCAATCTAGCGAAGGTGGGGCGGTTCTGTTGCTAGGCCCGCCCCGGGCCCCCGGAATCCGCTTCTGTTGCCCGGTGGGTCCAACCGCGCTTTAGCTTTGTAAGATCAGGCCGTTAGGCCATCAGGTTACGCAGCGAGAGCGAGTGCTTCATTGTCATTGGCACTTGTGTGTTGTGAACAGTTTTACGGGGTACTCAGCCCGGGCGAAAACACTGTCTTTCAGCACACGTCGATCCTAGTTCGGCCCCGTCAAAAACCGCGCATATCCCGCGGGTTATGGTGGAGCCGCCGGGTACTGCCCCCGGGTCCGTTGTACCTATTACACAGCGCAATTTATCGCCATATCCGGTCGAAACCGGCAAAGCCCCATATAGCGATCCAAGGCTTAATGTGAAGTGAGCAAGGCGAGCATCGCCCGGGCGATGACGGCATCCACGCCGGGAGATTCCGCCGGGCAATATGTTTTTTAGGGCTCCTACGCATTTACCCCTCGGATGCCCCGATCCCATGGCATGGAAGCGCCTGTGGCATGGGATCGCGTTAATCTTGAATGGACGCGAAGGTGTGCTATCTAGGCAAGACACGTTTACCACATGAAGGATTTTCCATGAACCGCTTGGCTGCTTTTCGCACCACTATCGTTGCCGCTGCCGCGCTTGCGCTTTCGGCTTGCGGGATCAACTCGGTCCCCGCGGCAGAGGAAACGGCGAAGGCCAAGTGGGCCGATGTCGAAGCTGCCTTCCAGCAGCGCGCAAATCTCGTGCCCAATCTCGAACAGATCGTGATGAGTTCGGCCGAGCAGGAGCGCGAAACGCTCGAATCGGTGATCCAGGCGCGCGCTTCGGCCACGCGGCCCGAAATCCAACTCGATGGCGACGATCTCGGCGACCCCGAGAAGATGGCGCAGTACCAGGAAGCGCAAAACACCTTCGGTGGCGCCCTGTCGCGGCTGATGGCCAATGTCGAAGCCTATCCCGAATTGCGCAGCCAGGAAAACTTCGGCCGCTTCATGACCCAGATCGAAGGGCAGGAGAACCGGATCCGCGTTGCCATCCGCGACTACAACGAAGCGGTGCGCCAGTATAACACCACGATCCGCACCTTTCCCGACACGATCGGCGCCAACATCATACACGGCGCGGAACCCATGGTCCCCTACGAAGCCGTGACCGAGGGTGCGGAAGTGGCACCCACGCTCGACATGCGTTCGGATAGCGACGCCGCGAACTGAGCGGCGCACCGATGCGCATACTATCGCGTCTGATCTTTCCGCTGGCCGCGGTGCTGGGTCTTGCCCAGCCCGCCGCCGCGCAGGACTTCCCCGAGCGCGGCACCGCACCGGTCGTCGATGCGGCCAATATCATCGACGAGGCGACCGAGGCGGCACTGACCGAGAAACTCGATGCCTTCGAGGAGCGCAGCCAGCGGCAATTCGTCATAGCGACGATTCCCGACCTTCAGGGATACGAGATTTCCGACTACGGCTATCGCCTCGGCCGCGAATGGGCGCTGGGCGATGCCGAGAACGATGACGGCATCCTGCTCATCGTCGCACCCAATGAGCGCATGATGCGCATCGAGGTCGGCTATGGGCTGGAGGGGATCATCCCCGACGGGCTCGCCTTCGAATATGTCGAGGGAATGAAGCCCTACTTCCGCGATGGCGACTATTCCGCCGGAATCGCTTGGGGTGCGGATCAAATCATAACCCAGCTGGAACTGCCACCCGAAGAAGCCGCACGCATTGCACAGGAGCGCAGCGAAGCGCGGGAGAACGAGGGCGGCTTTCCTATCGGCGCGCTGATCTGGCTCGCCTTCATTTTCTTCTTTTTCGTCCTGCCGATGCTCGGCCGCGGGCGGCGGCGGCGCTATCGTCGCGGAGGCGTGGGCGGTGTAGTAGGCGACATCATTCTGTGGGAAGCCGGCAAGGCGATCGCCCGCGGCCTCACCGATGACGATTGGGGTGGCGGAGGCGGCGGCTTCGGTGGCGGAGGCGGCTTCGGCGGTTTCTCCGGCGGTGGCGGCAGTTTCGGGGGCGGTGGCGCCTCCGGGGGGTGGTAATGGCCTATCTTTCACAAGCCGATCACAAGATAGTCTCGGACGCGGTAGCCGAGGCTGAACTCACCACCAGCGGCGAGATCGTCACCGTGCTCGCCGACCACAGCGACGGCTATTCCGATGTCGTACTGGTGTGGGCGGCTGCGCTTGCCTTTTCGGCGATGAGTCTGTTCGCGATGCTGCCCCAGCCCTTCATGGATCTGTGGGATTCGCTGATCGGCGGATGGATGCATGAATGGACCACCGGCGAACTCGCCAGCATGACCATCGCCCTGGGGCTCGTCGCCTTCGCGCTGGGCTGGCTGCTGCTGAGCTGGGACCCGCTGCGCTTTGCCTTGACTCCTGGGCCGGTGAAGACCGCGCGCGTACATGCTCGCGCTATCAAGCACTTCAAGGTCGGCGCGGAACGCCGCACGCACGGCCGCACCGGGGTGCTGCTCTATCTTTCGATGCGCGAACACCGCGCCGAGATCGTCGCCGACCAGCCGATCGCCGAAAAGGTCCCTGCAGAGGTGTGGGGCGAGGCGATGGCGGACATGCTGGCGGAGATCAAGGAAGGCCGCATCGCCGAGGGGCTCGCCGCGGGCGTGCGCGACGTCGGCAAGGTCCTGTCCGAACATTTCCCGCGCGCAGAGGACGACCAGAACGAGTTGCCCGACAGGCTGATCGAGGTCTAGACGCCGCGTCCATGAGTGAACCCATCGCCCAGCCGGGGCGCGATCCGGATGCCGACCTGCCCGAAGACGTCATGTGGCAGGGCAAGTTCGTTACCGCGAAAAAGCGGGGACGGTGGGAATATGCATCCCGGTCCCGGGGTATCCGCGCCGCCGCGATCGTCGCGATCGACGATCAGGACCACGTCATCCTTGTCAGCCAGTACCGCGTCCCTTTGGGCCGTATCTGCCTCGAAATTCCTGCCGGCCTGATCGGCGACGATGATGGACAAAGCGACGAAAGCGCGGAGGTTGCCGCCGGTCGCGAGCTGGAAGAAGAAACCGGCTACCGTGCTGCACGGTTCGAAAACCTCGGCAGTTTCTTCTCCTCGCCCGGCATGGTCAGCGAAAGCTTTACGCTGCTTCGCGCGCATGGCCTGACCAAAATCGGCGAAGGCGGCGGAACCGAAAGTGAAGACATCGTTGTGCATCGTATTCCCCGGTCCGGGCTTGCGGAATTTGTTGCCCGCTGGCGCGCCATGGGTCACGGGGTGGATGTACGGATCGCCATGCTGCTCGCATCGGTCGATCTGCTGGAGGGAGAGAGAAAATGACGGGACGTTGCGAAGGCAAGCTGGCACTGGTTACGGGCGCGGCGCAGGGGCTTGGGCGCGCCCATGCGACGCGGTTGGCCGAAGAGGGCGCGCGGGTGCTGTGTACCGACATCAACGGCGAAGGCGCGGCGGAAACCGCCAGCCTGATCAACGAGGCGCTGGGCGATGGCACTGCCTTTTCGATCGCGCATGACGTCACCGACCCGCACGCCTGGGAAGCCGCGGTCGATGCCGCGCGCGAACAGCTCGGTGGTCTCAACGTTCTGGTCAACAATGCCGGGATCGGCGTCGCGGGCAATATCGAGACCTGCGATTTCGACGACTGGAAGCGCTGTTTCGCGATCAATGTGGATTCGATTTTCCACGGCTGCCAGAAGGCGCTGCCGCTGATGCGCGAACACGCGCCTGGATCGATCGTCAACATCTCGAGCATCGCCGGGCTGATCGCCAGCGACACCATGCCCGCCTATAATGCCAGCAAGGCGTCGGTATGGATGCTGTCGAAGTCGATCGCGCTGCACTGCGCCAAGAACAACATGCAGATCCGCTGCAATTCGGTGCACCCGACCTTCGTCGATACGCCGATTCTCGACGGGACGGCCAAGCATCACAATCTCGACAAAGGCGTGCTCATGGACAAGCTGGCGCGGCAGATCCCGCTCAAATTTGTCGGCGAGCCGAACGATATCGCCAATGCCGTGGTCTATCTGGCGAGCGACGAAAGCCGCTTCATGACCGGTGCCGAGCTTAAGCTCGATGGCGGCATCTCGGCGATGTAGAATCAAGAGAGGGGCCGATCAGGCCCCTCCCGGTTCTCTCTTCGATTTGTGGGCACGACCGCCCCATGAAAACCGGGTCGGTCTGGCGAGTGGCCGTGCTCAGTCGGCAATCAGCGCGATTGCCAGATAGATCAGGATGAAGCTGCCGAAACCGAGCAGCGTTCCTGCGACGAAGCCCAGGCGGACCCAGGTGGCGTCGATGCCGAAGTAGCGGGCGATGCCGGAGCAGACACCCAGCAACTTGCCGTCGGTGCGGTCGAGCGCGAAGCGCTTGGTGGGACGGACGGCGTGGTCGTTTTCGCGGAATTTGAGATCGTTCATGCTACCAGTCCATTCGGCGAGGCGGGGATGATGGCCGTGGCGAAGAAGGCCGCCGATATGGCCAGCGAGAAGGCAGCTGCGAAGAGCTTGCTGCCGTTTTCCGAGTTGAACATAATTCCTTTCCTTTTGATTTGATGGGGTGGGTTAGACGGCCGATCAGGCGATGAGGCCGGCGGGGCTTGCGGGGACGATGGCTGTGGCCATGAACATTGCCGAGACGCTGAGAGCGAAGACGGCGGCGAGTGCACGGTTGCTGGCATTTTCGAAGACGGACATTTGGTAACTCCTTGAACCTTGGCTTGTTTTCCCCGGACCATCCGGGTTGCCCCATACTTTGCAACGGGCGTGCCAAACTCGAAAAACCGCAGAAATCAGCCATTCTCCTATGAACACCTACGCCGGGACCCGTTCAGCAATCCGAAAGGTTGGTAAAATTTCCCAAATATTGGAAAATGGCCTTTCAAGTAGCGATGGCTGCGTGCGCCCGCTATCGCCCGTCAATCATATGGCGCTCGACCGCATCTCCCTGACCGACTTCCGCAACCACGCCGCGACCGAGATGGGCGAGACCGCGCAGTTCAACCTGCTGGTGGGCGAAAACGGCGCGGGAAAGACCAACGTGCTCGAGGCGCTTTCGCTGCTCGCACCCGGACGCGGGCTGCGCCGGGCGGCGCTCGCCGACATGGTCCGCAGCGGGAGCAAGACGGGTTTCGGGATTGGGGCGAGCCTGGCGCAGCACAACGACGAATCCGTGCGCCTGGCAACTTATTCCGAAGGCGCCAATCCCGGTCGCCGCCGTGTGCGCATTAATGGGGCGGAGAGCAGCGCTACCAGTCTTGGCGAATGGCTGGCGGTGACCTGGCTCACCCCGGCGATGGACGGGCTGTTTACCGGACCCGCAGGCGACCGGCGGCGTTATATGGATCGCCTTGCCCTCGCGCTCGATCCGGGACATGCGAGCCACGCCGCACGCTACGAAGCGGCCTTGCGCGAACGCAACCGCCTGCTTTCCGACATGCGCGAACCCGAAAGCGCCTGGCTCGAAGCGATCGAGGCGCAGATGGTCCAGCATGGCTCGGCGTTGATGCAGGGCCGTGCACGTTTGGTCGAGACGCTGGCGGTGCGGCTTGCGGAAATGCCAGCCGATCCTTTCGCCCGTCCCGCCCTCACCTACAACCCGGGCGCGCCCGGCCATGCCGACGGGCTCAGTCAGGCGCTTTACGACAATCGCAAGCGCGACCGGGCCGCACAGCGGACGCTGTCGGGTCCGCATCGCGACGAGCTCGAGGTAGTTCATGCCGCCAAGCGCGTGCCCGCGGCGCAAAGCTCGACCGGCGAGCAGAAGGCGATGCTGGTGGCGATGACGCTCGCACATGCAGGCCTCGCCGCGCAGGGGCGCGCAGGATTGCTACTGCTCGACGAAGTGGCCGCGCATCTCGATCCCGTGCGCCGCGCCGCCTTGTTCTACCAATTGCGCGGGAACGGATCGCAGGTGTGGATGACGGGTACCGAGCCCGCTCCCTTCAGCACGATAGCGGGTGAAGCCGCCGTCTGGCGTGTAAGCGCCGGAGCCGTGGAGCGCGCCTAACCGGCCGGCGGCAGCGCCGCTTCGACATCGTCCACCGTATCCTCGACCAGCTCGGTGATACCTTCGGCGGTCGGGTGGATGCGATCGTCGAGGAACAGGCTCTGGTCCTCGTAGATACTCTCGAGCCAGAACGGCACCAGTGCCGCGTCGTATTCCTGCGCCAGTTCGCCATAAAGGGCGTCGAACTGCCGCTGATACTCCTCGCCGTAATTGGGCGGAGAGCGCATGCCCATAAGCAACACCGGGATCTCGCGATCGCGCAATTCCTCGAGCATCGCTTCGAAATTGGCGCGGGTCTGATCGGGCTGGATCCCGCGCAACATATCGTTGCCGCCCAGCTCGAGAATGACGAGGTCGGGCTTCGCCGCCTGTGCATCGAGCGTGAATGCGAGGCGCTGGCGCCCCGCAGCGCTCGTGTCGCCCGAAACGCCGGCATCGATCACCCTCGCGTTGATGCCCCGCGCCCGCATGGCGTCCTCGAGCTGCTCGGGGTACCCCTGCTGCTCCTCCAGACCGTATCCGGCAAACAGACTGTCGCCGAATGCGAGGATGCGACGCTCCGGCCCCTCGACTGCGATCTCGGTAATGGTGGCTACTTCGGCCCCGTCGATCTCGGTAGCCGGTGCCTCGGCGACATCCCCTGAATTGCCGCAGGCAGCCAGCGAGAAAGCGATTACCATTATCGACAAATGCCGTAGCAGCATCGGCGAGTTTCCTTGTGCAAATTCGGGCCTCATGCCATCGCAGGCTCGTGACAAACTCTCAAGCCGCGATTTCCGCCCGCAACCTCACCCTCACCCTCGGCACCGCAGAAGCGCCGGTCGATATCCTGCGCGGGATCGATCTCGATATCGCACTCGGCTCGACCGTGGCGCTGCTCGGTCCATCCGGATCCGGCAAGAGTTCGCTGATGGCGGTGCTTTCCGGCCTCGAACGCGCGAGCGGAGGCAGCCTGCTGGTTGCAAACGAGGATTTCGCCGCGATGGATGAAGACGCGCTGGCCCATGCGCGGCGCGGACGCATCGGGATTGTGCTGCAGGCGTTTCACCTGCTGCCGACCATGACCGCACTCGAAAACGTCGCCACGCCGATGGAGCTGGCGGGCGAAACCGACGCGCAGGCACGCGCCAGGGCGGAGCTCGAGGCTGTCGGCCTCGGCCACCGGCTCGACCACTACCCGCAGCAGCTTTCGGGCGGCGAGCAGCAGCGCGTGGCCATCGCGCGAGCGATCGCCCCGCGCCCGGACCTGATCTTCGCCGACGAGCCTACCGGCAACCTCGATGCCGGCACCGGTCACGAGATCGTCGAACTGCTTTTCGCCCGACGTGCGGAAACCGGCGCCACGCTGCTGGTCATCACGCATGACCCCGAACTGGCCGAGCATTGCGAGCGCGTGCTCCAGCTCGCCGATGGCCGTATCGTCAGCGATACCCTGTCGGCCAAGGACGCCGCATGAGCTGGGCGACCGCCTGGCGTATCGCACGGCGCGACCTGAACGCGCGCTTCCGGGGACTTCGGCTCCTGCTCGTGTGCCTGTTTCTCGGTACCGGCGCGCTTGCCGCGATCGGGTCGCTGACCGCCGCCATCGAACGCGAGATTGAGGCCAATGGGCGCGAATATCTCGGCGGAGACCTCCAGGTCGAATTGTGGCAGCGCGGCCTCAACGAAGAGGAACGCGCGGCGCTCGACGAATTGGGCGACGTGTCCGCCGGTATCCGCATGCAGGCAATGGCGCGCTACGGCGACCAGGCCGCGCCGATCGAACTGAAGGCGGTCGACGCGGCCTACCCGCTTTATGGGGAATTGACGCTCGAAGACGGGCGCTCGGTCGGCTCGCCACGGCAGGACGAGGCCTGGCTGTCGCCCGGCGCGGCAGACCGGCTGGGTGTGACGCCTGGCGACAGGATCACCATCGGGAGCGCAACGCTTGCCGTAGGCGGGATAGTCGCGAACGAGCCCGATCGGCTAAGCGAAGGCTTTCAGCTCGGCCCCACCATCATCGTCGCGGAGGATCTTCCTGTGCGCGCCGGGCTAATCGCGCCGGGATCGATGTACCAGACCAAGACCCGGGTCCGCTTTTCGGACAATCGCGACATCCGCGAAACCCGCAACGCGCTCGAGGAACAGTTTCCCGCGCAAGGCTTCGATATCGATACCGCCGAACGCGCGGCGCCGGGCACCGATCGCTTCGTCGATCGCATGGGTGAATTCCTCACGCTGGTCGGGCTTGCCGCGCTGGTGATTGCCGGAATCGGCATCGGCGGGGGCGTGACGTCCTATCTCGACGCCCGGCGTCAGGGCATCGCCACGCTGAAGATCCTGGGAGCATCGAGCGGCGATATCGCCCGCATCTATGCGCTGCAGATCGTCGCCGCCTCGCTCGTCGGCAGCCTTGCGGGGATCGCGGTCGGAGTCGCCCTCGTCCCCTTGCTTGCGACTGCGTTGCAAGGTCTGCTTCCCGTATCGAGTGGCCTGGTGCTCGATCCCGGCGCGATCCTGCTGGCGCTGGCTTACGGCATGCTGGTCGCGCTGGTCTTTGCGGCCCCGCCCCTGCTGCGTGCGCGGCATTTCCCCGCG
The DNA here is from genome assembly GCF_001542855.1 of Erythrobacter sp. AP23. Classification (GTDB taxonomy): domain Bacteria; phylum Pseudomonadota; class Alphaproteobacteria; order Sphingomonadales; family Sphingomonadaceae; genus Qipengyuania. Next base: position 371,311 of record NZ_LNBY01000017.1, on the reverse strand, counting down.
ATGGCCTTGATGCGCGCCCGCGTCGCCCCGCTGGCCCGCGACCCGCAGGCGCTTATTCTCGTGGGCGGCGGCCTGGCGGCAATCGTCGCACTGGCGCTGCTTACTGCCGAGAATCCCTTGCTGTCCGGAGGATTCCTGGCCGGAGCCGCGGGGGTTCTTGCCCTCCTCGCGCTGCTCGGCCTCGGCATCCGCAAGCTGGCGGGCGCGCTGCCCCGTCCGCAAAGCCCGGTGGCCCGCAACGCGCTTGCCAATCTTCACCGGCCAGGCTCATCGACAGGTGCGCTGGTAACCGCGCTCGGCTTCGGCCTCGCTGCCTTCGTGCTACTGGCAGCCGTGCAGAGCGCTATCGACGGCAATATCGCCAAGCGCGTACCCGACCGCGCACCGGACTATTTCGTACTCGACATTCCGCGCGACCAGGTGACCGAATTCGAGACACTGGTGCGCCAGGCCGATCCCGATGCCGACTGGCGCACGGTGCCTGCATTGCGCGGTTCCGTCCTCGCCTTCGGACCCGAGGGCGACATGACCCGCACGCTCGATCTCGAGGAAATCCCCGACGGCGCCTGGGCGCTGCGCGGCGAGCGCGGGCTGACCTATTCCGACACGCTTCCCGAAGGCAACGAACTGACCGAAGGCGATTGGTGGGGGCCGTTCTACGAGGGCGAACCGCTGGTGTCGGTGGACGAGGAATTTGCCGATGCTGCCGGGCTCGAAGTGGGGGACATGCTCACCTTCGGCGTTCTCGGGGTCGAACGCACCGCAAGGATCGCAAATCTGCGCCGGATCGACTGGGAGAGCCTGGGCTTCAATTATGTCTTCGTACTCAGCCCCAATGCGATTCAGGATGCACCGCACAACCTCGCGGCCACGGTCGAACTCACCCGCGGAACGCCCACCGGGCCGTTGCTCCAGTCGCTCGTCGCGGCACTGCCTTCGACCTCGGTAATCGAGGTCGGCGGCGTGCTCGAACAGGCGCGAACGATCCTCGAACAGGTCGGCCTCGCAACGCTCGCAGCGGCAAGCGTTGCGGTGCTGGCGGGTCTCGCGGTGCTGCTGGGGGCGATCGCGGCGGCGCGCGCGGCGCGGACTTACGATACCGTCGTCCTGCGCGTGCTCGGGGCGGACCGGCGACAGGTCCTGGTCATGCAGCTGATCGAGTATGTCGTCCTTGCCGGGGCGCTCGCCCTGGTCGCGCTCGGCATCGGGAGCGTCGCCGCCTGGCTGGTCGTCACCCAGCTTTTCGAATTCGACTGGCTGCCCGACTGGGGCGTGATCCTTGCGGTTCTGGGACTTGGGATCGCGATCGTCCTGGCCTTCGCACTGGGCGCCTCGCTGCCGCTGCTGCGGGCCAAGCCCGCGCAAGCGCTGCGGGCGCTCTAGCCGCCGAGCACGATCCGGTAACGCAAGCGGGGGAGCCTCCTACCGGGGATCGACGCCGAAGCCACGTGCCCGCTATCGACGGCGCCCATCCTGCGATAGAATTCGGCGGCTTGCGGATCCGCGGCAATTGTCAGGATTTGTCCGCCGCGAGTACCGACGGCTTCCACCGCCCAGGCGAATAGCTGCCTGCCGATGCCGCTACCGATGGCCGGCGGATCGACGAAGAGCTTCTCCAGTTCCCAGCTTTCGCCCACTTCGGTGACTTGCGCGACACCCACAAGCGCACCGTTCTCTCGCAGGCCGACAGCCAATCCGCCCTCCAGATCCGCTGCCCGAAGGGTCAGTTCGTCCCGGCAGGCGGTCATGAATGCCGCATCGTAGCCCCAATGCGCCTTGGAGCGCAGGCACAGGGCGCTGGCTTCTTCCAGCTCCTGCTCGGTCAAAGGTCGAATTCCGCCGGCCATGCCGCGTTCTTCGCGCTTTCAGTCGCTATGGGCAAAAGAAAAGGGGACCCGAAAGCCCCCTTCCCCATTTCGAATTGTCTTATCCGATCAGAAGCGGAAGCGCGCCGCCACGCCGTAGGTCCGCGGCTGGTTCGGGTAGCCGGAAATCGCCTGGCCCTGCGCCACCGCCGGGAAGACCGTGGTGAGGAAGCGATCGTCAAGCAGGTTGCGACCCCAAACGGTCAGTTCCAGCCCCATGTCGAACGCGTAGGTCAGCGAAGCGTTGAGGCTGTTGACCTCGCGCTTGAATGCGGCCGCAGCGGCGCGTGCCGGACCGAAATCGCGCGCGCCCGTTGCCGGGTCGACCACGATGAAGTTGGTCAGCCCGTCCACCACCTGTACCGGCGAGGCATAGGAGAAATCGCCGCGCAGGATGATGCGGTCGCCATTGGAATTGACTTCCTTGTCGTACTGCGCACCGAACACGGCCGACAGTTCGGGCACACCGGCCACCGGCTCACCCGAAAGGTCGCCGACCGGCGAAGCGACGAAGCTGTCGTACTTCGCATCGAGATAGGTCATCGCGACGCTCAGCGTCAGCTCGTCGCTGGCATAGAACTGGCCGTCGAACTCGACGCCGAAGGTTTCCTGCTTGCCCGCGTTCGACAGGATGAAGGAGGTCCCGGTGAAGGTGTTCGCCTGGAAATCCTCGATCGACTGCTGGAAGAAGGTCAGGTTCGCGGCAGCGCGATCCCAATTGCCCTTGATGCCGACTTCGTAAACTTCCGAATTTTCGGCATTGGCGAAGCGGGTACCGGGGCGCAGGTTGGTGACCGCCAGCCCGGCTGCCTGAAGCGCGGCAAAGTCGGCCGGGAGCGGACGGCTGTCGCGCGACAGGTTGAAGCTCGGCGCCTTGTAGCCCGTGGCCCAGCTCGCATAGACGTTGAGCGTCGGCGAGATTTCATAGGCGAGGCGGACGTTCCAGCTCCAGTCGTCGTCATTGGTGGAGCAGTCTTCCACCGCGTTCGGGCAGTTCTGCAACGGCGGCAGGAACTGGAACGGGGTCAGCGCCAGCAGCGGGTTAACCGCGGGATTTGTGTCGTTCGCATCGGCGAAGGCCTGTGCCGGACCGGCGATCAGCTGGTTGAAGGCGGGAAGGCCGATATTGCCGATCAGCGCCTGGATTTCGGCAGCCGTTGCCGGGCGACCGAGGTTGAGCGCCTGGCCGGCGCCGACCGCGATACCCTGCTGGGTAATCGCCGTATTGCCCGAAGCCACCAGATCGATGTTCGAGAACACATCGGTGCTGACCGAATTGGTCACGATCTGCTTCTTGTCCTTGGTGTAGTTCGCACCAAGCGTGAGAACGAGCCGGTCGGTAATCTCGAAATCGACATTGCCGAAGAACGAATAGGCCTCGTTATCCTGCACGATGTTGTTGAAGAAGCCCTGGCCGGCAGCGAAGAACTGGCCGGTGTAGTTCTGGCCGTTGAGCGCCGAAAGCGTCGCTTCGAGCGTGTTGACATTCTGCGTTCCGCCGGTGGCGCCCTGCAGCAGCAGGTCGGCAAAGGGACGGAAACCGGGTCCGTAGACGATGTCGTCCGAGGTATCGACGCGCTCGTCGAAATAGTAGCCGCCGATCAGGAAGTTCAGCGGGCCGTCGAAATCGGACGCGATGCGCAGTTCCTGGGTGAAGGTGTCGATATCGGCGTCGCCGATATTCGCACCGGTGACCGCCGGAAGGCTGGTGAAGTCGACGTCCTGGTCGGCCATCAGGCTGGTGTTGCGATAGGCGGTGATGGACGTCAGCGTCAGCGCGCCGAACTCGTAATCGATCTGGCCCGAGATACCGTAGTTCTCGACCTCGTTGAGCGGATCGACATCGGTGAAGACCACATCGCCATCGGGATTGTTGCGGAAGTCGTTGACCTGTCCGCCGAGGAGCTGGATTGCGCCCAGTTCCGCCGAGGGTGCGACGTTTACGACGCCGCAGCAACGCTCTTCGATACGGTCGTAATCGGCAATCACACGGACGCGCAGCGGGCCGCCGTTGTCGAACAGCATCTGGCCGCGGGTGAACCAACGGTCGCGGTCGTTGATGTCCTGACCATTGACGCCATTGGTAAGGAAGCCGTCGCGCTTGTTGATGCCGGCGCCCAAGCTGAAGGCCAGTGAATCGCTGACCGGACCGGTCACGTAGCCCTTGGCCACGATGGCATCGAAATTGCCGTAACTTGCCTCGACCATGCCGCCGAAGTCGAACTCGGGTTCCTTGGTAACGATCGAGATCACGCCCGCGCTGGCGTTCTTGCCGAACAGGGTCGACTGGGGCCCGCGCAGCACTTCGACGCGCTGGATGTCGGGGAGGTCGGAAATCTGCGAAACGGCACGGCTGCGATAGACGCCGTCGACGAACATGGCGACCGAGGGTTCGAGGCCGATATTGTTGCCGTCGGTGCCGAAGCCGCGGATCGAGTAGCTGGTCGCGAACGAGCTCTGGTTCTGGCTCACGCGCAGCGAGGGCACCACGGTAGCTAGGTCGGCGACGTCGCGGATCTGCGCGCGTTCGATGGTTTCGGCGCTGGTCACGCTGACCGCGACCGGGGTTTCCTGCAGCGTCTGCTCCCGCTTCGTCGCGGTCACGACGATGACATTGCTCGTGGCGGGCGCTTCGACGTCGGTGTCGTCCGCCTCGGTTGCGGCATCCTGTGCCTGGGCAGCGGCGGGCAGCGCGAGCGCGGCGGTGCCGGCAAGCAGGGCGGTACGAACGGTCGCAGTGCGGCCGAAAGTAATGAATTTCATGAAAGGTCCTCTTCTCTCAAGACGTCTTTTGGTCTGCTGCGCAGTCCCCAAAATCACGCAAGCCCCGGCGAGTTACCAGACTCGCATGGCCTCTCAAGTATTTAGCCGACCAGCGTAGAAGCTCATCCGACGACTGTGCCTTTCGCGTTACACCGCAGCGCCTTGCCGCAGTGCAGCATCTGGGCTAGGGGCGCGCCCGAAACGCGAAGCGCGCCTGCGCGTTGACGCTACGACACCCTGATAGAAAGCAAACACCCATGTCCCGCGACCTGCGCAACGTGGCGATTATCGCCCACGTCGACCACGGCAAGACCACCCTCGTCGACCAGCTCTTCCGCCAATCGGGCACCTTCCGCGAAAACCAGCGCGTCGAGGAACGCGCGATGGATTCGAACGATCTGGAAAAGGAACGCGGGATCACGATCCTCGCCAAGTGCACCAGCGTCGAGTGGAACGGAACGCGCATCAATATCGTCGACACGCCGGGCCACGCCGACTTCGGCGCGGAGGTCGAGCGTATCTTGAGCATGGTCGATGGCGTCATCCTGCTGGTCGACAGCGCCGAAGGCCCGATGCCGCAGACCAAGTTCGTCACCGGCAAGGCGCTGGGTCTCGGCCTGCGCCCGATCGTGGTGGTGAACAAGATCGACCGGTCCGATGCCCGCCCGCAGGCGGTGCTGGACGAAGTGTTCGACCTGTTCGCCTCGCTCGATGCCAATGACGACCAGCTCGACTTTCCCTCGCTCTGGGCCTCGGGCCGCGATGGCTATGCGAGTGAAGACGAACACGCCCGCGAGGGTAATCTCGAACCCTTGTTCAAGCTGATAGTCGATCACGTGCCCGCGCCCGGCCTCGACACCGAAGCGCCGTTCAGCTTCCTCGCCACGCTGCTCGACCGCGACAATTTCATGGGCCGCGTGCTCACTGGCCGCGTCCAGTCGGGCAAGATCGACGTCAACGACCCGATCCACGCGCTCGACGCGGACGGCAACGTCATCGAAGTCGGCCGCGCGACCAAGCTGCTGTCCTTCGACGGCCTCGACCGCGTACCGGTCGACAGCGCGCAGGCGGGCGACATCATCGCGCTCGCCGGTCTCGAAAAGGCGACCGTCTCGAACACCATCGCCGATCCGGCGGTGAAGGAGCCGATCGAAGCGCAGCCGATCGATCCGCCGACGCTTGCCATGCAGTTCTCGGTCAACGACAGCCCGCTTGCCGGGCGCGAGGGCAGCAAGGTCACCAGCCGCATGATCCGCGATCGTCTCTATCGCGAAGCGGAAACCAATGTCGCCATCCGCATCACCGAAAGCGCCGACAAGGACAGCTTCGAGGTCGCCGGCCGCGGCGAACTCCAGCTTGGCGTGCTGATCGAGACGATGCGTCGCGAGGGCTTCGAACTCGGCATCAGCCGCCCGCGTGTATTGTTCCGCGAGGAAAACGGCCAACGCATGGAGCCGTTCGAGACGGTGGTGATCGACGTCGACGACGAGCACTCAGGCACGGTCGTCGAGAAGATGCAGCGTCGCAAGGCCGAGTTGACCGAGATGCGCCCCTCGGGCCAGGGCAAGACCCGCATCACCTTCTCCGCCCCCTCGCGCGGCCTGATCGGCTACCACGGCGAATTCCTGTCCGACACGCGCGGCACGGGCATCATGAACCGTCTGTTCGAGAAGTACGACACCTATCGCGGCCCCATCGAAGGCCGTCAGAACGGCGTGCTCATCTCGATGGTCCCGGGCGAAGCCGTGGGCTACGCGCTCAACGCGCTGGAAGATCGGGGCGAGCTGTTCATCCGCCCGCAGGCGAAGATCTACGAGGGCATGATTATCGGCGAGAACGCCAAGCCCGACGATCTCGAAGTCAACCCGATGAAGTCGAAGCAGCTGACGAACTTCCGTTCGACCGGCAAGGACGACGCCATCCGCCTGACCCCGCCGCGCGTGATGACGCTGGAGCAGGCGATCGCCTATATCGACGACGACGAAATGGTCGAGGTAACACCCGAAAGCATCCGCCTGCGCAAGGCGATCCTCGACCCGCACGAGCGCAAGCGCGCGAAACGCAAGTTGGAAGCGTCCTAACCCGCTGATTCGACGCGCGGCTTCCGTTTCGCTACATCTCCTTCCATCGAGGGCTCGTGCCGGGAGGAGATTTCGTGACGCCGCACTTGGCGAGTTTTCTGTCGACGTTGTTCGAAGCGCGCGCTGGCGAGTCCAAACTCACCTTCGAGGAGGTGCTGGATGCATATGCCGCCTTCGTTAATGCATCCGGCATCGAGTACTATAACTTCGGTTTGGTCGAGCTTGGCGGCGCCGAAGAGAGCGCGCCCGACCTTTTTGCATCCAACATGCCGGAATACTGGCTGGAAGAATATAACGCAGCCGGCCTGGCCGCCGACGATTATGTCGCACGGCAAGTGGAAGCGCTGAGCGAGACGCGATCCTATTCGAGCTTCGGTTTCGGCGACTGGCTCGTACCGCAGCTGGAGGGGCAAGATCTCGTGTCCGCACCCGTTCTTCGAGGGTGCGCCGATGCGGGGCTGAAGGACGCAGTCGGACTGGTCGGTCGGACCGCCGTGCGCGGACGCGAGGGCACCGTGCAATATTTCGGGCTGGGACTGGGCGGTGACCACGGCAGCCGCGCCCATGCGCAGGACATGTCCTGCGACTTGCTCGTGGCTACATTCGCGCTGATCGAGCACCTCCATCCGCGCCTCGCCATGCATGCCGACAGGTGTTTTTCGAGCCTCTCGCCGAGAGAAAAGGACGTATTGGGCGCGCTTTCCCAAGGATTGCGGCGGGATCGGATTGCCGAACGGTTGTCTATCGCTTTACCGACAGTCGATCATCACTGCGCCAATATCCGGCGCAAGCTCGATGCCCCCACCCTCGCTGCGGCTGTAGCGATGGGCTACCGTTACGGGTTCTTGTAGTATTCTTGTAGTAACAGCGGGCGATGCGAAGCGTTCAGCATCAGCGATGATGGGAATACATCGTATGACGCGATAGCTGTTTGCGGGGCGTCGTGAGGAATCGGCGCAAACCGTCTAGTACCGAAAGCATGAAATGCGACAGGATCGTCGCGCAGATCAGCGCAAGCAAAACGGGTATCGCAATCGGAAACAGGATGATCGCCGCGACCCGCACAAGCCGCGGCCACGAATAGGGGCGAATGAGGTGAGCAAACCATTTGCGGGTCAGGTCGATTGTCACAGGACCTCCTTCGGTGGCTTCAAAGCGCGCCTCGCCTGGGCTGGTGCCTGTCACCCTCCGCGAGCCTTGGACCAAAGTCGCCGACGACACGAGCCGCGGGGAGTGACAGGGCTTTTGCCGGCCCAAGTCAGCCTCTTCAATCTAGCGGTTCGCATTTCGGTGTGAACCTATGAGAAGTAATCATTGTCGGGCCTCGCGCAGAAGCGCGCTCGCGCTCAACCTGCGGCGTTTCAGGTCGCGACGAGGTGAATCTCTCCCAGGACCAGGACCGCATACAGGGCCACGCCCCCGAGAAACGGCAGAAAGTAACTCTTGCGCTCCTCGGGCAGTTCTTCCTTCAGCACCAACAACACGATCCCTCCCGCAACGAAAGCGAACAGCCAGGCGATGACGATTTCGGGCAGGTTCACCAACAAGCCCAGCGCCCATCCGCCCAGCGTGGCCACCGCGAGTATCCAGCGGCCTCGCCGATCGTAGAGTTCGGGATGGTCGGAGCGCGTACCGAAGTCAGCCGTGACGAAATGGAGCATCATCGCCGCGAAATAGAGGACAAGCCCGGCCGTCCCGGAATCCTCACGGTGGTTGAGCAAATAGGCGATCATCAGCATGAGCAAACCGCTGGCCCCGATATGAACCCAGAAGATGCCACGATGCGGCCTGTCCCTGCCCTCGTTTGTCATTCGCTCGTCGCGCGAAACTGCAAGCGCGCGCTCCAACCCGTAGAAGAGGACGAGTCCGGCCAGCGACAAGGTGTAGACCCAGCTTTCCGCAACCATCGCAGCGAGCCGTGTCTCCCGGCCGAATGTCGTCGCATGCGCGCCCAGTTCGGGTAGGATGTGCAGGAACACATATCCGACTGCTACGCCGCCCGCGAAACTCAGCCATTTGCTGCGCGGCGTTCGCTCGAGAAAGCGCAGTTTTCCGACGAACAGATGCACGGTGCAAAAGGCGAGCGCCATCAGGCCGGTAATGAGCGTCATCGGCATAATCGAGCCCTATAAGACGCGCGAGCGATTGGCCATGTCTCACGCTCGAAGACCCGTTATCGGAGCAATTCCCCGAGGCCGGTGGTCAGCGCAGCATCAGTCTGTTAGGTGGCGCGCCCATGCAGACCGGCACATATATTTCACTCGCCTTATATTTTATTCTCATGATCGCGATCGGCCTGTGGGCCTGGAAGCGGTCGACCGATACCAGTGAAGGTTACCTCCTCGCCGGACGCAACCTGCCACCGGCAGTCGCGGCCCTGAGTGCCGGCGCTTCGGACATGAGCGGCTGGCTTCTGCTCGGCCTGCCCGGCGCGCTTTACGCCAGCGGGCTGGTCGAGGCATGGATCGGCATCGGTCTTTTCGTCGGCGCACTGGCCAACTGGTTCGTGGTTGCGCCGCGTCTGCGCGCGCAGACCGAAAGCTACGGCAATTCGCTGACCATTCCCGAGTTTCTCGCCAACCGCTTTCCCGACAAGGCGGTTGCGCTGCGCGTTATCTCAGCGCTGATCGTGGTGGTATTCTTCGCGGTCTATACCGCGGCAGGCCTGGTCGGCGGCGGTAAGCTGTTCGAAACCAGTTTCGCCAGCGCATTCGGCGATGTCGGCATGAGCGATTACATGCTCGGCATCTGGATCACCGCGCTGGTCGTGCTGGCCTATACGATGGTCGGCGGTTTTCTCGCCGTCAGCCTGACCGATTTCGTGCAGGGCCTGATCATGGTCGTAGCACTGATCGTCATGCCGCTGGTCGTCATGTTCGGCGAGGGCGGCAGCGGGGGCGGATCACTCACGCAAGTGCCGGTCGGCGGCTTTCTGAGCCTCACCGCCGGCCTCACCCTGCTCGGTTTCATCAGTGCAGTGACGTGGGGCCTCGGCTATTTCGGCCAGCCGCATATCATCGTGCGTTTCATGGCCATCGACACGGTCGAGAAGGTGCGCCCGGCGCGCAATATCGGCATGACCTGGATGGGCGTGGCGCTGCTCGGCTCGATCGGTATCGGCATCGCGGGGCGCGCCTTCGTGGAACGCAACGGTCTGGTGGTGGACGATCCGGAAACGATCTTCATCGTGCTCGCCAACCTGCTGTTCCATCCGTTGATCACCGGCTTCCTGCTGGCGGCGCTGCTGGCGGCAATCATGTCGACGATCAGTTCGCAGCTGCTGGTTGCTTCCAGCTCGCTGACCGAGGATTTCTACAAGCTGTTCTTCCGCCGCAATGCGTCGGAGCGCGAGAGCGTGAACGTTGGGCGCATCTGCGTGGCGCTGGTCGCCTTCGCGGCGATCGTCATCGCCAGCGATCCCGACAGCCAGGTGCTCGGCCTCGTGGCAAACGCGTGGGCCGGTTTCGGCGCAGCCTTCGGGCCGCTGATCATCCTTTCGCTGACCTGGGACCGTATGACCGGCGCAGGCGCGGTTGCGGGCCTGGTCACCGGGGCCGGCGTGGTGATGGCATGGATCGCGCTGGGCTGGAATTCCGCCCTACCCGGCATGGACCAGGGGCTCTACGAGATCGTCCCGGGCTTCATCGCGGCATGGCTTGCCATCTGGCTGGTCAGCAAGGCGACGGCAGGCTCCGCAGAGCGCCCCTTGCCAGCCTGACGCGGCTTCGCCACACCGTCTCCCGACAGAGGAGACACAGATGCGAGCACTAATGGCGGGCGTAGCGGCCCTCGCCCTCACGGCCACCCCCGCGACCGCGCAGGAGCCTTCGGCCACGCCCACGGTCGAAGAACAGATCGGCGGGGGCGGGCGGCCGGTGGGCGCGAACTGGGCGCGCAGCCCGGTGATCGCGGAAAATGGCATGGCCGCCACCGCGCACCCGCTGGCGACGCAGGTCGCGCTCGATATCCTCAAGGCGGGCGGCAATGCGGTCGACGCGGCGATTGCCGCCAATGCCGCGCTCGGCCTGATGGAGCCGACCGGCAATGGCATCGGCGGCGATCTCTATGCGATCATCTACGATCCCGAGACCGGCAAGCTGCATGGCATCAACGGATCCGGTCGCAGCCCCAAGGGGCAGACGCTGGAGCAACTGCTCGAAAAACTCGACGGCGCGGACGCGCTGCCCCCGGTCGGCCCCTTGCCCGTCACGATCCCCGGCACGGTCGATGCTTGGTTCGCGATGCACGCAAGATTCGGCAAGCTGTCGATGGCAGAGAATCTCGCCCCCACGGTGCGCTATGCCCGCCACGGGCACCCGATCGCACCGGTCATCGGCATGTATCTCGACCGTGCGCTCCGCGCCTATACCGCGCGACGCGAGGCCTATCCGTTCGAGTTCGACAACGCCATCAAGGTCTGGTTCGCCGACGGGGATGCGCCGGACGCGGGCGAAATCTTCAGGAATCCCGACCTTGCAAATACGCTTGAGACGATCGGCCGCGAGGGGCGCGATGCTTTCTATGACGGCGCGCTCACGCAAGTGATGGTGGACTATCTCCAGGCGCAGGGCAGCGCCTTCACGCGCGAGGATTTCGCCAGCCACACCAGCGACTGGGTCGAGCCGGCCTGCGCCGAATACAAGAATGGCTACGAGCTGTGCGAACTGCCGCCCAACGGCCAGGGCTTCGCCGCATTGCAGATGGTCAATATCCTCAAGAACATCGACCTTTCGCAATGGGAACGCGGCAGCCCCGAGGCGCTGCATTACATGGTCGAGGCGAAGCGCCTCGCCTATGCCGATGTCGCACGCTTCTATGCCGATACCGACTTCGCCCCCTTCCCCGAGGAACTGCTCACCGAGGAATACGGCCTTGAACGCTTCTCGCTGATCGACCCGGACAAGGCTACGCCCGAATTCGGGCCCGGCGAACCCAAGCTCGAGGGCGAAGGCGACACTACCTACCTCACCGTGGTCGATGGCGACGGACTGATGGTCAGCCTGATCCAGTCGAACTATCGCGGAATGGGCGGCGGGCTGGTCGCGCCCGGCACCGGCTTCATGTTCCAGGATCGTGGCGAGCTGTTCAGCCTCGATCCCGCGCATCCCAATGCCTACGCGCCCGGCAAGCGCCCCTTCCACACCATTATCCCCGCCTTCGTGAAGAAAGACGGCAAGCCGTGGATGACGCTGGGCCTGATGGGTGGCGGCATGCAGCCGCAGGGCCATGTCCAGATCCTCGTCAATATCGTCGATTACGGCATGAACCTGCAGGAAGCAGGGGATGCGGCGCGCTTCAACCACGACGGCGGCCGTCAGCCCACCGAGCCGCTGACCGGCCCGTCGGCCGACCCGCTCGGCACGCTCTATGTCGAGCCCGGCATCCCCGCCGAAACGATCGAGCGCTTGCGCGCCATGGGCCACAAGGTGGAAGTGATCGACAACGGCATCATGTTCGGCGGCTACCAGGCTATTGCGCGCGATCCCGAAACGGGCGTGCTGACCGGCGCGACGGAGATGCGCAAGGACGGGCAGGCAAGCGGCTATTGATGGTCGTGCAAGAGAGGAGAGCGTCATGGCGAAGGTAACCGGCCTGGGCGGGGTGTTCTATGTGGTCGAGGACCCGGCGGCGACGCGTGCGTGGTATCGCGATACCCTGGGCATCGACGGCGAATACGGGCCACAGTTGAACTGGTCGGAGGAGACGGGGAACAAGCCCTATTCGCTGATCAGCCATTTCAGCGACGACGAATATATCAAGCCGGGCAAGGGCGGTTTCATGATCAACCTGCGCGTCGACGATTGTGACGGCATGGTCGCGCAGCTCAGGGACAAGGGCGTCGAGGTGCTCGGCCATGTCGACGAGGGCTATGGGAAATTCGCCTGGATTCTCGATCCCGATGGCGTGAAGATCGAGCTTTGGGAGCAGGTGCAGGCACCCGATTGAGCAGGGCGGAACGCGCACGAGCAGGCTTTCCGTAGCGTCGTTAGCTGAAAGTTAACCATGCCTCTGGAATATTCCCGGTCATGCGCTTGCATCCCGCCCTCTCTCTGCTCGTTCTCCTCACCCTGGCGGGATGCAGCGCCATACCCAGCTCCAACTCGGCCGAGCGGACGGCGCGGCAGGCAGGGTCCGGTCCCGTCGCTGTCGCGCGGCCCGAGGCTCGCCAATGCTATGCCAAATTGGGCCAGACGGGCTCGCGCTTTGCCCCGCTACCGGACAAGTTCTACGGCGCCGGCTGTTCCACGACCAATAGTGTGCGGCTCGATGGGGTCGCCGGCGATGCGCATGAGTTCAGCGTCACGAACCTTGGCGCGGTCGCCTGCCCGCTGGCCAACAGTTTCGCCGGATGGGCGCGCTTCGGCGTCGATCGCGCCGCCCGGCAGATTTTGGGCTCCCCGCTCCGCCGGATCGAGACCATGGGAAGCTATTCGTGCCGCAATGTTGCGGGCACCGCGCGGCGCAGCGCCCATTCACGCGCCGAAGCGATCGACGTGGCAGCCTTCGTACTGGCCGATGGGCGACGTATCTCGGTCCAATCGGGATGGAACGCTTCGCCAAGGGAGCGCGAATTCCTGCGCGTGATCCATTCCAGTGCATGCAAGCGGTTCGGCACGGTGCTCGGTCCCGATTACAACAAAGCGCATGAGGACCATTTCCATCTCGAATATGGTGGCAACAACTACTGCCGCTAGCGCCCCTGGGGCTTTAGCCCATAGTCTCGCGCACACTGTCTTCCAAATGGGCTTCCAATTGCAACCGGACAGCCTGTGCCGGATGCTCTGCGCGAAGCTTGGACATGAGGTTCGCCCGATGGTTCTCGACCGTGCGCGGGCTGATGTTCAGCTTGCTGGCAATCGCCTTGTTGCTGCACCCTTCGGCCAGCCAGTCGAGCACCTCACGCTCGCGCGGGGAGAGGCTGGCAATCCTGCTGCGGGCTTCCACCATCCTGCGCCGCGCCTGGGTGTATACGTCGAGGTCTTCGCTGATGCGCTGGAGGGCTTGCGCAAGCCGGGTCGGGCGCAGCGGAAGGGACAGATAGTCGAGCGCTCCCGCCTTGACCGCATTGACCACATTGCCGGGCCGCGGTTCCGGCGCAGTCGCGATTACGGGAAACCACACCCCATTTCCCGCCAGCGCGCTCAGGATTCCGGCAGCACCACCCCGGCCGGGGTCGTCGCGCGCGAGGATGACCCCCTCTTCGGGCGGGCGCTCCAGAAATTCGTGCGCGTCCGAATAGGTCTCGCAGTGGTGCCCAAGCTCGTAAACGAGATGCGACTGCTCCGCCCGGCACCGGCTCGAACCACCCACGATATGGAGAATCTGGCGCTCCTTCATGAAGCAAGTCATAAATCAATAAAGACTATCGCGCTATATATTTGTTTCCCTGAAATAAATTCGGAATTAACCAGATCGGGATAGCTATATAATTCACCTGAATGGAATATATATAATCAATGAAGTTTTTATATTACCCATTCTTGTAAAAATCATAATCAGGCAATGAGTGAAAAGCACTCTTCAGCGCATCGCCCCAGCTCGACGAGATTGCCTGAAAATAGGGATCCTCATGCGTAACGCGATGCTCGTGCGTCGGCGCAAAGGTATCGCGTTCGATGACTTGCAAATCGAGCGGAAGGCCGACCGACAGATTGGCCTTGAGCGTGGAATCGAAGCTGACCATCACAAGCTTGACGGCATCTTCCATGCTCATGGCTCGGTCGTAGCCGCGAATGATGATCGGGCGGCCGTATTTGGTTTCGCCGATCTGGAAGAAGGGCGTGTCATGACTCGCCTCGATGAAATTTCCTTCGGGATAGACCATGAACAGGCGCGGCTCCATTCCCGCGATCTGCCCGGCTACGATGATCGAGGCGGTAAAACGTCCCCTGCCCTTTTCGCCATTGGCTTGCTGGCGATCGGCGATGATCGCCCGCAGCAGCTTGCCGATTTCGGTCGCGACCTGGAACATGGTTGGCGACTTGAGGATAATGTTCCCGCGCTCGTCGGGCTCTTTCATCCGCTCTTCCAGCTGACTGATCACCGCCTGCGTGCTGGCGAGATTGCCAGCGGTCATTAGCGTAATGATCCGCTCGCCCGCCACGCTCCAGGTGAACATCTTGCGAAAAACGGAGATATTGTCGACGCCCGAATTGGTACGGGTATCGCTCATCAGAACCAGGCCCTTGTCGAGCATCATCCCCACGCAATAGGTCATGAATTCATCCTCTTGGCAGGTTCACTGCTGCACTTGTTGTTGTTCTACTGCGACATCGACCTCGAGCACCGTCGAAGTGCTGCCGAAGCTGATCCCGGTCACCGGAGCGGCGTCGCGGTAATCGCGCCCCGTGGCCACCCGAACATAGCGCGCATCGGGGCTGATCCCGTTGGAAATATCGAATCCCACCCAGCCGAGCTCCTCGACGAAGGCTTCGGCCCAGGCATGGCCCGCTTCCTGTTCGACCCGGTCGTTCATCATCAGATATCCGCTGACGTAGCGCGCGGGTATTCCAAGCGAACGGGCGATGCCGATGAAAATGTGCGCATGGTCCTGGCAAACGCCGCTACCCGAGGCGAAGGCCTCCTCGGCAATGGTACGCGAATGTGTCGTACCGGTCTTGTAGGCAACGCGATCGAGGATTGCCGCGGACAGGCCGTGCAGCATATCGATGCGCTCCTCGTCGCGCGCTTTCATTTCCTGCGCCAGCTTGTGCATGCCGGACCCGGGCCGCGTTTGCTTGGTCTGGCCCAGGAAACACCACAACGGAAGAAGCCCCGCATGGCGTCCGATGACGCCGGCATGGTCGTGCGTATCGACCTTGCCGCGGCAGGTTACGGTAACCGCCTGCGTACCCTCTTCCACCGCCACCAATGTCACCGTGTTGCAGTGCTGGTCCTCGTAGGTGAGTTCCGGATTGGCGCGATCGTATTCCATCTCCCATTCGAGAATTTCCTGCCCCTGCGTTTCCTTGGGCGTGAGGCGCAGGCGCTGGAGCGCATGGACCACTGGGGAATCGAAGCGATAACGGGTCGTATGGCGTATCGAAAGGCGCATCAGGACAGGAACCGATAATCTTTGGCGATGGCATTGCCGATCGCGACGTTGGACGCCGTGAAATCGACCAGGAATTCGTGCAGTCCCTGGTCGAACACGTCGTCGATGGTGAGGTCGGCCAGCCGCGTATCGGCCGCGCGCATCAGCGCATTGCTTTCGCCTTCCTGGCCATGCAGGCGCGCCAGCGCGGCCAGATTGGCGCGCAGCTCCGAATGGCAGAAGGCGAGAGAGCGCGGGAAACAATCGTCGAGGATCAGAAAGTCGCAAATCCCGCGCGCATCGATCTGCCCGGCATTGAGCCAGCGATAGGCGCGGTCGCCCGAGACGGAGCGCAGCACCTGATCCCACTGGCCCGTATCGAGGCTCGACCCGACATAGGACAGCGAGGGCAGCAGAAGGTAGTATTTGATATCCAGAATCCGGGCGATGCTGTCACCGCGTTCGATGAAGGCGCCGGCCTGCGCGAAGTGATAGCCCTCGTTGCGCAGCATCGAACCTTCCATCGCGCCGCGCGCCATCGTGCCGGCCCGCCGGATAGTGGCGACGGTTTCGAGTACGCGGTTCTCGCCGACCGGCTTGGACAGCTGGTCCTTGATCGTGAGCCAGTTCTCGTTGATCGCTTCCCATAATTCGCCGCTGATCGCATTGCGGGCGAGCCGGGCATTCTGGCGAACCTGACCGAACATGGCGAGGATGGAGGACGGGTTGTCCTTGTCGCGCAGGATGAAGTTCCACGCTTGCTGGCCCGAATAGGTCGCGTGCTTGGCCTCGTACCCGCCACGTTGCCCGGACGTCGAAATGACCGAACGCCATTCCTCTTCGGCGGTGACGAGGTCGCGGGTCAATGCCATGCGCAAGCCCGCATCGAGCAACCGCGCGGTGTTTTCGGCCCGCTCGAGATAGCGGAACATCCAGAATAGCCCGTTGGCGGTCCGGCCTAGCATGGGCATCCCCCGGCCATCAGTCCTTCAGCACCCAGGTATCTTTGGTGCCGCCGCCCTGGCTCGAATTGACGACCAGCGAGCCCTTCTTGAGCGCCACGCGCGTGAGGCCGCCGGGAGTAATGTCGATCTTGTCGGGCGAAACCAGCACGAAGGGACGCAGATCGACATGACGCGGCGCGAGCCCCTTCTTGGTGAAGACCGGGCAAGTCGACAGGGCCAGTGTCGGCTGGGCAATGTAGTTCTCGGGATTGTCGGCTATCTTCCGGCGGAAGCTCTCGATTTCCTTTTTGCTCGCGGTCGGTCCGATCAGCATGCCGTAGCCTCCTGAACCATGGACCTCCTTCACCACCAGATCCGCGAGATTTTCCAGCACGTATTTGCACGCTTCCTCATCCGCGCAGCGGTGTGTCTCGACATTCGGCAGTAGCGGCTTTTCGCCGGTATAGAACTCGACGATTTCGGGCATGAAGGAATAGATCGCCTTGTCGTCGCAGACCCCGGTCCCCGGCGCATTGGCGATGGTGACACCGCCCGCGCGATAGACATCCATGATCCCCGGCACGCCGAGCACGCTGTCCTCGTTGAAGGTCAACGGGTCGAGGAATTCGTCGTCCACCCGGCGGTATATCACGTCGACGGGCTGGTATCCGCGGGTCGTGCGCATGGCGACACGCCCGTCGATGACCCGCAAATCGGAGCCCTCGACAAGTTCGGCTCCCATCTGGTCGGCGAGGAAGGCATGTTCGAAGTAAGCGGAATTGTAGATGCCGGGCGTAAGCACCGCGACGATCGGCTTGCCCTTGATGCAACGCGGAGCGCAGGCGGCAAGACTCTTGGCCAGCCGCCTTGGATAGTCCGAAACCTGCTCCACCGGCACGCGCATGAATAGCTCGGGAAACATCGACATCATGGTTTCGCGGTTTTCCAGCATGTAGCTGACGCCCGACGGCGTGCGGGCATTGTCTTCCAAGACGTAGAATTCGTCCGGTCCGGTGCGCACCAGGTCGATCCCGACGATATGCGTGTAGACCCCGCCCGGCGGCGTGAACCCGACCATATGCGGGAGCCAGGCCTCGTTCTGGCTGAACAGGCGCTCCGGGATCCGGCCCGCACGGATGATTTCCTGCCGGTGGTAGAGATCGTGCATGAACGCGTTGAGCGCCGACACGCGCTGCTCGATCCCGCGGGTTAGCTTGCGCCATTCGCCGGCCGAAATCACGCGCGGCACCATGTCGAAGGGGATCAGCCGTTCCTCGGCCTCGTCCTCGCCATAAACGTTGAAAGTGATGCCGGTTTTGCGAAAATTGGTCTCGGCCTCGGCATGCTTGCGCCGCAACAGCGCATTTTCCTGGTCGTCGAACCACTCGCAATAGCCGGAATAGGCCTCACGAACGCCGCCATCGGGCTTGTGCATCTCGTCGAAATGATCGGCGTTGCCGCTCATGGCCCCCCGGAGTGGTTGAGATCGCCGCCATTCTCGACCGGCAGCGAGAGGACAGGACGCCCTCCTTCAGGGAATTAAAGGTTCAGCAGCGGTCCAGTTCCCCCAACACTGCCACAACCGCCTCATGGGTCAGCACGAAACCCATGTGCGAACACCGCAAGGGCACGGCGCGATCGCGTTCGCCGGGCTTGCCACACGCCGCGCGTGGATGGACGACGCCGTCGCGCGGGCTCCAGAAAGCCACGGTTTCGACCGGCGGCTTTTCGTGGATAACGGTATCGATTTCGGGTTCATCGACCCTGTGGCCGGCGATCGCCTGATAGGCACGCCAGCCATTGTTGGCGCGCGGGCTGCCGGAAAACGGGGAGCCCATGGTGATCACCTTGGCGACCTTGTCCGGGTGTTTCTTCGCCAGTTCGCGCGCCATCACCCCGCCGAGACTCCAGCCAACAAGATAGATCGGCTCTGCCGAACGTTGGTGAAGGTCCACAAGCCGTTCTTCCGCCTTCCGGAAACGCGCTTCCGTCGCACCGAGATTGTAGCCAAGGCCCCATTTCTTCGCCGAGTGCCCCGCGCGCTCGAGTGTACGCGCCATCCAGCGCATGCGGATCGGATGCGCGCCGAAGCCGGGCAGGAGCATCACGGTCTTGGGATTGCGGGCCGCCGGAATCGACAGCGGCGTGTCGACCAACCGGCGAACCGGCTCGAGCGGCCAGAGGAATTCGCGCAATAGCAACTGCCAGCGCGGCCCGCGCGCATCGTCGGGGCTCGGCTCGGCGGCCAAAGCCCAGCGACGCGCCAATTCCTCGCGGTCGATGAATCGTGTGTCTTTGAACGGTAACGATGCCATCACCGCGTAATAATGCACGAAGCCGATGAATGGCTCCCTAATCGTGCAAGGTCAGCTAGGCGTCACAATCGCCGATGCGTTCCTGCGAGCTCTGCATGGTCATCTTCATGGTTTCGCCGCCGGGACCCTCGGCATCCATGGTCATGGTCATCTGCGAAGAGGTTTCATCCCCGGTGCCTTGCATGGTCATGCGGGCAGCGCCCTGCCCGCCCGTATTGCAGTTCATCACCGCGTCGATCCTGCCGCCATCGGCATCGAATTTCTCGAAACTGCAGTTCGAATCGTCCTCGCGGGCCTGCCGCGCCATTTCCTCGAAACCGCGCTCGGCCTCTTCTTCGGTCAGGCAGTATTCGTGCGTCTGCGGCCCCTGATCGAACATGCCGCGCATCATATCCTGCACCTGCTGGGGCGCCCCGGGCATCTCGATATCGACGAATTCCACCGTGGCGCGATACTTGCCCGGCTGCGGCTTGACCATGTCCGCCGTCTTGGCCGCGGCTTCCTCCATCGTGATCTCGCCATCGCCGTCGGCGTCGGCACTGGTGGAGTCGCCGCAGGCGGCAAGGGTGAGGCTGGCGGCGGCGGCAATGGCGATACGGCGCATATCGAGTCTCCCAATTCTCCTTGCGAGGCTAGCAGTCGAACGACGCGAGGCAAGCACCGTTGCGTGCAGGCCCGCTGTTCCCCATATGTGCGCGCATGAGCGAACTCGTCATTCGAAGAGGGTTGGAAGAGCCGGACACCACCGGCGAGTTCGTACCCCACAAGCCCGCGCGCCCCGAAAAGTCGATGCCGGGAAAGAAATTCGAACTCGTCAGCGACTATACACCCAGCGGCGACCAGCCCACCGCGATCGCCGAATTGACCGGTGCGGCGAAGGAAGGCGACCAGACGCAGGTACTGCTCGGCGTCACCGGCTCGGGCAAGACCTTCACCATGGCCAAGGTGATCGAGGAACTGCAGCGCCCTGCCCTGGTCCTCGCCCCGAACAAGATCCTCGCCGCGCAACTCTATGGCGAATTCAAAAGCTTCTTCCCGGAAAACGCGGTCGAGTATTTCGTCAGCTATTACGACTACTACCAGCCCGAAGCCTACGTCCCCCGGTCGGACACCTACATCGAGAAGGAAAGCTCGGTGAACGAGGCGATCGACCGGATGCGCCACTCGGCCACGCGCGCGCTGCTTGAACGCGACGACGTCATCATCGTCGCCAGTGTGTCCTGCCTCTACGGTATCGGATCGGTCGAAACCTATTCGGCGATGATCTTCGACATCAAGAAGGACACGAGCGTCGACCAGCGCGAGTTGATCCGCAAGCTCGTCGCGCTGCAATATAAGCGCAACGATGCCGCTTTCGCGCGCGGCAACTTCCGCGTGCGCGGCGACAATCTCGAGATTTTCCCCTCGCACTACGAGGACATGGCCTGGCGGATCAGCTTCTTCGGCGACGAGATCGAGGAAATCAGCGAATTCGATCCGCTGACCGGCAAGAAGGCCGCCAGCCTCGACAAGGTGCGGGTCTATGCGAACTCGCACTACGTAACGCCTGGCCCGACGATGAAGCAGGCGAGCGAGGCGATCAAGTTCGAGCTTCAGGAACGCCTCAAGGAACTGCACGAGGAAGGCCGTCTGCTCGAAGCCCAGCGTCTGGAACAGCGCACCAATTTCGACCTCGAGATGATCGCCGCCACCGGCTCCTGCGCCGGGATCGAGAACTACAGCCGGTTCCTCACCGGCCGCCTGCCGGGCGAACCGCCGCCCACGCTGTTCGAATACCTTCCCGAAAACGCGCTGCTGTTCGTCGACGAAAGCCACCAGACGGTGCCGCAGATCGGCGCGATGGCGCGCGGCGACCACCGCCGCAAGATCACGCTGGCCGAATACGGTTTCCGGCTGCCGAGCTGTATCGACAACCGCCCCCTGCGCTTCAACGAATGGGATGCGATGCGCCCGCAGACCTTCTGCGTTTCGGCGACGCCGGGCACATGGGAGATGGAACAGACCGGCGGCGTCTTCGCCGAACAGGTCATCCGCCCCACGGGCCTGATCGATCCGCCGGTCGATATCAAGCCGGTCGAGGATCAGGTGCAGGACTGCATCGAGGAGTGCAAGAAAACCGCGGCCAAGGGCTATCGCACGCTCGTCACCACGCTGACCAAGCGGATGGCCGAAGACCTGACCGAGTTCATGCACGAGGCGGGCGTCAAGGTCCGCTACATGCACTCCGATGTGGAAACGCTGGAGCGTATCGAGCTGATCCGCGACCTGCGGCTCGGCGTCTTCGACGTGCTGGTGGGCATCAATCTGCTGCGCGAGGGGCTCGATATTCCCGAGTGTGGGCTGGTCTGCATTCTCGATGCCGACAAAGAAGGCTTCCTGCGCTCCGAAACCAGCCTCATCCAGACCATCGGCCGCGCCGCGCGCAATGTCGATGGCCGCGTGATTCTCTATGCCGACCGCATCACCGGCAGCATGGAACGCGCGATGGCGGAGACCGAGCGCCGCCGCGAGAAACAGCGCGCCTATAACGAAGAACACGGCATCACGCCGCAAACGATCAAGCGCCAGATCGCCGATATCGTCGCCGACACCGCGAGCCAGGATGGCGTCACGGTCGATACGGGCGACGAGGAGCGCAACAACCTCGTCGGTCACAATCTGCGCGCCTATATCGAGGACCTCGAAAAACGCATGCGCGCCGCCGCCGCCGATCTCGAATTCGAAGAAGCCGGACGCCTGCGCGACGAGATCCGCCGTCTCGAGAACGACGAGCTGGGCCTTGGAGACGAGGAAAAGAAAGCCCCACGCGTCGGGCGCAGCGATGCCGGGCGGCCCGGCACGCGCAAGACGCGCTATGGCAAAACGCGTTACAAGAGGATGGGCGGGAAGCCCTAGCCGCACGCCCCTTCGGCAGAAGCCTATCCGCCGCTCATCGGATCGCGCTTCGCCTTGGCCGACAGTGTGATAATCTCTTCAACCGGGGAGATTATCATGGCCAAATTCGATCTCGATCCCGAAGGCACGCGCCTGCCGGTTCGTTTTGACGGAACCAGCAATGCCGAATTCCTGCCCCTGGATCTCACTCAAGAGCAGAAGCGAGCCAATGCAATCGCGCACGAAACCGCAACTGCAAATGCGCGCAGGCTCGGTATGGGGAGGCGCGAGTTCCTCGTCAGCGCGGCAGGAGCCGCAGCAACGCTGTCTGCCTGCAACGCCGCCAATCCGCAGGCGGGCGGGCGCTACGCTCTCCCGAACGATGCCGCCCTCGACACTGAAGCGGCAGCCTCTGCCCTGACAGGCGATGAATTTATCTTCGATGTGCAGACGCACTGCGTCGACCCCTCGGGCGCATGGAAAGTCGGGCGCGAGGGCGAGATCTGGGACGCTGTCTTGCGGCAGGCCTTCGGACAGTATGCGAAATGCGGCGGCGAGGGATATGAATGCTATTCCGCGCAGACGCTGGCCAAGGAGGTCTATCTCGACAGCGACACCGATGTCGCAGTCGTCTCCGCCCTGTGGGGCAGCCAGAAGAGCAATCCCACACCCACGCACTATGCCGCGGAAGCGCGCGAAATCGTCGAGAGCATCGGGGGAGAGGATGCGCGCTGTCTGATTCACGGCGGGCTGCTACCCAACGATCCAGGCGATCTGGAAGCGATGGAAGAGAAAGCCCGCATCCACAAGGTCGACGCGTGGAAGATGTACCCGCAATGGGGACCGGACGGGCGCGGGTTTTTCCTCGACGAAAGCGATCTCGCACACCGCGCCTTCGACGAAGCGCGCAGGCTCGGTGTCACCACCATCGCAGTTCACAAGGGCATTCCGCTCTACGGGCTCGAATACGAATTTTCCTCACCCGCGGATATGGGCCGCGCGGCGGTGCAGAATCCCGACCTCACCTTCCTCGTCTACCATTCGGGCATGGAGCACGCGAAAACGGAAGGGGCCTACAATGCTGTCGACCCGCAAGGTGTCGATCGGCTGATCAAGGCGCACAAGGACGCCGGCCTCAAACGCAACGAAGGCAATCTCTATGCCGAGCTCGGCTCGCTATGGCGCCATTTCATGAGTCGCCCTGACGAGGCAGCGCATGTCCTCGGCAAGCTCCTTGCGACCTTCGGCGAAGAGCGGATCATCTGGGGCACGGACAGTATCTGGTTCGGCAGTCCACAAGACCAAATCCAGGCCTTCCGTGCCTTCGAGATTGGCGAGGAATATCAGGAACGCTTCGGATATCCGGCGCTCGATGCCTATGCCAAACGCCGCATTTTCGGTCTCAACGGAGCTGAGGTTTATGGCATCGATGTGCCGCAGGCCAAACGCGCGTCCTCTTTGACCGAGCGCCGCGCAGCCCACCGGGCGGAGGCGAACCCGAGCTTTGCGACCTATGGTCCGAAGAACCGACGTGACTTCATGCGGCTCTGGCATGAGCAGGGCGGCAGGCCCGGCTGAGATTTACTGTAACAGGCAAGCTTGGCATAGGCACCAGCATGATTCTTCGTAGCGCTCTGGCGGTTCTCGCCGCATTCGCCCTAGGCGGACCCACTGTTGCGCAGGAGAAGGATACCCCCGCCGCATCCGCCTCGACCATCGAACCGCAGGTCCGCACGCGTAACCTATCCGGCACCTTCGGCGGTCAGCGCGTTTCCTATACCGCGACCGTGCGCGAGACGATCCTCGAGGGCGATGACGGCAAGCAGGAAGCGGTGATCGTCACCACGAGCTATGTAAAAAGCCCACGCGAGACCTCGCGGCCGGTATTCTTCATCTACAATGGCGGCCCGGGATCTGGCTCGGTCTGGTTGCAGATGGGTGCCTGGGGGCCAAAGCGCGTGGGCATACCTTCCGACGCACGCGACGACGGCGCGCCGCCCTACCCGCTGCTCGACAATCCGGACAGCCTGCTCGATGTCGCCGACCTCGTCTTCATCGATCCGCCGGGGACGGGCTTCAGCTACCTCACGCCCGGCACCGATCCGGAGAAGTATTATGGCCTGCGCGAGGATGCGCGCGCCGTGGCCGAAGTGATCCGTCGCTGGATCAACGACAATGGCCGCTGGAACAGCCCGAAATACCTCGGCGGCGAAAGCTACGGCACGACGCGCACCGCCATGGTGGTCGACGAACTGGAGGGCGGCACCTTCAACGATGTCGCCTTGAACGGCCTCGTTCTGGTTTCGACCATTCTCGATTTCGCCGCACGCGAGCCGACCCCTGGCAACGAAATGGCCTATGTGGTGACGCTGCCGAACATGGCCGCCGCCGCGTGGTTCCATGGCAAGGCCGAGGCACCTTCGGTCGAAGCGATTGCCGAAGAAGCCCGCCGCTTCGCCATAGGTCCGTTCGCCAGCGCCCTGCTCAAGGGACAGGACCTTCCCGACACCGAACGCGCTGCCGTGCGCGCCGAGCTTTCGCGACTGACGGGCCTGTCCGAAACCTATCTCGAGCAGGCGAACCTGCGCGTCACCAGTCGGCGGTTCTACAAGGAACTGCTGCGCGATCGGGGGCTCACCATCGGTCGTCTCGATGCGCGCTATACGGGCACGGATTACGACAATGCCGGCGAATATCCCGACAACGATCCCAGTTTCTACGGCATCGACGCAGGCTATACCGCGGCGGTCAACGCCTGGCTGCGCGAGGGATTGGGTTTCGAGACCGACCGCGAGTACCAGTCGATCGGGCGCGAGCCGGGGCGGCACTGGAACTGGAGCCTATCGAGCGGTCCGGGCCGCAACGCCTATCTCAACGTCGCGCCGTTGATCGGCAAGGCAATGCGCGAGAATTCCGGCCTGCGGCTGTTCAATGCGCAGGGCTATTACGATTTCGCCACGCCGTTTTTCGGAGCGGAATATTCGCTTAACCGCTTCGGTATCCCACAGGATCGGGTCGAGCTGCATTACTACGGATCGGGCCACATGATGTATGTCCGCGACGAAGACCGGGCGAAGCTGTCGCGCGACCTGCGCGCCTTCATTCGCGCGCGCTGAGGATAGCTTCGTCGCACCGCTTGCACGTGGTTACGCCTGTGCCATAGCCCGCGCATGCGTTCACTCGTCCGTGTCCTGCCGATCGTGCTGCTGGCGGCGTGCAAGCCCCCCGCCTCGGACGAGTATGTCGAACGTACGCGGATCGACAGCGGCGCCGAAGGACCTTCGGAGCCGATCGATTCTCCCGATACCGAAGGGGCGATCTGGGCTCCCGCGGACACGGACGGTCGCCTGCTTTACGGCAAGCCTGGAGAGCGCCCGCTGTTCGCCCTCGAATGCGTCGTGCAAGGGACCGAGCCGATGCTCGCCTACACCCGGTTCGCCAAGGCGGACGCACATGCCAAGGCCGTGCTCGCTCTGATCGGAAATAGCCACGTCGCCAGGCTGCCGATCGATGCGAAACGGCATGGCGAAGTATGGCGCTGGGAGGGGGCAGCGCCGGTAGCCGACCCTCGCTGGGACGTCATGACCGGCAGGCGCGAAGTCGAGGCGACCGTGCCCGGTGCGGGCAGCGTAATCCTCAATCCCAGCGCTCTGCCTGGCGAATTGGTCGAGAACTGCCGCGCATTGGCCGACCCGCCTAGCGACGAGGCTGAGAGTTCCGAGCCTTCTCCACCAGAAGATCCGGCGTAAGCACCTGCGGCAATTGCTCGGCCTCGGCGCCGGGCGCGTACCACAGGTAGAGCGGGACGCCCGCCGCCCCCTGCTGCGTCAGCATGCGGCTGATCTCTTCGTCCGGCTGCGTCCAGTCGCCGCGCAATGCGATGACGCCCGCCTGCTCGAAGGCCGCTCGCGTCGCCTCGCGTTCGATCGCTACGCCCTCGTTGACCTTGCAGGTGACGCACCAGTCGGCAGTGAACCAGATGAAAACCGGGCGGCCCGAGGCACGGGCTTCGGCCAGCGCGGCCTCGCTGTAGCCGATGGGATCCAGAAGGCTTTCTGCCGATGCGGCCTGCGCCTCGGGTCTGGGGAGCAGCGCGGCCCCGATGCCAAGTAGTACGACGAGGCCAGCGAAGACCGCCACCGAACCGCTTCGTGCCCTGCGCTGAAACAGGCCGCCGAGCGCAAGGCCCGCGAGTGCGGCCACGGCGAGCACAAGTACCAGCGCGAGATAGTCCCACCCGCCGATTCGCCAGACGAGCCATGCAAGCGCGAGCGCGGTCAGCCCCATCGGCAACGCCATCCAGCGCCGGAACGTTTCCATCCACGCGCCCGGCTTCGGCAGCCGCCGGCGAACAGCAGGCACGAACCCGACCAGCAGGAACGGGAGCGCGAGCCCTATCCCGAGTGCGACGAAGACCAACAGCCCATGGATCGGCCGGATAACCAGCGCCGCGCCCAGCGCGACCGCCATGAATGGCCCGGTGCACGGCGTCGCCACGAAAGCTGCGAGCAGCCCGGTCGAAAAGGAACCCCCGCGCGAGGGCGCACCGCCCGAAATGGCCATGCCGGGCACTTCGAACAGCCCGAGGAAATTAGCCGTGATCGCCAGTGCCAGGAGCAACAGGCCGACCACGACGACCGGCTCCTGCAACTGGAAGGCCCAGCCGACCTGTTCGCCCGCCGAACGCAGGAGCAGAATGGTTGCACCAAGCGCGGCACAGGCCAGCACCACGCCCGCCGTATAAGCCAGTGCGTCCCGTCGCGCCGCGCGTTCATCCCCGCCCGCCTTGGCCAGCGACAGCGCCTTGAGGCTGAGGATGGGGAAGACACAGGGCATGATGTTGAGCAGGAGCCCACCGACCAGTGCGGCAGCCAGTAATTGCCACAGAACCGGTTCCGCCCCGCCGCCACGGATCGGCTTCACGCCTTCGAGCGGCACGTCGCCCTGCAGGGCGGTAAAGCGTACTCCGCGTCCATTGCCGAGATCGAGAATGCCGGTAATCTCTTCGGGACGCGACTCGACGGCGATTTCGACATTGTCCGGCACCGCGATTGGCTCGATCGGAACTTCGGCCACCAGCAGATTGCCTTCGCTGATGAAGGTCTGCACGCCCGTGTAATCGGGTCTGTCGCCTTCCCCCAATTCGGGCGTACCGAGGAAGAGGTGGAGATCACCGAGCGCGGTTTCCGCAGGGATCGGAATGCCGACGCGCAGATGCGTAGGTGTGAATTCGAACTGCGCGCTGCTGTCGAGCTGGGGGACGATCGCCGCGCGCCACTCACCGAACCGCGGGTCGAACCCGGACTGTGCGGGATCGAGCGCCAGCCGCGCCTGCTGCGGCACGCAGATCTTGTCCGTGCAGGCCAGATAGTTCGCCGTGACGCTGATCGGCGCCACATTGGCGACCGCCGCGTTTTCCGGAACGGCAATCGGCACGAGAACCGCGTAGTCGCCCTCGTAAACATGATTCATCAAGCCACCGATCACCAACCGCTTGGGCAGCGGATAGAGCGGTTCGCCCACCTCCCATCCGTCGGGCAGGTCCCACTCGAGCTCCATGCCCAGCCCCGCATCGCCGGGATTGGACCAGTAGCCGTGCCATTCGGGTGTGGAGGGCATGAAATGCAGCGCCACCATCCAGGTCTCGCCGGGCTGCGGCGCCCCTTCGGCCACCAGGTCGACCGGCATCCGGTCGCTGCCCGGCCCCTGCGCCTTCAGCGGCAACGCCAACGCCAAGGCGACCAGCATCACCAGCGCGGCGAACCGCTCCATTATCCTTGCGTCGATCACGCAGGCCGCTCTAGGGATTGGCCCCATGACAGACAAGCGAGACCTGCTGATCCTGGGCGGCGGCCTGGTAGGCATGACACTGGCACTGGCGGCGGCGAAAAAGGGGCTCTCGAGCCACCTCGTCGACCGCGCCGATCCGGCCAGCCTGACGGCGGAAGGCTTCGACGGCCGTGCTTCGGCAATCTCGACCGCCAGCTGGCGGCTGTTCCGCCACATCGGGCTCGAGGACCAGCTCGAACCGCATGGCTGCGACATCGCCGCCATCGCCGTGCTCGACCAGATGAAGGCGGGCCGGCTCGATTTCCGGCCCGAACCGCACGAAGGCACGCTTGGCCGCATGTTCGCCAACCGCCAGCTGCGCCTCGCGCTGCACGAGGCAGCAGCGAAGGAGCCGCTGATCGCATGGCATGCTCCGGTCGATGTCGTGTCGCGTGAGCGCGGCGAATTCGGTGTATCGGCAACGCTCGCCGATGGCCGCGTCCTCGAAGCCGCATTGATGGTCGGCGCGGAAGGGCGCGGATCGCCCAGTCGCGAGGAAGCGGGCCTGAAAATGGCGAACTGGGATTACAGCCATCGCGCGATGATCGTGGGGCTCGACCACACGAAGCCGCACGAGAACGTGGCGTGGGAAATCTTCTATCCTGACGGGCCCTTCGCGCTGCTGCCCGTGCTCGACGGCCCCGACGGCCAGCATCGCAGCGCACTGGTCTGGACGGTGGACGAGAAGGATGCCGCAGGCGTTCTCAAACTGTCCGACCGTGCCTTCCTCGCCGAGGTATACAAGCGCATGGGTGACCTTCTCGGCGAGCTCACCATCAACAGCGCGCGCTCGTCCTATCCGCTGAGTTTCCAGCACACGGCGAAGATCGTCGAGCACCGCCTGGCGCTGGTCGGCGACAGTGCGCATGGCATGCACCCGATCGCGGGCCAGGGCCTCAATCTCGGCCTGCGGGATGTCGGCGCGCTGGTCGAGGTGCTCGACGAGGCGGTTCGGCTCGGCCTCGACCTCGGCGATGCGCAGGTCCTGAAAAAGTACGAAGAGTGGCGCGCGCTCGACTCGCTCATGGTGATGGGCGCAACCGACAGCTTGACGCGGATATTCGGCATTCCGGGCAAGGCGGCAAGCGCCGTGCGCCGGTTGGGCATGACCGGTATTCAGCGCAGTGGCTGGCTCAAACGCTTTTTCATGGACGAGGCACGCGGCATCTCGGGCGAACTGCCCGAACTGCTCAAGGCCTAGGTCTCTTCGGCGGGGCTCGGCTGCTCTATCCGGTTGCCCGCGCCGTCGCGCAGGCGCCGCGGCTCGAGCACGGCGGCGGTCTCGATCAGATCGAGCGCGCGCTGCGCGGCGGCATAGCGTTCGGCATCGCGCAGCCAGCCTTCGGCCTGATCGGCGCCCGGCAGGTTGCGCACCTCGGCGATCGCCGAATTCGTCCGCCCGCTTTCGAGAAACAGCCGCGCGCGGTCGAGCCTGCGCTCGGGTTGCGGCGAAGGCGCGCTCTCTCGGCGAATGACGAACAGCTGCGCCAATTCCTCGCTGAACCGGTCGAATCCGGTCCGGTCGCTCGGCGCGGCCAGCCGGGGCGAGAGACCTTCCAGCCGCGCGATCAACTGGTCGAGCGTGATCGGATCGCGGCTGGTGCGAATGATCGTATCGACCGCATTGGGCAGCGTATCACCGAAACGCAGGCGCAACTGGTCGGCAAGATAGCCGAGTTCGGCCCCCTTCTCGAGCGCGCGGCGCGTGGCGAAGGCGATCAGCAGGCCCTCGGCGCGGGCTGCGTTGCCGGCAGCGGCCTGCGCTTGCAGGTCGAGGCGCGCGAGACGCTGTTCGGCAGCGGCCAATCGCTGGTCGATACCCCCTTGTTGCTGTTCGACGCGTTCGACCGCCTCTTGCGCCTCTTGGCTGGCGGTGGCGCTGGGTGTGGGCGTAGGTTCCGCGGTCGGGCTGGAGAGAGCCTGCGGACCTTGCGCGGGTGAAGCGGAAACGGGCTGATCTCGGTCGGTCATCGAATAGACCACGTACCCGGCGATCGCACCACCGAGCAGGAAGCTGGCAAGCACGGCGATAAGGACCGGCCTCGTCGAAGGCCCCTTGCGCCTGGTGCTCATAAAATCGTCCATCGAATACCGTTCCGCGACCCTGGGGCCGGTTCTCAAGGGCCCTTCCATATCATTGAGCGTCGGTCTGGCACAAAGCCTGCGCCAAGGCCAGTAGCTCGCTGTCGCCGGGCGCCGGGGCAATGTGGACGGAGCGCCAGCCCTCCCCGGCCAGTTCGGCAACGCGCGGCCCGATGACGGCGAGATCGACAAGCGCGCGATCGAGGCCGTGACGGTCGAATTCGACCTTCAGCCGCTCGGCCGCGGCACCCGAATGCAACGCCACCACCCCGCCCGTAACGAGCAGCTCGCGATCTTCCTCGCCCAGCTGCTCGGGCACGGCACGGTAAACCGTCCGGGTCTCGACCTTGATCGTGTCGGGCAGGCGCAGCGTCACGCGATCGGCCCCGGCAAGGCGGAGTAGCCGCAGCTCACGTTCGCCGAGCTCGTCGAGCAGGTTCTGCAGTCCTCCGCGCCCCGTCCGGCCGACGAGAAAGCCCGCCCTGCGCGCCGCGTCGCCAGTGGCCTCCCCCACAACATGTACGGGAAGCTTGGTCAGCTTTTCCAGTTGCTTGCCGCCATGGCGAAAGACATTCGCGCTGCCGACCAGCAGGCCGTCGAAATCCTCGGGCGAAGGCGCGTCCCATTCGATCGCTTCGATGGCGAAGAGCGGTGCTCCATGCACTTCGAGCCCCATATCGCGAGCGGTTTGCGCGCTGACCGACCAGCCCGGCTCGGGGCGGAACAGGAACAGCGGCTTCACGGCCGCTCGCCGAAATGCCGCGTGACCTCTTTCGGTGCCTGCCCAAGCAACCGGCGAGCGAGCTCGAGCGGAGCCTTGTCGTCATCGGCCGCGAATTCGCTTTCGTCCGCTATTCGCACATTGCCATCCGGGCTGAAGATCGCCGCGGATAGCGTAATTCTTCCGCTGCGAATGTGCGACAGCGCGGCAATGGGGCTGCTGCACGATCCGCCCAATCCCTCGAGCAGGCGGCGTTCGGCGGCAATCTCGGCATGGCTTTGCGCGTGGTCGATGGCCGCCAGCAGATCGCGCACCCGCGTATCGCCGCTGCGGGATTCGATGCCGATTGCCGCCTGCGCGGGCGCGGGCAGCCATTCCTGCGGGTCGAGCCGGGCGCCCACCGCATCCTCGCCCAGTCGGTCGAGCCCGGCGGCGGCGAGGAAGGTCGCATCGGCCTCGCCCGCTTCGAGCTTGGCCATGCGCGTGGCAACATTGCCGCGAATGCCGACCACGGTCAGGTCTGGCCGCAGGTGGAGCAGCTGCGCGGCGCGGCGCGGCGCGCTGGTGCCGACCCGCGCGCCTTGGGGAATATCCGCAATGGAGCCGGCCCCGAGGAGGCGATCGGCCTTGTCCGCTCGCGGCAGGATGGCGGCAATAGCGAGCGCATCGGGCCGGATCGTCTCGACATCCTTCATCGAATGGACCGCCGCATCGATCCGACCCTCGATGAGCCAGTGATCCAGTTCGCGCGTCCACAACGCCTTGCCGCCGATCTCGGCCAGCGGGCGATCCTGCACCTTATCGCCGCTCGCCACTACCGGGACCAGTTCGACCGCCGATTCGTCCCAGCCATGCGCCGCGCACAGCCGCCTGCGCGTTTCATAGGCCTGCGCCATGGCAAGCGGGGACCGGCGGGTTCCGAGGCGGAGAATGGGCTGATCGGGCATAGGTCGGCTTGCCCTAGCGAGCCATGCCGCTAAGGGGAAGCGGGATGGCACAGGTTCTCGGCATCGAAAGTTCCTGCGACGAAACCGCGGTTGCGCTGGTGGATAGCGAGCGGAGGATCGTGGCGCAGCGCATCGCCTCTCAGGATGCGGAACACGCACCCTATGGCGGCGTGGTACCCGAAATAGCTGCACGCGCGCATGCCGAACGGCTCGCCCCGATGATCGAGGGCGTTCTGGAAGATGCCGGAATCGCGCTGGCAGATTGCGATGCCATCGCCGCGACTGCCGGACCGGGCCTGATCGGCGGTGTCATGGTCGGTCTGGTCAGTGCCAAGGCGCTGGCGATGGCGAGCGATACGCCGCTCATAGCGATCAACCACCTCGAAGGTCATGCGCTGAGTCCGCGCCTCGCCGACGCAACGATCGGCTTTCCCTATGCCCTGCTGCTGGTTTCGGGCGGCCATTGCCAGATCCTGAAGGTCGATGGCGTGGGCGAGTATCGCCGCCTTGCCACCACGATCGACGATGCGCTGGGCGAGGCTTTCGACAAGACCGCCAAGATCCTCGGTCTCGGCTTTCCGGGCGGGCCTGCGGTCGAGCGCGCGGCGCTGGAAGGCGATGCGGATGCGGTCCCCCTCCCCCGCCCGATGGTGGGCAGCGGCGAGCCGCATTTTTCCTTCGCCGGCCTGAAAAGCGCGGTCCTGCGCGCCGACGAATGCGGGCAGTATGCGGTCGCCGATATTGCCGCGAGCTTCCAGCAGGCAGCGGTCGATTGCGTAACCGATCGGTTGCGTATCGCGATCGAAGGCATGGACGATGTCGACACACTGGTGGTCGCGGGCGGGGTCGCCGCCAACGCCACGGTGCGCCGCGCGCTCGAGCGGCTTGCCGCCGACCACGACATGCGCTTCGCCGCCCCGCCGCCCAAGCTGTGTACGGACAATGCCGCGATGATCGCATGGGCGGGGATCGAGCGACTGGGACAGGACGATCCGCTCGATATCTCGGCGCGGCCACGCTGGCCGCTCGACCCCGAGGCCGAACCGGTTCGCGGCGCAGGAGTGAAGGCATGAACAGCGTAGGCGTTCTCGGAGCGGGTGCCTGGGGCACGGCGCTGGCACAGATGCTCGCCAGCGACGGGCGCGATGTGCTCATCTGGGCGCGTGAGGAGGAATTGGTCGAGGAGATCAATTCCGCGCACACCAATTCGCTCTTCCTGCCCTCTGCCAAGCTCGCCGAAACGATCCGCGCGACCGGCGAGCTTGAAGAAATGGCGAGGCTCGACACCTTGCTGGTGGTCACGCCCGCCCAGCACATGGGCAGCGTGCTCGATTCGATGCCGTCGCATCCGCGAGACCTCGTGCTCTGCTCGAAGGGTATCGAGGCCGGCACCGGGCAGTTGATGAATCACGTGGCCAAGCGCGCCGCGCCCGGCAGCGCCATCGCGGTCCTGTCCGGCCCAACCTTCGCGCATGAGGTCGCGGCCGGCCTGCCCACCGCAGTTACGCTCGCCTGCGACGACGGCGAGGCGCAGTGGGATCGCCTTTCGCCGGTCATCGCGCGGCAGGCCTTCCGGCCCTATTATTCGGACGATGTGGTCGGGGCCGAAATCGGCGGGTCGGTCAAGAACGTCCTCGCGATCGCCTGCGGCGTGGTCGACGGGATCGGGCTGGGCCAGAACGCGCGTGCCGCGCTGATCGCGCGCGGCTATGCCGAGATGCTGCGCTTCGGCGAGGCACTGGGCGCGCGTGCCGAAACGCTGGCGGGCCTGTGCGGGCTGGGCGATCTCGTGCTTACCTGCTCCTCCACCTCGAGCCGCAATTTCTCGCTCGGCAAGGCGCTGGGCGAAGGGCAGAAGGCCGCGGAGCTGATGGCCGAGCGCAAGACGGTGGCAGAAGGCGCGCACACGGCGCCGGTCCTGGTCGAACTGGCTGCGCGGCACGCGGTCGCGATGCCGATCGTGACGGCGGTTTACGGCCTGCTCAAGGGCGATGAACCGCGAAAGGTGGTCTCCGACCTGCTCTCGCGCCCGTTGCGCGCCGAACAGGGCAATGCCGAGTGACAGCGGAAAAACCCGATGCGGATCTCTCCGCCCTGGCAAAGGGCGGGCGGCAGAACTTCTTCGGGTTCCTGCTGCGCCTCCTCGCGCGGCTTCCATTTCTGTTCATTGCGGGTCGTCTCTACGGCCCCGATGCGCTGGGCCGCTTCGCCTCGGCACTGGTCGTCGTCGAGCTGGTCGCGCTGGTCTGCGCGATGGGCGAAAAGCGCGGCCTGGCGCAGCGACTTGCCGAGGGCGAGGATAGCCATCCGGCGAACCTCGTCTATGACGGGATGCTTCTCGCGCTGCTGTTCTCCAGCCTCGCTGCCACTTTCTTCTGGTTCGTCCCCGCGCCCCTGTTTCCAAGCGGCGAATATACCGAGCTCGATCGGTTCATCGTGCTGGCCATTCCCGCCTATGCGCTGACCGAAATCGTCCTCGCCGCGCAGGCCTATAAATACGATATCGCCACCACCGTCCGCGCCCGCGCCGTGGTCGAACCGTGGACGATCTCGATCATGGCTGGCGTGTTCTATTTCGTGCCCGCGCTCAGCGAATCGGGCCTGGCAATGGCCTATCTGGCCTCGATCTATGCCGGTCTCGCCACCGGGTTATGGTCTTTCTTTCGGAGCTATGGCCCACCGAGGGGATGGCGCCCGCATCCGGTTTATATGGGCAAGATGACAGTGCGTGCCTTGCCGCTGGCAACCGCCGATGCGATCGAATGGGGCACGCGGCGCGTCGATATCTTCATCCTCGGCCTGTTCGCCGCGCCCGCGGCCGTCGGCGTCTATTACATCGCCCAGCAGGTCGCGAGCTTGCCCCAGAAGCTAAAGACCAGCTTCGAGCCGATCCTCGGCCCCGTCATCACCAAGAACCTCAAGACGAAGAACTACGAGGCGATCGCCAAGCAGATCTGCCAGGTCGGATTCTGGATTGTCGCAATGCAGGCCGGCATTGCACTCGCGCTGGGCGTGCCGGGCGAGGCGGTGATGGGCCTCGTCGGCCCGGAATTCGTCGGCGGGACGGGCGCGCTCGCCTTCCTGCTGATCGCCGAAGTCGTCGCCGCGACGGCGGTCGTGTCCGAAGCGGTGCTGGTCTATGTCGCGCGGGTCCGCAATCTGTGGATCTCGATCGGCACGATCGCGCTGCAGGCCGCGCTGACCGTAGTGCTGATCGAAGCGATGGTCCGCGGCGGCTATGGCGAACCGTTCAAGGCCGCTGCCGCCGCTATTGCGCTGATGCTGGCGCTGGGCACCGCGAGCCTCGTGAAAGCCGTAATGTTGTCGAAAATCCTCGGCCACACGATCAACACCTTCCGCTGGCCGCTACTGTGGGCGGTGGCACCCGCCGTGCTGGTCGGCTGGCTGGCGACGCAATTGCCCGAATGGGCCGAGCTGATCATCGGCATCCCCGCGATCCTGGCGGTCTATGGGTTCATCATCTGGACTCGCGGTTTCGGGCCGGAAGACCGCGTGCTGTTCAGGCGCAATCTCGACAAGGACGAACCCAAGCGGATCTGATCCGATCGTTTCACGCCGCACAGGTTCAGTGAGCATTCACCCCGCGGCGATCTAACTCCATATCGCTGAAATATCGGGGAGGACTGCCGATGCGTTTCGCCAAATTCGCCGCCGCCTGCGCCGCCGCTGCACTGATCGCCGGATGCGCCTCTCAACAGGGGGGCGACGAGATCGTCCTGACCGGTTCCAAGGCCGAGACTTCGGACAGCAGCCGTGCGCCACCGCCTCCGCCTCCACCGCCACCCCCGGGCATGGCCGCGCCCGCGCCGCTGGTATTGACCGGTTCGCGCGTCGCGGCGGAAACGGCTGCATCGCCAGCAGGGACTGCCGCAGCGGACAGCAGCTATCGGTACTTTCCGCCGGTCTTCGTTCCCGCACCGCCCAGCCGCGATCAATATGACGGCGAGGAAGTGTCCCCGGTCAAGCTGGTCGCCAACGAGCCGGTTTCGACTTTCTCCGTCGATGTCGACACCGGCGCCTATACCAATGCGCGCCGCTTCATTTCGGAAGGCCGGTTGCCGCCCCAGGCGGCGGTGCGGACCGAGGAATTCGTCAATTACTTTCGCTACGATTACGAGCGTCCCGATACGCCGGCACAGCCCTTCACGGTCAACACCGATGTAGCGGTTACCCCGTGGAACGCCAATTCGCGGCTCGTGCGCATCGGCCTTGCGGGCTATGAAATGCCCGAACAGGAGCGTCCGCCGGCCAATCTCGTCTTCCTGCTCGACGTTTCCGGCTCGATGGCAAGCCGCGACAAGCTACCGCTGGTCAGAACCGCAATGCGCCAGCTCGCCGGCCAGCTGACCGAAAAGGACCGCGTCTCGATCGTCGTCTATGCCGGCGCGGCGGGTCTCGTGCTCGAGCCGACCAATGACGAGCGCAAGATCAAGGACGCGCTCGACCAGCTGAACGCGGGTGGTTCCACCGCGGGCGGTGCGGGCATCGAGCTCGCCTATCGCGTGGCCGAAGCGAGCCGGATCGAGGGCGGCGTCAACCGCGTGATCCTGGCGACCGACGGCGATTTCAACGTCGGTACATCGGATCGCGAGTCGCTGGTGGAGCTGATCGAAAAGAAGCGCGAGACCGGCGTCACCCTGTCGGTGCTCGGCTTCGGGCGCGGCAATCTCAACGATGCGATGATGGAACAGGTCGCCAATAACGGGAACGGCAATTATTCCTACATCGACAGCGCGCTGGAGGCGCGCAAAGTCCTCGGCGACGAAATGGGCGCGACGCTCTTCACCATCGCCAAGGACGTGAAGATCCAGGTCGAATTCAATCCCGCCGTGATCAGCCAATACCGCCTCGTGGGGTACGAAAACCGGATTTTGCGCGAGGAAGACTTCGACAATGACGCCATCGATGCCGGGGATATCGGCGCGGGCCACCAGGTAACCGCGATCTATGAAGTGGTGCCGGTCGGCGAGCGAGGCTGGATCCCGGCGCGTCGCTACGAGGATACGCCCGACACGCGGGCGCGCGAACTGGCGGCCGAGGCAGCGTATATCAAGCTGCGCTACAAGCTGCCCGACGGCGAGACCTCGCGGCTGACGACCTACACGCTGCCGACTTGGGCGCTGAATACGTCCCGCGCGCCCGGCGGCGATTTCGCCTTTGCCAGTGCAGTGGCGGCTTTCGGGCAAAAGCTGCGCGGCGATGCGATGCTATCGGACTATTCCTATCCGCAGATCGCCGCTCTCGCGGGCACGCAGCGCGATTTCTGGCGGCAGGAATTCCTTCAGCTGGTGAAGACCGCGCAAACCCTCGAATAGCCCGCTTGGCAGGCGGGTCGGCACGCGGCTAAGAGCCATGCCATGCCGATCCGCCCTTCCCTCGCCATAATCGCCGGCATCCTCGTCACCGGTGCCAGCGCCTATCTGTTGGCCGAGCCGATGGCACCGGACTTCATCGCCGGGCTGGAGGAACAATCGGCCACGGCGATTGCCGAGGCTGGCGGAACCGGTGTCACGGCCCGATTCGCCAGCGCCAGCGGCAAACCCTCTCGTCATCCGCTGTTGAGCGGCGGGGAGGGGCTCGACGAGGCGACGCGCGCCAAGGTCGCCCGCGCGGTCTACAACGTGCCGGGCGTCGGCGGCGTGGTTTGGAGCGACGGAACGGTGCGCGCCGAAAGCGACGAGCCGACCTTCCAGCCGCTGCATTGCCAGGAAGACGTCGAGGGCCTGCTGCGCACCCGCTCGATCCGTTTCGAGGAAGCGAGCAGTGCGATCCTGCCTGCCAGCCGCGTATTGCTGGACGAAGTGGCGGATGCGCTGCGGCCCTGCCTCGGCTCGATCATCGCGATCACCGGCCACACGGACCAGTCCGGCACCGAGCCGGGCAATCTGGCGCTCAGCATGGAGCGCGCGCGTGCGGTGCGCGAGGCACTGGTCCGGCGCGGCATTCCGCGCGACGGCCTGCGCGCCAGCGGAGTCGGCTCGAGCCAGCCGGTCGAAGGCCTCGCGCCGACCGATCCCGCCAACCGGCGTATCGAATTCTCGGTCATCCGCACCGAACCGCTCCGCCCCACTCCCGTCGATACGCCGGGAGCGCGCTGACATGTCTCTGTGGTTCGAACTCGCCGCGCTGATGATCGTCGCCTATGGGGCGGGGATCGGCATCGGCTGGGCGCTTTGGGGCCGTCACGACAAGCACAAGGAATAATCGATGAGCGAATTGATCCAGACCTACTGGCCCATGATCGTCGCCGCGCTGGTGCTCGGCGTGGCCGTAGCATGGTTCGTCTTCAGCACCTCGCGCAAGACGCGCGTGACCGGCACCAGCCGCGACGTGCTCGACGAAGGCGCCGCCCCGGCCGAGCGCAACAAGGCGCTGATCGACAGCGCGCCCGCCGCCACGCCGATGCAGCCCGCCGGCGGAGCGGCCGCGACGCCCGATGCCACTGGCGACGACCTCACCCGGATCAAGGGCCTCGGTCCCAAGCTGGCCGCCACACTACGCGACATGGGCGTGACCGGGTTCGCCCAGATCGCCGCCTGGGACGATGCCGAGATCGACCGGATCGACGCTCGGCTCGGTCGTTTCCAGGGCCGCATCCGGCGCGACGACTGGGTCGGCCAGGCGAAGCTGCTGGCGCAGGGCGATGACGCCGGTTTCGCTCAGCGCTACGGCAAATTGTCGTAGAATCAGGAACCATCCCCCTCATACGGTATTCAACTACTTGGGTCGGCATGAGAGGAGAAGCTGCATGGGTCAGCGATTGCGGGTGCTCGTCGCCGAAGATGAGATGATTATCGGATACGATCTTTGCGACACGGTCGCGGAAGCGGGTTATACGGTCGAAGGGCCCTATGACGATCTGTCTTCCGCCATGCTTGCCTATCAAAAAGCCAAGCCCGATATCGCCATTCTCGACGTCAAGCTGGGCGACGGCATCGTCTACCCGCTCGCCGAGCAGATGATGGCAGAGAACGTCTCCGTCATCTTCCATTCGGGCCAGCTGACCCCAGAGGAAGTGGCCGTACGCTTCCCGCAGGCGCAGGCCCTGTCCAAGCCCTGCCCCCCGGCAGCGGTGATCGACTCGATCCAGCGCGCCGCAGCGCACGCTTGATCGCATAGCCCGGGGCGCATCCGGAACATCGCCACATTCCGATCCTTTCCTTGGGTAAGTACCAAGGAAAGGATTGCCAATGTCGCTTCAGAAAATGGTCGCCGCACACCCGCAGGTCGATAACGAAACCGAAGAGCTGGTGCTCGCCGCCAGGCACGCCATGCTGTGTTCGCTGTTCTGCACCAGCTGCGCCGATGCCTGCGTGGCCGAAGACATGGATATGGCGCAGTGCATCCGCAATTGCCTCGATTGCGCAGATGTCTGCGCCGCCACCGCACGTCTGGCGACGCGCCGCACCGCGCAGAATATCGAGGTCCTGCGCGCGCAGCTCGAGACCTGCATCACCGCCTGCGAAACCTGTGCCGCGGAATGCGAAAAGCACGACGATCCGCATTGCACGCTCTGCGCGAAAATGTGCCGCGAATGCGCGGAAGACTGCCGCAAGGCATTGCCGTTGGTTAAGTGAGCTCCGCGCGCCGTCCAGCCCCTTGCCCCGCGCCCGCAAGCCTGCCATCGGCTGGATCGTAACAAAGGAGACAACATGGCCGGAATGGTTCCGTTCGCCTGGGACGATCCCTTCAACCTCGACGACCAGCTGACCGAGGACGAGCGGATGATCCGCGACGCCGCGCATGCCTTTGCGCAAGGCGAGCTGCAGCCGCGCGTGATCGAGAACTTCTCGAAAGAAGTCGACGATCCCGAACTCTTCCCCATGATGGGCGAAGCCGGTCTGCTGGGTGCGACCGTGCCTGAGGAATATGGCGGCGCAGGCGCAAGCTATGTCGCCTATGGCCTGATCGCACGCGAGATCGAGCGGGTCGATTCAGGCTATCGCTCGATGGCCAGCGTTCAGTCGAGCCTCGTGATGTATCCGATCCATGCCTATGGGTCAGAAGAGCAGCGCAAGAAGTACCTGCCCGGCCTCGCCAGCGGACAGCTGATCGGCTGCTTCGGCCTGACCGAACCCGATGCCGGAAGCGATCCCGCGGGCATGAAGACGGTCGCGAAGAAGGTCGACGGCGGATATGTCATCTCGGGCTCGAAGACCTGGATCTCGAACTCCCCCTTCGCCGACGTCTTCGTCGTGTGGGCCAAGAGCGAAGCGCATGGCGGCGGCATTCGCGGTTTCGTGCTCGAAAAGGGCATGGAGGGGCTTTCCGCCCCCAAGATCGAAGGCAAGCTGAGCCTGCGCGCCTCGACCACCGGCATGATCGTGATGGACGAGGTCGAGCTTGGCGAGGATGCGCTGTTGCCGGATGTGCAGGGCCTCAAGGGTCCGTTCGGCTGTCTCAACCGGGCACGTTACGGCATCAGCTGGGGCGCGATGGGCGCGGCCGAATTCTGCATGCACGCCGCGCGGCAATACGGCCTCGACCGGCACCAGTTCGGCGTTCCGCTGGCCTCGAAGCAGCTCTACCAGCTCAAGCTCGCCGACATGATGACCGACATCGCGCTCGGCCTGCAATCGAGCCTGCGCGTGGGCCGCCTGATGGACGAAGGCAAGTTTGCCCCCGAAATGATTTCGATCGTCAAGCGCAACAATGTCGGCAAGGCGCTGGATATCGCGCGCAAGGCCCGCGACATGCACGGCGGCAACGGGATCTCGGAAGAATACCAGGTGATCCGCCACATGGTGAACCTCGAGACGGTCAACACCTACGAGGGCACGCACGATGTCCATGCGCTTATCCTCGGCCGCGCAGTGACCGGGATCGCCGCGTTCTGATGGCGATCGCGTCGTCGATACTGTCCTACATGGCGGCCGTATGCCACAGCCGTGTCATGTCGTCCGATTTCGCCCTTTTTGCGCATTTTGTCGCCGGAAACGCAGCCCGCGTGGGGCAGGGATCTTTTTTGCTATTGGACCGTGTAACAGGCGGTCCATGTCGTGAACTGACCCTCGGCAATTCCAACACGACCGGAGAACCGGCATGATCCGCCTCCACGGCTACTATCGCAGCTCGACCAGCTATCGCCTGCGCATCGCGCTCGAGCTGAAGGGGCTGGATTACGAATACGTGCCGGTGAACCTGCTCAAGTCCGAGCAGAAGGGCGCAGCCTTCACCAGCCGCAATCCGTTCGGTTCGGTTCCGCTGCTCGAGGTCGACGGCAAGGATTACGTCCAGTCGATGGCCCAGCTCGAATGGCTGGACGAAGCCTATCCCGACAAGCCGCTGCTGCCTGGGGACGTGTCGGATCGCTACGTTGCGCGCGAACTGGCCCATGCCATCGCGACCGAACTGCACGCGCCCTTGAACCTGCCCGTCCTCAAGTACCTGGCCAACGAATACGGCAAGTCGCAGGACGAAATCGGCGTGTGGTATCGCCACTGGCTCGCCCGCACGCTCGACCCGCTCGAAGCGCGGCTGGCGCAGCTCGGCACGGGCGACTTCCTGTTCGCCAAGCCCGGCTTCTTCGAGGTTTGCCTGCTGCCGCAGGTCTAACAATGCGCGACGGTTCGGTTTCGACTTCGGCGACAAGCCGCACATCTCCCGGATCGAAAGCGCCTGCCTCGCATTGCCCGAGTTCCAGCGCGCCCATCCGGACAATCAACCCGACAATCCCGAGAGGACCTGACACCCATGAAGCTCGCAACACTCAAAGACGGCACGCGCGACGGCAAGCTCGTCGTCGTCTCCAAGGACCTCACCCGTTATTGCGCCGCCGACAACATCGCGCCGACGCTGCAGGCCGCACTCGACAATTGGGACGAGATCGCGCCCAAGCTCGAGGCGCTCTATACCGATGTCGAACACCAGGCGGTTCCCACCGAGCGCTTTCACGAGCGCGAGGCGCATTCGCCGCTGCCGCGCGCCTACCAGTGGGCCGATGGATCGGCCTACATCAACCACGTCGAACTGGTGCGCAAAGCGCGCGGCGCCGAAGTGCCCGAAAGCTTCTACCACGACCCGCTGATGTATCAGGGCGGCTCCGACAACTTCCTCGCCCCACGCGACGACATTCCGCTGAAGGACACCAAGTGGGGCTGCGACATGGAAGGCGAAATCGCGGTCGTCACCGACGATGTGCCGATGGGCGTCACCAGTGAACAGGCCGCCGACCACATCAAGCTGGTCATGCTGGTCAACGACGTGTCCCTGCGCGGCCTGATCCCGGGCGAGCTGGCCAAGGGCTTCGGCTTCTTCCAGTCGAAGCCGGCCAGCGCATTCAGCCCCGTCGCGGTCACGCCCGACGAGCTGGGCGACGCGTGGAAAGGCAGCGTCATCCACCTGCCGCTGATGGTCGACTACAATGGCAAGGCCTTCGGCCGCGCCAATGCCGGGGTCGATGCGACCTTCAGCCTCGCCGATCTCGTCGCCCATGCGGCGAAGACGCGCGATCTGGGCGCAGGGACGATCATCGGCTCGGGCACGGTCTCCAACCAGGGTCCCGAGGGCGATCCGGGCAAGCCGGTGGCCGAAGGCGGCCTCGGCTACAGCTGCATCGCCGAAATCCGCATGATCGAAACCATTGCAGACGGCGAGGCCAAGACCCGCTTCATGGCGCCGG
The DNA here is from genome assembly GCF_001542855.1 of Erythrobacter sp. AP23. GTDB lineage: Bacteria > Pseudomonadota > Alphaproteobacteria > Sphingomonadales > Sphingomonadaceae > Qipengyuania. The sequence continues at coordinate 329,214 of NZ_LNBY01000017.1, read as the reverse complement.
GCGACACGGTGCGCGTCGAGATGAAGGATGCCGAGGGGCATTCGATCTTCGGCGCGATCGAACAGAAGGTGGTCGAGGCCTGACGCCTCCGTTTCCGTCGCAAGTCCCGCCGTGCCCGATGCACCTTCCCCGAAGAGCCGCTGGCGCTTAGCGATAGCCGTTGTCCTGGGCGGACTTCTGGCGTTGGTCCTGCTTGCCACGAGCGCGCAGCCATGGGTGCCTGAAAAAGCCCATGCAACGGCCGAGCAGGTAACCGCGGCGCGCGCACTCGCCAATGAGGCCAGGCTGAGCCGCGAGACGGGCAAACCGGTGGAACTGGAGCTCGACAATGCCGAGCTCGAGGCCATTTCCGCCATGGTGACGCAGGGCTTTGCCCCCAACCGGTTCGATGCAAGCCTGCAGGACGGTGTCTTGACGCTCACCGGCAGCCGTCCCCTCCTGTTCCGCTGGATCAACATCCGCGCTCAGGCCAGCGGCTCCAGCGAAGGCGTGCCGGGCTTTACAGTCAGCATCGGCAGCATCCCGCTGCCACGCTGGCTCTCGCAATGGGGGCTCGGTCTCATACAGCGGCGCATGGCGGCAAATGGTGGAACGCTGCCGCCGATCGAGACCATCCTGCGCTCGACGAGGATCGGGTCCGACACTCTTACCGCAAAGGTTCTGGTGCCGCAGGGCAGCCTGCTTGCCCATGCGCGGGCAACCGGCACGCCGGCAATCGACGAGGGTGCGGTGGCCGCGATCTATTGCGGACTGGCAAACCGGCAAAGCAGCACCCCCGCTCCCATGCTGGTGCATCAGCTGCGGCGCGCGCTCGCCGCGTCGGAGCCGACGCCCGAGGGGCATGGCGCAGCGCTGGTCGCGCTGGCACTGTTCTCGCTGGGTCCCGATGCGAAGGAGCTGGCCGGCAATAGCGGAGCTCTCGGTTCCTGTACGGCATCGCCGATGCAACTGACGCTGCAGGGGCGCGAGGACTGGGCCAAGCACTGGGCGCTATCCGCCGCGCTCGAAGCCACGACCGGCAGCCGGATCAGCGCTGCAATCGGCGAGTGGAAGGAATTGGCCGACACGCTGGCGAGAAGCCCGCTGCTGGCCCCCGGCGACCCGAGCGGCTTCTCCTTCGTGGACCTCGCCAGCGATCGAGCGGGCATGATGACTGCCCGGCGCCTGCTCGATCCCGACGAGCTGGTCGCGACGCGGGCGAAGCTGCTCTCCGCACGGGACGGCGATCTGCTGCCTGCGGCCGTGCTGGGCCTCGACGACGGGCTCACCGAAGCGGAATTCGCCGCACGCTATGGCGCGACCGACGACCCGCGCTTCGAAGCGAAGGTCGACGCAATCGATCAAATGCTCCGGCGAGGCGGGATCGGCTGATCTCGCCTCCCCGCGTCCCGCCGGAAGTTGTGGCTACATCGAGCGGGCGATGAGCATCTTCATGACTTCGTTCGAACCGCCGAAGATGCGGGTGATGCGTGCATCGCGATACATCTTGGCGATCGGATACTCGTTGATGTAACCCGCGCCGCCGTGCAGCTGGAGGCACTTGTCGACCACCTCGCTCTGGAGCTCGGTGACCCAGTATTTGGCCATCGCCGCCGTCGCGACATCGAGTTCGCCCTTGAGCAGCTTGGCGATGCAATCGTTGACGAAGACGCGCGCCGCCGTGCCGCGCGCCTTGAGGTCCGCGAGCACGAACTGCGTGTTCTGGAAATCCCAGATCGTCTGACCGAAGGCCTTGCGGCTCTTGACGTATTCGATCGTGACATCGAGCGCCTTCTCGATCCCCGTCGCCGCCCCCATCGCGATGACCAGGCGTTCCTGCGCCAGCTCGCCCATCAGCTGGTAGAAGCCCTTGCCTTCGACCCCGCCGAGCACGTTCTCGGCCGGTACGAAGACGTTGTCGAAGAACAGCTCCGACGTGTCCGCAGCGTCGAGCCCGATCTTGTCGAGCTTCTTGCCGCGCTGGAATCCTTCAGCGCCTTCGGTCTCGAGCAGCATCAGCGAGATGCCCTTGGCGCGCTCGTTCGGGTCGGTCTTGGCAACGACCACGATGAAATCCGCGGTCTGGCCGTTGGAGATATAGGTCTTGGCGCCGTTGATGCGGTAGCCATTGCCGTCCTTGAGTGCGGTGGTGGTGATCGACTGGAGGTCGGACCCCACACCCGGCTCGGTCATGGCGATGGCGCTGACCAGCTCGCCCGTGACCAGCTTGGGAAGGTACTTCTTCTTCTGCTCTTCGGTACCGTGGCGCACGAGATAGGGGAGGATGATCGTATTGTGCAGGCTGGCGGCGAATCCATCGACACCGTGCTTCGCCTGCTGATCGATGACCACCATGTCGTGACGGAAATCGCCCCCATGGCCGCCATATTCCTCGGGCACCGAGACGCCGAGCAGGCCTGCCGCACCCGCTTCGTTCCAGAATTCGCGTTCTACCTGGCCGTCCTCGCGCCATTTTGCGACCCGCTTTTCCGGCGCGTGTTGCTGGTAGAACTTGCCCACGGCGTCGGCGAAGATGGCAATTTCCTCGTCTTCCATGAACTCGGGCTGGGGTACGTCGATTACGGGCATCTCTCGGGTTCCTCTCGAAAATCTTTGTTGCGTGCCGTAGGGTCTTACTTGCCCTTCCAATTCGGCTTGCGCTTCTCGGCGAAGGCAGCAGCGCCTTCGCGGGCGTCTTCGGATACGAAGACCGGCGCGATCAGCTGGGTCTGGCGGGTATAGCGTTCGTCCATCGGCCATCCGCGCGATTGCTTGATGACCTGCTTCGACACACGCACGGCGAGCGGACCGTTGGCGACGATGCTCGCAGCGAGTTTTTTTGCGCCCGATAGCGCGTCGCCCTCGGTCACGCGGTTGATCAGGCCGAGCTCATAGGCGCGGGCTGCGTCGATGAAATCGCCGGTCAGCGCCAGCTCCATCGCGATCCTCTCTGGGATCTGGTCGGGCAGCATCATCACGCCGCCCGCCGCTGCGACAAGGCCGCGTTTCACTTCCGGAATGCCGAATTTCGCGCCCGCATTGGCAACCACCAGATCGCAGGCGATCATCAGTTCGAGACCGCCAGCCAGTGCATAGCCTTCGACTGCTGCGATCAACGGCTTCTCTGGCGGCTTCTGCACCACACCGCCGAAGCCGCGACCCTCTATGCTCGGCGATTCGCCGCGCAGGAAGCCTTTCAGGTCCATGCCCGAGCAGAAGGTGCCGCCCGCGCCGGTCAGGATGCCGACGCGCAGGCTGTCATCGCTGTCGAGCCGGTCCATCGCCGCGGCAATCCCCTCGGCGGCGGCCTTGGTCATCGCGTTCTTGGCTTCGGGCCGGTTGATGGTGACGACGAGAATGCCGTCCTCTTCGCTGGTGAGGACTTCCTCGGACATAGCTGTTCTCTCCCATTTCAATTCGAAACTTGTCTTGCGCCCTTGCTGCTCGACGTTTACGCAAACGTCAACCGGCATTTGCCGCACAAAACGACAAGTCGAGAGGAGTTCACGCCATGGCCGAAGCCTATATCATCGATGCCGTCCGCACCCCGCGCGGGATCGGCAAGCAGGGCAAGGGCGCGCTTGCGCATATGCATCCGCAGCATCTGGCCGCGACCTGCCTCAAGGCGATCAAGGACCGCAACGATCTCGATACGGCGACGGTCGACGACGTGATCTGGTCGGTCAGCACGCAGGACGGCATGCAGGCGGGCGACCTGGGCCGGATGGCTGCGCTCGACGCGGGCTACGACATTACCTCGTCGGGCACTACGCTCGACCGTTTCTGCGGCGGCGGTATTACCTCGGTGGCGCTGGCCGCAGCGCAGGTGATGAGCGGCATGGAAGACTGCGTCGTCGCCGGCGGCACCGAGATGATGAGCCTCACCGCACAGATGTCGAAGGACAAGATGGCCGCCGGCCTCAAGCCGCCGATGATGGGCAGCTATAACGAGCGGCTGATGCGCAGCCACCCGCAAAGCCACCAGGGCGTGTGCGGCGATGCCATCGCCACGATAGAGGGCTTCACACGCGAGGAGCTGGACGAAGTCGGTTTCCGCAGCCAGCAGCGCGCCGCCAAGGCGATCGGGGAAGGGCGCTTCGACAAGTCGGTCGTTCCGGTGAAGGACGATGATGGCAACGTCGTGCTCGACAAGGAAGAATATCCGCGCCCGGGCACCACGATGGAAACGCTGGGCCAGCTCGAACCGGCCTTCGCCAAGATCGCCAATGTGCCGCTCGACAAGAACGGCACCACCTTTGCCGGCCTCGTCAACGCCAAATATCCCGACGTCGAGATCAAGCACTTTCACCACGCGGGCAACAGTTCGGGCGTGGTCGATGGCGCGGCGGCCGTGCTGGTTGCCAGCAAGGATTATGCGCAAGAGCACGGTCTCAAACCGCGCGCCCGCATCGTTGCGACCGCCAATATGGGCGATGACCCCACGCTGATGCTCAACGCGCCCGTCCCGGCAGCCAAGAAGGTCCTCGAGAAGGCGGGCCTGACCAAGGACGACATCGATCTCTACGAAATCAACGAGGCCTTCGCGGTCGTCGCCGCCAAATTTGTGCGCGATCTCGATCTCGACTGGGAAAAGGTGAACGTCAATGGCGGCTCGATCGCATTGGGCCACCCGATCGGTGCCACCGGCTCGATCCTGATCGGCACGATGGTCGACGAGCTGGAACGCCAGGACAAGCGCTACGGCCTCGTAACCATGTGCGCGGCGGGCGGCATGGCCCCCGCGATCATCATCGAGCGCGTGACCGATTTCGTCGACTGACGCCACCTGAGCATGCGCGCCCTCGCCTAGCCGTGCGAAAGCGGCTAGAGGGCGCGCCATGCATTTCCTCGACCAAGCCAAGATCTACCTCAAGTCCGGTGCGGGCGGCCCCGGTGCCGTCAGTTTCCGGCGCGAAAAATACATCGAATACGGCGGCCCCGACGGCGGCAATGGCGGCAAGGGTGGCGATATCGTGTTCGAAGCCGTGCAGGGCCTCAACACGCTGATCGACTTCCGTTACGCGCAGCACTTCAAGGCCAAGCGCGGCAACCACGGCCAGGGCAAGGACCAGACCGGCGCCGGTGCGCCCGATCTTGTGATCGAAGTGCCGGTGGGTACGCAGGTCCTGTCGGAAGACAAGGAAGACGTGCTCGCCGACTTCACCGAGGTCGGCCAGCGCGTGGTGTTCCTCGAAGGCGGCATGGGCGGACGCGGCAACGCCAGCTACAAGTCCAGCACCAACCGCGCCCCGCGCCAGCACCAGCCGGGCGAACCGGGCGAGGAAATGTGGGTCTGGCTGCGCTTGAAGCTGCTTGCCGACGTGGGCCTGCTCGGCCTGCCCAATGCGGGCAAGTCGACCTTCATCAACCAGGTCTCGAACGCCAAGGCCAAGGTCGGCCATTACGCCTTCACTACCTTGATCCCCAAGCTGGGCGTGGTGACGCACAAGGGCCGCGAATTCGTGATTGCCGACATTCCGGGCCTGATCGAAGGCGCCGCCGATGGCGCCGGCATCGGCGACCGGTTTCTCGGCCATATCGAGCGGTGTCGCGTGCTCATTCACCTGATCGACATTTCGGGCGACGATCCGGCGGAAGCCTACAAAACCGTCAATGCCGAACTCGAGGCCTATGGCGGTGGCCTCGCCGACAAGCCCCAAGTCGTAGCGCTCAACAAGCTCGACCTCGCCGATGAGGAATTGGGCGACGCCTTTGCCGAGGAATTGCTCGCCGCGGGTGCGGACAAGGTCTTCACGATCTCGGGGGCGACCGGCGCAGGAATTCCCGAACTGCTCGATGCCGTGCTCGGCTACCTGCCCGATCGCACCGCGACAGAGACCCATGCCGAAGAGATCGAGGACGAAGGCGACACGCCCGAATGGTCGCCGATCTGATCTTTCTGGCATCCAACAATTCGTCATCCCCGCGAAGGCGGGGGTCCCGCTAGACTTTTCGATGCCCTAGCAAGAGAAGCTGGGCCCCGAATCAAGTCCGGGGTGACGAAGGAATAGATGGCGATCGATAGCCTCCCAGACCTGCGCAGCGCACGCCGCCTTGTGATCAAGGTTGGCTCCGCGCTGCTCGTGGAACAAGGCAACGCGCGTGCAGAATGGTTGGCGACACTCGCAGCCGAAATCGCCGCGTTGCGCCGAAACAGCGAGGTCATCGTCGTATCGTCCGGCGCGATTGCGCTCGGCGCTGCAAAGCTGAGCCTTTCCAAGGGTGGCCGGGGGAGCCTTGCCGATGCGCAGGCTGCCGCCTCGGTCGGCCAGGTCGAGCTGGCGCGCCTGTGGTCCGACGCGCTCGGCACGCACGCCATCACCGCAGCGCAAATGCTCGTCACTCTCGGCGATCTCGAAGACCGCCGCCGCTACCTCAATGCCTCGGCCACGCTGGCCCGCTTGCTTGAGGCTGGCGCAGTTCCGGTGGTCAACGAGAACGACAGTGTTGCAACCGAGGAAATCCGCTTCGGCGACAACGATCGCCTTGCCGCCCGCGTGGCGCAGGCGGCGGACGCCGATGCGGTCGTGCTGCTGTCCGATGTCGATGGCCTCTACGACCGCGACCCACGCGAGTCCGGTGCTGCGCTGATTGCACGTGTCGAGGGCGTTACCCCAGAGATCATCGCCATGGCCACCGGCGAATCCTCATCCGGCCTCGGGTCGGGCGGCATGCTCGCCAAGCTACAGGCCGCGCGCATTGCCGAGCGGGCGGGCATCGCGCTCGCCATCGTCAACGGCACGCATCCCTCGCCCGTCTCCCGCGCGTTCGACAGCAAAACCGGCACGCTGTTCGTGCCGCAATCCAATGCCAGCGCGCGCAAGGCCTGGCTCGGCGGGCGGCTTGCGCCTTCCGGCGTCGTCACGGTCGACGAAGGATGCATGACCGCGCTCGAGAACGGCGCGAGCGTGCTTGCCGCCGGTATTACCGGTGTCGAGGGCGAATTCGCGCGCGGCGATCTCGTCGCGATCCACGGCCCCAAGGGCGAGCGGCTCGGGCAGGGGCTGGTCGAATACACCTCGGCCGAATGCAGCGCGATCCTGGGCCTGCGCGAAGAACAACAGGCCGAAAAGCTCGGCTATGCGCCGCGCGCCGCCGTGATACACCGCGACCATATGGTGCACACATGACCATCGCACTGACCGGGGCCACCGGCTTCGTCGGCAAGGCCGTGCTGAGCGAAGCGATGCGGCGCGAGGAGCCGGTGCGTGCGCTCACCCGCCGCACGCAGGCCGCGCGCAATCACCTCGAATGGATCGCGGGCGACCTGTCGAACCCCGCAGCGCTTGCGACGCTATGCCACGAGGCGGATGCGGTGATCCATGTGGCCGGCCTTACCAATACCCCCGACCCGGCCGCATTCGAGGACGCCAATGTCGGCGGGACCGAACGCCTCATTGGCGCTGCGAAAGAGAAAAAGGTCAAACGCTTCATCTTCGTCTCCTCGCTCTCCGCGCGCGAGCCGGAACTGTCGGCCTATGGCGCGTCCAAGGCGAAGGCCGAGAAACTGGTCGAGGCGAGCGGGCTCGACTGGACCATCGTGCGGCCGCCCGGCGTCTACGGCCCGCACGACGTCGACTATTTCGAGATGTTCCGCAGCGCCAAATTCGGCTTCGTCCCGCTGCCCCCGGGTGGGGCCAGCTCGATCATCCATGTCGAGGATCTTGCCCGGCTGCTGCTCGACCTCGTCGATGCTTCACCCGCCCTTGTCCGCCGCCGCATGTTCGAGCCCGACGACGGGCGCGAGGGTGGCTGGTCGCACAAGGACATGGCCAAGGCGATCGGCAAGGCAGTAGGGCGCCCGGTCTTCGCACCCCACCTCCCCAGACCGGTGCTGGAAGGCGCTGCCAAGCTCGACCGCCTGGTGCGCGGTGACAAGGCGCGGCTGACCGCCGACCGGGTGGGTTACATGACCCATCCCAACTGGGTTGCGCGGTCTTCCAAGAAAGTGCCCGAAGCGGTCTGGTCGCCCCGGATCGGAGGGGAAGAGGGGCTGCGCACGACCGCCGATTGGTATCGCGCACAAGGATGGCTTTGAGGGGCTGGACAATCGCGCCGGATTGCTCGAAAGGCGCTGCTTCTCGGTCGCCGGCTTAGCTCAGTTGGTAGAGCAGTTGATTTGTAATCATCAGGTCAGGGGTTCGACTCCTCTAGCCGGCACCACCTTTCCCACATCGCGCCTTAGAGGAACGGTTCCTCGCCGGGCTTGTGGATGCCGCATTCGACCTTGTCCCAGCCGGCCCAGCGACCCGCGCGTGCGTCCTCGCCTTCGCCCACTTGGCGGGTGCAGGGCGAACAACCGATGCTGGGAAACCCGCGCTCGACCAGCGGGTGACGCGGCAGCTCGTGCCTGTCGAAATAGGCGGCAATATCGTCCGGCGACCAGTCGATCAGCGGGTTGATCTTGAGCCGGCCCTGAGCATCCGACGTATCCACTTCGAAACGCGGCAGATTGGCGCGCGTCGACGACTGGAATGCCTTGCGACCGGTAAAGCTGGCATCGAAAGCGTCCAGCGCCTTGGCCAACGGCTTGACCTTGCGCAGTTCGCAGCAGCCGTCGGGATCGTAGGACCACCTGAGACCGCTTTCGTCGCGCGATTCGAGATCGGAGATTTCGGGATAGAGATCGACGCGATTGAGGCCGAGGCGATCGGTCAGTTCATCGCGATAGGCGAGCGTTTCGGGGAAGTGCTTGCCGGTTTCGAGGAACAGCACGGGGATGGTCGGATCGACCTGCGCGATCAGATGCAGCAGCACCGCGCTCTCGGCGCCGAAGCTGGACACTACCGCGGTATCGCCGGCCAGGCTGCCCTCGATCACTGCACGCAGCCATTCCTCCGTCTCGGTACCGCGAAACATGCGATTGAGACGGATGGCGTCCTGCTCGGTGAAGCGGGGGCCCGTGTCGATCCGGTCGATAGCGCGCAATTCGTTCACGCGTGCCTCTTGGTCCAGATCGGCGTCCGGCTGTCCGCCGCGCTCTGGTAGACCTCGGGCCAGCGCTCGAAGGCTGCCTTCACATCGTCCATGTCGAATTGCTCATCGGGCTCGAAGGCGTCGAAACCGCAGCGGCGCATATAGGCGAGCTGGTCGACCAGCACATCGCCTACCGCGCGCAATTCACCCTCAAAGCCTGCCTCCCGCAATATCCGAGCCGAGGAGTACCCTCGCCCGTCACCGAATGCGGGAAAGTTGACTTCTACAAGCGCAAGCCGCTCGAGATGCGGCACGAGTGCGCGCGCGTCATCGCCCGGTTCGATCCGCACGGCCGAGGCGTTGGACTGGTCGAGAAAGGCATCGACGGTAACCGCCGGATGGTCGACCGGTTCGTCGTCGCGATAGCGCAGCGTGTCAGCCATAGAGCGCCTCCTTGAAAGGGTTCATGCCGATGCGGCGGTAAGTGTCGACGAAACGTTCGCCGTCCTGGCGTTCGCGCTCGTAAACGCTGGTCACGGTCTCGACGGCATCAACTATGCCGTTTTCGTCGAACCCGGGACCGGTGATCTTGGCGAGGCTGACGTCCTCGGCCTCGCTTCCGCCGAGCAGGAGCTGGTAATTCTCGACCCCCTTGCGATCGACGCCGAGGATGCCGATGTGGCCCGCGTGGTGATGCCCGCAGGCGTTGATGCAGCCCGAAATCTTGAGCTTGAGTTCGCCCAGCGTCCCGGTCTTGCCGTTTGCCGCGAAGCGCTCCGAAATCTTCTGCGCGACCGGGATCGACCGCGCATTGGCGAGGCTGCAATAGTCAAGTCCCGGACAGGCGATGATATCTTCGACCGTGTCGAGGTTGGGACTGCCCAGCCCGGCGTCCTCGAGCGCGGTCCACAGCGCGTGGAGATCGGCCTTTCTGACATGCGGTAGGACGATGTTCTGCGTGTGCATCACCCGGCATTCGTCGAAGCTGTAATCCTTCGCCAGATCAGCCATCAGCCGCATCTGCTCGGCAGTCGCATCGCCGGGAATACCGCCGACAGGCTTCAGGCTGATGACTGCCGATACATACCCTGGCTGTTTATGCGGAACCGTATTGCGATCAACCCACACGGCGAAATCGGGATCGCTGCGATCGATTTCCGCATCGGCATCGCCATCGAATGGCGGATCTTCGAAAAAGGTCCGGATCCGCTCGAGCTCGGCCAGCGGCGGTTCGATGCCCTGATCGAGCAGCTGCGCGAATTCCTCCTCGACCTGACGGGTGTATTCTTCGGCACCGAGTTCGTGGACCAGAATCTTGATCCGCGCCTTGTACTTGTTGTCGCGGCGGCCATAGCGGTTGTAGACGCGCAAACACGCTTCGGCGTAGGTCACGAAGTGGTCTAGCGGCACGAAGGCATTGATGCAGGGCGCGATCATCGGCGTACGGCCCATCCCGCCACCGACATAGAAAGCCGCACCCAGCTCGCCCGTATCGTTCTGCACGATATTGATGCCGATATCGTGCAACCGCATGGCTGCCCGATCTTTCTCGCTGGCAATCACCGCGATCTTGAACTTGCGCGGCAGGTAGCTGAATTCGGGATGGAAGCTGGACCACTGACGCAAGAGCTCGGCATAAGGGCGCGGATCGACGACCTCGTCCGCTGTAGCGCCCGCGAAATGGTCGGAGCTGATGTTGCGAATGCAATTTCCGCTGGTCTGGATCGCATGCATCTCGACCTTGGCGAGATCGGCGAGAATATCGGCGGCATCCTCCAGCTTGATCCAGTTGTACTGGATATTCTGCCGTGTCGTGAAGTGGCCATATCCGCGGTCGTATTTCTCCGCGATATCGGCCAGCGCACGCATCTGCAGGCTGTTCAGAGTGCCATAGGGAATGGCGACGCGCAGCATGTAGGCATGCAGTTGCAGGTAGAGACCGTTCATCAGCCGCAACGGCTTGAACTGATCCTCGGTCAACTTGCCTTCTAGGCGACGGCGCGCCTGGTCGCGGAATTCTTCCACGCGGGCATCGACCATCGCCTGGTCGTATTGGTCGTAAGCGTACATGTCAGATCACCCAATTACCGATTTCGGGATCGGCAGGCTTGAGGGTCAGGTCGGGACGAACGGTAGGGCCCAGCGCGCGCACGCGTTCCTTGATGTGCGAAGGCCGGGGGCTGCCTTCGTGGAGTTCTGCGTCGATGGCATAGGGCACGTTGACCCGGCGGGCGGCTTCTTCGCGTCGGGCGATCTCGTCCTCGCTTCCTGTCACATCGACCGCGTCCTCGATATGGATCGACCAGTCGCTGCCGGTCCACCATGTCACCGCGCCGGACTTGAGGTCGTTGCCTGTCAAAAGCCTCATCGTGTGGCCTCCTGCGCGGCTGCGGCGAGGGTTGCAGCGTCGCGCGCGGTAACCTCGCCGATAACGATCAGCGCAGGGCTGACGACGCCCTCCCGCTCGACGAGATCGGGCAGGCCGGCGAGCATTCCACGCAGCACGCGCATCTCGGGGCGCGTGCCGTTCTCGATCACGGCCACCGGCATTTCGGGGGCAAGGCCGTCTTCCATCAGCTTCTCGGCGATCTGAGGTGCGGTCTTAACGCCCATATAGATCACCAGCGTACGGCCCTTGCCAGCAAGGCCAGCCCAATCCTGGTCCTTGAGACCCTTGCACTGGCCCGCAACGAAGCTGACGATGCTAGAAGCATCGCGATGGGTCAGGGCGATCTGCGCCGCTGCGGCCGCACCATTGGCAGCACTGATACCCGGGACGATTTCGACCGGGACGCCGGCGGCGCTGGCAACTTCCGCCTCCTCACCGCCACGCCCGAAAATGAACGGATCGCCGCCCTTCAGCCGGACTACGTCTTCGCCCGAGCGTGCGATACGGACCAGCAATTCGCTGATCTTTTCCTGGGGCAGCGTGTGGTGCGATCGGCGCTTGGCGACCGAGACCAGTTCGGCATCGTCGCGCGCGATCGCAAGGATGGCGGGATCGACGAGCCCGTCATGGACGATCACGCGGGCGCGCTCGATCAGCCGTGCAGCGCGGATGGTCAGAAGGTCGGGATCGCCCGGCCCCGCACCGACGAGAAAGATGGTTCCGGTAATTGCCATGCTCGCAAGATGCGGGACGCGGCCCGTATCCGCCAATCAGAATGCGTGTGCGGCAAGGAAGGCAAGATTTGAAACCGGCGCTGTCCGCGCGGCAACCTATTCTTTTGTACCCTTGGAAACGCTCTGACCCTGGCTCATGAGTTCGATCATTCGATCGAGCTGGTCGCTGGAGCGAACATGCAGGTCGCGCTGGGGGAACGGAATTTCGATTCCGTGTTCCTTGAATAGCCACCACAGCTTCTTCAGCACGGCACTGCGTACATTCCCGACGCCATCCTCGGGATCCTTTATCCAGCAATGGATGACAAAATTGACCGAGTTGTCCCCGTACTCGCTCATCCATGCCGTCGGTGGCGGCGCGCTCAGCACGCGGCCACATTCGTTTGCGGCTCGAAGCATCAGTTCTTCTGCAAGCTTCATGTCGGAATCGTAGCTGACGCCGACCTCGACCTGCATACGCACGTTCTTGGACGAATAGGACCAGTTCTCGACCTGGTTGATCATCAGGTTCTCGTTCGGAATCAGATACTCACGCTGGTCCCTGGTCGTTACCGAGACCGCGCGGATGCCGATCTTGCGGATCTGGCCGAAGCTCTCCCTGCCCACCGTATCGGCCACCGCGATCACGTCACCCGGCTTGATCGAGCGGTCCATCAGCAGGATTATTCCGGCGATCAGATTGCCGAAGGTCTTCTGGAGCCCGAAACCGATCGCGAGGCCGAAGGCGCCGGAAAACACCGCTAGCGCCGTGAGGTCGATCCCAAGCAGGTCGATCCCGACGAAGAAAGCCGTCGCCCAGACGATAATCGTCGCGATCTTTTCGACCAGCAATTGCTGTGCATCGTCGAGCCGCGTCATGCGGCGGACGAGGCGGCGGCTCATCCGGCTGGCAAACCAGGCGAAGATGAGGACCCCGGCAATGACCGCGCTGACGATCAGCACATCGAACAGGGAAATCCGGAAATCGCCGAACGACAACGCCACGGCATCGAGCGTGTCGACGACCGAGCCCACGGTCTCGCTTTGCGAACTCAGCGCTTCCTTCGCTCCCTCGGCCGCGGCGACGCCGCTTTCCTCCTGGGCGGGCTCGGCGAGGCTCCAGGCCTGTTCGACGGGCGTCGCCTCGGAATTGTCGCCGTCGCTTGGTGGAGTCTCGCCCTGCACGTCTATCCTTCGTTTAGTGCCGCAAACCCGTTGGCGAGGTCGGCGATCAGATCGTCCTTGTCTTCGAGCCCAATCGATAGACGGATGGCATAACGGTCCTCAACCCCCCATCCTTCCTTCGGCCAGGGCATCGCACTGCGCACCGGCTCGACATCGAACGGCAGAGCGAGGCTTTCGAACCCGCCCCAGCTATAGCCTATGCCGAATAGCTCGAGCGCGTCGACCAGCCGGCAGCGCGCCGCATCGTCGCCCCCCTTGAGGACAAAGCTGAACAATCCGCAGCCACCGTTGAAATCGCGCTGCCACAGTGCATGGTCCGGCGTGCCTGGAAGCAGAGGCGAGAGCACATGCGCCACCTCGCTTCGGCTATCGAGCCATTGGGCCAGGGCCAATGCGGTGTCGGTTTGTTGGTTCAGCCGCACGCCCATGGTCCGCAATCCGCGCAGAACCAGCGCGGCATCATCGGGGGAGACGACATGGCCCAGTTGCTGCGCGCCAAGGCGCAGGCGCCGATACCATCGCTCGCCCGCGCTCGCGGAACCCATCATGACGTCGGAATGCCCGCCGACGTGTTTGGTCAGCGCCGTGATCGCAATATCGCAGCCGCGCTCGAGCGCCGGAAAGCCAAGCGAAGTCGCCCAGGTATTGTCGAGCAGGCTGACTGCCCCCTTGTCGCGCGCGATCCGGGCGAGAGCGGGGATGTCGCAGACCTCCATCGTCAAGCTCCCGGGCACCTCTAGCATGACCGCGCGGGTCCGGTCGCAAAACGCGGCCTGGTAGGCCTCGTGATCGAGCGGATCGAAGAAGCGATGCTCGATGCCGAATTTCTTGAGCAGTCCCATCGCTGCATTACGTGTGGGCTCGTAGGCATTGTCCGCAACCAGCAGCACGTCGCCACTGCGCAGTACCGCCAGAAGCGCGCCGACCAGCGCGGCCAGCCCGCTTGGATAAAGCACCGTACCGGCCGCACCCGGTTCGAGCGCGGTCAACGCCTCGCACAGCGCCCATTGCGTCGGCGCGCCGCGGCGGCCGTAGAAGAACGTGCCATCCTCGTTGCGCGTCTTGCGCGCATTCAGGTCCGCGCAATCCTCATAAAGATGCGTGCTCGCGCGCCACACCGGCGGATTGACGACTTTTCCGGCAAAACCGCCCGAACGGCCACTTGTTACAAGGCGGGTGGCGGGTCGCCGCTCATGGTCGTCTCCCCCTGCCATGGTCAGCGTGCCGCCCCTTTTTCCTTCGGCGTATCCGGATCGCTACCCCATTCGAGCCAGCTTCCGTCATACACGGCTACATCTTCCTTGCCCGCAATATGCAGGCCGAATGCAAGCACACAGGCCGTCATTCCACTGTTGCACGAAGTGACGACCGGCCCGTCCAGCTCAATGCCCGCAGCCGCAAAGATGGCCGCGATCTGTCCGGGCGAGCGATAGGTCCCGTCTTCGGAAAACAACCTCGCGAAATGGACGTTGACCGCACCCGGAAGGTGTCCCTTCGAACCATTGCCATCCTCGCCTGCAAACCGCGCCGCATCGCGCGCATCCACGACCTGTTCGTTACAGGAACTGCAGTTGGTGAGCATTTCTTCCTTGCTGCGCAGCCTTCCGGCCCGTTTGGGCACGGGATATTCGACCTGCATGGCTGAAGAGGCGCCGGTTTCCAGCGGATGCCCTTCCCGCTTCCACTTGGCGAACCCGCCATCCAGGATGGCTACCTCGCCAAAACCGTAAAGCTTGAAAATGAACCAGGCGCGTGCGGCGCTCTTGATCTGGCTATCGTCGTAAAACACGACCCTGTCGTTGGGCGCGATCCCGAGCTGGCCGAGTCTGTCGGCAAATTGCTCTGCGCTCGGCACCGCCTTAGGCACGTCCGAACTCGCATCCACGAAACTGACGAGGTCGAGGAAACGTGCACCCGGGATATGACCTTGGGCAAACTCGGCCGAACTCTTGCGCGGACTGTCGGGCAGATGCATCGTCGCATCGAGCACCACCAGGTCGTCGGCACCAAGCTCGTCGGCAAGCCATTGGGTCGAAACAAGACTCTCCATCGCCATCCGGTTAGACGCCGGATCGAACGAAGTCGAGCTAGGCAAGTTCGCGCTGCGCGATCGGCGCGTAGCTGCGCGGCCCTTCGTCGAGGCGGAAAGGCTGGACGCGACCGCCCCCTGGCGCCCCTTGCCCGACCACAAATGTCTTGAGCAGCGCGCCTTTACCCGGCCCCTCTATCCCGACGCGCATCAGCGGCACCAGCAGGGGATAGCGCCCCTGCCGGATGACGTGCGCCTGCGCCAAGGGTAGCTGGACCTGCCCCTCGAGTGTGACGCTCTGACGCGGGGCGATCCGGGCAATCTCATGCCGTTTTTCCAAAGCACCGGCATCGGTCGCGATCTGCTCTTCCATCGGCGCACCTGCATGCGCCGATGCGAGGTCGAGCCCGACCGAGATATCGCTCAAAGCGGTATCGGTCCGGTTGATCAGGGTCATTCGATACTTGAGCGTTGCGAATGCGGCGCTTCGGATCAGCTTGTCGTGTTCGACGCGCAATTGCAGCGCCTCTGCAAGCGCAACCGGCTCCGGGCGCGTTGGAGGGACTATTACCGGGCGCTCGATTTCGGGCACATAG
Source organism: Erythrobacter sp. AP23 (assembly GCF_001542855.1). Lineage (GTDB taxonomy): Bacteria > Pseudomonadota > Alphaproteobacteria > Sphingomonadales > Sphingomonadaceae > Qipengyuania. The sequence continues at coordinate 313,407 of NZ_LNBY01000017.1, read as the reverse complement.
GCGTCCCGGCGACGCCTCCAGGCGAACAATCCAGCGATGAGCAGCGCCAGCAAGGCCACCGCCCCGCCGATCGGCAACCAAGGCCATTCGTCTCCCCCGGCGTCAGCTTCGAAAGCACCGCCCTGCGGCTGGGAAATGGGAGTTGGCGACAGCGTGGCGACGGGTTCGAGGGCCGGCGCGCCGGCCTCGATAGCCGGAGTTTCGCGCACTGCTGGTGCCGTTGGTGCCTGTGTCCGGACCGGGCTGGTTTCTACCGGCCGCGGCGTAATAGTCGGCAACGGGGGGGACCGGGGCATGGGCGCGGAAGAGGTCGGTTGCACCGCAGGCGGCTGAGCCACCTGTGCGTTCGTAGGCGTGGGCTCGGGGGCCGGTGTCGCAGCGGGCGTGTTGACCGCCCGCGGCCTGATCTCGACCCCGCTACGGGTGTCGGCAGGTCCCTGCGCCTGGGGTGTCGCCGTCGGGGTCGGCGCAGGTTCGAGCGTGAAATCATTGACCGACTGGGCCTGCGCCATGGCCGGGAGCACAGTCGACAGCGCGATCAGGGGAAGGCTAATTCGAAGAAGCATCGCAGGTCTGTTGGAGCAAAAACCGCCACTGTGCGGAGCCGCGCTGAATAGGTTCTGAAGCGCTTGCTTCCAAGCCCCGGCTTGCGCGAAGCCGCGCTTCGCGGCAGGAGCGCGGCATGAGCGACACACCTTCCCCCAAGTTCCTCGGCGCCAACACCGCGCTGCCCGCCTCGCCCGAAGAGGCAGAGCTCGATTATGTGCCCAACCCGCGCAAGGGCCAGCTCTACATGGTGCGCTTCGCTGCGCCCGAGTTCACCTCGCTCTGCCCGGTCACCGGCCAGCCCGATTTCGCGCATCTCGTGATCGATTATGCGCCGGGCGAGACGATCGTGGAATCGAAAAGCCTCAAGCTGTTCCTCGGCTCGTTCCGCAACCACAACGGCTTCCATGAGGATGTGACGGTCGGCGTCGGCCAGCGACTGTTCGACGAGATGCAACCGCAATGGCTGCGCGTCGGCGGTTACTGGTACCCGCGCGGCGGGATACCGATCGACGTCTTCTGGCAGAGCGGTACGCCGCCTGCCGACCTTTGGCTGCCCGACCAGGGCGTTTCGTCCTATCGCGGTCGGGGCTGACGTAGCGGGACGGCGGCTCGCATGACCAAGCAGTACGACGCCGTCATAATCGGCGCCGGCCACAACGGGCTGGTCTGCGCCTTCTACCTCGCGCAAGCGGGCCTTAAGGTCCGCATCGTCGAGCGCCGCGATGTCGTCGGTGGCGCGGCGGTCACCGAGGAATTCCACCCGGGTTTCCGCAATTCGGTCGCGAGTTACACCGTCAGCCTGCTGCAGCCAAAGGTCATTCGCGACATGCGGCTGGTCGAGCACGGCTACCGCGTGATCGAGCGGCCGATCTCGAACTTCCTGCCGCAGGAGGATGGCGGCTATCTCAAGCTCGGCGGCGGGCTGAAGCGGACGCAGGCCGAGTTTGCCCGCTTCTCGCAAGCCGATGCCGAGGCCTTGCCCGCCTATTACGATGCGCTCGAAGGCGTTGCCCAAGTGCTGCGCGACCTGGCGCTGAAATCGCCGCCCAATGTCGGCGAGGGATTGCGCACGCTGATCGCGGGCGCATCGCAGGGCTGGGGCATTTCGCGCCTCGATCTGGCAGCCAAGCGCGACATTCTCGACCTGTTCACCAAATCGGCGACCAGCTTCCTTGGACAGTGGTTCGAGAACGACGCGGTCAAAGCCGCCTTCGGCTTCGACGCAGTGGTCGGCAATTACGCATCGCCCGACACGCCGGGCAGTGCCTATGTCCTGCTTCACCACGTCTTCGGCGAGGTGAACGGCAAGAAGGGCGCCTGGGGACATTGCGTTGGTGGCATGGGCACGATTACCCAGATCATGGCCGATGTCTGCCGCCAAAGCGGGGTCGAGATCAGCCTCGAAGCGCCGGTCGCACAAGTGCTGGTCGATGGCGATACGGTCGCCGGCGTAAAGCTCGAAAGCGGCGAGGAAATTGCCGCCACGCGCGTCATCGCCAACGTCGGCCCCATGCTGCTCTACGGCAAGATGCTGGACGCGGCGCACCAGCCCGAGGATTTCCGCCGGCGGATGCACGGATACAAGGCCGCCGGTGGCACCTTCCGCATGAACGTCGCGCTGTCCGAACTGCCGCGTTTCACCGCTCTTCCCGAACCCGGCGAGCACCACCAATCGGGCATCATCATAGCGCCCACCCTCGGCTACATGGACCGGGCCTTCCTCGACGCCAAGGCACATGGCTGGTCGAAGAAGCCGATCGTCGAGATGCTGATCCCGAGCACGGTCGACGATAGCCTCGCTCCGCCGGGCCAGCATGTCGCCAGCCTGTTCTGCCAGCAATTCGCCCCAACCCTTCCCGATGATCGCGATTGGGACGAGGAGGAGGATGCCGCCGCAGACGCGATCATCGATACGGTCGAGGCGCATGCCCCCGGCTTTCGGGCATCGATCCTCGGGCGGCAGGTACTCAGTCCCAAGGGCCTCTACCGCAAGTTTGGTCTCGTCGGCGGCGATATCATGCACGGCCAGATGAGCCTCGACCAGCTGTGGTCCGCACGGCCCGTGCTCGGGCATGGGAGCTATCGCGGGCCGGTAAAGGGCCTCTACATGTGCGGAGCGGGTACGCATCCCGGCGGTGGAGTAACCGGCGCGCCAGGACACAATTGCGCGCGGGAAGTGATCTTCGACCGCGGCAACTGGCGGCGGTTCACGGCGATCTGATCTCTATCGGTGAAGCCCGTGGCGGTGCCGTCAATCTAACCGCAACGTTTCTCAGACCGAAAGTCGGCTCTGCGCCCCCATTCAGGTCATCTATCGAGGCTGCGTGCGAGCCTAGACGCCGCCGTTTCGCTTTCCGGCCCCCGGGGCCGCCGGCTTTGTGAGCCCGATGCGATTGAGTTAACCTAAGCCAGAAACTGCTAATGCCGAAAAAGCGACAATTGCACCCAGGAACCAATAAAACTTCCTGGGTTTGCGCCTCTTCGGCGGTCCCGGCTCCATAACTCCTACCCCTTCTTTTATAGATGCAAGTATTCTCTAATTTGAAGATTAGCGAAAACCCTTAGAAAGTTGTCGTTCCCCTTCTTGCCTGCCATCCGCAAGTCACTCGATTGAGCTTACATCATATAGCAGCCCAAGATCCTCAGGCTCGCCCAGAACCGATACAATGTCGGTTTCCCGCAATTGCAGATCTGGCCTTGCGATTATCAGTTCGCCATCCCTCTCGACAGTCATGATAAGGCAGGTTCCTGGCCACTTGATCTCTTCGAGCCTTGCCCCTTTCTGCGCAGCCAGAACCGGTATTCTTGAAACCTCGCTTCGAAAGACGTGGTCGTCGCGCGCTAGTATGCGATTGATTTCTTCCCTTTGGGTGGCCGCCAGCCAGCGTTCCTCGAAGTTGTCGCTTTGCGCCACCTCCGCAAGGTGTCCTACGATACGCAGATCGAGCCCGACCGGTTCTTCGGGCAATAGGAGGTACATCAGTGTGTGGACCTTGCGCGCCCCCGTCACGGCCACTGTAGCGCTTCCGCTAAACCTGAAAATGGCGAGCTGGGATTCGTCGATGTCGGGGATGATCTTGTAGGCCAGATACATGTTAGGGCGAATGGCACGCACGTCCATCCGATCGCCTTCGAAAATCGATTGCGCGACCTTCTCATCCAGCCCGAACTCGTTCTGTGCAATCTCTGACAGTTCTCTACTCAAGCGCGCGCTGTCGAACCGACCTTCGCCATAATCGACGAATGCGGCGCGGCCTACGAGGCTTTCGTACCTGAGATTCTCGGGCTGCGTTTTCTCATGCACGATGGATGTCAGTTCGTGTTCTATGCCCTCATAGGTGTGATGCCCCAAGTGGCGATGCATGTGATAGATCGCCCCGCGGCGTTTCACCCGCTTCGAGGCATAGGCCTGGAAGTAGACCCCGCAGGCAATTGCGAGGGCAGCCGTGAACAGGATTGACACCGCGCCCATTTCCAGAATGAGCCAGAATGAAAGGAGAAAGCCCGCAATCGGCGTCCACGGGTAGAGCGGAACCCTGTATCCAGGTCGGTAACTGTCGATCTGGCTCTCCCGCATCACGATGACGGCAAGGCAGAGAAGGCCGAACAGGAGCAATTGAAACGCGCTGGCCAGCTTCGCAACCGATTCCACGTCGAACACGAGCAAGACCAGCACCATGGTGAGGACTGTCACGCCGATTGCGATGACGGGAGTGCCGCCGCGCCCCAATTCTCCAAGTTTGGCATGAACCAGTTTGTCCTTGGCCATGGCGAACGGATAGCGTGAGGCGGACAGGATGCCGGCATTGCCGGTGGAAGCGAACGCAGCGACCGCTGCAACAACGAGGAGTGCAATCCCAAGATCGTAGGGTATCCAGCCGAGGAACACCTCGCCTGCATCCGCGACTGGTGTCAGGCTGTCGAACAGCTCATCAGGAGGCAAAGCTGTGACGATCAGCAGAGCGCCGAGCGTATAGATCGAAGTGGCCGTAATCAGCGACAGGACCATTCCGAGCGGTATGTTTCGATCAGGATTTTCGATTTCCTCGGATACGCTGGCGACCTTGGTAAGACCGGCGTAGGAAACGAATACAAGCCCGATCGTGGTGATGAACCCACCAAACCCTTCCCGGAAGAAAGCCCCGTAGGCGGGGTCAGGTGAAAAAACGTCGGAAACGCCCGTGCGTGACAGTCCCACGACGATGAAAGCAGTCAGGATGATCACCAGCGTCCCGACGAGGATACGCTGTAGGAGCGTGGTTTCCTTAGCGCCGAGAACGTTTAGCACGCCGAACGCAATCGTCAGCACCACGGCGGTGATCGTGATCGGCAGATCAATGTAGAGTGCGAGATAGGCCCCCATACCTACGAGGGCGAAGGCACTCTTGAAAACGGTTGCGATCCAGGAGCCCACACCGCCAATCATCCCCATCATAGGGCCCATACTGCGATCGAGGAAAAAGTAGGCTCCGCCCGAGCGGGGCATGGCGGTCGAAAGTTCTGCCATGCAGACCATAGCCGGCAAGATCAGAAATCCGGCGACCATATATGCGAGGTAGACGGAATTACCGGTCTGGGCCGCTGCGATACCGGGCAGCAGAAACAGGCCGGACGAGAACATGGCCCCGGTTGCGACGGCATAGACGTCGAACAGCTTAAGGCTTTTCGCGAGCTTCTTGTCGCTCTCGGTATCGTTCGCAGGGGCTATGATCATCCCTTTCATGCCGATTGAAGAAGTCACGCAACTCATGCCAAAACAAGTCGGATTGCCGATGTATCCCTAACCGCAGTCGAAAGCGAAGGGCGAACGTCACATCCTTCACTTGGAAATCGGTCTGCGTGCTTCAGTCAGTCCACTAACAGCGAGTTTAGCCAACCTGGAAAGCCGGCCCCTTGGGCAGAAAGCGCCATCTCGATGTGGCGATCAATCTCGGCAATGTAGTCGGCGCGATCCGCCCATCGGCAGACGGGATGACCGGGTCTAGCCGGCCGAAGCTAAGGGCGGTGGCCGAACGTCGGCTTTCGCGGCGCGCCCACTCATTAGTGGACTGGCAGCTTACCGCCCCAAAAGCTGCGCGCCATTGGTCACCTTACATTCTGGCGCTTTGACCCCGATCAACGAAACAAGCCGCCTTTCTGGTAGATTCCGACAGTCTCGATTGGCGAGTAGCAATGCCCTGATTCGCCTTTGCCCGCTCGAGTACGTCTGATTGGAATTGGTCTTTGAGGTAATCCCCGATCAGGAGGAAGGCGATTATGTGGTTTCTGGGTGCTGCCGCGCTGATCGCTGTTGGTGGCGCTCTCTATATCTGGTCGACGAGCCTGTCGCGCGCTTTCGACCAGCGTCGGGCAGAGGCCGCTGCAGAACCGCTGGCGGAACCACAATTGTTGACCGAGACGGACATCGATCACCTTCCTGAACCGGTCCAGCGCTACATCGAACTCACCGGTTCCATCGGTCGCCCGGTCGTGACCGAGATTGTCATGCATTTCGATGCTGCGATGTACGACGCCCCCGACGAGCCAGGAATGACTGGGCCAGTAGTCCAGTACGAGCGCTTCGACGTCCCGCATCGGCTGTTCTTCATGAAGACGAGAATGAAGGGCCTGCCCGTCGCCGTGCTGCACGATTTCAATCACGATCAGGCGACGATGCGTGTTCGTCTCGCCGGAATCGCCAATGTGATCGATATTGGCGGGCCCAAGCTGACCCGAACCGAAACCGTCACCATCCTGAACGATCTCGCCTTCTTCGCACCCTCGCGGCTCGCCGATGAGCGGCTGAGCTGGACTGAGGAGGATGATAGGCACGCCAAGGTCTCGTTCACGCTGGGCGCCAACACAGTTAGCGCGGAGCTGATCTTCAATGAGGCGGGCGAGCTCATTGATTTCGTGTCCCAGGACCGCGGCATGCTGGAGACGGACGGCAGCCTTACCGTGACCCGCTGGACCACGCCGCTGGACAATTATCGCGAGTTCGCTGGCTGGCGCCTTGCCAGCGAGGGAAACGCCATCTGGCACCTGCCCGAAGGCCCCTTCGCCTACGGCCATTTGCGCCTCACTCACTACGAAGCGCGCTAGCCATGATGCGGCGCTGGCACATCGGAGTGGCGATCATCGGCGGTCTGGTTGTTCTGGGCACGACCGTCTCAATCCTCGGCAACCGCGCAGCCGACACGCGTAGGTCCGAACTCGCGGCGGAGCGCTCGCTTGCTGAAACTCGTTACGGGCAGACCGAGTACGTCAGCTGGGGTGAAGGCCCACCGGTGCTGGTGATCCACGGCGCGGGTGGTGGGTTTGATCAGGGGCGGCTGCTGGCAGAGGCCATGGGCGGCGATGCCCATCGTTTCATCGCTATATCGCGCTTCGGTTACCTCGGCAGCGCCATGCCGCCCGATCCGTCGACCGAGGCGCAAGCGGAGGCGTTTTTGGATCTGCTTGATGAGCTCGGTCTGCAGCGCGTGAGTATCCTGGCCATGTCGGGCGGCGTTCCTCCTGCGCTCAAATTCGCGGAGATGTTTCCCGATCGGACCGACCGGCTCGTCCTCTTATCGTCCGCTCCTATTGCGCCCTTTAGCGCCGAGGTCGATGACCGACCGATACCGACTTGGGCTTACTCAGCTTTGCTCGGCAATGACGCGGTGTATCGGGCATTGACAAGGATTGCGCCTGGCCACGTGCGCAGCGCTTTCGACGCGCGCCCGGAATTGCTTGAAGGTCTCCCGGTCGAGGAAGTGCAATTCGTTGATCGCCTGGTGGACGGTTTCATTCCTGCCTCGGACCGGCTTGTCGGAATTGGCAACGAAGGCGCTGCGACCGATCCCGAAGCGACCTACGATCTCGAAGGAATCAGTGCACCGACGCTGGTGGTGCACGCCAGAGACGACAGTCTGAACCCCTTGGCCATCGCCGAGGAACTGCAGAACCGGATTCCCCATGCCCGTTTCGTAGCATTCGATCGCGGGGGCCACCTGCTGCTCGGCCACCATGCCGAGTTACGAGCGAAGATCGACCAATTTCTTGAAGCAGAAGAATGACCGCAAAGTCTTTCTGATCCGACTAAAGGAGAAGTTAGAATGTCCCACACCCAAGTCATGCTGACCGGATTCGGTGGCCCCGAAATGCTGGAGTTGCAGACCGTTGAGGATTTGCCCGAGCCTCAGGTGGGAGATGTGCGAGTGCGTGTACTCGTCACCAGCGCTGCCTTCACTGATGTGATGATCCGCAAGGGGATGTATCCGGACGTAAAGAAGAAGCCCCCTTTTGTGCCGGGATACGACATAGTCGGCGTGGTCGATGCGCTCGGCGAGGGTGTCGAGGGCTCGGCCGTAGGCGAGCGGGTGGCCGACCTCACCACCATCGGCGCCTATTCCGAGTATATCTGCCTTCCAGCCGAGCGTCTGACCCGCGTGCCCGATGGCGTGGCGGATGAGGATGCGCTCGCAATGATCCTATCGGCAGTTACGCCCTATCAGATGCTCCACCGGGTCGCGCGAGCGCAGGCGGGGCAGAGCATTCTTGTCCACGGTGCCGGCGGTGCGGTGGGCACTGTAATGTTGCAATTGGCGCACGATGCCGGAATCACAGCTTTCGGCACCGATGTGGCCGCCAAATGCGAATTGATCCGCAAGTTAGGTGCCAGACCGATCGACGCTGACGCGCCCGACGCAGAGGCGGCACTCCGCGCGGGGGTGGGCGAAGGTGTGGATTTCGTGTTCGATCCGCTCGGAGGCGATAGTTTGTCGCGCTCGCTCCATGCGCTGAAGCCCGGCGGCATGCTCATTGCCTTTGGTTTCCAGAACGAGGTGCTGGGACGCGGCGGCTCTATCCCGCTCGACTTCGTCAAACTCAAGCTGTGGGACTGGCTGCCCAATGGTCATGCCACCGCCTTCTATTCTATCGGCGCGATGCGGCGCGCGCATCCTGAATGGTTTCATGAAGACCTCGCCGTGCTCTTTTCGATGCTGGCTGAGGGACGGATCGATCCCGCCATCGCCGAAGTCGTGTCGCTAGCGGATGTGCCCCGCGCACATGAGCGGGTAGAAGCAGGCGAGGTACAAGGTAAACTGGTGATGAGAGTAAGCACGCGATGAGAACGATAATCCTAGCCCTAATCGGTCTATTCGTTGCGGCCTCGCCCCAAGCGCGGGCGGACGTGCTCCTGACCAATGTGACGCTCGTCGATATCGAGGAGGGCACACTCAGCCAGGGCCAGTCCATTTTGATCGAGGGCACGCGTATCACGGCAGTCGGCCCTGAGGTATCTGTCAGCGAAGAGGCAGAGCGGATCGATGTGGAGGGACGTTTCCTGATCCCCGGCCTATGGGACAGCCATGTCCACATATTCTCCTCCGCCACCGAACCGGACACTTCCTTTCCGCTCTATCTCATAAACGGCGTGACCGGCGTACGCGACATGGGCGCGCTGTGGCCGATTGCCGAGCAACAGGCTCTTCAAACGAGAGTTGAGGCAGGCGAAGTGCTCGGTCCAAGGCTGGTGCTTTCTGGCGCATGGGTGGACGCGAGCCCCGGCTCGTGGCCCGGAATGTTCCTCGCCGACACACCCGAGGAGGCCCGATCGGTTGTCGCGCGCATTTCCGATGAAGACTGGGCTGCGGTGAAGTCTTATTCGATGCTCGATGAGCCAAGCTATCTCGCGCTTGCCGAAGCATCCGAAGATGCACGCCTTCAGCTTGTCGGTCACATTCCCGAACGGGTTGCTTTGCGAACCGCGATTGAAGCGGGCCAGGACGGGATGGAGCATTTCGGGCGTATTCCGATGGCCTGTTCGACCGAGGAGGAGGCGATGCTCGACGCCTTGCGCACCGCGATGGCTGCGGGCGCTCCGCGTGACGAGGTGTTCGCGATCATGGCATCGCGCAATCGGATCATTCTTGAAACCTGGGATGAGGCGCGATGCGCAGCGATCCTGGCAGATATTGCTGAGGCCGATCTCCACGTAAGCCCCACGCTTGTCGTCGCAGATTTCTACCTCGGGAACTGGCCCAATGCCGACACGCCGCGTATGCGAATGCTTCCTGAAACCGTGCGCGAAGCATGGGGCAAGCCGGATTTCAGGTTGGAGGCGATGACCGACGAGGTGCGCTCACTGGCAAGGGAAAGCATCGCGCTCGATCGCAGGACTTTCTTGATGGCGCACCGCGCGGGCGTGCCGATCCTCGCCTCGAGCGATGCCTCATTCGCAAATCCGTATCTGTTCCACGGCTTCTCGCTGCTCGATGAGCTCGACCTCTACGTCGAGATCGGCCTGACCCTGCGCGAAGCGCTCTACACGGCAACCGTTGCCCCACCGCGCTTCTTCCGCCTGGCAGATCAGGATGGCACAATTGCTGCGGGGCGTCGCGCAGACTTAATATTGCTCGACGCCAATCCGCTTGAAGGACTCGCTACCTTGCGTCGTCCATGGGCGGTGATCGCAGCTGGGCAGATGCTCGATCGCAACGAGCTCGATGCAATGGAATTTGAGCTGTTGGAAGGGTCGAAATAGACAATCGTCACAGCGGCGCTCTTCTGTCCGCTTTCGCGGCTTCCTTCCCTACCGACCAGCGACACTGGACCTGTCGGTAAACAGCATTCCACTCGATCGACAGATTTGGGCGACTGGCTCGGTCTTCTTGTTCCTCCCCAGACTCTGGTGCGAGTGCGCCTGTTGAAGCCGGTTGAATTCCTATGCGTCGCTATCGAACCGGATCCGAACGAAAAAACATTCGATCAGGTCGCAGAGGACCGGAACTGGGCACCACAGTCCGTCATGAACTTTGTCGATCCGGTATCGTCGCAATCCAGGGGGAGATGCGGCGCTCCCTTCTGGTAGACCCTCCTGTTGAGCCGATCGATCGCGAGGCTCTCGTCAAGGCGATACTTGCACCGATCGGGTGCACATTTACCGGCCTACCCCTTGTGGGTGAAATAAGGCACGCCCTTGCTCCTGCCGAGCCTCGCAAGATTGTTCAGTACATGGATGAAAACGGTGCTGTCAGTCTTACGCTAACTCGTCTTCACTTGGCAAACTGTCCCCTATCCGCGTGCTCGATCAAGCCATGGGGTTCTGCCACTCGGCCAGAGCGGCTGAGGGGCGGGTCTTGCAGGTCTCTCTATCGATCAGGTGGCGGTCTTGGTTGAGGTGGTTGTGGACATTGGCATTGACCGACGCAAACTTTGCAAGCTCTTCATCTGCCTGAACCTGAGCATCGTCCTCTCTCGTCGTCGAAAGTGTAACTGCGGGTTCTCGACTCGGTTGTTAGTCCAGCGGCCGATCTCTTGCTTGTCCCTGTTGCCCAGCTCGTCCATCGCTGCCTTGTAGGAGCGAAGGCCGTCGGTGGTGATGGCCCCTATCTTACCATATCGCTTCATGGCCTTCTTCATGAAGATGAGAGCTGCCTTCTTGTCCCTGGTCTTTAAGACATAGCTCTCCAGCACTTCACCTTCTTGGTCTACTGCTCGCCACAGGTAGACGATCTCGCCGTTGAGCTTCACGTTCATCTCGTCGAGATGCCGGCGCCAATGTCTAAAGCCGCGCATGCGGTTGATCCGTTGTCGCCTTACGTCCGCGGCAAACAGCAGACCGAACCTGTTCCACCAGTGCCGTACAGTTTCGTAAAAAATGTCGCCCCCCTCTCGGCGAGCAGGTCCTCAACGTTCCGCAAGCTCAGTGGAGGCAGACATACATCATCACAACGAGGCGGATCACCTCGGGCGATGAGTTGAAGTACCGAAACGGGCTAGCTGGTTTCCTAGGTCTGGGCATCTCAACGCCCTATCCTCACCGCATCATCCGTCGATCAGGTGCATTTGCTCTGAGAGTGCCCTGTCACGGCTTGGAGCGAAGAGATCGGCCTGTTCCGCGGCCTTGCGCAGAAGGCCTGTAGCTTTAGACCGGTGCTCAGGATAGGTGGCGGAGAGGGTGGGATTCGAACCCACGATACGGTTGCCCGTATACCGCATTTCGAGTGCGGCGCATTCGACCTCTCTGCCACCTCTCCGCTATTTGGGGTGCGCTTGGGGGCCTTGAGCCCCGGTCGAAGCGAGCGCGCCGATTAGCCGAGCGCCCCCGCCTTGCCAAGCCCCTTTTCGCGAGATTTCGGGGGATCGATGCCGCGAGGCCATTGTAAGCGCGCACAAGCACCCCATATCCTCGCTTCCCATGGATCGTGCACAATATTTCTCCGCCCAGGCCGGTCGCACCATCGATGCCCCGCGCCGCGTCAAAAGCCGCTTCGCCATTGGCGATGTGGTCAAACATCGCGTGTTCGACTTCCGCGGCGTGATCTTCGATATCGACCCTGTCTTCGCCAATAGCGACGAATGGTACGAGGCAATCCCAGAGGATATCCGGCCCGATCGCAACCAGCCCTTCTACCACCTCCTCGCCGAAAGCGACGATAGCGACTACGTCGCCTATGTCAGCCAGCAGAATCTGGTGACCGATTCGATCTCGGGCCCGGTCTCGCACCCCGATGTGCACCAGTATTTCGAGCAATTCGAAAACGGCCGCTATCGCATGCGGCGGAGCATGACGCACTGATCGCTAAAAGCGTTCAGTTCTTGATCTTCCAGCCCGATTTCAGAAGCTTGTACGTGCCCAATGCGAGCAGCGCATTGAACACGAGCAGTCCGATGCCGGCTACCATCACCGCCGCGCTGTCACCGATATCGCTTTGGCCGAGGAAGCCGTAGCGGAAGCCCGAGATCACGTAGAAGAAGGGATTGGCCCGGCTTACTGCCTGGAAAGCGGGGGCCAGCCGGTCGATAATGTAGAAGGTGCCCGACAGCATCGCCAGCGGGGCGATGACGAAGTTCGTGACTGCAGCGTTGTGATCGAACTTTTCCGCCCAGACCGAGGCGAGCAAGCCCAGCAGCGAAAGCATCACCGCCCCCATCAATCCGAACCAGACCACCGCCCAAGGCGCGGCCATGGCCAGGCTGACACCGGGATAGAGAAGCATGGCACCTGCGACGACGAATCCCACCGCGACGGCACGGGTGATCGCGGCACCTACGATCCCGCCCATCAGTTCGCCTTCGGACAGGGGCGGCATCAGCAGGTCGATGATGGTCCCCTGGATCTTGCCTGCGAGCAGCGAAAAGCTCGAATTGGCGAACGCATTCTGCATCATCGCCATGGCGATCAGCCCCGGCGCAACGAAGGTCGGGAAGTTGGCGCCGAGCACTTCGCGCCCACCACGACCCAGCGCGACCGAAAAGATGACCAGAAAAAGCAGCGTCGTGACGGCCGGAGCCCAGATTGTCTGCGTCTGGACCTTGAGAAACCGCCTCACCTCCTTCATATAGAGGCTCCACAGGCCAATCCCGTTGATCCCGCGGATCACCGGGCGTCCCCGCGGCGGAAACCGGCCCTCCCCTCCGGCATTATCCTCTACGAAGGAGGCGTCCGGGTGTTCGCTTCCGGGCGATACGGGCTGGGCTTGATCGACCATTGGGGCGCGACTAGGCCCAAGCGCCACGGCATGCAAGCCGCGGCGTCGAGACACGAGATACAGGACTGCATATGAGCTGGACCGACGAACGGATCGCAACGCTTAAGAAAATGTGGGAAGGCGGATCGACCGCCAGCCAGATTGCCGAGGAACTGGGCGGGGTCAGCCGCAATGCCGTGATCGGCAAAGCGCATCGCCTCGGCCTCAAGTCGCGGCCCTCGCCGGTCAAGGCCAACGAGAAGAAGAAGGCTCCGGCCAAGGCCAAGCCCGCTCCGAAGCCGGTCGCCAAGAAAGCGGCGAAGCCGGCTGCCAAGCCTGCGCCCGCGGCTCCAGCCAAGCCCACCGCCGCGCCCGCACCCAGGCAGGATGCCGCAATCCCATCGCAACCCCTGCCAAACAAGAACGCCGATCTTCCGAAGATCGTTTCGGTCGGTCCCGGCGGCTTCCTGCGTCAGGGCCCGGGCGACCAGCAGGCCCCCATCCCGCCGGCTCCGCCGCGCCGCCTGGTGCCGGCCAAGCCGAGTCCCGAGATCGCCGACAAGACCAGCCTGCTCGATCTGTCGGACAAGGTCTGCCGCTGGCCGATGGGCCATCCGGGCGAACCCGATTTCCATTTCTGCGGCGAGGCCGTGAACCCCGGCTTTCCCTATTGCGTCGAGCATTGCGGCCGGGCCTATCAGGCGCAGCTGCCGCGCGGTGCACGCCGCCCCCCTCCGCCGTTGCCCTTCGGCGGCCCGCGGGTACGCTAAGACAAACACAAGCAAGGCCCGGCAGTCGCGCGACCGCCGGGCCTTTTCATTTCCACGGGAGAATGAACGATGCCCCTGTCGCTACATGCCGCCTACGTTCCCAGCGCCCTGCAAATGCTCGGCACTGCCAATCACCTGATCGACACAGCCGAAAAATGGTGCGCCGAACATGACTGCGGCCATGACGAATTCATCGATGCCCGCGTGTTCGAGGACATGTTGCCGTGGTCCTACCAGGTGAAATGCGTCGCCGAGCACACGCAGGGCTCGATCGAGGGCGTGCGCAAGGGCGTTTATTCGCCCGACCTCAATCCGCCGCCGTCGACCTTCGAGGATTTGCGCGCCAAGCTGGCCGGCGCGGTCGAGGCGATGAAGGCGCTTACCGAAGACGAGATGGAAGGCTGGGTCGGCCGGCCGATGCGGTTCGAATTCAAGGACACAGGGATGAACTTCACGGCCGAGGACTTCCTGCTCAGTTTCAGCCAGCCCAATTTCTATTTCCACTGCGCAACCGCCTACAACATCCTGCGCATGAAGGGCGTACCGGTCGGCAAGATGGACTTCATGGGCCGGGTCCGCATCAAGGCCTGACGCGGGCTGTCTAGCGCTTGCGGGCGAACCAGATCGTGTGGCGCGGCCCCTTGTTGTTGGGCCGCGCACGCACCTCGCGCACCTCGACATCGAACCCGCTCTCTTTGAGGCGGACGGTGAACTTGTGGTCGGGCGCGGCGGACCAGACTGCAAGGATGCCGCCGGGCCTGAGCGCATCGCGGGCCTTGCCAAGACCGGTCTTGGAATAGATCCGGTAGTTCGCGTCGCGCACGATGCCGTCCGGGCCGTTGTCGACGTCGAGCAGGATGGCATCGTACTTTTCGGTCGTGCCGTCGTTCGCATCGTCGATCAGCGCCGCAACGTCGCAGATAACGACCTGCCCGCGCGGGTCGGACAGGCTCTCGCCGGTCAGATGCGCCAGCGGGCCCTCGGCCCATTCGAGAATTTCGGGCACGATCTCGGCCACGGTGACCGAGCCTGTGTCGGGCAGCTTGTCGAGCGTGGCGCGATAGGTGAAGCCCATTCCGTAACCGCCGATCAGCACACGCGGATTGGCGGCTTCAAGCTCTGCCAGCGTCAGCACCGCGAGCTGTTCTTCGGAAAATTGCATCCGCGTCCCCATCAGCTCGTCGCGCCCGAGCATGATGATGAAATCGCGACCGTGGCTAACCAGCGTCAGCGTTTCGCCATCGGGAACTTGCGCGGTTGCCAGGGTTTCGCGGGGCAGCATTCTCGTATTCTCCAAAGCAAAGGGGCCGCAGGCGGACCCGCGACCCCTTCGTTACTGACTAGCGAAGGATCAGTCCTTCAGGAAGTCGGGCACGTGGGCTTCACCGCCCCCGTCCCGCTTGCCGCCGCCATCGCGATCGCGATCGCGACGCGGGCCGCCACGGCCACCGCGACGATCGCCGCCACGGCCACGGCCACCCTTGTCACCGCGCGGTTCGCGCGGCGGGCGGGTGTCTTCCAGCTCTTCGCCGGTTTCCTGGTCGACCACGCGCATCGACAGGCGAACCTTGCCGCGCTGGTCGATCTCGAGGACCTTGACCTTCACTTCCTGGCCTTCCGAAACGACGTCGGTCGGCTTTTCGACCCGCTCGTTCTTCATTTCGGAGACGTGGACGAGACCGTCCTTGCCGCCCATGAAGTTCACGAATGCGCCGAAATCGACGATGTTCACGACCTTGCCGGTGTAGATCTTGCCGACTTCGGCTTCCTCGACGATGCCTTCGATCCACTTCTTGGCGGCCTCGATCTCGTCGGCGTTAGAAGAGCTGATCTTGATCACACCCTCGTCGTCGATGTCGACCTTGGCACCGGTTTCGGCGACGATCTCGCGGATCACCTTGCCGCCCGTGCCGATGACGTCGCGGATCTTCGACTTGTCGATCTGCATGGTCTCGATGCGCGGGGCGTGCTTGGACACTTCGGTGCGGGCACCGGTAAGGGCCTTCGACATTTCACCCAGGATGTGCGCACGGCCGGCCTTCGCCTGTTCGAGCGCGGTCTTCATGATTTCCTGCGTGATGCCGGCAACCTTGATGTCCATCTGGAGCGAGGTGATCCCAGCTTCCGAACCGGCGACCTTGAAGTCCATGTCGCCGAGGTGGTCTTCGTCACCCAGGATGTCCGACAGGACCGCGAAATCTTCGCCTTCGAGGATCAGGCCCATGGCGATACCCGACACCGGACGCTCGATCGGAACGCCTGCGTCCATCATCGACAGACAGCCGCCGCAGACGGTCGCCATCGAGCTCGAGCCGTTCGACTCGGTGATGTCCGACAGGATGCGGATGGTGTAGGGAAAGTCTTCATGATCGGGCAGCACCGGGTGCAGCGCGCGCCATGCGAGCTTGCCGTGGCCGGTTTCGCGGCGGCTCGTGAAGCCGAAGCGGCCAACTTCGCCGACCGAATAGGGCGGGAAGTTATAGTGCAGCATGAAGTGATTGTACGACAGGCCTTCGAGGCCGTCGATCATCTGCTCGGCATCCTTGGTGCCCAGCGTGGTGGTGCAGATCGCCTGCGTTTCACCACGCGTGAACAGCGCCGAACCATGGGTCCGCGGAAGCAGGCCGACCATCGCCTCGATCGGGCGAACCTGATCGAGCTTGCGGCCGTCGATACGCGTGCCGTCCTTCAGGATCGAACCGCGTACGATGTCGCTTTCGAGCTTCTTCACCAGCTTGAGCGTGCCGAGATATTCGGCCGGATCGCTCTCGGCCAGGTCGGCAAAGGCTTCGCGTGCCTTTTCGCGGGCTGCGTTGACCGCATCCTGACGTGCCGACTTGTCGGTGATCTTGTAGGCGGCTTCGAGGTCCGCACCGATGACGCCGCGCAGCTTCTCGAGCTTGGCGGTCTTGTCTTCGACGGGCTCGAGTTCCCACGGATCCTTGGCGGCCTGTTCGGCGAGGTCGATGATCGCACCGATGACCTTGCGGCTTTCCTCATGCGCGAACATGACGGCGCCGAGCATTTCCTCTTCGGTCAGTTCCTTGGCTTCGGATTCGACCATCATGACCGCGTCCTGCGTCGCGGCGACGACGAGGTCCAGGCGACCGTCTTCGCTAAGCGCGTCTTCGAGGCTCGGGTTGAGGACGTATTCGCCGTTCTTGAAGCCGACGCGGGCGGCGCCGATCGGACCCATGAAGGGAACGCCCGAGATGGTCAGCGCGGCCGATGCGGCAATCATCGCGACGATATCGGGTTCGGTTTCGCCGTCATAAGACAGAACCTGCGCGATGACGTTGATTTCGTTGTAGAAACCTTCCGGGAAGAGCGGACGCACGGGGCGGTCGATCAGGCGGGAGGTCAGCGTTTCCTTCTCCGTCGCGCGGCCTTCGCGCTTGAAGAAGCCGCCCGGGATGCGGCCCGCAGCGGAGAACTTTTCCTGGTAGTGGACGGTGAGCGGGAAGAAGTCCTGCCCTTCGCGTACACTCTTGGCGGCGGTCACGGCGCACAGCACCACGGTTTCGCCATAGGTAGCCAGAACGGCGCCGTCAGCCTGACGGGCGATGCGGCCGGTTTCCAGAGTGAGGGTCTTTCCGCCCCACTCCAGCGATACGGTTTTCGTGTCGAACATGTATTTTCCTTATGAACCCGCACGGCCTTATTGCGGTGCGGGGCCTACAGTGCCGGGTATGCCGTCCCGGTCCGGTTCGAGGCTTATCCTGCCTCCATTTGCCGACCCCGCGCCGGATTGCGCGGTTGCCGGATAAACGAAGGGGCGGCCTGAGCCGCCCCTTCGAGAAACTCTTACTTGCGAAGACCCAGCTTCTGGATCAGCGCATTGTACCGCTCGACATCCGTCTTCTTGAGATAGGCGAGCAGGTTACGGCGCTTGTTGACCATCATCAGGAGACCGCGACGCGAGTGGTTGTCCTTGTGGTTGGACTTGAAATGCTCGGTCAGGTTGCGAATGCGCTCGGTCAGGATCGCGACCTGGACTTCCGGCGAACCGGTGTCGCCCTTGGCCTGCGCATTGTCCTTGATGATCTCAGCTTTTTTCTCGGCGGTAACCGACATGTATTCTACTCCGCGACATCCGGGATGTTGAAGCCCCGCACGACCTTGGCCGTACCTCCGTCGAGTTCCATCAGGGCCACGGGCACGTCGTGCAGCGTGGCGAGGTGGAGCCCGTCGGTGTGGGGCAGCTCCGACAGTACCCGGCCCTGGCGGACCGCCTGCGCGCTGTCGGGATCGAGGATAAGGACCGGGATGTCGTCCAGTCCCGCCTCGAGCGGCAGGAGAAGGTTTTCGATGGGCGCGCCCTTAGCGATTTCCTCCAGCTTGTCCAGCGAAATCGCCTGTTCCTCGCGGAACGGGCCGGCCTTGATGCGCCTGAGGTAGGTGACGTGCCCCACCGTTCCAAGCGCGCGTGCGATATCCCGTGCAAGCGAGCGGATGTACGTCCCCTTGGAAACGTGAGCGACCAGCGTAACGCTGTCGGCGAGCTCGAGTGGCGCCTGCGGATCGTAGGGATCGGGCCGGCCAGCGGTGGTTGCGAAGGCGGAACGCAGTTCGGCATCCTCGCGCTCGCTTTCGAAGCCGAGCGAATGGATCGTGACCGCGCGGGTCTTCATCGCGACTTCCTCGCCTGCCCTCGCCCGGTCGTAGGCGCGCTTGCCGTCGATTTTCACCGCGGAATAGGCGGGCGGGACCTGTTCGATATCGCCGGTGAAGTGCTCCAGCACCGCGGCAATGGCGGCCATCGGAGGGCGGCGGTCGCTGCGCTCGATGACCTCGCCTTCGGTATCGAGCGTATCGGTCTCCTCGCCGAACTGGATGGTGAAGGCGTAGATCTTGTCGGAATCGAGCATCCGCCCCGCGAGCTTGGTTGCCTCGCCCAGCGCAATCGGTAGCACGCCTTCGGCGAGCGGATCGAGCGTCCCGCCATGGCCAACCTTGGTCTTGGCATAGCCTCTCTGCCGCAGCACGCGCTTGACGGCTGACACAGCCTGCGTCGAACCGAGCCCGCGCGGCTTGTCGAGTATCAGCCAGCCGTGGGGCGCGGGTTTCTTCTCGCTCATGCCGCGATCCCACGCGCGACCCATTCGGCAAGCTCGAAATAGCGTTCCTGCAACCACAGCACTGGCGGAAGGACCGTGTTCTCGATTAGCCCGCTGTCGGGGAAAGCCCAGGTTGCCGCGATCAGTACGATGAAAAAGAGCATGCCGAGCGATTGCAGCTTCTGCCAGTTGCTCGCCCATTGGCGCGGCAGCAGACCACCGACGATGTGCGAGCCATCGAAGGGCGGGATTGGCAGCAGGTTGAACAGCGCGAGGAAGACGTTGATGAGAATGAACATGCCGCCTGCCGTCAGCAGCCATTCGGGCGGCATGCTGTCGGCGGCTATGAATGCGCCGGAGATGGCGCCGAACAGCAGTGCCCCGACGAAGGCCAGCAGCAGGTTCGTGCCCGGCCCGGCCGCTGCCACCGCCACCATGCCGAAGCGCGGGTCGCGCAGCCGGTCGCCGCGTACCGGAACCGGCTTGGCCCAGCCGAAGATCGGCCCGCCGAACAGCGCCAGCGCACCCGGCACCAGCAGCGTGCCGATCGGGTCGACGTGACGGATCGGATTGAGCGAGAGGCGCTTCTGTTCCTTGGCGGTGGGATCGCCCAGCGCGAGCGCGGTCCAGCCATGCGCGACCTCGTGAAAGACGATGGCAATGATCAGGCACGGGATCAGGATCACCGCGAGCAGGAGCGTTTCGGTCATGGCGGGCTAGATAGGAAGCGCAGCGTCAGCCCGCCAGCGCTTCGCGGAAATGCTTGCGGCACATGGCGACATAGCGATCGTTGCCGCCGATTTCCGTCTGCGCGCCCTCGCTGACCGCCTTGCCCTCGGCATCGACGCGCAAATTCATCGTCGCCTTGCGCCCGCAATCGCATACCGCCTTCATCTCCACCAGCGCATCGGCAATGCCGAGCAGCGCGGCGGAGCCTGGAAAGAGCTCGCCCTGGAAATCGGTGCGCAGGCCGTAACACAGCACCGGGATCCCGGCATCGTCGGCCAGTCGGGCCAGCTGCCAGACCTGCTCGGTGGTGAGGAATTGCGCTTCGTCCACCAGCACACAGGCGATCGGGTCCTCGCCATGGTCGGCCAGCACGCGCGCCTCGATGTCGGTATCCGCCTCATAGCGGTGCGCATCGCTCGCCAGGCCGATCCGGCTCGAAATCGCGCCGAAGCCGGGCCGGTCGTCGAGCGCTGCCGTCCACAGCGACACGCGCATGCCGCGCTCGCCATAGTTGAAAGCCGTCTGCAGCAGCGTGCTGCTCTTGCCCGCATTCATGCTCGCATAGTAGAAATAGAGCTTCGCCATCGCCCCGTCGCTAGCGCCCTTCGCGCACCCCGGCGAGTCTGTCCGGCAGCACTTCTCCACAAGCACCGTTAAGCATGGCGACAGACGCGACGACCAATGGTAGCGCCTGCAGAAGATCCAGAAGGAATTGGCAGGGACACGGCGATGGCGGAAGCGACTGGCGCGACACAGAACGGAATTCTCGGCTGGATCGAAAGGAGCGGCAACAAGCTGCCCGATCCGGTCTTTTTGTTCTTCTGGCTGATCGCGATCCTCGTCGTCATTTCGGTGCTCGCCAGCCTTGCTGGCCTATCGGCCGCGCATCCTACCGAAGTCGATCCCGATACGGGGGCGGCCACGATCATCAGCGCGGTCAGCCTGCTCAGCGCGGAGAATATCCAGCGGCTGTGGGTCGACATGCCCGAGACCTTCACCCACTTCCATCCGCTCGGCTACGTGCTCGTTGTCATGCTCGGTGCAGGCGTCGCCGAACGCGCCGGCCTGTTCGGCACCGCCATGCGCGCCGGCGTGCGCAATGCACCCACTTTCCTGCTGACACCCATCGTCACGCTGGTCGGCATGATGGGCAATCTGGCCGCCGACGCCGCCTATGTGGTGTTGATCCCGCTGGCGGGCATCATCTTTCACGCCGCTGGGCGACACCCTGTGGCGGGCATCGCGGCCGCATTCGCGGGCGTTTCGGGCGGCTTTTCGGCCAATCTCCTGCCCGGCCAGCTCGACGCGCTGTTGTTCGGGATAACCGAGGCAGCGGTCGAAACAGTCTTCGGCGACTTTACCGCCAACATCGCGGGCAATTGGTACTTCATCGCCGCGATGACCTTCGTCTTCCTGCCGGTGATCTGGTGGGTGACCGACAAGATCATCGAGCCGCGCCTGGGGCCCTGGAACCCCGAGATGGCGGGCAATGCCGTGTCGCCCGAGCAGCAGGGCGAAGTGTCCGATGGCGATCGCGCGCTGAGCGAGGGCGAGCGCAAGGGCCTGCGCTGGGCCGGGCTGGCCGTGCTCTTCGTCGTCGGCCTGTGGCTGTTCTTCACGCTGGGGCCGGGCACCCCGCTGATCGACGAGGAAGCCTCGGCCGAGGCCCGGTTGACGCCCTTCTACCAGAGCCTCGTCGCCGGCTTCTTCCTGCTGTTCCTTCTTGCTGGCTGGGCCTATGGCAAGGCGGCGGGCACGATCGGGGACCATCGCGATCTCGTGAAGATGATGGCCGGCGCGATGGAGGACCTCGCCTATTATCTCGTCCTGGCCTTCGCCGCGGCGCATTTTGTCGCCATGTTCGCCTGGTCGAATCTCGGCCTGATCCTGGCGGTCAACGGCGCCGATTTCCTCGGCAACAGCGGGTTGCCCGCATGGGCGCTGCTGGCCGCGATCATCCTCGTCTCGGCGCTGCTCAACATCTTCGTCGGTTCGGCCAGCGCCAAGTGGGCGCTGCTCTCGCCCGTGCTGGTGCCGATGCTGATGCTGCTTGGCATAACTCCCGAAATGGCCACTGCCGCCTATCGCGTGGGTGACGGGGCGACCAACATCATCACTCCGCTGATGGTCTATTTCCCGCTGATCCTGATCTTCTGCCAACGCTGGCAGAAGGACTTCGGCCTCGGCAGCCTGGCTGCGACCATGCTGCCCTATTCGGTCGGGCTGCTGATTTCCGGCCTTGCCATGACCATCGGCTGGGTGGTGCTCGACCTGCCGCTTGGTCCGGGGGCAGAGGTGTTCATGGAAGCGCCGACCGCGGCAGTCGCCGAAATCCAGCCGGCGAACTGACGGGCGCGACGCCCGATTCATTCGCCGGGCGTAACCATCGGGCTCCCTCGTCCGTATAGGAAGGGAGGGAGACCCGAATGTCGTGGCCCATCCGCCTGGTCCTGCTGCCGTGGCTAGCGCTGTTTGCGCTTGCGAACACCGCCGCTCCGCTCAGTTTCACGCTCGATGCCATGGGAAGCGACGTTACGGCGAAAGTCGCGTTCTTCGGACTGGCCAGCAAGACGGCGCGCTTTCCGGAGATGGAAGGCACCGTCCAGATCGTTCCGGGAGAGCCCGAACGCGCGGTGATCGATGTGACCTTCGACGCCACGGCGCTCGAGGCGCCGGATCGCACTACGCTCAGGCGCCTGCGCGGTGAGAAGTTCTTCTGGGTCGAGCGCTATCCGGAAATACGCTTCGTCGGTCGCTCGCTGAATCTCGAGAGCGCGACACGTGGGATTGTAGCAGGCGAGCTGACGGCGCGCGGGGTGACCCTGCCGCAGGTTCTCGAAGTGGAATTCGACCGGGATCCGCTCACCGCTTCGCCCGGAGAGGCGATCGGCTTCACCGGTGAGATGACGATCGATCGCCGCGACTACGGGATGACGAGCTACCAGATCATCGTCGGCAACAAGGTCGACATCAGCTTGCGTGCGCGGATGGTGCCGGGCTGATCGTCACCCTTCGTCATCGTCGAGATCGCGTACAACCTTGGGGTCGTTGAGCAGCTTCTCGATCCGGTCGGCTTCGTCGAAGCTCTCATCGGGCTGGAAATTGAGGCGCGGCGCGAATTTGAGGCCGAGGCGCTGGGCGACCTCTTTCTGGAAGAAAGCCGTGTTGGTCCGCAGCGCCTTGAGCACCACGGCCTCGTCCTCGCCCAGCAAGGGCTTCACATAGGCTTTCGCATTGCGCAGGTCCGGCGTCATCCGTACTTCGGTCACCGCGATATTGCTGGCCGAGAGCACATCGTCATGCGCCTCGCCGCGTGCGAGCAGTTCGGAAAGGATATGTCGCACGCGCTCACCCACCTTGAGGACGCGGACCGATTGCTGTTCGGGGGTGGATCGGTTGTGGGCCATCAGCTTTCTCCGGTCGGACGCGGCGTGGGAATGGCGGTGCTGGTGGCACGGGCGAGCAGCTTGCCCGCCTCGTCGAACAGCTCGCCTTCGAGGAAGATCACCTTGCGCCCGCGGCGCACGACACGACCCTTGCCGATAAGCGGTCCTGCCATCACCGGCTTGAGCAAGCTCATCGAGATTTCGAGATTGAGCGGCGCTTCGGCCTGGTCTGTCGCCCAGACATGCGCCCAGCCCATGACCTCGTCGAGAAAGCCCGCGACCAGTCCGCCCTGCACGCTGCCGCGCGGCGTGACGAAGCTTTCCGGCGCGCGGAAGCGCAAGGTTATCTCTTCACGCTCCTTGTCGAAACGATCGAATTGGACGCCCATCGTTTCCGCATGCGGTGCGGCCAGCGCCTGTTCCGAAATCATCAATCGTTCACTCCGGGTACGGGCGTGGGAATGGCGCTGGACGTTGCGCGCGCGAGGAGGTTGCCCTCTTTGTCGAGCAATTCGCCTTCGAGAAAGGCCACCCGCTTGCCGGCCTTCACCACGCGCCCCTTGGCGGTGATGGTTTCCATCGGGACCATGCGCAGGAAAGTGAGGTTCATATCGAGGTTGAGCGGCAGGCGCTGTTCGGTCTCACCAAATCGCGCTTCGGTGACAGCCAACAACGCGCCGCCCATCACCTCGTCGAGGAAACCCGCGATCAGCCCGCCCTGCACCGCGCCGCGCGGGGAAGCGAAGCTTGGCGGCGGGGTATAGCGACAGGTGAGTTCGCCCTTCTCTGCGTCGAAAGAGACGAACTCGCTGCCCATGAGCTCGGACGAAGGCGAGCGCCTGCGTTCGTAGATTCTCGCCATACGTCCTCAGCCCCCGCTTACAGCGTGCGTTCGCGCTCCTCGACTTCGAAGACTTCGAGCTGGTCACCCGGCTTGATGTCGTTCGTATCGGCGAGCACCACACCGCATTCGAGACCGGCGCGGACTTCGTCGACGTCGTCCTTGAACCGGCGCAGCGAGGCGATCGTGGTGGCCGAGACGATGACGTCTTCGCGCGTGAGGCGTGCGTGCAGCCCCTTGCGAATGACACCTTCCTCGACCAGCAGACCGGCCGCCTTGTCCTTCTTGCCCGACCGGAACACTTCCTTGACCGCGGCACGACCGACGACGTTCTCGATCCGCTCCGGACCCAGCTCGCCCGCCATCTCCTTCGCGATTTCCTCGGTCAGGTGGTAGATGACGTCGTAATACTTCATCTCCACGCCGTCGCGCTTCACCAGCTCGCGTGCCTTGGCATTCGGGCGGACGTTGAAGCCGATGATCGGCGCGTTCGAGGCCGAAGCCAAGCTTACGTCGCTTTCGGTGATCGCGCCCACGCCTGCATGCAGCACGCGAACCTTGATCTCGTCGTTCGAGAGATTGTGCAGCGCGGTGGTGATCGCCTCGACCGAACCCTGCACGTCGGCCTTCACCAACACGGGGAATTCGATGACATTGGCCGCAAGGTTGTTGAACATCGTATCGAAGCTTGTCGGAGCCAGCGCGGTGCGCTTCTCGGTCGCCTTTTCCTGACGATATTCGGCCACTTCGCGGGCACGCTGTTCATTTTCGACCACGGTCAGCACGTCGCCGGCGCTCGGCACGCCGCCCAGGCCGAGGACCTCGACCGGCATCGACGGGCCGGCCTTCTTGATCTGCTTGCCCTGGTCGTTGACGATCGCGCGCACACGGCCGCTTTCGGTGCCCACCACGAAGGTGTTGCCCCGCTCCAGCGTGCCACGCGTGATGAGCACGGTGGCGACCGGACCGCGGCCCTTGTCGAGCTGCGCTTCGATCACGGTAGCTTCCGCCATGCGGTCGGGGTTGGCTTTCAGTTCGAGCAGTTCGGCCTGCAGCGCGATCTTTTCGAGCAGTTCGTCGAGTCCAGCCTTGGTCTTGGCCGAGATCTCCACATCCTGCACATCGCCCGACATCTTCTCGACGATCACCTCGTGTTCGAGCAGGCGGTTGCGGACGTTGTCCGGATTGGCTTCCGGCTTGTCCATCTTGTTGATCGCAACGATCATCGGGACCCCGGCGGCCTTGGTGTGATTGATGGCCTCGATCGTCTGCGGCATGATGCCGTCGTCGGCCGCCACCACCAGCACCACGATATCGGTGACGTTGGCACCACGCTGGCGCATCTCGGTAAAGGCGGCGTGACCCGGCGTGTCGAGGAAGGTGATCGCATCGCCGCCCTTGGTCTTCACCTGATAGCTGCCGATATGCTGGGTGATGCCGCCGGCTTCGCCCTTCACGACATTGGCACCGCGCAGCGCGTCGAGCAGGCTGGTCTTGCCGTGATCGACATGGCCCATGATAGTGACGACCGGCGGACGCGGCTTCAGCGTCTCTTCCGGATCGACATCCTCCTCGGCGGCGATATCCACATCGGCCTCGGAAACCTTCTGGATATTGTGACCGAACTGATCGACGAGTAGTTCCGCCGTATCCTGGTCGATCGTCTGGTTGACGGTGACCATCATGTCGAGATTGAAGAGTTCCTTGACGAGGTCGGCACCCTTCTCGCCCATCCGCTTGGCCAATTCGCCAACCGTGATCGCCTCGGGAACGACAACGTCGCGGACCTGTTTCTCGCGCGGCTTGCTGGAGCCGCCACCCTGCATGCGACGTTCCTTCTCGCGCGCACGCTTGAGCGCGGCGAGGCTGCGCGCACGGCGCCCCTCGTCCTCGTTGAGGGCTTTCTTGACCGAAAGCTTGCCCGAGCGGCGCTTGTCGGGTTTTTCCGCACCGCGTGCCGGCTTGTCTTCCTTTTTCTTGCGCTCGGGCTTCTTGGGTTCGGGGCGCGCAACGGGTGTGAAGCGACGCGGGGCAGGCGCGGGAGTCCCGGCCGGCTCGGCCTCCTCTTCAGGAGCCTCTTCAGCGGGTGCTTCCTTGGGCTTCTTGGCCTCGTCCGCGGCCTTCTTGGCGGCCTCTTCTTCGGCCTTGCGATTTTCCTCGGCGCGCTTTTTCTGGTCCTCGGCAGCCTTGCGGGCCTGTTCTTCTTCACGCTTGCGCGCTTCCTCCGCGAGACGCAGGCGTTCTTCCTCCGCCTCTCGCTGAAGACGCGCGACCCGTTCCTGCGGCGTTTCGCCAGCAGGCGCTGCCTTCTTCTTGGGCGCAGGCTTCGCCGCCGCCGGCGCCGGTGCCGGGGTGGGCTCCGGAGCGGGCGGAGGAGGCGGTGGAGGCGGAGGCGGCGCTTCGCCCGGCTTCACGAGCTTACGGCGGCGCTTCACCTCGACCGCGACCTTATTGGTGCGACCGTGGCTGAAGGTCTGCTTGACCTCGCCCGGCTGAGCGCCCTTGAGGGTCAGCGGTTTACGGGTCGGTTTCTTGTCGTCGTCGCTCATTCTTGCTCGTTTCTCTTCGTCTCAATCGTTCAAATCGTCGTCGGCGCGCAGATCCGCGCGAGCCGTGCCGGCCGGGAAGGTGTGCCCCAGATAATGCATGAGGCGCGTCAGGGGCTTGATGACCCTGGCGGCCGATGCATCGTCGGCCAGCGCCAAGTGGACGACATTGTCGCGGCCCAATGCCACAGACAAAGCGTTCCGGTCCAGAGGGAGTTCGAGACCGCGCTCGCCCGATCCTTCCGCCTCGCGCCCGACGCGCCAGGCCTGGTCGAGCTTCTTGCGTCCATCCTCGCTCGCGTCGCTGGCATGTAGCAGCAGGGTAATCGCCCCGCCGCGCGCTGCTTCGGCAATGCGCTGGGTCCCCAAGATAAGGCTTCCCACGCGCATTTCGAGCCCCAGCCGGTCGAGCAAGGTGCGGGTCAGCGCATCCTCGACCATCTGCGGCAATGTAGAGGGCAATTCGAGCTCGCCACTCTTGAAGGACCGCGACAGCGCACCCTTCAGCTTACCGGCAGCCTGCGCCTCGGCGAGTTCCTCGCGCGAAACGCCGATCCAGGCACCGCGACCGGGCGCCTTTTCCTGTGCGTCGGGCAGGACCAGACCTGCCGGCGAAGCGACCAGCCGGACGAGTGTTTCGCGCGGCGCCGTCTTTCCGGAAAGGATGCAGCGCCGTTCCGGACAGGACTTGACGGGCTCCGCTTTACGGGGCCGCGGGGTTTCAGCGATGTCGGACGTCAGGCGCTCATTGGGTGGAGTCCGCATCGGCGGCCTCCTGCGTGTCGGTCGTCTCGGCAGGGGCCGGAGCTTCCTCTTCGTCTTCGAACCAATGCGCGCGGGCAGCCATGATGATCTCGTTGCCCTGCTCTTCGGTCAGGCCGTATTCGCCCAGCACGCCACCCTTGTCCTGCTCGCGGACCGAGGGGCGCCGCATCGGCGGGCCATCGGCATTGTTGCGGCGACGCGGGGCTTCGCGCTTCTTCTGGATCAGCTCGTCGGTGGCGAGGTCCGCCACGTCGTCGAGCGTCTTGAGCCCGGCCTTGCCCAGCGTGACCAGCATGGCCTCGGTCAAGTGCGGCAGCTCTGCGAGATCGTCCTCGACGCCGAGTTCACGGCGCGCCTCGCGGTGCGCGGCTTCCTGGCGATCGATCGCTTCCTTTGCACGGCTCTGCAGTTCCTCGGCCAGTTCTTCGTCGAAGCCTTCGATGCCGGCGAGTTCTTCCAGCTCGACATAGGCGACTTCTTCCAGCTCGGCGAAGCCTTCGGCGACGAGCAGCTGCGACAGCGTTTCGTCGACGTCGAGTTCCTCTTCGAACATCTTCGAGCGCTCGGCGAATTCCTTCTGGCGCTTCTCCGAGGCTTCTTCCTCGGTCATGATGTCGATCTGGTTGCCGGTCAGCTGGCTGGCGAGACGCACGTTCTGGCCGCGGCGACCGATGGCGAGCGAAAGCTGGTCGTCGGGCACGACGACTTCGATGCGGCCGTCTTCCTCGTCGAGGACGACGCGGCTGACGGTGGCTGGCTGAAGCGCGTTGACGATGAAGGTCGCGCCATCTTCAGACCAGGGTATGATGTCGATCTTCTCGCCCTGCAGTTCCTGCACGACGGCCTGCACGCGGCTGCCCTTCATACCGACGCAGGCGCCGACAGGATCGATCGAGCTGTCATGGCTGATCACGCCGATCTTGGCGCGGCTGCCCGGATCGCGGGCGGCGGCCTTGATCTCGATGATGCCGTCGTAGATTTCGGGCACTTCCTGCGCGAACAGCTTGCGCATGAAGTCGGGGTGCGCGCGAGACAAGAAGATCTGCGGGCCGCGGTTGTTGCGCTCGACCTTGGTGATCAGCGCGCGGACGCGCTCGCCGACACGGGCGGCTTCGCGCGGGATCTGCTGGTCGCGGCGGATAACACCTTCGGCACGGCCGAGATTGACGATCACGTGGCCGAATTCGACCGACTTGATCACGCCGGTGATGACTTCGCCCGCGCGGTCCTTGAATTCCTCGTACTGGCGTTCACGCTCGGCATCGCGGACCTTCTGGAAGATCACCTGCTTGGCGCTCTGCGCGTCGATGCGGCCAAGATCGACCGGCGGTAGCGGATCGACGATGAAGTCGCCGATCTTGGCATCGTCCTGGAGCTTCTGCGCGGCCTTGAGATCGACCTGCTTGAAGTAGTCCTCGACCTCTTCCACGACCTCGACGACGCGCCACAGACGCAGATCGCCGGTTTGCGGATCGAGCTTGGCGCGGATATCGTTCTCCGCGCCGTAACGGTTGCGGGCAGATTTCTGGATCGCTTCTTCCATCGCCTCGATGACGATCGCCTTGTCGATCATCTTTTCCGAGGCGACCGAGTTTGCGATCGCGAGGAGTTCAGCCTTGTTGGCGGAAATGGCACTGGCCATCAGTCGTCTGCCTTTTCTTCTTCGATGTCTTCGGCACCGCTCGTATCGAGCGGCTGGGTGGCGGCGATCAGCTCGTCGGTCAGAACGAGTTTCGCCGAGTGGATCTGGTCGCGAGGGACGGAAACCTCCCCCGCCTTGCGGTCATCGATCGTAACCATCTCGCCATCGATGCCCTTGAGTTCGCCGCGCAGGCTACGCTGGCCGTCATAGCCCTTGGCCATCGAGACCTTGGCTTCGTGCCCGGCCCAGTCGGCGAAATCCTTCGCACGGGTAAGGGGGCGGTCGATGCCGGGCGAGGAGACTTCGAGGTGGTAGGCGCCTTCGATGAGGACTTCACCGGCTTCCTCGATAACGTCGATCCGCTCGGATACGCGGCGCGAGAGCGCGGCGCATTGTTCGATCACCAGCTGGCCGGTGGCGGGATCCTCGGCCATGATCTGCAGCGCCTCCCCGCCATCGCCGGCTTCGGAAGGCATCATCTTGACCCGCACGAGTTCGAAACCGAGCGCCTTCGCCTCGGGTTCGATCACTTCGGTCAAGCGGTCCAGATCGGCCATTCAGTCTCCAAATACGCACCTGATGCGACAATGGCGTTTCGTGCCGGCCCCTCGCGGCGCCAGCCCCTCCAGTGTCGCGACAATGTCGGGATGAGCAGCGATATAGTCGGGGCCAGACGCTATTGCAATCGCTGATTTTCGGCGAACAGCCAGCGGCAGGCGAGCCAGGCGAGAATGGCGCCGGCGAATTGCGCGAGGACGAAGCCGAGAACGTCGGCTGGCGCGATGCCCGAAAAGCTGTTGGTGAAGGCGCGCCCCACGGTGATCGCCGGATTGGCGAAGCTGGTCGAACTGGTAAACCAATAGCCTGCCGCGATGAACAGCCCCACTCCCGGCGCCACCCAGTCGGGGCGCGAGCGCAGGCAACCGAGGATCGTGAACAGCAGGCCGAAAGTGGCGATCCCCTCGCCCAACCATTGCCCCCGGCCGGTCCGGATGTTCTCGCTCAACTGGAACACCGGCGCATCGAACATGACGTGCGCGGTCCACACGCCGATCATGCCCCCCGCCAGTTGCGCCGCCACGAACAGCAAGGCAGCACCTAGGGGGATCTCCCGCCGCAGCGCGAAGACCAGCGTAACCGCCGGATTGAAGTGCGCGCCCGATACCGGCGCAAGCGCGGCGATCAGCACAAACAGGATCGCACCGGTGGCGATCGTGTTGCCCAGCAATGCTATGGCGATGTTACCGTCCGCCAGCGCCTCTCCCATAATCCCGGAGCCGACGACGGTTGCAAAGAGGAAAAAACTGCCGAGCGCCTCGGCACCGAGTTGGCGATGGAGCGAGGACGGCTCCGCTTCAACAGCAGCCATTCGCCACCGCGCCCTTATCGGTTTCGGGAACGAAGGCTTGGCCATAATCGCCGGTGCGCTCGTGCGTCAGGAAACTCTCCCAGCGTATGCCCGACGGATCGCTGGTCCAGTTCTTGGTCGAGCGCGCGTAACAGCATTGGGTCTCGCCCTCGTCGATCACTGCGGCGTGCGTATTGGCAACGCGTGCGAACTGGGTGTCGAGTTCGCCTTCGCTCTCGGCCTGGACACCGAGATGCGAGAGTCCCGGCGTGCCGCAGCCTTTCTCGACCACGAAGTTGACCCGCGGCTCGTCGAGCAGCCATTGGAGATAGCCCTCGCGTTCCAACGTCGGCGAGTGATCGAAAAGAGCCGTATAGAAAGCCCTGGCAGCGTCGAGATCTTCTGCCGTCAGGCTGATGTGAATACGCATGGGAATTTCTCCTGAACGATCAAGCGCAAGAACCGAGGGGATCGTCGGCGCAGCAGTTTTCGTTGAGATAGGCCACCAGCCCCGCCATCGCGGTGAAATCGGCACGGTAGACGATGGATCGGCCGACACGCTCGTCGCTCACCAGCCCGGCATTGCGCAAATTCGAGATATGGAATGACAGCGAACTTGGAGGCAGGTCGAGCTTTTCCGAAATGCTGCCCGCGGACAGTCCGGTCGTCCCGGCCCGAACGAGCACGCGAAAGATTGCCAGCCGATGGTCGTGGGCAAGCGCGGACAGGCGCTTCACCATTTCCTCATCAACTAACTTGGGTTCGGTCGTTTCCATATTTCAAGAATAATCGAAATATTGGCCGTGTCAACGCCTACCTCGCCCGGCCTCAATCCTCCGCGAGCGCGTGTTTCTTGATGCAATGACGCAGCTGGTCGTAGGTCAGCCCCAGCGCCTTGGCGGTCTGCCGCTGATTCCAGCGATGCTTGCCGAGCGCATATTCGACGATCGCCCTTTCGTGCGTATCGACCGCAGCACGCAAATCGTCGATCCCATCGAAATCGGGAGCGGCCGGTTTAGGCGCGACCTGTGCTGCACTTGGCGCCTTGCTTGCCGGCACCGGCAGGCCCTTGGGCTTCCATGGGCTGTCGAAGGGGTCGAAGATTACATGTCCGATCGGCTGATCCCAATCGTCCCAGCGATAGATCGCCCGTTCGACGACATTGCGCAATTCCCGGACGTTGCCGGGCCAGTCGTGTTTCTCGAGCTGTTCGGCGACATGCGGCGCGAAGCCGGGCCAGCCTTCCCACCCCAGTTCGGCTGCCATGCGGCGCCCGAAATAATCCGCCAGAACCGCGACATCGCCCTCGCGCACGCGTAAGGGAGGCAGAGTGATGACCTCGAAGCTGAGCCGGTCGAGCAGGTCGGCGCGGAAATCGCCGCGCGCAGCCTTGGCCGGAAGATCCTCGTTCGTCGCAGCAACGATACGTACATCGACACGTGTGGGGCGACTCGAGCCGATCCGCGTTACCTCGCCATATTCCACGGCACGGAGCAGCCTTTCCTGGGCACCCATCGACAAAGTACCCAGTTCGTCGAGAAATAGCGTCCCCTTGTCGGCTTCTTCGAATCTTCCGGCGCGGACTCTGGTAGCACCGGTAAATGCACCCGCCTCGTGCCCGAACAGCTCGGCCTCGATCAGCGTTTCGGGCAACGCGGCGCAGTTCATGACGACCAGAGGTTCGTCCCAGCGGGTGGAAAGGCGATGCAAGCGTTCGGCAATCAGTTCCTTGCCGGTCCCGCGCTCCCCGATGACGAGCACGGGGCGCCGCATGGGCGCTGCACGGCTGGCGCGCTCGACCGCATCGAGGAAGGCGCCCGACTGACCGATAAACTGATTTTCCCGCTCCATAGCCAAGAGATAGGAATTTTTCCCGATACTTGGCAATCAAACCAACATGTCGTTGGTCGAATTGTCCGAAAGGCACGGTTTTCTGCCGTTTTCCGGGTTTGGCATGGCACTTGCTAAATATGGTACAACAGCAATCGGCCAATCGGCCCCAAGGGAGGTAACCCAGATGTACAACCGCAGCTTCTTCCGCAGCCAGCTCGGACAGGCCGCAATCGCCAGCATCGCGGCGATGGGCACTTTCGTCCTGCTGAGCTCGCAGATCGCGGTTACTGCACCCACGCCGATTATGGCCGCATACGAACAGGTCGAGATCGCATGACCCTGCCTCCCGACCATGATCCCCTTGGGCCGGAGCGTCGCTCCCCCGACAGTCCCCACGGCAGCGATGCCGACGACTCTCCGGCCCGCCCCCGCTTGTCGCGGATCGAGGAAGAGGTAGAACGGCTGCGCCGCTCGCCGACTCCCACCCGCGATGGCGGACGGTCCAAGGGATCCGACTTTTTCTCCAGTGGAGCACCATTGATGGGCATTTTCAGCCGCACCCGCGATATCATCGCCGCCAATTTTAACGACATGCTCGACAAAGCGGACGACCCCCAGAAGATGATCCGCATGATCATCCTCGAAATGGAGGAAACGCTGGTCGAAGTCCGCGCCAGCGCGGCGCGCACGATCGCCGACCAGAAGGAGATGCATCGCCATACGGTCAAGCTCGACAAGCTGCAGGCGGACTGGAACGAGAAGGCGCAGCTCGCCATCTCCAAGGACCGCGAAGATCTCGCTCGCGCCGCACTCGTCGAAAAGAAGAAAGCGGCCGACATGAGCGAGCAGCTCAAGCAGGAGATTGCCGTACTCGACGACGCACTGCGCGCCTACGAGCAGGACATCCAGAAGCTGCAGAATCGCCTACGCGAGGCCCGCAGCCGCCAGACCGCCATCGCCGCCCGGCTCGAAAGCGCGGAAAACCGCGTCAAGCTGCGCAGCCTGATGACCAACGAACGCGTCGACGATGCGCTCAACCGGTTCGACCAGCTCGAACGCCGCGTCGATTATGCCGAGGGCCGCGCGGATGCGCTGAGCATTGCCGACAAGTCGGACAAGCCGAGCCTGTCGGACGAGATCGCGGCACTGGAAGGTGCCGACGCGATCGATGACGAACTCGAACAGATGAAAAAGGCGCTCGGCAAAAGCAGCGCCGACAAGGAGGACTGATCCGTGGAAGAGATTTTTGCAATCGTAGCCATATTCATCGGCTTACCGTGGATCATCCTCCACTACATCACCAAATGGAAGACCTCGGCAACCATCACCACCGATGACGAGGCTCTGCTGGAGGAGCTCTACAGCCTCGCCAAACGCCTCGACGACCGGATGGACACGGTCGAGCGCCTGGTCGCCAGCGACAATCCCGAATTCAAGCCCGCGCGCCTCGTCCACGACAGCGAGCAGGACAATCAGCAGCTGCGCGAACTCGAGCAGCTGATGGCCGAGAAAAAAGGAGCCAGCCAGTGAACAGTCCCCGCACAACGCTTTACCGCGACAAGCAGAATGCAAAGTTGATGGGCGTCTGCTCGGGCATCGCGGACTACACCGGTGTCAACGCTTTCTGGGTGCGCCTCGGCTTTCTCGGCCTGACCTTCATGAGCGGCGGTTCGACTATCCCGTTCTATTTCATCGCCGGCCTGCTGCTGAACAAGAAGCCTGCGCATCTCTATGTCGATCGTGAAGAGCAGAACTATTGGCAGCGCGTGCGGCAGAATCCGAAGCGCACGGCACGCGAAATCCGTGCCCGCATGAAGGATGTCGACCGTCGCCTGGCTGAAGTGGAAACCTTCTACGTCAGCAGCAATCCGCGCCTGACCGCCGAGATCGAACGGCTTCGCTAAGACACGAACGGACGGGATATACGCGCATGGGACTGGAAATACTCATACCGTTGGCGCCCTTCATCATGGTGCTTGGCATCATCTGGCTGGTGAACAACCGCAAGCTGGAAGAAAAGCGCATCGCTGCCACCGCCGAAGCCAGTTCCGAAAAGGCCGCGCAATACGCCAGTCGCGTCACCGAACTGGAACAGAGGGTTCAGGTACTCGAACGCATCGTAACCGACCGCGGCTATGACATTGCAACCCAGATCGAGGCCCTTCGCGATCAACGCAAGGTCGACGACCAAGGAACCGGCACTCCGCTCGAAATAAAACAGGGAGAGAAAGCGCAATGAACTGGGGTGGCCCCGAATTCGTGATCGCGATAATCGCGCTGAGCACCGGTGGTTGGCTGATCAACAACTGGATCCGCGCCAAGCACGGCTACTCGCTCGAAGACGAGTGGGGCGGCAAGACCGAACGCGCCGACACTAGCGAGACCAAACGTCTGCGTGAGGAAAACCGCGCGCTGCACGAGAAGCTCGATACCATGCAGGATCGCATGGTCGTGCTGGAGAAGATCGTCACCGACCGAGGTTATTCGCTGCACGACGAGATCGAGGCGCTGCGCGACAGGCCGGCTGCAGACGGTACCGGTATGCCGTTGGACATCAAGACAGGGGAGAAAGCGTGATGGAATTCATCACCGAAACGACCGTTATCGGCGGAGTGATTGCCATATCGCTCGCCTGGATCGCCAACACCTGGATCCGCGTCAAGAACGGCTATCCGCTGGAGAACAGCTGGGGCAAGGCGGTCTACCCCAAGACCGACCAAGCGGTCGAGCGGGTCAAGCTGCTCACTCAGGAAAATGCCGAATTGCGTGCCGAACTCGGCTCGCTCAAGGATCGGCTCGGCAATGTCGAACGGATCGTGACCGATAGCGGTTACCATCTGACGCATGAGATCGACCGCCTGCGCGATGGCAAGGAAACCAACTGATGGATGGCGACCTGATCCTTATTTTCGGCTTCATCATCACGATCGTGACGATGGCGCTACTGACCGCCCACGTCATCCATCGCCGCGTGGTCCGTCATGACGAGCGCAAGCTGGAGCTTAAGGCGCAGATCGAGCAGGCCAAGGCCGATCAGATCGGCAAGGGCAGCGCCGACTACGCCAAGCTTGAAGAGCGGGTTCGCGTGCTGGAGCGGATCGCCACCGACGGCAATCACAATCTCACCGCTCAGATCGAGCAGCTACGCGACCTGCAGGAGATCGAGGATCTGACAAGCCAGCGGGAGCGCGCACGATGAGCGGTTGGGTGATCGTAGCCATCATCGCGATCGTGGTCTGGGGCATCGTCCAGATATCCAGGGTGAGGCATCGCAACGAACGCGGCATCCTGACCGACAAGGAAGGCAACGAGAGCTACGCCGGTCAGGCGACGGATACGGAAGCGCAGCGCGAGATCGAGGAGCTGCGCGAGAGGATAAAGGTACTCGAGCGTATCGCAACCGAACGCAATTCGGTCGACGCGCGCGAAACGAAACGAATCGCCTCCGAGATCGAGGCCCTGCGCGACAAGCAGGCGGATTGAGGACGGCAAGGTTCAAGGAGGACATGAGGTGATGTTCGAACCGACTATGATAATCGCAGGCGCTTCGCTGGTCGGACTGACCATTGTCGCTGCGGCCCTGCTGCGGGCCTGGCATGGCTGGCTGGCGCTCAAGCGTCAGCAGCTAGAACAGGATCGCACCGGCACGGACCAAGACAGCGGTTCTTCGATCGGCGCAGCCCGTATCGAATTGGCCGACCTGAAGGAGCG
The DNA here is from genome assembly GCF_001542855.1 of Erythrobacter sp. AP23. Lineage (GTDB taxonomy): Bacteria > Pseudomonadota > Alphaproteobacteria > Sphingomonadales > Sphingomonadaceae > Qipengyuania. The sequence goes on along the minus strand of NZ_LNBY01000017.1, from coordinate 277,793 downwards.
GATCAAGAAGCTCGAAGCCATCGCGAGCGGAGTCGATCTTTGACCGTCGTGCGTACCGATGCCGCGCGCGCAGGGATTGGTCTGGGCAGCGCCATTGCGGTGGCGATCAGCTGGAGCTTGCACCAGTCGATCATCTGGGCCGCGATCCACGGTTTCTTCGGATGGTTCTACGTGGTCTATTACGCTTTCACCCGCCCCGGCGGTCTGTCCGGCTGAGGCCGATGGACGCCTGCCGACCTGCCCGCTAAGGGCGCGCCATGCGCACACTTTCCGATATTGCCGAAGAATACGAGTTTCTCGAGGGCGATGAACGCTATCGCCTGCTAATCGAATTGGGCCGCGATCTCGAGCCTATGCCCGATGCCCTCAAGACCGATGCCACGCTGGTGCGCGGCTGCAGTGCCCAGGTCTGGGTCTATCCTACCAGCGACAATGACAGGCTGCATTTCCTCGCCGACAGCAATGCGGCAATCACCAAGGGTATCGTCGCGCTGATAATTTCCGCAGTGCAGGACCGTCCCGCACGCGACGTTGCGAAGATGGACATTGCCGCCGAACTCGAACCGTTCGATCTCAGAAACCAGCTTTCTAGCAATCGCACGCAGGGCGTGCCGAACATGATCGCGCTGGTGAAGGAGCATGCCGCGCGGATCGCGGCGGGATAGAATGAAGCGGCCCGTCTACAAGGGTCTCGGCTTCCTCGCCGTCGGCCTCGGCGCCATCGGGGCAGCGCTGCCGATCATGCCGACCGTACCGTTCCTGTTGCTTGCCGTCTTTTTTTTCGCTCGCTCGAGCCCGGAGCTCGAACGGAAGATCCTCGACCATCCGCATTGGGGTCCGCAGGTTCTCGACTGGCGCGAGCGGCGGGCGATCAACCGACGCGCCAAGATCATGGCGATCGGAGCGATGTCCGTCGGAGCGGCATTCACCTGGTACACGCTCGGCCACCCCTGGTACTGGATTTCGATCGCGATCCTCGTGATCTGCGGCACCTGGATCGCCACGCGCAACGAATAACGCCTTCGGAACCCGTTGGTATTCAAGCCGTTGGTTGTTCGAACGACGGGAGGGCTGACGAAAGGACATTCCGAATGGCAATCCTCATTCTTATCGCCACGATCCTTCTGCCGCCGCTGGGCGTAGCGATGAAGCACGGACTAGGCGGGACGACGCTTCTGAACCTTGTGCTCACGCTGCTCGGGTTCATTCCCGGCCTGATCCACGGGCTTTACGTCAACTACGCCCGCTAAGGCGGATCGATCTCAGAACAACATGCCGGAGGCCGGAACCGTCGCAGCGGTTTCGGCCTCTTCCGTTTCGCCGCGCCCCTGCTCGCGCTGCATTTCGAACGTGCCGTTCATTTTCAGCAGGCTCCATATGCCGCTAATGCTCGAACCGTCCGGCGAAAGCTGCCCGACGTAATCGACAGGGTTCTTGTAGCCCTGCGGCGGGTCGACATAGGATTTGGTAAAATCGACTGCGCGGTCCGACCGATGCCCGATGAACTCGGCGCCAACAGTCTCCCCTGCGCGATAGAGGTCGGGCTCGATAAGCGAGCCGACAAAGCGGCCGGCGGTCTCTACGATCCGCGCACGAAATGGCGTGGTGGCCTCGCCACAGGGATAGCTGAAAGATCCGCCCCACTCGCCGGTCAGGTCGAGCCGGCCCGTAATGGCTCAGGCTCCTGCGCTTTCGCGTACGATGGCAATGCCTGCATCGCGTTGGCGCCGCAGGTCCGCCTTCAGTTTCGCCGGATCGCGGGCTAGCAGAAAACCGAAGCTTACCCCGCCTTCCTTGCCGATAGTCGCATGATGCAGCTTGTGCGCCTGCACCAACCGCTTGGCATAACCTCTCTTCGGCACCCAGCGGAAATAGCGTTGGTGGACGAGGCCGTCATGGACCAGCGTATAGATGATCCCGTAGAACAGAATGCCGAGACCGATCCATGTGGCGGGCCACCATGCCAGCTCGCCAGCGACCAAAGGGCTGCCCAGGGCGAACATCGAAATGCTCATAACCGCTCCGACAATCGCATAGAGGTCGTTCTTCTCGAGCAATTTTTCATGCGGCTCATGATGGTCGCGGTGCCAGCTCCAGCCGAAGCCGTGCATGATGTATTTGTGGCTCGCCCAGGCGACCCATTCCATTGCGATGACGGTGGCAAGGACAATCAGGGCGGGAACGAGGAAATCCATGCTGCCCATATAGTGGCTGTCGCTTCGCAGGCAAAGCCTGCCCGCAGCGTCTTATTCGCCTGCGTAGGGCTTCTGCTTGCGAGGGAGGCCGAAGAAAGTCTCTGCAACGTCGCGGCTGATCCGCGCCGGACGCAGGCTTTCCGCATCGATGCAGCACCACATGCTCTTGACCTCGGCGAGCACGTCTTCGCCGCGGCGGATCACCGTATTGTAGAAGCTGCGCGCCCCGGCGATCTTTTCGAGCACCGTTTCGGCAATCACCTCGTCGTCGAGAAAAGCAGGCTTGCGATACGTGATCTCGTGCTTGAGCGCGACCCAGGCCTTGCTCGCCACCTCGTCCGCAGGGGCCAGTTTCTGCCAGTGCGCCAGGACCGTGTCCTGCACCCAGTTCAGGTAGCGCGCATTGTTCACGTGCCCCATGAAATCGATATCGTCCGGCAGGACCTTGATCGGAAAGGAAAACGGCTTTGCTGACATAAGTGTCAATAAAGCAGAGAAAGGTTAAGTTTGGAAGACTCTGGATTTGCCTTTTTGCAGGCGTGGCAAAGCTGCCGCACACTTCACCGCGATGGCCAGCAAACCGCGCACATTGTACGAGAAGATCTGGGACAGCCACGTCGTCGAACGGCTCGATGACGGCACCTGCCTGATCTATATCGACCGCCACCTCGTTCACGAAGTCACCAGCCCGCAGGCTTTCGAGGCTCTGCGTCTTGCAGGACGCAAGGTGCGGCGCCCCGATCTGACGTTGGCCGTTCCCGACCACAATCTGCCGACCACGCCGCGCGTGGCCGCCGATGGTTCGCGCCTGCCGATCGAGGACGAGCAGAGCGCCGCGCAGCTTGCCGCCCTCGAACGCAATGCGCCCGAATTCGGCATTGATTACATCGACGCCATCGCCCTCGCGCAGGGAATTGTTCACGTGGTGGGGCCCGAGCAGGGCTTCTCGCTTCCCGGTGCGACGATCGTCTGTGGCGACAGCCACACCGCCGCGCATGGCGGCGTCGGCGCGCTCGCTTTCGGAATCGGCACCAGCGAGGTCGAGCACGTACTGGCCACCCAGACCCTGCAGCTGCGTCAGTCGAAATCGATGGAAGTGCGGGTCGAAGGCTCGCTCGGTCCGGGCGTCACGCCGAAGGACCTGATACTCCACATCATCGGCGAAATCGGCACTGCCGGCGGTACCGGCCACGTCATCGAGTACCGCGGCCGCGTGTTCGAGGAGATGAGCGTCGAGGGGCGCCTGACGGTCTGCAACATGAGCATCGAAGGCGGGGCACGGGCCGGGCTGATCGCGCCGGACGACAAGGTCTTCGCCTATCTAAAGGGCCGTCCCTACGCCCCCAAGGGCGAGGACTGGGACCGCGCCGTCGCATGGTGGCGCTCGCTCGCAACCGACGAAGGCGCGGTGTTCGACAAGAGCGTCGTGATCGACGCCGCCAATGTCGAGCCGACCGTGAGCTGGGGCACGAGCCCCGAGGACGTCGTCCCCGTGGGCGGGCGCGTGCCGGACCCCGAAAGCTTCGCCGATACTTCCAAGCGGGAAGCCGCGCGAAAAAGCCTCGATTACATGGGCCTCGTTCCCGGCACCCTGATCGAGGACATCCCGGTCGAGAACATTTTCATCGGTAGCTGCACCAACAGCCGGATCGAGGACCTGCGCTCTGCCGCCGAAGTGCTTGCAGGCCGCACGATAGCGCCGGGCGTGCGCTGGGCGATCGTCGTGCCGGGATCGGGCCTGGTCAAGAAGCAGGCGGAAGAGGAAGGCATAGACCGAATCTTCACCGAGGCCGGTTTCGAATGGCGCGAGCCGGGCTGTTCGGCCTGCCTAGCGATGAACCCAGACAAGGTACCGCCAGGCGAGCGCTGCGCCTCGACCAGCAACCGCAATTTCGTCGGCCGGCAGGGACCCGGGTCGCGCACCCACCTGGTCAGCCCCGCCATGGCCGCTGCCGCCGCAGTCACCGGGCGCTTGGCCGATGTACGCAAGCTCGCCCCTTGCCAAGCCGACGGCGGCTGACCATTGAAGCGGCATGACGAACAAGCTCAAGATTGCCGGAGCCATCGGCTCCGCCGCCGTTGCCGCCGCGCTGCTCTACGCGAACAAGCGCAAAGAGAGGAAGAAGGCCCCGAAGCAACCGGGTCCGATTCCCTCGGGGGAAAATCCCGAAACCGATTGAGGTCGCGCATTACGGGGGAGAGAGACATGGCGCCGAGAACCATCCTGCTAGCCGCGTTGCTGGCAGGTTCTGCTACACCTGCCGCCGCGCAGGAGACACCCAATATCGAAATGTGGCGGCTCGATTGCGGCACGATCGAACTCAGCGATACCGCGCCGTTTTCAGACACGCATCTCTACGATGGCGAGCCGCGCACGCTGACCGACAGTTGCTATCTCATCCGCAATGGCGACAGGTATCTGCTGTGGGACGCGGGCTTGCCCGCTGCGCTCAGGGGTACCAGCGCGACCCAATGGGTCTTCACGCTCAGCGTCGAAAAGACCATTGCCGAACAGCTCGCCGAAATCGAAGTGGCCGCTTCCGATATCACCTATATCGGTGTCAGCCACTATCATGACGACCATATAGGCCAGGCCGCCGAGTTTCCCGATGCCGAACTGCTGATCGGGCGCGGCGATGCCGAAGCAGTTACCTCTGGCCGGATGGAAGCGACCCGCGCCCAGCTCGCGCCTTGGTTGGCGGAGGGTGCCGAGGGTAAAGTTACCCGCATTGCTGGCGATCACGATGTTTTCGGCGATGGTTCGGTGCGCATGGTCGCGATGCATGGGCACACGCCGGGCCATAAGGCGCTGGTGGTCGAGCTACCGCAATCGGGGACCTACATGCTCACCGGCGACCTCTACCACTTCGAAGAGCAGATCGAGAACAAGGGGGTTCCCGTGTTCAACACCGACCGCGCCGACACGCTCGCTTCGTTCCACCGCTTCAACCAGATGGCCGACAATCTCGACGCAACGATCGTGATCCAGCACGACCCGCGTCATCTCGTCCGCCTCCCCACCTTCCCGGAAAGCGCGCGATAATGCAGGCCGTTTCCACGATCGAGGGCCGCGCGATCCCGCTGGGCCTCAAGAACATCGACACCGATGTCATCATTCCCGCCCACTGGCTGAAGACCGTGAGCCGCGAAGGGCTCGGCAAGGGCGCGTTCGAAACCATCCGCGCGACCCCCGGCAATCCCTTCGACTTGGAAGATTTCGCAAATGCTCCGATCCTGATCGCGGGCGACAATTTCGGTTGCGGGTCGAGCCGCGAACATGCCGCCTGGGCCATGCTCGACATGGGTCTGACCGCAGTCATCGCTCCGAGCTTTTCGGACATTTTCGCGGGCAATGCCTTCAAGAACGGCATCCTCGCGGTCGAACTGCCGCAGGAACAGGTCGACCGTCTGCTCGAGGTCGCGAAGGATCATCCGATCGCCATCGATCTGGAAAACCAGGTCGTCACAACGCCGTTTCAGGACCGGTTCGAATTCCAAGTCGACCCGTTCCGCAAGCGCTGCCTGCTCGAAGGGCTCGACGAGATCGGCCTCACGCTCGGCAGCGAAAGCGCAGTTACAAAGCACGAACAGATGCGCGAGGGCACCTTGCCCTGGCTCGATAAACCAAGCAGGAGAGATGCAGCGTGAAGGCAGTCCTTTCTAAGGAAGTCGGTGGTCCCGAAACCCTCGTTGTAGAGGAAATCGACGAACCCACCCCCGGCAAGGGCGAGGTCTTGGTCAAGGTCGCGGCCTGCGCAATCAACTTTCCCGATACGCTGATCATCCGCGATAAGTACCAGTTCAAACCGCCCCGCCCCTTCGCGCCGGGCGGTGAAGTTTCCGGTACGATCGAGGCACTGGGCGATGGTGTCGAAGGCTTCGCCGTGGGCGACAAGGTCATGTGCGGTATCGGCAATGGCGGGTTGCAGGAAAAGGTCGCGGTTGCCGCCGCGCGCCTGTTCAAGGTGCCCGAGGGGATCGACCTGGTGAAAGCCAGCGCGCTGCTGATGACCTACGGCACCACCATCCACGGCCTCAAGGATCGCGGCGACATCGAGGAAGGCGAAACCGTCCTCGTCCTCGGCGCGGCGGGCGGAGTCGGCCTCTCTGCAGTCGAATTGGCCAAGGCCTATGGCTGCAAGGTCGTCGCTGCCGTCTCGACCGAGGAGAAGGGCGACGTCGCAAAGAAGCACGGTGCGGATGAAGTCGTGATCTATCCGCGCGCTCCGTTCGACAAGGACAACTCCAAGCAGCTTGCCAACGAGTTCAAGGCTGCCGTCGGCCCGAATGGCGCGGATATCGTCTACGATATCGTCGGCGGCGACTATTCCGAACCCGCACTGCGCGCGATCGCCTGGGAAGGCCGTTTCCTGGTGATCGGCTTCCCCGCAGGGATTGCCAAGATGCCACTCAATCTCACCCTGCTGAAGAGCTGCGACATTCGCGGTGTCTTCTGGGGCGCGTTCACCGCGCGCGAGCCGGAACGCAACCAGAAGAACATCGCAGAACTGTTCGACCTGTGGAAGGCGGGCAAGATCGACCCGTTGGTCAGCGAGACCTATCCGATCGAGCGCGCGCACGAAGCCATTGCGAAGCTGGAAAACCGCGGCGCGATCGGCAAGCTCGTCGTCGTAATGGAATAGTCGGTGAGTTCCCGCGAAGGCGGGAACCTCGGGCTATTTGGCGCCAATCCGATCGAGGTCCCTGCCTTGGTGGGGACTCATCCCTTGTTTCGTGCGCGGCGCACGCCTATTCCGGCCCCCGAGATTCGATCCCGAGAGGACCACCATGACCGATTTCAAGGATCGCGAACGCGGCGAGGAAGCCAAGTTCGCCTTCGACGAGGAAAACGCCTTCAAGATCGCCGCGCGCCGCAACCGGCTGGTCGGCGAATGGGCCGCCAGCCTGATGGGCCTGACCGAAGAGGAAACCGACGCCTACAAGAAGGCGGTCGTCCAGGCCGATTTCGAAGAAGCGGGCGATGAAGACGTGATCCGCAAGCTGCTTGGCGACCTGACAGCTGCCGAATGCGATGTCAGCGAGGCCGACATTCGCGCCAAGCTGGAGCAATGCGCAATCGAAGCGCGCCGCCAGTTCATGACCGATCGGGACTGACCGACATGCCGATGGCCGCCGAAGACATCGTCGCGCTGATCGAGGAGGCGCTTCCGGGCGCAACGGTCGAGATGCGCGACCTCGCGGGCGACAACGATCACTGGGCGGCCAAGGTCACCGCCCCGCAATTTGCAGGGCTGACGCGCGTCAAGCAGCATAAGCTGGTCTACGACGCATTGGGCGGACGCATGGGCGGCGAACTTCACGCCTTGCAACTGACCACGCAAGCCCCCACCTGATTCTCCACACACCGAATTCAGCATAAAGGACGGACCCAATGTCCGACACCAACCAGCGCATTGCCGATATCGTCGGCGGAAACGACGTCGTCCTCTTCATGAAGGGCACCCCGCTGTTCCCGCAATGCGGTTTCTCGAGCCGCGCGGTAGCCATTCTCGACCATTGCGGCGTCGCCTACGACAGCGTCGACGTCTTGCAGGACATGGAAATCCGCCAGGGCATCAAGGCCTATTCGGACTGGCCGACCATCCCCCAGCTCTATGTAAAGGGCGAATTCGTCGGCGGCAGCGACATCATGATGGAAATGTTCGAAGCCGGCGAGCTCCAGCAGATGATGGATGAAAAGCAGGTCGCCAAGGCCGAAGGCTGAACGTTCGCGCACGCGCCTTCCGCCTGCCTCGATACAGATCACAACCAGAACGGGAAAGGCCCGCCCGGAGAGACAGCCGGGCGGGCCTTTATATGTCTGCGGGCGCGGTGTTCGGAGACCTTTGCGACGCGCCCCCGTCGAAGACTTGAACGGGACACGGAGGTACCTGCATGCCGCGTGCCAAACCTTCCCAAATGTCCGAATTCGCGGGTTTCTATGGTTAAAGCGATTTTCACCGCAGTGCTTAGTGTAAAATCCGCCGACACCGTGGTTCCGGTTTCTCCTTGGCAAGCCGCCCGCCGCTCGCCACAACATCCCAATGACTGAACAATCCGACGTGGGGCCCGAGGGCATACCCGCAGCAACCGTAGTCATCTTCCGGAACGCACCCCAGGGCGGCCCCCCTCAAATCCTGATGACGATCCGCTCGCGCGAGATGGTTTTCGCGGGCGGCATGGCTGTGTTCCCCGGCGGCCGTGTAGACCCCGCGGATTTCGAGCTCGGTGCCGGCATGGGTGGCCCGCTCGATCCGGAAGAGGCGGCGCACCAAGTCGCGGTGGTGCGCGAAACGCTGGAGGAAACCGGGCTGGCGATCGGCTTGTCCGGCGCCATCGATGCGCGAAAGGCGCGCGCAGCCCGCAACTTCTTGCAGGAAACCGGCGAACTCGCTCCGGTGCTCGATCATTTCGGCTGGCAGCTCGACCTCGACCAGCTGGTCCCCTTCGCTCGCTGGTATCCCAAGAACGAGCGCATTCCGCGCGTCTACGATACCCGCTTCTATCTCGCCGATCTCGGCACCGGCGCGGTCGAGATCGAAGCCGATCTGTCTGAAAACACGCATCTTTTCTGGACCACCGCCCAAGGCGCGCTCGACGCGGCGGAGAGAGGCGACATCAAGGTCATCTTCCCCACGCGCCGCAATCTCGAGCGGCTTGCGCTGTTCGACAGCTTCGCCGAGGCGAAAGCGCAGGCCGAGGCCATTCCGGTTCGCACCATCACGCCCTATATGGGCGAGCGCGGCGGCGCGAGATGGCTCGAAATCGGTGAGGACCTCGGCTATCCGGTTACAGGCGAGCCCTTGGAGAGCGTTGCAAGAGGGTGAGAGCGGTACCCTTCCTGGCCCGGCAGAAAATGGCGACGGACACCCACCTGGATCGGAAGAACCGTCCGGGCGGCATCAGCATGCGAGGCTGCGGCGCTCCGATCCCGTCCACTGTCGACACTGCGGTATCATTCGATCCGGCAATGAATTCGATCACCTCACTCCCGAAAATACATTATCTGCGACTGTGAATTTCGAACTCGAGTCGGTGTTTCCGGAATTTATCCTCGCATGCTAGATCGGCGTTCTACATACCAGATCCCGTGGGCTGTCCTTCGCAATTCAATTAACCCGAGGATCTCAAGTAGGTGGTGGGCAAATGGTAACCATTAGGGACGTTGCTAAGGCTGCAGGAGTGTCGGTCGCAACGGCGTCCCGCGCCCTCAATGGTCTGTCGGTCGTGACTGCAAAGACGCGCAAGAAAATCGAAGCCGCCGCAGAAGAGCTGAATTACGTCCCCCACAGCGGGGCCCGGAGCCTGACCCGCCGCAAGACCGATACAATCGGAGTTATCCTGCCCGACTTGTTCGGTGAGTTTTTCTCGGAAATAGTTCGCGGCATCGACATGGTCACGCATGGTGCCGGCAAGAACCTCTTGCTGGGTAACATGCATGGCAGTGCTGATGAAACGGTGCTTGCGATACGCGCGATGCGCGGCAGGGTGGACGGCTTGCTGGTGATGCCACCCAATTCGCAGGCCGATGACATCGAGGCGGTAACGCGCGATATTCCCACCGTGCTGATGAATGCCCACGCAAATGACGGCAGAACCCCGTTCGTTGCAGTAGATAATTATGCGGGAGCGCGCCTCGTTACCGAGCATTTGATCGAACGCGGGGCGACCAAGATCGTTCATATAGCCGGCCCGGCCAGCAATAGGGATGCGCGCGAACGCCAGCGTGGCTATTGCGACGTACTGCTCGAGCGGCTGGGAGAGAGCAGCCCGCTAATCCTTCCGGGCGATTTCCGCGAGGATGCCGGCAGAAAAGCTGCACGACTGCTGCTGAATGGCGATATACCATTCGACGCTGTCTTTGCCGGCAACGATATCATGGCGGTCGATTTCATGACCGAAATGCGCACGTCGGGCCGCAAGATCGGGGAAGATCTGCTCGTCGCCGGTTTCGACGACATCCCGCTGGCGCGCTACGTTTCTCCGGGGCTCACGACCGTGCATTCGGATATCACGCGACTGGGCTCGACAGCTGCCCTCATGATGTTGCGTATGATGAAGGGTGAAGAGCTGGATCAGGACGACAGCCTGATCATCGCCCCTACCCTCGCCGTCCGAGGTTCGACCGCGGCGGGCGAATAGCGGTGGACCGACAGAACGTTTGACGACCCTGTCTCAAGCCGCCTAGCAAATGTAACCGATTTCTTTTTGGAGGGCGGAGTCTATGCCGAGATTGGACGGGAAGATCACGCCACCAACGAGCGCGCTATTGCTTCTCGCGGCATGCATCGGCGTACCTACGGCCGCCGCGGAGCGGGCGCCCCTGATTTCGGGGCAATACCCTCAGCAGAGTGTCGAAACGGGCGGCTATCGCTACCAATTGTTCGTTCCCGAAGCTGCGGACGGCACAGAAACCTGGCCGCTGATGATTTTCTTGCACGGTTCGGGCGAACGCGGCGACGACATCGACAAGGTGAAGGTCCATGGACCTCCAAAACATGCCGAGCTGGAGCCGGGCTTTCCCTTCATCCTGATCTCTCCCTTGCTCCCCGCCGATCAGGACTGGGAGATCGGCAAGCTCGAGGCCATCCTCGATCATGCGCTCGCTACATTGCCGATCGATTCCGACCGTGTGTACCTTACCGGGCTCAGTCGCGGAGCCCATGCCACTTGGCGCTGGGGCGCGCACAGCCCTGAGCGTTTTGCCGCGCTTGCACCAGTTGCCGGCACAGGCGATCCGCAGACCGCATGCCAGCTCGTAGATACGCCTGTCTGGGCGCTTCATGGCGACCGCGATGACGTCGTCCCGCCCGAAGGCAGCTTTGCCATGGCGCGGGCAATCAGGAATTGCGGGGGGCGGATCAGTCGACTGACGATCTATCCCGATCTGGGTCACAACGCGTGGGATCCTGCCTATGAGGATCCGGCTCTCTATCTGTGGCTTCTGTCGCAGCGGCGCGCCCGAAAGAAGGAATGACCCGCTATTCGACCTGTTCGGTCTCAAGCCAACCGCCCGTAAAGCCTATCCTTTCAAGGCCTCGCCGAATGTGCGGATTCTTGCGCATCGTGTCCCACACCAGTTCACTGCGGTGGTTTTCCATCATCGCGAGAATCGGCCCCTGGTCTATTCCGAGATGGTCATTCGCCACCCAGCCTCTGACCGGATCCGTCTCGCCGGTGGTCGATCCTTCCTCGACGAAGGTGAAGCTGGGATTGATCGCGTCTTTGAAACCGTAGTCGGTATAGAAGCGATCCCCGTATTTCACTTTCATCTTCATCAAGGCGGGTATGGTGACCTCGGGCGCAAACGGGATCGAACCACCGGCCGCCGTCGGGACGATGGTGCCATCGTCGACAACTCGCAAACTGCTGACGCCCCGTGCGGAATAGGTCATGAAATCGCGCGGCTTGCCATTGACCGCATATTCGCCAGACGATCCGGCCGGTCCGTCGGAAGCGGTCCATCCCCAGATATCGGCGCTGTAATCCTTCCAGTTATTGGGATTGTCCGCACCATACGCGCGCTGGCTTAGCGTGGCGCGGCGGCTGTTCTCGAAATAGTCGATGCCCTTTTCGCGCATGAAATCGTCCTGGATTCCGCGAAAATCGATCCAGACATGGCTATATTGATGGCCGAACATCGGCTCGAACTGCAGATGCTCGTAGCCGTAATAGGTGCCCCAATCCTCTTCGAGCTTTCGTGCCCAGCCTTTGTCCCAGGCATCCTTCCCCACCGGGTGGGTCGGCGAAGCCAGCGCCAGCACATATACCAGCATGCCTTCGTTGTAGCCGACCCAATCGGCCTTTTCCCAACCCTTCTCGGGATACCAACCCATGGTGATCGCATGCGAATTGGCAAGGTTGATTGCCTCGGTTCCGGTGGTGTTGCGCTGCGCCCAATCCCATTCGACCCGGCGATAGATCTTCTCGGCGAGATCGCGAATTTCCGCTTCGACGGCATTGTCACGATCGAAATAGCTTTGCGCAAACAGCGCGCCGCCAAGGAAGAGCGTCGTATCGACGGTCGACAATTCAACGGTCTTGTAGCGCGTCCCGTCCTCATATTTGAGGAAGTGATAGAAGAAGCCCTTGTATCCGGTAGTGTCCGAAGCTTCCGGTCCTTGCGGCGCGTTCCAGTAGACGGCGAGGCAATCGCGTGTGCGCAGTGCTGCGGCTTCACGGGATACGTAACCCCGTTCGGCCCCTATCCCATACGCGGTCAGGGCAAATCCCGTTGCCGCGATCGAAGAAAACGTGCGCGTGGGCCAGCGATCGGGTGCAAGGCACCGTTCCGTGTCGGTCGTTTCCCAGAAGTAAGTGAATGTGCGAAGGGTGAGATCTTCGGAAAACGCTTCAACCTCCGAGGCATCGGCGACGTCCGCAGGCTTGGCGGCAACCCTCTCTACTGCCGGCTGCAGACAGGCGGAAGTTGCGAGCGCGATTGCCAGTGGAGCCAGAAGACGCAGCGTTTTCATCAGATGCTTGCCCTATTTGTAGTGAACGCGAGGCGTGGCAGGGTTTCCCCTGCCACGCGCGACCCGAGGGCGGTATCTCCCTCGGGCGGCTTAGCCCTAGAACCGCACCGCGGCGCGGAACTGGATCCTGCGGGGTAGGGTCAGAATGGAGCTGGCGTTGTACCTGTTGGTTTGCGGATTGAATTCCCCGTTTGCCGGATCGAGCGGGTCGACGCTGTTGAAGAAGCCGTCGAATCCAGAATAGTTCGGGTTATCGAAAGCGTTGAGCAAGTCGACCGCAAGCTCGATTTCCCGATCGTCGCCGAACTCGATGAATTTGGCCAGGGTCAGATTGACCTCGCAGAACTGGAATACACCATCGACACAGGTCTTTTCGGGATAGGCGGATGTGATCCGTAGCTGTCCGTTGTCGAAGCCGTCGGTCGCATCGACAACCTGGTAGGCTCGCCCGCTTCCAAACGTGCTGAGAGTGGAGAAGCGGAAACCCCACGGCAAATCGACCAGGCCGGAAATGACCACGCGATGGCGTTCGTCGCCCGGTCGCGCACGCCAGCCGTAGGAATCGGGAACCGTGCCGTCGAGACTGAACAGGTCATTGCCGTTCTGTTCCCCCTTGGAGAGCGTGTAGGCAATGTTCAGACCCCAGCCCGACTCTTCGGTGTAGTTCTTGTCGAGCGTGGCGAAGAGCGCCTTGTACCGCGTATCCAGACCATCGAATCCGATCAGGACATTGGCGAAGCCGAATGGAACGACGGGAGACGTATCGCAGCAATTCCCGAGTCCGCCGTCGCGGCGCGTGGCGAAGAGATGCGTGTAGCCGTTGCGACCGCGCTGGTAGGAGCCGGTAAGAGCAGCTTCCCAATCGCCGAACCGGTGGCGAATACCCAGGCTGAACTGGTCATTCACGGGCGGCTTGGCATTCTCCGGCACTGCAAACAGTTCGGGAAGGCCCGAGGTCGAGGTTTCGCGCAATGCGATCAGGCCGTCGCGGGTGAGGTAGCTCGGATCCCATGCGACAGTGGGCAGGCCATTGCGAGGCGAGCCATCTTCCGAGAATCGAAACACGCCGACCGGATTGCGCAGCCGGGCAATCTCGTCGACCGTATTGCTGAAGGTGTTACGGTCGTAATAGCGCCCCGCCCCGCCAAACAGGATCGTCGTGCCATCTCCGCTCAGATCGTAGGAAAACCCGAAACGCGGCGCAATGGCGCCCATGAATGGGTCGCGCTCGGTCCCGTCGGTAATGTAGTCCTCGGGATCGAAATAAAAGGTCGAGGGAAGGGCCCGCAATGCGGCGGCGGCGGCTGCCGGCGTGACGTAGTCATTGTTGAATCCGTTGGTCTCGTAATCCCAGCGCACGCCGAGATTGAGCTCGAGCCTGTCGGTTACCTGCCAGTCGTCCTGGATGTAGAGGCCCAAGGAGGTATTCGACGCGGTAATCAGCGAATTGCCAAGGCCCAGCCGCGCTTCCGCCGGGAAGCGGAAATCGAGATTGTTCGCATCGTCGACGAAGAACGTATAGCGCGGTTGTACGAAGGCCCGGTTATCGAATTCGATATCCAGCACTTCGACACGCGCGCCGAACTTGATGGTATGATCGGCGAGGCCCGAATAGGTGAAATCGTCGCGGATCGTGTAGCTTTGCTGCTGTTCGCGCCGGGTCGAATCCTTGCCGCCGAACGTCAGCACACCGATGTACTGGAATTGGGGCAGGCCTGGATTGATCGAAGTGGGATTGAACACGTAGTCGATCATGCTGGCGCTGAATTCGTTGGTGAAATCGTCGCCCTGATAGGTCCATTTGAACAGGCCCGAGTCGACGCGGTTCTTCTTGTTCTCGGCTGCCTCGAACGAGGTCTGTCCGCCGAAGTTCTGGATGTCGGTTTCTTCGCGGCGGCTGAAAGACAGGTCGAAGATCTGGCGATCGTCGGGCGTCAGCGTCAGCTTGCCGAAATAGAAATCGCCGCGGAACGGGCTGACGAAGGCCCCTTCGAATTCGTCGATCGAACGACCGGAGCTGGCCTCGAACTGGTTGCGCAAGGCAGGCGTGCCGCCGGCAATGACGTTGAACGCGCGATCCTGATCGTTGCCCTCGTAGGCAGCGAAGAAGAACAGCTTGTCTTTGATGATCGGACCGCCCAGCGAAATGCCGTATTGCTTGCGCTCGAACGGCGGTTCGGGGAGATCCTGCCGCGCATTGATGACATCGATCTCGGTCAGGCTGCGGTCGGTGTATTGGGCGAAGGCCTCGCCGTGGAATTCATTGGTACCCGACTTCGTCACCGCAGTGACGATTGCGGAACCAGCCTCTTCATACTCGGCTTTGTAATTCTGCGTGAGGACGCGGAATTCCTGAACCGCCAGCTGCCCGAAGGGATTGCCGCGGCTGTTCTGCTGCCCGGCAATGCCGCCTTCGCGCAGCTTGTTCTTGAGGCTCACCCCATCGATGAACACATTGACCTGGCTGCGGGTCGAGGCGCCCGACTGGATGCCCTTGTCGGTCTCGCTGTCGAGATAGACGACACCGGGAGAAAGCGCCGCGAAGGACAGGAAGTTGCGGTCCGTCTGTGGAAGCGATTTGATCTGTTCCTGCGAGACGCTGGCGCCGACCGCCCCACCCGGGGCCGCGCGAACGCGCCCGCCGGTTACGATGATGACATTGCCGTCTGCCGCGGCGACGCCCGGATCGGCGGGGCGGCCTTCTGCGAGATCGAAATCGAAAACCGCATCCTGCGCGACGCGTACTTCGAACTCATCGGTCTGGCGCATGCCGTCGGGAGTGGTGACCTCGAGCCGATAGGTGCCGGGGCGCAGCGAGGCGAAAAGATAGCTGCCGTCTGCCTCGACCGGAACCGTGCGGCTGGCGCCGGTGCCGACTTCGATTGCGGTAACGGTGCTGGATGCGTCGGCCCCGGCAATCGTGCCACGAAGCGAACCGGCCGTGTCCTGCGCCATCAGCGCCGACGCAAAAGGCACCGTAAGCGACAATGCGCAGGTGCTCGTAGCCAGCGCGACGGCAAGCTTGCGTGCCACACGATTAGCAGTGGTGCGACGGTATGAACTCATTACTTCCTCCCCATAAACACGACCGTTTCTTGGTCTCTGTCGGTACGCCACATGTTTGTAGCGCCAGCGAATCGACATTTGACGAGTGTGCTTGTAACCGGTTTCATTCTGCCTGTATAGATGGGGCTTGGAGGCGATTCCCTCTGCGCGATCCGTCGCGGTCTATGAACGAAAATCCACTTGGGGAGGTATTTCATGCGATCACTGCACCGAGCCGCGCTGACCTGCGCAAGCGCCCTGGCACTAGCCGGTTGCGCGACTATGAGCGGGGCATCGGAACGGGAAGCGAATGCGGGGTCGTCGCCTACCCTTGCATCGAGCCAATCGGCCGAGCCAGCCTGGGCGAGGCGCGATGCCGAAATGGATCGCTTCCTCGACGAACTGATCGCCAAAATGACGCTGCAGGAGAAGGTCGGCCAGCTTACGCTGCTGACAAGCGACTGGGAATCGACCGGTCCGACTATGCGCGAAGGGTACAAGCAGGACATCGCCGCAGGTCGCGTGGGCGCGATCTTCAACGCCTATACCGCCGAATACACGCGCGACCTGCAGGCTATGGCGGTCGAAGGGACGCGGTTGGGAATACCGCTGCTGTTCGGTTACGACGTCATTCACGGTCACCGCACGATCTTTCCGATCTCGCTCGGCGAAGCCGCCAGCTGGGACTTGGATGCAATCGAGGAATCGGCGCGCATTTCCGCAGTTGAGGCCTCCGCCGAAGGCATTCACTGGACCTTTTCCCCAATGGTCGATGTGAGCAGGGACGCGCGCTGGGGCCGCGGATCGGAGGGCGCCGGCGAAGACGTATTCCTCGGCAGCCTTATCGCGAAGGCACGTGTGCGCGGATATCAGGGGGACGATCTCGGTGCGATCGATACCGTGCTCGCCACAGCCAAGCATTTCGCCGCCTATGGGGCCGCGCAGGCGGGGCGCGACTACCATACCGTCGACATATCCGAACGGACCCTCCGCGACACCTACCTGCCGCCATTCAAGGCGGCGGTCGACGAGGGAGTCGCTACCTTCATGACCGCGTTCAACGAGTACGATGGCGTACCTGCCAGCGGCAGCAGGTTCCTGCTGACCGACGTGCTGCGCGACGAATGGGGTTTCGACGGTTTCGTCGTTACGGATTACACCTCGATCAACGAGATGGTCCCCCACGGTTATGCGCGCAATCTCGCTCAGGCTGGCGAACAGGCGCTTCATGCCGGCGTCGACATGGACATGCAGGGCGCAGTGTTCATGGAAAACATGGTGAATTCTGTCGAGCAAGGCCGCGTCAGCCAGGCCGGTATCGATCGCGCCGTGCGCCGCGTGCTCGAAATGAAGTATCGCCTGGGCCTGTTCGAAGACCCCTATCGCTATGCCGACGCAGAGCGCCAGCAAGCCACGCTCTACAAACCCGAATTTCTCGATGCGGCGCGCGACGTTGCGCGCAAGTCGATGGTGCTCCTGAAGAACGAAGGCGGCACGCTACCCCTCGCCGCCGACGCCAACCGGATCGCGGTGATCGGTCCGCTCGGCGACAGCAAGCCCGATATGATCGGGAGCTGGGCCGCTGCCGGCGACAGGCAAACCCGACCGGTGACCGTGCTCGAAGGTCTGCGGGCGCGCGCCGGCGACGGTGTGCGCGTCGATTATGCCAAGGGTGCAAGCTACGAGTTTGCCGACGAAGGCAAGACCGACGGCTTCGCCGAAGCGCTTGCCCTGGCGGAAGAATCCGATGTGATCGTCGCCGCAATGGGCGAGAAATGGGACATGACCGGCGAAGCGGCGAGCCGCACTTCGCTCGATCTGCCCGGCAACCAACAGGCGCTGCTCGAGCAGCTGGTCGCGACCGGCAAGCCGGTCGTGCTGGTGATGATGAGCGGGCGCCCCAATTCGATCACCTGGGCAGACGAGCATGTCGATGCCATCCTCCATGCCTGGTATCCGGGCACGCAAGGCGGCCACGCAGTCGCCGACGTACTGTTCGGCGACTACAATCCTTCCGGCAAGCTGCCCGTCACTTTCCCGCGCAACGTCGGCCAGGTCCCGATTCATTACGACATGAAGAACACGGGGCGCCCGATCGAACTCGGAGCGCCGGGTGCCAAATACGTCTCGCGTTACCTCAACACGCCAAACGACCCTCTCTACCGTTTCGGATACGGGCTCAGCTACACGAGCTTCGGCTACTCGCCAGCAACCCTCTCCGCCGCATCGATGGGGCCCGGCGGCTCGATCACCGCGCGCGCTACCGTGACCAACACAGGCGACCGCGCGGGCGAAGAAGTCGTCCAACTCTATGTGCGCGACCTCGTCGGCTCGGTCACCCGGCCCGTCCAGGAGCTCAAGGGCTTCGAAAAGGTCATGCTGCAGCCGGGTGAAGCTCGCACGGTTTCCTTCACTTTGCGTCCCGAGGACCTGGCCTTCACCCGCGCCGACATTACGCATGGATGGGAGCCGGGCGAATTCCAGCTGTGGATCGCCCCGTCCTCCGGTGCGGCAGCCAGCACGCCGGTAACCTTTTCCATCACCGAGTAGACGATCGCCGCGCCCCGAGCTCAAGACTTCGGGGCGCGGCTACTAAGTGGCCGTATCTGTCTGCCGGCCCTAGTCGATCGGCGTCAGCGACATCGCGAACCCGCCGCCTGCCTCCATCGTCAGCGACAAGGTGTCGCGCGAGGTAACCGTACGAGTTTCGCGGAGCATCGCGAAGCGATCACCATCGATTCCCCCGCCCGGCCCGTCGCGCCAGATTTCCGCAGTATAGTCCTTGCCGTCCGCAAGGAACGCCAGATCGACCGCGACCTCGCGGCGGCTGTCATCGGTCACGCCGCCGAGCCACCAGTCCGAGCCATGGCGGCGCTGGCGCGCAACGACTGCAGACTCCCCAATGTCGCCAGCCACCACGCGCGATCGCTCCCAATCGACCGGGACCCGTTCGATGAATGCGAGCGCATCTGGTCGCTTCCGGTAGTTTTGCGGCAGGTCTGCCGCCATCTGGAGCGGCGAGTAGATCACCACATAGTGGGCGAGCTGGCGCGCGAGCGTGTTCGGAATCGGTCGGCCGTCACGCCCGGCCAGGCTGACGATGCCGGGCGTCAGGTCGAATGGACCGGAGAGCATGCGCGTGAAGAGCAGGGTCGGTTCGTGTTCAGGCGGGTTAGGCGGTTCGCCCCAGGCATTGTATTCGGTACCGCGCGCGCCTTCGCGCGTAACGAGATTGGGATAGGTCCGCCGCAGGCCGGTATCCTTGATCGGCTCGTGCGCATTGATCGCGATCCGGTGCTCGGCCGCGCGCTGAGCTACAAGCACATGGTGTCGCGCCATGAACTGTCCGTCGTGATATTCCCATTGCTCGGTGCCGTCCGGATCTTCACGTAGCACCCCGCCCGCGTCGGCGACGTAGCCGGTCTTGACCGCATGCACTCCATGTCGCTGGTAATAGTCGAGCGCCTGTTCCAATTGGCGCTCGTAAAGTCCGGCATTGCCCGCAGTTTCGTGATGCCCCATGATGGCAACGTCTTTTTGCGCGGCATAGGCTGCCACCCGCTCCATGTCGAAATCGGGATAGGCGGTCGCGAATTCGAAGTTTCGACCGCTCTCGCTCCACCAGCCCTCGTTCCAGCCTTCGATCAGGACTGAACCGAAGCCGTGTGCCGCAGCAAAGTCGATGTATTCGAGTACATTCGCAGTCGTCGCACCATGCTTCGGACCGGAATTCCAGCTCCATTCATCGAGGTGCATCGCCCACCAAATTCCTACATATTTGTGTGGCTTGACCCAACTCACATCGCCGAGCCTGTTGGGCTCGTTGAGGTTGAGGATGATGTCGGAAGCGGCATAGAGCGCCGGTGCGTCCTTCCCGACAAGAAGCGTTCGCCACGGCGTTGCGAACGGCGCCTCTCGCCGCACCTTCCACGGTTGCGAGGACGGCGCGAGACGCGTGCGGAAGCGCTGTCCCTCGATCCGTTGCAGCCAGAATGCCGAATAGTCGACCAGCGCTGCCTCGTGGATGGCAAGGTGCAGCCCATCGGCCCGGCGGAAAGTGATCGGCGTGTGCGCCGTGCCGACTTCCTTCGCAGCCGTCCGGCTGTAGAGATATTCGTAACGGTTGCTCTCGCCGCCAGGGATCCACCACGCTTCGGCCTCGCCGGCGATTGCAAATTCGGTCAATTCCTCATCGATCGTGACGTCGACTAGCTGGTCTTGGGCAGGGAATTCGAAACGAAAACCGAGGCCCTGATCGAACACACGCACAACCAACCGGATTTCGCGCAGAGTGGCGCGTCGCTCGACCATCGGGACGCGCATTTCCCTGTAGCGGTTCACGACGAGCCGGTTTTCGCCCCAGGGCTGCTCCCAGCTATCGTCGACGCTCGATCGAACCGCGTCGCCCAATTCGATAGCGCCGCCCCATTTCCCCGCGCCACGCAGCATGAACCCCAGTGTCGATGGATCGATCACCGGGACCCCGCCACGATCGACCGAATAGGTCGGTACTCCAGCGACGGTGGTCAGCGCAAAACAGAGACGGCCGTCGGGAGAGCATTGCCGGAGCGTCGTGTCTTCCCGGGCGAGCGCGTCGGCAGAAGGGAAGCACAGAAAGAGCCCCGCCGCGAGGAGCACGGTCCAGCATCTGCAGGCCACCAAAAATTCAGTCATTCTCACCTCCGGCAGCGAGGCTAGGGCCTCGACAGGAAGGGCGCCAGAAAATTCGTGCAACCGGTTACATTCTTGGTTATCCGGGACTCTAGAGGGGCCATGTCTGGAGCGATCGGCACGGCCGAAGGGAAGAAAACATCGCCGGGCGCCGACAGGGCGCACCGGATCGAAAGAGGAAAACTAAATGGCACTCGCACCCGATCTTGCAACGAGCACCGATTCGGTCCCGATCGAGGACAATGACAACGGGATCGTTGCGCCCGGCCTCAACTATTTCGTCTTCGGCCTGTTTTTCATCTTTGGCGGTATCACCTCTCTCAACGACGTACTCATCCCGAAGCTGAAAGAGCTGTTCACGCTCAACTATACGCAGGCAATGTTGGTGCAGTTCTGCTTCTTCGCCGCCTATCTCGTAGTGGGAATTCCCGGAGCAAAGCTGGTCAAGAAGCTGGGTTACATGCGCGGCGCGGTTGCAGGCCTGCTGACGATGATGGTCGGTTGCCTGATGTTCATACCGGCAAGCCAGACGGCAACGTACTGGGTATTCCTCGCAGCCCTATTCATTCTCGCCAGCGGCGTAGTGATCGTACAGGTGGTGGCCAATCCGCTGATCAGCCTTCTCGGCCCTCAGCAAACGGCTCATAGTCGACTGACCTTTGCCCAGGCCTTCAATTCGCTCGGCACGACCATCTTTCCGATCGCCGGGTCCGTGATCATCCTCGGCAGTCTGGCAAATGTGACTGCGGCGGATCTTTCCGGCAGCGAGCTCATCGCCTATCGCCAGGCTGAAAGCGAAGCGATCTGGCAGGGTTACCTCGGCGTGGCGATCCTCATCGCATCGGTTGCCTTGGCGGTCTGGCTGTTCCGCAATCGCCTCAAGGGCGAGAAGCACGAAGCGTCCTCCGGCCTCGCCGGCCTCGACCTGCTGAAGCGCAGCCGCTTCGGCTACGGCGCGCTGTGTATTTTTCTCTATGTCGGCGCAGAAGTGTCGATTGGCTCGATCATCATCAATTACCTCGCGCAGGATCGCGTGCTCGACCAGCCCGAAAGCGTGATCGGCTGGATGATCGGCCTCTACTGGGGCGGAGCGATGGTCGGCCGGTTCATCGGCTCCTACTTCCTGCGGATTTTCTCGCCGGGCAAGATCCTAGCCTTCAATGCCACCGGTTCGATTATGCTCATCCTCATCAGTGCACTGACGACGGGCGAAGTCTCGGCTTATGCGCTGCTTGCGGTGGGGCTGATGAACTCGATCATGTTCCCCACCATATTCTCGCTCGCCTGCGAGAAACTTGGTTCGCGCGCGGCGGATGGTTCCGGCATCATCAACGTGGCCATCTTCGGAGGCGCCGTGGTTCCCCTGTTTTACGGCATGCTGGCCGATGTCAGTGGCAGTCTCGCGGTCGCAATGGTCCTACCCATTGCCTGCTACGCGATAATCGCGGGTTTCGGCATATTCGCGCGGCGTCCCGCCTGACCCGCTTGCCATCGGCTGAATCGACGCATCGAGGTCAAATCCCGGCTGCGGGAACACCGCAGCCGGGATATATCGGTCAGGACCGCGCGGGGGCCCGCCTGGCTTCGCCAATCAGAAGGGGCAGGCCATGAAGCGAAAGGTATCAGCGACGCATTCCGTATAGGGCATAGGGCGAAGAAATGCCGGCCATCCGCGCGCCGAAATATGCGGCCTCCGCGTCACTCGTGGTTCTTGATAACGAGCGTGTCGATCGGAAGACTGCGGAGCAGTTCGTTGGCCGTGCTGCCGATGGTCGCGTGCCGGAGTGCGGACTCCCCATGCGTTCCCAAGACCAGCAAGTCTGCCTCGCTATCACGAATGTCCTTTCTCAGCGCCCCTGCAGCACTGCCGTAGACGAGATGAGGGGTTACTCGCTCCCGCGTTTCAGGGCGAAGCTCATTCATGAATTCCTTGAAAACCTTCCGCTCGGCCTTTTCGACGTCCTTGCGCACGTATTCCGCTTTTTGCCACCCTTCGAACGGTACGTGGTAAGCGTGGATCAACTGCAGATCGGCATCCGGAAACAGGTCCGCCGCTTTTTCCAGCGCATGGCGCGAGGGCGGGTAGAAGTCCGTTGCACAGACAATGCGTCGATAGGGCCCGGTCGGCCGGTTCTTGACCACCAGCGTTGGGACCGGGGAATGGCGGATCACATAGTCCACGGCCGTTCCCAGCAAGAAGTCTCTCAGGCTGTTGAACCGGGCCACGCCAAGCACGACCAACCGCGCATCTTCTTCTTCGGCCACGCCGGCGATGGCGTAATCGGCGCGATCCATCGGATAGCGAAACGTTACTTCCATTTCGGGATCGGGAAGCACGGAGCGCATGCGCCGGTCGAGTTCCGCCCTCGGCGGCGGTTCGCCCAGTGAAGGATCGAGTGCGTGAACGATTACGACGTCCAAGTCCCACTCTTCGCCCAGCTTCAACGCTCTATCGATTGCGCGATCAGCCTCTGCTCGAAAATCCGTTCCGACAATAATCTTATTGCTCATGACTTTACTCGACTGTTGCAACCCTTCCCATGCGCGGGGATTCCTAACATCCAGGGCTTCCGAGACCAAGGGATTTGCGCATTGCGGTATCGACAAGTCCGGTCGTTTCTCGGAAGGTCGCGATAATGGAATCGCAGCTCCACATCCCTTACCTGCGGGAAGTCATCGTATTCCTCGTTGTGGCGGGTCTCGTCGTTCCCGTACTTCAGCGCAGGGTCAGTCCGGTTCTCGGATATCTGCTCATCGGCGGGCTGATAGGGCCCTTCGGTCTGGGGCTGCTGGCGGACGATGTTCCTCTCGCCGCATTTCTTGTGATCGACGATCTCGATGGTGTGCGCGCTCTGGCAGAGGTTGGCGTGGTGTTTCTCCTCTTCGCAATCGGTTTAGAGCTATCGCTCGACCGCCTGTGGTCGATGCGCCGGTTCGTTTTTGGTTTGGGAAGTGCGCAGATCATCCTGACCGGATCGCTCATCGGCGGCATTGCCTATGCCTGGGGCAATCCGGGGCCCGTCGCGCTCGTCCTGGGCGCCTGCCTGGCCCTTTCTTCCACGGCGATCGTCATGCAATTGCTGATCGAGAAGAGCCGGCTTACCACGCCCGTAGGTCGGCTCGCATTTTCGGTCCTGCTGATGCAGGACCTCGCCGTCGTCCCGATCCTGTTCATCGTCGGCGTCCTCGGCACGGCTTCGGCCGGCGAGGGAGTGTTCGGCGGGCTGGCGATCGCGCTGGCGGAAGCCGCGGTGACGGTCATCGTCATCTATGCCGTGGGCCGCCTGCTGCTGCGGCCCATATTCCGGACGATCGCGCAAACCGGCAGCCGCGAAGCCTTCATGGCAATGATCCTGTTGATCGCTTTGGGAACAGCAGCGATTACCGGGGTGGTCGGGCTGTCGATGGCGCTCGGGGCGTTCCTCGCGGGACTGCTGATTGCCGAAACCGAATATCGGCACCAGGTCGAAGTCGATATCGAACCGTTCAAAGGCCTGATGCTCGGCCTGTTCTTCATGTCGGTCGGTATGGGTATCGATTGGCGGGTCCTGGGGGATTCTCCTTTCTGGATCGCCGCTTCGGTGGTCGGTCTGCTTGCCATCAAGGCTACCTTGAACGTGGGTCTCCTGCTGCTGTGGAAGGCCCCGCTTCATCGCGCGGTGGAAGCGGGACTGCTCCTTGCCCAGGCCGGAGAATTCGCCTTTATCGTGGTAGGCCTCGCGATGTCGGTTGGATTGCTGCCCGGCGACACAGGTCAGTTCATGCTGATTGTCGCCAGCCTGACCATGGTGCTCACCCCCGCGTTGGAAGGACTTGCGCGAAAGCTGGGCAGCAGGCTCGAGGAACGCGCCGCCGCCCTGCCCGCGGGTTCCGGCGATCCGGCCGAAGATCTCGAGGGGCATGTCGTAATCGCGGGCTTCGGAAGAGTTGGCCGCGTGATCGCTTCGATCCTCGATCGGGAAGGCCTTCGATATATCGCGATCGACAAGGATCCCACCGTGGCCTCCGAGGCTCGGGCGGTAGGCTTGCCGGTACGGTACGGGGACGCGTCTCGTATAGAGGTTTTGCAAGCCGCCGAGGTGAAGCAAGCCACTGCTCTGGTCATAACGATCGGGGATGAAAGGAATACGGAAGCCTTGACCGTGAGCATGCGCGAGGCCGCACCGCATGTTCCACTATTCGTTCGAGCCCGAGACAAAGGTCAGGCCGATCGCCTGTCGGACGTGGGAGCAACCGCCACGGTTCCCGAAACGGTCGAAGCAAGCCTGCAGCTTGCTGCGAGAGTTCTGGAAGGGTGTGGACTGGATGACGAATCGATTCAACGCCGTATCCAGCTAGAGCGCTGTTAGAGGCGATCAAAAGTCCGCTGCGGCAGCCAAGGGTGCAAGGGGAGCCGGACATTCATGCGCATCGATACAAGTCCCGACCGATTTCGATCGACCCGGTTTTTTGGCTTGATACGATCGTCCAATGTGATCGCAACGAGATGTGATGTAATAGTCGCAAAATGACGGTCGAGATTGCGGAAATTGCCGGATTTCTAGAGCGGACTCCTCCATTCGAGGCGCTTTCGGACGCCGAACGCGCTGCTCTCAGTCGTACGATCGAAGTTCGCTACGCCAGATCGGGGAGCGCCATCGTTACCGCCGGGGATCAGAATGATCGCCTCTTCATTGTCCGGTCAGGTGCGGTCGAGCTGCGCCTTGCGGGAAACGACCTCACGGCCCGCCTCGCAACGGGATCGACCTTTGCATATCCATCGCTCTTGCGCGGAGGCGAAGTGCACAACACGACGGTCGCGATCGAAGATACCTTGCTTTATGCGGTTCCGGCCGATCGCTTTCACGCGCTGCGCGATAGCTGTCCGCGATTTCGGAAGTTTTTCGCGGAAGGCGAAGCCGCGCGGATCGCTCACGCCCTGAAGGACCGTCAGCAGGCAGCGGGCTTCCAACTCGATCGGGAGATGGCGGGAAAACTCATCCGTCGCAGCATGCCGGTTTCATGTCCCAGTGAAACAACCATCGCCGATGCCGTTCAGCTGATGCACGCGCGCGATGTCAGTACGCTCGCGATCTACGACGAGGGGGCTCTGACCGGAATCTTCACCGACAAGGATCTGCGCAACCGTGTCGTGGCGGCGGGTTTACCGCTTGAGGGCAAGATCGGTGATGTGATGACCCCGTCGCCACTTACCCTGTCGACCGACAGCAGCGCCGCCGAAGCGATGGCGCTGATGACGAGTGGCGGCTTTCGCCACATTCCACTTCTCGACGAGGCCGGGGCGCTGTCGGGCATTTTGAGCGCCACCGACATTCTTGCTGCGGTCGGCAACAATGCAATCGATCTTGGGGTGATGATTGCACGCGCGCGGACGCCGAAGGAATTGATCGAGGTGGCAAGGCGCATTCCGGAAAGCTTCACCGTCATGGTGGATTCGGGCGTGCATGCGGCGCAAGCGATGCGCTTCACCTCTGCGTTGGGCGAAGCCGTGCATCGCAAGGCCGCCCAGCTCGCCGAAGCCGAACTGGGCGAGCCGCCCAATCGTTATGCGCTGGTGGTGTTCGGTTCCCTGGCCCGCGAAGAACAGCTTGTCGGTTCCGATCAGGACAATGGCCTCGTGCTCGCAGATGAAACCGAGGAAAAGGACGGAAGCTATTTCGAGAAGCTTGGCACGCGCATTTCCGATCTGCTCGATGATTGCGGATACGTCTATTGCAGAGGCGGCATCATGGCGAAGAATGCCGATCAACGGCAGACGCTTGCAGGATGGTGCGATCGGTACGCGCAGTGGATTTCACGGCCCGATGAAGACCGCATCCTGCGTGCTACAATCTTCTTCGACATGCGCCACATCCACGGGGATGCCTCGCTGTCGCGCAGGCTGCACGAGCGAACCGTTGCCCTGGTCAAGGACAGCCCGCTGTTCGTGAGCTACCTTGCGCGCGATGCATTGCGCAGCAAGGTACCGCTGGGGATTTTTCGCAATCTGGTTCTCGAAACAGCGGATGACGGGCAGAGAGTGTTCGATGCCAAGCGGCAGGCGATCATGCCGATCATCGATATCGCACGCACCCATGCACTCGCAGCAGGTCTGGACGAGGTTGGCACCGTCGCTCGGCTGCGCGCTCTGGCGCAAGCGGGGAAGATGAATCGCGACGATGCCCAGAGCCTGGAGGATGCAATGCTTCTGGTGAACGAAATGCGGATCGCACATCAGGCAAGGCAGGTCGAGCGCGGCGAGGCGGCGGACAATCTGATTGCGCCGGATACGCTATCCCCGTTGGAGCGCGACTATCTCAAGGACGCGTTTTCCCTGATCCGATCGGCATTGGAAGCGCTGCGCCGGAATTTCGCCGGCGGTATTGCCTGAAATGTTCGCCCGGTGGCGGTTCGAGCGCGCGTTGCGATCGCTGCGGCAAAGCGACCACTCCGTCTTGCGCGACTACGCCAATGCGGCATGGCCGCAGCGGGACTGCCGCGCCACGGAGGCCTCCTATCTCGCCCTCGATTTCGAACTCGACGGGCTGCGCAAGGACGCGCATCTCCTGCAGGCGGGGTGGGTGCCGTTCGTCGGCACTACGATCTCGCTCGAAGAGGCGCATTCGGTCGATATCCGAAGCTCCGCGGAATTGGACGATACCGCGGTTACGATACACGGCATCGGGGAACAGCGCGCCGCCAACGGACAGAGGCTGCGCGATGTCGTACCCGAATTGATCGCCATGCTGGCCGGGCGGGTAATGGTCGCCCATGGAGAGGCGATTGAGCGATATGCCCTCCAACGTGCTACGCGCGCTCTCTACGGGGTCGATGTTCCGATATGGGGCATCTGCACTCTGGTACTGGAAAAACACCTCAAGCCGCGTCTGGTGGGCTCGCAAGCCTACAGGCTTGGGCCAAGTCGGCATCGTTACGGCCTGCCCGAATATCGCGCGCATGATGCATTGACCGACGCAATCGCTGCCGCCGAACTGTTTCAGGCCCAGCTCAGTCGCCTGCCCGCCGATGCGACGCTGGGCCAGCTCGAGAGACGATAGGCACCTCCAAAGGCTCTAAGACTAAAGTCTCCCTCGTTCGCCGCGCGCAAGGGCCGTAGCCTGCTGGCGATGGTTCGAGAATTGCGTGCGTCAATGGCACGTCGTCTCCAGCCCAAGCGAAAGGGAGGGACATGAATACTTCAAACTCACCGACCGATCCCGGCGGACACGGCAGCCCCGACGAGGACGGTAATCCGGCCGCAGAAAATTCCGGGCCGATGCCACGGAATCCCGACGACAGCGAAACAAGCGAGACCGAAGGCGCATACTGGCGCGAAAACCTCCGCCTGCTCATTGGCCTGATGGCGATATGGTTTGCCTGTTCCTATGGCGCAGGGATCCTGTTCCGAGGCTTCCTCGACCAGTTCATGCTCGGCGGATACCCGCTCGGCTTCTGGTTCGCGCAACAGGGCTCGATCTACATCTTCATCGCGCTGATCTTCTTCTACGTCGTTCGTATGAAGCAGATCGAGCGCAAGTACGATCTCGACGATTGAGGGGGACTGAGCAATGGAAACGCAAACCCTGATCTATCTCTTCGTCGGTGCCAGCTTCGCCCTGTACATCGGCATCGCTATCTGGAGCCGAGCGGGTTCGACGAAAGACTTCTATGTCGCCGGCGGCGGAGTGAACCCCGTCGTCAATGGAATGGCCACGGCAGCCGACTGGATGAGTGCGGCAAGCTTCCTGTCGATGGCCGGATTGATCGCCTTCATGGGCTATGATGGGTCGGTCTACCTGATGGGGTGGACCGGCGGCTATGTCATGCTGGCCCTGTTGCTGGCGCCATACCTGCGCAAGTTCGGCCAGTTCACGGTGCCCGACTTCATCGGCACGCGATACTATTCGAAGACCGCACGGGTCGTGGCCGTGATCTGCCTTATTTTCATCAGTTTCACCTATATCGCCGGGCAGATGCGCGGCGTGGGAATCGTGTTCTCGCAATTCCTGCAGGTGGACATCACGATGGGCGTGATCATCGGCATGGGGATCGTCTTCATTTACGCCGTCCTGGGCGGAATGAAGGGCATAACCTATACTCAGGTTGCGCAATATTGCGTGTTGATCTTCGCCTATATGGTTCCCGCATTCTTCATCAGCTTCATGCTGACCGGCAACCCGATCCCCCAGCTCGGCCTGGGCTCGGAGTTGAACGACGGATCGGGGATGCATGTCCTGCAGAAGCTGGACAACGTGCTCGTGGAGCTCGGCTTCACTCAATACACGGCCGGCTCGAAAAGCATGATCGACATGTTCTGCATCACCATGGCCTTGATGGTCGGTACTGCAGGCCTGCCGCATGTGATCGTGCGCTTCTTCACCGTGCCCAAGGCATCGGATGCGCGCAAATCGGCAGGCTGGGCGTTGGTTTTCATCGCGATGCTTTACACTACCGCTCCGGCGGTGGGCGCGTTCGGCATCTACAACTTCGTCAACAAGACCGACGGAACCGAATATAGCGAGGCCGAGAGCTGGTTCACCAACTGGGAAGGCGCCGATCTCATCGCCTGGCAGGACAAGAACGGCGACGGCGTGATGCAATATCGCAGCGGCGACGCGTTCGAAGGCAAGCCGGTCTTCACCGGGGAAACCGGTGAATCGGGCGAGCGGGTCGTTGCGAACACGCCGAATCCGGACAGCGCGAACGAGGTCTATGTCGACCGCGACATCATGGTTCTCGCCAATCCGGAGATTGCCAATCTGCCAGGCTGGGTGGTCGCACTGATGGCGGCTGGCGGTCTTGCCGCAGCCTTGTCTACGGCAGCGGGGCTCCTCCTGGTGATCTCGAGTTCGATCAGCCACGACTTGCTCAAGAGTACGTTCGCCCCGAAGATATCGGCCAAGACCGAACTGCTCGCGGCGAGAATTGCGGCAACGGCGGCAATCCTGGTGGCAGGCTATCTGGGAATCTACCCGCCAGGATGGGTGGCCCAGGTCGTCGCATTCGCGTTCGGACTTGCAGCATCGAGCCTCTTCCCGGCAATCTTCATGGGCATCTTCTTCAAGTCGATGAACAAGGAAGGAGCCATTGCCGGAATGGTCTCGGGGCTCGTGTTCACTTTTGGTTACATCTTATACTTCAAGCTGATGAACCCGGCCGCGAACACGGCAGAGAACTGGCTCTTCGGTATCTCCCCCGAAGGCATCGGAGTGATAGGCATGCTGATCAATTTCGGCGCCGCCATCGCAGTCGCCAGCATGACGACGAGCACTCCGAAGGACATTCGCAAGCTGGTGGATTCGATCCGCGTGCCGCGTGGTGCGGGAGAAGCCCACGCGCACTGAACACGACCCGACAGGGTTGCATGACGGAAGGGGCAGTGCCGGTTCGTGCGCCGCCCCTTCTCCTTTCGGGCGACGCGCTTGCACCTCGCGCCATTTTGCGTAGCCTCCCCTAGTGAGAGGAGAGGAATGATGTTGCTCGGCGCGGCGGTCGCCGCAGCTTGCTTCTATCTGGCCGGCTTGTTCTGGCTCGCAGCCTGGCGTGATCGCACCGCGCGGGCCGAAACGACGGCGGGCGGCAAGCCCGATTTTCTTTCGAGGCATGCGGGGCTGATCTACGGTCTCAGCCTCGCGGTCTATTGCACCAGCTGGACGTTCTTCGGCGGTGTCGGTACCGCGGCGACTGCCGGCCTCGATTACCTTCCGATCTATCTCGGGCCTATTCTCGTCTTCACCGTTGGATTCGGCCTTGTCCGCAGTATCCTCGCACAATCGAAGGCGCAGCATTCCACCTCGATCGCCGATTTTCTCTCGGCACGATACGGGAAAAGCGCGAGCGTTGCCGCCATGGTCACGATCATCGCGACCATGGGATCGCTTCCCTATATGGCGCTGCAGTTGCAATCGGTGGGCGCATCGCTGCTGACGCTCAGTCCCGAACTCCTCGGCCAGGTCGCAGCGGACGAGCTGGTCCTGCTGGTCGCCGGATCGATGGCGCTGTTCGCGATCCTGTTCGGATCGCGGCGCGCGGACCGAGCCGGTGACAATGCAGGGATGGTGCTCACCATCGCGGTGGAGGCGGTGGTCAAGCTGGTTGCCCTGATTGCGGTTGCTGTGCTGGCACTGATGGTGATTTCCGGCGCACAAGGGCCTGCCATCGATCCGGGTAATGTCTTTTCGACCAGCCAGATCAACGCACGCTTCGTGACCCTCACGCTCATCGCGGCATGCGCCGCCCTGTGCTTGCCACGGCAGTTCCATATGAGTTTCGTCGAGGCAGGCGGCGAACGCGCGACACCCGCCATGCAATGGGTATTTCCCGCCTATCTGCTCGTCACGGCGATTATCATCATTCCGATCGTATTGGCCGGTCTGACGGCGCTTCCCGCGGGCACCGACCCCGACACGATCGTGCTCGCCTTGCCGCTTGCGGCCGGGAACGAGGCGCTCGCCCTGCTCGTCTTCATCGGCGGCTTTTCGGCTTCGGCGGGAATGATCGTCGTCGCCAGCGTGGCGCTATCGACCATGATCACCAACGACATCATCGCGCCGCTTGCATTTCGCCGCGCGCTGAGCGGGTCCGGCGACCGGAGCCAGATTGCGGAGCGGTTGCTGATGGTCCGCCGACTGGTCATCGCCGCGCTGCTGTTCTTCGCCTATCTCTTCTACCTTGGCTTTGGTGCGCTCGGCAGCCTGGCGGGGCTCGGCACGCTCGCCTTCGCAGCTGCCGCGCAGTTCGCCCCCGGCCTCGTGCTCGGCATGGTGAGCCGGGCAGGAAACAAGGCGGGTATGCTTGCGGGGCTCGGGGTCGGGGTCGCGCTTTGGCTCGTCTTGTTGATCCTGCCCGCAGCGACGGAAAAGGCACCGATTATCTCGATCCACCCGGATCCTCTGGTTTCCGGGGTGATTCTGAGCCTGGGCGCAAACCTTGCCGCTTATTGGATCGGCTCGTCGATGCGGCAAGCTTCGCTGGTCGACGCTGCCCAGGCGGCGGCGTTCGTCGGTACGCCAATGCCAGGGGCGACCCCGCGTCTGGCGACCAACAAGCGCGTAGCCGATGTGCGGTTGCTCCTTACCCAATTCGTCGGGCGGGAACACGCCGACAGAAGCATTGCTGCTTTATGTGGCGGTTATTCCGACAATCAGCCTGCCGATCAGGCGGTGATCGAGATGGCCGAGCGGACGATTTCGGGGGTCATCGGTACACCTTCTGCACGGATGCTCGTGGGGTCGTGGTCGGATGGTGATCCCATCCCCTTGGCCGAGGTCGTCGCCATGTTCGACGAGACCAACCGGCGATTGTCTTTCAGCGCCGAACTGCTGCAGATCGCGATCGAGAATATCGACCAGGGCGTCGCGCTGGTCGACGCGGAAATGCGCCTGGTCGCATGGAACCGCCGCTATCAGGAATTGTTCGACCTACCCGAAGAATTGGTGTGCGTCGGGACGCCTATTGCCGAGCTGATCCGGTTCAATCTGAAGCGAACCGATCTTCCTGCCGACGTGATCGAACAGCAGGTCACGCGGCGCCTGGAACACATGCGAGCGGGGCGCGAACACAGAATCGAGAGCGAGCAATCCGACGGACGCATCATGCGGATCGTGGGCACGCCGACGCCGGGCGGCGGCTACACGACATCATATACCGACATTACCGAAGATCGCCGCGCTGAACAGGCGCTCGAAGAAAAGGTCGCCGAGCGAACCGAGCAGTTGAGCAGGGCCAATTCGGCGCTGTCCGAAGCGACCCGTTCGAAGACGCGATTTCTCGCAGCCGCGAGCCACGATCTCATCCAGCCGCTCAACGCAGCCCGCCTGTTCACCTCGGCGCTGGGGGAAGAAGTCGCCGGAAAAAGCGATCTCGAAAGATTGGTGCGCGATCTCGATGGGTCGATCGTGTCGGCGGATCGGCTGATCCGAACGCTGCTCGACATCTCGAAACTCGATGCCGGGGGCATAGTGCCGAGGATCGAGCCGGTCGCGCTGGACCGGGTTCTCCTGGAGATCGAGCGGGAATTCGCAGTGCAGGCGGCCGCTAAGGGCTTGAAGCTGCGCCGGGTGTCGACAAGCGCCTGGGTGAAAACCGATCGCGCGCTGATCACCAGCGTGCTGCGCAATCTGGTCAGCAATGCGATACGCTATACTGATACAGGCGGACTGGTGATCGGCGTGCGCCGCGGTGATCCGGAATTGCGCGTATGCGTAGTCGATACCGGTCGCGGGATAGAACCCGAGGATCGCGACGCAATCTTCGAAGAGTTCAATCGCGGCAATTCGACCGACCGCGAAGGTCTCGGCCTCGGCCTGGCGATCGTGCGTCGAACCACACGGCTCCTCGGCCTCCATATCGAAACCACTTCCCAGCCCGGGCGCGGAAGCCAGTTCGCCCTGTACATGTCGGCGACACATTGGGCCAAGGCGAGCCGCAAGCAGCCATCGCGCAAGCCGGTGCAGGCTCTCGGTGACGCCCGCGTGCTCGTGGTCGACAACGACCGCTCGGCACTCACGGCAACGTCCGCCCTGCTCGACAAATGGGGCTTGTCCGCGATCTGCGCAGCCTCGCTGTCGCAGGCGCTCGACCTTTGTCCCGACACGCCAGAGATCGTCATCATGGATTTCCGGCTTGATGGCGATGAGCGCGGCGATGCCGTCTATGCGGCCCTATGCCGGTCCTGGGGCAGCAAGGTTCCGGCTATCCTGCTGACCGCAGAAGACTCGGAGGAAACCAAGATCGCAGCCCGCAACATGGGAGCGAACCGCTTGCTCAAGCCCTCTTCACCGGCATCGCTCCGCGCCCTCATTTCGACATGTCTTATCCAAGGCTCGCGCGAGGGCGGTCACACCGACGCGGAATCGGCCACCGGCTGATCGACGTCGAGCTTCGCAGCCAGAAGCACAGCCTGCGTGCGATTGTTCACGCCGAGCTTGCGGAAGATCGCAGTGATATGCGCCTTGACCGTCGCCTCGCTGATATCGAGTTCATATGCGATCTGCTTGTTGAGCAGGCCCTGACGGATCGCGCCCAGTATGCGGCGCTGCGCGGGCGTGAGGCTGGCGATCTTTGCGAGATCGTCGTCCTCACTGCCATCGCAATCGGGGAACCATCTGTCGCCGTCCCGAACCGCAGCGAGCGCAGAGCGCATTTCGTCGAGCCCGGAGGATTTCGGAATGAACGCTGCTGCCCCCAATTGGCTTGCCGCGGCGAAGACGCGCGTTTCCTCGCTCGCCGAGACAATGGCGATGGGCAAGGCGGGAAAGTCCTGGCGCATGTCCATCAGCACCGACAAACCGTTCGAATCTTCCATGTGAAGGTCGAGCAACAGCGCTTCGGGCTCGCCTTCGCCAAGTGCGGTGCGGGCCTCGCCCGCGGAACTTGCCTCGACAATTGCAGCCTCGGGCCAGACCTTGCCGACCGCGTGGCCGAGAGCCGTACGAAAGAGGGGATGATCGTCCGCGATGATGATCCGCTGTGCCATGGCGTCAGCGATTTTGCCGCCCTTCGATCAATCGATCAACCAGTGATGGATCGGCCAGGGTCGACGTGTCTCCGAGCGAACCGTAGTCGTTCTCGGCGACCTTGCGCAGGATCCGGCGCATGATCTTGCCCGAGCGGGTCTTGGGCAGGCCATCGGTGAACTGGATGTGGTCGGGCGTCGCGATCGGGCCGATTTCCTTGCGCACGTGCTGGCGCAGCCCAGCATAGAGATCGTCGGAGCCCGCTTCGCCAGCATTGAGCGTGACGTAGCAATAGATGCCCTGCCCCTTGATGTCGTGCGGGTAGCCGACCACCGCCGCTTCGGCGACCTTGTCGTGCAGGACGAGCGCGCTCTCGACCTCGGCGGTACCCATCCTGTGACCGGAAACGTTGATCACGTCATCGACGCGGCCGGTGATCCAGTAATAGCCGTCCTCGTCGCGGCGACATCCGTCGCCGGTGAAGTATTTGCCCTTGTAGGTCGAGAAATAGGTCTGCTCGAACCTGTCGTGGTCGCCGTAGACGCTGCGCGCCTGGCCCGGCCAGCTGGCGGTGATGCACAGATTTCCCTCGACCGCACCGTCGAGAACGGCTCCCTCATGGTCGACCAGCTGCGGCTGGATGCCGAAAAACGGCAGGCCAGCGCTTCCCGGTTTCATGTCGTGCGCCGCCGGAAGTGTCGTGATCATGACGCCGCCGGTTTCGGTCTGCCACCAGGTATCGACGATCGGGCAACGGCTGTCGCCGACGACCTCGAAATACCAACGCCAGGCCTCCGGATTGATCGGCTCGCCCACGCTGCCGAGGAGTCGCAGCGACGACCGGTCACGGCTGGTCACGAAGTCGTCACCTTCACGCATGAGCGCGCGGATCGCAGTCGGTGCAGTATAGAGGATATTGACCTTGTGCCTATCGACCACGTCCCAGAAGCGGCCGTGATCGGGATAGTTGGGCACCCCTTCGAAGACGACGCTGGTCGCCCCGTTGATCAGCGGACCGTAAACGATGTAGCTGTGCCCCGTGACCCAGCCGATATCGGCCGTGCACCAGTAGATTTCGCCCGGCTGGTAGTCGAACACGTAATTGAACGTCGCTGCGGTCCATACGCCATATCCGCCGGTGGTGTGCAGCACGCCCTTGGGCTTGCCGGTCGAGCCCGAGGTGTAGAGGATGAACAGCGGGTCTTCCGCCGCCATTTCCTCGCACGGGACATCGGCATCGCTCGCGATGTCATGGAACCAGTGATCGCGGCCCTTCGCCATCGCGATATCGGCGCCGGTGTGCCTCACCACCAGCATCCCGTCGAGCGGTGTATCGTGATCGGGTTCGGCGAGAGCGGCATCGACATTGGCCTTGAGCGGCACGCGCTTCGATCCGCGCAGCCCCTCGTCGGCGGTGATGACAAACCGGCTGCCGCAATCCTCGATCCGGCCCGCCAGCGCCTCGGGCGAGAAACCGCCGAACACGACCGAGTGGATCGCGCCGATCCGCGCGCAGGCGAGCATCGCGGTGACACCCTCGACGATCATCGGCATGTAGATCGTGACCCGGTCACCCTTGGCGACGCCCATCGCCTTCAGCGCATTGGCCATGCGCAGCACTTCGCCGTGCAGCTCGCGATAGGTCAGCGTGCGGCCCGGCGTCGCCGGATCGTCGGGCTCGAAGATGATCGCCACCTGGTCCCCACGCGTATCGAGATGGCGGTCGACCGCGTTGTGGCACAGGTTGACCGTGCCGTCGGCGAACCAGTTTATCTCGACCGGATCGAACGACCATTCGCCGCCCTTGGTGGGCGGCGTGAACCAGTCGAGGCGCGCGGCCTGTTCCAGCCAGAAACCATCCGGATCCTCCACCGACCTCTGGTACATGGTGTCGTATTGCCCGGCGCGGCAGTGCGTCGCGTGATCGACATGAGGACGTTTGACGGCTTGGATCATCGTGACTCTCCCGTTTGCGCCGGAAAAGCTAAGCGAATTTGGCGCGGCTGGCTTTCAGACAATGGTCGTAAGACGTTTCGCTAACTGTCCGGCGCCATAACATTGGGCCAATCTCTTCCGCACAACGACAATCCTGGGAGGGACCAATCATGCCGCGCACCACGCTCCGGATCGCCATCCGCACCAGCCTGCTGGCGGCCACTTGTCTTACCGCCAGCCCCTTGCTGGCACAGGACGCGTCGGTCGAAGAACGCCTCGACCGGCTCGAGGCGATGGTCGGTTCCCTGCTTGAGCGGATGGACGCGCAGGAGGGTGCAAACTCCGCGCAGCAAACGGCGATCCGCACCGAGATGCGCGAGCAGAGCGAGGCACTGCTCGCCGCTACCCGGGATCTGAAGACGCAGCAGGCGGAACTCGCCCAGCAAACTGCGGCCCCCAGTCAGCAGGATGGCAAGGGGTTCAAGGTCGGCAAAACCACCGTCGCCTATGGCGGCTACGTCAAGCTCGACGCGATCTCGCAGCGGTTCAGCGGTGGCAACGTCGCCGATGGCAGCATCATTCGCGACTTTCTGATCCCCGGTGCGATCCCGGTCGGCGGCGCCCCCTCGGGATTCGATACCGATTTCAATGCGCGCCAGACGCGATTCTTCTTCAAGACCGAAACCGATGTCGGCACAGAGCATAAGCTGGCGTCGCATATCGAGCTGGATTTCATGGTCACACCCGGCGGCGACGAGCGTATTTCGAACAGCTATGTCCCGCGCCTGCGGCAAGCTTACATAACCTACGACAACTGGCTGTTCGGCCAGGCCTGGTCGACATTCCAGAATGTGGGCGCCCTTCCCGACAGCCTCGATTTCATCGGCGCGACGCCGGGCACGGTGTTCGATCGCCAGCCCATGATCCGCTACACCAGGGGCGGGCTGCAGATTGCGGTGGAGCAGCCCGAGACGACAGTGACTTCGCCCACCGGAGCGCGCGTGCTAGCAGGCGACGACACATTCCCCGACATCGTCGGCCGCTACAATTTCGCCGGCGACTGGGGTTCGGTTTCGCTTGCCGGGATCGTTCGCACCCTGCGGATCACGGATGACGATTTCGGCTCCGGCACGGACAGCGCGCTGGCCTATGGCGCAAGCGTCGCGGGCAAGCTGAAGATCGGCCCGCACGACGATTTACGGTTCATGGCCACCGCTGGTGACGGGCTCGGGCGGTACATCGGGCTCAATATCGTCAACGACGCCGCGCTCGATGCCAATGGCGATCTCGATCCGATCTTCACCTATTCGGGCTTTCTCGCCTACCGGCACCTGTGGAGCGACAAGCTGCGCTCCAGCATTTCGGGCGCCTATTTCAAGGCCGACAATCCGATCCTGCTGACCACCAACCAGGTAACCGACGAGAGCTGGAACGTGCTTGCCAATCTCATCTGGTCGCCCGTCGATCCGATCGATATCGGGGTGGAACTGATGTACGCCGAACGAACGCTCGAAGACGGACGCAGCGGCAACCTCCAGCGCGTGCAGGTTTCGACACGATACAATTTCTAGGCGTGAACCCGGTCGAGCGACGAACGCATTTCGCCCCCTTCAGGAGCTAGCCGCGTTCCGCGGTGTCCGCCAATTTCCTGATTAAAGAGTCATTCTTTCGTCCCTCGGGACCTCAGGATCGACGCCGATACCGCGCCAGGCCGAGCCGACCGGTCGTGGAAGTGGCGCGCCCGGCAGGACTCGAACCTGCAACTCCAAGCTTAGAAGGCTCGTGCTCTATCCAGTTGAACTACGGGCGCGCTCTGGGGGACGCCATAACGCGCCTTTCGCGGCGGGCCAATCGGCACTAACCCACTTTGCCATGAAAAACGCACCGCAGTCCGTCCCGACCGCCACGCAGCAGTTCCGTTACTACGACCTGGTGATGGCGGGTTTCGTCACGATCCTGTTGCTCTCCAACCTGATCGGGGCGTCGAAGCCGAGCTATGTCACGCTGCCGATCGTCGGCGAATGGTCGTTCGGTGCGGGCGTGCTGTTTTTTCCGATCAGCTACATCATCGGCGACATCCTGACCGAGGTCTACGGCTATGCCCGGGCTCGGCGCGTGATCTGGACCGGCTTCGCTGCCCTGCTGTTCATGGCCTTCATGGCCTGGGTGGTGGTGCAATTGCCGCCTGCCGACGGATGGCCGGGGCAAGAGGCCTATGAATTCGTCTTTGGCAATTCCTGGCGCATCGTTCTTGCTTCGATGATCGCCTTTTGGGTGGGCGAGTTCGCCAACAGCTACGTGCTCGCCAAGATGAAGGTCTGGACGCAGGGTCGGCACCTGTGGATGCGCACCATCGGCTCGACCGTGGTCGGCCAGGGGCTCGACAGCCTGATTTTCTATCCGCTGGCTTTCTGGGGGATCGCGGGATGGCCGGTCGAGCTGTTGTGGCAGGTCGTGCTGTCGCAATGGGCGATCAAGACCGCATGGGAGGCGCTGCTGACGCCGGTAACCTACGCAGTGGTCGGCGCACTCAAGCGCGCGGAAGGGGTGGAGGTCTTCGATACGCAGACCGACTTTTCACCCTTCGCGTCTTCGAGGGGCTGAACGGCAAAAAGGGGCGACCCGCAGGCCGCCCCTTCCCTCCCCCGATGAAGGCGTGATCCTAGAACTTTGCACCGATCGCGATGCCATAGCGGCGCGGATCGAGCGTGAAGATGTTGGTGAACAGGCCCGAGCTGGCATCGGTGACGTATAGACCGGTCACCGAATCGCTGTCGAAAATGTTCTGGATAAACCCGCGGACGAACCAGCGATCGTCGGCGCCGTTGAGCTGGATTTGCGCATTCGCCTGTACGAAGGGCTTAATCCGATTAACATTTCCGTTGAAGACATTGCCGAACTGTTCGCCGGTATAGGCGAGGTCGAACCGCGGCACGAGCGACATGCCGTTGTCGAATTCGGCCGTATACTGCACCCCGATCGACGCCTTGAACTCGGGCGCCTGGGGCAGCTTGTTGCCGCGCAGGTTCACCTGGACACCCGGGCTCAGCACATTGAGTGGCCCAAGCGCGGCGAAGGCCGGATTAGCAGTCTGAGCATCAAGCACGCTGCAGATGCTGAATGCCCCGTTCGAAGCGATACCACCATCAGCCGGGAAAGGAGCAGGACCCTGGAGGCCGAGACCGCCGTTAACAAGTCCGACGAAGGCATTCGCACCTGCACCCGTCACTGCGCACAACGCTCCGTTTGTGATATCCTTGATGATCACTGCGGAGGGATCGCCACCACCCGGATCGCGCGGATTGCTGAAGAACTGATCGCCGTCCACCTCGGCATTGAGATAGCTTACGTTCATATTGATCAGCCAGTTGTAGCTGGGCCGCATGATCGTCTCGAGTTCGAGACCCCATATCTTGGCATCGATCGTATCATTGACCGACGTCCTGGCGATAATGCGGCTGAGTTGCAGGTCCGAATATTTGTAGTAGAAACCGGTCAGGTTGACCTGCAAGCTGCCGTCGAGGAAAGTGTTCTTCGATCCGATTTCGAACGCATCGATTTGTTCTGAATCGAAGCTGTCATTCACTTGGAATATCGGTTGTAACGGTGGATTGATACCGCCGGATTTGTACCCACGAGAGTATGAGAAATAGAGATGGTTGTCGGGAGACAGCTCGTAATCGACCACAAATCGGCCAGTCATTTCGTCAAAACCGACCGAGCGCTCCTGGAACGCTTCGCACCCTGGAACCGACCCGATGGGGCCGACCGGAGAAATGTCCGCACAGGTAGTCTCCGGATCGCCAGGATTGGCAAGGTTCAAGGCCGGATCGGGATTGGTCGCAGGGTCGGCATCGAAGCCAGCGCCGAACGGCGTAGCGAACGGATCGGTGGTCCCATAGGGTACAAGGAAACTCGCGAGAGTAGACCGTGCTTGGATAGACTTGCTGTCATCGTTGTAACGCAGGCCGGCGGTTACCTTGAGCCGATCTGTTATGTCGAAATACACTTCGCCGAAGATGCCGAAGCTCTCCAACTTGAAATCTGACGTATTGTTCCGAAAGAACGAGGTGCCGAGGTAGCTCGGAGGAAGGCCGCCGCCCAAAGACGTGAACGAACCTAACACGCCCGCGATATAGTCGATCGCGAAGGCATTTACATAATAGCTATTTTCGGAGAACTCATTCTCGGCATAGATGCCGCCCAGCAGGAAATTGAACGGGCCATCGAAATCGGACGAGAGGATCGCTTCGACCGACCAACCCTTGGTCTGCTGGTTCGAACGGTCGAACTGGGTCCCGTCCGGAGTACAGATCCGCTCCCCTTCGAACGCACCGCGATTGTCGAGCCGTGTGTCGGAAACGCACAGATTGCCCGTTCCGTCGAACAACGCATCGACGATCGGCTGGAAGTAGGCACCAGTGCCGGGCGCGAACCCAAGAAATGCATCGGTTACGGGATCGAAAATCGGAATGCCATTGGCAGCCAAGCTGTTGAGCGTCGTAAAGGCCGTGCCTGCCTGAGGTATGGCACCCACGCCTAGGTTATAATCCTGGCGCGAATCCACTTCGGTTTCCTGATAGGTCCCGGTCACCGAGAGTTTTAACGGTCCGAAACCCTGCTCGACATGAGCCTGCAGCTGCAATTCGTCCGAGAAATACTCGGGCGTGAATTGCGTGTTCACAACACGTACGTCGTTGGGCTCATTGAAATTCGCATAGGCATCGGGACCGTAAAGGCTATTCAACCCGAGGGTGGCCGGAATTCCGTTGATGGCGAGAAATTCCGACGATCCCAGCGTTCCGGTGAAGGTCGAGTTTGCATTCGTCTTGGCGAAATCGCGGCGGGTGTTGAGACAGCCCAGCACGCCGGTCGGGTCGCGCTGGCACAGTTGCTTCTGGATGCGCAGGCGATCGTCGTCTTCGCGGAAGTAGAAACCCAGAAGGTCGATCGTCGTATCGGGGCCGGGCTCCCAGCGGAACGAGCCGCGCACCGCATACATGTCGCGGCCATCGATCCGGCTGCCGTCGAAGAGATTGCGCGTGTAGCCGTCACGATTGAGATAGTAGCCTGCGGCCCGCAGCGCCATCGTGTCGCCCAGCGGCACGTTGAGCATGCCGCGCGCCCTGATGCTGTCGTAATTGCCGTATTCGAATTCGCCGGAAGCGCGGAAGGCACCGAGTTCCGGCTTTGCGGTCACGACATTGACCACGCCCGATGTCGCATTGCGACCGAACAGAGTGCCCTGCGGACCACGAAGAACCTCGATCCGCTCGAGATCGAAATATTCGGTCTCGAATAACCGTGTGCTGAACAGCGGCGCAGAATTGAGGTGGATTGCGGTCGCGCTGTCGCATGACACGCCGACGCAGAGGTCGCCGATACCGCGGATCGTAAAGCTCGAAGCGGTAAAGTTGGACTTGGTGAACGACACGTTAGGCAGCGTCAGTTGCAGGTCGCTGGCATTCTCGATCTGCTGCGCTTCGAGCGCTTCGGCATCGAAGGCGCTGACCGCGATCGGCACTTCCTGCAGGCTCTGTGCCTGACGCTGCGCTGTAACGATGATGACAGTATTGCCGAACTGCGGATCAGTGAGATCGTCGTCGGTAGCCTCTTGCGCGATTGCCGGAAACGAAATCGCGCTCGCACAGATCCCCGCGAGCAGGGAAGCCCTTACCCTCATTAACCCTCTCCTCTCCATGTGGCCGTCTTTTGCGGCCTATGATCCCATAGCTATCATACATTCGTATGCACGCAAGGGTTCGCGCATGATTGTTGCGCAGAGGCCCACATATTTTTGGCAAGTGTTGTTCGAGGGTGTCGATTGCGTGCGCGATTGACGTTACGGCATCGCGGGCTCGCGAACAGTGATGCAGATTTACCGCAGTCAGACGAGCGTATGGCTCTCGGCGATCTGCGTAATGCCGCGTTTGCCCGATCCGTCGCGTCCGAGTTGTACGATCACGTCAATCACGCTGGCCGCGTAAGCAATCGTGTCGTTGCGGGTGAGGCCGATTCCCGTCTGCATGACCATCAGGGACAGTTGCTCGAGCGCGCCACGAAGCG
This sequence comes from Erythrobacter sp. AP23, assembly GCF_001542855.1. GTDB lineage: Bacteria > Pseudomonadota > Alphaproteobacteria > Sphingomonadales > Sphingomonadaceae > Qipengyuania. The sequence continues at coordinate 235,970 of NZ_LNBY01000017.1, read as the reverse complement.
AATTGGCGTGGATGGTCGAGAAGCTCCCTGGGTGGCCGGTATTGATCGCGCGCAGGAAGCTGACGCTCTCCGCGCCGCGCAATTCGCCTAGGACGATGCGATCGGGCCGCAGCCTCAGGGCGGCCTGCAAGAGTTCATTGGCCGTGACCTTGGCCTCGCCCAGCTCGCCTTTGACCGCAACCAGACCTACGCCGTTTTCGCCAGGCAGTTTGAGTTCGGGCGTATCCTCGACCAGCACGACGCGCTCGTGCCTGGGGATCTCGCCAAGCATGGCGTTGAGGAAGGTCGTCTTGCCGGTGCTCGTGCCGCCGGAGACGAGGATAGTGCGGCGCTGGCGGATCGCCTCGCGCAGAAAGGCGACCGGCTCTGCCTGCGCATCGGGCATGGCGCCCCGCTGCGGCGGCACCAGCGGTCCGGTGTCATAGGCGTCGAGCGGCAGGTCGAGGCGGCGATGCCTGCGGATCGCCATCGCCCAGTGCTTGCGGGCCGCGGGCGGACCGCAGAACTGCACACGCGCACCGCCGGGCAAGGTTGCACCGAGCAGCGGATGTTCGCGATTGATGCCCTGGTGGCTGACCCGCGCCACCTGTTCGGCAAGGCGCTGGATCAACCGATCGTCGATGTCCGGACGCACGATCTTCTGTATCCCGCCGGCGGCGGCATCCTCGACCCAGACCTCGCCCGGCCGATTGACGAGGATCTCGGTCACCGTGTCGCGCTCTAGCCATTCGCGAAACGGCGCCAGATAGGCATCGAGGTAGACGCTACGCTCGCCATGCAGGTCAACCGGCGGCGCGTCTTCTTCCGGATGATCGTCCGGGTGAAAGGGATGGACGTCGGCGCTCACGCTATCTGACTCGCTCAGCTGACCGAGGAGAAATCAAGGTCGCGCGCGGTGAAGATGCGGATCGGTTCGCCCTGCCGCACGCGCACGGTCGGACCGCGCTGGCCATCCTGCTCCGCCGCCGTTGCGGCAGCCGACTGGCTCGCTCCGCCGATCAATACGCCGGCCGCACCGCCGGTGGCGAGCGAACCAACGCCGCCGACCACGGAAAGCAACATGGCCGAACCGAACCGCCTGAAAAAGCTGTTGCCCGAAACCTTGCCGGCAAGGCCGGTTGTCCCGTCGAACCCGATCGCGGGCGATGCCAGATTGACCGAGGCCCCGTCGGGACGGATCAGCCGTGTCCAGATGACATAGGCGCGCTTCTGGCCGTTCTGCAGCCCCGATTGATACTGGCCGATCAGGCGACTGGAACGCGGGACGAGGATCTTCGTCCCATCGAAGCTGCGCACATCCTGGCTGACTACCGCGCGGACGTAGCCCGGAACATTGGTATCGATCGCGGTTTCGAGAATCGCGGGGATCAGCGTGCCTTGCGTGACCGTGGTCGTGGGATTGACCATCGCCTTGGCCTGCGCGGGCGCACCGCCCACGCCGCCGATGCGGCTGGCAAAATCGGTCGCGGAATTGCCGGTCGATCCGGCGGCAGCAGTATCGCCGCCGGTGCCCGGCTCGACGATCGCCAGCGTGGCGGGTGAAGCGCCCGAGTCGAAGACTACCGTCGGATTGGCATAGGGATTGGCCGCGAGACCGGGCTGAGGCTGCGCGGCGAGTACCGGCTGCGGCGCGGGATCGGGCCGGGCTGCGGGGGCCGCGACGGCCTGCGCGGGGGCCGGCGGAGTGATCGCCTGCGGAGGCACGGCAGGTGCCGCCTCCACCGGCGCCTGCTGGCCGCCGATCCCCTCGGGCGGCGCCACGCGGGCGGAATTCATGCTCCACAGCGTCACCAGGCCGAGGCCGGCGACGATCGCGATACCCGCCACGAGGCCGAGCGCGTCGGACTTTCCCGCCGGACGCGCAACCGCCGGAAAGGCATTGCGCTGCGCCAGGTCGATGACTTCTGCATCGGCACCTTCGCGCGGATCGACATCATTGGCGATCCCGCTATCGCCCGGCTTCTTTTCGGGCAGTCGCATGGCAAGACGCATCGTTTACCTCCCCTTCGAGGCGAGAGCGGGATTGCCGCTCGCACTGGCAGCGGGCCGTTCGGGCCCGGTGTTGATGAGTTGGGCGGAATCGTCGCCCGACCGCAGGACGATCGTGCGCGGTACGCCGTCGACCACTATGGTATCGCCGCGGACGGTGAAATTGACCGGTCCTTCCACGCCATGGCTATTGGTCACGAGGATCGCGGGCACGTCCTTGCCCGTCGGCCAGGTCAGGAATGTCGCGGTGCCGTCGTCATAAGTGTTCTCGGGCAACAGTTCGGGATCGCCCGAGGCGTTCCAGGCGAAGTTGAGATCCGCCGGGTCGACCACGGCATAGGGATCGCGCGCGGCCTGCCGCTCGATGGCATTGGGCGCGGCGGCCATCTGCGTCTGTTCTTCCTCGGGCTCGTCCGGATAGGCGAATCGCATCAGGTAGAGCGGCTTGGCATTGGGATTGGCGACGAGGTCGAACAGATAGGTCCGCTTGCTCGTGATGACCGTGAGATTGGTCGAAGCGCGCGCATCCAGCGGTTTTACGAACAGGATGTTGGCGCGCTTGTTTGGGGTCACCTGCCAGGTCGAACTGTCGCCGATGGCGACATTTTCGATCACCTCGTCGTCGCCGAACATGATGCTGGCCTGCACGGTCACGCGGCCTTCGACGCGGACCACCTTGGCCTCGTCATACATCACCTCGACGAGGCGCGAATCCTGTGCTGCCGCGGGGGCAGCCAGCAGGGCTAGAGCGAGCGCGGGAATGAGCGCGCGGGTCATGCGTGTTTCTCCATGGATCGGTCGAGAGCCTTGGGCGTCGCGGACTTGAACCGGCTGCCGATGCCGGAACCGCGCACGCGGGCCTTGCTAGTGATGGAATGCTGAGCGGAGCCTGACGAGGTCGCGTAAACCTTGGTCACACGCGCCCCGCCGGCGCCAGAACCGCCGGAATCGTTGGCGGCGTAGGCAGTCGGCACGGCCGATACGTCGATCTTGCGCGCCTGCGAACTGGCCTGGTTGGCCGACTGCGCCTGAGCGAGCGCGGCGGCCGGTGCGGCCTGCTGTGGAGCGGCCGCGGGAGCCGGCTTTTCTTCCCTGTCCGGGACGAGACCGAAAACGCTCCAGCCCGCCACCATCGTACCGGCGACCTTGAGCACCAGCACCATGAGCGCAACGTGCACGGCCCCGATCATGAAGAAGGCCATGCCCGCCTGCGGATCGACCTGCCCGGGTACGGCGGTGAGCGCGGCAAGGATGGGCACTGCCAGTTCGAGCATCACGCTGCCGCCGAGCACCGCGAACAATGGCGCGAGCGCGCACATCGTCAGCCCTTTGACCCAGCCGGTGAACAGGCCCCGCGTACCGTTGAAAAGCGCCATTACGACAAACAGGGGACCGAGCGCGATCAGCACGCCCAGTGCAATCTTGGTGGTGACCAGCAGGCCCACCGTGCCGAGCATGAAGAGAAGCGCACCGAACCACATCATTCCTTCGGGCGAAAAAGTGGAGATGTCTTCCGCTCCCGCGCTCGCTTCCTGGATGGCGATGAAGACCACGTCGATCTTTTGCGCGAACGTGTCGATGGCCGATCCCCGCGTGCCGGTCAGGATGCCCGCCAGATAGTCGGGCGTTGCGACGGCGAGGTTCCACACCACACTTTGATAGGCGATCCAACTTGTCGCGAAGGTCAGCACCAATCCCAGCGTCATCATCCGGGGGACGAGGCTGCGCACGCCGATGTTGGTGCGCCCGGTCAGCAGCGCGAGCGCGAACAGCGCGATGAAGATCGTCAGAAGAATGGTGAGCACGGTTCCGAGCGAACCGCCCGGCGCGAACAGGCGGCCGAAGGCGGCCGCGCTCGCCTCGCCCGCGATACAGTCCACCCCGCGCAGTGCGGCGGCGACGCCATTGCCGACCTGCTCGGTGGCCTGCTGGCAATTCACGCTCACTCCGCGGCGAGGCCGAGGGCTTCGACCCCCGCCTCCCCTTCATCGTTCGCGCCGCCTGGCCACTTGGTGCCGGTGAGCGCGGGGAACCATTCGCTGGGCGCATCACCCAATGCTTCGCGGAGCAGGTCGAGGCGGCGAACCGAGCTTTCGCGGCCCGAAAGCAGCGTCAACACTTCGGGCGCGCCCGACAGATCGAGGCGCACGACCACGCTCGCATCGGGCTGGCGCACGAGGAAGCAGCGGCTGTGCGCGGGCAGCGTGCGGATCAGCGCAAGCTCGTGCTCGGTCAGGCCGAAGCCGTCGCAGTAATCTTCCGGCCGCGCGCGCGAATTGGGCATGAACACCATGGTCGCGGTCTGCTCGACCAATGCGGTCGAAATGCGGCTTTCGAGCGCGTCGCGCGCCGACTGTGTGGCGAATCCGACCAGCGCGTTGCGTTTTCGCAACGTCTTGAGCCAGTCGCGGATGCGCGCGGCGAAGACCTCGTCGTCGAGTGCCTTCCAGCCCTCGTCGATCAGGATCATGGTCGGCTTGCCGTCCAGACGCTCCTCGATGCGGTGGAAAAGGTACATCATGGTCGGCGTGCGCAGCTTCGGGTTTTCGAGTAGAGCGGTCATGTCGAAGCCGAGCACGCGGCTCGTCAGGTCGAGCCGATCTTCCGCATTGTCGAACATCCAGGCGTTCTCGCCCTCACCGATCCATGCGCCGAGACGATCCGCGAGGTCGCCCGGCTGCGGGCGGCGGCTGCCGGAAAGCAGCTCCTTGAAATGGCGCAGGCGACGCAGCGAGGCATCGTTGGCATAGGCCGCATCGACGGCGGCCGCGATGGTCTGCTCTTCCTCTGGCCCCTCGGCCTTGAGCAGCACGCCCAGCCAGTCGCGCAGGAACGCCTTGTTGCCCGGGGTTTCGGGAAGAGCGAGCGGATTGAAACCGGTCGGCTCGCCCGCGCGGATGCTGTCGTAGCGCCCGCCGATCCCGCGCACGAACAGTTCCGCGCCGCGATCCTTGTCGAACAGGATCGTGCGGGGGCTGAACTTCTGCGCCTGCGCGGCGAGGAAATTCATCACCACGGTCTTGCCCGAACCCGACGGCCCGATAACCGAGAAGTTGCCCAGGTCGCCGTAGTGGAAGTTGAAGAAGAACGGAGTCGCGCTGGTCGTCTCCAGCAGCGTAACCGCCTCGCCCCAGTGATTACCCTGGGCCTGGCCGAGCGCGAAGCCGTGCAGGCTCCCGAAGCTGGCCATATTGGCGCTCGAAATCAGCGCGCGGCGGACGAGATAGCTCTCATTGCCCGGGAACTGACCCCAGAAGGCGGGCTCGCAATTGGTATCCTCGCGCACTGCGATCGCGCCGGTGTCGGCAAGCGCAGCGGCGCAGGCGGCCATGGCGTCGTCGAGCCGGCCGAGATCGCGTTCCTTGACCATGACGGTCAGGTGATGGTCGCCGAAACCGACCGCGCCGTTACCCAGCGCATCGCGCGCAGCCATCATGTCGGCGCGTTCGGCGGCGGCTTCCTCGTCCGCGCTTTTCAGTCGGCGGATGGCGAGATCCATGCGCTCGCGCGCGGTCTGGCGTTCGGCAGGCGCATAGCTTTCCGATACGACCATTTCGAAGGGCAGACGCAACAGGCTGTCGAGCAGGCCCGGGCTGGTCGCTTCGGGATAGTCCTTGAGACCGAGAATTCCGCCGAAATCGGGCGAACCCGATCCGCGCATTTCGATTGCATCGAGCCCGAAGCTGACGCGGCGATAGGGCAGCATGTGGCCCAGATCGACATCGTCGGCAGGCTTGCGCACGGGGCGCATCTCGCCGTTGTAGAGCGCGCTCAAGAGCTCGAGCATTTCCGAATTGGTATGTCCTTGCGGGCCGACATAGTCGCCGAGCGGGGTCGCGCCATAGGCCTGCAGCGCGGCGACCAATCCTTGCGAGGCGGCGCGCAAGCTGCGCAGGTCCTTCGGATCGGCTTCGAGCCGTTCGCCGCCACCGCGCTTGAACTTCTTGCTCATGCGTTCGGCCAGCCCCGCCTTGCCGCGTGCAGGCCGGCGGATCAGCGTAATGAATTGGTCGTTCACGAACAGCTGGCCCGAGCCGAGCCGCTCGCGCCAGCGCTCGTCGATATGGCGGCTTATCGGATCGGGATACTGCGCCTCCAGCTCCACCGAAACGCGGCGACGGATGACGTGGTGGTAGAGAACGAAACGCGCATCGAGCGTGGAACGCAGCACGACTTCGCGCGTCGCAGCATGGGCGTTCAACGCTTCGCTGTCCTCGGTCTCGAACAGCAGGCCCGGAACCTGAATCGCGGTCATCACGCTGCCGTCACGCAACAGCATGGTGCTTTCGTCGATCAGGCGCAGATAGGGCAGGCGGTCGCCGGCGCGCGCTTCCTTCGCGCTCCACGCCGCAGCGCCCATCCATTTCTCTTTACGCGGCATAGGAATTGCACCCCCAGCGCTTGTAGTTTTTCACCCGCGGGCACTTACTGACCCTGGTAATCCACAGGTCGAAAATGCGCGGTTCGCGCAGGCAGGCGAAATAGCCGATGCCATGCATCACGGCGAAGACCAGCAACGCCAGCCAGCTGCCGGTGATCAGGAATGCCTCGGTCGTCACCATCCCGTTGATGATGAAATAGTTATATGTCACCCCCGCGAACATCTGCGGGCGCGTCAGTGCGCGGTGAACGGGATGGCGGACGAGCGCGGTCATGCTAGCTCGCCACGCCCTGAATACCGGCGACGATCGAAGCGGCACCGAACAGGATGAACACGCCGATGATCACGGTCGCGCCGAAACGCCAGTTGAGCCGCCCGGTCAGCATCATGAACCCGACGGCCGCCACCGCCATGACGGCAACCGCGGTGGCGACATTGCCGAGCAAGGTCCCCTGCAGCCAGCCAAGCGCTGCGACGATGGGGCCCGACCCTGCCGGATCGGCAGCCTGCGCAAACGCGGCGTTGGGGCTCGTCAATGCGGCAAGAGCTGCCGGAACGGTAAACTTGCGACTCAATTATCTACTCCCGTGAATGGTCTGACAGACGGCCCATGATGGCCGCCACATAATGCTGTGTTTCGCGAATGCGGGGAATGCCGCCCGCACGAATGACGCGTCCGGGTCCGGCATTGTAGGCGGCTAGCGCTTTTTCGAGATCGCCGTCGAACCGGTCGAGCTGTTCGCGCAGATAGCGTGCCCCACCTTCGAGATTGGCGAAGGGATCGTCGGGGTCGACGCCGAGATCGCGCGCGGTGCCGGGCATCAGTTGGGCAAGACCCCGGGCACCGACCGGCGATACCGCATTGGCACGCCAGCGGCTCTCCTGCCACACGACAGCCTCGATCAGCGTCGGGCTGAGGTCGAAACGCGCGGCCAGTTCGGCCACTTTCGCCTTGTATCCCTCGGGCACCAGCCGGGCATGTTCGACGGGATCGGCGACCGCGATGTCGGGAACGACAAGATCCGCAGGGACTTCTGCCAGCGGTCCGGACGCCGCCAACTCGTTCTGCGCAGCAGGAAGGGCGGTGCCCCCGCCGGTCACCCAGCGCGCTCCGTCCGCGTCGATCTCCATGACATCCGCCTTTGCAGGAAAGGCGGAAAGCGCTGCGCAGGACAATCCCAAAACCAGCGCCAAGCGTGCGAGAATCATTGCACCCTCCGTGCGGCCCCATTGAGGATACTACATGACAGGCGGGTGACAAAAAGCTGAATTGTGGAGGAAACTATCGCGGCCGATACGAATTGGCCCACCTTCCGCAAAAAAGGAAGGCGGGCCCGTTGGTTCGGTGATCTCGCGCGGACTTAGCGAAGCGACAGTGCGTAATAGCGGGCAAATTCGCCCTTATCGAGCATTGCCAGGGCCTTGCGGGCAAGGCGGCGCGAATCCACCCATTTGCCTTGTGCGGTTTCAAGCTCGACGCTGTTGCGGGCGCTGGCTGCGGCCTCGAATGCGGCGCGCGCCGCCTCATAGTTGCCCGTGCGCGCGAGCGCGATGCCGTGGTTTATCAACCGTGCCGGATCATCTTCGGCCAACTCATCCGAGTTTTCGATGATTTCGCGCGCCGCAAGATTGTCGTTCGCGACGAGTTCTTCGTAGCCGACGTCATATTCGGCCTGCGGCGTCTTGGCCGCGTCGACGGGACCCTGCACGAGAAGGGCCAAAGCAACGCTGGTAATGATCGCCATGACAGCTCTCCCTTTCCTGTTCTGAGAGTTGTTATGAACCCCGCCCAAAGCGACTGCAACAATTCCGTAACATTGTCACAAAACTGAAATTTCGAGCGCCGGCAAAGGTATTTTCGAGAACCGGCTCGGTTCGTCGTGCCATTCACCGGTTTTGCAACACAACGGTCACGAAACGATAAAAAGTGTCACGAAGCACCCCTAGCGGACGAGTCGCGATCAACGAATTCGCATTTCGATTCATCCGGTTTTTGAGGGGACCGTTACCCGTGACCAATTTCCATCGTTCGCTCGTACTCGGCTGCTCCGCTCTGGCTCTCGCCAGCTGCGGCGCCGACGAAATCGTCTCGCCGGGCACCGGCGGGAACATCACCATCAACAACACCAATACCCCGGCACCCACGCCGACCCCGACACCGACCCCGACGTCGACGCTGGTCACTCCGGCCGCCGGTTGCCCGACCATCTCGGACCCCGTCGGCCTGACCGACACCGGAACCATTTCGGGCCCGACCGGCACCTACCGCGTGTGTGAACTGCCTGAGCGCTTTACCGCTTCCTCCACCCTGCCCTTCATCAACGGCCTGCTTTATCGCATCAACGAACGTGTCGACGTCGGCACCGACGGTGGCCCCGCCGATACCGGCGCCGATACCGATGTCGAGCTGACCATCGAGCCGGGCGTCATCCTCTTCTCGTCGGGTTCGGGCTGGATGAACGTCAACCGCGGCAACACGATCCAGGCCGTCGGCACTGCCGCCCGTCCGATCATTTTCACCAGCCGCGACAACGTCCAGGGCCTCAACACCGTCAACTCTTCGGGTCAATGGGGCGGTCTCGTCCTCTCCGGCCGCGCCCCGGTTACCGACTGCATCGCACCGGGCGCCACGCCGGGCACCGTCGCCTGCGAACGCCAGGTCGAAGGCGCGGCTCAGCCTGCCCTGTTCGGCGGCGCAACCGCGGGCGACGACTCGGGCAACCTCGACTACGTCCAGATCCGCTATTCGGGCTTCGTCCTCTCGGGCGACAACGAACTGCAGGCCCTGACCACCGGCGGTGTCGGCAGCGGCACCAGCATCAGCAACATTATGAGCTACAACAGCTCGGATGACGGGGTCGAGTTTTTCGGCGGCCAGTTCGACGTGCGTAACCTGATCGTCGTCGGTGCGGAAGACGACAGCCTCGACACCGATACCGGCGTCAAGTCCAACATGCAGAACGTTATCGTGGTCCAGCGTCCTGGCGTCGGCGATACGATCATCGAAGCCGACTCGAACAACGGCCTCGAAGAGCAGACCCCGCGCCAGAAGACGCAGATCTCGAATGCGACCTTCATCCACAATGGCGCCGAGCAGGATCAGGCCATTCGCATCCGCGGCGGCGCCGATTTCGCCATCGTGAACTCGGTTCTGATCGACCGGACCGGCGGTACGCCCTGCCTGCGTCTCGACCTCCCGGAAACGATCCGCGCCGCCGGCGCAGGTCCCGACGAAGACGGCCCGCCGGTCTTCGAAAGCTTCGTGATGGATTGCGATGTCGACTTCCGCGACGGTAGCGGCGGGGTCACCGCCGCCCAGACGCAGGCGATCTACGATGGCGGATCGAACAATGATGCGGGCTTCACCAACACGCTGACGATGACCTTCGTCAACGGCGCCAACGAAAACGGTGTCGCCGTGTTCGATCCGACCTCGCTGGATGCGTTCTTCACGCTGCCGACCAACATCGGCGCAGCCTATCCGGGCAACGACACCTGGATCCAGGGCTGGACCTGCAACTCGGCCACGGTGACCTTCGACGCCGCCGTTTCCGATTGCTCGAGCCTGCCGGTCTACTAATCGGCACCGAAGGCCGCGGGACGCACGCACATCGTGCATCCCGCGGCCTTCTTCGCTTTTTCGCACGGGAGCCGTCGCAGGGCTCCACACAGTTTTCAAAGGCCTGATCATGAGGGGGTCTCGAACCATGTCGACCGGCAAGCAGCTAACCGCGCTGCTCCTGCTTACCACCGCGCTCACCATTCCCGGCGCCGCCTATGCCCAGGAAACGGGCATAGGCACCGGCGCCGAAGGCGTTCCCGCCGAAGAAGACCTCGCGACCGACGCCGTCCTGGCACAACAGGTCGAGGGTATCGACGACACGCCAGTCGAGGAAGAGTTCGAGGAGCCCGAGATTTCCGTTCCCGGTGGCGCGATCGTCGTGACCGGCCGCCGTCGCCAGGACGTGACTCGCGCATCCTCGCAGGTCGTCTCGGTACTCGACAGCGCCAGCATCGCCCGCACCGGCGAAGGCGACATCGCCGGCGCGCTGACCCGGGTCACGGGCCTGTCGACCGTCGGCAACGGCCTCGTCTTCGTTCGCGGCCTGGGCGATCGTTACTCGCTTGCGCTCCTCAACGGTCTCCCGCTGCCGTCGCCGCAGCCCCTCAGCCGCGTCGTGCCGCTGGATATCTTTCCCACCAGTATCATCGCATCGAGCCTGGTCCAGAAAACCTACTCGGCCAACTTCCCCGGCGAATTCGGCGGCGGCGTGATCAACCTCACCACGCGCGCCGTTCCCGATGAAAGCTTCATCAAGATCAGCGCCGGGATTTCCGGAGACAGCGAAACCAACTTCGGAACCGGCTACACCTATTATGGGTCGAGCTACGACTGGTTCGGTTTCGACGACGGCCGCCGCACCACAAGGCCCGCGCTGCAGAACTATCTCGACAGCGGTGTTCCTATCTCGGACCCGAGCGTCGACCAGCGCTCGATCCTGCTCGAACTGGGCGATCCCAACCTGATCCTGCTGCAGAGCACCGACAATCTGCCGGCCAACTGGTCGACGGGAATCACCGCGGGAACCAGCTTCGACGTCTTTTCCGACGGCCGCTTCGGCATCATCGCCACGGCTTCGTTGAGCAACAAGTGGCGCAATCGGTTCATCACACGCCAGACCGCGGTGAATACGGACCTCGATCTCGACACCGACTTCCGCCAGTTCACCACCGACCAGCGCATCCTCGCGAACGCCATGCTGGGCTTCGGCCTCGAGGTTGGCGAGCATCGCTTCCGGATCGTCAACCTGTTCATCCGGGACAGCCTGAAGCGCGCCTCGCTCGCCGAGGGCACCGACTTCCAGAATGACGACACCGACCAGGTCCAGGACACCGCCTGGTACGAGCGCCAGCTGTTCGATACGCAATTTACCGGCGAACTGGAATTCGGCGATCTTTCGGTCGACCTGCGTGGCGGCTATGCCCAGACACAGCGGGAAGCGCCCTATGAATGGGAGTTCACCTATACCCGCACCAATAATGCCAACGATCCGCTCGGAAACGTCTTTCTCAATACGCTCGACCCGCAGCGCGGGGGCGCCGTGGTGGCATTCTCGGATCTGACCGAAGACCTCTATTACGGCGGTGTCGATCTGAGCTACCAATTGGCGGACTGGCTCGGAGTGACGGTGGGCGGTGCCTATACCGACACCGAGCGGCTGTCCTCGCGACGCGAATTCGATATCCGTGCCTCGGGCGGCTATCCCGATGTTTTCGGTGCCTTCCGCCCGGACAATCTCCTCGGCGATTCGCTGATCGAACTCGGCTACGATCAGGCGGCCCAGGATGCCGCGGGTATCGGCCCGTTCACCTATACCATCTTCGATACGACCGGTTCGGACCCGGCCTTCGCCGCAGGTCTCGAAATTCTGGCGGGCTACGTCCAGACCCGGATCGAACCGACCCTCGGCGTTTCGCTCGATGTCGGCGTGCGCTACGAAGATGCCACGCAGGAAGTCATCCCGCTCGGCCTCGACGGCACGCCCAGCGGTTCGGGCAATACGACCCTGCTCGAGAACGACTACTTCCTACCGGGCGCCACGCTCACCTGGGAAGTTACCGATAGCCTCCAGCTGCGCCTGAACGCATCGAAGACGATCGCGCGCCCGCAGTTCCGCGAACTGATTTTCCAGACCTATTTCGATCCGGAAACCAACCGCCAGTTCAACGGCAACCCGTCGCTGGTCGACAGCGAGCTAACGAATTACGAAGCACGGCTCGAATACTACTGGGGCTCGGGCAGCAAGGCGAGCGTCGCCGGCTTCTACAAGGATATCGAAAACCCGATCGAGATCTTCTCGAGCTTCTCGGACAACAACCAGATCAGCGGTTTTGCCAATGCTCCGTCGGCCCAGCTCTACGGCGCCGAAGTCGAACTGCAGTGGAACAAGGACCTATATAATCTGGGTGACTGGTGGGAAAGCAAGCGCCTCGTCGCGATTGCCAACTACACGTATACCAATTCGGAACTGGAAGTCGGTTCCGGCGATATCGCGCGGGTCTTCCCCTTCGCGGATCAGCCGGCGACCAACTTCTTCCGCGACGGCGTGCCGCTCACGGGCCAGTCGGACCATCTCGTCAACCTGCAGCTTGGGATCGAGGACCTCGACAAGATCAGCCAGGCCACTTTCCTGCTGAGCTATGCCAGCGAGCGTGTGACCAGCCGCGGGACGGCGGCTCTGCCCGATATCATCGAGGATCCGGGCCTGCGCCTCGATTTCGTGGTCCGCCAGGGCTTCGAACTCTCCGGGACCGACCTCGAACTGAAACTCGAAGCCCGCAACCTGACCGGTCGCGATCACTTCGAATTCCAGACCAACGGCACCAACCGGATCGAGATCAACAGCTACGACGTCGGTCGCAGCTTCGCCGTATCGCTCTCCGCCGAGTTCTGAGAATAGACAGGCTTCACACCCCGGGGGTCGCCTTCGGGCGGCCCCTTTTTTGTTGCAAATGCCCGCTTGGATTCGATCAGGACCGTTGCAGCTACCAATCCTGCGCCAGTGTCACTCGTAGCTATCGAATACGTATCCGAGCGAACGCACGGTACGCACGCGCTCTCCGGCACCCACCTTGCGCAGGGCGCGGCGCAGGCGGCCGATCCAGACATCCACGGTACGCTCGTCGATCGGCGGCTCCTGCTTGCCGAGAGCGGCGATCAGGTCCGCGCGCGACAGCACCCGATTCGGGTTCTGGGCAAGGAAATGCAGCAAGCGGAATTCGTTCGGCCGCAAGTCGAGTGCCTGGCCGTTCCAGCGTGCCTGCAACGCGGCGAGATCGACCAGCAACTGGCCGAGCTCGAGGCGTTCGGTGACCCGCGGCTGCGCGCCGCCGACCTGCAGCGCCATTACCCGGTCGAGGACGGCAGTGCGGTCTATCGGGCCGACGACGTAATCGTCCGCGCCCGCCCGCAATGCCCGCCGCTTGTCCTCCGCATCGTCTTCTTCGAGCACGATGGTTATATGCGCATCTTCCATACGCGGATCGGTGCGCAAGCGGCGGCACATCTCCAGCCCGGAAAGGTCGTCCATGACCCAGTCGACGAAGGCGCAGACGGGCCCTTCGACCAGCCGTCTCGGCCCGTCGGGATAGAGACGGGCAAAAACGTATCGGATGTCCCCGTTGTCGAAGTCGGGAAGGTCTCCCGCGATCGGGTCGGTCAGGAAAATGTTAATCGTGCGCACGCGGCAATCACCCCACCTGTCGAAGGCAGCGATGCCGCAGTCTTGTGACTTGTATGTGACCCCCTTTCCGCGATTGTAACACTTCGCGAAAAAGGGCGAATTTTCTACTCTTCGCGAACGGAAACGGACCAGTCTCGCGGGACGGTGGTTTCCACGCCGACCGGTGCTTTCGGCATGTAGGGCTCCTCGAGCCGACGCACTTCTTCCGCCGTCAGCTCCAGACCCATGGCGGCGACCGCGGCGCCGATGTGACCGTCCTTGGTCGCCCCGATGATCGGTGCGGTGACCTCCTTGGCGAAGTGCCAGGCCAGCGCGACGGTCGCGCGCGAGACGCCGCGTTCCTCGGCAATCGCACCGACTGCCTCGACGATGGCGCGATCCGCCTCTTCCTGCTGGCGATAGAGCAGTTTGCCGAAACCGTCGGTTTCGCTGCGCACGGTGCTTTCATCCCAGGCCCGCGCGAGCTTGCCACGCGCAAGCGGGCTCCACGGGATCACCCCCACGCCCTGATCGGCGCACAATGGCAGCATTTCGCGCTCTTCCTCGCGGTAGAGCAGGTTGACGTGGTTCTGCATCGAGATGAAGCGGGTCCACCCGTTCGCTTTCGCAACCTCCTGCGCCTTGGCGAACTGCCACGCCCACATCGAGGACGCACCGATATAGCGCGCTTTGCCGGCCTTCACGATATCGTGCAGCGCCTCCATGGTTTCCTCGATCGGCGTCTCGGTATCCCAGCGATGAATCTGGAAGAGATCGACATAGTCCATATCGAGCCGTGTCAGGCTGTCGTCGATCGCCTGCATCAGCGCCTTGCGCGAGAGGCCGCCGGTATTGGGCGCCTGCCGCCAGGGCATGAAGGCCTTGGTGGCGACCACGATTTCGTCGCGCCGGGCGAATTGGGAGAGCAGGCGTCCGACGACCTCTTCTGACGCGCCGAGCGAATACATGTTCGCGGTGTCGAAGAAATTGATCCCCGCCTCCAGCGCCTCGCGAATGAAGGGTCGGCTTTCCTCCTCGGACAGCACCCAGTCCCCGTGCCATCCCTTGCTGGTATCGCCATAGCTCATGCAGCCCAGGCAAAGGCGCGAAACCTTGAGACCCGAGGGGCCGAGATTGACGTATTCCATGTGTAGGTCCTCCCTGTGCGACGGCGAAACGTTCTCCATGCCCGGTCTGCGTGACAAAGGTGACACTGCGTCACCCTTGAAAACGCCGCCAACTTATTGTTTTACATCGTCATCCCGCAAAAGTGGCACAAGGTGGGCGCGACGAAAACACAGTGCCTCTCAGCTCCATGGTGCCCACATCGCAAACGCCGGTGGAGTAGGAAAGCCTCCAACCAACGCTCATGAGAGCGTCATCCCGCCATCGACGCGGATTATCTGGCCGACGACATAATCCGCCAGCGGCGAGACAAGAAGCAGCGCGGCACCCGCCATGTCCTGCGGGGTGCCCATGCGCCCCGCCGGAATCCGCGCGACGGCGCCGCCGGCACGCTGCTCGGATCCGGTCGTTTCCTCGTTCGGCCATGACGGCTCGTCGCCCGGGACCACGCCATTGCCACGTCCGGTCGACCCGTCGAGAATGAGGGCGGTCTTTCGCGAAGAAACGAGCGGATCGGACATTGGCTGCTCTCCTTCAGATCGAGCGGCTGATCACTTCCTTCATGATCTCGTTGGTGCCGCCGAAGATGCGGGTCACGCGCGCATCGCGCCACAGGCGGGCGATGGTATACTCGTTCATATAGCCCGCCCCGCCATGCAGTTGCAGCGCCTTGTCGCAGGCCTCCCACTGCAGGTCGGTGTGCCATAGCTTCGCCGCGCTCGCCTCGTCGGTGGTGAGTTCGCCAGCGAGATGCTTTTTTATCGCCCAGTCGAGATGCGCCCAGCCGACCTGCAGCTTGGCCTTGAGGTCGGCGAGGACGAATTTGGTATTCTGGAATTCGAACACGGTTCTGCCGAATGCCTTGCGGTCCTTGGTGAAGTTCACCGCCTCGTCGAAGGCGCGCTGCGCGGCGGCCTGCGCGCCGACGGCAATGCCAAGCCGTTCCTGCGGCAGTTCTTCCATCAAATGAATGAAGCCGCGTCCCTCGCCGCCGAGGATATTGGTCATCGGCACACGGCAATCGTTGAAAAACAGCTCGGAGGTGTCGGCCGAATGCTGGCCGATCTTGTCGAGATTGCGCCCGCGCTCGAAACCTTCGGTATCGGCATCGACCAGTACCAGCGTGGTGCCCTTGGCGCCCTGCGAGGGATCGGTCTTGGCGACGACGATCACCATATCGGCATTCTGGCCATTGGTGATGTAGGTCTTCGACCCGTTCACCACGAGGTGGTTGCCGTCCTTGATCGCGGTGGTGCGAATGCCCTGCAAATCGCTGCCGGCACCCGGCTCTGTCATGGCGATCGCGGTTATGACATCGCCCGAGACCATGCCCGGCAGATATTTGGCGCGCTGCTCGTCGGTGCCGAGGCGTTCGATGTAATTGGCAGTGATGTCGTTCTGCAGGGTGAAACCGGCCGAACTCCCGAGGTAGGACAGCTCTTCGCACAGCACGCAGTTGAAGCCGAAATCGAGGCCCAGCCCGCCATTCTCTTCCTTGACCGTCGGGCACAGCATGCCCGCCTCGCCCAGCGCCTTCCACGCCGAGCGGGGAACTATGCCCTCTTCCTCGTGCTGGTCGAGATAGGGCGTCATATGCTCGGCGAAGACCTTGCGCACGGTATCGCGAAAGGCCTCGTGGTCTTCATTGTAGGCGGTGCGATAGCTGGTATCGAGCATGCGAAAGCTCCTCAATTCCGGGGCGGGAGATGGGTCACGGGCACGATGCCCCACGTCGGCGGTCTAGTAAATCACGCATGCGGCGTCGCTCCATCGATCTGCGCCTGCCGACGCCGCAACATGGCCAGTCCGGGAAGCGTAGAGACCACGAAAATGATCACGATCGCGACGACATAACCCGACGCACTGCCCGCTTCCGCCGGGCTCTCGACACCGAAAAACACGTCGAGATCGCCCATCGCATTGATGAACGCGTGGATGCCGATCACCGGCCACAGGCTGCGCGTGTAGGCTGCGATCCCGGCAAAGCCGATCCCCAGCAAGGTAGCATAGACGACCTGCGGAACGACATCGCCAAGCGGCGCCTGGAAGATATTGAAGGCATGCGCGATTCCGAAGATCAGCGCCTGCGCAATGCCCGCCTTGATCAGCGCATTGGGCCGGTTATGCCAGGCGCGATAGAGATAGTAGAAGCAAAAGCCGCGCAGCAGGATTTCCTCGAACAGGCCGGTAGACATGCTGTTGTAAAGCCAGCCCGCGACTCTCGGCAGGTCGAAACTAAGTGCCTGCACGTCGACCGACAGCAGATTGATCAGCCCGATGAGCGCCATCGGAATCACCGCGAGCGGCCAACCCCGGGGCCATTCGCGCACGGGACGCGTGAGTCCGGCCTCGCGGGCAAGTCCGGTCCGGTACAGCAGGAATACCAGCGCAGCGGCAATCGCGAGCTGCGCCGTGCTGCGCCCCATCTCCTTGGCGATCTTGCCGGGATAGTCCGCCGCCCCGACGGCGACGAACAGCAGCATGCTTGCGCCCAGCAAGACAATGGGCAGAACCAGCGCCGCCCATGCGGGCCGGTCGGCCGCAGCGATCGAATTCATAAGAATTGCATCCTTGTATCGGACGAAACGGATCAGCCGTCGAGGAAACCGGTCAGGCGCTGACGGATCAGGGTTTCTGCCTCGGCCATAATGCTATCGATCAGTTCCTTGCAGGTCGGGATGTCGTTGATGAGACCCGCGACCATGCCGCACGACCAGGCGCCCGCGTCCATGTCGCCTTCCATCATGATCCTCGGATAGACGCCTGCTACCTGTTCGATGATATCCTCGAACTTGAGATCGGAGCCCTTTTCCTTCTCGATCTGCAGCAATTCCTCGACCGCGTCGTTGGTCATCACACGTTCGGTATTGCGCAAGGGGCGCATGACGAGCCTTGTGTCGAGCTCGGAAGCGGCCACGATCGCCTTCTTCACATTCTCGTGCACCGGCGCTTCCTGCGTCGCGATGAAGCGCGTGCCCATGTTCATACCGTCGGCTCCCATCGCAAGGCTGGCGACGAGGCTGCGCGCATCGGCCATGCCGCCACTGGCGACGAAGGGAATTTCCAGTTCGTCCGCCGCGCGGGGCAGCAGGATCATGTTGGGGATGTCGTCCTCACCCGGGTGACCGCCACATTCGAAGCCGTCGACGCTGACCGCGTCGCAGCCGATGGACTGCGCTTTCAGGCTGTGGCGTACGCTGGTGCATTTGTGGATCACCTTGACCCCGGCGTCCTTGAAATAGGGCAGGACCTGCTGCGGATTGTTGCCCGCGGTTTCGACCACCTTGACCCCGCCCTCGATGATGACGCGAACCAGCCCGGGATAGTCGGGCGCGTTGACGGTGGGCAGGAAGGTCAGGTTCACGCCGAAGGGCTTGTCGGTCATGTCGCGGCATTTCGCGATCTCGTCGGCAAGCTTTTCGGGCGTGCCCTGAGTGAGGCCGGTAATGATGCCGAGGCCGCCCGCATTGGAAACCGCCGCCGCCATCTCCGCAAACCCGACATAGTGCATGCCGCCCTGGATGATCGGATGCTCGATGCCGAACATTTCGGTGATGCGGGTTTTCATGATGCTGCCTCTTCCCTTGGTTGCTTTTCGCAACCGGTATCGGGACGAGCGCGCCGAGTCTAGCGCTTCGCCACCGCCTGCAGCGCGGCGAGCAACTGGCTGCCGCGTTCCGTAAGGGAAAGTCCCGAGGCGCTCTTTTCCGCGAGGCCCTCGCGTTCGAGGTCCTGCCCCGACGGGGGCCGCATGATGCGCCCGTATTGCCCGCCGTGATAAATGAGCGGCTCGGCCTCGCGCCGGTCGAAATCGATTACTTCGCCAAGGAAGATGGCGTGGTCGCCGCCTTCGTATTCGAACCGCGCGCGGCATCCGAAGCGAGCTGCGCAGCCTTCGAGCAGCGGCGCGCCTTCCGGACCGTCTGCCATGTCCAGCCCATCGAACTTGTCGCGTCCCGGCCTCGCGAAGCGATCCGACATCGTCTGCTGGTCGGCTGCAAGAACGTGTACCGCCCAGTTATCCGCATCGCGGAACACCGACAGGCTGCCCGAATGGAGCGAAAGACTCCACAGCACCATGGGAGGATCGAGACTTACCGAGTTGAAGCTGTTGGCCGTAAGTCCGACCGGCTTTCCGGAGTCATCGCGCGCAGTGACAATGGTCACACCGGTGGCGAAGGAACCCAGTGCATTGCGGAAGGCCAGCGGATCGAACATGCACAGCGAGCGCTAGAGCGGCCCACCGATAAGGGCAAGCCTCAGGCGGGCGCTGGCTGGCGCGCAGGGCAGTAGCGCTGGAGATACTGGTGATGCCCGGGCATCTGCTGGACCAGCCACTGGATCGATTTCGCCATTTCGTCGATCTCCTGCGCCGATGTGTCCGCCACAGCCGCAGCCATGGGGCTGTTGCCTTCCATCGAGATGCCCTGCCCCATCATCACCGCGGTCCAGCTGGTGGTGGTGAACAGTTCGTCCTCCTCGCGGAACACCTGGCCATTCGCCTTGAACAGCTCGATCTTCTCGGTCAGCGAATCCGGCACGTCCATCGTCCGGCAATAGTCCCAGAACGGGGAATCGTCGCGCCGCGTGGCCTTGTAATGGAGTACGAGGAAATCGCGGATCCGCTCGTATTCCTTGACCGTGAGCCGGTTGAATGTATTCGCCTGGGCCTCGGTAATGCCGTCGAGCGACATGGTCGCGATAAGCTTGTTCACGCCCGTGTTGATCAAGTGGATCGAGGTGCTTTCGAGCGGTTCCATGAAACCCGAAGCAAGACCGAGCGCGACCACGTTCTTGTTCCAGACCTTCTTGCGGCGGCCGGTCACGAAGCGCAGGTGGTTGGGTTCGGCGGTCGGCTTGCCGGCGAGGTTCTGCACGAGAATGTCGTGCGCCTCGTCGGCTTCCATGAACTGGCTGCAATAGACATGCCCATTGCCGTTGCGGCGCTGCAGCGGGACCTGCCATTGCCAGCCCGCCTTGTGCGCGGTGGCCCGCGTGAACGGCGGCGGCGGCGAACCGTCGTCGCGATTGCATGGCAGCGCCACGGCGCGGTCGCAGGGCAGGAAATGGGTCCAGTCTTCGTACCCCGTTTCGAGCGCCTGTTCGATCAGGAGGCCGCGAAAGCCCGTGCAGTCGACGAAGAAATCGCCCTCGATCTCCTCACCATCGGACAGGGTCAGCTTGGCCACGTGGCCGCTTTCCGGGTCGAGCGCCACCTGCTCCACGATTCCCTCGCGGCGAACTACGCCGCGCTTCTCGGCATATTTGCGCAAATAGCGCGCATAGGCCGTCGCATCGATGTGGTAGGCGTAGTTCATCGGCGGCAGATCGTCGCGGGCATAGTCTTCGGTGCGCGAAAACTTCCCGTAATAGGCCGCCATGGTTTCGAGATTGAACAATTGCAGCGGGCGCTTGTCCCCCCGCCCGCGCAGGCTGTGCCAGACCTGGTGGAAATTGATTCCGCCGATGTCGTAGCCATAGGCGCCGAACGGGTGAATGTAGCTCTCGCCGACCTGGCCCCAGTTAACGAACTGGATTCCCAGTTTGAAGGTGCCCTGCACTTCGGCGAGGAACTCGCGTTCATCGATACCCAGCGCCTGGTTGAACTCGACGAGTGGCGGGATCGTCGCCTCACCCACGCCCACCGTCCCGATCTGTTCCGATTCGATCACCGTGATGGCGACCGGCCGGCCGTCGCGAATCCGCGACAGCGCTGCCGCCGCCATCCAGCCTGCAGTGCCGCCACCCACGATTACGATATGTTCTATTGCCATCGCTCCCCTCATGCCATTTCGGGGCCTCTGTTGCCAGAGCGCCACGCCTCATCGCCTCGCACATATTGTATCTTGTGAACGCTCACAACCTTCGATATGTTTCAATCAGATTGCAGGATCAAACCTGCCGGGAAGCTTGGGACAAGGGAGGAAACATGTCTCTTAGAAGGACTGGCGTCGCCGCATATTCGCGCCGTATCGCCGCGCTCACCACAGCATCGGGCCTGGCGCTGGTAGCAGCACAGCCCGCATGGGCGCAGGAAACGGACGACACGCTCAACGAGGAAACTCCGGGCGGAACACCCGAGGAAATCGATGATGCCAATGTCATCGTCGTTTCCGGCTTCCGCCAGTCGCTGGCGAGTGCGCAGAACATCAAGCGCAATGCGGATACCGTGGTCGACGTAGTGACCGCGGAAGATATCGGCGCACTCCCCGACCGCTCGATCGCCGAGACCCTCCAGCGCGTTCCCGGCGTGAACATCGGGCGATTCGAAAAAACTTCCGACCCCGACCGGTTCTCGGTCGAAGGTACCGGCGTGATCATCCGCGGCCTGCCCTTCGTGCGGTCCGAGCTCAACGGTCGGGACATCTTCTCGGCCACCGGCGGACGGTCGCTGAGCTTCGAAGACGTATCGCCCGAACTCGTGGGTCGTGTGGAGGTGTTCAAGAACACCACCGCGGACATGATCGAAGGTCAGATTGCTGGCCTGGTCAACCTTGTGACGCGCAAGCCGCTCGACAATCCGGGTCTGAACATTGCCGGTTCGATCGAGGGCAATTACGGCGATCTGCGCGAGGAATGGTCGCCCACGTTCAATCTGCTCGTATCGGATACTTTCGATACGAGCGCCGGCACCTTCGGCCTGCAACTTGCCTATTCCCGGTCGGAGCTCAAGAGCCGTACCGACGCCTCGCAGGTTGCCGACCCCTGCTACCGCAATGCCGATCTGAGCGGCGGATGCCTGCGCGTGTTCGATGTGAATTCCGGCGGTTTCGGCGATACGCCCAACTTCACCGAGGACCAGTTCCCGCCGGCGGGCGCGGTGATCGTTCCGCAATATGCCGGTGTTCGCACCACCGATCTCGATCGTGATCGCGAGGCATTTTCCGCAGTCGGCCAGTTCGAGACGCTCGATGGCGACCTGCTGATGACCTTCGAGTACCTGCGCTCGGAAACCAGCTTCTTCACCGAGGAATTCGCGCTGCTGGGCCGCATCGACGACGGCGTATCGGCGCCCGACCCGCGTCCGGGCACGAATTTCACCTTCGATGACAACGGGCGCTTCGTGAGCGGCATCCTGACCGACAATGTCGGCAACGCCTACGCGACCCCCTTCGGTCTCGGCGGGATACCGCTGGATACGCTGCGGTTCCTGCGCGACACCGAATCGGTGACCCAGGATTTGTCCTTCGACATCGACATGGATTTCACCGACCGCTTCCGCGGTAATGTCGAAGCGCAATACGTTACCTCTGACCTCAATCGCGACTCGGTCTTCGGCGCGATGAGCACCTGGGCCGACATCGCACTCGACCTCAGCGGCAATACGCCCAATGTCGAGTTTCTCGCGCCTCCGGGTGCGCCGGACGACTATTTCTCGAGCGGTTTCTTCACCTATTACTGGTTCGGCCTCGACAGCCGTGAGCGCAACGAAGGCGACCTGTTCAGCGTCAAGGCCGATCTCGAATACGACATCAGCGACGACGGCTTCTTCAAGAAGGCCCGCTTCGGCGCGCGCTGGGCCGCGCGCGACCGGATTACCCGCAACACCAACTTCAGCACCTGGGGCAATCTGTCCGCGCCCTGGGCGGGGCGCGGCGGATGCCTGCCCTGGGGCGAAGGCCCCGGCTGCTTTTCCGGATCGGAGCCGTTCGTGCCCGACTGGTCGGGCTTCACTCCGGGCCGCTTCTACACCGGCCTGGACGGACAGGAATTCACCATCGCCGGGGGGGCTTTCACGGACGAGTTCCCCGACTTCTCGCGGATCCGTTCGCCCTTCGCCGACAATTTCCAGCGCGGACGTACGGCGACTCCGGTTCCGAACGGCGCGGCCTATTTCTTCGGCGGGGACGATTTCCTCGGCGAGTATCTTGCCGGCACGACCGACCAGCAATGGGATCAGATCACTACCTTCTCGCAGACCCCGGAGCGCTTCAATCTCGGCGTGAACGGCCGCACTTTCACCGATCCGGTAACCGGAACGGTAACTGCTTGCGATCCCTTTTGCCCGCCCGAAATCTCGGATGTCACCGAAATCACCAATGCTGCGTACGCTCGGGTGGACTTCGGCCACGATTTCGACAACGGCTGGTCGATCGCTGGCAACATCGGCCTGCGTTACGTCGAAACGCGGGTGAGTTCCGGCGGATTGATCGGTTTCCCACAACCGGGTCAGTTCGACGATCCGTCGATCAACCCTGCTGCCAACGGCGATGGCGTCGTCCAGGCTGCCGAAATCTCGGCGGTTTGCCAGACCCCGCTTCCGCCGGGCCAGCAGCGGCTGTTCTGTAATCTGACGGGTGCTCGCCTTGAAGAGTTTGCCTCGCTATTCACCGGCGAGGTCATCCAGGACGATCGCGAGATAACGTTCGACCATTGGCTCCCGGCCTTCAATATCAGGCTGGACAGCGGCACCGGAGTGGTCATTCGTGGCGCTGTTTCCAAAGGCATCTCGCGGCCGGACCTGCAGTTGTTCAATGCCAGCGGCGTGCTCGGCTTCAGCGGCCGGGTCGACAGCGGTCCGCTGCTCTCGATAGCGACGGGCAATCGCAATCTCCTGCCGATCGAATCCTGGAATTACGACCTGTCTGCCGAATGGTACTTCGACGACGTCGGCTCGCTGACTGCGGCGGTATTCGTGAAAGATATCGAGGGGATCGTGACCACCGGGACGGGTGTCGTGAACTACACGACCGCAAGCGGGCTTTCTCAGGACGTCATCATCAACGGCCCTGCCAACGATCTCAGCGGCACTCTGAAAGGCTTCGAACTCGCCTATCAGCAGACCTATGATTTCCTTCCGGGACTGTTGAGCGGATTGGGCACACAACTCACCTATACCTACATCGACGGAGGGGATTTCCCCAACCCGGACCTGTCGGATATCGGATCGCCCTCGGTTTCCACCGGGTTCCAACCCCTGAACGGCGGACCGTTCGTATCGCGGCAACCGCTGGCCGGAATTTCGGAGCATACGATCAACGCGACCATCTTCTACGAGAAGGGGCCGCTCTCGATGCGCGCCGCCTATAACTGGCGTTCGGAATTCCTGATCACCCCGCGCGACGACATCTTCCCCTTCTCGCCCATCTGGCAGGAAGATACCGGCCAGCTGGATGCGTCGATCTTCTACGACGTCAATTCCCATCTCAAACTGGGGGTACAGGGTGTAAACCTGCTCGACGAGGTGACCGAAACTTCGCAGGTTATCGATTTCGACGGCACGAGGGTTACGCGTTCGGCATTCCGCAACGACCGCCGGTTCACCTTCATCGCTCGCTTCAATTTCTGAGCGGATTGAACCGATGAAATGAGTGCGGGCCTCGGTTGCAAGACCGGGGCCCGTTGCTTATTGTGCGACGCAGCGTTGCGCAATCGCGGCTGGATAAACGCCTGATCGAATACAGGGCCTGTGATCTTCGTTAAGGCGTAGCCGGGCGAGAATGGGGTTTTCAATTCTATGGGTCGGCGGCGCCAGTCAGTCACCATCAAGCATGTCGCAGCCGATGCAGGGGTTTCCCTCCAGACCGTCAGCCGCGTCATCAACGATGAACCCAACGTTCGCCCCGCGATGAAAGAGAAGGTGCAGGCGAGCATCGACAAGCTCGGCTACGTTCCTTCTATCGCCGCGCAGCGCATGAGCGGATCGCGGTCCTATCTCATCCTCGCCATAAACGACCGCGACCGCACGATCGCCGACTGGCGGGCGCGCGACGGACGCGACTGGATCGACCAGATGCTGCTTGGCGGAATGCTGACCGCGGCCGAGCGCGGCTATCGCATGATCTTCGAGCTGGTCGACACGCATAGCGACCATGTCGAGCGCGAGCTTGGCGCGGCGCTTGCGGCGCTGCAGCCCGACGGGGTCATCGTCACTCCGCCGCACTCGGAAAATCCGCAGATTACCGGCCTGCTCGCCGAGCGTGGCATTCCCTTCGCACGGATCGGCTCTAAGGAAGAGGGCCCCGGCATCGCCATGACGATGGGAGACGAATTGCTCGCTGGCAAGGCGACCGACCATCTCATCGAACTCGGCCACATGCGGATCGGCTTTGTTGCCGGTCCCGACGAATACAGCCTGTCGGCATGGCGCGTCGACGGATGGCGCGAGGCGATGGGAAATGCCGGGCTCGACTGCGACGGCCTGCTGGAGCAGGGCGATTTCGGCTTCGAGAGCGGGCTGGCGGCAGCGCGCGCGCTGCTCGACCGGGACGATCCACCGACCGCCATCATTGCCAGTAGCGACCAGATGGCGCTTGCAGCACTGGACGTAGCCAGGGAACGCGGCCTCGACGTGCCGCGGGATCTTTCCATCGTCAGCTTCGACAATACCCCGGTGGTGCGCTTCACCAGCCCCGCCCTCACCGCGCTCGATCAGGCGATTTCGGCGACGACGGCGCGGGCGGTCGAACTGCTCATCGACGCGCGCAAGAACGGTGCCCCCGATCAACCGGTGGTGGTCGAGGGTGAGTTGATCGTTCGCGGATCGACCGCACGCGCGCCGAACCATGCCCGCAGCTGACGCAGCGCCCGGACAGTACCAGTCCCGGCGGTTCCTGTTGCTGTATGCGCTGGCCGTCGCGGGTGGCTCCGTATCCTATGCCCCCTTCCTCACGCTGTTGCTCCCGCTCAGGGCCAGCGCAATGGCGGGCGAGGCGACCATCGATCTGCTCGCCTATGCCGCCTTTACCGGGGCGATCGCGGCCAGCATCGCCAATATCGGCTTCGGCTGGCTGAGCGACATCACCCGGACACGCAAGCCCTGGATCGTCGGCGGCATGATCGTGTCCGGAGCCCTGTTGCAACTGGTCCAGCTGGCGCAGACGCCCGCGCAGCTGCTGCTGGTGATCGTGATATGGCAGGTGTCGATCAACATGATGCTTGCACCGCTGGCGGCATGGGCGGGCGACGTCGTGCCGGACCACCAGAAGGGCCTGCTCGGCGGCCTGCTTGCCTTCGCACCGGCGCTGGGCGCGCTGTCGGGCGCCTTCGTGACCCTGCCGGGCCTTGCCGATGCCGACGGGCGGCTTGGCCTCGTCGCAGGCCTGGTCGCCGCGATGGTGCTGCCGGTCGTCCTGTTCGGACGTCCGCGTCCCATGCCGCAGCTGATGGTCGAGACGCCGCATGACGGCGAATTGCGCGGCCGGGTCAAGCGCAGCGCGGTCGCGCGGATGTGGCTCGCCCGGCTGCTGGTCCAGATAGCCGAAGCGGCGCTGTTCGCCTATCTGCTTATCTGGATTACGGGAATCGATCCCACCTTCGGCGACAACGATATCGCGCGCATCTTCGCCATCGTGCTCGGCCTCTCGGTACCGGCAGCCTTGCTTACCGGTCGCTGGTCCGATGCCCGCGGTCGCCCCATCCTTCCGCTGGTGATCGGCTCCGGAATCGGAAGCCTAGGCCTCGTGATCATGGCGCTTGCCGATGGGCTTGGCGGAGCGATTGCCGGTTACGTCATCTTCGGACTCTCGACCAGCGTCTTCCTGGCTCTGCATTCCAGCCAGACGCTGAGGGTGCTGCCCCGACCGGCACGGCGGGCGCGCGATCTCGGCTTTTTCAACCTGACGAATACCGTGCCCAGCCTGATCATGCCCTGGTTGACGCTGGCAATGGTACCGGTGTTCGGTTTCGGCGGCCTATTCTGGCTACTCGCCGGCCTTGCCGCCCTGGCGACCATCCTGCTCACGACCATGCCACGAAGCGAACTCGCGGCTTGATTTTGCTGCGACCCCATGGCAATCCTCGTGTTTGAGAACGTTCTCAAGAATGGGAATGCGTGGAGGGATGTTTCGAATGCGAGCGATTCTACTGGCGACGGCTGCCGCAATGGGTTTGGCGGGTTGCACCACGGTTTCGTCGGAAGCTCGGAATACGCCGCGCGCGGCGTCGGCGCCCGTTTCGGACGAAGATGCGCGCGTAGCCGATCTCGTTGCGCGCATGAGCCTGGAGCGCAAGGTCGCGCAATTGATCCAGCCGCAGATCGGCTCCTTCACCGCCGAGGACATGGAGCGCTATCGCTTCGGCAGCTATCTCAACGGCGGTAATCGCGGCCCCTATGGCGACGAATTCGCACCGGCTTCGGAATGGCTGCGCCATGCCGATGAAATGCATGTCGCCTCCGTCCAGCCGATGGAGGGCGACGAGCCCGTCATCCCGACAATGTGGGGCACCGATGCGGTCCACGGCCATACAAATGTGGTGCGCGCCACGATCTTTCCGCACAATGTCGGCCTCGGCGCGACGCGCGATGCGGACCTGATCCGGCGTATCGGCGAGGCTACGGCGGTCGAGATCGAAGTGACCGGCATCGACTGGAACTTCTCGCCCACCGTCGCAGTGGCGCAGGACGATCGCTGGGGGCGCACTTACGAAAGCTATTCCGAAGATCCCGCCATCGTCGCCCCGCTCGGCGCAGCACTGGTCGAGGGGCTGCAAGGCCGCAAGGGCGAAGCCGACCGGCTCGGCGCGGGCCATGTCATCGCGACGGCAAAACACTTCTTCGGCGACGGCGGCACCGACCAGGGGGTCGACCAGGGCGAGGTGACCGGCGACATCGAGGCGCTCAAGGCGATCCACGCCGCGCCCTACCCCGCCGCGATCGCGGCCGGCGTTGAGTCGGTGATGGCCAGCTTCAATTCGATCAATGGCCGCAAGATGCACGGCAACAAGGAATTGCTGACCGACGTGCTGCGCGGCGAGCTGGGATTCGACGGCCTCGTCGTGGGCGACTGGAACGGCCACGGCCAGGTCGCGGGCTGTACGAACACCGACTGTCCGCAGTCGCTCCTCGCCGGGCTGGATATCTACATGGTGCCCGACGAGTGGAAGGGTTTGCACGACACGCTTGTGCGCCAGGTTCGGGACGGCACGATCCCGATGACGGTGCTCGACGAGGCGGTCAGCCGGGTCTTGCGGGTGAAGATGCGCGCGGGGCTGCTCGACGAATTCGTCAAGCCATCCGACCGGCCCAATGCGGGCGAGTATGAATTGCTCGGTTCCCGCGAGCATCGCGCGATCGCCCGCGAAGCGGTGGCCAAATCGCAGGTTCTGCTCAAGAATGACGGCGTGCTGCCGCTGGCCGAGGGTGCAAATATCCTCGTCGCAGGAAGCGCAGCCGACAGCATCGCGCAGGCCTCAGGCGGCTGGACGCTTACCTGGCAGGGAGGGCTCGAACTCGACAATAACGAACATTTTCCCGGCGCCACCTCCATCTGGAAGGGATTGAAGGACGCAGCCGAAGCCGGCGGCGGAAGTGCCGTTCTGTCCGCGGACGGGAGCTATACCGACAAGCCGGACGTCGCAGTCGTGGTATTCGGCGAGGAACCCTATGCCGAATTCGCGGGCGACCGGAAGGACCTTGCGTTCCGCGACGAAGAAGGGCTCGGCCTGCTGCGCAAGTTCGAGGCCGAGGGTGTTCCGACCGTCGCCGTGTTCCTCAGCGGGCGTCCGATGTGGGTCAACCGCGAACTCAATGCCGCCGACGCCTTCGTCGCCTCGTGGCTCCCGGGTAGCGAGGGCGCGGGCGTTGCCGATGTCCTCACCGGGGCAGTTCCCGCGACCGGCAAGCTCGGTTTCAGCTGGCCTGCGACCTGCGACTACGGCCCGCTCAACGGACCCGAAGGTGCGCTGTTTATGGTAGGCTATGGCCGCGCTCTCACCGACACCTCGCCGCTGCGCCGGCTCGACGAAAACTGCGACGCGCTGCTCGCACACGAGGGCGCCGAATGGTTCGTCAATGGCCGCTTCGCAGACGGTGTGATCGCGACGGCCGGCAGCACCGATTTGCCCGACCTGCGGGGCTCGGCAGCGGGGGTGACCGCGATTGGCATCGACCGCAATGCGCAGGAAGATTCGCGCGAAATCGCCTTCGCGCCCGGCGCGTCGCTGACCATCGCACAGGAAGGCGCAGGCTCGGGCGCCTATCGTATCGTCTACCGCGTCAAGCGGCGCCCGACCCAGCCGGTGTCGCTCACCGTGGGCGACGTGACGGTCGACCTGACCCACCCGTTTTCCGTCGCTGCCGAGAAGGACTGGCGCGAAATGGTCATCACCGGTCAATGTGCGGCGGGTCTGGGCGACAGCCTGACGTTCACCTCCCAGGGCGCCTTCAGTTTCGACATCGCGACAATCACCCGTGAAGAGGTGGCCGAGGGAACCGATTGCTCGTTCTGAGCGAGCACATTCGTATTCGTTTTGTGTGACGGCAAAAGCCTGCCACACCTAGCATGAGGACAAAGGCCGGGTCGCGAAAGGCGATACCGGTTTCAGGGAGGATACCGACATGGCACTCGCACCCGACGTTGCGACGAGCACCGATCCCAATCCGATCGAGGATGAGGGCACGCATGTGAATGCGCCGGGCCTGCAATATTTCGTTTTCGGCCTGTTCTTCATCTTCGGCGGCATCACATCGCTCAACGATGTGATTATCCCGAAGCTGAAAGAGCTCTTCACATTGAGCTGGACCGAAGCGATGCTGGTCCAGTTCTGCTTCTTCGCAGCCTATGCGATCATCGGCATTCCAGGTGCCAAGCTGGTCAAGAAGATCGGCTATATGCGCGGCGCCGTGGCGGGTCTGCTGACCATGATGACCGGCTGCCTGCTGTTCATCCCGGCCAGCCAGACCGCGACCTATGCCATCTTCCTGTTCGCGCTATTCATCCTCGCCAGCGGCGTGGTGATCGTGCAGGTGGTGGCCAACCCGCTGATCAGCCTGCTCGGCCCGGCCAGCACCACGCACAGCCGCCTGACCTTCGCGCAGGCATTCAACTCGCTCGGCACCACCATCTTCCCTATCGTCGGGGCGGCAATCATCCTCGGCAGCCTCGCCACGGTCAGCGCCGACCAGCTGTCGGGCGCGGAGCTCCAGGCCTATCGCCAGGCCGAGAGCGAGGCGATCTGGCAGGGCTATCTCGGCCTTGCCGCACTGATCGCGCTGGTCGCCTTCGTTGTTTGGATGTTCCGCAATCGCCTGCAGGGAGAAAAGCACGAAGCCTCCGAAGGGCTTGCCGGTCTCGACCTGCTGAAGCGCAGCCGTTTCGGATACGGCGCGCTGTGCATCTTCCTCTATGTCGGTGCCGAGGTTTCGATCGGCTCGGTCATCATCAACTACCTTTCCGAAGAGCGCGTATTGGGGCAGCCGGAAAGCGTGATCGGCTGGATGATCGGGCTCTATTGGGGCGGCGCGATGGTCGGTCGTTTCATCGGCTCCTATTTCCTGCGCATCTTTTCGCCGGGCAAGATCCTCGCCTTCAACGCGACGGGTGCGATCCTGCTGATCCTCATTTCGGCCAACGGCGAGGGCGAAGTGGCGGCATACAGCTTGCTGGCGGTCGGCCTGATGAACTCGATCATGTTCCCGACGATCTTCTCGCTCGCCTGCGAAAAGCTGGGACCGCGCGCGGCCGATGGATCGGGCATCATCAACGTCGCGATCTGCGGTGGCGCGATCGTCCCGCTGCTTTACGGCGTCGTCGCCGATGCGACTGGCGGCAATCTTGCGGCGGCGATGGTGATTCCGGTGGTGTGCTACGCCATCATCGCCGGCTTCGGGGTCTTTGCCCGGCGACCGGCCATCGGCTGATCTCGCAGCTGCACAAGTTCGGGGGTTCGCAAGGCGGCGACGGTCTGCCATGCGACCCCCGATCATTTGGACACCGGGAATACCATCGACATGACCGACGCCGCACTGGCCGCGCATCTCGCCCAAGTTGCGGGCAGAATTCTGATCGAGGTGCGCGAGAGCGGCATGTTCGAAGGCAAGGCGCTGGGCAATGCGGGCGACCAGACCGCGAACCAGTTCCTCGTCCACGCCCTGCGCGAACAGCGACCCGATGACGGCCTTCTCTCCGAAGAAAGCAAGGACACGCCCGAGCGGCTTTCGAAAGAGCGCGTATGGATCGTCGATCCGGTCGACGGCACGCGCGAATATGGCGAAGCGCGAACCGACTGGGCGGTCCATGTCGCGCTTTGCGTGGGCGGCAGGCCCGAAACCGGCGCTGTCGCCCTACCCGGCCTCGGCATCGTCCTGCGCAGCGATGCCCCCGTCGATGTCCCTGCCGCCGCCGAAAAGCCGCGCATGGTCGTCAGCCGGACGCGCCCGGCCGCCGAAGCCATCGCCGTTGCCGAGGCCATCGGCGCGGATCTGATCGGCATGGGGTCGGCCGGCGCCAAGGCGATGGCGGTGGTCCGCGGCGAAGCGGAAATCTACCTTCACACCGGCGGCCAATACGAATGGGACAGCGCGGCGCCCGCAGCGGTCGCACTCGCCCACGGCCTGCATGCCAGCCGCATCGACGGCAGCCCGCTTGTCTACAACAAGTCCGACACCTTCATGCCCGACCTGCTGATTTGCCGCCCGGAATGGGCCGAACGGGTGCTGGGCGAAGTGGCGAAGCTCTCGGCCTAGCCCTCGACCTGAGCCAGCAGCTGGCGCGCGCGCGACAGGTGCGGGCGGTCGAGCATGCCGCCCTTCCAGCCGATCGTGCCCGCATCCGGATTGGCCTCGAACAGCGCCACGATCTCGCGCGCTTCGGCGACTTCTTCCTCGCTTGGGCTGAAGGCCTCGTTGATCACCGGCACCTGCGCCGGGTGGATCGCGAGCATGCCGCGATAGCCCTGGCGGCGCACCTCGATGGCGCGTTTGCGCAATGCCTCGAGATCGCGAAAATTGGTATCGATCGTCTCGATCGGCATCACTTCGGCAGCCGCCGCGCCAAGCAGGCACAGGCTACGCGCGAGTTTGTAGGTAAAGGCGAAATCGCCATCGAAATCCCTGTTGCTCTGCGCGCCGAGGGAATCGGCGAGATCCTCCGCCCCCCAGGTCATCGCCGCCAGTCGCGGCGCGCCGCCGTAATCGCCCGTGGTGAACATGGCCGCCGCGGTTTCGGTCACCAGCGCAATCACCGGGGTCGATCCGGCTTCGATCCCGTTCTCGACCTCGAGCGCGGTCATCTGGCGATCGAGTTCCTCCACATCGTGCCGTCCGCGCGACTTGGGAAGCATGATCCCGCCCGGGCGCGCCGGCATGACTGCGGCGAGGTCTTCGGCGGTCCAGTCGCCATCGAGCGGGTTGACCCGCACCCACAGCCGCGCGCGTTCTTCCTTGGACTTTTTGCTCAGGAATTGCGTTATCGCGCTCCGCGCATCGGCCTTGCCGCTTTCGACCACCGCATCTTCGAGATCGAAGATCACGATGTCGGCCTCGCTCTCGCTCGCCTTGGTCATTTTCTTGTCGCTGTCGCCGGGTGCGAAAAGCCAGCTGCGCATGCGGATTCGGGGTTCGGGTATTGCGGTCATGCGCGTGCTTGAGACGCAAAGCCCGGCGTTCGTCAAGCATGCCCTAGCGTATTTCCGTAAGCGTAAGCTTTGCGGTATGCAGATCGGTGGAGATTTAGGAGAGAATCATGGCGACCCAGCTAGAACCCGACGTCCGCGCAGACGAGGACGCCTTCCGCACCGAAGTGCAGCAATTCCTCGCCGCCAATTTCCCCGAGGAGCTCAAGGGAAAGTCCAATGCTCTGTCGGGCGTCGACGGACCGACCAACGAAAGCCCCGCGCAGACGAAATGGCGCGAGGCCGTGGGCGAGCGCGGTTGGGGAACACCCACCTGGCCCAAGGAATATGGCGGCGGCGGGCTGACGAAGGCGCAGGCCAAGATCATCGATCAGGAATTCGCCAAGGTCGGCGCCTACAATCCGATCGGCGGCATGGGCGTGATGATGTTCGGCCCCACCCTGCTCGAATATGGCAGCGAAGAGCAGAAGATGGAGCACATCCCGCCCATCTGCCGCGGCGAAATCCGCTGGTGCCAGGGCTATTCGGAACCCAATGCCGGATCCGACCTCGCCAATCTCCAGACCTTCGCCGAAGACAAGGGCGACCACTATATCGTCAACGGCCAGAAGACCTGGACCAGCGGCGGTCAGTGGGCGGACAAGTGCTTCGCCATCGTGCGCACCGACAAGAGCGACAAGCATCGCGGCATCAGCTTCATGCTGATCGACATGGACGCTCCGGGCGTCGAAGTCCGTCCGATCACCATGATCAGCGGCACCAGCCCGTTCTGCGAAACCTTCTTCGACAATGTTAAAGTGCCCAAGAAGAATCTCGTCGGCGAGGAAGGCCAGGGCTGGACCATCGGCAAGCGCCTGCTCCAGCACGAGCGCACCAACATCTCGGGTGGCGGCAGCCTTGCCCGGCTGATGGGCCAGAGCCTCGGCGATATCGCCAAGAAATATGGCGAGACCGATGCGGATGGCGAACTCTCCGACAAGGTTCTGCGCGACAAGATCGCCGATTTCGAAATCCGCTGGAACAGCTTTCTGCTCACCGCCCGCCGCGCGGTGGAAGAAAGCAAAGCGCAGGGCGGCGTATCCGAGATCAGCTCGGTGCTGAAGAAGGTCGGCACCAAGCTCAGCCAGGAACGCAGCGAGTTGCTGATCGAAATCCGCGGGCTTCAGGGCCTCGGCTGGGAGGGCGAGGAATTCACCGACGGCGAGCTCGAGGCCGTACGCGGCTGGCTCTTCGGCAAGGCGACGACAATCTACGGCGGCTCGACCGAGATCCAGAACAACATCATCGCCAAGCGCGTGCTCGGCATGCTCGACCACCAGTAAGAGAGGGGAGCACACAGACATGGCAGTTCTCAACGAAGAACAGGAAATGCTGCGCGACATGGCGCGCGAATGGGCGACCAACGAAAACCCGGTCACCGAATTCCGCAAGGTTCGCGCGGCGGGTGAGCCGCATGCCTATAATGCCGATGCCTATGCCACGATGGCGGAGATGGGCTGGGCCGGGGTTATCATCCCCGAGGAACATGGCGGGTCGGACTTCGGCTTCATGTCGGCAGGCCTCGTGGTCGAGGAACTCGGCAAGACGCTGACCGCCAGCCCGCTGGTCGCCACGACCATTGCGGCGAGCGCGATCGTGCTCGGCGGCAGCGATGAGCAGAAGGCCAAGTGGCTACCGAAGCTCGCCAGCGGCGAAACGGTCGCCACGCTGGCGGTCGACGAAACCGCGCATCACGATCCTTCGGCCATCGAAACCAGCGTTTCGAGCGGGAAGCTGACCGGCAAGAAGGCCTTCGTGCACGAAGCGCACGGCGCCGACCTGTTCGTCGTCGCGGCCAGGGACGGGCTCTATCTGGTCGAAAAGGGTGACGGCGTATCGCTAACCACGCGCAAGCTTACCGACCAGCGCAGCCATGCCGACGTGAGTTTCGACGGCGCGCCGGCGGAGAAGCTCGAAGGCGGTGGCGACAGCCTGCTCGACGATGTGCTCGACCGGGCGCGCATGCTGACCGCAGCCGAAATGCTCGGCATGGCGCAGCAGGTGTTCGACACGACACTCGACTATCTGAAGCAGCGCGTGCAGTTCAACCAGGTGCTCGCCACCTTCCAGGCGCTGCAGCACCGCATGGCCGACCTCTTCGCCGACCTCGCGCAGATGCGTAGCGCGGTCGAGGCCGGGCTGCAGGCGGTCGATGGCGGATTCGGCGTCGCGCGCGCCGCGACCATCGCCAAGGCGGAAGCCAACCGCGTGCTGCACACGATCAGCAATCAGGGCATCCAACTGCACGGCGGCATCGGCATGACCGACGAATACGATGTCGGCTTCTACCTCAAGCGCGCCCGCGTGCTCGAAGCCAGCTGGGGTTCGTCGAGCTATCTCAAGGACCGTTTCGCCAAGCTCGCCAGCTATTGAGCGAGGCACTCGCCTCATCGGGCGAGGATGACACGGCGCTCCCCGACGGCGACGTCTGGGGGCGCCATCGCGCATTTATGGAGGCGAACCTCCGGCGCAATTATAAGGTCAACCTGACACATGGCGTGTTCGGCATGACGGGCTTTCGCCTGATCTATGCGCCCACGATCATCCCCGCCTATCTCTACCTGTTGACCGGCAGCGCCGCTGCGGTTGGCCTGGGCACCGCGCTGCTGCAGTTGGGCGGTACGGTTTCGCCCATTCTCTCGGGCGCGCAGGTCGAAAGCCGCAAGCGCATCCTGCCTTACGCGATCACCGTGGGTTCGATGATGCGGGTCATGGTTCTGGCCCTCGCCCTTGCCGCGTGGACGCTGGAGGGCACTGCGCTGCTGGTCGTCACCCTCGCCAGTTTCCTGCTGCTGGGCTTCTTCAGCGGCGCGCAGCGGGTGGCGTTCCAGATGCTGATGGCCAAGCTCATTCCCATCGACCGGCGCGGACGCCTGCAAGGCATCCGCAATACGGTGGGCGGATTGATCGCCGCAGGTCTCGCCTGGGTCGCGGGGCATTATTTCATCGAGCAGCAATGGCTGGGCAATGGCTATGCCACGACCTTCCTGCTGGCCTTCGTCCTGACCTCGATCGGGCTCGTCGTGCTCAAAATGGGCATTCGCGAGCCCGATGCGCCGCGGCTGCGCCCGGTCACGCCGTTGCGCGAGCGGATCGGGCAATTCGGCGAACTGCTTCGGCACCGCGATTTCCGCGCCTTCCTTTACGCCCATGGCCTCGCCGCGATCGCCCGGGTCGGCCTGCCTTTCTGGACGCTCTATGTCGGCGACCGGCTCGGCCTCGACGGGGCATTAATCGGGACGCTGAGCCTCGCCTTCCTCGCGGCGGACACCATGTCCAACCTCGTCTGGGGATCGCTCGGCGATCGATGGGGCTTTCGCTCGGTCTATCTCGGCGCGCTCGCGAGCAGCCTTGCGGGAATGCTGCTGCTTGTGCTGGGCGACGGCTGGCTGCTCTATGCCAGCTTCGTCTTCCTCGGCTTCGGATTTTCGGGCTGGATGATGGCGGCGGTCACGCTGGTTCTCGAATTCGGCGAGCACGAAGACATCCCCATGCGGCTTGCGCTCACCACCACCGTAGAGGGTGGCGTGTCTTCCATCGGTCCGGTGCTGGTGGGCCTCAGCATCGCCGCGCTGGGCTATGCCCCGCTGATCGTTGCGGCCTTCGCCTCGCTAATTGCCAGCCTGGCGCTGATGACCTGGCGCGTGCGCGAGCCGCGCGGCTCAGCATGACGGCGCCAGCAGGCCTTCGGACATGGCCGAGAGATAGGTCCGGATCGAGGCCTCGGGCGGGTCGAAGCGGGCGGCCCAATGGCGCGCCTCATAGGCCGAATTGACCGTCGACATGATGACCTGCCCCGCCACCAGCGGATCGATCGCGCGCACCGATCCATCGGCGATGCCGTCTATCAACATCCCCGCAAAGCGCCGCGCCAGCCGGTTCGACCGGGTGACCACATCGATCTTGTGTTCCGCATCGAGCGCCTGCAGCGCTGTCGTCCGCAGCAAGGGCGTGCGATCGAAGAATTGCAAATCGACCAATTCGGCCAGCACGCTCGACAGGCGGGTCCAGTAGTCGGTCTCGATATCGCGCCCGGCGATCTGCACCGCCGAGAGGCGATCGTAGCTTTGCTGGAAACACGCCAGCACCAGATCGTCCTTGGCCTGGTGGTGGTGGTAGAAACTGCCCTTGGTGACATTGAGGCTCTCGGCGATGCGATTGACCGAGGCGCCGCGATAGCCGCGTTCGTTGATCGTCACCGTCGCCGCGCGCAGGAACGCCTCGTTCTGGCCCGCCTCGTCGTCCTCCGTCGTGCGCCAACTGCCTACAAGGGGTTGCGGATCGAAAGCGCCGCGCTGCGCGGGCAGTCCGTGCGCGAGCACATCGAACAGCCGCTCCTCGATCCGCGGGAAATCGAGCACCGAGTAGCGCAGCGACCACACCGGCCACCACATCATCGCCTCGAGCAGGATATGCGCGCGCGCCGAGAACAGTGCCCGCTGATCTCTATCGCGCCATCCGCCGAAGAACCGCCGCACGAGATCGACTACTCGCAGGTAATGCTCCATCAGCGGGTCCTGCACCTCGGGATCGAGCGTGCGGATTTCCGACAATGCGGTGGTCAGCCCGCGTTCGCCCGCGCGGATTCGTTTCCTCAGCGCGACATGCGCGGCGATGAAGTGCCGCAGCCGCGCTGCGGGATCGTCCTGCGCCAATGCCTCTCGCGCCATGCGCTCCATCAGCGTCAGCGTCTCGTCATAGACCGCGACGACCAGTTGCTCCTTGCGCGGGAAGTAATAAGTCACGCTGGTCGCATTGAGGCCGATCGCGCGTGCCACTTCCGCCAGCGTGGTCGCCTGCACACCTACCTCGTTGATAAGCACGGCGGCGGCATGGACGATCGCCTCGCGCTTCTCGCCGAACTTGCGGGTGGCGGCGGGACCGTTCACGCGAAGAAGGCCCCCAGGTCCTTCTTGAGGATCTTGCCATTGGCGTTACGTGGCAGCGTCTCCTCGACAAAGGCGATGCGCACGGGCACTTTGAATTTCGCCAGCCGCGCCGCGACCCATTCACGCAGTTCCTCCTCGCTCGCCGAAGTGCCGGGGGCGAGGTGAACCACGGCGGCAGGTTCTTCGCCCAGCGTCGGGTGGGCGATGCCGACCAGCGCCGCATCGGTCACAGCAGGATGGTCGTAGAGCACGTTCTCGACTTCCGAAGAGTAGATGTTCTCGCCGCCGCGGATGATCATGTCCTTCGCGCGATCGACGATATAGCACCAGCCTTCCTCGTCGAGCCGGGCGAGGTCGCCGGTGCGCACCCAGCCGTCGACGAAGGTTTCGGCGGTCGCATCGGGACGGTTCCAATATCCTTTGACCACCATCGGGCCGCGCGCCCACAACTCGCCCACCTCACCGGTCGGGAGCTCGGTCTCGCCATCATCCGACATGATCTTGAGGTCCGCTACCGCGACCGGCGGACCGCAACTGTCGGGGCGGTTGAGATAGTCCTCCGACGAATGTCCGGTGACCGTCGCCATGGTCTCGGTCATGCCCCAGCCATTGGCAGGCAGTGCGCCGAATTCCTCGTGGATCTTGCGGACGAGTTCGGGCGCGGCCGGGGCGCCGCCATAGGCGATCGCTTCCAGGCTGGAGAGATCGTAATTCCCGCGCTCGGGATGTTCGAGCAATTGCCAGGCGATGGTCGGTACGCCGCCGGTCAGATTGACCTTCTCACGCTCGATCAGCTGGAATGCTTTCACCGGGTCCCACTTGTGCATGAAAACCAGCGTGTGGCCGGCCACGACATAGCCCATCAGTCCGGCCGAGCAGGCGGTGACGTGGAACAGGGGAATGACCGTCAGCCCGACCTTCTGCACCGGTTCCGGCGGTTCCTCTCCCCGGCGCAGCGCGGCGCAGGCGGCATTGAATCCGCTAGACAGGATATTGGTGCACAGATTGCGATGCGTACCCAGCGCGCCTTTGGGCTGGCCGGTGGTGCCGCTGGTGTAGAAGATCGTCGCCTCGTCATCGGGGGCGATTTCTTCCGGCGGCAATTCGGCCTGCGGAAGCGCAGCATAATCGTTCGGGGTGCCGAGGATGTCCTCGAGCCGCCCGGTTCCTTCGGTCGTTCCTTCGCCGCGCGAAACCAATATGGTTGCCAGGTCCGACAACTCCGAGCGGTGGGGCGCGATCCGATCCCACCGTTCGGCATCGCAGACGAGCAGTTTCGAACCCGAATTGGCGAGCCCGAAGGCCAGCTCGGGTCCGGTCCACCAGGCGTTGAGCGGAACGCAGATCGCGCCGATCGTGGTCGCAGCGAACAAGGCGACCGGCCATTCGGGAAGGTTGCGCATCGCCAGCGCCACGCGATCGCCCTTGACGATCCCGCGCGCGCGAAATTCGGCGGCGAGACGCGCGACCGCGCGAAACCACGCATCGTAGGTAACCCGCTCGTCTTCATAGATCGCGAATAGGCGTTCGCCATGCGCGCGGGCAGCCATCGCTACCAACCGCAGGTTCGCAGGCGCATTCTTCCACACGCGCGTCGGGACGCCGCGAATGTCGATCGTGTCCATCTCGAAGCGCGTGCCCGGAGCGGTCAACCGCTCGACGCAGTTCTCCCTCGACATGGCAGGCCAGTTCGTCGGCAACACGAAATCGGTCGCATGCGCGAGCTCGTTCATGGCATCCCCTTATACGCCGCCTCTGTCCGGGCGACTCTCTCCATCCGTGGTCTAACCGCGCTTGGCGCTCCTAGGCAAGCCGCCTTCGAAGGAAAGGTATGAGGGTGGCAAGAACAGATGAAATCGCTATTCGTGCAAAACCGAAGCATAGGTATGCGCGGGAGAGGAGAGCGCAATGTTCGAGCTGGCCGACGCCGGATCACTGGGTTTCGATGCCGACAGGCTTGCGCGTATCGCGCCCTTCCTTGCCCAGGCCTATGTCGACAGCGGTCGCCTGCCGAACGCCCAATTGCTGGTCGCGCGCGACGGGCAGCCGGTACACTACACCAGGCTGGGCACGATGGGCGACGACGAGCGAGAGCTGCGCGACGACGCGCTGTTCCGCATCGCCAGCATGACCAAGCCGGTCACCTCGGTCGCCTTCATGCAGCTGGTCGAACAATGCCAGGTCGCGCTGGAAGAGCCGGTCACGCGGGTTTTCCCCGAGCTCGCCGATCTCAAGGTCTACGCGGGCGGCGGCGGGTCGATCCCTTTCGCGCCGGGCGCGCCTGCGCATCCGATGCGCTTCGTCGATCTGCTGACGCATATGTCGGGCCTGACCTACGGCCTCCAGAACCGCAACAATATCGATGCGGTCTATCGCGAGCACAATTTCGACTTCGCCCGCGACCATCTCGACAGCGATGGTTTCGTCGACAAGCTGTCGAAACTACCGCTCGAGTTCGCGCCCGGACAGGGGTGGAACTACTCGGTCTCGACCGATGTGCTCGGCATAGCGGTCGAACGCATCAGCGGGATGCGGCTGGGCGAGTATTTCGAGAAGCATATCTTCGACCCGCTGGGGATGACCGACACGCGCTTCGGCGTGGCCGAGGGGCAGGCCGAACGGCTGGTCGATGCCTATTCCTATCGGCCGGGACAGGCGCCGAAGATGATCAATGCGGGCGCGACCAGCAAGCTGAACAAGCCCGGCACATTCGACAGCGGTGGCGGTGGTCTCGTCGGTACGACTGCCGACTATCACCGCTTTGCCACCATGCTGCTGAACGGCGGCGAACTCGACGGCGCGCGCATCCTCAGCCCCAAGACGGTGCGGCTGATGCGCACCAACCACCTGCCCGACAATGCCGACCTCACCGAGATGTCGAGCAGCCTGTTTTCGGAGGCCAACAACGCCGGGACCGGCTTCGGCCTCGGCTTCGCCATGGTGATCGACCCGGCGAAAACGTTGATGCCCTCCAGCCTCGGCGAATTCTACTGGGGCGGCGCCTATTCGACCGCCTTCTTCGTCGATCCTGTGGAGCGGATCACCATGGTTTTCATGACGCAGGTCTATCCCTCGTCCACCTATCCCGTCCGGCGGCAATTGAAGACGCTGATCTATTCCGCCCTCACCGAAACATATGCCTGAGGAGACCCCCATGACCTCCCCCATCCGCACCGAACGCCATGACAACGTCCTCGTCGTCATCTCCGACAATCCGCCCGTCAATGCGCTGGGCCAGGCGGTGCGTGCCGGGCTGAAAGGCGCGATCGAGGAAGCGCTTGGTGACGACAGCAGCGAAGCGGTGGTCATCCGCTGCGACGGCCAGACCTTCTTTGCCGGCGCCGACATCACCGAATTCGGCAAGCCGCCGGTCGGCCCCAACCTGCCCGAGACGCTCGACGCGATGGAGGCAAGCGAGAAGCCGGTGGTGGCCGCGATTCACGGCACCGCGCTGGGCGGCGGGTGCGAAGTGGCGCTCGCCTGCCATTACCGCGTCGCGGTGCCAAGCGCGAAGCTCGGCCTGCCCGAGGTGAAGCTTGGCCTGATACCGGGTGCCGCCGGCACGCAGCGCCTGCCGCGCCTTGTCGGGGCGGAAGCTGCCCTGCCCCTCGTCGTCGGCGGCAATCCGATCCCGGCCAAGAAGGCAGAAGCGATCGGCCTCGTCGATGCACTGGTGGGCGAGGGCAGCCTCGAGGCCGACGCGATTGCCTTTGCCAAGTCCAAGATCGGCCAGCCGGTCCCACGCGCCTCGGAAGGCAAGGCGAACGAGGACGGCGTCCGCGATCCCGACCTGTTCGACCGCTTTCGCGCATCGCAAGCGCGCAAGATCCGCGGCTTCGACGCACCCAATGCCGCGATCGAGGCGGTCAAGGCCGCAGGCGAATTGTCCTATGAAGACGGCGTCAAGAAGGAACGCGAACTGTTCATGAAGCTCATGTCCGGTACGCAGAGCGCCGCCATGCGCCACTATTTCTTTGCCGAGCGCGCCGCCAACAAAATCGACGACGTTCCCAGGGAGACGCCACTGATCCCGATCGAGAAGGTCGGGGTGATCGGAGCCGGCACTATGGGCGGCGGCATCGCGATGAACTTCCTGTCCGCCGGCATTGCGGTGACCATCCTCGAAATGGCGCAGGACGCGCTCGATCGCGGCACCGGCGTGATGCGCAAGAATTACGAGAACACCGCCAAGAAGGGCCGGATGACGGACGAGCAGGTCGAACGGGCGATGGGTCTGCTGACCCCCACGCTGTCCTACGACGACCTTGCCGACTGCGATCTGGTGATCGAGGCGGTCTACGAGAACATGGACGTCAAGAAGGAAGTCTTCACCAAGCTCGACGAAGTGGTGAAGCAGGGGGCAATCCTCGCCTCGAACACCAGCTATCTCGATGTCGACGAGATCGCCACCGCGACCAAGCGGCCCGGTTATGTGCTCGGCATGCACTTCTTCTCGCCCGCCAACATCATGAAGCTGCTCGAAGTCGTGCGCGGCAAGGAAACGCGCGACGACGTGCTCGCCACGGTGATGAAGCTGTCGAAGACAATCGGCAAGGTGGCGGCGGTATCGGGTGTATGCCCCGGCTTCATCGGCAATCGCATGCTGTCGAAGCGGCAGGAACAGGCGAACGAGCTGATCATGGAGGGAGCGAACTATTGGGAAGTCGACGACGTGCTGCTCGACTTCG
The DNA here is from genome assembly GCF_001542855.1 of Erythrobacter sp. AP23. Classification (GTDB taxonomy): domain Bacteria; phylum Pseudomonadota; class Alphaproteobacteria; order Sphingomonadales; family Sphingomonadaceae; genus Qipengyuania. The sequence continues at coordinate 194,344 of NZ_LNBY01000017.1, read as the reverse complement.
GCTTCCCCATGGGGCCCTTCCAGATGGGCGATCTCGCCGGGATCGACATCGGCTGGCACCGCGACCCGACCAAGGTGACCACGATCCGCGAAGCGCTGTGCGCCAAGGGGCGCTTCGGACAGAAGGCGGGCAAGGGCTTCTACGACTATGACGAAGCGCGCAACCGCACGCCATCGGACGAAGTGAAGGCGATCATCGCCGATTTCGCCGCCAAGGAAGGCCGCGAGCAGCGCGAGATCTCCAAGGAAGAGATTCGCGAACGGCTGCTCTACCCGATGGTCAACGAAGGCGCGAAGATCCTCGACGAGGGCATGGCCCAGCGCGCCAGCGATATCGATGTCGTGTGGATCAACGGCTACGGCTGGCCGCTTTACACCGGCGGCCCGATGTTCTGGGCCGACACGATCGGTCTCGACACCGTCATTGCCGGACTGGAGAAGCACGGCCTGCCGGTCAGCGGCTATCTTCGCAAGTCCGCCGAGGGGAATGGAAAATTCACAGGATGAGTCGATAAGTGCGGCAATTTCGAAACAGCGGTACGCAATTCGACGATTGAAACCATGCGTTGAGCCGTTGTCCCTTGACATAAATATGCAATGCGCATTGACATTCGATGCAAGGGTACGCGCACGGCAGTGCACGGCCCAGAGGAGAGGAGAAACCCATGCAAAGACTCGGATTACGCCACCATTGCGCCCTTGGAGCATTGGCCGGAGCGCTGGCCTTCGCGCCCGCTGCGGCGCAAGCGCAAGACCCGGCTACCGACGATCAAGCCCCCGATCTCGTCGATGCAGCCGACGTTGACGACGGCAATGTCATCATCGTTACCGCACAGGGCCGCGCGCAGGCGCTGGCCGACGTTCCGGTCGCGGTTTCGGCGGTTTCCGGCGAACTGCTCGAAAAATCGGGTGTGGCCGATATCCGCGACCTCAACCAGGTCGCCCCGTCCCTGCTCGTATCCTCGACCGGCAATGAGGCAAACGGTTCGGCGCGTATCCGCGGCATCGGTACGGTCGGCGACAACCCGGGCCTCGAAAGCTCGGTCGCGGTGTTCGTCGATGGCGTCTACCGCTCGCGCTCGGGTAATGCACTGTCCGAACTCGGCCCGATCGATCGGGTCGAAATCCTGCGCGGTCCCCAGGGCACTCTGGGCGGCCGCAACTCCTCGGCCGGCCTGATCAACATCTACACGGCCCCGCCCGAATTCGAATTCTCCGGCTACGGCGCCTTCACCTACGGCAATTACGACGCGATCAAGATCGAGGGCGGCGTCAATGCACCGCTGGGCGAGACGGTGGCGGCGCGGATCGACGGTGTCTATTTCAAGCGTGACGGTTTCTATACCGACGTGACCAACAATACCGACGTCAACGATCGCGACCGTTACCTGATCCGCGCGCAGGCATTGTTCGAGCCGACCGAGGACATCAGCTTCCGGCTGGTCGGCGACTATTCGAAGAAAGACGAAGCCTGCTGCGCGGCGACCTTCGTTCAGCCGGAATTCGCGCCGCTTGCGCGCGTTGATACGAGTATCAATCCGGTAACGGGCCGCCCGAATCTCGATCCATTCAACCGCCCCAATGGCGGGCCGGCTCTGACCAGTACTTCGAACCCGATTATTCCGATCCTGCTGGGTCTCGGGCAGGATCCGCGCGCGCTGTCGCAGTCGACTTTCAACCGCAATATCTATCCCACGGCGGGCCGCAGTTATGCGGGCGAAACCGAAGATTACGGTATTTCGGGTGAGCTCAACTGGTCGTTCGGCGATATCACGCTGACCTCGATCACGGGCTATCGCGAGTATTCGAACAACCAGGCATCCGACACCGACTACACCACGGTGGACATCCTCTATCGCGCCCCCGGCCCCGACGCGGGCGCCCGTGAGTTCAAGACCTTCACGCAGGAGTTCCGCCTGAATGGCACGGCGTTCGACGACCGGCTCGACTGGCTGATCGGCGCCTATTACGCCAACGAAAAGCTGGAGACTCGCGACAATCTTCGGTTCGGCACCCAGTACGGAACTTTCGCCAATTGCCGCATCGCATTGGCGATCAATCCGGCGCTGGCCAATCCGTCCGCAACCAACTGCTTCGGCGCCAATATCGCCGCCATCGACGGCACGCTTGGACCGCCCGCATTCGGTGCGGCGACTCCGCTTATCATTGCCGGGATCAACGATCTCGCGCAGATCCGCGACCTCGGCGGTACGGGTGACGTCTATAACCAGACGAGCGAGAACTTCGCCGTCTTTACGCACAACATTATCCATCTCACCGACACAATCGATCTGACCCTGGGCCTTCGCTACACCAACGAAACCAAGGACTTCGGCGCGACTTTTGGTAATGACAACGTGTTCTGCCCGGCCAATCGAGCCCGCTTGCTCTTCGATGCAAATGGGAATGGCGCGCCTGATTTATTCGAACCGTCCGTCGATACCGATGGTGACGGAATTCCCGATCTTGCCCCGCTTGCAGGTCTCGCGGGAGGTCTCGTTGCTCTGTCCTGCCAGGGCAACTCGACCGCAGAACTCAACGGCGTCTCCGTTTCCGATACGCGCGACGAGGACGAGTTCACCGGCACGGCCATCCTGAGCTGGAAGCCCGATCCGGACTGGCTGGTCTACGGTTCCTACTCGAGAGGCTACAAGGCGGGTGGCTTCAACCTGGACCGCTCGGCGCTGTCGAACCCGCTGTTCCTCGATGTCACCAATCTGAACACTGCAAACCTGCAGTTCGACGAGGAAACGGTCGACGCTTTCGAGGTCGGGGTGAAGTATTCGAGCCGCAAGTTCGGTTTCAGCCTTGCCGCATTCCGGCAGGAATTCTCCAACTTCCAGCTGAACACCTTCAACGGCTCGGTCTTCCTCGTTCAGAACGTCAACGGCTGCGGCTCCGACCTGAATGGAGCGGATCGCGACGCGAGCGCCACCACCGGGTCCTGCGCAGTCGACGACGTGGTTCCGGGCGTCGTTGCGCAGGGTTTCGAATTCGAAACCTCGCTCAGCCCGATCCGCGATCTGACCATGACGATGGGCATCACCTATTCGGATACCAGCTATGAGAACGACCTGATCGGCAACGATACGGGCGCTCCCCTGGATCCGGCGCTGCGCCTGCTGCCGGGCGACAATCTGTCGAACGCGCCCGAGTGGGTCGGTACGGCATCGCTCAGCTGGACCCCGCCGATCGGCGATTCCGGCCTGTCGGGACTGTTCTTTATCAACGCCCGTGCCACCGACGATTTCAACACCGGCTCCGACCTTCTCTTTGGCAAGGAGCAGGACGCCTATGTCATCGTCAACGGTCGCATCGGGATCACCGGTCCCGACCGGCGTTGGGGTGTCGAACTCTGGGCCAACAACCTCTTCGACGAGGATTACACCCAGGTGGCGTTCAACACGCCGTTCATCGCGCCGCAGCAGACCTATTCGGCCTTCCTGGCCGAACCGCGGACTTATGGCGTGACCGTTCGCGCCGGCTTCTGATCCGCATCGGATGAGCCACATACGGGCCCGGCGTCGGACGATGCCGGGCCCTTTTTCTTGGGAATAGGAGTTCCAGCCATGTCGTCATTCGACCTGACCGGCAAGGTCGCCATCGTCACCGGATCGAGCCGCGGCATTGGCCGCGCTATTGCCGAAAACCTCGCCGCCCAAGGCGCGCGGGTGGTGATTTCGAGCCGCAAGCAGGACGCCTGCGAGGAGGTAGCCGCCGCGATCGATGCCGAGCATGGCGAAGGCAGCGCGGTGGCGATCGCCGCGAGCATTTCGGAAAAAGCCCAGCTCGAGGATCTGTTCGCCCGGACCAAAGCGGAGCTCGGCCCGGTCGACATCCTCGTCTGCAATGCGGCAAGCAATCCCTATTACGGATCGATGGACGGCATCGCGGACGAGCAGTTCCGCAAGATCCTCGACAACAATGTCATATCCAACCACTGGCTGATCCAGCTTGCCCTGCCCGACATGCGCGCCAAGGGCGACGGGGCTATCGTTATCATCAGCTCGATCGGGGGCCTGCGCGCCTCGACCACGATCGGGGCCTATTGCATCTCCAAGGCCGCCGATTTCCAGCTGGTGCGCAATTATGCCGCGGAGAACGGCAAGCACGGAATTCGCGTCAACGGGATCGCACCCGGCCTGGTAAAGACCGATTTCGCCAAGGCCCTGTGGGACAATCCCGAAGCCCTCGCCGCGACCGAGAAGGCCCTCGCCATGCGCCGCATCGGAGAACCCGACGATATTGCGGGCGCTGCCGTCTATCTTTCCTCCCCCGCGGCGAAGTGGACAACCGGGCAGACCATCGTGGTCGATGGCGGGGCGACGATCTAGCCGCCGGCCTAGGGCAATTCGCCGCCACCCAGCGCCTGCCACAGCAGTACGCGGGCACGCTGTGCCCGGCCCAGCGCCGCCGCAGCGCGTTCGCCGCTCGCATCGGCGGCACGGCGTGCCTCGAGCACGGTGAGGAAATCGGCCAGTCCGGCTTCGTAGCGGGTGTTGGCAAGCCGCGCGGCGCGCTGCAGGTTCGCAGCCTCGGCTGCCGCTGCCTGCGCCTCGACATCGGCGGCGGCCACCAGACCATAGCCGGCCTCGGCATCGCCCAGCGCGGTATAGACCGCGCCGCGATAAGCCTCGAAGGCCGCCTTCTTTTCCGCCGCGGCACCATCGATTTCCGCCTGGATCCGCCCGAAATCGAGCAGCGGCCCGGCAATCGTCGCGGCAAGCGAGCCGACCACCGATTCGCTGTCGAACAGATCGCCGATGCCGAAAGCCAGGAGGCCGATCGCCCCCGACAGGTCGAAGGTCGGGAAGCGCCTGCGCGCGGTCGCGGCCAGTTCGGCGTCCTCGGCCGCGAGCGTAGCGGCGGCGGCGAGTACGTCCGGACGGTTGGCGAGCAATGCGGAGGGCAGCGTTGCGGGGGGCGCGGGCAGATCGGCGCGGCTTTCTCCCTGCGCGAGTGAAGCGCGTACTTGCGCCCCGCCCTGCGCGGTCAGCGTGACCAACCGGCCGAGAAGGCGCGTGCGCTCGCTATCGAGCGCGGCCAGGCGGCTGCGCGAGCTCGCCGCCGAGCTTTCCGCGCGCACACGATCGAAACCGGGTGCAATCCCGGCGCGTTCGCGCACTCCCGCCAGCCGTGCCAGTTCCTCTGCCGAAGCGATGTCGCTGCGCACTTCGGCTTCGCGCGCTTCGAGCGTGCGCCAGTCGATCACGCTTGCCGCGATTTCCGCGAGCAGCGCATTGCGCACCGCCCGCGCACTGGCATCGGCGGCATCGACGCGGGCCAAGGCGGCGCGTTCCTGCGCGCGCAGGCGTCCGAACAGATCGAGATCCCAACGCGCGGTCAGATTGGCGGCGTAGGACACGCGCTCCGTATCGAAGGCGACACCTGGCGGCAGATCGCCTCCGAAAGAGGCGGGATTGGTGCGCGTGCCGGTCACGGCGGCATTGGCACCGATATCGGGCAGACGTTCCGCCCCCGCCCGATCGGCACCTGCCCGCGCCTGTTCCACCCGCGCGGCCGCCTCGGCCAGTGTGGGCGAGGAAGCCAGCGCCTGCGCGGCGAGCGTATCGAAAGCGGGGTCGCCCAGGGGCATCAATCGGGCCAGCGTGGTGCCCTGCTCGGCATCGGGTGCGAACAGGAAACCTTCGGGCAGGACCGGTGCGGGCGTGGCGATTTCGGGCGGCGGTCCGCCCGCGCAGGCCGCGAGCGACAGCGCGCTCGCCGCGAGGAAGAGCGCGCGCCGTGTCATTCCTCTGCCCCCTTCGCAGCGATATAGGCATCGACCTGCTGGCCGACGCGGAACAGGCCGTTGGTCTCGGGCAGTTCGTAAATCACCTGCAATACCCGCACATCGACGCGCTCGGCCGCGCTGTTGGTCAGCGAACGTTTGGGCACCACCAGCGGCTCGGCGCGCACGAATTCGGCCTCGACCCGGCGATCGGACGCACCGCGCGGGCTGACCGTCGCCGGCGCGCCGAGCGCGACGCGAGGGGCCTGCTCCTCGTCGATATCGATGCGGACATGCAGCGGCTGCGTCTGCCCCATTTCGATGAAAGGCTGCGAACCGCTCCCACCCATGGTGCTGACATATTCCCCCTTACGGATATTCACCGCCAGGATCTCGCCCGCAATCGGTGCGCGCACGGTCAGCCGGGCGATCTCGGTCTGGGCCGAGCCCGCGCGGGCCTGCGCTGCCTGGAGGCGTGCCTGCGCAAGGCTCAACCGTTCGCGCGCAGCAGCCGCTTCGCCCTCGGCCCGGATGACTTCCGCCCGGCTAACCGCGGCCGGATCATCGACATTGCGATAGAGCGCGAGCTGCTGCGCTGCGGTCGCCTGCGCGCTGCGTGCCTCGGCGATCGATGCACGCGCCTCGGCAATCGCGGCGTTGGCTTCGCGCAGCTGCGCGCGGACCGCGCGATCGTCGACGGTGAACAGCACCTGTCCTTCTGTCACGCGGTCGCCCGGCTGAACGAACAGGCCGGTGATCAATCCCGATAACGCCGAGCCGATCTGGATCGTCTCGCTAGACGGCTCGACCACGCCCGCACCGGCAACGCGCGCCTGCGCCGCCAGCTCGGCCGGGGCACGCGGAGGTTCGCGGTCGGGTTCGGTCAAGTTTCGATCGGGCAGGCCGACAAAGATGAACAGCACTGCCGCGAGCAGGCCGAGCAGAGCGATCGCCGGGAGGATCTGGCGCGAGAAGCTGAGGTTTTTCCAGTCGAGTGCCATGTCAGTGTCCTTCGGGCATGTCCTTGCCGTCGTGGGTGATCCGCCCATCCTCGAGCACGAGGATGCGGTCGGCGAGGTCGAAAATACGATTGTCGTGCGTGACGATGATGCAGGCGCGGTCTTCGGCCACGGCGACGTCGCGCAGCAGGTCCATCACCCGTCGGCCGGAAGATGCATCCAGCGCGGCGGTGGGTTCGTCGCACACCACCAGGCGCGGTTCGTGGACCAGCGCGCGGGCGATGGCGACGCGCTGTTGCTGCCCGCCCGAGAGCTGGCTGGGCAGCTTGCCGGCCTGGTCGCCGATATTCAGCTTCTCCAGCATGCCGACCGCCTTCTCACGCGCCTCCAGCCGGTCCATGCCCTGGGCGATCAACGGCACGGCGGCGTTGTTCGCCGCATCGATGGAGGGGATGAGATTGTATTGTTGGAAGATGAAACCGATGTTCTGCAGGCGGAATTCGACAAGATCGGTATCGCCCAGATCGTAGATGTCGGTGCCGAACACCTTCACCTCGCCCAGCGTCGGCCACAAGATACCGCACATGATCGAAATCAGCGTGGTCTTGCCCGATCCGCTCTCGCCCACGAGAAAGGTGAGCTCGCCCGCTCGGACATCGAGATCGATGCCGTGCAGAACGGTGATCGTCTGCTGGCCCGCTTCGAAATCGCGCGTCACCCCGCGCGTGCAGATCGCGGCTTCGGGATTGCACCCGCCGATTGCGGTCGTGTCCATCGATTTGCCCATCAGCGGAACACCGAGGCGGGCTCGGTCTTGAGCACGTTGCGCAGTGCCAGCCAGCCGGTCAGAGCCAGAATCACGGCCACCGCCAGCGCGCTGATCAGCGGGATCTGCCAAGGGATGTAAAAGCCCTTGAATGTCGGATCGCCCGAAAAGCCCCAGATGAAGAATACGGTGCCCAGCACGCCCAGCCCGTAGCCGGTAAGCCCGACCAGTCCCGCCTGCACGGCGACCATCCGGCGGATTTTGGAATTGGTGACGCCAATGGCCTTGAGCGCCCCGAACTGCTTGATGTTGTCGCGAATGAACAGGCTGAAGGTCAGCCCCACGATCGCCACGCCGACGATGAAACCGAGCATGACGGTGATCCCGAAATTGAGCGGGATGCCCGTATTCTCGATGATGAACTGGACCCCGTCCTGCGCGAATTCGTCGCGTGTCTGCGCCTTCAGCCCGGTTTCGCGCTCGATCCGCTCGGACAGCGCCTTGGCCTCGAGCGGGTTCTCCGCGCCGACCAGCACGAAGGACAGGCGGTTGCGCGTGCCGGGCACGTAGTTCAATGCCTGGCTGTATTTGGTATAGAGCACGACGGTGCTGGTGAAACTGGGTATCGCATCGGCGATACCGCGGATTACCGCGCGCTGGTCGTTCAATTCCAGACGTTCGCCAATGGGCGATTGGCCGGGAAACATGCGCGTCGTGCCGACGTCGTCGATGATCACGCTATCGGGCTGCGAGAGCACATCGGTCGAGCCCTCCAGCATCCGCTTGGGCAGGCCGATCAGAGTGGCATCGTCCACCCCGATCACCGCCACACCTTCGAGATCGCCATCCTTGGTGCGCACGCTGGCCTGCGCGCGAATATGCGGCACGGCCCATTCCACCCCCGGCACGCTGCGCACCTTGTCGAGCGCGGTCGAGGGCATGGCATAAGCCACATCGGTCGTGCGGCTGACCGGGTCCATCACCCAGATGTCGGCGCTGGAGACATTGTAGACGCCACTCGCACCGCGTTCGATCAGATTGACGAAAATGGTCAGCTGCTGGGTAATCAGCAGCGTCGAGAAGGCAATGCCGAAGACCAGCCCATAGAACTTCTGGGCGTCCCCGGTGAGCATCCTGATCGCAATCCAGAGCACGCTAACTTGCCTTCACCTGCCGATAGGTCCATTAGTGAACGATGTCGTTCAAGTGAACGGAGGCGTTCAGTTTGTCAAGCATCGAACCGAAACGGACCGGGCGACCGGCGGACGAGGCCAAGCGCGAGGCAATCCTCGCGGCCGCCGCCGACTGCTTTTTCGAGCACGGTTTCGCGGCGAGCTCGATCGAGCAGATTGCGGCCGATGCCGGCGTTTCGAAGGTCACGATCTACAACCGCTTCGGCGACAAACGCGCGTTGTTCACCGCGGCGGTAGAGCTCGAATGCGAGCAACTTCGTGACAGCCTGAAGGTCCCGGATATCCCGTCAGGCAGTCTGCGCCACCGCCTGACCGCAATCGGCGAGGCCATGGTCGCGTTTCTCTCACGTCCCAGGATGGTGCAGTTCGAGCGGCGCATAGCTGCCGATACCGAACACGAACCGGCGGTTGGCGAAGCCTTCCTGACGGCCGGTCCGCTGCGGATGAAGAAAGCCTTCGCAGCGTTGATCGCCGCCATGCACGATGCGGGCGAGATCGAAGTCGGCGACCCCGAACTCGCGGCCGAGCAATTCGCCAGCATGTGCAAGGGGATGGGCGATCTCGAAAGACGCTTCGGTGCCGCCGACGACCCCGATCGCAATCGCCGACGCATCGAGGGCGCGGTGGAAGTCTTCTGCCGTGCCTACGCCCGGGACTAGGACGGCGGTTTTTCATAAGCCGTTGTGCCTTGGGCAAGAATAGGCGAGAACCCGGACGATGTCGCTCTCGCTCAGAGGCCTTTTCATTGCGCTCCCGATAGTTGCGCTGATCATCGGCGGCATGGCCTGGAGCATCTACAGTGCCAATATCGCCGCCGATCGGGCGAACGCGGCCAACGAAATCGATATCGCAAATGCCGCGGCGGCTGGAACGCTCGAGCGCGAAATCGCGCTGATCGCGGAGACCGAGGAAAAGGCCGCGGCGACCATGGCGCGCAAGCTCGAGCAAGGCGGGCCGACCGATCTCGACGACGTTTTCGTGCGGGCACCCGACGGCGCCTTCCATACGCGCGACGAGCTGTGGACCGGGCAGAGGTTTCCCGGTGCGATCAGATTGACGGGGATCGGCGGATTTCTGGCTCCGCCGGAACCGCTCGGAGAGCGCCGCGCAGCGATCCTTGCCGCTTTCGAAACCCTCAAGCAAATGTCCAACGGCCTGCCGAGCAGGATCGAGAGCCTTTACTTCTTCTCTCAGGCGAACGATTTGTTGATCTACGCGCCGCGCCGCCCGGACCGATTGTCATTCTACCGGAGCGCCCCGGCGGATTTCGATTTCCAGGGATCCGAGTTCAGCCGGATTACGTCGCCGGCCAACAATCCCGAAGGCGAGCTGCGTTGCACCAGCCTTCAGCGTCCCGCCTATGACGAATCCGGCGAATTGTGGACCACCGGCTGCATGCTGCCCGTGCGAGTCGATGGCAGGCATCTCGGCGCATGGGGTATCAGCATTCCGCTGAAGGATCTCACGCAGAAACTCAGGCCACCTCCCGACGGAGCCTACACGGTCATCGTCAGCCGCAGCGGAAAGATGATCCACCATTCGGGCGTTGCCGGCGCGGATAATCGGCAGCTTGCCGCAAATCTGGACCTTGCAAATTCTCAGGACGACCACCTCCGCGCGCTCTGGAGCTATGTGCGGGACGGAATCGAGGACCGTACCGATTTCGCGCAAGGCCTGGACGCCTATGTTTCTGCCCGCCAGCTCGAAGCTCCGGAATGGTATGTGCTTACGCTGCTGCCCGAACAGGCACTCAGCGACCGGGCATGGTCCGTCGCCCGGCGTGTCATCCTTGTCGCGCTGGTCGGCGCGCTGGCTCTCGGTTTGCTTCTCGCAGCGGTGTTTCACCGTACAGTGGCACTACGAATAGCCCGGCTCGGAGCACGGATCGACCGTGTCGCCGCGATGGAGGGGATGGACCTGGATGCCGGGACCAGCGACGAGATCAGGCAATTGGAGCATGCCTTCGACCAGATGGAGCACCGTCTTGCCCTCGCCCGTTCGCGCGAGCGCCGTTCGTTCGACGTATTGGTCGACGCAGCAGAACGCTATGCGATGATCCTGTTCGACGAGCGCGGTCGTCTCCTTCGCGCCAGCAAGGGGGCCGTCGACCTGTTCGGGGAGAAAGAAGTTGCCGAACTCGCGGCGCGCTGGGGCCTGGCTACCGAAGGCGATGTCATGCCAGATCTCGCGGATCGGCCGGGTCCCAAACCCTCGGTGATCGAACGGCCGCTTGCGGACGGGCGTAGGGTCTGGCTCGAAGAAGCGCTGGTTGCGCTCGAAGACGAGGCCGGTGCGCCGTTCGGGACGGCCTATATCGGCCACGACATCACCGATCAGCAAAACGCCGCGCAGGCCTTGCTACGCGCGCGCGACGCAGCTCGCGCGGAAGCGCGAGCGAAGACCGATATCCTGGCGGTCATCGCGCATGAGATCCGAACACCCGTTGCGGGTATTCTAGGCTTGATCGACCAGGTACGTCGCGAACGCTCCGAAAGCGAGCGCAGCCGCGCGCTCACTCTCATCGAAGATTCTTCCGAGGCGCTGCTCAAGACGCTCGATGCGACCCTGCAGCGCACGCGATCCGAACGTGAGGAAACGGTATCACAAGTGGAAGAGTTCCAGCCTGCCGCGCTCGTCGAACGGGTGGCAGAATTGTTCCGCCCGCTCGCCCGCCGCAAGGGCCTGGCGCTCGACGTGGTGACGGGACCGGATGGCCTGGTCATCGGCCAGCCAACCCGCATCCAGCAGATCCTCGCCAATTTCGTTTCCAATGCGATCAAGTTCACGTCCACCGGAAGGGTCACCCTCTCCTTCGATCCACCCGAGAAGGATTCCGAGATCTGGACCTTCAGCGTCGAGGATACGGGGGCAGGAATCGATTCGGAACGGCTGAAGACCATATTCGAGCCCTTTTCCGGCAGCGCTCCCGATACGCTTGGCCGCTCTACCGGCAGTGGGCTCGGCCTGTCGATTACGCGCGATCTTGCGCAGCAGATGGGTGGCACCGTCGCCGCTCGGATTGGGGATGAAGGCGGAACGCGCATGGACCTGGCCTTGCCACTCGAGGCGGTGACCCACGACGATGTCTCTTCGCTCGAACGTGGAGTCGTCGCGGTCCGGCTTACCAAGGCTTCGCTGGCATTGCGGGTCGAAGTGATCGCTCATCGCAAAGGCTTTGCGATTTTCGATTCTGCGGCAAGCGACGCCGAGATTGCCAGTGCAGACATGTTGGTGACGGACGATCCCGAGCCCGAAATCGAGCCTACGTTCAAGCTGCAGGTCATAGTGGTGGAAAGCGGCGAGGCAGCAAGACGTGACGGTGTGCTGTACGCGACCGAGGCGGACTTGCTCGACATGCTTCCAGATCTGCTCGACGAGGTCGCCGATGGATAAAGCTCAAGACATCCCTGCAGACCGCATGGTGGAGATCCTCACTGCCCGGCTCGATCGCAGCGAACGGGCCTTGCGCGATGCCGAGACCGCCCTCGAAAGCCGTATGAAGGAACTGTACCGGGCCAACCAGGAACTGCGCCTGCGCGAAAACGATCTCGCACGGAAGCTGGAAATCGAAAGCGCGCTTCTCCTCGGCGCGCTGTCGAATGCGCAAATGGCGACCGCTTACGGCGAACGTGACCGGGGCTTTACCGTCTCGGACAGTGCTGGATCGATCCTCGGTACCCCCGAAGGCGAGGAGGCGACGCTCGAGAAGCTTGTCGAGGCGATCCATCCGCTCGATCGCGACCGGATCATGCGCGAAGGCATCCAGTTCTTTCGAGACCGAACGACGGGTGTCGCCCATCGCTACGAACATCGCATCATACGACAGGACAATGGCGAGACACGCTGGCTCCGCTGGTCGATCAAACGCGAGCCGGGCACCGAGGAACGCCCTTCGCACATCGTCGCAATGGTACGCGACATTACCGAGGAACGGCGCAACGAGCGCAGCGTGCGTGCGCTGCAATTGCGGGCCGAGCGACGCGTGCGCGAGCTTGCGACGCTGCAATTGGAATTAGCCGCGGCAAAGACCCAGGTCGAAGATGCGCTGAACGCGCGCAATCGCTTCATTTCGGAAATGGCGCACGCCATCCGAACGCCGCTCGCGTCGCTCACTGGCGGGCTGGAGCTTCTGGAGACATACGTCCACGAAGATGGCGCGAAGGATCTTGCGGTTGCCCGCGAGGCGGCGGAGCAGCTTGGCGAGCTAGCCTCGCGCCTGATCGAGGAAGCGGCAGCGGACGACGGCAAACATCCGGTGCTCGCACAAGACCCGCCCGCCATGGAGACCCCCGGAGCCGCGGAGGGCATACCCGATCGACCACGCGTCCTCCTTGCCGAAGACACGGAAAGCAACCGCTATGTAGTGGAGCGCCTGCTCGCCGAGCTGGGGTGCGACGTCACTTCGGTGGAGAACGGCGCAGCTGCGGTCGAGGCAGTACGGCGCGAGGGATTCGACCTCGTCGTGATGGACGTAATGATGCCGATCATGAACGGTGAGCAAGCCACGCAGGCGATCCGCGCTCTCGCCGGACCGGCCGCGCGCACACCGATCATCGGCGCGACGGCGCACAGCCTGCAATCCGAGCGGGAGCGGTTGCTGGCGGCGGGAATGACCGCCTGTCTTGCAAAACCCGTGCGCAAGGACGCTCTGGAAACCGCCATTCGCACGGCCCTGATCTCGGGGCGGGACGTCCGCCGGAATGAAGCCCGGTTCGATCACGAACTCTTCCGCCGTACATTCAGCGAACTGCCTTCGGCCTATCGCAAGCGAATGCGCGATGCCGCCAAGACCGATATTACCAAATATGCCAGCGATGTGCTTTCTGCAGTCGAGACCGATGCCGAGGAAGCCCTGTCGAAGGCAGCGCATTCGCTCACCGGCGTTGCGCTCAATATCGGAGCGATCGGCATCGTCGAGGAACTCTCTGCCTATCGCGAGGCGAGACGCGACGGGGAAGCGTCGATCGAGGCTTTCCGCGAAGCGGTCGCCGCCTGCCTGCTGGCAGTCGACGACCTCTACGAAGCGCTGGTCGCGACCGATCAATAGGCGCCGCGTCCGCCGATGACCGCCGGGACGGTCATTGCGAGCAATCGCAGGTCGGTCGCGAAGGAGCGGCGGCGCAAATAGGCCCGGTCCATGATCGCCTGCCGATGGAAGGGGATCTCCGCGCGCCCCTTGACCTGCCAGCTGCAGGTAATGCCGGGTTTGCCGTACAGGCGTTCCCACTGGCGGTCGCGATAGCTGGCGGCCTCGGTGGGCAAGGCGGGGCGTGGTCCGACCAGCGACATGCTGCCTCCTAAAACATTGAGAAGCTGGGGCAATTCGTCGATCGACAGGCGGCGGATGACCTTGCCTACCCGGGTAATCCGGGGATCGTCCTGCATCTTGAAGCAGGTGCCCGCGCGATCGGACCGCGCCAGCAGCGCCGCCCTGCGCGCCTCCGCATCGGTGAACATCGAGCGGAACTTGATCATCGAGAACGTCCGACCGTTCGCGCCGACCCGATCCTGGCGAAAGAATACCGGGCCGCGATCCTCGGCCCAAATGGCAAGCGCCGTGAGAAGAAACAGCGGTAGCAGCATCAAGAGCGCCAATGAGGCGGCGGCGATATCGAACAGGCGTTTCGTTGCAGCGCCGATCTGTGCACCCACTCCGCGCACGCGGGCGGCCTCCAGCATGCTATGAGCGAGGAAACGAACATTGCCGACGAGATAGCGATTGGCCATGCGGCGCGGCTCGATGGCCAATCGCCAGACCCATTCGCAGCGCAACTTGCGCACGGCCAGGGGAGCACGCGCGATGCGGCCGGAATAATAGTCGAACAGCCCGCCGACACCCATCACGACCGGAATCTGCAGACGCGCGCGATTGCGGGCGATCCAGCCTTCCTGCAGCGGCACGCCGAAGCCAACCATGAGTATCCCCGCGCCTGAGGCGTTGATCCGTTCAATCAATGCGTCTTCCTCGGCGGGGTCGAAATATCCGTGGTGCGTTCCGCGAATTCTGAGCGATGACCACTGGTCGCAAGCCCAGGCCGCCGCGGCATCCGCGACACCCGGCACGCCTCCCAACAGGAACAGGCCCGTCCCCTCGACCGCCGCTCGCTCGCAGATTTGCGGGAACAGGTCGGTACCATTGAGGTTCTCGGGGCGCTCGCTGCCGCACAGACGCGCTGCAATCTCAATGCCGATTCCATCGGGCAGCAGCAGATCGCTGTCGGCGATGTCGTGGCGGTAATTCGCATCGTCGCGCGCTTGATTGACGCAGTGGGCATTGATGAAATTGACTGTCATGCGCTCACCCGCACCCGCACATTCGACAATCTGCGAGGCGGCGAATTCGGGCGAAGCGCTGGCGAGCTCGAGGCCGAACAGATGGATCGTGCGGAAGGCTTCCGCACGTCGCGCGCTCGGCAGGCCCAAATCGACCGGAAAGGCGGCAGTGCGTAAGGCCGAAGCGGGGATATGTTTCATGGCGATGCTCCTTGGTCAAAGTCATCGTCGTAGGGGCAACCCCCGTGCCACTTCGGTTAAATATTTGATTTATTACAGATTTTTAACTGGCGCCTAAACACACCTCTCCCGAAGAAGAGGCATTTTCGCATTTTGCGGCAGGTGTTCGATGCAAATTGCATCATGCGCCGGTGCAGAATGCGAAGCCTGCATTGGGCAAACTGAAAAACTCCCGGAATCGCGCGCTTTCCTGGAGTTGGCACGCTCTTTGAAACGTCCTCGGCAATCGCAATTCGAGGATCTCATGCCTGCCATTCGCTCATCATTTTATGCGCTCACCGCTTCGCCGCTGGTGCGAGGCCTGGTCGCATTCGGCTCGGCCGAAGCGGCGACGCGCGTGATCAGGCTCGGCGTGCTTCTCGTCGTCGCGCGCCGCGTGACGCCCGAAATGTTCGGGACCGCCGCATTGGCGCTGAGCCTGTTCGAACTGGTCCGCGTGCTTGCCAATGCGGGCATCGGCCAACGGCTCATTCTCGCTTCCGACGCCGAGCTGCCCGCGCTGTGCCGCACCGCCTATCGCCTGTTCTGGATAGTGTGCCTCGGCGTCGCCGGCGTGCAATTGAGCGTGGCGGCAATCGCCGCCTGGCTGTTCGACCTTCCGCAAGCAGGCGCGATGCTGGCCGTGCTGGCGATCATCTATTGCGCCATGCCCCCGGGTCTCGTGCAGATTTTCCTGACCATGCGTGCCATGCGTATGGAGAGCGTGGCTCGGATCGCCGCGACGCAGAACATCGCCGACAGCCTGCTGACCCTTTCGCTGGTGCTCGTCTGGCCGAGCGCATGGGCCATCGTCCTGCCCAAACTGCTGGCCGCTCCCGTGTGGACCCTGCTGGCCCGGCGCTCGACTCCGTGGCACGCCGATCGCTCTATCCGCCCCGACCCGTGGCGCGAATTTGCCCTCTTCGGACCGGCGATCCTCGCCAGCGAAATGCTCGCCGCCGCGCGGCTCAATGCCGACAAGCTGGTGGTGGGCGCGCTGTTCGGGACCGAAGTGCTCGGCCTCTATTACTTCGCCTTCAATGCCGGTCTCGGCATTACGCAAAGCTTCGTTGCCGCCTGCAACCTGGTGATCTTCCCGCATCTGGCCAAGGCCGGTCACGCGAGCGGCCAGCGCGAATTCCGCAAGGCATTCGCCGCCGGATTCGCCATGCTGGCACCGGTGGTCGCCGCCCAGGCCTTGCTCTCTCCCTTCTACGTGCCGCTGGTGTTCGGCGAAACCTGGATCCCGGCGGCGCCCTATATCGCGCTGCTCTCGCTCGCTGCCCTGCCGCTCTACGCCGGATCGCTGGTGGGTGCGGCCCTGCGGGTCGAACGCCGCCCCCAGCGCGAGACGCTGCTGACCGCCTGCGCCAGCGCCGCCGCGCTTGCCGGCCTCGCCGCAGGCTCTCCATTCGGCCTGACCGGTGCCTGCATCGGATACGGCACCGGCCTTGCGCTCGCCTTCATTCCCGCAGCCGCCCTCAGGCTGGCCGTCCCCACCCGAAATACGCTTTCCATCCAAGGAGCCATGTCATGAACACGCCCCGATTTTCCGTCGTGATCGCCGCCTACAATGCGCAGCGCACCATCGCCGAAACCCTCGACAGTGTGCTGGCGCAAAGCGAGACCGATTTCGAAATCGTCGCGATCGACGACGGCTCGCAGGACGACACGCTCAAGATACTGCTTGGTTATGCCGCCATAGACGAGCGGATCCGCGTGGCTTCGCAATCCAACCAGGGTGTTTCGGCCGCGCGCAATCTGGGCGTGTCCAAGGCAAGCGGCGAGCTTATCGCCTTCCTCGATGCCGACGACTTTTGGCATGCCGACAAGCTGGCCAGCCATGCACGGCTGCACGATGACGACCCGCAGACCGAAGCAAGCTTTGCGCGGATCGCCTTCTGCCCCGATCGGGCAGGCCCGCTGCGCGCCGGCCGCACGAAATCAAGCGTGCCCGAGGGTTATTGCGCGCTCGAGGACGTAGTGGTCGAAAACGCCGTCTGCACCATGTCCAACCTGGTCGTGGAGCGCGAAACACTGCTCGCGATCGGCGGCTTCAACCGCGCGATGCGCCATGTCGAGGACCAGGACCTGCTCGCTCGCCTGGTCGGCAATGGCCACCTGCTACGCGGCATTCCCGAAACGCTGGTCGGCTATCGCATGAGCGCTGACGGGCTGAGCTGCGATTTCGCCGCCATGCTCGCCGCCTGGAAGGAGCTGGCCAGTCGCTGGGCCGACCGGATCGACGTCAAGCGCGGCGAGGCGCTGTACTGTCGCTACCTCGCGCGGCGGGCGCTGCGATCGGGTGCGACGACGACCCTCGCACGCGATTTCGTCCGCCGCGGCTTCGCGAGCGATGGCAAGGCCTTTCTGTCCGGCGGCGCGCGCGGCGTCATGACCGCCGGTGCCGCCATCGCAGGAAGCGCAATCCCGTCCCGCGCGCGCAGCGCGATCTTCGCCTGATCCCATTATCCGTAGGAGACCCAAGATGACCTGTCCCCGCATGTCCGTCGTCATGCCCGCATACAATGTCGAGGCCTATATCGAAGAAGCCATCCAGTCGGTCCTCGACCAGAGTTTCGAGGATTTCGAACTGATCGTCGTCGACGATGGCGGGTCCGACAACTCAAGGACGCTGGCGCGCAGCTTTGACGATCGGCGCATCCGGATCATCTCGCAGGACAACCGCGGCCTGGCCGGTGCCCGCAATACCGGGATAGCCTATGCTCGCGCACCCTATATCGCGCTGCTCGATTCCGACGATCGCTGGCACAGGGACAAGCTGCTGCTGCACTATGTGCATCTGCAGGCCAATCCACATATCGGCGTGAGCTATTCCGGCTCGCGCATGATCGACGAGCACGGCGAGGCCATGGCGGTTGCCATGCGGCCCAAACTGTCCGGCGTGCGTGCAAGCGACATTCTCTGCCGCAACCCGGTCGGCAATGGCAGTGCTCCGGTCCTGCGGCGCGAGGCGCTCGATCGCGCAGCATTCCGCCATCCCCAAGAACCGACCCGGATCTGCTGGTTCGACGAGAGTTTCCGCCAGTCGGAAGACATCGAACTGTGGGTCCGCCTCGCGTCGGTCCATGGCGTCAGCTTCGAAGGCATTGCCGGGTTGCTAACCGAATATCGCATCATCGGCGGCGCGCTGTCGGCCAATGTGGTCAAGCAATACATCAGCTGGTCGCGCATGCTCGACATCGCCCGGACCAACGCGCCAGAACTCGTCGCGAAATTCGGCGACCGGGCGCGGGCCTACCAGCTGCGTTATCTGGCGCGCCGGTCGATCCAGTTGGGCAATGCCGATCTGGCAGACGACCTGTTTGGGCGCGCGACCCGTCTCGCGCCGCAAATCCACTGGGAGGAGCCGGTCAAATCGGCCATGACATGGGGCGCGATCAAGCTCGCCCTGCTTGCCGGACCCGACCGTTTCCAGCGCCTTGCGCGGCCTTACCTGGGCGCGGCGGCATGATCCGGATGGTCCACCTGCTCGACGATTTCGGCATGGGCGGCGTCACCCGCGCGCTGTCGCTGTTCGACGACCCGCGCCTCACGCGCATTGCGCACTCGTGCAGCGTCGCCATGGGCCGGGGGCCGGGCGAGGCGCCGAGACTCGAGGCCGATATCATCGTCATCCACGTTCCACCCTGCTGGAGCCGCCTACCCTATCTGATGTCGCTCAGGCTGCGAAATCCCGGCGCGCGGATCGTGCAGGTCGAACATAGCTACACCCGAGCCTTCGAGGCGGACCAGGTCGCATCGCCCATCCGTTTTCGCACCCTGCTGCGGACCGCCGCACGCCTCGTCGACGAGGTCGTCGCTGTATCCGAGGCTCAAAGGGAATGGCTCGCCGACGTCGGTGTTCCCCAGGAGAAGCTGGCTACGATCAATCCCTGGTGCGGGCGCGAGGAACTCTATGCCATTCCCGACCTGCAACCGCGCCAGGGCCCGCTTAAGCTGCTTGCCTACGGCCGGCTTGCCCGGGAGAAAAACTTTGCCGCGCTGATCGAGGCAATGACGTGCTTTCGGGCGGACGAAGTCATGCTAACGCTCTTCGGTGCCGGACCCGAAGAGGACCGGCTTACCGCGCTCGCGGAAAGCCTGGACAATGTCCGCCTGCAACCCTCGACCAATGAACTGGCGCCCCGACTGGCCGCCTGCGACGCGGTAATCGTGCCCTCGCGCTACGAAGCCTTCGGGCTGGTCGCGACCGAGGCGCGCATGGCCGGGCGACCCTTGCTTGTCGCCGATGTCGATGGGCTGACCGCGCAATTGCGCGGCGGCGCCGGCTTTGCGGCACCGATTCACGGCGCAGCGGACATCGCCAGCGGCATCGTGCGGCTGATGAATGCCGACCTGCCCGCCATGGGCCGCGCCGCGCGCGCAGGCGTCACCCGCCAGCACGATGCCATCATCTCCGGTTGGCTGGCAGTCATTCAACGCGCCGCCGAACGAAATCCCGCGACAGCCGACGCCCGGTCGGCCCGAATTGCCAGCGCCTGACTCGCGACCCCATCCAGGCGCTGCAAGGGCCGCCTCGTTCCCCCCGGAGATCCGGGTGGGGGCGGGGCGGTTTCCCTTTGGGCACACGCCGCCTCGGTGGATGGGGACGAGCATGTTTGGCTATTGTCTCGTGGGAGCCGGGCAGCGCCACCCCGATAGCGATCGACGCGGACCGGAAAGTAGAGAAGAGCAAAGCGACGCTCCAGCCCGAGGAAACGCCAACGTGTCGAGGTGCGGAATGGGCCGCCCGTCCGGCCCAGGCACCACCGCGGAGCTCGAGCAGTCAATTTCAAAGGACAATCAGCTGAGCGAGAAGAGAGACCGGATCAGTTCTTCGCTTGCTGCGGGCTGGCCAGAGCCTTGCCCACCACGATCAGCGCGGGCCAGATGAGATAGGCGAGGATCTCTAGGTTTTCGCCGAAGGAATAGAGCACCAGCACCAGCACCATGGCGAGGCCGGCGCGATGGAGGCCACTATGGCGCGCGCGCCAGAACAGGATGGCCAACGTCACGGCGAGCGGACTCGCCAGGGCGAGCGCTCCCGCCAGCCCCTTGACGAACAGCAAGCCATACCAGCTGTGATGGCTGCCAATGGGCATATATTCGACGAGATGCGGGCCGTTTTCGACCACGCCATGGCCGAACCAGAAGGCCTCGTTCTCCCAGCGGTCGAGCGCGATCCTACCGAGCGCTGCGCGCACCCGGCTCGAATCCGCCCGCGCCGAGCTGAACTCGCTCATCAGCTGGTCGAACGCAGCCAGCAGTTCGAATCCGAACAGGCCGACGAACACCAATGCCGGGGCAGCCAGCAGCCAGGTCGTCCCCCGGTCGATCCGGGCGGCCCCCCAGACCGCCGGAGCGATCAGGGGGAGCGCGACCAGCGCCAGCCGCGACTGCGAGAGCAGTGCGATCGCGAGGAACCCGGCCATGCCGACGAGGCGCCAGGCAAGGTGGCGCTCCTGCGCGGCGAGGAAGACATAGATCACCGCGATCATCCCGGCGGCCGGAGACCAGGGGGCGAAGAACTGCCATCGGGGCGTGCCCGCCCCGGGCTCGATCGTATAGAGTATGGTCGCGAAATATTCCGGCCCCGGCCCGCCGACCGCCTTGAGCGGCGAGACCCACAGCGTCGCCGGCAAGCCGAGATAGGGGGCTGCCAGAAACAGCGGCAGGAGCGCCAGCGTCCACATGCCGAGGCGGCAGACCGCCCGCGCGATCACCGCCATGCGGATGTCGAGTACCGCACCCGCCAGTGGGAAGAGCGCGATAAGCGCCCAGCCCTTGGCCCAGCCGATCGAACTCTTGATCGTCTGCCCGCTCCCGAGCGCGAAATTGGCATGTCCGATCCAGAGGACGACCAGCATCGCGGCCATCGCGGCCAGCCACAACCAGATCGTGCCGGGAATGGCACCGACCGGCTTGCGGTCGAGATAGAGCGAGCCGAACACCAGCAACGCGAGTACCCAGCCGATCACCGGCCCGGCGACATACAGCCCGCCGACCAGCCACAGCAGCCAGGTCGCTGCGATCGTGCCGCCGACTATGCGTTCGGCAGCAGTTTGCGGATGATGGGCTGGCGCAGCCACAGCAGCAGAAATCCGAACAGCGTGAACAGGGTGGCGCCCAGCCCGCCCGCGATCGCCAGCAGCGACGACGGTGCCGATTTGGTGCGCGGGAGCGAAGGCGCTTCGAGGATCTGGACGAGCGGGTAGGAGGCGAAGGGATCCGATTTGTTGGTGTCGAGCCGCGCGAGCGCGGAGCTGAACACTGCCTCGGCCACGCGCAGGTCGCGCATCAGATCGGCAAGGCGCGCGGCCTCTTCGACCTGGCGCTGCGCGTCGCCCGATTGCGCGGCAATCTGGCGTCGCAATTCGGCGAGCGCGGCGCTGTGCCCGGCCCCGCCCGCATCGCGTTCGGTCAGCGCCGCGAACAGCCGCTCGCGCGTGTCCGAAACGGCAAGATCGGCGAAGGAGAGCACGTTGGCCTCGCGCGCTCCGGAGACCGTGGCACCGCGCCTTGCCAGCGCATCGCGCAGGGCATCGCGCTCGACCGCCAGCTCTTCCATCGTGGCATGGACATCGCCCAGCGTCGCGCCGCTCTCGGCAAATTGCGCGGCGACCGTGGCATAGCGCGTTAGCAGATTGCGGAATTCGGGATCGGCCTTGAGCCGCATCGCCATGCGCGCCTCTTGCAGGCTGATGTCGAGCGTGGCGGCAAGACGCCCTGCCCCGGCCCTGCTTTGCGCAAGTTGCACGCGGCGGTCGCGCTCGCTCGCCTTGAGCTGGTCGAGCGCGGTGACGCGGCCGGCGAACTGGTCGAGCGACACGAGACCGGTTTCGCCCTGGAAGTCGAGCAGTGCTTTCTGCGCTTCGTCGACCTTGGCCTCGAGCTCTGCGATGCGGGCGGCATCGGCATTCTCGCGCGCTTCCGCCTCATCCTTGCGCAGCGTATCGAGCGCGCCGAAGAAGGCCGCCTCGAGCGCCTGCATGCGCCGCTTCGCCGTTTCCGGACTGCCGGCGGGCATGTCGACCTCGATCAGATTGGTCTGGTCGATCAGCTTGATCTTAGGGGCGGGAAACGCCGATTCTTCTTCGCCCGCACGCCGCGCGGCATCGCGCAGCACGATATCGGACGTAAGCAGGCGCTTGTAGTTTTCGGTCGGGCTCAGCGAAGGGCTGGAAAAGGCCGAGGCGGTGGTGGTGGTCGCCTGGCCGATCGATTCGAGATTGAGCGAACCGCCCACGCCCGTGCCCGGCAGGATCAGCGTCATCCGGCTGTCGAAGTGATCGGGCGCAAACATCAGATAGGCGATCGTGACGCACCATATCACCGCGAGCGGGCCGGCCAGCGCCGCGAAATAGCGGCGATAGCGCCCGACGGATGGCAGGCCGTCGCGTACCAGCACCCACGCGCTTTCGAGAAAGCGCGAGCGGGCCGGCACCACCGGGGGCGATGCAACATCCATCACAGCGCATTGTCCAGCAGGATCGCGGGGGTCACGGTGCTGACGCCTTGTGACACGAGCCCGATCGCTTCGCTCAAGTTCGTCCAGCGGCTGTCGTAGCATGCGATTGCGTCGCCCGGCATGAGGAAGGGGTCGTAGGCATCGCGATCGGCCTCGCGCACCAGCTTCTCGATATCGCGCTCGATCACCACGCTACGTCCGCTGATCGGATTGCGTGAAATCAGGACCGCGCGGCGATCGGACTGCATGTAGCTCCCGCCGACGCAATTGGCCGCCACCAGCGCTTGCAGCAGGCGCGTGCCATAGGGCAGCGAGGTGGCGTCCTTGCCGATGGCGGCACCGGCATTGTTGTTCGCGCTGCGGGTAAGGTTGGACATATAGACGCGGATGCCCGGTGGCGTCAGCGGGGTCGGCCGCGCCAGCTTGGCGTCGAAACAGTTGCGACTCGGCACGATGATCCGGTCGCCGCTTGTGATCGGCACATCGCGAGCGGCCCAGCCGTTGACGAGGCCGGAGAGGTCCAGTTCGACATAGGCACCGTCGCGGAGGAGAAAGATCCGCTGGACATCCGCATCGGGGCGCACGCCGCCCGCGGCACGAATGGCGGTCGCGACCGAGCGCGCGACATTGGCATCGCCGGTCACAGCACCTTCCTTGAGTCCGATGCGGCTTTCCGGGGTCCGCTCGCCCGCGCGGACCGCGCTCGGTTCGAACACGGCGCCGCTGACAGCCACGGACACGCCAGCGGCCTCGATCAGAGAGACCGACACGGCGTTGCGCAGCGGCCGGACTATCCCGGCCGCGAGCAAGCGGCCACGTAAAGCCGTTTCGAGATCCTGCAACGAGCCGCCGCCTGCGCGGGTTGGGGCAATCCCGCGCAGGCGGACGGTGCCGTCGGTTTCGACGACGTAAGTGCCGGACAGCCGATCGCTGTCGCCCAGAATGCGGATGACAAGCCGGTCGCCCGCCGCGAGCGGCGCGTTGACCGATACGAATTCTCCGATCGATGCGCGACGATAGGTGTCGAGCTCGCGCGGGACCTGCCAATCGCAGGTCGGGGCACCGCGAGCGACCGGCGCTGAGGCGATCCAGTCACCCTCGGGATGGCCGCCGCGGTCGGCTGCGGCCTGGTGCGGGGCATAGAGCGCGGCGCGGTGGTTGGCGGGGGCCGGCCCCGACACGCACCCCGCCATGAGGGCACCGACGGCAAGGCTGAGGCTCGCATTTCGTATGTTCGATCGGGGCACGTCACATCTCCGTTGATTGGTGACGACACCTGTTCAAGCACCGTGCCAATCGCAGAATTCTGCCGTTTTCAGCGCTGGTCATCGCAATTTGCGAAGGGCACCCTTGCAAAATGCGGCGGCGCTCTTTGCAATTTGCAAAGGCTTTTCGCATATTGCGGCGAAATGACCCTGAAAATGCCCCGGATTGGCGCTTTAGGAGCGGCACGGCTCTTGCATGGCGTTTCGCATGTGCATGCAGGAACCCAGGAGTTGGTGGTGAAGGGTATCGTATTTTCGGAGTTGGTCGGCTTTCTCGATCGCGCGGGTGGGCCGGCATTCGCCGAAAAGGTGCTGGCCGACGCGGACCTGCCGCATGGCGGTGCCTATTCGCGGATCGGCCAGTATCCCTGGCAGGAGGCCGTACGGGTGGTCGAAGTCGCTTCGCGCGAGAGCGGTGCCGACTTCGCCGATTTGTGCCAGCAGTTCGGCGCCTATCTGTTCGATCGCTTTACCGTGCTCTACGCCGATATCGTCGGGCGCTACGGCGATGCCGAGGCATTGCTGGCGCATGTTGGCGACCATATCCACGAGGAGGTCAAAGTCCTCTACCCCGACGCGCAGCCACCGAAAGTGACCACCCATTGTGAAGGTAATGTCCTGCACGTGCGCTATGCCTCGCATCGCCCCTTCGCGCATATCGCGCATGGACTGGTGAGCGGCGCGATGCGCCATTTCGGCGATGAGCGAAAACTCGAATGGGTTCATGCCAGCGAAGATGGATCGCAAGCGGAGTTCGCACTCGCGGGATAGTCGATGTCGAAACCAGCCGTCCTGATCATCGAAGACAGCGCGTCGCTCGCGCTGGGCTACGCCGCCCAGCTCGAAGAGGCTGGCTATGCTGTGACGCTCGCCGCCTCCCTCGCCGAAGCGCGCGAAGCGCTGACCTCGACCCGTTTCGCTGCGGCCTTGCTCGACCTGCAATTGCCCGATGGCGACGGCTTGTCGCTGCTCGAGAACCGCGATGCCAATGCGCCGACATATGTTGTTGTGACGGCCGATGGATCGCTCTCGCGGGCGATCGCGGCGATGCGGCTCGGGGCCTTCGACTTCCTGGTCAAGCCAGTCGCCGGCTCCCGGCTGCTCGCGACCATCGGCACGGCGGTCGAGCGATCGCAGGAGGCGCCCCAGCCGGAGAACACCGCAACGGAATCCGACGACACGCGCTTTCACGGATTTATCGGACAATCGCCGGCCATGCAGGCCGTATTCCGTACCGTCGAGCAGGTTGCCGATTCGCGGGCCAGCGTCTTCGTGACCGGCGAAAGCGGCACCGGCAAGGAAGTGACCGCCGAAGCCCTCCATTCGGCCTCGCGCCGCCGCAACAAGGCCTTCGTCGCGATCAATTGCGGAGCCATTCCCGAAAACCTGCTCGAAAGCGAACTGTTCGGCCATGTCAAAGGCGCCTTCACCGGAGCGATCGAGAATCGCATCGGCGCGGCCAAGGCGGCCGATGGCGGCACGCTGTTCCTCGACGAAATCTGCGAGATGGAGCTCAAGCTGCAGGTCAAGCTGCTGCGCTTCATCCAGACGGGCATGATCCAGCGTGTCGGCTCTGCCAAGGCCGAGCCGGTCGATGTGCGGATCGTTTGCGCGACAAATCGCGATCCCCTGCGCGAGGTGGCCGAGGGCCGCTTTCGCGAAGACCTCTACTATCGCCTCAACGTCATCCCGATCCACTTGCCCCCGCTGCGCGAGCGCGGTGACGACATCCTGCTGCTTGCCGACCATTTCCTGACCGCGATCGCGCGCGAGGAAAACCGGTCCGCAATCACACTCGGCGGCGCGACCCGTGCTGCGATCCTGACCCATCCCTGGCCCGGCAACGTTCGTGAGTTGCAGAATGTGCTGCGCAGAGCGGCGATCACGTCATCCGGACGATCGATCGACATTCCCGACCTGGCACCGGGCCATTTCCAGCCGCTGCGCGAGGCGACATCCCATGCGGAGCGAACGTTCGAAGCTCTGCCGCCCGCCTCGCCGGACCTGGCGCCATCACCCACCCCACCCCCGAGACATGCCCCCGATTTCGAGGGCATGACGCTGGCCCAGGTCGAACGGATGGCGATCGAGGCCGCGCTCGATCGTCATGACGGCAATGTCACCCATGCGGCGAGGGAATTGGCCGTGAATCCGTCGACGATCTACCGCAAGATGGACCGCTGGGGACGTCGCTAGACGAGCGCTTGTTGCGCTCCGCCCCTCAATCCTCCAGCGAGATCGAGATCCGCCGGTTGCGCGGGTCGGCGGGATCACCCGAAATCAGCGGTTCGGTATCCGCAACCCCTTCGATCCGGCGAAAACGGTTGGCGGCGATACCGTTGCGGATCAACGTCTGCCGTGTGGTTTCGGCCCGGCCCGCGGAAAGCGACCAGTTGTTCACCCGCGTGGGATCGCGATACTTCAGAGCGTCCGTATGGCCGCGCACGGTGATCTTGCCCAGTTCGGGTGCGATCGCCTCGCCCACCACGGCGAGCAGATCGCGCGCATCGGTTGTGAGCACGGTCGTGCCGAGCGAGAACATCGAGAAGTCCGCGTCATCGACCAGATCGATCCGGATGCCCGTCGTGGTATCGATCATGCGTACCTGGCGCATCAGCCGCTTGAGGCGTTCCTTGTCGGCGGTGGCTTCGGTTACGCGCAGCTGGATGCGCTTGATGCTAGCCATGCCCTCCTTCGGACCGCCGGTCGCATCGCGCGGCACGGTCAGCGTCTGCGTGCCCGTCTGCCCGGCGGCATGGGGATAATTGTCGACATCGACCAGCGAAGAGCCGCTCAACACGCCATCGGCGCCCGCGCTTTGTTCCTTGGTCTTGACCAGCGTCGGCGTGAAATAATCCGCCAGACCCTTGCGTTGGTCCTCGGTCGTCGCGCCGAGCAGCCAGAGCAGCAGGAAGAAGGCCATCATTGCGGTGACGAAGTCGGCATAGGCGACCTTCCAGGCTCCACCATGATGCCCCGCCTGAACGACGGTGACCTTCTTGACGATGACGGGGACGGGGTCGTTGCGACCCGCGGGCGTACTGGCCATCTTACCGGCCCCGCAGCGCGTCGAGGAGTTCGTTCAGGCCAGGACGCACCGTGTGGCCGAGGCTGGATCGCGCGCTTTCCACCACCAGCGGCTGCGGATGGCCGTAGAGCGAGGCGATGATCACCTGTTTGACAGCGTGGAAGATCTGCTCGTCCTGTTCCAGCACCTGCTTGAGACGTCCAGCGAGCGGGCCCACGACACCATAAGCGAGCAGCACGCCGAGGAAGGTACCGACCAGCGCCGCGCCGATCATCTTGCCAAGCACTTCGGGCGGCTCGTCGATCGACCCCATGGTTTTCACCACGCCAAGCACGGCGGCGACGATGCCGAGTGCGGGCAGCGCATCCGACAGTTTCTCGAGGCTGTGCTGCGGCTCGTGGATTTCGTGGAAATGCGTCTTCATCGCATTGTCCATCACCTCTTCCACCGCATGCGTCTCGAGCGTACCCGAGGATACCACCAGCAGCGTCAGCGTGTCGCAGATCAGCGCGATCAGCGCCTTGTTCCCGAGCAGGTTCGGATACTCGCTGAACACGGTCGAATTGGCCGGATCGTCGAGGTGGCTCTCGAGCGCGACGGGGCCGTCATTCTTCAGCATGCGCATCAGCTGCGTGGTCAGCGCGATCGCATCGATATGGTCCTGCTTGTTGTGCTGCGGCCCCTTGAAGATCTTTTTGAATGCCGCGCCGATAGCCTTCAGGCCGTCGAGCGAATTGCCCGCAACCATCGCGCCGATGGCGGCGCCGCCGATGATTAGCATTTCGTAGGGCATGGCCGCCAGGACGGGACCCATCGCACCACCGCTGAGCATGAAGCCGCCGAAAACCATGATGATCAGGACTATGATACCGATGATCGCGTACATTGTGCAATTCCTCCAGTTACGCGCGCGATCAGCGCAGCATTGAAAACAGCGAAAGATTGGCGAGGCGGACGAAGCTGGCCTGGCTCGCTTCGAGAACGGTCATGGTTTCCTGCAGCCGGCTCATCGTTACCGCGATATCCGCCCCGCCCACATCGAGGCGTTCATCGGCGATCCGCTCGGCATTGTTTTCGCGCCGCTCGGCCATGAGATCGATCCAGTTCAGCCGCGAGCCGACGACGGTCTGTGCGGTAGTGACCTTTTCGAGACCCGCGTCGAGATCGGCGAGCGCCGCCGAGCTGGCATCGGCGGCCGCCTGACCACCAGCAGACAGCGCGGCCGCAAGGCCCCCCAGAACGGCGAACAGGTCGGTCTGGCCGTTGGTCGCATCGAACTCGAAAATGTCCGGACCGGTCATACCCGGAATCACCGACTGCCCCTCTCCGATTTCGAGCGGCGTCACGCTGGTGGAGCCAACGAACTGCGCGCTCGTGCCGTCATCGACATAGGCCGCGCCGGCTGTTTGCCCGCCGAGGAGCGCATGGCCGGCGATGTTTCTGCTGTTGGCGAGCAGGACCAGATTCTCCCGCAATCCTGCGATTTCGATCCCGATGGAAGCGCGCTGCTCGTCGCTGAGAGTCTCGCCCGAGGCCTGGACAGCCAGTTCGCGCACCCGCACGACGACATCGGCGATCGACCCCAGTGTCTGGTCGGTGAGCGAAAGATCGGCTTCGGCGAGCTGCGAGTTGCGCGTGTCGACATTCGCGATGCGCTCGTTGCGCGCCAGCATGCGCAGCCGGGCCGCAGCGACCGGGTCGTCCGACGAGCGTTCGAGACGTTCGCCCGTGCCGATCTGTTGCTGGAGCGATTCCGCCCGTGCGCGGAGAGTCCCGATCTGGCGGGTTCCCCGCTCGTAAAAGGCGCCGGTGCTGAGGTTGATCATCGCCCGATCCCCAAGAGAGTGTCGAAGATTTCGCTGGCCGTCTGCATGGCGCGGCCCGAAGCCTGGAACGCCTGCTGGAAGCGGATGAGATTGGCGGCTTCCTGGTCGAGATCGACG
Source organism: Erythrobacter sp. AP23 (assembly GCF_001542855.1). Taxonomy (GTDB): domain Bacteria; phylum Pseudomonadota; class Alphaproteobacteria; order Sphingomonadales; family Sphingomonadaceae; genus Qipengyuania. Next base: position 165,497 of record NZ_LNBY01000017.1, on the reverse strand, counting down.
CCGGACTGCGCTTCGAGCGAAACGCGCGCTGACGACGCGATGGTTTCCAGTGCGCTCTGGGTCACGTTCCGTCCCGCGACCTTGCTCGACACGTCGAACAGCAGCCCGCTCAGCTGCTGCGCGGGATCGATACCGGCGAGCGACTGGCGCAGCGCGTTGAGGTTGGTGTCGTCGCGGCTTCCCGCCACCGCTCCGGTTGGAGCCGTCGCGATGCCCCGACCGTCGGTCATGACGACGCGAAGCGTGCCCGCCGTGTTCCCGGCGAAAATCGGTTGTCCTTGCGTGCCGTCGAGCGCGGCACCGGCGGCCTGCGCATTGTTCACCGCGTCGGCGAGCCCGGCGGCGATCGTGTCGAGACGCGTACGCACCGTTGCCAGTTCGGTGAGGGCGAGAGATGCGCCCGCAAGGCTGCCCGATCCGGGCGTCGCCGCCTGGCCGTCGACAGCAAAGGTGAGCGTGCCGTCGGCCGCCACAATCGAAGTGAGCGTTCCGGCGTTTCCGCCCTGAACGAAACCGCGCGGCGGATTGGTGCCGAGCGATACGGCGACTGTCCCGTCGATCGCGAATTGGGTGGAAACCGACGTGAAGCCGGCCAGCCGTTCGAGCAGCTGGTCGCGCTGGTCGAGCAGCGCCGCACGGTCGCTGCTGCCGCTCCCGGCGCGTGTCAGGCGCAGATTCACCCTCGCGAGTTCACCGCCGATGATGTTCGTTTCGGCGATCTGTGCATCGGTGTCGAAGCGCAGGCCATCGCCCACCGCGTCGAAGCTCGATGCGGTAATGTTGAACTTGTTCGCCAGCGTGGTGGCTTCCGCGATCGCCGCAGCGCGGCGCGCCGGATCCACCGGATCGCCGCTGAGCTGCTGGAGAACCGCCTCGAATTCGACGAGAGACGTGAAGACGCCCGATTGTTCGAGCGCGCTTTCCATATTGCGCAGGCCCGACAATTCGACATTGGCGCGCTGCAGGTCGCCCGAGGTCCGGCGGACTTCGCCCTGCAGGAAGGAATCGGCATTGCGGCGGATCTCAGCGATCCTTGCACCGGAGAGCGAGATATCCCCGACCCGCCCGGCACCGCCCGAGGCCGAGACCTCCTCGATCCGCAGGCTGCGGCGGACATAGCCGTCACTCGAAGCATTGGCGATGTTCTGCGCCGTTACGTCGAGCGCACCGCGCGCCGCGCGGGCGCCACTTGCGGCAATCGAGAGAAGGTCCGATGCCATCAGAGGTCACCCTGTGGGAGGAAGCGCGAAAGCTGGTTCTCGATCGCCTCGGCAAACCCCAGCTGGCCCGATCGGGCAGTCAGCTCGGCAAACTGCGAATCGCGCATTTCGCGGAAAGTGTCTTCGCCCTCGCCGCCGAACAGGTCGTTGCCGCCGAAGTCGGTGCTCCGTGCGCTGGCCAGCATCTGGCGCAGCAGAATGGCCTCGAACTGCTGGGCCGCGTCGCGCAATTCATTGCGGTTCGGTGCGGCCTCGCGTTCGACCAGCGGCTTCGCGCCGGTCAGGTTGATCGGCAAGGTCGTCATATGATCACCAGCTCCGCCGTCAGCGATCCGGCCTGTTTCAATCCTTCGAGGATTGCGACGAGGTCCGCCGGGCTGGCGCCAAGCGCGTTGAGTGCATCGACCACTTCGGCCAGCGATGCGCCGGGACCGACCTGAGCGACGACCCCATCCTGCTGGCTGGCCGAAATCGTGCTGTTGGGTTCGAGCGCCGTCCGGCCGCGCGAGAACGGTGCGGGCTGGACGACCATCGGGTTCTCGTCGATCCGCACCACGAGGCTGCCGTGGCTGATCGCCGCGGGAGCCAGCCGCACGGCGCTGGAGATCACGATCGTGCCGGTGCGGCTGTTGATCACGACCCTGGCTGCGCGTTCGGCGGGATTGACTTCGAGCATCTCGATCCGCGCCATGATCTCGGCGCGCGTATTGGCGCCGGGCGGCAGCATGAGCGCAAGCGTGACGCCATCTTCGACCTGCGCCATGCCCGGATAGGCGGCGTTGATCGCATCGCGCACGCGCGAAATGGTCAGGAAGTCGGCATAGTAGAGGTTCCAGCGCAGAACCTCGCTGAAATCGAAATTGCTCGACACCGCTTGCTCGACTGTCGCGCCATCGGCGATCCGGCCCACGGTGGGCACGTTGACGGTCAATTTTGAACCGTCCTGGCCGGAGATTCCGAGCCCGCCCACGGCGAGGTTGCCCTGCGCCATCGCATAGATCTGGCCATCGGCACCATAGAGCGGCGTCATCACCAAGGCCCCGCCGCGCAGCGACTTGGCCTTGCCCATGGTCGAAACGGTCACGTCGATCCGCTGGCCGGGTTTGGCGAATGCGGGCAGTTCGGCGGTGATGATGACCGCCGCGGCATTCTTGAGCGCCGGGTTGACCCCGGGCGGCAGCTGCAGGCCGAGACGGCCCGACACGCCGCGCATGGCCTGCGTCAGGTAAGCGAAATTGTCGTCGCCCGACCCGTCGAGGCCCACGACGATGCCGTAACCGGTCAACTGGTTGGAGCGAACCGACTGGAACTGTCCGAGGTCGCGGACTCGCTCGGCCGCTGCCGGAACCGGCAGCGACGCGAGCAGCGCGGCGAAAATGAGGGCGAGACGACGGATCATGATCGGCATCCTCAGAACGGCGAAATCGCGCCGAAGAAGCGCGACAGCCAGCCTTCGCGGCTTGCGCGCTGGATCGACCCTGCGCCGGAATAGGAAATGCGCGCATCGGCCACGCGGATCGACGGGACACGGTTGTCCTGGTCGATATCGGCGAGGCGGATGATGCCCGAAAGCTGGACCCATTCTTCGCCCTGGCTGAGTTGCATGACCTTTTCCCCGCGCACCAATGCCGTCCCGTTCGGGCGAACTTCGGCAATGGTCACGGTCAGGTCCGCCCGGATCGAACTGGCCTGCGATGCATCGCCCGAACCTGTGAACGACGATCCGCCCGAGGCATTAAGGTCGCTGTCGTCGATACCGATGAATTGCGGCAGCGAAAGGCCGATGTCGCCGTCCCGATTGGTCGATCCGCTGGTCGATTTCGACGTCCGCGTGCGTTCCACCAGCACGATGGTCACGATATCGCCGACCCTGGCTGCGCGGTTGCCGTAATAGAGCGGCGCATAGCCGTGGCTGGCCTGGTAGATCGCGCCGTCCTGATGGCGCGCGGGTGCCATTTGCTGCGGAGCGGGCGGAAGCGCGGCCGAGAAGCCCTCGGGGCGCGCCGAGCCACCGCCGCAGGCCGACAGGGCGAGCGCCAGCGGGACGAGACAGATAGCGGGTTTCATGGCGAAATTCCTCACAGCGTCTGGTTGGCGTTGCGCAGCATTTCGTCGACGGCGGAGACCATCTTCGAGCTGATTTCGTAGGCGCGCTGGGCTTCGATCATCTCGACCAGTTCCTGGACGATGTTGACGTTCGAGCCTTCGAGCATGCCCTGGCGGATGTTCCCGCGACCGTTCTCGCCGGCGGCGGCCAGTTCGGCAGCGCCGCTGGCCGCGGTTTCGACGAGGAAGTTGTCGCCGATCGCCTGCAGGCCCGAGGGGTTGGTGAAACGCGCGACCTGGATCTGGCCGAGTTCGGCAGGCTCGGCCTCGCCCGGCAGCGCCGCCGATACGGTGCCGTCCGGCGCCACGGCGATTGCCGTGGCCCCTTCGGGAACGGTGATCGCGGGCTGGACGGCATAGCCCTGCTGGGTGACCAGCTGGCCTTCCGGCGAGAGCGTGAAATTGCCTGCCCGGGTATAGCCGATCTGACCGCCGGGCATCTCGATCTGGAAATAGCCATCCCCGTCGAGCGCGAGGTCGAAAGCATTGTCGGTGTTGCTGAGCGCGCCCTGCGTCATGATCTGGCTGGTCGACTGGACCGCCACGCCGGTGCCCAGGTTGAGCCCGGTGGCATAGGCGGTCTCGCCCGACGATCGCTGGCCGGCGACGCGCGCGTCCTGATAGGCGAGCGTGGCGAAATTGGCGCGATCGCGCTTGAAGCCGGTAGTGCCGACATTGGCGAGGTTGTTGGCGATGACGCGCATGCGCGCATCCTGTGCCTCGAGCCCGGTACGGGCGACCTGAAGGGCTGAAGTGGGCATGGACTATCCTTTCCCCTGATTAGCCGAGGCGCATGAGCTGCGCGCCGCTTTCGTCGATTTCGCGTGCGGTGGAGATGACCTTGCTGCGCATGGCGAAGAGCCGCTGCGCATCGATCATGTCGACCAGAACTTCGGTGGTTTTCACGTTTGACTGTTCCAGCGCGCCGGTCTTGACGGTGGCCGCCTCGTCGGTCGGCAGGATGCCGCCGCCTTCGACGCGGAACAGGCCGTCGAGCCCCTTGCTCACCGGCGAGCCTTCCCACGCCGCCAGCTTGATCCGGCCGATCTCGGCCGGCGCCTGTTCGGGCGTGGCGGGATCGGCAATGGTGATCGTGCCATCGGGCGCGATCGCCGGGATGCCGACCGGCGGGATCGTGATCGGTCCGTTGTCGCCCAGCACCGGATGCCCCTCGCCATTGACGAGCAGGCCCGTGGCCGAAACCGACAGATCGCCGCGGCGGGTGTAGGCTTCGGTTCCATCCGCGGCCTGCACCGCCATCAGCGCATCGGTTTCCATCGCGATGTCGAGCTCGCGCCCCGTCTCGATGGTCTCGCCCGCCGCCATATCCGCGCCGCGGACGCTTGCGGTCTGCATCGCCCGGGCCTCGTTGGGCTGGCCCTCGATCGTGACCGGACGCTGATCGAGCAATTCCGCACGAAACCCGAGCGTATTGGCGTTGGCCATGTTGCTCGCGATGACGCGCTGGCTGTCCATCGACGCCCGCATGCCCGAAAGCGCGGTATGGATTAGGCGGTCCATGGCGATCAGCTCCGCAGGTTGATGACCGTCTGCGAGATCTGGGTCGCGGTATCGATCGCCTTGGCATTGGCCTGGAAGTTCCGCTGCGCGGTGATCAGGCTGACCAGTTCCTCGGCGATATCGACGTTCGAGCGCTCGAGCGCACCCGATAGCAGCGAGCCGTAAGCCCCCGAGCCCGGCGAACCATAGCTGGCCGCGCCCGACAGGCCGGTGCTCTCCCAGTTCGCCGCGCCGACTTTCTTGAGGCCGGTGGGCGAAATGAAGCTGGCGAGCGCCACGGCACCGACCGGTTCGACCGAACCATCGGCATAGGACGCCTGGACCAGACCGGTGGAAGTGATGGTGACACCGGCGAATTCCGCACCGGCGGCATTCACGGCGGGGACCTGGGCATCGGACAGCGTGTTGCCGGTCACCTGGCCATTGGCATCCACCGGGAAAACCTGGAGACGATTGCCCGCGCTGTCGGCCACGAAGCCGGCTTCGGTCAGCGCGAAAGAGCCCGCGCGGGTATAGAGCGTGGAACCGTCCGTGCCCGAGCGCATGGTGAAGAAGCCATCACCGGTAATCGCGAGATCCAGCGCCGAACCGGTCTGCTCGACCGGGCCGAGCGCGAAATTCTGCGTGATCGACGACACCGACGAACCGATGCCCTGGATCATGCGCGGGTTGGTCAGCGCCGATCCGGCAACGATTTCGGAAAACTCGGTGCGGCTGCGCTTGAAGCCGTGGGTTTCCGAGTTCGAGATGTTGTGCGCGATGACCCCGAGCGAGGTCTGCGCATTCTTCATGCCGTTAAGCGAAGTGTAGAAGGACATGGATTGTCTCCCTGATCAGGTGTCGGATGCGGACTGGTTGGTGACGATCAACTGGTCGAGCTTGTCCGCAATCCGCTCGAGCATGGCATTGGTTTCGGCGACCCCGGCCAGCGAGGAGAACTGCGCCATCTGGGCGAGCATTTCCTTGTTATCGACCGGATTGAAGGGGTCCTGCTGCTGCATCTGGACGGTCAGCAGGCGCAGGAAGTCACCCTGCCCCAGCGAGTCCATGCCGCGGCCTGCGACAGGCGCATTCGACGTGGCGGAATTGGCCGCCTGATTGGTAATAGGAGTGATCATTTCATCCTCATCGTTTCGAGCATGAGCTGCTTGGCGGTCGACATGGCCTCGACCATGTTGCGGTACTGGCGGGACGCTTCGAGCATCTCGACCATCTCGGCGTTCTCATCGACCGGGGCTTCCCAGACGTCGCCGTTTTCGTCGGCCAGCGGGTGGCCCGGATCGTGGCGGCGGATCGGCGCGACGTCCTCGCGCACCACCCCGCCCACGCGGACCGAAGACAGGCCGGTCGCGCGATCGAGTTCCTGCTCGAACACCGTGCGCATCGGGCGGTAGGCCTCTTCCTCGCTGCCCGACACGGAGCCGGCATTGGCGAGGTTGGAGGCCGCCGTGTTCATCCGCACGAGCTGCGCGGACATGGCGCGGTGGCCGATATCGAAGAAGGAATTGGGACCGGCCATCGTCATTCGCCCTTGATCGCGCGCGTGACGGTTTCGACCCGTCCGCGCAGGAAGTTGAGCGTGGCGGTGTAGGCCACCGCGTTTTCGGCGAAGGCAGCCTGTTCGGTCGACATTTCGACGGTATTGCCGTCGAGGCTCGCCATGGTCGGGACGCGATACTGAATGGCGCTATCGGTTGCGCGGGCGGTATCGGCGCCGCCCAGCTTGGCCTGCAGCGCGGCGGCAAAGTCCACGTCGCGCGCCTTGTAGCCGGGCGTTCCCGCATTGGCGATGTTCGAACCGAGCACACCCATGCGCTGCGACCGGATCTCCAGTGCCGCCCCGTGAATGCCGAACAATCTGTCGCTCATCTGAGCCTCCGCAAAAATTACGGGAAATGTTCAGCAAGGGGCGTGCCAAAGTGGATTTGCAGGGCCGGAAAAGGCCAAAGCGGCAGAATGTGGCAAGCGCTTGCCGGTAGGCGGCAAAGTTCGTCCGCCGGATAAATCTCGGCAGACTCCGGCCGTTCTTGGCGGCAAGGAGAAGCAACTTCATGCTGGATACCTGGTTCGATCCGATGGCGCTCGCCATCGTCCTTGCCGGCACCTTGGCGGCGACGCTGCTGCGCTGCGGCGTCGCGGACGGCCGCATTGCGCTATGCGCATTGCGCGGCCTGTTCGATGAACCCTTCGATGCCGCAAGGGCCAAGGCCAGCCTGGCCGTCCAGATCCGCGAAATCGCCGACGACGGCTTCCTTCGCGCCGAACCACACCATTTCGGCGATAGGGAATTCGACAGCCTGTCGGACCTCATGATCAGCCAGCGTTCGATCCAGTCGCTGCATGGCGAGCACTCCAAGTTCAAGGACGCCCGGCTGGCCAATGCGCACACCGCCATGCGCGTATTCGACAGCGCCGCCGAACTCGCGCCCGTCCTCGGGCTCGCCGGCACGCTGATCGCGCTCGGCCAGGCGCAGGGTGCGGCGGCGGCGAACAGCGGGATCGTCGGCGCGATCTCGACGGCGGTGGTCACCACCCTCTACGGCCTCGTCGCCGCCAATTTCCTCTTCTCTCCCATCGGCAATGCCATCGCGCGCAGGTCGCGTCAGGAAGAACGCGATCGCGACGAAGTGCTCGAATGGCTGGCCAACGGCATCCAGAAGGCCGGCAAGGCCGATGCCGCGCCGGTCGCGGCGAAGGTGGCGGCATGATCCTGCGTCCCACATCGGGCTGGCAGACGATCACCGCGGATCTCGCGCTGATCCTGTTCCTGATCACCGCCCAGGCCGCCGGGACAAATGCGGCGCCGGCCGGAGAAGACGAAACGCCCACGGTCATAGCCGCCCCCGACGCTCAGGCGCCGGTCGCTTCTTCCGCGCTGGCCCTGCACCGTCCCGTCCGGGGCGAAGAGGTCCGCGAATGGCTGATCGCAACGGTCACCGACGAACGCCAGGTGGCGACGATTTCCATAGGATATGCCCCCCATCGCCGGGTCGAGGCGTTGGCCGAGGGCGAACGGCTGATGGCCGAGGCGGAGGCCGCCGGCGTCGCGGCACGCCTGATCGCGACCCCGAATAGGAAGGACGAGGTCGCGATCTCGGTCGATTACCTGCGCATGCCGCCGGCTGGCACGAGTCTTGCTCCGTAATCGCGAAACGCTCCCGATCGCCGGGGGTACACTCGTAAACCGGAGCCAGAATCGATCATGCGTCACCAGTTTCTAGGATCACTCGCCGCCGCGCTCTTCGCGACCTCGGCCGTGGCCGCAGCGCCGATGGACCTGTCGATCATCGATCGCGCCGTGGCCGATTTCACCGGCGCCGAAGTCGGCCAGCCGGGCGGCGCCAAGCTGCCCGTCGACCGCCGCCTGCGGCTGTCGCACTGCCAGTCTCCGCTCGATCTGCAATGGTTCGGGCGCGACCAGCGCTCGATCCAGGTCGCCTGTCCCAGCGCGGGCTGGCGCATCTATGTTGCGGTGGATGGCGGTGCCGGAGGCTCCGGCCGTTTCGCGCAGCAATATGGCGAGACGCTGGTCAAGCGCGGCGAAAACGTCAGCATTCTCGTGCGCGGCAGCGGCTTTACCCTGACCCGGCAAGGATCCGCCGTCGAAGACGGTGCGCAGGGCGAATGGATCAAGGTCCGCGCCGCCGGCGAAAAGACCGAAACGCTTCGCGCCATGGTCATTCGCCCGGGCCAGGTCGGCATCGAATTGCCGTAACCGGCAAATTTTATTGCCGGGGAGTTAAACCCGCGCATCTTTCGCCGTTCTTCTGAGCGACCAGTCAATGGAGCGAAACGATGCGTATTGTCGGATTGCCGGAATTTCAGGGATCGGTGCTGCGCCCGAGCGCAGCCGTCTCGCCTGCAGGGAAGATCTCGCCCTCGCAGAAGGTCGCTGCCGAAGCGCGCGAAGCCGAAGCCCCCATTTCGACTTCGCGCGTTTCGGCGGGCCGTGAGGTTCCCGTCGACCACGACCGTGTGGCGGAAATCCGCAAAGCGCTGGAAACCGGCACCTACCCGCTGATCCCCACCGAAATCGCCGATGGGATCATCGCTGCGGGCCTTTATGGAAAGGTCGGGAAATGACCCGTAAGAAGGACACGCTGGCTACCCTGCAACAGATGCTCGCACTTTTGCAGGGTGAGCGGCAGGCACTTGCCGCCCTCGACCTCGATCGCATCGTTACCTGCACGAATAGCAAGATGGATTTGTGCGCAAAGCTCGAAGCGGTGGACCAGGCCAGCCTGGACGAGGAATGCCTCGGCGTCCTCGACGCGGTGCGCCGTCTGAACGAGATCAACCGCCGCCTGCGCAACCTGATTGCCAGCAATGTCCAGAACCGCCTGGGCGCGCTGAGCGGCAACAGCCAGCCCTACGCGGCCCTGCCTCGCCAGAATATGGGCGTGGCACTCGCCTGACGATCCAGCCCGCTTGGGCGGGAGATTTGGCACGCATCTTGCTGAACTGCCGGGAGAACAATTCCCGGAGGTTTCGTGCCTACAGTCAATCCAGTCCAGACCGCAGAAGTGCAGGGAGCGATCGCCCGCGCAGCGACGCGGACGGGTGTCGACTTCGATTACCTGCTGGCCCAGGCCAGGCTCGAATCCGGTCTCGACCCCAGCGCCAAGGCGCGAACCTCGAGTGCGACTGGGCTCTACCAATTCATCGATTCCACCTGGCTGCGCACGCTCGACCGGCATGGCGCCAAGCACGGCATGGATTGGGCCGATGCCGCCATCAGCCCCAATGGGCGGGTGAGCGACGCGGCGACGCGCAATCACATCCTGTCGCTGCGCTACGACGCCGACGCCTCGTCTCTGATGGCCGCCGAATTGACGCGCGACAATGCACAGGGGCTGCGCACGACGCTGGGCCGCGAGCCAGAACCGGCCGAACTCTATCTCGCGCATTTCCTCGGCCTCGGCGGGGCGCAGAAATTCCTCGGCGTGTTGGACAGCAATCCCGACCAGTCGGCCGCTGCCCTGATGCCGCAGGCCGCCCGCGCTAACCGTTCGATCTTCTATGCCGGCGGATCGCCGCGCTCGGTCGGCGAGGTGATGACGCTGATGCGCGACAAGGTCGATGCCGCCTATGGCCAGACGCCGGTGCCCGGCGGCGGTCGGGCCATCGAACACGACTTCGCGGCGATGGCGGCGCAGCCGCAATTCCAGCACACCGTGTCCACCCGCGGCAATCTGGCGCCACCGCCACTGCCCCCTGCGGGTGGTCCGCGTCCGTCGATGGCCGACACGCTGCGGTCCACCTTCGGCGACGGCAGCGCCGGCGGCAGCCGCGCGAATGAACACATCGCCGCCGCCTATGGCAAATTCAAGGCGCTCGGCCTGTGAGCGCGCGTCAGATCCTCAACCCCGGGCTCGCCCTGCCGATCGGCATCCTGACCATCATCCTGCTGATGGTCATGCCGATCCCTGCGATGCTGCTCGACGTGTTCTTCGTGATGAACATCGCCCTGTCGGTATCGGTGCTGATGGCGGCGATGAACGCCAAGAAACCGCTCGACTTCTCGTCATTCCCGTCGGTGCTGCTGTTCGCCACGCTCCTGCGTCTTGCGCTGAATGTCGCATCGACACGCATCGTCTTGCTGAACGGGCATGAGGGTGGCGCGGCAGCGGGCAAGGTTATCGAGGCCTTCGGCGCCTTCCTCATCGGCGGCAATTTCGCCGTCGGTATCTTCGTCTTCCTGATCCTGATGATCATCAATTTGATGGTCGTGACCAAGGGCGCCGGCCGCGTGTCCGAAGTCTCCGCCCGCTTCACCCTCGACGCCCTGCCCGGCAAGCAGATGGCGATCGACGCCGATCTCGCGGCCGGCCTGCTGACCGCCGACGAGGCCAAGGCACGTCGGCGCGAAATCGCCACCGAGGCCGACTTCTATGGCTCGATGGACGGTGCCAGCAAATTCGTGAAAGGCGATGCCGTCGCCGCGCTGCTGATCCTGCTCATCAATGTCATCGCGGGCCTGGTGCTGGGCGTTTCGACTCACGACCTGTCGGCCGGCGAAGCGGCCGAATTCTACGTCACGCTCGCGGTCGGCGATGCGCTTGTCGCATCGGTGCCCGCGCTGCTGCTGTCGATAGCGGCCGCCGTCATCGTCACCCGCGTATCCGACGCGCGCGACCTGACCGGCCAGATCGGCGGCCAGCTCGCCGATCCCAAGATCTGGCTGCCCGTCGCCTGTATCCTGTTCGTCATCGGCTGCATTCCGGCGATGCCGCAATCGATCATCCTGCCGCTCTCGGCAGGCGCGTTCTGGCTGTGGCACAGCCTGCGCAAGCGCCAGGAAGCGGCGGAAAACATACCCGAGCCGGTGGTCACGCCCGACCCTGCGCATATCGCGATCGACGAGGTTTCCGACCAGACGCTGGTCACGATCCAGCTCGGCTACGGCCTGATCCACCTGACCGACGAGAAGCGCGGCGCGACACTGGTCGCGCGCCTGACCGGCCTGCGCAAGCAAATGTGCCAGACCTTCGGCTTTATCATCCCCCAATTCCGTATCGAGGACAGCTTCGAAGTCGAGCCCGACGCCTATCGCATCACGCTGGGCGGTGCGACGATCGGCGGCGGCAAGATCAAGCCCGACCACCTGCTGGCGATCGACACAGGCGAAGTCATGCACTCGCAGGCCGTCCCCGGCGAAGCGACGGTCGACCCCAGCTTCGGCTGCCCGGCGCTGTGGATCGATCCGGGCACCCGCGACCTGGCAGTGGCCGAGGGCTACCTCGCGGTCGATCCGGAGAGCGTCATCGCCACGCAGATCCACCAATTGCTGGCAGCACGGGCGCAGGACCTGCTCGGCCCCGACCAGGTGCGCGACCTGCTCGACCATCTGCGTGCGCGCCATGGTCAGCTGATCGAATCCTTCACCCCGCAGCCACTGACGCTGGCTGCCGTAACTCGCCTGCTCAAGGCGCTGCTCGCCGACGGCATCTCGCTGCGCCATTCGCTGCGCGTCTTCTCGAGCATCTCGCTCGCCGCACAGCAAACCGCGGAGCACGATCGCATGATCGACATCGTCCGCGCCGACCTTGGCGCGATGATCGTGGGCGAAGCCTGCCCGCCCGACGCAAAACTGCCGGTAATAACCTTGGCTGCGGGTCTCGAGGACATGGTCGTCGGCGGGCTGCAGGACCCCGCATCGGGCGAGATCGTGATCGAACCCGACCTTGCGCGGTCGATCGGCGAACGCATCGCCGCCATCGTCTCGCAGCGCGACCCTTCGGCAACGCGCCCGGCCCTCATCGTCCAGCCGCGCGCACGGCGTGCGCTGACCGCCCTGCTGCGCCTGCGTGCGCCGCAATGCCTGGTGCTGTCGATCAACGAACTGCCCGCCGCCCAGCCAATCGAAGTGATCGCGGTGGTGGGCGACGAAGCACCCGAACAGCCTGCTCAACTCGGCCATGAAACGGAGGCCCTCGCGGCATGAAGTACGACCACTCCAATTTCAATGCGCAGCGCGCCTATACGAGCGAGACCAATCAGCGGATTGGGAAATTCCTGCCCATGGTCCGCAAGCTAGCATGGTATTACGAGGGTAGCTGCGGCGCGTCCCTGGATGTCGACGACCTGCTTCAGGCCGGAATGATCGCGCTGACCGAATGCGCGCAGCGCCATGATCGGCCGGGCGAAGATGGCTTTGCCGCCTATGCCAAGATGCGTGTGCGCGGGGCGATGATCGATCTCTTGCGCTCCCAATCGCCGCATGCACGCGGCGCCGCTGCCCAGCGCCGCCGCATCGACGGCGCGATCGACCAGCTGCGCATCAGCCTGGGCCGCGATCCTTCGGCCGAGGAAATCGCCTTCGCGATGGATGTATCGGTCGAGGAGTATCACGACATGCGCACACAGCTGGCGACGCGCGTGGTCGATCTCGAAGATTGCTATTCCGACGCAAATCCGGCGTTCACTTCGGAAGAACCCGATGCCGAGGCGCGCCTGCTCGAAGCCGACGACCGGGAAGCCCTCGCCGAAGCGATCGCAAGCCTGCCCGAACGCCTCCAGCTGATCGTCAAGCTGCATTTCATCGAAGAGCTGAACCTGACCGAGATCGCCGCCGTCCTCGATGTGAGCGTGCCGCGCGTTCACCAGCTCAAGTCATCGGCGCTCTCGAAGCTGCGCCTGGCCATCGTCGATCGCTAGAAAACCACGTATGAGCGCACAAACCCCGAGAAATTATGCAAAAAATCTTGCCAATACGTGCCAGAACGGATGACAGCTACCAGTATTGCGGTGTAATCGCACCGTAACGCACCCCTTTTGCGGGGCCATTCCGTTCGGGATAACTCCGATGTCGCCTTGGGAAAGCCGAATCCTGTCTTTCGTGGATTCATGTTCGGTAGGTGGATTCCAGACCTCGCATGATGCGATCGTGGCTCTGGCTGCGATTCTCGACGACGCCCCGCCAGCGCTCGCCGCCATCCTTTCGAAGCGGGCGGACAATGCCCGGCTGGCGCAGCTTCTCGAAGTGGACGCGCAACTGTGCGCCGCCATGGAACTCGTCGGTCCCACGCGGGGCATTTTGATCGGCTGTTCGGCAATCGGTTCGTCGTCAGGTCTGGTGAAGATCGTCGACGATGTCGAAGAAGGTAATTTCTTCGCCGACGATCCGGCGATCGCATTGCTTGGCGCCTATGCGCGTGCGCTGGTCGCCATCATCGCTGCAGCCAATGCGGACGACGGCCCGGACCTATAGGCTGGCTTCCATCGCTACGCGGACTGCACCGATGCTGTTCGCCACCTCGAGCTTGGCGATTACATTGCGACGGTGAATCTCGATCGTCCGCGGACTGATCGACAGCTGGCGGGCAATCGCCTTGTTCGAATGGCCTTCTGCGACGGCGCTCAGCACTTCGCGCTCGCGCTGGCTCAGCTGTTCGAGCCGGCGCACAGCCGATTGGCGGCGATGGCGCAATCCCTGCTCGCGCAAGCTGCGGCACCGCAAGGATTCGATCTTGGAGTAGGGGTCGTCCGCGTCTGCCGAATACTCGAAATATCCCATGGCGCCACGATCGAGTGCATCGAAAACGGTTTCGACATCGGCGCTGTCGCGATAGGCGATGATCGATGCGTCTTGATCGGACCGGCTCAGGAGGGCGTGACAGTCCTCGACCGCGGTATCGCTGTCATGGATCAGGAAACATGCACCTTGCGCCCAGTGGCCGCCGATTTCCTCGACGGATTCCAGCGGAACCGCCCGGGCACGGTTGCCGACCGCGCGGCTCAGCGCATTGCGCCGCTCGAGGTCCGCGTCGACGATATAGTAAACGGTTCGGGACTCTCCCATGTCCGTGACACTCCTGCAACTATGGGTAAACCCTTAGCGATTGATCCTTAACATGACCTTCCAGCAGGCTACGTATTTATGCGTATGCGCTGCCCCGCCGCGCGCGGTGTGCTTCATCGCGCGGTTCGGAACGGGTCTGGCAAGGAGTGCGCGCAACACGCCATGACCCGACGAGACGGTTATCGGGATGTCAAGGATGCGAACCGGAAGCCGCTGGCAGGTTCTGAAATGGGGGGAATGCCGTTTGGCCGCGCCGATCCGGCGTTCAGGCCAGCTTCGCCGCCCTGAAGGCCGATGCGATTTCCGCCATATCTTCGCGCAATTGCGCGATTTTATGCAGGTCGACTGCGCTGATCGAGTCGAGCAGGAGGCTCTTGGCAGCGCCGTAGAACTGCAACAGGCTCGTGGCGAGTTCGGCATCGCGGTCGATACCCATTTCCAAAGCGGTCAGGGCGGTGACGCAGCGGGTCAGCGTGCGACTGCGCACCGCGCGATCCTTGCGCGATTCCGCGATCTGGAGGACGCCCAGATTCTCGATCAGGTCGTCGAGGCAGATCAGCACCAGGTCTTCGCGACCGCTGGCCATCAGCCGGGCGTCGAAATTGCTTTGCCGATAGGCGTCGCGAGGTTGCGCACGGGCCAGCATGTCAGTCTCTCTGTGAATTCCAGACGTCGATCTGCGACTGGAGGAAGGATAGGGTGGATTGCGATGCGGCCACTCGGCTGTCGGCCTTGGCGAAGCGTATCACCATGTTCGAGCGCAGGACTTCCTGCTGCTCGGCCAGTTTCTCGAGATCCCGCGTAACCTCCTGCGACTGCGACTGGTAGCGGGCGATGGATCCGGCCAGCGTGCCGGGGTCGCTCGAAACGGCGTTCGACCGCGCCATGCGGTCGATCGTCGCATAGACGCCGTCGATGCCCGTGGTGAACATGGCGGCGACGCCCGATGGGTCGCGCGCCAGCGTCGCATTGAGCGTCGCGCTGTCGAAAGCGAAGCTGCCGTCGCGCTGAATGGCGAGGCCGAGTTCGGCCAGTGTGCGCGGCGCCCCATCGGGCGCATTGGGCATGATCTCGAGCGATCCCAGGCCCGACAGGCTCCGGCTGAGCGCCCGGGCACCCGCATCGCGGGCCAGGTCCCCGGTGAGCGGATTGATGGCGCTGCGCAATTCGGCAACGATTTCATTGAGCGCGCCGGTGATGTCCTGCATCACGCTCGAGATCGCGCTGTTGGGGCTGTTGAACGAAATCGTAGCGGGCGCGCCGACATTGGTGCCGGTCAGTGTAAGCGAGAGGCCCGGCGCGACGCTGTCGATCGTGTTGGAATCGCTGGTGCGGGCCAGACCGTCGAGCAGGAACTCGGCATCGGCGGATGTCTTGACCAGCCGTGCTGGATCGCTTCCCGGCTGCCATGCGAGTGCCGACAGGCCCGGATTGGCGCCGTCTTCGGTTGCCTCGATTATAAAGCCGTTCTGGACCCCGTCCGCGCCCTTTACGACCAGCTGCGCGCCCCCTGAAGTCTGCGCGATATAGGCGTTGAGCCCGGCGTTCTTGGCATTGATGGCCGATGCCACGTCCTTCAGTGTCGCGCCCACTGCAATATCGATCGTCAGCGGTGTGCTGGCCGTATCCTCGGTGAAGGCAGCATTGGTCGTTTCGCCGAACCGTATGGTCAGCGTGCCGGCCCCGACGGTATCGGTTTCCGCGGCATAGGTCGGGCCGGTAAGCACCTGATTGCTGGCCAGTTTCGTGACCTCGAGCGAATAGCTGCCCTTGCCCAGCGTACCGACGGGAGTCGAAACGCCGGCGACCGCCGGGTTGGTGATCGAGGGCAGCGGCGCTAGATCGCCCGTGCGCAGCCGGTCGCCCAGCGCGGCGGAGAAGGTCGACAGGCTGCTGCGGATCGATCCGGCCAGCGAAATGCGCCGTTCGAGCACTTCCGACTGGTCGGTCAGTCGCTGGTTTCGCCCGGCGAACTGCGCCTCGGCCAGCTGTTCGGCGAGACCGGTCATGTCTACGCCGCTGCCAATGCCGAGCGAGGAGGCGATCGAGGAGGTCGAAATACTCATCGTTCTGATAACGACGCGCCGCCCCGGGGATTAACCGTCAATCTGCCATCGGCGTCGAAACGCAGCGCGGCAGGCACGTCGACCGCCGGCATCGGCGGCGTCTCGCCGCGCTTGAGCGAGAAGACGTAGGCCAGCACCGAAGCGACCGCACCATAGAGATCCTCGCAGATGATCTGCCGTTCGCGCGTGGTGTAATAGACCGAACGCGCGAGCTGCGGGATCTCGAGCATCGGCAGCTCCAGCTCGCGTGCCAGCTCTTTCATCGCGAGCGCCTTGTCGCCGCGGCCCTTGGCCAGCACGATAGGCGCCGATGCCTTGGCCGGATCATAGGTCATCGCGACGGCGAAATGGGTCGGGTTGGTGATCACGAATTGCGCCTCGCGCATCGCGCCCGAGACCGACCCGGTGGCGATATCGCGCTGGCGTTGGCGCCGCGCGGCGCGCATTTCGGGCGAGCCTTCGGTTTGCTTGTTCTCGTCGCGCAATTCCTGGTGGCTCATCTTGAGGCGCTTCTGCTGGCGCAGCCACTGGATCGGCAGATCGACGAAAGCGATGACGATCAGGCCCGCGCTGAGCGCGAAGACCAGCGAGATGATCGAATACCACGCCGCCGTCAGCTGGGCCGACAGATTGCCGCGCCCCAGCCCGATGATCGTTTCCATGCTGGTCCACCACCACACCGCCGCAATCGCGCCGAGCAGGATGATCTTGAGGATTCCCTTGCCCATCTCGATCAGCCCCTGCGGGCCGAACATACGCTTGAGACCCTGTAACGGATTGATCCGCTGGCCCTTGGCCTTGAGATTGCCGATCACCCAACGCCCGCGCCCGAAGCTGAGCTGTGTGATCAGCGTGAGAATGAGCACCGGCACGGCCAGCGTGAGGATCGCCGGCACCCCGAGCAGCAGCCCCTGCATGAACAGGTCCTCGATCACGAAATCGTTCATGTCCCGGGCATCGAACAGGAAGGCTTCGCGCGCGAGTTGCGACAGCCCTTCGAGCAGCCAGGGTCCGGCAAGCGCCAGCCAGGCGCCGCCGAACAGCATGACCGCAGCCGTACCCGCATCCTTGGACCGCAGGACGTCGCCCTTCTTCGCGGCATCGGCGAGCCGCTTCTCTGTCGGGGCAAAGGTCTTCTCGCCGGCGGTCTCCTCGCTCATTGGACGATCACGCTTTCGGTCTGTTCGAGCGCATCGCCGACAAGGCCGGTGAACTGGTCGAAGATCAGCGGTGCGGAGATGATCAAGGCCGCCAGCCCAGCGAGCACGCCCGCTGGCAGGCCAAGAGCGAACAGGTTGAGCGCGGGGGCCGAGCGGCTGAGGACACCCGTCAGCACCTGCACCAGCAGCAGGATCAGCGTGACCGGCAGCGCGATCCGCAGAGCGGTCTCGAACATAAAGCTGGCGAAGCCCGCGATTGCGGCGAAACGCTCGGCGCCGAGCCAGGTCTGTCCCGGCGGGAAAGCCCGATAGCTTTCGGTCACCAGCGCGATCCAGTGGAGGTGTGCGCCGGTGGCAAGGAAGATCAGCGTCAGCACGATCATGAAATACTGGCCGAAGGACGTGGTCGTGCCGCCACCCATGGCATCCTGCGAGACCGCCATGCTCATCCCCATTCCGCCCCCGATCAGTTCGGCGGCAACGGTCGGCGCGGCAAAGGCCAGTTGCAGGATGAACCCGAGCGCGAGCCCGATGATGACTTCGCCCGCAATCGCCAGCATGCCTTCGAGCGACAGCAGCGCCGGAGGAGTGGCGATATCGGGCATCCAGACCGACACGAAGATCGCCAGCGCACCGGTGATCGACACGCGCGCCGACATCGGTACCGAGCTCGCCCCGAAAAAGGGTGCGGCAAGCAGCGCGGCACCCAGCCGGGTCATCAGGAAGACGACCCGCCACATGTCCTGCTCGAGCGCACCAAGTCCGAAGTCGATCCCGTTCACGGCAGGGATCTCAGTCGCCGATCCGCGCGATCTCGGCGAAGATATCGTGCGTGAAATCGCCCACCAGCGCCATCATCGAGGCGCCGAGGATGACCAGCACCACGGCCACCGCGCCCAGCTTGGGGACGAAGGTCAGCGTCTGTTCGTTGACCGATGTGGCCGCCTGCACGAGCCCGATCACGAGACCGATGGCAAGGCTAGCCAACAGGATCGGCGCCGCCACGAGGGCCGCGATCCACAACATGCGGTCGGCCATGGAAAGGAGAACGGCGCTTTCGTCCATGATATCTATCCGAAGCTTGAGGCGAGCGAACCCATCAGCAGCGCCCAGCCGTCGACGAGGACGAAGAGCAGCAGCTTGAAAGGCAGAGATACGATCATCGGGCTCATCATCATCATGCCCAGGCTCATAAGCACGCTGGAGACGACGAGATCGATGACGAGAAATGGCAGGAACAGCATGAAGCCGATCTGGAAGGCGGTCTTCAGCTCGCTGGTGACGAAGGCGGGCAGCAGGATCGAGAACGGAACGTCCTGCGGACTGTCGAATTGCCCAGCCCCGGCGATGTCGGCGAACATCTCTAGGTCGTATTCGCGCGTCTGGCGGATCATGAAACTGTGGAACTGGTCGCCGGCGCGTTCGATCGCGACTTCGGCGCCGATCTCGCCCGCCGAATAGGGGGCGATGGCGGCCTCGTTCACGCGTTCCAGCGTGGGTGCCATGATGAACAGCGAGAGGAACAGGCTGATTCCGATCAGCACCTGGTTGGGCGGCGACTGTTGCAGGCCCAGCGCCTGGCGCAGGATCGCCAGCACCACGATGATGCGGGTGAAGCTGGTCATCATCAGCAGGAGCGCCGGCAGGATGGTCAACAGGCCCATCACCAGCAGAAGCTGGAGCGACAGGCTTAGCGGCTCACCGCCCGCACCCGCCATCTGCCCGAAGGCGCGGTCGAGCGCGCCCGATACGGCGGCATCGCCGGTCTGCGCGCTGGCAAGCGCAGGGTAGGCGAGCGCTGCCAGGGCCGCAGCCCATTTGGTCACGCGAACGATCACTGAAGCAGGTCCTGCGTCTGGGGTTGCGCCAGGGGCTGCGTCTGCGCCCGGGCCGGGGCCTCGGCCAGGCGCGTCAGGCCGTTGCGCGAGGTCGAAACGAGGATTTCACGGCCGTGAAACTCGATGACGGCGAGACGCAGCGTCGGCGAAAGCATGGTGCTTTCGACGATGCGCACCGCCTTGCTGCCGCCGGCAGGCGCACCGAACTGACCTTGCATCTTCTTGGCCAGCTTGAGGCTGCCCCAGATCATCAGCCCGATCACGGGCAATACGATCAGGAGCTTGAGGACGTACCAGAGCATCAGGCAGCCTCGCCCGCACCGGCCGGCGTAACCGTAAGCGGCTGGGGCCGACGATCCATCGAAGGTTCGCTTGGCGATGCACCGACGATCTCGAGCACCCGGATGGCGAAACGGCTCCCCTGAGCGATGACTTCGCCGCGGGCGATCAGCTTGCCATTGACGAACATGTCGAGCGGCTCGTCGGTCAGGCGGTCGAGCTCGATCACGCTGGATTCGCCCAGCGCAAGGACGTCGCGCAGGCGCATCGACTTGCGGCCGAGTTCTACGGTGAGGCGGACATCGATGTCCTGGATGAGGCCGAAGCCGTCTGCATGCGAAGCCATGTGTTCTACTCCGAGAGGAAAGATTGGGTGAGTTCGAGGGCGACACGGTCGTCGAGTTCGCCGACGCAGCCGTGCGCGATCGTGAGATTACCGGTCAGCAGCGGCACGTTGCGGTTGACCGCGACGGGGATGACCGCGCCGGGCGCGAGGCTTGCCAGCCGAGCCACCGACATCGGGACATCCACCAGCACTGCGCGCAGCGGCAGGTCGACTTCGGCGATCGCCGAACCATCGATCCCGCGCGCACCGATCGTACGCCCGGTCGCTGGTGATACCGCGCGCGTGCCGACGATTTCGGCGATCATCGCATTGCATACCGCGAGGCGAACCTGCCACACGCGCGGGCACTTGACCGAAGAGACGGCAAGCGTTGCCGTCCAGACACGCTCGCTTGCCCCGAAGGGGGCGACTTGCTCGACTTCGTCGCCATTGGCCGTCGCGGCGATTTCCCGGCGATCGCTCGTGCGACGCAGGATTTCCGCCATCTTGTCCTCGAACTGCTGCGCAAACCGCATGGCCGAGGCTGGCAGGGTGGTGCAGCTTTCGTCGACCTCGCCGGTGCCGCCGAGAATACGCTCGAATTGGCCCGCCAGTTCTCCGATCGGAACCGAGACGAGGATGCCGCGGCTTTCCTGGCCGAGCGAGAAGAAGCTGTGGCGGTGCGCCGCGCCGACCGTGGCGTACCATTCGCCAACCGGCTGCAGCCCTGTGTCGACGATTTCGGCGGTCAGGCCGCGGTCGTCGCACAGGACGGACAAATGGGTATTCGCCTGTTCGGCAAAGCCACGGGCAAAGCGCGCGAACTCGAGATCGAGATCGGGCGGAGTGGCAGCCTTGCTGAGCAGCTCGTCGCAGTGGCGCGCAGCCCGTGCCGCTGCCTCGGGGATCGGGGTGTTCATCATTGGACGATGAACGACCGGAAGTAGACGTTGTTGACGCCGCCGAAGCCCTCGCGCTCCTCCAGCACCTCGTTGAGCGCCGCGGTCAGCCGCTTCTGCAGCTCTTCCTTGCCCCTCACGCTGGCCAGATCGGCCTCGCTGGTCGCGGCGAGTTCGGCGAGAATGCGCGAGCGCAGCGCGGTTTCGTGCTCGCCGAGCCACATCAGCACGCGGCCGTCGTAATGTGTCGATGCCGCCAGCGTCACCTGGACCAGCGCTGTCCCATCCGCGAGGTTCGAAGTGAACTCGTCGGAAAAGTCGTAATAGGCGGTACGGTATTCACCGCCGCCCACACCATGCACGACGGGCGCTTTGTCCTTCGATTTGCCGGTTTCGCCGACAGGATAGGGATCGTCCTCGCCCTTGAGCACCAGCTGCGGGTTCGGGTCCTCCGCCTCAGCGCCACCGACCCCGAGCATGCCGCTCGCAAAGGCGGCATAGGTGCCGCCACCGCCGGCGCCCAGAAGGAGGGCCGAGAAAATCACCAGCTTGAGCTTGCCGCCCTTCTTCTTGGCGGGTTCCTTCGCTTCGGAGTCTGAGGCTTGTTCGTTGGCCATGGTGTAATCCTGCGTGTGAAGAAAGATGGTTAATTAGGCGTAAAGCGCATCGTCGGATGACGCCTGCGGCTGAGCATGGGGCTGGCTTGCAGCCCGGTCGCCGTGGCTTCTGCGCTGGTCGGAATTGCTGGAGCGCTGCTCCTCGGCATTGCCATTGGCGAGGCTTGATCCGCCCGAATTCGCCGATCCGCCGCGTTCCGAAGTGGTCGGCGCGGGCTGGTTCTGCGCCTGGTGGGGCTGCGCGACGCTGTCCTGCTGGCGGGTGGTGCCGCGATCATTGGCCATGGCGGCGGCCAGCGCGCGCTGGGCCTCGCTGTTCTCGGCGGCGATCTCGACATTCATTCCGCCAGCCGCCGACTGGTCAAAGGTCACGGTCAGCGCGCCGAATTCGCGGTGCGCGACGGCAATCGCAGCCGGCTTGGACAGATCGACCTGGCGGGCTGCCATGAGGTGTTCGACCACGCGTTCCACGTCGGCGAAAGGATCGTTGACGACCGCTTGGGGCGTCGCGCTGGCAAGGGGCCGAGCGGCGGTACCCAGCCCGTCGACCGGCGCCGCGAAAGCCTGCGCCTGCGGCATGGGTTTCGAACCCTCGGCGCCGGCGGTTGCCCGCGGCGCAAGCGCGGCCTTGTCTGCCGCCGCAGTGTCCTCGCCGGGCCTGCGATCGCTCGTCGATGCGCCGGCTGCCAATTCGCTCGCCCGTGCGGGTTGCGAAACTGCCGCCGCAGGCCGCTCGACCGCGCCGCCTTGTTGCGCCGCGGCGGTTTCCGGCTTTGCGGAAGCGGCAGATGCGGCCCCGAGTTCGATGGTGGCAGGCTTGGCTGCGACCCTCGCATCGTCGGGCGAAAGTCTGGTGGACGGTGCCACGGCAACGCGACCTGCCGTCGCTGCCACGTGAAGAGTGTTTGCTAGCGATTGCGGTTTTTCACCAGCGAGGGTTTCGGCCGATGCACCGGTATGGACAACAGGCGTCGCGGCGCCGGGCGCCGTCTGGACCCTCGCTGCAATTGGGGAAGCAGCGGCGGGCAATTCGAGCCGCGCCTTGCCGCGCTCGAGTGCGGGCGTAGCACCGGTGATCCGCGCATCGCGCGGTTCGGATGCAGCGGAAATGCGCACCTGCAGTCCTTCGCCTTTCGGCTCACCCGAGGGAGCGGCAACCTGACCCTTGGTTGCCGGCGTGTGCGTCGTCGGCGTACCTTCCTGTCGCTCGCCCCCCGCAACGCGCGCCAGCGTCGGCAGCATGGGCGCGGGAGTGGCCGTGGTTTCGCCGCCTTCGGGCGAAACCGAAACGGTTGCGGCGGAACCCTTCAATACGATCGGAGTAGCTGCCAGCGTGAGCGATGCGAACGGAATGACGGTGGCGATTTCCGCCCCGATTCCATCCGCGCCGGCTTCGCCGTCCCCGCCGACCGGCAGCTCCTGCATCGCAACCGGCAAGCTTTTGCCGGTCGGCAGATCGCTGGTTTGCCGCCCTTGCCCCTCGCCCTCGGTCTTGCCCGGAGCAAAACTGGCTGGCGGGACGATCGATGCGAGGTTGTTCAACAGGTCGGCAAAGCCGTCAGCCCCCTCCGAAACCGTGCTTTTCCGCCCGCTCTCGCTATCGAGGCCGGCAAGGATCGAAGACGTATCGTTCGAACTGGGGAGGCTGAATGAAAGGGTCATAGAAGGTCCGCTTTTTGTTCGCGGACATTCTATCAAGAAGCGTGCCAAACTTCGGAACAATCAGCCCTTTTCGAGACCGGCGACAATCGCGCGCACGAGATCGCGCGTGCCTTCTTCGGCCTTGCGCAGGCGCATGTCCGACTGCGCGAGCACTTCGCGCTTGGCCTGCGACTGCAGTTCGGCTTCCTCCGCCTGCTTCTCGCTCAGCTCGGTCAGCTTCTGTAGCTGGTCGCGCATCGCGCTGCCGGAGCGCAGATCGGCGCCGACCATCTCGCCCTCGCGGTGCGCATAGTGCGCGGCAAGGCTGCGCGTTCGCTCGGCGACGCCGACGAGGCGCGCGCGGGCGGCCTCGGCTTCGCTGGCAGCGACAGCCGATTGCATCCGCTCGACGGTGCGTATTCGCTGGATCAATTGCGCGCGCTTGAGTTTGCGTCGCTCAACCGTCACGACCGACAAGCTCCGTCATCTGGGCGAAAGCGGTTGCGATATCCACGCTTTCGCTGCCGCCCTGGGAAAGGAACTGGCACATGCGCGGGTGCAGCGCGATTGCCTCATCGAGCAAGGGGTCGGCCCCCTGCCGGTAGGCGCCCATCATGACGAGATCGCGATTGGCCTCGTAAGTTGCGCTCAAGGCCCTGAACCGGCGGGCGGTGGCGGCATGTTCCGCGGTGACGATATCGTTCATTACTCGGCTGAGCGAGGCACCCACGTCGACTGCGGGATACTGACCGCGCTGCGCAATCTCGCGCGAAAGTACGATATGTCCGTCGAGGATGGCGCGTGCGGTGTCGACGACCGGATCGTTCTGGTCGTCGCCATCGGCGAGCACGGTATAGATCCCGGTGATCGCCCCGCCCGATTCCTCCGAATTGCCGGCCCGCTCGATCAGCTTGGTGATCGTCGCCAGGGCAGAGGGTGGATAGCCGCGGGCGGCCCCCGGTTCGCCGAGCAGGATACCGATTTCGCGCGCCGCATGTGCGACGCGGGTCAGGCTGTCGAGTATCAGCAGCACGCGTTTGCCCTGCGACCGCAGTTGCTCGGCGATCGATGTCGCCAACATCGCGCCGCGAAGCCGCAGATTGGCGGCGTGATCGGCGGGAACGGCGACGATCGCGGTGCTTGCCGCGCGGTCCCCCGACATGTGGCGCGTAACGAAATCGGAAACCTCGCGTGCACGTTCGCCGATCAGTCCGACGACTACCGCATCGGCCTGGGCGCCATCGACGATCATATCCATCAACACGGACTTTCCGACGCCAGAACCCGCCATGATGCCGATGCGTTGGCCGACGCCGAAGGTAGTGAGCGCGTTGAGCGAACGGATGCCACTGTCGAACACCTGAGTCACGCGCGAACGGTCGAGTGCCCCGACACGGCGACCGCCGGCGGGCCAACTGGTCGTCGTCATGATCGGTCCGCCGCCATCGATCGGTTCGCCCGATCCATCGACAGCACGCCCGAGGAACTCGGTGCCGACACTGAGCATGCCCGGGCGTCCTTCCGGTCGCACGATGGCTCCCGGGCGCAACAGGACCGTATCGCCCAGCATCATCATCATCGTATGGCCGTTGCGAAACCCGATCGTCTCGGCGCGGTGCTCGGTCGACGCGCCCTGCGCGATGGTGCAGATCGAGCCGATCGGCACGCCAAGACCGGACACCTCGATCAGTCCGCCGTCGCAGGCCACAACGCGGCCGAACCGGCGCGGCGCGAGGTCGAGCGAGGCGCCCTCGACCGCCTCGAGAGTCGTGTCGATCAGTGCTTGCATGTATCGAAAATTTCGGCGAGCGCGCGGCGCCATTGCTGAGGGCCGTCCTCGACCCCGCCATCATCGGTCTCGACGCGCAGTCCACCGCGCTCCACACTTCCATCGGCCACGAGCTCGAGATCGCCGGTCACATTGTCGCGGACCAGTTCGAGGTCTTCGGGATGAATATGGATGATCCGCCGGTCGTGCTTGCGCTGCAGCATGGCGGCCGCCGCTTCGACGCGCCGGGCAAGCCCTTCCGCGTCGAGCGCGAGCGGAAGCACGGCTTCCTCGCATAGCGCTTGAACCGTGGAGAGCATCCGGTCGCGCAACAGGCGCTCGCTTTCGGCATCGAAGCGGGCGAAGGCCAGTTCGATCGCCGAACGCCCGGCCCGCTCCGCCTGCAATTGCGCTTCGAAATCGGCGCGCGCGGAAACCTGCCCGTCCTCGTAGCCCGCACGATAGGCCTTCTCGGCCGCATCCTCGACCTCGACTTCGGCGGCTGCGACTTCCATCTGCGGCTTGGTATAGCGGTCGTCGCGGGCGAAATTCCCCCGCTTTCCCAGCGCGGCGTAGGCGATCCTAGACATAATCTTCGTCGCCCTCGCCCATGATCAGGTCGCCCTGCGCCACGAGACGCTTGGCGATGGCGACAATTTCCTTCTGCGCGGTTTCGACATCGGCCTTCTTGACCCGTCCGCGCATTTCGATCTCGTCGCGCAGACCGTCGGCGGCACGCGACGACATGGCGCCGTAGAATTGGTCGCGCTGGTCTTCTTCGAGGCCCTTGAGCGCAAGGATCAGCGTATCGCTTTCGACTTCGCGCAGCAGCACGCCGGTCATCTTCGTATCGAGCGCAAACAGGTGCTCGAACTTGAACATCTCGTTCTCGAGTTCCTTGGCGAGCTGCTTGTCGATCTTGCCGATCGTGGGCAGCACGCGTTTCTCGACGTTGCGATGCGAACGATTGATGATCTCGGCCGCATGCTTGATGCCGCCCATGGTGAGCGGGATGGTCCCGTGCAGTTGTTCGATCTTCGCATTGAGCGTCTGCTCGAGGATCTCGATGGCCTGGCGCGACACGGGACCCAGTCGAGCAACCCGGTGAAGCACCGGCGTGTGCAGGTCTTCGGGCAGCGCCGATAGAGCGGCCGCAGCCACCTCGGTATCGAGTTGCAGCAGGAGAACCGCGATCGCCTGAGGATGCTCGTCGGCAAGGATCTCGCCGATTATCTTCGGATCGAGCCAACGCAGCAGTCCGAGCGCGGGGAGGCTTTCTTCCTCCGCCTCGGGCGCGACCTGGCGCATCAAATTGTCAGTCTTGACCTCGCCCACTGCGCTGTTGAGCAGCTTGCGAACGTTGTCCACCCGCCCATGTCCCGAAATGCCGCCATTCTCGGTCGAATGCGAGAAGCCTGCGATGGCATCCGCGATCGCCTGCGGCTCGATTTCACCGATCCCGCACATCGTACCGGCCAGTTGGCGCAATTCGTCGGGCGTGAGCTGACCGAGGATTTTCGATGCATCCTCTTCGGCCAGCAACATGACCATGATGGCGGCCTTGTCGGTGCCGCCGAGAAGGCGCGGTGCGGGCGCGGTCATGCCGAGACTCCCGGGCGCACGTCTTCGGCCAGCATGCGACGCAGCGCGAGCACGGCATCATCCGGGTTTTCGCGCGCGATCCGCTGGGCCAGTTCGATCTGGCCATCAAGCGCCTCGCGGTCGTACGGCGTGACAGCGCCCATGCTGGGGCTGCCAAGGGCCGGTGCGAGCGCCTGCCCGCTTGGCTCAAGAGTGCCGCCGTTCTTCGGTCCACTGCGCAGCGCCTTGACGGCCGGCCGCACCGCGAGCAGCAAGACCAACAGCACGGCAAGGATGGCGACACCGTTGCGGACGGCCATGCCGAACCAGCTGGTTTCGTAGAATGGGATTTCCGCCGCTTCGACCTTTTCGAAGGCGCGCATGACCACGGTTACCTGATCGCCACGGTCTTCCCGCGCACCGACCGCGGCCGAGACGAGTTCCTTGACCTTGTTGATGTCGGCCGCGCTCGCTTCGGCCAGGGCAGCCTGGTCGATGGCGACGGCCACGGAAAGATACTTGATCGAACCGGGGGAGAGATTGGAGACCGAGACCTCGCGGCCGAGTTCGTAAACCCGCGTTGCGCTGCTTTCGCCTACGCCGCCGGCGGCGCCGGCATTCTGCGTGTCTTCGGGCGCGCCTTCGCGCGCTTCTCCATCGGCAGGCGGCGTATTCGCCAGCACGCCGGGAATGCCGCCCGCCTGCGTCGCATTGCTCTGCGATTGCTGCGTGGTCTCGCGGCGGACGGTGCCGTCCTTGTCATAGCTTTCGCGCGCGGAAGTAACCTCGTTCATGTCGAGCTCGACCTGGACCTGCGAGGTAAAGGCACCGGCACCGAACATCGGCGCCAGCAACTGGTCGACCTGCGCATTGAGCTTGGCCTCCATCTGCGCTTGCATATCGACCCGGCCGGTATTGGGATCGCGCGCCTGGGTCAGCAATTTACCATGCTGGTCGACGACCTTGACCGCATCGATCCCCAGCCCCGGCACCGAAGCCGCGACGAGATTGGTGATCGCCATGACCTGGCCATCGGTCAATTGGCGACCCCGCGCGAGGCGCACCATGATCGATGCCGATGGTGCAACGTCCTCGCGCACGAAAACCGACCGTTCGGCCTTGGCGATGTGGACACGCACGGCCTCGACACCGTCGATCTCCATGATGGTGAGAGTGAGTTCGCGTTCCTGCGCCGCGCGCAGACGGTCGCCCTCGAGCGTCCGGCTGGCGCCCATCGGCAGGCTTTCGATAAGGTCGGTGCCGCTCGCCGGTGCAGCCAGGGAGCCGTCCGAGGCGACCAGCATCCGCGCGCGATAGACATCGTCTTCGCCCACGGTCAGCGTGCCGGTATTGTTGTCGATCGTGTAATTGATACCGGCCTGGTCGAGCGACGCGACCACGCTGGCACGCTCGGCATCGCCGAGCGATGAATAGAGCACGCGCTGCGGCGCAGGCGACAGGGTCGCCCAGGTCAGGGCCATCAGGCCGAGACCGGCAGTCCCGGCAAACCAGGGCAGCACTTTCCTGACGGCGGGCTGCGCGGTGAAGGCGCGCAGGCGCTCGCCAAAAGTACCCGTCCCGGTGGTGAGCGGCGCGAGCATGCCGCTGCTGCCGCCGCCGGGGCTATCGGCAGGAACCAGACCGTTCATGGATTAAATCCCCATCCGCATGGTTTCCTGGTACGCGGCAAGCAGCTTGTTGCGCACCTGGAGTGTGGCTTCGAAGGCGACGCTCGACTCCTGTCGGGCCAGCATCACCTTGGCGATATCGGTCTCTTCCCCGCGTTCGTAGGCGGCCGTCATCCGCCCCGATTCGGCCTGCACCGCATTGACGTTGTCGAGCGCGGTACGCAGCGTATCGCCAAAGCTGGGCGTCGTGGCCGTCGTTTCGGTCGGCGCCGCGGGTTTGGGCTGGTGGACTTCCTGCAGGACCTTCGAACGATCGATGATCTGCTGGCGCAGGGCGATGATCTGTTCGATCGAGCCGCCCCCACCAATTCCGCCTACGGGGTTCATCGGCCTGCTCCCACGGCAATACCGGCTTCACGGAAGGAGGCCAGTCGGTAACGGAGGGTACGCTCGCTGATGCCCAGCGCGCGCGCGGCATTGGCACGGTGTCCACCGACCGCGTCGAGCGCTTCCATGATGGCGCGCGCTTCGGATATCTGAACGATCTTAGACAGCTTGGCCGGTTTGGCCGGTGCTTCCGGCGCCGCTTCAACTTCGGGCTCGACCGGCTTCTCGACCGCGCGCGCGGTCATGTCGAACACGATATGCTCGACTTCGATGGCGTCCTTGCCCTGCGCGAGCAGCAGTGCCCGGCGCATGACGTTCTCGAGTTCGCGGACGTTGCCCGGCCACGCATATTCGGTCAGCGCGGCAATCGCGGCATCGCCGATCCACGGCATGCGTTCACCCTTGGCGACATGACGCAGCAGCATGGCGAAGGCCAGCGGCGCGATGTCTGCCCGACGCTCGCGCAGCGGCAGCATCTCGATGGGGAAGACATTGAGTCGATAATAAAGATCGGCGCGAAAGCGGCCTTCCTGAACCTCGTGCGGCAGATCGCGGTTGGCACAGGCGATGATGCGGACATCGACCTTGACCGGGCGCGTCGCGCCGATCGGCACGACTTCGCCTTCCTGCAGCGCGCGCAGCAGCTTCGCCTGCAGCGACAGCGGCATTTCGGCAATCTCGTCCAGCAGCAGGGTGCCGCCATCGGCAGCGCGGAAGAAGCCTTCGCCCGCCGCATTGGC
Source organism: Erythrobacter sp. AP23 (assembly GCF_001542855.1). Taxonomy (GTDB): domain Bacteria; phylum Pseudomonadota; class Alphaproteobacteria; order Sphingomonadales; family Sphingomonadaceae; genus Qipengyuania. The sequence goes on along the minus strand of NZ_LNBY01000017.1, from coordinate 136,420 downwards.
CCCGGTGAACGAGCCCTTCTCGTGACCGAACAGCAAGGCTTCGAGCATGGTTTCGGGAATTGCCGCGCAGTTTACGGCGATGAATGGCTTGTCCGCGCGGGCGCTGCGGCGGTGGATGAAATTGGAAAGGACTTCCTTGCCGGTCCCGGTCGGGCCATTGATCAGCACCGGAATCTCGGTGCGCGCGAGACGATCGGCCAGCGCGATGATCGACAGCGACGCGGGATCGGCCGCAACCGGCCCCTGTCCGGCGTAAGTCATCGCGACCAGCGCGGCGATGCTGCTTTCGGCGATGGGATCGCTATAGGTAAGCGTGCCACCGACACCGGCGAGTTCGATCGCGGGCTTCTCGCCGCGCGCGAGCGTAATGGTACGCGCGTCGCGATTCGAAGCGAGATCGCTTTCGTCCGCCAGCGTCACTGGCCGCTCCATGAAGAGAGACGACGCGATCCCCGCCATTCGGGCCTCGATCGGTCCGTGCAAGCGCGAAAAATTCGAAGTCTTCGTAATCCCGTCCATCAGTGCCCCCAAATGGCAAGTCTTATCGACGAACCGGGAAATGCCACCCCCACGGCCAAAGATTGGATAATTTTAGGGCTGGTAGATTTACGAGGATGGTTAATTCTTCACACCACAGATTTCGCCCTCCCACTTAATCCCGCGCCGATTTTGCCGGTCTGGTTCACGGCTGCCGCATCCTGACCGGGAGGGCAGTGATCGTAGACCAAAGGGAACATGAGCCATGAACGTCATCAACACCAATATCGGCGCGCTGAAGGCGTCGAATGCCGCAAACGCTGCCAGCAAGTCGCTGGGCACCGCCATGGAACGCCTGTCGACCGGCAAGCGCATCAACAGCGCGAAAGACGACGCCGCCGGCCTCGCCATCGCGACCTCGATGACCTCGCAGGTCAAGGGCATGAGCCAGGCAGTCCGCAACGCCAACGACGGCATTTCGCTTGCGCAGACCGCTGAAGGCGCGCTCGGCGAAGTCACCAACATGGTGCAGCGCGTCCGCGAACTGGCCGTCCAGTCGGCCTCGGAAACCTACGGTGCCACGGACCGCGCCAACATGCAGAAGGAAGTCGACCAGCTGACCGCACAGATCAGCGACGTGATGAACAACACCAAGTTCAACGGTGTTGCCGTCTTCGACACGGGTACGGGTAACGCCGGTGCAGCACGCACCGTCAACATCCAGGCAAGCGCGGACTCGGGCAGCCAGATCGCCCTGTCGATCGACGCTCTCGACGTCAGCACCATGCACTCGGGTGCCGCAGTCGTCGCCGACGTTTCGACCACCGGTGCCGCTGCCACCACCATCACCAACTCGGACACGCTCCTGACCGCGATCAGCGGGGCTCGCGCCACTCTCGGTGCCGGCCAGAGCCGTCTGGAATCGGCAGTGAACGGCCTGAACAGCAACATCACCAACCTGTCCGACGCACGTTCGCGGATCGAAGACACCGACTATTCGGCTGAAACGACCGCGCTCGCCAAGTCGCAGATCCTGAGCCAGGCTTCGGGCGCCATGCTGGCACAGGCCAACCAGAGCCAGCAGAACGTTCTCTCGTTGCTCCGCTAATCCTCCTAAATCCCAGGCAACGGGATATCGGGCCCGCCGCTTGCAAGAGCGGCGGGCCTTTCACTTTTGGAGCGCGGGGCCGGTTTGCCGGCCTTGATGAGGCACGCCGATCAGTATTTCCACATAGGGTTAAGATCAGCCAATATTGCCGAAGACCGCTTCATGAGGGTTTCAGGGAAACGACATGCTATCAGCCGCATATGAAAATCGGGAAGCCTATCCCAATTGCGCCCGCGCAGAACCGCGAACCAATATGTTCGTCATGGCCGCGCTCGTCACCTCGGGTGCGCGCGAAACGGTCAAGGTGCGCAACATGTCGTCCAATGGCGCGCTGGTCGAGGGCCCGGTGCTGCCGCTCGCGGGCACACCATGTCTGCTGCATCGCGGCGATCTCTCGCTCGAAGCGCATGTCGTCTGGGTCAAACCGGGCAAGGCCGGGATACGGTTCCGCAACACAGCCGATGTCGGTCAGTGGCTGCCCTCAGGCCGCCGCACACAATCCGAAGTCGATGCTGCGGTGAAGATGGCCAAGGCCGAGTTCGTCTCGGCGCCGGCACCCAAGACCCCTGCCCCGCTGTTCTCGACCGAATTGAGTCGCGAGGAAGTCAATCATACCGCCGCTGCGATGGAAGCGCTGGCCGACGAACTGGCCGACGATCCGGCAGTGGTCGCGCGCTTCATGACCAAGCTGCAGACGCTGGACATTGCCGCGCAAACCCTGCGGAAGTTGGCCACGCAAATTCCCTGACATCCGCGCGGGAACCCGGTGCAGTCGGCTAGGCCCTGCACTTGTAATCCGTGCGTGCGGGAAAATTGACCGATCCAAGGCTTCTGGAAGGAATTCCGAAATAGTGCATTCGAACTGTCGGAACCATTCGGACGATCATTGGGTCGCTGTTGCCGAACTGCCCGCGCGGTACTTCCCGGGTCGATGACTGGCGGGCGCGTTGTCGAGGCGCTGGCAGCACGAAGTTCGCGCTCGATCGTGCCGATGAACAACTCCAACGATAAATCGGCGGGCGCAAAAGGGGCCGGATAACTGCGTTGGCGCTTCTTTGTGGGGCTGAGCACCAAGGCCAATACTGTGATTAACGAGAACCGTCTGCCGGTCTGATCGTTCCTTTCTCCCGGCCAACAGCCCGACAGTCGCAGAGTTGGGCCATTGCGCGCAGACTTCAGGCACGGTGCCATCGTTATTGGCGACCGCGCCCTTGATAGCCATGATCTGATCGCGTTTGTGGCCGATGCCGGAAGGCACAGCTGCGCACCCAGCGGCGCTATCGCAGGGAGCAGAACATCATCGACTGGGTACTCCATCACCAGCGGATAGCAGTTTGCAGACAAAAGCGGGTTCGCGCGAGGCGTCGCTCCACCCGACCGACAGGCCCAACCGCCGCGTATCGTATCCGGGAAATCTATCCCGAACGCGCGTCAATATCGTCCACCGTGGTGGCTATCACGTCGTTTACCGAGGTTTGCTTGCCCGCCTCGTTCGTGATGAGAACGGTCACTCTCGACATATCCTTGTCGCAGAACACGGTCCGGGACGGCTCGTCTCTGAGGAAATCATCGGCCCATTGACGCAATGCGAGGAGGGCAGGAAGCAGCGCGCGTCCCTTTGCGGTGAGCGCGTAGCGGTGGCGCATTCTTTGGCCGGGTTCGCGGTGCTCGACCTTTTCGAGGAGTCCGAATTCGACCGATTTCTGCAACCGGTCGGAGAGTACCGCCCTGGAAATGCCCAGATCCTCCTGCATTTTTTCGAAGCGCGTCACTCCGCAGATCACCTCGCGCAGAATCAGGAGCGTCCACGCGTCGCCGATTTCGCCGATCGCCCTCGCAAGGCTGCACTCGGATGGCGGGACATCGATCACCCGGTCGACCGGGGGCGCCGTCTCTGCCTTCTTGGTTTCGTCCATGTCCTCACCCTAGCAAAGTTTGCAAAGCAGACCCAGCCTTGCTACGCAGCGTTCGAAATACGAACCCAGGTCTAGGTAATGGTACACGCCACCCGATTCCCTCCGGCCTTGCAGATCATGGCTTTGGCGCTAGCTCCGGCAGTCGGCTTGGGCGTCACGCGGTTCGCCTACGCCTTGCTTCTGCCCGATATGCGGCAGGATCTCGGGTGGACTTACGCAGCGGCTGGTTGGCTCAATACGACGAATGCCGTGGGGTACCTCGCAGGCGCACTGGCGGCGACAAGGCTGATCGAGAGATTCGGTGCGAAATCTATTGCGTTTTGCGGCATCGGCATCTGCCTCCAGTCCCTGCTCATCTGCGCACTGACCGGTGAGATGCTAGCGCTAAACGCCGCCCGTTTCATAGGAGGTGTCGGAGGCGGTCTGGGCTATATCGGAGCCGCCGTTATCGCGACACAGCTCGCCTCCCGCCACCCACGGCGCGAAGCAATGTTGCTCGCCCTGCTCTATACGGGGCCGGGGCTCGGTATCGTGCTTTCCGGCATCAGCGTACCCTTCGTGATTTCGTCGCTGGGCCCGGGATCCTGGCCGATCGGATGGTGCCTGCTTCTTGCGATCTGCCTACCCCTGTGGCTCGCCCTTCCCTATGGGTTTCGTGGCACTTCGTCGGGGCGTTCGACTGTGCATGTCCAGCTCGAAACCCGTCCGATGCTTCCCATGCTCATCGGTTATGGCCTCTTCGGGGCTGGCTATATCGCCTACATGACGTTCATGATCGCTTATGTGAGGGATGGTGGTGGTGGCGCACTCCAACAGGCGATCTTCTGGGTGGTAATCGGCTTTTCGGCAATGCTGTCGCCGATCGTCTGGTCATCGACGATCAGGCGAGCAGCGGGTGGCGGTGCGTTTGCGATTATCGGACTGGCGACCACGGTCGGGGCGTCGCTTCCCCTGCTTTCGACCTCCTGGCCGGTTCTTCTCGCCTCCGCCGCCCTTTTCGGCAGCGCATTCTTCGCGGTGGTGGCCTCCACCACCAGTTTCGTGCGCCGCAATCATCCGCAGGAACAATGGAGCGGCGCGATCGCACTTATGACCGTGGCATTCGGCCTCGGACAGATCGTGGGTCCCGTGCTTTCGGGCTATGTCACGGATCTCCATGACAATCTGGCAAGCGGCCTGCTTCTTTCTTCGGCTCTGCTCATGGCGGGCGCTCTTGCGGGCTTGAGACAGAGCTCGCTGCCCGCGGCTTCGGAAGGAAGATTGTGCGACGCTCCGACGTGATCGTGCCGCTGGACTATTCGCGACCAAGCGCCAACCGGCGGATCGCGGTGACGACCGTTTCGAGGTCGGCCTCCCGGTGCATGCTATTGCCACGAACTGCCCAGAAGGCAGGAGCGGGAATCGCGTGGTTGCCGATCCGTACCAATTCTCCATTCTGCAGCCGTGCCTCGACGAGGTGGCTCGAAAGTAACGCCGCGCCTACACCGGATACCGCTGCCTGGATTGCGTGACTTTCCTCGGTGAAGCTGCTGGCAACGGACATGTCGCCAGCATCGATGCCGGCAGCGCGCAGCCAGGAATTCCAGCCGAGAGATCGGCGGGAAGGAGAAGACCAGCGATAGTCGACGACTGGGACGCGAAGGATCGCTTCGGTCGTCTCGATTGGGCCGTGCCGCTCCAGGAAAGACGGCGAAGCAACCGCGATAAGCTTGTCATCGAACAGCTTGTACCAGATACCGTCCCGATCGGCATTGCGCTGGGATCGGATCGCTATGTCGACCGCGCCCGTCTGCAGATCGGCCGGAGCATTGTCCGCATGCACGTCGATTGGAACGTCGGTGATCGCCCGCAATTCGCGAAGACGGGGTGTGAACCACTCGGCCGCGAAGGCCATCGTCATCGAGACGACGACGGGTCGAACCTTCGCTTGCTGGACGGCGTGCACTGCGTTGGCCATCCGGTCCAACGCCTCTTTCAAATCCGGATAGAGCCTCTCTCCCGCGTCGGTGAGCCGTAGAGGCCTCCGTTCGAAAAGCGCCACCTCCAGCAGCGCTTCCAGCTTCCGCACCTGATGGCTGATAGCGGTGGGGTCGAGGTTCAGCTCCTCTGCCGCGCGCCCGAAATGACCGTGCCGGGCAGCCGCTTCGAACGCGCGCAAGGCGTGGAGAGGAGGTAGTTTGCGCATGGATAGGTTTGCGGATGATGAATCTCATTCATCCATAGGGCGAGAAGTCCTCCTTCGCCAAGCCCCAGGGTCGAAGATTAGGGATCGGCTGTCGAAATCCCGGAAAAAGGAATGACGCATATGCCCACTCTCTTGGTTGTAAACTCAAGCGCCCAGTTGGAAGAGCGCTCCCTCACCCGCAAACTGACCGCGCTCTTTTCCGAAACCTTTTGCGAACGCGCGTCCGATACCCGCGTGATCGACCGGGACCTCGGTCGCTTCCCGCCCGACTTCGTCGATCATCGATTTATCGAGGCGGCTTTCACAGAACCCGGCCAGCGGGATTCTCGAATGACAGACGCGCTGGCTCAATCCGACCGCTTGATCGACGAGCTCGAGTGCGCCGATATCGTCGTCATCGGCGCACCGATGTACAATTACGGCATGCCGGCGGCGCTCAAGGCCTGGTTCGACCAGGTCGCGCGCATCGGACGCACATTTTCCTTCGATCTTTCGAGAGGAGACTTCCCGATCGAACCCCTGCTGAGCGGGAAGCATCTCGTCGTCCTCTCGGCCAGGGGTGAATTCGGTTTCGCTCCAGGCGGCGTGCGGGAAGCACAAAATGCGCTCGACCCCGGCATCGCCGCCTGCGCCCACTATCTCGGCGCTTCCAAGGCATCGATCGACACGATCGTCGTCGAGTATCAGGAGTTCAAGGACCACCGCCATCGCGCCTCGTGGGAGCAAGCATCGAAAGCTACGATCGAATTGGCTACCCGCTTGGCTTCCGACTTCGGATCCCTCCAGTCCGGCACTACTCGGAGCGGTGTCGTTGAGGACCGGGACGGTGGCAGGCAAGATCGAAAACCCGTCGCCGGCGCTGCGGCATAGACGGACAATGCGGCAAACCTCGATGGAATTGTGGATTGCGCATACAACAAACCGGCCACCTCACAGAGGTAGCCGGTTTGTTCTACAATAGTGGTTGCGGGGGTTGGATTTGAACCAACGACCTTCAGGTTATGAGCCTGACGAGCTACCGGACTGCTCCACCCCGCGGCACCAGTTATGTTCGTCCTGGACCGTCGCCAGAGACGAAAAAGCCGCCGCGCGGGGATCCCGGCAGCGGCTTGTGAAATCGTGAATGGGTTTGTACCGCGCCCGCCTGCTGTAATGCCTGGCGACGACCTACTCTTCCAGTGCTTGAGCACTAGTACCATCGGCGCTGTCCGGTTTCACGGCCGAGTTCGAGATGGGATCGGGTGGGTCACAGACGCTATAGCCACCAAGCAATAGAGCAGGCGGACGGGTTTAAATCGATGCTGTTGAGCTTTCTGGGCTTATCCGGCTTGGGAGATTTCCTCCTCATCGCGGACAGCACAGGGCTGTCGTTGATGGCGGGATCCTACAAGCGCGAAAAGAACTATTAGGACCGGTTAGCTCCACGCATTACTGCGCTTCCACACCCGGCCTATCAACGTCATGGTCTATGACGGTTCGAAGATTGCTTATCTCAAGGGAGGCTTCCCGCTTAGATGCTTTCAGCGGTTATCCCGTCCGTGCATAGCTACCCTGCGGCACCCTTGGCAGGATGACAGGTACACCAGAGGCACGTTCACCCCGGTCCTCTCGTACTAGGGGCAACTCCTTTCAACAATCGACGCCCACGGCAGATAGGGACCAAACTGTCTCGCGACGTTCTGAACCCAGCTCACGTACCACTTTAATTGGCGAACAGCCAAACCCTTGGGACCTGCTCCAGCCCCAGGATGTGATGAGCCGACATCGAGGTGCCAAACGATTCCGTCGATATGAGCTCTTGGGAATCATCAGCCTGTTATCCCCGGCGTACCTTTTATCCGTTGAGCGATGGCCCTTCCACGAGGGACCACCGGATCACTATGACCGACTTTCGTCTCTGCTCGACTCGTCAGTCTCGCAGTCAGGCAGGCTTATGCCATTGCACTCTCGCAGACGGTTTCCAACCGTCCTGAGCCTACCATCGCGCGCCTCCGTTACTCTTTAGGAGGCGACCGCCCCAGTCAAACTACCCGCCACAGAGGGTCCCAACACCGGCTAACGGTGCGTGGTTAGACATCAGAAAATCACAGGGTGGTATTTCACAGGTTGGCTCCCCTCGGACTGGCGCCCGAGTTTCAAAGCCTCCCACCTATTCTACACAGTAATTTCCTAATGCCACTCTGAAGCTGCAGTAAAGGTGCACGGGGTCTTTCCGTCTAACCGCGGGTACTCCGCATCTTCACGGAGAATTCAATTTCGCTGAGCATATCCTGGAGACAGTGGGGAAGTCGTTACGCCATTCGTGCAGGTCGGAACTTACCCGACAAGGAATTTCGCTACCTTAGGACCGTTATAGTTACGGCCGCCGTTTACTCGGGCTTCAATTCGGAGCTTGCACTCCTCCTCTTAACCTTCGAGCACCGGGCAGGCGTCACACCCTATACGTCGTCTTGAAGCCGACTTAGCAGAGTGCTGTGTTTTTGCTAAACAGTCGCTACCCCCTGGCCTGTGCCCCCCACAAAGACTTGCGTCGATATGGGGCCTCCTTCTTCCGAAGGTACGGAGGCAATTTGCCGAGTTCCTTCAGGATACTTCTCTCAAGCGCCTTGGTATACTCTACCTGACCACCTGTGTCGGTTTCGGGTACGGTCTATAGTGAAGAGGCTATTTCCTGGAACCGCTTGGCTGCCCGACCAATCCAATAAGGTCGAACAACGTCCACGATCCGTCACACATCTTCAGGCCCACGAATATTTACGTGGTTCCCATCGACTACCCCCTTCGGGCTCGTCTTAGGGGCCGGCTAACCCTGCTCCGATTAGCGTTGAGCAGGAACCCTTGGTCTTTCGGCGACAGGGCATCTCACCCTGTTTGTCGCTACTCATGTCAGCATTCGCACTTCCGATACGTCCAGCGTCGGTTACCCTTCGCCTTCACTCGCTTACGGAACGCTCCGCTACCGCTCAGAATAAATTCTGAACCCTAAGCTTCGGTGCATATCTTTAGCCCCGTTACATCTTCGCCGCAGGAACCCTTATTTAGACCAGTGAGCTGTTACGCTTTCTTTAAAGGATGGCTGCTTCTAAGCCAACCTCCTGGTTGTTTTGGGATTCCCACATGCTTTCCCACTTAGATATGACTTGGGGACCTTAGCTGTAGGTTAGGGCTGTTTCCCTTTTGACGACGGACCTTAGCACCCGCCGTCTGTCTGCCGGATAAGACTCGATGGTATTCGGAGTTTGGTTAGGTTTGGTACCGCTCGCGCAGCCCTAGCCCATCCAGTGCTCTACCCCCATCGGCATACATCCGACGCTCTACCTCAATAGATTTCGCGGAGAACCAGCTATTTCCCGGCTTGATTGGCCTTTCACCCCTAAACACAGCTCATCCGAGAATTTTTCAACATTCACCGGTTCGGTCCTCCAGTGCGTGTTACCGCACCTTCAACCTGGCCATGCCTAGATCGCCGGGGTTCGGGTCTAATTCATCGAACTCAGTCGCCCTATTCAGACTCGCTTTCGCTGCGCCTACACCTAACGGCTTAAGCTTGCTCGATAAATTAAGTCACTGACCCATTATGCAAGAGGTACGCTGTCACCCCCTATGGGGCTCCAACTGCTTGTAAGCATCCGGTTTCAGGTACTGTTTCACTCCCCTAATCGGGGTGCTTTTCACCTTTCCCTCACGGTACTGTGTTCGCTATTGGTCATGTGCGAGTATTTAGGCTTGGAGGGTGGTCCCCCCATGTTCAGACAGGATTTCACGTGTCCCGCCCTACTCGAGTCCTTCATCATCACTTTCGCATACGGGGCTGTCACCCACTATGGCCACTCTTTCCAAAGTGTTTTGCTAGTTGAAATGAAGGCACTGGCCTGGTCCCGGTTCGCTCGCCACTACTACGGGAATCTCTGTTGATGTCTTTTCCTCCGGGTACTGAGATGTTTCAGTTCCCCGGGTTCGCTTCACCAAAGCTATATATTCACTTCGGTGATACCCTATCCACCTCTTTCCGAGCCAGCCGAAGCTAGATCGAAAGGAAATGGTGAGGGTGGGTTTCCCCATTCGGAAATCGCCGGATCAAAGTTTGCTCACAACTCCCCGACGCTTATCGCAGCGTGCCACGTCCTTCATCGCCTGCACATGCCAAGGCATCCACCAAATGCTCTTACCTCACGCTTGAGAATCCACACCATCAACGACAGACCTGCATAAAAGTCAGTCGCCACACGATAGTGCGGAGGAATATCTCAGCCAGATAATCAATTTGATTGATCTTGTGTGATGCATAGTCTGTACGATCCGCCCGAAGGCAAACCCTACAATCCATGCGCCACGGCATCGATTTAAAAACCCATTCACAATGTCAAAGACGGTGGTCGAAACCACCTACCCGCAAACACGCGGGATCCGCTTTCGTTTCATCTATCGGATTGGCTGCCTGGTGGAGCCTATCGGGATCGAACCGATGACCCCCTGCTTGCAAAGCAGGTGCTCTCCCAGCTGAGCTAAGGCCCCGTAAGACCAGGCAAATGGTAGGCCCGAGTGGATTTGAACCACCGACCTCACCCTTATCAGGGGTGCGCTCTAACCAACTGAGCTACGGGCCTATGCGCCAGGCGGGCCTTACGGCCGCGGGCGGCAAAAGCCAGCTCAGGCAAACAGCCTAAACGAGCAAGCCCGCTAGGCTGTATCCGATTGATGAAAGGACATGAGGACGACGGCATTGTTCTTTAGAAAGTCGCGAAGCTCTTCCGACGTCTGGCGTCGGCGCTTTCGTGACAATCCTTAGAAAGGAGGTGATCCAGCCGCAGGTTCCCCTACGGCTACCTTGTTACGACTTCACCCCAGTCGCTGAACCCACCGTGGTCGGCTGCCTCCTAAAAGGTTAGCGCACCGCCTTCGGGTGAATCCAACTCCCATGGTGTGACGGGCGGTGTGTACAAGGCCTGGGAACGTATTCACCGCGGCATGCTGATCCGCGATTACTAGCGATTCCGCCTTCATGCTCTCGAGTTGCAGAGAACAATCCGAACTGAGACATCTTTTGGAGATTAGCTAACCCTCGCGGGATCGCTGCTCACTGTAGATGCCATTGTAGCACGTGTGTAGCCCAGCCTGTAAGGGCCATGAGGACTTGACGTCATCCCCACCTTCCTCCGGCTTATCACCGGCAGTTTCCTTAAAGTGCCCAACTAAATGATGGCAACTAAGGACGAGGGTTGCGCTCGTTGCGGGACTTAACCCAACATCTCACGACACGAGCTGACGACAGCCATGCAGCACCTGTCACTAGGTCCCCGAAGGGAAGGAATCTGTCTCCAGAAACCGTCCTAGGATGTCAAAGGCTGGTAAGGTTCTGCGCGTTGCTTCGAATTAAACCACATGCTCCACCGCTTGTGCAGGCCCCCGTCAATTCCTTTGAGTTTTAATCTTGCGACCGTACTCCCCAGGCGGATAACTTAATGCGTTAGCTGCGCCACCCAAGCTCTATGAGCCCGGACAGCTAGTTATCATCGTTTACGGCGTGGACTACCAGGGTATCTAATCCTGTTTGCTCCCCACGCTTTCGCACCTCAGCGTCAATAACTGTCCAGTGAGTCGCCTTCGCCACTGGTGTTCTTCCGAATATCTACGAATTTCACCTCTACACTCGGAATTCCACTCACCTCTCCAGTATTCTAGCCATCCAGTTTCAAGGGCAGTTCCGGGGTTGAGCCCCGGGATTTCACCCCTGACTTGAAAAGCCGCCTACGTGCGCTTTACGCCCAGTAATTCCGAACAACGCTAGCTCCCTCCGTATTACCGCGGCTGCTGGCACGGAGTTAGCCGGAGCTTATTCTCCAGGTACTGTCATTATCATCCCTGGTAAAAGAGCTTTACAACCCTAAGGCCTTCATCACTCACGCGGCATTGCTGGATCAGGCTTTCGCCCATTGTCCAATATTCCCCACTGCTGCCTCCCGTAGGAGTCTGGGCCGTGTCTCAGTCCCAGTGTGGCTGATCATCCTCTCAGACCAGCTATGGATCGTCGACTTGGTAGGCCATTACCCCACCAACTATCTAATCCAACGCGGGCCCATCTAAAGGCGATAAATCTTTGGTCCGAAGACATTATCCGGTATTAGCAGTCATTTCTAACTGTTATTCCGAACCTAAAGGCAGGTTCCCACGCGTTACGCACCCGTGCGCCACTAAGCCCGAAGGCTTCGTTCGACTTGCATGTGTTAGGCATGCCGCCAGCGTTCGTTCTGAGCCAGGATCAAACTCTCAAGTTTGTGTCACACACCAATCAAGCACGGGGAAAACCCCGCCAGCCTGCTTGGCATGAGCTTCAAGGAGCCGATACCTGCACTGTCAAACGTAATGGATACGAATGGACATGCATCATCAAAACCGCCTGTGGAGGCGATCAGGATGTGGCAATCGGCTTAAGGTTAAACCGGTACTCGGAGCCTTGAGGTCCCCGGACCGGGCGCCGTCGCCCACATGTCCCTTCATCAAAAACCAACAATGTCAAAGAGCCGCCAGAGACAGTAGTAGCGGACAGCGATTGGTTCCCCCTTTCTTACCGGGGGAGCCGGCTGTCCGTATCTGTTGGCGACCGATGCGGTGGGCGGTGGAAGCCGCCAGCGCCGCGTCGGTGAGGGCCATCTAGGCGGAGGCCGGGATTCGGTCAACGCCTTTTTGCAAAATTATTGCGATTTTTTTGCAAACCCGCAGAAAAGCTGGGGTCCGGCCCCATCGCGTCATGCATCGATATAGGAAGCCTGCGGTAGCCTTCAACCGCACCCGGGGGCAAAGCCATGAAGGACCCCCGATTCACACCCGGAATCGGTGGCGATTCACGCCGGAAAGGCGAATCTCATCGCTCGCATTCGAGTCGAATCGCGCCTAGCAAACCTGTCATGAGGATCAGCGGGGTCAGCGAGCAGGAGCCACCAGAAGGATTTGGCGCGCGCGTACGCAGCGCGCTCGCGTGGAGGTGGGGCAGCCAGCTGGTCGCGCAGATCATCACGTGGGGCTCCACCATTCTGGTGGTTCGCCTGCTGGATCCGTCGGACTACGGTCTGTTCGCGATGAGCCAGGTGATCGTCACCGCTCTGCACTTCCTCAATGGCTGGAGTTTCGCGAGTTCGCTGATCCAGGCGGAAGAGGTGGGCGAACGCGAGATCGGCCAAGCCTTTGCCCTGCTTCTTATCACGAACGGATCGCTCGCCGCCATCCAGCTGCTGCTCGCCCCTTTCGTGGCCGATTACTACGGCCAGCCCGAAGTGGCCGAGCTGTTGCGGGTCCAGGCGCTGATCTTCATCGCCATCCCCTTCACAGCGTTGCCCACCGTCCTGCTTGCCCGCAGGCTCGAGTTCCGCAGCCAGGGCATCGCCAACCTGGTATCCGCAATCGCGGCGGCAGTCACCGCGCTGACGCTGGCCTGGTTCGGCTTCGGCGTCTGGGCGCTGATATATGCTCCGATCGCCGGCTATGCAGTACGCGCCGTGATCATGACCGTCGCAGCACGCCTATGGGTGCGCCCCGTCTTCAATCTGAAGGGCGCCCGCCGCATGATCGGCTTCGGGGGCGCGCTCACGCTGTGCCAGCTGTTCTGGATCATCCAGAGCCAGAGCGACATCTTCATCGCCGGTCGCACGTTTACCACCTACGAACTGGGCCTCTATTCGGAAGCGCTGTTCCTCACGCTGATCGTCACGGGTCGCTTTATCCCGCCGCTCAACGACGTGGCCTTTCCCGCCTATGCAGAACTGCACAAGTCCGGTCGCAGCCTCGGCCCCTATTTCGAACGCACGGTGCAAAGCGTCCTGCTGGTGGTCGCGCCTATCTATATAGGGCTGTCGCTGACCGCGCCCGAAGCGATCCTGATCGTCTTCGGGGAGAAATGGGTCGGCATGGCACCGATCGTTTCGGGCCTCGCGCTCGTGATGCCGCTGATGGCGGTGCAGATCATCTGCTCGCCAACCTGCACCGCCACGGGCAGGGAAGGCATCTACCTGGCCACCAGCATCGCCGGGGCGGCGATATTCGCCACATCCTTTCTGATCGGCGTGGAATATGGCGCGCAAGGGCTCGTGCGGGCCTGGTGGGTCGCGGCGCCGCTGCTGCTGATAGTCACGCTGGCGCTAACGCTCCCGCAGATCCACCTGTCCGTATGGCGGTTGCTGCTGGCAGCCGCGCCCCCCGCCCTTGCCTGTCTCGCGATGGCTGCGGTGGTCCTCGGCCTGCGCCAGGCCCTGCCGGACGACATCGGCCCGGTGGCGACACTGGGCGCCTTGGCGATCACCGGCGCGGCGACCTACTCCGGCATACTCTATCTCGTCTGGCCCGAAGTGGTCCGCCGCGGGATCGCCATGCTCAGGCGCTCGCCTGCCGATCCGCTACCGCCGAGCGCATCCGCGCCAGCGCCCGGCGATCGAACCAATACCATAGCGGATTGATCCGCGGCCTCAGCGTCCCGAGCCACTGCGGATAGACCTCCACCAGCTTGCGCGGCAGCCCCCTGGGTCCGCTTTCGCGCATGATCGCGGTGATGATCCGGTTCTGATACTCGCGCAGCGCATAATTGGTCATCCGGCTCGCCTGCTGGCGCAAGCCCTGCGAGGTGATCGGGTTCGGCGCGCAATAGAAGCCTGCCTCCAGACAGCCGACCACGCGCTCGTCGCGCCAGTCGGCATCGGGCCCGATATCGGTATGCGCGAGTGCCGCGATCAGCCCGTCGTCGCCGATCAAATCGTCGGGCAGACGGATACCGCTGGCGCGCAAGCGATCGACGAATTCGCCGCGCAGCGCGTAGCAATCGCCGAACAGACCGGCTTCCTCAGCCATCAGCCGGCGATAGTGAGCTGCATTGCGCCCGTTCATCGGCGGTGCGGCGGCGGCATTGGCCTGCGGGTTCTTTGAAAGGCACCGCTCCAGGGCGGCAACGGATTCGGGTTCGAGTTCGGCATCGCCATCGACGAACACATAAGTCTCGGCCTCGGGCGCTTCGTCGAGAATGAACCGGCTCCAGCTGCGCGCCTTGCCGCCTTGCGCATATTCGACCAGTTCGACGCCGCGCCCGGCATAGCCGCGCACGATGCCGGCCGTACCGTCGCGACTGCCGTTGACGACAACCACGACGCGTATTCCGGCATCGCCCAGCGGCAGGCTGTCGAGGCAGGCGGCGATACGCCGCTCTTCATTGTGCGCCATCACGGTCACGAGCACCCGGCAGCTGTCGTCGGTCATACTTCGCCCATTTCGTCGCGCCTGGATTGCGCTATAGCACCGCGCGCGGTGGCGGCAATCGGGCGGGCGGTTTTGCCGGATCGCGTCGACGTGGTACCGTGCGACACCCCGTAGCGGATGAACACGATGGTTCGACATGCGCTTTTGCGAACGGCTCGGATAGCCGCCCTCTTCGCCCTTGCGGTACCTGCCGCGGCGCAGGTCTCAGGCGATGGCGACCAGACTACGCAAAAGCTTCCGGCGGACCATATCCTCGATCGCGATCGCTACGAACGGCTCACGGTGCCCGTGACCATCGGCGGGGTGGGCCCTTACCGCTTCCTGATCGATACCGGTGCCCAGGCAACCGCGATCACGCATGCCGTTGCCGACGATCTCGCATTGCCGCGCCGCGGCCAGGCCACGCTCGTCGCGCTGGGCAGTGCCCGTGCCGTCGACCTGGTCGAAGTGGACGAGCTCAGCTTCGCCGACCGCTCGATCACCGGCCTGCTATCGCCGCTCCTGTATGAACGCCATATCGGTGCCGACGGCATTCTCGGCCTCGACAGCCTCCAGGACCTGCGCGTGCTGATCGATTTTCGCGAGGATCGCATGCTGGTCGACGATGCCAGGGCTCTGGGCGGCAATGCAGGGTTCGAAATCATCGTCCGCGCCCGCCGCAAGCTCGGGCAGATGGTGATCACCGATGCGCGCATGGACAATACGCGCGTCGCGGTGGTGATCGATACCGGGGCGCAGGCGAGCGTGGGCAACCGCGCCCTGATGCGGCGACTGCGCGCGGCGGAGGGCGGCAAGACCGGCACGATCGATGCGCACGGCACTTTTGTCGTCAGCGACCTCGCTTACATACGGAAACTCGAGATCGGCGGGATGACCATGGGCGATGTCCCGATCGGCTTCAACGAAAGCCCGATTTTCGCTGCCCTTGGCTTGAGCAAGCGTCCCGCCTTGATCCTGGGCATCCGCAACATGCGCGTGTTCGACAGGGTCGCGATCGATTTCGCCAAGCGCCGGGTGCTCTTCGACGTGCCCGCCGAATATGATCGCGCGCGCGTGCGAAACGGAATCCGCTGGCCCGCCAACTGGCCCTAGCGCTTAAACCTTGTCCCGCCGCACGCGCTTCCCCAAGTAACCGGCCGATGCCGCCCGACACCGCCAGTACCGCCCAGCACGACGATCCCGAAGGCTGGGCCACCGTCCGGCGCTTCCTCCCCTATCTCTGGCCCGCCGACAATCCGAACCTGCGGCGGCGGATCGTGGGCGCGATGCTGTTCGTGCTGCTGGCCAAGGGCACGATGCTGGCACTGCCCTTCGCCTACAAGGGCGCGGTCGATGCGATGACCACGCCGAGCAACGAGGCGGCAATGGTCGCGCTGGCCTTCGTGATCGCCTATGCGGCGGGACGCCTGGCCGCGGTCGTGTTCGACAATCTGCGCAACATGACCTTCGAGCGGGTCGGGCAGGATGCCACCCGCCAGCTGGCCGAAGACACCTTCACCCGGTTGCACCAGCTATCGCTGCGCTTCCACCTGTCGCGGCGCACGGGCGAGGTCACCAAGACGATCGACCGCGGGACCAAGAGCATCGACATCATGCTCTATTTCCTGCTGTTCAATATCGCCCCGACCGCGATCGAACTGATAGCCGTGGGGATCATCTTCTATATCAATTTCGGCTGGGAGCTGGTCGCGGCCACGGCGCTGACAGTTGCGGCTTACATCACGGTGACCCGCAAGATCACCGAATGGCGCAACGAGCTGCGCCGGCAGATGAACGAGCTCGACGGGACCGCCCTCGCCCGTTCGGTCGACAGCCTGCTCAATTACGAAACGGTCAAGTATTTCGGCGCCGAAGCGCGCGAGCGGGCGCGCTATGCCGAATCGGCCAGTGCCTTCGCCGATGCCGCGACCAAGAGCGAGAACTCGCTCGGCCTGCTCAATATCAGCCAGGCGGTCATCACCAATCTGCTGATGGGCGGCGCCATGGCCTTTACCGTCTGGCAATGGAGCAAGGGCGTGCTGACGACCGGCGACCTCGTGTTGGTCAACACCTACTTGATGCAACTCTTCCGCCCGCTCGACATGCTCGGCATGGTCTATCGGACGGTGCGGCAAGGCCTGATCGACATGGCCGAGATGTTCCGCCTGATCGATACCGAAGCAGAGGTGAAGGACGCACCGGGGGCGCCCGCATTGGTCGTGAAGCGGCCGACCGTCGTCTTCGAGGATGTCGTCTTCGGCTACGAGGACGATCGCACCATCCTCCACGGGCTCAGCTTCGAAGTGCCCGCGGGAAGCCATGTCGCGATCGTCGGCCCCTCGGGCGCGGGCAAGAGCACGATCGGGCGGCTACTGTTTCGCTTCTACGATCCGCAGGCAGGGCGCATATCGATCGACGGGCAGGACATCGCCCAGGTCACGCAGGCAAGCCTGCGCGAGATGATCGGCATCGTCCCGCAGGACAGCGTGCTGTTCAACGACACGATCGGTTACAACATCGCCTATGGGCGCGGCGGGGCGAACCGTGAGCAGGTGGTCGAGGCGGCGCGTGCCGCGGCCATCCTCCCCTTCATCGAGCGCCTTCCGGACGGCTTCGATACCGAAGTGGGCGAGCGCGGCCTGAAACTATCGGGAGGCGAGAAGCAGCGCGTGGCCATTGCCCGCACGCTGGTGAAGGATCCGCCGATCTTGCTGCTGGACGAGGCCACCAGCGCGCTCGACAGCCGTACCGAACAGGAAATCCTCGCCACCCTGCGCCGCGTTTCGGAACACCGCACCACCCTCGCCATCGCGCACCGGTTGTCGACCATCGCCGATGCCGACCGGATCCTCGTGCTCGAACAGGGTCGGCTGGCGGAGAGCGGCACGCATGACGAATTGCTGTCGGCGCGCGGTCTCTATGCGGAAATGTGGGCACGCCAGCAGGCCGAGCGCTCGCACGCCGAATAGGAATTCGCAGCCCCAAGGGTTGTGTTGCAGTGCAACATTGTCCATGTAGCGCGCGATTTGCCGCGCCCGCGGCACCCTTCCCAAGTTTGACGAACGGAATTTCCGCATGTTCGACCGTGACGCGATTCGCCGCGACTGGTTCTCCAATATCCGTGCCGACCTGCTCGCCGGGCTGGTCGTCGCGCTCGCGCTGATCCCCGAAGCGATCGGATTTTCGATCATCGCGGGCGTCGATCCGCGCGTCGGCCTCTACGCCTCGGTCGCCATCGCCATGGTTATCGCCTTTACCGGCGGTCGACCCGGCATGATTTCGGCCGCCACCGCCGCGGTCGCGGTCGTCGTGATCCCGCTGGTGCGCGACCACGGGGTCGAATACCTCTTTGCCGCGACAATTCTGATGGGTGTCTTCCAGGGCATCGCTGCGCTGTTGCGGCTCGACCTGCTGATGCAGTTCGTCAGCCGCTCGGTCATCACTGGCTTCGTCAACGCGCTCGCCATCCTGATCTTCATGGCGCAGCTTCCGCAGCTCGACCCGACCGCGGAAGGGATCGGCTGGATGACCTATGCCATGGTCGCCGCCGCGCTGGCGATGATTTACCTGATCCCCAAGCTGACCACCGCCGTGCCCAGCCCGCTGGTCGCGATCGTGGTGCTGACCGCGCTCACCATCTGGATCGATGCACCGGTAAATACCGTGTCCGACATGGGCGAGCTGCCCGAGGGCCTGCCCTATTTCGCGCTGCCCGACGTGCCGCTTAACTGGGAAACGCTCGCCATCATCGCCCCCTATTCGGCGACCATGGCTGCGGTCGGCCTGCTCGAATCGCTGCTGACCGCGCAGATCGTCGACGACATGACCCACACCGGTTCGAACAAGCGCCGCGAAAGCGGTGGCCAGGGCGTGGCCAACATCGTCGCGGCCATGTTCGGCGGCATGGGCGGCTGCGCAATGATCGGTCAGTCGGTCATCAACGTCACCAGCGGCGGGCGCGGGCGCCTGTCGACCTTCACCGCGGGCCTTTCGCTGCTGATCTTGCTGGCAGTGCTCGGCGATCTGGTCGGCCAGGTACCGATGCCCGCGCTGGTAGCGATCATGATCATGGTTTCGATCGGGACCTTCTCGTGGAACTCTATCCCCAATCTCTCGAAGCACCCCTGGCAAAGCTCGGTGGTGATGCTGACCACGGTGGCGGTCGTCGTCGCCACGCACAACCTCGCGCTCGGCGTGCTTGCCGGCGTGGTTCTGTCGGGCGTGTTCTTCACTCATAAGGTGATGACCATGTTCGAAGTCGTTCGCGAGCGCGAGGGCGATACCGCCACCTATCGCGCCGAGGGCCAGATATTCTACGCCAGCGTCGAGCGCTTCGAAGCAGCGCTCGGCCCCGAAAGCACCCAGCCCGACCCGGCCGATCACGTCATCATCGACGTCAGCAAGGCGCATTTCTGGGACATCAGCGCAGTGGGCGCGCTCGACAAGGTGGTCGAGCGCATGCGCCGCAACGGGCGCAGCGTGCAGGTCATCGGGCTCAACCGGGCGAGCAGCGACCTCGTCGACAAATTCGCGCTGACCGACAAGACCGGCGTGGAAATCGGGCTGGCGCCGCATCCGTGAGGATCGTGGAGAGTCCCCGCGCAGGCGGGGGCCCCGCCGGCCATGGCACCTGACAGCCTGTGACCCCGGCCTGCGCCCGGATCAGTTATGCCCGGCCTGGAGCGCCGATAGAATCTCCAGCGCCTCTTCCCCACGGTCGGCGGGCACGAAGGCATGATCGTGGTGAAAGGCTGCGATCATGTTGCAGGCAATGCCAGCCTCGGCGAGCGCGCTGGCGACGACCGCGGTGAGGCCGATGCCTTCGAGATCGGAATGGACGGTCAAGGTGATACGCGCAAAGTCCGGTCCCTCCATGCCCAGCTCCTCTGCAAGCCTTGCCGGAACGATCGCCGTCACGCCCTCATCCTCGCGAATGGTGGCGATCGCGGCGCCCAGCAATTGCGGGGCATTGCCGGGTTCGACGAGGACGAAGCGCCAGCGACGCGGATCGAGTCGCGGGGCCATGCCGGCAAGCATGGCCCGAAGCTCGCCGACTGCGTCACTCACGGCTTCATGACTTTCGGATCGATATCGAAATGGAGGACATCCTCCCGCGCGCCGAGCTTGGTGTAGAGCGCAACGGCAGGGGCATCCGCCTGGTCGGCCTGTACATATACCACCCACGCCCCGGCATCCCGCGCGATCCGGCAGAGTGTCTCGATGAGCCGGGTCGCGATACTGCGCCTGCGATACACTTCCGCGACGGCGAGATCGTAGATGTAGAACTCGCGCCGACCTTCGATCTTGTCGAACCGGTAGGCGACAAGCCCGCCGACGATTTCCGAACTCTCCAGCGCGACCAGCGCGACATTGCCATTATCGGCAAGCCATGCGGCGCGCTGCTGCGCCGAGGCACCCTCGCAATCGAGAACCTCCGGATCGGGAAATACGCGCGCGAAGAACAGGTTGAGCTCTTCCAGCCTGTCGGCGTCGCCAGGGACCAGGCGCGCGTATTCCACCACGCTAGAGAATATACTTGCTGAGGTCGGCGTCGCCGGCGAGCGTTTCGAGCCGCTCGCGCACATATGCCGCGTCGATCGTCACGGTCTCGCCGGTATGTTCCTCGGCTTCGAAGCTAATGTCTTCGAGCAGGCGTTCCATCACCGTTTGCAAGCGGCGAGCCCCGATATTCTCGACGGTCTCGTTCACCCGCGCCGCCAGCTTGGCGACTTCGGCGATCGCATCGTCGGTGAAGTCCAGCGTCACGTCTTCGGTACCGATCAGCGCTGTGTACTGTTCGACGAGGTTGGCGCGCGTCTCCTTGAGGATACGCACGAAGTCCTCCTCGGTCAGCGCGCGCAGTTCGACGCGGATCGGGAGGCGGCCCTGCAGTTCGGGCAGCATGTCGCTGGGCTTGGCGACGTGGAACGCGCCCGACGCGATGAAGAGCACGTGATCGGTCTTCATCGGGCCGTATTTCGTCGCCACCGTCGTGCCTTCGATCAGCGGCAGCAGATCGCGCTGCACGCCCTCGCGGCTGACGCTCCCGCCGCGGACGTCGGAAACCGCGATCTTGTCGATTTCGTCGAGGAAGACGATGCCGTTGGTCTCGGCATTTTCGAGCGCGACGCGATTGACGTCGTCCTGGTCCATCCGCTTTTCAGCTTCCTCGTCGACGAGGCGATCCCAGGCATCGGGCACTTTCAACTTGCGGCGTTTCATCGGGCTCTTGCCCATGGCCTTGCCGAGCATGTCGCTGAGGTCGATCATGCCGACGCCGCCGGGCATGCCGGGAATGTCCATCTGCTGGCCCGGCTGTTCGCGCACCTCGACCTCGACCTCGGTCTCGTTCATCGCATTCTCGACGATCCGCTGGCGGAACGCCTCGCGCGTCGCCTCGCTGGCATTGTCGCCAACCAGCGCCGTCAGCAGGCGTTCCATCGCCGCTTCGCTGGCGGCCTCCCGCACAGCCTCGCGACGACGCTCCTTCTCGAGACGGATTGCCTCTTCGGCAAGGTCGCGCGCGATCTGATCAACATCGCGGCCGACATAGCCGACTTCGGTGAACTTGGTCGCCTCGATCTTGATGAACGGCGCTTCGGCGAGCCTGGCCAGCCGGCGGCTGATCTCGGTCTTGCCGCAGCCGGTGGGACCGATCATCAGGATGTTCTTGGGCGTCACCTCGTCGCGCAGTTCGGGGCCGAGCCGCTGGCGACGCCAGCGATTGCGGAGCGCCACGGCAACCGCGCGCTTAGCGTCTTTCTGGCCGATGATGTGCTCGTCGAGCGCGGCGACGATCGCCTTGGGGGTCAAATTGTCCATCAAATCCTCAGACCGTTTCGACGGTCACATTGCCGTTGGTGAAGACGCAGACATCGGCGGCGACCGCCATCGCCTTGCGCGCAATGGTTTCGGCATCGTCTTCGTAATCGACCAGCGCCTTGGCCGCAGAAAGCGCGTAATTGCCGCCCGATCCGATCGCGGCAATGCCGCCTTCGGGTTCGAGCACGTCGCCGTTGCCGGTGAGGACCAGCAGGTTCTCCTTGTCGGCCACGATCATCAACGCTTCGAGATTGCGCAGGTACTTGTCCATGCGCCAATCCTTGGTCAGCTCCACCGCTGCGCGAAGGAGCTGGCCATTGTGCTGTTCGAGCTTGCGCTCGAGCCGTTCGAACAGGGTGAAGGCATCGGCGGTCGCACCCGCGAACCCGGCGACGACCTTACCCTCGTCGCCGATCCGGCGAACCTTCTTCGCATTGGGCTTCATCACCGTGTTGCCCATGGAGACCTGTCCGTCCCCGGCAATAATCGTCTTATCGCCGCGCTTGACGCCGATGATGGTGGTGGAATGCCACTGGGTCAGCCCGTGGCGATCGTCTTGTGAACTCATGCCGCGCGATATGGGGCGCGCGCGGCGGGGGTCAAGCCGTGCGCTTCAGCTGTTTACTGGCCCGGCCCAGCGGCGCCCGGCGCACCGACTGCGCCGATGTTGCCGAACAGATCTTCGAGGAAGGTCCGCTCGCGGCCGAGCGTCGGCGTCGCATCGCCATCGGGGCTCAGGTAGACGACCTTGTCGATCCCGGTCCGTTCGGCCGAGATCACATTGCCGGCCTCGTCGAATTTTACCGCCAGCACCGAATGTTCGCGGATGCGCGGGCGGACGAAGGGCCGGCGGCCGGTCGTGCTCGACACGTAATACCAGGTGGTCTGACCATACTGGCTTTCGAAGGTCGGGCGGCCCAACGTGCCTTCGACGCTGCGCTGGTTGTCGATCCCGGGCTGGACCGTCTGCAGCAAAGTTGCATCGACGATGTATCCGCGTGGTTCGCGGATCGAGGTGCAGCCGCTCACTGCAATGGCTGCCGCACCGATGGCGGCGAGGCCCAGAATTTTCGACCTGTTCATGGGAACAGCAAATCTCCGTCTGTCGGCAGGCGCTTGGCCGCGGGCGGCCCCCTGCCTATATGCTCGGGGAACGCCTTAATCCGAAAGCGTCGACCCATGCAACTCGGCAATGGGAAGCGCTTGGGGATCGCGGTTTGAATTGCCGCTGAACGGAGTATTCTCGTGTCCTTCCTGTCCCGCCTCTTCGGCACCCAGCCCGACCCGCGCGAAGAATGGCGCGCGCTATGGCATCGCACCGTCGCCGAAGCGCGCGATCCCGACTGGTATCGCATGTGCGGCGTCGCCGACAGCGTCGAGGGGCGGTACGACATGATCACGCTGGTTCTGACATTGGTCATGCTGCGACTTGAAGACGAAGGCGGAATGGACGCCAGCACCGCGCGGCTGACCGAATTGTTCGTCGAGGACATGGAAGGCCAGATGCGCGAGGCCGGCATCGGCGATCCCACCGTGGGCAAGAAGATCAATGCGCTGATGGAAAGCCTGAACGGGCGCATCGGCGCCTATCGCGAAGGCTTGCGCAGCGACCCCAAGGTGCTGGTCGATGCGGTGCGCCGCAACGTCACCATGGCGCAGCCGGACGAGGCCGAAGCGCTGGTCCAACGGATGGCCGCGCTCCACGCACGGCTCGAACGCACGACGATCGATCAGCTGCGCGCCGGAGAGATCGCTACATGAGCGCCCCAGAACTCAGCCGCCTGGTCAAGCCGCGCGCGCTACCGGCCGAGACAGTGGTGATCGAGGCCAGCGAAACCGAACGCGCCGCGCTGGCCGAACGATTCGCGGTGACCGCGATCCCCAAGCTGACCGCCAGGGTGGAATTCGACACGAAGGACGAGGCTGTGTTGGCCAATGGCACGCTGACCGCGACCATCTTACAACCCTGCGCGGTGACGCGCGAGGACCTGTCTTACGATGTCGAGGAACCCCTGGCGCTGCGCTTCGTACCCGCCGGGTCGGCGCCGGATTACGCACCGGACGAGGAGATCGAGCTCGACAGCGAGGATCTCGACGAGATCGAGTATGAGGGCGACAGTTTCGACCTGGGCGAAGCCATCGCGCAGACGCTGGCGCTCGCCATCGATCCCTACCGCGAAGGCCCCGGCGCCGACGAGATACGCCTGAAAGCCGGCATCACCAGCGACGAAGAACAAGCGCCGAGCGGCCCGCTGGCGGAAGCGCTGGCGAAGCTCAAAGGCGAGAGCGGCTAGCGTCCGCTAATGGGTGGGAAGCGGACACTAATAAGTCAGGTTGGGGCATTCCTATAAGAGGCTATCGCTGCCATCGCGCCATCATAACAGCGATTGGTGCCCGTCAGAGAAATGGCAACGTCGCCACCTGTCAGCATTCGATTTGCTCCCCTTAGTTTTGCGATCAGGCCTCTCCCGGGGAAGCGGCTCGGTTCGTTGAGGTGCAGAACAATGGTATCCTGCCCCTTGTAACTCCATGTGGTCACATCCGTTATCTCCGACCACGGGATGATATCGTCGGACCAGGGGGTCCACTGTATTCCTGAGGGACCGATCTGTAACTGCGGCCGGTCATCGAAGAATTTCTTGACGATGGCGAGGCCGCACAAACCGAAGAAAAGTATGCAGAGCCATCCAATGGCAATGTCGTAGGCGGCAGGACGTCTACTTGAGCTTGGGGCCTCACCGAACCCACCAATGAACCATATTCCAAGTGCGACGAAGCCAGCCGCGATTAGAAAAATCGCAGCCAGACGCCAACGAGAGTTATGTGCGACAAAATCCTGCATCACAGCGGTGATAAGCGTATTTTCTAACGTCCGCAATTGGGGTCGCTAGTGGACGCTCCCATCGGTTCAGTCCCGCCCACGCGGGGCTGAACACGGGGCGCGACTCAGAACGGGATGTCGTCGTCGAGATCGTCGTAGTTCGAACCGCCGCCCGAACCGCCGGAGCTGCCGCCCGACGATCCGCCACCGCCCTGGTTCCAGCCGCCGCCCTGGTCTCCGCCAGAACTGCCACCGTAATTGCCACTCCCGCCGCGGTTGCCGCCGCCCCCTGAACCGCCCTGGGCACCGTCGAGCATGGTCAGCGTGCCGTTGAGGCCGCGGATCACGACTTCGGTGGAATAGCGGTCGTTGCCCGACTGGTCCTGCCACTTGCGGGTCTGCAATTGGCCTTCGACATAGACCTTCGAACCCTTGCGCAGAAAGCGTTCGACCACGCCGACGAGGCCGTCGGAAAAGATCGCGACGCTGTGCCACTCGGTGCGTTCCTGGCGTTCGCCGGTGTTGCGATCCTTCCACGTTTCGGTGGTGGCGAGGCGCAAATTGGCGACGCGGCCGCCATTCTGGAAGCTGCGGATTTCCGGGTCTGCGCCCAGGTTCCCGATCAGCATGACTTTGTTGAGGCTTCCGGCCATCGAATCGTCCCTTTGTATCTGTTGGCGAAGGGCCTAACCGAGGCTTCGAGTCGCTTCTAGGGCCACGGTCGAGTTTCCACCATGGCGGAGCGAATTCGCTACAAGCCGAGCGCAGTCGCGATCCAGAAGGTCAGTCCGGCGAAAACATAGGCCAGCGCGAAGAGATAGCCGACCATGAAGGCGGGCCATTTCCAGCCATTGGTCTCGCGCCGGGCGACCGCGATCGTCGAAATGCATTGCGGTGCGAAGACGAACCAGGCGAGGAAGGCCAGCGCGGTGGGCAGGCTCCACAGCTCGGCGATCCGGTCGGTCACGCCCTCCGCGGCAAGGTCCTCGTCCTCGGCATCGACCGCATAGGTCGTGGCGAGCGCCGAGACGGCGACCTCGCGCGCGGCCATTGCGGGAACCAGGGCCAGGCTCATTTCGCGGTTGAAGCCGATCGGCTCGAGCACCGGATGCAGGCCATCGGCGATCATGCCAGCGACGCTCGCATCCATCTGGCTCTCGCCCGGCTCGGCCTTGGGGAAGCTCAGCATCAACCACAGCGCGATGGTGACGACGAAAATGATCGTGCCCGCACGGCGCAGGAACACCCAGGCGCGCTGCCACAGGCCGATGGCGAGATCCTTTATGCGCGGCAGCTGGTAGCGCGGCATTTCCATGATGAAACCGCTCGCCGCACCCTTGGCGACCGAATTGCGCAGCGCCAGGGCGACCGCCATCGCGCCGACGATGCCCGCAATATAGAGCGCGAAAAGCACCAGTCCCTGCAGCCCCACGCCGGGCCCGACCGTCGTTTCCGGAATGACCGCCGCGATGATCACCGCATAGACGGGCAAGCGTGCCGAGCAAGTCATCAGCGGAGCGACGAGAATGGTGGTGAGTCGATCCTTGGCATCGGGAATGCTGCGCGTGGCCATGATACCCGGGATGGCGCAGGCGAAGCTCGACAGCAGCGGGATGAAGCTCTTCCCCGAAAGACCCACGCCCGCCATCAGCCGATCCATCAGGAAGGCTGCCCGGGCCATGTAACCGCTCGCCTCCATCACCAGGATGAAGAAGAACAGGATGACGATCTGCGGCAGGAAAACGACCACGGAGCCGACGCCGGCCAGCACACCCTCGGTCAGGAAATCGCGGATGAAACCGGGCGCCAATGTGTCCGTGACGAGGCCCGAGATCGCGCCCACGCCGCCTTCGAGCGCATCGGCGAAAGGCGTTGCCCACGCGAACACCGCCTGAAAAATCACGAATAGCAGGCCGAACAGGATGACCGGCCCGATCCACGGATTGAGCAGCACGCGATCGATGCCGTTCTCGACCGTGTGGCGCGCCGACTTCGACAGGATCGCGCCCCGCGCCATGTGTTTTGCCGCCAGCCTGCGTTCGGGCAATGTGATGTGCCAGCGCTTGTGCGCCTCTTCGTCGGCGTGCCTTTCGGCTTCGGCGATGGCTGCGGCCAGTTCCGCCAGCCCCTTGCGACGCACCGCGACCGTCGGGACGACGGGAACCCCCAGCGCTTGGGAAAGCGCTTCGGCATCGAGCGTCAGCCCGTCCCGCTCGGCGAGATCGATCATGTTGAGGGCGACGACCGTCGGACGTCCCAGTTCGAGCACTTCCTGTGCGAAGACGAGATGCTGCTCGAGATTGGCTGCGTCGAGCACCAGCACGATCACGTCGGGCATCGCCTCGCCCTCGAATTCCCCGTGCACGACCTTGCGCGTGACTTCCTCGTCCGGGCTCGCGGCATCGAAACTGTAGGAGCCCGGCAAGTCGATCAGCTCGACGGGATCGCCGCCGGGCAAGAGCAGTCGCCCAGCCTTTCGTTCGACGGTAACGCCCGGGTAGTTGGCGATTTTCTGGCGCGCGCCGGTCAGCGCGTTGAACAGCGCCGATTTGCCGGCATTGGGGTTGCCGACGAGCGCCGCGATGCGCCCCTTTACCGGATCGTCGCGGCTCATGCGGCCTCGACCTCGATTGCGAGGGCATGCGACCGGCGCAAGGCGATGGTCATCCGCCCGATACGCACTGCGAGCGGGTCGCGCGTGCCGAAAATGCCGCGGTGGACAACCGCCACTTCGGCGCCCTCGTCCACGCCCAGCGCCTTGAGGCGCTTGCCCTCGTCCTCGGCCAGGGCAGCCCAGTCGACCGCGACGATGCGCGCAGTCTTGTCATGTTCGAAACCGTCGAGCGTCATGCGCGTCGCCCTGTCAGAAGTGGGCGCCAGTTGCAACTGGTTATCAATAGCGAGCTATCGCGCCGGGTAGCGCAGTCTTCCAAGGAAGCGCGAGACGCTGAAACTCTCGCGCTCGGAATTCAGCCACTTGGCCTTGGCCTTTTCGAACTTCATGACGCCGTCGATCCGGCGATCGAGAAAGGCTTTCGTATCCGCCTTGTCCTCGCTCTCGTCCTCGACGAAGACCGCGAGCGTCGCGCCGTAGATCGAGGCGAGGATCGCGCGCTTGGTATAGTGGTTGTAATCGGTCGCCGTATCGCCCGCGAGCCGCCATATCACATCGGCGCTGTGCCAGCCGGTCTTGAGCGCGCGCGCTGCATTCTGCGGCATGGCCATAATCGCGAGCGCGCGGCGCAGCGCCTCCTCAAGCCCAACGACCGCATCGAGCCGGTACTGGATAAGGCTGCGGATACGCTCGCGAATCTTCATTTCGGCGAGCTTTTCCGCCGGAAGGTCGAGCGCCATCTGCCGGTCGATGGTTTCGATCCAGGCGCAGATCATGCCCATCGCGCCTTCGTCCTTGAAGGCCAGGCGCGCAACGTCGCGATCGGCGCCGAGCTGATCGGCGGCCATGTCGAGCGCGGCATGGCTCCAGCCGTCGAATACGGCCGCCTCGGCAATGCCGGGGGCAAGCGCGAGCCGCAGCTCATCGAGCGTCAGGTCTTCGACATCCATCGCTCAGTTCGGCCCGTAGGTTTCGGTCTGCTCGCCGCGCTGGGCCTCGGCCCGCTCGATCTCCTCGAGCATGTCGGAGCGCGCGCCCATCAAGGTTGCGTAATCGCGTGCGGTCCGGCCCGAATTGTCGGCGCGGTCGGCGCTGGCCCCCTTCTCGATCAAGAGACGGACGAGCCCCCCGTCGCGCCGATGCACGGCGGAAATCAGCGGCGTTTCGCCGGTGCTGTTGGGCACGTCGACCTTTGCTCCGCGCTCCGCCAGGATTTCGACCCCTTCGACGAAACCGAGTTGCGCGGCAAGCTGGAGCGGCGTCGTACCGTTCTTGTCCGCAATGTCGGGATTGGCGCCCTTGGCGAGAAGGAAGCGCATCCACACCGCATCGCGCCTCTGCGTCACGATATGCAGCGCGGTCTCGCCGCTGGTGACGTCGCGCGTGTTGACGAGAATGCTACCCGGCTCGGAAAGGAATTGGGTGACCTCGTCGCCCTGACGCTTTTTTACCGCCTCGAGGAACTGATATCCGTCGCGCTGCATCTGCGCCTGCAGCGGAGTTGCGACAATCGCTCCTGCAAGCGTGAAGAGAAGAGAAAATTTCGCGAAACGCTTCACCGTCTGAAAGCCCCTATTATCCGCACATCAAAGACCGACACGCCCTTGCGGAGCGGCGCTTAGCAGACCATGAACCGTCAGACCATGCTACGCAAGATCGTCCCCCCTATCGCCGCCCTTGCCCTGCTGTCTGCTTGCGAGAGCGCGCCGCCACCCGAACCCCCGCTCGCCGGCGCCGCGATCGGGGACGAATTCACCTTGACCGGTGAAGACGGCACGCCGGTAAGCTGGAGCGATTTCGACGGGCAGTACCGCACGCTCTATTTCGGCTATACCTACTGCCCCGACGTGTGCCCGGTCGATACCCAGCGCGCGATGGCGGGGCTGAAGGCGTTCGAACAGGATAATCCGGAGCTCGGCGCGCAGATCCAGCCGCTTTTCATCAGCGTCGACCCGGCGCGCGACACGCCCGACGTGCTCGCCGAATTCACCGACAATTTCCACCCGCGCCTGATCGGTATGACCGGCACCAAGGAACAGATCGATACGGTCACCGATGCCTTTGCCGCGGCCTATACGATCGAGGAGCCCAACGAGGCGGGCGGTTACCTCGTCGGGCACACCAACATCACCTATCTGTTCGGTCCGGACGGTAATCCGCTGGCCATGCTTCCGACCGACGAGGGGCCTGTAGCGGTTGCTGCGGAACTGGAAAAATGGGTGCGCTGAGGGACCGCTTCTGGGAACGGCCGCTGGCCGACCTGAATCAGGACGAATGGGAAGCGCTGTGCGACGGATGCGGCCGATGCTGCCTGCATAAGGTCGAATATGAAGACACCGGCGAGATCGAGCATACCAATGTCGCGTGCAAGCTGCTCGACACGCAGACCGCGCGCTGCACCGATTACGCGCACCGCAAGGCCTTCGTGCCCGATTGCCTGCGTCTGACGCTCAGGATCGTCGACGACGTCACCTGGCTGCCGTCGACCTGCGCCTATCGCAGGCGGGCGGACGACCAGCCGCTCCCTCACTGGCATTACCTGCTGACCGGCGACCGCGAGGGTGTGGTGCGCGCCGGAGTATCGGTCGCGGGCCGGGTGATCGGCGAGGACGAGGCAGGGCCGCTAGAACACCATGTCGTCGACTGGGGCGACGGGGAATATGACGACGAGGAGGCGGCGGCATGATCGACTGGCTCCGCCGCGAAGCGCTGGAGCCGGTGATCGAGCTGGACGGACGCGAGCTACCGATCGAGCTGACCCGCAACCGCCGCGCCAAGCGCCTGACCTTGCGGATGGCGCCCGATGGCAGCGCGGTGCGCATCACCCTGCCGCATTGGTGCCGCAGCGTCGAGGCGATTGCCTTCGCCCATGCGCGCCGCGAATGGCTGGCCGCCGAACTCGCCAAGGTGCCCGAGCGGCGCGATCCGGTGCGCGAGGGCAAAGTGCTGTATCGCGGGGCCCCGATCACCGTGGACTGGCGCGAGGACGCACCGCGTAAGCCTTCCTTGTCGGGCGGAGCACTGTCGCTCGGCGGGCCGCAACATACGCTCGGCAAGCGGCTGCAACGCTGGCTCGAGGGCGAGGCGCGGCGGCTGTTCGCCGACGATGCGGCCCGGTATTGCGCGCGCGGCGAGCTCAAACCCGCCGAGGTCAGGCTGACCCGCGCGCGGCGCCGCTGGGGCAGCTGCTCCTCGGAAGGCGTGTTGCGACTCAATTGGCGGCTGGTCCAGGCGCCGGACCCCGTCCGTCGGTCGGTCGTCGCGCACGAAGTCGCGCATCTGGTTCATTTCGATCACTCGCCTGCTTTCCACGCGCTGCTCGAACGGCTCTACGAGGACGATATCGAGCAGGCCAATGGCTGGCTGAGCCGCCATGGCCGCGAGCTCTACGCCGCATTCGGGTAAGCGATACTGGCGCGGTTCATCGAAAGCCCCTATCTTGTGGGCCATGCGCTTCAAGACACGTTTCAATGCCAAGGCGGGGTTTGCCGATCTGTGGGATTATATCCGCGAACCGCGGCCCTATCGCTGGCCGCTGCTTGCAGTGTCTTTCGCAATCCCCCTCACCTCGCTGGCCGTGCTGTCGCAGGAATCGCATTTCCGCCCGCCCGACGCGCCCGAAGTGACCTATATCACCACCTTCGCCGAAGGGCGCAGCGACGAAGAAATCCGCCGCTCGAACATCGAGAACCAGCGGCGCAAGGAAGCGCGCGAGGCGGAAGCGGCGGAGTTGCAGCAGCGCAAGATCGAGGCCTACAAGGCGCTCGGCCGGGCGACCGGGCTCGATGTCGAGGCGATGGAGCGGCAGGCGGCGATCGACCGCGCACGTGAAGAGGCCGAGGCAGAAGCCCGGCAGCGCGAACTTTACCGGGCGGGCTCGGCGGTTGACGGCACCGGCGACTGACGCGCGCTGGCTGGAAGCGGCAGCGCGTCTGGCCACGCGCACGCGCCCGTCGAGCTATCCCAATCCGGGCGTAGGCTGCATCCTGGTCAAAGATGGTATCGTGGTCGGTCGCGGCTGGACTGCGCCCGGGGGGCGACCGCACGCCGAGGCGGTGGCCCTGGCGCAGGCAGGTGAGAGGGCACGCGGCGCGACCGCCTATGTCACGCTGGAGCCCTGCGCCCACCGCTCGGCACGCGGCCCGGCATGCAGCACGCTGCTGGTCGAGGCAGGCGTGGCACGTGTCGTCGCGGGCGTCGAAGATCCCGATCCAAGAACGGCAGGCGATGGCATGGCCCGCCTGCGTGAAGCGGGAATCGACGCCGATCTACTCCTCTTGCCCGCTGCCGAGGCGAGCCTGGCGGGATATCTGACCCGTGCCCGGTCCCAACGGCCCCATGTGACGATGAAAATCGCCATGTCGCTCGACGGGTGCATCGCCACGAGCAGCGGCGAAAGCCAATGGATCACCGGCGGGGCAGCGCGCGCGCATGTCCATTCGCGCCGCGCGATGGCCGATGCGATCGTGGTTGGCGGCGGAACGTGGCGTGCTGACAAACCGAAGCTCGATGTCCGCCTGCCCGGGCTCGAAGGATCCAGCCCGCAGCGCGTGGTGCTCACTCGCGGCGTGCCGCCCGACGGGGTGAAGGTCATCAACACACCCGAGCAGATCGCGGCGCTCGAGGCGCTTTATCTCTATGTCGAGGCGGGCGCTAACATTGCCGCCAGCTTCCTCGCCGCCGACCTCGTCGACCGGCTCGAAATCTATCGCGCGCCGATCGTTATCGGTGGCGGACGCGGGGCTGTGGGCGATATCGGCCTCGCAGTCCTCGCCGATGCGCGTGACCGCTGGGCCCTTGCCGAGCGTCGCCAGCTTGGCAGCGACAATTTCGAAGCCTACAGCCGCCTGCGCGAGAAATAGAGGGATAGCCAGGAGCACGCATGTTCACCGGGATCGTTACTGCCATCGGCACCATTGCCAGTATCGAGAACAAGGGCGATCTGCGCGTCGTCATCGCCTGTCCCTGGGATCCGGCCGGAATCGACATCGGCGCCTCGATCGCCTGTTCGGGCGTGTGCCTGACCGTGGTGGAAAAGGGCGGCGAGGAAGGCGATGCCTGGTTTGCGGTCGATGTGTCGGGCGAGACCGTGAGCCGCACCGCACAGGACCAGTGGCGCAAGGATCGCAGGCTCAACCTCGAGCCCGCGCTGCGGCTGGGCGACGAGCTCGGCGGACATCTCGTCACCGGGCATGTCGATGCGGTCGGCCGCGTCGCTCTGGCCGAAGACATCGGCGGATCGACCCGGCTCGAAATCCTCGCGGGCGAGGACATCGCCCCCTTTGTCGCGGAGAAAGGCTCGATCACCGTCGATGGCGTATCGCTGACGGTCAACGATGTAAGTGACGAGCCCAATGGTGATGTGCGCTTCGCACTCAACATCATCCCGCATACGGGCGAGGTGACCACCTTGGGCGATTTGTCCGAGGGCGATGCGGTCAATCTCGAGATCGACGTGCTCGCACGCTATCTCAGGCGGATGCAAAGCCTCGCCGCCTGACAGGAACCCCGGGGCGCGCAGTGCCGAAAATCCTCGTGAACTCCCGCCCGCTGCTGTGGCTCATACTTGCGCTGCCGGGGCTGTGGATCGGCTGGCGCTGGGCCATGACACCCGACGTCTATGGCTATGGTCATGCGATCGGCGATAGCGGCGACTGGGCGGCCTGGCTGCTGATGGCGACGATGGCGGTCACGCCGCTGCGGCTGATGTTCCGCCGCCAGCGGTGGACCGGCTGGCTCATGCGGCGGCGCCGCGATCTTGGCCTCGCCAGCTTCGCCTATGCCGCGGGGCACACGCTGATCTATCTGATACGCAAGGCATCGCCCGACCTCATCCTTGCCGAGTTGTCGACACCTTACATTTTCGTGGGCTGGATCGCGCTCGCGCTCTTCCTGCCGCTGGCGATCACCTCGAACGATATGTCGGTGCGACGGCTGAGGCGGTCATGGAAGAAACTGCACCGCCTCGTCTATCCGGCGGCTATCCTGACCTTCCTGCACTGGGTATGGTCGGCCTTCGATCCGACCACGGCCTGGATCCACGTAGGGGTCCTGGCCGCGATCGAGATCGTCAGGGTTTACCTGCAACGCCGTCAGAGAGTGACGTAGTTCTTGAACCGGGCGACTTCGGCTTCGTCGACATATTTGCCGATCTCGCGGTCGAAGTCACCCATGTCGGCATAGGGGCGGTATTCCTCGAACTCGTGCTCCATCTTCTCGGTCATGCCGGGGATGAGACGGAGTTCGTCCTTGCTCGCCGTGTTGAGGTTCACCGGCACGAAGACGCCCTCCAGCACAGCGGCGGCCTGTTCGGCGTCAAGCGTTTCGAGCAGCTTGGCGTTGAGGTCTGTGACGCTGGCATAGGGCTGTCCGGCAACGATGGCTGCCGCAAGCTCTTCGCTCACGCCTTCGACAGCGGCAAGCTCTTCGACGGTGGCGGTGCTGGCATCGAGCACGGCGCCGTCGGTGGCTGCAGCGTCAGCGGATCCGGTATCGGCAGGAACGGCAGCCTCACTCGTTTCGGTGGCGTCTTCGGTTCCGCCCGAGCAGGCCGAGAGAGTGAGCATGGTTCCCGAAAGGGCGGCGGCAAGTACCAGCTTACGCATAGAAATGGGTCCTTTTTTGATAAGCGTTCGCATTAGCAGGTCATTGGCGGATGGAAAGCGATTTCGACGCCGGGCCTCCCTCGCTCGCCTGCCACCGCAATTTCGCTTGCGACGTGCGGCGGGAAGCGCCGCGCTAGTCTTCGGGAGCGACAGTGCGACGATAGAGATGCCACGTGGCATGGCCCAAAACCGGCAGCACGACCAGCAATCCGAGAAATGCCGGAATCATCGCCACGAACAATGCGATCGCGACCAAGCCCGCCCAGAGCAGCAACACGCCGCGATTGGCGCGCATCGCGGCAAGGCTGGCGATGATCGCCGAAATGAAGTCTGTGTCCCGGTCTACCAGCATCGGCAGGCTGATCACGGTTACCGCGAAGAAAGCCAGCGCCAGGAGCCCGCCGACGATGCCGCCCACCAGCAACATCGCGAGGCCCGCGGACGTAAAGAATATCTCGAGCGAGTGGCTACCCACCCCCGATTCGGCGAGGAAGATGGCAAAGATCCCGTGAGCGAGGATCATCCAGAAGGAGAAAGCGACGAAGATGATGCCGCCCATCATCAGCAACTGGTCGTCGCCGCGGCCGCGCAAGGCGCCCAGTACCGGTCGCCAGCCGAGCGGCAGACCCGCCTCGCGGCGGCGGCTGACTTCGTAGAGACCGACCGCGGTAAACGGCGCGACGAGCGGAAAGCCAGCCGCCGCCACGATCAGCCACGCGGTACCGGCCGATCCCGCCAGCGCATAGGATAGCGCCCATCCAGCCACCACGTAGATCGCACCGAAGAAAAATCCGAACCGGGGATGGGCACGAAAATCCGCCCACCCTTTCGCAAGGCTCTGTAGCAGATCTGCCGCTGCCAGATCGTCGGCGACTGCCGGCTTTTGCGGCCCGGCATCGATATGCGCCTGTGCCATCGCTCTCTCCCTATCCTCTCGGCAACCATTGCTGCCGCAGGCTGGCGTGCACCGCAAGGGGTGGGATCGCAGCGACTTTCCTACTTGCCCGGGATTTGCTTGACGAACCGCGATGGCGCGAGGGTCTTTCCAGTCAGCAATGAGAACCGCTGCGGCCTCGCTCACCCAACCGCGTTTTTTTGCTCTGGACCGTGGTCCATGCGGTCCATGTCGCTGTACTTCCCTCGGGCAGTCCTACACCGGTCCAACATCACATGAGCGGGCCGTCGGCAAAGCTCTCTCGCGTAATCTCGTAGACCAGGTGGACGACGCGCTTGCCCTGGTATTTCTCCAGTTCGTAGCGGGTCGTGCGCTCTGCGCCGATCGCCTCAAGCGCATTGCGCGAGCGGTAATTGGTATCGCCGACGCGGAACTCGACCAGTGCGACGTGCGCGAAGGCATGGACCAGCATGGCGCGCTTCATTTCGGGATTGATGCCCTTGCCCCAGCACCGCGGCGCGAGGAAGGTCCAGCCGATTTCGACCACCCCGCCCTCGTCCGGGTCGTACCGATCAAAGCGGGTGGAGCCGAGGATGCCATCGTCGCGCCGGTCGACCACCGCCAGGGCGCCGCCGCTCGCCAGCGCGTCATCGAAGAAGGCATCGAACACCTCGCGCCGCCAGCGGTCGTGGATCGGGTGCTGTTCCCACACGGCAGGATCGGACGCGACTTCGTACAACGCCTCGCGGTCATCCTCGGTGAGCGGGCGCAATATCAGCCGCTCGGTCTCGAGAGTCGGCTGGCGGTCCACCTATCCGCTCGTGACGTCGGCCAGCGCGGCGATGAACTTCTCGGTATTGCCGGCGTGCAAGCCCGCCACGTTGATGCGGCCCGATCCGGCCATGTAGATGCCGTGATCCTCGCGCAGCCTGGCGATCTGATCCTTGGACAGCGGCAGCATGGCGAAGAGCCCGTTCTGCCCGCCCAGCGCGGCAAGGTTCAGGCCGGGTGCCTCGTTGTCCGCCGCTGCCAGCCGTTCGCGCACACGGCGCATGCGCGCCCGCATTTCGCCCAGTTCGTCGAGCCATTGCCTGGTCAGGTCCTCGTCGCGCAGGACGATGCGGACGGCGGCCCCGCCGTGGTCGGGCGGCATCGACCAGTTGGCCCGCGCCAGCGCATTGGCATTGGACGCGATCGCCGGCAGGTCCGCAGCGTCCTTCGCGACCATGTAGAAGGCCCCCACACGGTCGCGGTAGAGACCGAAGTTCTTGTCGCAGCTATAGGCCACCAGCGCCTCGGGCACCTTGGCGAGCACCTTGCGCACTCCCGCCACGTCTTCTTCGAGGCCGTGCCCCAGCCCGTGATAAGCCACGTCGAGGATCGGCAGGATGCCCTTGTCGGCAAGGGCATCGGCGATCCGATCCCACTGTTCGTCGGTGTAATCGACCCCGGTCGGGTTGTGGCAGCAGCCATGCAGCAGCACGGCATCGGTTTCGCGCGCATTGCCGATCGCAGCGAGCAATGCATCGATATCGGCGGTGCCGTCGTCCTTCGCATGGTCGAACGTGCTGGTTTCGACCCCCACGTCCTGCAGGATCTGCGCGTGGTTGGGCCAGCTCGGCACGCCGAGGTGGATGCGGGTTACACCGGCGGACTTGGCCAGCGCGACGGCAAGCCGAACCGCGCCGGTACCGCCGGGCGTCTGCATGCCTTCGAGCCGGCCACCCATCGCGGCATCCTTGCCGAAGATATAGGGCTTGAGCGCGTCGACGAAGCCGGTGTCGCCTTCGGGGCCGAGGTAGCTCTTGGACTCCTGGGCATCGACCAGCCGCTGTTCGGCAGCCTTGATCGCGCGAAAGACCGGCGTCGCGCCGTCATTGGTGCGATAGACGCCGACGCCGAGGTCGATCTTGTCCTCGCGCGGGTCCTGTGCGTGCATCTTGATAAGCGCGAGCAGCGCGTCGGGGGACTGGGCTTCGAGTTGGTCAAGCATGCCCGCCTCATCGCCGGATATGGAAAGGGCCGCAACAGGAAATCCTGTCGCGGCCCTGGAGCCATCCGGAATTCTGGTTGTGCGACCCGAAGCGCTCCTTTCGAGTTAGAACGGGAGCCAGCGCTGCTTCTTGGAAAACTTCATGTAACCGGCATTGATACCGAGCCTGAGCCCAGCGCCCATGCGGATAGGGATGAGCACGACGTCGCCCTTGCGCAGATAGCTCGCGGTGACGCCTCCGATGACATAGGCCTGGCCTTCGCCCGATGGATAGCGCTCGTAGAGTTCCTCGCTGTCGTAGAGGTTGTAGACCAGCACGAAGGTGCTGCCGGCATTCGCTCCGGCATCGAAACCGACCGACGGCCCGGTCCAGTATACCGGACGCTCGCCCTCGACCTTGTGGTAAAGCGTGCCCGATCCGTAACGCGCACCGACGATGAACGCGCCGCCCGCCTCGCGACCGACGATATAGGCGTTGGGTTCACCCTGCTCGGCCAGCAGCTTGCGGACCATCTTGGCGACGCCCTCGGCGCCCTTGCCGAAGACGCCCTCCGCCGCACCGATCAGGTCGTCCTCGCGATAGGTCGTGTCCGGATCGTCGACGGCGGCCGTATCGACCGCCTCGCTCGCCGCATCCTCCGCCGCCTGTTCGGACCATTGCGGCTGTTCGGGATAGGCGTCGGCGGGCGCCGCCGCATCGGGTTCGGCGGTATAGGTGGTGGCCTCCTCCGGCTCGCCATAGACCGGCTGGTCGCCGGGCTGCTCGACCAGATCGCCGTCGATGGCGGTATCGGGGTCGATCGTCTCGACCTGCGCCGCAAGCGGGCCGGCCATCATGCCGAATGCGGCGAGTGCGAAGCCGAATTGCGGCAGTTTGCGTGTGAACTTCATCATCGATCCCTCCGTGTCGGCGGCGCATGCGCAGACAGCTGCGCCACGAGAAGAATCCCCTTTGAGCGCCGCGGCAATGAAACGGCGATGAACCGAATCGAAAACGCGGCGAAGCGAGTCGCCGGGCGGCGTCATGCCCGCCGGAACCGTTGCAAAAACTCCCCTTGAAGGCACGCGGGGCCATGGCTATAGCGCGCCCCTCGCAGCCAAGATGCGTCAGCGGAGACGTGGGTGAGTGGCTGAAACCAGCTCCCTGCTAAGGAGCCATACCTGGTAACGGGTATCGAGGGTTCGAATCCCTCCGTCTCCGCCACCTATAACATCCCGTGATATCCTAAAAAGTCCCTGAAAGTCGTAGACCTCTGCGGTTTTTCGGGCTTGCTTTGGAATATTATGTTCTTATTATGTTCTAAATCTTCCCGCTATTTCTACGAAGAATTGTGGGAGCAGATGTGGGAGCGGAACGGAAAGGATGGAAATGGGAAAGCTCACCGCACTACAGATTCGAAACCTCAAGGAACCAGGGCGTTACGGAGATGGCGATGGGTTGGCGCTCGTCTTAACCGCCCCGAGCAAAGGCTACTGGGTACTCCGCAGCACAATCAAAGGCAGGCGTCGCGATATTGGGCTCGGGTCGCTTTCGCTCGTCACATTGAAGGAAGCGCGCGAGAACGCATTCGAGATGCGCCGCGATATCCAGCGCGGCATCGATCCAATTGCGGAAAGAAAGAAGCAGGAAATTGTAGTCCCGACATTCACCGATGCAGCGCGAACCGTTCACAAGGAGCAGAAGGCAGGCTGGAAGAATGGCAAGCACCAGAGCCAGTGGGTCACGACGTTGGAAAAATACGCTTTCCCAACGCTCGGCGATCGCCCGGTCAATGATATTGAAGGCCCACTGATCCGCGAATGCTTGCTTCCCATCTGGCTGGACAAGCCGGAGACCGCGCGCCGCGTAAAACAACGCATAGGTGTCGTTCTCGACTGGGCCTACGCCAATGGCATGCGCGAAACCGAGGCCCCCATGCGCTCGCTTGGTCGCGCGCTTCCGCGCCAACCCAAGCAGGATAGCCACTTTGCTGCGATGCCCTATGAAGAAATTCCAGCGTTCTTTGAACATCTCCACAAGCGCACAACCGTTGCCCGTCTCGCCCTAGAATTCCTCATCCTTTGCGCTTCCCGCTCTGGCGAAGTGCGGGGCGCCAAGTGGGCCGAGATCGACCTCAAGAACAGGCTCTGGACAGTACCTGCCGATCGGATTAAGGTCGGCAAGGAGCATGTCGTTCCGCTGACCGATGCGACGATAAATGTCTTGCAACGGGCACGTCCATTCTATGCCGAATGCAGCGACCTGATCTTTCCCGGGCGCGATGTCCTGCGCCCGATGTCGGATATGACGCTCTTGAAGATTCTCCGCTACGCCAAACTGCCCTTCACCGTGCACGGCTTCCGGTCGTCCTTCCGCGACTGGGCTGCTGAGCAAACCAGTTACCCGGGCGAGGTCGCAGAAGCGGCGCTTTCGCACACCGTGGCGAACAAGGTCGAGGCCGCTTATCGACGTACCAACTATCTCGATAAGCGCCGCGACCTGATGCGCGATTGGGCTGCCTTCTGCACCGGCAATGGCAGGCTCAATTGACCCACCTTGCGGCTGAGCCGGAGCATCATCACTTGCTCCGGCTCATCAACCACTGGTCGATCTCGTGCTCAATCCACGCGACCGAACGCGCTCCAAGATGGACAGGTTTGGGGAACCTCCCTTCGTCCATCCAACGATAGATGGTGGACCGGCCAAGGCCCGTTTTGTGCCGCACTTCCTTGATCCTCAAGACCCGTTTGATGTCCCTGTTGCGCAACACATTCTTGCCGCTCTCCGCGATAAACGGCATCGACAATTGCTCGATCTCATTCGCCATGATCGCCTCCCGCCGGACGGGGTGCGACAAGACCGAGGCGAGCGAGCCTGCGTTGATAGGCATCGACCACCCGCTCGCGTAGATCGGTTTCGGGATGGTACGTGAGCAACGCATCCAGCGCGACCGTGATGAAGATGTTCTGACGCACCGGATCGGTGGCAGGCGTGCGTAAGTCTGCCTCCATATCGCGCAGCCATGCATCGTGAATGCAATCGCCAACCACGATGCTGGAGCTGACCCCGCGTTCACGCGCTTGGGCCCTTATCCAGTCGTCAACTTGAGCGGTAACGTAAGTCTGTAAACAATGATTCCTTTTCATTTATCCAAGTCCTTTTGTTCAAAGAACCTGGCTCACCCTTGCGAAAGGCGACGACCAATGTAAGTCGCGGCCTGCCTGTAGGAAAATGAAAAGTTCGGCAGTGATTTCAACAGCCTGGATGTCTCTGACTTGCAACTGATTTGCGAATCCAAATCGTAAATCGCGTTCAAATTGGTTGATGCACGCCCCGAAAATGACGTCCAAAGCCATGATAATTAACAGGAAATCTCGGCGGCATCGCTGCGTCCGGTGTGCCTGTCAAGTTCCAATGTGCGTGGGTAGTACCAGTCACTTTTGAGGATAATTCAATGCATTGAATTTGAATGACTATTTTTAGAGCGAGAGCAATCGGGCATCCTACGGACAAAGTGAGATTTTATGCAAAAATTGGCTCTGGGCATTGCCTTCTCTATGGCACACCTCGGCGATGCCTCCATCACCGCGCTGCCCTTCCAAGACGATCTTGATCTTGTCTCCTGTGGAGAAGTGCCCATACGCTTGGCGCCGAAAGCGCGAAGCACTTTTGGATCGGCCCAAACTCACGGGCAGTTTTGCTTTGCACTATCTGTAGCTGCGTTGCGCACTGGATCAACTACGGCTTCCTGAATATCAGGTTTGATTACGCAAAGAAGCTGCTTGGGCTCGACCTGATCTCCGACGGCAACGGATACCTGATGGATGGTGCCATCGGCGGGAGCCGCTACAACGCTTTCCATCTTCATGGCCTCCATCGAGAGGATTGCATCACCCTTCTCGACCACATCGCCTTCCTGCACCAAAACCAAGGTTACTACCCCAGGCATCGGCGCACCGATCTGCGATGGGTCGCCCGCATTAGCGAGCTGGACCGCGCCCGATGATACGGTAGCCTTGCGCTCAAGCATGGTGATCGTTCGCGGTTGACCGTTAAGTTCGAAGAAGAGCCTGCGTTCACCTTTGTCATTGAGCTCACTGATGGCAATCAACGCGATGTTGAGCGTCTTGCCAGGCCCAATTTCGACTCCGATCGCTTCTCCGGCTTCCATGCCATAGAAGAAGGTCGGGGTGGGCAACCGGGATACTGGGCCAAACTGGACCCGAGCCTTGTCGTACGCGGTGAAGATTTGCGGATACATCAGGAAGCTAGCAAGATCGTCATCACCGATGTCGTGCCCGCAAGCATCTGACGCTTGTTTGCGTTCATCTTCAAGGTCCGCAGGGGCGAAGAGTTCCGCAGGGCGACAGCTATAGGGCGCCTCTTCGCCGAGCACTCGCGACTGCAGGTCACTAGGAAAACCAAGGTGCGGTTGACCCAGGTCGCCGCGCAACATGCCCTTAACCGATTCCGGCCAAGAAATTGACTTGCTTCCATCTGCGATATCAGCTGGTGCAATATTTTGTGTGACCATCATCAACGCCAGGTCACCAACTACCTTTGATGACGGCGTAACTTTGATGATATCTCCCATAAGATCGTTTGCCGCGTGATAAGCATGCGCGACATCATGCCATCTACCCTCGAGCCCCATTGATCGAGCCTGTTCTTTCAGGTTGGTGAATTGGCCGCCTGGCATTTCGTGCAGATAGACTTCTGACGCTCCACTCTGCAGGTCACTCTCGAAGGCAGCGTATTGGGCGCGCACAGCTTCCCAATAGTTGCTGAAACGGAAGATCTGCGCCTCGTCGAGACCCGTGTCGCGCGGGCCATGCCGCAGAGCCTGCGCCACCGATCCAAGACAAGGCTGGGATGTCTGTCCCGAGAAGCTGTCCATGGCGGCATCAATCGCATCAACGCCCGCTTCCGCCGCGGCTATCAGCGTTGCTGCCGCCGCCCCCGAAGTATCGTGGGTATGCAGGTGCAACGGCTTGTCGGTAACATCGCGTAGTGCCGCGACGAGGCGGCGTGCAGCTTCCGGTGTCAGTAGCCCCGCCATATCCTTGATCGCGATCAAATGGCAGCCAGCAGCGTCAAGTTGACGCGCTACCTCGCGGTAGTACTCCAGATTGTACTTAGATCTTTGCGGATCAAGTAGATTACCAGTGTAACAGATCGTCCCTTCCGCGAGCTTGCCGCAGTCGACAACGGTGTCGATGGCGACCCGCATGTTCTCAACCCAATTGAAGCAATCGAAAATCCGGAAGATATCAATGCTTTCCGCAGCCTGCCGAATGAAGTGTTGCACCACATTGTCCGGGTAATTGGTATAACCGACCGCGTTTGCGCCACGGATCAGCATCTGGGTCATGATGTTAGGCAGCTTTTCCCTGAGTGCGTAGATCCGCTCCCACGGATCTTCCTGGAGGAAGCGCATCGCCACGTCGAAAGTGGCGCCGCCCCAGCATTCCATAGAGAGAAGCCGCGGAAAAGCACGGGCGTAGTCAGGCGCAATCCGCTCCAAATCGATAGTTCGCATGCGCGTTGCCAACAACGACTGGTGCGCATCGCGCATCGTGGTATCCGTGACGAGTACGCGATCCTGATTGCGCAGCCAGCGCGCGAAGCCATCTGCTCCTTGCTCCGCGAGCACTTGACGCGTACCCGGCTGCACATCGCCTGTAATTCCCAACGAGGCTGGTAGGGCTGTCGTCCGCTTCGGCATCGGCCTGCCTTCAACGTCAGGATGGCCATTGACCGTCACATCCGCGATATAGGTCAGCAGCTTGGTCGCACGATCGCGCTTCTGCTTCGACGCGAGCAGTTCCGGGTGGCTGTCGATGAAACGGGTGTTGTAATCTGCTTCTCCAAATGCGGAGTGAGCGACAAGGTTTTCAAGGAAAGGCAGGTTCGTTGCAACGCCGCGGATCCGATATTCGCGCAATGCTCGCAACATTCGGGCCTGCGCTTCTTGGGGGTCGGCGGCCCAGGCAATTATCTTCTCGAGGAGCGGATCATAATAGCGAGTTACCACTGCACCGGAATACGCCGTACCGCCATCAATGCGGATGCCGTTGCCGAAGGCTCCACGATAGGCCGTTATTCGCCCATAGTCCGGGATAAAGCTGTTCTGTGGGTCTTCGGTTGTTACACGGCATTGGATAGCATGCCCTGAAAGCTTGATGGCAGATTGCTCCGGGATACCGCTTTCGTCGACATCCCCGATCCGCGTACCCTGAGCCAAACGGATTTGCGCTTTGACAATATCAAGCCCAGTCACCGCTTCGGTGATGGTGTGCTCGACCTGCACACGTGGATTGACCTCGATGAAATAGAATTCACTGCTAGAACGGTCGAGCAGGAACTCAACCGTCCCAGCGTTGCGATAACCGGTGTGACGACCAATCTTAAGCGCAGCCTCGCAAATCGCAGCTCTCTGGTCATCGTCGAGATAGGGCGCGGGCGCGCGTTCGATCACCTTCTGATTTCGCCGCTGGATAGTGCAATCGCGCTCGAAGAGGTGGACGAGCACGCCCTCTGTATCGCCGAGTATTTGAACTTCTACATGCCGCGCATCAGCAATCAGCTTTTCAAGATACACCTCATCGCGCCCGAACGCGGCTTTCGCCTCTCTTCGTCCCTCGTCGACTGCGGCATGCAACTGTGCCGGGTCCTGGATGGGCCGCATTCCGCGCCCACCTCCGCCCCAGCTCGCCTTGAGCATAAGTGGATATCCGATCTCCTCTGCGATACGCTCTGTCCCAGCAAGATCTTGTGGGAGCGGGTCGCTTGCCGGTATTACCGGGACATTCGCTGAGATCGCGACCTGTCGAGCCGAGACCTTGTTTCCCAGCATACGCATCGTTTCGGGATCGGGACCAATGAAGGTGATTCCATTCGTTGCGCAAGCCTCGGCAAAATCAGGGTTTTCTGACAATAGTCCATAACCCGGATGAATCGCGTCGACGCCTACGTCCTTCGCAATTCGAATGATATCGTCGATTGCCAGATACGCCTCGATCGGGCCCTTGTCGGGATCGAGAAGGTATGCCTCGTCTGCTTTGAACCGATGCAGGGACAACTTGTCCTTCTCGGCGTAGATAGCAACTGTCCGGATACCCAATTCGGTCGCAGCCCGAAACACACGGATCGCGATTTCAGAACGGTTGGCAACCAGAATTTTGCGAAAACCTACCATTAGACGAGTTCGACCCTCCTTGCGGGTACACTAGGGGCTTCAATGGAATCAGATAGGGCTCAGGAAGCACGTTTTGGATTCCAACTACAAAATGCAGTTGAGTGTCCATGCCGATGCATGTTCACGACTTCATCAAATCCAACGCAACATCGACGATCATGTCTTCCTGCCCACCGACCATCTTGCGGCGGCCCACTTCGGAGAGGATCGTTCGAGTATCGAGACCATAGTCCTGCGCGGCTTTCTCGGCGTGGCGCAGGAAACTGGAGTAAACACCGGCATATCCCAGCGTCAGCGTTTCGCGGTCTACCCGCACCGGGCGGTCCTGCAACGGTCGGACAAGATCTTCAGCAGCATCCATCAGTGCATAGAGATCGCAACCATGGTTCCATCCATAGCGATCTGCCGCAGCAATAAAGACCTCCAGAGGGGCAT
The DNA here is from genome assembly GCF_001542855.1 of Erythrobacter sp. AP23. Lineage (GTDB taxonomy): Bacteria > Pseudomonadota > Alphaproteobacteria > Sphingomonadales > Sphingomonadaceae > Qipengyuania. Next base: position 92,155 of record NZ_LNBY01000017.1, on the reverse strand, counting down.
TGCCTGCACCTGCACCCATTCCTGCGAGGCTGGCATCCACGCGCAGCGCGCCGTTTTGCACCGCCACGATCGAATTCGCGACGCCGAGCGACAGGTTATGGTGAGCGTGCACACCGCGCTGCGTTTCGGGTTTCAGCACACGGTCATAAGCTTGCAGGCGCGCTACATACTCTTCCATGTTCATAGCCCCGCCACTGTCGGTGACATAAACACACTGCGCGCCATAGCATTCCATCAACAGAGCCTGTTGAGCCAGTGATTCGGGATCGGTCATATGGCTCATCATAAGAAAGCCCGATACGTCCATGCCTAGGCCGCGCGCAGCCTCGATATGCTGCTTCGATACGTCTGCCTCGGTGCAATGCGTGGCGATACGAACAGAGCGCACACCCATTTCGTATGCATGCTTCAGGTCATGCACAGTGCCGATGCCAGGCAGAAGCAACGTGGTCAGCACCGAGTGCTCGAGCACTTCGGCCACCGCGCCGATCCAATCCCAATCGGTGCATGCGCCAAAGCCGTAGTTGAAGCTAGAGCCTTGCAGGCCGTCACCGTGAGCCACCTCGATGGCGTCGACGTTAGCGGCATCGAGCGCCTTTGCAATTTTGCGTACATGGTCAAGATCGTACTGATGGCGAACCGCGTGCATGCCGTCGCGCAGGGTGACATCCTGGATATAGAGTTTGGTCGTTTTCGGATCGAAGCTCATGGTTAGCCTCCCTCATGCATTCGAGCAGCAATCTTCTCGGCGGTTTTCATGGCGGCAGATGTCATGATGTCGAGATTCCCCGCATAGGCAGGCAGGTAGTGTGCTGCGCCTTCAACTTCGAGGAACACTGAGACTTTGAGGCCAGTATACTTGGCGTCCATTTCCGGAATATGCAGCGGACGGTTGGAACCGATATGCTCAAACTGTACAGCCTGCTTAAGGCGGTATCCCGGAACGTAAGTCTGCACCTCGCTGACCATGTCTTCCACGCTTTGACGGATTGCTTCCCGGTCGCCATCCTCACACAAACAGTAAACCGTATCGCGCATGATCAGAGGCGGTTCAGCGGGGTTAAGGATGATGATCGCCTTGCCCCGAGTAGCGCCGCCGACATCCATAATCGCCTGGCTGGTAGTTTCGGTGAACTCGTCAATATTGGCACGAGTGCCTGGCCCTGCACTCTTGGAAGAGATCGAAGCAACAATCTCACCATAGTGCACTTTAGACACGCGGTTTACCGCGGCGACGATGGGAATCGTGGCCTGTCCGCCGCAGGTGACCATGTTAACGTTTTCGGCGTTTAGCGCATTCTCTCCGTTGACTGGTGGTATCACATAAGGACCAATAGCGGCAGGTGTCAGATCCACCATTCGCTTTCCCGCGCCTAACACCACCTCACTGTGCCGCTTGTGCGCGCCGGCACTGGTGGCATCGAACACGATTTCGATGTCGTCCCATTCGGGCAGTTGCACCAGCCCATCAATGCCTTCATAGGTGGTGTCCACCCCAAGACGCTTGGCACGGGCTAGGCCATCCGATTCAGGGTCAATCCCTACCATGGCGCCCATCTCGAGCACTTCTGAAAGACGCATAATTTTTATCATCAGATCGGTACCAATGTTTCCCGACCCTATGATGGCGACTTTAGTCTTCGCGCTCATTGAGAGACTCCATAGGTAAAGGTACAAGTGCCGATACCGCCAACCTTGGCGAGAACATGATCCCCCGGACGAAGCGTCACCATTGGGCCTAGCGCCCCGGCCAGAAGAATGTCGCCAGCTTTAAGTGGTTCACCACGCTGGGCCGAAGTTCGGGCCAGCCAGGCAGCAGCGTTGAGTGGACTACCGAGGGCAGCAGAACCAATCCCGACAGATGCCGTCTCTCCGTTGACCTGCATCTCCATCGGAGCGCCTTCCAGATCGAGTCCCTTTAGTGGCAGGCTCACGTCTGCCAAAACGAAGTAAGCCGAAGACCCATTGTCGGCCACCGTATCGGCAAAGGTGATTTTCCAATCTGCAATACGGGAGTCTACAATTTCAATTGCTGCATGGACGGTGGCGACGGCAGCAGCCACCTCTTCCGGTGTTGTATCGGCAGAAGGTAGATCCTGGTCGAGCACGAACGCAATTTCTGCCTCCGCCTTCGGTTGCAAACATTTCGCAGGTTCTAGCACGCCACCATCGGCCACACGCATATCGTCGAACAAGACGCCAAAATCGGGTTGATCGACGCCAAGTTGCTTTTGCACGGATTCTGCCGTCAGGCCCGCCTTACGACCCACAACTCGGCGGCCCTGCGCTTTCCAGAAAAGTGTATTGATCTCTTGAATCGAGTAGGCCGCATCTGCATCTGTTGGTGCAAGGAAATCACGCAAAGGGCCGATAGCTCTTTTGGTGTAGGCATCGCGAAGTAGCCGTGCTGCCTTGTCAAACTCATTATCCAAGATTGGTCTCCTTGGCCCATGGACGCCGGGCAAGTTCAGTACCAAGTACCGACCAGCCTAACTGGCTCTCAAAGCTCATACTGACGATTGCCAAACGAAACGATTAAACCTGCCTTTTCACCATCCTGAAGCGTTAAGAACTCGACCGAACGAGTTAGACAAACTTGCCCAAATCTTAGCCCATGAAGGAACAAACTCTGGACGTGATCAGGGAAGGAAAATTCGCCGACCCGCATCTTGGCTTTGCCTTGAAACGGGTCGGCATCTCCCTAGCAGTTAGAAGCTGTATCGCACTGATGCGCCAATCCAACGAGGCTGTCCAAAACTCTCATCAGTACAACCGCAGAGCGTTCCGAGATCAAAACGTTCGACATTGTAACGTTTGTCGAAAACATTTGTTACGAAAGCGGAAAGCAACCATGTCTGACTATCGTCTTCCCAAGAAACTCGGAAATTCTGCAAGAAGAAGTCGTCGAGCCTATGTGCCTGAAAATTGCGTAAATTTGACCATCTCTTGCCAGTATAGCTTCCATCTGCCTGTAGACCTAGCTCTCCCGAAGACAACGGGATATCATACCTCAATAGATAGGAGGCCTGATACTTAGGCGAGAAGACCGACTCCACGTCCTTCGTCAGTCCAGGAGCAAACTGCAAATCTTTGATCTTAGAGTCACTATACGCCCCTGAGACCACGGCTGTAAGTCCATCAAACGGCGTTGCTATTAGTTCAAGCTCTGCGCCTACGACCTTGGCTTGCTCATTGGTGATGAAGCCGGATACGTTGACGAAGGTGAAGGCTTGGTAATCCTTGTAGTCATAGTAGTACACCGAGCCATTCGCCCGCAGGTCGCCTTGAAAACCCTCAACTTTGAATCCGGCTTCATAGGACCAGAGCACTTCCGGGTCATATATCAATTGATCGGCCTGAATCTGGCTACCATCTGCAAGAGGGCCATTCACGTTGCCAGACTTGACGCCCCGATTCACGCCAGCATAAAAAAGATACCCATCGTCTGGCCTAAATTCCAGTTGCGCCTTTCCGAGCCAGAGCGTGTCGGCGAACTTTGCTGAAAAAGGAGTGGTTCCAGGTGGCTGTGGTACCGGACCCAAAAGCTGGAAAGGATCAGCCTCAATTCGACTTTCATCGAGGTTCAGATAAGTATTTTGCGCAAAGTCAAAATCTTTCTCCTCTCGAACGACGCGGCTGCCCAACACAAACCGGATTTGCGGACTCAAATCATAATCGAGTTGCCCATAAATCGAGTAGGAATTTGTTACGAGTCCAACTTCCGTCGTGAAATCCAATCCTGGATCATTCGGCCCAAGACCAAAGGCCCCCTTCAACACACCATCGCTAGCGAAAGGCAGACCCTGCAACGTGTCATTGTCAATATAGAGGTAGTAAAGGCCACCAACCAGATTCAGATCGCCACCATCGTAAGACAAATTTATTTCTTGTGACAACGTGTCTGTGCTAGCATCCGCCATATAGGTAAATACTTCGACAGGACTTGCATCGACGTCTAAAGAGGCAACCTTTGTAAAGCCTTTGTAGTCGGTGATCGACTTAAGTACAATGTCGTCACTCAGTTCGGTCTCGAATTCCGCCTGCAAACCCCAGCTCTTATACTTGTTTGCATTTGCTACTGCGTAGTTCGTATTGGTCCTGAAATCACCAACATTCTCGTCACGGTATCCAAAGAAACTGGAGCCAGGTGCGCGGCTCGAAACGGCCCCTACCGCAACACCTACTCCTCCCGGGCCAATGCCCGCACGAGTCTCGGTAGGACTTGCAAGAACCGAGTCAACCCAACGGCCGCTTGCATCAAATACAGGAACAATTGCTCCGGCTTCATAGTTGCCAGAGCTCTGGGTTGCGTTTGAATAGCTTGCGGTTATCCGCAAGGACGTGCCATTGCCTGGATCGAGTAAGAAATGAGCACGAGCGGCCTTTGTGTCACGATCATAAAGATCATCAGCACCAACAAACTCATTTTCGATCAGCGGGTCATGGCGGTCTAGAAGACCGGATACACGGATCGCTGCGACATTACCCAAAGGAACGGATACTGCCCCTTCCAAACGGATATTGTCATGCGATCCATAGAGCGCATCCACAAAACCCGTCGTCTCTCCAATAACAGGCTTGTTCGAAACATAGTGCACGAGTCCACCAGTAGCGTTCCGGCCAAAGAGAGTACCCTGCGGACCTTTGAGAACTTCAACCCGTTCCAGATCGAAAAGGCCAAAAACCTGACCTTGCTGAGGCGCGATATAACCGTTGTCCACATAGATTGCGATCGGCGATTCCACCGCGTCCAGAAAGTCGTTTTGCGCAACGCCACGAACCGTGAATTTTTGATTCTGCCCGCCTGTATCAGAAGAGATAAATACACCGGGAGAAAACTTCACGATGTCGGTGCTGTTAACGAGCCCTAACTCTTTAATCTGCTCCCCGCTGAAGGCATTTACAGCGATCCCAACATCATTGAGGTTTTCTTCACGGCGCTGGGCCGTAACTACGATGACCCCAAAGCCACCTTCATCTTGCTCGACATTCTCATCCTGACTAGCGTCCTGAGCCAACGCACCTCCAGGCGCCATTGCTGCAATGGCCATCGCCGACGCTGCGAAAAGGAACCGAAAACCCGGTTTCATTGGCAATTGATTAGACATAATTCTTCCCCATTTGACTTTTTTCTAGATCTTAAGTTTAATCAAAAGCGCTCAAAATACTCTCTGTGCTCCCAATCAGTTACTGTAGATAGGAAGCGATTGATTGCGTATTTTTGGATCATTAGGTAATAATTGACGAATTCTTCGCCTAAACTTTGCGAATACATGCTGGACTGCTCAAGTGCTTCGATGGCATGTATCAAATCGACCGGCATGATGGGCTTGTCCGAAAGCAAGACCGGGTCAGAAACGGGATCGCCCGGATCGATCTTGCGCTCGATGCCATCAAGTCCGGCGAATATCTGACTTGCCATATAGAGATAGGGGTTCGCCGCTGGCTCACCGACACGGTTCTCCAAGTGTGTGGTCTGGTCTCCCGGACCACCGATCAACCGAACCATCGCACCCTTATTGTGGTGCGACCAGGTGGCAAACTTTGGCGACAACGGGCTTGCATTAAGTCGCTTGTACCCGTTGATTGTTGGATTCGAGAACGCTGCTCCAGCCGCAAAATGCTCGATCAATCCACCAACAAAATTCCGGCCCAGATCCGAGATGACCTCGTCCTGAGAAAGAAACGCATTAACGCCAGACTTGCAGTCCACCAATGACTGATGCAGGTGCCAACCGGTCGAGAAAGCGTTCGGCAGGCCGGGGGTAGCCATAAAGCTGGCAATCATACCGCGACGCCGCGCGACTTGTTTCACTGCAGTTTTGAGATAGACAACCGCATCTGCCGCGTCGACGTCCAACAAAGGATCGAAGGTGATTTCGATTTGGCCCGGGCCCCACTCCGGCTCAATCATCCGCAGAGGCAGATCAAGGCCGATGAGCGCTTCGCGCAGATCCGCTATCAAATCACCTGCTCCATCGACAACATCGCTGGAAAAATACTGATAGCCATGCTGGAGAGGTGCGACGGCGGGAGGAGTGGCTGGCATCCCACTGTCTTCCATCGTCAGGCGACCGTTCGTCACGTTGAGTATTGTGCACTCAACCTCCACGCCGCCCATGAACTTCAGGCCCATCGCATTCAGGCGAGCGCACGCCTCCTGCATTTGGAAGCGTGGATCGAACGGGCATCTCAAGCCAGACCGAAGGTAGATATCTCCAAGGACCATGGCGCTCTTCGGCTCCCAAGGCAGTGACTTGAAGGTTTTAAGGTCAGGCAGGATGTACATGTCACCACCACCACCCATGTCTTCTCGGCCAAGCCCACCATCGGCGCTGAAAATCGGAACTGCGATATTGTTTGCCGTGTCCATTGACAGGATAGCCGACGTAGTGGGCATCCCGTTGCTGGCCACCTGGCGGAAATGGCGCGCCTCAATTGGTCGCGTTCGCAGGATGCCGTGCGCATCCAGGAACGATACACGCACGATCTCGATGCCAGCTTCTTCTATCAGATTGCCTACGCGCTTCAGTTCAGCATCGAACTCCTTTCCGTCCAGCTTGAGACGTTTACGAAGATCAGCTGATCCCAGCGCTACGTTTGCATCAATGCCTTTATTGGCAGACTGTACCATTTTCGTCCCCCGGCCAGTATTTCAAAGAAAGAAGCTTAGATTGCCCTGCGGCGCATCGGCATCAAGCAGGTTGACCCGTTTGAGTTCGATCAACCAACGACCTTCTTCACATCTAAGAATGAAGCCGTTCCAGCCCGACAATAGTCGTCCACCTTTTGGGCGATGCGTATTGAGTATGAAATTGCAGAGCGCATGAACTTCGTTCTCAGACACGGCCAGAAGCTCGATATTCGTATAGCAATGAGTGGTTCGGGTCGGCGGGATTTGAGAGTAGGCCTTGCCAGTCAGAATGCGTTCGACCCGCTCTTCCATGCGGCGCCGATCATTGAATTCCCAAGATACAGTCGAGGCCGGATCTAGTTGAGAGGCGTCGGCAGGCAACCAGTAGGCCGCATCGTCGGTAAATAGATCAAGCCAATCATCAAGTTGATGCCTGTCAATCAGTCGCGCTTCATGAAGTAGTAACGCCCTACACTCTTCCGCTACCTCCGCGGGTGGCTGGTCATCGGACGATATTTCGTCGAGCTCCATCCACGACCCGACAATCCGTTGAATCCGGCGGTAATATTCAAGATCGAAGTAGCCAGGCTGTGCCCCAGTGATCTCCATCACGCCTTTCCCCCCTCATTGGACTCCATGATCGTTCGCCAAGCCTGCCAATAAGCGCGGGCGTGTAGATCGGTCGAAACCGGCTCCTTCCAGAATCCATCGGTGTCAGTCTCGCCCAACCTGGAATCCATATGGCGCCCGATGTGCACCCATTCCGCTTCGGGAATTTCCTCAAGTCCGATCTGACAAGCCTCAAAGTTTGCTGTGTCATCAACCTCACCAAAGGACGGAAAATCTTCCTGCATGCGCATACGGACCGCATTAATCTCAGGCGGAACGTTGGTGAGCGAAGTCGAGTACCAGCGAACAATCGTCTCATTGACCGAAACGGGTTCAAGCACTTGAATCTGGTTTCCGATGATCATGAGATTCGGAAAGATGTTGAGGTTCATCCCCGAACCAGTCGAGCCATTAAGCAGCTTCAGCGCCTCTTCCTCGCCGAGGTCCTCATTCAACTTGCTCCAAATGGACTCTCTGCCCGGAAGCACATGTTGGCGCTCCCACGCGGAATCTGCATGCATCAAAGGACGCTGATCGAGCATTGTATGCCCATTGCCCAAGTCCTTCACCAAAAGCGGTAAGGCATCAAAGTCACCCTCGTAGTACGCAATATCTACGTTGCCGTAACGCGCCGAAAGCATGCGCAGCAGAGACTCGTGACTGAAGGGAACGTGGTACCCGTCGGCAGCGTTGTCGTAGACGCACTTCCAGTTGGTCCGCATTTCGAATGGCATTGAACCATTCTGGACCACCAGATCGGAACCCGGATTGCGGTCGAGCCACTCATCAAGCTTCTCGGCGGCACCGCCAAGATGCTCTTTCAGCGACAACTTCGTATCAATCGCCGCAAAAATGAAGCCCCGGTAGGACTCAACATGATCGGCCTTACTCAGATCATACGGAAAGTCGTCGGTCGACGCACCAAAGCCCTTCGGAAGCGGACGACCACGACAGCCGCCATCGTGACCAAAGGACCAAGCATGATAGGGGCATGTGAAAACCTTGGCATTCCCACTCTCTTCCCGGCACAAGGTAGCACCGCGATGGGAGCAACGGTTGAACAGCACATGAAGGTCGCCGTCCAGGTCACGCGTGACAATCACCGAGCGCAAACCCATTCGACGAGTCACAAAATCACCAGCATCGGGGATTTCGCTCTCGTGGGCGACATAAATCCAAGTTGAACCAAAAAGGCGCAGCATCTCATGCTTGAAGATTTCGGCATCCGTATACAATGCCCTGTGGACGCGACCCTCACCGAAGTAGTCGTCGTACACATGCTCAGCATAAGTAACGGAATTCTTGGCTGCTTCCTTTAGCAATTCACCCTCCACATCTGCGGATCTGCACGAGCACACGCTGTTCGCGCTTCCCGACTTTGAGCCTCGAAGGATGTAGAGGTTTGCCAGACAATGCCATCGGCGTTTCTGCAATCCTGATCGGCATATGAGCCGATGGCCAAACGCAATATTGGCCGCTTAGTGTGCAGGGCTCATATGAAATAGTGGGCTTGATTGGGCCCTAAGACAGAAGCGATGCACCTATCAGAAGAACTCCATCTTGGGCGGCTTCGGTGGGTTCGGCGACCCAGCGTTGGGTTGCATCACGGAGAGAGAGATTGGCGGAACTCAAAGGGAAGACTGCTCTGATCACGGGTGCATCACGAGGGATTGGGCGGGCAATTGCCCTACGCTTGGCCAGTGACGGCGCGAACATCGCCATTAACTATCATTCCAATAGCGATGCTGCGAAAGAGGTTGCGGACCAAGTACGGGGCATGGGGGTTAGGGCCTCTGATATTGTTGGCGACATCGCGCAGATCGGAAGTATTCCGTCCATATTCGACGCAGTTGAAAGTGAGTTTGGTGGTGTCGACATCCTTGTCAACAATGCCGGGGTGATGGCGATGGGCCCGTTTGAATCTCTTGACGAAGGTGACTTCGACAAGATGTTCGCCATCACCAAGGGCGTCTATTACATGATGCGCGAGGCTTCTCGTCGACTAAACGATGGCGGCAATATTATTAACCTGTCCACCGGCCTCACCAGAAACTGGGCGCCGAAGGCCGCCGGTTATGCCGGATCAAAGGCGGCGATCGAGCAATTCACTCGGTCATTATCGAAGGAGGTCGGTGTTCGTGGCATCGCCGTAAACGCGATTCTCCCGGGAGTCACCGAAACCGATATGACGAGCAATTTCCCAGAAGAGCGAAAGCTCGCTGCAAGTGCTCAGACTAGTTTCGGCCGCCTCGGCAGACCAGAGGACATAGCAGACGTTGTTAGTTTGCTAGTGGACAGGCGTGCAAGGTGGATCACCGGGCAACTTATTGTCGCCAATGGTGGAAGCACGCCTTGAAGTGATCCGAATCATTTAGGAGAGGAATTCGAAATGAGTGTAAGTAGTCTTGGCTATATTGGGCTTTCAGTCAGTGATCAGGAAGCTTGGAAGGCTTTTCTTGGCGATATTCTCGGAATGATGGAGGGCGTCCCCGACGGCGACACCACTCGAATGCGGATGGATGGCTACGCTTGGAGAATTGCCATTGAACCGGGCGAGGAAGATGATCTAGTTTATACGGGCTACGAGGTTCCAGATGTTGCATCCCTGCGTGACATCCGGGAAAGGCTTAGGAATATTGGGGTTGAAGTAACTGACGGTAGCCCGGAACTTTGTGCCCAGCGTGGTGTAATGGGCCTCTTTCAATGCGAAGATCCAAGCGGACTGCAAATCGAAGTTTTCTATGGGCCGAATGTATTAACCGACATTCCGTTCGTATCTCCCGCGGGAATCAAGGAATTCGTCACAGGTGAGCAAGGCCTTGGGCACATCTTCATGGAATCGTCAGATATAGATCGTCTGCGCGAATTCTATGTAGAAGGCATGGGATTCGAGATGTCCGATATTATCCACATGCCGCTTGATCCATCAACGCCAGATGTCAGCGTCGATTTAGAGTTTTACCATTGCAACCCCCGCCATCACACGATCGGTTTGGCACCGGGCGGTGGCAATAAGCGTATGCATCATTTTATGCTCGAAGTGCCTACAATGGACGACGTGGGCTTTACGATCGACCGTGCTGAGCGGGCTGGTGTGCCCGTCCCGATCCCTCTGGGGCGTCATTCAAACGACCTTGTGACCTCATTCTATATGGTTTCACCATCGGGATTTGCCGTAGAGTTCGGCTATGGGGGTATCGTGATCGATGATAATTGGAAACTGGCTCGTCACACCACCCCCAGCATGTGGGGGCATCGTGGCCTTGGTGGGCGCTGAGCGAACGCAGAGCAAGGGAATTCAAGCATGAGCAATATCAAGAGCGGCGACGTTGATGTCGCAGGCGTTCGCGTGCATTACGACGAAGTTGGTGAAGGAGAGCCCGTCCTCTTCTTGCACGGGGGTGGTCCCGGGGCGCACGGCATGTCGAATTTCGTGCGAAACATGGAGTTCTTCGGCGAACACTACCGGGCGATTACGCTGGATTTCCCTAGCTATGGTGCCTCGGAAAAGGTTCGGATAGATTCTCCAGTCTGGGGATACTACGGGAAAGTCGTCGGAGATTTTATTGATGCGATGAATCTGGGTAAAGCCCATCTCGTAGGCAATTCGCTGGGCGGTGCAGCATCGCTTATGCTGGCACTGCGTGAACCGGCAAAGGTAAACAAGCTTGTGCTGATGGGTTGTGCTGGCGGATACGGCGTTTTGGGACCCGCACCGACCGAAGGCATCAAAGCGCTTCTGGCATTCTATGAACCGCCGGGGCCATCAAGAGAGAAGTTGCGAGCATTTTCCGAAGCACTCGTTTACGATCCTTCGCATGTTACCGACGAACTGATCGAGGGACGCTTCAAGGTCGCCAGCGATCCAGAAAGCGTCGAGTACATGCCGATCCGCCTGCGCGACGGCAAGCCTCCTGTAATGGAAGAAATTTGGCGCGAGCGATTGGATACGGTAACTCACGAAACGCTCATGATCTGGGGCCGAGACGATCGGGTAAATCCGGTCGAACAAGGATTGGTGCTTGCCCGGCAAATGCCTAATGCGAGGCTGCTGGTCTATCCCAAATGCGGTCATTGGGCACAGTGGGAACGCGCCGACGAGTTCAACCGCGATGTTCTTGCATTCCTTTCGGATTCCCAAGGATAACGCCAGTGCAGTCGGTTTCGGACCTCCGTGAAGCAGCGCGGCGGCGACTACCTCCTTTTCTGTTTGAATACATCGATGGCGGGGCTTTCGATGAGCAGACCATGCGCCGCAACCAAGAAGACTTAGGTGCTATATGTTTGCGGCAGAAAGTGCTGCGAGATGTATCTCAGATCAGCACTGAAACGGAACTGTTCGGGCAGAAATTGACCAGCCCAGTGCTCTTAGCGCCGGTTGGGCTCGCAGGAATGAACTCTCGCCGGGGCGAAGTTGCTGCCGCACGTGCCGCGCATCGTTATGGCGTGCCGTTTTGCCTCTCGACCGTTTCGGTTTGTCCGATCGAAGAAGTGGCAGCTGCGGTAGCGGCACCAATATGGTTTCAGCTCTACATGATACGCGATCGGGCATTCATGCGCGATCTTCTTCAAAACGCTCTGGATGCGGGGTGTAAAACCTTAGTTTTCACCGTTGACATGCCGGTCCCGGGAACCCGTTATCGAGATTATCGCTCAGGCCTAGCCGGTGCGTCCGGCATAACGGGTTTCGCGAGGCGCTGCCTTCAGGCAGCATTTCGTCCGCACTGGGCATGGAATGTCGGGATTATGGGGCGCCCCCATACGCTCGGAAACATCGCGCCATCACTGCGCAAGCGGCCTCCGCTAGAGGATTTCTTTGCCTGGATGAGCGCAAACTTCGATCCGACTGTGACTTGGAAGGATCTTGAGGAAATCCGGGCCTTGTGGCCAGGTTCGCTAGTCATCAAAGGCATACTTGATAGCGAAGACGCAATCGCTGCGGCCTCGATGGGCGCCGACGGCCTCGTGGTATCGAATCATGGAGGACGGCAACTTGACGGTGCAGTGTCAACCATTCGCGTACTGCCAGCAATTGCGGATGCTGTTGGTGACCGAGTGGCCGTTCTTGCTGACGGCGGAGTTCGCTCGGGGCTTGATGTAGCGCGAATGCTTTCTCTTGGGGCACGCGGCGTAATGTTGGGTCGTGCTTGGGCCTACGCACTTGGTGCGAAGGGCGAAAAAGGTGTCTTCGGAATGCTCGACCAGATAGAAAAGGAACTGCGAGTTACGATGGCACTTACAGGTACGCAAAGAGTTGAGGACTTCGGCCCCGGGGTTCTGGATGTTGGTTCAGGTTTTGCGTCGATCAAGGCATCGCGCAACGCTAGCGAGCACACGGGCGCTCATGCTCAAAGCTCGGGAGCGCGCAAATGACCGAACTTGATCTATGCCAAGTTCGTATTCGCAGCCGCCGTCGAGAAGTAAACGGCATCGTATCATTGCAGCTTGAACCTTGTGAAGGTGAACACCTTCCCGCCTTTTCGGCCGGAGCGCATATCGATTTGCTGCTACCCAGCGGCACTATTCGACAATATTCACTCTGTTCAGATCCGGAACAGCACAGTTCTTATCGCATCGCGGTTCTGCTTGATCCCCAATCAAGGGGTGGGTCGCGTGAAGTTCATTCGCTGGCCGTCGGTCAAGAACTTTCGATAGGAAAGCCTCGAAACCATTTTCCTCTGGCCGACAATCACGATAGTGCTGTTCTGGTCGCTGGCGGCATTGGTGTAACGCCAATGCTGGCAATGGCGCAGACTCTTCACAGGCAGTCTGTGCCCTTTACCTTTCATTATTTGACGCGCTCGCGCTCATCCACAGCCTTTCGGAAAGAACTGCGTTCCTCCGCATTCAGCGATCATGTCCATCTGAGGCATGACGATCAGCAGGGCGTAGCCGATTCGGCCGGTCTTGCAGAACTGATAGGAGAGCCCAGAGAAGATCGCCATTTGTATGTGTGCGGCCCGCAGCCACTCATCGGCGCGACCGTAGAGGCCGCTCAAGCCACTAGGTGGAGCGATGAATTCATCCATTTCGAACACTTCAAGGCCCCAAACGATCCGGTTGATGGTGATCCCGTCACCTTGCGACTAGAACGATCCGGCAAGACTGTTGAGGTGCCGGGCGACTGCACCCTCGCCAAGGCTCTTGCTAACGAGGGCATCAATGTCCCGGTGGCATGCGAGCAGGGTATCTGCGGAACATGTGTGGTTTCGGTGCTCGATGGGACACCCGATCATCGTGATACGTTTTTGAGAGAGGAGGAACGCAAAGAAGGCAAACGAATGGCTTTGTGCTGCTCGCGCTCCCTAACGCCAAGCCTCACGCTCGATCTGTGACTGTGTTTCGAGCAGAATCTTGCTGCATCGGATTGAGGCAATCCTACCTCATCGGAAAATGCGAATTATATCTCAACCCGGTCCGTTATGCAAAGCGCTTAGGGAACGCCTCGATAAGCAGGTCGAGCGTTTTTCTCACTTTGGGGACGTTGGCTATCTCCGGACGAATGAGAGCCCAAGCGTCAACCTCAATATCGGACTCTGAACTCCCGAAACGCTCGAGCAATGGGCTCTTCCTTGCCAAGAAATGGGGCAGTAGTGCAATGCCGGCCCCGACTTCGCACAACCGAAGCATAACAGGGTAACAGTCGACCATGATTGTCGCCGCTCCAATTCCGCTGTGGTCACTGGCCTTTATTTCATCGGCGAGTTCAAACTGGTGGTCCGAATGCGGATAGTGAACACCGAGTGCAACAAGATTGTGCCTATCAGTCCCCCGCACTCGTTCCAGATATTCGCGCGAGGCGTACAACCCTATCCCTACACTACCAAGGCGACGGAGCTTCTCATCGCCTTGTTTTGGCCTCGCCATCCGTATCGCTATGTCGACGCCATCACGCCGGAGGTCAACGATTTGCGGTTCCGTGGTAATATCGAGCAAGATTTCAGGGCTGTCATCGCAGAAATTGGCAAAGTCTTCGGCCAAGTCAATCGCAAAGAGGTCTATCAGCGATATCCTGACTGCGCCCGTCCGCTGCCCAGACTTGCTAATATCCAAAAATTGGTTCGCGTTTTTTTCCATCCGCAACGCCTGCTCGACAAGGCCCGACTGATCTTCCGACAAGAAAAGTCGACCTTCGCGCCGGGTGAATATGGGGGCACCCAGCATACGTTCCAGATGGCTCAACCTACGACGAACGGTCGACTCATCCACTCCCAATTCAGCCGCCGACTCAACAAAGGTGCCCGCACGATAGATCGTGAGGAACGTCTTTATCAGGCTCCAGTCGATGCCAGACGACACATCTTCTCCTAACGCAACTCAAGGATAGTTTATGACGCAAAGAACGGCGGTTTTCCAGCACTTTAGTTTCCCTTGCCTCGGGCATCTGGGCACATTTCTTGACGAAAGCGGGCAACCTTATGAAACTAGGGTTTATTCCGACATTAATGCATCGAATTGGGGCGATTTTGATACTGTGGATCGCCTGATCCTGCTTGGTTCGCCTGCTAGCGTCAATGATGATGACGATTGGATTAATTGGATGCGGAAGCTTGTAGAAGAACACCTCATGAAGGGTAAACCTACCTTTGGGATATGCTTCGGTTCACAACTAATTGCTAGTGTGTTGGGTGCCGAGATTGCACGCCTCGACAAGCCGAGGATCGGCATTCGCCCCCTGCATTTCCCTAACGATCCACTTTCATCGGGGGACTGGTTTTGTTTCCACGAGGACCACATTCTTCCTTTCGAAGAGATAGGCGCAGCGCATGTCGAAGGAGAAACGGTCTATCAGTTCGAATACGGTAAGACAATTGGTGTGCAGTTTCACCCCGAGTTCGACGAAACCACGGTCAGGACCATTGCTAACGCGATAGGGGAAGAGAACCCATACTACTCCAGGCTGATGGAAGCACTTGAGGAGATTCCGGCTTCGGGTAGAGATCGTGCCTTCAGTCTGTTTAGTCGAGTATTCGATCATATGGCAAAATGAATAGGACGATCCCTGAATGAGTCTCCGCGGGTTTCCGGTATGAGTCCGTGGATTTATCGATCGTGGACGTGACAGGTTTTGATGCCGCTCAAATGGGGGTTCTGTTTGCTTGAAAGTAAACAAAAATCCAATGAAGCGGAAGGATGAGTTCTGTTTTGAGGCGGTGCAGAGTGCGCGTCGATGCAGTCTGATGCGCAGGTGTATGGCGCACAATACCTAGACTAGCGTTACGACACTGACCAGGTGGATCAGCACGCATCGGCATAGCGAATTGGCACCCCAGAAAACCGGAGCCTGGCACAGGGGCTTGGACTGCATCGGCGGGAGAGTTGTATCCTTCGGGAGGAAAGGGATATCCCCAACAAGGCTACTCTGCAATAAGGACTCGGCTTTGACGACTAATCACATAGCAAATCAGAAAGCGCCCCCGCTCATGACTTAAAGGCAAGACATCGCTGCGCGCACCAAAGGACACTCGTAGGTCCGTCGCTACGCCGTCTTGTAGAAGAAGCCGCGGTTAGCCTAGTTTGGCCTTCTCACCTTAAGGCGCGTGAAAGCACCTCGCGCCTAACCCACCGCTGCCTCACCGTTGGGGCAATTGTGGGAGCTGCAACATCTGGCAATCAGAATTTGATCTTAGGATGAGATGTTTAGTCTTTCAGTCTTGTCACCTCCGTCTCCGCCACTTCCTTTGTTCCAGGAATGCGTCCGGGCAGCATCTGCAGATATTCCCAGATGTGTTCCCCGGCAGACGCAGCGGTTTGTCGCACGCTCCCAGGAGCCGCTTCCCGACCTAGCGAGCATGGGCGCGCCTAAGCTAGACTGCTCCAGAATAGCTGGGCTGTCAGGTGAGCATAGGACTTCACCGGATCGGACCGAGGCGAGAGAGCAGTCGATCCGTCGAGGACTCTTGCAGGTCTTGCGTGCCTTGGAGCGCGGGCGATGACGGTAGTTTCCGGTCCCAGTCAACCGGTCAGGCAGTCGGGATCGAATTCATATTCATTCGCCAACCAGGCGACCACTTCGCTTGCATGTGGCCCACCAATTTCGCGGAAGGCACCGGCGATCAACTCCTGTTCCCGGTCGGAAAGGAGATCGAGCCCACGTTCACAAAAATCATCGACGTGCGCGAGTATCGCACCCGCCGCCCGGCCGGAAACGCACGCGCGGACCGAATCTTCGAATGCAGCGTCGGCGCAAGAATTGACCGGGTCGCGAGCCAGCCTGCCAAGCGCGTGTAGCGGTATCTGCGAAAGGTGGGGCTGCACCATCGGATTCGCAGCGTAGCCCACCAGCTGCCCGGACATCAGGGGACCCCTCCCCTGCACTCCTTTCAGGAAGAGATAGCGGCTCGTCCGAGCACCATCGTTGACGGGATAGTTGTCCCACAGGAACGGTTGCCTTCCCATGCGGGACGTCACCTCGCGTATGTGATCCAATCCGATCGCGTCGCTGACGACTTTTGGTCCCGTCCAGAAGATACCGACGTCGGGCGCGATACGATGGGATAGTTCTTCCAGGTAGCGGGGCGGCGGTTCGCCGAAGATCGAAGCCAAAATGGGATCGTCCGAATAGTAGGTCGGGCAAACGATCACGCGGTGTCCCGGCCAGTGGTCGCGGACGAATGCGACGATCTCTCCCTGGAAGCTGGCGAGTTGCGGGCGGTCGCCACGCATGTCGTCGAACAGGAGGCTCAGCACACGGCATCCGCGATCATGCAAGCTGATAAGCTTCGAGCGGAGCCTAGCCCGGTTTTCCCGCGACCAGTCCTCCCATATCTCCAGTGGGCTCAGTCCGACTCCGAACTCCAGACCGGATTCGCGGGCCGTCGCAGCCATCTCCTCGAGTTGCGAGTTTTCTTCGCGCGTGAAGTCGCGTTGCCACTCGCTCCGCAAACTCCGGTCCGACTTTGGCGCATAGATTGCGCCTTCGTATCCCCACCGCCCGATCAGTCGATAGTTCGCCAGCCGCGCCTCCATGGGCCAAGGCGTCCCGTAAAAGGCCTCGATGAGCCATAGGGGTGTACGCCAAGATTGCGTCACAGATCGGCCGCCTGGACGTAGAGGCAGGTGGCATCGTCATGCTGTTTGAAACGTGGGAAAAGCTTGCCAAGCGGATCCCGGCGCTCGGCCTGGCGTAGCTCGGTGAGGACCGCACCGAGATCGCTTTTCTCTATCCGGACGAATAGATCTTCCGCGGTTCCCAGACGGAAGAGATCGTACCAGCGCGAAAATCCGTCGCTCATGATGGCAAAGGCCGTCACTCCTGCGGGCAGATCGCGCTCGCTCACGAGAGCCTGGTGCGGAGGACGGATGCCCCCCACGGCATAGCCTTCCTCGAGATTCATCACCTGACGGTTCTGTTCGAGCACCGGACGGATCATTTCGAGCAGCCGATCGTAATCTGCATCGGGCGCACGGGCCCGCGCATCCTGCAAGGCATCGAGCGAGCGTTGCTCGAACCGAGCGAAGCCGGGATCGACAATTGCCTGCACGCGCCCGTTTGCGGGATCGCGGTAGAGGACCGGGCAATCCGCCAAGCAAAGCACCGACCAGCCGTCAGTCGTCTTGCGGACCAGGCTGAGCGCCGCGGACGCTTGCTCGAGCGCTTTGCGGACCGGGGCAGGCGCAGCGGGGAATCTCGCCTCCAACCGGTCGCGGACCCCGCTGGAGAGGCTCGCCAAGAATGTCCGGGTTCCTTCCGAAACATCGAATGGACACCGATCCTGCAATTCCGCCTGATAGGCTTCAACCAGCCACCAGGCGGCTGTTCGCCCCTCGAGCTGCACCTGCGAGATATCGGTTGCTCCATCGAGCACCCAGGCCGCGCCTGCTGCGTATCCGAGCCGATCCTCGTTTCCGAGAGCGGACCTTCCCTCGCTCAGCGCGTGGATCATCGGGTCATCATGGGCTCGGGATGCCGGGGTTCGCTCGCAGAGATGGGTGCGCGCACGCTGATGGCAACGAGGAATGACAGCGCAGAGCCCGCGAGCAGTTTCCAGGAGAAGGCGAGCGACGTCACGCTGTCGGGGACCCCGATTGCGCCGCCGATTCCCGCTTCGCCGAGTACCATTGCAAAGAAGCCCACGACCAACGCCCAGATGATCGAGGCCTCGCTTCCTCGTCCGGTGAATACGGCCGCGGCAAACACGCCGAGCAGGCCGGCATAGGCAAACACCATCACCTGCAGGGCGAATTCGAGGAGGGGCAGGTCGGACTGACGTTGCCAGAAGAAACAGACCAGCGCCATCAGGCCAAGGACGACGGCGATCACGACCATCGCGATCCGCCCGACGAACACGGTCCGTTCTTCCGACATCGGTCCCGCCCATGGCTTGTAGAAATCGGTGACGACGACCGAGGTCATCGAACTGAGACCCGAGGTCAGCGTGGAGACCGCCGCGGCCACGATCGCCGCGCCGCACAGGCCTTTCAGCCCGTCGGGAAGTTCGGTCAGGATGTAACGCATGAAGATCGTCACGCTGTCGAGATCCTCACCGGTGACGGGAATGCCGGTCAAATCCCCGCGGTCGTAGAACAGGTGGAGCAATTGCCCGATGCTCAGGAAGATGAAGATGATGGGCAGCGCGCCGATGGTCGACCAGAACAGCGCGCGCCCCGCATGTCGCGAGCTCTTTGCAGCAAGAAGGCGCTGGGTCGTATCCTGGTCGAGGCCGAAATTGCCGATGTTGAGCAGCACCACACCGGTCAGCGCCGCTGGAATGGTGAACGGGTCGTCGAGCGTGAACGAAAAGTCGAAGACAGTCAGCTTGCTGTCTCCCGATGGCGGGGAATCGAGCGCCGCGAGCACTTGCTCGAACTCGAGACCGAGCTGCATGTACAAAACGTAGAGGACCACCACGGCCGTCCCGACGTAGACGGCGAACTGCACGCCGTCGCTCGCGATGACCGATCGCAATCCGCCGACCAGCGTCAATGCCAGTCCCAGCAGGACAATGATCGCGGTGGCCAGCGCGATGGCCGCGAAATCGGCGCGCATGAACAGGATCATGGCCACGGCGAGCGCAGCCATGAACAGGCGCGCGCCATTGGCGAAAATACGGCCGACAAGATACATGGCGGCGGCACTGCGCAAGGCCAGAACACCGTAGCGCCGCTCGAGCAATTCATAGACCGTGGTGACGTTCTGGGCATAGAATCGCGGAAGCAGAATACTCGCCACCGCGACGCTCGCCAGCACCGCGCCGAACGATCCCGCGAGATAGGTATAGTCCGACCGATATCCGAAGTCGGGACCGCCGAGGAACGTCGCCGCCGACTGCGTGGTCGCGAGCACGGAAAAGGCGATCAACCAGCCCGGCATCTGTCCGTCGGCCAGGAAGTATTCCTTGGCCGATCGCGCGCCCCGCCGCGAAAGGTACCAGCCCAGCGCCGCATTCCCGACGAGGTACACTGCGACCACCAGCCAATCGATCGCAGCGAAACCAGAAGTCATGGACATGGAGTGCGCACCCTAGTTCTTGGGCGCTCGGCCCGGTTCCCTCCGACGCCGAAGGCAACGACCGGTTGGAAGGGAAACCAACCGGTCGTCAAGCTCCACGATCAGAAGGTGATACTGGCCGATGCCCCGAAAGTCCGCCCGACGATGTCATAGGTCCCCGGATAGGTGCCGAACGCTCCCGGCGATGCGGGCTGAGGCGGCTCCTTGTCGAACAGGTTCCGCACACCGACATTGATCTTCATGTCGTAGATGCCGGTGTCGAACTGGGCATTGATGTCGAAATAGTCGACGGCGCCGATCTTTTCGGTTCGGTCGGACGCGTTTTCCACCTCGCCGATCCGGCGCCACACGAACTGCAGCATCCCCATGTCGGCATCGAATGTCGCTGCGACGCGGTGGCGGTAGTCGGGCTGGACCAGGCTGACCGCGTCGGACGAGCAGGCAAATCCGAAGGTTCCCTTGCAGTCCACCGGATCGAGCACCGGATTGCGTTGGATCGTGTAGTCGGTAACGATCGTACCCTGGTAACCGAGCCTAAGCCCGGTGACGAAGCCGGTCGAGGACAGATCGATGCTGTGATTGACGTCGATATCGACGCCCGACTGCTCGATAACGCCCAGATTGCGATCATTGACGAAGGCATCGTCGATGAAACCCGTCGTCGGGTCGCGAGAGATGGCCTGACAGATTGGGTTGTCCGCCACGGGATTATCGACATAGCAGCTCTGTAGCGCGTCGACGGGCTGGATTTGCCCCACCGCATCGGTGATCCGGATATCGTAGTAATCGACGATGATCTCGAGCCCGCGTGCGAACTGCGGTGTGATGATCGCCCCGAGCGTGTAGGTCGTGCCATTCTCCGGACCGATATCGGGATTGCCGCCGAAGAAATACTGACCCGTGAGATTGGCGGGATCGAGGCTGTCATAGGAACCTTGCGGCGGCGCACCGAAACGGTCGCACTGCGCCTGATCGCCGGTACCGATCACGCATGGATCGCCGAGGTAGCGGGGTTGCAATCGCGGAACGGTGCGGAGCAGCGAGAACGGTATCGAGAAGACCGGCGCTGCGAACTCGCCGATATTGGGCGCCCGAACGACCGTCTGGCGCGTTCCGCGAAAGCGGATGTTGTCGTCGACCTGCCAGGAGAAGCCGAGCTTATCGGTGTTGCCGACGTCGGCGTTCGAAAAATCGGAAAAACGGATCGCCCCTTCCAAGGTAAGCTCCTGGAAGAAGGGCTTGTCCGCGAGCACGGGGACGAGCACTTCGGCGTAGATCTCGTTCGCATCGAAACCGCCTACGATCACGCCACCCGTGCTTCCGCGATAGGTCAGGCCGTTGACCAGCGCGGCCTCGTCCCCCGTTTCGAGCGATTCATCGCGGTATTCGTAGCCGACGGCGAAGCGGATCGGGCCGGCCGGCAAGGAGAACAGGGGCGAGCTGTCGCCGGAAATGCTGAAGGCTGCGACGGTCTGTTTGCGATCGCGGATTTCCTGGACGAAATTCGATCCAAAGCCTGCCAGGTCCGCACCGGGGCCGAAGATATCGACGCTGTTGACGATGGCGGCAAAGCGGCTGTTACCCGAACCGTCGACCCTGAGTGCGTCGCCCGAGGTTACCGTTTCCTCTTCCACGCGGCCGTGCTGGACATAGGCATCGTAGCGTAGCCAATCGGCCAGCGGGCCGCGCAGGCCGATCTGGTACTGCGTGGTCGTTCGCTCGGTGGCCGCCGTCAGGATGCCGAGCTCTCCCAGCGTCCGTTCGACCGCCACTTCCGCCTGGCCGTTGACGAACGTCAGCCGCGAGCGGATGTCGTCGGTCAGGAATGGGTTGGTCTCGTCGATGAACACGGTCTCGTTGACCGTGACAGGATTGTTGCCCGCGCGGCCGGCGCCCACCGTGTCGACCTTCGTGTACATCGCCCGGCCATAGATCTCGGCGAAGGGCGCGATCTCGTAGTCGAAGAACGTCGACACGTTGATACGCTCTAGCGGCTGCACCGCCGGGTAGAGGTCGGAGAAATCCGAAGTCTGGCGGGTCGTTCGCAATGTCCCGCTCTCGTCGAAAGCGAAGAAATTGCCACTCGCGACGTCGGTGAAATTGCCTCCGGCGCCAGCCAGGGTCGAAGTGGTGTTGTCGGCGAGGAAATCCCGATCGCCCACCAGCAATTCGCCGCGATCGGTGTAATCGGCATAAAAGACGATGCCACCCCTGTCGCCGAGGCTGGCCCCAAGCGTGAGATTGGTGTTGTAGGTCTGGAGATCGTCGGCGCCCTCCCAACTGCCGCCTACACGGACGCCCTCGAAGGCGGTATCGACGATGAAGTTAACCACACCCGCGACCGCATCGGCACCGTAGACCGCCGCCGCACCGCCGGTAAGGACATCGACCTGCTTAAGAAGCGGTGCCGGGATGCTATTGACGTCAACTGCATTCCGGAAACTAAAAGGGACCATTCTAGTACCATTGAGCAGTACAAGCGTCCGGTTCTGCCCTAAGTTACGTAGGTCGAGCGTCTGCGCGCCACGCCCGTCGCTACCAGTCTGGGTGGCGTTGACCCCTCCGGCAAACTGCGGGATCCGGGCACTGATATCTTCGATAGTGACCGCCCTATCGAGCTCGATCTGTTCCTCATCGAAGGAAGAAACCGGGCTTGTTGCCGTCAGTTCGGTCCGCTGAATTCGCGATCCGGTCACCACGATGGCATTGCCGGGCTCACTGGCTCCGGATTCGCTTTCGGGATCGGAATCCTGTGCAAAGGCCACCGTGGGGAAGGCGGCTACGGCACCTGCGAGCATGGTGCCGGCGAAAAGTCTTGCGGATGTCTTCACTTGGTCCTCCCGATAGCTTAGCTTGTGAACCTATATATTACCACTTTACGACCTCTTGGCAAGCGGCTTGCCGTGATCGCGCGATTTTCGCGGCCCGTCGCTCGTCAAACTCTGAGGGTCCAGCCCCTGACGAAAAGCCAGCGAAGCAGGATCCACTGGATGACGATAAGCGCGCACAATCCGGCCACTTCCGCCAAGGGCGAAAGGGCAGCTAGCGGTGGGTACAGCGGGTAGATCAGGAAGCGCGCCAGCATGTAGGCTAGGATCGCATTTGCGCCGATGGGAGCGAGCACCTCGCCCAAGCGCCGGACCATCGCATTTGTCCCTTCCCCATCGAACAGTCGTCGGGCCGCGGCAAGCAGGAAGAGACAACAGCCGATCGCGATCAGATCGAAGCTGACGGTCCAGATTGCTTTGATTGGGGGATAGACGGCGCCTATCGCAATACCGGTCGCAAGAATGACCAACCCCGCCAATCCCAGGGCTGCCGGACCGCTGTAGCGGTGGCCCGAGACCATCACTGCGCCAGCTCCCGCACCGGCCAACGCGATAGTCGCAGCCGATAACATTCCCAGCAAGCCTTCCGGATCGTAGCTCCCACCATGGAGGCGCCCGGGCAGGAGCAGCCGGTCGAGATAACCGTTGACGCTACCTTCGGCCGTCAACAGGCCAGCACCATGCTCCGGAACGGGGTAGGCGAGATGCAGGGCTGCGACGGTCCCGGCAATGGCCAGCCCGACGCCGATGCGCGCCTTCCATCCCCTTAACAGGATCAGCGTGGCTGCTGCGATGAAATAGCTCACGCCGATCAGCCCGAGCACGCTCGGGAAGCGCAACCGGTCCCAAGACCAGTCCCAGCCGAAATTGTAGACGATGCCGAGGAGGACGAGGATAAGCATGCGGCGCGCCGCCCCAGCCAGGCGCCGGCGGCGGGACATCGCTGCCGAGGAGGGGCGGGCGTCGACGATCGCCAGCGAGACACCCGACAGAAAGATGAACAGGGGAAAGACGAGGTCGTAGGCATGGACCCCGGCCCATTCGGCATGCGTGAACTGGTTGGAAAGCCAGGCTAAAGATGGAATGGGCCAGGCCCGCGCCATGGCATGGACCAGCGCATCGAGACCGATGATGACGAGCATGTCCAAGCCGCGCAGGGCATCGACCGACAGCAGGCGCCGGGATGTGCCGCTCACGCCGGCACTTCGACCATGTCGCCATCGATCCAGCTTCGCTGCACCCGCAGGTCGCCATCGAGATGCAGTAGGTTCGCCCGACGCCCCGCTTCCACCGTCCCCAGTTCGCCCTCCAGTCCCATGAAACGGGCTGGCTCCATAGAAGCGAAGCGTAGTGCGCTCGCGAGATCGATCCCGAGACTTTCGGTGGCACGGTGAACAGCGCCGATCATCGTCAACGCCGATCCTGCCAGCGTCCCGTCTTCCCCCCGGCATGCGCCATCCTGGATCACTATGCGACGTCCGCCCAGGACGAATTCCTCGAGGTCAGTGCCGGCAACGGGCATGGCATCGGTCACAAGGCAGAACCGCTGGTCGGCCTTGGCCCGGATCGCGAGACGTAGGACGGCCGGGTCGACATGATGTCCGTCCACTATGAGTCCGCACCAGGCCTGGCCTTCGAGTGCCGCGACGACCGCGCCCGGCTTGCGCGATTCGATTCCGGTCATGGCGTTGAAGAGATGGGTATAGCCGGTCACTCCATCGGCTTCGGCGATGCGGGCCTCGTCGTATCCGGCAAGGGAGTGGCCCAGCGCCACCCTGATCCCGCGCCGTGCCAGTTCGCGGATGTGGTCGCGTTCGACCGCCTCCGGAGCAAGCGTTATCAACGTCCTTCCTCCTTGCATGGAGGAAAACAGCTCCAGCGTTTCGGCATCGAAGGTACGGAAATGGCGGGCATCATGGATGCCGCGCTTGGCCGGATTAAGCATCGGTCCTTCGAGGTGCATGCCGACAATGCCCGGCACGCCCTCGGCAATTGCTTGCTCGACCGCGGCAATCGCAGCCCGCACCTTGTCGATGTCGTCCGAAATCAAAGTCGGAAGCATTGCGCAGGTGCCGAATGCCCTATGCGCTTCGGACATTGTGCGCAGGGTTTCGAGCGTTGGGGCATCGTTGAATAGCACACCGCCGCCGCCGTTGACCTGGATATCGAACAAGCCGGGAACGAGGTAGCCGCCATCCAGCTCCAGAGTGTCCGGTCGACGGGGCAATGCGGGCCCGGCTTCCACCGTCTCGATCCTGCCCTGTTCGAGAGTGACGGCACCCTCGCACCAATCTCCCGATGGTAGCAGAATCTGCGCGCCGCTCAGGGTGGTCATAGCGTCTTTGTTACCTTGCGCAGCGATGGTGGATTATCGGGATCGAGCCCGCGACGACGCGAAAGCTTCTCGATGAAACCATAGAAGGCGCCGGCCTGCACGATCGGCTGGGTGAGCGGGTGGCCTGTTCGTACAGTCGGCAGATCGACGATGCCTGGGACCGCGACGAGACTTCCGAAAGTTGGCGCGCCGAGCGCGCCCACCGTGCGGGCGGCCTCCTCTACACTGGCCTTGGCCGCATCCTCGGTACCGAGCAGGATCACCGGAGAATCCGGCCCGATCGCGGCCTTCGGACCATGTTGAACCTCGGCAGCGCTGAACGCTTCCGCGTGAAGGCCCGCCACTTCCTTCGCCTTCAACGCCAGCTCTGCGGCCACACCCAGGCCGGGCCCACGCCCGATGACGAATGCGCGACCGGCATCAACGTACCGATCCAGGATCTCCGAAGGCCAAGGATCTTTCGATCCGGACCGCAACTGTTCGGGCAGGCGATCCACGGCCGCATCGGTAGCCGGGGAATCGGTAATGGCGGCGATGAGGCGGGCAATGGTCGTAAGTGTGCAGAGAAAGGATTTCGTCGCTGCCACCGCATGTTCGGGACCGGCCTGCATGTCGAGCACGATGTCCGCCGCACCGGCAAGCGGCGATGCGGAATCGTTGACGATTGCGACCACCAGCGCGCCGCCGGCCCGCGCCGCTTCGGCACAACGCAGAAGATCCGGGCTCTGCCCCGATTGCGAAACGGTAATGTAAAGCATCCCATCCAGCCGCAACGGGGTCTCATGCACCGACACGACCGAAGGCCCCAGCGACGCAACCGGTAGCCCGGTGGCGATTTCCAGGGCATATTTCCCGTAGAGCGCCGCGTGATCTGAACTTCCGCGCGCGCAGGTCACGATCGCGCGGGGCGGCGAGGCCGACCATTTCGCAGCCAAGTCCGCAAGCGGCTCCGCTAGCGAGGCAGCCTGCAGCGCGATGCGATCGGGTGCTTCGGCTGCCTCGGTGGCCATCCGCGTTTGCGTCTCCCCGATCATGTGCTTTCCCTGTCAGCTTCCATGACGGCGAACTGCATCCGGTCCTTGGGAACTCCGGCGAGCATCAGGGCTCCGCTCACCGCATCACCGAGCGGCTCGACCAGCATGTCACTCGTTCGAGCCCTCAGCCATGGTCGCAAATGCGGTGCCAGCCCGCCCATAAGCGAGCACCGCGGCGCGCCCTTTTCGAAGATGGTTTCGATGAAGCGTTCGATGTGCCGGACCGCTTCGATGACGATCGACCGGGCGATATAGTCGCCCTGTTCCGCATAAGATATCACCAGCGGCGCCAAAGTCGCGTAGTCTCCGGGTGTGGCCGCGGCCATCCATTCGATTACCGCTTCCGTATTGTCGTCGAACCGGCCCGTCACCGCATCGCTCAGCGGGGTGGACTGCGTGCGCCCGTCAAGCGCGCGCAGGGCGTGACGGACCGCGCTCAGACCCAGAGCGGCACCGCTGGCTTCATCCGAGATCGGAAAGCCGTATCCACCCATCGTGTCGACACGCCCCTCCACCCGCAAATAGGCGATCGATCCGGTGCCGACGATCAGGATCGCACCATCCTCTCCGCCATGCGCACCCAGGTTTGCAATCGCGGCGTCGGAGGCGATGGCGACCTCGGCGAAGGGCCAATTATGGGCCGCCAGCTGGCGCGACTGGCTCGCCCGCGAAAGCCCGGCGAGGCCAAGGCCCAGACCGATCGTCCCAATCGCGTCTCCGGAAAGCCCTGCCCGGTCCAACGCCTCCTGCGCGATCCCGAGCGTCAGCTGTTCGACCGCCTCCACGCCGATACGAAGATTGCCCGGTCCGGCGGTAACGCGAGCGATCTCCTGTCCCTCGCCATCGACAAGACTGCCGCGGCTCTTGGTGCCGCCGGCATCGATGCCAAGCCAGTACCGGACTTCGCCTGCATCGGTTTCGTGCTTCGGATTGCTTTGCATGTCACCTATCCCGGCAAGCTGATCTTGCCCATCGACACGGCCGGCATGCCGGCGATCCGGCCAGATTCCATGCGCTGTCCCGCGATTGTCTCATTGGCGAGAACTGCAAAAAGGACCGCCTCTTTGGCATCCGGATCGATGCCGAGATCATCGGTCGTGACAACCGTGTGCCCGCCAGCAAGCTCGCGCCGGATATTCGCCATGAGTGTGGGATTCCGGGCGCCACCCCCGCTGACGTAGACCCATGCATCGGGGGCGATTTTCAGTGCCTCGATCGCCGTAGCGATCGAACGGGCCGAACACTGGCTGAGGGTGGCGAGCAAGTCTTCGATGCGCGCCTGCCCGCAGCCCGTGCGTGCTATCGCTTCGTCGAGCCAGGCGAGATTGAAGGTTTCGGGCCCGGTCGTCTTGGGTGGGGGTTGTGAAAAGAATGGATGCGACAGCAGCGCGTCGAGCAGTTCGGGCAACACCGATCCGCATCCGGCCATGGTCCCGTCAACGTCGAAACGCATGAGTGGCGAATGGCGCTGGACCAGTTGGTCCATCACCGTATTCCCCGGCCCGATGTCGGAACAGGACGAACGGCGACCGTTTCTCGCGCTGGAGACGCAAGTGAGATTGGCGATACCACCGATGTTGAGCAGGACGCGGTCCGCCTCCTCGTCTCCGAACAGCAAATGGTCGCCATAAGCGGCCAGCGGCGCACCCTCGCCACCCGCCGCGATTTGCTTCTGCCGAAAATCGTGCACGGTGATGATGCCGGTGCGGTGCGCGATGTGATCGCCATCGCCCAGCTGAAGCGTGGCATTGCCATCGGGCGAGCCCTTACCCGGCATTCCCGGGGCATGGTAGACCGTCTGCCCGTGGCTGGCGATCAGGTCGATGCTGTCGGCCGGGCGACGCCATTCGTCCAGCGTTTTCAGGATCATATCCGCATGCACATGGGCCACGAACGGGTTGAGCTGGCAAAGCCGCTCGAGATCGATCGTTCGCCGTGCGAACACCTCCGCCACCCGCTCGCGGAAGGCGGCGGCATAAGGGACGGTGGTGAAATCCTCGAGCGTCAAGCGGGTCGCATCGCCCGAGCCCGCCACCCGGCACAGCGCGATGTCGAGGCCGTCGAGCGATGTGCCGCTCATCAAGCCGATGATATGACGCTCCTCCTTTGCTGCGACCGACGCCAGCTTTTCTATGTCGTCAAACATCGAAGACGAGTCCGCGATTGAGGATGTTGGCGGGATCGAGCGTGCGCTTGAGCCTGCGCATCAAGGCGATTTCCTCAGGGCTTCGCGAAATCGGCAACCACTCTTTCTTTTCACGGCCAATCCCGTGTTCGGCCGAAATCGCACCTTCGAAGCGCGACAGAGCGGTATAGACCGCCTCGTCCGCAGTTCGGCGCGTGCCGGGCGTGTCGCTTCCAGCCGTGCCTGGCGCAAGGAACAGGTGAAGGTTGCCGTCGCAGATGTGACCGAAGACGTGGAGCGCCCCATCGGGGAAAGCATCCCGAAACGCCTTCTCCACTTCGCCGACATAGGCTTCCATCGACCGGAGCGGGAGGCTGACGTCGTAAAGATAGACAGGCGGTTCGGCGAGGATGCGCTCGAAGTCGTCGCGCACTCTCCAGAAGTCCGACCGTTCGCGCTCGGATCCGGCCACGACGCCATCGGCAATGATGCCACCTTCGAGGTTGCGTTCGAGCAGGGACAGCAATGTCTCGCCGCCGCCCGCCTCAGCCGCGACGGTTTCGACGAGGACGTAGAAGGGCGCTTCGCGCGGCAAGGGCGGGCGGTGGCCGCCATCCGCCGTGACCGCATCGTAATATGCACCCCACATCACCTCGAACGACAGTAGCCGTGCAGCCAGAGTCCGTTTGGCATCGGCCTGCAGCTTGAGAACGGCATCGAAATCTTCGAGGGCGAGCATGGCTACGTCGCGAGCGCCGACATCCGGTTCGAGGCGAAGGACGATCTTTGTCACCACACCAAGAAGCCCTTCCGTGCCGATGAACAGCTGCTTCAGGTCGAAGCCCGAATTGTTCTTGAGCATGCGGTTCATCGACGAGATCACCTCGCCTGTCGGCAGGACGGCCTCCATCCCGAGGACGAGATTGCGCATCATGCCGTACCGCAGCACATTCACGCCGCCCGCATTGGTCGCAACGTTGCCGCCGATGGTACACGTTCCGCGCGCACCGAGATCGAGCGGCAGAAACATGCCCGCTTGTGCGACCGCCTCCTGCAGCGTCTGGAGCACCACCCCCGCCTCGACGACCGCAATGCCCTCGACCGGATCGATCTCGAGGATGCGGTTCATCCGTTCGAGCGACAGGATTATGTCGCCTGCGCCTGTCCTGACGGCATCCACGCATGTCGTCCGGCCACCATGCGTGAAGACGGGCTGCCCTGTCGACGATGCAATGCGCAGGACGTCGGCGACTTCCTCCGTCGTGGTGGGCCTGGCTAGCGCCCGTGCGGTGAGCGAGGAGGCATCCCAGTAGCTGGTCTGGCGCAGGCGGATCTCGTCCGTATCGAGCCAGTCGATGTCCGGCAGCGCTTCGGGAAGCTTTCCGGCACCTGCCGCACTGGCCGAAAAGCCGGTCACCGGTGCAGGTCCGACACGAATTTGTAGCGGTCCCCGCGATAGACCGAACGGGTCAGCTCGACGACCTCTTCCTTTGCATTGCGCGTCACCCGTTCGATGCGCAGCACCGCGCTCTGCTCTTCGATCGACAGCAATCCCGCCTCGGTCGGGGTCGCCAGCGACGCATGAATGGACTGAGTCCCGCCGACCGGACGGTTTCCAACCGTTTCCAAAGCCTTGTAGAGCGATTCCCCAAGGTCGTCGATCGGCGGCAGGAAAGGTTTAGGCACTACCGCATGCTCGATCGCCAGCGGTTCGCCGTCGAGCAGCCGCACGCGGCCCAAGCGGACCACTTCGCTGTCCGCGCCGACCTTCAGTATCCCCGCCTCGTCTTCAGTCGGGCGAGCGATCGTCCGCATGATCCAGATCGTGCCGGCAGTACCGCCGCGGGCGACCGCTTCGTCGCTGAAGCTGCCCAGGGCGTCGTTCTTGGCCTCGATCAAGCGGTTGACGAAAGTCCCCGACCCCTGCCGGCGAACGAGCAATCCTTCGGAGATCAACTCCTCGATCGCTTTGCGAACCGTGACTCGCGACGCATCGGTCAGCGCACAAAGTTCGCGTTCGGACGGGAGAGCCTCGCCGACCCCCCACTCGCCCGCGATGATGTGCTGCTTGAGATTCGCCGCGATCTGCAGATAGAGCGGGGTGGAACGGGTCCGGCCCGGGGCCAGGTCAAGCGTCATCGGGCACTCCTGCCATATGCGACGGACGTCGCGAAAGCGCCCGACCGACGCTGTTATCCGCTTCGAGCAACCGCCGCTTCGCTTCTTCGCGATCATACCCCGCAGCCACCAGGATTGCGACCGGCAGTTCGTTGCACGCCGCCTCCAGCGCTTTCCGGCTGCGGTCGGCCGGAGCGCCCGATATGGCCGAGATGATATCGACTGCGCGCCGGCGGAGCTTCTCGTTCGAGACGGACATATGCGTCATCAACCCGTCATGCGTTCGACCCAGTGCGATCATGATCGCGGTAGAAAGCGTATTGAGGACGATCTTCTGCGCCGTTCCGGCCTTCATCCGCGTCGAGCCCGCGACGAATTCCGCACCCGTCTCCGCGCACAAAGCGATTTCGGCCAGTTCGAGCAGCGGCGTGCCCGCCCGATTGGCAATGCCGATGGTCAGCGCACCGGCTGCCCGTGCTCGTTTGATCGCTGCGCAGGTGTAAGGCGTGCTCCCGCTGGCCGCCACGCCGATTACAACATCGTTCGGCGCGATGGCATGGCGTGCGATTTCTTCCTCGGCGAGACCGGCATCGTCCTCGGCGGCTTCTGCGCTTTCCATGAGAGCTCCCCGTCCGCCTGCCAGCAGGAAGACCATGCGGTCGATGGGCCAGCCATAGGTGGGCGCCAGTTCGACCCCATCCTGGACGGCGATCCGTCCCGACGTGCCCGCGCCTACCAATACAATACGACCTCCACCTCGCAAACGCTCCGCCGATTCGGCGCCAGCGCGTTCGATGAGCGGCGCCAAGGCCAGCGTCGTTCTCGCCGCTTCGACTTGCCCTTCGAGCATAGCGGAGACGCTGGCAGCTGCGTCGCGTTGCAAAGCGTCACGAATGCCGGTGTTATTTGTCACAGCGCCACCTTAGCGCAATCCGAACGAGAGGCAATACCTGTATTATATTGGTTTTATCGAATGTCTCATCTCGGCGGCGAGTGGCATTTCCAACCGCCGGAGGTGCAAGACCTCTTCATCCTAATCGGTATTGATGGCGGAAAGTTGCCATAACAGCGCAGCGCCTGTGCCTGGGACTGCGAATTTTCGACGCGAATGGGACGCTTCGAATCATGAAGCCTTGGATGCGCCCTTCACGGCACGAACAAGATCGAAGGTGAGCAGGACGGCGGCCGATCCGAAGACGGCAGCGAACAGGCACTCGAGCATTCGCCCAAATTGTCGATACCCGGCAACCACCCTCTCATGGGAAAACAGGATGGCGAGTCCGAGAAAGGTCGCGAGACTCTGAATCGCGATGCTCACGACGATAAGGGCGATCGCACCAATCGATGCGCCTCGCGGGAGCGCCAAAGAGTATAGCGCGCCGAAGAACAGGATAGCCTTGGGGTTGGTCAAATGGATGAACAGGCCCCTGGCATAGCTGTTTCCTGATGGCCGGGCGCAAGCCCGCAGGTCATTCCGATTCGACGCAAAGGTCGCGCGGGCCGACCTCCAGGCGAGCCAGCCGAGATAGACGGCAGCCGCGATCCGAACGAGGATGAGGAGATATTCCTGAGCGAGGATGATCGCGCCCAATCCGCCCGCGGCCAGGACCGACCACGCCCACGAACCGGTCGTCACGCCCAGGGCCAGTCGGATCGCCGCGGATCGCCCCTTCACCATTGCCTCGCGCGCGATCGCGGCCGTTGCAGGCCCGGGGCTAACCTGCGCGATGAATGCCGCACCGAGAACGGAAAGCAACAGAGGTGGCTGGACCTCCATCAGAATCTGGAAATCCACACTGGTGCAATCGAGAGGATGAGTAGCGCTGCCATCGACATGTTGAAGAGCCGGAGCCGCTTGGCGTCGGACAGAATGGACCTCAGCGAACGTCCCAATCCTGCCCAGGCAATATTCGCCGGTGCGCCCAGGACCACGAACGCGCCAACCATCGATCCCAGCGTCCCGATATCCCAATCGCGGGGTAGAAAGAGGGAAATCGTCGTAATGCACATTACCCAGGCTTTGGGATTGACCGCCTGAATGGCGATCCCGGACCAAAACCCCAGCCTCCATGGCTTCTCTTCCTGCTCCCTTGCCTCCGCAGGCCGGAACAACCGGAATGCAAGATATAGGAAGTAGGCAGTGCCGAGGATCTTGAGGGCCATCTGAATTGCGGGACTCTCCTCGAAGAGCCGACCCAGCCCGAAGCCGATCGCCAGCATCAACATCGAAAAGCCGATGTTTATCCCGATTACGAAGGGAAGCGTCTTTTGGAGCCCCTGACGCAGGCCAGCGTTGAGCAAGAGCAGGTTGTTTGGGCCCGGCGTGGCGACCGCGACCACTGCAAACAGGAGGAAGGCCGCCCAGACTTCGGCGCTCACCGCTTGCCTCCGGCCTGCCGTCGCGTATCCCCGGTCACGTGAGGCAGTCGCCCGTCTCCATAGGCGGCGAGCACTTCGACTATGACGACGTGATACCCATCGTACCATCGTGACTGGCGACTTTTCGCGTAACGATGGACCTTGTCGCGTATGAAAAGATCGAGGCTGGCGCGATCCGCCCACCAGTAATTGGCGACGCGCAACGAGCCGTCGTCGGAAATCCAGTTCTCCTCTCCCAGGAAACCCTCGAGACTATTCGCCCGGGAGCTGATTTCCCGGTTCAGGGCAGTGAAATCGGCATCCGGCGTACCGGGCCGGAACATGAACGAGGCCATCAACATATGTTTCGATTTCTCCGGGAGTATGTGTGGAGAGGCGGCCGGTCAGCAAAGGCGAGCGCGCACGAGGAGCATGGTCATTTCGAGGCGGCGAGCAAGACGTGCGCCGCCTCGCGCGCGGCATGTATCGGCTCGAGGCTCCCTTCGATGGCAGCATCGGTCAGGGCGCCGTCCCAGAGGGCGAGAAGCTGGGTCGCAAGCTGCCGCGGGCGCACCGCGCCGTGGCGTCGGGCCGATTCCTCGAAGTGCCGATGGATCGCGCGCTTGTGGTCCCGGACAAGATCTCGCAGCCCGATATCCTGCGCCGAATGGGCGGCGAGGTCTATGAAGGCGCACCCTCGAAACCCCGGCCGCGCCGCGAGGCGACCGGCGAGGTCGAACATCTCGAGTATGGCAGTCTCCGGATCGGCCACCTTCTTCACGAGCGCCTCGATGGCTTGCTGCCGTTCCTTTGAAAGCTGCGCGTATGCGGCCTTGGCGAGATCGGACTTGGAAGGGAAGTTGTTGTAGAGCGACATTTTCGCGACGCCCGCCTCCCTGACCACTTCGTTGATCCCGACCGAGGAAAGCCCCTTCGCCTGGAATAGGCGCGAGGCGGCTTCGGTAAGGCGTTGTGAGGCTCGACTGCTCATAGATTCTCTAGGTAGACTGGTCTGTCTACTTTGCTAGAACCGATTCGCGTGCGAGGCAAGGCTTTGCACGATGGCATCGCGAATGAAGGTGTGATCCGTGGGAACAGAACTCGCCTGGAATGTCGACCAGACGGTAGAGACCCCGGCCGGCGTGGTGGCCTTCGGTGCCTGCGGCGAGGGCGAGGACCTGATCCTGGCCCACGGCTGGCCATGGTCATCCTTCTGCTGGCACAGGATCGTCGAACCGCTGGCGCGAAGATTCCGCGTCCACTGGTACGATATGCCCGGCTATGGACAGTCGGAAATGTCGGGCACCCGGCCGACTTCGCTCGATGTGCAGGGCGAAGTCTTCGCCTACATGCTCGACACGCTTAAGCTGGATCGCCCGCATGTGCTGGCGCATGATTTCGGCGGGGCGGTTTCTTTGCGGGCGCACCTTCTCCACGGATGCGAATATCGCCGCTACGTCCTCATGAACGTCGTAGCCCTGCGGCCGTGGGGTTCCGAATTCTTCGACCACGTCGGCCGCCATGTCGAAGCGTTCGAGGGGCTCCCGCCGCCGATCCATAAAGCGGTAGTCGCCGCCTATATTCAGGGCGCTTTGTCTGGGGACGTCCCGCAAGGAGATTTCGAACGGCTTTGCGCGCCATGGCTGACAGATGAAGGCCGGAAGAGCTTCTACAACCAGTTCGCGCAAGCCGACGAGCGATATACAGCCGAGTTCGAAGATCGCCTGTCCGAGGTGAAATCTCCCGTCAAAGTGCTCTGGGGAGAGCGCGATCCCTGGATACCCCTGGATAGAGGCAGGAGACTTGCGTCTCTCCTCGATGCCGAATTGGCCGTGATCGAGGGTGCGGGGCATCTGCCGCAGCTGGAAGCTCCGCACAAGGTGGTCCGGCAGGTGCTCGCCTTCCTCGACGATGAACCTGACGCAGACGAAGGGAGGGCGAATGGACGATAGCCAGCAGAGGAAACTGATCGAAGCCTATATCACGGCATACAACGCGTTCGACGTCGGGGCGATGCTGAAGCCACTGCATGTCGACGTAGAATTCAGGAACATCGCCGGAGGGCAGACCACGCATCGCGCGACCGGGTTGGAGGCGTTTCGCAAACTCGCGGAGGCCGGTGCAGCCATGTTCGCGGAGCGTCACCAGACGCTGCGGAGCCTGAGCGAATTCAGGGACGACGAAACGACAGGCCTGCGGGCGACGATTTCCTATCGCGGCACCCTCGCGCGCGACCTGCCCGGAGGCCCTCGGGCCGGGGAAAAGATCGCCCTCGGCGGGACCACGGATTTCTCCTTCCGGGACGGAGTGATCGCAACGATCACCGATCGCTCATGAGCTGGGAATCCCCGAAAGGCCTGCTGCAGACTATCCGCAATGGCGCGCGATCGGCGTTACACTATCTTGCCACGCTCTATGTCGGCGATCATTATCTCCGCCACTATCCGTGCCGTGTCGTGCCGACCGGTTCGCCGGAGCCGAAGCCGTTGCGGCAAGATCGCTCCGCCTCGCCCTCCCATGCCCTATCCGCGAAGGTGTTCTCCGAATTTTTCGATGTCAGTCCCGGTATTAGGTGTGTCGCCATTCTCGAGGATGAGGATTTGCACTCGCTCGAGCGAAAAGAACCGGGCAATGCATCCTGTGCGAGCAGCGATCGATACGAAGAGCTTTTCGTCAATCCGTCGCTGCTGACGCTGGCCGGATCGCGCGCCAATCCGGACCAAGGCGGGACGCGCTTCGTGCTGGTCGGATACGAACATTCCAACCGGCTGATCGTCGATCTTCCGCGCGGCCACCTTTCCGTGTCGTTCGCACCCGACGAGAATCCCCTGGCCCACGTGGAAGCGTTGCGGGCGCTTGCGCGCCGGTTCGAAGGCATGCGCGAATGGGCTGGGGATCGGACGTGAAAGCGCGTATTGCGACCGGCTCTTCGCCCGCGCATGCGTGGCGGCGGGCCGCGATTGTGTCGCCCACAGACCGCGACCGAGCGCATGCGCTGACCCGGCCCTCGCCTGGACTGGCTGCAACTATCGGGAAGAGGAAAAGTCTTGGCCCACCCCTACGATGTCGAACGCGCCAGCGACCTTCATGTCGAATGGTGCCGCGATCTGGCCGAACGCATGGGAGTGCGCACCACGCATCAATCCGGGCCGCAGATGAAAGCGGTAATGCATGAACTGCGCAAATGCCTGCCCGCAGAAGATGTGGTGGAGATCGCCAACCAGTTCCCGGCGCTCGAGCGAGGCATCTTCCTCGAAGGGTGGTCGCTTGCCGCAGAGCCGAAGGACGTGGTCGATGCCGAGATCTTTCAGGAACGCGTTTACCAACGTGTAAAGGCGCATCATTTCCGGGTTCCGTCTCTCGTCTCGGACGTATTCTGGCTCTGGGAAAGTAAGCTTGGGCCCGAACGGGCGGCGCGCATACGAGCGGCCATTCCGGAGGCGCTGCGCCCGCTATGGCCCGATTGATCGGCGTGCAGGGGTGATCCGTGCGCATGGCAGACAAGGCCGGGCCGAAGGAAGAAAGCGCCTCGCGCAACAGAACCCTCTCTTGGGCAAGGGCGTCGATCATCAAGGTTTTGCAATCGTCGGCATTCGCTTATCCGCTTGGCGGATTGGACTTCGATGCAAATTGGGAACCCTCCAGATGCCGAAATTTGCCATCACCGGAAGCAGCGGGCGCATCGGCCGGGCCATTCATAGGCTGGTTTGCGAAACGGGCGACGACGTCGCAAGTATCGATCGCAGCCCCAGTTCCGCGACGACGATCGTGGCGGATCTGCTGGACGAGGATGCCCTGAAGAAAGGCTTCGACGGGGCCGCGGCGGTGTTCCATGTCGCGGCGCTTCACGCGCCCCATGTCGGCCTAGTTGCGGACCGTGAATTCGAGCGGATCAACGTCGAAGGAACGCTCATGGCGCTCGACATCGCGAGATCATCCGGGGTGCGGACCTTCATTCTCACCAGCACCACTGCCTTGTACGGCCATGCCTCGCAAGACGACCAAAGCGCGGTCTGGGTGACGGAGGAAACAGACCCCCTGCCCCGCACGATCTATCATCGTACGAAGCTCCAGGCCGAGGGGGTCGCGAGATCGCAGGCCGGCAAGAACTTCGATGTCCGCGTGATCAGGATGTCACGGTGCTTTCCGGAACCGGCCCCGGTCATGGCCGCATACCGGCTGCACCGCGGGGTGGACGCGCGAGACGTAGCATCGGCCCATGTCACGGCGGCGAACCATCGAGGCCGAAATTTCGAGGTGTTCAACGTCTCGGGCGATACGCCTTTTCACAAGGACGACTGCGACGCACTGAAACGCGACGCACAGGAAGTCATCAGGCAGCGCATGCCAACGCTCCATGCGGAGTTCGAGGCCCGCAACTGGCCTCTGCCCCGATCCATCGACCGGGTCTACTCGTCCGGCAAGGCCCGGCGAGAGCTGAACTGGTCGCCCCGATACGGATATGAGGAGGTTATCGCCCAACTGGATAGGCGGTCCCCGGAAGTGCTTCCCGAATGCGCCGCCGGTTCGAACGTAGCCGAGTGAGCCAATAAGCCCCGTTCGCGGCCTTCCAAGCCAGTGTAGAGCGCCTCGCTTGGCTCGCGCGAATCCGGGCCGCTGAGCCGGTCGCAAGTCTGTCGGGACAATCGGGGCCCGCCCGGTTTCTCGAGACCTCGCTGGTCCGTCCAGAAGCGAGCGTGGATCGCAATATTGCCATGCCGGAAACAGGCAATGCAGTCTCGGCCCCTAATCAAGCCTCCATTGCGCAATATGTCCAAGCCATCATCAGCAAAGGGACGATAGAGCGATGGCGTTACTAGAGAACAAGTGCGGGGCAATCATCGGTGCCAGCTCCGGCATCGGTGCGGCAGCAGGCAAGCTGTTCGCCCGCGAAGGCGCGAAGGTGGCACTGGTTGCGCGGCGCAGGGACCGGCTCGAGGAATTGGTCGAGAGTATCGAGGACGCGGGCGGCGAAGCCATCGCCGTGATCGCCGATGTGACACGATCCGAAGATCACGAGCGGATCGTGACGGAAACTGCGAACGCTTTCGGGCGCTTCGATTTCGCCTTCAATAATGCGGGGACGATCGGCAATTTTTCACCGATGCTGGAGCAGTCCGAAGCGGACTGGGACTCCACGCTCGACACCAACCTGAAATCCATCTGGATGTCGATGCGCGCGCAGGCTCGGACAATGAAAGACCAGGGCGGCGGCGCGATCGTCAACACCTCGTCATGGCTCGCCTTCGGCGCGCTGCCCGGATCTACCGTATACTCCGCGAGCAAAGCCGGCATGGACGGGTTGCTGCGCGCCGCCGCACTGGAGCTCGCACCGCTCGGGATCCGGATAAACAACATCAATCCCGGCGGCATCGATACCGAGATGACGCGCATTGCCTTCGACCATGACGAGGCGGTGCTGGACGCCTTCGGCAAGGCCCACCCCATCGGCCGGATGGGAACGCCGGAGGAAGCCGCGCAATTGGCCGCCTTCCTGCTTTCCGACCGAGCGTCGAATATCACCGGTCAGGCGATCCTGGTCGACGGCGGGTACACCATTCCCGGGCAGCGCGGTTGACGACGGGCCGACGATCCGCGCATCTGCCCTCATGGATGTCGATCCCATCACACGCGGCAATCGCTTTTGCGAACGTTTCGGTGGCCAGTTCCCGGTAATGCTGGCCCCGATGGCCGGCGCATGTCCGCCCGCCTTGTCGATCGCGATCATGAAGGCGGGCGGATGGGGCGCAGCCGGATGCCTCATGATGCAGCCCGAGCAGATCGCGGCATGGGCCGATGAAGTGCGCTCGGCGGCTGGCAGCGCCTTCCAGCTCAATGTCTGGATCCCGGAAACGGCGCCGCGCCCGGAACCGGATCGCGAAGCGGAATGGCGCCATTTTCTGTCGCGCTGGTGCGATACGCCTGCACCGGACCCTCTGCCGTCACCGCTGCCAGACTTCGCTGCGCAATGCGAAGCCATGCTCGCGGGACGGCCCGCGGCAATCTCTTCGATCATGGGCGTCTTTCCTGCCGAATTCGTAGCGAAGTTGAAGGCGGCCGGCATTCCCTGGATGGCAAGCGTGACGACGGTCGCCGAAGCGAAAGAAGCGGCGCAGGCGGGCGCCGACGTCATAGTGGCGCAAGGGATGGAGGCCGGTGGCCATCGCGGCACTTTCGATCAAAGCGCGGCAGAGGCGACCCAGGTGGGCCTGTCGTCGCTCCTGCCCAGTATCGTCGATGCTGTGGACGTGCCGGTCGTGGCAACCGGCGGCATTGCCGATGGTCGCGGAATTGCCGCCGCCTTCATGCTCGGCGCGTCCGCCGTCCAGATCGGCACCGGCTTTCTGCGCTGCACCGAAAGCGCCATCCCTTCTTCCTGGAAGGATGCGATCGGCCGGGCATTGCCCGAGGAAACGATCCTCACGCGAGCCTTTACGGGCCGGGCCGGGCGCGCCATCGATACGGCCTTCGCCCGCACTGCCGCTCGGCCCGATGCGCCGCAACCGGCAGCCTATCCCTGGCAACGCCTCCTGACCCAGCCCATGACCGCCGCAGCACGCGACGATGACGATATCGATCGTATGCAGGCATGGTCAGGCCAGTCGGGCGGATTGGCGGGCGAAGGTCCGGCCGGCGACCTGGTCGAAAATCTATGGCAGGCGGCGAGGGAGCATTTGTCGGCGGCTCGGTCCCGGCGATAAGAGCAGGCTTCGCTCGTTCGAGCGATCACTCGGAGCTTTGCCCGGCGTCCGCCGCCAGCTCGCTCACGATGACGCGAAAATCATACGGCCTTGCCTCGGTCGGATCGGGTCCGATCTTCCGCCGGATGCGGGATTCGGTGACATAGGCCACACCGTCCGGGCCAACCGCCAGATTCACCGGCGATTCGATACGCTCGCTTGCCGTTTCGACCGGGCGGGGCCCCGGCGCGGATGGCTCGGGAATGCGCAGTAGTCGCCCATTGCCGCTTTGCACTGCGCCTTCCGCCACCAGCAGGGCGCCGTCCTCTGTCAGCGCAAGCCCGTCCGGGTTCTCGAGTGGGCGGGCCAGTGCGATCGGGCGCAGCGCACCGTCGGCCAGAATGAGCAATGCTCCCGTCTCGAAATTGGCCACATAGACGCGCCCTTGCGGATCCACGGCGACCCCCGCCGCGCCAACACGGTTGAGCGGCTTCAGACGCTCGTCCTCCACCAGGACCTCGAAGGCATCGCGCTCCCAATCATAGGCCAGAATTCGGCCGTTCACGCTGTCGGTCACGAGCAACCGGCCATCGAAGGCCATTTCGGTGTCATTGGCGAAACCGTCGTCGGGCAGTCGCAGAAACCTGACCAGCCCGAGCTCCTCGCCCTCAAGCGCATATAGGCCGTGCTGCTGGTCGGAATCTTCGTCGAGAAATGCCGGCGAAGTGCCCCAGACGAGATTGCGTCGGGGATCATGGGTCAGGCTCGTCACCGAGAAGATGCCGGGAGCCGCCACGTCTATCTCCGTCCAGGCGCCGCTCTCGAACCGGGCGATGACCGGCGCGGTGATTGCGCCGACGAGCAAGCGACCCTCGCCATCGAAAGCGATGCCATTGGGCCATTCGACCCGGGGCGGGAGCGTGATGGTATGTTTTGTGTCGATCGCGGCACGCAGGGAATGCTCCATGGCGGCGAAAGCCGTGCCGGTATTTGCGCCGTAATCAGGCGAGGAACCATCGCGTGCATGAGCACTTGGTGGCGCCGCCAGCATGAACAGCGCTGCGGGAAGACAAGCTGTGAGAGCACGTCGGGCGGACGGGTCGAGTCGCTTGGCGGGACGATCCATCGGAGCTGAATTGCGCATGCTTCGGTCCTTGCGTGAATGGCTGCCTCCAATATGGATGGGTGCCATTGTGGAAATAAAGTGGTGTTTGGGCACCAATAATTGCATAAGAGGCATCAATGCCCTCCTCGCTTTCCACCCAAGCCCTGACGGAGTTTTGTGCCGTTGCGGCGAACCTGAGCTTCGCGCGCGCCGCGGAGGCGCTGCAATTGCACCCCTCGGTCCTCAGTCGACGGATAAAGGCGCTCGAGGCCTCGCTTGGCACTCCCCTGTTTCACAGGCACACCAGATCGGTGACGCTCACCGAGGCGGGCGCCGCGCTCTTGCCGCATGCGCAGGATCTGCTGTCGCGCCTGGCCGACGCGGAGGCCATGGTCGCGCGATTTTCGGCCGAGCCCACGGGCGTCTTGCGCCTGGCCCTGCCGACTTCGTTCGGTCAGATCGCGATCGGACCGTTGCTGGCCGATTTCAGGCGCGCGCATCCGGGTATCGAATTGGAATTGAGC
Source organism: Erythrobacter sp. AP23 (assembly GCF_001542855.1). GTDB lineage: Bacteria > Pseudomonadota > Alphaproteobacteria > Sphingomonadales > Sphingomonadaceae > Qipengyuania. The sequence continues at coordinate 51,354 of NZ_LNBY01000017.1, read as the reverse complement.
GTATCGGACGATTACATCGACCTGGTCGAAGACCGGTTCGATGCCGCGATCCGCATCGGTGTGTTCGCGAGCGGGGCTGGCCTGAAAGCGCGTCGCCTGGCCGAGATCCCAAGGTACTTGTGTGCGGCTCCCGAATATCTGGCCCGCGCCCCTGAAGTGAATGTCCCGTCGGACTTGGCAAAGCACGACCTCCTGCATTTCAGTCCCCTGGCGGCGGGTCCGGTCTGGAAATTGTCGGAATCGTCCCGCGAGGTCGAGATTCCCGTCCGCCCCAAGCTCGCCGCCGACAACGCCGTGATGCTGCGCCAAGCCGCGCTGGATGGTGCCGGGATCGCGCTGCTCGCCGGGTTTCTGGTCGACGAGGATTTGAGGAGCGAACGGCTGGTCGAGGTCTTGCCGGCGTTTAGACCCCAGCCTGCGCACGTTTGGATCGTCTTCCCCGACCGGCCGATCCTTGCGCGCAAGACGCGGGCGTTCATCGATTTTCTGGTAGAGCGATGGAAGGCCGGACCGCCTGGTGCGAATGTCGATTGATGGCGATCCTTCTAGCGTCGCATTGACACCACGGACCGCCTTCCCCCCTGATTTAGCGATCCTTTCCCTATGGTCTCAAAGCGCGGTTGACAGGAACCCACCCCTGAATTTATCGTTAGGTAGCTAACATAAAGGGAGCAACCGATGACCCTTCTTCGTTCCGTTCGCTCGTTCCTGTTTATCATCTCTCTTGGAGGTTTCGCCGTGTCCGCAGTTGCCGAAGCGCCCGCAAATCCGCCATCGCTAGACAAGGAGCGGACAGCGCTCGTCTTCATCGAATTCCAGAACGAGTGGGTCGCACCCGACGGTACGCTGAGGGAATTGCTGGTCAGGGACGAAGCGCAGTTTCAATCGGCAATCGAAAATGGCGCGCGCGTGCTCCAGGCCGCACGCGAGGCGCGCTGGACGGTTGCTCACGCCCCCCTCGATCTGCGCGGTGATCGCGCCTACCGGATCTTCGGCCCGGTCGAAGATGCCCTCGGCCTGCGTCGGGCGATCCAGAATGCCGGCACCTGGACCGGCGACGGTTCGAATTTCCCGGTCGCCTTCACGCCCCGAACCGACGAATTCGTGACCGTCGGCCGCAGCGGGGCGAGCGTGCTCACCAATTCCACGCTCGATGCCTTTCTGCGCAATAACGACATCAACACGGTCGTTTTCCTTGGCTTCGCGACGCATGTCTGCGTCGAATCCTCGCTGCGCCAAGCGCATGATCTCGGCTACAACGCCTATGTCGTGACCGATGGGGTGGGCGCCTTCGAGGACCACCAGAACGCCTATTTCGAGGAGCATGTGCTGCACCATTTCGGCGCGGGCATCAGCAGCGATACCCTCATCGCCATGATGGCGGGGACTCAAGGGTGAGCGCTGGCGATGTTCCTTCTGAAAGAATTGCCCAGCGATGCGATCATGTCGGCCTATGCCAGCCGCTATCCCGAAATGGACAAGCCGGCCACGCGGCGCGCGCTTGAAACGCTGCAACACGCCAGCTTTCTGCTGCGCGATCTGGAACAGCTCTTCTCGCGGCACGGCCTGTCGCAGACCCGGTTTCTCATCCTCATCGTGCTGGAGCGCGAAGGTGGACGATTGACCGGCCCCGAAATCCGCGAAAGGATCGACATATCGCGCCCGGTATTGACGACGACGCTGAAGGGCCTGAAACGCGAAGGGTACATCGGGATCGGCGCAGTGGAAGATGATGCGCGCGCGCTCGAGGCGGTTCTGCTCGATGCTGGCAGGGCCAAACTCGCCGAATTGTTGCCCGAATACTTCTCGATCACCAGCCGCGCAGGACGGGAAATGCAGACCGGCTGATGGCCATTCGCCTCATCGGCAAGGCCTCGAGAAGATACGCCCCAATCCAGAGAAGCGAGAGGACGAGGGACCCATGAAACCCAGCACCAAGACTGCGCAAAATGGCAACATCGAACTGTGGAGCGAAGCATTCGGCGAGATCGGCGATCATGCCGTTCTGCTGGTGGCCGGGGCCAATGCGCCCGGATCCATGTGGCCGGACGCACTAGTCTCGCGCCTTGTCCAAGGCGGCTTTGGGGTCATTCGCTACGATCATCGTGACACCGGGCGCTCGACCACTCGCGACTTCGATGAGGCGCCTTATGCCATTGCGGACCTTGCCGACGACGCGCTTACCGTCCTCGATGCGCATGGCATCGACCGGGCGCATGTGGTCGGGCTGTCGTTGGGCGGCACGATCGGCCAGCTTCTCGCGATCGAAGCGCCCGAGCGGCTGCGCTCGCTCACGCTGATGCTGACGGCAGCACTCGATGTCGATTTCGCCGACGCTTACATGCGGGCCATGAACGGGGAGACGTCGCCAGGCCCGCTACCCGGGCCGGCACCGGACGTCGTCCGGCAGCTGGCTGCCATGTTCACGCCGGGCGAGACCGAGGCGGAAGAGGTCGCCCGGCGGGTCGAGGTCTGGCGCACCCTGAACGGGGAGATCGCAGGCTTCGATGCCGATGATTTCGCTCGCCGCGAACGCGCAGCCATCCGCCATGCGGATACGGTGGCCCCCGCGACTGCCCACGCACGCGCAGAGCCGGTTCCGCTTCACCGCGGTGCCGAATTGTCGCAGGTCGACGTTCCGACGCTCGTGATCCAGGGCGGGCAGGACCCGCTCAATCCGCCACCGCATGGGCAGCACATAGCCGACCTGATCCCGACAGCGCGTCACGTGGAGATCGGCGAACTCGGACATGCGCTGCCGAAGCAGCTTCTGCCGAAGATCGCGGATCTGCTGGTCACGCATTTTCGAGCGAGCAATTGAGGGGTGTCCGGTCCGAGCCGACCGGCGGGTTGCCTTGCTAGGCTTACCCGGCCTGCGCGATGCGGCCGCCCCTTTGTCGTCTGGTCATGGTTAATGTTTCCCTTCTCTACCGATAGAGTTAATCCACCGACCAATTTGGGTTTTGCTTAATCCCCCCACAGTAATCAGGCTGACCATTGTGCTGGGCAGTAAGGGGAGTTCACACATGCAGGACCAATCGCAATTGCAATGCTATCCGCAGCATGATCGGCGGCGGATCGAGCGTAGTATCCGAACTTTCAGGCCCGCCTGCATCGAGATCGCGGGGAAGGCCTACGCTGCGACGATGAAGGACTGCTCGGATTACGGGTGCGGCTTCGATGGCGAAATTCCGATTACGAAAGGCGAGACCGTTCGATATCGCTGGGGCAGCCGTCCGTTTGTCACGGCAAACGTCGTCTGGGTCGATGGGACGCGCTTTGGTCTGGAGAATGAATTGCCCTGCGAGATCGCCCCGTCCGACGCTTTCCCGTATCGTTCGGTTCGCATTCCGTTCGAAGAAACCGCAGCCGTATACTTCGGCGGGCGGTGTATCGTCGGAAGCGCCAGAAACATTGCGCAAAAGGGGTTCTGCATCACCACGCCCGAACCCGTCCCCACGGGCTGCCTCTCGACACTCGAAATTGGCGGAGCGGTTTTCGAAAACGCAACCGTTCGCTGGACGGACGGCGATCAGGCGGGCTTCGCCCTCGACAAGCCGATGTCCATTCCCACTCTCGCATCGCTGACGAATAGTACCTGAAGTTCGCCGGCGGCCTCGACTGGAACACGCCGCAAATAACTACGATCTAGGTAAGCGACGACACCGGTCCCTGCAAAAGGTGTCCCAATTCCCATGAGGTTATGCACGCTCAGGCGGCCAAGCGGCGATTGCGTTATAGCTGCAAGAGTGATAGCGGCGCGGTCACCCTTGCGGAAGGTGATGTGCGTCAATTATTCATTCTAGACGACAATCCTCAGGCGGTTGCGCTGTTCGAGCGGTTCGCAGTGAGGGCTGGATTTCAAGCTCACGGCTTCGCCGAGCCCCGCGCCTTCTTTTCCGAACTGAAGGACATGGCGTCGTCTCCCGACGTTCTGCTCGATCTGCACATGCCCGACATCGGGGGTATCGACATCGTCGAGGAATTGCAGAGCCTGCGGTTCGACGGTCGCGTTTTTCTCACCAGCGGCGCCGATGCGCCGGTCCTCGAAGCGGCGGGGAAGTTGCTCGGCAACAGCGGGGCCAGGATTGGCGGCCTCCTCCCGAAGCCCTTCAGCTACGCCGATTTCGAACGCCTGCTCAAGGCAGATGCATTTACCAAGGACGGCGATCCGATTTCGGAACCGTCCGAAGCATTGACCTGTTCGCGCGAAGAATTCGCCCAGATCGAAGCGACACTGGAACCTTACTTTCAGCCGAAAGTCTGGTCGCAATCGCGGGATTTGGCCGGGTTCGAGGTGCTCGCACGATTCCGCAATGCGGCAGGAGACATCCTGCCAACCGAACACTGCATCGCCAGGCTGCAAAGTCTCGGAAGAATCAACGAATTCACGGCGACCGTGATTGAGCTGGGCTTCGCCTGGGCATCGATGGAACTGCCTGGCAATCAGATCATCTCGATCAATATCGAACCGGAGTTCTTCCAGCAGGCGGGCATGATCGAAAAGATCGAGCAACTTCGCCAGGCGCACGGCCTGGAGGCGTCCCAGGTCGTTTTCGAAGTTACCGAACGGTCGGGCCTGCCCGAAGATGAGGCCGTTTTGAAGTCCTTCACCAAACTGCGTGTCGCAGGATATGGTATCGCTATCGACGACTTCGGAATCGGTTTCTCTTCACTCAAACAGCTGTCCGATTACCCGTTCTCGGAAATCAAGATCGACGGGAGCTTCGTCGCGCGAATGGAGCACGAGGCGCGGGCGGCCGAAATCGTGCGCGCCGTCGTCAAGTTGGCTAAACGGACGGACATCGTGTGCACCGCGGAACGGGTGGAAACGGAAACCGTCGCCCAGATTTTGCAGGAGGCAGGATGCGACCAATTGCAGGGGTACTGGACCGGACGCCCCATGCCTGCCGACGAAGCGGCCGCATTGATTGCCTCTTCCTTACAGGACGGCGACACTCAGGTGGAGGAAAGATCGTCCTCAGAACCGGAACTCCCCTCCGAGGAGCCACAATCCAAGCCTCGCGTGGCGATCGTCGATGACGAATCGGGAGTAAGGCAGACTCTGGTTCGGGGTCTGGAACGCCATGGGTTTACCTGCCGCCCATTTCGCAGCGGTGCGGATTTCCTCGAAAGTCTGGAGTTCGAGCTGCCGGATTGCGTCATCCTCGATATGCGCATGCCCGAGATGGATGGCCTGAGCGTTCTCGACAGGATTCCTCCCGCGGCGCAAGCAATTCCCGTCGTGATTTTGACGTCTCACGGCGAAATCAGCCTTGCGGTCGACGCCATGAATGCCGGGGCCGTCGATTTCGTCGAGAAACCGGTCTCGATCAAGCGGTTCGCTCGGAAGATCGGCGAACATATCGCTCGATCCGCCGAGCTTCGCCGCAGGATCGACGAAGTCGAACATATCAGATCGCAGATTGCCTCGTTGACTTCGCGAGAGAGGGATATCGCGGCCCAGATCGCCGATGGTCATAGCAATAAGGAGATTGCGCGCATTCTGGACATCAGCCCGCGCACCGTTGAGACACATAGAGCGAGTATCTTCAAGAAGCTCGGCGTGCGGAACGCGGTCGAGTTTGCGTTGCTATTCGAGAAAGCCAGCCGGCGCAGTAGCTGTGCTCAAGTGCTCAGCGGGCCTCTGGCTTGCTCATTACTCGGGAAACCGCCCGGGCAAGCGCCTCGCGCGTATAAGGCTTGGGCAACAGAGTATCCTTCAGTCGATCGAAGCCTTCCCGAAGCGTGCCCATGCTGGCATTCCCCGAAGTCAGCAGCACCTTGAGCCCCGGTAGCCGCCGACGTGCCGTTTCCGCCAGTTGCAGCCCGTTCATTCCGCCGGGCATGACAATATCGGTGACGAGCAAGTCCACGTCGTGGTGATCTTCCAGCAATTCAAGAGCCTCGATGGCGTTGGATGCGCTGAGAACGGTTAGCCCCTCGCTCTCGAAGATTCGCTCCACGTAATGGCGGACCTGTTCTTCATCTTCGACGATCAGGATTTTCCCCTCTGGTAGCGGGAATGAGGTGTCGTCCTGGTCGCTTTCCGCATCGAACCGGACCTTGGATATCCGCGGCAGAAAGATACTCGCCGAGGTCCCTTCGCCGGGTGAGCTTTCGATGAACGCATGCCCCCCCGATTGTTTGGCGAATCCATAGACCATGCTCAGTCCGAGACCCGTTCCCTCGCCCCTTTCCTTGGTGGTGAAGAAGGGTTCGAAAACGCGTGAGGCGATTTCGGGTGTCATGCCCGGCCCCGTATCGCTCATCGTGATCCGGACGTATTCGCCCGGTGCCAAAACGGCATGGAGCGGGCCCGCGTCGACGCTACGGGAGGACACTTCAACGGTCAGCCTTCCACCATCGGGCATTGCATCGCGCGCATTTACAGCCAAATTGACGAGGGCATTATCGAGCTGATGGGGGTCGGCTTCGACATAGAGATTGTCTTCGGTCAGATCGATCTTGAGGCTGATGTCCTCCGGCAGGCCGTATCGAATCAACTTGGCGACCTGATCCATCTGATCGGCGATGTCCACATGCTGCGGTGCCAGGGGCTGTTGACGGGCGAAGGCCAGGAGATGGCTGGTTAGTTCGGCCCCGCTGCGAGCGGCCGATTGAATGAGATCGAGAAGCTCACGGGTCTCTGGATCTTCGACATTATCCATCAGGATCTCGGTATTGCCCATGATTATCATGAGCATATTGTTGAAATCGTGCGCGACCCCTCCCGTCAGCTTGCCCAGCGACTCAAGCGATTGTTTCTCGCGGAGGAACTCGTCCAGGCGGCGGCTTTCGGTGATGTCGCGAACGGCTCCGACCACTTTCGTTGGCTTGCCGCCTTCCTCGCGGATGATGGCAGCGGTGTCCGCAACCTGCAGGGCCGATTTATCCGCCCTTTCGATCCGGTATTCCTCTCTCCAGCGGCCCGCGCCATTCTCGATCGCTTGGCGAAAGCTCGCCACCACACGCTCGCGATCTTCGGGAAGAATGAGATCGTACCACGCGCCCCCCGAACACGGCGCCAGCGCCGGATCGAGCCCGAGCCGTTCCACCCCGTCCCTTGCCCTCCAGACGACATCTGTTTCTGGATCGAGTTCCCACAGCAGGTCGCTGGACAACTCGGCCACGATGCGCATGCGCTCTTCGGACTCGGCCAGCCTTTCCTCTTGCCGTCGCAGTTCGGTCAGGTCTCGTTTCAATCCGATAATCCGGACTGCTTGCCCATCGTCGTCATAATGTACCATCAATTCGGAGCGCACGACGCCCAAGGATCCGTCCGGCTTCACGAAACGAAATTCCCGGTCCAATCTAGACCGTTGCTGCTCCAACGCGAGAGACAAAGCTAGCTGATAGTCGTTCCTATCCTCCTCGAACACGTAGTGCGGCGGATCCGACGGATTTCTTTCCTTTGGAGGCTCGAACCCGAAAATGGTTTTGAAGTTACGGTTGGCCCAATATTCCCCGGTAAGGAGATCCCAGTCGAAAACGATGCTCTTGGTCACCTGCGCTGCGAGTTCGAAGCGTTGGCGCTCGCGCTCGGATTCGTACTCATGCGTGATATCGCTAAAGCTCAGCACAACGGCCGATAGCTCGCCAGATTCTTCATGTGTCGGAAACACGCTGCACTTGAGCCAGATCTTTTGACCTGAAGCCTTATGGACGATGCTTGCGATCAGATCGCGCATCTCCTGACCCGTCGCTGCCACCATGCTGGCGAGGCAATCGTCAACGCCGAGACGTGACCCGTCCTCTGCGAAGAGGTTCAGATCCTCGAACCTCAGCCCGTCGATGTCGCCGGAGGACGGAAGGTCGAGCAATCTGCGACCTTCCGGATTGACGCTTTCGATCGTGCCGTCCGCCCGGTGGACCACCATTCCCGCCGGAATCTTCTCGAAAATCAGTCGCAAGTGTTGTTCTAGTTTTTCTATGCGCTGTCGGTGCATCTGGCGTTCGGTAACGTCGCGCATTATTCCCACGAAGCCGGTCAACTCGCGATCGGCATCGAACTGCGGGGTAATCGACAAGTCGTTCCAGAAGGCTTCGCCATTCTTTCGGTAATTGAGTATCTGGCCATCGAACTGTTGGCCGTTCTCAATGGCTTGCTTGATGCGCTTCTTGGCCTCGGGGCAGGTGTCCTCTCCCTGAAGGAAGCGGCAATTCCTTCCGACTATCTCGGAGTTCGAATATCCTGTGATTTCACGGAAATATCTGTTGGCGTATGTGATCGTCTCCGTCGTATCAGCAAATATCACTCCATGCCCGATGGAATCGATGACGTGCTGATCTAAGTGGGCTTCCATAATTCCCCCAAGAAACCGACAACTCTGACACAATAAGTATGCAAAACACTACTTACTGCAATAAGGATCTGGTGATCTAATGGTGGAGCACACACATCGAGCCGCTCCCTGTCACCCTGAGTTTGCATGAGAGCGGTTCTTTCCCGCTTTACCGGCAAAGGTCGGCATGAAGCTCTGGGACAATTCGCTTCATACCCATTTAAGCCGCTTGCTGACGTCCGAATGACTTGGCCTGTCGCGCAATGGAGTGTCGGGAAATTCGCATCGCGCTCGTCCATAGCCACCGCCCTGCTAAATCCTTCCATGGCGAATGACTGACGACTCATTGCCGGAGCCAGATAGCGCCGCGCCGTCGAGCCATGCCAGTTGTTTCAGAATCAGTGGAGATATGTCGCGATGGGCATTGCGACCGATGAACAGGTCCATGTGTCCGTAGCCCGGGATGATGTGCTGCCGGTAAAGATCGCGGCCGTTCCGGTCCTGCAGCCAAACGCGGGTGCGCTGACCGCTTTCAGGGTAGAATATCTTATTGGTCGCCCCCGACAGGAAGCTGATCGGCAATGCTAGACGTTTCGCGGCTTCGTCCGATGTGTAGATCGGCCGACCGCCAGTGTCGACGGCAAGCCCGCGGCGCATGATCTCCTGCAATTGCTCGAACGGTTTGAGAGGCACGCGGCTGAACATGCTGCCGAGTGCGACATGCGTTTCGTGGCCGAGCTGGGCGTGGTCCCAGCTTGGTCCGAACACGCCGAACACGCGGCGGCAGGTCGGGTTCTTGCAGGCCTGCCCTTCGGGGACGGGAATCTGATACGCGATCGCATCGATCTCGTAGTCCGCCTCGGTCCCCTGGCTGGCGAAATCGAGGTGGCCGTCGAGCAGCGATACTTGCCCGAGCACACCTGCGACGCCAAGATCGGCCTTCATGTAGTTGAGCCAGTCGGTCACCGGATGCAGCGTCAGTTGCGAGGATACCATCGAGCGCACGCTCGACACCCAGCCCGCACCGATACCCATCAGAAGGCTCATCGACCCGACGCAATGCGCGATCGCCTGCACGCTCTCGGCACCCGAAACGGCGCGGATCTTGGCGATGGCCGCGGGCCAGTCGTGCCGCGCGATATCGTCGATGGTGAAGGCCGGCGGATTCTGGGTGTCGTTGCCCGAATCCGCGCTCGCGCGATAGTCGAACAGCCACACATCGTAACCTTGCGCGACCAGGCTTTCGGCGAGGTTTTCCTCCACTGTCGGGGTAGCGAAGCTCGACGCGCGAACCGAAAAACCGGGCGCGAGAACCAGCGGCCCGCGCGGTCCCCCGCGATAGCGGGTGAGACCGATCTTCGCGCCATCCGCGGTCGGGACGATATGCCGCTCCGCAGGCGGCAGACGCATCTCGCGCGGGACGAGGTCATCGGCATCCTTGGCCGGGAAATCGTTGAGCGTCGCCAGCATTCCGCCATAGGCACGGAACACCGTCATTGCGAAGAATCCGGCATATTTGGCGACGAAATAGGTCTCGATCGCTTTCCTCGCCTGCGGAATCAGGTTCACGATGTGGCCGATCAACGTATTGCTGTCGTGGACTTCGATAGTCGTCAGCTGACGCATGAATTCGTCGATGCCGAGCTTGAGCACGCCGCGACCGATCAGCGTCCCGTTCTCGTCCTCGCCGTGGCGCAGGGTGACGAAAAGCGTGGTGAGGTCGGTCCAGGGATCGGATTTGCCGCGCTGCTCGAGCGTCTTGAACCCATGGAAGTGGATCGGCCCGTCGGACCCGTCGAGCACCATGTCGTAAAGCATCTTCCAGCTTTCGGCGGCATCCGGATCGGCCACCAGCAGGCGGAAGGTGCCCTCGCGCACCGGCAGCGGATCGGGTGATACGGCGCTCAGGGTCACCTCGCCGGTGATGCGCGAACGATGCTGCTTGTCCTCGATCATGCGATGAAGGTTGTCGGTCGTCACCGTCAGCAGGAAACTGCAGGCACTATCCTCGACGCGCCCCCAGGCCTCGCCATTGGCATAGTCGTCGCGAATACGCTCGGCATGGTCGCACGGGCGGTGATGGCAACCGGTCGCACTGATATGTCCGGCCATGGTTTCGGTGAAGGACAGCCCCGGGCTCATCGCTTCGGGATGATCGCGGATCAGCTTGCGTATGGCCGCCTTGGCCTTGTCGATCGCTCCGTTCTCGAAATGGTCCGCAACCTCCTCTATCCCGTTCGCGACGGGTGCGAGGGCATGGCCCGCAACCCATTTGGCGACACCCAGCTTGAGCGCATCGCCCCGCTGCGCGAGGACCTGCGCAGGCTCGGCATCGGGTTTTTCCTCGGCGACCGGTTCCGGCAGCGGACCTTCCGCGCCCAGAGTATAGTCGATGCTCCAGCCCTGCCTTGCGGCCAGCTTTTCGATCGCGCGCTCAGCGACAGCGGTGATGGTCAGCAGGGGATTGACGCCCACCGCACCCGGCAGCGCCGCACCGTCGCAGACATAGAGCCCCTCGTGCACATCGCTGCCGGCAGCCCCCGCGAACACGCGGCAACTGTCGTCGACCACACCGCTCACGGCATCGTTGCCCATGCCGCAGCCGCCGATCGGGTGCACGGTGATGAGCTTCTTGCCGAAGGGATCACCCCACAGCGGGTCGGAGAAATACTGCGCATCGATCGTCTGGGCCGCCTCGCGCATACGATCGTCGTCGCGGCGGAAGGTGCGCTGTTCGCCCGCACTCTTCCAGTGAATCGCGATCCGGTCATCGTCGAGCGCCAGCCGTCCCCCGGAATCGTCGACGCTCATCACGAGGTAGGTCTGCGTCCGCGCCATCGGTCCCTTGTAAGCCCATTCGGCAATGCTCCCGGGGTCGGTCTGCACGGCTTCGCCGATCGCCTTGGCATCCATCAGGCGCGGCTTGACCTGATCCATGCCGAAGCGCGTGAAGCCATCGGCGAGCGCCTCGCCGAAGAAAAAGGCCGGCGCGAGGGCGCTGGCGATGATGCCGGGGGCGACGCCTTCCTCGATCACCAGTCCCTCGGTCGGATCGTCGCTCGAACGCATGTCGATCACGCCGGTGATGCAGGGGCCGGGATAGGCCTCCTGCGCGACATCGGACGCGCCGACCCCAATGGCGTAGAGCGGTTTGGCGGTGAGCTCGTCGCCCTGCTTTTCCGCCTTCAGATAGCTGTCATAGGCAAAGCCCAGCGCATCGCCATTACCCGAGAAATTCGCGCCCAACCGGTCGGACAGATCGAGCCCCTTCTCGCGCGAGCGCAGCAGGATTTCGGTCGACCCGATCGCGCCCGCACCCAGGATGACATGGTCTGCCGTGATGCTGGCAGGCCCCTTGGCAGCGTGCTTGCCATTGGGTTCGAGATGGACACGCCATTTGTCGCCAGCGCGTTCGACCCACAGCACTTTAGCCTGGGTGAAAATGTCCGCTCCGTGGTTCGCCGCGTCGGGCAGATAATTCATCAGCGTGGTGTTCTTGGCGCCCACGTTGCACCCTGAAACGCAGTCGCCGCAATTGGTACAGGCGGGCTGCGGAACGCCGAACCGGTTGGTCTTGTCTTCGAAGGTGACGTTGATCGGCGTCTTGTAGAAGCGTTGCCCCATCGCCTTGGCCGAATGTTCCAGCGCCTCGAGCTTGCCCAGCTTGGGATGGCCGTCGGGATAGGGATTGGGTGCGAGCATTTCGCGCGCGCGCTCGTAATAGGCGTCGATTTCCGGCGGGTTGCCCCGGAAGGCGGCAGGCCAGTGCGCCTGATCGAGTAGACGCTTGTCGAGTTCCAGCGAGACATTGGCATTGATCAGCGATGTGCCGCCGAGCCCGCAGCCGACGAGCGCATATTGACCATCGTTGACATGCACTTCGAACAGCGCGTCGGGTTCGCCTATGCGGCCGCCCTCGGCGTTGATCTGCATTGCTCCTTGAGCCTCGGAGATCTTGTTTGGATACTCGCCCGGCAACAGCTCCTTACCGCGCTCGAGAACCGCGACATCCTGCCCGGCGCGCGCCAGCCGCGAAGCGGCGACGCCCGCGCCATAGCCCGACCCGATGACGAGCACGGTGTAGTGGGATTTGGCCTTGTCGAGTCCCTTCGCAATGCGCTTTTGCATGGTCATTCCGCCGCCTCCCGATGGCCTTCGTTGGATCGGTCGAGCATGCGGCGCACGCGTTTATCCGCTTCCTCGACGATGCGCGCATGAACCGTGCGCGAGAAATCGCCCCAGTGGCTGGCCGCATTGTCGACCGCCGCGCCGGCTTCCTCGGCCAGGCGCGAGACGCGCCCGCTGCCCTCGACCCGCACGGGCGCCATCGTGCCGTCGGTCGGATCGTTGAAAAGCCGCAGGGATGCGACTTCCAGATCGTCGGATACGAGCATCGCGGCGCAGCCCTGCACCGGCATCAGCGTGGGCTCGTCGAGCACCCACCCGCCGGTATTGAAAACGCCGACGGGCAATTCGAACCCATCGACGGTCAGCTCATCCTGAAACGGCTTGTGCGTATGGCCGAACACGAAATTCAGTTCGCGCGGCAGTTCTCCCAGTTCGTCGTGCAATTGCGACGCCACAGGGGTGGAGAGATACCAGCCGATGTCTTCGACCTCCTCCTCGCCGAGCACATGGCCGTAGCCATCGCGCTGCCGTTCCGCGGCCCGGCCTGCGGACAGATCGACCCCGGCGCGGATCAGATTGTCGAGCGTGATGCCGTATTTGAGCTGCATCTTCGGATTGATGCCCAGCTTCGAATTAAGCCCTCCGGTGGCTCGCCGGGCGATGCTCTCGGCGAAATCGTGACTCGCTCCGGCGCTCAGCATCGTCGCGTAAAGCGACCCGGCCTCGTCGCCCATGTCTCCTGCGCTGCCCAGATCGGACCAGAGAAAGTCGATCCACGGCCCGTTTTCCGCCTCGAGCTGTTCCATGGTCGCGGGACGCGCCTCGCTATCCTCGAGAAAGCCGCGCAGCGTCGACAGCGCGCGATACATGCCGTCGAGATAGTGCCCGTGATGCATGATCACCGCGCGGCCCGTGGCGGCGTCGGCGAGACCCCAGTTGGGATAGGCGATCCGGACAGTCGCGCCTGCCATATGAGGCCGATGCGCGAGAAGTGATTCCATCAAGCGGCAGCCGATGGTCGGTTGTCCCATGATCGGCGTGATCTGTTCGATATCGCGCGGAATGCGGCCCGATTGCAGAGCCATCACGAACTGATGATCCTGCGCCATGCGCCACAAATGGTGATCGTGATTGCCCGCGATGTAGACGATGTCGCGACGGAACAGCTCACGCCCGTCTTCGGGAAAAAAGGCGTCGACCAGCTGGAGGAAGCTCTGCGAGACGTCGCCGAAGGGCGAAAGGCCAAGGTCGAGCGCATCGCCGAGCAGGACCAGCTGCGGCTTCTCGCCATCGCCAAGGGTTTCGCGCAGGCCATTGGCAAAGGCAGACAGTACTTCCGAAGGACCTTCGGCAATCTCGCCGCTGGCGTTCACATGCGTCAGCAGGCTGTCGCGCGCGCCGAGGTGCAGGTCCGAGAGGACGATCTGGGCAATACTCATGCGATTGTCTCCAGGCAGGCGTAGAAGGCGTCGCGCACGATCTTTTCGCGCGGATCGTCCCATTTCCCGGTGCCGAGTTGGTTGGTGATCCAAGCGTAGGCGACGCCGTCTTCAGGGTCGGCGAACGCGAGCGAGCCGCCCACCGCGAAGCTGCCGAAAGCGCTGCGGGTGCGGGCGTATTCCCACTCGGCGAAAGGCTTTTCGAAACCGTGCGAATAATACATGTCGGCGGTCAGGACCTGGTCTTTCAGGCCCTTCGAAGGATAGGCATGGCCCTGCCGCAGGGCGTCCATCACCTGCGGCAAAATCCCGAGCTTTTCGCCACCCTCGGCAAAGGCCTGGTACAGGGTCGCCAAGCCCCGCGCGGAAGCCATCCCGCCTGCCGCACCCTGACCCACACGCCAGAAGTCCTCGCAGTCGAGCGCGCCCGGCCCTTCGAGGATCAGCGGGTTGTTGAGCGTGCGGAAGGCCAACGTCCCCGGCAGGCACATCTTGATCGTCAGCGGCCAGGGCATGGTGGTGTGGTGAATGAAGAGATCCGCCATGCCGAACCCTTTGATCCGGGCGATCCGGCTGCGATCGAAATCCTCCGGCAGACCCAGATAGACATCCGCTCCCAGCGGCCGAGCGATCTCTTCGGCGAAGAATTGCGGCAGGCGGCGGCCGCGCGGGTCGCGCCGGTGGATCAGCTCGCTCGCGATCCAGCCCAGCGTATAGGCATGATTGCCGCTATGCGTGCCGGGCGCCCAATTGGGCTTCTGCGCGGCGATTGCGGCGCAGATGGCCTCTTCGTCGCCGATGTTGCCGCGTGTGAGCTTGAAGTCGATCGCGGCAAGGCCCGCCTGTTCGGACAACGACTCGCCGACGGTCACCGCATTTTTCCCGTGCGTGCCGAATTCGGGCCAGATGTCGACCACCCGCTCTTCGTAGCCGAACAGGCCGCGCGACACGGCGACGGCGCAGGCCATTCCCGTAAGCCCCTTGGTGAGCGAATAGACAAGCGCGATATCGTCGCCCTGCCATTCTTGCGTCCGGCTCTTCGAGCGCCAGCCACCCTGCAGGTCCACCACGCAGTCACCGCGATAGATGATGGAGCAGGCTGCCCCGAGTGCGGCCTGAGCCTCGATGGCGGCGGCAAAAGCATGGGCCACGGGCTCGAAACCGGGCGCTACATAGCCTCGCGTCCAATCGGAAGTACTGGCCAGGTTCGAAGCTTGTTCGAGCGGCCGACGGTTCGGTTGGTGCATAAGCGACCCCAATTCCGTTCAGCGACGAGACCCCCTCCCGCCGCGCTCCAAGGGGCTAGCGAAAAATGGTTAACAGCCGATTTGGCAATTGGTCGGAGCAAGAACGGATGGGCGCATTGCCGCTCCAGCCTCATGATCGGTTTGATCTTGCCCGCCGCGCGTGCGAAGCGCGTCGGCATGGATAATGGGGCTGGAACGGGCGCTTGGCGCTTTGCCGTCGATCGGGGCGGAACATTCACCGACGTCGTCGCGGTGACACCCGAGGGTCGCCTCGTGACCGACAAGCTGCTGTCCGAAAATCCAGGCCACTACCGGGACGCCGCAAGCGAGGCCGTGCGGCGCCTGATGACTAGCCATGGCGATGGACCGATCGCCGAGATGCGTATCGGTACCACGGTCGCCACCAATGCGCTGCTAGAGCGCAAAGGCGAACGCGTGGCACTCGCCATCACCCGTGGCTTCGGCGATGCGCTGCGGATCGGCAATCAGGCGCGGCCCGAGATTTTCGCGCGCCATATCGTCCTGCCCGAGCAGCTCCCTTCGCGAGTTATCGAGATCGAAGAGCGGGTCTCCGCCGATGGAAAGGTCCTGCTCCGGCTCGACGAGGATGCGGCACGCGTGGCATTCTCCACTCTGCGCGACGAAGGCTTCGACACACTCGCCATCGTGCTCATGCACGGCTGGAAATACCGCGAGCACGAAGAACGGCTCGCCGCGATCGCCCGCGAGCTTGGTTTCGCGCAGGTCAGCGTGAGCCACGAAGTCTCCCCGCTGATCCGCCTCGTTCCGAGAGGCGATACAACGGTGGTCGATGCCTATCTCTCGCCCGTGCTGCGGCGCTACACCGACGGGCTGCAGGCGGGTCTTCCCGAGGTCGGCACGCTGCGCTTCATGCAGTCGAACGGCGGGCTGGCCGAGGTCGGCGCGTTTCGAGGGAAAGATGCGATCCTGTCCGGACCGGCGGGCGGCGTGGTCGGGATGGTCGCGGCGAGCGAGCCACTGGGCCATCGCAAGCTGATCGGCTTTGATATGGGCGGGACCAGCACCGACGTCGCGCATTATGCGGGCGAATACGAGCTGACCGGCGACAGCGTGGTGGCGGGCGTGCGAGTCGCGGCGCCGATGATGCAGATTCACACAGTGGCGGCGGGTGGCGGATCGATCTGCCAATATGACGGTGGACGCTTCCGCGTCGGGCCGGAAAGCGCAGGCGCCGATCCGGGACCTGCCTGCTACCGCAAGGGCGGCCCGCTGACGGTGACCGACTGCAACCTGTTCCTCGGCCGCATCGACCCGGCCTTCTTCCCGAGCGTCTTCGGGGCAAGCGGCGACCAGCCGCTCGACCCGGGCCGCTCACGAAAGCGGCTGGAAGAGGTCGCGGCAGCGCTGAACGCGTCCAAATCGCTCGAAGAAATCGCCGAGGGCTTTCTCGAAATCGCGGTCGATTCCATGGCCAACGCTATCCGCAAAATCAGCGTTGCGCGCGGGCACGATGTTACAAGCTACGCGCTTGCCTGCTTCGGGGGCGCGGGAGGTCAGCACGCTTGCCGCGTGGCCGATGCGCTGGGGATGGAGACCGTGCTCGTCCACCCGCTCGCGGGCATCCTCTCGGCCTACGGGATCGGCCTCGCTCCGGTGAAGGCGATCCGCGAGGTGAGCATTGTGCGGGGGCTCGAAGCCGGGTTCTCGGAAGAGCTTGGCGCGCTCGAAAGCGAAGCGCGGGAAGCATTGCTCGAACAGGGCATCGATCAACACGCCATCACGCTCGAAGCCCGCGCCCGGCTAAGGTTCGAGGGCAGCGACAGCCTGCTTGCCATCCATTGCACTGACATGGCCGAAATGGACCGCCAGTTCCGGACGCTCCACCGCCAGCGTTACGGCTATTCCGACGCCGAGGCACCGATCATCGTCGAGGCGCTGAGCGTCGAGGCGAGCGGCACTTCGGGCGGACTAGGAGCGCTCGAGGCCGAACCCATCGCCGCCAGCGGCACAGCATCGGGCCACTGGCCCACGCTCGAACGTGCCGCGATGGCCCAAGGCGAAACCCGCGACGGACCGCTGCTGATCATCGACCCCTCCTCTACCACCGTGGTCGAGGAGGGCTGGCAGGGACGGCTCGCCGAGGACGGCGGCCTCGTCCTCACCCGAGCGGTTCCGCTTACCCGCGAACGAGCGGCGGGGACGGAAGTCGATCCCGTCAGGCTAGAGATCTTCAACAATCTCTTCATGGCCATCGCCGAGGAGATGGGCGTCGTCCTCCAGTCGACCGCGACCTCGGTCAACATCAAGGAGCGGCTCGATTTTTCCTGCGCGCTGTTCGATGCGAGCGGCGCGTTGATCGCCAATGCGCCGCATATCCCGGTGCACCTCGGCAGCATGGGCGACAGCATCGCGCGAGTGATCGAGGCGCGGGGCGACCAGCGCGGCGGGCGCGGGTTCCGGCGAGGCGACGCCTATGTCCTCAACGATCCCTTCCGGGGCGGCACGCACCTCCCCGACATCACGGTCATCGTGCCTGTGTTCTTCGGCGACAATGCTAGCGAGCCCGATGCCTTCGTCGCCGCGCGCGGGCACCATTCCGACATCGGCGGGATTGCGCCCGGATCCATGCCGCCCGAAAGCCGCACAATCGAGGAGGAAGGCGTCCTCATCGATAATGTGCTGCTAGTGGACGAGGGGCACTTCCGCGAGGCAGAAATGCGCGAACTTCTCGCCTCGGCCACCTACCCGGCGCGCAATCCCGACCGCAATATCTCCGACCTGCGCGCCCAGCTTGCAGCCTGCACGCGTGGGCAGGAATTGCTTCATGCCGCCGCGCGCGACCAAGGGGCCGCGGTCGTCAGCGCATATATGGACCACGTTCTCGCCAATGCGGAGGAAAGCGTACGTCGGCTGCTCGGCAAGCTAGACGACGGCAGCTTCGCCTATCCGATGGACAATGGCGCAACTGTGAAAGTCGCCATCCGCATCGACCGCGAGGCGCGCTCCGCAGTGTTCGACTTTACCGGCACCAGCGACCAGCTTCCCGGCAATTTCAACGCGCCCAAATCGATCACCCGCGCCGCCGCGCTCTATGTCGTGCGCACGCTGATCGACGATGCGATCCCGATGAACGACGGCTGCCTGCGCCCGGTCGAGCTGGTCGTGCCCGAAGGCTCCATGCTCAATCCCTACCCGGGCGCGGCGGTGGTCGCGGGCAATGTCGAGACCAGCCAGGTGGTGACCGACGCGCTCTTCGCAGCGACCGGCCGCCTCGCGCCAGCGCAGGGGACGATGAACAACTTCACCTTCGGCAACGCGGCGCACCAGTATTACGAGACGATCTGCGGCGGTTCGGGCGCAGGGATCGACCATCCCGGCACCAGCGCGGTGCAGACGCACATGACCAATTCGCGGCTGACCGATCCGGAAATCCTCGAAACGCGGCTGCCCGTCAGGCTCGACCGCTTCGCCATTCGCCACGGCTCTGGCGGCGAAGGCACCTTCACGGGCGGCGACGGAGTGGAGCGGCGGATCACCTTCCTCGAGCCGATGCGCGCCAACATGCTCGCCAACCGGCGTGAAGTGGCACCGCGCGGTATCTGCGGAGGCGAGGACGCCTCTCCTGGTCGCAACTGGGTCGAACGCGCAGATGGCACGCGCGAGGAAATCAGCGCGACAGGGTCGGCCGAAATGCAGCCCGGCGATGCCTTCGTGATCCTGACCCCGGGCGGAGGGGGCTTCGGCCCGCCCCGCCCGGATCAGGACGCGTGATCAGACGGCCGCGTCGCGCTTGACCGTGATGACCTGCGGATAGGTGAATTCCTTCAACCCATCCAAGCCGTATTCGGCGCCGAAGCCCGACTGCTTGTGCCCGCCGAAGGGCGCAAAGGGCGACAAATGCATGAATTCGTTGATCCATACCGTTCCGGTTTCGAGCTGTTCGGCAATCTCGACGCCCCTGTCGGTGTCCTTGGTCCAGACCGCGCCCGCGAGGCCGTATTCCGAATTGTTCGCCCGTTCTATGACTTCATCAACGCTGTCGAACTTGAGCAGCGGCATGACCGGGCCGAACTGTTCCTCGGCCACGATCCGCGCATCCTCGGGCGGATTGTCGAGAATGGTGATCGGCACATAATAGCCCGTGCCCGAGGGGTCCTTGTCCCCGCCGGTCAGGAACTTGTAGCCATTGTCCTTGGCGTCCTGGATCAGCTCGAGCACGCGCTCGTATTGCTTCTTGTTCTGGATCGGACCGACGCCCGTGCCCTGCTGCGAACCGTCGCCCACGACCACGGTCTTGGCATATTCGGCGATCGCCTTCGACAGATCGTCGTAAATGTCCTTGTGGATGTAGACGCGCTTGGCCGCGATGCAGACCTGGCCGGCGTTGGAGAAGCTCGACCAGAAGAGCTGTTCGGCCACTTTCTCGACATCGGCATCGGGCAGCACGATCGAGGCATCATTACCGCCGAGTTCCAGCGTGATGCGCTTCAGGTCCCCGCTCGCGCCTTCCATGATCTTCTTCCCCGTAGCGGTCGAGCCGGTGAAGGTGATCTTGTCGATATCCGGATGCTCGGTAATCATCGGGCCGAGACTGTCCTCGCCGGTAATGATATTGACTGTCCCGGCGGGTACGACGTCCTTGATCAACTCTGCAATCCGCAGCGTGGTGAGCGGGGTGAAGGGCGAGGGCTTGAGCACGATGGTGCAGCCCGCGACCAGCGCAGGGACGATCTTCTGGATCGCCATCATGACCGGGAAGTTCCACGGCACGATACCGCCGACCACGCCCACCGGCACGCGGCGGGTGCGCGAGAGGCGCGTGTCGTCATCCTGATTGACTACATCGTCGAGCGTCAGCGTCGACTGCGCGGCGGCGAGGCCCGCAGCGCCGTAAATCTCCTGCTGCGCCTGTGCATGCGGCTTGCCCTGCTCGGTGGTGAGCAGGCGATAGAGCTCGTCGGCGTTCTCCTTGATCGCGGCGGCGATGCCCTGAACGACCTTCTGGCGTTTCTCTGCGCTCGTTTTCTTCCACTCCTTGAAGGCGCGGCGGGCGGCGGCGACTGCGCGGTCGAGCTCGTCCTTGCCGCAAGCGGGCACGCGGCCGACGACCTGCTCGTTGGCCGGGTTCAGGACCTCGAGCCATTCGCCATTATCGACCATCTCGCCGTCGATCAGGTTCTTGTAGTCGGTCATCTGCTCTCTCCTCGCGCAAATCTGGGGATTCGTCTCTTGCCTCATACACTGTCGGGATTCGTTGCTCGATGCAACGGGTCTTGCGCTGCGGCGTGAGATTGGCGAGAGCAGTGCGCGAGAGAGGAGAGCCCTTGCAGACCTTCGTCACCGAAACGGTCGACTGGCCCGATACTGCGCCTGCCCTGCGCGAGCAGGTGCGTACGCTGGTAGCGGAGCACGGGGAGAGCGATCCCGTCCGCCGCGCCAACAGCTGGACCAAGGCCGACCCCGCTTTCAGCCGTAAACTGGGCGAAGCGGGACTGCTCGGCATGACCTGGCCCAAGGAGTACGGCGGGCACCAACGCAGCCAGCTGGAACGTTACGTGGTGATCGAGGAACTGCTGGCGGCGGGTGCCCCGGTCGGCGCGCACTGGATCGCCGACCGGCAGAGCGCGCCTTTGTTGCTGCGGCTCGGCAACGAGGAATTGAAGCGCCGCTGGGTGCCCGCGATCGCGCGCGGCGAGGCCTATGCCTGCATCGGACTCAGCGAACCGGGCTCGGGCTCCGATCTCGCCTCGGTGCGCACCTCCGCGCGGCGCGACGGGGACGAGTGGGTCATCGATGGTCAGAAGGTCTGGACCACCGGCGCGCATGTCAGCCATTTCATGATCGCGCTGGTCCGCAGCGAAGAGGGAAGCGAGCGGCAGGCGGGCCTCTCGCAATTCGTCATCCCTATGGATGCGCCCGGCGTCAGCGTGCAGCCGATCGTCGACCTTACCGGCGCGCATGAATTCAACGAGGTGTTCTTCGAGGACGTGCGCCTGCCGGCTAGCGCCCTGCTCGGCGTGGAGAGCGAAGGATGGAAACAGGCAACGGCCGAACTCTCGCTCGAACGCTCGGGGCCGGAACGATACCTGTCCTCCATGGTGCTGTTCCTCGAACTGGTGCGCTATGCCGGCGCGAAGGACGATCCGGCACTGGCGCAATTGGTCGGGCGGCTGGCGGCGGAGGCATGGACCCTGCGCCTGATGAGCGCCTCGGTCGCGGCCAAGCTGGCGCGCGGAGAGGATCCGGCGCTGGAGGCGACCATCGTCAAGGACCTCGGCAATTCCTACGAGCAGGCGATCCCGCAGCTGGTGCAGGCGGCGGTCGATTTCGGCGATGCCGAAGCCGAGGTTCTGCACGCGGTCTGCTTCTACCTGCTCCAGGTCAGCCCCAGTTTTTCGCTGCGCGGGGGAACGCGCGAGATCATCAAGGGCATCATCGCAAGGGGGCTGGGGCTTCGATGACGGACCTTGGGATGAGCGACACCCGCCGCATGCTGGCGGAAATGGCCGATCCGCTGTTCGCAGAACTCGGCCCGAACGCAAGCGAGGAGCGCGACCTTTCACGCCTCGAGGAACTCGGCCTGCCGCTGCTGCTGGTGTCCGAGGCCGAGGGCGGCTTCGGCGGCGACTGGCTCGATGCACTGACCGTCTTCCGGCTTTCCGGATATCACGCGCTCGGCATCGACCTCCCAGCGCTGGTGATCCAGCGGGCCGAGGGCGTTGACCGCGAACTTGCGATGGCTTTCGCACGCTCTTGCCAGATAGCCGGAGCGCTCGACGCGGCGCTCGCGCTGTCGGTCGGTTACGTCAACGAGCGCCAGCAGTTCGGTCGGCCGTTGGGCAGGTTCCAGGCGGTGCAGCAGAGCCTTGCCACTTTCGCCTGCGAGGCGGCTGCCGCCAATTGTGCGGCGATGGGAGCCGCGCAGGCGCTCGATCGCGGAGCCGCCGATTTCGAGATTGCGGCCGCCAAGCTGCGCGCGAACCGGGCGGTCGAAGTCGGCACGGCGATCGCGCACCAGGTCCACGGGGCCATCGGCTTCACGCAGGAATACAGCCTGCAACACCTCACCCGCCGCCTGTGGCAATGGCGCTCCGAACACGGCAACGACGCCTATTGGAGCGCGAAACTCGGCAGCAGAGTCATCGCACGCGGCGCCGACAATTTCTGGCCCGATTTGACCGCCCGCACCGACTAGATCGAAGTCATTGCGAGCGGCGAAGCCGCGAAGCAATCCATCACCGGAGCCCGCAGCCCGCCCGGCGCCATAGATTGCCGCGTCGCCTGCGGCTCCTCGCAATGCCTGATAATTGTCAGGCCAGCGCCAGCACCCCGGTAAGGATATTGCGCACCAGGTCCACCTGTCCCCGCGCGCCAGTCTTGGCGTAGATTTTCTTCGAATAATAGCGCGCGGTCTCCACGGTCAGCCCATGCGCTTTCGCCGCCTGCGCAATCGAGAGCCCCTGCGCGAGCGACCAGGCGAGCCGCGCTTCGGCGGGCGTCAGGTCGAAGACATCGACCAATTGTTCGTGCCGGTCGGCACTAGAGGAGCGGTCGCCACGCAGATAGACCACTGCCACCGCCTTATCCTTTCCGGCGAGCGCCTCGATCCGCACGGGCGCAACGAGGATGTCGGTCCACGGATCCTGGCTGAGATTGATCGCGCGGGGGCGATGGCGCCGGTCCCCCGCCATGGCCTTGACGAGCGCGGTCAGCTGGCGGTCGATCGCGGGCAGGGCCGGGACCAGCCGGTCGTAAGGTCCGCGGCGCAAGGCGCCCGAGCGCGCGAGGAGCCGCTCGGCCTGCGCATCGAGATCGACGATGCGGCAGCGTTCGTCGAGTGCGATCCAGCCGAAATTCATTCGGCGAAAGGCCTCTGCGCTGACCGAGGCGCGGCTGCGCTCGCGCTCGAGCGAGGCAAGCACCTGCAACGCGACACGCAGATGCGGCACGAGCGCCGAAATCAGGCTGGCAATCTCGGCCCCGGGCGCGCCGGGAGACAGGACCACCAGCGTGAGCGCAAGGCCCTCGTTCCCGAGCCGAACGGCGCGCAGCGATACATGCCCGGTGCCCAATTCCTCGCCCGAATAGACCCTCCCTTCGCGCATATCGGCCTTGGCAAGAGCGAACGTGTTTCCCTCCGCCAGCGTGACGTCGCCGCCTTCGCCCGCACTTTCGAGCCGGATCGACACGCCTTGCGCCTCGCACACCCGCCTCAGCTGGCGCAGGAAGGTCTGCCACATGGGTTGTTCGAACACGCCCGAATGCAGCGGCACCAGCAGATCGGTCTCGCCGAGATTGGGAATACGCATGCAACTTTTTCTATCACCTCCCATTTGGGAGGTCCATATGCGCCACGCCGACCTATTTCATTGCGAAGAATAGCGGAGCCACCCAATGACCGACGCCAGGACCCTGACCCATCTGCAGCGGCTCGAGGCCGAAAGCATCCACATCATGCGCGAAGTCGCCGCCGAGGCGGACAAGCCGGTGATGCTCTATTCGATCGGCAAGGACAGCGCCGTGATGCTGCACCTTGCCAAAAAGGCCTTCTACCCCTCGCCCCCGCCGTTCCCGCTGATGCATGTCGATACGACGTGGAAGTTCCAGGAAATGTACAAGCTGCGCGCCAAGGCCGCAGAAGATGCGGGGATGGAACTGATCGTCCATCAGAACCCGGAAGCCGCCGAGCGCGGGATCAACCCGTTCGACCACGGCCCGCTGCACACCGACATGTGGAAGACCGAGGGGCTCAAGCAGGCGCTCGACAAGCACGGGTTCGACGCGGCCTTCGGCGGTGCACGCCGCGACGAGGAGAAGAGCCGCGCGAAGGAGCGCATCTTTTCCTTCCGCACCGCCACGCATGGCTGGGACCCGAAGAACCAGCGTCCCGAGCTGTGGAACCTCTACAACGCGCGCAAGAAGAAGCGTGAGAGCATCCGCGTCTTCCCGCTGTCCAACTGGACCGAGCTCGACATCTGGCAGTACATCATGGCCGAGAACATCGAGATCGTGCCGCTCTATTTCAGCGCCAAGCGCCCGACCTACGAGCACGATGGCGGCCTTTTCATGGCCGACGATATCGACCGGCTCGAGAAGGCCATGGGCTATCGCCCGGAGATCACCACCCGCTCGATCCGCTTCCGCACGCTGGGCTGCTTCCCGCTGACCGGCGCCGTGGAAAGCGAGGCGTCCACCTTGCAGGAAGTGGTGCAGGAAATGCTACTCACCACCACCAGCGAGCGCCAGGGCCGCGTGATCGACAAGGACGCGGGCGACGCGTCGATGGAGAAGAAGAAGCAGGAGGGCTACTTCTGATGACCGACCCGATCTACAAGACCGACGCCCTGATCGCCGAGGATATCGAGGCTTATCTCGAGCAGCACCAGAACAAGTCGATGCTGCGCTTCATCACCTGCGGCAGCGTGGATGATGGCAAATCGACGCTGATCGGCCGCCTGCTCTACGATTCGAAGATGATCTTCGAGGACCAGCTGGCTGCGCTCGAGAACGACAGCAAGAAGATTGGCACGCAGGGGCAGGAAATCGACTTCGCCCTCCTCGTCGATGGCCTTGCCGCCGAGCGCGAACAGGGCATAACGATCGACGTCGCCTATCGCTTTTTCGCGACCGAGAAGCGCAAGTTCATCGTCGCCGACTGCCCAGGGCATGAGCAGTATACGCGCAACATGGTGACCGGTGCCTCGACCGCGGACGCCGCCGTAATCCTGATCGATGCGCGCAAGGGCGTGCTGGTGCAGACCAAGCGCCACAGTTTCCTGTGCCACCAGCTCGGCATCACGAATCTGGTGCTTGCCGTGAACAAGATGGACCTGATCGACTACGACCAGGAAAAATATGACGCGATCGTCGCCGATTACGAGGCCTTCGCGAAGAGCATCGGCATCGAAAGCTTTACCGCCATCCCGATGTCGGGCCTTGCCGGCGACAACATCACCACGCGTTCGGACAACACCGGCTGGTATGACGGCCCGGTGCTGATCGACCATCTCGAAGCGATTGAGGTCAACAACACCGCCAACCAGGCGAAGCCCTTCCGGATGCCGGTGCAATGGGTCAATCGTCCTAATCTCGACTTCCGCGGATTTGCGGGCCAGATCGCCACCGGCACCGTCAAGCCGGGCGACATGCTGCGCTCGCTGCCGTCGGGCAAGACCAGCAAAGTCAGGTCCGTCGTCACGATGGATGGCGACCTCGATGAAGCGGTCGCCGGCCAGTCGGTGACGATCACGCTCGAGGACGAGATCGACTGCTCGCGCGGCGACGTGCTGGCCTCCGCCGACAGCCCGCCCGAAGTCGCCGACCAGTTCGAGAGCACCATCGTATGGATGGACGACGAGCCGCTGGTCGTGGGCCGCGCCTACTGGCTCAAGCTCGGCACGCAGACCGTCAGCGTGACCGTGGCGCATCCCAAGTACGAGATCGACGTCAACAATCCGGCGGGCTCGGGGTCGCATCTCGCCTGCAAGACGCTCCATCTCAACCAGATCGGCGTGTGCGAGATTACCACCGACAAGCGCATCGTGTTCGATCCCTATGAGGACAATCGCGTGCTCGGCGGGTTCATCCTGATCGACAAGATCACCCATCACACGGTTGGCGCGGGGATGCTGCATTTCAGCCTGCGTCGCAGCCAGAACGTCCACTGGCAGCCGACCGATATCTCGCGCAAACACCATGCCGAGATGAAGAACCAGACGCCGCGCGTGCTGTGGTTCACCGGCCTGTCGGGCTCGGGCAAATCGACCATCGCCAACGAGGTCGAAAAGAAGCTGGCGCTGATGAACCGGCACACCTTCCTGCTCGACGGCGACAACGTCCGCCACGGGCTCAACAAGGATCTGGGCTTCACCGAAAGCGACCGGATCGAGAATATCCGCCGGATCGGGGAGGTCGCCAAGCTGATGACCGATGCCGGGCTGATCGTGCTGACCGCCTTCATCAGCCCGTTCCGCGCCGATCGCCAGCTGGTGCGCGACATGATCGATGGTGGCGAGTTCATCGAGATCCACGTCGACACGCCGCTGGAAGTTGCCGAGGCGCGCGACGTCAAGGGCCTCTACAAGAAGGCGCGCGAGGGCAAGCTGCAGAACTTCACCGGAATCGACAGCCCCTATGAAGCGCCCGAGGACCCCGAAATCCGCGTCAACACGGTCGAGATGACCGCAGAGGAGGCCGCCGAATACATCATCGGTAAGATCCTCCCGCTCAAATAGGCGTCGGCGGCGCGCGCCGGATATCCCGGCCTAGTTGCGCAGCTGCGCGCCGCCATCGCCGACGATCGCGAAGGCCGACCAGTAGAACGGGTGCGAGGTTTCCGCCTGATCCATCAGGGCGCCCTGCGAGCGGCGCATGGCCTCGGCCAGCGGGGTTCCCCCAGGGGCGGCGAAGAACCCATCGATCAGTCGATTGGTGGCATCGTAATCGTCAGGCACGGGCCAGTGGCTGGCGACCACCGTGCGTCCGCCGGCGCCGACGAAGGCGCGGACCAGACCATCGAGCGCGAAGCCTCCCCCCGAAACGCCCGCCTCGCGCGATGCGCCGCGTGTGGCCGCGCCCGCCGTGTCGCAGGCGGAGAGGATCACCAGATCGGCATCGATCCTGAGGTCGAAAATCTCCGCGAAGGACAGCAGCCCATCGGACTGGTCGCCCCCGAAGGAGGTGAGCAGGGCGGGCCGGGGCGGACATTCGGGCTGCGGTGCCGTGACGAGGCCGTGCGTCGCGAAATGAAGGATCCGGTACTCGTCCAGATCGTCCATTCCCAACACTGCGCTATCAGTAAAGGTATCGCCGGTGACGATCCGCTCTTCGGCAGCGCTCGCGCCCAGGCTGCGCGAGGCGGTGTAGAGCTCGTCGGCCTTGATCGGATAATCCCAGATTGCCGGAGCCCAGAGGCAGTCCGACCCGCCCGCCAGCGCCGAGCGCGTCCCCAGCGTGCCGCGCTCCTCGCCCAAGGGCGTATTCTCGCCGAAGCCGATGTATTCGCGCGAGGCCGATGACCGCGGCGCCTGCCGCACATCGCGAAACGCGCTTGGCGAAACGGTGGTGGTGATCCGCACCTTGCGGCCGAGCCAGTTGGTGCCGGTGAAATCATATTCGTCGCCGCCCCGCGCGATCCGCTCGGCGTAACGCTCGACGCTTTGGTCGTCGGCCACGAGTAGATTGACCGGCAGGCGCAGCATCGCACCATCGGGTTCGAAGATCAGATGCTCGACCGAACCTAGCTCTCCGTCGATGGGTTCGAGCAATGCCTCGTAAAGCGCGCGCGATTTCTCGATGTCGAAGGGGAAGGTGAGCGTCTGGCCATTCTCGACATAGGCGATGGTCGCGCGCAGTTCGTCGACTTCGGCCTCCAGCGCTTCGGGATCGATCCCGGCACGGTAGGCGCGGGCCATGTCGGGCGTGGCGTAGATGACGAAGGTCGCACCGTTCAGCGTGGCCAGCTTGAGATAGGCTTCGCCGGGCTGGAGCGTCTGCTGCAGTTCGTCCAACGTAACGCGCCCATCCGAGACCGCACGAAAGCGGGGATATTCACCCAGCCTGTCCTGAATCGCCAGCTGCTGCGCCTCGAGCTTTTCGAGCGTTGCGCGCTGGGTGGCCAGGCGTTCGGCAGCCAGTGGATCGCTCGCGGCGCGGCCTTCGAGCAGTGCGACACGATTGCGCGCCTGTTCGACCGACCGCCCGACATTGACCGCCTTGCGGAACAATTGCGAGGCCTCGTCGCTCCCGCCCGACAGTTCACGGGCGAGTACGGCCTGCGTCTGGGCGAGGCCCGGGCGTTGCAGCAGCTGGCTGGCGAGGAAGATGTCGGCCGCCGCGTCGCTGCCGGCCACGCCGCCATCGGTCAGCAGGTTGAAATAGGGGACGAGCAGGCGCCGCAACGAGGGCGCGGGCTTGCCTTCCGCCTTGTCGACCAGCTCGCGATAAGTCGCCAGCGCGTCGCCGGTCCGACCGCTGCGGGCGAGAAATCCGGCGAACTGCGCCTTGCTGCTGAGGAGGGCCCGTGAATTGGGATAGTTGGCCGCGAGCACGCCGATCGCTTCTGCGTGATAGGCCTCGGCAGCGGCGCTATCGCCTCTCTCCTCTGCCAGATCGGCCAATTCGCCCATGACCTGCGCCCTCAACCAGAGGATCGAACGCACCGTCCCGTTGCGCACGCGTGCGAGCCTCGTGTCGGCGTCGGTCAGATGGCTTTCCGCCTCGGCCCTGCGTCCCATCAACCGCAGCGCGGTGGCTTTGAGATAGGCCGTCTGACCATCGAGCAGATCGGCCCGTTCGAGCCCCGTCAATCCACCGACGGAATCGAGCGCGCTCGCCTGCTCGGCCGACAGGCGCGCCGCCAGTGCGTCGGTGATCTCCAGCGATTCAAGCGCGTCGCGAGAGGTCGCACCCGACTGCAAGGGCCGTTCGAGAATATCGAGCGCGACCTGCGGCGCGCCAGCATTGAGCGCATCGATAGCCTCGTAATTGCGCAGCAGTCGCGACAGCACCGGATCGCCTGCGACCTGCCCCCTCGCAATTGAAAATCCCCGCGCCGCTTCGGCGAAATTGCCGAGGTTCGACTGGAGCAGGGCCGCGTTGAGGCGGGCTTCGGCCGCATCGCTCCCCTCAGTGGTGGCGGCGGTTTGCGCGAAGAACTCCGCCGCTTCGGCAAAATCGCCGCTGTTGCTGCGGCGATAGGCCTCGACGATGACGGCATCCGAGGCGAGCGCGCGGGCCTGCGCCCGGGCAAAGGCTGCTGCATCGCCGGTCTCGGTGAGCGGAATCTCGACATCCCCCTGCACCGGCCGGTCGTTGACCAGCGTGGCGATCCCCAGCCTTACCGCGTCCGCATATGCCGCGATTGCCTCGCCCGCATAAAGCCTACCGCCGGCCTCACCGGCCACGAGAACCCGCCGGGTTCCGAGATCGCTATCGGTACAGGCGTAGCTTGCGCTTGCGGCGAGTATCTCGGGCACGGCCGTGACGTCCCCCACGAGGCATTCGGCCGACGGGAGAAAGCGCGCCCCGACATCGCTTCCCTCAGCATCGCGGATCACCCACAGCGTACCCACCGGCGCCGCAGCGTCGCGGCAGACGATCGCATAGCTGCGGTCGAACAGGCCGGAATCGGCCTGCGGCGGCATGATCTGCGCCTCGCACAGCCCGTTGGCCCCGATCGGGAAGGTATCGCTATAGCTGATCGCACGTTCCCTCTCCTGACCCGATACCGGATGGGCCGGATCGAACAGGGCCAGTGAGGCGGCTACAAAGGCACAGAGGGCGCAGCGGGTCTTATTGCGCATCGGTATCCTCCTCGGCAGCACCGTCTTCTTCGGCATCGTCGTCGCCCCCATCGCCGGAACCGTAGAGCGCGATGTCTCCGCCACTCGCCACCGGGTCGTCGATCGTATCCTGTTCGGCGATGAACGACGCGCTGAGCAGACCCGGGAAGTCGGCACCGAACTCGACATTGCTGTCCTGCTCACTTTGCTCGATCGGCGCGGAGGCGACCGGCTCTGTCGTGGTCACGGCGGCAGCCGGCGCTTCTTCTTCGACCTCTTCGAGCACTTCCTCGCGCTCGTCCGGCTCTTCGACCACCGTGCACTCTCCGGAATTGATGCCGCAATTGTTGAATTGCGCATCATCGGAGTAGTTGATCTCGCCTTCCTCATCTTCCCCACCTTCAAAATCGACCAGTGCAAAGAAGTCGGCGCCGGTCGTGAAGGACCCGTCTTCATTCTGCCGACGTCCATAGGCAAACACATCGAGCGGGACTTCGGACTCGTCGCCATCACCATCGACGGTCAGCGATCCCGTCACGGTGATGCCGCCGGGCTCTGCGGCGGAGCCGGTGTTGCGCACGAGGAAGGATTCCCAGATATCGATCTCGACGTCACCGGCCCTCAGATAGCCAAGCGGATCGTCGCTGCCCGGTGCCGATGTCGCGAGCAGGTCGTTGCGTCCCTCGAAGGCGACATCTCCCTGCAGCAGCGCGATAGTGTCGGCGTCGGCCATCCAGAAATTGCCGCCTTCGAATTCGAACGTGCCGGTATATCGATCGTTCGGACCGAGGATCTGGATTCCGCCCGGTGTCACGATTTCAAGCCGGTCGGCGAAAATACCGAGATAGTCGGTGTCGGCGGCGTCCCGATAGGTCACCATCCCTTCCACGCGCACCACCCTGGCACTGATCTCGAGTTCGGAAACCCCCTCGTCGAGGGAACCGGAAATCGTCGTGTCGCGGAACAGGAGGTCATCGGATGCCGAGCCATCGAGGGATGTTGCGAATGTGGTTGCGCCAGCATCGATGCGGCCGAGCTCGTCCTGGGTCAGCGTGTATCCCGCCGTGTCGCCGCTGCCCCCGATCACCGTCCGATGGTCGTTCCCGACGACGTTCAATTGCAGCAATTGCGCCCCGATCCGCGCGCCCGACAGGATATCGAGCTCGCGCGATCGGATGGCCAGCGTCTCACCGCCGAAGCTGATCCGGTCGTCATCGTCGCCATCGATCGTGACGGTACCTTCGGTGGAAATGTCGATCCGGGCAGAAGGCGCAGCGAGGCTCGGGCCGCCGATCAATCCGCCGTTTGCCGTGACGATGTCGAAATCGCCCGTCAGCGTGAACCGGGCCGACCCGCTTATCGGGATCGTCCCGCCAGCGGCGCGGATCAGTGAAGCATCGCCGGCCTGTGCGCCGACGGCACTGGCATCGACTTCGTCGAGCTCGATCGTGCCGCCATTGGCGATAATCTGGAACGATCCTGCGGTGCCCGTACCGCTGGCATCGATCTGCAGGAAGTCGGCGGTGAACAGACCTCCGCCATCTGCGAGCACCTGAACCAGACCGCCGATGGCATCGCCCGAGGGCGCACCATCCGCATCGACACCGGCCGTCCCGTTGGCGGAAAGCGAGACGCTGCCGAAGCTGATGCTTCCTCCTGCCTGGCTGCGCACATAGGCGAGCCCACCCGTTCCTGTCCCGCCTTCGCCGCTCGTCGATTGCGTGCTGCCACCAAGTCCGTTGGCGGAAATGTTGACCGGTCCGGTCACGCTGCCACTGCCCACACTCGCACTGAAGATGGCGATATCGGCCGTGCCGCCCGTCCCATCGCCGCCATCGCCCTCGATCGACTCGCCGCCATAACCGCTGGCGTCGACAGTGGCCGATCCCGAGATACTGGTCGTGCCACCCTGGAAGCCGAGAAAGG
Organism: Erythrobacter sp. AP23; assembly: GCF_001542855.1. Taxonomy (GTDB): domain Bacteria; phylum Pseudomonadota; class Alphaproteobacteria; order Sphingomonadales; family Sphingomonadaceae; genus Qipengyuania. The sequence goes on along the minus strand of NZ_LNBY01000017.1, from coordinate 20,065 downwards.
CGATCCCGCCTATCGCATTGCCGCCCGGGCCGGATTGTCCGAGACCGCCATAGGCAACCGACGCGGCGTGATAGTCGCCCACATCGATCGTCCCGCCATCGCTCGTCGCCATGCCGGCCTGGCCGCCGGTAGCATTCCCGCCGGTGCTTCCAGCTCCGCCTACGCTGGTGTCGAAAATGCCGATCGAACCGGCAGACAGGCCCGATCCGCGGCTGGCGACCAGGATGTTGCCGCCAAAGGCATTGCCGCCCACGCCGGTGTAGCGCCCCGTGTCGTCCGTTCCGCCCGAACCGGCATCTGCCCGACTGGCAACATTCAGCGTGCCGAATACCGCAGAGCCAAGTCGCGGTCCGCCCGCCATTGGTCCGACGAGACCGACCAATACGTCGCCGCCGATCGCGTCGCCGCCGCGCCCCCCGGTGCTTCCTTCGGGCGCATTGCCACCCTCTCCACCTTGACCGAGCGCGGTTATGTTCGCCCCGCCCGGGATGGACAGGCGCCCATAGTCGGAGCTGACGAAGACATAGGCACCCGTTCCCTGCTCGCCGTCGACCAGGCTGGCGACGGCATCGCGACCGCCCTGGCCAAGCCCGCCCTTGCCCGCCGCAATGGTGCCGTCGCCATCGCCCCCGCGACCGCCATAGCCATCGCTGAGCATGCTGAGCGTGCCATCGACCGTGAGACTGCCCAACTGGTTGGCGTTGCCCCCCACGGACACCAGGGCCGCTCCGCCGAAGCCGTCGCCTCCATCGCCGCCCGGCCCTTGCGCCGAGCCGCCGAAGCCTCCGGCAAAGACGATCAGCCCATCGCCGATGGTCGCATCGCCGCCATCGATCTGGATGCTCGCGATCCCGCCATAGGCAGCCCCGCCATTCGCCCCGTCGAGGCCCGTTCCGCCGAAGGCGTCGGCGAAGATATCCACATTGCCTTGCGCGGTGAACGCGCCGCCGTTCACAAACAGGCGTGCATCGCCCGCAACGGCCATTCCAGCCGTAACGGTGCCCGAACCGCCGGAAGCGTTTGCGAACAGATCAAGCGAACCGATATCTGTCGTGGAATTCTCCTCGACCTCGAACAGCGCATTTCCGGCAAAGGCATCGCCGCCGACAACCCCCGATCCACCGCTACTCCCCGCCGACAAGGCGATGCGACCGCCGACCGTAAGGCTTCCGGTGCGGGCATTGGCAAGGCGGGCCGTTCCGCCTCGCCCGATCCCGCCATTGCCCAATTCGGAGGATCCTCCCGAGCCGAATGCGGAGTAATCGATGTCGCCGGTCACATTCAGGATCGAATTCGTGTCCACATCGGTATCGATCGAGGTTTCCCCACCGGTACCGGTACCTCCCTGTCCCGTCGTGGCTCCACCACCGCTGCCGCCGGCCGAGGCGAAAAGGCTGGCGGCGGTCATCATGCCCGAGGTTACTGCCACGCCGGCATTGCCACCGAAGCCGTCGCCGCCGGTCGAGCCGAAGCCACCGAATCCGCTTGCCGTCGTCGAGATGCGCGCGGCATCGACCCACGAATCCACGGCAAAGACGCCGGCGAACCCGCCTCGGCCGATACCGCCGATGCCCTGCCCTGATCCGCCTGTTCCACCTTGCCCACCGAAACCGCTGGCAGTCAGGGTGAGTGCATCGAAAATGGCCTGCCCGTCGCCGAGCGAGCCATCGCCAAATGCCCTATAGGTGCCCGCCTGAGTTGTGCCGGCAATTCCCGAACCACCTGCACCACCCATCTGGCCGGTCCCGCCCGCTCCGCCACGACCGCCGTATCCGGACGACTGGAGAAAGGTCGTACCCGCGACGCTCAGGATGCCCCCGTCACGCCCGGCAAGAGCGAAGGCTCCGCCGGTGCCCGGCGCCCCCTGATAAGTACCGCCGGTTCCGGTCCCGCCATTACCTGCGGCTATCGTCGAACCATCGCCTGCTCCCCCATCGCCGCCGTAACCGCTAGCGTAGACGTCGGCATTCCCGCCGATCGTCACGCTTGCACTTTCCGTCGGTGATCCATCTGCCAGAAGGTAGGAGGTGCCTCCGAGCGCATCCCCGCCATTGCCACCAAAACCGATAGTCGCGTCGCCGCCGAACGCCTGCGTGGAAACGTACGCATTGCCATCGACGGCGATCGAGCCGGCTACGGCGTAGAGACCTGCATTGCCGCCCGTCGCATTTCCCCCTGCATGGCCATCGCCACCGAAGCTGTTGGCCTGAAGGTTCGCACTTCCGCTCAGGCGGATGTCGCCCGCGCCCTCAGTGAAGATTACGGACTGGCCACCCTCGCCGTCGCCCCCGCGACCATCCTCCGCAGAACCGTCACCGCCCAATCCATGCGCGGAGGCGGAGAGATCGACCAGGTTCACCCTTCCGGTGCCATTAGCAAGGACCTGCGCGCGCCCCCCGAAGCCCGCGCCTCCGGAACCGCCACGGCCACCGCGACCACTTGCGAGAAGCGTGGTCGTGTCCGCAATCGTAATGGACCCATCGATGGAGTTGATCAGCACCAGGCCTCCGCGGCCGATCCCGCCACCATCGCCCGGTCCCGCGCCAAAGAAACTCGCGCCGTCGCCGCCGTATCCTTCTGCCTGCATGGACACAGTGCCGCCAAAGGCGATGCTGCCTCCATCGGCCCGAACCTGCACCAGCCCACCAATCCCGGCGCCGCCATCGATCACACCGAGCGAACCGTCCGCATCGCCGCCAAATCCCGATGCCTGCATCAGCGCATCACCCGCCACATCGATCCGACCGCCGCTGCGTGCCAAAATTTCGCTGGTTCCCGCCGTGGCGGTTCGCCCAGCGAGGCCATTGCCGAAGGCGTTGGTATTCATCTGCAAGCCGCCACGCAGGTCGATCAGGCCATCGTTTTGGGCAAGCAGACGGGTCGTGCCGCCGAACCCGTCGCCAAGCGTCCCGCTGGGGAAGTGGTTGTTGGCCTGTGCGAACAGGTCGACATCTCCACCGACCGAGACGGTCCCGCCATCGGCGATCAGCGCGATCGTGCCACCGGTCGATGTCCCATCGCGTTGGTCCGGAGTGGCGAAGGCCGAAAGATTGCCAGCGAAAGCAAGGGTAGCCGCATCGCGCCCGGTAAGCGTGATCTCTCCCCCCGTCACATCGCCCGAAGGAGCGATTGTACCCTTGGCCTGAAAGCTTGAGTTTCCGGCGACGGTAAGATCGTTTCCGTTTCGCGCCGTGAGGGAAATGGAGCGGGCCGCGCGGATCGTCAGATCGTCGGCGAAACCGATAGTGCCTGCCCCCGTATCCGCGTTGAAGCCGCCCGTGGCGCCTGCAAACACGCTGGAACTCAGGTTCGATCCACCGAGGATAGAGATCGACTCCGCGGTCGCAGCGCTGGCCACCGGCCCGGTGAAGACGTTGCGTCCGAAGACGTCATAGCCGGCCGACAGGATGATATCGCCATTGTCGATGCCGGCCGTGGTCGCGGCATCGAACCCCAGATTACCGCGCAGCAGCATGGAGATCGGATCGGTCTGCGCCTTGGCGACCGCGTAGATCATGTGATTGTCGCCCGAGCCCATGCTCGAAGGCCCGCCGGTGGTTCCGCTGTGATCGATCGGCGTTCCGACACTCGTACCGACGGGAATCTGGATGTCGAACAGCCCGTTGTTATAGGTGAGATTAACCTGTTCGCCCGCCGCATAGGCTGTCGACCCGTTGATATAGGCCGTGCCCCGCATGATGATCTGCGGTGCCGCGACGGCTAGATAGCTGCCCTCGGCGCTCGCCGAAAACTGAGCGCCCGCGGCAATGTCGACGGCGGCGGTGGAGCCAGATGGGCCAGCCAGTCTCAGCGTACCGCCAGCCACATAGCTCTCGAAACTGTCGAGGTCGGGGTCGAGCGTGGTCAGGAGCAGTTGCCCGACATCGAACACCGCCGTGCTCCCGACGAGGATCCCGGTCGGCGAGTAGAATGCCACCGTCCCGCCGCTCGAGAATCCGCCGCTGGCATCCTGCAGGCGCGAGATCACCGATCCTTCGAACACCACGATATTGCCGTTGGTCGACGGCAGGATCCGGTTGAGCAACGCAAAGCCGCCCTGCCCCGGCGCGTCCTGGAAATAGGCCGTGTTCCCGTTCGGCAGGAAGGTCAGCGCATTGCCGGAATTGTCCTCGAAGGGCGTCCAGTCGAGGACGGCAGTCGAAGAGGTGATCGTGATCGTGTCGGTGTTCGCGACCGAACGGTCGACATTGCCGCTGCCGCGCACGAAGACGGGCGAGGCGTTGAACGCATCGGCCCCGGCGGGTGCCGGGAGGGCCAGCACGGTGGCCATGGCGAGCGCCGCCCCGCCAAGCAGCAGGGGAGTGCGGCAAAGGGGAGAGCGGGCCATGTCAGAACCTCCAGGGTAGCAGGCGGGTGGTGAGCGAGAAGAGCAGCCGAACGTCTCCGCGATCGGCGGCGAAGTCCGGCTTTTCGAGCGGCACGGCCAGCGTCACATCGGCCTGCATCGCGCTGCCATAGGCAAAGCGGACGCCCGCCCCTGCGGACCACAGCCGGTCGGGATTGAGCGGGGCGCGGCTCGGATCCTCGTTCCACACCCAGGCCATGTCGGTGAAGAGATAGCCCTCCCACGCCACTGCGCGCGGACCGGCCGGTGCCAACGAGCCGTAGCCGATCTCGAAGGAGAGCGCGTAGCCATTGTCGCCCAGGATGCTGCCCGGGTCATAGCCGCGTCCGATCGAATAGGTTCCACCGGCAAATTCTTCGAACGCCGGGAGTGGGTCGCCGGTGAATTGCGCGCTCATTCCGAGCGAGAAGCGCAATGCCGGCAGCGGGCGATAGTCGGCCTGGCCTTCGACCCGCACCATCAGCGGGGTGGGGTCGGCCTCGATCCGGTTGGGTGCGATGCCTGCCGCAATGCAGCCTCCGGGATTGGGGCGACAGTCGGGGCTGGCATCGAACACGTCGATGCCCTGGCGCACTTCCACGGCACCGAAAGCGCCGAGGCGGGGCTCGAAGGCCGTGTACCCGTTAGTGCCCGAAATGCTGTCGGCGTCGACATAGGACGAGTCGAGCCGCAGGAAGACGGTCCGCACCCGGTCGCGAGTTAGGCGCAAATCGTTCACCGTCAGGTCCTGGTCGACGAAATCGAACCCGCCACTGAGCACGTGCGAGGCGCTGCGGCTGCGCTGGAGCGGATAGGCCAGACCGAGCGTGGCGAAGAGCGTTTCGGACTCGACGTCCAGGCCCGGCAGGTCGAGATCGGGATCGGTCCAGCTGTAGGTGAACTGGCCGAACATCCGCAGCCCTTCGCCGCCGATCGCGAAATCGTGCCCGAGCTGGACGGTCTGCTGTTCTTCGAAGTCCGCGGTCGAGAACAGCGCGACGCTGGTGCGATCGCCGAGGCCGGTGATGTCGTAAACCTCGCCGCGCAGAAGCCCGCCGAACCGCCCCAGCGATTTGGCGCCATAGTTCTGCACATTGAAGTCGAGCGTGCCGCGACGCCGGATCACCGCGATGTCACCCACCAGGTCGCCGGGTGCACCGTCCGCCGCCGGACGCAGCGAAAGGCGAACGTCGACGCCGGGCAAGTCGTCGGCCAGCAGCAGGTAGCGCTCGGCCCGCCTCGTGTTGAACACGGCATCCTGCGTGATCGGCTCGAGATAGCCGGCGACCAGCCGTTCCGACGGCCCGGCATCGCCGCGCACGCGCAGCGCGGTCACGCGGCCGAACACGATGCGCATCTCGGCATCGCCATTCGACAGGCGCTGCGCCGGAATCTCGACCGTCGCGAGATAGCCTGCCCGCTGCAATCGCTGGTTGGCCGCCGCGCGCACGTCGCACAGCACGGAGATCGGCAGCTCGCGCCCAAGGTAGCTCTGATAGGCCCCATCCAGCGCGACATCGGGCGCCTTTTCCGCACCGACGAAGCGCACCGAGTTGAGCGTGACCTTGATGTCCGCAAGATCGGGCGCGTCGAGCGCGCAGGGAGAGCGTTCCATGCCGCCATCGATCGTCAGCGTGGTCGGCGGTCGGACCGGCTCGCGTGCCTGCGGCGGGGTCAGCTCGGTCCGGCTCGGCACCGCTTGCGCGTATGCAACCGATGGTACAGCAACTGCCGCACCCCCCGCCAGCAGCATGGCCTGTATGCCAAGGAAGGCGGCCCTCGGACCGCGCGCAATCTCGTCGTTGTCGTGCTGGCAAATGCCCATCTGGATCGCCCCCCAACCGCGCGCCTGCGGGGCGCGCTAGCCGAAATTCTCAGCGATCCGACGGACCCTTGGAATCGGGCCTCTTCTCTATGGCAGGGGGTCTGCGTAACACTTCCGCGACGGAAATGTCATGTAAATTCCGGACACTTGGGAAAATGGTGCCGCTTACGTGACTCGAACACGTGACCCCATCATTACGAATGATGTGCTCTACCAACTGAGCTAAAGCGGCACTCTTCGCCGACCAGCGAGAAGTGGAGGCCCGAGCCGGAATCGAACCGGCGTGCAAGGATTTGCAGTCCTCTGCGTAACCACTCCGCCATCGGGCCTCGCCCACCCTCTCGGGAAGGAAGCGGCGCACTAGCGATTCTCTGCCCTAAAGGCAATCGTCACTTCATGCCTTACGTAACGTCAGTCTGGACGCACGGCACGACAGAGGCAATGACCGCCTTCATGAGCATTGCCAGCCTTCTCGATCCGATCACCGCCAAGGGCGGGGAAACCCGCTTTTCCGGCCTCGACAACTGGATGCAGGGGAGGACGCTATACGGCGGTGCCTCGGCCCTGATCGCCTACACCGCGGCGACCCGCGCCTTTCCCGACCTGCCGCCGCTACGCGCCGCGCAGGTGGCCTTCGTCGCGCCGACCGGGCCGGAGGTCGAGCTGAAGCGCGCAATCGTGCGGCAGGGGCGCAATGTCGCGCAGGTGCGCAGCGAGCTGTGGTCGGAAGGCAAATGCACGCTCACCGCCTTCTGGCTGTTCGGCACCGAGCGCGAGGCGAACGCAGTGCACGATGCCGCACCGGTTGCCGACTGGCCCGGACCGCCCGAGGAAGCGGAGATCGCGATGAAGGGCCAGGGCCCGGCCTTCATCCAGAACAATTTCGAGATCCGCCGTGCACAGGAGCTGCAGGGCCCTGGCGAGCCCGTGGTGCGCCGCTGGGCACGGCTGACGGATCGCGAAGGGCTCGACCCCATAAGCGAGCTGATCCTGCTCGGCGATGTCCTCCCGCCCGGCGCAATGCGCGCGATGCAGCGGCAGGGGCCGATCAGCTCGATCAACTGGTCGTTCAACCTGCTCGAGCCGGCACCGCAGACGCGCGACGGCTGGTGGATGAGCGAGAATGCCAGCCAGCATGCCGCGCACGGCTATTCCAGCGAACGGCTGAGGTTGTGGAACGCCGACGGCCGGCAGGTGCTCGACGGGATGCAATGCGTGGCGGTGTTCGGCTGAACCTGGACCGCCGACGCGGCTTTCGGAAACCGTGACCTTCCGCAATTCGGCTGCGATTACAGACATATGCGCCGAAACGCTCTGCAGCACCTGTGACCTTTTCCGGCGGGCGGGCGAGGTCGGCGATACACGCCGGATAGACGATCTTCAAAGAACGTCCCGATGTTAGGGCGGATGGCAGTCTGTAGGAAAGTGCCCAAACCCAGCGGGCGGACCGAACGCCGGCCTATTCGGGCAAGGCGAAGGCGGCCAGGCTGTCGCCGATGCGGGTCCCGGCAGTGCTGTGCCCGCCCGCGGCGATGACGACATATTGCCTGCCGCCATATCGGTAGGTCATCGGCGTCGCCTGCCCGCCCGCAGGCAGCCTGCCCTTCCACAATTCGCGCCCCGTCTCGACGTCGAAGGCGCGCAGGTAATCGTCCATCGTCGCACCGATGAACACGAGACCGGAGGCAGTCACGACCGGCCCGCCGAGGCTGGGCGTCCCGATGTCGAGCGCAATACCACCCGGCGCGAGGTCCTCGGTCGTGCCGAGAGTCCGCCGCCAGACGATCTCGCCGCTTGCGAGGTCCACCGCCGCGAGCACGCCCCAGGGCGGCGGCGAGCACGGCAGGCCGAGCGGCGAGAGCAGCGGTGCACGGTGCATGACATAGGGCGAGCCCTCCATCGGGGCGAATTCGGCGCCATCCTCGATCGCATCGACCTCCTCGCCTTCGTCCGGACGCCTGGTCAGGCGCACGAAGGCGGCGACGTTGTTCATGTTGACCACCAGCAGGTTGCGGCCCGGATCGAAGGCAGCGCTGCCCCAGTTCGCCCCGCCCCCGGTGAAGGGATAGGCCAGCGTGCCCCGCTCGCTCGGCGGCGTGTAGAGGCCTTCGCGGCGCAGGTCGGAGATGGCATTGGCACAGGCCCAGCGGTCCCACAGCGTCACCCCGAAGGCATCCCAGGGATCGAGCGTGTTGCGGACCAGCGGCGGTGTGCGGACGGGAAACGGCTGGGTGGGTGACAGCACTTCGCCTTCCACGCCGCCCTGCGGGACCGGCCGCTCCACGACCGGGAGGAAGGGCTCGCCCGTCTCGCGGTCGAGCACGAAGACATGACCCGTCTTGGTAACCTGCGCGACGACATCATGCGCGCGGCCGTCTTTCCAGACCTGGTAGAGCCCGGGTTGCGCGGGCACGTCGTAATCCCACAGATCGTGGTGCACTGTCTGGAAATGCCATGCCACCTCGCCCGTCCGGCCATCGAGTGCGACGACCGAATTGGCATAGCGATTATCGCCCACGCGGTTGCCGCCGAAATAATCGGGGCTGGGGCTGGAGGTGGGGAGGAAGACGAGGCCGCGCTGCGCATCCACCGAAATCGTCGACCAGACATTGGCATGACCGGTCGTGTCGGCCGAATTGCCCGCCCAGCTTTCCCGCGCCGGATCGTCCGGATCGCGTGGCACCGGGTTGAAGGTCCACAAAGGCTCGCCGCTGCGCACGTCGAACGCGTGGACGATCCCGACCGGTGCATCGGTCCGCAGATTGTCGCCGATGGCCGAGCCGGTGATGACGACGTCGCCCACGATCGCCGGGGCCGAGGTGATCTGGAACTCGCCGGGCCAGCGCAGCGACATGCTCGGCTCGATCCGCACAGACCCACCGACGCCGAATTCGGCGCAGGGCTCGCCGGTGCGCGTATCGAGCGCGATCAGCCGCGCATCGACCGTGCCGGTGAATATGCGCGAGGAACAGGGCGCATCGTCGGGCCCCTCGCCCTGCCAGTAGCTGACGCCGCGGCAGGTGAACTGGTTGGCGGGCCGGCCGTCGATCGGGATCTGCGGATCATGGCGCCAGATTTCTTCGCCCGTATCGGGGGCGAGCGCGATTACCTCGTTGAACTGGGTGCACAGGACCAGCCGGTCTTCCGCGAGGATCGGCGTGGTCTGGAAGGCAGTGCGCGACCGGGCCGAATCGCGTCCCTCGAGCGCGCCGGTGGAGACCTGCCAGGCGATCTCCAGATCGCCGACGTTCTCGGGCGTGATCTGCGCCGCGTTCGAATAGCGCGATCCCAGCGCATCGCCGCCATAGGCGCCCCAGCCTGCGCCGAAGCCGGGCTCGACCGTGCGGACCTGTGCGGCGCGTCCGTCGATATCGAGATCGTCCGCCAGCCCGAGCACCTACCAGATCGCCGTTCCGCCCAGCAGCGATACCGCTGCAAACAGCCCGAGGATGGCGAGCGCGGCCTTCAGCGGCGATAGCTTGCGATTTCCAGGTTTTGTCGTGGCCAAGCGCTACTCTCCCCGTCACCCCGGTCTGGAGCGCCCATTTCCCTGGGGGCGCAATTTCGAGTGGATCGGCGCGCACTCACCCGTCGGTGAAGGACGGGGCGCGCTTCTGCATTTCGGCCATGACCGCCTCGACCTGGTTGGGTGTGCGGATGATCTGATCCTGTTCCTCGCTTTCGGCGAGCAGGATCGCGTCTTCCCCTTCCTCTTGCATCACCTTGAACAGGCGCTTGGCACCGCGAATGGCCTGCGGGTTCTTGTTGGCGATGGTTTCGGCGATGGCGGTGGCGCGGGCGAGCGGATCGTCCTCGACCATGGTGGCAAAGCCGAGGCCGAGCGCGTCGGCACCGGAAAATTCGCGGTTGGTATAGGTCAGCTCGCGCAGCACATCGTCGCGCACCAGGCCGCGCCACAGGGCAAAACCGCCCATGTCGGGCACGAGGCCCCACTTCATTTCCATCACCGCCATACGCGTCGCCGGATGAACCACGCGGATATCGGCGCCGCTGGCGATCTGCAGACCGCCGCCGAAACACACGCCGTGGACTGCGGCGATTACCGGCACGGGGCACTTGCGCCAGGTCATCGCGGCTTCCTGCGAGCGATTGGCATTGCCGTGCGTCCGTTCTGCGAGCGTGCCCGACCCCGTCGGATCCCCGCCGAAGCTGGAGGTATCGAGCCCGGCGCAAAAGGCGCGCCCCTCGCCCGAGAGCACCGCCACGCGCAGGCCCGCCATCTCGCGCAATGCATTACCCGCCTCGGTGATCGCCTCGAACTGCGTGGGGTCGAGCGCATTCATCTTGTCGCCGCGGGTGAAGCGCACCTGCGCCACGCCGTTGTCGGCCAGATCGATGGATACGCGGTCGCTGAAATTCATGGCTCTGCCTCTCGTCGGAAATGTCGTTTGGTCCCTTGGTACCTTACGTAAGCGTAAAGTCCAGCGGGACGGCACGAGTCAGGCGCAATGCGCGCGCATTTCCTCCGCCTTGGGAGAGGTCACGAGGCGATATCCGCCCTCCGGATGCGTTCGCACCAGCCAGTCGCAGCCCGCGATCGCGAGCTTGGCGCGCAGGCGCGAGACATGAACCGCGAGCGAATTGGTTTCGGGCAAATGTTCCAGTCGCCAGACTTCGCGCAGAAGGCGCGCGCTCGATACCCGCGTGCCGGGCGTTTCGGCGAGCCGCCAGAGCAATTTGAATTCGCGCGGGTGCAGCCCCAGCCAGCGCCCCCCGACCCATCCGTCGCGGTGAAACAGGTCGAGCGTGACCGGTCCTGCGGCCAGCCGCCGCGGCATGGCGTCGTTCGCGCCCTTGAGTACCAGCAGACGCGTGCCCAGTTCGACGAAGGCGATGCGGTTTCCCAGCGCATCGCCGAATCCCTGGCCGAGCAGCCCGGCGCGTTCGGCCGGATCGTCGACACCGACCGCGACGACGAAGGCACGCCCGGCAAGCTCGCGCCATTGCGGCAGCCTGCTGTCCGGCCGCCAGTCGAGCACGCCGAGCAGGCGTTCGCAATCCCGCGCGCGGATCGTTGCATGGTCCATCGTCCAGTTCACGAGCCGCAAGTCCCAGCGCGCCGGCACCGAAGGACTGCGCGATAGCCACTGGAGTGTCGGAAAAGTCACGAATCGCCCCTTGCCCCCGGATGAATCCGAAGGTGAAGACAACGCATGTATTTGGGAACGGGGGTAGCGTAGAACTACTACCGTTTCGGATGTTTCTTCGGCGCTATCCGCGCGCGTGTTCGGCGAGGAAGCGCTTTACATTGCGCGCCGCCTGACGAATGCGCTGCTCGTTCTCGACCATGGCGATGCGGACATAGCCCTCGCCCTCCTCGCCGAAACCGACCCCGGCCGCCACGGCCACTTCCGCATGCTGGAGCAATTGCTTGGAGAATTCGAGGCTGCCCATGTCCTCGAAACCGGGCGGAAGCTTCGCCCAGGTGAACATGCTGGCGGGCGGCGAGGGGATTTCCCAGCCTGCGCGCGTGAAGCTCTCGACCATCACATCGCGCCGCTGCTGGTAACGCAGGCGGTTTTGCTCGACCACGTCCTGCGGCCCGTTCAGCGCGGCGCAGGCAGCGGCCTGGACCGGGGTGAAGGCGCCGTAGTCGAGATAGCTCTTCACCCGCGTCAGCGCGGCGACGAGCTGCGTATTGCCGACGCAGAAGCCGATCCGCCAGCCGGCCATGGAATAGGTTTTCGACATGGAAGTGAATTCCACCGCCACATCCTTCGCGCCGGGCACCTCGAGGATCGAACGGGTCGGCTTGCCGTCGTAATAGAGTTCCGAATAGGCGAGGTCGGACAGCACCCAGACCTCGTTCTTGCGCGCCCATTCGACCAGCCGCTCGTAGAAGGCGAGGTCGACCGTCTCGGCCGTCGGATTGCTGGGATAGTTGACCACCAGCACCGTCGGGCGCGGGACGGTATAGGCCATCGCATTGTCGAGCGCCTTCCAGTACTGTTCGTCGGGCGTCGTCGGCACGCTGCGGATCGTGGCGCCGGCAATGATGAAGCCGTAGGTGTGGATCGGATAGGCCGGGCTGGGCGCGAGGATGACGTCGCCCGGCGCGCTGATCGCAGTCGCCATGGACGACAGGCCCTCTTTCGAGCCCATGGTGACGACCACCTCGGTTTCCGGATTCAGCTCGACCCCGAAGCGGCGCTGGTAGTAATTCGCCTGGGCGCGCCTGAGGCCGGGAATGCCCTTCGACTGCGAATAGCCATGCGCATCGGGTTTCGCCGCGACCTCGCACAATTTGTCGATCACATGCTGGGGCGGCGGCTGGTCGGGATTGCCCATGCCGAGGTCGATGATGTCGCGCCCGGCCTGCCGCGCGGCATGCCGCATCGCGTTGACTTCGGCGATGACATAGGGGGGCATGCGTTTGATGCGGTAGAATTCGTCGGACATTCGGCCTCTTTCGAGCATTGGTTAAGTCACACTGATTACCTATTCACGGTGCAGGTGCAATCGGCCTAGGTGCATGAAGCCACGCAATATCCTATGGCCTACCCAACAGGCGCTTGGCACCAGGCAGGAGCGAGAATGACCGACGACGGCCCCGATCCCTTCACCAATATGTTCGAAGCCCCGGCGAAATTCGCGCGCGCGTTGTTCGCGCCGCTGGCCGAGGCGTCCTCGGGCGCGCCGCTGAGCGCGGAGGATATGCAACACTGGACCGAGGTGGGAACCAAGCTGCAGGGGCTGTGGCTGCAGTACCAGACCGAACAGCTGGCCAATCCGCAGGCGCTGGCGCCCTATTTCGATCCCTCGCGCTGGATGCGCATGGCGGAGGACTGGTACCGGCAGATGCCGATCGCCGACCCCGCGCAGCAGCAGGCGCTGATGCAGGAAGGCATGGCGCTGTGGCAGCAGGTGCTGGGGCAGTACGGCCTGGGCGCGGACGGACAGCCCGAGGCCGAGGGCGATCCAGACCTGCCACGCAAGGATCGCCGCTTTTCCGACCCGCGCTGGCGTGCGCATCCCGCCTATGCGCTGATCCACCAGACCTATCTCTTCCTCGCCGAACGCGTCGCGGAGATGGTCGACCGGATGGAGGGCCTGTCCGACGACAGGCGCGAGCAATTGCGCTTCACCACCCGCGCGATCACCGAAGCGGCGAGCCCGTCGAACTTCCCGCTGCTCAACCCGGTGGTGATGGAGCGCACGCTCGAGACGCGCGGCGACAATCTGGTCAGGGGGATGGAGCATCTGCTGGCGGACCTGCGCCGGGGGCAGCTCTCGCACACCGACGCCAGCGCCTTCACCCTCGGCGAAAATATCGCGGTGACGCCGGGCAAGGTAGTCCACGAAACCCCGCTCTACCAGCTGATCCAGTATTCGCCTTCGACCGGAGAGGTGCTGGAGGTGCCGCTGGTGATCTTCCCGCCGTGGATCAACCGCTTCTACATCCTCGATCTCAACGCGAAGAAGAGCTTCGTGCGCTGGGCGGTCGAACAGGGCGTGACCGTGTTCATGGTGAGCTGGAAATCGGCCGATGCCAGCATGAAGGACGTGATCTGGGACGATTACGTGCGCGGACAGATCGATGCGATCGACCATATCCGCGAGCGGCTCGACGTGCCGAGCGTCCACACGATCGGCTATTGCGTCGCGGGCACCACGCTGGCGGCGACGCTTGCCCTCCTCCACCGCCGCGGCGAGCAGGGCAAGGTCAAGAGCGCGACATTCTTTACTGCACAGGTCGATTTCGAGAAGGCGGGCGAGCTGCTCAATTTCGTCGACGACCAGCAGCTGGGCATGGTCAAGGCGATGAGCGCCGACGGCTATCTCGACGGGCGTTACATGGCCGCCACCTTCAACCTGCTGCGCGGCACCGACCTGATCTGGAACTACGTCGTCAACAATTACCTGCTGGGCGAGGACTATCCGGCGTTCGACCTGCTCCACTGGAACGGCGACGTGACCAACCTGCCGGCCAAGTGGCACCAGCAATATCTGCGCGACCTCTACCGCGACAACAAGCTGGTCGAGGCCGATGCGCTGAGCGTCGACAACACGCCGATCGACCTCGGGATCGTCGAGACCCCGACCTATGTGCAGGCGGGCAAGGAAGATCATATCGCGCCGGCCGAAAGCGTCTGGAAGATCACCGAGCACTTCAAGGGCCCGCTCAAATTCGTGCTGGCCGGCTCGGGACACATCGCGGGCGTCGTTAATCCGCCCGAGGCGGGCAAGTACCAGTACTGGACCAACGAGGGTACGCCGCGCACGCTGACGGAATTCCGCGAGGGCGCCAAGGAGCATCCCGGTAGCTGGTGGCCCGACTGGATCGACTGGCTGCGCGAGCAGGACGAGGAAACCGTCCCCGCAAAGGGCAAGCGCAAGCCCGGCGGAAAGGGCGACAAAGTGATCGAAGACGCGCCCGGACGCTACGTCGCCACGCGCTAACGCACTGAAAACACGGTCCATCGCGCCGGATTGTGCACTGCACAAAAAATGCTTGACTTCGCACATGCAATGCCTATTTTGTGCACTGCAACAAAGCGAGGTTTCCCATGGCCGAGAGCCAGAGCAAAATAGACGCCGCCGCCGAGAAGGCCTTTGCCGAGGCTGCGGAAAAGAAGACCGCGGATGCGGTGAACGCCAAGAAGGTCGAGCAGGCCGTCGACGCGGACACCACGGCGCCGGTAAAGGCCGAGGCTGTCGCCAAGGCCGTTGCGGCCGAACCGAAGAAGGCAACGCCGAAGAAGAAGGCGTCGGCCAAGAAAGCCGCACCGAAGAAAACCGTCGCCAAGAAGAAGGCTGCACCGGCCAAGAAGCCCGTCGCCGCCAAGAAGACCAAGGCTGCCCCCAAGAAGGCCGCTGCCAAGGCGAAACCCGCCAAGACCACCCCGATTTCCCAGTTGAAGGACACCATCATGGCCACTGCCAAGAAGACTGCCACCACCGATTACACCGCCAAGGCGAAAGAACTGGCTGCCGACGTGCAGACCCGCGCCAAGGCCGCTTATGACAAGGGCACCGAAATGACCAAGGACGCCGCCGAATTCCAGAAGGGCAACCTCGAAGCCCTCGTCGAATCGGGCAAGATTCTTGCCTCGGGCATGCAGGACATGGGCCGCACCTATGTCGAGGAAGCCAAGTCGGCTGCCGAGACCGTCCAGGAAGACGTCAAGAAGTTCGCCGCCGTCAAGTCGCCGACCGAACTGTTCCAGCTGCAGGGTGAAATCGCCCGTCGCAACTTCGACGCGCTGGTTTCGACCACTTCGAAGAACACCGAAGCCATGCTGAAGCTCGCCAACGACGCTTTCGCTCCGGTTTCGAACCGCATGAGCCTGGCCGCCGAGAAGGTCGGCAAGGCCGCGTAAGCGATACGCACGAGCTTCAATCCGCCGGGCACTCTCTCCTCTCTCCCCCGCTCGGCGAATTGGACACCGTGGGCCGGATGGTTTTTGCCATCCGGCCCTTTTTTCGTTCTGACCCCGAGGCAAACTGCGCTTTCGGGACGCGCGCATGCGATTGCTCGGCGCTGACGCCTTGCGATTTGGCGAAGCGTTACGATAATGGCTGCAACAATGATCCACGCCCTGCCCCCCTTCCCGATCCGCGCCGCCGATGGCGATGACGACGCCAACGAAGGCGACGGCCAGGTCGGAATCGCCACCAAGACGCGCGCCAAGCCGAAGAAGCCGAGCCAGTACAAGGTGCTGCTGCTCAACGACGATTACACGCCGATGGAATTCGTCGTCATCGTGCTGAAGCGTTTCTTCAAGATGGATATGGAGGAGGCGACACGGGTGATGCTGCACGTCCATCAAAAGGGTGTCGGCGTATGCGGCATCTTCCCCTACGAAGTCGCCGAGACCAAGGTCCACCAGGTGATGGATTTCGCGCGCCAGAACCAGCACCCGCTGCAGTGCACGCTGGAAAAGGCCTGAGCCGATCGCATTTTCTGACCATCCCGAACCCGATCCGGTGGCCGAGGGCCAGGAGAGTGTCTGGGATTATCCGCGCCCCGCGATCGCAGAACCGACCGACAGGCACATCGTCATCCGCCATCGGGACGTAACGCTGGCCGACACGCGCAAGGCCTGGCGCACGCTCGAAACGAGCCATCCGCCGACATATTACCTGCCGCAGGCGGATATCGCGATGGACCTGCTGTCTACCAATACGCGGCGCTCGCTGTGCGAATGGAAGGGGCAGGCGCGCTATTGGGACGTGCGGATCGCCGGCGAGACACTCGAAGCGGTCGGCTGGGACTACCCTGATCCCACTCCCGGCTTTAGCGGCATTGCCGGACACATCGCCTTCTATCCCGAACCTTTCGATACCTGCCTGGTCGACGGGGAACGGGCGGCACCCCAGCCCGGCGGCTTTTACGGCGGCTGGATCACCTCTCGCGAAGCCGGTCCCTTCAAGGGTGTCGCCGGAAGCCGCTTCTGGTGACGGCGCTTTTCGCATTGGGGCATGACCTGCGGCCAAAAGCGCGCTAGGGCATCCCTCGGAAACAATTGACCGGCGACACCGTGCTTTCATTCCTGCCCAGCATCGATCGGTACATATTCCGGCTCGTCATCGTGCCGATGCTTTCCGTATTCGCCATTGCTGCGTCGCTGCTCGTGCTCGACAAGATGCTGCGCCTGTTCGATTTCGTAGCGGTCGAAGGCGGTCCGGTGGGCGTGGTCTTCAAGATGCTGGTGGCACTGGTACCAGAATATGCCAGCCTCGCCATCCCGCTCGGCCTGCTTCTTGGAATACTGCTCGCCTTTCGCAAGCTTGGCACGACCAGCGAGCTCGACGTGTTCCGCGCGGTCGGGCTCGGCTACGGACGGCTGCTGCGCGTGCCCTTCGCGATCACTGCGGTGCTGATGGCGATCAACGTCGCGCTGGTGTTCTTCATCCAGCCGGTCAGCCGCTATTATTACGAACAGATGGAATACGAACTGCGCTCGGGCGCGCTGGGTGCCTCGATCAAGGTCGGCGAGTTCACCACGCTGGCCGACCGCATGGCATTGCGGATCGAACAGAGCGAGGATGACGGGCGCCGGCTGATGGGCATTTTCGCCCGCGTCGCGAACGACAAGGGCCAGGTGCTGTCGATCTCGGCCAAGGAAGGCGCTTTCCTCGCCACCACCGACAATCCGGACACCATCATCCTGCGGCTGACCGACGGCACCATCGTGCAGGATACCGGCAGCCAGACCCCGCGCGTGCTGACCTTCACCCGCCACGATTTGCCGATCGACCTGCCCGCGGTCGAGCAATTCCGCGCCCGCGGCGATGCCGAGCGCGAATACATCCTGCCCGAACTGCTGCGGATCGGTTGGAGCGACGAACAGCCTGAAGACAAGCGCGATGCCAGCCAGGCGAGCTTCAATTTCAGATTGGTCGAAGTGGTGATGATGGCGCTGATGCCGCTGCTGGCCGTGGCGCTCGGCGTGCCGCCCAAACGATCTTCCAGCGCGCTGGGCGTGTTCCTTTCGATCATCATGGTGGTCGCCTATCACAAGGTGAACCAATACGGGGAGGACATCGCCGCGCTTGGCCGGCTCGATCCGATTGTCGCATTGTGGGGACCGTTCTTCCTGTTCGCTGCCCTGATCGTGTGGATGTATTGGCGCGTCGCCTATGTGCCCGGCGGGCAAGCCATCGGCGCGCTCGAAATCTGGTTCGGCAAGATGACCAAGCGCCTCGGCCGGCTGTTCGGTCGCAGACGGCTGAAGATCGACCTCGCAGCGGCGGAATAACGACGGAATCCCATGCAGCTCGACTTTTTTCCCTCGCGCACGCTGACGGTGTATCTGGCGAAGATGTTCGCGCTGCGGATCGCGGCGATGCTGTTCGTCCTGGTGCTCGTGCTGCTGATGCTCGACCTGCTGTCCAGCAGCGGCGAAATCCTCGCCGTCGAGGGTAATGGCCAGGGCGAATTGCTGACCTATGCGGCCTTGCGGATACCGCAGCTGATATCGCGCTTCCTCCCCTATTCGGTGCTGCTGGCGACGCTGATCACGCTGGTTGCGCTGAACCAGAACAGCGAAGTGATCGCGATGAAGGCGGCGGGCCTGTCCGCCCATCAGGTGCTCGCGCCGCTGCTGCTGACTGCGGGCATCGTCTCGCTTCTCACCTTCGCCTTCAACGAACGCGTGGTCACCCGCGCGACCGAGACGCTCAAGGCATGGGAGGCGGTCGAGTTCGGGCCGATTCCGACCGAAAGCGGGGTGCGGGCCAACATCTATCTCAACGACGACGGCAATATCCTCACCGCCGGCTATCTCGCCGGCCAGGGCGAGGCGATCGCGATGCGAAAGGTCACCTGGTACAGCCGCAACGACGAGGGAATGATCGTCGAGCAGGTCGAAGCCGACGCGGCTCGCTATGCGGGGCCCGGCTGGCGGCTCGAAGGGATCACCCGGTTCCGCGTGCAGAATGCGGTCACCGACGCGCCCGAGACCATGGTGGTCGGCGAAGGGCTGACGCCCGACCGGATCGACCTCGCCAAGATCGATCCCGATGCCGAACCGTTCTGGACGCTGACCCAATCGATCGCCGAATTCGAGCGTGCGGGGCGACGGACCGACGAATTGCGCGCCAAATGGTGGCACAAGATCTCCGGACCCCTGTCGGCTTTCCTGATGCCGCTGCTGGGCGCCGTCGCCGCCTTCGGACTCGCGCGGTCCGGCCAGTTGTTTCTCCGCGCGGTGATCGGCATGGCGCTCGGCTTCGCCTATTTCGTGGTCGACAACGCCGCGCTCGCCATGGGCAGCTTCGGCGGCTACCCGCCTTTCCTCGCCGCATGGGCGCCCTTCCTGCTGTTCCTGCTGATCGGCGAGACGGTGCTGATTCGAACCGAGGAATGAGCGATTTCTCGATAAGGCTCGCAAGGCCCGAGGATGCCGAACATCTGCCCGCGATCGAACGCGCCGCGGGAAAGCTGTTCGAGACCGTCGAAGGGCTGGCGGGACTCGCCGGAATGCACGCGATCCCTGCCGACGAGCAGCGCAGAATGATCGGCAAGGGCCACTCGCTGGTGGCCGAGAGCGAGGGCAGGATCGTCGGCTTCCTCTCGACCGAACCCTTCAGCCGCGAATTGCATATCCGCGAATTTTCGGTCCATCCGGATTTTCAAGGCCGAGGTATCGGGAGCGTCCTGCTGCGCGCCGTCGCCATAGATGCGCACAATAGCGGATTTCGCGCCGTTACGCTGACGACATTCGGCGATGTCCCCTGGAACGGACCCTTCTACGCCCGGCACGGCTTCGAAACGATCTCGGACCTCGAGGTGTATCCCCGGCTCGCGGCGGATATCGAACAGGAGGTCGAACACGGCCTCCCGCGCGAACGCCGCATTGCGATGATCAAGTTTTTATGAGCTTCACGGGAACCGCCTAATTTCCGGCGCATTGACGCCACAATGTTGCCACAAAGGAGATTTGGCATGAAAGCCCTTGCACTTCCCGCGCTCGCTGCCGCGTTCGCCCTCGCCGCCTGCGGCGAAGCCGAAGCGCCCGCTACCGACGAGACCGCTACCGCCGAAGTGACCGAGACCACCGTGGTCGAGCCGGTCGAGACCGAGACGGTCGTCGTGGACGACGACACTCCCGAAGGCTCGAGCCTGACCATCGACGGCGGCGATGTCGATGCCACCGTCAGCGAAGACGGCGTCCAGGCCAAGATCAAGGTCGACTAAGACCGAACGGTTTACCCGGCCCACTGCCGGGTGAAATACGAAGGCCGCTCCCACCCACCGAGGGGAGCGGCCTTTTTTGCGGGGTGCGCCTTCGACCTCCGTCGAAGGCTTGCGGCACCAGCCCGAGTCTTTGCGGGATGCGCCTTCGACCTCCGTCGAAGGCTTGCGGCACCAGCCCACTCCCCCACCCGGCCACCCATAGAATACCGTGCCGTGGGTGGCCGGGTGGGGG
>NZ_LNBY01000016.1 GCF_001542855.1 Erythrobacter sp. AP23 | reverse complement strand
AGTAGAAGACGACGGTTCGTCAACCAAGGGCGATGCCGCCAAGCAGGCCGAGCGTTGCCTGATCCTGATCCTGCGCGCGATCGAGGATCTGGGCGGCAGCGCGAGCGATGTCGTGCGTACCCGGATGCTGCTGACCGATCCCGCAGACCAGGATGCGGTCGGAGCCGTCCACGCGCGCTTTTTCGGCGATACACGCCCTGCGGCGACCATGGCCGGGGTGGCGTGGCTTTGCCGCGAGGAATGGAAGGTCGAGATCGAGGCAGAGGCGGTCGTCGGCGCCTGACCTTCGGCCGATCAACGCGCGGCCAGGGCAGCCTCCATTGCCGCGATCAGTTCATCGACATTGCGCAGAGCGTCGAGCTGCGGTTTGGAGAGCAGCACCTCAAGCCGCCCGTCCGCGCCCGCACTCAGGATAGCCGGCAGCGGGATGTGCGGTAGATCGTAGAGTTCGTGGAACTCGTCGCGATGCAGTTCGGACACCTCCTGCGGCAGGTCTTTGAGGTATGTGCGCCATTTGGCGCGCATTGTCAGCGGGCCGTAGGACAGCATGCACAGCGAGCACGGATAGGTCTTGGGAGCGAACAGCTTGTGCAGCGCATCGCCGATTCTGTTCAGCGCGCCGCCATCGGCATTGTAGACCAGAACGATTCGCATCGGCGCATCCATCCATCGGCTCCTTTCGGGGTGTGGACCCTGCCGCAATTCGCCGACCGACACGATCACGTTACATGCAGGGGGTGATTTCTCCCGTACATCCGGCTTGCTTCGTCCGCATGCCCTTCCCTAGCGTCACCTGCAGCGCTAGGGGACGCGCCATGACTACGAATGCAGGACAATTCCAGCTCACCGATGAGCAGCTGCAGATCCAGGAAATGGCGCAGCGCTTCACCGCCGACAACATCACCCCCTTCGCGGGCGAATGGGACGAGAAATCGCACTTCCCCATCGACGTGATCAAGCAGAGCGCCGAGCTCGGCTTCGGGGCAATCTACGTCAGCGAGGAATCGGGCGGCATCGGCCTCGGCCGGCTCGAAGCGGCGCTGATCATGGAAGCTATGGCCTATGGCTGCGCGGCGACCAGCTCGTTCATCTCGATCCACAACATGGCCGCATGGATGATCGACCGCTTCGGCGGCGAGGAAGTCAAGGCACGCTACCTGCCCGATCTCGTCACGATGGAGAAGGTCGCGAGCTATGCATTGACCGAACCGGGGAGCGGCTCGGACGCGGCGGGCCTCAAGACCAGCGCCAAGCTCGATGGCGACCATTATGTGCTGAACGGTACCAAGCAGTTTATCTCCGGCAGCGGCTTCAACGACGTCTACGTCACCATGGTTCGCACCGGTGAGCACAAGACCAAGGGCATCACCTGCCTGGTGATCGACAAGGACACGCCGGGCGTCTCCTTCGGCAAGCCGGAAAAGAAGCTCGGCTGGAATGCCTCGCCCACCGCTCAGCTGATCTTCGAGGACGCGCGTGTGCCCGTGGCCAACCGCGTCGGCCCCGAAGGCGATGGCTTCCGCTATGCGATGATGGGCCTCGACGGCGGGCGGCTCAACATCGGTGCGTGTTCGCTGGGCGGCGCGCAGCGCTGTCTCGACGAGGCGGTAAATTACACCAAGGAGCGCCAGCAATTCGGCCAGCCGATCGCCGATTTCCAGAACACGCAGTTCATGCTCGCCGACATGGCGACCGAACTCGAGGCGGCGCGCGCGCTGCTTTATCTCGCCGCGGCCAAGGTCACCGACAACGCGCCCGACAAGAGCAAGTTTTCGGCCATGGCCAAGCGCCTCTCGACCGACAGTGGCAGCAATGTCGTCAACAACGCGCTGCAGCTGTTCGGCGGCTATGGCTACCTCAAGGAATACCCGATCGAACGCTTCTGGCGCGACCTGCGGGTGCATTCGATCCTCGAGGGCACCAACCAGGTCATGCGCATGATCGTGGGCCGGGAGATGCTGCGGCAGTGATCGGCCTTGCCATGACTGCGCTCGTGGTGCCCGACTACGACGAAGCGATTGCCTTTTTCCGCGACGGATTGGGTTTCGCCGTGGAAGAGGACACCGAGCTGGACGGCGGCAAGCGCTGGGTGGTCATGGTCGGGTCGCACGGCGGCAGGCTGCTGCTGGCGCGGGCGGTAAACGAGGAACAGCGCGCGGCGATCGGCAATCAGACCGGCGGGCGCGTCGGGTGGTTTCTCGATACCGACGATTTTGCCGCCGACCATGCCCGGATGACGGCATGGGGCGTCGACTTCACCGACGGGCCGCGCGAAGAACCCTATGGCACGGTCGCGGTCTTCAACGATCCCTGGGGCAATCGCTGGGATCTGATAGAACACAGGAAAGCTGCATGACCGACCAGGTGAACATCCACACGCATGACGGGGTGGGCCATATCTCGCTCAATCGGCCCAAGGCGCTGCATGCGCTGACGCTCGACATGTGTCACGCGATGAGCGCGGCCTTGAGCAAATGGGCTAATGATGACGCAATCGAGGCGGTGGTCCTCGACCATGCGGAAGGGCGCGGCTTCTGCGCCGGGGGCGACATCAACCTGCTGCGCCACTCAGCGCTCAATGATGGCGGCGAAAGCGGGCGCAAGTTCTTCCACGACGAGTACCAGCTCAACCACCAGATGTTCGAATATGACAAGCCGATCGTGGCCTTCATGGACGGCATCACCATGGGCGGCGGCGTGGGCATCGCGCTGCCATGCAAATACCGCGTCGCGACCGAGAACACGCGTTTCGCCATGCCCGAAACCGGGATCGGCCTGTTTCCCGACGTCGGCGGTGGCTGGCACCTATCGCGGCTCGGCGGGCGGCTCGGCCAGTTCCTAGCGCTGACCGGCGCGCGGCTCGACGGGGCGGAATGCCTGTGGGCGGGCATCGCGACACATTATCTGCCGAGCGAGAAGCTGGCCGAGGCCAAGGCCCGCATCATCGAGCATCCCGAGCGCATCGGCGGGATCCTCTCCGATCTGTCGGTCACGCCGCCCGAGGCGCGGATCGCGGGCAATGCCGAACGCATCAAGAAGCACTTCGCCTCCGACCGCTACGAGGACATCCTCGCCAGCCTCGAGATGGACGACATAGAATGGGCGGCCAAGGAACTGGCCACGCTGCGCACCAAGAGCCCGCAGACCTGCAAGGTCGCGCTGCGCCAGCTTGCGACAAGCGCAAAGCTCGATGATTTCGCCGACAACATGCGCATGGAATACCGCATCGCCAGCCGCGTGCTGACCCGCCCGGATTTCGCCGAGGGTGTCCGCGCGGTGATCGTCGACAAGACCAACGACCCCGAATGGGATCCGCCGACGCCCGAAGGCGTGAGCGAGGAGCTGCTCGACAGCATCTTCGCGCCCCTGCCCGAGGGCGAGGAGTGGAAGCCTTTGTGATTGTCGTCATCCCAGCGAAAGCTGGGATCGCTGTCCGCCTGCTCGGACTTAACTGAGAGAGATCCCGGCTTTCGCCGGGATGACGGAGAATAAAGTGACTTACGAAACCATCACCGTCGAACAGCGCGACGCGGTCACGCTGATCACGCTCAACCGCCCCAAGGCGCTCAATGCCCTGAACTCCAGGGTGCTCGAGGAGCTGATCGAGGCCTTCGCCGCCTATCAGGCCGACAGCAGCCAGCTGTGCGCGGTGCTCACCGGTTCGGGCGACAAGGCCTTCGCCGCGGGCGCCGACATCAAGGAAATGAGCGAGAAGGAAGCCGCCGACTTCTATCTCGAGGATTTCTTCGCGCCCTGGACCAGCGAGATCGTCAAGAAGACCCGCAAGCCGTGGATCGCGGCGGTCAACGGCTTCGCGCTCGGCGGCGGGTGCGAACTAGCGATGATGGCGGACTTCATCATCGCCAGCGAGAACGCCAAGTTCGGCCAGCCCGAAATCAAGCTCGGCGTTGCCCCCGGCATGGGCGGCTCGCAGCGGCTGACCAAGGCTGTCGGCAAGTCGAAGGCGATGGAAATGTGCCTGACGGGCCGAATGATGGACGCCGAGGAAGCCGAGCGCAGCAATCTGGTCGCGCGCGTCGTCCCGCATGAGCAGCTTCTCGACGAAGCGATGAAGACCGCAGCGCAAATCGCCGCGATGCCGCCCATGGCCGCGATCGCGAACAAGGAAATGGTCAACGCCGCTTTCGAGACCAACCTCGACCAGGGCTTGGTGATCGAACGCCGCATCTTCCAGATCCTCGCCGCTAGCGAGGACAAGGCCGAAGGCATGGCCGCCTTCGTCGAGAAGCGCGAGGGCAAGTGGAAGGGGCGGTAGTCGGAGGTTCTGTTCTGCTCTTCGGTGGTCTGACTACATTTGGGCTAGCAGTGTGCAGCTTACGAGAAACTAGTTCATCGCGCATTTGGGCCATGTCCAATGCAATGGAAAGATGGCTCTACGGAACGGGCGGAGTTTTCGCCTCCTTGCTTGGCGCGATCATCCTTTACAACGAAGTCGGTTGACGGAGAGAACACATGAAAATCGCCTTTATCGGCCTCGGTAATATGGGCGGCGGGATGGCCGCGAACCTCGTGAAGGCAGGGCACGCGGTCAACGCCTTCGACCTGTCCGAAGAGGCGCTCGCAACGGCCAAAGACAATGGCTGCGAAACCTTCACCGATGCGTCCGAAGCCGTACAGGGCGTCGATGGCGTGGTAACGATGCTGCCCAATGGCGCGATCGTGAAGTCGGTCTACGAAGGCAGCGTCATCGGCAAGGCACCCGCAGGCGCGGTGCTGCTCGATTGCTCGACCATCGACGTCGCCACCGCGAAGGAGGTGGCCGGGAAGGCCGAAGCCGCCGGCTACGACATGGTCGATGCGCCCGTGTCGGGCGGGATCGCGGCGGCAAATGGCGGCACCCTCACCTTCATGGTCGGCGGAACCGAGAAGGCGTTCAAGCGCGCCGAGGAGGTGTTGCAGGCGATGGGCAAGGCGGTGATCCATGCGGGCGATGCAGGTGCGGGCCAGACCGCCAAGATCTGCAACAACATGCTGCTCGCCATCAGCATGATCGGCACTGCCGAAGCGATGAAGATGGCCGAGAAACTCGGCCTCGACCCGCAGAAGTTCTACGAGATATCGAGCCAGTCCTCGGGCTATTGCTGGTCCTTGAACGCCTATACGCCCATGCCCGGCGTCGGCGTAGAAAGCCCGGCGGACAAGGACTACCAGGGCGGCTTCGCCACCGGGCTGATGCTCAAGGATCTGAAGCTGGCGATGGAAGCGGCCGAAACCGCCGATGCGTCCACGCCGCTCGGTCGCCACGCGAAGGACCTGTACGAGCAGTTCGCCGAAGAAAACGCAGGGCTCGATTTCTCGGCAATCATCAAGACTCTCTGATCTCCGCCAGCACCCGCGCGAGCCATTCGCGCGGGGCCCTGCGTCTGCCGATATCGGCGACGAATTCCTGTCCGCGCGCGACGCTTTTCAGACGGCGGCCACGCAGCCAGCGGTCCTCGCGATCGTGATAGCTCAACCCGCCCGATTTCAGCCATTCGGGCCGGTTCCACAGCGATGGCGGCCCGCCTGCCACGGTCAACCGCAAGCCATCGCTGGCGTGGCGGGCCTGCTCACCCGGTCCCGCATAGATCACGTCATTCGTGGCGTGCAGGGCCAGCGCATGGGGATGACCGCGCTCGATGACATGATCTGGCACACCGTCTCTCAGCGCGATGACCTCCGAGGCTTCGAGATAGCCGAAGATGCGGTGATGCGGCTTGCTGCCCTCTTCACGGAACAGGCCGAAGAACAGGAACACATCGCCCACGCCGACCCCCTGATTGGCAAGATGCGTCTGCGCCGCGCCGCACTGGCCGAACAGGCAGGTCCCGTCGTCCAGAAACATCGGGTCGTGGTGACACAGGTCACGGTCACTCAGCCTTCCGCGGCTGGCCTTCGCCGCATGTTCGCCCAGCCCCAGATCGCCATAGGTGGTGCGCGAGGCGGCCCCTGCCGGGATCGGCAGGCTCACCGGACGTCCATCGACGATCGGCGACGGTCCGCCGCCCGCAGCACTGTCGAACCCCTTGCGTGAAAAGATGATCCGCATGCCCGCTCCCGTGCCTGAGCGGGCGGAGAGTGACAACCGCGCCATTCGCGCCTATCTGCGCGCGCATGACTAGCGAGAACAATGGGAAGGTCACCGCGCTCATCATGGCAGGCAAGCGTTCGGGCGTGCTCGATCCGCTCGCCGAACGGGCCGGCGTGGCCCAGAAATGCGTGGTTCCGGTCGGCGGAATGCCGATGATCGAACGCGTAGTGATGAACGTTGCCGCGAGCCCGCGTATTGGCAAAATTCGCGTGGTCGCACACGAGCCCGACGAGATCGCCGCGATTCCCTCGATCGCGAAGCTGGTCGAGGAAGGCCGGCTGGTATTCAAGCCGGGTGCGTTCAATCTCGTCGACAGCGTCTTCGCCGGGGCGGAAGATGCAAGCTATCCGATCCTGATTACCACGGCCGACAACTGCCTGTGGCTGCCCGAGGATTTTACCGAGTTCGCCGACAAGGCCATCGCCAGCGGGGCCGGCGCGGCCGCCGCCCTCGCGCGCAAGGAGGACGTAATCGCCGCCGATCCGGTGGGGCAGAAGAAATTCTACGAGTTTTCCGACGGCGGCTACTCGAATTGCAACACCTACTGGATCGGCAGCGCCAAGGCACTGTCGACCGCCGAGATCATGCGCAACGGCGGGCAGTTCGTGAAGTATCCAAGCCGGATCGCGAAGGCTTTCGGCGTGGTCAACCTGATCCGCTTCTTCCTCGGCTGGGGCACGAAGGAGAAACTGTTCGAACAAGTATCGCGGCGCTTCGGATTCTCGCTCGTGCCGATCGAGATGGACCACGGCTATTGCGCCATCGACGTCGACAACCAGCGCACCTTCGAGGCGACCGAAAAGCTGCTGACGAAGCGGCTCGCAACCGCCTGATACCGACGCCGGGACGATGCACCGCCTGCTCCGCAATATCGGCTGGCTCCTGACGGGGCGCGGCCTCAATGCCGTCCTGAGCATCGTCTACCTGGCGCTGGCGACGCGCACGCTCGGTCTCGACCATTTCGGCTATTTCGCGATCATCCTCGCGCTGGGGCAGACCGTCACCGGCCTGGCCAATTTCCAGACCTGGCAGTTCGTCGTGCGCTGGGGAGCGGGCGAGGACGGTCCCGCCGACGCGACCGGATTCGCGATCGCGCTCGATCTGCTTTCGGTCGCACTGGGGCTGGTCCTTGCGGCAGGCCTCGTCTGGAGCGCCCCGCTATGGCTGCCCCTGCCCGACGAGCTGCTGCCGGTCGCCTTCGGCTATTGCGTGATTTCGCTGCTGGCGATCCGCACTACTCCCACCGGCTTGCTGCGGCTGCGCTTCGCCTATGCCCGCGCCACCGCCGCCGAGGCCGTCCAACCGATCGTCCGTGCCACCGGCGCTGGCATCGCCGCCGTCGCCATGCCGACGGTGACCGGTTTCGTCCTTGCCTGGGCCGCGGCGGAGGTCGCGGTGGCGGCAGCGATGTGGATAGCGGCCGGGCGGCTTGAGCGGATCGATCTGTCGCGCCTCAGCCTGCGGCATATTCCACGCGCACATCCGGGGGCATGGAGCTTCGTCTGGTCGACGAACATGACCGGCAGCCTCAATGTCGGGGCCAAGCAGGTGCTGATCCTGCTGGTCGGCGCGATCGGAGGCGAGACCGCCGCGGGCGGCTTCCGCGTCGCCAGCCAGCTCGGCCAGGCGCTCGTGAGCCTCGCCCAGACCGTTTCGAAGGCGATCTATCCGGAGCTGGTCCATGCCAGGGACACCGCGCACGACATGGCGCGCCGGATGGCCAATATCGCGCTGATCGCGGGCGTGCTGGCGGTGCTCGTCACGCTATTCTTCGGCCGCACCGCATTGGAGTTGATCGCAGGGCCCGAGTTCCGCGTGTTCTGGGCCATGGTCATTCTCGCCATCGCCGGGGCGATCGAACTGGTGGGCGCCAGTCTGGAATCGCTGCTGGTCAGTGCGGGCCGGGCGGGCACCGCCTTTCTGATCCGCGCCATTCCGACGGTGCTCGGCCTCGCCCTGCTGGACGTGGCGATGGGCTGGAACGGGTTGAAAGGCGCAGCTTTCACCGTGCTCGGCGCTTCGGCCCTGTCGGTGATCGGCTTCTGGGTCGCGATCATTTCGCTGTCGCAGATCTCCATCACCGTGAAACCCAAGAGCGAGCTGCCGCCGAAGGGCTAACGGATTCCGAGAGCTTCGGCGGCCTCGCGCAGCTGCACGGCTGCGGCGGGATTGGCCCTGGTCGCATCGGCCAGCGCCCGCCGCGCGCGGTCTGGCTGACCGAGCGTCATGCGCGAGCGCATCAGCATGATCCAGCCATCGACGTTCGCGGGATCGGCCGCAAGTTTCGCCTCGAGCCGGGCGACCATGCCCTCGGCCATTTGCCGCTGCTCACCCGGCGGCATCGCCGAGGCCGCAGCGATCTGCGCCGCGCTGGGGCCGGGAATAGCGGCCGTCGCCGCGCCACCGCCGGCAAAGGCGACCTGCGCCCCGCGCGCCGCTTGCGCACGCGCGATCCGCTCTGCGACATCGATTGAATTGATCCGCCCGACCTGCTCGATCGTGCGTACGAGATCGGCCTCCCACGGCGCGCCACGCGGCGTGTCTTCGAGCAGGTCCAGCCAGGCGGCGATGGCCCCTTCGTGATCGCCATCGAGGTCGCGTTCGACCGCGAGGAAATAGCGTGCCCGAGGGTCGGCGGGATCGAGACTGACCGCATGGCGAAAGGCGGCCCGCGCGTTGGCCGGCAGCGGATCGCGCTCGCTGTCCATCACCAGTGCCTCGCCCAGCGCCGACCACAAGACCGCCTCGTCCGGATCGATCTCGATCGCCCTGCGATAGGCGGTGGCCGCGGCGCCGAAATCGCCGCGATCGAAGCGCGCATAGCCCAGTTCCTGCCACGTCGCGGCATCGCGCGGATCGTCCTCCACCCGCGCCTCAAGCGTGGCGAGCGGATCGGCCCCGGCAGTCGGCGGGGCAGCACCGTCTTGCCGGTCGAGCGACCGGTAGCCCACCGCGCCCAGCACGGCGGCCAGCGCCAGCCCAAGCAGCAACACGCCGGTTTTCGTCCGGCTGCCCGATCGTTCCTCGCTCATCGCTCCTCCTCTGGCGGAGGGCTATCCTGCCCCGGCGGGTCCGGCAATTGCCAGCGCTCCACTTTCGCTTATGATACGGTGGAACAACGACAACAGGGTTCGCAAGCCTCGCGGGGGGATTGCGGTTTGGCCGAGAAAGTTCGCGTTGCCATCGTCGGCTCCGGTCCTGCCGGACTGAGCGCGGCTGCGCATGCGGCCAAGCGCGGCATGAGCCACATGCTGCTCGAGAAAACCGACCATCTCTCCGATACCATCTACAAGTACCAGAAGGGCAAGCACGTGATGGCGACGCCCGGCAATCTGGTGCTGCGCAGCGATCTCGATTTCGAGGCGGGCCAGCGCGAAGCGATCCTCGCAACATGGGAAAGGCAGGTTGCGGAAGGCGAAGTGTCGGTCAGGACCAATGCGGAAGTGACCGGGATCGGCGGTCAAGCCGGTGCTTTCGTCCTTACGCTCGCGGACGGATCGACCATCGAGGCAGAGGCGGTGGTGCTGGCCATCGGCACACAAGGCAACCCCAATTTGCTCAAGCTGCCCGGCGGAGACCTGCCGCATGTGCAGTATCAGCTCGACGATCCGGGGGAGTATATCGACGAGCATATCACCGTGATCGGATCGGGCGATGCGGGGATCGAGAATGCGCTCGGTCTCGCGGAAGACGAAGCGCAGGGCAATGTCGTCACCATCCTCAACCGCCGCGCCGAATTTGCCCGCGCGAAGGGGGCGAATGTCAAGCTGCTCGAAGAGGCGGAAGCGGATGGGCGGATTTCGGTACGCCGTGAGACCAGCCCGATCGAAATCCGCGAGGGAGAGATCGTGCTCGAAACGCGCGACGGGCAGGAAACCATCCGCTGCGATCGGATTATCGCGCGCACCGGATCGCAGCCGCCGCGGACGTTCGTCGAGGAATGCGGCGTCGAGTTTGCGAGCGATGACCGCACGGCCTTTCCCAAGCTCACTCCAAGCTTCGAAACCACACAGCCGGGAATGCATGTGATCGGGGCGCTGGCGGGCTATCCGCTGATCAAGCATTGCATGAACCAGGGGTATGACGTCATCGAGTTTCTCGACGGAAATACCGAGTTGAAACCGGCCGACGAACCCATTCTTGCAGAGAAGTTCGCCGCGCTTCCCGGTCGCCGCACGGTCGATGAATGGCTCGAGATCTTCCGTACGCAAGTGGTCATCCTGCAGGAACTCTCCCCGCTCCAGATGCGCGAACTGATCCTCGACAGCGCGGTCCACGCCTTTGATCCCGGCGAGGTCATCTTCACACGCAACGAGCCCGGCTCGTCCATGTTCGCCATCGCCGAAGGCTCGGTGCTGGTCGAGGTCGACCCGAACGACAGCACGGTCACGGTACCCATCGAAACCGGGTCGATCTTCGGCGAGGTCGGTTTGATCTCGGGCCGCAAGCGCGGTTCGACCATTTGTGCGGCCGAACCGACCGTCGTAATCGAGTTTTCGCGCCTCGCCGCGCTCAAGCTGCTCGCCACCGCGCCTTCCGCCAATCGAGCGGTCAATCGCATCTCGATCGAGCGGCAGGTCCTGCAGATCTTCGGAGCCGGCCTCACCCCCGCCGATATCGCCGAACTGGTCGACGCGGCCGAAGTGGTTTCGGTTCCCGCAGGCGAGGTGGTCGTCGAAGAAGGGGCGGACGATCAGGACATCTATATCGTTCGAGTGGGCTCGATGGTGGTCGAGAAGAAGCTGGGCGGGAAGCCCGTATTCCTGTCCTATCTGCCCGCCGGGTCCTATTTCGGCGAGATGGCGGTGATCGACGGGTCGAAACGCACAGCCAGCGTGCGCGCCGCGATCAAGAGCGAGGTGATCCGCTTTTCGGGCGAGGCATTCAATGCGCTACTGGATGCCAAGCCCGAGATCCGCGAACGCGCCTTGGAAGAGATGGCGGCCCGACGCGAGATCAACGATTTCGTCGAGAGCCGCAGGACGAGCTTCGGCGGTGCGGTGGACATGTATTCCAGGACCGCGCAATTCCTCGTCGACAACGGCCTCGGAGAGGCCACCGACGTTCTGCTGATCGACGAGAAACTGTGCGTCGGTTGCGACAATTGCGAGAAGGCGTGTGCCGACAGCCATGACGGCCTCAGCCGCCTCGATCGCGAAGCAGGCCGCACCTACGCGCATCTCCACGTGCCTACTTCCTGCCGCCACTGCGAGCATCCGCATTGCATGGCCGACTGCCCGCCCAATGCGATCCACCGCGGTCCCGATGGAGAAGTGGTGATCGACGAGACCTGCATCGGCTGCGGCAATTGCCAGCGCAACTGCCCTTATGGGGTCATCCGCATGGATGCAAAGCCGCCCGAAAAACCGGGCCTGCTGAGCTGGTTGATGTTCGGCGCCGGCCCCGGTCCGGGCGAAGCCAGCTTCGCCTGGCGCAAGCGCAAGGCAACGGAGGAAGGCGAGACCGCCAAGCTGGCTATCAAATGCGACATGTGCAGCGGGATCGAGGGCGGACCGGCCTGCGTGCGCGCATGTCCCACGGGCGCGGCGATCCGCGTCAGTCCCGAGCGTTTCCTTACGGTTGCGCGGCTCGAAGAGGAGGTCGAGTGATGGCGTCGCTGTCTTCCCGCGACGACGGCGAGACGCTGGCCGAAATCGAGGAGCGGCACGCCGCCGATCACCAGAGCTTTCTTGCGCACCGCGCGTTCTTCTGGGCGAAGATGGCCGTCTTCATCGCGCTCTTCGTGATCGTGACCTACCTGCTGATCGATGTCGAACCGCGCCACAATGGCGGCAGCTGGTACGGATACGCGCTCGGCACGCTTGGCGCCGGCCTGATCGTGTGGCTGAGCTGGCTCGGCATTCGCAAGCGGCGACCGACGCCGGGCAGCTGGAGCCTCAAGGGGTGGACCAGCGCGCATGTCTATCTCGGCCTGTCGCTCACCGTGATCGGCACCATGCATACCGGCTTCCAGCTCGGGTGGAACGTCCACACGCTCGCATGGGTGCTGATGATGCTCGTGATCATTTCGGGCGTCTACGGCATCGCGGTCTACGCCGCGCTGCCGCAGAGACTTTCGGAAAATCGGCGCGAGATGACGCGCGAACAGATGATCGAGAGCCTTGCGGCGATCGACAAGCAGCTTAAATCCGCCGCGCAGCCGCTGTCGCGCGAGGATACCGACATGGTCGTCGCCGCGCTCGAACAGGATGTTCTCGGAACCGGAGTAGTCGCACGATTCCGCGGGCCGGACCGGCACGATGCCACGCGCAGCGCGCTCGACCATATCTCGACGAGCAGAGCCTATGACGACGATGCCAGCGATCTCGCCCAGCAGAGGGTTCGCTCCTTGCTCGGGAAGCGCGCCGGGCAGATCGACCAGATCCGCCGCCAGATGCGGACCAAGGCGCTGCTCGAAATCTGGCTCTACTTTCATGTGCCGCTGACCATCGCGCTGCTCGCCGCACTCATCGCGCATGTCGTCAGCGTGTTCTACTATTGGTGAGGTGCGGCGCATGACATTCCTCATCCGCACCGTCGACCACACCGCAACCGGTCGCGAGATCGTGCGCGATCGGGAAGTTGAAGGCTCCACGCTGACCATCGGCCGCGCGACTACCAACGACGTGGTCATCGCCGACCTCGCCGTCGAACAGCACCACGTGTCTGCCGAGGTGGACGAGCGGGGCCGCATCGCGCTCGAAGCCGGATCGACCCGCGACTTCACTTTCGACGGCCGCAAGACGACGAGCGTGCGGTTCGATCCCGCCAAGGGAGGGCGATTGACGCTCGGCCTGTCCACGCTGGCTTTCGCACGCGAGCCCGATGGACGCACGCTGGTGACCGTGACGCAGGAAGAGCGCGAGTTCGGCAATCGCGATGCGGTACGCCGCTTCGACCTCGCCAGCGCCATGCCGAGCAAACGCGCCGCGGCATGGATCAGCGTGCTAGCGATCCTTATCGCCTTCGTGGCGGTGCCGATCTGGACCAACCTGGCCCGCACCGACAAGCAGCCCGGCGCCGACGGCATCGACCAGGTGGCGTGGGATGCGAGCTGGAGCACGGGCAGGTTGAGCCTCGCCCACCACGCGCTCGAGAACAATTGCGAGGCTTGCCACGTCGCACCCTTCGTTTCGGTTCGCGACGATACCTGCCTCGCGTGCCACCAGGACATCGGCGACCATGCCGCACAGAACCGGCTGGCTGCCGCACGCGGGCCGATGAGCACGGGCGATGCGCTGCTGTGGCAAGTCGCGGATGTCTTCGGCAAGGAGGGGCCCGAGGCCTGCACCACCTGCCATACCGAGCACGAAGGCGCGGGCCGGATGGAGCCCGCCGCGCAGCAATTCTGTTCGAGTTGCCACGAATCCATGGACGCGAGGTTGGCCGACACCGCGCTGGGCAATGCGCACGACTTCGGCACCGATCACCCGCAGTTGCAGGCGCTCGTCCATGTCGAGCTCGGCAGCGAAGACCTCACGCGGGTGACGCTCGATGGAGAGGCGCGCGAGGACCACGGCCTGCGCTTTCCGCACGCGATGCACCTGTCGTCAACCAATGGCGTCGCACGCATGGCGGGCAATCTGCCCGACTACGGCGAGAAACTGGTCTGTGCCGACTGTCATCGCCCGACCGACGACCGCAACGGCTTCCTTCCAGTGGCCATGGAGAGCGACTGCGAGAGCTGCCACAGCCTCGTCTACGACAAGGTCGGTACCACCTATCGCACGCTCCGCCATGGCGACGTGGCACAGATGCGTGCCGACCTCATCGCCATGGACCGGGCTCCGCGCTCGCCGATCACCCGCGGCCTGAGGCGACCTGGCGAATTCAAGCGCGGCGGGCGCTATTTTCAGGACTTTGGGCGACC
Organism: Erythrobacter sp. AP23; assembly: GCF_001542855.1. GTDB lineage: Bacteria > Pseudomonadota > Alphaproteobacteria > Sphingomonadales > Sphingomonadaceae > Qipengyuania. The sequence goes on along the minus strand of NZ_LNBY01000016.1, from coordinate 168,371 downwards.
GACGCAGAACTACATCGGAATTGTCCGCGCGCTTTCGGAGGGAGGGGTCTGCGGCGAATGCCATATCCCTACCGGCGCCGGAGGCGAAGCTTCGGTGATGCCGGTTTTCCAGCGCAACCATTACTTCCTCAACGCCCGCTTCGACCACGCGCCGCATGCGCAGGAAGACTGCACCAGCTGTCACGCCGCCGATACGTCCGACAGTGCGCGGGACCTGCTGTTGCCGACGCTCACCACCTGTCGCGAGTGCCATCAGGGCGCCGCGGCGCGCGAGGCGGATGTTCCCTCCACCTGCGCCATGTGTCACAGCTATCACCCGCCAAGCTTCCGCCGGCGCGAGGAAGGACCGCAAAGCGTGGCGCCAGCGCGGGTGGCGGGGCTTGCGCGAAGCGGGATGGGGAGCGAATGAAGACCGGCGCGACACGAGGGAGGGAGCCGTTTTGCTGATCGCCCAGCTGACCGATATCCATATCGGCTTCGATCCCGATGCTCGCCCGGAGGAGCTCAACCGCACACGCTTTCGCGCCGTGCTCGAACGGCTGAAGAAGGCTCCGCACAAGCTCGATTACATCGTGTTATCGGGCGATCTGACCGACCATGGCGATAGCGAAAGCTTCGACAAGATCGCGCAGATCCTGTCCGACATGCCCTGTCCGCTGCTGCCGCTGGTGGGCAATCACGATGCCCGCGAGGAAATGCTGCAGGCCTTTCCCGACACGCCGTGCGACGGCGAATTCCTGCAATATGTCGTCGAGAGCGACGGCCTCAGGATCATCTGCCTCGATACGTTCGAGGCGGGCCGCCATGGCGGCGCCTTCTGCGAGCGGCGACGCGACTGGCTTCGCGCCGAGCTCGGCCGGGGCAGCGATACGCCCTGCGTCATCTTCATGCACCATCCGCCGATCGTCAGCGGAATCGACTGGATGGACCCGGCCCCGGACGAGCCATGGATCCTCCGCTTCGCCGAAGCGGTCGAAGGGCACCAGGACACGATTCGCGCGATCCACTGCGGGCATCTGCATCGCCGGGTCACGGCGCGATTCCGCGACATCCCCCTCGGCATCACGCCCTCGATCGCTCCGCTGGTCGCACTCGACCTGCGCAAGATCGACGAGAACCGCGCCGACAATCGCGCTTTGATTACCACCGAGCCGGCCAGCTATGCGTTGCACTACTGGGACGGCGGGGACCTCGTCACGCATTACGAAAGCTGCGGCGAGTGGGATGTGCTTGCGCACTATGGCGAGCATCTGAAACCGATGGTGCGCGAAATGAAGGCCGAACGCCGCTAATCGGCAAGGGCAGAGCGGCTTCGATCGAGCCATGGGCCGCTGCCGCCAACCCAGGCCCGCATGTCAGGCTCGTCCGTTACCTTCCACGGCACGCCCGCGCGGGTGAGAAAGAGCTTCTCCATCTCCTCGCGGTTGAACGGGCGCGAGCCCAGCCGACCGAACACCGCCATCTGCCCGCCGGTCTCGTCCACCCCCCGGTCGCGATCGAGCCCCTTGCTGAGCGAGAGCGCTACGCCCTTGGTCCTAGCCCAGGCGATCAGTTCGGGCTTGGGCGCGGGGCTGAAACCGTAGAAATTGGGCTGGCTGTCGGGCGTGGTCAGCTGGAGCACCTTCAACCCGTTCCGCCCGTCGGCGACATAGGCGAACAGCGTGGCATTGGTCGAACCGACGATCACGTCCTCGGCATCGTTGAGCTGCCCGTCGAGCGTCACGCGCTGGTAGATCGTCGGCGACAGCGGTCGGGTTACGTCGAGGATCACCAACCCGTCGCGCTTGGCCGCGACATAGGCATAGGTGCGCGCGACATAGATCCGCCGCGCATCGGCTAGCGGCACCGTCGCTTCCGGCATGGCGACAGGGTTGCGCATGTCGGTGACGTCGAACAGCTTCACCCCCTCTGCATCGGTGACCCAGAGATAGCGGAACTGGATGGTCGAGGCGCGCGCATCGGTTAGCGCACGAACCGCCATCACTTGCGGGCTAGCAGGATCGGCCAGATCGACGGTCACGAGTCCTGCGGCCGCCGTGATGTAAGCGATATCGCCGGCCAGCGTGATATGGCGTGCCCCGTTCAGCACGCCATCGGGATTCCACGCCTTGGCACCATCGGCGAAACGGGTGCGCTTCAATTTGTTGTTGCGGAATTCGCCATCGGCCATGGTCTCGATATTGACCAGCACCAGCCCTTCGATGGCGTCGGTAATCACCGCATAATCGTAGATCGGCTTCATCGCCTGTTCCTGGTTGACCTGGAGAAGCGTCATCGGTGTGCCGTCGGGGTTCATCACCGGATTGCCATCGGCATCCTCGACCGGCGTTGCCGCCATGGCCTTGTTGCGGTCGGGCCGGACCGGCTGGTTGGTCGCCAGCGCCATGCAGGTCGCGTTCCTGGTTTTTACATGCGTGTCGTGCCCCATCGCGCTGAAGGGCGCGGTGAGGATGCGCTCGGACACGCCTTTGTTGGCGATCGAGGCGACGTCGTAGACGCGGAAGCCGCCCCTGCCTTCGACGACGAACATGTATTCGCCGCGCAGTTGCAGGCACGTGACCGCATCGCGTGTGCTTTCGTGGATATTGGCGAATTGTTCGAACGCCTTGGTTTCGCCGCCGAGATCCCCGTCGAAAGTCTTGCCGCGGGTCCAGTCCTTCAGCTCGCGGTCATTGTCCTCGACATGCATGCGCCAGTAGTCGGGGTAGGCATAGCGGTGCAGGTAACTGCCCAGCACCGCCTGCGGTTCGTCCCACTCGGTGACGCGCACCGCCTCGAAACCGGTATCGAGCCCGACCCATGCGTTGAGGCCGACGAAATTGACGAAATTGGTCCCGAGCAGCAGCAGCTGGCTCATGATCGCATTGTTGTCGTCGTCCACCGACAGGTGGCAATCCGTACAGGTCTTGGTCTCGGTAAGGCGGACGGTATGCGGGAAATGCGGGGCGAAGGCCTGCGAGGAGTAGCCCGAGGAGGCGACCGGCGGCTGCTGCACATAGATGCGCTCGCGGTTGATGTTGGTCGAGGATAGCACCAGCGCGCTGGTCGAGCGGATCGGGGCGACCTGATTGCCCTTGGTCGTCTGGTGGCGGCCAAGCTGGAACATCTGGTCGCGCGCCACCTGCGGATTGTAGGTCGCGAAATTGCGCGTTTCCTCGCCGCCATAATGGTGCGACTTGCTCTTCCAGTTCGCCTCGATAGGCAAATGGCATCCGCCGCAACTGGTCGTCCAAGAAAGGTGGCAGGTGAAGCACGCCATCTCCTCAGTGCCATGCGCGCGATCGTCTGGTGCGATGCCTGTGCCGAATTCGAACAGGCCGGTTTCGGCGCCCTGCTTGCTCATCAACTTGGCCCGCGCAGACTTGGCGTTGAAATCAGCTGCCGCGGGATCAACGCTATCGCGCACGAGACTGATTTCCCACTCGAGGCGCGGGTCGACGATCGAACGCTGGACCAGCACCCGCCGCCCGTGCTCGCCATAGGTCCATTCGAAACGGCGCTTGCCGTCGGGATTGCGGAGCAGCGACAGGTCGGTGCCCCTGGGCGGTGCCGCCGGACCGCTGGTCAGCAGCGTGGGATAGGCGTCTGGTGTGCCGTGGCAGTCCTTACAGCCGATCTCCACCGCATTGGCGACCTCTGCATAGATCAGCCCGTTGCCGTGGCTGTCCTGCGCGAAATGGCAGTCGGCGCATTGCAGCCCCTTCTCGGCATGGATGTCCATCATGTGGACGGTCTTGCCCGGATTCACTCCGACCTCGACGAACTTGCCTTCGCCCTCGCGCCGCCATTTTTCCGGGTCGTCGGGCAGGACGATCTGGCCCTCCTTGTCGAGCAGATTGCCTTCGCGGTCGCGCTTGAGGATCGCGCGGAAATTCCAGCCATGGCCGTGATAATCGGCGAACTGCGTGTCCTTCAGCTCTGGATTGAGATCGTAGACGTTGCGCAGGAAATCGAGATCGGCCCACTTGCCCTTGGGCGCCGCGCCTTCGGGGTTACGATCGAGCACCGCGCGCACCTCGTCTGCAGTGAGATACTTCTGCTCCTTCGGCCACATGTGCGGCGCATCGCTCTCGTAATCCCACATGGTGTAGCCGAGGTAGGAATTCAGGAAGATGTTCGGCTGGTGCATGTGGCAATTCATGCATTGCGCGGTCGGGGTGGATCGGGTGAAGCTATGCCGGATCGGGTGCCCTTTCTGCTTCACCGGTTCGTCGTCCGAGTGACCCGGCTCCTTCACTGCTCCGTGGCCGCCCGATTGGTGATCGCCGCGCCCGCCCTCGTAGAGCGAGGCGATGGTCGGATCGATCGTCGCACTCTGCCCGTCGCGGCCATATTGCGCATAGATCAGCGAATGGCGCGGCTCTCGGTCGTTGGCATAGACCACATGGCAGCTCGCGCAGCCCGAATGGCGATAATCGCCCGGCTGGTCGTTGGTCCCCATGAACCAGGTGAAGGGATCGTTGAGGCGCGTCTTGTGGATATTGAGAACGGGGATCGCGACGCGCAGGCCGGTGCCGGGACCGCGGTTCGATTGTTTCAGGTCGGGTCGCCCCGGTTCCTCCAGCCGCTGGATCAGGCCGGTCGGATTGGGAATGCCGACCTCGGGAAACTGGCTGGCGATGTTGCGCCCGCCCCGTTCGAACACACGAAACACGTCGCCCGGCGGAATCACGTGCCAGCTGGGCATGGGGTAGAGCACCGCGAGCGCGCCGCGTGCCCGTTGGTTCTCGGTCACCGTACCTGCGGGCACACCGGGGCTCTCGATCTTCGCGGGCTTGCCGTCGCGCGTATAGGCCTCGCCCAGAATGTAGCGTTTGAAGGGCAGGATACCGTTGTTGTAGGCCGCCCCGCCCCACAGCATCGCGCCGGTCGCCATGATCGAGCGCTCGGCCGCCTCGATCGTCTCGATATGGCAGGCGCCGCAAGCCTCGCGCGCGACGCGGTAGTCGCTGGGATTCACGAAGCGGACGAAGACCGGGTCCTCGCGATTGAGCAGCGTATAGCTGCGCTTGGGGTTTGCGGAGGACGGCCAGTGCCAGCTTTCGGGATAGGTCGGCAACACATGTGCGGTATCGCGCGCGGCGACATAGGCCGGATCGTCATGTGCCAACTCGGCATTGCCCATCACATTGGGATTGCCGCCATGACAGTCGACACAGCCGAGCCGGACGGCGGGAGTCTCGTGCATCGTCGGCTGGTCGGTGCGGACATGGCAGGAGAAACAGCCAGCCGACTTGGCCGCCATCTGCTCCTCGGTCTGGATGCGCGGCGCGGGTGCGGCGGTAACGAGGCTGTAGTCGCGCTTGACCGGCTTCTCCTTCTCCGCTGCGCGCAGCCCCATGGCGCCGGCCAGCAGCATCAGCGCGATCACGGCGAGGAGGCGGGAAGCCACGCGCATCAGTAGGTCAGGATCGCATTGACGAGCACCGAGTAATAGGCGCCCGGATTTCCGAGGGAGGTGAAAAGGTCGTCGAAGCCGTCACCCGAAATCAACGCGGCGGCCGACAGGCGAAAGACGATGTTCTGCGTCGCCTTGGGCCGCCAGATGGCGGCGGCCGAGAGGTCCCAGCCGATTTCCTTCGGGATCGAACCTTCGTTGCGCAGCGCCTGCAGCGTGGCGGTGTTCTCGAACCACAAATGATTGGCATTGGCCGACAGGCGGAATTCGGGCGTAAGATCGAAATCCGCGCCCACGCCGAGCAGCATCAGGCCCGGATTGTTGAAATTCGACTGTCCCTGTTCCTTCGAACTTCGCAGCGAATTGAGGATGCCGTTGCGCCCATTGACGCTGATCGCGCGCCCGCCGCCCGCAAAGGGAATGGTCTGGCGGATCCAGTAGGACGTATCGGCGCCCGCAAAGACCGGGTTTTCGAAGATCGCGTCGTAGCCGGTTTCGGTGTCGTCATAGGGATCGCTGTCGCCGCTGGCATAGGCGCCCGAGATGCGAAAGCGCATCCAGTTGCGGTCGTAGCTCGCCTCTAGCGCGGCGAACCAAGCGCTGATGTCAGCCGGGCGGTCGGTAAAGAAAGAATTGCGATCTTCGCCGAAGGCGTAATAGGCGCTGCCCGTGAGGTTGATGCGCCCGATCCGCCCGTCTGCATTGTAGCCGATGTAGAACACGTCATAGTCGCGCCCGCGTAGCGAGCCGAGCAGCGCGGGCCGAACGGGAAAGCCGTTGTCGTCGATCTGGATATCGTCGGCCTCGCGATTGGCGTTCCACACGAAGGTCAGCTGGCTGGTCAGCGCGGGGATGAGGAAGTCCTGCCGATAGGCGTTGACGTAGAACACGAAATCGTCGCGCGGCGTCTGCAGCACCGCGTTGAGACCGCTGTTGGTGTCCTTTTCCAACCGCCAGAAACCGCCGAAATTGTACTGGAAGCGGTTGTTGTCGCGCGTGCCGAAGAAGCGCAGGCCCAGCTGGTTGTCGTTGAACAGGAAGCCGCGGAAATCGGCCTGGAAGGGCTGGATGCCGACCCGCACGCTGTCGAAATCGTAGCGGTCGGAGACATTGCGGAAGTGGAAGTCGAAAAAGGCTTCCTGCACGCCGACGAAATGGTCGAAGCGGTGCGAGGGCTTGCTCGGCTCGACGAACAGCACGCGGCGCTCGGGCACGTCGACATAGTTGAGATTGGCCGCCAGCGTGACGCGGTATTCGACATCGGGGGGCTTGTAGGCGGTGCTGCCCTTGAGGAGGGCCGCGCCCACGATGAAGGTCTGCGACAGGACGTAGCTCGCATCCTTGCCGAAGACGTCGAGGCTGTCCGGGCGCTCGGTCGTCTGCACCCCGACGGGGATCGGGAAGGTGCGTGGCTCGAACACCGTGTCGCTCACCCCGTTGATGATGAAGAACCAGTCGTCGCCGGTGATCGGCAGCCAGGGGACCTTCTCCGGATTGATCGGCCGGTCGCCTTTGTAGGTATTCTGGTTGTAGGGGTCCCACCAACGCTCGCGCACAAGGCCGAGGCTCTCGATCAGCCGCCAGCGGTCGGGCACGGGCACCTGGTCGACCGGGAAAGCCTCGGGCGGCGGCGCGCGCACCGCACCCTCGTTGCTCTGGGTCACCTCGTCGGGCAGCGGCTCGGTATAGTCGGGCCGACGGCGGCCCTCGATGATCTCCCGCTCGACCGGCGGCGGTTCGTCGGGCTCGGCCTTGACGACCGGGTCGTCGGCCGGGGGCTGCGGGGGCAGCTCCGCCTGAGCGGTCAGAAACAAGGCCAGCGGGGCAAATGCAACCGAGGTCATCACAATCCCTCACACACGTTTTGCGCGGGATCGTCGAGGAACGGCGCGAAGGGACAATTGACGTAGCGCAACCGGACGGTTCGCCCGTCCAGATCGACCACGATCCGGTCGGCACGGATATCGACGCGCGCATTGCCGATCCCGCCGACGCGCTGCCCGGCATTGTGCAGGCCGAGGAAGCCGACCATGTCGTCCTGGTCGATCCCGTCGCCCGACACGCCGATCCCGCCGACCAGTTCGTCGCCGCGATAGATCGGGACCGAGCCGGGGAAAATCTGCATGCCGTTGGCTAGGCGCTTGCCGCCCCCCGGCGCGTCGGGCAGCTGCGTGCAGCCGCGCGGCGTATCGGGATTGGCGCCGCCCGAGGTCACAAAGCCGAGATGCTGGACGAGGTTCGGGATGATGAGATCGGTCTGCAGCCCGGTCATGAAGGGACTGAACCGCCCCGGCCGCTCGACCGAAAGCGGCCCTGCCAGCGGCCCGACCTCGCCATCGGGGAAATAGGGTCGTGCCAGATTGCCGCCCGACCGGTCGGCAAAGGCGAATTGGCCGGTCAGCGCATCGGGATCGCCGAGCAAATCGCGCGTGCGCTGGACATAACGTGCGATCGCCGCCCCGCCGGACTGAAGTTGAGATGCGGCCGCCGCATTCGAAACGAAGGCCGCCGTGCGCGCCTTCTGCAGCGAGACATCGGTGCCGAAGATCGGCCCGTCGGGCGAGCGCACTATGCCGAGCACCGCGCCATGCGTGTCGACCAGGCTGATCGTCGCCTGCATCCGGCTGTCGAGCGGGCGGCGGATCTGCGCGCGCGCACGGCCGAGCACGGTGAAAGCCTCTTCGAGGACTGCACGCACTTCGGCGGCAGTCAGCGGGTTCGTGACGCTGGCCGCATCGGTCCCCGCGCGGATCGGGAAGCGGGGCACCCCGCCCGCATCGACCAGAACATAGGCATCGCGATTGGCGAATTCGCTGGCCGTGCTGCGGCGGATGCCCGAGGTATTGGTGCCATAGGCGACCCCTGCGCGGATCGCGCCGGTGGAATAGCCGAAGACGGGGACGAGCGTACCGGCGGGTCCGTTGACCGCGCCGAAACTGCCCTGCAATGACCCCAGTTCGCTCGCCTCGACATCGCGGTAGCGCAGGCTGGTGCCGTCGACCGGGATACGATCCGCCTCGATCGAGCGCGGAGGTGTAAACCCCTGCGTTCCGGCCAGCGCGGCGAATTCCTCGTCGTCGCGGTCGCGGTCGATCGTGTCGGGATCGAAGCCGTAGGTGCCGTCTCCCGCGACCCCGATCCCGCCGACAACCACGCCGTCCTTGTAGAGCGGGAAACCGCCCGGATCGGCGGCGAGGCCCAGCGGCGAACGCTGCGGGCCGATCATCCCGTCGCTCATCCGCGCCGAGAGGTCCGAACAGGGCAGCTGGCTGAACTGCACGCCGAACAGCGGGCCGCTTTCGAGCCCGGCGGTCGAGGCGGCGGGCGGGAAATGCTCCTGCACGATCTGGCTTGCCGTGCGGGTGGAGAACGCGTTGCCGCTGCTCGACAGATAGGCACCGGTGATCGCTTTGGCGATCGCTGCGGCCTCGGTGGGCACCTGTACGCCCTGCAGCCCCACCTCGCTGCCCGTGGCGGCGAGGCCTGCGATCGTGCGGCGGCTGATCCGCGTATTGGCGGGCGAGCCGGTCATAGCAAAAACGCCCAAGACGTTGCCGACCCGGTCGACTACGGCGATGGTCGCTGGCAATCCGCGTGTCTGCGCCTCGCCCACCGCCTGCGCGATGATCGATTGGACATCGCCGACGGTGAGCGAGCGCTGCGGGGGATCGGCGAAGAGGCGCCCGCCGGTCGTCGGGGTGGGCGCAGGAGTGGCCGCGGGTGTAGGCGTTCCACCGCCACCCGGGGATCCTCCCCCACCACAGGACACCAGCCCCAACGCCAGCACCGCTGCAAGGCAGGCGGGGGCGCCGCGCCGCATCAGCGAAGGCTCCCGATGGCCGAGGTGGCGCTGGCCAGCGCGCCGCGGAATTCGGCCGGGCGATAGGTTTCGGGCGCAGCCACCGCGGCATAGGCGCGATTGATGTCGGTGCGGATTCCCGCCGCGGCGCCAACCGTCACGCGCCCCTCGCGCACCAGCGCATTGAGCAGCGTATCGACCGCCATCACCGCCTGGACCGAGCCGGCATAATCGGTGAACCGCGGTGCGGTCGCCCGCGAGGCGATCGCCGCGATCACCTCATGCGCATCGCCGCCGCCGGACGTCCGCGCGGCGAGCACGTTCGAGAGCGCACGCGCCCGATCGCGCAGTACGGTGGCGGCTTGCTGCGCGCTGGCCCGGTCGCGGCCCATGGCGCGGTGGAAGGCCAGGCTCGCATCGTTGAACGCTGCGCTCGCGCTTGGCGCGAGCGCCCGGCTCACCGCCGAAAGCATGATGATGTTCTCGTCGTTGAAAGGCGGATTGGCGAAAGGGATGGGCCGCCCCGGATTGGTCTCGAAGGTCAGCCGCCGGGCCGGCCCGTCGGTGATCGGGCGATGGCAGCTGTGGCAATCGTAGAAATAGAACTCGGGGAACATGCCGCGCATGCCGAATTGGGGCCGCGCGAACAGGTCGGTGGCGCGCGCCACCGCTTCGGCCTGCCCCACCGCCCACAGCCGCACGCTGTCGGTGCGCGGTTTGCGGCGAATATAGTCGGCGTCCTCGTCGTGATGCTGCTGCAGTGAAGAAAACAGGTCGAGCTCGAACGAGATGCGCGGGTGGCCGGCGGCCATCATCGAATGGGTGACGAACTGGCCGGTCCCGGTGCTGCCGTAATGGCAGTCGAGGCAGATCTTGGCGCGGACCTGCGGCCGTTCGAGCGGGACGAGCCCCGCGCGCAGGTTGGAGGCGTGGCTCGCCGCTTTCTCGTAATGCACCTGCAGCCAGCCCTGGGCAGGGCCATGACAGCTCTCACAGCCGACGCCGTCGCTGGTGTGGAAGCGCGCGCCGCGGCGCGATTGCGGAACATAGGTTGCATGGCATCCGAGGCATGCCGGAGCGGCGGTCGCCGCGCCGATCCCCAGGGTCTGGGCGATTTGTCGCCCCCGCCGGCTCGCAAGTACCGAATAGGCGCGGCTATGCGCCCCGCTGGCGGAGGAGGGTTCCTGCCAGGTCGCGATTTCGTCCTGCCGGACGATTGCGCCATTGCCCTCCGATCGGCCGTGGCAGGTCGAACCCGCACAGCTAGCAACACCCTCGTAGCGAGGGCCGGAGGACTGGGCATTGGCAGCGGAGGGACCTTGCGTGACGGACGCGAGGATAGCGAACGAAGCAATGAGGGCCAATACGAGCACGCCATGCGTGTCGCTCCGCACTGCAGGCCAGCCTCTTGCCCTGCGCTCCATCGGCCCTCCCCGATCGACCCTTGTAACACTGCCGTTCAACCGGCAGCCCCATTTGCCCCGTACCGCGGGGCCACCGGTACTGCATTAGCTTGCCAGCTTCTCGCTCAAGAGGTCGAGCTGGCCGTTACACCCGTTTTCCGCCAGTGCGACGGCGAGGTCTTCCGGATTGTCGGGAGCACTGCCGAGCATGACGAATTCCAGTCGCTTCCCGGGGCCGCCTGTCGGCCCGGAAAAATCGTAGATCCGGTTCCGTTCCAGCGGCAGTTCCTCGGCGCTCAACGAGGCGAGCGCATCGCCATCGTCGAACGTCACATGGACGTGGAAGTCGGAAACGGCCGAGCCGAGCACCCAGGTCTCTTCGCCTTCGACCGAAGGGCGCCAGAAGGTAATCGCATCGCTGCCCGGCAGACAGATCTTCCCCGCCTGCGAGGTATCGACATTCCACAGATTGGGATTGCTCGCTGCGCCTGCTGGACCGCCGCGCACAGCCCCGGTCCGGACACGCGCACCCGCGCGCTGGCGCGTGAGCATGGCGAAGGTGGTACGCTTGCTGGCGCCGCGCGCGCCTACGCGGTGGGTGCCGGGACCGGTGATGACCCGCGTCCCGCTATCGGTCAGAACGGTGATGCTGTCGCCGGTCTTGAGCGTGATGCTGGCCGCATCGTCGAGCTTCTTCCCCACCGGATAGCTTCCAGCGGACGGGCCGCTCGACTTGACCACCACTCCGGCCGAGGCCGGCGCCGATCCGAGAAAACCGAAGGCTGCGAGCGAGAACACAGCCGTTGCGAGAACCGATTTAGCCGAGGACATAGGCCCCTCCATCACTCAAGTTCCGAACGCGATATAGCAGGTTTTCCAGCGCCCTGTCAGCGGGATGGCGATTGGCCACATCGCGGATCACCTGCACAGCGCTAGCATTGTCGGAGCGCGTCAGCTTGTACGCTTGCGCCAGCAAATCGCGATCGGACTTGGGGAAATCGGGCGCCGGCTCCATCAGTTCGACTGGCTGGGCGCGGCCGCGCAGTACCACACACCCCATCGGCCGCCACCAGTCGAGACCCGATCGCTCGGCGAATTCGCGGCTGGCCATGACGCTCGAATCGAGCGCCTTATTGGCTGCCTCGAGCCGCGCGGCGGTGTTCATACTGTCGCCCAGGGCGGTGTATTGGATGCGGTTGTCGCCGCCGAAATTGCCGACCACCGCCTCGCCCCAATGCAGACCGACACGAGTCTTGCCGATCTTGGGCAGGTTCGGATCCATCGCCGCGACTTCCTCGCGGAATCGCTCGCCCGCCTGCCAGATCGCATAGCCACATCTGGCCGCGCGCTCGCCATCGTCCTTCCGAGCGATCGGCGCGCCCCAGAAAGCGACCACCGCATCGCCGACGAATTTGTCGATCACGCCGCCATGGTCGAGCACGACGTCCGACAGGAGATCGAGATAGCGATTCAGCAGCTTGGCGACCATCTCGGGCGGGATCGCGTGGCTCATCTTCGTAAAGCCCTCGAGGTCGCAGAAGAGGACGAAGAGCTCTTTCTTCTCACCATGAAGCGAAAGCAGCTGCGGATGCTCCAGGATCTCCTCGGCCATTTCCTTGGGTAGATATTTGCCCAGCGCACCCTGCGCGAAATTGCGCTGCACCGCCCCGCTGGCCCGCGCTGCGGAAACAACCGCGGAAAAGGCGAGGATCCAGCCCAGCAGCCAACCCGCCGCGGGCACTCCGTAAGTATCGACGCCCTGCCATTCCATTACGAAGGGGACGCCGATGAAAGTGGCGAATTGTGCTGCGAGCAGAAGGTAGATGCGCCAGCTTCCCCACTCGAGAAGCCCGGTAAGTACCGCCGTAGTGACCACGAGCAATGCCATTGCCCACAAGGTAATATCCGCGACGCGCCCGCGCCGGTCGCCATCGAGCATCTGGGCGATCATGTCGGCATGCACGCGCAGGCCCGGCGGGTTCTCCCCAAGGACGCTGGAGAACGTCGTCTGGACCCGGTCGTAATCGATGATGTCTCCGCCGATCAGCACGTAGCGGCCTTCGATCTGGTCGCGCAGCATGGCACGCACCTCGGGGATTTCCATGAGTGCCGGATCGAGGAAATTGTCGATCTGCAGCCGCCCATACATCGGCTCGTTTTCGAAGGCGGGATGGCGATAGCGCAGCGAACCCTCGTAACCGGGGAACGTCCTCTCGCCCTCGCCCGCAGCACTCAACATGGCTCGGCCAAGGACCGGGGGAAGATCGGGTTCGATGCTGGGCCATCTGCGCGTCACGCCATGCGTATTGTCGAGCCTGATGCTTGCCGGCCGCGCGTTGCTGCCGTCGAGCTGCGCGAGAAAATCTTCGAGATAGACCTGCTGATCGTAGACGATGTCGTCTTCATTGGTGGCGAAATTGGCGTAGCCGACCAGCGTCGGCGTCTCCATTGCGCGGAGCACCTCTATCAGTTCGGCATCTTCGTCCTGCGGCTGGTCGAACAGGATATCGATCCCGATCGCCTTGGGCTCCATGTCGTCGATCACTTGTAGCGCGCGGGCGAGCATGCCGCGATCGAGCGGCGAGCGCTTGCGGGCATTGATCAGCGTCTGGTCGTCGTAGACGACCATCGTGATGCGCTCGTCCTGCTCGATCCTGTCCGCGAGCAGCGAACTGCGCAAATCGTAGAGCGCGCGTTCGGCATCGCCAGTGCCGGGGGTCTTGAGATCGACATCCTCGGCGCCCTGCGTCCGCATATCGCGCGGCACGATTTCGGCGGGAATATCCCAGCTATAGCGCGCGACCAGCAGCGCTATCACTACCAAGAGGGCGGTCAGCGCCAGGCGACGCGGCCCGGCTTCGCGCACATTGCGCCAGCCGCGGATCAGCAGAGTGTCTTGCCGGTCCTCGCTCAATCCCCGCCTCCCCCGCAGCGTATCGAGCGACCCGTTTCTGTTGTTTTGTTAGACGGTTGTAGAGCTGCGGCGCGTGGCCGCAACCCCGTTTACCTCAGGCCATCGCGGGATCGTTCCAGGCAAGGACCGGCTTGCGCGCAGCCTGGGTCTCGTCGAGCCTGCGACGCGGAGCGTAATGCGGCGCCGTCTTGAGCGTTTCGTCGCCCGCCTTCGCTCGCTCGGCCACGCTGCGCAACGCCATGATGAACTGGTCCAGCGCCGCCTTGCTTTCGGTCTCGGTCGGTTCGACCAGCATTGCGCCATGCACGACCAGCGGGAAATACATGGTCATCGGATGATAGCCCTCGTCGATCATCGCCTTGGCCAGATCGAGCGTGGAGAGACCCTCACCGAAGCCTTTGTCGCTGAACAGCGCCTCGTGCATGCACGGGCCGCTGGGGCCGAAAGGTGCATCGAGCACGTCTTCAAGGCTGCGCAGGACATAATTGGCGTTGAGCACCGCGTCCTCGGCAACCTGCTTCAACCCATCCGCGCCGTGGCTGAGCATATAAGCGAGCGCGCGGGTGAACATGCCCATCTGTCCGTGAAAGGCGGTCATGCGGCCGAACGCCTTGGTATGCTCGAACTCGTCGGCATTCTCCTCTTCCACCAGATGGACCACCCCATCGGCGGTCCGCGCGGTGAAGGGCAGCGGGCCATAGGGCGAAAGCGCTTCCGACAGCACCACCGGGCCCGAGCCGGGACCGCCACCGCCATGCGGGGTGGAGAAGGTCTTGTGCAGATTGATGTGCATGGCATCGACGCCGAGATCGCCCGGGCGCACCTTGCCGACGATGGCGTTGAAATTCGCCCCGTCACAATAGACAAAGCCGCCCGCTTCGTGGACCGCATCGGAGATCGCCTTCATGTCAGGCTCGAACAGGCCGCACGTGTTGGGATTGGTGATCATCACTCCGGCAACATCGGGGCCGAGCCGCGCTTTCAGCGCTTCGAGGTCCACCCGGCCTTCGGGCGTCGCGGGGATGTCCTCGACCTTGTAGCCCGCGAAGGCGGCGGTTGCGGGATTGGTGCCATGCGCGCTTTCGGGCACGAGGATGACCTCGCGTGCGTCGCCCCGCGCTTCGAGCGCGGCGCGAATGCACAGAATGCCGCACAATTCGCCATGTGCGCCCGCCTTGGGGCTCATCGCGACGCCATGCATGCCGGTGAGGTCGAGCAGCCAGAAGGCCAGTTCGTTGATCACTTCGAGCGCACCGCGCACCGTGTCCACCGGCTGAAGCGGATGGACATCGCCGAAACCGGGCATGCGCGCGATCTTCTCGTTGAGGCGCGGATTGTGCTTCATGGTGCAAGAGCCGAGCGGGAACAGACCGAGGTCGATCGCATAGTTCTGGCGCGACAGGCGCGTATAGTGTCGCACGGTCTCAGGCTCGGAGAGGCCGGGCAGGCCGATCGGTTCGTTCCGCTCGAACCCGCCGAGCCGATTGGGTCCGTCCTTGGGCTCGGGCAGGTCGACCCCGGTCGTCTCGATGTGGCCGATCTCGAACAGCAGCGGTTCTTCGAGCATTAGCGCACGGTTGCCGGTTGCGGTGTCGGGACCGCTCATCGCATTGTGGCCTTCGACGGGCGTGCCGGGCTTCCAGCCGGATGCGTTGGGCGCGTTCATGCCAGCATCTCCTCGAGAGCGGAGGCCAGCGTTTCGATGTCCTCCTCGGTAGTGGTTTCGGTAACCGCAACGAGCAGGCCGTTGGACAGGCAGTCGATGTCGGGAAACAGCCGACCGAGCGAGACGCCCGCCAGAATGTCCTGCTTGGTCAGTTCGCGAACGATGCTGCGCGCGTCGCCATCGAGCAGGATGGTGAATTCGTTGAAGAAGGCATGGTTGAGCACCTTCACGCCCGGTACTTTGGCGAGACGGTCCGCGGCCATGCAGGCGAGGCGATGGTTTTCCATTGCCAGCCGCCTCAGCCCCTCTTCGCCCAGCAGCGTCATATGGACATTGAAGGCCAGCGCGCAGAGGCCCGAATTGGTGCAGATATTGCTCGTCGCCTTTTCGCGGCGGATATGCTGTTCGCGGGTCGAGAGCGTGAGCACGAAGCCGCGCTTGCCCTCCGCATCCTGGGTTTCGCCGCACAGGCGTCCAGGCATCATGCGGACGTGTTTTTCGTCACGCACCGCGAAGAGGCCGAGATAGGGCCCGCCGAATTGCAGGCCGACGCCGATCGACTGGCCCTCGCCCACCACGATATCCGCGCCCAATTCGCCGGGCGATTTGATCGCCCCCAGCGCGACCGGCTCGGTATTGACCGCGATCAGCAGCGCGCCCTTGTCATGCGCAGCCTCCGCGATACGGGCGAGATCGGGCAGGCGTCCGAGGATGTCGGGGTACTGCACGACGACGCAGCTCGTATTCTCGTCGATACGTGCGATCAACCCATCGTCATCGGGCTTGGCGGTAAGGCTCGGCGGGGCGCCCGCGATCTCGTCATCGGTGAACTTGGCCATCGTCCGCACGACTTCGGCGTAATGCGGGTGCAGCGCGCCCGAAAGGACCACCTTGTGTTTCTTGCCGCGGGCGACGCGACCCGCCATCGCCACCGCTTCCCAGCAGGCGGTCGAGCCATCGTACATCGAGGCATTGGCCACCGCGCAGCCATAGAGACGCGCGACCTGCGTCTGGAACTCGAAAAGCATCTGCAGCGTGCCCTGCGCGATTTCCGGCTGGTACGGCGTGTAGGCGGTCAGGAACTCGCCGCGCTGGATGATATGGTCGACGCTCGCCGGGATATGATGCTTGTAAGCCCCCGCACCGAGGAAGAACGCCGCGTCGGCTGCCGCGAGGTTCTTCTTCGACAGGCGTCGCATGTGCTTTTCGACTGCCATTTCGGATGCGTGCATCGGCAGCCCCTCGATCGGGCCGGACAGTCGCGCCTCTTCTGGCACATCTGCGAACAGCGCATCGATATCGGGCGCGCCGATCTTTGCGAGCATGTCCGAACGGTCGGTATCGGTCAGGGGTAGGTAGCGCATTTCAGTCCTTCGTGCGTCCCAGCGAAGGCTGGGACCTCATGCAGTTTGGCGCTTGGCCGAAAGAGACCCCAGCCTACGCTGGGGATCACACCTTTCTAAAGCCCGTCGCAAAAGCTCTTGTAGGCGGCTTGGTCCATCAGGCCTTCCAATTGCGACTTGTCGCCGATGGTCATCTTGAAGAACCAGCCGTCTTCCTCGGGCGAGGTATTGACCAACGCCGGATCGTCTTCGAGCGCGTCGTTGGTCTCCATGATCTCGCCGCTGATCGGGGCGTAGACGTCGCTTGCCGCCTTGACGCTTTCGACCACGGCAGCATCCTTGCCCTTGTCGATCACGCTGCCGACATCGGGTAGCTCGACGAAGACGATATCGCCCAGCTGGCCTTGCGCGTAATCGGTAATTCCGACGGTGGCAGTGTCGCCCTCTACGTCGATCCATTCATGCTCGTCGGTAAAGTAACGGGCCATTCCAGTCATTTCCCTCTGTGATAGCGATGGGGGACGAAGGGCAGCTTGGCGACCTTCGCCGGCAGTCTCTTGTTACGAACTTCGACTTCGAGATCGGTTCCCTCATCGGCGAGTGCGGCATCGACGTAACCCATGGCGATCGGCCGTTCGAGCGTCGGCGAAAAACCACCCGAAGTTACGCGGCCGACCTGTGTGTCGCCGGAGTAGATCAGCGCGCCCTCGCGCGCCGGCATCCGCCCGTCGAGGGCAAGACCAACGCGTTTCTGTCCGGGTCCGGCGGCGAGGACCTTGGCGACGGCCGCATGCCCCATCCAGCCGCCTTCCTCGCGGCGGCGCTTGGTCAGCGCGAAGCCGAGATCGGCGGAGACGGGATCGGTGTCGGTGGTGATATCATGGCCATAAAGCGGCAGCCCGGCCTCGAGGCGCAGGCTGTCGCGCGCGCCGAGCCCTATCGGACGCACTTCGATTTCGGCACACAGCCGGTCGGCCAGACTCTCGGCGAATTCGGCCGGGACCGAGATCTCGAAGCCGTCTTCGCCAGTATAGCCCGAACGTGTTATCCGAAGCGGCCATTCGCCGAAGTCGTGGCACACGCTTTCCATGAAGACCATGTCGTCGATGACATTGCGCATCACTCGGTTCAGGGCGGTGGCCGCATTCGGCCCCTGCAGCGCGATCAGCGCATGTTCGTCCATATGGGTGAGCGTGACGTCGTCATCGAGATGTTCACGTAAATGGCCGATATCGTCCCATTTGGTCGCGCCGTTGACCACGAGGTAAAAGGCGGGTTCGCCCCAGTGCCCCTCGGTCCCCGCTTCCTCGTCGCCTTCGATCCAGGGCGTGGCATTGGTGACCATCAGATCGTCGAGGATGCCGCCGTTCTCTTCGATCAGCAGCGAATAGCGAACCTTGCCGGGCTTGAGCGATGCGATCGCACCGGGGAGCAGCTTCTCGAGCTCCTCGGCAGCCTTGTCACCGGCGACGATCAGCTGGCCCATGTGGCTGACGTCGAACAGGCCCGCCTGGGTGCGGGTCCAATTATGCTCTGCGACAATGCCTTCGTACTGGATCGGCATGAAATAGCCGGCAAAAGGCACCATGCGCGCGCCCTTGCGCCGATGCCATGCATCGAGCGGCAGCGCTTCGGTTTCGGCAATCGTATCTTCGGTTTCGTCGCTCAAGTCCCGTCCTTCGCAAGCATGGGCGCGCCCCTCGAGAACGCGTAACAAACCCATGCCCCCTCTGTCGGGAAACCTGAGAGACTGGCGCGCAGATGAGCGCGCTTACCCCTTCGGTGTCCCCCGTTACCGGGGGCGCTTTCCAGAGTGCCGATGGAGCGCACGGTCCGTTTAGCCTGAGAGTTTCCGGGGCGGTTGCTCCTTCGGCGCCGGATGGACCTCGCCATCCGAACTCTCCCATGCGCGCCTGCCGCAGAATCGACTCTGCAACCGGCATGAAATGCCCTGCGCGATAACCGCAGCGCGGTCAATCTTCAGATGCGGTTCAATACCAGCAAATAGACCGCCGACAGGACAATCCAGGCTCCGCCCGCCGTCTTCAGGCGCCGCGCGCCGAGCCACAGGGCGATGGGTCGGGCGAGGAAGGCACCGAGCATCGCGCCGGGCGCCGAGAGTAGCACGACCTCCCACTGCACCGTACCCGCCTCGACATGCCACACGAGGCCGGAAATGCAGCTGACGGCCGAAATCACGCAGGCGGTGCCGACACACAGCACCATCGGGTAGTGACGCAGGAACAGGTAGAAGGCGACCAGTTCGCCGATGCCGACCGAGAACAGCGCGGTGATCGCCCCGCCGGGGATGGCGATGAGTAGCAAAACCACCAGATCGGCACGGGCCAGTTCGGGCCGTTCGGGGGCGCTACGGTTGACCGTCCAGGTCGCCACGATCAGCGCAAGACCAAGCAGGATCGAGAACGACTTGTAGCCGAGCAGCACAGCCTGCGCGTCGAAGGCGATCAACCGCTGCGTCGCGAGCATCGCCGGAAGCGACAAGACAAGCACGGCGAAACAGACCTGCCAATAATCGCCCACGCGCGTACGCGCTTCGAGCCCGGCAGTCTCGTGTTGGTGATACAGCCGGTCGGTCCAGCGCAAGCTGCCCAGACTCATCCCGAAAGCCTGAATGCCCATCGACACCGCAACCACCTGCAAGGGATCGAGCGCCATAGTGCCGAGTTCGCGCAAGGCGTTGAATACGGGAACGAAGACGACGCCGCCTCCGGTGCCGCTGGCATTGGCGATAATCGCCCCAACAACGCCGACGCCGGGCAGAAACCACAAGGCCTCGACCAACTCCGGCTGATAGGAGACCACCACCCAGAGCATTGCGTAAGCCAGCGTCAGCAAGGCCCCGCCGCCGAGGGCGAGGCGCGAGCTATGCGCCAGTGTCGGCTGGACGCGGTTCAGTCGAGGTTGGGGCGCAGCCATCTTTCCGCGGTCGCCATATCGACCCCGCGGCGTTGCGCATAGTCTTCCAGCTGGTCGCGCCCGATCCGGGCCACCCCGAAATACTGGGCCTCTGGATGCCCGAAATAGAATCCGCTCACCGCTGCCGTGGGATACATGGCGAAATTCTCGGTCAGGGTTATCCCGGTGTTCGCTTCGGCATCGAGCAGGTCGAACAGGATCGGCTTGAGGCTGTGGTCGGGACAGGCGGGATAGCCGGGCGCCGGGCGGATGCCGCGATACTTTTCCTTGATCAGCGCATCGTTGGTGAGCTGTTCCTGCGGCGCATAGCCCCACAGATCGGTGCGGACGTGCTGATGCAGTCTTTCGGCAAAGGCTTCTGCGAAACGATCGGCCAGCGCCTTCAGGAGAATGTCCGAATAATCGTCCTTCTCGGCAAGGAAGGCTTTCGAATGCTCCTCGATTCCGTGAATGCCGACTGCAAACCCGCCAATCCAGTCGCCTGCCGGATCGATGAAGTCGGAGAGGCACATATTGGCCCGGTCGCGCGATTTCTTCACCTGCTGGCGCAGGAACGGAAGGACAGTGTGCGTCTCGCCTTCGGCATCGTGGATTGTGACATCGTCCCCGTCGCGAGCGCAGGGCCAGAAGCCGGCAACGCCTTTTGCGGTGAACCATTTTTCGGCGATGATCCGCTCGAGCATGGCATCGGCATCGGCCTTGAGGCTGCGCGCGCTTTCGCCGACTACCTCGTCGTCGAGGATCTTGGGATAAGTGCCGTGCAATTCCCAGGCGCGGAAGAAGGGCGTCCAGTCGATGTAATCGCGCAGTTCGGCCAGATCCCAGTCCTCGAAAACGTGGACGCCCGGTTGCAAGGGCGGAGCGGCCTTGTCCGACAGATAGGCGTCATAGAAATTGGCCTGTGCGTCCTCCAGGCTGAGCAGCTCGCTCTGCCCCTTGCCCGCCCGCGTATCGCGTACATGGATATAATCGGCCTCGATTGTTTCCACGAATTCATCGCGCTGCGTGTCGGACAGCAATCGGCTTGCCACACCCACGGCGCGGCTGGCGTCGAGTACGTGAATGACCGGCCCGTCATAGGCGGGATCGATGCGGAGCGCGGTGTGGACCTTGCTGGTGGTCGCCCCGCCGATCAGCAGCGGCATGGTCATGTTCGCCGCCTTCATCTCTTCGGCGACGGTGACCATCTCGTCGAGCGAAGGAGTGATGAGCCCGGACAGGCCGATCATGTCGGCATCGTTCTCATTCGCCGCTTCGAGAATTTTCGCCCATGGCACCATCACGCCGAGGTCGATTACTTCGTAGCCGTTGCATTGCAGGACCACCCCGACGATGTTCTTGCCGATATCGTGAACATCGCCCTTCACGGTGGCCATGATGATCGTGCCCTTGGCCTTTGCGCCCTCTTCCTTTTCCGCCTCGATGAAGGGGATGAGATGCGCGACCGCCTTTTTCATCACGCGCGCGGATTTGACCACCTGCGGCAGGAACATCTTGCCCGATCCGAACAGGTCGCCGACCACGTTCATCCCGTCCATCAGCGGGCCTTCGATGACTTCGATGGGCCGTGCATACTGCTGGCGCGCTTCCTCGGTATCGGCGACCACATGCGCATCGATACCCTTGACCAGGGCGTGTTCGAGACGGCGCTGCACTTCCCACCCGCGCCATTCCTCGGCCGCCTTTTCGTCGGCCGCGCTCTTGCCCTTATAGCTCTCGGCCAACTCTATCAGACGTTCGGTCGCATCCGGACGGCGCATCAGGATCACATCTTCGCAGGCCTCGCGCAGTTGCGGATCGATCTGGTCGTAGACGTCGAGTTGCCCAGCATTGACGATCGCCATGTCGAGCCCGGCGGGAATCGCGTGATAGAGGAAAACCGAGTGCATCGCGCGGCGCACCGTCTCGTTGCCGCGGAAGCTGAAGGACAGATTCGACAGGCCGCCCGAAGTCTTGGCATGGGGGCAGGCCGCCTTGATTTCCGTCACCGCCTCGATGAAGTCGAGACCGTAGCGGTCATGCTCTTCGATCCCCGTCGCCACGGCGAAGATATTCGGGTCGAAAATGATGTCTTCGGGTGGGAAGCCGATGCCCGTCAGAAGCTCGTAGGCGCGGGTGCAGATTTCGACCTTGCGGTCCTTGGTATCGGCCTGTCCCGTCTCGTCGAAGGCCATGATCACGGCGGCCGCGCCATAGTCCATGCATTTACGGGCGTGCGCGAGAAATTCCTCTTCGCCTTCCTTCATGCTGATCGAATTGACGATCGGCTTGCCCGAAACGCACTTCAGCCCCGCCTCGATCACATCCCATTTCGAGCTGTCGATCATCAGCGGCACGCGCGCGATATCGGGCTCCGCAGCGATCAGCTTGAGGAAGGTCGTCATCGCCTTTTCGGCGTCGAGCAGGCCTTCGTCCATGTTGACGTCGATCACCTGCGCGCCGTTCTCGACCTGCTGGCGTGCGACCTCGACTGCAGTGTCGTAATCGCCCGCCATGATAAGCTTTTTGAACCGGGCGGAGCCGGTGACATTGGTGCGTTCGCCGATATTGACGAAACGGGCGGTGGTAAGTTCATTCATGAGGCAAGGTCCGCTCGAGATCGCGCGCCAGCACGACGTCGTCATAAAGAATGCCGCCAACGTCGAAGCGGCGGGTGGCTATCTGCTTGAAACCCTGTTTGGCGTAGAAAGCGATGGCGCGGCGATTGTCGTCCTTCACGCCGAGCACCAGTCGGGTGTTACCTTGCGCTCCCGCAAGTGCAGCATCGAACAGTTGGCGCGCAATGCCGCTGCCATGAAAGCGCGAAAGCAGGTAGATTTTCTTGAGCTCCACGTCGCCGTCTCGTGCAGCGTCGAGTTCGGGTTCGGTAAGCAGTGCGTATCCGATTGGTGCGCCGTCTATTTCCGCCAACCAGGCCCGGGCACCCGCGGCCAGCAAATCGCCAAAACGAGCGGGCGCATGCGCTTTTGCGCAATGCACGACCAGCGCGTCCCCGTCGATCAGTCCCGAAAAGGTTTCGAGAAAGGTGGCGTTCGCGACCAGCGACAAACGCTCCGGATCGCCGGCGCCAGCCTCGCGGATCAAGGCCTTTTTCGATTGGGTTGAGGTCATGCTGCAATCGTGAAGGATTCGAGCCCCGCCAGCCGCATGTCGGCATCAGGCGCCGGCAGGGTGCGCGGGGACAGTCCCTCAACCGCCTCGGCCATGGCCGCGATGTGCGCAGGCGTCGAGCCACAGCAGCCGCCCAACGCGTTGACCCGGCCGTTCTCCGCCCAAACACGGGTCAGCGCGGCGGTGGTTTCGGGCATTTCGTCGTATTCGCCGAGATCGTTGGGAAGCCCTGCGTTGGGATAGGCCATCAGCCAGGTATCGGCGATGTCGGACAACAGCTGGACATGCGGCCGCAGCTGTTCTGCGCCAAAACTGCAATTGAGCCCGATGGTCAGCGGCTTCGCGTGGCGCACGGTATACCAGAACGCCTCGACCGTATGTCCCGACAGATTGCGTCCCGACAGATCGGTCAGCGTCAGCGAGATCATCAGCGGGATATCGCGGTCGAGCTCGCGCTCGAGCTGTTTGACCGCCATGATCGCCGCCTTGCAATTCAGCGTGTCGAAAACGGTCTCGATGAGGATGAAATCGGCCCCGCCCTCTACAAGAGCGCGGCATTGCTCGACGTAGACCGCAACGATCTCGTCGTAAGTGACCTCGCGAAATCCCGGGTCTTCGACATCGGGAGAGAGCGAGAGCGTCTTGTTTGTCGGGCCCACCGCGCCTGCGACGAAGCGCGGCACGCCGTCTTCGCGTGCGTCGATCGCCTCGCGGATGATGCGCGCGGCCGCGACATTGATTTCGTGCACCAGGTTCTCGGCGCCGTAATCGGCCTGGCTGATGCGGTTGGCGTTAAAGGTGTTGGTCGCAAGAATATGCGCGCCGGCATCGATATAGGTATCGCAAATCCTGCGAATGACCTGCGGCTGGGTCAGATTGACCAGATCGTTATTGCCCTTCTGTTCCTGCTCCAGCGCCGTGCCCGCGGCGTAATCTTCCGGCGAAAGCCCGGCACGCTGGATCGCGGTCCCATAGGGACCGTCCTTGATCAGGATGCGCTCGCTAGCGGCGCGTTCGAATTCTTGGCGTTTCGACATGGTCATGCCTTCGGGCGCAGGCCGAGCATATGGCAGATCGCATAGCTCAGCTCGGCGCGGTTGAGAGTGTAGAAATGGAACTGGCGCACGCCGCCCGCATAAAGGCGGCGGCATAGTTCCGCCGTGATGGTCGCGCTGACGAGCTTGCGGGCTTCGGGACGATCGTCGAGCCCGTTGAATATCCCTTCCATCCAGTGCGGAATGGCCGTGCCGCACAGGCCCGACATGCGTTGCACCGCGGCAAAGCTCAGAACGGGCATGATGCCCGGCACGATCTCGCCCTCAATTCCCGCCGCCGCCGCCTTGTCGCGAAAGGCGAAGAAGCATTGTGGATCGAAGAAGAACTGGGTGATCGCGCGAGTCGCTCCCGCATCGAATTTCGCCTTGAGATTGTCGATATCGGCCTGCGAATCGGGCGAATCGGGATGAATTTCGGGATAGGCGGCGACCGATATCTCGAAATCGCCGACCCGCTTCAGTCCGGCGACCAGTTCGACGGCATTGGCATAGCCGCCGGGATGCGGAGCGTATTTCGACTGCCCGTCGGGCGGATCGCCGCGCAGCGCGACGATATGCCGGATGCCTTCTTCCCAGTAGTGCCTGGCGACCTCGTCGACCTCCTCGCGCGTAGCCTCCACGCAGGTGAGGTGCGCTGCGGCGGGGATGTCCGTTTCCTTCTGGATCCGCACGACCTGCTGATGGGTGCGCTCGCGGGTCGAGCCGCCTGCACCATAAGTGACGCTGGCGAAACGGGGGCCAAGCGGAGCGAGCGTTTCGACACTTTGCCACAACGTCTCGTTCATTTTCGCGTTCTTCGGCGGGAAGAATTCGAAACTCACTTCGATATCTCCCGGAAGACCGGAAAACAGCGGGGTCTCCAATGCGCGCTGAGCCTCGCGCATCTGATCGATCGTGGGGCTCACGAAGCTGCCTTTCTGTCCGAGGCGGACCGTTGCGCGATCCATATTTTGACCACCAGTTCCTTATTGCCGAGCGCGGTGGGCGGGTGAGGATCGAAGCCGGCCTCGCTCAGCAATCCTTCCATCTGACCGTCCTCGAAGCCCAGTCGGGCATGCGCGTGACGGTCGCGCAGTTCCTCGCGCTGGTGCGCAGCGAAATCGACGATCGCGATCCGGCCGCCCGATCGTGTGACACGTGCCGCCTCCGCCAGCGCCGCATCCGGATTTTGCGCGAAGTGAAGAACCTGATGGAAAAGTACCGTGTCGAAGCTTTCCACGGCAAAGGGAAGGCTGGCGAAATCGCCCTGCACCAGTTCCACGCGCTCGGCCGGCAAATGCTGGAGCTTGGCGCGCGCGACACGCAGCATCGCCAAGCTCTTGTCGAGCGCCACGATCCGCTCCGCACGCTCGGCGAACAGCTCCGCCATACGTCCCGTGCCGGTGCCGATATCGAGCAGACGACCGAGCGGGCCCTCGCCCAGCGCCTTGGCCAGCGCCGCCTCGACCGCCTCGTCGGAGGAGTGCAATCGGCGCAGTTCGTCCCAATCATGCGCATGCTCGGAAAAATAGGCCTGCGCTTCGCTCTCGCGATGCTGGCGGATTTCGGCCAGCTTGCGGCGATCGCGTTCGCACTCTTCCGCAAATTGCGGATCGGCCCGCTCGGCTTCGACCAGCAGATCGGAAATGGCGGCGCACAGCGGTGGTGCCTCAATGCCATTGGCGCAGGCGCGCAGGAACACCCAGCTACCCTCGCGCCGGCGTTCCGCCAGACCGGCGTCGCACAGTATACCGATATGTCTTGAAACGCGCGGCTGGCTTTGGCCGAGCACCTGCGCGACCTCGCCCACCGCAAGCTCCATCGAGCCAAGCAGGCGCATGATCCTGAGGCGCGTCGAGTCCGCAAGAGCGCGACAGATAGTTTCGGTTCGCATTCATCCGCAGCATATAAAGGTATTTTTATATCTGTAAATCGTCACCCCGCTTGCACTGTAGAAAGAGGCGCTTTTACGGCGCGGACCGCCGTCCAAACCATATCTTCATCTATCGAGGCAATACCGGGGTGTCATGCCTGGCCGCCCCACCGATTACGCTGCCCAGCGCAAGCGTTTCGTCGAAGACCTGCTCGACATATTGTCGTTGGAGGAAAGGGCCGGCCAACTCGTGGTACTACGCCTGGCGGAGGATGACGACACCTCCGAGATCGAGCATGCGCGCGATCGGCTCCGAGCCGGGCAACTCGGCGGCCTCATTTGCAAAGGCGCGCCCCGCCTTGTTGCCGAACTCCAGCGACTGGCGACCGAAGAAACAAGATCGGGAATTCCCCTTTTCGTCGTCGACGAGCCCGGGCGGGGTGAAGATGTGGTCATGCCCGCGCCTTTTGCGCTCGCGAACAGCTGGGATGCCGATGTGGTCGAGCGCTGCACCGGCGCGCTCGCTAGCGAAGCGATCGGCAATGGAACCAATTGGTTGCTCGCTCCCGACGTATCATTGTGTGTATCGACTTCGACCGAGGATCTTTCCGACAGTTGGGGCGCATCGGGGGTGCTGGCGCGGCGCCTCGCCTCAGCCACTGTGCGCGGTCTTCAATCCGGAAGCGCGGGGGCCGCCGGTATTTTGGCTTGTCTGCGAACCGACGATCCTTCCTGGGTGCGCCGACGCGATATCCACCGGCCTGGCGAAAAGCTTCGTCTTGTTGCCGGGGTCTTGCGCGAATCATTGCCGGGCAGTGTCGCTCTCGGCCCCTTAATCGGCCACACTCCGGATATCGGCCAGATCGACGCCGCAGCAGAAGTTTCGATCGGAGGAGTCGGCGGGTTCGAAGGGATCGATCTTGCCGAATGGGCGGAAATCGCCCGCGCCACCGATCAGAGTCTCTCCGCAGTTCCTTACGCGGGAATTTCGGTCGCGACAGTGGTTGCCGCCGTGCATGAGGGCCGCCTATCGGTTCATCGCCTCAACGATATTGTGCGCAAGATCATCGGCGCCAAATACGATTTGGGTCTGTTTCGCACCGCATCCGAAAATGGTCGCAAGAGCGATGGTGAAGCGGCCGGCTCCGCCCGTGCGATAGCGCAAGATGCCGCGCGCCATGCCATCGTCTTGCTGCGCAACGACCCCGCCCTGCTCCCCCTAAGCGTCGATTCGGGCAAGATCCTCGTGATCGGACAGGCGGCGAAGGATCGCTCGTTGCCGACCGGCGATTCATCCCAGGAAGGCGCAAGCCTGATCGATGGCCTGGATGCACTGGGCCTCGATTATCAATACGTGCCCGGTCTCGCCCTGCGTCAGGAGGATTTGCGCGCGGATGCCGGTGCGCTGATCGATGCCGACCGGATGGCGATCGGAATGGCGAATGAGGCCGCACGCCGGGCGCAGACCATCATCGTCGCGCTTGGCGAAGGCACTGCACTCTCCGAGGCTCAGCGCACAATGCTCGAGACCGTGCGGGCGGCCAATCGCAACGTCGTGCTCGTGACGCTTGGATCGCACCCGCTCGACCCCGAGATTTCCGGCCGGAAACTAGCATGCGTCCTGCATGCGGGACAATTGGGCAGCATGTCGGGACATGCGATCGCCGAAGTGCTTACCGGGGAATGCGCGCCGCGCGGCCGTCTGGCCGCGCCCATGATCGAAAAAGGTCGCGAGGGTCTCTCCTTCGGCCACGGCCTCGGCTATTGCGAGTGTGGCTTAACCGATACCGCATTCGAGCTTGGCCATGCACGCATCGCGGTGACCGCGGTATTGCACAATCTCGGCAATCGTGAGGCCACCGAAACCGTCCAACTCTATCTGCGGCGTCCCACCGACACCGGTCAAGGCACACGCGAGCTAGCGGATTTCCAGCGCGTATCGCTGGTCGCCGGCGACAGCCGACGCTTGCTGTTCGACGTAACGGGTACTCAACTCGGACGATTCGAACAGAACGGCGATTTCGCAGTGTCTCCAGGAACTTACGAGATATCCGTAGGCCTCAGCGAAGCGCGCGCCCAAAGTGCCGAAATTCTCATCTCGGCGGATATGGCCGCCGCCATGACCAAGGCTCGCGCTGCCGACCCCCATCCGGCACTTTTCGCCCGGCTGAGCAACGCCGGCTAGGGTCGACGAAATCCGGTTTGGCGAACGCCCAACTGCGTGTAGATCGAATCCATGCGCGATGCACATGGCCGCCGTATCGATTACATTCGCCTCTCGGTCACCGACCGCTGCAATCTGCGCTGTACCTATTGTATGGCCGAGGAGATGGAATTCCTCCCGCGCCGCGATCTCCTGACATTCGAGGAAATCGAGACACTCGCCAGACACCTCGTCGGGCGCGGCGTGAAGCGGATCCGGTTGACCGGCGGCGAACCGCTGGTGCGCAAGGGTATTGTCGAGCTGGTCGAGAAGCTGGGCGCAATGCTTGGTCACGGTCTCGAGGAGGTGACGCTTACCACCAACGGAACGCGCCTGCCCGACATGGCAGAGCAGCTGTTCGCCGCGGGCGTGCGGCGGGTCAACGTCAGTCTCGATACGCTCGACCCGGCCCGCTTCGCCCGGCTCACGCGGCGCGATGCGTTTGAGCAGGTGATGCAGGGCATAGAGGCGGCACGCTCCGCAGGGCTGGCGATCCGTGTCAACGCCGTCGCGATGCGCGGTGTCAACGATGACGAGCTTGGCGACCTGCTCGCATGGTGCGGCGAGCGAGGCTACGACCTTGCGCTCATCGAGGCAATGCCGCTCGGCGATGTAGCGGTCGACCGGCGGCAAGCGCACCTGCCGCTCGACGAAGTGCGCAGGAGTCTCGAGCAGACATTCACGCTGCTTCCATCCCTCCACCGCACCGCCGGCCCGGCGCGCTACTTCGATGTCGCCGAGACCGGCACCCGGCTGGGGATGATTACTCCGCTGAGCGACAATTTCTGCGCCGCATGCAATCGCATTCGCATCGCCGCAACGGGGACGGTCTATGGCTGTCTTGGACATGACCAGAAGGTCGAATTGCGCGACATAATCAGGACGGGCGGGCCTGAGGCGTTGGACGACGCTCTCGACAGGCTGCTGGCGGGCAAGCCGGCGCGACACGATTTCGACATCGAACGGAATGAGCCAGCGCTCGCCCGCCATATGAGCGTCACCGGCGGCTAAAGCTTGTAGTCGGCAAAATTGCTGGCGCAGGCGGCGAGCATCGCGCGGGTTTTCGCCCTGTCGGCGCCCGCAAGACCCGCAGGCAGCGGCACCATCTTCGCCTGCGGGGGGAAGGTGCCATAGCCCGCGAACAGCGCATGCCAGCTCATGTTCGCATAGTGCGGATTTCCATCGTGCTGACGCAAGTTGATCTCGCGCAAGTCCTCATGCGTGAACCAGGCGGTCATCAAGCCCTTGAGATTATCGGATAACGCATGATTGGTTGCATTGTCGCGCCAATATTGCGTGTCGCTGCGCTGGTTCAGCCGGTAGTGCGCGACGATATAGTCGCGAATGCCTTCGTATTTGGCCGCGATGCTCCGGTTGAAGGTGTCGC
Organism: Erythrobacter sp. AP23; assembly: GCF_001542855.1. Lineage (GTDB taxonomy): Bacteria > Pseudomonadota > Alphaproteobacteria > Sphingomonadales > Sphingomonadaceae > Qipengyuania. The sequence goes on along the minus strand of NZ_LNBY01000016.1, from coordinate 139,303 downwards.
GATGCGCGGGGCCGAACCCGCCCTTTTCATAGGCCTCGGCAAAATCGAGTGCGGTGGCGATGACGATATGCAGCGCGGTCGCCTCGAGCGGTTCGATAAACCCTTGCGCCAAGCCCGCCGCGAGGCAGTTCCTCGTCCAGCTATCCTCGACCCGGCCGACGCGCATTTGCAACACGCGCACATCGCCTTCGTGCTCCATCCCGATCGCCTGCCGCAGCTCGGCTTCGGCCTCCTCGTCGGAGACATATTTCGAAGAATAGACATAACCATTGCCGACCCGCGTGGTCAGCGGGATCGACCAGCGCCAACCCGCGCGCATCGCGATGCTGTCGGTCTGTGGCTTGAAGGCTTCGCGATGCGGCGTGGGCATCACCACCGCGCGGTCGTTGAACAGGTTCTCGGCAAAGGGAAGGAACTTCGCGCCGAGTTTTTGCTGCGCGATGAGGGAGCGAAATCCCGAGCAATCGACGAAGACATCGCCGTCGATCCGCTCCCCACCTTCGCACAGCAGCGCGGCGACATCGCCTGCGGACCCGAGTTCGACCTCGGTTACCTTGAGCGACTTGTGGACCACGCCCCGCGCTATAGCCCACTCTCGCAGGAAGGCGCCCAGCTTGTGCGCGTCGAAGTGATATCCATAGCTGGGGGCGAAGGGGAAACTGTCCTGCGGGTGCGGTGTTCTGCGCTGCTCGGCCAGCACCTCGGCAAGGAACCAGTCGTCGGGGTGGGCCGGCACGTCGAAACCGCGGCGTCGCAGCGCGCAATTGTGCAGGAAGCGCGGTTCGGTGTGCAGATCGACCGGCCCGGGGAAGGGATGGAAATAGCTTGCGTGCCCTTCTCTCTCGCTCCAGCCCGAAAAGCGAATGCCGAGCTTGTAGGTCGCATCGCAGGCCGCCATCCACTCGGCTTCTTCGATGCCGAGATGGTCGAAAAGGGCCTTGAGCTGCGGGGTGGAGCCCTCGCCCACGCCGATGATCCCGATCTCGGGGCTCTCGACAACGGTCACCTCGCCGCCACGCGCGTGCCACCGGTGGTGCAGCAGACAGGCCGTGATCCAGCCTGCGCTGCCGCCGCCCAGTACAACGACGCGGGGTGGTTGAGTCTCGCTCACCCTCCGGTGGGTATCAGCCGGATCGCAAAGCCGCCACCGGCGGCCATGCGCAGGTCGAGGCTGTCCGCGGCCGTCACCTCGATTTGTTCGATAGCGATATCGAACCGCGTCGGCCCTTCGAAATGCGAAGTGTCGGCATCGCGGTAAATTTCCGCGCGATAGGTCTGGCCCTTATCGAGGAAATCGAGTGCCAGCGATACGTCGCGCGCATCGGCATCGGTGCCGCCGCCAAGATACCACTCCTCGCTGTTTCGGTCCTTGCGCGCGGTGACGACATAGTCGCCCACCTCGGCCTCGAGGACATGGCTCTCCTCCCAGTCGGCAGGAACGTCCTTGATAAACTGGAACGGTTCGGGGTGCTCGGCATAGTGTTCGGGCAGATCGGCAACCATCTGGATCGGCGAATAGATCAGCACATATTCGGCCAGTGCCCGCGACATCGTCATCTGCAGGGGCTGCCCGCGCCCCTCGAGGCTCACGATGCCGGGCGTGTAGTCCATCGGGCCCGACAGCATTCGGGTAAAGACCATGGTCGGCACGTGATTCGGCCCGTTGGGCGGCACGCCCCAGGCGCTGAATTCCATGCCGCGCGCGCCTTCGCGACTGACCCAGTTGGGATAGGTACGCCGCAGCCCCGTATCCTTCACCGGCTCGTGCGGATTCATCGCGATTTCCCGCTTCGCCGCCTCGGTCACGACTTTCAGGTGGTGGCGCTGCATCACCTGGCTCTCGGTGCATTCGCGCGTCTCGCGTCCGTCGGGATGCACGTAGCGAAGATTGCAGGCGTCGGTGACGTAACCCGACTTGATCGTTTTCACCCCGCGCGCCGCCATCAGGTCGAGCCCCGCTTCGAGCTGGCTTTCGTAATTGCCGACATCGCCGCTGGTTTCGTGATGACCGACGATCGGCACGCCCTTTTCGGCGGCATAGCGGGCCAGTTCCTCGAAATCATAATCGGGATAGCTCTCGGTGAAGCTGAATTCGGCACCGTTGAAGAACCAGTTGCCGTCCCAGCCGAGGTTCCACCCCTCCACCAGCACGCCTTCGAAGCCGTGCTCGGCGGCAAAGTCGATATAGCGCTTCACATTGGCGGTATTTGCGCCGTGCCTGGGGCCCGAGCCCCAGCTTTCCTCGTCGAGGTGGAGCGACCACCACACGCCGACATATTTGTGCGGTTCGAACCAGCTGACATCGCCAAGCTTGTTCGGTTCGTTGAGATTGAGTTCGACCAGGCTTTCGGCGAGGCCCGCGGCATCGTCGCTCACGCGGATCGTGCGCCAGGGCGTTGCGAACGGCAGGTCGCGCACCGCGCGCGCCGCGCTCGACCCGGTCGGCGCCAGGGTCGCGCGGAAGTTGGTGCCGGTGGTGCGCTTGACCCACATGCCCGCGAAATCGACCAGCGCTGCCTCGTGGATCGCGACATGCGTGCCGTTTTCCATGCGGAAGGTCAGCGGCGTGTGCGCCAGCGAGACCGCGTCGATCGGCGTTTCCTCGTAGAGATATTCGTACCGGTTCCATTCGCCGCCCGGGATCCACCAGGCGGTGCCGTTCTGCGCGAGATTGAACTCGGTCAGTTCCTCGGCAATGCGCAGCGTTTCGCCCACGCTCGCGTCGTCGAAGACATAACGGAACGCGACCGCATCGTCGAAGACGCGAAAGGTTACGCCGAAGCGACGCTTGTCGTCGCTGTCCTCTTCGAAGCGAACGGTGAGTTCGTTGTGATGGTCGCGCACGAAACGTTGCTCGCCCCAGGGCTGCTCCCAGGTTTCGTCATGGCTGGCGCGTGTCGCGCCGGTCACGGTCAGGCGACGCTCGAGCTTGTCCTGATCGGTCAGCAGGAAGCCGAGGCGGCTCTCGGTGAACACCGCTTCGTCGCCCTTGTCGATCCGGTAAAAGGGCCGGCCTTCGCCATTGACGTCGACCGTGACGCTGATCGCGCCATCGGGAGAGGAGACCACTTCTTCCGCCAGCGCTGGAGCGCCGAGACACATTGCGAAGGCAGCTAGTACAGGAGCAAATCTCATAGTTCGATCACCATGGCGCTGAGGGGAGGAAGACTGGCGGCGGTTGCCCCGTTGGTCGAGGCGAGAACGGTTCCGCTCGATAGATCGCTCGGCGGCGCGACTGCGAAAGAGCCGAAGTTGAACAGGCAGCGGATCGATTGGGTGCCTGCCCGCCGCTCGATGACGAAGAGATCGCCGACGGTTTCGCACCGTTCGACCGCACCGTGATGCAGTGCCGGATTGGCTCGCCGCAAGGCAAGCATGGCGCGCGTATGGTGCAAGAGCGACTCGTCGTCGGCTTCCTGCGCCTCGACCGAACGCGATGCATTCTCTTCACCGACCGGCAGCCAGGGCTCGCCGTCCGTAAAGCCGCAATGCGCGGCGGAAGCTTCCCACGGCATCGGCGTGCGCGCACCGTCTCGGCTGAGCGTCAGCGGCCAATTGGCGATGGCTTCCGGATCGTGCAGCTGCTCGAACGGGATATCGACCTGCGTCAGTCCCAGCTCCTCGCCGTAATAGAGGATGATATTGCCGCGCAAGGCAGCGAGCAGCGTCACCTTCAGACGCGCGGCTTTCCCCCGATCGGCGGGGGACCACCAGCGACTGGTGGCGCGCGGTGCATCGTGGTTTTCGAAAGCCCAGCTCGGCCAGCCAACGCCCTCTTCGTCGGGCCATTCGGCAAGCGCCGCGCAGATCGCACCGGGGGTCAGCTTCTCGGCATAGAGGAAATTGAAACCGTATGCCGAGTTGAGATGCTCCTCACCCGCCGTGAAGGATTTCATCTCCGCCTCCGCCTCGTCCCCTCCGACTTCGGCGACGGTGAAGATGCCGTCATATTCATCGGTCAGCGTGCGGATCCGTTCGATGAAAGCCGGAATGTCGGGATGCGACATATTGTGCTTCTTGACCTGGAAATCGAACGGCCGGGTACGCGGCCTGTCTGTCGCCGGCGCGGGCGGATTGTCGCGCAATTCGGGATCGTGCATTGCAAAATTGAGCGCATCGATACGGAAGCCGTCGACACCGCGATTAAGCCAGAACCGCATCACGCCCAACACCGCTTCCTGAACTTCCGGTTTGTGCATGTTGAGCTGCGGCTGCGAATTGAGGAAGTTGTGCAGGTAATACTGCCTACGCCGCGCATCCCAGGTCCATGCCGGTCCCCCGAATACCGATTGCCAGTTGCTCGGCGGCGATCCATCGCGCTTGGCATCGGCCCAGACATACCAGTCGCTTTTCCGATTGGTTCTGTCGGCGCGGCTTTCGGCAAACCAGGGGTGCTCGTCCGAGGTGTGCGAATAGACCTGGTCGATGAGCACCTTCAGGCCCATTTCGTGCGCGCGCGCCACCAGCGCATCGAAATCATCGAGCGTACCGAAGATCGGATCGACGTCGCAATAATCCGCAACGTCGTAACCGAAATCCTTCATGGGCGACTTGAAGAAGGGCGAGATCCAGATCGCATCCACGCCAAGCGAAGCGACATGCGGCAGGCGCTGGGTGATGCCAGGCAAGTCACCGATCCCGTCGCCGTTGGAATCCTGGAAGCTGCGCGGATAGATCTGGTAAATCGCCGCACCCTTCCACCAGGGTCTGTCCGCAATCGCCGGGCTAGCGTCTGCAAGAGTATCGGCACGGTTCATTCCGATACCTCCGACACGCGGCAGACGGCCCAGCCGAAGGCGGGGAGCGTAACCGGGGCGCTGCCCGGGGCGCTGACGGTCGCGGGACAGGCGCCGGCAAGCGTTTCGAACGCCCGGGCATCGTAGCCGACCAAGACATTCGCGCTCCGCTCGGCCTCCGTCGTGTTGAATACCGCGAGGTATTCGGCGCCCGTTTCCGGATCGAACCGGCTGACGGCGAAGATGCCGGGTTCCTGTTCGTAGTGACGCACCACCTGCTTGCCGCGTGTCAGCGCCGGGTGCGCACGACGCACCGCCGAAAACTCGGAGATCAAGCGGAAAAGTGGATGACTCTCGTCGAAATTGCTCTCGGCAGTGGTCGCATCGGTGCCGATCAGGTCGTTGTCGTTGTAGACTGCGGTCTGCGAGGGGAACATATCCTCGCGCGCGAGCTGGTCGTTGCCGTCCCCCACGAAGCCCTGCTCGTCGCCATAATAGATCACCGGGCTGCCGCGCAGACTCAGCATCATCGCATGGCCGAGCATGACTCGCTGAAGCAGTTCCTCCTGCGAGATGTCGGGCTTGTCCAATTTGATCAGCGTCGAGAAGCGGCCCATGTCGTGGTTGCCGAGGAAAGTCGGCAGGCCCAGCGCAGCCTCCTCGCCGCCTTCGTAAAGCACGTCGCCGTCGAACATGTGCGCCAGGACCACCGTGCCCTTGTCGCGCCCCAGCAGTTCGCGCATCGATGCCTGAAACGCGAAGTCGAGAACCGCAGGAAGTTTGTCGCGCCGCGTATATTCGGCGATGTACCCGTTCTGCGGGATGTCCTTGTAGACCTCGCCGAACATGTGGAAGTTGGGGATCCCCTCTTCCGCGGCGACCTTCTCCAGTGCGGGCACGAATTCCTGCCAGAAACCGGGATCGACGTGGCGGGCGGTATCGATTCGAAACCCGTCGACGCCGAAGTCGCGCACCCAATCGGAGAATATCTCGATCATCCCTGCCCGTACGCGCGGATGCTGGGTGAACAGATCATCCAGTCCGGAAAAATCGCCATAGCGGCTGTCTTCGCCGGTAAAGCTGCTGTTGCCGCGATTGTGATAGTGAATCGGATCGTTGAGCCATGCGGGGACTTTTACCTCGCGTTCAGCTTCGGGCACTTCGGGGATATAGGCGTAAGTCGGATCCACGAGCTTGGCAAAATTCTCCTCGCTCGAATCTTCATCGCCCATGAAGCCGGGATTGATCGGCGCGCCGTCCGGACCACCGCGGGTCGAGTATGGATAATCGCCTTTGCTGCGATACTCGTAATTCGTTGCATCGCCATCGGCATAGCCGATCACGTCGGCGGTGTGGTTGGTGATGATGTCCATATAGACCTTCATCCCGCGGGAATGCGCCGCATCGACGAAGGCCTTGAATTCCGCCCGCGTCCCGAAATGGCTGTCGGGTCGGGTGAAATCGGTCACCCAATAGCCGTGGTAGCCTGCGCTTTCGTCACCCTTTGGACCCTGCACCGGCTTGTTCTGAAAGATCGGTGCGAACCAGATCGCGGTAACGCCGAGGCGTTCGAGATAATCGAGCCGCTGCGTCAGCCCCTTGAGATCTCCGCCATGGAAGAAGCCCTTGGCCGTCGGATCATAGCCCGTCGCCAAACGATCTCCGGTGAAGTCACCGGTATCGTTGGTCGGATCGCCATTTTCAAACCGGTCGGGGAGGACGAAATAGACGATCTCCTCGCTGGGTTCGCGGTCGCGGAAAGTCTGCTCTGCGGATGAAACCTGCGCATGTGCGGCCGGCGCGCATGCGAGTGCGAGCAGCGGGAGGGCAAAACGGATCATGCTGTCACTTCCTCGCTGGGGGAGTTCACGAATTGGTGGACGAAATCGAGATGTCGGGGCATCTGCCGCACTTCTTCGACCAGCGCGGCTTCAGTACCGTCGAGCAGCATTTGCAGGTCGTTTCCGGGCAAGCCGTCGGCAATCGGATTGTAGCTGCGCGCCTCGACACCCTGTCCGACAAGCACCTGAAACCAGCCCACTTCGGTGAACAGTTCTTCATTCTCGCGGTGGATGAATCCCGTGGCCCGCCATTGGTCGAGCTTGGCATGAAGCGATCGCGGCAGATCTATCTGGCGAAGCTCGTCCCAAAATGGCTCCCCCTCGCGGGCGTTCGCGGTGTAATGCAGGATCAGGAAGTCGCGGATGCGGCTCCATTCGAAGTCACATTGTGCATTGAACCAATCGACCATCGAGGGATCGATTTCGTCTGACGGAAGAACGGCCAGAAAGCGGCTGATCGTCGACTGAATGAGATGGATGCTGGTCGATTCCAACGGCTCCATGAACCCCGCGGCCAGCCCCACCGCCAGGCAATTGCGGTGCCACGTCGCCTGACGCTTACCAGTGGTGAAGCGGAGCGGGCGCGGATCGCCCTGAGGTTCGCCATCGAGATTGGCGAGCAGCGTTTCGACAGCCTCTTCCTCGCTCCAGTGCGCGCTCGAATAGACCATTCCGTTGCCGATGCGATGCTGCAGCGGAATACGCCACTGCCACCCGGCCTTGCGAGCGATCGACTTCGTATAGGGCGTGAAATCGCCGCCGTTGGAACACGGGACAGCGATCGCCCGGTCACAAGGCAACCAATGCGACCAATCTTCGTATCCGGTATCGAGCGCATCGCCGATCAGGAGCGCGCGAAATCCGGTGCAGTCGACGAAGAAGTCGCCTTCGACGACGCGTTCGCCGTCGAGCGCGAGCGCGGATATCGCACCGCTTTCGGGATGTTGCTCGACGCGTTCGATCCGACCTTCGTGCCGGACCACGCCGTTCGCTTCTGCCCGGCGGCGCAGATAGGCAGCGTAGAGGCCCGCATCGAAATGATATGCGTAAGGCATTTCGGGTGCCTGTGGCGTTCGGCGGCCACGCTGCATGCGCATCGTGCGCGCGGCGAGTTCGTTCAGCGAATAGCGCATCAGCGGTTTCGCCATGCCGAGCTGGCGCGCGCGCAGCCAATAGTGCTGGAAGGGCAGCAGGCCGACTCCGCGCCCGACCGCTCCGAACGCGTGCATATATGCATCGCCCTCGCGCAGCCAGCCGTCGAATTCGATGCCCAGCTTGAACGAAGCCTTGGTCTCACGGACGAATTCGGCCTCGTCGATCCCGAGCGCATTGTTGAACAGGTGGATCTGCGGGATCGTCGCCTCGCCCACACCGACCGTGCCGATCGCTTCGCTTTCGACCAGCGTGATCTGCGTACCCGGCGGCGCGAAACGTGCCAGGGCAGCAGCCGTCATCCATCCCGCGGTGCCGCCGCCGGCTATGACGAAGCGCATGGGCCTGAGTGAATTGGACGTATGCTGCGACATGGTCGACTTGATCCCCTTGGTATTTCATCGCGGCTCCACCGTACATCGTGCAGCGCGACTGGGAGAGGGGGCGGGGCGACCGGGAGGAGGTGGCCGCCCCGCAAGTCAAAACATGATCAGAACCGGTAGGAGGCCCCGATCAGGTAGGTACGGCCATATTCTTCATAATCGATGATATGCGTACGGTCATCGTCGGTATAGTTGATGAAGGGCTCATTCGTAAGATTGAGCGCCTGAAGGGTAATCGACAGGCCTTCGAGCGAACTACCGTCCTGGAATCTGTAACCGATCTGCGCGTCGAAAATCGATTCCGGATAGGCGAAGCGCGTTGCCCTGCTGGCCGAGATGGCCGGAAATTCGGCAAGGAACTCGGTCCGGTAACGGTGGCTTACACGCGCCTCGAAGCCGCTCCGTTCGAAATAGACGGTCGAGTTGACCACCCATTTGGAAAGTCCAGGTACGTCGGTTTCGAAAGGATCGCCCTGCTGCGGGTAGATCGTCAGATTGCTGTCGGTGTAGCTGGCGCTGGTCTGGAACCCGAAGCCGCTGAAGAATCCGTCGGTGAAGACACTGAACGGAACCGAGAGGCTGGCTTCGATCCCGGCGATATGGCCATCCGCCGCATTGTCGGGGCCCGTCACAACGCCGAGATAGGTCGTCGCGTCGGCCAGTGCACGCTGCTGAGGCGACAGGATCGGGCGCAGGTAGCTGAAGTCGCGGACGACCCCGGCATTGCCGTTCACGAAATCGTCGAGCCACTTGTAATAGCCGGCGACGGCCAGATAGGCGCCGCGACCGAAGTACCATTCGTAACTGACGTCGAATCCGTTTGCGACATAGGGGCGCAGTTCGGGATTGCCGCCGCCGCCGCCGAAGATCGATCCGGTTGCAACGTCGATCACATCCGAGACGCCGGCATTGAAGGAGGCGTTGAGCTGGTCCATCCGGGGCCGCGCGAGCGTGCGTGCCGCACCGAAACGCAGCTTCATGTCCGCATTAAGCTCGAGGTTCAGCGTCATGCTCGGCAGGACATGAGCATATTCGTCGCCGCCCTCGACCGGAACCGCTCGCGCACCAACGCCGCCGCTGGAATTGAAGCCGCGCGAGTTCTGGTCGGTGAATACGACCTGCACACCGATGTTACCCGTCAACGGAAGCGAGCCGACGAAGGTATCGAGGTCCATGCGCAGGTAGCCGGTGTAGACGTCTTCCGTCACGCTCCAGTCGCCTGGATAGGGCAGATCCGAACTCTCGATGCTCGTCAGGATATAGGTCCCGTCGTTGAGCAGCGCGAATGGATCGTAGGCGACCTGCGGGCCGAACCCGAGGAATCCGAGACTTGCGATCGGATTCAACAGCGCGCTCGAGGGGATCGGTGCGCGCTGCGTGGCGCCTTGCGAGACGAAGGGCGTTCCATTGCCCGCAAGGCTCAGGAAGTTCTGCGCAATGTCGCGCGACTTGGTCCGGTGATCGAAGCTCACGCCGGCGACCAGCGCCTTGATGGTGGGATCCTCGACCTTGCCCACGACCTCGCCGCGAATGGTCCACAGTTCGTCGTCGGTAGTCGTGTCGTTGATGAAGCCGGCCTGCACGATGTCGCGGCCGCCACCCCAGCCGCGCGGGTCGGTCAGCTGGATCAGGCTGGTGTCCGAATAATCGATCTGATTGGTGAAGATGAACGGGAAGCCGCCGGTGTTGCGATTGTATGTCACGACATCGCCGGGGTTCGGACCACTGGCGCCGAAGTTCAGCCCGGCGTAGCTTTCGATCTGCTGCAGGCGCCGATCTGCACGCGAATAGGCAACGTCGACGTTCAGGATGAAATCGTCGTCTTCATACTTGGCGTTGTAACCCGCAGCGAAGGTCTCGACGTCCTTGCGATCGAAGTCGTTGCGCACGACCGGCTGAACGTTCGAGAAGGTGACACTCTGCGGAAAGTCACCGCCGCTGGTCGAGTCGATCGTCGCACCCGAACCCCAGCCGGGGTTCAGCGGGAATTCCATGCCGCGCATCGCGATGCGTTCGCGATAATCGGCGTAGAACAGGTCGAGCGTGCCGCTCCAGTTTTCGTTGGGCTGCCATTCGACGGTGCCGAACACGCCGAGGCGATCGAGATCGACCGATTTGGCGAAGGGCTTCATGCCGCCGAGGAGAGTCTGCCCCGAGTCGTTCGGATAACCCCAAGCGTTGAACTTCTCTACTTGGCTCGGGCTCGACTGGTAAGCGACGCCCAGTGCGACACCGAGGGTGTCGTCGGCGAACTGGTCGACATAGGTGCCGGTGGCGCGATAGCCCCAGCCATCGATATCGGGATTGAGCGACCCGTCCTCGTTGAACTCCAGCCGGCCGCCGACCGAGACGATCCGCTCGCCCTTCGAGAGCGGACGGATGGTGCGCAGGTCGACCGTACCGGCAAGCCCCTGACCGATAAGGCCGGCGTATGGCACCTTGTAGATGACGCCCTGATCGATCAATTCGGCCGGGTACTGGTCGTATTCGACCGCGCGATTGTCGCCCGACGATACGAGCTGGCGACCATTGAGGAGAGAGTTCGAATAATCGGGCCCGAGGCCGCGAACCGAAAGGCTCTGCGCGCGACCGTCGACACGCTGGACCGCAAGCCCGGGAAGGCGCCCCAGCGTTTCCGCGATCGACACGTCCGGGAGCTTGCCGATATCTTCGGCGCTGAAGGCCTCGGCGATGACGGGCGCATTGCGCTTCAGGCCGACTGCCGTTTCAAGCGATTGGCGATAGCCTTCGACGATGATGACGTTGCCTTCATCGGTTTCCGTGACATCCTCTTCGCCCGGCTCGATCGAGGCTTCCTGCGCGATAGCCGGCGTGGCCAGCGCTGCCAGGGCAATGGAAACGGCGCCTGTGCTGATGCCGCCAAAAAGCTGCTTGCGAAATGCCATGTCTGCTCTCCCTGTTGGTGCGGCTATTCTTGATGGTCCGCACCCGAAATCCATCCCGACGGGCGGCTTCTGACCGTCCCATTCACGGTCGGGATACGCGTGGGATGCGGCGATCCGGAAGATGGCATACGTATACGCATTGCCCGCCGCCCACGTTGCCGTCGCCGAAATGTCACAGCGACGGTGCGCTTCAGGCGAGGAAGAGATTGAGCGTCAATCGACCTTTGCGTGGATCGCTCTCGGGATGGAAATCGGCCGGCAGATCGGCGCAATGCAACGTGTTGCCGCGATAGACGACCATCGAATTGAACCGGCCGCGGGCGGCGTGAATTCGTTCGAACAGATCGGTATCCCCCGCGATGTATTCTGCTCCAGGCAGGCCGACTCTCTCGACTTCGGATCCCAGCGACTGTCGATAGGTCTCCAAGCGATTCGCATCGACGCTTTCGAAGCCCGTTGCGCGTTGGCGATAGAACGCGGTTCCTCCCTCTTCGCGCCGGTCGAGATAGAGCAGAACTGCGAGCCGTTCGGGCTCGACACCGTCGAAATGCGGCAGGCGCTGGATCGGTGTCAGATCACCGGGGGCATGGGTGACTATGCTGAGATAGCATTCGAGATAGCTAGGCCGGCGCGGAAGATCGAAATCCTGTACCAGCCGACCAAGCAGCGGTTCCACGAGCGGCATGGAGACCGCTGCGGAGACCGGCGCGCGAAGCCCGGGATAGAACGGGCCGTGCCTTCCAAAATTGTGCCGCGACGCGATCTCGATCACCAGGTCCGGATCGGGCAGCGCGTTGTCGACTGTCACCATGGTCTGCCGTTCGATGCCAAATTGGTCCCGTTGCAGTGTGGCAGAGGACGACAAGGCGAGGGGGGTGGTCATGGTGTGACCGCATAACCGCATCGCCCGCCAAAACAAAAGCCGATGCGTTGCGTGACGGAAGAGGGCTGCTAAAGTCCTGCTCCGGAACCAGTTCCTTATCGGTCGGGGAGAGAGCGATGGGTCGCAAGCCGACAGGTCGGCCGACCAGTTTCGACATTGCCTATGAAGCGGGGGTTTCGCAGCCCACTGTCAGCCGCGCGCTGCGCGGCGACAAATCGGTGAGCGCCAAGACTCGTGCGAAGATCGAAGCGATAGCCCGCGACCTCAACTACACCGTCGACAAGAACGCCTCTTCGCTGCGCAGCCAGCGCTCGAACACGATCGCACTGCTTTTCTTCGAAGATCCCACACCCGACGAGAGCATGATTAACCCCTTCTTCCTCGCCATGCTCGGCTCGATTACCCGCGCCTGCGCCGACCGCGGCCTCGACCTGCTGATCTCGTTCCAACGCATGGAGGACGACTGGCATGTCCAGTACCAGGACAGCCATCGCGCCGACGGGCTCATCCTGCTGGGCTATGGCGATTACACGAAATACCGCGAGCGGATGGAACAGCTGGCCCGCCAGGGTACGCATTTCGCGCGATGGGGCTCGGTCTCGAGCGACCTCAGCGGAGTGACGGTCGGCACCGACAATGTGGCAGCCGGCAAGCTTGCTGGCCAGCACCTGATCGAGCGCGGGCGCAAGCGGATCGCCTTTCTCGGCCATGCGGACGATCATTATCCCGAATTCGCCGGCCGCTATCGCGGTCTCGTCGAGGCGCAGCGCGATGCCGGGATCGATCCCGATGCAGCACTGCAGTTCGATGCGCTATCGACCGAGGAAGAGGGGCATACCGCAGCGCGGGCCCTGATCGGCAGCGGCGCTCGCTTCGACGCCATCTTCGCAGCCAGCGACCTGATCGCCATCGGCGCGATGCGCGCACTTTCGGAAGCGGGCCGCTCCGTTCCGAGCGATGTGGCGGTGGTCGGTTTCGACGACATCCCCACAGCCAGCCTCACTACCCCGCCGCTGACCACGGTGATGCAGGACATTCGCGGAGCCGGGCAGGCGCTGGTCGAAACACTGTTGGCGCAGATCGAGGGCCGCGACCTGCCGCCCCGCAAGCTGCCCGGAAAGCTGGTCGTGCGCGGCAGCAGCGGTCCCGCCTGAACGGACAGCGTATTCGTATACGCACTTGGCGCCGGACCTGCGCCGTGCAAGCGTCTTCCACTGAAATTCCAGGCGGGCCCAAAGATCCGCCGGACAAAGGGACGAGGGACTTCGCATGGAACAGGCGCTGCGGCACAAACCGCGCCAGAGCTTTGCCGGGCTGTGGAACATCAGCTTCGGCTTTTTCGGCATCCAGATCGGCTTTGCGCTGCAGAATGCCAATATGAGCCGCGTCTTCCAGACACTGGGTTCGAGCATCGACGATCTGCCGGCATTGTGGGTCGCCGCACCGCTGACGGGCCTGCTGGTCCAGCCGATCATCGGCCATCTTTCGGACAAGACCTGGAACCGCCTCGGTCGCCGCCGTCCCTACTTCCTGACCGGCGCGATCCTTTCGGCGATCGCGCTGTTCCTGATGCCGCTGAGCCCGGCGTTCGGCGCGCCATTGCTGTTCGCCGCGGCAATGTTGTGGCTGCTCGATGCCTCGCTCAATATCTCGATGGAGCCTTTTCGCGCCTTCGTTGGCGACATGTTGGGGGCGGACCAGCACGCCGCGGGCTATGCGGTGCAGACCGCCTTCATCGGCGCGGGGGCGGTGGTCGGCTCGATCTTCCCCTGGTTTCTCGAACAGATGGGCGTCAGCAATGTTGCGGCGGATGGCGGTATTCCGGACACGGTGAAGTGGAGCTTCTGGGCCGGCGGAATCGCGCTGTTCACCGCCGTCATGTGGACCATCGTCACCACCAAGGAATACAGCCCCGAAGAGCAGGCCGCATTCGCCGCAGGGGAAGAGACCGCTCCCGCCCAGCCGGTCCGCGCGCTGGCCAGCAAGAGCTATCTCGGCAGCGCATTGTGGATGCTCGCCGGGCTGATCGTGGTCATCTCGGTCGATAGCCTCGGGCTGGAAAAGGAGGTCTTCCTGCTCGGCGCGCTGCTCGCCGCCTACGGAGTCCTCAGCGCGATCGGCATTTCGCTCGCCAAGAAGGGCCGCACGACGAACATGCTCTCCAGCATCGTCGGCGATTTCTCGGGTATGCCCGAGGTTATGAAACGCCTCGCGCTGGTCCAGTTCTTCAGCTGGTCGGCGCTGTTCATCATGTGGATCAACACCACACCCGTGGTCACGCAATACGTTTTCGGCAGCACCGACACGGCAAGCGTCGCCTATAACGAAGGCGCGAACTGGGTCACCGTCCTGTTCACGGTCTACAATGGTGTCGCTGCGATCGCCGCTCTCGCACTCTTGCCGTGGCTCAGCCGCAAGGTCGGGAAGGTAATGACCCATTCGATCTGCCTGACGCTGGGCGCAATCGGCTTTCTGATGTTCTTCCTCGTCCGCGATGCCACCACGCTCCTGCTGGCCGAGGTCGGGATCGGCATCGCATGGGCGAGTATTCTCGCCATGCCCTACGCCATCCTGGCGAGCAATCTGCCGCAGGCCAAGCTTGGCATTTTCATGGGCCTGTTCAACGTCTTCATCGTGGTGCCGCAGCTGCTGGTCGCGACGGTGATGGGCAGCATCATGCAAGCCTTTTTCCCGGGCGAGCCGATCTGGACCATGCTGTTCGCCGCCGCGAGCTGGCTGATCGCCGCGCTTGCCATGCAGCGGGTCAAGGCCGCCATCCCTCAGGAGACACACCATGCGTAAACTCTTCGCCGCCACAGCCGCGATCACCCTCGTGGCGGGTACCGCCTACGCGATGTCGGGGGGCGCCGACGAACCGGAAACGACCGCTTGGGAGGCGCGGGACAAGGTCACGATCACCCATCCCGAATGGTCGAAAGATGCGGTGCTCTACCAGATCAACACGCGCCACTTCACGCCCGAGGGCACTTTCGCGGCGGCGCAGGAGCAGCTCCCACGGCTGAAGGAGCTGGGTGTCGACATCCTCTGGCTGATGCCGATCCACCCGATCGGCGAGGAGAAGCGCAAAGGGACGCTCGGCAGCCCCTATGCCGTGCGAGACTATTACGCGGTGAATCCCGAATTCGGTACCGAAGAGGATTTCCGCGCCTTCGTCGATGCCGCCCATGCCCAGGGCTTCAAGGTCATCCTCGACCTCGTCGCCAACCACACCGCCTGGGACAACGACCTCGCGGCGCAGCATCCCGATTGGTACGAAAAGGACTGGAAAGGCGATTTCCGCCCGACCCCGTGGTGGGACTGGTCGGATATCATCGACCTCGACTGGTCCAAGCCCGGCGTTCGCGAGCATGTGGGCGGAGCAATGGAATATTGGGTGCGCGAATTCGGCGTCGACGGCTATCGCGCCGATGTCGCAGGTTATGTCCCGCTCGATTTCTGGGAAACCGCGCGCGCGCGGCTGGAAGCGATCAGGCCGGTCTTCATGCTCGGCGAAGTGCAGGAGACCGCCTTCCACCACGCCGCCTTCGACGCGACCTATGCATGGGACTGGCACAACACCTCCAAAAATGTCGCGCAGGGCAGGGGCAATGCCACCAGCTTCTATGGCTATTATGCCGAGAACGAGAGCCTGTGGCCGCGCAGTGCCATGCGCATGACCTATATCGAGAACCACGATTCCAATGCGTGGGAAGGCACGATGGAGGAGAATTACGGTCCCGCACTCGAAGCGATGACCGTGCTTTCCTTTACCGGCGAAGGCCTGCCGCTGATCCACAACGGGATGGAGGCCTGCAACGCCAAGCGGCTCGAATTCTTCGAGCGCGATCCGATCGACTGGAGCCAGGGCGAGGACTGCACCTATGGCGAGCTGCTCGAAGCGCTGATCGACTTCCGCAAGGCCAATCCGGTGCTGGCCAACGGTCAGTGGGGCGCGCGCATGCACAAGCTTGAAACCGACCGGCCCGAGCAGGTCTTCGCCTGGGCGCGCCGGGACGAAGGCAACAAGGTCGTGGGCCTGTTCAATTTCAGCGGCGAGGCAGTCACCGTCACGCCGACCAGCGCGCTGGCGGACGGCAGCTATTCCGCCTTTCCCGACGATCGCCCGGTCACCGTGAACGAAGGAGAACCAATCACCTTGCCGGCCTGGGGCTATCTGCTGTTGTCTGCCAAGGAGTAGCGTCGACACCATTACGCCATCGTCGCGCGGTTGCAGTCCGCAGGCGCCGCGCTACAAGACGGGCATGAAAAGCTCACCCTGGCACAGCCGCCTCGCCCTTGCCCTCGCCCTGCTGCTCCCGGTGTATTTCGCGGTAGCGGCACTCGGCACGAAGTTCGGGCTGTGGAGCTGGCAGACGGGCCTCGGCACGCTGACGATCAGAACGGGGCCGATCCTCCTGGGCGCGGTCGCCCTCATCGCGCTGATCTCGCTGATCGTCGTGCTCATCCGCAAGCCGAGGACCGGCTGGCTGCTCTCGCTGATCGCGCTGCTGGTCCCGCTCGGCATCTTCGGCGGCTTGGCCTATGTTCGTGGGCAGGCGGCGGAGATTCCGCCGATCCACGATGTTTCTACCGATGTCGAGAACCCACCTGCATTCTCGCAGGTGACGCTCGACGCGCGTGCTGCCGGCGGGGCCAATCCCCTCAACGACTACCGCATCCCCCTGGGCGAACTGGAGATGTGGGCGAATAGCGAGGCGCCGCTCGCCGATCAGTCGCATGCCCAAGTGATCGCTGAGGCTTATCCCGACCTCGCTCCCCTGCCGATCGGTTCGGCGAGCGAGGACGAGGCCATGGTTGCCGTGGCCGCAGCGATGATGGAAATGGGCTTCGACGACGTCACTTCGGACATGGCGAACAGCCGGGTCGAAGGCGTTGCCGAAACCTTCTGGTTCGGCTTCAAGGACGATGTCGTGGCCCGCATTGCCGATGGGCAGATCGATTTCCGCTCGGTCTCGCGCGTCGGCGTCAGCGATCTCGGCGCAAATGCGGCGCGGATTGCGGAATTGCGCGAGGCCGTTGCCGCGCGGCTCAATCCTTGAACTGCGCGATCGCCATCGCGCTGCGCTGGAATACGGTCAGCACGCATAGCGCGGCATAGCCATAGGCGATCGGCACGAACCAGCCGGGAAACAGGGTGAAGACAAGGAACACGGCGATCGTCTCGCCGCCTTCCGCCAGCCCGGTGGAATAGAAGAAGCTCTTCTTCCCATGCGCCGCGGTTTCCTCGCCGCGTTCTGCGGCGATCACGGCGAAGGCAAGGAAGCTGACTCCGGTGAGCACAAAGCTCGCGACCAATACCAGCGCGGCCTGGGTATTCGCCGGATCGAAAATGCCGAATGCCAGCGGGATCGAAACGTAGAAGGCAAAATCCGCGACGATATCGAAATAGCCGCCCAGCGATGTCGGCCCATTGGCGCGGGCGACCGCCCCGTCGAGCCCGTCGAGCAAGCGGTTGGCGATAATAAGCAGCAGCCCGATGCCATGCTGTCCGAAAGCGATGGCGAGCGCACCGCCCAATCCCAGCGCCAGCCCGGTGAAGGTCAGCAGATTGGCCGACACTCCCGCTTTCGCCAGCGCAAGGCCGACCCGGTTGAGCGGCGGGTCGATCAGCGGGCGGAGCTTGGCGTCGAACATCCTCGTATCAGCCCCAGCTTATCAGGCCGATCCACGCACCGGTCATCGCCGTGGCCATATTGCCCGCAATCCAGCTGCGGATGCCGAGCCCGGCGACTTCCCCGCGCCGTTCGGGGCACAGCGTCCCGATGGTCGAGACGAGCAAGCCGATACTGGCGAGATTCGCGACGCCGCACAGGACATAGGTCACGATCAGCAAACTGCGCGGCGCGAAAGTGCCATCGGGCAGCGCCGCAAGCTCGAGATAGGCGACATATTCGTTGAGGATTGCCTTCGTGCCCATCAGACTGCCCGCCGCCTGCGCTTCGCCCCAGGGCACGCCGATCAACCACATCAGTGGCGCGAAAGCCCAGCCGAACAGGCGTTTCAGCGTCAGCGGGTCGCCATCGACCAGCGGCAACAGCGCAAGCACCTGATCGGTCAGCGAAACCAGTGCGAAGACCACGATGATCACCGCGATCACGGCGAGGAACAGCTGCATGCCGTCCATCGTGCCCTTGATGATCGCATCGATGCTCGATTCGTATTTCAGCCCGGCCTCGTTGCGCGTCGGTTCTTCGCTGTCGGCATCGTCCCCTTCCCCCGGCACCATCAGTTTCGCCACCAGCAGCGCGGCGGGCAAAGAGATGAGCGAGGCGGAGATCATATGCCCCACCGCATCGGGTACGGTCCGCGACAGGGTCGTAGCATAGAGGATCAGGATCGCGCCGCTAATCGTCGCCATCGCCAGCACCATGACCTGGAACAGGTCGGCGCGGCTCATCTTGGCGAAATAGGCGCGCACGACCAGCGGGCTTTCCACCACGCCGAGAAACATGTTCGCCCCGCCCGACAGACCGACCACACCGCTGACCTTGAGCGTGCGGCGCAGCAGGTAGGATAGGCCGTTCACCAGCCAGCGCAGCACGCCCCAGTGCCACAGCAGCGCGGCAAGCGCGGAGAAGACGATCACCAGCGGCAGGATCTGGAAGGCGATGACGACCGGCGCCTCGGTGCCTTCCTTCAGCTCGAATGGCAGCGGCGCGCCGCCGAGATAGCCGAACATGTAGGACGAGCCGTCGAGCGTCGCGCGCTCGATCGCGGCAACCGCATCGTTTGCCAAGGTCACGGCATCCCAGACGATCGGCACCCGCACGATCAGGAGCGCGAGGAAAGCCTGCAGCGCAAGCGCGCCTGCGATCCAGCCCAGGGACGGACGCCCGGCGCGGTTCTCCGACAATCCCCACGCGAGCAATACCAGCAAGGCAATGCCGGCAAGCCCGCGGAACTGGTCGAATATCTCCAAATGTGCCCCCGCCGACCGGTTAGTCCTTGCGCTTCGACAGGCTGTCCAGCGCCAGCGTGTCATGTTCGCGAAAAGCGATCAGCGCAAGCGCCGCGCCAGCCACGGTGATCGAAGGGAAGAACAGCAGGTTCGCATCTTCGGGATTGGCAAAGAGGTAGCGCCCGAACGGGTCGAGGAAATGGCGCCAGATCGGAAAGGCGCCGCCGACGAGAATGATCGCCGAGCCAATCAGCGAGTAGCGGCGGAAGAGGCCCAGCACGACCAGCACACCGATCACCACTTCTACGGTCGCGAAGGCGAGCTGGAAGGAATTGGCCGCACCGACACCGCCGTAGTATTTTTCGGCCAGCTTGGTGCCCATGCCGTCACCCAGCAGCCGGACGCAGCCCCACAGGACGAGCAGCATGCCGGTGCCGACACGCATGATGAGAAGGGAAATCCTGGCAAGCATGGGTAATCTCCATTGACCCGCGCGCGCTGCTATCCGCGGCGCCAGGCGTGGTATTTCTCGACGAGGTTGAGCAAGCCTTCGGGCTTGTGCTTCTTCTTCCACTCGCCGGCGGCGAACTTGTTGGCTTCGGCCATGGTCGGATAGGAATGGATCGTGCCGAGGATCTTGTTGAGGCCGAGCTTGTGCTTCATCGCCAGCACGTATTCGGCCAGAAGTTCTCCTGCATGCGCGCCGACGATGGTCGCGCCCAGGATCGTGTCCTTGCCGGGCGGGGTGAGCACTTTGACGAACCCTTTGGTCTCGCTTTCGGCAATCGCCCGGTCGAGATCGTCGAGGTCGTAGCGGGTGACCTCGTAATCGATCCCCTGCTCTTTCGCCTCGCTCTCGTTGATCCCGACACGCGCCACCTCGGGGTCGAGGAAGGTCACGGCGGGAATCACGCGGTAATCCGCCTTGAACCGCTTGAACTGGCCGAACAGCGCATTGACGCTGGCGAACCAGGCCTGGTGGCTGGCGGTGTGGGTGAACTGGAACGGACCGGCCACGTCGCCCGCTGCGTAGATATTGGGGAATTTGGTGGCGAGAAACTCGTCGGTCACCACCGTCTTGTCGGTGTCGATGCCGATATCCTCGAGCCCGTAGCCCTTCAGCCGCGCCGCGCGGCCCACGGCGACGATCAGCGTGTCGAAAGGGATCGCCACGTCCGCGCCCTTGTGATCGGCAACAAGCTGCCCCTGCTCCACCCGCACGGCGCGGTGCCCGGTAAGCACCCTCACGCCCGAAGCCTCGAGCGATGCCTGCGCCAGCGCCGAGACCTCGATATCCTCGCGCCCCAGCACGCGGTCTTCCAATTCGACCTGCGTCACGCGCGATCCCAGCCGGGCCAGCGCCTGCGAGAGTTCGCAACCGATCGGCCCGCCCCCAAGCACAGCGACACGCGTGGGCGCCTGCTCCATCTTGGCAAAGGCATCCCACATGGTGTCGCTGGTGAGATAGCCGCTGCCTTCCAGCCCCTCGATTGGCGGAATGAACGGTTCGGCCCCTGCGGCAATCACGATCGCGCGGGTGGTCAAACGCTGCGTTGTCCCATCGTTGCGGGCGATCTCGACCGTCCACGGGTCGATCACCTTGGCATAGCCCTCGACCACGTCGACCCCGAGCCCTTCGTAGCGCTCGACACTGTCATGCGGCTTGATCGCCTTGATTGCGCCCATGACGCGCTCGATGGTCTTGCCGAAGGGCACCTCGGGCTCGGCCGCCTCCAACCCGTAACGGTCGGCATGCCGCATCTGCTCGGCCACCTTGGCGCTCTTGATCAGCGCCTTCGACGGCACACAGCCGGTATTGAGGCAGTCGCCGCCCATCTTGTGCGCTTCCACCAACGTGACCCTGGCCTTCACCGTGGCCGCGATGAGCGAGGAGACGAGGCCCGCCGAACCGGCGCCGATCACGACCAGATTGCGGTCGAAGCTCTTGGGTTTGTCGAAGCCCGCATAGACTTTCCGCCTCTTGATCCAGGCGATGATCGCCTTGGCGAACCAGGGCGCGATGCCCAACAGCGCGAAGGAAGCGAGCACGGCGGGCGAAGCGATCCCGGCCAGGCTGTCGATCCGCGCAAGCTGGGTTCCCGCATTCACATAGACGATCGTGCCGAGCAGCATGCCGACCTGGCTAACCCAGGCATAGGTCCACGCCCGGATCCGCGTAAGACCCATCACCAGATTCACTACGAAAAAGGGGAACAGCGGGATCATGCGAATGGTGAAGAGGTAGAAGGCCCCATCCCGCTCCAGCCCCTGATTTACGGCTTTCAACCGCTCGCCGAAGCGCGCCTCGATGCTGTCGCGCAGCACATAGCGCGAAGCGAGGAAAGCCAGCGTGGCGCCCAGCGTCGAGGCGAAGGAGACCACGATCGTCCCGACCAACACGCCGAACAGCGCGCCCGCGGCCAGTGTCATCACTGCTGCGCCCGGCAAAGAGGCTGCCGTAACCGCGACGTAGGCGAGGAAGAACAGCGCAATGACCTGCACCGGATTGCGCCGGTAATAGCCGCCGACTTCGCCCGCGACCTGCTTGATCCCTTCGACCGTCAGATAATCTCCGAGACCGAAGAAAAAGTAGGCCGCGATCAGCGCAGCAAGAGCCAGGATAATGAGGATCTTCTTCATGGGGTCCTTCCGTAGCTTGGCTGTTCGCGGTCGCTGCGCCGTCGGTTACACCGTGTGCGCCAGCTTGGCGAAAGACGCGACCCAACGGGTGTCGATCCAGCCTTTGAGCCGTCCCGCCCAACGCCCGTGTGCGGCGAACGGGCCATAGCTGGCGATCGCCATTCCGTCGGCAGTCGAGATGAGATAGAGGCTGGCCGGGCGCGGCCTGTAACTTTGGAGCCCGTCCTTACCGACGATCGTTCGCCGCAGATTGGAGGCCAGTACCGGGCCGGTATGGACGGCATGGACGCCCGATCGCGGAACGGTAATGTCCTGCCGCTGCGCGACATCTCCCGCGGCGAAAATATGGGGATGCGACAGCGACCGCTGATGCCGGTCGACCGCAATGAAGCCATCTTCGGTTACCGCGATGCCGCTGGCGCCGGGCCATTCGGGCGCGCCGCCGCCGAGCGAGGCGACAACCAAATCGATCGGTTCGATCGACTGGTCCCCCACCATGAATCGGCCCTCTTCGAACCGGGCATCCTCTTCGATTAATTCGATGCCCTTGCGTGCCATTGCGCGTCTGGCCAGTCCCTGTGCCAGGCGCGAGAAACCAGGCAAGAGGCCTGGCTCGCCAGCGACCAGAGTAACGCGGGCGTCGATGCTCTCGAAGCGGCGGTGCAGTGCGAATGCGAGTTCGACGCCGCCCGCCCCGCCCCCGACGGCAACGACATGGCTTCCCTTTCCGGAAGCGCCATCGATCCGCTGGTCTAGCCGAACAAGGAAGTCGCCGATCGGGCGCACGTCGAGAATCCGCGGGTCGTCGCCGAGGATAACTCGCGCTTGGCCCACGCCCCCGGTATCGATCGAACAGAGGTCATAGGGGATCTGCCGCCCGGTCTTGGCCGTGATGATCCGTTGGTCTGGATCGATGGCCGCGCAGCGGTCCAGCACCAGTTCGGCCCCGGCAAGTCGGGCCAGCGCAGCAAGATCGATCAATCCGTCGTCGAGTGCGTATTCACCCGCGGCGGTGCCCGGGATCATGCCCGAATAGCGCGCGTGGCGATGCGGCGAGAGGAGCAGTGTGCGCCCGCCGGGGCGTCCATTGCGCACCCAGTCCGCCAGCACTCCGAGATGCGCATGCCCGCCCCCGATGAGCACCAGGTCTGGTCCAGCCGTCGCCATTGACGGTCTGCGTGTGCGGCGCATCGGTGGAAGTCAATCGAATTGGAGGACGGCGGGCGGGCATCGGCGCTGGCCGGCACTTCTAAGCCGTTTGCAAGTTCGCCCGTTTGCGCGCCTCGTCGGCGATAATTTGGGACACTTCGGCGTAGAGGTCGGCATAGGCCGCCGTCGGACGCCAGGCTGCGGCGAGACTGCGATATTCGGTCCAGCCTTCCGGTTCGGCAATCCGCACGACGTCCAGCCCGCCGGCGTCGGATCGGATGTACAATTCGGGGAGGATCGCCAGGCCCACGCCTGACCCGACCATCTGCTGGAGCGCATCGAGGCTGGTTCCTTCGTAATCCGACAGAACCGATGCGCCGAGCTGGTCGCAGATCTCCAGAAGCTGACGATGATAGTGATGGCGATGATCGAGCGTGAGAAAGGTACGCCCGTGGAAATTCTCCCTCGTGAGATTGCCACTGTCGTGTAGCGGATCATCGGGGGGAGCGACGATCCGCAACGGCTCGCGGAACAGGGGCTCGACCCGCAAGCCGCGCCCGACGACCGGAAGGGGAGAAAGGACCATGTCCAGTTCGCCGGCCTCGAGTTCGGCATGCTGTATGGATGGGATGCCTTCGCGCATGAACAGGCGCAAGTCGGGATAACGTTCGTGCAGCACCTTGATCACGCCGGGCAGCAGATAGGGGCCCATGGTGGGCGTGACGCCGAAGCGGATCGATCCGGCGGGCCGGGCCGCGATATGATCGGCGGCATCGCGAAAATCGCGCGCAGCCGCGATCACGCTGCGCGCCCCGGCAACGAGGTCGCGCCCGGCCGGTGTCAGTTGCATGCCCTTGGGTACACGCTCGAACAGGCGCAGCCCCAAGGTTTCCTCCAACGAGCGCAGTTGCTGGCTCAGCGCAGGCTGCGTCAAGCCGAGCCCGGCAGCGGCCTCCCCCATGTTGCCGGTGTCGGCAAGCCGCACGAAGATTTCGAATTGTCTCAGGCTGGGCATGACGCCCGATTAGCATAACTTATCGATTGAGGCATGAGATTCGAATTAGATTATCGAGGCGGCGTCCGACATATTGTCTTCGACGAATGATGGAGAGCACATGACCCGCAAGTCCCCCGACGAGAAGATCATGAAACCCTATCTGCGCAAGCTGATGCGCGAGCATCGAAATCTCAATCGCCTCATCGACACCTCCAAATCGGCGCTCGCGCGCGAGGATCTGAAAGCAATGAAACGGCTGCGCCTTCGTCTCAAGGACAAGATCGTCGCCCTCCAGCGGCATTATTATGGGCGCGGCCTCGCAGGCTGACCCATCGGGCGGCGGCCGGAACCCCCATCCCCAACCCTCCCCCTCCGGTCGTCGCCCCCTTTTCCCATGACCAAGCCAAGTCCCGCAGAGCGCCTGCGCGCCTTCATCGCCAGCGAAAGTGCCGGCGGCATCATCTTGATCGTGGCGGCTGCCATCGCGCTGGCGATCGCCAATTCATCCCTCCTGGACGATTACAAGAGCTTCCTCGCTACGCCAGTGAACTTCACCGCAGGCGATCTGATCGCGATCGACAAGCCATTGCTTTTGTGGATCAACGACGGATTGATGGCGTTGTTCTTCTTCCTGATCGGACTGGAAGTAAAACGCGAGATCGTCACCGGAGCACTGCGCAATTGGAAACAAGCCGCGCTCCCGGTCTACGCTGCCATCGGCGGAATGGCTGTGCCCGCGCTGGTATTCGTCGCGATTAATGCGGGATCGCCAGAGAATATTCGCGGTTGGGCAATTCCCGCTGCAACCGACATCGCCTTTGCGCTCGGCCTTCTCGCATTGCTGGGCAGCCGCGTGCCGGTGGCGCTCAAGGCACTGCTGCTGGCGATTGCGATCATCGACGATATCGGTGCGATCGCGATCATTGCTCTGTTTTATACCGAAGACATGAATGTGGCCGCGCTCGGCTTGGCGATGGTACCGGCAGCGGGCATGCTGCTGCTCAACCGCATGGGTATCGCGCGAACCATCCCCTATTTCCTACTGGGCGCATTCCTGTGGATTTGCGTCCTCAAATCGGGCGTTCATGCAACGCTGGCCGGGGTGTTGACGGCGATGTTCGTGCCGATCGCCACAGGTGACGAGCGCCCGCTCGAACGGCTCGAGCACGCGTTGCACGCTTGGGTCGCGTTCCTGATTTTGCCGATCTTCGCCTTCGCCAATGCCGGTGTATCCTTCGCCAGCGCCGGACTCGAAGCACTGCTCGCGCCGCTTTCGCTCGGCATTGCGGCTGGTCTCGTCGTCGGCAAGCAGGCCGGCATTTTCGGCGCCTGCTGGATCGCGGTCAGGTCGGGCCTTGCGACGATGCCTCCGGGGGTGACCTGGCGCCACGTCTACGGCCTTTCCTGTCTCGCCGGGATCGGTTTCACAATGAGCCTGTTCATCGGCGGCCTGGCCTTCGTCGATCCGGAACAGGTCGACGCGGTCAAGATGGGTGTGCTATCTGGTTCGCTGGCCTCGGCGATGATCGGCATGTCGGTCCTCGCCAAAGCGCCGCGTACCCACTCAACTTTCGATAGTATCCCCGCCAATGCTTGAATTCTTGTTCGCCGACTGGCTCGGCACTCCGATCTGGTTCTGGGCCGCATTCCTGACCATCGTCATCGTCCTGACCGCGTTCGATCTCGGCGTTCTCCACAAGGAGGATCGTGCGCTCGGGATTGGCGAAAGCCTCAAGCTGTCGGCCTTCTACATCGGCGTGGCGCTGCTTTTCGGCGCCTGGGTGTGGTTCCAGCGCGGCGAAACCGCAGGAATCGAATATTTCACGGGGTTCTTCATCGAAAAGGCGCTGTCGATCGACAATGTCTTCGTGATAAGCCTGATCTTCACCTATTTCGCCATCCCGCCGAAATACCAGTATCGCGCGCTGCTATGGGGAATCATGGCAGTGATCGTGCTGCGCGGCCTGATGATCGCGGGCGGCGCCGCGTTGCTGGCCGAGGCCTATTGGGTCCTCTATATTTTCGCCGCCTTCCTGGTTTTCACCGGCATCAAGATGTTTTTCGCCGGGGACGAGCCGATGGATGTGGGCAGCAATCCGGCGGTGCAGTGGATCAGCCGCCACATGCGCGTGACGCCCGAGCTCCATGGTCAAAAGTTCCTCGTCAAGGTGCGCGACGAAAAGACCGGGCGCATGGTCCGCGCGGCCACACCATTGCTGCTGGCGTTGGTCGTGATCAATCTCGCCGACCTCGTCTTTGCGCTCGACAGCGTACCCGCGATCTTCGCGATCACGACCGATACCTTTATCGTCTATACCTCCAACATCTTCGCGATCCTTGGGCTTCGCGCGCTCTATTTCGCACTTGCTGCGATGGTCCACCGTTTCCACTACCTCAAGTACGCATTGGCAGCGGTGCTCGTCTTCATCGGCAGCAAAATCTTCGTGACCGATTTCGTGCTGTCCGGCGCGAAATTCCCGGCCTGGATCAGCCTGGGTGTCACCGGTGCACTGATTGCCGCCGGCGTGCTCTACTCGCTGTGGAAGACCCGCGGCGAGGAGGAGACGGACTGGCCGGCCGATCCTGCCGAGACCGGCACGCTTGGCGACCGCTAGCCGGGATCGGATAGGGCGCACGCCAGATTTCTGCCGTGCAGGGGCCGAAGCGGGCCTTGTACGCTACCATCTCGCGGCCAGTCGGCGCGTAATCATAATGCGCCTATCCCGATGGCATTCTCAGTCGTCTGGGGGACGAGTGATCACGAGCTTGAAGCGCTTCGGCCATCTTCCGGCGCGAGCGCATTGCACTCTCCTGCCATTTCGACCGTAGCCTAAAAGGGCACCGATGAACTCGGGTGTCGTGCCGGAATTCGCTGCAGGCACAAGCCAGCGGCGGTTGGCTGTCGGAGGGAGCCTGACGCCATCCGGATTTCGCGCTGCCGACCGCCGATGCGGTCGCCCAAAAGTAGCGTCAGAAAGAAATCTCTATCGAGACGAGCGGAGCGTGCCCGATTTCGTCGGGCGCGTTGTCTTCGAAATCTTGCTGGCGCAGATAGATCAGGCCAAGCGAGAGATTGTCGCTGACGTCGTAAGACACGCCGACCTGATTACGCAACCCGGTGATGCCCTCGTCGCTGCCAAGGTTGTTCCCGCGCAAGGTCCAGAACAGTTCTGCATCCGCCTTGACCGACCAGCGACCGGCGGCGTCTAGCGGAACCGATACTCCGAGTCTGGGGCGCAACCTCAATCCCATGCGATCGGCGTTGTCGACGAAACGCTGTTCCAATCTCAGGCGTGTACGAAGAATGCCATGGCTGCCGGACAATTGCTGCATCACGCGCAGTTCGTCGTTTCCGCCATCGTTGATCCGGCGTTCGACGGCCCCGGCAAGCGTGACCTCGTCGGAGATTGCCTGCTTGAGCCACAGGCGCGCGAAATAGGCATCGACCCGACCGTCGTCGCTGCTGCGAAAGCGCTGCGCGGTTTCGAGCTCGATGCCGGTATCCCCGTCGAGATCGGTCGAGATCGAAGGGTTGAGCCAGAACTCGAAGGCCTCGTCCTGGGCAGCCACCGGCGAGGCGATTGCCGAGGCACACGTGAAGAGAGCGATTCCCCAAAGCAGTCTCACGTCCAGCTGTTCCTTCTCGATCAAGAATGGTGGTCGATCCCGCGCATAGCCGGGCAATGTTCAAGAAATAAATCGGCGGCCACGAAGGCAAACGTCGTGGCCGCCGATCCTTGGGTGCACGGATCAGGAAGAAAAGGGCATCGAGCTGTGATGGACGTTAATGCGCAGATCGCCATCCTCGTCGCGAACATAGCCGAAGGTGTATTCGACCTTGGTCACCGAACCGTCGGGACCGGTGAAGTAATAGTTGCCCATGGCCATGGCATTGTCGTCATCGGTAACAATGCCTTCATTCTCGAAGCGCACGTCGGTCCAGCCCTTGATCGCGAAACCGCTGTCTTCTGCACGCATACCGGTGACGAAGTAGCTCAACGCCTCGTCATAGGTACCGCGAAACTGGTCCTCGGCAGCCAGCGTCGGCTTGAAGAGCACCGTGCCATGGTCGTAATTGTAGAGATCGTCGAGATGTTCGCGGGCGCGGGCGGTGTAATCGCCGCCGTCGGCATGCACGCGGCTGATGGCGATGATGCCGTCACCCCATTCCTTCTGTGCCGCCTCGACCTCTTCGGTCGTGATCGGCGCGCCAGCCTCACCGGCCGAGGCGGGTACGGCGAAGGCCACGGTGGCTGCTGCGGCGGCTGCAAGAAGATTCGTTTTCATATTTGCTCTCCTGGATTAGTGCCCGCGCACCTCATGTGGCGGGCCGATAGGCAGAAAGGTCAGAAGCGGAAGGCGAGCCCGGCACTTACGACCCACGGGTCGAGATCGTGTTCGGTCTGCAGCGCCACGGTATTGCCGGCCGAAAACGTCGCGGTCGTTCCGACGAAATAGCGCTTGG
Source organism: Erythrobacter sp. AP23 (assembly GCF_001542855.1). Lineage (GTDB taxonomy): Bacteria > Pseudomonadota > Alphaproteobacteria > Sphingomonadales > Sphingomonadaceae > Qipengyuania. The sequence continues at coordinate 111,232 of NZ_LNBY01000016.1, read as the reverse complement.
CATCGAGCGAGAGCCCAAGCCCCCGGTCGTTGAGCGGGACATCGAAACCGGCCTGGACGACGAAGCCGAGCTCGTCGGAAAGGTCGGTGTCGGTTACGCCGAGCGCCGCCGCGTCGGCACCCACGTCCTCGCTGAAGATCAGGAAATAGGTCGGGCCGGCGCCGACATATGGCTTCAGTCCGCCACCGAGGTCGAAATGATACTTCGCCGTGAGAGACGCAGGCAGGATGATCGCATCGTCGATCAGCTCGGCACCGGCAAGCCCGCCAGTGCCGCGCACGTCATGCGGCGTGACGCAGCAGATCGTCTCGAACGAGAAGTTCGGCGAGACGAAATACTCTATCGCGACCGTCGGGACGTAGGAATCCGTCGCACGGGTCTGCGATCCGGCGGGCAGGCCGATCAGGTCCGTCTCCACTTCCGTGATCTCGCCATCGGGGAGGACGCCGGTGACGAAGCCCTTGATTTGGACCGAACCCGCTTCCTGCGCCGCAGCGGGGGCTGCAATCGGCAAGGCGAGTATGGCGGCGGCGACTAATAAACTGTTCCTAGACATGCTCGGTGTCCCTGAAAGGCCGCCCTTTCGGAGCCGCCCGTTGAATTGATCGCGATGGCTCGTCCATCGACACCGGCCGAGATAGGTCGACGCCTCCCTACCCAAATCCGCCGGATGGCTGGCCTCCCGGCCTAGGCCGGATGGCCTATGCCTTTTGTGTGCGAACCCTTAGAGTGCCGTCGATGCAGCACGACCTCCCTGCCCTCGCCAGCGACGTCGAGACGATCGCGGAACTGCGCGAGCTTTACCGTGCCGCAGAAGCGCGCGCGGCGCGGCTACGCCTGCTGTCGACGAGCGGGCGGGAACTGGTGGAAGCCAAATCCGGCCAACTCGAAACGGCATTGAAAGAATGCGCGACGAGGCTCGCCCTGTTTCTCGGCAGCCGCTCGGGCAGGATCGTCCGCCAAGAAGCGGGCAACGGGTTCCGCATCAGCGCCCCCGGCAAGGAGCATCTCGTCCTGGGCACGGTACTCGTCGAGGGTTTCGACACGCTCGACGACATTGCCGATCAAGAGGACCGGGACGCGTGCAGGATGCTGCTAGACATGATGGGCAATGCGATCGACCGGGTGGAGCGCGAAACAAAGATGGCGCGCCTTCTTGCGGCCCTCAGGGAACGCGAACACCGCCTCGAGCATCTCGTCGGACGCATATTCTCTGCCCAGGAAGAAGAACGTCGGAGGGTGGCCTACGAGCTTCACGATGGTGTCGCGCAGACGGCGACGGCCCTGGTCCGCATGCTGGAGGGCGCCGGCGATGCGTCTGCTAATGGCATCGCCGAAGGGCAGCGGGGCGAGCTCACGCATATTGCCAGAGGGCTGGTAAGGGAGTTGCGCGCAGTCATTTCGGGATTGCGGCCAACCATTCTCGACGATCTCGGCTTCGTTGCGGCGCTCAATGCACTTGCGGATGGCATGGAGCAGGATGGCTATACCGTCGAGCGCAGGATCGATGCCGATGCGGGTCGTCTTCCGGCCCATGTCGAAACCGCATTGTATCGCGTCGCGCAGGAAGCGATTTCGAATATCCGCAAGCACGCCGGAGGCGCTTGCCGGGTTTCCATCTCGGCAAAAGTGGCAAGCGGCATCGCGCGCCCTTCGCTACGCATCGAGGATCGCGGCTGCGGCCCGAAGAACTTCAAAGACGGTTCGCCGATGATCGAGGAGGGTTACCATGTCGGCATCGAGGGTATGAAGGAACGCATGTCGACAATCGGTGGAACGCTCGACTGGAGCGTTGTCGAAACCGGCGGCGTCATTGTCGAAGCAAAGCTGCCACGGGGGCTGTGATCGATGGGCAAGGTTCGTATTCTGATCGTGGATGACCATCAGCTCGCGCGTGAAGGGCTCGCGGCGGTACTGGCCGGCGACGGTATCGAAATTGCCGGGATGGCGTCGACCGGGGAGGAAGCGATCGGGCTGACCCGCTCGCTCTCACCCGATATCGTCTTGATGGATGTCCGGCTGGGCGAAGGTATCGACGGACTGGAGGCGACGCGGCAAATCGCCGCACTGGGCCTGCCGGCCAAGGTCATCATGCTCACCCTCCACGAAATGCCCGCCTATGTCCGCGAAGCGCTTGCCGCAGGGGCTGCAGGCTACGTGCTGAAGGATACCGCCATCGGCGATCTGCGAGCCGCAATAGACCAGGTCATGGCGGGACAGTCTGCGCTGCCGCTCGATCTGGTGGGCGCCGCCATGCGGGAGACCGCGATGCCGCATGGCGCGAGCGACCCCGCCCGTGTCCTGACGCCGCGCGAGCAGGACGTCCTGGCGCATGTTGCGGAGGGCCTCACCAACAAGGAGATCGCGCGCGAGCTCGAGATCAGCCCGGCGACGGTCAAGGTTCACGTCGAACGCATCATTGGCAAGCTCGGTGTGGCGGACCGGACCCAGGCGGCCGTCCTGGCCGTCAAAATGGCCTCTGCGGTGGCCTGACGGCATGCGCGCGGGCACCGCCCCAATCCCCGCCCTGGCCCGGTTCTGGGCCGACCGTCCGCTGGCCGTAAAGGGCCTGGTCGTCATCGTCCTGCCCCTCGCCGTGCTGCTTGGATCGCTGGTGTCGCTTTACCTGGCCAGCAATGCCGAAACGCGCGCTGAGGACGATGTGCGCCGCGCCTTCGCGATCCAACGCGATACATACCAGGTCCACGCGCTGCTCGCCGAAGCGGCGGCTGGCGTGCGCGGGTATGTGTTGACCGGTGAAGACCGGTTCCTCGAACCTTACCGCAAGGCGCAGGAAGATGTGCCGGTGACGATCGCTCGGCTCGATTCCGCTATCGAGGACACCATCGTCCGCAGCCATTTCGAAGACCTGCGCCTGATCGAGCGAGACAAGCGCGAAGGCCTGCGGGAGATCGTCGAGCTGGCCGAGGGCGGCATGGACACCTCGGGCGAGGTCGAACCGGCGCTGACCGACAACAAGCTGGCGCTCGACGAATTGCGGCGCTCGATCGACGACATCCAGCAACGCGAGGCGGTCGTGCTCGACGAGCGCCGCGCGAGGGTGGACGACGTGCGCCGCGGTTTCCTAATCTTAACTGCGGTGAGCGCGCTCGTCGGTCTCCTGGGGAGCTTGTCTGCGGTCTATCTGTTTTCGACCGGCATCGTGCGCCGGGTCCGCAGACTGGAGGGCGACGCGCAAGCGCTGGCGAAAGGCGAACGGCTCACCGAAATGCCCGAAGAAGCCGACGAAGTCGGGCGCCTCGCCCAGCGCCTGGTGCGGGCAAGCGCACTGCTTCGTGCACGCGAGGACGATCTGCGGGCCAGCGAGGAACGCTTCCGCCTCGTTATCGAGAGAGTGCGCGACTACGGCATCTTCGCACTCGATCCAAAGGGTATCGTGACCAGCTGGAATCTGGGTGCGGAACGGATCAAGGGATGGCGAGCGGAGGATATTCTGGGCCGCCATTTCAGCAGTTTTTATCCGCCGGAAACTCGCGAGTACCTGCCCGCGCAAATGCTCGAACGCGCGCGGAAAAGCGGCTCGGCCGAGGACGAGGGCTGGCGGATCCGCAAGGACGGATCGCGCTTCTGGGCCAATGTCGTCATCACCGCCCTGCGCAACGAGGACGGCGAACTGCAGGGCTTCGCCAAGGTCACCCGCGACATGACCGAACGGCGACGCTCGGAGAACGCGCTTCGCACGGCACGCGAGGAAGCCGAGGCGGCAAGCCGCGCGAAGAGCGAATTCCTGTCGCGCACCAGCCATGAATTGCGTACGCCGCTCAATGCCATTCTCGGCTTCGGGCAATTGCTCGAGATCGACGAGGAGAAATTCGGCAAGAGCCATCGCGAGGCCATCGGCCAGATCACCAAAGCGGGTCGCCATCTTCTCGCGCTCATCAACGATTTGCTCGACATCTCCAGCATCGAGGCCGGAGGAACCGACCTCAAGATCGAAGAGATCGACCTCAACGAACTGTTCGACGAGATTCGTGCGCTTGCCTCGCCCATCGTTGCGAGCGCGGGCCTGTCCTTCGAACTTTCCCAGCCGGAACCTTCGGTAGCCGTGCTGGCGGACAGGAGAAGGGTGATGCAGGTCCTGCTCAACCTCGTCGGCAATGCGGCAAAATACAACCGCGAGGGCACGTTCGTACGCCTGGCCTGCCGCCTGCGCGACACCGATGTAGAGGTGCGTGTCGAAGACGATGGCCCGGGAATCCCCGTGGATGTCGCGGAGCGGCTCTTCACCCCCTTCGACCGCCTCGGGCAGCAGGACCGCGCGAGGGTGGAGGGCACGGGCCTTGGCCTTGCGCTATCCAAGAGCCTCGTCGAATCGATGGGCGGGAGGATCGGCTTCGAGCCCCTAGATCAAGGATCGCGGTTCTGGTTCAGCCTCCTGCGTCCCGATCAAGCGCGAGATACGCCCGCCGAAGAGCAACCCTCCGCCTTCGAGGACACGCCATGACGGCGCAATTGATCGACCCGAGCGAAATCACTTCGCGCCGCATCCTGGCAATCGACGATGAGCAGGCCAACGTCCTCCTCCTGCGTAATCTGCTTGAGCGCGAGGGCTATAGCGACATTGAATGCCTGACCGATCCGGGATCCGCTCTCCAGACCTACATAGATTTCGAACCCGACCTGGTGCTGCTCGATCTGATGATGCCGGAAGTCGATGGATTCCAATTGCTCGAGGCCTTCGGGCGCTACGACCGGGCCGAGGAATTCCGGCCCGTCCTTGTGCTTACCGCAGACACCACGCTGCAGGCCCGCCGCCGGGCGCTGGCGCTGGGCGCGAAGGATTTCGTGGCGAAGCCCTTCGACGTCATCGAGGTCGCGTTGCGTATCTCCAATCTGCTGGAAACGCGCATCCTGTACGAACGGCTGCGAAAGGCCTGAGCAGCCAGCGACCGGCTCGATCGTTAGCCCTGGATGACCGCCGCGAACAGGAACAAGCCGTAGCCGGCCACCAGTGTTCCACCCAACAAGCGCCCCACTCCCTTGGCCAGCCAGACGGCACCGAAAACCGCAATGGCCGAGAAAGCCATGATGCCCAGATCGACAGGTAGCAAGGTCCTGGGGATTGCCTCGGGCGCGACCAGCATGGTGACGCCCCCGATACCCAGCAGGTTGTAGATGTTCGAGCCGATGACATTGCCGAATGCAACTTCGGTTTCGCCCTTGCGCGCCGCGACAAGCGAGGTCACGAGTTCCGGCAGAGAGGTGCCGATCGCCACGATGGTCAGGCCGATCAGCGTCTCGCTTAGACCGGCCAGACGCGCAAGATCGATGGCTCCGGTGACGAGGAAGCGCCCTCCGATCACAAGGATGGCCAGCCCGGCAAGCGTAATGCCGACGGGCTTGAACCAGTTTGCCGTTGGTGCATGCAGTCGACTATCGCTCATTTCGAGCGCGGCGGCGCGATCATAGGGCGCATTGTGCAGGATTTCGGGGGCGGCTTGGCGTTCCTCGCGGTAGCAATAGGCGATGTAGCATGCGAGCAGGACCAGCATCGCCAGGCCGAGCCAGGCAGCATGCAGGCCCGCGACGGCGATCGACACGAGCATCACCGTCGCCAGCAACGCCACCCCGGTGTCGCGCAGGGCCGCGCCCTGCCTGATCGCGATGGGAGCCATCAGGGCGACCGCACCGAGGATCAGCAGCGTATTGGCGAGATTCGATCCGACGATATTGCCCCAGGCGATTGCCGGGGACCCGGCCAGAGCCGCTTCCACGCTGGTCACGAGTTCCGGCATAGAGGTCCCGAAACCCACGATTACCAGGCCGATGACGAGCGGAGTAACGCCGGCTCTTTCCGCAAGTCCCACCGCGCCGCGGACGAGCAGTTCTCCGCCGACAAGAAGCGCAATGAGTCCCCCGACGAGGGACGCCAGGATAATCGTCATGCGGGCGATGCTTTCGGGAGTGAGGCGCGTAATAGGAAGTATCCCGCCAGGGCCGCCACTAGCGATCCCGACAGCACACCGAGCTTCACCGCATCGACCTGCGAAGGATCGGCGAAAGCCAGATTGCCGATGAACAGGCTCATAGTGAAGCCGATCGCCGCCAGCAGCGAGACCGCGTGGACCTGCCTCCAGCCGACATTCTCGGGAAGGCTCGCGAGTTTGAGCTTTACCGCGGCATAGGCGAAACCGAATATGCCGATCTGCTTTCCGATAAGGAGCCCCAGCGCGATGCCGAGCGGCAGCGGGGCGAGGAGGTCGGCAGGCTCGAGGCCGGTGAGGCTGACGCCGGCATTGGCAAAGCCGAAGATCGGAATGACGAGGAACGCGACCCATGGATGCAGGGCATGCTCCATGCGTTCGAGCGGATCGGATCCGTCGCGTCCGACCATGGGAATGGTCATGGCCGCCGCCACACCCGCCAGCGTCGCATGCACGCCGGATTTGAGCACGAAGACCCACAGCACCAGCGTCAGGATCACATAGGGTATGCTCGACCCGACACGAAAACGATTGAGGACCACCAGGCCGGCAAGGGCAAGCACGCCGCCGGCAAGCATTCCGGTATCGATCGTACCCGAATAGAACAGGGCGATGATGGTGATGGCGCCAATATCGTCGATGACCGCGATGGCCAGCAGCAGCGCCTTCAGCGCGACCGGCACGCGCGGGCCGAGCAGCGAGAGGATGCCGAGCGCGAAGGCGATATCGGTGGCGGCGGGGATGGCCCAGCCGGCGACATTCTCGGGCGAACCTGCGTTCAATGCAAGGAAGACCAGCGCCGGGGCTGCCATGCCACCGATCGCCGCGAAAAGCGGGAGCGACGCCTTGTTCCAGTTGGACAGTTGTCCCTCGACGACCTCGCGTTTCACTTCGAGCCCAACGAGGAAGAAGAACACGGCCATCAACCCGTCGTTGATCCAAAGGAGCAGCGGCTTGTCGATCGCGAAGCCCCCGACGGACAAGACCACCGGAACCTGCAAACCGTTGAAATAGGCACCTGCCGCGATGCTGTTGGCTGCAACGAGCGCCAATGCGGCCGCTGCAATCAGGACGATACCGCCTGCGCTCTCCTGTTTGAGGAAATCGCGCAGGGCTTCCGCTGCCGAAGTGAACATAGGTCAGGCAACCACGCGGCGCAGTGGGGCTGGATAACGGGTGTGTAGCTTCGGTGTCGAAACGCGGGCCTTCATCTCAAGTCTCCGTAGTCGGCGGCTTCGTCGATCGGACGACCGATAAAAAGCCCGGGCGATGGGGAGAAGACCCCAGTCGAGCGAGGCGGCGGTCCGATGCGGTCCGACATCACAAGCGCTTGCACACGCTTGCCAGAGGGGCCCGGTCCGCATGAAGACAATGTCGGACCGCCCAAAGAGTTTCAAACGAATGGGGATTATTGGACCATGGCCTCCTACTCGTTCCGATATTCGGCCACCGCCGACAGGAATTTGCCGATACCTTTGAAGCCGTACAGTAGGTCCTCCGCGCCATCAGGGCCAGATCATCCATTCGATCGCCAAGCATGTAGCGATACCCACAACGATGTTCATCGGCGCGCCGATTTTGAGGAAGTCGCTGAAGCGGTAATTGCCCGCCGCATAGACGATGGTGTTGGTCTGGTAGCCGACCGGCGTAGCAAAGCTCGCCGAGGCGGCGAACATGACTGCGAACAGCAGCGGTCGCGGGTCGACCCCCAGATCCTTGGCCAGCGCGAGGACGATGGGAGTCATGATGACGGCCACCGCATTGTTCGTCACCGCCTCGGTCAGGATCGAGGTCAGCAGGTAGATCGCCAGCAGCAGCAGCAGCGGCGACAGCGTTGCCAGATAGGGAAGCGCCGCGTCGACGATCAGATCGACCGTTCCGGCGCCTTCCAGCCCGACCCCCACGGCGAGCATGCCGAAGATCAGCACGATGACGTTACCGTCGATACTGCGCCACGCCTCCTCCGGATCGATGCAGCGCGTCAGCAAGACGATGGCCACGCCCGTAATGGCCAGCAGTTCGATGGTCCAAACGCCGATCGACGCGAGCGCGATGATGCCCAGCATCGTGGCGATGGCGACAGGCGCGCGAAACCGTCGAAATGGGCGGCTTTCGGGCTGCGAGATATTGATCAGATTGACGTTATTCTCGATCGCCGCGACGCAGGTTGGGGAGCCTTCGATCAGCAGATGGTCGGCTGCACGCAAGCGAACACTGGACAGGTTCGGGCCGGGCAGGTGCCGAGCCCGCGAAAGGCCGAGTATCCGCGCATTGGTCTTTGCAAGAAAGGGAATTTCCGAGAGTTTCCGACCGAGCGCCGGGTGGCTGGGCGAGATGGATGCTTCCACAATCCGGGTGTCACCCTCCCTCGAATGTCCGCGAAGGGAAAGGCCGATCGTGTCGTCGTTCAGGTCGGCTAGGGAAAGGAGTTCGACCTGATTTGCGGCAAGCAACAGGACGTCGCCGATCTGGACGATCTGGCTATCGAGATCCTTGCGGATGATCCGGCCGGACCGTTCGATCCCTACGAGCCTGACCCCCGACCGCCTGGCGATCCCAATCTCCGCGCCCGATTTTCCGAGGTCCGAGAATGCCTCGGTTACCAGCAGTTCGGTGAGGTAACGCTCCTCGAGCGGGCGACCGCCGGTACCTTCGGTTTCTTCGCGGTCGGGAAGGAGGAAACGTCCGGCGATAAGGAGGAAGACCGTCCCGGTGATCGCGGCGATGATCCCGACCCCGGTCAGTTCGAAAATGCCGAATGCAGGTTCGCCCGCGCGCTGGGCCACGCCGTCTACCAGCAGATTCGTCGAAGTGCCGATGAGTGTTAGCGTGCCCCCCAGAATGGAGAGATAGGACAGCGGGATGAGCAGGCGGCTTGGGGTTGTGCCCGCGATGCTGGCGATCTTCTTCACGACCGGCACAAGAATGATCACGACGGGCGTGTTGTTGACCAGCGAGGAAGAAACGAAGGTGCCGCCGAGCAATTCGGCGATGGACAGGCGGGGCCGACCCGCCGTGCGCCGCGCGGCGATGCTGGCAAGCGCTTCGACGACGCCGGTACGGATCAGCGCGCCGGTCAGGATGAACATGGCCGCAATGGTGATGGGCGCCGGATTGGCGAACACCAGCTCCATCTCGCTGCGCGGAAGATAACCCAGCACGAGCATGACGGCCGCCCCGACCACCGCAATTGTTACCGGTGCAAATCTCTCTGTCGCGAAGAGAACAAACAGCCCGATCAATACTGCAAGGCCCACCCATGCAGACCACGCATCGATCAGTGTAACGACGAATTCAGCCATCGGATTCAAGGCCATCCCAGTTCGGAGTACGCAGTTCTTGTGGCAAAGCGGGCAGGCGATCAATCGAATCCATCGATGGCACCGACATAGCAAGGGACGATACGGGTGCGTGCAGCCGTGCGCCGGTCGACTGGCAAGGTCCGATCGCTCCGCTGCCGGTCCGATCTTGCCCGATTTCTTCCGAGAGCGGGAAATTCGGAACGCGACCCTACAATAGGTTAGTCAGCACGTCCCTGTCGCAGGTTCGAGCCTATCGCAGGTTCGAGGCGCAGCGCATCAAGTCGCTGTCTGACGAAGTGGGCACACACGATTTTCGGAAGGTGGTTCGAGATCAGACGGTCGCGCCCTGGCTTATCGAACGGCGCGAGTCAGATAGCAGTCGGGTCAAGCAAAAACCCTGGCCAGCGGGGAGAACCCGGTGGGGTGCGCCACCCCAAGCGCTGCCGATTCGAAGTGGCGCGCGCGGATCTATCTCGTCCGGGCTTGCGGCCTGCTGAACTTCTGCTAAATGCATCGCTATTGCGAATCAGTTGCATTAGCAAATGTAGGTACTCGGGGGTCGATTGCATGATCGTACGGTTCTTCACCATGGCGTCGTACGGCGCGCTCGGCATTGGGTTGTTGGCTCCGAGCCCGTCCTTCGCCACCGAAGCCGAGCTTGCGGAAGCACAGGGCGATGGTGCCGCCATCGTCGTCACCGCGACCCGAACTCCACTCGAAGTCGAAGCGGCGCCGGCCACCGTGACCGTGATCGATTCCGAGCAGATCGCGGACGAGCTGGTAACCGACATCAAGGACCTGGTTCGTTATGAACCCGGCGTCTCGGTGCGCCGGGCGCCTGCGCGGTTTGGCGCAGCGTTCGGTTCTACTGGCCGCGCCCGCAATGAAGATTTCGTCGTTCGCGGTATCGGCGGAAACCGCGTGCTGATTCAGGTCGATGGTATCCGTAGTCCACAGGGCTTCTCCTTCGGTGCGCAGGACGCGGGACGGGGCGGCTACACCGATGTCTCTCTGGTCAAGTCTGTCGAAATTCTCCGCGGTCCGGCCTCGGCGTTGTACGGTAGCGACGGCCTTGCGGGTGCGATCAGCTTTACGACACGCGATCCAGTCGACCTTATCGATGCGGGCAACAATTTTGGCGGCTTCGTCAGGGCGTCCTATTCCAGCGCCGATGAGGAATTCGCCGAGACCGTCGCCCTGGCGCACCGCTTTGGCGATATTGCGGCGATGGTCTCCTACACGCGTCGCGATTTCCAGGAGCTCGACAACAAGGGCGGCGTCGGCGGTGTCGGCATCGGTCGTACACTTCCAAATCCGCAGGACGGCGAATCCAACGCCGTTCTCGGAAAGCTGGTTTGGGACGATGGCACGCACCGCGTGCGTCTAGCGGGCGAATATGTCGAGACGGAACTGTTTACCGATGTGCTATCGGGGCAGGGGCCGGCCTTTGTCTTCGGACCTTTCCCGAGCTGGATCGTCGACGACCTGACGGCGCTCGATAATACCGAGCGCGGTCGCGCCTCGCTCGACTGGACCTATACGGGGGAAGGCGCGATCGATTACGCGCATGTCAGCGTCTACTATCAAGACGGCGAAGATGTGCAGTTCACAGATGAGGACCGTTCGCCTTTGGGCGCGGCGCCACGTCCCGACCGCGAGCGCCTGAATACCTTCGAAAACGAAGTCTACGGCATTGCCGCCGAGGTGCGAAGCGTGTTCGGCGATGACAGCTTCCGTGCGACTTTGGCATTGGGGGGGGACCTCAGCTTCACGCGGCAAGAAGGCCTGCGCGACGGGACCGAGCCGTCTTTCGGGGAAGTGTTTCCCACGCGCGCATTTCCCGCGACCGATTTCACACTGGGTGGCGTTTTCCTCGCCAGCGAGTTCGCCCTGTTCGGTGGCAGGCTGACGATCTTCCCTGCCCTGCGTTACGACTTCTACGATCTCGACCCGACCGACGATCCCTTGCTGCCGACCTTTGCTGGAGCCGCTCAGAAGGACAGCCGCCTGTCGCCCAAAATCGGCGTTACCGCAAAGATGACCGAAGAGGTCAGTCTGTTCGGCAACTATGCGCAAGGGTTCCGCGCGCCGACACCTTATCAGGTCAACAATTTCTTCGAGAATCTCGCCTTCGGCTATACATCGCTTCCCAATCCGGACCTCGGACCCGAACGAAGCGAGAGTTGGGAAGGCGGTATCCGTTTCTCCTCGGACCGAATCTCGCTCCAGATTGCAGCCTTCAAGGCGGACTATCAGGGCTTCATCAGCCAGCAGGTCGTCGGCGGCTCATTCACCCCCAGGGATCCGGCGCAGTTCCAGTTCGTCAATTTTAATGCGGCCGAAATCGACGGCATCGAAGCGAAAGCAAACTTCCGTTTCGATAGCGGCGTCTTTGCCCGTTTCGCGATCGCCCATGCCGATGGGGATATCTTGACGCCCGGGCAAGCGCCGCGCCCGCTCGACACGATCGATCCGCTCAACCTGGTCGCCGGCATCGGCTACCGCGATCCGGCAAGGCGGTTCGGCGGCGAGCTGATCGTGACGCATCATGCGCGCAAGGAATTGGAAGAAACGACCGGTGCCTGTGCAAGCGATTGCTTCCGCCCGGACGCCTTCATGAAGCTGGATGCGACCGCCTTCTTCGCCATCACCGACGCGCTCAGACTGCGCGCCGGCATCTTCAATATCTCGAACGAGAAATATGCCTACTGGCAGGATGTCAGGGGATTGTCCGCAACGGCTGCGATCATCGATCCGGCCACCGCCAGCGCGCAGGCCGATGCCTACACCCGCCCCGGCCGCAATGCGAGCATATCGCTCAGTTTCCAGTTTTAAGGGAGGACTCTCATGAACATTGCAAAATCACTTCTTCGGTCCGCACTTCTCGCCACTGCGCTTATTGCCACACCGGCCGTTGCCGACGGCCCGATCAAGGATCGTGGCGAAGCAGTCGAGCGCGCGCATTTCGAACGCGATCGCGAGACCATCCTCGGTATGGCGGGCGACTACAAGGTGCGCTTCGACATGCAGGAATCGACGCCATGGTTGGAAGGCTACGAGCCGCTCGATCGCAAGATTTCCGGCGGGTATGAATCGGTCCGCGTGATCGAGGATACCGGCACCAAGATCGTACTCCAGCACCTGCTGGTCGTCGGCGCGGAAGGTGAGGAATTCGTCGTTAAGCACTGGCGGCAGGATTGGGAATACGAGCCCGAGAAGATCCTCGCCTATGCCGGCCCCGATAGGTGGAAATGGATGGAGATGCCCGAGCGCCTGCGCAACGGGCGCTGGTCGCAGACGGTCTATCAGGTCGATGACAGTCCACGTTACGCTGGCTGGGGTGAATGGCAGGACAGCCAGGGAATTCGTCGATGGCGCTCCAATTGGACCTGGCGCCCGCTTGCGCGCCGCGATGCGGTACGCGATCCCGTTTACGATCGCTATGCCGCGATCAATCGCCACCAGCTGACACCCACAGGTTGGATCCACTGGCAGGACAATACCAAGATGATGCCCGATCCCGACGGTGAAGATGACCTCAAGCCGGTAGTTCAGGAATACGTCCTCAACACATACGACAGGTTCGGAGACTACAACGTCGAAGCCGCCGACGAATACTGGGCTGCCACCGAGGGCTACTGGCGCGCCGTTCGCGCCAAGTGGGGCGAGGTGGCGGAATCAAATGGCGGCATCGTGATCGCCGAGGAGGCGCAGACCGGAACCGTCATCAGCGGCCGTCTGCTGACCATCGCCAACGAAATCAAGAGCGGCGATTTGACCGAGGCAGATGGAATCGCCGAAGCGCAAGATCTCATTGCGAAAGCGACCGCCGCGGATCCCGTTGCCGCGGCCGCGAGTACCCGTAGAGGCACCGCGTACTGACAAGCGAATGACATGGGCCCCACTGATCCTGCTCGGCGATGAACCGTGTGGAGCCGGGAGAATATTCAAGTCACGACTCGATGAATTGAAATCGTTCTCGATCCCTCCCCCATCAGTACGTCAGCAATCCCCACAAACGACGGCATCATCGCAACGGCGGGAAGGTGCCGGGGGCGCCCTGCACGCCAGATCGGCGGTTTACCGAAGCTCGAACTGGCCCTCGCCAGCCGAATTACGATCTGCCTGGCGAGGGCTATCGCAGAAGCACACGGAAATCAGGCAACCCACTTTTCCCGAACACGACGCTGCATGAGCATACGCGCTGCTGCCGCCAGGTCCTCCGAACAGTTGACGTTGAAGAACGGATCAGGCGCGTTGCCCCATCTGGCGGTGGCGAAACCCACATGCTCGGCGAAGCCATGCAACGAGCGATCGGACCTTTCGCAAAAGCCGGGGAGCGCTTCGCAAGCGCTTGTATGCCAGAGCGCGCAGACCGGATGGGTCCTCCACCCGCTGGCGGCCAATGCCACAGCCTGGCCATCGAGTGCGTTTGCCAGCTTCACAAGCAGATCTGCGGGAAGGAAGGGCATGTCGCAGGGAATGGTGAGCAGCCATTCACGCTCCCCTCTGCGCGCGAAATCGAGTCCTGTCGCGAGGCCCGCCAAGGGGCCGGCCATGTCGGGCGGGTCCAGGATGACAGGAATATCGCCGAGGTCTAGCGTGTCGCGCATGGCAACTGCCACAAGGTTGGAGAAACTCGCCGCCTGGCGCAGCGCGCGCGCCAGCAGGGTCTTGCCGGCGAACAGCCGGAACGGCTTATTCCCACCCATCCGCCGCCCCTCTCCGCCGGCAATGACCACGCAGGCCGTCGCGCGGTCCGCTTTCGCGAGATCGGGAGGGCGAAGCGTTGCCATTCAAACGGGCCTGATGCGCACGGCAGTGACCTTGTATTCGGGCGCGCCGACCATGCGGTCGCGATGCGGGCCGGTCACCCGATTGATGGCGCGTTCGGTGTCATGAAAGGTCGCAAAGGCGCGGCCCTCGACCACCCGCTCGTCGATCGCGACCGGCAGGATCGCACTACCATAGCGGCTCTCTACCTGCGCGAGTTCGCCATCTGTCAGCGCAAGCCGCGCGGCGTCCGCAGGCGCGAGGTCAAGTGTGTCGGTCGGACGCATGAGCGCATTGGCAGAGCGCCCCGACATGGTCGCGACATTGAACTGGTAGAGATTGCGCCCGGTGCTCATCAGGAACGGATAATCGGCATCGGTGCGCTCGGTCGTGGGATGGTAGTGGATCGGGCGCAACCGCGCACGCGGGCCATGGCCGAACTCGCTTGCATGGAGGACTTCGGTCCCGGGATCGCTCTCGCCGCGGCACGGCCACTGGATACCGCCTGCCTCGAGACGCGAATAGGTGATCCCGCCCGCTGCCGGCCAGACCGCGCGGATTTCGTCCCAGATCGCTTGCGGATCGGGAAAATCGAAGCCGGTTTCGCAGCCCATCCGGCGAGCAAGAGCGCAGAGAATGTCCCAATCGGCACGCGCTGCCCCCGGCGCTTGTGTCGCCTTGCGCACGCGCTGGATGCGTCGCTCGGCATTCATGAAGGTCCCCTCCTTCTCGAAGCTTGAGGCGGCGGGCAGCAGAACATGACCGTACTCATGTGCCGTCCGGGTCATGAACAGGTCGATCACGATCACGCAGTCGAGCTTTGCCAGCGCCTTTGCGGTCTCGTGCTCATCGGCGAGGCTTGCAAGGATGTCGTAACCGATGACGACCAGCGCCTTGAGCTCGCCGGCAGCAGCCGCATCGATCATCTTCATCAGGTGACGCCCGGGCGTTTTCGGCAGCTCGGCGCCCCAGGCGCGCTCGAAATCGCCTCTCGCTTCCTCGAGCGCGACCGCGCCGGTAAGGATACCCGGATCGCAGCCCATATGCGCCGTGCCCTGGACGTTGTTCTGCCCGCGCAGCGGGTTCACGCCCCGGCCCGGCCCGCCGACATTGCCGGTGACGAGCGCGAGGTTGACCAGCGCCATCACCGCCTCGGTTCCCTGGACATGTTCGGTGAGGCCAAGCCCGTGGGCTGCGTAGGCCGGTCCGCCGCCGGCATAGATTTCGGCTGCACGCCGAATATCGGCGGCGTCGAGCTCGCAGATGTCGGCAACGCGATCGGGCGGAAACTGGGCGACATGCGCGGCGAAGGCGTCGAATTCGTCGAGCCTCGCGGCGATGAAATCCTTGTCCGCGAGGTCCGAGGCGATGATGTGGTGGGCCATCGCATTGATCAGCGGGATGTCGGTCCCGGGCTTCAAGGCGAGATGGACACTGGCAATCTCGGAAAGCGCCTGCGCCCGCGGATCGAGCACGATCAGCTTTGCCCCGTTTGCGACCACATGGCGGCGGATCCGCGCGCCCACCACCGGGTGGCACTCGCTCGGGTTGGCACCTGCCACGAGGATGGTCGAGGCGCGCTCGATATCGTCGAAGCTGTTGGTCGCAGCGCCAGCGCCCAGGATCGCCTTCATCGCAGCTGCCGTCGGCGTGTGGCACACGCGCGCGCAGCAATCGATATTGTTGGTCCCGATCGCGAGGCGGGCGAATTTCTGCGCGACGTAGCTGTCCTCATTGGTCGAGCGCGAGGAGGCGAGTACGCCAATTGCATCCGGTCCATGCCTTCCGATGACCTCCGCCAACTGCGCGGCGCAATGATCGAGCGCCTCGTCCCAGCTGGCGGGCTCCCATGCGCGGCCTTTGCGCACAAGCGGCTGGGTCTGGCGGTCGCCGCTATGCGTAAAGCCGAAAGCATAGCGGCCCTTGGAGCAAGCATGCCCCTTGTTCACCGGCGCATCGCGGGCAGGCCTCGCTGCCACGATACGGTCGCCTGCAACACCGATATCGAGCTCACACCCGACCCCGCAATAAGGGCACGTGGTGCGCGTCCAGCTGTCGGCCGGCATGGCTCCGGCATCGGTCAGTGCAGTGGTGGGACAAGTGTCGGTGCACGCGCCACAGGCGACACAGGCGCCTTCGCTCAGCAAGTCGCCATGTTTGGGCACGATCCGGGATTCGTCGCCGCGCCCGACCTCGTGCCAGACCGAGGCGCCCTGGACCTCCTCGCAGATCTGCACGCAGCGCAGGCAATCGATGCATTTGGCCATGTCGACACGGATCTGCGGCATCGAAGCATCGATCGCCTTGGCAGGACTCGCGCATCCAGCCGACTCGATGCCGAAGCGCGCCATCAGGCGGTGGAGCTCCTTGTCGGGATGCGCGATGAGGTCTTCGGCTGATGCGTGTTCGGCATACCAGCCAAGCTCGGTGCGGCGATACGCGTCGAGCTCGGCATTGTGCGTCGTCACCCACATGCCCTCTTTGGCCTCGGTCTGGCAGGCGGTGACGAGCTCGTCATAGCCTTGGATTTCGACCAGGCACAGCCGGCACGAGCCGATCGGTTCGATGCGCGGGTCCCAGCAGATCGTCGGGACCGCAATGCCCGCAGCCCGCGCAGCCTCGAGTATCGAGGTGCCAGTAGGTGCGGTAACGCTCTCGCCATCGATCTTGAGCGTCACCATGGGTGCGTATGGGTCATTTCCCGGCATGATCGACCAGCCACTGCGTTGCCCCGCCGATGGTGACGAATTGCCCGGCATCGGCTTCCGGGATCTCAACATCGAGGCGCTGGTGAAGTGCGACGATGAGGTTGAAGATGTCCATCGAATCGAGGTCGAGCGCCTCGCGCAGGTCCTCCTCGTCGCCGATCGCGACCGGTGCCACGTCGGGCGCAATGGTCTCGATCTCGACGATCACGATCTGGCGCAGCTCTTCGGACGTCATAGCGCCTCCGGCTGCGAGAGGAGCTCCTCGATGCGGCGCAGCAGCAGTGCGCCGCGATGCCCGTCATTGGCGCGATGGTCACCGGCAAGGCTGGCAGTGATGACCGGCCGGACCGCCAGCGCTTCGTGCTCGGCCCAGGGGCGTTGCTGGACGCTGCCGAAGCCGATGATCGCGACTTGCGGCGGGTAGATCACCGGCCACAGACTCTCGACCCCGCGCTCGCCGAGACTCGAGACGGTGACGGTCGGATCGCCGATCTCGGAGCTGCGGAACTGCCCACGCCGGGTGCGTGCGACCAAGTCGCGCAGCCGTTCCATCAGCTCGGGGAGAACCAGGCGGTTTGTGTGGCGGATCGCAGGTGCTGCCAGCCCTCCGCCGCGAATGGAGATCGCATTGCCGACATGGATCGCCTCGATCGGTCGAAAGCCGTCCTCGCCATAGTGCCCGTTGAACTCTGGAAAATCGGTAAGTGCCACCGCGACGGCTTTCACCAGCAAGGCGCCGAGCAGCAGCCGCTCGGGAGGCATGCGCTCGGCATTGTAGTTCTCCAGCCAGGCCAGGGCTGCGCTGAGATCGAAGCTGTGCGAGAGGTAGTAATGCGGGATCTCGCGCTTCGAGCGCGCCATGGCAGCGGCAATCGCTCGACGCATGGCGGCAAGGTCGACCCCTTCCGCGGGCGCGGGCTTGGCGGGCTTTACCGGCTTTGCCGCCTCGACATCGGAGAACTGGATCGCACCACCAGGCCCGCTGCCAGCGATAGTTGCCAAGTCGAACCCGCGCTCGCTTGCCAGCCGGCGTGCTGCGGGCGAGGCGCGCAGCGCACCGTCGACAGCGACGGGACGGCCAGCTGGCGGAGGAACTGCGGGTCTGGGTTCGGGAGGCGCTTCTGTAGGCGCTTCGGCGACCGCGGGTGATGGCGGCGGAGCTCGCGCAGGGGCGGCTTCGGGAGCTTTGGCAGGCTCATCCTCGTCGTCTATTCGCGCCAGCGCCGTGCCGACCGGAACCTTGCTCCCCGCATCGACCAGCAGCTCCTCGATCTCGCCTTCTTCGAACACTTCCACCTCGATCGCGCCCTTGTCGGTCTCGACCACCGCGATGATGTCGCCATGCGCGACGTGGTCACCGGGTCCCTTGAACCATTCGACGAGGACGCCTGCTTCCATGTCTGCTCCGAGCGATGGCATGGCAAAGATGCCCATCGTTCAGTGCCCCATGACCGCACGGCCCGCGGCCACGATCTTCTCGACGCTCGGCAGCGCTGCATCCTCGAGATGCTTGGCGTAGGGGATGGGCACCTCCTCGCTGCATACGCGGGCAAGCGGCGCGTCGAGGTTCCAGAAGCCCTGCTCGACTAGGCGCGCCATGATCTCGGCCGAGATGCTGCCAGAACGCCAGCCTTCGTCCACGATCAGACAGCGCCGCGTCTTGACAACGCTTGCAAGGACCGTGTCTTCGTCGAGCGGGCGCAGAACCCGCAGGTCGATTACCTCGGCCGAAATGCCATGGCCTGCCAGCTCTTCAGCCGCCGCGAGCGACTTGCCGAGCGAGCCGCCATAGGTGACCAGGCTCAGATCGCTGCCTTCACGCCGGATCGCGGCATGATCGATATCGACGGACACCGCTTCGCTCACCTCGCCCGTGTCATTGTAAAGCAGCGCATTTTCGAAGATCAGCACCGGATCGGGGTCTTCAAGTGCCGGTCCAAGCATGCCGGCAGCATCCTCGACCGTTGCAGGCGCCAGCACCCGGATGCCGGGAATATGGGCGTACCATCCCTCAAGGCTGTGCGAGTGCTGGGCTGCCAGTTGCCGCCCGCCGCCGGTCGCCATGCGGATGACCACCGGCACATGGAACTGCCCGCCCGACATGTGCCGGATAGTGGCGGCATTGTTCATGATCTGATCGAGCGACAGCAGCGAGAAATTGCAGGTCATGACCTCCACGATCGGGAGCATCCCGCCCATCGCGGCGCCAATGCCGGCACCTGTAAAGGCGCTTTCGGATAGCGGGGTGTCGCGGATGCGGTCGGGTCCGAACTCCTCGAGCAGCCCCTTGGAGACCGCGTAGCAGCCGCCATAGCTCCCGACGTCCTCGCCCATCAGGAAGACGCGCTCATCCGCCTGCATCGCGTTGCGGATCGCGCCGCGTACGGCTTCGCGATAGGTGAGCTCGGTCATGGGCGGCGCTCCGCCCCTACATCGCGCAGCAGGTCCTCGACCGGTTCCCAGGTGCCCGCTTCGGCGAAGGCGACCGCATCGGCCACTTCGCGCGCTACCTCCTCTTCGATCTCGGCGACGTCGTCTTCGCGTAGCTCGCCTGCTTCGAGCGCCCATTTCTGAAAGCGCAGAATCGGCCCGCGGCCGCGCCACTGCTCGACCTCTTCCTTGGCGCGGTAGAGTTGGGGATCGTACATCGAATGCGCGCGAAACCGGTAGGTGCGGCATTCGAGAAAGAACGGTCCGCCGGTCTCGCGAATGGTCGCAACCGCGCGGCGGGCGGCGACCTCGACGGCAACCACGTCCATCCCATCGACCCATTCGGACGGCATCTTGTAGCAGGCTGCCTTGGCACTGATGTCGGTTTCGGATTCCGAGCGGTCGAGCGCCGTGCCCATCGCGTAAAGGTTGTTCTCGCACACGAAGAGCACCGGCAATTGCCAGAGCGCTGCGAGGTTGAGCGTCTCGTGAAACTCGCCCTCGGCCGCTGCCCCTTCGCCGAAAAAGCACGCCGAGATCCGCTTGCGCCCGGCCATCTTGTCGGCAAGCGCAAGTCCTGCAGCCACCGGTAGGCCGCCGGCGACGATCGCGTTACCACCGTAAAAGCGCGTCGCAGCGTCGAACAGGTGCATCGATCCGCCCCTGCCGCGGCTGCAGCCTTCCTGCTTGCCGAACATCTCCGCCATGATCGCGCCTGGATCGACGCCCTTGAGCAATGCATGGCCGTGCTCGCGATAGGTCGCGACGACGGCGTCTTCGGGCGAAAGCGGCTGCATGACGCCGACGGCCACTGCCTCTTCGCCGATATAGAGGTGCAGAAAGCCGCGGATTTTCTCCTGCGTATAGAGCTCGGCGCATTTCTCCTCGAAACGGCGGATGCGCAACATCTGGTGGAGCAGCGTACGGCAATGCTCGCGATTCAGCCGTACCTTCGTAGCAGTCGCGCTCATGCGCTCGGTTCCAGCGTCGAGGTATCGCCTTCGGGGAGGCCCAGCTCGCGTGCTTTCAGCAGCCTGCGCATGATCTTGCCCGAGCGCGTCCGGGGCAGATCGTCGCTGATCTCGATCTGGCGGGGTGCAATCGCGGCCCCAAGCTTCTTGCGCGCATGGGCGATGAGCTGTTTGCGCAATTCCTCGGACGGCTCGTGCCCGTGATGGAGCGTGACATAGGCCTTCACTACCTCGCCGACGCGCTCATCGGGCATGCCGATGACGGCTGCCTCTGCGACGGCCGGGTGTTCGACGAGTGCGCTTTCGACCTCGAACGGGCCGATCAGGTGGCCGGCCGACTTTATGACATCGTCGGCGCGTCCGACGAACCAGAAATACCCGTCGGCATCGCGCATCGCGAGGTCACCGGTAAGATACCAGCCGTCCTGGAAGGTCTTCTCGTAGCGCTCCTGCTCGCCGAGATAAGTGCGGAACATCGACGGCCAACCGGCGCGCAGTGCAAGGTGGCCGGGCTGCATCACGCCTTCGACAGGGGCGAGGGCGTCCTCGCCCACCTCCATGATCTCGGCCTCGACACCGGGCAGCGGCTTGCCCATGGAGCCGGGCTTCACATCCATCGATGCGTAATTGGCAATCATGATCCCGCCGGTTTCGGTCTGCCACCAATTGTCGTGGAACGGCTTGCCGAAAACACGCGCACTCCACTGGACGGCCTCGGCGTTAAGCGGCTCACCGACGCTGGCAAGGAAGCCCAGTCTGGAAAGGTCGTGTTCCTTTGCAAGTTCGGCGCCAGCGCGCATCAGCAGGCGGATCGCCGTGGGCGCCGTGTACCAGACGGTCACCTGCTCGCGCTCGAGCAGTCCGTACCAGCGCTCGGCATCGAATTCGGCTTCCTCGATCACCATGGTCGCGCCCGCGCACAGCGGCGCGATAATCCCGTAGGAGGTGCCAGTGATCCAGCCGGGATCGGCGGTGCACCAGTAGATATCCTCGGGATGCAGATCGAGCGCAATGCGGCCCGTCGCATTGTGTGCAATCACCGCCTCGTGGACGTGGACCGCGCCCTTGGGCTTACCGGTGGTGCCGCTGGTGAAATGAAGGAGCGCCATGTCCTGCGGATCGGTCGCGACGCATTCGAACTCGGCCGCTGTTTCGCCGAGGGCTTGGGCGAGATCGACCGTGCCTTCGGGCGCCTGATCGGCACATGGGGTCAGCAGCACGAGTTGCAAATGCGGCAGCTTTTTGCGCGCCGGTGCCACCTTCTTGGTATAGGTGCGCGGGCTCACCAGCAGCACCTCGCCTTCGCCGATCTCGAGCCGCGAGCGCACCGGTTCGGGCCCGAAGGCCGAATAGAGCGGGCAGAACACGCCGCCTGCCTTCAGCGTGCCGAGCGCCGCAATGTAAAGCTCCGGTACCCGGCCGAGCAGTGAATAAACCCGCGTACCCTTGCCAAACCCGCGATCGGCCAGCATCCGCGCGAAGCGGTCGGTTTCGCGCTTGAGCTCGGCAAAGGTGAAGCTGCGGCGATCCCCGTTCTTGCTCAGCCAGCGCAAGGCCTCTCGCTCGCCATGGCCGTGGACGACATGCCGATCAACCGCTTCGTAAGCGATGTTGAGACGGCCGCCGGGTAAGTAATCGAGCCATGATCGAAAGGCATCCCAGCCCAATTCCTCGCGCGCGATCGCCAGATCGGGCATATTCGCCGCTTCGCGCTCCGCTTGCGACTTGCGGATGAAATCGTCGGGCAATGGCCTCTCCCCATACAGGTTTGCTGCACCGGTGCGAATGATGTGCGCTCCCAGCTGATGAGTAATTACGGGATGTTCCGGGGCGCCAGGCGCTGGAGGTGGCCGATTGCCCGCCACACCCGGTCATTTGCGTACTGTCGGGCAGGTAGGCGCGTCCTAGAGTTTGACGCTTGAACGATTGGCTTGCGCGAGGATTGTGCCAGCTTTGTCAAAGAGTCGAAGTACCATGGTCGACCAACGGCCGCCCGCCGATGTAGTCGTTTGCAGGGCGCAGGAGCAGAAACGCCCGGACGCATTGTCGCATATCGTCGCACGCGCCGAGATCGCTGGCGGCCTGGCCGCAGCCCACCTTGCAGAAGTGGTCGACTTGCTCGCAAACCCGCAGACCTACGATCCCGGCCTGGCCCAGGTCGAGATCAAGGAAACGCACATGTCGCTGGTCTTCCTCGCCGGGCAAGAGGTCTACAAGCTCAAACGGCCGGTGAAGCTGAGCGGGCTCGATTTCCGGCCGCTCGAGGAGCGTCGGAGGAGTTGCGAGGCGGAACTCAGGATCAACCAGATTCTCGCGCCGGGCGTCTATCTTAGGGTCACCCCGGTCGCGCGCAGCGACAACGGCACGCTCAACCTGGGTGGTCCGGGGACGCCTGTCGATTGGCTTGTAGTGCTGCGACGGCTTGATGAAGATCAGGCGCTCGATCGCCTGATCGCCCGCGATGCGGTGCATCCTTCCGATCTCGAGCCGGTATGCAAGGCCCTTGGCCGCTTCTACCGCGAGCAGCGCCGGCCCGCGATCTCGTGCGACCAGATGATCGACAGGTGGAACCAACGGATCGGGCATGTCGCAGCAAGCTTGACCGACCCGATCTTCGACCTGCCCACGGAGTTGGTCGATCCACCGCTTGCGGCTCTCAAGCGGTTCATGGAATGCGATGAGGGCCTTATCGCATCTCGTGTGGGGGAAGGTCGGATCGTCGATGGTCATGGCGATCTGAAACCCGAACATGTCTATCCCGGGCCTCCGGTACTACTGATAGACCGGCTGGAATTCGACGAGCGGCTGAGGTGGTGCGATCCCTTCGACGAGATTGCCTTTCTCGGGATGGAATGCGCCATGCTGGGTGCGCCGTGGATTGCACCGGCACTCGTGGATCTGCTGTCGTGCGAACTCGATGACCGGCCACCGCAGCGCCTGCTGCGCTTCTACCGTTGCTACCGAGCATCGTTGCGCGCACGGCTTTCGATCGATCACCTGCGCGACGAGGCCCCGCGCACGCCCGAACGCTGGCCGCGCCGGGCGCGCAGCTATCTGCGCATGGCGGCAGCGAATCTGCCCGAGGCCAGCCACGCTTAAATCCGTCAGTCGTAAGGCAGCAATTCGCTCACCGGCTCGCCCGAGTGGAGCCGTTCGATCACGCTGGCCACCAGCGGGGCCGCCTCGAGCACTTCGATCTTGGCTCGCGCTTCGTCGGCAAGCTGGGAGGCGAGCGGGATAGTGTCGGTCACGATCACGGTGTCGGGGCCCTGCTCGTCGGAAAAGAGCGGCGAATCGAGGGTGAACATCCCATGCGCGGCAATCGCCAAGACATCGGCCGCGCCGGCCGCGCGGGCGGCCTTGCAAGCGCGCAGGATCGTGCCGCCGCTGCTGATGAGGTCATCGACGATGATTGCGACCGCTCCGGCAACGTCTCCTGCGAAATAGTGGCCCGAGACAACGCCTTTGCTGCGGTGCTTGTCCATGATCGCCTTCCCGATCGGCCGGCCAAGGGAAGCTTCGAGCTCGTGGCGCAATAATTCGGCTCGCTTGTTGCCGCCAGCATCGGGTGAGACGACGGCCACCGGACCGTCGCCAAGGCGGGTTACGAGATGGCGGGCAAACAGACGCGCGAGAGCAAGATGTTCGGGACGGCAGGTGCGAAAGGCGTTCTCGAAAGCGCTGATATTGTGCGCCTCTATCGTAAGGATGCGATCGGTGCCCAGGCTCTCGAACAATCCTGCGACGTAGCGCGAGCTGACCGGATCGCGCGGTTTGGTCCGGCGATCCTTCCGGCTATAGGCAAGATAGGGCACGATGGCGGTCACTCGGGCTGCGCCTGCATCCTTCAAGGCGCCTATGAAGAACAGTAGTCGGATGAGCTTGTCGTTGGCGCTCGCCCCCGGTTCGCCGTGCAGGCTGTGCACAATATAGACCTCGCGCCCGCCGACCTCGGCGAGGGGCCGCGCCTTGTGCTCGCCGCCCTCGAATTCGCGCTCCTCATGCGCTGCAAGCGGTATCCCAAGGCCCCGAGCGATGCCCTCGCCAAAGGCCTCGCTTGAGTTGAGTGCGAAGAGAATGGGGTCGTCTCGCATGGCTTTTTCATCGTTTGCATAGTGGGATGGGGTAGCTTGGTCCGACAACCGCGACGGCACCATCGGGAATAGTACGCAACCCTGGTCACAGGCTGACCGGCAGGCGGAGCGAGCAGATCAAATAGGCCCGGCACGACTCGCCTTGCGGTGCCCGGTAAGAGCACTTTCGAGCGCCATCTTCTCGAGCAGGTTGGGCCAGTTGACCAGCCCCAAGTAGCGCCCGGAGGAATCGACGACGGCCACCGCAGGCGCGCCGTTCTGCAGGTGCTCCACTGCGCTTTCGGCCCTGTCGTAAAGAACCAGTGTGGGAATGTCCCTTCGCATCACAGTGCCTATTGTCGCTGCCGGCCCCACCTTCGCAAGCGCGTCGATCAATTCGCGATGCAGGACCACCCCGAGAAGGCGAGTTTCGTCATCTACAACCGGGAATTCGGTCGAATCCGAATGCACAAGTGCTTCGGCGGCAGTGAGCACGGGATCGAATGCGCCAAGGCGGGGCTGATCGGTGATCATCACGGCCGCCACCGGCGTTCCGCCGATCGCGTGGCGAACCATATCGACTTTCGCCTCGGACCGGGCGGCGAAGAAGATGAATATTCCGATCGCCAGCAGGACGAAATTTGCGCTCATCAGTCCCAGCAGGGCTAGCGCAATGGCAACTCCCTGGCCGACCCATGCGGCGATTCTGGTCGCCTTGTGCCGCGCAATCACGAAAGTCAGCACAGCACGCAATATCCGTCCGCCATCCATCGGGAAAGCGGGCAGCAGATTGAAAAGTCCGACCACCAGATTGAACAGCGCCAGCTGCTCGACCAGGTTGAATTCGCCTTCGGCAAGCCCGGCCAATGCATCGAGTTCCGGCCACCGGCCGAGCACCAGCGAGAGAATGCCGAACAGCACGAAATTCACCGCCGGACCGGCCACCGCGATGGCGAGCTCTTGCTGCGGCTCATTCGGGATGCGCTGGAGCTTGGCAAGCCCCCCGATCGGCAGCAGCATAACTTCGGGCGTATGCACGCCAAAAAGCCGCGCCACTCGTATTTGGCCGAATTCGTGCAGCACGATACAGGAAAATATCAGGCACAAGAAAATCGCGGCCGTAAGTGCCGCCGTTGCGCCGCTCGCGAAGAACACCGCCAGGCAAAGAAGCGTGAAAAAGAGAATGAAGCTCCAGTGGAGCCGGATGGCTGTCTCCGCAATTGAACCGATGGCAAACGAATGGGGCACCTGAAACTCATCCCGTGAGCGATCGTGGTGATCGTAATATGCCGTCGCTGGCGAACGGTCGGGTGCCTATCCGTAAATGTCCGAGGCCTCCCGCCGCATGTTTCAGCAACTGGCGCTGCCTGAGGGAGTCTACCTAGTGAGCTAGGTAGCTGCCTGACCTATCGCTTGCGAGAGAATGGCCGAGTCGCGTTCAAACTCGCTCCAAATCGAGCATTTCGATCGAAATCCGGCAATCCGGGCCGACGCGGTAGATGCTGCGATCGGGAACGTCGCGCCAAACCTCGTGGCTGATCGGTTCAGAGGCAAGCACGATCGCGCGGTAGTCGGTACGCGGATCGTGGTGGATATGGGGGAAGCCGCAGATCTCGCAGTCATGGACTCCGTCGCGCTCAACGAATTGGAGCGGTCGGCCATATCGGGTACCGACCATCTCGCGTCCGTTGGTGAGCATGATGTTGAGGCCGATCCGGGCATCGGGATCGATTTCGACGCTCCGCGCGACGATCCAGCCGACGACGTCGCGAACGATCTCGAAAGTGGAACGCTCGGGCTCCGCGACCTGCCACGCTCGGATCAGGTGGAAGACATGCTCGCTGTCGGTCTCGCCGGCGATCAGCGCATGGCGCGACTTGGGAAGCCGATCGATCAGCAACGGACGAAGCTTCGTAAAATTGGGCACCGTGCCGTTATGCGCAAACGCCCAGCCGTCGTCCGCGAAGGGATGGGTGTTGGCAACATCCGGCTCGCCGACCGTCGCACGCCGGACATGGGCAAGCACCTGTTTCGAGTATATCCGCGCCGCCATGCGCTGGAAGTGTTCGCCATGATAGGCTGCCCAGGCCTGCTTTTCGATCTGGGGGTGCCCATTCTCGAAGGTCGCGACGCCCCAGCCATTGGCATGGCTCTTGCCCGATCTGTCAGCCCGGCTCTGAACCATCAGCGCGTTTTGCGCATGCACCAGGGTGCATTCGACCTTGGTCGGTTCGGTGGCATGAAATCCGTAGAGGCGGCACATGATCTGCCTCCTCTGCGAAGGTCTGCATCCCCGCCATCCGCAATATCCCGGAGATACACGCCATGACCGATCCGGTGCGCGAACTGTTCGACGATTTTCGCCACGACCACGAAGTGCTCGGGCATGGTTTGCACGATATTGCGACCGCGCTGCGCAGCGCGCGGGATGAAGATGCGGCGGATGCTGCCCGGCGGCTCGATCTGGCCGCAGGCGCGCATATCGCCTTTGAGCAAAGTCACTTCTATCCCGAGCTACGCAAGCTCATCGGCGCCCAGGAAGTGGACCGCTTCGAGGACGAGCACGCACGCGGGCTCGCGGCCATCGTCAGACTGGGAGGCATCGGCCCGGGCCAGGAATTGAGCGCGGCGGAACGCGCCGAACTTTTGGCGCAGATCGAAACCATGCAGGTTCACACTGACGAATGCGGGGAGCATTTCGGCGCGCTTGGCCGAATACCTCGCGAGCGCCAGGCAGAACTCCTCGCTGCGCTCAGGGACCTGCGCGAACAGGCCCCACGCTGGACGGCGCTGGTGCCCGACCGGACGGCGGGATGAATGCCGCCGACATATCCCAAAATCCGCCGGCGGGCGCAGCCGGACTGACCTTTCGCAGCGATTATGAGCCGAAAATCGACTCGAACGAGAAGGCGCGCATCGCAGATGTCGCCCACCATATCCTGCTCGAGCGACCCCGCCTTGACCGGCTGCCGCCGTTCGGCCCGCACTGCCGCCAGGGTCTCGTCGACGCGCCGTCGTTGCTGATCGAGGATCATAGCGGCATCCAGCTGGCGCATGAGCACGGTGCGGACCAGCACTTGAGCTATCGCGCGGCACTGCTGGCAGGCGATGGCGATCTGCTCGCGGTCTATGGCGAGCGGGAGCCCGCTTTCGAAGCCTATTGCCGCGACGTATTGGGACTTGGCAGTTTCAGAGTTATCGCCCCTCCGATTGCCGATCCAATCCAGTCGCTCGCGCGAGCCTGTATCGCCGACGGGACGCTTCTCGAGGCCGCGGCAGCATCGGCCAGCAGGGCGGGTGCGCTCAATCTCGTGCCGTATATGACGACCGGCGCGATCTGGCTGCTCGCAGCCGAAATCGGCTACCGCGCGGGCGTTCCGGTGTTCGTCGCCGGGCCCAACCCACAGCTGGTTCGCGCGGTAAATGACAAGCTGTGGTTCGCGCGCTGGGCCGCGCGGTTGCTAGGCAAGGCAGCCGTTCCGGAAAATCGCTCCGTCTATGGAATGGCGGCGCTTGTCGGCCATATGCGACGTTTCATGATGCAGCATCGCGCTATCGGTCTAAAGCTATCCCATAGCGCCGCGTCGCTGGGAAATATGGTGTTGGCGAGCGAGGACTATGCCGGCCTTTCCCCGAGCGTCGTCGCCGGGCGTCTGCGGGATCTCATGGCGCAACGAGGATGGCGCAACCCGTTCCCGCTACAATTGACGGCATGGGAAGGACCACTGCTCGGCAGTCCTTCGGTGCAATCGTGGATTCCGCACGTCGCCGATGGCCCGCCCATCGTCGAAGCGGTTTTCGATCAGGCGACCAGCGGCAGCGCAGCGCGTTTCATCGGCGGAATGCCAAGCGAGTTCGGCTATGCGCTGCAGACAAAACTCGCCCACGAGGCGGCGTGTCTTGCCACTCTGTTCCAAAGTCTTGGGTTTTTTGGACGCTGCAGCTTCGATGCAGTGGTGATTGGAGAAGACGAGACGACCGCGAAGCTGCATTGGGTCGAATGCAATGGCCGATGGGGAGGAATGTCGTTACCGATGACGCTGGCAAACCGTCTCATGGGAGACTGGCGGGGGCGCGGATTTCTCGTCTTCAGCCATCGCGACGAAGGCTTGATCGGTCTCAATCTGGCCGAGGTTCTCTCTCGCTGCGATAGACTGCTCTTCCGCACCGGCCAGAAGGAGGGCCTGGTCATCTTAACGCCCGGTCAGTTCGCGATTGGCCGTCTGGATTGCCTGGTTCTCGCATCCGATCAGGCAGCAGCACGGGAGATCGCGGAGCGCACGGCCCACCAGCTTGCCGAGTAAGAGCCACCCGAAATCCGCGCGGCCAAAATGTGAGTCCCGAGAATGGCTAGCCAGCGCCAGGTCTCAGATGAAGTAGACGTCGCCCACGGCGGACCCGAATCCTGCTTGGGAAAGTCCCGCGTCTGATCAGCAGGGCGGCCAGCCAGAGGCTATCCCGCTGATTGAGCCGAGCAAAAGCATAAAGACTGTGTCGGTGCAGAGCGTGAGCCATCAAGGGCGCACGGCGCTTACCCACGGAGACCACATGCCATCTGCGGCACCGCTCAATACCAAAACGGGCAGCTCGATCGCGCCAAAATCTGTGCTGTGCTGCTAATAGAGTTGTTCGCTTCCCATATTGAGAGAACGACGCCTGAAACGTCGTAAGCGGGGGGTGCCTGTGTCTGTTCGGCGATACGTGAAGCGTCATCGGCAACCGGAGAGGCCTCTCCACCCAGCGTCCACGCAGCGTTTTCCCACTGCGCTGGAGGCCGAGTGCAAGAGCATACTGCAAATGCGCCTGCTGCCCGTCGGAACTCCTGGTTCGACAGAAACATGGGGGCCGTTCGCAGGCATTTCGCCTTCGATATGCGCCCTCACCGAAAGGGCCATTGGGGTGCCGATCCGACTAGAGACATTCTTGACCCGGGTATCCGCGCCGCGCAGCCGCACAAATTGGAGCGCCGAGGTTCGGGTGAGGGGCGAACTGGGTTCACTTCCGAGCCATCGGCTATCGAAAGCGAATGTCCCGATCCGCTACGGATGCTCGTATTGCTT
Organism: Erythrobacter sp. AP23; assembly: GCF_001542855.1. Classification (GTDB taxonomy): domain Bacteria; phylum Pseudomonadota; class Alphaproteobacteria; order Sphingomonadales; family Sphingomonadaceae; genus Qipengyuania. The sequence continues at coordinate 81,970 of NZ_LNBY01000016.1, read as the reverse complement.
CAGGGCGATTGTGCGATCGTAGGGTGTGAGTTCATCTATCCGACGCTCCTCGATTTTCTCCAGCCAGTCGGGGTCGGCAAGAAGGACCCGACCTAGCGCGACAAGGTCGAAATCGCCCCTTTCGAACATTTTCATCAGGTCGAGCAGGCGATTCAGCATTGGCGAGGAAGTACCCTCGACGAAATCCTCCATGAGGTCTCGGTTCATGCCGATCGATCCCACTGTAATGACCGGTTTCCCAGTCACTTCCTTGATCCATCCGCCGAAGTTACGGTCGTCGCCGGTAAACTCGGGTTCCCAGAACCGTCGTTGCGACGCGTGGAAAATGTCGACTCCGGCACTGGCCAGGGGATCGAGCCAGCGATACATTTCATCCGGATCGTTCGCCAGCTTCACTTCGTAGTCGTAGGTTTTCCACTGGGAGACGCGTAGGATGATCGCAAATTCATCACCCACCGCCTCACGGCAAGCCGCAACGACCTCGGCTGCGAAGGTCGTCCTGTCCGAGATGTCGGGGCCGCCGTACCGGTCCTTGCGAAAGTTGGTCTTGTCCCAGAAGAACTGGTCGAAGAGGTAGCCATGTGCGCCGTGAAGCTCGATCGCGTCACAACCCATGTCCTTGGCATGACGCGCCGATTTGGCGAATGCCGCCACGGTGTCGGCGATATCCTCGTCGCTCATTTCGCGGCCACCGGCAACGTCCGGCCCGGCGAAACCGGACGGACTTACCAGCGGTGCGTGCGGCGAATCCGGGAAATTGAAATCGATGCATCCGCCAACGTGCCACAACTGAGGCACGAACATGCCGCCTTCGGCATGCACGGCTTCGACCGCGCGCTCCCAGCCGGCGAGAGCTTTGTCGCCGTCAAATATCGGCACGGTATCGGCCGCAACGCAGTGGTCGATGGCAACGCCCGTCCCTTCCGTGATGACGGTACCGATGCCCGCTGCGGCGCGCCGGCGATAATACTCCGCACCCTCTTCGGTCAGCACGCCTCCCGGTGCAAAGTAGCGCGACATCGGTGCCATGCAGTACCGATTGCCTGCCTTGAGGGACTTACATTCGAACGGCGTGCGCAGAGGGGCGAGCAGCGCGGCAAGGTCGTCGATCGTTGAAGATGTCACGCTATCTTCCTCATAAATTCGAGCAGGGCGTCATTGTACAAGGTTGGAGCTTCGAGCTGGGGCGAATGGCCGGTGTCGAGTGTCAGCAGCGTACCCTTACTGGCGCATTTGGCCGCGAAACCGGCGATGGCCGGATCGGCAATCGTATCCTTCGCTCCGCCTATGCACAGGATCGGGAAGGGGAAAGACGACAGCAATTCACGCTGATCGAGCGTAGCGAGGCCGGCAAGCGTCTCACTCGCTCTGGGCCCGGAACCGAGAAACCCTCGCTCGACCCAGGCGATCAGCGCTTCGCTCGCCCCTTCGCCACACGCGCCTTCGGCAAGGGTACGGAAGAAGTTGGGCCTGTCGGAAGTAATGGCGGCACCGATACCGAGGACATCCTCGGCCGTCCCGCCATGCGGGAAGTCCTCCCCTTGAACATAGCGGGGAGACGCGCCGCAGGTGAGGATGATGCCCGCAACCTGTTCGCGCAGCAGATCGGCAGCAGCAACGGCAACCGCAGCACCCAGTGACCACCCGTTGAGTACTATGCGGCTGACTCCGCATTGCCGGACAATCGCCGCGACATCTGCGGCTATCGCATCGATCGACATATCGGGAAAGTCGCGGTCCGAGCGTCCGCAACCGCGATGATCCACGACGATGGCACCGAAGCCTTCGGCTTGAACCGCCTCGACGGCGGATGCCCAATACTCGCCGGACATGCCCCAGCCGTGGATCAGCACGACGGGTATCTTTTCCCCGCGGTGGTGCTCGAAGTAGACGTGGCCGCCGTCATCGGTCTCGAAGAAGGCCATAAGTGCTCCTAAGCAGGTGGAGATAGGGTTACGCCGGGCAGCGGATCGAAGTGATGCATCTTCACCTTCCGGTGCGCGATTTTCCAGATGCCGCCGCGCCGTTCGAACCGGTCGAAATAGCTCGCACTAACGGTCTGCGCCTGGCCGTCCGACGTAGTGCCGATGCAGTCCACGTCGCACATCCCGCGGGCCATGTCCGCCCCATCGAAGGTAATGACGAGATTGGTGGTGAAGTGGCTCGACGCGAGCCAGGCATCCCACAGGACGTCCTCGGTGACATGCGCTATGCCCTCGATCCCCTCGAAGCTTCCGAACGGAGGGCCGATGTCCCAGATCGCATCGGGCCACCAGATCGCCGCAAAGCGATCCCAGCTGCGCTTGTCGAAGCCATGGCAGTAATCGCTCACCAGATCATGCATTGCGAACCTGCTCTCTATCCGGTCGAGCCGGCTCTCGCGGTCGGTTGAATCTGGCATGCGCTGCTCCCGGAGAACGAATTAGCTAGTCGATGTAGGCGGCGAACTTCCTGCGTGCCGCTTCCAGCCGCGCCGGCACATGATAGCTGGGGAATGGACCGTCCGATGGCTGCGTATTGCGCAGGATGTCTTTAGCCACGGCGATCTTGTGCACCTCGGTGGGCCCATCGACGATCCCCATTTCGGGCACGTATTGCCACATATCCATGAGCGGGGTTTCGTTCGACATTCCGAGCGATCCGTGAAGGTGGAGCGCGCGATAGACGACATCCTTGAGCACGCCCGGCATGGCGGCCTTGATGGCACTGATCTCGCGTCGCACGGGGCGCGTGTAAGCCTGGTCGCGATCCAGCAGCCAGGCTGCATAGAGCACGTGCAGCCGGAACTGGAGAATTTGCGTGTAGCTATCGGCGATCTTTTCCTGGACCATCTGCTTGTCGGCCAGACGTTCGCCCTTCGTCACACGGCTGACCACGCGCTCCTTCATGTATTCCATCGCCTTGTTGAGCATGCCGACCGTGCGCATGGCGTGATGGATCCTTCCGCCACCGAGCCGCGACTGCGCGACCTTGAAACCCTCGCCCACCGGGCCGAGTCTGCTCGCCTCGGGTACCCGACAATCCGTGAAACGCAGATAGCCATGCACCCCGCTGTCGATATCGTCTTTCGGTCCGACAGCGGTGTTGCGCACAAATTCCAATCCCGGCGTGTCGCGGGGAACGATCAACATTGTCGAGCCCTGGTGCACGGCGACCGAAGGGTCGGTGATGACCATCACGATCAGGAATTCGGCGATGCAGGCGTGGCTCGCGAACCACTTCTCACCGTTGATCACCCAATCGACGCCGTCGAGACGCGCCTGGCATGTGAACTCGCCCGGATCGGAGCCTGCCTGTGGCTCGGTCATGGAATAGCAGGAGACGATTTCGCCATCGAGGAGAGGCTGAAGGTATTTGGCCTTCTGCTCAGGCGTCCCGAAGCGTGCGAGGATTTCGGCATTGCCGGTGTCCGGGGCCTGCGTCCCAAAAACAGTCGGAGCGAAGCGGCTTCGCCCGAGGACTTCGTTCATGAGACCAAGCTTGAGCTGGCCGAAACCCTTTCCGCCAAGTTCGGGACCGAGATGGCAGGCCCACAAGCCGCGCCGTTTCACCTCTTCCTTGAGCGGAGCCATGGCGCGCGCAGCCGGAGAGTTCGGGTCGACATGAGCGCCGGGATCGCGAAACACGAGGTCCAGCGGCTCGATCTCATCCGCGACGAAACCGCGCATCCATTCGAGTTGCTCCTCGAACTCGGGATCGGTCGAAAAGTCCCAGCCCATCAGCAGTTCCGTCCCGTGTTACCAAGGTATGTTGCCACCGTCATTGTCCCGCATACCAGGCGCCATCGACCCAGATCTCCGCGCCCGACACATATTTTGCCTCGTCCGATGCGAGGTAAAGGCTGGCGTAGGCCACATCGATCGGCTCGCCCGCATCGCCCATCGGGATAGCCGCCTTGATAGCCTTGTCCTGTTCGGGAGAGATGTCGCCAAGGATCGGTGTCTTGATCTGGCCGGGAAAGATCGTGTTCACCCGGATGCCTTTCTTGGCAAATTCGAGAGCACCGGCCTTGCCCATGAGCCGAACGGCGGCTTTCGAGGCGTGGTATGAGATCGCGTTCGGGCTGCCCATCAGGCCGAAAAGCGAGCTGATGTTGACGATCGCGCCGTTCCCCGATGCGAGCAATGCCTCGCTCGCGGCCTTCATTCCCAGGAACACTCCGGTCTGGTTGATCGCAATCATGCGATCCCAGCCTTCCTTGGTTTCCTCGACGATGCCGCCCGGGTGAAAGATCCCGGCGTTGTTGACCAGCGTCGTGAGCTTGCCGAAGCGCGAGACTGCCTCTCCAACGGCCGAGGTCCAGCTGTTCATATCAGTCACATCGAGATGCACGAATGCCGCATCGCCGCCCTCGCCTTTGATGCTCTCCACCACGGCATCGCCCTTGTCGGTCTGCAAATCCCCAATGAGGACGCTGGCACCTTCCCTGGCGAACAACATTGCCTGCGCTTCTCCCAGGCCGCTTGCACCGCCCGAAATGAGCGCCGCCTTTCCGCTAAGCCGACCCGCCATTCACTCTCTCCCACTCGCCATTCTTGCGTTGCAAACCTTCTCGCATACTTATTAGCTTGGAACAAGCAACAATGATAAGTCAGGTCGGAAATCCCGAACTTATCTTCTTTATCAGTGGCTTGTATAGGTTTGCCTTTGGCGCGGAATCGCCGTGAATAAAATTTGCTTGTCGAGAGCAAACAAGTGAGGCATGTTTCGATTGGAGCGTAAATCGCGAGAACCGCAAAAGCGTTCGCGAGCAGAGATTACGCCCCTGGTAGGGAGAGAGAATCATGATCGATCGCGTGAAACACGTGAGCCTGCTCGCGGTTGCGGCCGCCACCGTCTGGCCCACCACCGCCGTCCATGCCCAGGATAACGGCGACGCAGTGCAGGAGGACACGCCCGGGGGGCTCAATGTCATCGTCGTCACCGCGCGCAAACGCGAAGAGAGCATGCAGGACGTCCCCGCCTCGATCAGTGCGCTTTCTGCCGAGGAACTCGACAAGCGCTTCGACTCCGACGTACGCGACTTCGCCGACTCCTCACCCAACATCGTCATCGACGACACGCAGCAGGGGCCGGGAGGCGTGGCCGCAGTCTACATCCGCGGCATCGGCGTCGCCGACGTCGAAAAGTCGGTCGACCCCGCAGTCGGCGTGGTGTTCGACGACATCTACATCGGTCAGAGCTCGGGAAGTCTCCTGCGAGCAATCGATATCGACCGGGTCGAGGTTCTGCGCGGCCCGCAGGGGACGCTCTTCGGTCGCAATGCAACCGGCGGCGTCATCAACATCGCGCGATCACGCCCGACCTACGATCTTTCCGGCAAGGCCCGCCTGACCTATGGCAGGTTCGACAGCTGGAAGATCGAGGGCGTCGCGAGTACCGGATTGACCGACAATCTGGCGATCAAACTGAGCGCCGCCTACGAAAAGTCCGACGGCTATATCTACAACGCATTCTACGACCAGCCGGGCCAGAGATCTGAGTTCTATGCCCTGTCCGGCACCCTGTTGTTCGAGCCGGTCGACAATCTCGCGATCCAACTGAGCTACGACCATCAGAAGACCGAACAGGATCCGCCGCAACTGCTAGCGATCAACCGGTCAACCGACCTGTTCTGCGTTGTCTACAACCAGTGCTCGCCAGCGCCCGGCGTGCCGACTTCGGGCGATCGTTATGTCAGCATCTCGGATGGCAGGCTGGAGAAGAACGCCACTTTCAAACTCGACATGGCGATCGGCAAGGCAACCTACGAAATCGGATCCGACATGCAGGTCGATTACATCTTCGGCTGGCTCAAGACCGACGAGGAAATCAACCAGGACTTCGATGCGGCACCCCTGACCCTCTACCATACTGATCGCCCGGCACGCTGGCGGCAGACAACCAACGAATTAAGGCTGACCAAGGGCGGCGCCGGCCCACTGACCTTCGTTCTGGGGGGATATCATTGGGATTCGCGCTATACGATCAACCTCAAGAATTACATCGGCTTCGCCGGTCCGCCACTGCTGACCAGCGCGCAGGACGTTACCCAGACCAACAAATCCTGGGCGATTTACGGCGAAGCTGATTACGAGATTGTCGATCGCCTGACCCTGACGCTCGGCGCCCGATATACCAAGGACAAGAAGTCGAGCATCGTCAACGACTTGCCGATCTTCATCTACGGCACTTCGGTCGAACAGAACCCGATCGCGACCCTTCCCGGAGCGATCTCCATGGCGACTCCGGTCAGGGAGAGCTGGTCGAAATTCACGCCACGGGTTTCGCTGCGCTACGAGTTTACGGACGACGTCATGGCCTATGCGCTGTGGTCGCGCGGCTATCGCGGTGGCGGGTTCAATGGGCGGCCATCGACGATTGGCGCGGCGACCATACCTTACGATCCCGAAACGCTCGACAATTACGAGGCGGGCTTCAAGGCCGAACTCGCGAACGGACTGGTGCGGCTCAACGGCGCCGTATTCCTGATGAAGTACGACGACATGCAGCAGGATCTGGACGTTCCGGCGCCCGGCACCTCCACGGGACGCGAAAACCGAACGATCAATGCGTCTTCGGCCGAACTCAAGGGCTTCGAGCTCGATTTGACCGCCCTACCGTTCGACGGCTTCACGCTCCGCGGCAACCTTGGCTATCTCGACGCCGAGTATAAGGATTTCGTGGGCGACATCTTCAGTACCGGCACCCCTGTCGATGCCACCTTCCTCGACATCCGCCGTGCGCCGAAATGGACCTGGAGCCTCGGCGGGACCTACGAAACCGATATCGGCGAGAACGCCACGGCCTGGGTAACCGGCGACATCCATTATATCGGCGCGCACGAGATTACCTTCCTCAACAACCCGAATTTGCGCAATGACGGTCAATACCTGATCGATGCATCGATCAATGTCCGTTTCGATCGCACGACCGTCAGCCTCTTCGGCAAGAATTTGGCCGACGAGGACGGCTGGACGATCGGCTATGACGTTCAGGGTATCTGGAGCTATGGCGCCCCACGTCCCCGGCGCACTTGGGGCGTCGCCCTGACGCAGACCTTCTAAGACGATCCTCGAAATGGCGGTTGAACCGAAGGCCGAAAAGCGAAGATGGGTCGTCACGGGGGCATCGCGTGGGCTTGGGCTCGCGATTGCCCGCCTGGCGGCGAGCAAGGGCGACCGGGTCGCCCTCTTATCGCGAGGCAAGGAAATCGAGGATTGCGCGAAGGCGATCGATGGCGATGCCATGGGTTTGGCGGCCGATGTGGCGGAACCGCAGGCCGCAATCGATGCATGTTCGACAATTGCCGAGCGGTGGGGCGGCATCGACATCCTCGTCAACAACGCGGGCCTGCATCGCGGGGGGCGGGTGGATGCGTTGTCAGACGAAGACTGGCAAGCGGTACTCGATACGAACCTGTCCGGGCCCTTCAATTTCGTACGCTCCGCGCTACCGCATATGGGCGCTGGCGGCTCGATCGTGAACATCGGAGCGGTCGTGGGCCTGCGCGGCTTTACCGGGGATGCCGCCTATGGCGCATCCAAGGCCGGGCTGGCGGGTCTCACGCGAGTGCTGGCTATCGAGCTCGCGCGGCAGGCGATCCGGGTCAACCTCGTCATCCCCGGAATGATCGCGACCGAAATGACCGCGAATATATCGGCTCGCGCCAAGGCGAAGTTGGTCGAAGGTATTCCCCTGGGGCGCGAAGGCACGGCCGAGGAACTCGCCGAAGTCGTTTGGTGGGTGGCGGGATCGCCATATATGACCGGCTCGATCATTTCGAACGACGGCGGTTTGCTGTGCAAGCTGTAATCGATTTACCGGAACGGCTCTTGCGATGGCTCGAGACCGAGGCGGGGATTGGCGATGCACGCCTTGTCCGCCGCCTCGAAGGAGGAAACGCCAATGTCACCTGCTTGCTCGAGACCGATGGCGGCCCGATGGTTCTGCGCCACCCACCGTCCGACACAATATCCGAATTCGCAGGAGCCGGCATAGAGCGCGAATTCCGCTTCACCTCTGCCATCGCGCAATCCGCACCGGTCCCCGAGCCGGTGTTGTTCTGCAACGACCGAACCGTACTCGGTGTCCCCTTCTCGATAACCCTTTTCGTTGACGGGACGGCAATCACGGACACCTTGCCGCCGGCCTATCCGGACAGCATCGCAACCCGCAACGTGATCGGCGGGGCACTGATCGATGCATTGGCCAGCGTCCATGCCATAGAACCGCTGCCCGCCGGTTTGGGCGATGCCGCCAAAGGTCGAGACTTCGTGTCCCGTCAGGTCCGCCGGTGGAGGCAGGTACGACGCGCAGAGGCTGTGCGCGACCTGCCGCAGATCGAAACGCTCGGCGCATGGCTGGTCGAAAATGTCCCGACGCCCGAGAGCGTGCGGATCGTGCATTGCGACTACCATCTGGACAACGTGCTCATGGACGCGAACGAACCTCAGGTGAATGCCATCCTCGATTGGGAAATGGCGACCCTGGCAGATCCGCTCGTCGATGTCGGGCTGGTCACGGCAATGTGGAATCGCGACGAACGCAAGCCTCTCGGCTTCGCTTTCGTTCAGCGCATATCCAACCATGCGGGTGTGATCTCCGGAAGCGGTCTCGCGGATCGCTGGAGCCATGCCACCGGTCTTTCGATCGACCGCCTCGCTTACTACCAGGCCTTCGCGCTCTGGCGGCTCGCAGCGATCGTCGAAGGTGCCTACGTTCTGTTTCGGAACGGCCAAGTGGACGGGGACTACGAGCGGGGGCTCGAGCGCGACGTTCCGGCATTGCTCGAGGCAGCAGAAGGCTTCGCGCGAGACGAGGGCTTCGCGTGATGGAAGCGACGATGATGCACGAGCCGTTGGGGACGCCGACGATCCTCGCCCATGGAGAGCGCATCCACGCATCGAGCCGAATCGGCTGCTTCGACGGCGAAGCGGTCACGTGGCGGACTTTCGCCGAAACGGCAGACAGGGCGCGTCGCCTTGCCGCTGCGCTCGCATCGGCGGGGGTGAAACCGAATGGTCGCGTCGCGACGTTGAGCTGGAACGACTTCGCGCATTTCGAAGCCTATCTCGCCGTACCGGCGATGGGTGCGGTTCTGCACACGCTCAACCTCCGGCTGCACCCCGATCAGATCGCATTCGTAATGGCCGACGCGGAGGATGCAGTTCTGATCGCCGATGGCGATCTGCTCGCCGACCTGCTCCCACAGATCAATTCCTTGCCGTGCCTGACTTTCATACTCGTCACGGGCAACACGGAGAATCTCGCAGGGCTTGAAAAGCTATGGATGCCCTACGAGGATTTCATTGCCGACCGGGCGCCAATGGCCGATTTCCCGGTTGCCCAGGAAACCGCGGCTGCAGCAGTCTGCTATACCTCCGGCACAACGGGCAATCCCAAGGGGGTAGTCTATTCGCACAGGACCATATTTCTGCACAGCCTGGCTTCCATGGCGGCGAACGCCTTCGGCCTGAGCGACCGTGACACGATCCTCCTGCTACCGCCCATGTTCCACGCCAATGCCTGGGGGCTTCCCTTTTCAGGCTGGTTCGCGGGAGCCGATTTCGTCCTGCCGTCGCGGCATCTGCAACCCGATGCGATACGCCGGATGATCCGCACCGTTGCGCCGACCTTTACCGCAACCGTGCCCACGATCCTCAACGACCTGCTGCGCGGCCATGCGACCGATCCGATCGACATGTCGAGCTTCCGGGCCATCGTTGCCGGGGGATCGGCCGTTTCGGAAGGGTTGATCGCCGATGTCGAGCGCAATTGGGACATTCCGCTTATCCAGGGCTGGGGCATGACGGAAACCAGCCCGCTTTGCGTCCTGTCGCATCCTGCCGCGGACACTAGCGGAGCCGGCGCGCGCGTTCTCAGGGCCAAGAGCGGCAGGCCGGTGCCCGGAGTCCAGGTGCGGTTGGTCGATGACGAGGGATCACCGGTCGCCGAAGACGGAGAGACAGTCGGCCGGCTTCAGTTGCGTGGTGCCTGGATTGCCCGCGGCTATCACCGGGGAGTCGGTGCCGAGGTACTTACCGAAGACGGTTGGCTCGATACCGGAGATGCGGGGACAATCGATGGCCGCGGCTATGTCCAGGTTACCGACCGTTTGAAGGATCTGATCAAATCGGGCGGCGAATGGATTCCTTCGGCCGAACTGGAAAACCATGTCGCCAGCTTGCCGGGAATCGATCTGGCCGCCGTCATCGCGGTTCCCGATCCGCGTTGGGAGGAGCGGCCACTGGCCATTGTCACGACCCTTGACGGACAGCGCCCCGATTTCGCAAAACTGCGTGGAACACTACGCGACCGGATCGCGCATTTCTGGGTACCCGAGTATTGGGCTCGTATGGACTCCCTTCCGTTGACCGGCGTCGGCAAGATAGACAAGCAGGCCTTGCGTGAAGCGGTCGATAATGGCGACACGCAATTTGAAAGGATCGACGACGTCCGATGAGTGCACCCTCACCCATGAAAGGTAAGGCCTCACTGCGCGAGGTGACCAAGGTCCATGGCGCGGAGCCGATCCAGCAGCCGAAAAAGCCGCGTGCGCGTCGCCGTACCCAGGCTGAACGCACCGCCCTTTCCGACGCCCGGATGTTCGATGCTGCGATGCAACTGATCGTCGAGCAGGGAACGCATGCCACCACGCTGAAATCGGTCGGTGAAAGGGCAGGCTATTCACGGGGATTGGCTTCAAGCCGTTTCGGCTCGAAAGACGCACTGTTCGGTCAACTGGTTCTGCACTTCAACACGAGCTGGACGCGGGAACTCGCCAACAAGGTTGGCGAGCAGACCGGCGCCCAGGCGTGCCTCGCGGCGCTGCGGGCGGTGGAAGGCTTTCTGGCAAGCCACACAGGATACATGAAGGCGATGTATGTCCTGTGGTTCGAGTCGATCAGCTCGCACAACGACGTGCGGACCCATCTTGCCGCCTATCACCAGATCTACCGAAGCGACGTCGCGCATTGGGTCGAGGAAGGCATTGCCAGCGGTGAGATCGCGGAAACTGTCGATGCGCAGTCCTATGCATTCGGCTTCTGCAGCTTCATCTTCGGAACGATCTACCAGTGGCTCGTAGCTCCCGAGAGCGTCGATCTGGCAAGGGAATTCGAGGCCTTCCGTCGATCCACGAGGGAAACCTTCGGGATCGCCCCCTGAGCGATTGCCGCTCGCTTGATCCAAGCCAGCATGAGCCCGCACCGCACGGGCATTCACACTTGATCTGCAATTTGTTAGACGCTAACAAATAACATCAGATCGTCGGCGTCGACCGATGGTCATGGGAGAGATGTCGTGGCCAAGGTCTTGGAGCCCCCGCACTTGCCGTACCTTTCTTTCACCTTGGCCTCCAAGCGGGGCTCAAGGGATGAAAAGTCCTGCCCGACTTCTCTATTTCGGTCTGGAAAGCGGAGAAGATGAGCCGGGGCGACCGCGAGTATCGGGAATTGATGCGGCCGGTGCTCGAGGGCGTGCGCGTCATCGAACTTGCCGGCATTGGCCCGACCCCGTTTTGCGGCATGATGCTGGCCGATCATGGCGCCGAAGTCATTCGCATCGATCGTCCGGGCGGCAGCGACCCCCTATCGCAGGATCAGGAGCGCGATGTCCTGCTCCGTTCACGCCGGACCATCACGCTCGACTTGAAGGATCCGGAATCGGTCGAAATCGTCGCGCGGCTCGTCGAAACCGCCGATGGTTTGATCGAAGGCTTCCGGCCAGGCGTTGTCGAGCGGCTCGGGCTCGGGCCCGACGCCATGATGCAGCGCAATCCCACACTCGTTTACGGCCGCATGACCGGGTGGGGACAAAGCGGGCCGCTCTCGGCCCTGGCCGGACATGACCTCAATTACATCTCGATGACCGGTTGTCTTGCAGCCCTCGGCCCCGAGGATCGACCGCCCGCGCCTCCCTTGAACCTCATCGGCGACTATGGCGGCGGTGGCATGCTGCTCGCATTCGGTTTCGTATCCGCCCTGCTCGCCGCACGGACCGATGGGCGCGGGCGCGTCATCGACTGCGCGATGGCCGACGGTTCCGCTGCACTTATGGCGGGCATGTGGTCTCTCAAGCACAATAGCATGTGGGATGGTGGGCGCGGCGAAAACCTGCTCGACGGCGGGGCTCCATTCTATGCGTGTTACGAATGTGCGGATGGCCAGTTCGTCGCCATCGGAGCAATAGAAGCCAAGTTCTATTCGAGGTTCCTCGAAGCGGTCGGTTTGAGCGGGGACCCCCTGTTTTCGGCACAGCACGACCGGTCGAAATGGCCGGCCATGAAGGAACGCCTGTCAGCACTTTTTGCCTCCGCGGCCCGTTCGAAATGGGTCGAGGAACTGAAGCCGATCGACTGCTGCTTTACCGAAGTCCTAACGATGGACGATGCGATAGGGCACGAACACAATCGGGTGCGCGAGAGCTATTGCGAGGCCGACGGCTTTGTCCAGCCCAGGCCCGCGCCTCGGTACGAACGGACGACACCAGTCCGGCCGAGAATGTGGCGGCGAGATGCAGATCGGGAAGACCTTCTGGCTGAAATCGGAGCCGCCGATCCCCTTCGAGCGATCAGCGACAGGGAGTCGAGCGGGGCAGGTCATTGAAGGCGCGAACTACAAGCTGCTGGAATTGTGGAGAGAAAGAACGATGACGACTGAGGAAACCGGCACCGGTGTGGCCACGGCCACGCGCGAATCCAAACCCGCTCCGGACTTCGACGCGATCGGAATCGGTGCCGGGTTCGCGGGCCTGGCATTGATCCACTATCTTCGCAAAGAGGGACTTTCGATCCGCGTATTCGACCGCGCCCTGGACATAGGCGGTACGTGGAGCTGGAATTGTTATCCGGGAGCGGCGACCGACAGCGAAAGCTATTACTATTGCCTGACCTTTTCGAAGGACTTGCTGCAGAAGTGGTCCTGGACAAAGCGCTATCCGGGCTTCGAAGAGACGCAGGCCTATATGCGCTTCGTGGCCGACGAGTGCGACATGTGGCCGCACATCCAGCTGGATACCGAGATCGTCAAAGCGGAATATTTGGGCGAACTGGGATATTGGCGGGTCACAACGGATGCCGACGAGACCTACACCTGCAGGTTTCTCATCAGCGGGATGGGAATGATCTCGGAGCCGATGATCCCGAAAATCGAAGGTCTGGACCGGTTCGAGGGACCGATTTTCCACTCGTCGCGCTGGCCCAGGGGGCTCGATTACGCGGGGAAGAAGATCGCCGTGATCGGCTCGGGGTCCACTACCGTCCAGTTGGTGCCCGTCCTCGCCGAAAAGGCGGCCAGCGTCACGGTGTTCCAGCGCACGCCCAACTACATTCTGCCGGCCATGCAAAGGCCGATGACCTCCGAGTGGGAAAGGGAGATCAAGGAAAATTACGACGAGATCGTCGAGAAATGCCGTAACCACGCATTCGGCATGGCATTCGACAGCCCCACGGGCAGGACAGTTGCCGACACTCCGGCGGACGAGGTGCAGCGCGTTTTCGAGGAGAACTGGACGGGCAGCTTCCGGTGGGTTTTCGAGACCTTCGACGACCTGCTCACCAATCCCGAAGCCAATCGCCTGGCCTCCGAGTTCATCACCCGCAAAATGAAGGAACAGGTCGAAGATCCCGAGATCGCGGATCTGGTCGCTCCGAATGTCGACGACTATCCGCTCTTTGCCAAGCGCCCGCCGCTGGATCATGGTTACCTGTCGTCGCTCAATCGCGACAATGTGACCCTTGTGGACATCAAGGAGCGCGAGCCGCTGGAGGAAATCACCGAAACCGGATTGCGAACCACGCGCAAGGACTATGAATGCGACATCATCGTCCTTGCTACGGGCTTCAAGGCCTATACGGGCGCGCTCGAGGCGTTCCCGATCTACGGGTCCGATGGGCAGACTCTGCGCGAGAAATGGGAGCGGTCGTCGGACTCGATAATGGGCGTCTGCGTGGCCGGATTTCCGAACCTGTTCATCGTGACCGGGCCGCAGGCGCCCTTCGCGAACCTGCCGACGTCCATCGAACAGAATGTGATCTGGATTACCCGGTGCCTGCAAAAGATGCAGCACGAGGGATACGACGTGTTCAAGCCGCGCATAGAGGCAGAGCGCGAATGGACCGCGCACACGGCAGAGATCCACAACCAGACGCTGATGGCCCATGGCGATGAAGTGAATTCCTGGATGATGGGCGCAAACCGGGACGACAAGGCGCCGCGCGTCCTGATCTATTTCGGCGGCGCGAATGCTTATTATGACAAGCTCGACCAATCTGCTGATGAGGGGTTTCCCGAACTGGAATTCGTGAAACTTAACGCATAATCAAAACCTTGCCGCCGTGTCCAAGGGGCGCGAGAACCCCGTGGCGGCCTTTGGTTAATTCGTCAGGCGTCGCACTGGCTTGCGACCTTTCGACCTCCCGGAGACTTGGCTGCGAGGGCCATCGACGATCGCGCTGGGAGGGTTCGCCCCATCCGTGATCGTGTCGCTCCATCGCCAGGCGAGTTGGGACGGCGCGGCCTATCGACTGCCCGATGGAGCGCACCTCACTTGCGCTCATTCCGTAGGCGTATGCGCCAGCATCGGGTCCATGATCGTCCGATCGCCAAGCAGGCGCACATCCGGGACAAGGCCCGCTCGCCAAACCCGTGCATGATCGTCTAGAAGATTGATTGAAGAAAGTTCTGGACCGTCCTGAAAAGGCCGGTAGCGGTGCTGTCAGTCTAACCATAACTTTTCTCAGGTCCAAAGTCGGAATTGCGAGCAGTATAAGACACTCTACCGCGTCGACCCGTTCCATTTTACCAGCGGGCTATCGCGCTGATCTGGGCCATCCAGGTCAAGTCCCGCTGACTGGTCTTGGTGCTCGACGAGTTGGCCAAGCTTGAGCCGTAATGGAAATCGCCCGCGTCAAATTTGCTTAAATGACATTAACGAGAGTTGATTATGGTGAGAGGTGGCGTTGCCTCAGCGTGAGTATCTCGGCAGCGGCTCTTTCACCCACCACTTCGGCATATTTCGCCTGCAGGTCGAACAGGTTGGCCTCGTGCGGCCCTTCGTGGCGGTCGGCGCAGGCGTCGCGCACGACGAACGGGGCGAAGCCGTATTGCAAAGCGTCGAGCGCCGAGGCGCGGACGCAGCCCGAGGTCGAGAAACCGGCCACGATCAACGTATCGACCCCGGCATCGTGGAGCCGCTCTGCCAGGCCGGTGGCGAAGAAGGCGGAGGGGTATTGCTTGGTCACCACCCATTCGCCGTCGCGCGGCTGCAAGGCGTCCGGGAATTCTCCGAGCGGCGATCCGCGTTCGAACACGCGCAGCACCGGCGTCTTGCGGTAGAACAGGCCGCCATCGGCCCCGCCCGGCTCATAGGCGACATTGGTAAAGACGACCTGCCGTCCGGCCGCGCGGGCAGTTTCGAGCAGCCCGGCGGCGTGCTCCACCGCAGCGGCAGCGGTCTCGCAAAAAAGCGGCGAATCCTCGCGCAGATAGGCGTCGACCATGTCGACCAGCAGCAGCGCGGGTGTGTTCCCCGGCTCGAGATGGCCGGCAAAGGCCTTGGCGTAATTCTCCGTCAGGTCGGAGGAGGACATCAGATCACGTCCTGCGCCGCCAGCCGCTCCAACTCCTCGCCGCCGATCCCGAGCAGCGTGCCGTAGATTTCCGCATTGTGCTGGCCCGGCGTCACCGGCGCGGGCCGGCGGATGCCCGACGGGGTCTTCGAAAAGCGCGGAAACGCGTTCTGCATCCTGAGCTTGCCGCGGCCATCGGTCTCGACCTCGACGATAGCCTCGCGCGCCTGGAAATGCGGGTCGGCCAGCATGTCCTTCGCGGTATAGACCCGGCCTGCCGGGATCGAGTGCTCGATCATCAGCGCATCGACCTCGTCGATCGTGTGCTGCGCGGTCCATGCATTGATGATTGCATCGAGCTCGGCCTGCTTCCGGCCGCGCCCGACATGGGTTGCATAGTCCTGGTCCTCGGCGAGGTCGGGCCGCCCCATCGCCTGCGTGAGTCGTTTGAAGATCGCATCGTTATTGGCCCCGATCATGAACGGGCCGTCCTTGCACTGGTAGACGTTGGAGGGCGCAATCCCCGGCAGGATCGAGCCCGAGCGCTCGCGGATCACCCCGCCATGATCGTATTCGGGAACGAGCCCCTCCATTACCTGCAGCACCGCTTCGTAGAGTGCGGTGTCGATCACCTGGCCCTCGCCGGTCTTCTCGCGGTGATGGAGCGCGGCGAGCACGCCCATGCAGCCATAGGTCGCGCATAAAGTGTCGCCGATCGAGATGCCCATGCGCGCCGGCGGCCGGTCGGGTTCGCCGACGATGTAGCGCCAGCCGCCCATCGCCTCGCCGATCCCGCCGAAACCGGCGCGATCCGAATAGGGGCCATCCTGGCCGTAGCCCGACATCCGCGCGATAATCAGGCCCGGCTGCTCTTTCAGCAGATCCTCGGGCGCCAGCCCCCACCGTTCGAGCGTACCGGGCTTGAAGTTCTCGATCACGATATCGGCGGTCGCGATCAGCCTGCGCGCGAGGTCCTGGCCCTCGGGCACGCGCAGATTGCAGGTGGCGGACTTCTTGTTGCGCGCGATCACTTCCCACTGGACCTTTTCCTCGCCCAGCCCCCAGTCGCGCATCGGGTCGCCGCGCCCGGGCGGTTCGAGCTTGATGATCTCGGCCCCCATATCGCCCAGCAGCTGGCCGCAGAACGGGCCGGCGAGCAGCTGGCCCATCTCGACCACGCGCAGGCCCTTGAGGGCGCCGGTATTGGGCGGCTGGCTCATTCGGCCGCCTCGGCGGTCTGGTGATCGTGCCATTCGGGCTGGATCGGCGCGGGAAGCCCGGTTTCGTCCTCGCACGAGGCGCGCAATTGCTCGATGCCGGGGCCGAAATTGAACACTTCGCCTTCCTTGCGGCTCCCACGCATTTCCGCGCGCAGGCGTTCGGTCGCCTGCTGGTCGACCACGCCATCGTCATCGGCGACGACGCCGTAATCGCGCGCGCCTTCGGCTGTCACCAGCCCCTCGCGGATTTCGCGAGCCACCGCTTGCGGATCGCGTTCGAGCGGATCGCCCCAGCCGCCCCCGCCCCAGGTGATGAAATGGAGCTGGTCGCCCGCGCGCACTTCGACGTCGTCGACCTTGTTGCCGACGATCTCGGTGGTGCCGTCGGCGCGCTCGATCAGCTTGCGCGCGCGCTTGCCGGGCTGGCCGCCATTGACACCCCAGGGCGGCACGAACCAGCGGTCGTCGTGGATTGCGATCTGCCCGTCGGCGAGGAAGCGGTAGGTCATGTGGATGCCATTACCGCCGCGATGGAGCCCCGCCCCGCCGCTGTCGGGCTCGGTCTCGTAGCGCTCGATCCGCAAGGGGAAATAGCGCTCGAGGAATTCGTTGGGGACATTGGTAAAGCCCGGCCACAGCGAGTGCCCGTCGGGACCGTCGCCGAGCGGGCGGCCGGGAATGCCGCCGAAGCCGATCTGGAACAGCTGGAACCACTCGCCCTCGCGGCTGTCGCGGTTGTCCCAGCCCGAATAGAACAGGTGCGGCGAGGAACTGAAACCGGCCGCGTTCAGGAATTCCGGCGTCTTCTGGCCGAGCAGCCCGCCGAGGATATCGAAAATGCGCCCGAGCGCATGGGTGCGGCCCGACAATGCGGCGGGGAATTGCGGCTTGAGCAGCGAGCCTTCGGGGATCCGCACGTCGATTAGGTCGTAGAACCCGTCGTTGAACAGGATCTGCGGGTCGAAGACCATGATCATGTAGATGCCGAAGAACATCTTGAACATGTTCTCGTTGAGATAGAAGTTGATCGAGGCGGCGGATTGCGGATCTGTGCCGTCGAAATCGAGGATCACCTTGTCGCCCTCGCGCCACATGGTGCACTTGATCTTGTAGGGGCCGTAGCCGAGCCCGTCGTCGCAGACATAGTCCTCGAAGCCGACCGGTTCCTCGGCCACCGCCTGCGCGATCAGCGCCTTCATCGCGCGGTGGTTGCGCGCGAGCAGTTCTTGCGTCGCCGAGACATAGACATCGTCGCCGAAGCGTTCGGCCATCTCGATCACCCGGCGCGCGGCCACCCGGCACGAGGCGATCAGCGCGTTGAGGTCCGCCTGGCACCAGTCGGGCTTTCTCGTCTGGTGCATGACGAGCTTCATCAGGTCTTCGTTGTATTCGCCCTTCTTCCAGATCTTGACTGGCGGAATGCGCACGCCCTCTTCGAAGATCGACTTGGCGTCGATCGGCATCGAGCCGACCACCTTGCCGCCGATATCCGACTGGTGGCCGAACATCGCGGTCCAGGCGAGCAGGCGCCCGTCCTTGTAGACCGGCAGCAGCACCAGCCAGTCGTTCGAATGGCTGATCGCGCCCTCGCAGGAATAGGGATCGGACAGGAAGATCATGTCGCCATCCTCGATCGTCCCGTCGAACTGGCGGAGGAAGCCGTCGATGAAACTGCCGAACTGGCCGACGATCATCTTGCCCGCCGGATCGGCGATCAGCGGGAAGGCATCGCCCTGTTCGCGGATGCCCGGCGACATGGCGGTGCGCACCAGTGTCGCGTCCATCTCGATCCGCGCGTTCCTGAGCGCGTTCTCGATGATGTCGAGCGTGACCGGGTCGATTGCGACCTGGTCGAAAGCGGCGGTGTTTTCCTGGATGATCTCTGCAGGCATGGCGGGTGACCTCAGGCGGGGTTGATCAGGATGTTGCCGACCGCGTCGATCGTCGCGACGCAGCCGGTTTCGATGAGCGTGGTGGAATCCATCTCGGTGATGATGGCGGGGCCGGGGATGGTGTCGCCCTGCTTGAGCTCGGCGCGGTGGTAGATGCCGGCGTCCTGCTGCTTGCCGTCCATCCACACCGTGTGATCGCCGATTTTCGCAGCGTCCGCATTGCCGTCGCCCCTGGCGAGCTCGGCGGCGGGCAATTGCGGCGCTTCGCCGAGCGCAACCGCGCGCAGGTTCACGATCTCGTGCGGGGTATCCATGTTGAAAGTGAACAGCCGGCGATGCTCGGCGTCGAAGCGCGCCAGGATGCCGTCGATGCCCTCGGAGCGGAGCGTTTCGGGATCGATCGTCAGCGGCACTTCGAAGGCCTGGCCGGCATAGCGGACATCGACTTCGAATTCGCTGGTGATGTGGCTTTCGGGGATGCCGTCCTCGGTCAGCTCGGCATGGGTTTGCGCGGCCATCTCGTCGAGCACCGCGACCAGTTCCTCGACGCGAGTCTCGGTTGCGAGCCGGCTGAAGCTGCGCGCGGTTTCGGTCCGCATCCGCGTCGTCGCATCGCCGAGCGCGCACAGCACGCCGGGCGAGACCGGCGAAATCGCCGGCCAGCTGCCCATCAGCTTGGCGACGGCATTGACATGCAGCGGCCCCGCCCCGCCAAAGCCCATCAGCGCGAAATGGCGCGGATCGTAGCCCTGCTGGACGCTGATCATGCGCAAAGCGCCGAACATGTTCTCGTTGACGATGTCGATGATGCCGCGCGCGGCGTCCATCAGTCCGATGTCGAGCGCGTCGGCAATCGTCTGCACCGCTCTACGGGCGCCGTCCCGGTCGAGCTTGAACGATCCGCCGAGGAGGTCTTCCGGCAGGTAGCCGAGCACGACATTGGCATCGGTCACGGTGGGCTGTTCGCCGCCCTTTCCATACGCGACCGGTCCCGGGACGGCGCCCGCGCTTTCCGGGCCGACCCGAAGGGCCCCGGTAAGCTCCGGCACATAGGCGATCGAACCCCCGCCCGCGCCAACCGTCTTCACGTCGAGCGAGGAGGCGCGCACCGACAGGTGCCCGACTTCGGTGGTGCGCACGCGGCGCGGTTCGAGATTCTCGATCAGCGCGACATCGGTCGAGGTGCCGCCGACATCGAGCGTGAGGATGTTCTTGAAGCCGGCATTCTTCGCTACCCATAGCGCGCCGGTGACCCCGCCGGCCGGGCCCGACATCAGGATATTGACCGGATGCTCCTCGGCCGCCTGCGAACTCATCAACCCGCCGTCGGAGCGCAGCAGCGAGAGCTTGCCGGTCACGCCCGAGGCATGCAGCTTGTCGCGCAGATTGGAAACATATTTGCCCACCACCGGCCGCACCGAGGCGTTGGCGACGGTCGACAGCGTGCGCTCGTATTCCTGCATTTCGGGCAGGACTTCGTGGCTGAGCGAGACCGGGATGTCCTGCATCGTCTCGTGCGCGATGGCACCGACGCGCTTCTCGTGCGCGCCGTTGACGTAGGAATTGATCAGGCTGACGGTGATCGCCTCGACGCCGGCGTCCTTCAGCGCTCGCAGCTGCGCGCGGACCTGGTCCTCGTCCAGCGGACGGACCTCGTTGCCGTCGGCGTCCATCCGGCCGGCAATGGTGACCGTATCCTCGAGCGCGGCGAGCGGTTCGGGCTTGGGCCACACGATCCACGCCGCGAGGCCGCCGGGCACGAAGCTGCGCGCGATCTGCATGATGTCGCGATAGCCCTCGGTCACGATCAGCCCGACGCGCGCGCCCTTCCCTTCGAGCACGGCATTGGTCGCGACCGTCGTGCCGTGGAGGAAGAACTCGATCTCGGCCGGATCGACGCCCGCTTCCTGCGTGATCGAAGCGACCCCGGTGAGGATCCCTTCCGAGCTGTCTGCGGGAGTCGACGGTGTCTTCTCGCGCCAGAATTCGCCCGTTTCGTTGTCGAACAGCAGGAGGTCGGTGAACGTGCCCCCCACATCGACGCCCAGCCTATAGCGCATCAGGCAGCGGTCCTTTCGGTTGTTGAGTTCTCGGGCTTGGGAAAGCCGCCGGCCTTGCCGACCATGGCGGGCAGGTCCTTGTCCATCACGCCGGCGAGCCAGCGATTGGTGTCGATGAGCCGGTCGAGGTCGAGTCCGGTCGCGATACCGGCGCGTTCGAGCATGTAGGCGACGTCCTCGGTCGCGACATTGCCGGCGGCCCCGGGGGCAAAGGGGCAGCCCCCGAGACCGCCGATCGAGGCGTCGACGACACTCGCCCCCGCGCCGATGGCGGCCCAGACATTGGCCAAGCCGGTGCCGCGCGTGTTGTGGAAATGGACCCGCACCGGAAGCGGATGGATTGCCGCGCCCACGCGGGTCACGAGCCGCTCGACATGCGCCGGATTGCCGACCCCGATCGTGTCGGCGAGCGCGATTTCGACCGGCCCGGCCTCGGCGATCGCGGTCGCCATGGCAAGCACGCGGTCCTCGCCGACTTCGCCCTCGAACGGGCAGCCGAAGCTGGCGGCGATGGTCGCCTGTGCGGTCAGTCCCTCTGCGCGGGCGCGGGCAATGATTTCGCGGCATGCTTCGACGGAGCCGTCGCTGGTTTGGCCCTGGTTCGCCATCGCGAACTGGTCGGTGCTGACCGCGACAGCGCCCAGCTGGTCGATCCGCCCCGTGGCGATCGCGCGCTCCGCCCCGCGCATGTTCATCACGAGGCCGATATAGGTCACGTCCTCACGATCGGGCAGGCCGTCGCAAACCGCCTCGGCATCGGCCATCTGCGGGACCGCGCGCGGGTTCACGAAGCTGGTGACTTCGATCCGCCGCGATCCGGCCGCGATCGCGCGTTCGATCAGCGCCAGCTTGTCTTCGGTCGACACTTCGCGGCGCTCGTTCTGCAAACCGTCGCGTGGGCTGACTTCGACCATTTCCACTGCATCTGTATACATTTTTGCGCTCATGCCTGCTTCTTCCCGCCTGCGCTATGGATCGCGGTCAGCCCGCGATGGGCATCGGCATAGGCGTGAAAGGCACGCCGGATATGGCCCGCCATGATCGATTCGGCCCACGCCCCGTCGCCGCGTGCGAAAGCCGCGAGCAGCTCGTCATGCTCCTGGTGCGAACGGCGCAATTCGTCCTTCCCGTAGTGATGCGCGGTGCGCCACACGACCGGTTGCTCGATCAGCGCTGTGAGCAAGCCGGTGAGACGCCGGGATTCGGCGGTTTCGAGAATCAACGCATGGAATTCGCGGTTGAGTTCGAGAAAGCCGTCGACATCGGGCGGAGAGGCGATCACCGCCTTGCCGATGCGGGCATTGCACTCGCGCAGCGCCTGCAGCGTCGCATCGTCGATTCGCTTCGCCGCGCGCCGGGCGGCATGCCCCTCGAGCATCGCGCGCAGTTCGAAGGCGTCGCCGATATCGTCGAGCGACCAGTCGGCGACATAGCTGCGCTGCGACTCGGTCTTATGGATCAGCATGTCCGCCTCGAGTCGCCGCAGCGCCTCGCGCACGGGAGTACGCGAAACGTCGCAGATTTCCGCGAGCGCCTCCTCGCGCAGCGAATCGCCCGGCGCGAGCTCGCCCGAGACGATCATCTCGCGAATCGTGCTGTAGGCTCTGTCGGACGCACGCGACATTTGTTCTCCTCGGACCTTGACTGCGCAATTTTGTATACAATAAGAAGCGCAGGTCGCAAGGTTCAATTGCCGCCGGCGCTGACTGGCGGACGATAACGGGGAGAATTCGATTATGCGATCGTTCAAAGGGCTCCTGCTTACCTCCGCCCTGACGGCACCGGCCTTCACGGGCATCGCCCATGCCCAGGACGGCGACGACCAGGCCGCGGCGGAAACCTCGGAGGCCAATCCCCCGATCATCGTCACAGCGCGGCGTCAGGACGAAGCGCTGATCGATGTGCCCGCATCGGTCACGGTCCTCTCCGCCGAGACGCTCGAGAAAACCGGAATCGAGCGCGCCGACGAATTCGTTCAGCTTACCCCCGGCGTCACCATCGTCACCGGCACCGCAGAGGCGGGCGACACGCAGATCAATATTCGCGGCATCAACGGCGCGCGCGATGCCGAAAGCTCGGTCGCGCTGGTGGTCGACGGCATCCTCAAGACCAACACCGCGCAGCTCAACCAGGATCAGGGGACGCTGCGCCAGATCGAGATCCTCAAAGGTCCGCAGGGCGCGCTTTACGGCCGCAACGCGGCTGCGGGCGCGATCGTGATCCAAACGTTCAAGCCCGACGATTTTCTCGAAGGCGGAGTCCGCGTCAGCGCGGCGGAAGACGACACCTATTCGGCCACCGCCTATATCGCGACTCCGGTCGGCGAGGGTGCCGGCATCGTGCTGTCGGGCAACTATTTCACCACCGACGGCTTCTACCGCAATGGCTTCCTCGGCTCGAACACGGTCGACGACCAGGAAATCTGGTCGATCGACGGGCGCTTCGTCGCCCAGCTGAGCGACGCGACCGAGCTCGACATCAAGGCCCGCTATGCCGACCTGTCAGGGGCTTCGATCAATTTCAACGCGGCCTTCCACCTGCCCAATTTCGCCGGTGTCAACCCGGCTTTCTTTGAGGATGTGAACGAGCACCCGTTCAATTTCTATTCCAATATCCGGCCCTTCAACGAGCAGCAGACCTTCGAGGTCTCGGCCAAGGTCGAGCACGAATTCGACGCCGTCACGCTGACCGCCTGGCTGCTCTACAGCGATGTCGAGCAGGAACTCGGCGCGGACGGGACGTCGGCGGACTTCGCGCGCTTCACCTTCCCCGGCGCGACGCCGGATTCGGTCGCTGCCTCCAATCTGTGCTTTGCGACCACTGCCAATCTGACCGGCTTCCCAGTCAACCAGCCCGGCTTTATCGGCAGCAACCCGGTGCCATTCATCTTCGATCCGATCGGCGGCTCGACCTTCGGGCCCTACAGCCCGACCAGCTGCGACGGGACGCAATACCAGATCCGCGACCAAAGCGATTTCAGCGCCGAGATCCGGCTCGCATCGAACAATGGCGGGCCGGTCGACTGGCAGGTCGGCGCCTATTACCTCCATATCGACCGGCAGGTCGGGGTCAGCCTCGGCGCAGATCTCGGCAACGGTATTACGCGCCAGCTGTTCAACCCGGCTGGATCGGCCAATCCGACCACGCAGCTCTATCACGACGATTTCTCGACCAACGTCTACGCGGTGTTTGGTTCGGCCGATTTCGAGGCCACCGACCGGCTCGATATCGGCATCGCGCTGCGTTACGATATCGAGGACCGTTCGGTCACCAACCTGGTGCCGGTCGCGACCGATCCCTTCACCGGCGGGCCGATCAATCCGGGACAGGCGTTCGGCCCGATCCCCGACCAGTCGCAGACTTTCAAGCAGCTCCAGCCCAAGATCTCGCTGCGCTATGCGATTACCGACGATGTCAATTTCTACGCCAATTGGGGCATCGGCTTCAAATCGGGCGGCTTCAACAACCAGGGTTCGGCGGCGATCGTCGACCAGGCGTTCAACCAGTTCATCGGCACCAACATCCTGATCGAGGATGTCTTCCGCAAGGAGAAGTCGAGCGCGTTCGAAGCCGGCGTCAAGGGCACGCTGCTCGACGGCCGGGTGAATTTCGATCTCGCCGGCTACTACACCGAGATCGACGACATGCAGTTCTTCGAGTTCTTCGTCGGGGCGTTCGGGCTGCTGCGCGTGGTCTCGAACATCGACGAGGTCGAAGTCTACGGGGCAGAGTTCAATCTCAATGCCGAGCTGCTGCCCGGCTGGGACGTGTTCGGCTCGGTCAACCTGACCGAGAGCGAGATCAAGGCCAACGCCTCGCGCCCGATCACGGTCGGCAACGAATCGCCCTACACTGCCGATTACACGATCAATCTCGGGACCCAGCTCGACCTTCCGCTGACCGACACGCTCGATTTCGTCGCGCGCGCCGATTACCGGATCACCGGGCCGACCTGGTTCCACACGGTGCAGGATGACATGTCGCCAACCTTGTTCAGCGGGTTGCTGCCATTGCCTGCCGATCCGGTCACATCGCCGAACAAGCTGGTGCTGCCCGGCGTCGTTGGCGATGCCGACTATTCGATCACCCGGCGCGACACGTTCGAAGTGCTCGATGTCCGCGTCGGGGTCGAGACCGACCGCTGGTCGCTGACGGTGTTCGCCGACAACCTCACCAACGAGAAATATCTCAACGAGGTGATCCCCGCGATCGAGTTCGGCGGCTCGTTCATCTCGCCCGGCGCACTGCGGCGCTTCGGGGTCGAAGCCGGCGTCAAGTTTTGACCGATCCCATCGCGTGAGGAGAATGCAGCGTGGCTGAGACCAAGCGCATCAAGGTGATCGTACCGATCCCGATGGACGAAGCGGGCGTTGCCGCGCGCGCCGAGCAATTGCCGGGCAGCTTCGTCGCGCCCGGCTTCGCGCCCGAATTCGCCGCCGTGCCCTGGGGCGCGGCGCTCGGCGACAGCTATCACGACATGCTGCTGATGGACTGGACCGTGTTCCAGGCCGGGATCGATGCCGAGGAAGACGGCTATGCCGGCGTGCTGATCGATACCGTCTCCGACAGCGGGCTGCGCGCACTCCGCTCGCGGCTGTCGATCCCCGTGGTCGGCCCGGGCGAGGCGAGTTTTTGCACCGCGATGATGCTGGGCAAGAAATTCACCGTCCTCACCATGTGGCCCGAATGGTTCCCGCTCTACGAGAAGACGCTGACCGAATACGGCTTGTGGAACCGGGTCGCTTCGCTGCGGTCGATCGACACCCGACCCGACGTCACCGAGCTGCTCGCGGGCAAGGAAGAGGTTATCTTCGACAAGCTGAAGCGCGAGGCAACGCGCGCGATCGAGGAAGACGGCGCCGACGTGATCGTGCTCGGCTCGACCACCATGCACCAGTCGGCCGCTTTCCTCGCAGGCGAGCTGCCGATCCCGGTGCTGAACCCGGGCCAGGTCGCCTACAAGCATCTCGAAATGCTGATCGGGCTCGGGCTCACGCATTCGAAAAAAGCGTTTCCCGCGCCCGAAGTCGGCAAAGACGAAGATATCAGGAGAGGATGGCAATGAGCTGGAGCGAGGGCGGTGAGGGGCAGCAGGCGCTGCCCTATCCCTATTACGTCGATATCGTCACCAAGCGCTATTTCGACGGGGTCGACAACAAGCAGCTCGACAAGGTGCTCGACTGCTTCACCGAGGACGCGGTGCTGACCGAGGCGACCTCGAAGACGGTGCATGACGGGATCGGCGCAATCCGCGCGATGTTCGACAAGCTGTTCTCCGATTTTTCCTCGATCTGGCACGGCAATTTCGTCCACACCGCGGACCCCGACACCAACACGATCTGCTCGCAATTCACCGTCCTCATCACGCCGGAAGGCGGCGAAGAGCTGCGCTACGAGAACTGCAACCGCTTCTACCTCAAGGGCGACAAGTTCCACCGCGTCTATGTCTATATGAGCGGCGACAACCTGCTCAAGGAAGGGGACGCCTGATGCAGTACGAACCCGTCCTCTCGCGCGCCGAGCTGATCGAACTGGCGACGCGGACCTATTTCGGAAACGTCGATGCCAAGAACATGGCTGCGACGCTCGACTGCTTCCACGACGAGGCATTGTTCTGCGTCCAGACCGCTTGGACCCGTCATGCGGGCAAGGCCGAAATCCGCCGCATGTTCGAGGATTTCTTCGCCGCTTACGAAACCATCGTACACAAGGATTTCACCTGCACGGTGGACGAGAAGAACGGCCGCATCGCCGCCAGCTTCGAAGCCGTGCTGACCGCCGAGGATGGCTCGGTGACACGGCTGTTCAACACCAATTTCTGGCGCGTGCGACCGGGTCCGGACGGCGCGAAGTTCCAGGAAGTCTATGTCTATATGAGCGGCGAAAACCCGCTGGTTTAAAAATCGAACTAACATTGTAAGATCAGGATGTTGTTCGAGCGATCCGCTGATCCGAAGCGACTACGCCGAGAGCGATATCGGGGGGAACGGTGCTGTCAGTCTAATCGCAACTCGTCTCCGATCGACGTAGCTGTCCCCTGTCCGCGTTTGGTCAGGCCGTGCGATTGCCACCCGGCCAATGCGGCCGAGCGGTGGGTCTTGTAGGTCTGTCTATCGACGAGGTGGCGTTCGAGGTTGAAGTGGTTGTGGACGTTGGCGTGAACCGAAGCGAACTTTTGTAAGCTCTTCATTCGCTTGAACCGCTGCATCGATCGCTCTCGTCGTCGGAACGAGAGGTGGCTGTTCTCCACCTGGTTGTTGACCCAGCGTCCGACCTCCTACTTCTCCTGAATGCCGAGCTCGGTCACATCGCCGCCTTGTAGGAGCGCAGACCATCTGTGGTGATCGCCTCGGGCGAACCATGCCGTTTCAATGCCTTCTTCATGAAGCGCAAAGCTGCGTTCTTGTCGCGGGTCTTAGTGATGTAGCTTTCGAGGATCTCGCCCTCCTGGTCGACCGCGCGCCAGAGGTAATGCATCTCGCCGTTGATCTTCGCGTACATCTCGTCGAGGTGCCAGCGCCACTGCCTGAAGCCGCGCATGCGGCTGACCCTTTGCCTCCTGATATCACCTGCAAAGAGCGGGCCGAACCTGTTCCACCAGTGGCGTACGGTTTCGTGGCAGATGTCGATCCCGCGCTCGGCCAGCAAATCTTCCACGTTCCGCAAGGACAGCGGAAACCGCACATACATCATCACCACCAAGCGGATCACCTCGGGCGAGGAGTTGAAGTAGCGGAACGGGCTGGCTGGCTTCTTCTTGCAAGGCATTTCACCGCTCTGCCCGCTCACTCCTTACCAGCAGGTGCATTTGCTCTGAAAGGGCACTCACCGATCATCCAGGGATAAAATCTCCATACTCGCGAGGGAGCATGGCCATAGCAGGGCCCTCCGCGCTACCATCTTACGCCACAAAACCCGCAGAACTGCGCCATTCTGTGGGGCCAATTCTCAGGAAAATGGAGAAAATAAGACTAGGTGGCGGAGCAGGAGGGATTCGAACCCTCGATACGGGGTTACCGTATACACACTTTCCAGGCGTGCGCCTTCGACCACTCGGCCACTGCTCCGCATTCTTGTTTGGCTTACCGCATCTTGCGCTACGTAAGGCCGAAGGCCGCCGGATTGGCCTTCGCGCTCAAGCAGCAAAAGCGACCGCGCAAACAAGAAGGCGCGCGTCTAGCGGCGACCGGTGGGTTTCGCAAGCCGAAGCGGAACGGAGATATTCCAAAATGCGTTTTTCGTGTTACAAGCGGCCAGTGGCGGTGCTGCGCGGATCAGGCATACCCTGCGAACACCGTCTCGAAGCCCCCTTTCGCCCCTACAATGCGCGAGAGGGGGCTTTTGTTTTTCCGCGCGCAGTGGCACCTCTCCATACATGACGAAGCCACTGATTTCGCTCGCCGCGCTGATCGCGCTTGCCTCACCTGCCAGCGCGCAGGAGGCGGCGCCTCATCCTTCGCCCAACCAGATCGTCGCCGAGGCGGTAACGGAGGAATGGGTGGCAATTGCGCCAGAAGACCTTCTGGTCATGACGCTCGCGCCGGCTGCCGATGGGGCCGAGCGCGAGGTGCTGATCCAGTTGATGCCCGCGCCTTTCGGCCAAAACTGGGTCAAGAACATCCGCACCTTTGCGCGTTCGGGCTGGTTCGACGACATCACCGTCAACCGCGTGCAGGACAATTACGTCGTCCAGTGGGGCGATGCGAATTACGACAACCCGGAGAGCTCGGGCCGGCCCAAGGCGCTTCCCGCAGCACTCGTCGCCACGACCGAGGAGGACTATGCGGTTTCCGGCGACGCCATCAGCCTCTCGACATTGTTGACCGATTCCGAACGCGATCTCGCGCTCGAAGCAGACAGCTACATCGCGTCCGATGACCGGACCGCGGCGGTGATCCTCGCCAACGGGCTCGTCGATGCTTACGCGCAGCTATCGCTGTTTTACCAGGGCTGGCCGCTCGCCTCGAACATCGGTTCGGACGAGGAAGGCGAGCCCGCGACCGTCTGGCCGATCCATTGCTATGGCATGGTCGGCGTAGGCCGGAACCTGTCACCCGATGCGGGTACGGGGGCCGAGCTTTACACTGTGATCGGCCACGCACCGCGCCATCTCGACCGCAATATCGCGCTCGTCGGGCGGATCGTAGAAGGAATGGAGCACCTCTCCAGCCTGCCGCGCGGCAAGGGTCAGCTCGGCTTCTACGAGGATGAGAGCAAGCGCGTGCCGATTCTGTCGGTGTGCGTCGCCAGCGACCTTCCCCAAGGCGAGCGCCCGGCCTTCGAGTTCCTTTCCACCGATAGCGCGAGTTTCGCCCGCTATGCCGATGCCCGAGCGAACCGGCGCGACCCCTTCTTCAACGTGCCCGCCGGCGGAGCCGACATCTGCAACATTCCGGTTCCCGTGCGGCGGATCCTTGATTGACCGAGACGCTTGCCTGGCGTGGCGAGATCACTCGCTGGCAGGGTGAGCAGGCGACCTACCATCTGCTAACCATCGACGGCGCCTGCGCCGAGGAAATCACCGTGCACGAGCGGCTGCGGCGGCTCGAGATGGGCGGGCGTCGCGGCTTCGGATCGGTCAAGGTCGTGGCAGAGATCGGTGGGACGCGATGGAAGACGTCGGTCTTTCCCTCGAAAACCGGCGAATGGTGGCTGCTGGTGGGAAAGAAGGTGCTGAAGGCGGAAGACTTGGCCGCGGGTGACGCAGCCGAGTTGACGCTCGAGCTGCTCTAGACTTTCTGCATCAGCTCTATGCGATTGCCGAAGGGATCGGCGATATCGCCGCGCACATAGCCTTCCAGATCCTTGCCCGGCTTGAAGCGGATGCCCGCCTTGCCGAGCCGCGCGACCAGCTTGGCCAGATCGTTTACCAGCAGCGCGGGATGCGCGCGGCGCGCGGGCAGGAAGGCATCCTCCACCCCGCAATGGATCGCAATCTCCTCGCCTGCGAACCAGCATCCGCCATTGACCGCGAGGTGTGCGGGCTTGGCCACTTCCTCCAGCCCCATGAGGTCGACCCAGAAGCGTCGCGCATGCGGCTCTCCGCCATGCGGCATGGCGAGCTGGACATGGTCGATGCCGGTAACTGCGCTCATACGCGTTCTGCTTGCGCCACGGAGTCGCTCGCCCGCAGCGCGCTGAGTATCCGCGTCAGATGGGGCACGTCCTGCACCTCGAGATCGATTTCGTAAGTGGTGAAGGGATGATCGAGCTGCGTCTGGTCGAGACTTTTCACATTGACGTGGTTCTGCGCGAAGATGCCCGCCATTTCGGCCAGCGTGCCAGGCCGATCATAGAGCGTCACACGCAAGCGGCCCACTGCCCCGCGCGAACGCTTGCCCCATGACAGGTCCATCCAGTCGGTATCGATCCCGCTGGCGAGCCGGCTGCAGTCGATCGTGTGCACCTCGACCCGCTCATTCGGCTTGCGCAGGCCCACGATGCGGTCGCCCGGGACCGGGTGGCAACACTCGGCAAGCTGGAATCCCACACCCGGCGTCAACCCGCGAATGGAAAGCGCCTTACCGCTGCGCGACCAGTCGAAATCCTCTTCCAGCTCGGCCGTGCAGCCGGGTACAAGCGCCTCCATCACCTCGCGGTCGGGAATCTTGGCGGCACCGATGGCGTAATAGAGGTCTTCGTCCTCTTCCATCTCGAGCCGCTTGAGGGCTTCGCGCAGGGCCTTCTTGCCGATCTTGGCGGGCACCCGCAGCGCGATCTCGTCGAACAGCTTGCGACCGATTTCGGCTATTTCGGCGCGTTCCTTGAGACGTACGGCGCGGCGGATCGAAGCGCGCGCCTTGCCGGTCACGACGAAACCCAACCAGCTCATCTGCGGGTCGGCATTGTTGCTCTTGATGATCTCGACCACGTCGCCATTGTTGAGCTGCGTGCGCAGGGGCATGTGCCGCCCGTTGATCTTCGCCCCCACGGTCTGCGCGCCGAGATCGGTGTGCACGGCGAATGCGAAATCGACCGGCGTCGCCCCCTTGGGCAGCTGGAACAGCGCGCCCTTGGGCGTGAAGGCGAAGATGCGATCCTGGTAAATCGCCAGACGCGTGTGTTCGAGCAGTTCGTCGGGATCGTGGCTGGCATCGACGATCTCGATCAGATCGCGCAGCCACCCGACCTGCCCGTCGGGCCGGTCCTGCTGCTTGTAGGCCCAATGCGCAGCGAGGCCGAATTCGTTCAGGCGATGCATTTCGCGGGTGCGGATCTGCACCTCGACGCGCATCGACTTGCCGTAGATCAGCGAGGTGTGGAGCGAGCGATAACCGTTGTTCTTCGGCGTCGAGATGTAGTCCTTGAACTTGCCCGGCAGGAATTGCCACGTCGTGTGCAGCACGCCGAGTGCGCGATAGCAGTCGGCGACATCCTCGCAGATGATGCGAAAGGCCATGATGTCGGTCACCTGTTCGAACGAGACGTGCCGCTCGGCCATCTTGCGCCAGATCGAATAGGGGTGCTTCTCTCGGCCCGAGACTTCGGTGGTGATGCCCGCCTCGGCGAGCGCATGCTTCATGTCGAGCGCGATCGCATCGACCTGGCCGCCGTCCTCGCTGCGGATCTGCTCGAGCCGCTGGGTTATGGTCTCGAATGCTTCGGGCTCGAGCTGCTCGAAAGCGAGCATCTGCATCTCGCGCATATATTCGTACATGCCGATCCGCTCGGCGAGCGGGGCGTAGATATCCATCGTCTCGCGCGCGATACGCCGGCGCTTTTCTTCGCTCTTGATGAAGTGCAGCGTGCGCATGTTGTGGAGCCGGTCGCCAAGCTTGACGAGCAGCACGCGGATGTCCTCGCTCATGGCGAGCAGGAACTTGCGCAGGTTCTCCGCCGCGCGTTCGTTCTCGGGCATCTGCTCGATCTTGGAAAGCTTGGTCACCCCGTCGACCAGCCGCGCGACGTCGGTCCCGAAATGCTCCTCGATATCCTCGATCGTTGCCAGCGTATCCTCGACCGTGTCGTGGAGCAGCGCGGTGGCGATGGTCTCCTGGTCGAGCTTCAGATCGGTCATCAGGCCCGCGACCTCGACCGGATGGCTGAAATACGGGTCCCCGCTCGCGCGCGTCTGCGTGCCGTGCTTCTGAACGGTAT
Organism: Erythrobacter sp. AP23; assembly: GCF_001542855.1. GTDB lineage: Bacteria > Pseudomonadota > Alphaproteobacteria > Sphingomonadales > Sphingomonadaceae > Qipengyuania. The sequence goes on along the minus strand of NZ_LNBY01000016.1, from coordinate 50,151 downwards.
AGACATAGGCGCGGTTCAGCATCGCCTCGTCGGCATCGGGGTCGTATTCCTTGACCCGTTCTACGAGTTCGTACTGGCGCAGCATACCTAGGAGATAGGTGCGCATGAGAGCCATGAACAGGCTGAAATTGCGAGCAGGGCAAATGACCGGTGGCCATCGATGGCAGCCGATCATAGGTCTGTGATCCATCATTCCGGCACGGAGGCAGACGATGAGCGAGACGCGAACCGAAACCGATTCGATCGGGCCGATCGAGGTTCCAATCGATGCCTATTGGGGCGCACAGACTCAGCGCAGTCTGATCAATTTCCCATTCCCGGATCACCAGCGCATGCCGCTCGAGATCGTCCATGCGCAGACCACGGTCAAACAGGCCGCTGCAAAGACGAACCGCAAACACGGCCTCGACGCCACGCTGGCGGATGCGATCGAAGCCGCCGCGGCGGCGATCCGGGCCGGCGATCATAACGATCAGTTCCCGCTCGCCATCTTCCAGACCGGCAGCGGCACGCAGACCAACATGAACCTCAACGAAGTGATCGCCGGGATCGCCAACGAGAAGCTGGCCGGCACGCGCGGCGGCAAGGAGCCCGTGCATCCCAACGATCACGTCAACATGTCGCAAAGCTCGAACGACAGCTTCCCGACCGCGCTGCATATCGCCACCGCGCTGGCCACGCGCGACGCGCTGCTGCCCGCGGTCGACAGGCTGATCGCCTCGCTCCAGACCAAATCAGACGAGTTTGCCGATATCGTGAAGATCGGCCGCACGCATACGCAGGATGCCACCCCGCTGACGCTGGGACAGGAATTCTCCGGCTATGTCGCGCAGCTGGTCAGCTGCAAGGCGAGGATCGAAGGCGCGTTCGATGGCAATATCCGCAAGCTGGCGATCGGCGGCACCGCGGTCGGCACGGGCCTCAACGCACCCGATGGCTGGGCCGAAGACATGGCTGCGGCGATCAGCGACATCACCGGCATGCAGTTCGAGAGCGCCCCCAACAAGTTCGAACAACTGGCCGCGAAGGACGGGCTGGTGTTCTTCTCCGGCGCCCTGAACACGCTGGCCGTGGCGCTCAACAAGATCGCCAACGACATCCGCTTCCTCGGTTCTGGACCGCGTTCGGGCCTCGGCGAACTGTCGCTGCCCGCCAACGAGCCGGGCAGTTCGATCATGCCGGGCAAGGTCAACCCGACCCAGTGCGAGATGCTGACCATGGTCGCCGGACAGGTGATCGGCAATCACCAGGCGGTGACCGTGGGCGGGATGCAGGGCCATTTCGAACTCAACGTGTTCATGCCCCTGATCGGCGCGAATGTGATCCGCTCGATCGAGCTGCTCTCCATCGGAATGGATGGCTTTGCCGAACGCTGTGTCGAAGGGATCGAGGCGAACGAGGAGCAGATCGCCGCGTTGGTCGACCGTTCGCTGATGCTGGTCACCGCACTGGCGCCCGAAATCGGCTACGACAACGCCGCCAATATCGCCAAGCACGCGCACAAGACCGGCCAGACATTGAAGGAAGCGGGCCTCGAACTCGGGCTGGTGGACGAGCCGACCTTCGATCGCCTCGTCCAACCCGAAACAATGGTCTGACCTAGTCCGTCCGGCCAAGCACGCGGTCGACGCCGGCGCGCGTCACGGCGTGATAGCCGCTGCGGGTTTCGGCATAGATACGCGTGGCGATCGGGCGGCCCCATTCGCCCTCGTTCCACAGCACCGCAAACAGCGGACGGACGAATTTCGCACGGCCGACTTCGGCGAGGAAGCTCTCGACCTGCGGCACGGCGGGCTCGTAGCGGTTCTCCAACGCCATCTCGAGCCACAGGAACAGGATCTCGTTATTCCCGGTTCTCGACAGGCCTAGTGCAGTGTCGAGCGCGGCGAGCTGCCCGGCGGACAGTTCGGCGGGGAGGTTGTCGAGGAACCGCATCTGCTCCGCTGCGGTCCAGCCGGCATAGGCGGCAGGGATCGCACCGTTCGCCTTGTAGGCTTCGACCGCTCCATCGACCGCGGCGAAGGCTGCCGGATCGGGCCTGGCGACATTGCCCGGCAGGCCCGGCTCGAAGATCCATTCGCGCAGCATCAGCGCCTCTGCCTCGTCCGCGCCGCGCACCAGATTGGCCATCATGTCCTCGTAGAACATCTCGCTGGTCGCGGGCTGGAAGGCGTGATTGTCGAACCATTGGCGGAGCCAGGCATCGAACCGCTCGCGGCCGACGATATTTTCCACCGTGCGCAGGAAGAACGCGCCCTTGTCATAGGCGATCGCGCTGCCCAGTTCGTAGCCGCCGTCGGTGCTGAGCGCTGTGCCGGGTGCATCCGCGCCCACTTCGGCCAGCGTCTCGAGGATATTGGCGTACATCAGTGCAGCCTCCTGCTCGGCGCGCTGCTTGCCGTAGACCGCCTCGACGATCCGGTTCTCGAAATAAGTGGTGACGCCCTCGTTGAGCCAGCTGTCGCCCCACACGGCATTGGTGACCAGATTGCCCGACCAGCTATGCGCCAACTCATGCGCAACAAGCCCATTGTTCGACCGGTCGCCGGCGACGAAAGTCGGGGTAAGGAAGGTCATCACCGGGTTTTCCATGCCCCCGTAGGGAAAGGCGGGAGGCAGTACGATCATGTCGTAGCGGCCCCAGCGATACTCGCCGTATAGCTTCTCGGCCTCGACCACCATGGCCTCGGTATCGGCAACCTCGGCATGCGCGCGGTCGATCACCGAAGGCTCCGCCCATACGCCCGTGCGCGGGCCGATTGCGCGGAACTCGATATCGCCTGCGGCAATCGCGATGAGGTAGGGCGGCACGGGCTTGTCCATCACGAAGGTGAAGGCGCGGCGACCATTGCCAAGGTCCTCCGGCTCGCCCCGACGCACGCCGCTCATCACCACCTCGAGCGGCTTGGGCGCGGTGATCCGCGCTTCCCAGGTCTGGCGGATGCCGGGGCTGTCCTGTGTCGGGATCCAGGTGCGGTTGAGGATCGCCTGACCCTGGCTGAACAGGAAGGGATGCTCGCCGCCTGCTGTTTGTTCGGCACTCAGCCATTGCAGCGCGCTGGCATCTGCGGGCGCACGGTATGCGATCCGCAAGCTTGTCGCACCATCGAGCTGCACGGTGAGCGGCGCACCCTTTCCGCCAGCTTCGACCATCGCTCCGAGCTCATACGCTAGCTCACGGCCTGCCCCATCGGTGATGCGCGCGATCTCGAGCCCGTTGCTGTCGAGCACGATCTCGTCCGCGCCCGGGGAGGCAAGCACGTCGAGCACCGCCACGCCGCCGACCCGCCGGGCGTCGAAATCGAGATCGAGGTCGAGCGCCACATGCGTCACCCGCGCGACCTGCGGCTGAGCATGGGTCGAGCTGTCGACCGCCTCGGGCGAGGTCAGGATCGGCGAGACCATGCGGTCTGCCACCGGACCGGAGGTCGCCGCCGGGGCGGCCTCCATCGTCGTGCAGGCGGTACTGGCTAGCAGCAGGGCAAGCGGGGCGGCAAGGCGGCGCATGGGCATGTCTCCGATAACTTTGGCACCGGATTCGCGACCCGGTTGTCGTGGTATGTCTAGGCAGGCGCGCTATCGCCGATCCTGCGTGCGGGCGCCAGCCCCGCAGCTGAAATCGTATCCATGGGCTGGAAAAACGGCGGCAGGCATGCGATGAGAACGTTATCAGAACTGGGGAGAGTACCATGATACGTACCGTCGCAGTCACTTTCACCGCGGTCTTGGCATTCGCCATGCCCGTGGCGGCACACGCGCAATCGGCCAATGCCGGAGCCGCGCTCGCCGAAGCGCTTGCGCCGGAGCGCGACCTCCTGTTCGCCGATGAGTTCGACGATGGGGTGCTGGATCGCGACAAGTGGATCGTGATCGGCACCGATTTCTGGGTCAACAATGAGCAGCAGGCCTATATCGACGATCCGTCGACAATAGCCTTCCAGACCGGCGTCGAAGGGGCCGAGGGCGGCGTGCTGGTGCTGCGACCGGTGTTCAAGCCGGGTGCGGATCCCAAGTCGGAGCGCAATGCCCCCTTCGTATCGGGCCGGATCGAAAGCCGTGGGAAATTCGACTTCATGCACGGCCGCGCCGAGGCACGCCTCAAAATGCCCGACAATGTCGGCGTATGGCCTGCATTCTGGCTGCTCGGCAATGACGCTTGGCCCGGCACCGGCGAAATCGACATTATGGAGTATGTCGGCGAGAAGGACTGGATCGGCGTGGCACTGCACGGCCCGGGCTATTCGGGCGAGACGCCGATCGTGAACAAATTCTTCTTCCCCGAGGGGATCGATGTGACCGGCTGGCACACCTATGCCGTCGAGTGGACGGACGAGCAGATCGATTTCCTGATCGACGGCCACGTCCACTATCGAGTCACTCGTCCCATGGTCGAAAACTACGGCGACTGGCGCTTCGACAACGAGAAGTACCTGATCCTCAACTTTGCCATGGGCGGGGCCTATCCGTTCAAAACCAACCGGATCGAAGAACCCTATAACGGTATTCCCGCCGAGACGGTCGAGGCAGTCAAACGAGGCGAGGTCGAGATGCTGGTCGACTGGGTGCGGGTCTACGCGCCGGCAGAGTAACCGACCTCAGGCCGAATGGATCGCGGCGAAAGCCTCGATCCGCTCGATCCTGCCCGAAACGACCAGCACGTCTCGCGGCATGATGACAGTGTCGGGAACCGCGTGGATGAAATCCTCACCCTCGCGCTTCACCCCGATAACGGTCACGTCGTATTTCCGCCGGCATTCGCTCGTGACGAGCGGCACGCCAATTATCGGCTCGGGCGCGGCAAGCTTGGCGATGGCGAATTCGTCACCGAAGCTGATAAAATCGAGCAGCCTCTCGTTGAGGAGGCGGGCGACACGCTCGCCCATCTTCTCTTCGGGGAAGACCACATGATGCGCGCCGGTGCGCTCGAGGATCCGGCCATGCTTTTCATTGGTCGCCTTGGCCCAGATGTTAGGCACTCCGAGGTCGGACAACGCCAGCACCGCCAGCACGCTCGCCTCGATATCGGTTCCAATGCCAACCACTGCCGAAGTGAAACTCTTCGCGCCCAGCTTTTCGAGGCAATTGAAGTCGGTGCAGTCCGCCTCGACGACCTGCGTGAGATCGCGCGAGTATTCCTGCACCAGCAGCGGGTCGGTATCCGCGCCCAGCACCTCGTGACCCATCCGCTCGAGCGTGCGGGCGACCGAGCCGCCGAAGCGCCCTAGCCCAATGACGAGGACGGGATTGCGTGTATCAGCCGACAATGGGGTTCTCCTCGGGATAGCGATAGGGTCGCGGCTGGCCGCCCAGCGCGAGCGCAGTGGCAACGGTGATCGTGCCGACGCGGCCGATGAACATCAGCGCAATGATCACGAGCTGTCCCGCCGGCGGAAGCTCGGCAGTCACACCGGTCGACAGGCCGACGGTCGAAAAGGCCGAGACCGCCTCGAACAACAGATCCTCGAAGGCGAGCGGTGTGATGATCGAGAGGTAGGTGGTCGCGGCGAAAATCAGCGTTCCGGCAAGCACGATCACCGTCAGCGCCTGCCGCTCGACAGCATGACCGAAGCGCTTGCCGAAGGCTCCGGCATCGCGGCGGCGGAGCACTTCGGACAAGACCACTGCGAGCAGCACCGCGAAGGTGGTGATCTTGATACCGCCCGCAGTCCCCGCACTGCCGCCACCGATGAACATCAGGAAGTAATTGGTCATCAGCGACTCGTCGCGGAAAGAGCCGACATCGAGACTGTTGAATCCCGCGGTGCGCGGCATGACCGAATGAAAGGCGGCGTTGAGTACCTTGCCGCCGATGCCCATCGGCCCGAGCGTATCGGGATTGTCCCACTCCATCGCGAGGATCGCGAGAAATCCTCCAGCAAGCAGGATGATCGTCCCCGTCACAGTGATTTTCGTGTGCAGCGTCCAGCGCTTCCAGCTGAAGCCATGGTGGCGCAGGTCCTGCATAACGGGGAAACCGAGCGCGGTCAGGATGACTGCGAGCATGATCGGCACGAGCATGACTCCGTCGCCCTGAAAGCTCATCACGCTGTCGGAATAGCTTGAGAAGCCAGCGTTATTGAAGGCGCTGACGGCGTGGAAGGTGCCATGCCACAACGCGTGGCCAAAGCCATGATCGTAGATGACCATCAGCCTCGCGGTGAGGATTGCGGCAATCACCGCCTCGACCGTCAAGGTGATGACCAGCACGAGTTTGAGCACGGAACGCGCATCACCTACATCGAGACGGCTGCGTTCGACCTGTGTCGCCATGCGCTCGCGCAAGCCGAAGCCGCGGCCGGCCATGAGCCCGAACAGTGTTGCCGCGGTCATGATACCGAAGCCGCCGATCTGGAAGAGCAGCAGAATCACCCCCTGCCCCAAGGGTGACCAGTAGGTCGCCGTATCGACCACGATGAGACCCGTTACCGCCACGGCGGAGGTCGCGGTAAAAAGCGCGGTCAGAAAATCGGTTTGCGTTCCGTCGGCTGTCGCGATCGGCAGCCAGAGCAGGAGGGTGCCGACAGCGATCGCGCCCAGAAAAAGCACCGGTATCAACCGGATCGGGTCACGCAGCGCTGTCACCCGGACTATACCGGCAGGCAGGCAATCAGTTCCACACCGCTTCGGGCGGCAGGCTCATCAGGATCGCATCTATATTGCCGCCGGTCTTGAGACCGAACAGCGTGCCGCGGTCGTAGACGAGGTTGAATTCCGCATAGCGCCCGCGCCATTCGAGCTGGGTCTGCTTGTCCTCGGGCGTGAACTCGCTCTCCATCCGGCGGCGGACCAGCTTGGGGAAGATGTCGAGGAAGGCCTCTCCGACATCCCTGGTGAAGGCGAGATTGCGTTCGAAAGCCGCTTCGTCTTCGCATTCGAGGTGGTCGTAGAAGATCCCGCCCACCCCGCGATGCACGCCGCGATGGGGAATGTAGAAATAGTCGTCCGCCCACTTCTTGAAGCGCTCGTAATAGGTCGGGTTGTGTGCCGAGCAGGCGGCGCGGAAGCGCGCGTGGAAGTCCTCGGTGTCCTGCTCGTAGGGGATCGGCGGGTTGAGATCCGCACCGCCGCCGAACCAGGCCTTGCCGGTGGTCAGGAAGCGGGTGTTCATGTGCACGGCGGGCACATGGGGATTGGCCATGTGCGCGACCAGGCTGATGCCGGTGGCGGTAAAGCCGGGATTCTCCGCGCTCGCGCCGTTGACCTGCCCGGCGAATTCGGGGCTGAAATTGCCCTTCACGGTGGAAACATTGACGCCGACCTTCTCGAACACCGTGCCCTTCATCAGGCCCTGCACACCCCCGCCGGGATCCGCATTGCCCTCTTCCTCGCGCTGCCAGGGGGTAAAGACGAACGCGGCCTCGGACCCCACCTCGCGCTCGATCGCCTCGAACTCGGCGCAGATGCGATCGCGCAGGGTTTCGAAGCAGGTGCGGGCGGTATCGGTCTGCTGAGTCCATTCGGTCATGCGACGAGCCTTGCCATCCCCGTTTCGCTACGGCAATAGCGAGCCATGGTTCCCCTTTCGTTCGCTGGCGAGGAATGGCTCCTGACCGAGGGCCGCGCGATCTACTGGCCGCGCGAGCGCGCTTTGCTGGTCGCCGACCTGCATCTGGAAAAAGGCAGCTTCTTCGCGCGTCACGGGCAAATGATCCCGCCCTACGACAGCCGCGAGACGCTCGAGCGCGTGGCGCTCGCCATTCGCGAAACGGGCGCACGGCGGGTCATCACGCTGGGCGACAATTTCCACGATTCGGATGGCTCGACGCGATTGGAGCCGCACGCCTCGGGCATGCTCGACGCGCTGACCCGCGCGGTCGACTGGGTCTGGATCACCGGTAATCACGATCCCGAAATGGAGGCGCGCAAAGAAGCGCATTGGGGCGGCACGCTGGCCGAGGAACTGGAGATCGGGGACGTTATCCTGCGCCACCAGGCCAAAGCTGGCGAAACCCGCCCCGAACTCTCCGGCCACTACCACCCGCGCCTGCAACTGAGGGTCCGCCAGAGAATGATCCGACGCCCCTGCGCAGTGGTGAGCGCCAATGACGGGCCGGACGGGAAGCCCTCGGGCCGCATGATCCTGCCCGCCTTCGGCGCCTTCACAGGAGGGATGAATGCTGCCGACCCGGCAATCCTCTCGGCCCTGCAACCGGCCGAGCGGATCGACGCCGTGGTGCCGGCAAAGGGCAAACTGGCGCGTTTCAACCTGTGGAACCGCGCAGCGTAATTTCCAGTTGCAAGAACCGACGGAGGTCGGTTCGAAAAGCAAAAACCTGCAAAGCCACCGCAGTTCCACTATTTCCCCCTACCCCCTTCCGATTTCCCCGATTTCTCCCTACATAGCCACCTCGAAACAGGCAGAATCAAGGAGAATACCCCATAGCCCGTCCACCCCGGCGCAGCATGCAAATGCCCGTGAAAAGCGGCCCGCGCTACGATAACATGATCAATGTGCCGAAGGTCCGCGTGATCGATCACGAAGGCGAAAACCTCGGCGTTATGTTCACCCGCGAAGCTGTCGAGCAGGCCCAGGAAGTCGGCCTGAACCTCGTCGAAGTGTCCCCCAATGCGGACCCGCCGGTGTGCAAATTCCTCGATGTCGGCAAATATCGCTACGAGGCGCAGAAGAAGGCGAACCTCGCGCGCAAGACGCAGAAGACCCAGGAAATCAAGGAGGTCAAGATGCGCCCGAACATCGACACGCACGACTATGACGTGAAGATGCGCAATGTCGTGAAGTTCATCGAGAACGGCGACAAGGTGAAGTGCACGCTGCGCTTCCGCGGTCGTGAAATGGCCCACCAGCAGCTCGGCATGGACCTGCTCAACCGCGTCCGCGACGATGTTGAGGAAATCGCCAAGGTCGAAGCTTTCCCCCGTCTCGAAGGCCGCCAGATGATCATGGTGCTCGCACCCAAGTAGGCCCCGGCCGAGCGGCAGATAGTGAAAGGGCGGTCCATGACGGGCCGCCCTTTTCGTATCCGCGTTGCAGGCCGCGTCGGGCGCTGTTAGCACGCGTGCGATGAGGGGGATGGCAGAACAGTGACAGCCAAACGCATCGGGTTCGCGGTTGGAGCGGCGGCGCTGGCCGCAACAATTCTCGCCCCCCTCCCCGACGGAATGAACCGCGAGGCATTTATCGTCGCCGGCCTGGTCGTGCTGATGGCAGCCTGGTGGATGACCGAGGCCCTGCCGCTCACTGCGACCGCCCTGATGCCCTTCATCGTGCTGCCATTTGCGGGAGTGATGAACGCGCGCGATACGGCCAGCGCCTACTATTCGCCGATCCTGTTCCTCCTGCTGGGCGGGGCCTTCATCGCCCTTGCGATCGAACGCACCGGACTGCACCGGCGACTTGCTTTGGCAATTCTCAATGCGATCGGAGGGCGCGGCGGACAAACGGGTTTGCTACTGGCCTTCATGATCGCCGCGGCGATCCTGTCGATGTTGATCTCGAATACCTCGACCGCACTCATCATGATGCCGATGGCGCTTGCAGTACTAGCGGGCGGCGGTGTCGCGGCGGACGAGCGCGAGGGGCTCGCGGGCGCACTGCCGATGGGTATCGCCTTTGCCGCAAGCGTCGGCGGGCTCGGCACGCTGGTCGGATCGCCGACCAATGCGATTGCCGTGGGCCTGCTCGACACGATGATCGGAACGCAGATCAGCTTTGCCGAATGGACGCTCTATGGCCTGCCGATCGTCATCGTCGGCGTGCCGCTGGCCGCTTTTCTCGTCTCGCGTGTGCAGCAGGTCGCCGCCCATCCCTTCGATGTCGGAGCCGCGCGCGCGGCGGTGGCGAACGAGGCGCCGATGGGTTCGGCAGAGCGCAGGTTGATGGTCGTCGTCGGCCTTACCTTCCTCGCATGGATGACGCGCCTGATCGTCGCGCCCTATTTGCCGGAAGGATCGTGGACCGATGGCACGATCGCGATCATCGCCAGCCTTGTCCTGTTCCTGCTGCCGGATGGCACCGGCCGCCCGCTGCTGATCTGGAAAGAGGCCGACCGCGCGCCCTGGGGCGTGATCATGATGTTCGGCGGCGGGCTGGCGCTGGCGGCGGGTATGAGCGCGAGCGGACTGGCCGAATGGCTCGGCAATGCCCTCCTGCCGCTCGAGGCGTGGCCGCTGGTGCTGGTCGCCCTGGCGGTGGTTGCGATGGTCGTCCTGATCACCGAATTCGCCAGCAATGTCGCGACCGCCAGCGGGATCATCCCGGTAGTCGCGGCGCTGGTCGTCGCGCTGGGCGTCGATCCGATCCTACTGGCGATGCCCGCCGCGCTGGCCGCAAGCTGGGGGTTCATGTTGCCCGCCGGGACCGGACCCAACGCGATCGCCTGGTCGACCGGTCACATCCGGATCGCACGCATGGTGAAGGCCGGACTATTGCTCGACATCGTCGGAATATTCCTGATCGTCGCAATGGTATGGGGGATCGCGGCGCTAACGTAAGCCAATGAAGCGCGCGGTCGGATCGGCGGGCCACATCGCTTCGATCTTGCCCTCTCCGCCCTTCGCTTCGTGCATGTCGCCGCCCGCGACCCGATCCCAGAAGCGACCCCCGACGATCTGTTCCGCATCGTAGGTCTTGACCAGATAATCGCCGAGATCGCCTTCGAGCCTCTCGTTCTTCATCTCGAAGGTCCACAGCTTGAGCCGCCCGGATATTGTTTCCGCGAGCACGCTCTTCATGAAGGCGTGCGGTACCGGGACGTCGATGCCGAAATTCTCCTGATCGGCGCCGATCGTTTCAACAGTCTCGCCGAAGTAGAAAATGGGGCAAGTCAGCACATAGGTTTCGAGCACGTCTTCGCGTGCGTCGAGCCGGCGAATTTCCTGCTCGAGTTCGCGCCACTTGCGCCGATTGAAGTCGGGATGCTGGGGCGACATGTTCGACAGCAGAAAGGTTTCGCTGTTCTGGATGTTTTCGAGATCCTGATTGGCACTCGACACCAGATGGCCACGGTCGAACCCGCTGCCGCGATAGGCGTTGAGGCCGGCCCGGAACCGTTTGGGCACACGGGTGTCGGCGCGAAAATTGTCGAGCCGGTCCTCCAGCTCGATCTCGTTGATCAATCGTCGGTCGCGATTGATGATCTCGAGCGTCCATTTGGCCTGCCGGAAATACCACGAATAGCCGATGGTGAAGTGGCGCCCGGTCATGACTTGATCGCAGACGGGCGCCCCGTAGCGCAGTTCCCGCTGCATTTGAAACGGATCGTCCATTATCCCCTCCAAGTCGTGCGCCGATCCTGTTTAAAGCGGAAAGCCATACCGAGTATTGTAGGGAAACGCCGCTGCCCGCGCCGCACCGATCCGCCAAATCGCTCCCCATCTCGCGGACTCAGCCATTCTTACTCCAGGACCGTGTTCCGTGTGTTCCCTCGCGCGGGCTTCGTCGCAGTTGAAACCAACATCGCACCGACATATGGATCACGGCCGAAAGCACTGGCGGCGGAGAGGCGTTCCTGCGGAGGTTAGGAACGGGCGCCCCGGCCAGTCCACCCGGCTCCCGCCTTCCTGGGAGCGTGATTCAGGAAGGATGTCCTCCCCATGAGCGACAACGATATCGATCCCACCACCCCGCGCATGGCCCCCAAGCGCGAAGTCACCAAGATCAATGGCCGCGAGCTGAAACCCAGCACGCTGATGATGGGCCATGGCTACGATCCGACACTGTCGGAAGGCAGCCTCAAGGCGCCGATCTTCCTCACCTCGACCTTCGCCTTCCCCAGCGCAGCCGACGGCAAGCGCCACTTCGAAGGCATCACCGGCAAGCGTCCGGGCGGCGCCGACGGCCTGGTCTATTCGCGCTTCAACGCGCCCAACCAGGAAATCCTCGAAGATCGCCTGGCCGTGTGGGACGGCGCGGAAGAAGCGCTGTCCTTTTCCAGCGGCATGACCGCGATTGCCGTGCTGCTGCTCGCTGCCTGCAAGGCGGGCGACGTGATCGTCCATTCGGGCCCGCTCTATGCCGCGTCGGAAGGCTTCATCGCCAAGACCATGGCCAAGTTCGGCGTGACCTTCATCGACTTCCCGGCCGGCGCCAGCCGTGAACAGCTCGACGAAGTCATGACCCGCGCCAAGGCCAAAGCCGAGGAGCAGGGCGGCGAAGTGCCGATGATCTACCTCGAAAGTCCGGGCAACCCGACCAACGCACTGGTGGATATCGAGGCGGTCCGCGATGCCCGCGATGCGCATTTCGACGCCGACAAATGCTCGATCGCGATCGACAACACCTTCCTGGGGCCCCTGTGGCAGCGCCCGCTGGACCATGGCGCCGACCTCGTGGTCTACTCGCTGACTAAATATGTCGGCGGCCATTCGGACCTCGTCGCGGGGAGCGTCTCGGGCAAGAAACGCTTCATCGACGCCATCCGCATGCTGCGCAACACGATGGGCGGCATCTGCGACCCCAATACGGCCTGGATGCTGTGCCGCAGCCTCGAAACCGTCGAACTGCGCATGCAGCGCGCGGGTGAGAATGCGGAGAAGGTCTGCCAATTCCTGTCGAAGCATCCGAAGGTCGAAGGCCTCGGCTATCTCGGCATGATCAAGGACGAACGCCAGCAGGATATCTACGACCGCCACTGCAAGGGCGCGGGCAGCACCTTCTCGCTGCTTTTGAAGGGCGGCGAGGCGGAATGCTTCCGCTTCCTCGATGCGCTCAAGATCGCCAAGCTCGCGGTCAGCCTCGGCGGGACCGAGACGCTGGCAAGCCACCCGGCCTCGATGACCCACCTCTCGGTCGCCGAAGGCCGCCGTGCGGAGCTGGGTATCAGCGACAACCTCGTGCGCATCTCGATCGGCATCGAGGACGCGGACGACCTGATCGCCGACTTCGATCAGGCTCTGGAGGCGGTCTGAGTGTTCGATACGGTCGGGGTCCTCAAGCGCAGCTTCGAACCCGTCGACGGCGGGTATCTCTATTACCCAACACGATGGAGCCACGGCTATCTGGTAACCCCGGCCGAATACGAGGCGCTAATCGAAGATTGGCGGCGTGTAGCGGGATGGAAGGGTCTGGTTAAGCTAGCTGGGCTGACAGTGCTCGCTTTCTTGGCAGGCTCGATGCTCGCCAACTTTGTCGATGTCAGCAGGTCAACCTCCAGCGTGGTTGGTTATGGCGTTACCGCAGGGGTCATCGGCTATCTCGTCTGGCAAAGCACCGCCGCAAACAGACTTGTAAAAGGTAGGAAACCCTACGCTCCACCTCGATCCGGCAAGGAAGCTGAAGCAGCTATGGGGAAGACCCTCGGCCGAACTATCGCTGTCTGGATGGTCATCGTTTCGTTGAGTTTCCTGGCTTGGGCCGTGTTCATTGCGATCTCCCAACCGCTTTTGGGCATCCCGCTTGCGGCACTGATAGGCGTGGTCGCTTTCTTGAACTTTCGCATTGCCGTTCGTGCCTTCAGAACCAAACGATAAGCGGATCGGCTTCCTCGCCTGCGAAGACACGCTCCCCGGCGCCGGACCGCGCCGGGGAGACGCTTTCGAGCATGATATCGAGGTGGCCGCGTTGCGCCCCGCTTTCGAGAGGGCCGGGCTCGAGCTGGTCGAGATCGACTGGCGCGCGCCGCTGGCGGAGTTCGAGGGCCTGGCGCTGGTGCTGCTCGGCACCGCGTGGGACTATCAGGACCACCCGGAGGAGTTCCTCGAAAAGCTGGAGGCGCTCGCGAGGCGCGGCATCGACGTCTGCAACCCGCCCGAGGTGGTCCGCTGGAATGCCGACAAGCGCTATCTCGAAGAACTCGACCGGGGCGGGGCGACCACGGTTCCGACACTTTGGCGGGACGACATCGATCGGGCGGGGGTGCTGGCGGCAATGGCCCAGTTCGAGACCGATCGCGTGGTCATCAAACGGCAGGTTGGCGCAGGCGGGCTCGGCCAGCACAGCTTTACCCGCGAGGCGCTGCCCGACGAAGGCTGGTCGATGGGCTGCCCCTGCCTGATTCAGCCCTTCCTGCAGAGTGTCGTCGAGGAAGGCGAGTACACTTTCGTCTTCATCGATGGCAGCTTCAGCCACGGCGTGCTCAAGCGCGCGGGCGAAGGCGATTACCGCATCCAATCGCTCTATGGCGGCTATGAATGCGACTATGCTCCCGAACCGCGAGACCTGGCGAAGGCCCGCGCCGTCATTGCCTCCCTGCCCTTTGACGATCTGCTCTATTCCCGGATCGACATGGCACGGCTCCCGACGGGCGAACTGGCGGTAATGGAGGCAGAGGCGATCGAGCCCTATCTCTATCCCGAGCAGGGCCCGGGTTTGGGCGACAAGCTGGCAAGGGCTATCGTCGCGCGCCTGTAAGGAGGCGAACATGGCGGACAAGGTATTTCTGGTGATCGGCGCGGGCGCGGGGATAGGCGGCCATGCCGCTGCGCGTTTCGCTCGCGGAGGATATCACGCGGTCCTAGCGCGGCGCTCGGACGAGGAAGGGCTGGCCAGGCTGGTCGGCGCGATCGAGGATGAGGGAGGCAAGGCGAGCGGAATGCTGCTCGATGCGGCAGCGGACGGGACGATCGAGGAACTGGTCGAGCGGGTCGAGCGCGATATCGGGCCGATCGACACGGTGCTTTACAACCTCGGTGCGCAGATCGGGAACCGTACGCTGGCCGACACGCCGCATCGCGCGTTCGAGCTGGGTTGGCGGCTTGGGTGCTTCGGCCTGTTTCGCCTCGCCCACGCTGTCACGCCGCTCATGGTGGAGCGCGGGAGCGGGACGATCCTCGTCACATCGGCAACCGCCGCAGTGCGTGGCAATGCCGGGCAGCACAGCCATGCTGCGGCGATGGGCGCGCGGCGGATGCTGTGCCAGACGCTCAATGCCGAATTCGCCCCGCAGGGCCTGCATGTCGCGCATGTGGTGGTCGATGGTTCGGTCGATGCGCCCGACACGCTGGGCAAGCTGCTCGGCGACCGCTTCGAAGCCTACAAGGAAGCGAAGGGAAAGGACGGGGTAATCGATCCGGCCACGCTCGCCGAAACCTATTGGCACTTGGCGCACCAACCGCGCAATTGCTGGACCCACGAACTCGACGTGCGCCCCTTCACCGACGTGCCCTGGTGGAACGACAATCCGCCTTCGGCAATCGATACCAAAGCGAAGTAGAGCGGAGGCTCAGCCCTTCCACTCGCGCCGCTCTTCGGCGGCCTTGAGCACCTCATAGGCAAGCTGGAATTTCTGGAACTCCGCGGCCGCTTCCTTGTCGCCCGGCTTTACATCGGGATGGACCGTCTTGGCCTTCGCACGCCATGTTTTCTTGATTACGGAGAATTCCACATCGGCATCGAGTTCGAGCACCTCCAGCGCGCGCATCTCGTCGGCGCTGCGCGAACCGTCACCGCTACCACTCCAGCCATAGTGCTGAGCCTCGGCATAGCCGGCATTCTCGCTCTGCTCGGCCTTGGTGCGCGCTTCCTTCTCGGCCTTGTCGAGCCCTTCGAAATAGTCCCATTTGCGGTTGTATTCGGCAGCATGCTTTTGACAGAACATCCAGCGCTCGGGGCTGTTGGGCGCCTTGGGCGCGGGACAGTCGCCGGGTTCTTCGCAGCCATGCCTGTCGCACAGGCGCACGGTCGTCGTTTCGCGCGAGGAACCGTAACCGCGCCACCGGGGGAAGCCCCAGTCGTTGGAGCGGCGTGCCTTAGGCATAACGCAAGAATTTCATGTCACAGGAAAGCATGGGGCACAATCTAGGCCGGCGGACGAAAGGTGCAAGCGCGCGGGAACCAGTTTCAATTTGAAATGTTGCAATGCAGTGAAGCGTTAATATATCGGCCCTAACAGCACCACCCATGAGAGCGACCATGAGCAAGCAACTGACCTTTTCCGCCACCGCCGCCGTCCTGTCCATGGCGGCATTCGCACTCGTGGCTGGGCATGGCGGTTTGTCTCTCGAACAGGGCGACAGCCGGTCCGGCACAACTTCGATGGCGAGCTATTCGGCCACGCGCTAGGCATTCGCCTCGCCGGTCACGAGCGTAAAAAGGGCTCCCCGCGATCGGGGAGCCCTTTTGCTTTGATCAGCCGATCAGTTGATCGTGACGGTTGCAGCGCGACGGTTCTGGGCCCACGCCGATTCGTTCGAACCCAGCGCCACCGGGCGTTCCTTGCCGTAGCTGACGGTGCGGATGCGGTTGGCGGGAATGCCGATCGAGACGAGGTAGTTCTTCGCCGCATTGGCACGGCGTTCGCCCAGCGCGAGGTTGTATTCGCGCGTGCCGCGTTCGTCGCAATGCCCCTCGATCGTGAAGGTCACCTGCGAATACTGGCTGAAATACTGCGCCTGGCGCTGCAGCTTCATCTGGTCTTCGGCGTCGATATTGAACCTGTCGGTGTCGAAATAGACCACCGTGTTGGCCTGCCCGACCGCGTCGACGAAATGCTGCTGCGAACCCACCGCTGGGCCTGTCGGCGCCGGCGCGGGTGCCGGGGCCGTTTCGACCGGCGGCGGCGGAAGCTCCTCCGGAGCCTTCTTCTGGCAGGCAGCAAGCGCAATGGTCGATGCAAGCATCAGGCCGGTAGCAACACGGGTATTCATAGGCTGTCCCCTTTCAAACAGCGTGGTGAAGTCGGTTTTGCCCCCCGAATTCGTCCCTGTGTAGTCCAATGCAATTACGGCAGAATCGGTCCCCATGCCGGGTCCGATGCATCGACCGGCGTCGGCAGCCGCCGCAGATTCTCACCGGTCAGGTCGACCTGCCAGAGCGAAGTCTTGCCACTGTTGCGCTCCGTGCGGAAGAACTGGATGATCCGCCCGTTCGGCGCCCAGGTCGGCGCCTCGTCCTGCCAGCCGTTGGTCAGCGTGCGGACACTGCCGCCCGACGGCGTCATCACCGAAATGTTGAACGAGCTGGCGTTGGTGAAGGCGATCTGGTCGCCGCGCGGACTCCACTCGGGCGTTGCGCAACGGCTGCCGCCGAAGCTGATGCGTCGCTGGTTGGAACCGTCGGCGTTCATGACGTAGCACTGCTGCGCACCCGACCGATCGCTTTCGAACACGATCCGGCTGCCATCGGGCGAATAGGACCCGCCGATGTCGATGCCCGGCGTATCGGTCAGCCGCACGGGCTCGCCGCCATTGGCGGAGACGCGGTAGATGTCGGTATTGCCATTGACCGCCATCGAATAGAGCAGCCAGCGCCCATCGGGGCTCCAGCGCGGCGCGAAGGTGGGATTGGCGCTCTGGGTCACCAACGTCTGACGACCGGTGCCGATGTCGTAGACATAGATGCGCGGATTGCCGTCGACATAGCTCAAATAGGACAGCTTGCGGTAATCGGGCGAATAACGCGGCGTCAGCGCGGTCGAACGGCCGGTGGTAATGAAGCGATGGTTGGCGCCGTCGCTATCCATGATCGCCAGCCGCTTCGAGCGGTTATCCTTCGGTCCCGTCTCGGCGATATAGGCGATGCGGCTGTCGAAGAACGGGCTCTCGCCGGTCAGGCGCGAATAGATGAGGTCGGCGCATTTGTGCGCCGCACGGCGCCAGTCGGCGGGCTGGACCACCCAGCCTTCGCGCACCAGCTCCTGCTGCAGCGCCATGTCGTAGAGATAGCAACCGACCGTCAGGCGATTGTCGCTGCGCCCGCGGACATAGCCGTGAACGAGCATTTCCGCGCCGCGGTTCGACCAGGTCGGCCAATTGGGCGCGGTGATTTCGCCAAACGAGGGCTGCGGCAGCGCATCGGGGCCGGTCGGCTTGAACAGGCCATTGTTGCGCAAGTCGGCGGTGATGACCCCCGCAAGCTCCGTTCCCAGCGCCGCGGTGCCCGAGGAGTTGGCGGGTGTGGCAACGTCGCGGTCGGTGGCGAAGCCGGGAATGGCGATACCGAGATCGTCGAGATTGCCCTCGAAGCTGACCGAGCCCGAAAGGCCCTCGCCCTCGTCGATGATCTCGACTTCTCCACCTTCGGGTATCGGCTGACCGAGATCCTCATTCTGGGCGGAGAGGGGCGCGGCGAGGAATGCCGCGGCGGCAATCAGAACATACTTCACTGGGCCAATCTCCAGTCGAAATCCACGGTGATGAGTTTCCATGCCTCGTAATACTCGTCAGGCAAGTCGAAGGGGGCGGCCAGTTGTACCGCACGGATGGCCTGTTCGCCATGACGCCCCGCCTGCGCGCGGTTGGTGGCGTTTACGCCGCGCTGCCCCGCAACGCTTGGCGCACCGGCGAGCGTGCCGTCGGGATTGAGGCGGAAGCGAACTTTGGTAACGATCTTCTCGACCTCGGGCCCGCTCGGCGGCTGCCAGTGCGGGCGCAGCTGCCGGGCGACCGCCTGGAAGAGCGATGCCTTGGCGCTGTTACCGATTTGCGAGGCCGGGATGCGCGTTTCGCTCGTGCGTGTGCTGTCGCCTGCGCCGTCGAGGAAATTGTCGCCGAGGCGCGAGCCTCCGCTGCGCTGACTGCTTTGCGGCTGGCTTTGCGTGCGCGGGGGATCGGGGCGGCGGCGCGGGCGGTTGTCGGCAGCCGAATTGGGTGCGGGCACCGGAGACTGGACTTGCGGCGCGGGACGCTCGACCTGCGGCGGGGCCGGTACTTCCTGCTCGGGCGCGGGGGCCGGGTTGAGATCCATGGTCGGCGCCGTCGAGGCGCGGCTTTCGGCGACCGGGTCGGGCGCCGTCGCCGAAAGCCCGACATCTTCCGCCAGGCTGACGGTCATCCGCTGCGGCGGATCGATCACCGGGGCCGGGAACAGCCCCTGCACGATCAGCAGCCCGAACAGTGCAAGATGCAGTGCGACCGCGACGATCAGTCCGGTCCGCTCCTCTGCCCTGATGCCTAACCTCTCCATGGTCCGACACCTATTCCTCGCCGGATGAACCGGCGTTGAGCGATGCGGGTGCAGCACTGTTGGTGATGAGCGAAATCCGGTTGAGCCCGGCACGGTTCAATTCGCCCATCACCGCCATCACGCGCCCGTAATCGAGCGCACGGTCGGCACGCAGCGTGATATCGGGGCCCTCACCACCGGTCCGCGGCAAGCTTTCGAGCGCCTGCGGAAGGCCACCGACGGGTACCTCGACATCGTCGATATAGACGAAGCCGGCCTCGTCGATGCTGATCGTCACCTGCTGCTGTTCGCTGGGCAGTTGCGAAGCGCGGCTGTCGGGCAGGTCGATCGGCACGCCAGCGGTGAGCAGCGGCGCGGTGACCATGAAGATAATCAGCAGCACCAGCATCACGTCGACAAAGGGCGTGACGTTGATCTCGCTCATCGGGCGGCGACGCTTGCCACGCCCGCGCCGTGTCCCGCTGGAAGAGGCGAGGCTCATCGCCATTGCCGTTCTCCCTTCGAGAGGCTTTCGGCACCGGCCCGCGCCCCCACCCGGCCTCCCACATGATACCGTGCCGTGGGCGGCCGGGTGGGGGCGCGGGCAGGCAAGGTCGACGCGAACACTAGCGCGCCTCCAGCTGGCGGCTGAAGGTCGCGTTGAGCTTGTCGGCGAAGCGCTGCAGGCGCGCTTCGTAGCGATCGACCCGGTGGCTGAAACGGTTGTAGGCGATCACCGCCGGAATGGCCGCGAACAGACCGATGGCGGTCGCGAACAGCGCTTCGGAAATGCCGGGGGCGACGACCGCGAGCGAGGAGCTTTCCTGCGCGCCGATCTGGAAGAAGCTGTTCATGATGCCCCAGACGGTTCCGAACAGCCCCACAAATGGGGCAACCGAGCCGACCGTGGCGAGGAAGTTCAATCGCTCGGCGATATCGTCGGCTTCGAGCGCGATCTGGCTGTCCATGGCCACCGCAATCCGGCCGCGCAGCGCCTCCGGGTCGCGGACGGTGGTCTTGGTCGAGCGGCGATATTCGGCCACCGCCGCCTGCGCCACGCGTGCGGCGGGGATGTCTTTATTACCCCGTTCGGAAGTGAAGCGGTCGAAGTTTTCCGCCTGCCAGAACTCGTTCTCGTAATCGATCGTCCGGCTGCGCAGCTTCTTCATCCGCAGGCTGAAACTGACGATGATCATCCACACCCATATGCTGGCGACCAGCAGCCCGGCCATGACCAGCTGGACGACGATATCGGCCTCGAGGAAAAGCTGGATCGGATCGAGCCGGGTCGGTGCCCCGGCGGCGAGAAGTGATAGCGAGCTCATGAATCCCCTTGCCCGACAAACCGCGCGAAGGCCGCGCGCCATTCCTCCGGCTGGCGCTTGGGCCGGCCATCGGGTGAAACGAAGCCGACGCGCAAATGTGCCTCGGCCAGAAGTTCGCGCTCTTCACCCGCCAACCTGAACGCAAGCTGGTGCATCCGGCAGGAGGCGGCGCGCATATCGGTGCAGCGCGTCTCGATCAGCACATCGTCGTCGAGCCGCGCGGAGCGCAGATACTTCAGATTGATTTCCGATACCGCATAGGCGCCCTCGCCCGCCTCGATCGCCGCGCGCTGGTCGATCTCCAGCCGACGCAACAAATCGCTCCGCGCGCGCTCGAACCAGCGCAGGTAATTGGCGTGATAGGTGATGCCCGAGAGGTCGGTATCCTCGTAATAGACGCGCACGGCATAAAGATGCCGGTCGCCGTCGAGTGTTCCATCGGGGAAGGAGGGCAAGGTCATGCGCAAGCGCGCCCTTTAGACGAGCCGCGAGTCCGGCGGCAATGCTGAACGACGAACCGACGTTTTCGAGCGACTAACCGGCGTAGCGTCACTCGCCGCGCAATTCGGACAGCTTGCGCTCCCATTGCAGCGCATGCGCGATGATGTCGCCGAGATCGGCATGCTGCGGCTGCCATGGCAGCGTTTCGCGAATGCGCGAAGGGTCGGAAACGAGCTCTGCCGGATCGCCCGCCCGCCGCGGCTCCATCCGGCGCGCGATCGTCTGGTTGGTCACCCGGTCCACCGCATCGAGCACTTCGAGCACCGAGAAACCGCGCCCGTAGCCGCAATTCATCGTCAGCGAGCGACCGGGCTGCTCGATCAGCGCCTCGAGCGCGAGCAGGTGGGCATTGGCGAGGTCGCTGACGTGGATATAGTCGCGCACGCCCGTGCCGTCGGGCGTGTCGTAATCGGTGCCGAACACCGCCACGCCGTCGCGCTTGCCCGTGGCCGCTTCGCAGGCGACCTTGATCAGATGGGTGGCTCCGGCAGTGGACTGGCCGGTCCGGGCCTGCGGATCGGCGCCCGCGACATTGAAATATCTGAGCGCGCAGAAATTGAACCCATGCGCCGCGCTGGCATCGGACAGCATCTGTTCGGTCATCAGCTTCGACCAGCCATAGGGGTTGATCGGCTGTTTGGGACTATCCTCGGAAACGGGCGAGGTTTCCGGCGTACCGTATGTCGCGGCGGTCGAGCTGAAGATGAAATGCTCGACTCCGCCGGCGACCGCCGCCTCGATCAGCGCGCGGCTCTTCACCGTGTTGTTGTCGTAGTATTTTAGCGGGTTCTCGACCGATTCGGGCACGATGATCGACCCGGCGAAATGCATGATCGCCTTGATCCCCTGCTCGGCGAAAATCTGTTCGAGCAGGATGGTATCGGCAATATCGCCTTCGTAGAGCGGCACATCGTCGGGGACCGCAAAGGCGAAGCCGGTCGAAAGATTGTCGATCACCGCCACCGGCCACCCCGCATCGCGCAGGGCCAGGACCGCATGGCTGCCGATATACCCCGCCCCACCGGTGACCAGCACGGGCACTTTGCTCGTTTCGCTCATGGTTCGCGCACCTAACATACCAATTGGTAACGGCAACGCCCTAACGCGCATGGGAAAGCGTCCCGGTGCACAATCGCCCGCCCATGCGTTGTTTGGGAAGGCAATCGGGCCTCGAGAAACGCTGGAAGGATCGCAAACCATGAAACCGCTTCCCATCGCACTGGGCATCGCCGCCGCCTTGACGCTTGCCGGATGCACCACACCGCCCGGCCCGGTCGAGGTAACCCGCTTCGTCGCGCCCGATCGCATGGCCCAACTGGGGCAAGGCAGCATTTTCGTGGAGACCGCGGCCGGGGCCCAAGCGGACAGTCTCGCGCTGGCGCCTTACAAGGCAGCCGTCGCCGAGGAGCTGCGCCGCCTCGGCTATAGCGAGAGCGACCGGTCCGGCGCGGGTCAGGTCGCCGAGGTTGCAGTCGAACGTTATGTGATCGGCATCGGCGGGCGTCGCAGCCCGGTCAGCGTGGGCGTCGGCGGTTCGACCGGCAGCTACGGATCGGGTGTCGGCGTGGGAATCGGCATCAACCTCGGCGGCGGCCGGAAGGATCGCGTCGGCACCGAGCTTGCCGTAACTATTCGCGACAGGACCAGTGGACAGAGCATCTGGGAAGGCCGCGCCGATTTCCAGGCGCCCGAGAATTCATCCCTTGCACGCGGAGAAGCGAACGCCCAGACGGTCGCCTCCGCGCTGTTCCGGGAGTTTCCCGGAAACAATGGCGAAACCATAGAAGTAGAGGTTACCGAGTGAGCGATATCCGGATCGATTCCGCCTTCGACAGTGGCAATATCGAAGTCCTGTCGGTGGATGGCGCCAGCGCGATGCTGGCGATCCCGAAAGACACGAAGAGCGAATTCAAGCAGTGGTACCATTTCCGCGTCTCGGGCGCGGCGGGGCGCGAACTCGAACTGAAAATCACCGGGCTGGAGGAAAGCGCCTATCCCGGCGGCTGGCCCGGCTACGACAGCTGCGTGTCGGAAGATCGCGACTATTGGGGGCGTGCGGCCTCGACCTACGCCAAGGATGAGCACGGCGGCACGCTGACCATCCGCTACACGCCCGCAAGCGACATCGCCTGGTTCGCTTACTTCGCGCCCTATTCGATGGAGCGCCACCACGATCTGATTGCAGAGGCTGCCGCTTCCGAAGGGGTCGATTACGTGCAACTCGGCACCACGCTCGACGGCCAGCCGCTCGACAGCCTCGAGATGGGCGAGGGGGAATTCAAGGTATGGCTCTATGCCCGTCAGCACCCGGGCGAGACGCAGGCCGAATGGTGGATGGAGGGTGCGCTGGAAGTGCTGACCGACCCCGCCGACAGCGTGGGCCGCGAATTGCGCAAGCGTTGCCGCCTCCACATCGTGCCCAACTGCAATCCCGATGGCTCCAGGCGCGGCAATCTGCGCGTCAATGCCGCCGGCACGAACCTCAATCGCGAGTGGGAAAATCCCACGGCCGACAAGTCACCCGAGGTGCTCGCGATCCGCAACCGGATGGACGAAACCGGCGTCGATTTCGCGATGGACGTGCATGGCGACGAGGCGATTCCCGTCAGCTTCCTTGCGGGTTACGAAGGCATTCCCAGCTGGACCGACGAGCAGGGCGAGCGCTATTATCGCTACGAGGCTATCCTCGACCGCCGGACGCCCGATTTCCAGACCGAACTTGGGTATACCAAGGCGGCAGCGGGCAAGGCCAACCTGTCGATGAGCACCAACCAGGTCGCCGAGCGTTTCGGCGCGACAGCGATGACGCTCGAAATGCCCTACAAGGACAATCCGGCGAGCCCCGAGCCCGAACAGGGCTGGAGCCCCGAACGATGCAAGATGCTGGCGCGCGACTGTCTCGCCAGCCTGCTCGAATGGCTGGATTCGAAGGACGGCTGACCAGCCCGCCGTTGCCGCTTTGCCGGGTCGCTGCATGCTGTCCGGCCGGGCCGGGGTAGCATGCGGCACCCCGGATCGATTGCCGGGATCAGTGTGCTGCGATGCGTACGAAGCCGTGCCGCGCCTTGGCGTGCGGCATCTTGGCGGCGATACCGGCGGACACTTCCGCCCGGCATTCGCTCTCGATCATGTGGTCGAACAGCAACCGGCTCGATGAGTTGCAGAGCTTTCGCACCGCTGCATTGAGCCGCAGTTCGAGCGTCTTGCGATCCGCTGCTTCGGCGAGATCGAGGTCCGCGACCGTCACGACGACGCGTTCTTCGACTTCCTTTGCCTGGACGCTGCCCGCGATGGCCGCTGACGCGATGAGCGCCACCGGGATAAGAGCTGTCTCTATCATTTCGCATCTCCTTGCGCACATCCGACATGCCGAGGATGCCGGAGGCAGGAAGGATGCACTGCGGGGGGCAAGCCACCGCCGACCTATCGACGAAGCCGGATGCCGGGGATGACCGGCGGCGAGACGATTCGACGAAATGCATCGAACAGCGGACGGGCACCTTCGCCCCGCCGCCAGAAACGAGAAGGCAGGGCCGCTCAGCCCGCAAGGATCTTCTGCGCGACCTCTTCGATGGTCCCGGTAACGAGCAGCGGCTGGCCGCCGACGATGCCGACAGTCGTCTGGCCGTTTTCGGCGGCGCGCAGCCACGCAATATTGGACGCGACGACGAGGTAATTGCCGCCTCGCGAATCAAGGGCAACGAACTTCATGTCGATATGTCTCCTGACCTGTCCCTCGGGTTTGGAACGGGCCAGCCGAATATCGTTCCCAGATCAGCTTTCAGCGAGTTACGCGACTGGCCACGCGCCCGTCGATCACCACGGCGGTAACGTGGCTGGCGTATTCGAGCGGGTCGCCATCGAACAGTGCGACATCGCCGTCCTTACCGACCTTCAGCGAACCGACACGGTCGGCCATGCCGATCGCCTGTGCGGCATCGGACGTGATCGCGCTCAGCGCATGTTCGGGAGCAAGTCCGTTGGCGGCTGCCCATCCCGCTTCCCACAGGATGACCCGGGTCTTGGGCACATAGCCCTCATAGCCCGACTGCAACGCGAAAGGGATGCCCGCCTCGCGCAGCGTGGCAGCCGTGGCGAAGCTCGCGTTCTCCATGTCGCCATAGTGGCGCGCCATCGTGGGGTGGAGGATCACGGTGACACCCGCCTCGCGCAGCTCGTCGATCAACAGATAGCTCTCCGCGCCCCCGTCGATCACCACGTCGATGCCGAATTCGTCCTTCAGCCGCAGGGCGGACATGATGTCCTGCGTGCGATTGGCGGTGACCATCAGCGGCACCCGGCGGGCAAGGACGTCCCTCCACACTTGCATATCGAGCTTGTCGGGCTTGGCCTCATCGCCCTTGACCGAGGCCGGGGCGCGGGCGGCGGTGAGCGCGGCGCGCAGCAGCGCGATCTGCTTCGACCGGGTGCCCGGCCCCTTCTCGCGGTCGAGCGCATCGGGGCCGAGATTGGCCGCGATCATGGCGCGCGGGACGATCGCCGCCGCGTCCGCTGTCTTGGCCCAGGTCTTGGCCACCATCGTCTGGCCGGACACGACGGCGCCGGGGCCATGGCCGGTGTGGATCGTCGTCACGCCGAAGCTGCGTAGCCAGTCGACCAGTTCCTCTTCGGGATTGTACCCGTCGATCGCGCGCAATTGCGGCTGGACGGGTGCGCTGCCGTCGAGCTGGTCCTGGTCGTGCGGCTGGTTCATGAAACCGGCAAGGCCGACCACTGTGCGCGCATCGACGAGACCGGGGGTTGCCACCGTGGCGGTGAGCACTTCCATCCCCTCGGGAATGGCAGTGGAGGCGGCGGGGCCGACCGCTGCGATCTTGCCGTCGCGGATCACCACCACGCCATCGCTGATCGCGGGGCCTTCCATCGTGTGGAGCGTTTCGGCACGTACGGCGATATCCTGCGCGGCGAGGGAGGCGGGGGCGATGGCCAGCGCGAGCGCGGCGAGTTTGGCGATACGAACGATCATTGTGCGGCCTCCGCTTCGGCGACTTCCCAGTGGTGATGGGCAAGCTCCATCGGGTTGCCCGCGCCATAGCCGCCTTCGGCCAGGAGCTTGCCCTCCTCGGTGGCGCGGTCGAAGAGCTTCTGCCCCTCGACCCAGGTTTCCATCAGATCGGTGTAGACCGACAGCGGATCGCCATCGAGGATGAGGAAATCGGCATCCTTGCCCGGCTCGAGGCTGCCGACCCGGTCATCGAGACCGAGTTGCTTGGCGCCATTGATGGTCAGCGCGCGCAGCGCCCCTTCGCGGCTCATCCCGCCGCGCACCGCGATGCCCGCCTGACGAAACATCAGGCGGCTGTCGATGATGCCGTCATCCGAATGAAGCGAGGTGAGAACGCCGGCGCGTTCGAGAATACCGGCGGTCTCGAGCCGCGATTCCATCGCCTCGAGCTTGCCACCCGGGCTGTCGACGATGATATTCGACACCGGGATACCCGCGGCTGCCAGTTCCTCGGCGACCTTCCAGCTTTCCATCCCGTGCTGGATCAGCACCTCGAAACCGAATTCGCGCTGCAACCGCAGCACGGTCATGATGTCGTCCGCGCGGTGCGTGTGAAAGTGGACGAGCCGCCTGCCCGAAAGCACTTCGCACAGCGTTTCCTTGCCCAGATCGACTTTCTTGCGGTCGCCCTTGCAATAGCTCTCGGCCTCGGTGAAGGCCGCGCGCGCCAGCGCCGCCGATTTGGCGCGGGTGCCGGGAAAGCCCGGTGTCGAGCCGATCGGATTGGTCCCATTGGCCATCTTCAGCCCGCCCATCACGGCGCCGTCGGGGAAGTACCAGGCGATGTCCTCGATCGTGTCGCCATCGCGCAGCCGCATGTAGAACGTCTGCCCGCTGACCAGCCAGCCGGACCCCGGCATGACATTGGCGGTGGTCACCCCGCCCGCGCGCGCCTTGGCGATGCTGGCATCCTTTGGATTGATCGCGTCCATGGCGCGCACTTCGGGCTGGATCGGCGAAGACCGGTCGGCCCCCGCCACCGAACCGATGTGCGAATGCGTGTCGACGATGCCCGGCATGATGACCATGCCGCTGGCATCGCGCGTTTCGGCGCCGGCGGGCACGGCAACATCGGCACCGACCGCGACGATCCTGCCGTCCTCGATCACCAGCGTGCCGTTCTCGATCACCGGCCCCGCCATGGTGTGGATCGTCGCGCCGGTGAAGGCCATCGCGCGCTCCTGCGCGCTGACCTGGCCCGACACGAGCGTCATAACGGCACCGACCGCCAGCGCGGCCCGGCGAAGAATTCGACTGGTCATGAAAATCTCCCTTAAGGGCGAGGCTTAGACCGCTCAGCTCGGAAATTGCAAGCGCGGTCAGATGACTGCGGGTTCGAGCATCCGCAAGTGGCGCGCACCGCCATCCAGCTCGACCATGACACCGATCGGCAGGGTGAGCTGGCCGCGCACATGGCCCGTGTTGAAGCCTGCGACAACCGGCTTGGCGAAGCCGCCGAGATGCCGTTCGAGCACATCGTCGAGCGTAAACCCCGCATAGTCGGGATCGCGTGAGCGGCAGCGCGTACACTGGCCGAAAACGACGCCGGCCACGCGCTCGAACACGCCCGCGAGCTGCAGCTGCTGGAGCATGCGATCGACGCGGTAGGGCTCCTCATTGATATCCTCGAGGACCAGGATCGCGCCGTCGAAGGAAGGCAGCCAGCCGGTACCCATCAGCGTCGAGAGGACGGTCAGATTACCGCCGAGCAGACGGCCGCGCGCAGCACCAGGAACAAGCGTGCGCGCCGCACGACCCGAGGCGCGCTCGGCCTCCTCGCCGCCGAGCACCGGCATGGCGCCGGCGAAGGCGATGTTCCACAGGCTCTCCCAGCTTGCTGCCTCCCACCGGCTCGCAGCATTGGGCGCATGCAGAGTGGGAAAGCCCGCCCGCCCCGCGATGGCGCAGTGCAGCGCGGTCGTGTCGCTATAGCCGATCAAAAGCTTTGGATTGGTGCGGATCGAGGTCCAGTCGAGCAACGGCAGGATACGCGCCCCACCCCAGCCGCCGCGTATCGTGAAAATCGCGCGGACCTGCGGGTCGGCAAACATCGCGTTGATATCCGCTGCCCGGTCGATATCGGTCCCGGCGAGGTATCCATCCTGGTCCGCAACATGCCCGCCCAGTTCGGGCACGAGACCCATGCCCGTGATCCAGTGGATCGCCCGGTCGAGTTCATGCGGCAGCGTGACGGCGCTGGCCGGGGCGACCAGCCCGACCGTATCGCCCTGCCGCAGGCGCGGTGGCTTTCGCCGGGAGCGTGCCGCTGCCGCCAGCGGCATCAGCGCCGCACCCGCCAGCCCGCCCATCAGGCTAAGCGCGGCGCGGCGCGCGATCATGCGAGGCTCGCGGGCCCGAATGCGTGCGGCAGCAGGTCGGACAGTCGCAGCCTGCGTACATCCTCCGGCCCGACGCAGAGAATCTCGGGATCGGTCCCGCCCAGCTGGGCGAGTTCGTTGAGCACCTGGCGGCATCGCCCGCATGGCGTGATCGGATCGGCGCCCGGCCCGGTCACGGCGACCGCTTCCAGACCGCCGCGCACCCCATCGGCCATCGCCTTCGACACTGCGACCGTCTCGGCGCACAGCGCGAGGCCGTAGCTCGCATTCTCGATATTGGTGCCGGTCACCACGCTGCCATCGGCAAAGCGCAGCGCCGCGCCAACCGCAAAATTCGAATAGGGCGAATAGGAATGGCGCGCAGCCTCGCGCGCGGCAGCGATCAGATCGTCATCGGTCATATCGTCGTCCTCAGGGTCGTACCACGACCCAGCGCAATGGTTCTTGCGCGGCCTCGGTTTGGTACCAGCGATTGGCGGTCCACATCAGCCACGGGCGGGTGGCATAATCGGGTTCGAACCAGCTGCGGGTGAGCCACAACTGCCGCTCGAACCGGCGCGACGGGGCATAGGCCTCCTCGAACTCCTCCACCGGGGCAAGGATTGCTGGCTTGCCGGCATGCGCCTCGATCTGGTTGACCAGCGTGGTCAGCTCGCTTTGCACCGCAGCATCGGAAACGCGCGCCGGACAGGCCGCGGCAGTGGTTTCGAGCAGAATAGCCGGAGGCAGCAGGTCGGGATCGCGCGGCACCATGGTCACGAAATTCGCCGATTGCCCGTCGGCGACGTCGCAAGGGTCGAAGCGATGCGCCGCGCCGACCGCGAGGCCGGCTGCGCGGGCGAGGGCGAAATTCCGCGCGAAGGCGACATCGGTGAGCCCCGCCCCGTCGCTTGCTTCGAGATAGACGAATTGCGCGCCCAGCCCGGCGATCGTGCCGAAATCGACCGCGCCATCGACCGCACCGACCAGCGCGCCCTGGTCGGGCCAAAGTTCCTCGTCAGGCCGCCAGTCGCGCCCTTCGTGCCAGACATAGGCCGCGCCGATCAGGGCGATGACGAGCAGGAACATCGCGGTCTTGCCGGCGCGCGAAAGCGCCTTGGGAAAGCGGGACTTGCGCCGTTTGCGACTGCGCCTGGCCATGCCTGTCCCCCTTAGCCCTTGATGTGCAGCACGCAGATCAGCGTGAACAGGCGGCGAGCGGTGGCGAAGTCGGTTTCGACCTTGCCCTCCAGCCGCTCGATCAGCAGTTCCGCCGCGCGATTGTGGACCCCGCGCCGGGCCATGTCGATGGTTTCGATTTCGGTCGGGGTCGCCTTGCGGATGGCCTGGTAGTAACTGTCACAAATGGCGAAATATTCGCGGATCGGGCGACGGAAGCGCGCCAGGCCGAGCAGCAGCTCCTCGATCAATTGCTCGTCCTCGTCGGCGATCGTCATCAGCAGGCGCCCGTCGCGTACCGCGAGCTTCAGGCGATAGGGACCGTTCGCCCCGCGCTCGACCGCGCGTAGCGGCTTGAAACAATTCTCCTCGATCAGGTCGAAGATCGCAATCTTACGTTCCTGCTCGATATCGGCATTGCGCCAGATGATCGTCTCCTCGTCGAGCTCGATATGCGCGATACGATGGTCGCCCGAGGAAGTTGCGGAATCGGTCATGCCTGGCGGCTGCTTTCGCAGAGAAGGACGGGGTGCGGCAAGGGGTTGAAGAACAGTCCCCACTATCCACAGCCGAGCGCAAAAATTTAGCTGACCGATTTCCTTGTCAGCTGACCACTTCAACGGGCATCAGGCCACCATGGCCGACACCGACCTTCTCTTCCCCGCCGACGATTCGACCGATTCCAAGCTCGCCAAGGGCCCGGTGCTGCCCGCCAACCTCGAAGCGGAAGCCGCCTTCCTCGGCGCGGTGCTGATCGACAACAAGGTGATCGAGGAACTGACCACGCCGCTGATGGCGGAGCACTTCCACGAGCCGGTACACCAACGCATCTACGAGCGCGTGCTCAAGCTGCTCGACCGCAATTCGGTGGCGACACCGGTCACGCTGAAGCCCTATTTCGAAAGCGACGAGGCGCTCAAGCAGCTGGGCGGGACGACCTACCTCGCGCAGCTGACCGCAGACGGCCAGGGGCTGCTGCACCCGCGCGAACTGGCCGAGCAGATCTACGATCTCGCGCTGCTGCGCGAACTGGTCAGCGTGGGGCGCACCCTCGTCGAAGGCGCGCTCGACACTTCGGACGAGGTCGAGCCGCTGAGGAAGATCGAGCAGGCAGAGGCCGATCTCTATCGCGTTGCCGAAGGCGCCAGCACCGGCAGCGAGGCGCAGACATTCCGCAAGGCCGCCTTCGGCGCGCTGGAGGTGGTTCAGGCGGCGATGAATTCGGGTGGACGTTTCTCGGGCAAGACCACCGGTCTCGACACCATCAACGACAAGACTTCGGGCCTCCACAATTCGGACCTGGTGATCCTCGCTGGCCGTCCGGCCATGGGCAAGACCTCGCTTGCGACCAATATCGCCTTCAACGCCGCGCGCCGGTTGATGGACGACGAGAAGGCCGGAATCGAGCGCGAGAAGTCGCCCGGCGCGGGCGTCGCCTTCTTCAGCCTCGAGATGAGCGCCGATCAGCTCGCCACGCGCATCCTGGCCGAAACCGCCGAGATCTCGAGCGAGAAACTGCGTTCGGGCAAGCTCTCGCGCGAGGAATTCCAGCGCCTCAGCTTCGCCAGCCAGGAACTGACCGACCTGCCGCTCTATATCGACGATACTCCGGCGTTGACCATCGGCGCCCTGCGCACCCGCGCGCGACGGCTCAAGCGGCGTCACGATATCGGCCTCGTCATCGTCGACTATCTTCAGCTCCTACAAGGCTCGGGCCGCGCTACCGACAATCGCGTGAACGAGATTTCGGAAATCAGCCGCGGCCTCAAGACGCTGGCCAAGGAACTGCATGTCCCCGTGATCGCCCTATCGCAGCTCAGCCGCCAGGTCGAACAGCGCGAGGACAAGCGCCCGCAGCTTTCCGACCTGCGCGAATCCGGGTCGATCGAGCAGGACGCCGACATGGTGTGGTTCATCTACCGCGCCGAATATTACCACAACGCCCTGAAGCCCGACACGCCCGACGAGACCTCTTCCGAGGAAGTCCGGATGAAATATGCCGAGTGGGAAGCGCGCCACCTCGAACTGGTCAACAAGGCGACGCTGATCGTCGCCAAGCAACGTCACGGATCGACCGGCAATGTCCCGCTGCTGTTCCACAGCGAATTCACCAAATTCAGCAGCCCCGACGTGCGCCACTACGACGATTACGAATAGGTCAGATGCCGAGATTAAGCCGCCGCGTTACGGTGTAATCGAGCGCGGAAACCAGCACCCAGCCGACCGCCCAGCGGATCCGGTTGAACCAGGTGCGTCGCTTCGTATGCACCTCGGACGTGATCCTTTCGGACGCGGCGATCTGGTACGAGACGAAGCCGCGCATCCGTTCGGCCAGCGCCGCGTCCTCGATCCGCAGCATGATCTCGAGATTGAGATAGAGGCTGCGCATGTCGAAATTGGCGCTGCCGAGATAGACCGCGTCGTCGAGCACGATCAGCTTCGTATGCAGCTTGCAGGGCGTGAATTCCCAGATCTTCGCACCGCGCTTGAGCAGGTAATGATAAAGCGAACGCGTGGCGCCCAGCGTGGCGCCATTGTCGCTCTTGGCCGCCATCAGCAGCCGGGTGCCGCCCTTTTTCGAGACGCGCGCAATCCGGCGAAGCAGGCTGTAGGGCGGCGAAAAATAAGCCATGAAGATATCGAGCCGATCGCCGTCGCGCAGATCGCGGGTGACGCAGCGCGCCCAGCTCGACAGCCCGCGCGTCGGCCCGCCCACCAGCCAGCGCGCCCTGCCGTCGCCCGATTTCCATTCCCATTGCGAAACCGTGCGTCGGATCGCCCGGAAATGCGCATGATCGTCGTCGGTCCAGTCGACCAGCTTGGCGAACCAGTCGCTCAATCCATCGACCGCATCGCCCTCGATCGCGATGGCGAGGTCGTTCCAGCCGTTCTGCTGCGGCGGAGCGAAGTAATCGTCCTCGATATTGAATCCGCCGAATAGCGCGCGCGTCCCATCGGCGATAACCATCTTCTGGTGGTTGCGGATGAGGTAGCGAAAGCCGAAACGCGGGCTGAACAGATAGTATCGACCGCCGGCCTCGACGATCGGGCGGAGGAATTTGTCGGAGGCCGAAGCGCCGAAACTGTCGACGATGAGCGTCACGGCGACACCTCGACGCGCCGCGTCGCACAGCGCATCGCGCAATTGGGTCGAGACTTCGTCCTCGGCGAAAATGTAGAAGCAGATATCGAGCCGCTCGCGGGCCGAGGCGACCATCTCCATCAGCGCTTTGCGGCGATCCTTGCCTCCGGGATAGAAGGTCAGCGATTGGCCCTGCGCCGCATGCGAGAATGGTTCGGGATCGCGATAGCCGCTCGCAATATCGGAAAGGTTTCTCTCGCCCATTCCAAGCAGCCTTAGCGCCGCAGGCACGCGGCGCAAATCCTTGACTGTGGAGCCGCGAGGCCTTAAGTGCCGCGCTTTCCCGGAATCACTTGATTTGCATCGGAGTGCCCTATGGCGCGCGTTACCGTCGAAGACTGCGTAGACAAGGTCCCCAATCGTTTCGATCTCGTCCTGCTGGCCGCCCAGCGGGCACGCGAGATTTCGGGCGGTGCGGAGCTGACCGTCGATCGCGATCGCGACAAGAACCCCGTTGTCGCCCTGCGCGAGATCGCCGAACAGACGATCAAGCCCAAGGACCTTCACGAAGCGGCCGTTACCAACCTGCAGAAGATCCTGCCGGACGACGACGACGAAATGGATGAAGTCGGCTCGCTCAGCCAGTCGGCCGAAGCGCTGCGGATCACCGCCTCGGCCCCGACGCGCTCCACCTCGATCGGCGCCGATTACGACGGCTAAGCCGTCCGACGCGACAGCGATTCTTCGAAAGGCCGCCCGATGGGCGGCCTTTTTGCGTTGCGGCGTAGGGGATGCTGTCCCTATCCTGCGCCGCGACAGGAGGCAGGATGAGCGACATCGTGGAAGGGCTGGGAACCGCGGTCGAGGGTGGATTGTATGCCAAGGCCGTCTCGGAAAGGCCGGGCGGTACCCCCGCGCTCGACAAGGGCCACTTCGCCGAGGGCGAATGTCTCAATTGCAGCACGCCGCTGGTCGGGGAGCACTGCCACGCCTGCGGCCAGAAGGCCCACCTCCACCGCACGCTCAGCGCCTTCATGCACGACGTCGCGCATGGCGCGGTGCATTTCGACAGCAAGACCTGGCGCACGCTGCCCATGCTCGCCTTCAAGCCGGGCGAACTGACCCGGCGCTACATCGATGGCGAACGCACCCGCTTCGTCAGCCCGATGGCGCTGTTCCTGTTCTCGATCTTCCTGATGTTCGCGATCTTCCAGTTCGCGGGGATCAGCGCGCCGACCGACCTGCAAGGCGATACGGATGCACAGCTGCGCGAGCTGACCGGCGAACAGCTCGAGCGCCTCGAGGGCCGGCGCGACACGCTGGCCGCACGCGTGGCCGATGGAGACCGCACCGATGCGGAGCGCGAGCGGGCCGAGCGGCAACTCGCCGAGGTCGAAGACCAGCTGGGCGCATTGAGAGCGGCACAGGCCGAACTGCCGTTCCTCGCGCCCACGCGAAGCGCAAGCAGTGACACGCCGCCGGAAACGGAGAGCGAAGAGCCGCCCGAAACTCCTGCGGGAGAAGGAGCGCTTGCGCCGGTCACCGCCACGCCCGACGAGGATTGGACCCTCGATCTCGAAGAAGTCGGATGGATCGAGGCGGGCCTGGACAAGTGGCAGAAGAACCCAGGCCTGATGCTCTACAAGCTGCAGACCAATTTCTACAAATTCAGCTGGCTGCTGATCCCGCTGTCGATTCCCTTCGTCTGGCTCCTGTTCGTCTGGAAGCGGCGGTTCAGGGCCTATGATCACGCGATCTTCGTGACCTATTCGCTGGGCTTCATGACGATGCTGATCCTCGCACTCGTCCTCGCGGGACTCGGCGGGGTCTCGGCTACCTATATCGCACTGGCATCCATGCTGATCCCACCGCTGCATATCTACAAGCAGCTGCGCGGCACTTACGACCTTTCGCGCTTTTCGGCGTTATGGCGGCTGTCGGTGCTGACCGTTTTCATCTCCATCATCCTCGGCCTGTTCACCTCGCTGCTGATGCTGCTGGGATTGTTCTAGCCAAGAGAAAGGGCCGCCCGAACTGTCCGGACGGCCCCATTCGTCAATTGTTGAGAATGAGCGTCAGGCGCCCTGCGGCGCGGGGCCTCCGCCGAGCTTGCGCCCGGCCTTCGGCACCGCGGCACCGGCGACCGGCTTGACCACGACCGGGCCCTTGGGTTCGTCGGGACGGTCGATCTTGCCGTCCTTCATCAGCTGGTCGATCTCGTCGCCGGTAAGCGTTTCGTATTCGAGCATCGCCTGCGCCAGCAGGTGCAGCTTGTCCTCCTGCTCGGTCAGCACTTCCTTCGCACGGGCGAGACCATCCTCGACGAGGCGCTTGATCTCGGCATCGATCAGCTTGTTGGTTTCCGCGCCCGACATGGTGCGCGCGGTCTGGCCCATGCCGAGATAGCCTTCCTGGCTCGCCTCGTACTGCAGCGGGCCGAGCTTGTCGGACATGCCCCATTTGGTGACCATGTTGCGCGCGAGGTCGGTGGCATACTGGATGTCGCCGGACGCACCGCTGGAAACCTTGTCGTGACCGAAGATGATTTCCTCGGCGACACGGCCACCCATGGCGACGGCCAGGTTCGCGTGCATCTTGTCGCGGTGGTAGGAGTAATTGTCGCGTTCGGGCAGGCGCATCACCATGCCCAGCGCGCGGCCGCGCGGGATGATCGTCGCCTTGTGGATCGGGTCCGAAGCCGGCTCGTTCAGCGAAACCAGCGCGTGGCCGGCCTCGTGATAGGCGGTCATCTTCTTTTCGTCCTCGGTCATGACCATGGAGCGGCGTTCCGCGCCCATCATGACCTTGTCCTTGGCATCCTCGAATTCCTGCATCGCGACGAGGCGCTTGTTGCGGCGCGCGGCGAGCAGCGCCGCCTCGTTGACGAGGTTCGCAAGATCCGCGCCCGAGAAGCCCGGCGTGCCGCGCGCGATGGTGCGCGGGTTCACATCGGGCGCCAGCGGCACCTTCTTCATGTGCACGGCGAGGATCTTCTCGCGCCCATCGATGTCGGGCACGGGCACGACGACCTGGCGGTCGAAACGGCCCGGACGCAGCAGGGCCGGATCGAGCACGTCGGGACGGTTGGTCGCGGCGATGATGATGATGCCTTCATTGGCCTCGAAACCGTCCATTTCGACCAGCAGCTGGTTGAGCGTCTGCTCGCGCTCGTCGTTCGAATTGCCGAGGCCGTGACCGCGCGAGCGTCCGACCGCGTCGATCTCGTCGATGAAGAGGATGCACGGCGCATTCTTCTTGGCCTGTTCGAACATGTCGCGCACGCGGCTGGCGCCGACGCCGACGAACATTTCGACGAAGTCGGAGCCCGAAATGGTGAAGAAGGGTACGCCCGCTTCGCCTGCGATGGCGCGGGCGAGCAGCGTCTTACCGGTCCCGGGAGAGCCGACCAGCAATGCACCCTTGGGGATCTGGCCGCCGAGCTTGGAGAAGCGCTGCGGGTCCTTGAGGAACTCGACGATTTCCTCGAGCTCCTCGCGCGCTTCGTCGATACCGGCGACATCTTCGAAAGTAACCTTGCCCTGACGTTCGGTCAGCAGCTTGGCCTTGGACTTGCCGAAACCCATCGCGCCGCCTGCGCCGCCGCCCTTCTGGACCTGGCGCAGCGCGAAAAAGGCGATGCCGAGGATCAGCACGAAGGGCAGGATCTGGATCAGCGCATAGAGCAGGATATTGCCGCTTTCGGCCTCCACGCCGGAATAGCGCACCCCATTGTCTTCGAGCAATTGCGGCAGCGTGGTGTCGTTAGCCACCGGAATGGTCGAGAATTGCTCTCCATTCTTCATCTCACCGACGATCTGCGTTTCGGAGATCTGCACATTGGCGACCGACCCTTCGGCGACCTTGTCGCGGAAATCGGAATATTGGAGCTGCGTTCCGGCGCCGCTCGTCCC
This sequence comes from Erythrobacter sp. AP23, assembly GCF_001542855.1. Classification (GTDB taxonomy): domain Bacteria; phylum Pseudomonadota; class Alphaproteobacteria; order Sphingomonadales; family Sphingomonadaceae; genus Qipengyuania. The sequence continues at coordinate 14,031 of NZ_LNBY01000016.1, read as the reverse complement.
GCCGCCGAAGACCGAAACGACCATCAGGAGGGCGAGGAAGATGCCGCCCCAGATCATCAGGCTCTTCACCCAGGGATTGGGCCCATTGCCCTCGGGCTCGGGCGGGGAATTCTGGTCGCTCATGCGCGGGTTCCTTTCACTGCCGATAATGTAGGGTGCGACAGGTGAATGGCAAGTTGCGCGGGCATGCGGAAATTCCGCTCTCAGCCGAAGAGCCGGTCGATCAGCCAATAGCTGCCCATTATCCCCACCCCATAGGCGGAAAGCCGCACCAGCCGCGGTCGGGCCCGGGGGCGCAGCCGATCGACCAGCCGCAAGAGCGCAAGGACGGCGGCGACGACCAGCAATTGCCCCGCTTCCACGCCGAGATTGAAGCTGACCAGTGCCGCGGGGACTTCACCCTCGGGCAGGCCGATCTCGCGCAGGGCGCCGGCAAAGCCGAAGCCGTGCAGCAGGCCGAAGGCGAAGGCGACCAGCCACGGCAGGCGCCGGGTCAGCGTATCGCGCCTTCCGCGGGCAATCTCGACGGCGAGGAACACGATGGACAGGGCGATCAGGGCCTCGACCACATCCTGTCTTATACCCGAAAATCCAAGCGTTACCGCCGCCAGCGTGATCGAATGTGCGATGGTGAAGGCCGTGGCCGCTTTCACCACCGGCCAGGGCCGTGCCACCAGCAGGACGAGCGCGATCACGAACAGCAGATGGTCCCAGCCGGCAAGGATGTGTTCGACCCCGATCACGAAATAGCTGCGCCAGACCTGCGCCGCCGAAGGCCGTTCCGCGATGGTGGCGAAGGGGGTTTCCGGCGTCAGGCGGTGGACCTGCAAAGCTCGCCCAAGCGGCGAAACACGCAAAATCGCCTCGCCATGACCGGGAAAGGCGGGCCAGCCGATGGTTTGACCCGCGACCTCACCCGTGCAGGTCACATCGGCCGCGCCGTGAGCCGCAAGCGGGGCCATCTGTCGCTCGACCTTACCCTCGATCCGGCAATTGGCGGGAATTTGCGGCATGGCCATACGGTCGTCCGCTGCGCTGGCTATGGGTTGGCGCCAGCCCAGCCGCCACTCGCCCTCGTCAACCTGCTCGAATTGGATCGCGACCGGCCGCATCTCGTCCGCCTGCACAGGCGCGCCCATGGCAAGCAGGCACAGCGCGGCAAGCCAGCGGATCATTCGACCTCGACCGTATAGGCCTCGCGCAAGACTTCATAGGCACGCTGCCGTCGCTCGGCGATCGTCGCGCTGCGCCAGTCGGCCTCGACCCGGTCGCGAATTTCGGCGAGCGGCGGGCCGCTCCCACCGTCGCGTTTGGCGAGGCGCACGAGATGCCAACCATAGCCCGAACCAATCGGCCCCTGCCAATCCGGTCCGGCGGCAAGAGCGGAAAGCTCTGCTGCGAATTCCCTCCCGAAAACTACTCGCACCTCGGTCAGGGGCATGCGCGCGACCGAGCGCGGCAGGCTGATCGGCTCACCCTCCGGGCTCGCCTCCGTCATCGCTGCCCGTGCCGCTCGCTCGCTAGGGAAATAAGCCTGTTCGAATGTGACTGTACCGCCCATGGCATAGGCGCCCGGATTGTCGGCAAGCCATTGTTCGAGCACCGCATCGGAGGGCCGCGCCACTTCGGCCTCCGCACCGGCCAGCTCGTCCATCTTGGTCGCCAGCCGCCGCCGCACGATGGCATCGCCCTCGTCGAACCCTAGGCGCAGGGCCTCGCGGTACAGCACTTCTTCGCGAATCCAGCGCTCGATGGCCCAATCCATCTCGGCATCGGTCGGTGGGCGCCCCATCATCCGTTCGAAGCCGAGGGCGATACCCGCCTGCCGCTCGCGCGAGAGTTCGATCGTCCGGCTCGCCGGATCGACGGGATCGCCCGCGAGCGCGAGCAGGCCCCAGATAGCGGCCCCCGCAACAAGGAAATGCGCGAGCGGATCGCGCAGCAGCTTGCGGATCATCCTTCATCCATGATGAGCGGCGCGTCACCGGGCCGGCGGCGCGGTTTCAGCCATATCGGCGAGGAATAGGCGCGTTCCTGGATCACGTTGGCCTCGACCACATCGGGCGGCAGGTCGAAACCGAAGCGTTTGGCATCGAACAGCACCCAGCTCGGCGTCGGGATCTCGAGCACGCGGACATAGTAAAAGGCCCGCTGGCCCGGGCGATAGTCGGGGTCGCGCCATGTCGCACGCAGTTCGGGTGCGCCGATGGTATTGTCGTAGGTCGCCTCGCGCCGGATCACCGTGTCGCCCACCGCGGGTATCCGGCCGCTTACGCGCCGGCGCTCGCCATCCATATCGGACCAGGCGACATCGTAGATGCGCTCCTGCGCCTCGCCATCGGCATCGACCCAGCCCTTGACCACCTGCACCCGGTCGAGATTGGCGCCCTCGGGGTCCTTGAGCGCCGAGATCAGGAAGACCGGTGCGCGGCCACTATCCTGCAGTTCGCCGCCCATCGGGACGCCGCCCGTGTATCCGGTGCGAACCCAGTCGCCGTCCCAGTCGTTCTCCGCGAAATCGAAGCCCGCGAACAGGCGCAGGACCATGCGCGGCCCCGTCGTCGCATAGACCTCGCGCCGCATGAAGGCATCGAATATCTCCGCGCGCGTGTTGCCGCGCGCCCAGGCCGCAGCATAACCCCCGGCAAGATAGTGCCAGCCGAAGCGGCCTTCGGCCGTGCCGAGATTCTGGCTTTCCAGCGCCCGCCCTGCGCGCGGTTCATTGCCAGTGTGCTTGCCGAAATAATTGTCTTCATCGCCGGTCGCCAGCGCAGTGTGGCTGTCGGTCGAACCGATGAGGCCGAAGGCGTAGGGATTGACCCCCATCTGCTGTTCGAGCGTCAGGCCGCGCAGCAGGGCATTGCGCACATAGCTGCCGGCATACATGTCGGGCGTCGAGCGGCGGGTCAGAGGAAGGTTGCCGAGTTCCCAGCCTGCGACACCGAAAGCGGCAAACTCGTCGTTCGGCGAGAGAAAGGGATGGGTTTCGCTATCGCCCTTGATCTGGGTGGCTTCGACTACCGGTTCGTAGCGCGCCCGGCGGCGGGCGTAATCGGCGCTCATTGCCCCGCCATCGGGGCCAACCAGTTCGAACATCATGCCGTTGGACAGGTTCGAATTGTGCGGGATGGCCAGAACGCGCCCGCCGGTATTGGCTTCGTAGGCCTCCATATAATCCCACAATCGCTCGGGGGTCGTGTCGATGCCGGGAAAGGGGACGACCTGCCCGGTCTTCACGCTGCCATCCCTGAACATGACCACGCGGTGGAGATTGTTGCCGTCGGGCATTAACGTCCATTCGAAGCCCGCGAAGGCGGTGAATTCGCCCGGGCGATTGTAGCGATCGAGCAGGTCGAGATGGCTGTCCCAAAGCTCGCGGGTGGCGGCTGCCTGGCGCTCGGGATCGATGAGTGCTTCGGGAATCGTGCCATTGGCCGCGGCAGTAATCAGCTCTCCCACCGCGCGTGTCGACTGTTCGGGACTATCGTGCATCATATCGTACCAGCGCCTGAGCGTGGGATCGCGCACAAGGATGCGCGGCGCATCGTAGAGCCGCCGGGTGGCACCCATCGCGTCCGAATGGTCCGAGATTACAAGAAAGTCGAGAGGCCGGTCGAGCTGCGCCTTCATTCCCGTGGTTGCGGTGACCGTATCGCCGCGCGCGAATTTCAGCGCAGGTTCCGCGCCCAGCCTGACACCGAATCCGAAGGCATCGACAGAAGTATCGGTGTGGAGATGGGTATCGCCCCAATAGGGCCGGTTGGGGAATTCGGCGAGTTCGATCGTGTCGGTGCCATCGCCGCGCTGCGCCTCGGTCGGTTCGCCCGGGCGGTCGCCCGCGCAGGCGCCCGTCAGCAACGCGGCTGCGGTGGCCAGTAATATCGTGCGCATTATCGCTCTCCCTGGCCCGTCGGCCTCGACCCCGAAGCCATTCTGCTCAGGGAGCAACGCGCCGGTCAAGCCTGCGCGCGAGATGCCTCGTGGGTGAGAGCCGCCACGCCGCCCGATCCCGCTTCGTCGTCGGACGCATAATAGTAATAGGTTCCACCGCCGAGGGCAGCCGCCGCCAGCACCAGCGCGCCGATCATCACCAGGCCGTCGCGCACGATCAGCGCCAGCGCGATCGCGACAATCGCGAGCATTGGCGCCGAGCTGGCAAAGGGCACGAATTCGAGCGGCGGCACGGTCGCGCAAAGCAAAAGGATCGCCACTGCCGCGACCTTGATCCAAATGCCCGTGGTGAGGGAATCGAAACGGTCGCGGCTGTGCCCGTCGAGCCATTTGGCCACTCCACGCAGCTTTCGCACCGCCTTGTGCAGCTTTTTCGAGCCTATCGATCGATTCTGAATGAACTGCGGCAACCAGACGTGATCCCGGCCGAACAGCATCTGCAATGCTACAAGGGCGATGACTGCAGCCAGAAAACTCGGCACCCCCGGGATACCGCCCACCGGCGTAAGCTCCAGGAGTGCCGGCAGGAGAATGAACGGTCCGAAACTGCGCCCGCCGAAATCGTCGAGCGCGTCGCGAATGCGCACTTCGTCGGATTTCGAGGCGAGCTCGTCGAGCTCGCCGATTACGTCCTCGACGCTCTCCGGTTCGTGTCCATTCATCGCTCTCCCCTTCGCCCCTCAACGCGCGAGCCGGCGAAAGGGTTGCGATTCCCGAATATCAGGAGCTTTTCCTGAGCAGTGCCGAGCGTTCGCAGCGGCACACGACCTCGCCGCGCTGGTTCACCGCTTCGTGCAGGAAGGTGACGATCCCGGTATCGGGCCGGGACTTGCTTTCGCGAAGACCGATCACTTCGCTGGTCGCATGCAGCGTATCGCCGATGAACACCGGTTTGGGCATGACCAGCTTGTCGTAACCGAGGTTCGCCACCAGCGTGCCGAGTGTGGTGTCTCCCACGCTGAGCCCCACCATAAGCGAGAAGGTATAGGTCCCGTTGACGAGGATCTGCCCGAACTCGCTCTCCTTCGCCGCTTCCACGTCGAGGTGAAGCGGCTGCGGATTGTGGGTCATAACGGTGAAGAAGAGGTTGTCCGCCTCGGTCACCGTGCGCCGGATTTCATGCGTCAGCTTGTCGCCGATTTCCCACTCGTCGAAATGCCTGCCCGCCATCAGCTGTGGCCCATCACGGCTTTCACTTCGAGGAAATCGTGGAAGCCCCATTCGCCCCATTCGCGGCCATTGCCCGACTTCTTATAGCCACCGAAGGCCGCGTTGAGATCATAGCCGCCATTGATCGCGACCCGTCCCGCGCGGATGCGCTTGGCAAGGCTGCGCGCGGTTTCGATGTCCTCGCCCATCACCGCGCTGGCGAGGCCGTATTCGGTATCATTGGCGATGCGGATGGCGTCGTCGTAGTCCTCATAGCCGAGGATGCAGAGCACGGGCCCGAAGATTTCCTCGCGCGCGATCGTCATGTCGTTGTCGACATCGGCGAAGACGGTCGGCTTGACGTAGTGGCCGGTTTCGAGCCCCTCGGGCTTGCCGGGGCCGCCGGCGACCAGCGTCGCGCCTTCCTCGATGCCCTTTTCGATCAGGCCCTGGATTTTGTCCCACTGCGTGCGGCTGACGACCGGGCCGATCGCCGCATTGCCCTTGGGATCGCCGGGAATGACGCCTTCGGCCGCTTCCTTGGCTGCGGCCTTGGCTTCTTCCATGCGTTTGTGCGGCACGAGCATGCGGCTGGGCGCGGTGCAGGTCTGGCCCGAATTGCCCATCATCGCGACGGTGCCCTTGGCGACCGACTGGGTGAAGGCGCTGTCGTCGAGCACGATGTTCGGGCTCTTGCCGCCCAGTTCCTGCGCCACGCGCTTGACCGTGTCCGCGGCGTTCTTGGCGATGAGAATGCCCGCCCGGGTCGAACCGGTGAAGCTGACCATGTCGATATCCGGATGGCCCGAAATCGCCTCGCCCACGCCAGGCCCGTCGCCGTTGACGAGGTTGAAGACGCCTGCCGGGACGCCCGCCGCATCCATGATCTCGGCGAAGATATAGGCGTTGAAAGGAGCGATCTCTGAAGGCTTCAGCACCATCGTGTTGCCGGTCGCAAGCGCGGGGAAGACCTTGCAGGCGATCTGGTTGAGCGGCCAGTTCCACGGGGTAATCATGCCGACCACGCCCACCGGCTCCCACACGTGAAGCGTCGGGCCGTCCTGGCGTTCGAACGCGAAGCCTTCGAGAATCTCGATCGCCTTCTGGCAATGCCCGGTGAGGAGCCCGACATGCGGGCCGTTCGCCAGGCTCATCGGCGCGCCCATTTCGTCGCTGACGGCCGTGGCGAGCTCTTCCTTGCGGTTCTCGATCTCGGCCTGGATCGCGCGCAGCAGAGTAAGGCGCTCTTCCTTGCTCGTCTGGCTGAAGGTTTCGAACGCGCGGCGCGCAGCGGCCACGGCCTTGTCGACATCGGCTTTCGTGCCGAAGCTGATGTGGCCGATGGTTTCCTCGGTAGCCGGGTTTTCGACCGGCTGCGTGTTCGGCTCGACCGGATCGACCCACTGGCCGTCGATGTAGAATTTAGTGCACTCGCGCATCGTAAATCTCTCCTTTGCGCGTGCCTTTACCCCTCTTGCTGCCAGCGCGCCACCACTGCGTCGCCATCTTCGGCGCTGTCGCGAATGGTGTTCGGCGTCCGGTCGAAACGCGGCGCAGGCGCGGTGTGCCAGCGGCCGCCGTGCTCGACGAAAGCGCCGCGTGCCTTCATATGCGGATGGTCCTTGGCATGGTCGAGCGGGACGACCGGCGAGAAGCACGCATCGGTCCCTTCGAGCAGCTCGCACCATTCGGCCTGCGTTTTGGTGGCGAAGAGTTCGGCGAGGTCCTCGGCATAATCGTCCCATTTGGACGGATCCATCTGGCGCTCGCGCAGATGCTCGGGCGCCTCGGCGCGCTGGAGCAGCTCGGCGTAGAACTGCGGCTCGATTGCGCCGACGCTCACTTCCTTACCGTCCTTGCATTTATAGCAGCGGTAGAAATGTGCCGCGCCGCCGAGCAGGCCCGCGCCGCGCTCGACCGTGCGCAGCGCGCTGTGCGGCTGGCCGTAGAAAAAGCTCATCAGGCTGGTGACGCCGTCGACGATCGCCGCGTCGACCACCTGCCCCTTGCCGCTCCGCTCGCGCTCGAACAGTGCGGCGAGGATCCCCATCGCGCAATACATCGAGCCGCCGCCGAAATCGCCGACGAGGTTCTGCGGCGGCACCGGCAGCTCGCCGCGCCTGCCGATCGCGTCGAGCGCGCCGGTGATCGCGATATAGTTGAGATCGTGCCCGGCAGCCTGCGCGAGCGGGCCGTCCTGCCCCCAGCCGGTCATGCGCGCATAGACGAGCCGCGGATTGGCTGCGAGCATCTCGTCGGGCCCCAGCCCCAACCGCTCCATCACGCCGGGGCGGAAGCCTTCGACCAGCACGTCGGCATGTTTAAGCGCGGTCTTGACGAATTCTTGCCCCTCCTCGCTCTTGAGGTCGACCGCTACGCGATGCCGCGCGCGTTCGACCACCGGGTTCATCGGCTGGTGCCCGGCGCGCTCGATCCGCACGACCTCGGCGCCCATATCGGCGAGCATCATCGCCACGTGGGGACCCGGGCCGATGCCCTGGAATTCGACGACCTTGAGGCCGGTCAGCGGACCGTTCGACATGGATTTTCTCTCCTCAGAAACTCTTGGGCAGATCCAGCACATGCGTCGCCACATGGCTGAGGATCAGATTGGTGCTGATCGGCGCGACCTGGTAGAGCCGCGTTTCGCGAAACTTGCGTTCCACGTCGTATTCCTCGGCGAAGCCGAAGCCGCCGTGCGTCTGGATGCACATGTCTGCCGCCGCCCAGCTGGCCTCGCTCGCCAGCATTTTTGACATATTGGCCTCGGTCCCCGCCGTCTCGCCCGCGTCGAACATGCGCGCGGCCTTGGTGACCATCTCGGCCGCAGCGGACAGCTGGACATAGGCGCGCGCGATGGGGAACTGCACGCCCTGGTTCTCGCCGATGGCGCGGCCGAAGACGTTGCGCTCCTTGGCATAGGCGCTGGCCTTGTCGATGAAGAAACGCCCGTCGCCGATGCATTCGGCGGCGATCAGGATGCGCTCGGCGTTCATGCCCGACAGGATATAGCGGAAGCCCTTGCCCTCCTCGCCGATCAGCGCCGACTTGGGCACCTTGAGATCGTCGAAGAACAGTTCGGTCGTGGCGTGGTTCAGCATGGTCCGAACCGGCCGCACGGTCAGTCCATTGCCGACTGCCTCGCGCATGTCGACCAGTAGCACGCTCATCCCATCGGAAGGCTTGGCGCATTCTTCGCGCGGGGTCGTGCGGCACAGAAGCACCATGAGGTCGGAATGCTCGGCGCGGCTGATCCAGATCTTCTGGCCGTTGACCAGATAATGGTCGCCCGCATCCTTCGCGAAAGTCGATATGCGCGTCGTGTCGGTCCCCGCCCCCGGTTCGGTCACGCCGAAGGCCTGCAGGCGCAATTCGCCACTGGCGATCTTGGGCAGGTACGCGCGCTTCTGCTCTTGCGATCCGTGCTTGAGCAGCGTTCCCATGGTGTACATCTGCGCGTGGCAGGCGCCGCCGTTGGAACCCGAGCGATGGATTTCCTCGAGCACCGCGCAGGCCGCCTCGAGCCCGAGGCCCGATCCGTCATATTCCTCGGGGATCAGGACGGACAGGAACCCCGCCTCGGTCAGCGCGGTCACGAATTCCGTCGGATAGGCCCGCTCGCGATCGAGCCGCTGCCAGTATTCGCCCGGGAACCTGGCGCAAAGCCGCCGCACCGCATCGCGGATTTCCGGAAAGGTCTCGCTCAAATGTCCGTCTCCCATTGCAACCTGTCTGGCGCGGATGGAAGGCTTTGGCAACGGGGGAGGAAGAATGGATGCCCCGTGAGGATTCGAACCTCAATTGACGGAGTCAGAGTCCGTAGTCTTACCATTAGACGACGGGGCATCAGCCGTCCGGGCGGGCGGGAATCGCTTTGCCGCTCCGGAAGAGGCCGCGCATCTAGTTTCGCCGCCGCGCGAGGTCAACCCCGTGCGTTGCGCGCGCACTTGCCCCGCCTAAGCTTCGCCGCTAGCATCGCCGGCAAGTCCCCGTGCACGGTGGTTTGCACGGGAGGAACAAGAAAGCTCCAAGTATGGCGGACTATTCTCCGCCGGACACGAAAAGGGGGCACGGGACACAACGGGGCGGCAAGTCCGGCAAGGTAGCCGATTTCCGCTACAAGCGCCCTTCCCGGCCCGAAGCCAAGCAAAGCGACCGGCGCAATGCGCCGCGCTGCGATGGCGCGATTGCCGCCCGTCCGAATGGCAAATCGAGGCATAATTCCGGCCATCCGCAGCGCCGACAGGCCTACGCCGCGCTCGACCTCGGTACCAACAACTGCCGCCTGCTGATTGCGCGGCCCTCGGGCGAGAACTTCACCGTGATCGATGCCTTCAGCCGCGTGGTCCGGCTGGGCGAGGGGTTGGCGGCAAGCGGTAAGCTGTCCGACGAAGCGATGGAGCGCACCATGGCCGCTCTCCATGTCTGCGCGGAAAAACTGCGCCGCCGCAACGTCCGGCTGGCGCGCTCGGTCGCGACCGAGGCCTGCCGCCGAGCTGCCAACGGCCCGGCCTTCATCGAACGCGTCCGGCGCGAGACGGGCATCATGCTCGACATCATTTCCGCCCAGGAAGAGGCGCGCCTTGCCGTGCTCGGCTGCCACGTGCTGCTGGAGGAGGGCAATGGGCCGGCGATCATCTTCGATATCGGCGGCGGTTCGACCGAACTGGTGCTGGTTCAGCCCGGAGAAAAGGTCCCGCGCATTCTCGACTGGTTGAGCGTGCCCTGGGGGGTGGTCTCGCTTACCGACACGGTCGATGGATCGGACGAAAGCGAGGCCGCGCGGCTCGACCGCTATGTCCAGATGCGCCGCACGGTCGGACGCAGTTTCGCCGAATTCGCCGAGCGCATTCGCGGGCACACAGGCTCGCCCGAACCGATCCGGCTGCTCGGCACCAGCGGCACGGTCACGACGCTGGCGAGCCTCCACCTCGAGCTGCCGCAATACGACCGGCGCGCGGTCGACGGCCTGATCGTGGCCTCGCAGGCAATGCGCGATATTTCGGGCCGCCTTTCGCGAATGAGCGCAGCGGATCGCAAGCGCCTACCCTGTATCGGCGACGACCGGGCGAACCTCGTCATCGCGGGGTGCGCAATCCTCGAATCGATCCTCGACATCTGGCCTGCCGAACAATTGGGCGTGGCCGACCGGGGCATCCGGGAGGGCATACTGCGCAGCCTGATCGCCGCCGACACCGAAGGCGAACGCAGCCGCGCGGCATTACAGCGGATGCGGGAACAGGATGTTTGATTTCGGTGCAGTGCGGGAGGGTACGGCCAGGATGGGCCGGAGCCCCTTATGCGTGCGTGCCGGACATCCGTCCGGCCCTTGCTGTTCCATCCCACGCCCCATCCCCGCCACCCACGGCACGGTATCTTGTGGGGGGCGGGGATGGGGCGTGGTATGGCGCAGCCGCAAGCTAACGACGAATGTCGATAGCGCACCAAACAAAGGCAATTCATAATGTCACGCTCGGGCAAAGACCGCGATACCCGCGTCCGCACCGCCAAGAAGCGAACCGCCAGTTCGACCCGCTGGCTGCAGCGACAACTCAACGATCCCTATGTGAAGCAGGCCAAGGCCGAAGGCTACCGCAGCCGTGCAGCCTACAAGCTGATCGAGCTCGACGAGAAATTCGACCTGCTGAAAGGCGTCACCCGCGTGGTCGATCTCGGGATTGCGCCGGGCGGCTGGGCGCAGGTCGTGCGCAAGCGCAAACCCAAGGCGCATGTCGTCGGGATCGACCTGCTGGAAGTCGAACCGATCGAGGGTGTCACCATCTTCCAAATGGATTTCATGGACGACGAGGCCCCTGCCGTGCTGGAAGAGGCGCTGGGCGGAAAGGCCGAGCTGGTGATGAGCGACATGGCCGCCAATACCGTCGGCCACAAGCAGACCGACCATTTGCGCACCATGGGCCTGGTCGAGGCCGGAGCCTGGTTTGCGATCGAGAACCTCGCCCCCGGCGGGACCTATCTCGCCAAGGTTCTCGCAGGCGGGACCGACACCGACCTGCTCAATCTGCTCAAGCAGCACTTCAAGACGGTCAAACACGCCAAGCCACCCGCGAGCCGCAAGGGCTCGAGCGAGTGGTACGTCATCGCCCAAGGGTTCAAGGGCGGCTGAGGCCGGACACAAAAAACCCCGCCGGAGCGGGGCTTCTCGTTTCCAGATGCAAGCGACCGGGTCAGTCGACCTTGGTGGCGCCTTCATTGTCGGTCGCGGCATTGGCGGCGGCGACCGGCTGGTCGGCGCTCATACCCGTTGCGGCTTCGGGTCCTTCGACGGGAACGCCTTCGACGGGACCCGGGCCTGCGCCGGGCGCATCGACATCGATCTCTTCTTCGGCCGGAGCGGGTTCGGGCTTGGCGGGTGCGCCGCCATAGGTGGCCATGAATTCCATCACATTGGCGCGATCTTCAGGCTTGCCGAGGCCGGCGAAACTCATCTTGGTGCCATTGGCAAAGCCGCGCGGGCTTTCGAGCCAGGCGTCCATGTTTTCCCAGGTCCACTGGCCGCCCTTTTCCGCCAGGGCCGACGAGTAGGCGAATCCGGCGGCACCGCCACCGATGGCCTTGCCCATGATGCCGTAGAGGTTCGGGCCGATACCGTTGGCGCCGCCCTGATCGATCGTGTGGCAGGCGGTGCACTTGGCAAAGACCCGCTCGCCCGCGGCGGCATCCGCGCTGGCGAGCAGCGTGCCGAGATCGGGGCCGGTATCGGCGGCGCCTTCTTCGGCCTCGCCTTCGATGAAGTATCCCGGCTCGACGCCTTCGGGCAGCGAACCGTCGTCGGCGTGGAAATACATGCCCGATGCGATGGAGCCGCCGAGGGCCACGATGCCTGCGAAGAGTACCCAGCCAGCGGCGGTGTTGAAACGATCGTCCATTGCGTAAAATACCCGGCGAAAATCGGTTGGTCGGATGGTTGCGCGCCGCTCTAGTGCGCACGGCCACCTTTCGCAAGTGCGCAGGGCGCAATAGCGCTTGATGCTGCCGAAACGCACCCGTAACGCGGCTCTGACCATGCGCCAGTTCGCCAAACCCGCCCTCGCCCTTGTCGATTCGATGCGCGCCGCCGCGGCGCAGGACCCGATGCGCGCGATCGCCTTCGGCGGGGCGCCGGGATCGAACTCGCACCAGGCCGCGATGCAATTCGCGCCCGATGCCCTGCCGCTTCCGTGTTTCAGCTTCGAAGACGCGCTGGAAGCGGTCGACAGCGGCGCGGCGGGCTGCGCGATGATCCCGATCGAGAACAGCCAGCATGGCCGCGTGGCCGATATCCATTTCCTGCTGCCCGGCAGCGGGCTGTCGATCGTGGCCGAACATTTCATGCGCATTACCCATTGCCTGATGGCGCTGGGTCCGGGCCCCTTCGAGGCCGCCTACAGCCACCCGCAGGCGCTCGGCCAGTCGCACAGATTCCTGTCCGAGCGCGGAATCGTCGGGTTGAGCCATGCCGATACGGCGGGCGCGGCCGCCTTCGTTGCGGAAAGCGGCAAGGACAATATCGCCGCGATCGCCCCGGCACTGGCAGCGGACCTCTATGGTCTCGACGTCATCGAGCGGGAGGTGGAGGACGCGCATGACAACACCACGCGTTTCGTCGTTCTCGCGAAAGAGGCGCTCGACCCGGCCGCCCTCGAAGGCGCCCAGGCGATGACCACCTTCATCTTCGAGGTGAAGAACATTCCCGCCGCGCTTTACAAGGCGCTGGGCTGCTTCGCGACCAATGGCGTGAACATGACCAAGCTCGAAAGCTACCAGAAGGGCGCCAGCTTTGCGGCGACGCAGTTCTTCGCCGATATCGAAGGCGCGCCGGGCGAGCCCCGCGTCGACGCAGCTCTGGAAGAACTCGCCTTCCAGACCAACGATGTGCGCCTGCTGGGCAGCTATGCGCAGGCACGCAAGCGAGGCTGACAGTCAAGTCGCATTTACGGGCGATCCGTTCCGAGAGGCGGATCATGCAGGAACCTGCCAGGCTGGGCGCATCGGGCGTTGCGGTCAGGGTGTCATTTCCCCGCTGATGCTCGCGAGCCCGTACTCGCTGAGGCACACGCCCGCCGCCATTCGCGCAACGCAACCGATCCCGATCGCCCGCGGCGTGGGGGCGGAAATCCGACCTTCCATTCTTCGATCCGGCAATATTACCAAAAAAATAATGTTTTCCGATGGAACGAACGCAATTGTCACACGCTTTTGCGAACAGGCAATTGCCTGAAACAAGAAAGCGAGGGAATCATGCGCAAGATTACATTGGGTCTGGCCTTGTGCTCGACCGCGCTCGCCGCACCTGCGGTGGCGAAAGACGATAGTGCCTATGTCGAATTCGGCTTCGGGCCGATGCATCTCAACGACTTCGACTTGACCGAGGTGAACCCGGCTACGGGCGACCAGGTGACGCTCGAGTCCGACTACGGCTTCGACGGTACCGCCATTCTCGGCTACGATTACGGTGCCTTTCGCGTCGAACTGGAAGCCAGTTACCGCCAGGCCGATCACGAGAGCTTGATTACGCCATTCGGCACATTCGGCTCGGGCCGCCTGCTGGGTGATTCCTCGGCAGCCAGCCTGATGGGTAACGTGCTCCTCGATTTCGGCGATGACGACGGCCTCCAGGCATTCGTCGGTGCCGGTGCCGGTAGCGCGATCGTCGATCAGTCGATCGCCATCACCGCGCCGGGCGGACAGCAGAACCTCGTCAATGGCGATGAATGGGAATTCGCCTGGCAGGCCCTGGCGGGCGTCCGCGCGCCGCTGACCGACACGATCGACGTCGGCTTGCGCTATCGCTTCTTCAACGTCCCCGATTACGAGCTCGGCGGTTCGTTCGGCACTTCGGTGGTCGAGGGCGACTGGTCGTCGCATTCCATTCTCGGCACGCTGGCCTTCAACTTCGGTGCTCCGCCGCCCCCGCCGCCGCCTCCGCCG
>NZ_LNBY01000015.1 GCF_001542855.1 Erythrobacter sp. AP23 | reverse complement strand
AATACGCCAAAATCACCGAAGGGGCCGGAGCAATCCGGCCCCTTTTTCGTTGACCGGACCCGGTCGGCTATTCGTCGGCGTAGATCGCGACCTCGTTCACGCCATCGCTGGTGGCGCGGCCGCGATACATCCCCGAGGTGTTCATGCTGAACAGCGGATATCCCTCGCTGGTGACGACGATCACCCCGCCGTCACCGCCAAGCGCGCCGACCTCGGCGATGACTGCGTCGATCTCTTCCTGGGCGTGGGTTGCTTCGAGCCCGAATTCGCTGGCGTGGACGATGTAGGTCGGCATGCCTTCTTCATCGAGCGGGACGCTTGCCTGCGCCGCTTCGATTTCGGCGCGGTAGCGATGGCGCAGCCGCGTGCAGATCTCGTGCGCCACACCGACCCGGATGAAGAATTCACCCCAGCCGGTGGCCGAGACCGCGCAGGCGCGATTGTCGGCATAGGTGCCAGCACCGATGATCGGGGCATCGCCGATGCGGCCCCAGCGCTTGCCGGTCATCCCGCCGGTAGACGTCCCCGCTGCCATGTTGCCGTCCCGGTCGAGCGCGACCGCGCCAACCGTTCCGAATTTGACGTCGACATCGAGCGCAGAGAGCCGCTGCGCCTTCATCCGCTCGAGCGAATCCCTGCGCCGCTCGGTTTCGAACCATTCGGGCGGCATCAGTTCGAGCCCCTGCTCGGCAGCAAAGGCCTCCGCCCCGTCGCCGGCGAGCATGACATGAGGGCTGTCGGTCATCACCTTGCGCGCCAGTTCGATCGGGTGGCGAATGCCGGTGACGCCCGCCACCGCGCCCGCATCGCGGGTGCGACCGTCCATGATCGAGGCATCGAGTTCGATATCGCTATCCCAGGTCAGCACGGCGCCGCGCCCGGCATTGAACAGCGGATCGTCCTCCATCGGCTCGATCGCCGCCTGGATCGCATCCATTGCGCTGCCGCCCTCGCGCAGAACGGTCGCACCTGCATCGAGCGCCCTCTGCAGGGCTGCGCGATAGGCCGCGTCCTGCTCCGCCGTCATATTCTCGCGCGCAATCGTGCCGGCCCCGCCATGGATCGCAATCGACCAGCCTCCCTCCTCCTGTGCCGCGGCCGGCAGAGCGAAGAGTACCGAAAGCGCAGTCAGCGCGCGGATCGCGGGTGTAAAAAATCCTCTCATAGGAGAGGGATAGCAGGCGGAGTTATCCACTCAATCCCTGGGGCGAATTTTGTAGATTTCCGGCACCGTGATAGCGCTGACGCTACGGAAACCAATGGGGAGAGGTTTCATGATTTTCGATCGCTATCGTTTCGACGAACAGCTGGCGATGGAGCTGGGGGAGAAGATCCTGCTGGCCATCGTTGCGCTCGTCATCACCTGGCTCGCCGCACGCGCCGCGAAATGGGCCTTCGCCAAGCTCGTCGACACTGTCGATTTCTTCAAGCGCGGGACCGGCAGCGGCCAGTCGCTGGGAGAATCGCTGGGCAAGATCGTATCCTTGCTTATCTGGCTGTTCGGCCTGCTGATCATTCTCAACATCCTCGAACTGGGCGGGGTCGCCGGGCCGATCGACAGCCTGCTCGAAAATGTCGTCGACTTCCTGCCCAACCTCCTGTGGGCCGGACTGATCTTCTTCATCGGCATGATGGTGGCGAGGATCGCGCGCGACCTGGTCGTCACTACGCTCCAGACGGTCGATTTCGACAAATGGGCCAATCGCGGCGGGGTCGACAACGTCACCGGCAACACGACGATCAGCAAGACCATCGGCACGATCGTCTATGTCCTGATCGCCATTCCGGTGGCCATCGCCGCGCTCGAACAATTGGGCATCGATTCGATCAGCGCCCCGGCCTCGGAAATGCTGCGGATGATCTTTGCCGCCATCCCGAACATCATCGCTGCCGCCGTGCTGCTGGGGATCGGCTATCTCATCAGCAAATTCGTGGTGCAGATCATCAAGGAGGTCCTGCCCGGGCTCGGCGTCGACCGGGCCTTGGCGGAAACCGGGCTGGTCGGCGATGGCACCACCGCATCGGGCATCATCGCCCGCGTGGTGCAAGTCGCGATCATCCTGTTCTTCGCTATCGCGGCGACACGCCTGCTCGGCTTTCCCGAGCTGACCGCGATCCTGGATCAGCTGCTCGAACTGGGCGGACGGGTGATCTTCGGGGCGGTGGTCATCGCCTTCGGCTTCCTTATCGCCAACCTGCTTGCCCGTCTCATCGCGGGCGATGCGGGAAGCACGACGGCCGCGACCATCGTGCGCTGGGCAACGATCATACTGTTCGTCTTCATGGGCCTGCAGTTCACCGGAATCGGCGGGATGATCCCGGCCAATGCGCTGACCATCCTGATAGCGGGCATCGCGGTTGCCGGCGCACTGGCTTTCGGGCTGGGCGGCCGCGACTGGGCGGCGCGCAAGCTGGAACAGATGGACAGCGACCTTGGCGGCGCAGCCCCGAAATCCGACGAGCCACTGCCACCGGGCGCCTGAAGAACATAATCCTTCGGGAAGGCAACGGGGCGCGGGATTCAATCTTCCGCGCCCCTTTTTCTGTGCTACGCCGGCGCGAGACGGGAGTTAGCAGATGAACGATTTCGGTTTTAACAGCACGGCGGACGAGGTTCTCGAAGGCCAGGATTTGAGCGGGCGGACTGCGCTCGTCACCGGCGGCTATTCGGGGCTCGGCCAGGAGACCGCGCGGGCGATGGCGGCCAAGGGCGCGCATGTGATCCTGTCGGGACGCGATGCGAGCAAATTGTCCGCGGCAGCCGATGAAATCGCCAAGGAAACCGGCGCGCGGGTCGATACGCTGGTGTGCGACCTGGCCTCGCTCGACAGCGTGCGCGAGGCCGCGAAGGAGGCGAACGACCGTTTCGAGAAGATCGACCTGCTGATCAACAATGCGGGCGTGATGGCCTGCCCGCTCGCGCGCACCGCCGACGGGTTCGAGATGCAGTTCGGCACCAATCACCTCGGCCATTTCCTGCTCACCAACCTGCTGATGCCGCTGGTCGAGAAGGGCGAGGCTCCGCGCATCGTCAACCTCTCGAGCCGCGGCCACCATATCGACCGCGTCCATTTCGACGATCCGAATTACGAGAGCCGCGAGTACGAAAAATGGCAGGCCTACGGACAATCGAAGACCGCCAACATCCTGTTCTCGGTTGGGCTGGAAAAGCGTCTCGCGGGCAAGGGTATCCATGCGTACGCCCTGCATCCGGGCGGTATCCAGACCAATCTCGGGCGTCACATGAGCGAAGAGGATGTCGCCAATCTGATGGAGCGCATCCGCAAGTCCGCGGAGGAAAGCGGGCAGGAACCGCAACCGTTCAAGACCATACCGCAAGGCGCTGCGACCACTTGCTGGGTCGCCACTACCGATGCGCTGGCAGATTCGGGCGGGCTTTATTGCGAGGATTGTCATGTCGCCGACCAGGACGACGAGGATACGATGGGCGGCGTGCGCAGTTATGCAATCGATCCGGACAATGCCGATAGGCTGTGGACGATGAGCGAGGAAATGGTGGGCGAGAGATTCGCCTATTGATCGAGCCGCTCGACCAGCCCTTCGCCGACCCATCGGGCCAGCATCGCCCCTGCCTCGGCGATGGCGGCCTCCTCGCCCAGCGTTCCGATCAGCGCGGCACAGACCTCGCCGAAGCTTGCGCCCTTGCGGAACGAGGCGAGGGCCGTGCCTTCCCAGGCTGGACGGATGACGAAGACCGGCCGCTCATCCTCGCGCCACACCAGCGCGCAACGGGCCCCCTCGAGCGGGGTGAGATCGGGTTCGGTCTCGGTATTCGAGGCGGAGAGCGAGGTCCATAACCGCACGAGGTCGTAGGTTGCGGGAACATGGCGCAGATCGGGGACCAGTTTCAGCTTCAGGCCTTCCCACTGGCGTTCCGTGAAACCGGCGCATGCGGCGCCGAACTCCGCTGTGGTCAGCGGCTGCGTATTCCGCGCGGTGAAAGCCTCGTGCATCGCCCATTCGAGCGCGGCAAGCTCGGCGACGTCGGGATCTCTTGCGAAGAGTTCGGCGCAGGTCTCGGCAAAGCCGGCGCCGGCAAGGTCCAGCGTCCAGCCAACCGGGGGATGCATGATGCAGTGATGCGCGGCGGCGCGGCGGAACGCATCTTCGCCGACCAGCCGCTCGGTCCTCTCGAAGGTCGAGCGCAGCGCTTCCACCAGCGAGGAGCGGTAATTGTTGCGATAGATCGCGAGGCCCGGCGCGCGTTCGTCGCCCCAGCCCGATGGCAAAGGTGCCTCATCGTCGAGGATCGCGCCGAGAAAGGCCACCTGTCGCTGGGCAAGGTCGGTCATGCCGCGATCGCCCCCGCATTGCCCCGACCCAGCGATCGCGCAAGCTCGAGTTCGGCGAGCAGCTCGGCCAGCGGCGGGATCTTGTCGTCGCGCTCAATCATCGTCGCGACCGGCCCGAGCTGCGCGATCGTATCCGCATAAAGCTCCCAAACGCCGCCGCTCACCGCGCGGTCGTGCGTGTCGATGATGATCTCGCCCGGTTCGTGCCCGGCCAGGTGGATCTGGCGCACCCGGTCGAGAGGGAGTCCGGCGATGTAGTCGCGCGCCGAGAACCCGTGATTATGCGCGCTCACATAGACGTTGTTGATGTCCAGCAGCAGGTAGCAGCCCGTACGCTGCGCCATCTCCGACAGGAATTCCCATTCGGCCATCTCGTCTTCGGGAAAGGTGAGATAGCTCGACGGATTTTCGAACAGCATCGGCCGCCCAAGCGCGTCCTGCGCGCGGTCGATATTGGCGCAGACCGCGTCGAGCGCCTCGCGCGTCAGCGGCAACGGAAGGAGATCGTGGCTGTTGTGCGCGCTTGTGCGGGTCCAGCACAGATGGTCGGACACCCATAGCGGATCGATCCGGTCGGCCAGCGCGCGCAGCCGCGAGAGGTGATCGTCATCCAACCCTTGCGCGGATCCGATCGACATCGACACGCCGTGAAGGATCACCGGGTGCTTTTCGCGCACCTGTTCGAGCACGCGCAGCGGCTTGCCGCCCTCGACCATGTAATTCTCGGAGATCGCCTCGACGAAATCCACCTCGACCTCGCCATCGAGGAAATCGGCGTAATGCGTCCGCCGGAGGCCGAGGCCGAAACCGTCGAAAGGGGCAATAGCGCTCATGCATTCTCCATGGTCGGGCTGGTGGGTGCGGCCCGGCAGAGTTGGGGGAACAGAGGCCTGCCGGGCCGCGCTTCGAGCCTGCGGCCCGAAACCGGAAGCGACGGGATCAGCCGAGGTCGCCGATCGTGCCGCCCTTGGCGAGGCAGTCACCCGCCTTCATCGCCTTGAAGCCGTGACCCTTGCAGTCGTTCTGGCCCTTGCAGTCGTGCTCGGCCGTGGCGCAGTCCGACTGTCCCTTGCACGAATGCACGCCGTAGCAATGGACGGTGTCTTCCGCGCTGAGCGCGCGGCCGGTGCTGCCGGCGGGCGGTTCGGCGGCGAAAGCAGCCATGGAGGAAAGCGCGAAGGCTGCTGCGGCTGCGGCTGCGGCGGGTTTGCGAATGGCGGTCATTGGACGTGATCCCTTTTGATCGTGATGCGCGGGACTGCGCACACGGGGTCATTCGCCCGCTGGGCCGCTCCGGTTACACCACCGAAATTTTTTCGTCGCCCTGTAACGATGCCCGGCACGCGCCCGAATGACAGGCCAGTTCCGGCGCTTGTGCCGGGGCGCCCCCCAGATGAAGTTTTCGAGAGAGATACCGATATGAACACCCAATCGATTGCCCGTCTCGCCGGTATGGCGCTGTCCGCCAGCGTCGCCGCCGGTCTTGCCGCCACCCCCGCCGCCGCGCAGAAGAAACCGGCGATGGAAAAATGCTACGGCGTCGCAAAAGCCGGCGAAAACGATTGCGCCGCAGGACCCGGCACCACCTGCGCCGGCACCTCCACCCGCGATTACCAGGGCAATGCCTGGAAGCTCGTCCCCAAGGGCACCTGCGAAAAGATCTCGACACCCAAGGGCAAGGGTTCGCTGACCGCCATCAAGCGCTGACCGATCCCGCTACCAGCCACACGAGGTAAGCCATGCAGACGCTACTCGCCCGCTACGATCAACTTGCCGCCTGGCTCGCCTCGCGCGTGCCGGAAGGGCTTGCCCTGCTGCTCACCCGTGTGGCCCTCGCCGGGATCTTCTGGCGCTCGGGCCGCACCAAGGTCGAGGACGGTTCGCTGCTCTCGATCAGCGACCAGGCCTATTTCCTGTTCGAGTACGAATATTCGGGCGTCCCCATCCCCCCGGCCATCGCGACCCCGATGGCCACCTGGGCCGAGCACCTGTTCCCCATACTCCTGGTGCTCGGCCTTTTTACGCGGTTCTCGGCGCTGTCGCTGCTGATCATGACGCTCGTGATCCAGGTCTTCGTCTATCCCGAAGCCTGGTGGCAGACGCATATCTTGTGGGTCGCCATGGCCGCAGTGCTGGTATCACGCGGGGGAGGCCTGTTCTCGCTCGACGCGCTGCTCGCCTCGCGCCGCGCCAGCTGATAGCCTGCGGGTTCCGGGGAGAGAAACGCGATGATCGCCGACGAAGCCAGCCTCGCGCAGCTCATGGCCGCCTCGCAGAAGGGCGACGCTAACGCCTATCGCGTTCTCCTCTCCGAAATCCAGCTATGGCTCGAACGCTATTTCCGCCGCCGCGTCGCCCCGGCGCAGCTCGACGATCTGGTCCAGGAGGTGATGATGGCCGTACACGCCAAGCGCGCGACCTGGGATCCGACCCGCGCCTTCCTGCCCTGGCTGGCGGCGATCGCGCGTTATCGCTGGGTCGACCATCTGCGCAAGGTCTATCGCAAGGCGGAAGACGAGCTGGGCGACCACGATGCTGCCGAAGACAGCGAGGAAGAGGCTGTGATGGCGCGGATGAGCCTGGAACGGCTGTTCGTCCACCTGCCGGAAAAGCAGAGCGAGGTTATCGAACTCGTCAAAATCGAGGGGCTTTCGATCGCGGAAGCCTCCGCCAAGACCGGCCAGAGCGAAAGCCTGGTCAAAGTGAACATCCATCGCGGGCTGAAGAAGCTGTCCGCGCTCGTAGAGAAAGCAGACTGACATGAACCGGGTCCCCAACCCCCTGATCGATGAACTCGCGGCCGACCTGTCGCCCGTGCGGCCGATGAAGCTGGCGCATGGCATCGCGCTGGTCGCGCTGGCCGTCGTCGGCACGATCCTCCTCGTCGAACTGCTCGACGGGTTGTGGCGCGGCATCGTGTCGGGTCGGGCATCGGAATTCTTCTTCATCGCCAACGGCATGCTCGGCCTGCTCGGTGCGTCTTCGGCGCTGGCGGTGGTGCGCATGGCCGGGCCGCGCGTCGGCAACAGCCATGATGGCGCGCGCTGGTCGCTGGCGATGTTCGCGGTGCTGCCGGTGGCGGCGCTGGTGATGCTCGGCTTTCACGGAGATCTGCACGAGGTCGCGCACGATCCCTACGGGCTCGATTGCTTCCTCGCCGGCTCGGCATTCGGCGTGGTGACCTTCGCCGCTCTGGTCGGCTGGCTGCGACGCGGGGCACCGGTCTCGCCCACGCTTGCCGGGACCTTCACCGGCATCGCCGCGGGCGCGCTGGGCAGTTTCGCCTACGGCCTTGCCTGCCCCTACGACACGCTCGCGCATCTCGGTACCTGGCACGTCCTTCCGGTAGTGCTGGGCGGCATCGTCGGACGCTTCGCGGTCCCACCGCTCGTCCGCTGGTAAGGCACGTTCGTCAGGCCGGCGCTTGCCAAGCCCGATGACAGGCGGCACCCCTCGCGCATGAAATCAGAGGGGTTCGTAAGATGAAGACTTTTGCCGCCGCCGTCGCGCTTGCCATCGCGCTGCCAGCCATGCCGCTCGCGGCTCAGGAACAGGCCGAAGCGCCCGCCAGCCCGCAATGGGTCGAAACCAGCAATGCCTACACTCAGAAGCTGATCGAGTTCGAAGCCAGCCTGTTTCCGACATCGGCATCGTCCGCCGGTTACGAGCAGTACGACGGGTTGGTGAACGACATGGCGCTCGACCGTGACGAGCGGTACCTTGCCGGCGCCCGCGCGCTGCGCGCCGAATTCGCCTCGGCCATCGTGAAGGAAAGCAACCCCTACGTCAGGCAGGACCTCCAGATCCTGATCGACGCGCTGGATCTGCGGATCGCGGAAAACGAGCTGGAGCGCCGCTACATGCTCGAGTTCTCTGAAGTGCCGCAGCGCGTCTTCCGGTCGGTCGGCGCGCTGCTGTCCGAACAGACCGCACCGCATCGCCGGGCCAAGGCGCTCGAACTGCTCCAGCGCTACACCGGCACCCATCCGGGGACCGAGCCGATGACCGAACTGGCCAAGCGCCGCTTCGAAGACAGCCGGGGCGAGGGCAAGATAGGACCTTTCGTGGTCGAGGTGCGCGAATCGATCGACAAGATCCCTACCTTCGCGAGCGGTATCCGCGAGCTGTTCGCGACTTACGAGATCGAGGGCGCCGAGGAAGCGCTCGACGCGATGGACGCGCAATTCGCCGACTATGCTTCGTGGACCGAGGAAGTCGTCCTGCCCGAGGCGCGTGAGAATCCGCGCCTGCCCGAAGAGCTCTATGCGCTCGCGCTGAAGGACTGGGGTATCGATATCGACCCGCGCGAGGCGATGAGCCGGGCGCGGCGCGGCTTCTACGAAATCCGCGCGCAAATGGAGGCACTCGCGCCGCAGATCGCGGCCGAAAACGGCTGGGAGGAGACCGATTACCGCTCGGTCATGGCGAAGCTGAAAGAGCGCACGATCCCGAACGACGAGATCGAAGCCTATTATCGCAATGTGAATGCCCAGCTCGAAGACCAGATCCGCGAGCATGACATCGTCAGCCTGCCCGAATACGAGCTTGCCATGCGCGTTGCCTCGGCCGCCGAAAGCGCGGCCCAGCCTGCACCGCACATGCGCCCTCCGCGTATCGTCGGCAACACCGGCGAACAGGGCACCTTCGTGCTGACCGTCGGCAATCCGACCGCCGGCGAGGGTGAGGCCTATGACGACTTCAACTTCCCTGCCGCCAGCTGGACGCTGAGCGCGCACGAAGCGCGCCCCGGTCATGAAATGCAGTTTGCCGCGTTGGTCGAGCAGGGCGTGAGCCTTGCCCGCCTGCTCTACGCCTTCAACAGCGTGAACGTGGAAGGCTGGGCGCTCTATGCCGAGGCCGAAATGCTCCCGCACGAGCCGATCGAAGGGCAGTTCGTCGCCCAGCAGTTCCGCCTGCTGCGCGCCGCCCGCGCCTTCCTCGACCCGATGCTCAACATGGGTCTCATAAGCCGCGAGGATGCCGAACGCGTATTGCGCGAGGAGGTGCTGGTGTCGGCCCCGATGGCGAAGCAGGAACTCGATCGCTACCAGTACCGCATGCCCGGCCAGGCAGGCAGCTACTATTACGGCTATCGCAAGCTGCTCGACTTGAGGATCGAGGCCGAAGTCGCGCTGGGCGAAAAGTTCAACGAGAGAGCCTTCAACGATTTCCTGCTGAGCCAGGGCATCATTCCGCTCGACCTGATGGCCAAGGCGGTGCGCGAGGAGTTCATCCCCTCGCAGCGCTGAGGGTAATCGGCTCGGTCACTCCCCAAGCCGCCCGCGCAGCCCGACCTGCCGGGCGGCGGGGCTGGCGCGATTTTCCTACATTAAGCGGGCACGCTAGGCTCACCGCATGCCCGCCGCTTCGCCATTCGTCCTGTTCAGCGCCCACGCGACGCAGACTGATGGGGCACAGCGCCCTGCCACCCAGCGCGCCCGGAAGGTTACACCCTTCGGTGCCGAATACGGAGTAAGTTACCGGACCATAAGACCTTTTTGGAAAGGTCACGGTTTCCGGCCGCGCGCCATGCGGTCCATGTCGCGCGGACGCCCGGGCTTGGCGGCGCAAGACCGCCGCGCTGTCATTGCCCCTTCATCCTCCTCGGCCTATATCGCACGCATGTCTTCGATCCGTCCCTGGCGCACCATCGAGCGCCGTCAGTCCCGCCAGATCATGGTCGGCAACGTCCCCGTGGGGGGCGATGCGCCGATCACCGTGCAGACCATGACCAATACGCCGACCGAGGATGTGGGCGCGACGATCGACCAGATCCGCCGCTGCGAGGATGCGGGCGTGGACATCATCCGCGTATCCTGCCCCACGGTGGAATCGACGGAGAACTTCGACAAGATCACCAGGGCCGCGAATGTCCCGGTGGTTGCGGACATTCACTTCCACTACAAGCGCGCGCTCGAGGCCGCCGACAAGGGCGCGGCCTGCCTGCGCATCAATCCGGGCAATATCGGCTCGTCCGAGCGCGTGGCGGAGGTCGTGCGCGCGGCCAAGGCCAATGGCTGCGCGATCCGCATCGGCGTGAATGCCGGCAGCCTGGAAAAGGACCTGCTGGAAAAATACGGCGAGCCCTGCCCCGAAGCGCTGATCGAAAGCGCGCTCGACCATATCAAGCTGCTGCAGGACCACGATTTCCACGAATACAAGGTCGCGGTGAAGGCGTCCGACGTGTTCCTCGCGGTCGCCGCCTACCATGGGCTGGCCGAGGCGGTGGACTGCCCGCTCCATCTCGGCATTACCGAGGCGGGCGGCCTGGTCGGCGGGACGGTGAAGAGCTCGATCGGGATCGGCAGCCTGCTGTGGGCGGGCATCGGCGACACGATCCGCGTGTCGCTCAGCGCCGAGCCCGAGCAGGAAGTGAAGGTCGGTTACGAGATCCTCAAGAGCCTCGGCCTGCGCACACGCGGTGTACGCGTCGTCTCCTGCCCCAGCTGCTCGCGCCAGGGCTTCGACGTGATCCGCACGGTCGAAACGCTCGAGAAGCGGCTCGAACACATCAAGACGCCGATGAGCCTCTCGGTCCTCGGCTGCGTGGTCAACGGCCCGGGCGAAGCGCGCGAGACCGACATCGGCATCACCGGCGGCGGCAATGGCAAGCACATGGTCTACCTCTCGGGCGTGACCGACCACCATGTGCAGTCGGGCGACATGCTCGACCACATCGTCAGGCTGGTCGAGGAAAAGGCCGCGCTGATCGAGGCGGGCCGCGCGACCGCCTTCGATCCGCATGCCGCCGATCCCGCCGAGGCGGCGGAGTGATCGCAGGCACGCTCCGGTAGCGCATGCTCGACGTCGTCCATCACGCCGACTATATGGCGCCTCGGCCGGAGCGCGGCACGTTCAAGTTCGACAAGTACCAGCTGGTCATGGTCGCGCTGCGCGAAAGCGGCGAGCCGATCACCGAGCATGCGCCGCTGCCGATGCCGCGCGCCTGGCTGGAGGCGGTGCACGATCCAGCCTATGTCGGCGAGGTCTTCGCCGCCGAGGTCCCGCGTGACAAGGAGCGCCGGATCGGCTTTCCCGTCACGCCGCACATCGCTTCGCGCGTGCGTCACACCAATGGCGGGACCTGGCTCGCCGCGCAGCTGGCGATGGAGCACGGCTATGCCGCCAATTCCGCCGCGGGCAGCCATCATGCGCTGCACGACACCGGCGCGGGCTATTGCGTGTTCAACGACCTCGCGGTCGCCGCCAACCGCCTGATCGCCGAAGGCGATGCGCAGCGCGTGCTGATCGTCGATTGCGACGTCCACCAAGGCGATGGAACTGCGGCGCTGACCGCGGGGCGCGAGGATGTCTTCACGCTCTCGCTGCATGCCGAGAAGAACTTCCCCGTGCGCAAGGCGCGCTCGAGCCGCGACGTGGCGCTGCCCGATGGGGTGGACGATGAAGGGTATATGGAGGCACTGACCCGTCATCTGCCCGAAGTCATGGCCGTTTTCGCGCCCGATCTCGTACTCTACCAGGCAGGCGTCGATCCCCATGCCGAGGACAAGCTCGGTCGGCTGTCGCTGTCGGACGCGGGGCTGGCCGCGCGCGATCGCTTCGTGGTCGGCGAGGCGCGACGGCGCTGCCTGCCGGTCGCGAGTGCGCTGGGTGGCGGCTACGGCGACGACCAGCATGCGGTCGCGCGGCGGCACGCCGCCTCGATGCTTGCCATGGCGCAAGAGAACTCGCGCCACCCCGCTCCCTTCGCAA
The DNA here is from genome assembly GCF_001542855.1 of Erythrobacter sp. AP23. Lineage (GTDB taxonomy): Bacteria > Pseudomonadota > Alphaproteobacteria > Sphingomonadales > Sphingomonadaceae > Qipengyuania. The sequence goes on along the minus strand of NZ_LNBY01000015.1, from coordinate 476,817 downwards.
TGGCCGGCGCATGATCGCTCGTGCTTTCGGTACCGCGCTGCTGGCGCTGGCGCTCGCCGCCTGCGCGCATTCCGCCGCGCCATCGAGCGCGCACCATCCCGAAGCGCGAGCCTACGATGCCGCGCTGGACGCCAATGCCGCGGTCGATGCGGCGCTGGAACGGGCGGGCGCGCGCGGCACCAGGCTGTTGCTCGTAATGGGCGCGAATTGGTGCCACGATAGCCGTGCTTTGGCAGGTTGGCTCGGAACGCCGCGCTTCGCGGCGCTGGTCGACGAACATTTCGAACTGGTGTTCGTCAATGTCGGCATGCCGCAAACCGACGACGGGCATAATCTCCACATCGCGCACCGCTTCGGGATCGAGATGCTGCCCGGCACGCCCAACCTGCTGGTGATTGCCGCCGACGGCACGCTGCTCAATGCCGGTACCGCCACGAGCTGGCGCAATGCCGCCAGCCGCGAGGCCGACGCGATCTACACCGAGCTGGCCGGCTTTACCGCGAATTAACCGCAATCCGCGCATGCTGACGGCCATGCGCGAGCTCGCCCTTCTCGCGGTCGCCATCGCGGCCTTTGTCGCGGCCGCCTTCGTGCCCGGCGGAGCGCTCGATTCCGCGAGCGAGAAAGTCGAAGACCTCGCGTCCGTGGCTAATGGGCGAACCCAGGTGCCGGCCGTGCGTCAATCGGGGAGCGACGACAGCTACGCCGCCTGGGTCGCAGGAACGACCGAATTGCCGCGCGCGGCCGATGGGCATTTCTACGCCGATGTCTCGGTCAACGGCGCCCAGGTCGAATTCCTCGTCGACACCGGGGCAAGCGTTATCGCGCTGACCGGCGCCGACGCGCGGGCGGCGGGTCTCTACTGGTCCGATGCGGACATCAGCGTGGTGGCCCGGGGCGCATCTGGCCCTGTCCAAGGCGTAGAAGCTACGCTCGACCGGGTCGAGCTGGGCGGGCACGTGGCGCGCGACGTCCGCGCCGTGATCGTGCCCGAAGGCCTCGCCATATCGCTGCTCGGCCAGAGCTTCCTCGCGACTGTCCAGCCAGTGCGGATCGACGCCGACCGCATGGTGCTGAGCGAATAGCCGGACCGGCCGGGCGCAATGTTCATGGCGCCGCCAGCCGCCGGCTGCTAAGGAAGTTGTCGATGAAACGCCGCGATCTGCTCAAGAGCTCACTCGCCGCCGGCGCCGCGCTGGCCCTCCCGACACGCCTGTTCGCGCGGGCCAATCCGACAGCCGCGCGCGATGCGAGGCTGATGGCGATCGCGCGCGAGGAACTGGAGCGCGTCGGCTCGCGGGTCTGGCGCAAGGATATCGTCGGGATCGCCGATTTCGGGCTGCATTCGGCGCACAAGCGCTTCCATTTCGTCGATGTCGAGAACCAGCGCGTGGCAAGCTACCACGTCAGCCACGGCACCGGCTCGGACGGCGAGCACGATGGCTGGCTCAAGCGCTACTCGAATATCGAGGGCAGCGAGGCCTCCAGCCGCGGCGCCTTCATGACGCGCAGCTGGTACGTTGGCCGCTACGGGACCTCGATCCGCCTCGATGGGCTGGACCCGACCAATTCGAACGCATTGCCGCGCGCGATCGTGATGCACCAGGCGAATTACGCCACGCCCGAGCATGTCGACCGCTGGGGCCGCCTGGGCCGCTCGAACGGCTGTTTCGCCATGGGGCCGGAACAGTTCGACCGCGCGCTGATCGACCTTTCGGGCGGGCGTCTGCTGGTCGCGGGAAGCTACGGCATCGCCGCGGATGGCACCACGGTCGCTCCGCCCATCGCCCAATACGACCTGCTACGCCGCGAGGATGGCACGACCTTCAGCCGGACCAACCCGGGCGTTTTCTAGGCCAAATCAGCTCGTCTGCAGATCGTCGACGATTTCGATCACCTCTTCGCTCGTCTCGCGCGCACGTTCGCGTTGGCGCGGAGCGTCGAGGGCTGCAAGCACAGGTGCGTCGCGGCCATAGATATCATCGAATTGACGCAGCTCGCCGTTCACATCCACGCCATAGGTGAAATAGGTGATGTAGGCGGGCCACTGCTTTTCCATCGGATAACGCGTGTAGATGCCCGACGCGGTGATCTCGGAGACCTCCTGCTGGATCGCGGGAAGTTCTTCGCGGCTGCTGGCATTGCCCAGCATAGCCATGGTCATGGCCAGCTCGCGCGCACCCTGCACGCGGATACAGCCATGGCTCAGCGCACGATTGTCCCGCGCGAACAGCGCCTTGGCCGGCGTGTCGTGGAAGAAGATCGCATGCGGGTTGGGCATGTCGAGCTTCATCAGGCCCAGTGAATTGCCCGGCCCGGGCTGCTGCACCACGGAAATCCAGCCATTGGCGCCCTTGGTCGCCTTGTACCCATTGGCGCGCGCCCAGCCCGGATTGTTCAGGACTTTAGCGCCGAGGCCTTCGCCCTTCACTATCGATTGCGGTACGGTCCAGGTTGGGTTGAAGATCACCGCCTCGACCATTTCGGAGAGCTGTGGCGTTGCAGTGCGCCCCGGCTTGCCGACCACCACGCGATAATGCTTGATGATCTTGTCGTTGACCGTCAGGCGCAACTGGTACTCGGGCACGTTGGTGAGCAGGTACTGCTTGCCGAGGTCGCGCGGAAGCCAGCGCCAGCGGTCCATATTGGCGCGCAGCAGCTTGCGCTTGGCCGGATCGGTCGTCACGGCGAGCTCTTCCCTCAACTGCGCGTAATCGGGCGAAACCGGGTTGAGCGCGGTCAAAGCGCCAGCGATGTCGCCCGTCTCGACCGCGGCTTCGAGCAGGCGATGCGAGGGCAGCAGGTCGGGATCGGGGTCGACTACGAACCACTGGCGCCGAGCTTCCATCGGCGTGCGGCCGTCGCGCAAATCCTCGACCAGCCAGACGAAGATTTCGCTGGCGATCTCGTTCAGCGCCGCGCCTTCGCCCCCGGCGATCGCAGCGCGCAATTCAGGAGCGCGGTAATCGGAGGGCACCAGCCCCTCGGCTTCCACCGTCGGTATGAAGGCAAGCAATTGCTGTGCTTGGGGCACGCTCCATTCACGCACCAGTACCGGCAATTGCTGCACCACCTCGCCAGGTGACATGCGGATATCATCGAAGCTGTCCGCAACGCTGGGCTGCGCGGCGGGCTTGGCCGTATCGACCGTGTAATCGGGCAGTTCTTCGGTCACTTTGGCCGGTTCGGGGGGCAGCAGATCCTCGGGCGCGTTATCCTGCGCCAGAACCGAAGTTCCGCACAGCGCCGCACCCATTGCGGTACCGAGAATCAGATGAAAGCGTGTCATAGGACCTTACCAGATGCGCCCCGCGCCGGTGCAGCGCGTGTGGCGGGGTACTAACCCAATGCACGGGGCTAATCCAATATCCCGGCTTTCGCGGTGCTGAATTTCCGGTGACGGCATCGCGATGCGGGGATAGAGCGGCATAGTGACGCGCGATCATGCCCTATTGCCGATATTCGTAGCGGCGTTTGCGGTCGCCAGCCTGTCGTTGATGGATGCCTTCATGAAGAGCGCCGCTCTGGCGGTGGGCGTGCTTACCGCGGCCTGGCTGCGCTCGGCCATTGCGACCGGCATTGCGCTGCCGCTGTGGCTGGCGCGCGGCGGCCGGTGGCCGCAGCCGCACGTCCTCAAGCTGCATTTGCAGCGTTCGGTGGTGGCGACCTTCATGGCGCTGACATTCTTCTATTCGATCACCAAGCTGCCCCTCGCCGAAGCGATTGCAATCAGCTTCGTCGCCCCGCTCATCGCGCTCTATCTTGCGCGCGTCATGCTGGGGGAGAGGATTCGCAAACAGGCCATCTTCGCCTCGATCCTGGGCTTCGCAGGAACGCTGGTGATTATCGGCGGAAAGGTCGGCCAGGCCGATTTCGACCGCGACACGGCACTCGGCCTTGGCGCCATCCTGACCTCGGCGATGCTCTATGCGTACAGTTTCATCCTGGTGCGGCGACAATCGCAGGTCGCAGGGCCGGCGGAAATCGCAACTTTCCATTCGGGCGTCTCAGTGGCCCTGTTGGGCCTTGCCGTGCCGTTCCTGTTCGAAATGCCGGACCGCGCAACGACCGTCGATTTGATTGCAGCTGCCCTATTGACGGTTGCCGGCGCAATGGCACTCGCCTGGGCTTATGCCCGCGCCGAAGCACAGGTGCTGGTACCGTTAGAATATTCGAGCTTCTTCTGGGCATCGCTGTTCGGCTGGCTGTTCTTCGCCGAGGAACTGACCCCGCCGACTGTCATCGGCACGCTGATCATCATCACTTCCTGCTTGATAGCCGCTCGCAGACCGCGCGGCACGCCGGCTACTGAACCGCTTTAACGAGCCTGCTGGACTTCGGCTGCCTGAACCGGCTGGTCGGCGAAGGTGAAGGCTGCGGTGAAACACCCCGCCACGCCTAGGGCGGCGGCGATGACGGCGATGCGAAGCGAATTACGCGGGCGGCTACTCGCATCCGGAAACGATGGCATTCGATAACTCCCCATTCGGACCGTGCTGCCCGTCCGGCGCACTTGCCCAGATTTTGCCTTAATAAGCGCTGAAGCCGCGCCTCGGTTCCCCAAAAGGTCTATGTTGCAGTGCCGCAGACTTGATTTTTCCGCCACTTCGGCGCAGGTGCGCGGCACATTTCGCCGCCCCGCCCATTGGTCGGGTGACGGCCCCTAACGAAAGGACAGATGCGCGCATGACCCAGGTCGGCAAGGACACGCTCGGAACCCGCTCCACCCTCACCGTGAACGGGAAGGATTACGCCTATTATTCCTTCGCCAAGGCGGAAGAGCAGATCGGCGACGTGTCGAAGCTGCCCTTCAGCCTCAAGGTTCTGCTCGAAAACATGCTGCGCTTCGAGGATGGCGGCTTCACCGTTTCGACCGACGATGCGCAGGCGATCGCCGACTGGCAAAAGAACCCGGCAACCGGAAAGGAAATCCAGTATCGCCCCGCGCGCGTGCTGCTGCAGGATTTCACCGGCGTTCCCTGCGTGGTCGACCTCGCTGCCATGCGCGACGCGATCAGCAAGCTCGGCGGCGACACCGCCAAGATCAATCCGCAGGTTCCCGTGAACCTGGTCATCGACCACTCGGTCATGGTCGACGAGTTCGGCCACCCCAAGGCATTCGAGAAGAACGTCGAGCTCGAATATGCCCGCAACGCCGAACGCTACGACTTCCTCAAATGGGGTTCGAAGAGTTTCGAGAACTTCTCCGCCGTGCCTCCGGGCACCGGCATCTGCCATCAGGTCAATCTCGAATATATCGGCAAGGGGGTGTGGAGCAGCGAAGATGGTGACGGCAATGCAGTCGCCTATCCCGACACCTGCGTCGGCACCGACAGCCACACCACGATGATCAACGGCCTCGGCGTGCTGGGCTGGGGCGTCGGCGGGATCGAGGCCGAGGCCGCCATGCTCGGCCAGCCGATCTCGATGCTGATCCCCGAAGTCGTCGGGTTCAAGCTCACCGGTGCGATGGCCGAAGGCGTCACTGCCACAGATCTCGTGCTGACCTGCGTGCAGATGCTGCGCGAAGTCGGCGTGGTCGGCCGCTTCGTCGAATTCTATGGTGAAGGCGTTGCCAATCTCACCCTCGCCGACCGCGCGACGATCGCCAACATGGCGCCCGAATACGGCGCGACCTGCGGTTTCTTCGGGATCGACGACAAGACCCTCGAATACATGCGTCTCACCGGCCGCGACGAGGAAACGATCGCGTTGGTCGAAGCCTATTCGAAAGAACAGGGCATGTGGTTCACGCCCGAGAACGAGCCGGTCTTCACCAAGACCCTCGAACTCGACATCTCGAAAGTCGTGCCCAGCCTCGCCGGACCCAAGCGCCCGCAGGATCGCGTGGCGCTGCCGCAGGTCGACGAACTCTTCAACACCGACCTCAAGTCGATCTACAGCAAGGATGCGCCGCTGCGCGTCGACGTCGACGGCAAGGATCACGACGTGGGCGACGGCGACGTGGTGATCGCCGCTATCACCAGCTGCACCAACACCTCCAATCCCGACGTTCTGATCGCCGCCGGCCTCGTCGCCAAGAAGGCGCGCGAGAAGGGGCTCGCGCCCAAGCCCTGGGTGAAGACCAGCCTCGCACCGGGCTCGCAGGTCGTGACCGATTATCTCGAGAAATCGGGCCTGCAGGACGATCTCGATGCAATGGGCTTCGACCTCGTGGGCTATGGCTGCACCACCTGTATCGGCAACTCCGGCCCCCTCGCTCCGCCGATCAGCAAAGCGATCAACGGCAATGATATCGTCGCTGCGTCGGTCCTGTCGGGCAACCGCAACTTCGAAGGCCGCGTCTCACCCGACGTGCGCGCCAACTTCCTTGCCTCGCCCCCGCTGGTCGTGGCCTATTCGATCCTCGGCACGGTTACGCAGGACATCACCGAGACCCCGCTGGGCAAGGACCAGGAGGGCAATGACGTGATGTTGGCCGATGTGTGGCCGACCAATGCGGAGATCGCGGAGCATCGCGCCGCCAATATCGATCGCCAGATGTTCGAAACCCGCTATGCCGACGTCTACAAGGGCGATGAGCACTGGCAGGCGATCAAGGTGGAGGCCAGCGACACCTATCGCTGGAACCCGACCAGCACCTATGTCGCTTCGCCGCCTTTCTTCGAAGGCATGGAAATGACCCCCGCGCCGGTGACCGACATCACCGATGCGAAGCCGCTGGCAATTCTCGGCGATTCGGTCACCACCGATCACATTTCGCCGGCCGGCTCGATCAAGGAAGACTCACCCGCGGGCTCCTACCTCCAGAGCCACCAGGTCGCGAAGCAGGACTTCAATTCCTATGGCTCGCGCCGCGGCAACCACGACGTGATGATGCGCGGCACCTTCGCCAACATCCGCATCAAGAACGAAATGGTCCCAGGTGTCGAAGGCGGCTACACCACCTACAAGGGTGAGCAGATGCCGATCTACGATGCGGCGATGAAGCACAAGGAAGACGGCACCCCGCTGGTGGTCGTGGCCGGCAAGGAATACGGCACCGGTTCCAGCCGCGACTGGGCGGCCAAGGGCACGATTCTGCTGGGCGTGAAGGCGGTCATCGTCGAAAGCTTCGAGCGCATCCACCGCTCGAACCTGATCGGCATGGGCGTGCTGCCGCTGCAGTTCAAGGATGGCGACACGCGCAACTCGCTCGGCCTGACGGCGACCGACAGCTTCACCATCAAGGGCTTGGCAGACCTCACTCCGAGCCAGGACGTCGAAGTCGAAGTCACCCGCGAGGACGGCTCGAGCTTCACTTTCACCGCGCTGTGCCGCATCGATACCGCAAACGAGATGGAGTACTACCGCAATGGCGGAATCCTCCACTACGTATTGCGGAAACTGGCGGCGGCGTGATCCGGCAGGCGCTCTTTGCTGGGCTGGCGGCGGGCATGCTCGCCGCTTGCACGGCGGATGCGCGCGCCAGCGACGACGATGTGGGAGCCACGACGCAGGCGACGGTCGAAACGATCACGCCCGAGGCGCTGGCCGATAGGATCGCCGCCGGAGAATCCATCCAGCTGATCGACGTGCGCACCCCGGAAGAATTCGCCCAAGGTCATCTGAGCGGGGCGATCAATATCCCGGTCGATCGGTTCGATCCGGCAGCCTTGCCGGACCCTCAAGGCACTGCCCGCGTACTCTATTGTCGATCCGACCGCCGATCCGGCATTGCCGCCGGCCGCCTGGCCGAAGCAAGCGGCGAGGACGCGGTGCATTTGGATGGCGGCATCCTTGCCTGGGAGGAAGCCGATTTGCCGGTCCAGCGCGACTGAGTAAGCAACGACGATGACCGGAACCCAGCAGGATGCCCGATAACATGGCGTTGCGCGGTTGGCTGGCGAAACTCTCAGGGAGCGGCCCGATAGATCCGCAAAACGATCCCGCCAAGCTGCGGGCGATCGGCGATGAAGTGCGCGAGCGGCTGCTGGCCGATCCGCGCGTGGAACCCCGCGGCGGAGGCAAGGCCGATCTCTTCCTGCTGCGCGGCCTTTTGAGCGCCAAGGAATGCCGCAAGCTGATCGCGATCATCGACAGCCGGATCCAGCCCTCGGTGCTCTTCTCAGAAAAGGTATCGCCACGCGGACGCACCAGTTCGACGCATTTCTTCCAGCAAGAGATGCCCGAAACCCGCGCGCTGGCCAGCGCAATCGGTGCGGTGACGGGGATCGATCCGGTCCATGCCGAACCGCTGCAGGGCCAGCGCTATCGCGAAGGCGAGGAATATCGCCACCACCGCGACCATTTGCGCCCTGAAAGCGCGCACTGGCAAAAGGAACGCCGAAGAGGCGGCCAGCGCAGTTGGACCGCGATGGTCTATCTCAATGCGGTCGAGGCGGGCGGCGCGACCGAATTTCCCGAGCTGGATCTCGCGATCGATCCCGAACCCGGCCTGCTGGTGATGTGGGACAATATGGACCGCAAGGGGCGGCCTAACAGGGCCACGCGGCACGCCGCCCTACCGGTTGAGGCGGGCACCAAATATGTCGTGACGCAATGGTACCGTCAGGGCGATTGGAGCCTCAGCCCGCGCCACTGAGGCAGCACGCGGGTCGGGCGGATCAGGCGCCGCGCTTGATGCGGAACTTGCGGCGGCCGAGAATCGCGGCGGCCGCCATCCCGAACAGTGCCATCATCGGCGGGGCGGGCACTTCGGTGCCGCCGCTGCTGCTCGAGGTCGACGAGCTGGTCGAGGACGAGGTGGAGCTCGACGTGGATGTCGAAGAGGAGGTCGAACTCGACGTACTGGTCGAGGACGACGAGCTCGTGCTCGAAGTGATGTTGCCGCTGGTGGTCGAGACCTCGCCGGTCGAGGTGGAGACACCTCCGGTCGAGGTCGAAACCTCGCCGGTGCTGGAGCTTGTGGTGGTCGATACTTCGCCCGTCGAGGTCGAGGTCGACGAACCGCCGGTCGAGGTCGAGGTAGAGCTACCGCCTGTCGAGGTGGTGGTCGATACGTCGACGATGACGTCGCCCGGCTCGCCGCCGGTAGTGGTGGTCGAATTCACGACCACACTGCCGCCGCCGCTCGATCCGGTGAAGAATCCGCCGAAGAAGCCGCCACCGAAACCGCCGCCGAAGCCGCCACCGCCGCCTCCGCCGATCGAGCGGGCAGCACCTCCACCACCGCTGACCGGCGCCGATGCAGGCAGCGGGGGAACGGGAACGGGCGCCATCGCCTGGCGATAGACCGGCGGGCAGATGTTGTCGGGATTATAGGCCGCTTCGGGCGATTCGGCGGGTATGCATTCGATCTGCCGCGGGATCGTGCGAGCGCGCGGCACGGTCGGCCGAGGTACGGCACGCGGCTTGGCCTGCTTGACGTATTTGACCTGCTTCGACTTGTATTGCGGATCGTCGGTGATCGGCTTTTCGGCGACATGCACCGCACCGCCCGCGAGCAGCGCGCCACCCGCCGCGGTGGCCGAGAGTTTGGCGAGAGCTGACTTGACCGACATCGTTAAACTTCCTCTTGCGACCGCGCGAGGGAAAGAGAAAAATCCATCCCCTTTCGCAATCTTGGACCACCAATGCGAATCCCCGTTTAGGGTCCCCGAATGAATTTACTGATCGCTCATGCACCCAGAAAGTAAATTTTTCGCGGAATTGCGAGGGTTGTGCAAGCCCCGTCCCGTTTCGGGACCCTCGGATGTGGCTTTCTTACCGCGCGGGTAAGCCTATTTGTCGAACATATCGCCCTGCGGCCTCGATGGCGGCGACAGGCCGAGATGCGCCCAGCCACCATCGTTGAGGCAGCGCCCGCGCGCGGTTCGCGCGATCAGGCCGAGTTGGATGAGATAGGGTTCGATCACCTCTTCGACCGTGTCGCGCGGTTCGGAAAGCCCCGCCGCCAGCGTCTCCACGCCGACCGGCCCGCCTTTGTAGGTGGTCGCGATCATGGTCAGATAGCGCCGGTCCATTGCATCGAGGCCGAGCGAATCGACTTCGAGTCGCGTAAGGGCCTCGTCGGCGACCTTCGCCGTCACGATCTCCTCGCCCAGCACCGAGGCGAAGTCGCGCACGCGCCGCATCAGGCGGCCTGCGACCCGCGGGGTGCCGCGCGAGCGGCGAGCGATCTCGCGCGCGCCGCCCTCGTCTATGCCCATACCGAGCAGCCCCGCCCCGCGCGTAACGACCTTGAGCAGCTCGTCCTCGGTGTAGAAATTGAGCCGCACCGGGATTCCGAAACGGTCGCGCAGCGGCGTCGTCAGCAAGCCCTGCCGCGTGGTGGCGCCGACCAGCGTGAAGGGCGGCAGGTCGATCCGCACGCTGCGCGCCGACGGCCCCTCGCCAATGATGATATCGAGCGCGCGGTCCTCCATCGCCGGGTAGAGCACTTCCTCGACCACCGGATTGAGCCGGTGAATCTCGTCGATGAACAGCACGTCGTTGGGCTCGAGATTGGTGAGCAGCGCGGCGAGGTCGCCCGCCTTGGCGATTACCGGACCACTGGTGGCGCGGAAGCCGACGCCCAGCTCCTTCGAGACGATCTGCGCGAGAGTGGTCTTGCCCAGCCCCGGCGGACCGAAGAACAACACATGGTCCATCGCCTCGCCGCGCTGCTTGGCAGCCTCGACGAACACACGCAAATTCTCGCGCGCCGCCTTCTGCCCGACGAATTCCGCGAGCGATTTGGGGCGCAGGGCGGCGTCAGGGTCTTCCGGCTGCCGATCGGGCGAATGGAGGGCGACGGGTTCGGTCACATCACCCTCATACCGTCATGCTGAACTTGTTTCAGCATCCATTGCGCGGCAATCACCCACGCATGTCGTTCGAGCGAAATCCGTGCGTCTACATCCTCGCGAGCCAGCCGCGAGGAACGCTCTACATCGGCGTCACCTCCGACCTCGAAAAACGACTTTGGCAGCACCGGGAAGGGATTACCGGTGGATTCACCGCGCGCTACAAGGTTCACCGCCTCGTCCGCTTCGAGATGTTTGGTGACATGGAGGGCGCGATCCTGCGGGAGAAGCAGCTGAAACGCTGGCACCGTCAATGGAAGATCAACCTGATCGAGCAAGACAATCCGCATTGGGATGATCTTGCGGTGGGGCTGGGCTTCGATCGGCTTGCTTCGCACAGGAGGACAGATGGATCCTGAAACGAGTTCAGGATGACATTGGGAAGAGCAAGACTTGTCCGTTTCACGATTCGATCCCGATTACCCGCGCAACACCGTAGAATACGCCCAGCGCTGCGATCGCCGCGATTAATTGCCATAGCGGAACGAAGACAAGAACGAGGCCCATCTGAGCATCCGGTGCGGAAGCAATGAAGGTGTTGTAATAGGCCCATATCCCGAAACCGGACAAAGCTATCGCGGCGAATGCGCACGGGATGCGAAAGCGTTTGACGAGGCACAGCAACGCTACAGGTGCAATCGCCCAAGCAATAATGGCCAGGTAAAGCTCCCACAACCACACACCGCCCGACGAGACAATACTCATCATGAAACCCAGCACTGCGAGCGTGTAGACTGCCAGTATCGCCAACCGCCAGTCGCGCGCAACGAAGCTCATCCCGCTGCCCTCTTCAGCGCGACGCGGATGAGGTCGCCCTCGCTCGCGTCTTCGCCCAGCTCGCCCTGCGCCGCTGCCACCGCGCGTGCGGCCACGGCGGGCTTGAAGCCGAGGTTCTCGAGCGCGCTTACCGCATCGGCGCTGGCGCCGCCCGCCGGTGTCGCTGCCATCGTCGCGCCAGCCATGCCGCCGCCCGGAAGTGCGCCGGCCTTGTCCTTCAGCTCGTTGACGATCCGGCCCGCCAGCTTGGGCCCCACCCCGTTGGCGCGCGCAATCATGGCCGCATCGCCATTCGAGCAGGCCGCCTGCACCTCTCCGGTCGACAACGCGGAGAGGATCGCCAGCGCCACCTTGCTGCCCACGCCCTGCACCTGCGTCAGCAGGCGGAACCAGTCGCGCTCGGCGGCCTCGGCAAAGCCGAGCAGGCGCATGTCGGTCTCGGACACCTGCAGGTCGGTATAGACGGTACACGCCTCGCCCACTTCGCCCAGCGCGGCGAGCGTCTTGGTCGAGCAATGGACGAGGTAGCCGACGCCCGAGACGTCGATCACCGCCCAGTCGGTTCCGGTTTCGTCGAGCAGGCCCTTGAGCTTCGCAATCATGGTTTGTTCTTTACGCTAACCGCTTCAATTTGCCAGTGCGCCCACCTCCTTCTCCCCGTTCGTCTCGAGCGAAGTCGAGAGACTGACTTGGCGCGAGGAGAGAAAAAGGTGTCTCGACTGCGCTCGACACGAACGGGGGTTGGGCTAGAAGTGGCTCCATGAGCTGGAACACATTCGGACGCGTCTTGCGCTTTACCACCTGGGGCGAAAGCCACGGCCCCGCGATCGGCGCGGTGGTCGACGACTGTCCGCCGGGAATCGCGCTGTCGGAAGAGGAGATCCAGCCCTTCCTCGATGCGCGGAAGCCGGGCCAGAACAAGTTCACCACCCAGCGCAAGGAGCCGGACGCGGTCCGCATCCTTTCGGGCGTGTTCGAAGGCAAGACCACGGGCACGCCGATCAGCCTGCTGATCGAAAACACCGATCAGCGCTCGAAGGACTATTCGGAAATCGCTAGGACCTATCGCCCCGGCCATGCCGACTATGCCTATGACGCGAAATACGGCTTGCGCGATTATCGCGGCGGCGGGCGGTCGAGCGCGCGCGAGACGGCGATGCGCGTGGCGGCGGGCGCGGTGGCGCGAAAGGTGATCGACGAGGTCAGCATCTTCGCCTATGTCGCCGAAATCGGCGGCGACCGCATCGACCCGGCCAATTTCGACCGCGAGGAAATCGCGCGCAATCCCTTCTGGTGCCCCGACCCGCAAGCCGCAAAGCGCTGGGAGGCGCTGGTCGACGAGGCGCGCAAGGCCGGCTCCTCGCTCGGCGCGGTGGTCGAATGCGTGGCCGAGGGCGTGCCGGCGGGCTGGGGCGCACCCGTCTATGCCAAGCTCGACAGCGATCTGGCGGCGGGCATGATGAGCATCAACGCAGTCAAGGGCGTCGAGATCGGCGACGGCTTCGAGGCCGCGCGGCTGACCGGCGAACAGAACGCCGACCCGATGCGCCCTTCCTTAAACGAGGAGGGCAATGACGGCCCGCGGTTCGAGGCCAACCATGCAGGCGGGATCGCGGGCGGCATCTCGACCGGCCAGCCGGTGACCTGCCGCGTCGCCTTCAAGCCGACCAGCTCGATCCTGACGCCGGTCGAAAGCGTGACGCGCGACGGCGAGGCGACCGAGGTCCGCACCAAGGGCCGCCACGACCCTTGCGTGGGCATCCGCGGCACACCCGTGGTCGAAGCGATGATGGCGCTGGTGCTGGCCGATCACAAGCTGCTCCACCGGGCGCAGTGCGGCTGATTGGCCTGCCGACAATTGCGTGAAGAATTTTCCCCGGCCGCGCGAGAATGGGGCTGGACTAAGGGTGTGTTGTATGAACAATACACTCTATGGAACATGCAAAAGACGACGAGCGCGACGCCTGGATAACCCTCTCGATCTTCATCGCAATTCTGGGTGTTATGAGCGCAATCGCCCACTACGCGATCGTCAAACTCAATCCCGCCAGCATCTATGTCGGCCTGCTGATGTGCTGCCCTGCCGCGGCCGCATTCGCCACGCTGAAGCTTAGGGGAAGGACGATCGCCTCGCTGCCCTGGAAATGGGGCAGCTGGCGCGCGAACTGGCAAGGCTATCTGATTCCGACCGCCTATATCGGGATTGCCTACGCCTTCGTCTGGGCCTCGGGTCTGGGCAGCGTGCCCGACCGCGAAACGATCGGCGAATGGTCCGCCGTTCTGGGCCTCGATAGCGGCAACGAGCTCGTCGTCATCTCGACGATGGTCGCCCTGCTCGCAACCATCCAGCTGATCAAATCGCTGGGCACCATCGCCGGCGAGGAGATCGGCTGGCGCGGATTCTTCATCTGGGAGCTGCGCAAGGTCCTGCCTTTCGGCGGCGTGGCTCTGGTCAGCGGACTCGTCTGGGCCGCGTGGCATTTTCCCATCATCATCGTCTATGGTGGCGGCGACACCGCATTCCAGCTCGGCTGCTTCACAGTCATGATCGTGAGCATGTCGGTGATCATGACCTATCTCACCTTCCGCTCCGAAAGCCTGTGGCCCGCCGTGATGTTCCACGCCGCGCACAATATCTTCATCCAGAAGATCTTCAGCCCGCTGACCCTGAGCGACGGTAATACCGCGCTGTGGATCGACGAATACGGCCTCGCGATACCCATCGTGGTGACGGGTATGGCGCTGGTCTTCTGGAGGAAAGCGAAAGCCGAAGGGATGTAGAGTACGTGTCCGCGGCAGGCCCAAGACAGCTCGTAACACCGGGCCTGCCGCGCGTTCCGAAGGTTCCATCGATTTGATCGATTATTTCGATCCTTCCAATCGCAACTTATCGCTTTTGTGCATTGCAACAGGCCTTATCTGACGCCCATCAGTATCAACCCGAACAACGGAGACATTCATGGGTATCATCGGAAGCGAGATCAAACCGTTCACCGCCACCGCCTTCCAGGCGGGAAAGGACTTCTTCGAGGTCACCGAGGAAGACGTGAAGGGCAAGTGGGCCGTTTTCTTCTTCTATCCGGCCGACTTCACCTTCGTTTGCCCGACCGAGCTCGAAGACCTCGGCGAGCATTACGAAATGCTCCAGAAGCTCGACGTCGAAGTCTACGGCGTGTCGACCGACACCCACTTCAGCCACAAGGCCTGGCACGACACCAGCGAGAAGATCGGCAAGCTGAACTTCCCCTTCCTCGGCGACCAGAACCACGTGCTGGCACGCAATTTCGACGTGCTGCGTGAAGGCGCCGGCCTGGCCGATCGCGCGACCTTCGTTGTCGATCCCGATGGCGTGATCCAGCTGGTCGAACAGACCTGCGAGGGCGTCGGCCGCAACGCGAACGAACTGGTCCGCAAGATCCGCGCCGCCCAGTACGTGCGCAACAACCCCGGCCAGGTCTGCCCGGCAGCCTGGGAGGAAGGCAGCGACACGCTGGCTCCCTCGCTCGACCTCGTCGGTAAAATCTAAGCCGTTCATTCCGGCTACAGATCGGGCGCGCTAGCGGCGCCCGTTCATCCGCCCGAGTCAAGACTCGGGTCGCTGGAAGGCCCGGGGCATCTCCCTCCCCCCTCGCCCCGGGCCTTTTCCTCTCTCCCGAATTTTCGAACGCCGTCCCACCGGACGCCCGGAGTCCGCCCATGCTCGATGCAACGATGACCCAGCAATTGAAGACCTATTTCGCCAATCTGCGCGAACCGGTCGAATTGGTCGCTTCGCTCGGCGAGGACGCCAAGAGCGCGCAGACTCGCGAGTTGCTCGAAGAAATCGCAGCGCTGCATGACCTCGTCGGCGCGCAATTCGACGGGACCGACGAGCGCAAGCCCAGCTTCGTCATCCGCCGCGCGAGCGATGCGGAAAAGTGGGTTCGCTTTGCGGGCCTGCCGATGGGGCACGAGTTTACCTCGCTCGTCCTCGCCCTGCTGTGGGCCGGCGGCCACCCGCCCAAGGTCGATGCCGACCTGCTCGAACAGGTCCGCGGGCTCGAGGGCGATTTCAATTTCGAGATGTATTTCTCGCTCTCGTGCCACAACTGCCCCGATGTCGTGCAGGCGCTGACGCTGATGGCGCTCGAAAACCCGCGCATTACCGCCACGCTGATCGAAGGCGGCACCTTCCAGGAAGAGGTCGATGCGCGCGAAGTGATGGCGGTGCCCGCTACCTTCCTCAACGGCGAGCCTTTCTACAACGGCAAGATGGAGCTGGCCGAAATCCTCGCCAAGCTCGACACCGGCAGCGAGGAGAAGGCGGCGGAAAAGCTGTCGGCCAAGGATCCGTTCGAAGTCCTCGTCATTGGCGGCGGCCCCGCTGGCGCGGCCACGGCGATCTATACCGCGCGCAAGGGCTTTCGCACAGGCATCGCTGCCGAACGCTTCGGCGGCCAGCTGCACGACACGCTCGGCATCGAGAACCTGCCCGGCACGGCCTATACTGAAGGCCCCAAGCTGGCGGGCGAGCTCAAGAGCCATGTCGGCGAGTACGAGATCGACCTGATGGATCTCGCCAAGGCGGTAAAGCTCGTCCCTGCCGAAGAAGAGGGCGGTCTGCACACGGTCGAGTTGGGCAATGGCGCAAAACTCAAGGCACGCAGCCTGATCCTTGCGACCGGCGCGCGGTGGCGCAATCTCGGCGTTCCCGGCGAGGCCGAATACCGCAACAAGGGCGTCGCCTATTGCCCCCACTGCGACGGTCCGCTGTTCAAGGGCAAGCGCATCGCGGTGATCGGCGGCGGCAATTCGGGCGTGGAAGCGGCGATCGACCTCGCCAAGATCGTCGGGCACGTCACGCTGATCGAATATGACGACAAGCTGCGCGCCGACGACGTGCTGCAGAAGAAACTGCGCAGCATGGCCAACGTCGAAATCGTCGCGAGCGGCCAGACGACCGAGATCACCGGCTCGGGCGGCAAGGTCGACGGCCTGATCCTCAAGGATCGCGTGAGTGGTGACGAACGGCGCGTCGAGGTAGAAGGCGTCTTCGTCCAGATCGGCCTCGTGCCCAACACCGAATGGCTGCAGGGCTCCGGCCTCGAACTCACGAAGTTCGGCGAGATCGTCACCGACGAAGAGGGCCGTACCAACCTGCCGGGCATTTTCGGCGCGGGCGACGTGACAGACGTGCCCTATAAGCAGATCGTGGTCGCCATGGGCGAGGGCTCGAAGGCAGGGTTGTCGGCATTCGATTACCTCATCCGGACCGAGCCCGCCGAGGATATCGCGCAGGCCGCCTGACTTCGTTACGCTACGGACACGAAAGCGTCGCCATTCCAAAAGGATGGCGACGCTTTTCGCATTTGGGGTGCGTTTCGCCGCCTCATCGCTTGCAGCAATCAAATCGACGCAATTAATCGATTGGACGAATAACCGACAAAGGCGCATCCCTGTCTGCACGAGATATCAGCGAGTCTCAGGAGTGGAGAGAGAACGATGGATGCCAAAACCGGTGAAATGAGCGGCTGCCCCTTTCATGGCGATGCGGGTACGCGCGACCTGCTTGGTCGAACCAATCGCGACTGGTGGCCCGATCAACTGCAGCTCGACATCCTCGGCCAGAGCGGGCGCAATCCCGATCCGATGGGCGAGGATTTCGACTATTGCGAGGCTTTCAACGCGCTCGACTACCAGGCACTGAAGAAAGACCTGACCGATCTGATGACCGACAGCCAGGAATGGTGGCCGGCGGATTACGGTCATTACGGTCCCTTCTTCATCCGTATGGCTTGGCATGCTGCGGGCACCTATCGCACGGGCGACGGGCGCGGCGGCGCGGGTAGCGGGCAGCAGCGCTTCGCCCCGCTCAACAGCTGGCCCGACAACGGCAATCTCGACAAGGCACGCCGCCTGCTGTGGCCGATCAAGCAGAAATACGGCAAGCATATCAGCTGGGCCGACCTGTTCATCCTGACCGGCAATGTCGCGATCGAATCGATGGGCGGCCCGGTGTTCGGATTCGGCGGCGGGCGCAAGGACGTGTTCGAGCCCGAGCTCGTCTATTGGGGCACCGAGGAACAATGGGTCGATACCGGCGCGGAAACGCGCATCATCCCCGATGAGGGCAAGGCGCTCGAAAACCCGCTGGCCGCGATCCAGATGGGCCTGATCTACGTCAATCCTGAAGGGCCGGGCGGCAATCCGCACGATGCGGAAGGCATGGCGCGCGACATGCGCGAAACCTTTGCCCGCATGGCCATGAACGACGAGGAAACCGTGGCGCTGACGGCCGGCGGACATGCGTTCGGCAAGGCGCATGGCGCCAAGCCCGCGGACACGTTCGGTTCAGCGCCCGAAGGCGAGAACCTGCACCGCATGGGCTTCGGTTGGCTGACCGATCCGGAAGAAATCGAGAAGGGTCATATTACGACCAGCGGGATCGAAGGCGCGTGGACGCCGAACCCGACACAGTGGGGTGGCGACTATTTCCGCCTGCTGTTCAAGTATGATTACGAACTCGTCCAGTCGCCCGCTGGCGCGAACCAGTGGCAGCCGATCGATCCGGAGCCCGAGGATATGGCGCCCGACGCTCGGGACCCGAACAAGAAGGTCCCGACGATGATGACCACCGCCGATATGGCGCTGAAGCGCGATCCGGAGTATCGCAAGATTTCCGAACGCTTCCGCGACGATCAGGCCGCGCTCGACGATGCTTTCGCCCGCGCATGGTTCAAGCTGTGCCACCGCGATATGGGTCCGAAGGTCCGCTACCTCGGCCCGGAAGTGCCCGATGAAGACCTGATCTGGCAGGATCCGATACCCGAAGGCACCACCCCCTCGGACAGTGCGGTTGCCGACTTCAAAAAGGCGGTGCTCGATAGCGGCCTTTCGGTCGGCGAGCTGGTCAAGGCAGCCTGGGCCTCGGCCTCGACCTATCGCAATTCGGACCACCGCGGCGGGGCCAATGGCGCGCACATCCGCTTCGACGCGATCCGCAACTGGGCGGTGAACGACCCGGAAGAGCTGGGCAAGGTGCTCGACAAGCTCGATGAGCTGCGCGGCGATATCTCGATGGCCGATGCCATCGTGCTCGGCGGTGCGGCGGCGATCGAGAAGGCGGCCAGGGACGGCGGTTTCGAGGTCACCGTTCCCGTCACCACCGGTCGCGGCGACGCCACCGAAGACCAGTTCGATGCCGAAAGCTTCGAACCGCTCGAGCCCTTCGCCGACGGCTTCCGCAATTATTTGAAGACCAAGGCGTCGGTGAAGACCGAGGACATGCTGGTCGACCGGGCCCACCTGCTCGGCCTTTCCATGCCCGAAATGACCGCTCTGGTGGGCGGCATGCGCGCACTAGGCGCGGTATCGAAGCACGCGGCGCATGGCAATCGCATCGGGGTTCTCACCGATCGCCCCGGCGTGTTGTCGAACGACTTCTTCACCAACCTGCTCGAAATGGGCACGGTGTGGGAGGTGGTCGACGAAAGCGGCGACGAGGAATTCGTAGGCAAATGCCGTCTGAAAGGCGATGTGAAGTGGCACGCGACGCGCACCGACCTCGTCTTCGGTTCGAATTCGCAGCTCCGCGCCGTTGCCGAGGTCTATGCCGAAAACGGTAACGAACAAAAATTCGTCGACGATTTCGTCAAGGCCTGGACCAAGGTGATGGACGCTGATCGTTTTGACATTCTGTACAAAAAGTATAATGATTGATGGTCAGGCGACCAAGCTGGTCGTCCACCGAGGGCCCCCGACCAAACGTCGGGGGCTTTTTTGTTATCGATGAGAGACTTCCGAGCGAGCGCGGCTCCATGCGCAGTCCGCCTGAGCCGGATCGGAAGCCGACCAACACGGAAAGGTCTTTGAAAGCCTGGGTCGCTGCTTAGCGCTCGCGCTTGAGGACGATGTAGAGCGCCCCGTCGCCGCCATGCCTTTGGTGCGCGCGGCGGACGGCGGCAACGGCTGAATGGTGATTGGACGCGGCCAGCCAGTCGAGCACCTTGGCGCGAATCGCCCCGCGCCGCGATCCGCGATCCGCCGCCTCGACGGGACGCGGTTTGCCGGTAATCAGCAAGATCGTGCGCGCCCCCATGCCGCGCGCTTGCGCCACCCCGCTCATCAGCCGGTCGTAGGCGGCATCGAGATTGTGCCCATGCAGGTCGAGCGTCAGTTCAGGTTGGAGCGTGCCCGATTTCAGCCGTCGATCCCAATGCGAATCCAGCCCCCGATCCAGACGTGGCGGCGGTGCCGGTGCAGGCGGTGCGACACCGGCGGGCTTCGGCACTTTTGGAAGGCGGACTTTCCCAGCCGGTTCGGGCGCCGTCGGAGCTTGCGCCTCGTGCGCGGGGCGAGGCTGGACGGGCTTGAGCGGGTGAAGCGGCACAACCGTCGCCGCCAGCCTGTCCCATGCCTCGCTCTCTTCCGCAGACAGGCCGCGCGGCGCGCTCATCGCCGCGCTTCGAGACGCTCGATCGTCCCGCGCGGCAACAGGACCAGCGCCGACCCGCGTGAGCTCATACTGCCGGCGATCTCGCGCGCATCCGCGCCATTGCCCCAGAAGGTGTCGAAGCGATTGGCGCCCTTGATCGCGCCGCCCGTATCTTGTGCGATCCACAGGCCGTCGGCGACGTCGCTGTCCATATCTAGGAAGACCGGCGCGCCATAGGGTACGAAATTGGGATCGACCGCAACCGAAGCTTCGCGTCGCACGGGCACGCCGATCGAGCCCAGCGGGCCGTCGGTGTTAAGTTCGCGGAAGAACACCCAGCTCTTGTTGAGTCGCATGATGTCGCGTCCCTCGGCCGGATTGTCGCGGATGAAGGCCATGATGCCCTGCATCGACGTGGCATAGGGCGTGCCTTCGCCGATCAAGCCGCGTTCGCGCATGACGCGGCCTATGCCGACATATTCCCGCCCGTTCTGCCCGGCATAGCCGATTCGCATCAACGAACCGTCGGGCAGGCGCAGCAGGCCCGATCCCTGAATCTGGAGAAAGAAGAATTCGACCGGGTCCGCCGCCCAGGCGATTTCCAGCCCGCGATTTTCCAGCGCGCCCAGCTCTATCTCGGTGCGATCGTAGAAGAGCACGAACTCGCCATTGTCGTCATAGCGCCCCAGCGGCGGGCGTCCTTCGCGCTCGCTCTCTGGCATGTCGGCAGGCCAGGCGCGGGTGAGTTCGGGCGGCACCGCATAGATCGGCACGTCATAGCCCGGCGCGCGCCTGCGGCTGCCGCGAATCTCGGGCTCGAAATAGCCGGTGGCGAAGGCCGCACCGTCGCCCACGCGCGCGGTTTCGAAATAGCTGGTGAAGAAGCGCCGTGCATCGGTGACCGGCCAGCTTGCCGCTGCCTCGCATGCCGGACGCCAATCCTCGGCAAAGGTCAGCCCGCTGGCATCGTCGCGATTGAGAATCGAGGGGCACGATTCGATGAAAGATACGAGCGCGGTTCCGGCATCTTCGGGCGAGAGGCCGAGAGACCCGACGCTCTTGCCATTCGATATCGGGGCAAAAGCGGCGCTCGATACGGTGCCTGGCGGAAGCGGGCCGGCTGGTTGCGGGGGTGTGGTGTCGGGGACCATGCGAACGCAGGCAGCCAGCGCCAGCATCGCCGCGATCGCCATCAGCTTGCGCATGTACCCCTCCCCGGATGCAGCGGAGCGTCAGCCCTCGTCGGTCTCGTCGAGCACCCAGTTGGGATCGGCGGCATCGATATTGCGGCTGAAGGTCCACACATCGCGGCTTTCGATCGCATCGTCCATCGAGCCGGCGATGACATTGCCATCGGCGTCGCGCGTGACTGCGGCGATGTCGGCCACGAACAGGACCGAAATGCGGGCCGTGCGTCCATCGAGTTCGGCCGAACGCACACTCGCATCCTCGATCCGGATGAGGCGATTGTCGAGCGTTTCGCCCGCACCCTCGCGCGCATCGATCACGCTGGCGAAGCTTTCGTAGACGTCATCGTCCGCGAGTTCGCGCAGCGTTTCCTTGTCGCCCTTCCAGAAGGCCTCGAGGATCATGCCGTAGGCACCCTTGGCGCCTTCGAGGAAGCCGAGCAGGTCGAATCCCGTATCGGCCGAGGCGATCGCGCGAATGCCCGCCTCGTTCGCCGGCGCGCGATCATCGCCCGCGCGCAGGACAACCGGCTGGCGCACGGGGCGTGGAGCGACATCCGCTGCCGGCGGCGCGTCGCTGCGTTCGAACCGGTGCGGAATGACCTCCTCCTCATGCTCGGACCGGCGGCCGAGCACCGAATAGAGCCGCAGCCCCAGAAAGGCGGCGATCATGGCGAGGATAACGATCTCGGTGATCACGTAAGTAACCTGCTTCCCTGCATCTGATTGCGGAAGGCGATACGCCCCCGGCAGTCCAACATTCTTACTGCCCTAGATAGGAAAGAATTACAAACCGACAATGGGGCTGCGATGAACAAGCAGATGCGCGACGACGGCCGTAACGGGCGATGCCCTGCGCATTGCTACACACGTTCGACAGTGCTAGGCGCGCGCCCCGACAGTCCGGCGCGGCCGCAAGCGCCATACCCGGATCCAAATTCGGATAATTGGAAAGCGACTACTCATGGCCGACGAAGGCGACGTTCTCACCGATCTCAACATGGATCCCGCAGCCGGCGCCAATGGCGCCGACAACCAGCCCAGCGCCGGCGTGATCTCGCAATACATCAAGGATCTGTCGGTCGAAAATCCGAATGCGCCGCAATGCTTCCAGTGGAACGAGCAGCCGCAGCTCGACGTGCAGGTCAATATCGCCGCCGACAAGGTTTCCGACGAAGTCCACGAAGTGACGCTGAAGGTCACCGCCACCGCCAAGACCAGCAAGGGCAATCTCTACCTCATCGACCTCGCCTATTGCGGGTTGATGGGAATGCGAAACCTGCCCGATGAAGCGGCACACGCCTTCCTTTTCGCCGAGGCGCCGCGCATCCTGTTCCCCTTCGCGCGTCGTGTCATCGCCGATGCCAGCCGCGACGCCGGTTTCCCGCCGCTGATGCTCGACCCGATGGATTTCGGCGCGCTCTACCAGCAGCAGCTCGCGGCGCGCGCGCAGGAACAGCAGGCCCAGGGCGCGACCCCGCCGGCCGGCGACGCCTGAGCGCCCGATTTGCAAGGGGGCTCTGACAGGTGAGCCTGCTCAGAAACGTCGGCACGATCGGCGGGCTGACCATTGTCAGTCGCGTGGCCGGGATGGCGCGCGAGATGATCTTCTCGCGCGTCCTCGGCGCCAATGCGGTGACCGATGCCTGGTTCCAGGCATTCATCATTCCCAATGTCTTTCGCCGCCTGTTCGCGGAAGGCGCGTTCTCGGCGGCCTTCGTGCCGATGTTCTCCAAGCGCCTCAATGGCGAGGGCGGCATCGAGGACGCCCGCAGTTTTTCCGACGATGTGCTGAGCGTATTCTTGCCGGTGCTCATCGCCCTGTGCGCAGTAATGATGCTGGCCATGCCCGGCGTGATCTGGCTCTTGAGCGAAAAGCCCATCGATCCCGGCGAATTTGCGATGGCGGTCGATTTCGCGCGGATCATGTTCCCCTACATCGTGCTGGTCAGCCTGGTGACGCTGTTCACCGGCATGCTCAATTCGGTCAGCCGCTTCGCGCCGGGGGCCAGCTTTCCGATCATTCTCAACCTCGTGCTGATCGCCGCGCTGCTGGGTGGCGAATATGCGATCGGGACGCTGGGCTGGAATATCGAACAGGTCGCCTATGCCATTGCTTGGACGGTGACCGGGGCGGGCGTGATACAGCTGTCCTGGCTCTATTACTGGACCCGCATCGAGGGCTTTCGCCCAAAGCTGCTGTGGCCGCGGATCACGCCCGAGGTAAAGCGTCTGTCGATCATCGCGCTGCCCGCGGCGATCGGCGGCGGTGCCTACCAGATCAACACGCTGGTCCAGCTCTATTTCCTCAACCAGCTGGCCGACGGTTCGGTCAGCTACATGAACTATGCCGACCGGCTGAACCAGCTTCCGCTGGGCATCATCGGCATCGCGCTATCGACCGCGATCCTGCCGACTCTGTCCAAATTCGTCGGCAGCGAGAACAAGGACGGCGCCGATCGCATCCAGTCGGATGCCATCGAGCTGTCGATGCTGCTGACCATTCCCGCCGCGGTCGCGCTGGCCGTATGTGCGGTTCCCTTCGTCACGATGATTTTCCAGGGCGGGCGCTTCAGCATCGAAGACGCGGCCATCGCAGGCGAAGTGCTCGCGGCGCTGGTGCTTGGCCTGCCAGCCTATGTGCTGGTCAAGGTGCTGGTGCCCAATTTCTACGCCCGCGCGGACACCAAAACGCCGGTGATCGCGGCCTTCATCTCGCTCGCGGTCTTCATCGGTTTCAACCTTGCCTTCCTCCAGCGATTCGGCGTGATCGGCGTCGCCTACGCCAGCGTGATCGGTGCCTGGATCAATGTTGGGTTCCTCTATCTCGTGCTGCTGAAGCGCGGGTATTACGCGGTGCCCGGGGCCCTGTTGCTGCGTATCGCCCGGCAGTTGTTCGCTGCGGGCGCGATGGGTCTGGCCTTGTTCTACGCCCGCGATTTGCTAACCGACTGGTTCGCCGCGGGACTGTTCGCGCGTCTCGCAGCACTTGCGGTGCTCGTCGCCTGTTCCGCCATCGTCTATTTCGGCGTCGCCGTTGCGGTCGGCGCGATCGACCGGCAGCGCATCGCTGCCCTGACCCAAAAGAGAAATCCCTGATCCCATGCGCGTAGTTTCCGGAATTCAGCCCACCGGCAATCTCCACCTCGGCAATTACCTTGGGGCGATTCGCAATTGGGTGCGGATGCAGGATGGCATGGAGGACGGGAACCTGTGCCTGTTCTTCCTGGCAGACCTCCATGCGATCTCGCAGCCGCACGATCCGATCGAACTCAAGAAGGGCACGCTCGAAATGGCTGCCGCGCTGGTGGCCTGCGGGATCGACCCGCACAAGAGCGTGGTGTTCAACCAGGCGCAGGTCCCTGCCCATGCCGAACTGCAATGGCTCCTCAACGGCACTGCGAGGATTGGCTGGCTCAACCGTATGACGCAGTGGAAGGACAAGGCGGGCAAGAACCGCGAGGGCCAGTCGGTCGCGCTCTTCTCCTACCCCGTGCTGCAGGCGGCCGATGTGCTGCTGTACCAGACCACGCACGTCCCGGTGGGCGAGGACCAGAAGCAACATCTCGAACTCGCTCGCGATATCGCGCAGAAGTTCAACAACGACTTCGCTTCCGAAGAGGCACCCGTCTTTACCCTGCCCGAGCCGATCGTGCCGCCGCAGGCCGCGCGGATCATGAGCTTGCGTAATGGCGACGCGAAGATGAGCAAGTCGGACCCGTCCGACATGAGCCGGATCAATCTGGCCGACGATGCCGATACGATCATGAAGAAGGTCAAGAAGGCCAAGACCGATCCCGAACCGCTGCCGAGCGAGGCGGGGGGGCTCGAAGGCCGGCCGGAAGCGCTGAACCTCGTGACCATCTACGCCGCGCTGTCCGACCGCAGCGTCGACGACATCCTCGGCGAGTTCGGCGGCGAAGGTTTCGGCACATTCAAGCCCGCGCTGGGCGAATTGCTGGTCGAGACGCTGCGTCCGATCTCGACGCGTTTCGTCCAATTGCTTGACGACCGCGAAGCGCTCGACGCGATCCTGGCGCGCGGCGCCGCTCAGGCCCGCGAGCTCAGCCGGCCGACGCTCGATGCGACCTACTCGGCGCTCGGCCTCGTCCGCTAAGCCTTTCGAAAACGCCATCAAATGTGAATCCGGACATTCAATCCGGGTTCATCGCCATTCGTCTATCGTGTAGAACATCAACTGGCAGTGTGCCCCGGGGGAACGGCTGGCTGCCCAAATAGGCGTATCCCGATGGATGCGCCGGTGGTCGAAAGGGACTTAGAATGACCGACCTTAAGAAGGGCTGGGGGCGCAAACTCAAGCTTGCCTCCGTTCCCATGATCCTCGCAGGCCTTGCCGCGTGCACCACGCCGTTCAAGGCCGATGTGTCGCGATTCCAGACGCAGCTGCCCGCGCCGCAAGGCGAAAGCTATTACGTGGTGGCGGACGATCCGGCGCTCGCCGGCGGGCTCGAATTCGCCCAATATGCCGACCTCGTCGAAGCGCAGATGGCGCGCCTCGGCTATGCCCAGGCCGCAACGGTCGATGACGCTTCGCTACTGGTCCGCTTCGACTATGGCGTGGACAATGGTCGCGAACGCGTGCGCACGACCGGCTTTCACGACCCGTTCTATTCGCCATGGTACGGCTATCGTTCGCGCTTCGGCTATCGCACCCGGCTGGGATACTACCACCCGCGCTTTGCCGGGCGGCGTTGGGGTTACGGCTTCTACGATCCGTGGTTCGGCGGGCCCGAAGTGCGCAGCTATACGGTCTATACCAGCGGGATCGACATGAAGATCGACCGCGCCGCCACCGGCGAGAGGCTATTCGAAGGCAAGGCGCAGGCCGTCTCGACCTCGAACCGCCTGCAATATCTGGTACCGAATCTCGTCGAAGCCATGTTCACCGACTTCCCCGGCAATTCGGGCGAGACGTTGCGCATCTCGATCGCGCCGGAAAAGACCACGGTGCGCCGGATCGACTGATCCCGGGCGATACAAATCGGAATATCGAAAGGGCGGCCTGCCGAGCGGGCCGCCCTTTTTCGTTCGATTTCTTCTGCCTGAACCCAAATTCGCTCGACATGCTGCATGGTAGCTTGCGCGTACCGGCTCCTATAGTGGCGGACAAAGGAGAGGCGAAATGATCCAGTCCAATCGCAGCACGCACCCGTTGCGATCTTTCCGCAGCGTCTACTGGAGCCTAGCGCTACTGGCATTGATCGTCCCGGCGATCGCCATGCGATTCAGCAGCGAAGTGGTATGGGACTTGCGCGATTTCGCCGCAATGGCCGTGCTGCTTACCACGCTCGGTATCTGTCTCGAGTTTATTCTACGGTTTGCGAGAGCAAGTTTCGCGCGCCGGATCGGCGTGGCGGTGGCAATTGCAACCGCCGTGCTTCTTTGGGCCGAGCTTGCGACCGGAAGCGTCATCTAGCCGAGTTTTGCATGCCCCCCGGTCGAACCAAATCCGCCCGTACCACGGTCCGTTTGGTCTAGTTCGCCAACCTCTTCCCATGCGGCCTGGATAACGGGGGCGAGTACCAGTTGGGCGATGCGGTCGCCGCGCTCGATCGCGAATTCTTCGGCGCCGTGATTGATCATGATGACCTTCAGCTCGCCGCGATAGTCGCTGTCGATCGTGCCCGGCGTGTTGGGCACGGTGATGCCATGTTTGAGGGCAAGGCCCGAGCGCGGGCGGACCTGGATTTCGAAGCCGGGCGGGATCGCCACTGCGAAACCGGTCGCGACTGCGTGGCGCTGGCCCGGCTCGAGCGTCAGCTCTTCAGCGGCAAGCACGTCCATCCCCGCGGCACCCCGCGTCGCATAGGCAGGCAGGGCGAGCCCTTCTCCATGAGGCAGGCGCTTCAGGCGAACGCCGACGGGATCATTCATGGCCGTCCTCTACCGGTTCGAGCGCTTCGGCGGCACGGCGTACCAACTCGCGCGCGACGTCTTCCTTGGGCATTTCGGGGAGGCTTTCGATACCGTGTGCGGTGACGATATGCACCTGATTGAGATCGCCACCCATCACGCTGTCACCTTCCGCGCCCGAGACGTTGTTGGCTATGATCCAGTCGGCCCCCTTGCGCTTGCGCTTGGACTTGGCGTTTTCGACCACGTTCTCGGTTTCGGCGGCGAAACCGATCAACAGCGTGGGGCGCTTGTGCCCGGCCGCGGTGCTGGCGAGAATATCGGGATTCTCGGCGAGGATCAGAGCGGGCGGCGCAGAGCCGCGCTTCTTCATCTTCTCGCCCGCGACATGCTTGCTCTTCCAGTCGGCCACGGCGGCGACCATGAAGGCGATGTCGACCGGCAGCGCGCGGCGCACTTCCTCGGCCATGTCCTCGGCGGTTTCTACGTCCACGCGGTCCACGCCCACCGGCGTCGGCAGATGGACCGGGCCGGCGACCAGCGTGACGCGTGCCCCGGCAGCGGCGGCCATGGCGGCAATTGCAAAGCCCTGTTTCCCGCTGGAGCGGTTGGCGATGTAACGCACCGGATCGATCGGCTCACGCGTCGGACCGGCAGTGATCAACACGTGCTTGCCATAGAGCGGACGGTGTTCGGGATCGGGATCGAAGGCGGCCTGACCGGCAAGCGGCGATTGGTCGAAGGGTACAGCCGCAGTCGCCATGTCATCCGCGCTCTCCTGCGGCATGGCGCGCATATCGTGGCGGGCGATCTCGAGATTGAGTGCTTCCGGATCGGTCGGCGGGGCGGAGGCCGCCTTGCCCTTCTCGGCCAGGATCGGCCCCGCATCCGCAGGCGGCTCGACCGGTTCGGGGAAGTCCTGTGCATCCGGCGCTTCACCTTCGGGCACCTCATCGAGTTCGGCCTCGATCTCGTCATGGCTGCGCTTTTCGGTCGAGCGCGGAATGATCATCGCCAGCAGGCCGCCAAGCCCTCCGCCACTGTGTTCGACTTCATCCTCGTCCTCAGGCTCGAGCGGCTCGTGGAGGTCGTCCTCGGTTTCCCCGACCTCATCGGCTGAAGGCGCCGCAAGCTGCGCCGGCGCCGCAGCGGTCAGCTCGGGCACCTCGATGTCGAGATCGAGTTCGTCGGCGATCCGGGCGAGGATCGACGGCGGCTCGGGCATGCGGCCGGGACCGAATTCCCCGCAAGCCATCGGGCCCTCGTCCGGGTCCATCACGGCAACGCCCGCCTGGCGCAACCAGTCGGCATTGCGCTGCGTTGCCGCATGTTCCCACATCTTCACATTCATCGCCGGCACGGTCAGTACCGGCTTGTCCGTAGCGAGGATCAGCGTGGTGGCCAGATCATCAGCGATGCCAGCAGCCATTTTGGCGAGAAGGTCGGCAGTGGCCGGGCATACGACCACCAGATCGGCTTCGCGGCTCAACTGGATATGGCCCATCTCGACCTCGTCCTTGAGATCGAACAGCGAGGTATAGACCTTGTTCTCGGACAGCGCGGCGAGTGCCATGGGGGTGACGAATTGCTGCCCGCCTTCGGTCAGCACGCAAGTTACCTCCCCGCCCGCCTTACGGATCAGGCGGACGAGTTCGCACGACTTGTAGGCCGCGATGCCCCCACCGATGACGAGCAGGATCTTCGGGCCGCTCACGTCATGCGCCCCGCAGTCTGCGTTTCGCCCGCGCCCTGTCGCGCGGATCGGTGAATGGATACCCATAACCTCATCGCTGCGCTTGCTAGCGCCCCCCGTCCGACATGGCCAGCGCATAGCACTGGCGTTTTTCGTGATTCCCCTTACCCTTGCATGGTGAAAAAAGGGGAAACGGAGGGGTTTCGATGCATGTCATTTTGAGCGCGATATTGCTCGCGCTGGCAATACTCGACCTGGTACTGGGCACCAGCTTCCTGGTCGATCCGGCCAGCGCGGCGAGCGATTTCGGCTTGGCTATCGTCTCGACCCACGGCGAATCGACGCTGCGCGGCGACATGACCGCATTCTTCTACGTGACGGCTTTTTCGCTTGCATGGGGCGCATGGAAGCGGCGCGGCGATGTCATGTGGCCGGCGCTCGGCCTGTTCGGGATCGCCTTTACCGGGCGGTTCATCAATGTGATCGCGCAAGGGCCCTATGAGGGCTGGATGGTGCCGATGGTGGTAGAAGCGTTCCACTGCATCGTCATCATCGTGGCGATGCGGGCCTGGGGCGTTCCGAAGCCGGACGTTTGATTGCGCGAGCCAGGTCGGCAATCGCGCGCGGGACGATGGCGAGGCCCACTCCATAAGCGGGGATGAACAGGCCCATCCAGTAAATGTTCTCCTGTCGGGCGAATAGCGCGACAGCGGCGATGAAGCCTGCGAACCACAGACTGGCCAGTGCGCCAAGCCTTCCCCCCAAGGCCAACCAGCCGAGCAGCGGCAAGACGCCGAGTGGACCGGCGAACCAGACGGGGAGCGTTTGCAGCAGCGTTGTGACGTGGATGCCGTAGAGCGGCACCGAAAGCCCGAGGAACCCGCTCCAGCCGGGCGAAACGAGATCTGCGGGCTGACGGACTTGGGCTACCGCCGAGGCATGCAGTGCAAGCCCGATGGCTATCAGGATCGCCGCGGCGGCTAGCACGAGGGTTTTACGCCTCTCCCGAGCGAGAACGGCAATTGCGCCCCAGGCAAGCAGGAAAGGCAGCGCCAATTCGCGCAGGGCGATGGCCGACACCGCCAGCACCAGTCCGCCCGCCCATGCGCCGCCCACCGAAAGCGCCAGAGCGAGCGAGAGCATCAGCCCGGCGAGGATCTCGTGGCTGAAGGGGATTTCGGGAATGAAGGCGACCATGCCGAACAAGCCCGCCAGCCCCGCTCCTGCGAGACGCTCGAACCGGCCCTCGTGCCTCAGCGCGACGAACCATAAGAGGATATTGGCACCCCAGAGCACCACCGCGATGATCCGCCACCCATCCGTTCCCCACAGCGCGCTGGTCCAGGCCAGCACCGGCGTTCGCACGGTGACGAAGGGAGCGGTCGGCATGGCGAATTCGCGGTGTTCCGCGGCAGCCGCCTCGTAATAGTCTTCGCCTGCCGTCACGCGCGCGTCGATGGCACGGTAAAGGTCCATGTCCACCCGCTCGCCGCGTCCGAGCCGCTGTTCGATATCCGCCTCGTGGGACGTATTGCGCTCCTCGAGGGCGAATGCGTTCCAAACACAGGCAAACAAAGTCGCAAGCAGCAGTGCAAGCGCCGCCCAACGCGGCAGCCGTGTGAGTGGCCGCTCGGGAAAGGTCACGCTCTTCCTCGCGCCGATTTGACCAGCGAGGACAGCGCCATCGGCACGAAGGCGAGGCCAATGAACATCGCCGGAGCCACGACCGCCCCCCAGTAGAAATTGTTAGCCCGGCCCGCGATCATGAAAGCAAGCCCGTAGCCGAGATATAGGAACGTCCCGGTCGTGCCCGCAGACGATTTCCACCCTGCCCAGCCGAGGACCATCAACACTACCAGCGGTCCGGCAATCTCATGCGGCAGGAAACGTAGGTTCGAGCTCAGCACCACGTTGCCAAGCCAGCCCGACAAACCGCGGAGCACCAGCCAGTCGGGGCTCTCGGGATCGGAGGGAAGGACATGCGGCGCGACCAGCGACAGGTGCCAGGCCATCGCCGCGACGAAGACCAGCACCAGAGAGGCCCATGCCGCGGCCTCCTGCCAGTCGCGTCGCCACGCGGCCATCGCCCCGAGCAGCAGGACGAAGGGCAGCACATGCTCGCGGATCGCCAGCGCCAGCGCGGCGATGGTCAGCGACCAAGCCCAGCGCCCCGGCCGGTGCAACCCGAAAGCCAGCGCCACCAGCATGCCAGCCCATAGTTCGTGCAGCACGAAGTAATATCGGTTGAGCCCTAGAGAGGCGCCCATCAGCATCAAGGCAGCACCGATCCTTCGCATGCTCCGACCGCCCGGCTCTTCACCCAACCGTTTCCACCACGCCCAGACCGTCGCGCCCATCAGGAGGAGCGCCAGCACGAGCATGCCCGGTTCGCCGAGCCATGCATGGATATGTGCAAGAGTCGGCAGTCGAACGGCGAGGCCCGGACGGACCGGATAGTCGCTCGCGCGCTGCTCCTCGACGATGAAATCGTAATAGCTTTCGCCGCGATCGATACGCTCGATCACGCGGTCGTAGAAGGCGAGGTCGTCGTCGCGCTCGATCCCGGCTTGCGCCGCCCCTTCACCGCCGACGAATGCCGGAACCTCGGAAGGCGCGCCATCCATGCTGGCAGTCAGGGGTGTGAATGCGGCGAGAACCAACAGCGCCGCCACGACTGCGAGCAACGTGCGAGCGGGCCATGCGCCCCATTGAGCGAAGCGGTTCCAAGCCGGCGCGGTCGCGGCGCCGTCTAGCCGATCCACCCCTGCGCTATCGCCGCCCATGCTGCGAGCCCCCCTGCCAGTGCCGCGAGAGCATAGCCAAGCAGTCCGCGCGAAGCCCCCTTGCGGCGGCGCTTTTCCCACATCAATTCGACCTTTGGTAGCGGCGGCGCTTCGGGCGCGCCGCCCTTGGGCGGGAAACGCTCCTCGACCCGGCGCACAAGGTCGGGAATGCGAAGCAGCGTCTCGGTATCCTCGCGGATACGGTCGGCAATCGCGGCTTCGGGGCCCAGCTCGTCGCGGATCCAGCTGCGGACATAGGGCGCGCTGACATCCCACATGTTGATCTGCGGATTGAGCTGCGTGGCGATACCCTCGACCATCACCATGGTCTTTTGCAGCAGCAGCAGATGCGGCTGCGTCTGCATGTCGAAATCGCGGGTGATCGCGAACAGCCCGTCGAGCATCTGCCCGACGCTAAGCTCGCTCACCGGCTTGCCGCGCATGGGTTCGCCCACTGCGCGCAGCGCCGTCGCAAACTCGTCGACATTGTGATAGCTGGGCACGTACTGAGCCTCGAAATGGATCTCGGCGACGCGTTTGTAATTGCCCGTCGTCAGCCCATAGAGGATTTCCGCCAGCCACATCCGCGCGCGTCGGTCGATCCGGCCCATGATGCCGAAATCGATCGCGGCGATGGTCCCGTCCGCTTTCACGAACAGGTTCCCCTGGTGCATGTCGGCGTGAAAGAAGCCGGCGGCGATCGCCTGTTTGAGGAAGGCGAGCACGAGGCGGCTCGCCAATTCGTCCA
This sequence comes from Erythrobacter sp. AP23, assembly GCF_001542855.1. Taxonomy (GTDB): domain Bacteria; phylum Pseudomonadota; class Alphaproteobacteria; order Sphingomonadales; family Sphingomonadaceae; genus Qipengyuania. Next base: position 444,594 of record NZ_LNBY01000015.1, on the reverse strand, counting down.
TATCGTGGCCTGCCGCGCGGATCGCCGCGGTATTGCTGATCTTGATCCCGTCGATCCAGTCGACGGTCATCACGCGGCCATTGGTCCGGTCCCAGTCGATGCCCGGAATCTCGTAGCCTTCGGTGCCGACCATGTGCTCGGCCAGTTCGGACGCGCTCGCCGCCTCGCGCCGCAGATCGAGTTCGCGGTTGGTCCAGCGCTTGAAATTGGCAATGACCAGCCGGGGGCGCAGACGCGCGGCCTCGCCGCCCATCGCCTCGACATGCGCGGCAGCCCATTCATAGGTGTCGATATCGCGCGCGAATTGCTCGCGCACGCCCGGACGCAGCACCTTGACCGCGACCTGCTTGCCCTCGGTCGTCACCGCGCGGTGAACCTGCGCGATCGAGGCCGCGCCGATCGGTACCGGATCGAACTCGGAATACAGGTTTTCCAGTGGCTGCTCGAAGCTCGCCTCGATGCTCTGCTTGATTCGCGCGAATTCGACCGGCGGCAGATCGTCCTGCAGTTTCAGCAGGTTGCGGGCGGCTTCCTCGCCCACGAGGTCGGGTCTCGTGGCAAGCGTCTGGCCAAGCTTGATCGCCGCCGGGCCGATCTCGCGAAAGGCCCCGGCATAGTCGGGTTCCTTCGGCTGTACCGTACCGAAACGGGCAATTCGCACCAGGCGCTTGACCGGCGGCGGCGTATTGGGATCGCGCTCGATCCCGCGCAGCGCTCCGTGGCGCGCTAGCGTGCGCCCCCATTTGAGCAGTCGCCAGATATGTGTTGAGGGTCTTGCCATTATTCTGGCGCGCCTGACGGAACGGCGCGCAGCGACCGCGGGGAACGAACAGGTGCCACTGTCACACCTTCCACCCCGAATGGATCGCGACGAGGCCGCCCATGATCGGTTCCACGCGAGTATTCTCGAAACCCGCCTCGCGGATCATCGCCTCGAAGGCGGGCATGTCGGGAAAACGGCGGATCGATTCCACGAGGTAGCGATAGCTGTCTTCGTCATTCGCTATGGCCTTGCCGATTTGCGGCACGAGCTTGTGCGAATAGAGGTCGTAGGCCTCCTTGAAGCCGGGCCATTCGACGCTGGAAAACTCGAGACAGAAAAAGCGCCCGCCGAACTTCAGCACGCGGTGTGCTTCCTTTAGCGCCTTGTCGATATGGGTGACGTTCCGGATGCCGAATGCGATGGTATAGGCATCGAAAATCCGGCTCGAGAATGTCAGGTCTTCGGCGTTCTGGCGGCTCCAGACGAGCCCGTCGATCCCGCGCTCCATCGCACGCTCGATGCCGACGTCGAGCATGTCCTGATTGATGTCCGACACGGTTACGCTGGCGCCCTTTGCCGCCATGCGGAAGGCGATGTCGCCCGTGCCTCCAGCCATGTCGAGGATCGCTTCGCCCGGCTGCGGTTTCACCCGCGCCACGAAGCGATTCTTCCACAACCGATGCATCCCGCCCGACATCGCATCGTTCATCACGTCGTACTTGGCCGCGACATTGGAGAAAACCTCGCCCACACGGCCGGTCTTCTCGTTCGCATCGATATCTTCGTAGCCGAAGGAAACTGTGTCGCTCATGGGGCCGAGCCTTAGGGGGAATTGAGCCGGGCGCAAAGGGTGTTGGCGGAGGAGTTTTTGTTGCGTGCGGTCAGGACATCCGTCCCGACCTTGCGGCGGCACCGGCCCACTCCCCACCCGGAGTCTTTGTTGTGTGCGGGCCGGACATCCGTCCGTCCCTTCGGCACCAGCCCTCACCCCCACCCGGCCACCCATCAGTATATTGCCGTGGGTGGCCGGGTGGGGGTGAGGGCTGGTGCGGCGTCCGGCGATCTGCCATTTCCACTTGCGACACCTTGCCACTCGCCGGAAATCCAAAATTGCCCGAGCTTCCCGAAGTCGAAACAACGATCCGAGGGCTCGCCCGTTTCCTCGAGGGCGAAACGATCACGCGCGTGGTGATCAACCGCCCCGACATGCGCCGTCCCTTTCCGCCCGATCTTGTGCAGGCGCTGACCGGCGCGAGCGTGACGCATCTGACGCGCCGGGCGAAATACGGCCTCATCCACACCAACCGCGACCATGCGATGGTCTTCCACCTCGGGATGAGCGGGCGCTGGCGAATCGATCCGGCCGACGCGGAAAAGCACGACCATCTCGTGATCGAGACCGCCGAACATCGCTTCGCGCTCAACGACCCTCGCCGCTTCGGTTCGGTCGACCTGCTGCTCGCACCCGAACTCGACCTGTGGCCGCCCTTCGCCGCGCTCGGTCCCGAACCGCTCGGAGACGCAATGACCGCCGAGCACCTGCGCGAGGCAACGCGTGGGCGCAAGCAGGCGATCAAGCTGCTGCTGCTCGACCAGCGCATCGTTGCGGGTCTCGGCAACATCTATGTCTGCGAAGCGCTGTGGGACGCCGGCATCCATCCGCGAAAGCCAGGCGGCAAGGTAACCATGCCGCAGCTCAAGCGCCTCGTCCCTGCGATCAAGGACGTGCTAGAACGCTCGATCCGCGACGGCGGCTCCAGCTTGCGCGATTTCGCCCAGCCCGACGGCAATCTCGGCTATTTCGCCACCCGCTTCCATGTCTACGGCCGCGAAGGCGAAGCGTGCCACCATGAGGACGGCGGAACCATCCGCCGCATTGCGCAGGGCGGGCGGAGCACCTGGTTCTGCCCCATTTGCCAGAAATAACGCGCTAGGCGTCCACCAGAGCGTAATGCGGCGGCGGGGGCAGCCCCTCCATCTTCTCGCTCAGCAGCGGGCGGAAGCTCGGGCGGCTCTTCATCACCGAATACCAGTGGCGCGCCTGATCGTGGCCCTTCCAATCGATCCCGCCGAGATAATCCGCAACCGACAGATGCGCCGCGCAGGTCAGATCGGCGAGGCTCAGCGTCGCACCGCCGAGCCACTGGCGGGTGTCGATCAGCCAGTCGATGTAATCGAGATGCGCATGGGCATTTTTCATCGCCTCGCGCAGGATCCTCGAATCCGGTGGCTGGCGCAGGACGAGGCGCTTCTTCATCCGCTCGTGCAGCAGCGGCCCCGTTACATCGGCATGAAGGTTCTCATCGAACAGCGCGACCAGTCTGCGGATTTCGGCGCGCTGCGACGCCGAGCCGTTGATCATAGGATTACGCTCGACCGTCTCCTCGAGATATTCGCAGATCGCCTGGCTGTCCGACAGGCTGGTGCCACGCGCGGCGTCATGCAGAACCGGCGTGCGCCCGGCGGGATTGAGATGCCAGAATTCGTCGCGCCCTTCCCACGGATACTCGCGCACCAATTCGTAGGCGATGTTTTTCTCGCCCATCAGCAGACGCAGCTTGCGGCTGAAGGGGCACAGGGGGAATTGGTAGAGCTGCCACATGGATTCCGCCGCCTTGCCACAGCGCGTGGGCACGCGTCCACTGCCGCGGTTTTTAGAAACCGAATTTAGCGGTGGATCAGTCGCGTGGCGGCAGCGTGGCGCGAAAACGCTCAGCCATCTCACGCAAAACCGGCGTCATGGCGGCGAGGCCTTCGGCCAGCGCTCCGGCCGCTTCCATGGCGCGCGGGACGTTGCGCGCAACCTCGTCGCTCACTCGGTCCGCATCGGGTGCCACCTGGCGCAGCGTCATGTCCGGATCGATCCTCTCCGCCTGTTCGCCGGCCATCTCGGCGGCGGCCTGCGCCAGCGGCGCGATCGGCATGTCGAGCAGCACTTCGGTCATCGCCTGAAGCATCAGCGCGGTCTCGCGCTGGCGTTCGGCGTCGCGCATCTGCTCGCCCAGCTCGGCGAGCGACGCAGCCTGCGGCTCGGCTGGCTCCTGCGAAAGCGCCGGGACGGGCAGGACAAAGGCCGCAAATGCGGCAGGAAGCAGGAAATGGCGCATGGTCGATTCCTTGTGACTCGACGACATGCCGCCTGCTAAAGGCGTGCCGCTTGCCGATTGCTGAACGCCCGTTCAGATACCCGACGCGTCCAGCATCAGCAGGCAGGCGGGCATGACCGCGTCGAGCCGCTGGGGCGATTGCATTAGATCCACGCTTTCCCGCTCGACGAGCCCCATGATCGTCTCGCGGTCCGCACCAAGGTCGTCCATGAGCCTCGCGGTCGTTTGCACGAAGAATTCACGACCGCGTTCGGCCATCAAGGGATAATCCTCGCTCACCCGTTCGCCGGAAACCTGCGCCTTGTGAACGAGCCCGAATGCCACCGAGCACCGCAGCGCGCTGGCCTGTTCCAGTGTCAGGTCGGGTAGCGAGGTATCGCTCGCACCCTGCGCACCGGCGCTGAGTTGCGTGAGGGCGAGGGCGAGCGCGGCAGAGATCGTCGACATCGCGCGTTACTAGACGCCGGGGCCCGAAGCACAAGCGACGAAATGCGATCGCGGCTTGTCACGCCCCCAAGCGCGATTACAGTAGCGAATCGAAACTCAAAGGAGAGAGACGGGATGTTCAACCACATCATGATCGGCACCAACGACATCGACAAGGCCAAGACCTTTTACGAGAAGGTGCTGAAGGTCGTCGGCGTCGAAGGATCGATGGACAACACCACCGACACCGGTATCAAGCGCGTGTTCTTCATGCATGGCGGCAATGTCCTCGCGCTGTCGCAGCCGATCGACGGCGAGCCCGCGACCTGCGCCAATGGCATGACCATCGGCTTCAAGTGCGATTCGCCCGAGCAGGTGAAAGAACTGCACGATGCCGCGATCGCCGCGGGCGGAACCAGCATCGAAGACCCGCCGGGCTTGCGCGAAAGCGCGATGGGCGCAATGCATCTCTGCTATTTCCGCGACCTCGACGGCCACAAGATTTGCGGCCTCCACCGCGCTGGATGATCTGCGGTCAAGCGGGATTGTCGGCAATGCCGGCCGTCCCGTCTACCTTGCTTACCGATAATCTCGCTTCGAAGCGCTAACGCGTCAGTTCGAACACCGCGAATTCCGCCCGACCGTTGGCGCCGATCCGCGGAATGGATCTTTCGCCAGCAAAATACCAGTCGCGCTCGATCCTTGCCGCCTTCTGGCGGGCAAGCTCCCGGAAGTCCTTGATCGTGACGTGGTGGATGTTCTGCGTCTCATACCAGGTTACCGGAATGCTGCGCGTCACCGGCATGCGCCCGCCGAACATCAGGGCGGCGCGGGTACGCCAATGGGCGAAATTGGGAAAGCTGACGAATGCGCGCGTACCGACGCGCAGCAATTCGTCGAGCATGCGGTCCGGCCGTTCGGCGATCTGCAGCGTCTGGCTCAACACGGCGTAGTCGAAGCCCTTGTCGGGGTAGTCGGCCAAGTCGCGATCCGCATCGCCCTGTACCACTGACAGGCCCTGCGATACGCAGCGTTCGACGCAGTCGCCGTCGATCTCGATCCCGCGCACGTCGCAAGCCTTCTCGCGCAAAGCGAGCATCAGCGCGCCATCGCCGCAGCCGATATCGAGCACGCGGCTGCCGCGTTCGACATGGGCTGCAATCACGGCGAGGTCGGGGCGCAGGCTCATCCGAGGAAACCACCGATCACCCGATCCAAGGCGGGCACCTCGAGCAGGAAACTGTCGTGGCCATGCGGGGCGGAAAGTTCGACGAAGCTTACCGCCCCGCCCGCGGCATTCAGCGCATGCACGACATGCCGGCTTTCGCTCGTCGGGTAGAGCCAGTCGCTGTCGAAGCTGACGAGGCAGAAGCGCGCGCTTGTCCCAGCAAAGGCATCCGCCAGACGCCCGCCATGTTCTTCGGCGAGGTCGAAATAATCCATCGCGCGGGTGATGTAGAGATAGCTGTTGGCGTCGAAGCGGCGGGTAAAGCCGCTCCCCTGGTAGCGCAGATAGGATTCGACCTGGAAATCGGCATCGAAGCCGAAGCTCTTGGTGTCCCGGTCCTGCAGATTGCGCCCGAATTTCTCGGTCAGCGCCTCTTCGGAAAGATAGGTGATATGCGCCGCCATCCGCGCCACCGCGAGCCCGTTGTCCGGCGCTTCGCCGCCATAGTAATCGCCGCCCGCCCAGCGCGGATCGGCCATGATTGCCTGCCGTCCAAGCTCGTGGAAAGCGATATTCTGCGCCGAATGCCTGCTGGTCGAGGCGATCACCAGGACACGTTCGGCCCGATCGGGCCAGTTCGCCGCAAGACTGAGCGCCTGCATCCCGCCCATCGAGCCACCGACCACCGCATGCAACCGCTCGATCCCCAGCGCATCGAGCAGGCCGACATGCGCGCGCACCATGTCGCGGATCGTGATGACCGGGAAGCGCATGCCATAAGGTTGGCCGTCGGGCGCGACGCTTGCCGGTCCGGTCGAGCCCATGCAGCTACCGATCACATTGGCGCAGATGACGTGAAAGCGTTCGGTATTGATCGGCTTTCCGGGGCCGACCATGCGTTCCCACCAGCCGGGCTTGCCGGTGATGGGATGCGGCGAGGCGACATATTGGTCGCCGGTCAACGCATGGCACAGCAGGATGGCGTTCGAACGCTCTGCGTTCAAAACGCCATAGGTCTCGTACGACACTTCCACACCCGCCAGCTCACCGCCGCCATCGAGGGGCAGCGTGCTCGACAATGCGATTGTCTGTGAGGTCGCGTTCAAACCAAGCCTTGTGTCATCAAAAAGAACGGTGCTTCGACAAGCTCAGCACGAACGGGTTTTGGACTCGGCTCTCTATCCGTTCGCCCCGAGCTTGTCGAAGGGCCGTAATTCTTTAAGGCCTGAAAGCCGATATGGCAGACAAACCCGAAATGAAGCCCTGGATCGAGGGCATCCATGCCTATGTGCCCGGCAAATCGACCGGGGCGGACGGGCGCAAGCTCGTCAAACTGTCGGCGAACGAGAATCCGCTCGGCTGCAGCGCGACTGCGCTGGCGGCGCTTGCGACCGACCATGCGCCCGCCACATATCCCGATCCCGACTCAACGGCCCTTCGCGCTGCGATCGGCAAGCAGCACGGTATCGATCCGGCGCAAATCGTGTGCGGAACGGGTTCGGACGAACTGCTCAACCTCGCTGCACAGGGTTTTGCCGGACCGGGCGACGAGGTCTTGTTCAGCCGCTACAGCTTCGCGGTCTACGACATTGCCGCGCGTCGCTGCGGGGCAGTGCCGGTCGAGGCGCCGGATGCCGATTTCGCCACCGATGTCGAGGCGTTGCTGGCCGCAGTGACCGAACGCACGCGCGTGGTGTTCCTCGCCAATCCGAACAATCCGACCGGCACCTACCTGCCGCGAAACCACGTAGAGCGGTTGCATGCGGGATTGCCGGGCAACATCCTGCTTGTGATCGACCAGGCCTATGCCGAATACCTCGAGCCCGACGAGGCAGACGGCGGGCTCGACCTGGCTAAGTGGCACGATAATGTGCTCGTCACGCGAACCTTCTCCAAAATCTATGGCCTTGCGGCCGAACGGATCGGCTGGGCGACCGGCGCCCCACATGTAATCGATGTGCTCAACCGAATTCGCGGGCCATTCAACGTAACTGCTAGCGGGCAACGCGCCGCCCAGGCCGCGCTCGCCGATCATGCGTTTGTTTCCCGCTCGCGCGAAGCCAACCGTATCGAACGCAAGCGCTTTGCCGACACGGTCGAGGCTCTGGGCAATCACGGCCTGCGCGCAGTGCCGAGCAAGGCGAATTTCGTGCTCGTGCTGTTCGAGGGCGAGTTGAAGGCAGAGACAGCACTCGAGGCGATCGCGGAGGCGGGCTATGCCGTGCGCCACCTACCGGGCCAGGGCCTGCCGCAGGCGCTGCGCATCACCATCGGGACGCCAAGCCAGATGGACGACATCGCCGGCGTGCTACGCGAACTTTGCGGAGAAGCCGCGTGACTGCCGAGCGTGTCGCCATAATCGGACTCGGCCTGATCGGAGGATCGATCGGGCTGGCGGTCCGCGACATGCTGCCCGATGTTGCGACCACGGGTTGGGATGCCGATGCGGATGTGCGCGATCGTGCCGCGAAGCGCGAACTCGTCGGCACGGTTTGCGACACCGTGGCTGAGACGGTGAGCGAGGCGGACATCGTCATCCTCTGTGTACCTGTCGGCGCAATGGGCTATGCCGCCGAGGCCATCGCACCGCATCTCAAGCCCGGCACGATCGTGAGCGATGTCGGATCTTCCAAGCGCAGCGTGGGCGAGGCCCTGAGCGCCGCGCTGCCCGAAGCGATAGTAATCCCCGCGCACCCGGTGGCGGGGACCGAGAAAAGCGGGCCGGATGCGGGCTTTCCCGAGCTCTTCCGCCACCGCTGGTGTATCGTCACCCCGAACGAACACACGCCGCAAGAAGCCGTCCGTGCCATCTGCGCATTTTGGGAGGGCCTTGGCGCAAAGGTCGAGATCATGGATGCCGACCACCACGATCTCGTGCTCGCGGTGACGAGCCACATCCCGCATCTCATCGCCTACACCATCGTCGGCACTGCATCCGATCTCGAAGACGTCACCCGCAGCGAGGTGATTAAATATTCCGCCGGGGGTTTTCGCGACTTCACCCGCATCGCCGCCAGCAATCCGACCATGTGGCGCGATGTCTTCCTCTCGAACCGCGACGCAGTGCTCGAAGTGCTCGGCCGCTTCAGCGAAGACCTCAGCCTGCTGCAGCGCGCCATCCGCAACGGCGACGGCGACACGCTGTTCGACCTATTCGAAAAAACCCGCGCCATCCGCAATTCGATCATCGAAGAGGGCCAGGACGACGCACGCCCAGATTTCGGCCGCAAGGATCACTAGGTGGCAGACGACGCGGCGAGACATCCCCCGTGACAGTAGTGCCCGCGCGCGCCTTCAGATTACGCTGAATTCCAGGACCGTGAAACGTGCCGGGGCGGTAGCATAGACGCCATGGCCGCGGCCGCCGCTGCTGCCCAGCGTGAATCCGACACGGCCCGCTTCGGCCAGTGCCTCGGCGAATGCCTGCGGACTGCGCGCGTGATCCGATCCCATCACGCTGATCCAGTTCTCCGCGAAGAGGATGGTCAATTCATGCTCGCCCGGCTCGAGCGGCACAACGCGATCTTGCGGCGAATACCAGCGGTGGAACTGCGTGCCCCTGCGCGCCAGCCAGTCGTCGCCCCTCCGCTGGATATAGAGCGACAAGAGCGCCGTCCTGTCCGGAAATTCCTGCGGCACGAAGCGCGTGCCAGCCTGTGCGTCGATGCGATAGCGCAACCTCAAGCCGCGCGCGCCGTCGAGCGGGCCGGTGCGCCTGGTCACGTAATGCACATGGCCATCGCGCCGGCGCGGGCCGGGAAAATCGAAGAACCATCCCTCGCGTGAGATTTCCGGGTGCAGCGGCATGCCGACCGAATAGTTGCGTCCGCGGATGACCGGTCCGATTTCCCATTCGCGCAGCGGCGCACGCTCGGCACGCATTGGCGCGCGCACCGCACCGAGTGGTGCCGCACCGGTCACGCATGCGAGGGCCGCTGTGGAGGCAAGGAATTGGCGTCTGTCCATGCGCGATGCCTAGCCGTTGCCGGTTAGATGCCCGCTGAATGCACCAGCCATCCCGCGGAAAGGCAGACATTCGCGAACGAACGCTCGCAGCATGGACATCGCCCTGCGACGGGCTGTAAGTTTCAGCTGTTGAGCGCGTTGATCGCCTCTCGCACCCGCTCTTCCAATTCGGCGCGCGGGAGGCCCGGCGGGATCGGTTCGGCGAAGCGGTAGGTGATCCGGCCCGGTGTCTTGAGCAGGCTGTGATAGACCGGCCCGCTATCGACCGCTACCGGCACCACTGGCAAGCCGAGCATCTTGTAGAGCCCCGCAAAGCCCGCCTGCAGCTTGCGGTTTTCGCCATGTGGCACGCGCGTACCCTCGGGAAAGATCACCAGCGGGCGCCCATCCGCCACCAGTGCCTTGGCCGAGCGGATCATGGTCATCAGTGCCCTCGCCCCGGCATCGCGTTCGACCGGCACCAGACCGAAGGCGGCGGCCGCGCGGCCCCACAAGGGGATACGGAACAGCTCCTGCTTGGCGAAGACGCTTGGCGTGTCGAACAGTGCGGGCGCATCGATCGCCTCGAAGAAGCTTTCGTGCTTGATGGCATAGAGCACCGGTTCGTCGAGCGGCGCGCCGTCGAGCACGATCTCGCAACCGAGCAGGTGCGTCAGGCACCAGCGCTGCCACTGCGCCCAGTTGCGCACGCGGGCGCGGAAGGCATCGATACTGAACGGCAGCGACGCGAGCGAGGCCGCGGTTATCAGCAGGCTGCCAAGATAGAAGGCGAGGTAGAAGGCGAGATTGCGGAGCAGACGCATGACAGTTTCAGCTCGGCAACCCTTGCGAGATCGCCGCTGCGAGCAGCTTGTTGTATTCCAGATAAAGCGTGGCGAGATCGGGATGCGAGACCACCGCATCCTCCACCACGCGCATGTCGGGCGGCAGGGTTTCGCCGAATTCGGAACTCGCGCGGGCCATATGCCAGTCGGTCGTCACCAGCCGGACCGACTCGAATTCGTTCTCCCTCAGCCATTGCGCCGCTTCGCCCGCATTGCTGCGCGTGTCGACCGCGAGATAGCCGAGCTTGACGCAGCATTCCATGGTGCGCCGCGAAACGTCGAATTCGGCCGCGAATTCGGCAGGCCGGACTTCCGGATCGACCCCCGAGACGAACATTTCCTTCGCCAACCCTTGCTCGACCACCGCGAGCCCGCGCGCGATCCTTCCCGGCCCGCCCGTCAGCACGATTACCGCGTCCGTCCGCTCGCCCGCCACCGGTTTCGGCAGCGAGACGGCAAAGCCGAGAAAACCGAAGGCGTAAACTAACAGGACGGCGGCGAAGAAACGAAGGATCACAGCATTTTCCTGAGCGACGCGAGCACGGTAAAGCGCGCCGTATAGACCGCTAGAACAACCGCCCCCACGGGAACAAGCGCCAAGACCAGCCAATCGGTATTTTCGAGCCCACCACCCGAAACCAACCCGGAATCGAGTGCCGAAAATTGGGCGCCCATCAGCCACACCGCCGCCATGCCGATCAGCAGGCCCAACACGCCGCCGGCCAGCGCGTCGGTCAGGATCGAGCGCTGGAACACGCGCGCGATCTGGTCGTCACTGCCGCCGAGCAGATGAACGATCTCGATCGTGTCGCGATTGGTGCCCAGCGCATTGCGCGCCGCAAGCCAGACCGCCGCCGCACCGGTGAAAGCCAGCAGGGCGATCAGTCCCACAGCCATCCAGCCGAGGGCCGACAGCGCGGACAGTACGGGCGCGAGCCACTGAGCCTGCGCGTCGATCCGCGCAGCAGGGGCACGATCGGCAAGCAGGCTGCGCAGCCGCTGTAGCGTCGCCTCGTCCGCCCCGTCGCGCAGCCGCAGGTCGATCAGCGCGGGGATTGGCACCGCGTCTTCGAGATCATCGGTGCCCAGCCAGGGTTCGAGCAGTTGCTCCACCGCCTCCTGCGGCACTATCGAGAGCCCGGCGACCTCCGGATCCTGCACCAGGATCGTGGCTGCGGCTTCGGCCTGCCGGGCACGAAGTTGCGGGTCGGCTTCGACGATCTGCACCGTGGCGCTGCCTGCGAGTTCGCCGCGCGCGCGGTCGGCAAGGTTGTCCAGCGCGAGCCCACCGCCCGCCGCCAGCACCGTGATCGCGACCATGATCGCGATCACCCAGGGCATCGGCCCGCCCAGCCGCGCCTGAGGCAGCAGATGCGCGGCGCGGCGTCCGCTGAAAGGCGACAAACCGCGCTCCGCGGCGCGGGCGAGGACCGGGGGCTTCTTCATTCGCCCGCCCCCACCCGCCGCGGCGGATAACGCAATGCGCCGGTCGGGTCGGACAGCCGCCCCTTGTCGAGCCGCATGATGAGTGAATCGGGCACCTTGCGCAGCAAGTGCACATCGTGAGTCGCCACCACGACGGTCGTGCCGAGCCGGTTGAGCGCCTCGAACAGGCGGATCAGCTTGAGCGCCATTTCAGGGTCGACATTGCCCGTCGGTTCGTCGGCCACCAGCATGTCGGGTCGACCGATGACCGCGCGCGCAATAGCGACGCGCTGCTGTTCGCCGCCCGACAAGGTAGCGGGACGCGCGCCGGCACGATGCGCGAGCCCGACCCATTCGAGCATGTCCGTAACCGGCCCCAGCAAGTCCGCCTCGCGCACGCCCGAAACGCGCAGCGGCAGCGCGATATTGTCGAAGGCCGAAAGGTGATCGACCAGTCGGAAGTCCTGGAACACGACCCCCATCCGGCGCCGATAGGCCGGAAGGCGCTCGCGCGGGAGCGTGATGACATCGGTCCCGAACATGCGGATCGCCCCGCGCGAGGGGCGCTGGGCGAGGTAGAGCAGTTTCAGGAGTGTTGTCTTGCCCGCCCCGCTTGCCCCCGTGAGAAAGTAGAAACGGCCCGGATAGAGCGTGAAGGAAACATTCGAGAGAACCTCGCGATCGGTGCCGTAGCGCAATCCGACATTGTCGAACTGGACGATCTCGTCCTCGGGCACGCTCATCGCCCGGCCCGTTCGATAAAGAGGAAAGGAACGCCCGTCATCGTCTCGAACCGCCTATAACCGCGCTTGCATGTGGAAAAAAGCCGCCTCCGGGGTTTGCGAACAGGACTGTCGCTTGTCGTGATTCGCATGGCGTCCTAAGGCCTCGGGTCACCATGATCATCGCCTGCCCCGCCTGTTCCACGCGCTATGTCGTGCCCGACAGCGCCATCGGAATCGACGGGCGCACCGTGCGCTGCGCGAAGTGCAAGCATAGCTGGTTCCAAGAAGGCCCGGATGCCGAGCGGATCGCGGCCGCCGCAGCGGTGCCGGTCCCCGCAGCCGCTCCGCCGCCGCCTACGTCGCCCAAGCCCGCTGCCGGGGCACCCGACCCGGCTGCAAAGCCGGGCTTTAGCTACGACGACACGGCAAGCGAACCGCCGTTCCGCGAGGGCCCCGATTTCGACGAGACCGCTCCGCCTTATGGCGAGGTGCAGGACGACCTGCCGCCTCCGCCTGCCCCGGAGGAGAGCGACGGCCCTTCGCGCTTCGACCATGCGCCGCCGTTCCGGCCGCGCCGCAACATCACCAAGCTGTGGACCTGGGCCGCGGCGATTTTCGCGGCGATCGCACTGGGCACGATCGCGGCGGTCAACACCGTCGGCCTGCCCGAGTGGGTTCCGGTCTCCCGCCCGCTGTTCGGTGCTGCGCAGCCCGATCTCGAATTGTCGTTCCCGGTCGAGCAGCAGGAGCGCCGCACGCTGCCCAATGGCACCGAATTCTTCGGCGCGCGGATCATCGTCAAGAACACCGCACGCGAATCCCGGCCGATCCCGCCGATCCTGATCGTGCTGCGCGACCAGCGCGAGCGACAGGTCTATAGCTGGGTGGTCCAGCCACCGCAGTCCACGCTCGCGCCGGGCGAGGAACTGACCATCAACGAAGCCGTAACCGACGTGCCCAAATCGGCCGTTTTCGCCGATATCGGCTGGGCACCGCGTTAGCGTCCGCAAACCTGCGATAAAGATGCTTGCGGGGCCGCAGCCTCGCTGCTAGTGGCGCGCTCCTACCGACGGGAGCCTCCGAATACGGATTCGCTCCCGATGCTGACTGTGTGCGGTCGTGGCGGAACTGGTAGACGCGCAACGTTGAGGTCGTTGTGGCCGCAAGGCCGTGGAAGTTCGAGTCTTCTCGACCGCACCAAACAGTCCCCGTCGTAGGACATTTATCAAACCGGCTTTATCGTGCTCAGCGGCCACCATGGCCCCTCGGCGCGTTCGGCCTTGTGGCGGCCGAGGTCGCGCAGGCGAGCCATGAAGGCGGGTTTGAACATTTCGTCTTTCTTGAAATTCTCGCCCACTTCGCTGCAGAAAGTGTCGTAGCGATCCGCGCTGGTCAGCATGATACGGCCATAGGGATTGTTGAGCCTTAGACCGGCGATTGCGCCGATCTCGCTCTCATTGACAAGCAGGTCGTAGCCGCGCTGCCCGTTCTTGAGCGGGCCGGACGTCGAGTTGAGCGAAATCTGATCTTTGCGCGCGGTCGGGCCGTTGCGCACGACGTAAACGGTCGGCGCCGTGGCCTCGTAGTCCTGGGCGATGGCTTCCTGCGATGCACCGCCCGCCACCTTTGCCACCGCGTGGCCCTTCATCTGCACGCGCACTTCCTGGTCGACCGCCGCCATCGCGCGGTCGAAGAAGACCGAGCGCCGGACCCCGCCGTCGTAGAGCGCGAGCGGTTTCCCGTCGCTACCGGCGACGCGCAGCTGCTGGTGGAACACGGGCATGGCGGAAGACGCCATGGTCGCCGCAGCCAGAGCCTGCGCCGCTGCCGCGGCATTGGGCGCGGCATTCACCAGTTCCTTGATATCGGCATAGCGGAAGACACCGCGCCCGGCTTCGACGAAGCCGGCGAAGCCTTCGATACTCGACTGGCCGATAGCCGTGACGAGGCTCTCGTCGCCATCGGGCATCAGCGCTTCCACGATCCGCTTGCGCAGGGGCGCGGTACCTGCGGCAGATCCGAAGATCGGGACACCGATCATCTTGGTGTGCCTTACGACATCGCTCTCGCGTTCGGGCGAATAGCCCCACACCAGTCGTTTGAGCGCCAAGCGGCGCATATCGGGTGTCTGCTTTGGATCGAGCGCTACCATCAGCATCAGCGCCTGGAGCGAACCGGTCGAGATGCCGGTGATCACTCCGATATCGGGGAGCGCAAGATCGTTGCCGCTGTTGCGGCTGAGCGTATCGAACAGGCCAGCGCCATAAGCGCCCCACTGACCACCGCCCGAGAGCAGCAGAACGTTGCAGTCGGGCCGGCCGGCCTGATTATGACACTGCACCGCATCGCGAATGGAGCACGACATGCGATCGTCCAGGCGGCATATCTCGGCATCGGGCACGTCGGCCTGCACATCGCGGATGAACGGGCCGACATCCCCGTCGACGACATGCGTGTAGAAACCGTCGATGGCGAAGGTCAGCGGCCCGCGACGGAACAGCCTGAAGCCGAGATAGCCTAACACGCCCAGCGCCAACAACGTGGCGCCCACACCGAGCAGGAAATTTTCCATGATCGCACCCCCCGAATGATCCCGGGGGATACTGCGCTGGAATCGCGGGAAATTCAATCAGCCGTGTGCGCCGAACTCATTGGCGATGGCAGTCGAGATACGTAGACACAACGCATAGGCTTGCTCGATCGGGTCGATGTAGTTCTCGCGGATCGCGGCATAGCCTTCGCCCGCACCAACCGGATACTCACCGGCCTCGTCGAGAGCAAAATCGCCCTTGCGCGGGAAACTCGTCGGGAAGGCGCGCCGCAACTGGGCCAGCGCTTCGTCGACTCGCAGCGTAAAGACCATCTCGAGCACGTCGGTGCGGCTGATATCGTTGGCGCGGCTAAAAGCCGGCACCGAGACGACCTTGAGGAACATGTGCTGGAGCAAGGCAAGCCGCACCGCTTGCAACACGCCGATCGCCCGGCGGACGCTTTCGCGCTCGGGATGCGGTTCGTCGTCGGGCACCAGGTCGAACAATCGGTGGAGCTTCAAGGCATCGACCCGCAAGCGCGAGGCAAGGCGGCGGAACACGCCGTTGCGGTCGTCCTTGATAAGATATTCCGCGAGTGCCTCGCAGGCTTGCGCCAGGTGCGGTTCCGTGCCGCGATAGGGGCGGCTTGCCCAATAGGCCGAATTGAACAGCTCGCCGAAGGCGGCGACGGTCTTGATGCTGGCAAGCGCATTGGAGGCGCGAACCAGCCGCATGATCTGTCGCCCACGCGGGCTTTCGGAAAGCAGCGCGCCGATCTCTTCGATATTGCTTTCCGCCGCGCTGCCCACCCCTGCGATGATGTTGACCGGATATCCGAGCTGCTGGAGAATCGCATTGTGCGGGATCGCGCGGATCTGCCGCAGGCTCATCTCGCGATCGGCATTGATGTCGCTCTGGCGGCGAGACTTGCGGCTGCCCGTTTCGTTGAGCAGGCCGAGGCCGAAGGCGGTGATCGCACGGCTGTAGGTGCGGCTCTCTAGATGCTCGCGCTGGTGATCCTTGATCGCGCGGTAGAAATCGAGGCTGAGGTCGGTCCGCCGATAGAAGGGATCGGTGGGAACATCGGCATCGGTATGCGCCGGACTGTAGGTCACGATCTGCGTCAGCGTCGCGAGCGCGATCTGCGGCGTCGCGAAGAGAAGGTAGCCATCGCCGCCCTGGAAGCTCGCCTCGGGCTCCAGCATGATGCTGGCACGGGCGAAACGTCGCTGGGCCCATGGACTGAGCGCCCACTCGATCCGATCCTCGAAGCTCGAGGGATGCGCGCCACGGCCCATCCCCTCGCCATGCGTGTCGAAGATCAACGCCGCGACATCGGTGAGGCCGTTAGCACTCATCGCCTCCGCCAGCCGGCCCTGAAGACGTTCGATGGCAAGGCTCGCGGGGATCTGGCCGACGAAGCGACCCGCGTCCGAGAAACCCGTCTGGATGGCCACGCGTCCGCGCTCCCTGGCATAGGCCTGGTAGTCCGGTTCGGCGAGCAACAGGTCGAGGAAGCGGCCGCCATGTTCGAGCGCGGTTTCGGTTTCGAACAGGGGCGATACGTCGACCTTGTCGGCGATCCCGAAGAGCTTCGCGAAATAGAGCGCGGCAAGAACGGTGGAGGGCTGTTCGCATTCCGCCACCAGCATGCGGATCGGCGCATCGGAATCGATGTGCTTGAGTATCTGCGCCATCGCGAGGAACTGACGCACGGCGGTCGAGCTCTCGACCGCGAGGCTGGCAAAATTCGCGCTCTGCGGCGCGACATTCGCGAGAAGCTCGCGCAGCGCGGCGATCGCGCCGCGACTGGATAGATCGATATCCGCCGCATCGCCGAGCCGCGTGCGAATGGCGTTGTGCAATTGCTTGGCGTTCACGCGGAAATGGATCCAGCCCATGCCCAGCCCGTCCGCACGCATGGCGGCGACCAGCGTGCGCAGCGCAATCGCCCGATCGCTGTCGCTTTCGGCGGCCTCGCTTTCGAGACAGTCGATCAGCGGAGCGAGCGAGAGCAGCTTGTCGGAGTGATCTGCGGTCAAGCGGTTGGCCGCTTGCGACAGGTCCTTCGGGTCGGACAGGTCTCCGGCGAATTCCTCCGCGCTGCGCTGCGCACGGTCCTGCGCCGCCCGCAAGGTCGCGACCAGCGCATGCGAGGAATCGATCGCTTCCAGCGATGCCGCGTAACGACCCAGCCGTTCCGCTTTCTCGGCAAGCCGGAACGCGATCGAAGTGTACCATTTGATATCGGTACGCCCATCCATGTCGTAGCCGACCCAGCTGGCGAAACGGAACGGCAGCGGCTGCAATTCGGTCCAGCGATCGGGGTAGGCCTTCTGCGCTTCGCGCAGCACGGCGCTCACGATGCGATCGCGTGCCTCCTGGGCATTGGCGAGCGCCGCCATGGCGCGGTCATGCTCGTAACGCAGCGTGATGTCTGGCTTTTGCCTTTCCCCGTCCGTCTCGGCCTCGCCGCCCTCGGCGACCGCTCCCGCCACCGCCTCGCTCTGCTGTGGCGACAGCAGGAAAGTCGGGTGGGCGGTAAAGACCGCATGCATGTGCGGGTGTTCCCATTGGGTGCGGAACCGCTCGAAGTCATCGCCCGTCTCGGCCAGCGCCGCCAGCCTTTCCTCCGCCTTGCGGGGCGCGAGCAGAGTACGCAATCTCATGGCCCGCGCATCGAGCGATTGCGCCTCGAGCTCGTCCACCAGCCCGGCCAGCGCCGCAATTCCCAGCTCGCCGCTTTCGAGTTTGCGCGAGATATCGAGCGAGAGCTGGAACACGGGATTGAACAGCGGAGTTTCCCGCGTCTGGCGGTGCAGTACCCTCAGGCGCTCGCTCAGGCTCGCCAGTGTCGGTTCGATATTCGTCTCGGCCATCGCTCTTCTCTATCCCGGGGGAAGCGATGAGTTCCGCGCCATACCGCGGCAAGTGTCAAGGCGCGGCCCCGCGAGGAGCGCATGAATACGCATGCGGTCGCCGTTTCAAACCACCACGCCGGCGAGGCCCTCCATCTCCTCCGTGCCGATCAGCAGGGCCAATTCGTGAGCCGGAACCGGACGACTGAGCAGATAGCCCTGGATGAATTCGCACCCTTCGCGGCGCAGGATTTCGCGTTGCTCCAGGTTTTCGACACCCTCGGCCAGCGTATCCATCCCCAGCGCCGAAGCGAGCGTCGTGATCGCGCGGATGACCGCATGGGCGTTGTTGCCCTTGTCGTTCAGGTCGCGCACGAAGGTCTGGTCGATCTTCACCTTGTCGAAGGGGAAGCTGCGCAGGTAGCTGAGCGAAGAATAGCCCGTGCCGAAATCGTCCAGTGCAATACGCACGCCCAGGTCGCGCAGCTCGTGGAGGGTACCGAGCGTCTTTTCGATGTCGGCGATGAAAACGCTTTCCGTGATTTCCAGCTCGAGCCGCTCCGGCTGCAGGCCGGAATCGGCGAGTGCCTGCATGATGGTAGCTGCCAGTCCCGGCGCGGCGAACTGCCTGGGTGAGATATTGATGGCGATCGACAGGGCTTCGGGCCAGGCGAGCGCCGCGCGGCAGCCTTCGCGCACGACCCATTCGCCGATCTGCAGGATTAGCCCGGTTTCCTCGGCAAGAGGGATGAATTCGGCCGGGTTGACGAGGCCTCGCGTCGGGTGGTTCCAGCGGATCAGGGCCTCGAAGCCCTGAAGCTTCTCCTGGGCCAGACTGTAGAGCGGCTGGAAATAGAGTTCGAATTCGCCGTTCTTGATCGCCAGGCGCAGTTCGAGTTCGAGTTCGCGCCGCCGGCGGGCTTCCTGATCGAGCATCGGCTCGAAGAAGTGGAAGGACGACTTGCCCTCGCGCTTGGCGCGATAAAGGGCCAGGTCGGCATGCTTGAGCAGATCGGTCCCGTTCTCGCCGTCGCCCGGGGCCACGGCGATACCAACGCTGGCCGAACACAAGGCGGTGTAGCCATCGAGATCGACCTGACGGTCGAAACTTTCCTGTATGCGACGGGCGATAGGCAGCAGACTGGCCTGATCGTCATCGACCACCACGAGCACTGCAAACTCGTCGCCCCCCAGCCGCGCGATCAGCGCCTTGCCGAGATCGGCGGTCAAGCCTTCGGCGACCTTACGCAGCAGCGTATCGCCGGCCGGATGGCCCAGCGTATCGTTGACCAGCTTGAAATCGTCGAGGTCGCAATAGGCGACCAGCACGCGCTCGCGATCGTCACGCCTTGCCAGAGCCTGGTCGAGTTGTTCGGCGAACAGCTTCCGATTGGGCAGGTCGGTCAATTCGTCATGCAGGCCGACATGGACGATCTGGCGCTCCCGCTCCGCGATTGCCGCAAACATCGAATTGAAGCTGGAGGCAAGCCGCCCGACCTCGTCCTCGGTCTCGACGCGTACCACAGTCTCCTCGCCCTTCCCGAAGCGGCGCATGGCTTCGTCGAGCGTGGACAGCGGCCCGGTGATACCGCGTGCGATACGCCAGCCAAGCCCCACCATGAGCGCGAGACCCGCCAGCGCAACGCCGGCCAGCACGTATTTGAGCCTCGCATATTCCGCGAGCGCCCCCGCCATCGAATGGCGCAGAACGAGACGCGGTTCGATGCCTTCCTGCAGGCTCGGCAATGCGCTCACATGATACAGGTTGCGCGCAGGATCGTCCGCCTCGACGATTTCGCCAAGCCCCGCATCGGCGAGGAGCGGAGTGAGACTGGCCTCGCCGAGCACGGCAGCTTCGGTTTCGACCGCGGCGAGTTCCGCCAGGCGCGCCATTTCCCTTTCATCGAAGGGCGCTGCCAGTACCAGCCAGCCCATCAGTTCCGGCGCTTCGATCGGCGATGCCGCCGCCAAGGCCAGCACGCCGCCGAGGCGTAAGGTGCCCTTTTCGATTCCGTCGTCGAGATTGTACCAGATCGCCTCGAGCGGCGGCGTAGCCGTTTGGCCATCGCCGATCAGCGATCCGTCGAGCCCGACCACGAAGGCTGCGCTCGCCTGCGAGCGGTCGCGCAGCGATCGCAACGCGCTGGCGATGGTCGGCGCATCGCCCGTCGCAACCGCCTCGCGAAAGCCGAAGTCGCGCGCGAGCACATCGGCAGATGCGCGCATCTGCCTCGCTCGCAGATCGATGATCTCGTCGAACACCCGGGCATTGGCGGCGAGATCCCGGCTTGCGCTGGCTTCGCCGAACCGTTCGATACCCGAATTGACCAGCACCATGAGGACCGCAGCCACCACCGCGAACAGCGCGGCGTAGAGCGCGGCGATCCGGCTCTTGAGCGAGCGAAAGGTCGGCATCGGGAACGATGGGAAGGCGCTCTTCACCGCAGGCGGACCGCGATCTTTTGCGCACCGCGTGCCGAAATGCTCTTCGACATTTCCCCTCCGGGCGCGCGCAGGCGTGGATGCGATACGGTGAGGGTCGCAGCCCCCGACGGCACGCCGGTCAGCGTAACATAGCCATTGGCGTCGGTCTTGGCGGCAAAAGGCGTATCGACCACGCGGATATATCCGCTCATATCGTCATGGATATTGCAGCCGAGCGTAACCGAACCGCTGACGGGGAAGGTATGCGAACGCGTCTGGTCGCGGCCGTAGAGATCGATCTGGAAGCGGGCCGGCTTCGAAAAGCTGTAGACCGAGTGGCGGACCTTATCGAGATTGGGAAAAGCCACCGTGCTCCCTCGCGCGATCACCAGCGTGCCGGGAACGAATTGCTCGTTTCTTTGCGCCATCGCCATGCGCCAGGGAAAGGTGATACGGCCCCCGCGCCAGCCCGAAGTCTCGAGTTCGACCACGGCGTCGCGCACAGGCACGCCGCGCTCGTCCACGATTTGCACCGTCACCGCGCCAGTCGATGCGGCCCATGCGATGGATGCGGGCAAGGCCGCCAGCGCGGCGAGCAGGGCAAGAAAGCGAATCACGATGAGACTGCCGGTAAACGACCGGGAGTTAAGAATTCTCCGCAGAGGGTTAACGCGTTTTCCATGAAATGCTGCGATCCGGCGCGCCATGATAAAGACCATATGGCCGCCTGCCCCCGCGGTTGCGACGCTGGCTCTGGCCCTCATTCCCGCCCCGCTTGCCGCGCAGGACACGACTTCCACGGCCGAGGAGCCTGCGCGCGCAGAAGGGTTCGCCGAGTACAATGCAAAGCTGTTGCTCACCAATGCGGTCAGCACCATCGATGGTGCAAGCGGGGGCGGCATTTCCAACTGGGCGACGATCGCAGGCAGACAGGAATCCCGCGGCATCGGCGTCCAGGCGCATGTCACCGCCGTCCTGCTGCCGGACTATTTCTACCAGTCGCATGGCGTTGCTCTCGGCATCGCCGACCGGGTCGAACTCAGCTACGCACGGCAGAATTTCGACACGCAGGATGTCGGCGCGGCGCTCGGAATCGGGCAAGGATATGTGCTCAATCAGGATGTGTTCGGGGCCAAGGTCCGCCTGCTGGGCGATCTCGTCTATGGCGATCCGCTGGTCCCGCAGGTCTCGCTCGGCGTGCAATACAAGCACAACCTCGATGGCGCCGTCGCCGCAGCCGTCGGCGCCGCGGACGACGATGGAGTCGATGTCACGCTCAGCGCGACCAAGCTGTTCCTCAGCCATAGCCTTTTGGTGAACGCCGCCGCGCGGCTGACCAAGGCCAACCAGAACGGCCTGCTCGGCTTCGGCAGCGTGGCGGATGACGATTACTCGCTGCAGTTCGAGGGCGCGGTCGCGTATCAGTTTTCGCGACGCTTCGTCATCGGCGGAGAATTCCGCAGCAAGCCCGACAATCTCGGCCTCGGCGAAGACGACTGGTTCGACCTGTTCGCCGCCTACGCACCGACCGACAATATCACTCTTACCGCCGCCTATGCCGACCTCGGATCGATCGCGACCTTTACCGGCCAGCGCGGCGCCTTCCTGCAGGCGCAGGTCGCATTCTAGGAGCCCGTACCATGTTGTTTACCGCCACCCTGCCGCTCCTGCTGATGCAGCAGGCCCCCGCCGAAAACGTCGACTGGGATGCCGAATTCGGAGTCGAGGAAGTCGCGCGCGACCCCGAGACGGGTGAGATTCCGGTCGAGCCCTACGAACAAAGCAACGCCAATGCCGGTGCGACGCCCTTCGACGGCGAGGCGATGGCCGCTCATTTCGGCGGGCGCGAGGGCATCCGCCGAATTGCGGACCGTTTCACCGATCTCAGCTTTTCCGACCCGCGCGTCGCCGGGATTTTCGCGGGGCACGATGAAGTTCGCTTCCGCCGTACGATTTTCGAGCAGTTCTGCTACATCCTCAACGCCGGCTGCGACTACACCGGACGTGACATGCGGAGCTCGCATTCAGGGCTGGGCAGCCGCAAGGCCGACCTCAACGCCATCGTCGAGAACCTCCAGCAGGCAATGCGCGAGGAAGATGTGCCTTTCGCGGCGCAGAACCGCTTTCTCGCCAAGCTCGCCCCGATGAGCCGCGATATCGTCGAGCGCTAAAGCGCTGGACACCGGCCGCGCCAGTCGCCACCCCATGGCCGTGCTGGCAAGCGGTTTGGGCAAAGGAACTTCATGAGCGACTGGACGATCGGCATCATCGGCGGGTCGGGGCTCTATGCCATCGATGCACTCGAGGATGCGCAGTGGATCCCGGTGCAATCGCCCTGGGGCGAACCATCCGACGAGATCCTGTGCGGCAGGATCGGCCACGTCCGCGTGCGCTTCCTGCCGCGCCACGGCCGCGGGCATCGGATTGCGCCCTCGACGCTCAATTCGCGGGCCAATATCGATGCGCTCAAGCGAGCCGGATGCACCGACATCCTCGCAATCAGCGCGGTCGGCTCGCTGTCCGAGGAACTGCCACCGGGCCGCTTCGTGACGGTCGACCAGTTCATCGACAATACGAAGGGCCGCCCTTCCAGCTTTTACGGCGACGGTTTCGTCGCGCATGTCTCGATGGCCGACCCGGTGTGCCACCGCCTCTCGAAACATGCCGCAAAGTCGGTCGCCAAGGCCGGCGGAGAATGCAGCGAGGGTGCGACCTATCTCGCGATGGAAGGTCCGCAATTCTCAACCCGCGCCGAAAGTCGCCTCTACCGCCACTGGGGCGCCGAGGTGATCGGCATGACCGGCATGCCCGAGGCCCGGCTGGCGCGCGAGGCGGAGCTGCCCTACGCGCTGCTCGCCATGGTCACCGATTACGACAGCTGGCAGGCCAACGGCGAGGCGGTCGATGTGGCGCAGGTAATCGAACGGATGCAGCAGAATTCGAAACTGGCGCGCAAGGCAATCGAGGCCTTCTGCGAGGACCTGCCGAAGAAGCGCAGCCCCTCGCCGATCGACCGGGCGCTGGCCGATGCGGTCATCACCGCCCCCGACAAGCACGACCGTACCGTCCTCGCCAAGCTCGATGCGGTTGCCGGGCGATTGTTCGAGGGCGGATGAGCGAGACCTGCGACCTCCTGGTCATTGGCGGCGGAATCAACGGCGCGGGGATCGCGCGCGACGCCGCCGGGCGCGGGATGAAGGTGCTGCTGGTCGAGAAGGACGACCTCGCCTCGCACACCTCCTCGGCCAGTACCAAGCTGGTCCACGGCGGGCTGCGCTATCTCGAACAATACGAATTCCGCCTCGTCGCCGAGAGCCTGCGCGAGCGCGAAGTGTTGCTGCGCAATGCGCCGCATATCATCTGGCCGTTGCGCTTCGTCATGCCGCACGAGCCGAGCATGCGGCCCAAATGGATGCTGCGGCTCGGCCTTGCACTTTACGACCGCATCGGCGGGAAGATGAGCCTGCCCCGCAGCAAGCGCGTCGACTTGCGAGTAGCGCCGCATCGCGGCGTTTTGCAGGAACGGCTCAAGACGGGGTTCGAATACTCCGATTGCTGGGTCGAAGACGCGCGGCTGGTGGTGCTGACGGCGATGGATGCGCAGGAACGCGGAGCCAAAGTGCTGGTGGGCACCGAATGCACCGATCTGAAGCGTTCTGCGGAGAGCTGGACCGCGACCTTGCGCAATACCGATGGCGAACGGCAAGTCACTGCGCGCGCGGTGATCAACGCCGCCGGGCCCTTCGTCGACCGCGTGGCGAAGACCGCGCTCGGCCAAGGAACGCCGGCCCATCTGCGGCTCGTCAAAGGCAGTCACATCATCGTCTCGCGCCGCTTCCCCGGCGAGCACGCCTATATCTTCCAGCAGCCCGATGGGCGCATCGTCTTCGCGATCCCCTACGAACGCGACTTCACGCTCATCGGCACCACCGACCAGCTCTATGTAGGCGATCTCGAGGCCGTGCGGATTTCGGAGGAGGAGACCCGCTATCTGTGCGAGGCCGCCTCGCGCTATTTCACCAGCGCGGTTACCAACGAAGAGATAGTTTCCACCTATTCCGGAGTGCGCCCGCTTTACGAGGACAATGCGTCGAGCAATTCCACTGTGACTCGCGACTATGTCTTCGAGCTCGAGGCCGAGGGCGGCGCCCCGATCCTGTCGGTCTATGGCGGCAAGATCACCACCTATCGCAAGCTCGCCGAACATGCGCTGGCAAAGCTCGGCAAGGTACTCGATATGCCTTGCGAGAAATGGACCGCACGCGCGCCGCTTCCGGGCGGCGACATGCCGGATGGCGATTTCGCCGCCTTTCTCTGGCGAGCAAGCGAGCGCTATAGCTGGGTCCCGCCCGAAATGCTTCTGCGCCTCGCCCGTGCCTATGGCACGCGGCTGGACCTCGTGCTCGGAATGGCCGTCTCGCTCGACGATCTCGGGCGGCATCTCGGCGGCACGCTGTACGAGGCGGAGCTGCGCTATCTCGTCGAGCACGAGTACGCGCGCAGGGCCGAGGATTTGCTGTGGCGGCGCAGCAAGCTGGGCCTGCACCTGCCTGCTGAAGCGCGGCAGGCCGTCGAGACCTGGTTTGCGCAGCGACCCTGAGACGACGCTACGGAACAAGCGTGTTTCACAAAGCTTGAAAGGGTAACACCGCGGGTCCAAGTGACCCGAGACACCTTTCTTTACCCCGGAGTCGTATGGCCCTGCACGATCCTGCCCCCCTGCCCGCAATTTCCCGCCAAGCCGTCCGCGAAGCCTATCGCGCGGAAGAGAATGCCTGCGTCGCCGAACGGCTTTCGCAGGCGGCTGGGGCGAGCGCCAAGCACCAGGAAGCGGCGGCAATCGCAATCCGGCTGATCGAGGATGCGCGCAAGCGCAAGGCGAGCGGGATCGATGCCTTTCTCCACCAATACGGCCTCGCGACCGAAGAGGGCGTCGCCCTGATGTGCCTTGCCGAGGCACTGTTGCGCGTGCCCGATGCGGCAACCGCGGATGCGCTGATCCGCGACAAGATCGGCGATATCGACTGGGCCGAGCACATGGGTGAAAGCTCTTCGACCTTCGTCAACGCCGCCACGTTTTCGCTGATGCTGACGGGCGAAGTGCTCGAACGGCCCGAGGAAGCGCAGAAGGGCATGCGGCGCACCCTCAAGAGCGCAGTCAAGCGGCTGGGCGAACCCGTCATCCGCAAGGCGACGCTGCAGGCCATGCGCATTCTCGGCGGGCAGTTCGTTTATGGGCGCACGATTGGCGAATCTCTCAAGCGCGCCGCTCCGGAACGCGCGCGCGGCCTGACGCACAGCTTCGACATGCTCGGCGAAGCGGCAATGACCTTCGACGATGCCGAGCGCTACCGGGTCAATTACCACAAGGCGATCGAGCGGCTGGTCAAGGAGGCGACCGGCGATGTCCGCACCTCGCCCGGCATTTCGGTCAAGCTTTCCGCGCTGCATCCCAAATACACCTTCCTCCACGCCGATTTGGCAGTGGCCGACCTGCTGCCGATCGTCCGCGATCTCGCCACTGCCGCGCGCGATGCAAATATCCACTTCACCATCGATGCAGAGGAAGCCGACCGGCTCGAACTGTCGATGGACCTGATCGAGGCGCTGGCGCGCGACGATGCGCTATTCACCCGGCCCGACGGCAGCCGCTGGGAAGGTTTCGGGCTCGCCATCCAGGCCTATCAGAAACGCGGCGTCCCGCTGGTCGAGTGGACCGCGCGGCTGGCGCGCAAGCACGACCGCAAGTTCTTTGTCCGGCTGGTCAAGGGCGCCTATTGGGATACCGAGATCAAGCTCAGCCATGTCGGCGGCTTTACCGATTTCCCGGTCTTCACCCGCAAGCTGGCGACCGATGTCAGCTACCTTGCCTGTGCCGAGAAGATGCTCGCGGCGGACGATACGATCTACCCCGCCTTCGCAACCCACAACGCCTATACGATTGGCGCGATCAAGGCGCTCGCCGGTTCGAAGCCGCTCGAATTCCAGCGGCTGCATGGAATGGGCGAGGATATCTACGGCGCGCTGGCCCAGATGGAGGGTAACAGCCGGACCAATGTGCGCATCTATGCGCCGACCGGGACGCATAAGGATCTGCTGGCCTATCTGGTACGCCGCCTGCTCGAGAACGGAGCCAACAGTTCCTTCGTCAACCGCATGGCCGATGCCGAAGTCCCCGCCGCCGATCTGGCGACCGACCCGGTGGCCGAGCTGGCCGCGCTCGAGCCGTATCGCAATCCCACCATCCCGCTGCCCGCCGACATCTTCCCCGATCGGCGCAACTCGGCCGGGGTCGACCTGTCCGACCCGCTCGTGCTCGAACCGCTGCAGGAGCGGCTCGCCGCGCTCGAAGCAAGGCACTGGGAAGCCGAACCGACCTTTATGTCGGGGGCCGAAAGCGAAAGTGCGCCGATCAACAAGCCGCACGATCTGACCGCGGAAGTCGGCACGCGGCGGGACACGCTCGATTTCGAGGTCGAGGAAGCGATCACCCGCGCCGAGGCGATCCAGCCCGGTTGGGACCGGCTCGGCGGCGAAAAGCGCGCCTTGCTGCTCGAGGCGGCCGCCGATTTGTTCGAGGAGCACACCGACGAATTCCTCAGCCTGTGCCAGCGCGAAGCGGGCAAGACGCTGATGGATGCGGTGCTCGAACTGCGCGAGGCGGTCGACTTCCTCCGCTTCTATGCCAATGAGGCGCGGCGCCTGTTCACGCAGCCCATGCCACTGCCAGGCCCCACCGGCGAGGAAAACCGCCTGAGCCTGCATGGCCGCGGCGTCTTCGCCTGCATCAGCCCCTGGAACTTCCCGCTGGCGATCTTCATCGGCACGCCAGCCGCCGCGCTGGCCGCAGGCAATACGGTGATCGCCAAGCCCGCCGAGCAGACCCCGCTGATCGCAGCGCTGGCGGTGCGCCTGTGTCACGAGGCGGGCATTCCCGAGGAAGCTTTCCAGCTGCTCCCCGGCGCGGGCGATGTGGGCGAATTCATCACCTCCGATCCGCGCATCGCGGGCGTTGCCTTCACCGGCTCGACGCAAACCGCGCAGGCGATCAATCGCAGCCTCGCCTCGCGCGACGGCCCCATCGCCACGCTGATCGCCGAGACCGGCGGCCAGAACGCAATGATCGTCGATTCCACCGCCCTGCCCGAACAGGTTACGCGCGACGTCGTTGCATCGGCCTTTCAGAGCGCGGGTCAGCGCTGCTCGGCGCTGCGCGTGCTCTACATTCAGGACGACGTCTACGACGAAATGCTGCGCATGATCCGCGGCGGGTTCGAAGCGCTGACCATCGGCAATCCGGAAGAGCTATCGACCGATGTCGGCCCGGTGATCGATCCCGATGCCAAGTCCTCGCTCGAACGGCACGTCGCGCGCCGCAAGAAGGGCGGGCGACCCGTCTGGCGCCGCCGCCTGCATCGCGGTGCCAATGCGGGCTGCTTCGTCGCGCCGACCATTATCGAGATGGATTCGATCCTCGATCTGAAACGCGAGAATTTCGGGCCGATCCTGCATGTCGTGCGGTATCGCGCCGAGGATCTGGAGCAGGTGATCGCCGATATCAACGCGACCGGATATGGCCTTACGCTGGGCCTGCACAGCCGCAACGACGACACCCGCGCCTTCGTCGAGGCACGCGCCAAGGTCGGCAATTTCTACGTAAACCGCAACCAGATCGGCGCGGTCGTCGAAAGCCAGCCCTTCGGCGGCGAGGGCCTCTCGGGCACCGGCCCCAAGGCGGGCGGTCCGCATTACGTCCAGCGCTTCGCCACCGAGCGGGTAGTGTGCATCGACACGACCGCCGCCGGGGGCAATGCGACGCTGCTGGCAAGTTGAGCCGGCATCGTCGCTCCGCATGATCGGGCGCGATGCGTTCCTGCTTGGAAGCTGACTTGCGGCGATGTTAATGCGCGGGCTCGTGCGGCGCGGTGAAGGCCGATTCGCTGTCTATGGAGGCCGAATGACCTTGCGCGAGCGCATCCGTGCCCTTGTCGAGACCCGCCGCTTCGAGCACGCGATCACCGCGGTGATCGTGCTCAATGCTATCGGGCTCGGTCTCGAAACCTCGCCCGAGGTGATGGCGCGGTTCGGGCCCTTCATCATTGCGCTCGATCGGGCGGCGATCGCGATCTTCGTCGTCGAACTGGCGCTGAAGCTGTTCGCCTACGGGTGGCGCTTTTTCCGCAATGGCTGGAACGTGTTCGATTTCGTGATCGTCAGCGTGGCGCTGATCCCGGCCAGCCAACAATTCTCCGTCCTGCGCGCGCTGCGCATCCTGCGTGCGTTGCGGCTGGTCTCGGTCGTGCCGAGCATGCGCAAGGTCATCGTCGGCCTGTTCAGCGCGATCCCCAGCATCGGGACCGTCATCGTGATGCTAGTGCTGCTGTTCTATATCAGCGCGGTGATGGCGACGAAGCTGTTCGGCGGGGCATTTCCCGAATGGTTCGGCACGCTCGGCGCCTCGCTCTATTCGCTGTTCCAGGTGATGACGCTGGAAAGCTGGTCGATGGGGATCGTGCGTCCGGTGATGGAGCTCTACCCTTATGCCTGGGCGTTCTTCGTCCCGTTCATCCTGCTTACCAGCTTCATCGTCCTCAACCTGTTCATCGGTGTAATCGTCAATGCGATGGCGGAAACCACCAGCGAGGAAGCGCATGACGAGCGCGAAGAAATCCTGCGCGAGTTGCGGGGCTTGAGGCAGGAAATACGCGCGCTGAAGAACCGGGGCGAAGAGTAGAGCGATGGGGCTGGATACGCCCCGATTGCCGACGTCGATCGAGTTTTGGCAAAACGCTTTGGTTTGCTGGAGCGCAAGATGCAGCTATCGACACGTTACGGGCTGGCAGGCATTGGCGCCCTCGCGCTTTTGACGGTGGTCCATCGGTTGCGTGACAATCCGAGGTGGTCAGGGCCGACAAGCGATTATCTGCTTGGCACCCTGCCCAACTTCGCCGCTGCAATCGCCATTGCCTTCGTACTGCTCAGTATCTGGACCAACCACAAGGGCGATGCCGCCCCCCGCTCCGTCAAGCGCCGGTTTCTCATCTGTGCATCCATCAGTGGTGTCGGCTTGCTGGCATGGGAAGCCATACAGACGACGAGCGATCGGTTCGTCTTTGATCTGAATGACATCGGCGCGACCGCCCTTGGGATCCTTGTCGCCGGTCTGCTGTTTTGGATCGTCACGCCGAAAACAAGGTGAGCCGCCAGTGGACCTGTCTTCGGCCCACTCATAGGCTACCCCAGCCGCGGAAGGGGATATTCCCCTCGCCCCGCTTGCCCCGGCGAGGCCAATCGGGAATCCCTTGGCCATGGCGATTCTTTCGGACAAGTGGATCCGCGACAAGGCGTTGAACGAGGGCATGATCGAACCCTTCGTCGAGGCGCAGCGGCGCGAAGGGGTGATCAGCTACGGCCTGTCGAGCTATGGCTACGACGCGCGCGTGGCGCCCGAGTTCAAGATTTTCACCAATGTCGATTCCGCGGTGGTCGATCCCAAGGATTTTGCCAGCAACAGCTTCGTCGATCGCGAGACCGAGGTCTGCGTGATCCCGCCCAACAGCTTCGCGCTGGCCCGCACGGTCGAGTATTTCCGCGTACCCGAGGACGTGCTGGTGATCTGCCTCGGCAAGAGCACCTATGCGCGTTGCGGCATCATCGTGAACGTCACCCCGCTCGAGCCGGGCTGGGAAGGGCACGTCACTTTGGAGTTCTCCAACACCACCCCGCTACCTGCCAGGATCTACGCCAATGAGGGTGCGTGCCAGTTCCTGTTCCTGCAGGGCAACGAGCGGCCCGAAGTCACCTATGCCGACCGCGCGGGCAAATATATGGGCCAGCGCGGGGTCACGCTGCCAAGACTGTGAGCATCGCGCGCTTCCCCTTCTGGCGATGCGCACCCGAAGGCGGTGAGGGCCGCTATCTCTTCCCGGTCACCAGGCCGGCCACGGTCGGCCCGCCGGAGCATCCGCATGTGATGGGCGGCGCTGCCTTGGCGGCGACGATCGACGCGCTAGAGCAGGAAAGCGGCCAGCCGCTGCTCTGGGCCAATACGCAGTTCCTCTCGCCGACGCAGGGCGTGGACGAGCTGGTCATCAACTGCGAACCGGTCGGCGGCGGCAGGAGCGTCTCGCAATGGGCGGCGACCGCCTATGCCGGAGAGCGTCCCGTGCACCGCGTCAGCGCGGCCCTCGGCGCAAGGCCGGGAGACAGCGATACGCAATTCGCGCAGATGCCCGATGTACCCAGGCCCGACGGCAGCGAGGCGAAGCCCTCCGATCCCAACGGCTATGACGACAATCTCGTCGGTCAGCTCGAACGCCGCATCGCGCACGAGGATAATGCGCGGGGCCACGAAGCGGTGTGGTCGCGCTCGGCCGCAGGATTCGCCAACGATGCGGGCTGGCTCGCCCTGGTGAGCGATTTCTTCCTGGGAGCGCATCCGCGCACGCGCGGCGGGTCGAGCCTCGATGCGACCTTCCGCTTTATCCGTGCCGCCGAGCCCGGCTGGGTACTGAGCGTGACCGAGTTTGCAGCCTTCGACCGTGGCGTGGTCCATGGCAGCGCGCGCCATTTTGCGGAGGACGGTACTTTGCTGGCAATCTCGAGCCAGACCGGGGTCCTGCCGCACACGCCCTTCGTGACGTAACGGCTTTGACTCTCCGCACGCCCGCGCGCACACATGCGCTCGAAGGAGAGATAATCCATGGCCGACCGCGAATTCGATATCATCGTCTATGGCGCAACCGGATATACGGGGCGCCTCGTCGCCGAGCACTTCGTGCGCGAATACGGGAGCCGCGACGACGGACCCAAATGGGCAATGGCCGGACGCAGCATGGACAAGCTGGAGGCGGTACGCGACGAAATCGGCGCCCCCAAATCCACCCCGCTGGTGGTCGCCGATGCGAACGATCCGGCGAGCCTGGAGGCGATGTGCAATCGTACGAAGGTCGTGCTGACCACGGTCGGACCCTACCAGCTCTATGGCGACAAGCTGGTCGCCGCCTGCGTCAAGACCGGCACGGACTATGCCGATCTGTGCGGCGAACCCGCCTGGATGCGCGAACAGATCGACAAGCACCACGAAGCGGCGAAGCAGAGCGGCGCGCGGATCGCCTTTTCGAGCGGGTTCGATTCGATCCCCTTCGATCTCGGCGTGTTGATGTTGCAGAAGGAAGCGGTCGCGCGCCACGGTTCGCCCGCCCCGCGCGTGAAGGGCCGGGTGCGTGCGATGCAGGGCACCTTCTCGGGCGGCACCGCAGCCAGCCTGACCGCTACGATGAAGGCGGCCGCGAAGAATCCCGGCATCATCAAGGTTCTGAACGATCCCTTCGGCCTGACACCCGGTTTCGAGGGCCCCGACCAGCCCAGCGGCATGATCCCGCGCCATGAAGAGGAACTGGGCAAATGGGCCGCGCCCTTCATCATGGCGACGATCAACACCAAGAACGTGCATCGCACCAATTTCCTGCGCGGGCATCCCTATGGCGAGGATTTCCGCTATGACGAGATGATGCTCACCAGCCCTGGCGAAGCGGGTAAGGCCGCCGCCAATGCGGTGGTCGAAATGCTCAAGAATCCCTTCGGCGCCAAGCCGCCCAAACCGGGCGAAGGGCCGAGCCAGGAAGAGCGCGAGAACGGCTATTACGACGTGCTGTTCGTGGGCGAATGGCCGGAAGGAAAGCGGCTCCACTACGGCGTGAAGGGCAAGTACGATCCGGGCTACGGCTCGACCAGCCGGATGCTCGCGGAAACCGGCATGGCACTGCTCGACTGCGACGCCGAAGGCGGCATCGGCACGCCCGGCTCCTTCCTCGGCGAAGCGCTGGTCGAAAGGTTGCGAGAGCATGCCGAGCTGACCTTCGCGGTGGAGGAATAGGAACCCGCCGCGCGAGCGGGAGTTTCGCAAGGACAATCAACGGGGGAGAAGAAACGATGGCTACAATCGCTGCACTGGTCGGACGCATCCTGCTCGGCGCCTTGTTCGTATTCGCCGGATTCGGGAAGGTGATGGATACCGCCGGAACGGCCGCCTACATGGAAGCCGAATCGCCCTTCCCCGGCAGCATGGCGCTGGCCGTCGGCGTGTTCGAGATCGTCGCCGGGCTGGTGCTGGCCAGCGGCTACATGACCCGCATCGCCAGCCTGGCGCTGGTGGTCTTCACCGCGCTCGCGACGCTGTTCTTCCACGAGCAGGTGACCGACCAGGTCCAGGCTGCGATGGCCTTGAAGAACCTCGCCATCATGGGTGGGCTGCTGATGGTCTTCGCCTATGGCCAGCAGCGCAGCCGGATCGAGGTGGTCGACGAGCGCGCGAAGCGGCTCGACGCCGAAGTCCGCGCCGCCCGCGCCGAGGGCAAGGCCGAGGCTGCGGGCGACGCCGGCTCCGACTAGAAGCTGGCGCGCACGCTCGCGCTGAAGTTGCGGCCCGCAAGCGGCACGAAATCCTTCGTGAAGCTGGTGTGGCGGCGACCGGTCTCGTCGAAGATGTTGTCTGCCTTCAGGATGATGCTGATGTTCGGATTGTCGCGCATCGGCCGCCAGGCGACGGAGGCATTCACATGGGTGAAGCCGTCGGTGGCAGTTTCGAACGCGGCGACGTCGTCCTGATCGTCGTACCACTCGACCTCGCCGCGCAGGTCGAAGGCGCGGGTCGAGGCGGTCAGCGCCGCCGCCAGGTGAAGCGGCGGGATGCGCGGGACAAAGGTGTCGTCGTCGAGCTCTGCGTGAACGTATTCGCCCAGCAATTCGGTGCCGACGGTGAGATCGCCGGTATCGATGAAGTCGAACGCGAGTTCGCCCTCGATCCCGGTGTAGGTCGCATCCTGTTGGAGGAACAAGAACACGGGTAGGTCGTCCTCTTCCTCGCCGTTCGGGGTCAGGTAGATGAAGTCGTCGAACCAGTTGCGATAGGCAGCGATGCTGAAGCTCGCCCCGCCGATGCTGCCGCGCGCGAAGATTTCCCCGCCCCAGGCCTTTTCTTCATCGAGATCGGGATCGCCGATCTCGAAGGCTTGCGTGGCGATGTGCGGGCCGTTCGAATAGAGCTCTTCACCCGAAGGCGCGCGTGCGACGCGAGAAAGATTGATCCCCGTACGCACGGTCGGCGTGACATCGTAGGCGAAGCCGAGCGCACCCGAAAACGTGTCGAAGCTGCGCTCTATGCCGAGCGTGGTCGCATCGACAGCAGTGCTTTCGAAACGCGCCGAGCCTTCGATCTGGAAAGGTCCGCTGCTGTATTCCTGCAGTGCGAAAACGGCGATCTGGTCGGTACGGTTGGGCGCGACGAAGGCTTCGGCGCCGATGGCTTCGAAGTCGCGCCAGTAATATTGCACGCCGAGCGATCCGCGCCAAGGGCCGGAGGTGTCCTGCACCAGTTCGGCGCGCGCTTCGAGGCCTTCGACGTCGAACACGGTGCCGACTTCGTCGCCTTCGAACTCGGTGTGGGTGTAGTCGGAATAGCCCGCGCGGATCTTCAACCGCTCGAAGAAGCCTTCGCCGAGGAAGATGTCACCGCGCAGGTCTGCGCGATACTGGCGCAGGCCGATGCTGACCAGCTCTTCACCCTCTTCTTCGCCGTGCTCTTCGCCGTGATCCTCATCCTCGTGATCCCCGTCATCATGGTCGCCCTCTTCTTCGCCATGATGGTGGTGGCCAGCACCCGGCCTTCCGGGAACGCCGTAAGCGGTGTCGTAGACGCCGAAGGATACGCCGAGCGTGCTATCGCCGCGGAAGAAGGCCAGGCCGGCATTGGCGGTCCAGGTCTCGGTCGCGCTGTTGGGCAGCACGCCGCGCTGTTCGGCCGCCTCGCGCAGTTCCTCGGCCCCCTCGAATTCGCCCTCTTCCTCTTCTTCCGCCGCCTCTTCGAGCAGTTCGGCGCGCAGAGCGGGGGCGACGGTGAAACCGGCGACCTCGAGATCGTTGGTTTCGCGCCACGATCCGTCGGCGTGGAACACGACGCCACTGCTGCCGAGCGGAACGTCGACCGATCCGCCGAACTCGCGCAGATTGCTCGCGGTATCGCCGCGCGCCAGAAGGTCGACATGGATCGGTTCGGCCGGAATGCGGCGTGGGATGCGCTTGTCGATCACATTGACCGCGCCGCCGATTGCCTGGCTGCCGAACAGCAGCACGGCCGGGCCGCGCAGAACTTCGATGCGTTCGGCAGCAAGCGGGTTGATAGACACCGCGTGGTCGTCCGAAGTGTTCGAGGCATCGATCGCACCGATCCCGTCGACCAGCACCTTGACGCGTTCGCCCGCGAAACCGCGCAATACGGGACGCGAGGAGCCCGGAGCGAAACCGCTGGCCGAAACGCCGGGCTGGCTGTCGAGCACGTCGCCGATCTGCCCGTCGAGATTGCGCTGCAGTTCGACGCCCTCGACGACATCGGTGCCCGCCAGCAGGTCGAGATCGCGGATCCCTTCGGCGCTGACCACGATCCGGCCCTGGTAGTCGATCCGGCGATCGTGCAGATCTTCGGCGGGCGGCTCGTCGTCGGCAGCTGCCTGCGTGGCGACGGCCGTGTCGCCGGCCGTCTGGGCAAGCGCCGGACCCGCGGCAAGCATGGCCGCGACCGACAGGGTGGAACCGAAAAGGCGGAGCGAGTGTTTAGAACGATACAACATATCGTGCCTGATAGAGAGCCCGCCCGCGCGCGCAACCCCTTTTCGCATCAGATTCGCCTTCGTTCGACGAAAATACGCGGCTGAACGACGAACGGCACCGCCGCGAAGACGGTCTATTCGTCGCGTTCGGCTTCTTCCGATTGGCGTTGCGCGACGATGCGGGCAATATCGGCTTCGCGTGCCGGTCGCGCCGGATAGGCACAGCCGCGCTGGGCACCGATGCCCTTCAGGAAGCCGCGCCGCGCGAGTCCCGCACGGATCGCGGTCTCCAATCGCTCCTGCTGCTTGCGCGCGCCCGACACCTCGCGAATCAGGCCGCGAAAGGGAATGAGCGAACTGACTGCCATCTTGCCAACCGCGCCCGCGCCGAGGCCGCCCAGTTCCTCCGCGGGAAGATCGAAATCGTCTCCGAGCATGATGTCGAACCGCTCGACCTCGCCGATCAGCGCGCTGCAGCTCCCTAGCCCCTCGAGATCGTAGGGTCGTTCGACCGCTCGCTCGAGCAGTCCGGGAATTTCGCCCTTCTTGAGGTTGAGATCGGTCAGCGGAGTAGTGACCACGTCTTCGGCATCGGGCCGCTGGTCGGTGACCGGTCGATCCTGCGCCTGCCCTGGCACCGCCAAGCCAAGCGCCAATGTCAATAATCCGAACGAAGCCAGTGCGCGCATAGGTTCCTCCCGCGTCGAACGCGCGCAAGGCTAGAATGGTCCGCGATACTTCGCAAACCATGCGCTGGAAGTTCGACCTGGAAGCCGATGCAACGGGAGGGCAATGCGAGCGGCCGCCCCTTTTTCAGGGGCCGCCCGAAATGACGTATAACGGGTATGGCCAATCTTTCTCTTCATCCCGCGATACACCGCCCCCGGATCGTGAATTGGCTTGGTTCATTATTCCACTCAACATCGCGTTTACTGTTTCCGTTTTCGACGAGACGAAACCGAAAATAGAAAAACAATTCGGTGGTAGGTATTGACGGGGGAAATACACTCGATTGAGGTTTTCGTGACCTTGTGTTACTCAAACCGCGCAATCTTGGGGAAGGGGCATCGATATGCGCATCGCCATTCTTGCAGCGCTCCTGCTGTCCGGCTGCGCGGCGTCGAACCTGCAGCTCGAACGGGCCGGCGCGGCCTCGACAGTCACGAGGTCGACGGTTGCCCTTGCGCGCAATTACACAAACGAGCTCCAGTTGCGGCGGCGCGAAGCGGCCGTCGCGCTCGTCGCAAGCGATCCCCTCTGCATGTGGGGCGGCACCATTACCGTGGATCGGCAATGGGATGGGTCGCGCAGCCTGTGCGACCTTCAAGGCGTGCCCGAAGCCCGTCAGATAGAGGTCTCGCTCGAACCGATTGCGGAAGATCGGCTGGCTACGCTCACGACTATCGTGGCGGGGCTTGCTGCATACCAGGCAGCGCTCGCCGATATTCTGGAGGAAAAGCCCGATGAAGCGCGCCTCACGCTGGCGACCGCGACGAGCACGCTCGCGGTCGCGGCGACCGACATCAATCGGATTACCGGGGGCGCGGCGATCGATTTGGGCCCGCTCACCGGCGAACGACAGGATGCGGTGCTGACATTGGTGCAGACGCTGAGCGATATGTACGAGACCAAGATGAAGGTTCGCAAGGTGCGCGCGCTGGTCGATCGTGCCAACACCGCGATGCTGATCGAGGATCTTGAAACGGCGATTGGCAGGCTCGAGAGCCTTCAGGGAGGCAATGCCGATACCCAGCTGCTGCTCGCGCTTTCGCTTGCCTATGCGAGCGAGGCGCAGCGCGCGCCTTTTGCCGAGCGGCGTGCGTTGATACGTGAGATTGCCGCAGCGAACGATCTCGTGAGCGGTGCCAATACCGAGGCAGCCCAGGAGCTGGCGAAGGTGCTGGCCGAGCTCGCCAAGGTCGATCAGGCTATGCGCCGGGCGCTCGCCGGCGATTTCAGCGAGGCCGAGCGCGCGCGGATCGCGCGCGAGAACCGGCGCGCGGTCTTTTCGATCCTGAGTCAGATAGCCGCAATTTTCCCGCCACTGAAATGAGGAGGGCTGCATGAGTTCGGCCACCGAAGTGATCGATGCACTCGAAGCAATGCGAGACAGCCTGAGCAATTTCGCCATGCGGGTTCAGAACCCGCAGAGCCGAAATATTCTCCTGCAGCGCGCTTGGTTAGCGGGCAATCTCGGCGAGCGGATAGAGGATCAATTCGGCGGTGGCGAAGTGCCCGATGGCGAGCAAGTCGTCGCCCTTGCGCGAGACGCCCGAAGCAAAGCAGAAGCTGCCGATCCCAAGGATGCGAAGGCGATCCAGAGCGTTATCGCAGCGGCGACCAAAGCCAATGCGAGGGCCAGCAAGCTGGTTGGCGCGACGAGCCGCGCCGCGCGCCAGCTCGGCACTCTGTCGGGTTCGCTTCGGGTTGCTTCGAGCCGCACATCGCGCACGACCCGGCCGGGTATCACCAGCGAGAGAAGCGCAGCGGCGGGGAAAGAAACCAGTGAGGCTCCGGCCTATGTCGCCGATGTGGCGAAGCTGTTTCCGATCGAAGCGGCCACTCTTTTTCCGCTCGGGCTGACGCTCGCAGATGGCAGCGCGTCGATCGTGGCACTGGTGATCGTCATCGTCGCCTGCTTCGTGATCGCCCTGCGCTATTTCGCCACCAAGGAGGATGGCGAACCAGCCTGGAACGAGATCGGCGCCTCGCTCGTGTCATTCCTCCTCTGGGTCGGCGCCACCGGCGGCTTCTGGGTGGAAGAAGGCGGTTTCAGCGCGCCGGTGAACGCCGAAACCGGGGCGGGATTGTTTGGCTTTGTCACCATCATGTGGGTCTCGCTGGCACCCTACCTGATCAAGGAGCAGGCACTGAAGCGCGGCGCAGCCGCCTGAAGACCGCCCGGGCGGTCTGTCCTAACCAGAAGGGAGAAAGGCATGGGCGAGGAAACAGACAAGGAAAAGCCGTCGCCACGGCGCGAAGGCGACGCGGTCCGCCACCGGCTGCCGAGTCTCGCCTCCTTGCTCGCACGCGCGGTCGCCGGCCAAAGACTCCCATCGGTCATCTCCGGGCAGGTCGGCCGATTTCCGGAATCGGTTTTGGATGACGCCGCGATAATGCTGACCGAGGCGGGCATACTGGGCACAGCGCGCCCGCGCCTGGCAACGCAGGTGTCCAATTCGCGCGCGCTCGGCGCGCGAGCGCTGCGCGAACTCGCAGTGTCGGGAAATGCCGACCTCGATCCGCGCCTGCAGCTCGCCCTCGCCAATCGCCGCTCGGGCATGCGCGGATTTGCAACGGCCTCGACCGAAGCCGATGAAGTGAGCGTGATCGCGCATGTGCGAACACTCAAAGCCTGGCGCGAACACCCCGATGTCATGGCGGGGGCGCAGCTGGGCAAGGCCAAAGGCCGAGGCTTTCTGGTCACCGGAAGGATTCCTATCGACCGGGTCGAAGCCCTGGCGGCAGAAACTGATATTCTCGATCTTCGCGCGGCGCAGCCGGTCCATCCGACGCTGGGCGCGAGCGTGGAGCAAACAGGTGCGGATCCGGCCTCCTTCCCGGAGGGCTTCGACCCGCAGGGCGGCGACGGGGTCGTCATCGGCATTGTCGATTACGGCTGCGATTTCGCGCATCGCAATTTCATGCGCGCCGATGGATCGAGCCGGCTGGAGTCGATCTGGGACCAGCTTGGAATCGCGTCAATCGACAGCCCGATGGGCTATGGCAGGCGCTACAGCGCCGCTCAGATCGATGCTGCCTTGTCGGCCAGCGATCCTTACGACGCGCTCGGCTACGGCCCGGAACCCGATTCGCCCTTACGAACCGGCACGCACGGGACGCATGTGATGGACATTGCCGGCGGTAATGGCACGGGTTCGGGTCAGGCAGGAATTGCGCCGGAAGCGACCCTGATCTTCGTCGATATCGCAGCATCCGACATTTCGCGGATGGGGCCGGGTGTCGTGAACCAGCACTTCGGCGATTCGGTGCAGCTTCTGGAAGCGGTGCGCTACATCTTCGATGAAGCGGGGGACAGGCCATGCGTCGTCAATCTCAGCCTGGGGACCAATGGCGGCCCGCATGACGGCTCATCGCTGGTCGAACAGGGTATCGATGCGCTCGTCGAAGGCGATTCCAATCGCGCGATCGTGATCGCGGCAGGCAATTCGCATGGCGACGGGACGCACACGAGCGGCCGGGCGACGGCATCGGGCAGCCTCGATATCGGCTGGAGCCATCCGGGGGAATGGGGCGGCGAATTCGAGCTTTGGTACGATGGCGATCGTCGCCTCGAGGTCGAACTCATTGCGCCGGACGGGACACGCTTCGGCCCCGTTCGACCGGGATCCAGCCTCCCGCTGGGCGATCACGAAGTTATCATCTTCATTGCGAGCATTGTCGGCAATCGCACCAATGGCGATAATGCGATCGGCATCTGGGTGGCAGAAAACGTGATGGAAGGCGAGTGGACCGTTCGGCTCACCAACATGACATCGCAGGACACCGATTTTCATGCCTGGATCGAACGCGACGACTACGCGCAATCCTATTTCACGCAGCCGGTCGAGAGCCATACGTTGGGTTCGATCTCGACGTCGCGCAAGGCGATCGTGGTCGGCGCCTTCGACGGGCACAAAGCGAGCTTACCCATCTACACCTATTCGAGTACCGGGCCGACGCGCGACGGGCGCGAGAAACCGGAAGTCTCGGCCCCGGGCCAGAATGTGTTTGCGGCGCGTTCGCGCACGACCGGGGGCGTGACGCGCAAATCCGGAACCAGCATGGCGGCGCCGGCGGTGAGCGGCCTGATTGCACTGCTTTACGCCGATGCGGCGCGGCGCGGGCAGGACCTGTCGATCGACGAGCTGCGCGACGAATTGATCCGCCGAGCACGTCGCGACCCGCCCAAAGGCAGGAAGGGCACTTGGCATCCGCGCCGCGGCTTCGGACGCGCGCACATCTGATACGGTCTTGAC
The DNA here is from genome assembly GCF_001542855.1 of Erythrobacter sp. AP23. Classification (GTDB taxonomy): domain Bacteria; phylum Pseudomonadota; class Alphaproteobacteria; order Sphingomonadales; family Sphingomonadaceae; genus Qipengyuania. The sequence continues at coordinate 404,792 of NZ_LNBY01000015.1, read as the reverse complement.
GCGGCTGCACCCTCGCGAATTGAAGACCGGCGTAGCGATTGCTATATTCGATAAAGCCCTGGAGCGCCGTTCATGCCCATAGATTTGTCATCGCTGAAAAAGATCGAGGGGTTTCCCGCCTTGCGCGAAGCCGCCGATCCTGCGCGCCGCGAGCGGTTTCTGGTACTGATCAAGCTCGCCAAGGATGCATCGGTCCCCGATTATACGGCATGCCGTGCACGCTTCGGTAGGCAGATCTATTCCGCCGAGGTCGATCGCTCGGTGCTTGAGCGGCTCGAACACGATCCTGCGGTCGAAGCCGTCTCGATCTCGCGCGACCTGCCCCTGATCGATTGACATCTCACCCGCGGTGCGCGCGCAACGCGCGAACCGGGTTCTGCGAACTAGCCCGGCCAATGTTTCGCATGCCGGTGGGACCATCTCGTGCACCGACAGCCCGGCGGCCTCTCGCGGGATTGCCTCGGCCTGGCGGCCCAGATCGGCGCAAGGATCAGGTCGGTCCCGTCATGCTGATCCTGGTCTCTTCATCGACGATGCGCCGCAATCGTACGAGCAGGGGATGGCGCGAAGTCGCCTCGATTCCGTAACCCAGGTTGAAGGCATAATCGAAACCCGGCGTGTTCTTGCCCGCGACGTGCTGGAGCATGGTCTCGAGCTTATCCAGGCCCTTGGCGAACTGCGCCTCGATCGAACGGCCCTGCGCATAGTCATCGTATAGCTCGAGGAACTCCTCGTGCAGGTCGCGCGGAAGCTCGGAGCACAGCTCCTCGAAACCGTCACGCTCCCGCGCATGCCGTCCATCATCTGCGCCCTGCGCGGGAGCAGGCACGTCGCCGGAAATCGCCTCCCCAAGGTCATGGAGCATGCAGATTTTCAGCAGACGGTGATGGTCGACGCCCGGCAGATCGCGTTCGAGCAGCATCGCCAGAAGGCAGAGCCGCCAGGTGTGTTCGGCAGTGCTTTCCGGTCGGCCCATTGCGGTTCGCCCCGATCGCAAGGTGTCCTTGAGCCGTTCCGCACTCTGAAGGAAGGCGAGGAGGGCATGCATGCGCCCCTCCTCATGGGGCGGAGAGCCGGGGGAAACGTGGTCGTTGGACATGGGTCAACGCTTACCCGCGCGCCGTGTCCGATCTCAATCGGGCGAATATTTTATTCAGTGCCGGCATTGCCGGTTCGAACGAGGCGGGCAAACGTCCCGTTTGCCAGCGGAATCCTGACCCAGTGCACGACGCTCTTTCTTATGGATATAGCGGAACATTCGAAGGAAGCGGTGACAAATCGTGTCTCGAGCGAGGTGCGCTCGTGCCATCCGATCGCGCCCAGCCCACATTCGGCCTCGACGATGTCAGGCGACGCGTATCGCCACAATGATCGGCCGTTGAGCCGCTCGGGCGCGATGGCCCATTCCGAAGCCCGGGACGGTGAAGCGGCGAGCAAACGATGGGTGAGATCGCAGACGAGGTGGAGCGGCTCGGCCGATTGCCGGACGAATCGAATGAGCTGCCTGTCGGACGGCGCCGACGGGCTCGCCGAAATGCGCGCCAGCAATTGGTGCAGATCGCGCTCGCCGGGGAGCGCTTGACCGCTCTCCAGCCGCGAGATCGTCGCCTGAGAGACACCGATATCATGCGCGAGGCTCTCTTGCTTCACGCCGACTGTGCGCCGCCAATGCCTCAGGCCATGAGAAAGTCGGTCATCGATGCGAAGCAGATCGAATGGCATGGATGCCCTCATAGCCGATCGAGGCGGGTATCGGCCATATCGGCATCGCCGTAAGACACTTCGCTGGGGCCTTATCTCGGTGCTCGGTCTGGACGCCGTTGGGGGAGGTCGCCCGCGCTGCGCGCAGAAAACCGGAAATGGGAGATCGGCAAAGCGCGATCCGCTACGCGGCCTGCTTGTCCAGTCAAGATGCGGGCCGCACCGCGTGATAATAATGGTTCGAGCCCTCATCGCTCGAAGTTGCGACCACATCGAGCCCTTCATCGCGCAGGATCGCGCGGTAGGCCGTTTCGCCAAGCGAGCGCGAAGGCCGTCCGGTGAGAGCGTCGTCCCAGGAGACCATCTGCCGCGGAGCGGAAAAGAGCAGGCTCCCCCCGGAATTGAGCGCCCTTGCCATCTTCGCGAGCACTACGCGCTGCCTCGCTTCGGGCAGGAGAAAGACGAGACCGATCGCCAGCACTCCGTCGAAAGTGCGCGCGAAAAAGGGGCTCGCTTCCGCCGGTTCGCAGGCGATCCGCGCTTCTGGGAAACGCTCGCGGTAGAGTGCGACAAGACGAGGCGATGCATCGATCGCAAAGACATCGAGACCCGCTTCCAGAAGAACGGGCGTCATCGGATCGCCCGATCCGGCGCCGACGTCGAGAACCGCGCCGCCCTCGGGAAGCTGCGCGGCCCAGGTCTCGACCACCTCGCGCCCGATGGAAGAGCGGGCAGCGCAATAGGCGTCGGCGACCGCGTCATAACCAAAGGATGGATCGGAATTGCCGGGGCGGTGATGGGAAATGGAAGTCATGGGCAATCGATTGACGGATGGTGCGCGATGCGACTGCCTTCGCTCAACTCGATTTTCGCGACATGCTCGCCCCCTTCGACATGAGTTGGGAGATACGGCACCGCCGAACCGCTCGCTGCTTCGGCACCCTCGTTCAAAGCTATAGGCGCCGTTTCGCGACGATCCTTGGCGGCGAGCACGAGCCCGCAGTCCGCGATCTCGGTGCGTGAGGCCATTGCCCGCTCGCTATCGGCAAGCGGCGTCCCGACCGATCCAATGGGATCGTGGCCTGCGCCATCCGGGTTGGAAGCCTTCATCATGGTCATCGTCCCTTTCAGCGATGGTGTTAACGTAGATCATTTCAGGCTGTGGCCAAAAGACGTCAGCTTTTGTCCCGGCGTCCTGAGTCACAAGACGAGCTGAGTCTGTGTTACCAGGGCAATGAGACGATGGTCGCCCGTTTCGATCCGGGTTTGCCATACCGAGATTCTCTTTCCGATCGAAATGGGACGCGCGTCGCCGGTCAACCGGTCTCCAGGCACGGCGCGTCCGACGAAGCTCGTTTTGCTCTCGATGGTTGTCGTTCCATTCGCGCCCTCGGGCAGCGCGAGATAGGCGCCGATGGCGCCGAGGGAATCGGCGAACGCCATGAGCGTCCCGCCATGCACCGTCTCGCCCGCGGTGCACAGATCGGGGCGCACTTCGATGTTTCCCGTGACCTGCTCGCTCGACGCCACCGCAATCTCGATGCCGAGGAGTTCGGCGAGCGGCATGGATTTTGCGAAGTCGGTCATGGCGGTTGTCCTCCGGGATCGGATAATGCGCCACGAGACCCGTTCGATTGCGTCAAAGCAATAACGTTCGAGGTTATGATAATCTTGCCGCCGAGGCGATGGCAGCAAATGGGAAAATGATGCGGACAAACCGGTTCGGTGAGCTTTTGCGCAGCTGGCGCAAGAGAAGGCGTCTCAGCCAGATGGCGCTGGCCGATGCGGCCGATGTTTCGCCACGCCACATCTCATATCTCGAAACCGGCAAATCCGCACCGAGCCGGAGCATGGTGCGCCAGCTCGCCGATGCTCTTTCGGTCCCGCCGCATGCACGAAACGATTGGCTGACAAGCGCCGGCTACGCGCCGGTGGTCGAGCGGAGCGCGCTCGGCAGCGAAGAGCTTCGCCCGTATCTCGATGCGCTGGAGCGCCTCATCGCGCGACACGATCCCTATCCCGCCTGGGCGCTCGATGCTTCCTGGCAGATCGTGCGAGCCAACAAGGCGGGAAGCGGGCTGCTCGCACATTTGGGGCTGAGGATTGGCGACAATCCGGCCGCCGCGATTGCCGCCGATCCCGACCTTGGGGGAGCAATCGTCAACTGGGAAAAGGCTGTGGCCCATCTCGCCATGCGGGTGAGTGGCGAAGCGCGGCGGCGCAGCGACGATGCAACCGCGGCGATCGCCCGCCAGTTGGCAGCGCGCGCGCCGCGCGCAAACCTCGACCGACCGCTCGCCCCGGCGCTCACGACGCGAATCAGGATCGGCGATCGGGAACTCGAGCTCGTGTCGGTCCAGGCTGTGTTCAACACCGCGTTCGACCTGACGCTGACCGACCTGCGCATCGAATTGTTCTATCCGGTGGATGAAAAAGGCGCCCGGATGCTCGAAAAGGGGTTACCCGCCCCCTGACACCTACCTTGCCCCTCTTGCGGCCGGGCTTGCCGGAGATGCTACCCGCGTCGCCACCCAACAAGGGAGCCTGGTCAACCGCAATGATGGAGCATGCCGGCATATGCTATCCTGTCTGCCGACAGTCATAGTGCTTCGCGCCGTAGCCTCAACGCGTTGCCGAACACCGAGACCGAGCTGCGGCTCATCGCATAATTATCGAGTGGAAATGGAGCGGGCGAGGCGATTCGAACGCCCGACCCCAACCTTGGCAAGGTTGTGCTCTACCCCTGAGCTACGCCCGCTCACTGGCGCTACCGGAAGCCGTACGGCCCCGGTGGGGAGGCGGCCAACTAGCAGCGGCTTGCGAGTCTCGCAAGCCGAATTTGCAGATTTTTTGCCACCCTTGCGGCAGGCCCCACGCTCCTTCACATTCGCGCGACAATGCCCACATGGGGCGGGCAAGATTTTTCGAACGAAAGGTGGATCTACGTGGCGAGCATGGGCCTGAACATGGATGAACAGAAAGCGGTCGAACGCTTCAAGACCGAAGTTGTCGAACCGTCGATGACCAAGCTCGTCATCCTCGATTTCCATGCCGAGTGGTGCGGGCCTTGCAAGGCGATCGCCCCCATGCTGGAAAAGGTCGCCGCCGAATATGCCGACAAGGGCGTGGTGCTCAAGAAGATCGACGTCGACGAGGAAAAATTCATCGCCGCACAGTTCCAGGTCCAGTCGATACCGACGATCTATGCGCTGTTCCAGGGCCAGCCGGTCGCCGACCTGACCAGTGCGCGCAGCGAATCGCAGATGAAACAGACGCTCGACCAGATTCTCGCGCAATTGCCGATCCAGCCCGGTGCGGGCGACGAATCGCAAGGTGGCCAGCCGCAGCAGGATGTCTCGCAATTCGTAACGATGGCCGAGCAAGTGCTTGCCGAAGGCGATGCGGAACGCGCCGCGGGCGTCTTCGGGCAGGTCGTGCAGATGGCACCAGACAACGCCGCTGCGCATGCGGGCCTTATCCGCGCGCTGGTCCAGGCCGGCCATATCGAGCAGGCGCAAGCCGCGCTTTCGGCTGCCGAAACCAATCCCGCCCTGGCCACCGACCCGCAGATCGAACAGGCCAAGAGCGCGCTCGATCTGGCGGGCAGTAAAGTAGACGACGGCGAATTGGCCGCGCTGAAGGAAAAGGCCGGCAGCGGGGACATGCAGGCGCGCTACGACTATGCCGAGGCTGCCTTTGCCGCGGGCGAGCGCGATATCGCGGCGGACGAATTGCTGTCCATGTTCGAAGCCGATCGCGAATGGAACGAGGGTGCGGCCAAGGCCAAGCTGCTGCAGATCTTCGAAGCGGTAGGGCTGGAAGACCCCTGGGTCGTCGCGACCCGCCGACGCCTGTCGAAGATCCTGTTCGGATAGGGGGCCACTTGAGTACTCGCCTGCCCATCTTCCCCCTGCCCGGCGCAATCCTGTTTCCCGGTCTGCAACTGCCGCTGCATATTTTCGAGCGGCGTTACCGCGACCTCGTCGGCAATGCGCTGGCCAAGGACCGGCTGATCGGCATGATCCAGCCGCAAAAGTCGAAGGAGGGGGCGCCGTTATACGAGATCGGCTGCGTCGGACGGATCGGCGATGTCGAGGCGCTGGAGGACGGACGCTATAACATCGTGCTCGATGGCGAGGCGCGCTTCCGTTTGCTGCGCGAACTGGACGTGACCACCAGCTTCCGCCAGATCGAAGCAGAGCTGATCGAGGACCCGCAGGACGAAACGCTGTCGAGCGTCGAGCGCGCCGGCTTCGAATTCGAAGCCCGGCGTTTCGCCGATATGCAGGGCTACTCGGTCGATTGGGAGTCGGTCGCCAAGCTCGACGACGAGACGCTTATTAACGGCGTTGCCCAGATCATCCCCTTCGACGCCGCTTCGAAACAGGCACTGCTGGAAGCACCCGATCTGCGTCAGCGTTGCGAGCTGATGATCCAGCTGATGCAGTTCTTCGCCTTGCGCGACGACGGCGACGAGATCGTTACGCTGCAGTAGCGGTGACGAGGCCGAAGCTTCCGCGCAATCCGTCGATCACATACTGAGCTGCCAGCGCTGCGAGCAGCACTCCGAGCACCCGGGTGATCGCAGCTTCGACCTTGTCTCCGAACAGACGCATCAGCGGTCCTGCCGCCATCAGGGCGAGCATGGTGATAAGCAGGACGCCGACCAGCGCACCGAGGACGATGAAGGTTTCTTCCGCCCCCTGCGCCTCGTTCATCAGCAGCATGATCGCCGCGATCGCGCCGGGCCCCGCGAGCATCGGGATCGCCATGGGAAAGACCGAGACATCCTCGACCTCGGGCGTGGCGGCCACCTTCTCGGCGCGTTCCTCGCGGCGCTGGGTGCGCTTTTCGAAGACCATTTCGAAAGCGATCCAGAACAGCATCAGACCGCCGGCAATGCGGAAGCTGTCCAGTTCGATATGGAGCGCAGCGAGCAGATCTTCTCCGAACAGCGCGAAGACCAGCAGGATGACGAGCGCAATAGCGCAGGCACGGATCGCCATCATCCGTCGCTGGGCTGAGGTCGCGCCTTTCGTCAGCCCGGCATAGATCGGCGCGCAGCCAGGCGGGTCGATAACCACGAACAGCGTGATGAAGGCGGAGAGAAACAGCGCGGTCATGTCAATCGCCCGTCGGCGCGTCCACGCTACCGGCCATGGCATCGACCATCTGCCCGTCGCGGTGCAGCATCAGCTTCCAGTGGCGCGACAAATCGGGCGAGACGATGAATGTCAGGAACAGGCTGCTGTCGGCACTCACCTGGTCGAAATAGGTCCCACCGGTCACCGGCCGGGACCTTTCGGCTTGCGCGCGCAGAGCGGCAGCGAGGCCACGCTGCGGGCAGTCGGCGACATCGGTGCGCACGAATTCGGGTGCTTCGAGCGGGGTTTCGAGCACGTCGCCCTGGTCGAGCGTCCAGCGATACTCGCCATCGCGCTGGCGCTGCCAGACCGTGGTGAAATAGCCGCTGGAACCGTCGGGCCGCTGCCATGCGCCACGCGTGACTGCCAGCGAGCCATCGCAGCTCGACCAGACCTGGTGCGGCTGCCATTGCACCGCCTGTGGTGGGTTGGCCCGGCCCGCCAGCCACTGGCGCGCGTCGACTGGCTCGGGAACGAACATAACCCCCTCATCGGCGGCGAAGTCGCGAAAAGCGGTCCACTGCCCATCTTCCTGCGCCGCGCGGGCGAAGGCGAGCTCTGCAGCGACGACTTTCGATGGATTGGCCGTCGGGGTGAGCATGCGCGCATAGCGATCACGCGGGCCCTGATTGGCCGAGCAGGCGGCGAGGCCCAGCGCGAGCAGGGCGACAGCAAGTCTCACAGCGCGCCCTCGGGCAGTTCGAGCCCTTCGTTACGATAGGCGGCGACCAGCGTGTTGCGCAGCAGCACGGCGATCGTCATCGGTCCGACGCCGCCCGGCACCGGCGTGATCGCCGCAGCGACATCCTGCGCGCCGGCGTAATCGACATCGCCGACCAGCCGGCCCTTCTCCGCGCCAGGTTCGGGGGGCAAGCGGTTGATGCCGACATCGATCACCGTGGCACCCTCCTTGACCCAGTCCGCCTTGACCATTTCGGCGCGGCCCACGGCGGCAACCACGATATCGGCGCGCCTGACCACCGCGGGCAGATCCTTCGTCCGGCTGTGAGCGATAGTAACGGTGGCGTTAGCATCGAGCAGCAACTGCGCCATCGGCTTTCCGACGATGTTGGAGCGGCCGATCACCACCGCCTCAAGCCCCGAGAGATCGCCCAGCCGGTCGCGCAGCAGCATCATGCACCCGAGCGGTGTGCAGGGTACGAAACCGCTCTGCCCCACCGCCAGCCGACCGGCGTTGGTGACGTGGAAACCGTCGACGTCCTTGTCCGGGCTGATCGCGGCGATCACCGCCTGTTCGTCGAGGTGGTCCGGGAGCGGAAGCTGCACGAGAATGCCGTCGACTGCCGGATCGGCATTGAGCTTTTCGACCAACGCCAGCAGGTCCGCCTCCGACGCGTCGCCGGGCAGGCGATGTTCGAAGCTTTCCATGTTCGCGGCCACGGTCGCCTTGTGCTTGCTGCGCACATAGACTTGGCTCGCCGGATCCTCTCCCACCAGCACCACCGCAAGGCCCGCCTTGCGTCCCGCTTCGCTTTCGAATTCGGCCGCCTGCTCGCCGACGCGCTCGCGCAGCTTCGCGGCGAAAGCCTTCCCGTCGATAACCTGCGCCGTCATCAACCGTAAATCACATTGCCGAGAACGATCAGGACAACATTGAGCACTATAATCAGCACCAGCGGCGAGAAATCGATCGCGCCCGTATTGGGCATGATGTTGCGGATCGGACGGAGCACCGGATCGAGGAAGCGGTTGATCGCCATGTAGAAGCTGGCGAGGAAATCGTTCGACCGGTTCACCACGTTGAAGGCGAACAACAAGCCGATGATGAACTGGATGATGATCAGCATCACCAGCACGTTGGTGAGCATCGCGATGATCTGGTAGACTGTGCTGAGCGCCTGCATGTGACCGAGCGTTCCCTTGCGTTTTGGCTATGGGGCGCGTCTTACAAGCGCAATACGCCGCGCGCCACCCCTCTCCTACGGGTTACGCCCCGCGGCTGACGAGCGTTCCCGCGCCGCGCGCAGTGAAGAATTCGAGCAGCATGGCATGCGGCACACGCCCATCGAGCACGACCGCGGCTTCGCAGCCCGATTCGACAGCCCGGACGCAAGTCTCGAGCTTGGGGATCATCCCGCCCGAAATCGTGCCGTCGTCGCGCAGCCGGTGGACGTCGGCCGGGGTCAAATCGGTAAGCAGCTTGCCCTGCTTGTCGAGGACGCCCGAGACGTCGGTCAGCAGCAGCAGGCGGGCCGCTCCCAAAGCCGCGGCCAGCGCTCCGGCCATGGTGTCGGCATTGATATTGTAGGTATGCCCGTCTTCGCCAACGCCGATCGGTGCGACCACGGGGATCATGCCCGCCCCGGTGGCGGTCTCGATGATGGTCGTGTCGACCCTGGCCGGCTCGCCGACGAAGCCGAGATCGAGCGCCTTTTCGATATTGCTGTCGGGGTCCTTTTGCGTGCGCCGCAGCTTGGTCGCGGTGACGAGGCCGCCATCCTTGCCCGAAATGCCGATCGCCTTGCCGCCCGCGCGCGCGATCGAGCCCACGATCGCCTTGTTGATCGCGCCAGAAAGGACCATCTCTGCGACATCGGCGGTCTGCTTGTCGGTGACGCGCAGCCCGTCGACGAAGGTCGTCTCGACGCCCAGCTTTTCGAGCATTGCGCCGATCTGCGGGCCGCCGCCGTGGACCACCACGGGATTGATGCCAACCGCCTTCAGCAACACCACATCTTCGGCGAATTCGCGCGCGGCACGATCGTCGCCCATGGCATTGCCGCCGTATTTCACCACGAAGCTGCGGCCGGCATAGCGCTGGAAATAGGGCAGCGCCTCGATCAGCGTTTCGGCCTTGGCGTGAATGTCGCGTGTCTCGGTCATGGCGTGCCGGACTAGCGGGGGCGAGCGTGCGAGGCAAAGGTTTCCGCGCGGCGGTGGATCGGTCGCGATCGCCGGTCGCCGGACGTTGGAACATCGCCAAAGCATTGCGCCGTTCGGGCCGGGTTTCGGCGTCCTGGGCGCGATGGCCGACCACCGCCGCCAATCGAACCGAGGTTACCGACCCGAAGCGGCGCGGAGCCGCCCGGGGTTTTCGCTTGCCCCTATTCGCCCGCGCCCGACCGGGGCGGATAGGGCATGGCCGGGCCGTGATCGATGCTCAGGCTTTCCAGCAGGCGGAAGCGGCCCTCTTGCGGCATCCATTGCCACGAATGGATATAGCGCCCGCCACCGGTCAACACCCAGCCGCCCTGCCCGCCATTGGCATCGGCGCGCCATTCGTGGAAGGTGTGAAGCCCCTCCTCCAGCGCGCCCCAGTCGCCCAGCTTCTGGATTCGGCGCGAGCCGGGCACCAGCAGGCGGCGGTTCCTGTAGCCCTTATTCGCCCCGCCGGGCTTGCGCTTGTCGCAATTCTCGCGCGCCTGCTGGATCATCTGCGCCCCGCTCGACGTGGCCATTCCGACGAGATCGTGCAGCATCCGAAAATCGGGGTGAACCAGTTCGGCCACGGCATCGGGATCGCAGCCCTCGAAGAAGCCCCAGAACAGGCGCGCGTCGTTGGCCGCGACCTCCTGCTCGAGCGCATCCCCGGCGGGCATGGGCTGCGACGCGGTGGTGGACGCCTGCGTAAAGAGCAACGCGGCGGCAAGGGTGGTGAACATGAGGAACCTCTCGAATCGTGTGTGTTGTTTGGGCAATACACCATGGCTCGCATGCTGCAACCGCTTCCCTTTGGCGGCCACTGGGCTAGGGTCGCGCGATGACCTGCAAGCCCCTGCTGCCCGCGCTGTGCGCGCCTCTCGCCCTAGCAGCCTGCGCCACCGGACCGGAAACCGTCGGGGGCAGCAGCCTCGCTGCGCAGGAGGCCTTCTGGGACGCGCTTTCGAGCCATTGCGGCGGGGACCGACCCGGCATGGCCTATGCCGGCGGGCTTGTCAGCGACGACGCGCGCGATTCCGATTGGGCGGGCAAGCGCATGGTCGCGCATTGGGCCGAATGCAGCGCGGACCGCGTCGCCATCGCTTTCCATGTCGAGGACGCCGATGCGCCGGGGGGCTGGAATCGCAGCCGCACCTGGATCGTCACGCGGAGCGGCGCGGGGCCGGACATGCGGCTCACGCTCAAGCACGATCACCGCCATGCCGATGGCAAGGCCGATGCAGTCACCTTCTACGGCGGCACCACCGCCGATGCCGGCGCAACGCGCGGGCAGGATTTCCCCGTCGATGCCGAGAGCATTGCGCTGTTCACGCGCGAGGGGCTCGACGCCTCGCTGACCAATGTCTGGCGGGTCGAGGTCGACCCGGCAGATACGCCCCACGGCCTCTTCGCCTACCAGCTGACCCGCCGCAACGACCCCGCGCGGCTGTTCCGCGTGGAGATGAGGCTGAGCGATCCTGTCGCGCCGCCGCCGTCCGCCTGGGGCTGGTAAAGGGCGCGCGCCTCAAACAAAAACCCCCGCCATCATGACGAGGGATTTGCTCGGGCCGGGATCAAGCGCGCTATCGCCCGAGCGGCCTACTCCGCCGGAGCGGTTGCGCCCGCTTCGGGGTCTGCATCCTCGGTGATGACGATCGCTTCGACGGATTCGCCATCGGCACCCTCGAGCAGTTCGTCGACGGGTTCCTCGCCCGGCTCGTTGATGTCGATCGGCTGGTTGATCCGCTCTTCCTGAGTTGTGATCGCATGGTCGGGGATGGTTTCAAGGCTCTCGTCGCCATCGGGGTTGATGAACATGATGACTGCCACCACGGCGAGCAGCGCGATAACCCCTACCCACATCCAGCGCGTGCGGGGGGCCTTGGTGTCGGGAACGGGATCGGTCATGGCAGGTCTTCTCCTGTTGGCTTTCGCCCTACCAATGGATGGGCTGGGCAGCCCGTTCCGAATTTCCCGTTGCCGATCTCAGCGCGATCAGATGGTCGGCTAGGCGTCGCCCGGACCCTCGTCGTCTGTCGCTTCCCCCTCTTCGGGGACGTTGGTCATCGGCGTTTCGGGCAGGTCCACCTCGACCGCGTTCGGGTCTTCCTCGGACACGATTAGCTCGCCGCCGCCCTCGTCGGTGGCGCCGACTTCATAGGTCGTATCCTCTGCCTCGCCGCAAGCGACGAGCGCCAGCGCGGCGGCCAGCGGCAGCGCGGCGGTGGTAAAGCGGGTGGTCATCGGCAGATCTCCTGTATGGGGGCGGTTGCGTGAGGCGAGAGAGCCTCGCACTCCCGCCCGCGCCATGCAAGCGCGAGGCGGGTGTGAGCCGTGCCACTAGGCCGCGGCGCGCGCTGTCTTGACGATCCCGGTGATCTCGTCGAGCAGCGCAAGGCGTAGCTTCTTCAGCGTTTCGAGCCGCTCCTCGCTTGCGGCTTCGGCCTCGGCCTCGATGCGGTGCACCTCGCGATTGACCTCGTGGTAGTCCTTGGCGAGCCGCGCGTAATGCGCATCCTCCTGCTTGAGCCGCGTCACCAGCTCGCGATCGCGCGCGAAGATGGTGGTGAGTTCGTTGGGCGTATGTTGCGACATGGGAATCCTCTCTGTGACGATGCAGCCGGTTTTAGCAGCGGGTGCAGGGCGTTCATTGCGCTCGATCAAATTTGCACTGGCCCTGCGCGCTGGCAGCGAGCGCCCGGGCGGGTTATGCCCGTTGCATGGCCGGGGTGACCGCCTGCGACGTGCCCGAAGGCAGCCTGCTCGCCGCATTCGGCGGGCCGCAAGATTATCGCGACTGCTTCTGCCGCGAGGTGGCCGGCACGGTCACGCTTAAGGAATTCATCGAGCGCTTCTATTGCAGCATGGCCTTTCGCCCCGAACGGATCGTGCTCGACCTGATCGGCCGCGGCGCGTCGAGTGCCGACGTGAGGGCACTGGCGCGCGGACAGGCGGACGCGATCGCGGTGTGGAAAGTGGTCGAGCGGCGGGAGGATGAGATCCTGCTCGAATCCAAGGGCACCGGTACGGCCAGCTGGCTGGCGGTGGAGCCCCTACAATCCGGCTTTGGAGCGGTAGGCGCGAAAACGCCCCGCACCCGCCTGCTTTTCGGCTCGTGGGTCGGTAATCTCGAACAATCGGGCTGGCGCGTGATGCAGCGCCCCCACCAATGGTATTCGCGCTTCCTTCTTGGCGGCGTGCGCAGACTGGGGAGGTGAGGCGGTGAAAGGCGCGGTAAAGGCGGGCGTCGCCTATTGGACGCTGATCTTCGGACTGGGATTTATCCTCGGCACTGTGCGCGTGCTGTGGCTGGCTCCACGGGTGGGCGAAACGGTCGCCGGATTGATCGAGATGCCTATAATCCTGGGCGCGAGTTGGCTGGTTGCGCGATGGCTGGTCGGGCGCTTCGAAATTCGGCGCCGCGGAGAAGCATTGGCGATGGGCGGGGTCGCCTTTGCGCTGCTAATGGTGGCCGAATTGGCGCTCGGCGTCGCGGTGTTTGCCATGAGCCCAGCCCAGTGGCTCGCATCGATTTCGCAACCGCCCGGTCTCTACGGATTGATCGGGCAAGTGGCGTTCGGGATGATGCCGTTATGGATAACTAGACGAGTACGATAGACAGCGGAAGCGCTATGAGAGCCCCGTGGCGGAACGCAATCTCAGGCTCGGCGGACCGGACCGCAGCGTATCGAAGCGCCTCGGTATTCTACCTGTCACCCTCTATTTGCTTTAAGCACCGAGCCCTCAGGGCACATCAGGCTGTTCAAGGTGCGAAATATAGCGCCCTGCCTGAGGCCCCCAATCGTAGTACATTCCGCATTGCATTGTAGTGATGCTTCCAGCTTCGTCCGCGCTCATCTCGAGGAAAACGGATGTGAGCTGAATCGGATTCTTGTCCCCCAAGAGTTCCGCAAAAATCTCAAGCTTATAGCGACCACCCTTCCATCGAAAATCGGAAAAGTCCGCAGGCAACGAAAAGTGGTGGTTCGTTACTACACCGACATTACTCACATGGAGCCCGCTGCCGCGCACGAGCTTGTCTTCACCGTATACCCATACGTTGAAATTCTGACGTGTCTCCTCGTGAGTGAGAGTCGCATATAGCGATTCGACTACGCGTCCGCGTTTCGATTCTGCCAAGAGCAACGCTCTGAGAAAGATCTTCGGTCTTCCATTTGGTCCAGCCTTGCGTGAACCGTCAGGACCCAGATAAACCTGAGCGGGGCGGGTCATTTTGACCGTTCCCTTACGAAAATACGTCAACCAGAGAGTGAGGGCCGATATGCCTAGTGCGATCGCCGAGATCGCCAGTGCGAGAAGCTCGCTCCCTCCTATTCCCGCGACCGGGCTCACTCCGCCGCCTGCGCTCCTTCGCCTTCTTCCCCGAACAGGCCCGGGCCGTCGTCCTCGGCTTCTTCCTCGTTCGCGGCCTTGGCCTTGTTGCGCTTGTCGAAGCTCGACCAGACGGTGTTCCAGTCTCCGCGGGTAGCGCCCTTGGAATATTCGGTCGCGCGGGTTTCGAAGAAGTTGGCGTGCTCCACGCCGTTGAGCAACGGGGCGAGCCAGGGCAGCGGGTGGTCGTCGACCATGTAGATCGGCTGCAGGCCCAGCTGGCTGAGGCGCCAGTCGGCGATGTAGCGGATATACTTCTTGATTTCCTTCGCGGTCATCCCCGGCACCGGGCCATCCTCGAAGGCGAGGTCGATGAAGGCATCCTCCAGCCGCACCGTCTTCTGGCACATGTCCATGATGTCTTCCTTGACCGCCTTGGTCAGGCAGTCGCGCTCGCGGACGAATTCGTGGAACAGGCGGGTGATGCCTTCGCAGTGGAGGCTCTCGTCGCGCACCGACCAGCTGACGATCTGGCCCATGCCCTTCATCTTGTTGAAGCGCGGGAAGTTCATCAGCATGGCGAAGCTGGCGAACAGCTGCAGCCCTTCGGTAAAGCCGCCGAACATGGCAAGCGTGCGGGCGATATCCTCGTCCGTGTCGACGCCGAACTCCTGCAGATAGTCGTGCTTGTCCTTCATCTCCTCATATTCGAGGAACATGCCGTATTCGCTTTCGGGCATGCCTATCGTGTCGAGCAGGTGCGAATAGGCGGCGATATGCACCGTCTCCATATTGCTGAACGCGGTCAGCATCATTTTGATCTCGGTCGGCTTGAACACGCGGCCGTATTTGTCGTGGTAGCAATCCTGCACCTCGACATCGGCCTGGGTGAAGAAGCGGAAGATCTGCGTGAGCAGGTTGCGCTCGTGATCGGTCAGCTTCTGCGCCCAGTCGCGGCAGTCCTCGCCCAGCGGCACTTCTTCGGGCAGCCAGTGCACCTGCTGCTGGCGCTTCCAGAACTCGTAGGCCCAGGGGTACTCGAAGGGCTTGTAGGTCTTGCGGGCTTCGAGCAACGACATCTGGTGGTTCTCCGGTTTTTCGCGTGGGCGACTCATATAGTGAATCAGAGGTTGGATTCGAAGGCAAGCGGTTGTGATTCGGCGGGGATAAGATGGGAAAACCCGCGCGCTGCGCCTCGCCGCTCCGCCTGTGCGACGAATTGCGGAACGTGCAAGAGCGAGCAGCCGTTGATCGGGTAAAGGAGACACACCCATGGGTGAATACGCCCCCGACGACCAACGCGACGTACACAAGGCCCAAGCCGAAGACTGGCGCGAGGCCGAAGAGCAGCAGGACCGCAGCGACGCGCCCCAGACCGAAGGCGAGGCTCAGATGGGCTATGGCAATGCCCGCGATGCACAAGGCGCGATGGGGCAGGACCGCATCGACGACGCCCGGCCCGACACGCGCGCCCGCGCCGATGCCGCGAGGCCGCTCGGCGAAAGCTGACGAAAAAAAGGCAGACCACGGGGAACAGCGACATCGTCCGGTTTCCCCTTTTGCGGGCGATGTCCGCAAACCCCGGCGCCCCACTCCTCGACCAGAGGGGTGGGGCGTCTACTTTTGCGCCCTATCGCTCCGCTACTTGAGGGCGGGGGCACCCGAAACTCCCTCCTTCCATCACCCGTGCATGACCCTCGACGAGGCGTGGACCCATGCCCGTGGCCGCCCGTTGGTAGGGTATAAGCAACGCAAAACAAAAGGGTTTTACATGTTTGAGAAGCTACGCATCAAGGAACATATGGAAGTCGCCAATGCAGAAGGTCTGCACGTCGGCACCGTCGACGCGGTCGAGAACGACGCGATCAAGCTGACCAAATCGGACAGCGCGGACGACATGCACCACTTCCTCTCGCTCGACGATGTCGAGAAGATCGACGACAATCGCATCTATCTGAAGGAAGGCGCCCGCATCCCCGAAGGACTGGGCAACAAGGCGGTCACCGAAGACGCCTAACCGATAACAAGTGAATCGATCCCGTAGCGGATCGGACAACGCCCCGCCCCGGTCTTGCCGGCGGCGGGGCATTGCTTTGCGTTCGGCGCATGGGTGCAGGAAACATTTGCGGCGCGCGCCTGGTCTTGTATCGCGCTTGCAGAATGGACCGGCCGCAACACTTCGACCTCGCCGCTGCCGCACAGGCCGCGCTGGCGGGAAGACAGCCTCCCTCGACATGGGATTCGCGCCTGCGTTCCGCGGTCGAGCAGGAGCTTGGCGATGCGCATCACCGCGAGGCGCGCTTTCTGATCGGTTTCGCGCTCACCATCGCGGTGCTGTCGCTGTCGGTCGATTTGGTGGTGGCGCCGCAACACATCGGAGAAGTCGCCGCTTTCCGGCTCGGCATGGTGGTCCCGCTGGGCATCGCCGCACTGCTGCTGCCGCGTCACATGCTGGGCCTGCAAAAGGTGCTGATGGCGCTGCTTCTGACCGGCTTCGCGGTGAGTCTGGCATATGCCAGCCTGTTCGTGCCGCCGCCGTCCGATGCCCTGCTTGCCCTCGGGGTCGTCTCACTACTCGGCTTTGCGCTGCCGGTGCTGCCCTTTCGCGGATGGGAGGTTCCGGCCTTCGTGCTGCTGTATTTCGGTGCGGTGAGCGGCTTCGTAATCGTCTTTCAGAGCGTAATAGCCACATCGGATGCCTATCTGCCGATCATGGTGCTGACGGCCGGCGCGGCGACGGTGCTCACGCGCCGGGTACACTGGCTCGAGCGCCGCACACTGCTGGCGACGCTGGAGGCCGGCAGTCGCGCCGCAAGCTTGCAGGAGAGCAATACCGAACTCACCGAAATGTCGATGGAAGACCCGTTGACCGGGCTTGCAAACCGTCGCCGGGCGGAAGAAAATTTCGCTGCGCATTTCGCCATGCCGGTGGCGAGCGGCCATCCGAAGACTGCGCTGCTGATACTCGACATCGACCATTTCAAGGAATTCAACGATCGCTGGGGGCACCAGGCGGGGGACGATTGCCTGCGCGCGGTAGCCGAAGTCATGCGGCACACCTCGGTTCGATACGGCGGACTTGCGGCACGTTTCGGGGGAGAGGAATTCGTCATGCTACTGCGTGCGGACGATGCCCCTCAGGCATTGGCGGTAGCCGAAGATCTAAGGGTCTCGATCGAACGGATCGAGATCGTCCAGGACGGCGGCCGGGCAACCGCGAGCTGCACGGCGAGCATCGGCATCGCCTTGCACCAAGGGCCCGATGCGCCAATT
This sequence comes from Erythrobacter sp. AP23, assembly GCF_001542855.1. Lineage (GTDB taxonomy): Bacteria > Pseudomonadota > Alphaproteobacteria > Sphingomonadales > Sphingomonadaceae > Qipengyuania. Next base: position 387,462 of record NZ_LNBY01000015.1, on the reverse strand, counting down.
CTGGCGGAGATGATCTCGGCTGCCGACGAGGCGCTCTATCGCGCCAAGGCGGAGGGACGAAACCGCAGCGTGGTGGCGGCACAGCATGCCTGACCGGAGCTAGAACACAAGCGGGGCCGGCAACCGCGAGGTTGCCGGCCCCGCTCGATGAAGGGCGCTCGCGCCCCCTTACTGGCAGGCGAGGCATTCCTCGTAATCGGTCTGCTCGGCAGCGAGTTCGTACTTCGCCGCATCGGCCGTGTTGTCGGCCTCGACGCCGCCCGCGAAGCCGGCGCGCTGCACGCTCTTCGAGCGGAGGTAGTAAAGCGACTTGATGCCCTTCTCCCACGCCTGGAAATGCAGCATCATCAGGTCCCACTTATCGACGTCGGCCGGGATGAACAGGTTCAGCGACTGCGCCTGGTCGATGAAGGGCGCACGGTCGGCGGCGAATTCGAGCAGCCAGCGCTGGTCGATCTCGAAGCTGGTCTTGAACGCGGCCTTTTCCTCGTCGGTGAGGAAATCGAGGTGCTGGACCGACCCGCCGCGCTCGAGGATCGAGTTCCACACATTGGTCGAATTCTTGCTCTTCTTGTCGAGGATCTTTTCGAGATAGGGATTCTTGACGATGAACGAGCCCGACAGCGTCTTGTGGGTGTAGATATTGGCGGGGATCGGTTCGATACAGGCGCTGGTCCCGCCGCAAATGATGCTGATCGACGCTGTCGGCGCGATCGCCATCTTGCAGCTGAAGCGCTCCATTGCGCCCATTTCTTCGGCGTCCGGGCAGGCGCCGCGTTCCTGCGCGAGCACTAGCGAAGCTTCTTCGGCCTTGCCGCTGATGTGCTTGAACATCTTGAGGTTCCACACCTTGGCCATCGGGCTTTCGAAACCGATACCCTTTTGCTGGAGGAAGGAGTGGAAGCCCATCACGCCCATGCCCACGCTGCGCTCGCGCATGGCGGAATACTTCGCCCGCGCCATCTCGTCGGGCGCGCGGTCGATATAGTCCTGCAGCACGTTGTCGAGGAAACGCATGATGTCCTCGATGAACTGCTTGTCACCGTTCCACTCGTCCCATTTCTCGAGGTTGAGAGAGGACAGGCAGCACACCGCCGTGCGGTCATTGCCGAGGTGGTCGATCCCCGTCGGCAGGGTGATTTCGGCGCACAGGTTCGAAGTCGAGACCTTGAGGCCCAGCTCGCGGTGATGCTTGGGCATCATCCGGTTCACCGTGTCGGAAAACACGATGTAGGGCTCGCCGGTCGCCAGCCGGGTCTCGACCAGCTTCTGGAACAGGCTGCGCGCGTCGACCGTCTTGCGCACGCTGCCGTCGCGCGGGCTTACGAGATCGAATTCCTCGCCGGCACGAACCGCTTCCATGAAGGCATCGGTCACCAGCACGCCGTGGTGCAGGTTCAGCGCCTTGCGATTGAAGTCGCCCGAAGGTTTGCGGATTTCGAGGAACTCCTCGATCTCCGGGTGCGAGATATCGATGTAGCAGGCAGCCGAACCGCGGCGCAGCGACCCCTGCGAAATCGCCAGGGTCAGCGAGTCCATTACGCGCACGAATGGAATGATGCCGCTGGTCTTGCCGTTGAGGCCAACGGGCTCGCCGATGCCGCGGACATTGCCCCAGTAGGTGCCGATGCCGCCGCCCTTCGATGCCAGCCAGACGTTCTCGTTCCAGGTGCCGACGATCCCGTCGAGGCTGTCCTCGACGCTGTTGAGATAGCAGGAGATCGGCAGGCCGCGCGTAGTCCCGCCGTTCGACAGCACGGGTGTGGCGGGCATGAACCACAGGTTCGAGATATAATCGTAGAGGCGCTGCGCATGCTCGGCGTCGTCGGCGAAGTAATCGGCCACGCGCGCGAACAGGTCCTGGTACTTCTCGCCCGGCAGCAGATAGCGATCGGTAAGCGTTTCCTTGCCGAATTCGGTCAGCAATGCATCGCGACTCTCGTCGATCTTCACGTCGAAACGGCGATCGAGCACTTTCTTGCTGTCGTGCTTGGCGGCTTCGGCCGCGGCACTCGCCACCGCGCCGGCCAGCGCCTCGCCCGCGGCCTGCTGAACCAGCCCGTCGCTGCCCTTGTCCGTTTTGTCCATCGCGACCGCCTTTGTCTCCGTGCTGGGCTCGGGTGCGGCGTCCTGCGTATCGATATCCAGTGCCACCGCCGTATCGTCCCCGGTCTTGAAATCCATCGTCTGCCCCGCCTTCCGTGTGCTTCGCGCGGCTGCATTCGCACCGCGCGTGTTCCGCTTGTGTTCGAGTCGGTGGGACCGCTGTCCCGCCTAGCAATTTTGCGCGGCACCGGGGGGAAAACTTATCCTCTTCTTTCCCACAAGCCTGCCGTCCGGGCGGGTGCATGCCAATATGGGCATTTGGCCGCCAATAGCTAGGTCTTGTGGGTACCCCCGGTAGCCCGACCACTAGATACTGAATCAGGCAGGACTCACGCGCAAGAGGGTCAATGCCGAATTAAGGCCGCTTCGCAGCTTCGGCACGAGGTGCCTTAGTTTGCTGCAACGCCGCGACGCGTGGACCAAGCTGGACTCGCGGCGAGCGCAAGGGCGAAAATGAATCGGTGAAAAAAATTTTGCGGGCAAAAATCATCGTGCCGACTTGAGATTCAATCGAATCCGAGCACGCAATTTTGGAATCGGCGCGGCGCTTACGGGACCGTCGCAGAACAACTCCAGCGCCACCGCGCCCGTCCGCAGCACGGGATCGCGACGACGCCGGAGAGGGGTGAAAGTTCGCTCGAGATCAGCCCGCTTCGCGCGGCGATGCGGAGAAGGCGAAGACCGCCCGCTCTCGCGGATCGGCGAGACGAGCTTTCTCGAGCTTGCCGAGCGTGGTCGATAGATTTGCGAATTCCGCATCACTGCTCGCGACGATGATATTGGCCTGAAATAGCTGCCCATCCCCACCGATCGCGGGCAACGGCACGCTGAGACCAAGCCGGTTTACGGCGCGACGTGCTAGGCGGTCGACGCTACCGCTTCCCGAGCGGCGATAGATCTTGACGTTGACCGGGCGACCATCGGCACCGCGCTGGAAGCGAACCATGGCAATTCCTTCTCCCGCGGACCGATTGCGCGACCAGTCGGCTGCGACGAGGTTGCGGTCGAGTTCGCGCGAAATCCTCTCGACGGCCGCGGCTTCTTCAGCCGACACAATGATGTCCTGAGAAATGGCCGGAACCGCCGTCATCAGAAGTGCGCCGGCAAGGGCAATTAGGGGGGTTTTCATCGGATCATCCTTTCCTTCGCAAAAGATGATCGGCCGCAGTCTCGTGTCGCACTCCCCGCCGGACGGCAGGTGACAATCCCTTGAAGCACGATCGTTGGTCGATCGGGACAATCCAGCGGCTGCGGTTGCCGGATGTCCTGTGCGCCACCGTAAGTCGCGATTGATTCTTGTCAAATCGAGGCCGAATTCAGGCGCTTTGAGAACAGAACTGAAACTTTCTGACAGCCGTCAGACATATCATGATCCAAATATCGAGTTCCGTTAGTCTGACACACAAGAGGTTTACGGCTCGGCGACACAGACTCGCATTGGCCTTGCTCATGGCACAATTTCGGTTCGTCCGCCGGTCGAGCGCAGCCAGTCATTGGTCGAAAACGGGGGCTGACGCCTGCCGAGCCGGAGCGCAGGAATAGCCCTATTGGGTTTGTCGCACGCTCGTCCTGGCATGATCGGCGATCGCATCGGCAACCTCGTCGACCAGCGCCAGTGGCAGGTCGTGCCCCCATCCCGGGATCGTTTTCAGTTTGGCCCCCGGGATCGAGGCCGCCGTATCGTGCCCCCCCTCGCAGGGCACCAGTGGATCATCCTCGCCATGCAGCACCAGAGTCGGCACCGAGATTGACTTCAGCATCTCGCGGCGGTCGCCATCGGCGACGATTGCCGAGAGGTGCCGCGTCGGCCCTTCGGGATAGAAGCTCCGCCGTACGCTGGCCCGGGTGCGCTCGCGCAATCGCTCCTCGTCGGACGGATATCCGGGAGAGCCGATCGTGCGGGCCAGCATCATGCCGTGTTCGACAAGCACCTCCTCTTCGGTACTCTTGGGCCGGGTGACGAGTGCCTTCAGCGCCTCGGGCTTGGCGGGCGGCAGCTTGGGATTGCCCGTCGTCGAGAAGATCGAGGTGAGCGAGAGGCATTTGTCGGCGTGACGCGCGGCGAAATGCTGCGCGATCATCCCGCCCATGCTCGCCCCGACGATATGCGCCTTGTCGATTCCCAACGCATCGAGCAGTCCCGCCCCGTCATCGGCCATGTCCGCCAGCGTGTAGGGGACCCTGGGCGTCAGTCCGATCTTGGACAGCAATGTCATCTTGATGAGACCGGGCGCTTTCACCCCGTCGAATTTTTGGCTGAGACCGATGTCGCGATTGTCGTAGCGGATCACACGAAAACCGTGGCCGGCGAGCGCCTCCACCAACTCGTCGGGCCACAGAGTCAGTTGTGCGCCGAACCCCATAATCAGCAACAGCGGCGGGTTCGCCTTGTCGCCATGCTCTTCGTAATGAATTTCGATCCCGTTCGCGGTAACCTTGGGCAATCTGCCTCTCCCCATGCATTTCGTGGCGAGAATTCACCGGAAACACGTGCGATTGTCCATCACGAAATCGCCGGAGGGGGGAACATGGTTAGCATCGTTCTAACGCACCCCCGATTATGTCGTTCGGGTACAAGCGCACTGCCATCGGACAGGTCATTCTGAGTCTCGCTGGGAATCGATTTCCTCTGGACCCGTTATGGCCGATCGCAGGCAAGAAGAGCGAAAGCTGACACATGACGATGTTCGCATAAGTGTTGCGGGCGTTGGGTTACGCTGCGCCATGCGCAACCTTTCACCGTCGGGCTGTATGGTCGAGTGCCGAGACCTGATCGCCGAAATTGGCTCGCCGGTGGAACTTGCGCTGCTGCCGGGTTATGTCGCCCGCGGCGAAGTCGCCTGGCAGTTGGGCGAGAGCATCGGCATCTTCTTTCTGGAACCGATCAGCCCCAATATCGTCCGCCAATACGCGCTCGACGACTGGATGCTGCGCGGCGACTGGTCGCTCGGGAGCTGGGGATCGCTGAAGAGCTGAACCAGCTCACGCTACATAAGGACTATCACGTGTCGCACGCCCAAATTTGGACACAATCGTGACAGAAATATCGTTTCCACAGGAGGGTCGCTTGTCGCAGCACGAAGAAACCGAGAGACGTAACGGCAAACGCTCGAAGACTGACGACGAAGTGCTGTTTACCATTAACGAGGTGGTCATGCCCGGCAAGTTGCTCAACCTGTCGCGTGACGGTTGTATGATCGAGGGCGATTGCGTCACCGCAACGGCAGGGCGCAAAATCTCCGTGACACTGCTCGAAGGGTTTACGGTGATCGGCGAGATCATGTGGAAGAATGGCGACCGTATGGGCGTTGGGTTTTACCAGGAACTGGTTGATGCGACTCTCAAATACTTCCAGCTGCGCTCGATCGAGCACGAGGAGCATCAGTCACCTGCCGACCGCTTCGGGCGAGAATTGCCGCCCATGCGACGCCAACCCGACCTGAAGTGAGCCATTTGGGCAGCGGCCGACTTGCGGGCAGCGCCAGGAGTTCGCTCGCGGGACCTTTGTCGACGTAGTTCCACAATATCATGCGATTTTCGGGGCTCCCGAAGGATATTGCCCGAAAGCCCGATTGAATTGACGCCGGCTACGGCACCAGCACCGTGTCCCTCCCGATGGGATCGGTTTCCGGATAATCCATGATGAAATGCAGCCCGCGGCTCTCGTGGCGCTTGAGGGCGCTCTTTACGATCAGGCCGGCGCATTCGAGCAGGTTCCTGAGCTCGATCAGGTCGGTGGTGACGCGGAAGGACCCGTAATATTCCTCCACCTCCTGCCGTAGCATATCGATCCGGTTACCCGCCCGCTCGAGCCGCTTAGTGGTGCGTACGATGCCCACATAGTTCCACATGAAGCGACGTATCTCGGTCCAGTTCTGCTTGATGACCACCTCCTCGTCCGAGTCGGTCACACGGCTTTCGTCCCACGGCAGAATTTCGGGTGGGTCGTCGAGCCGGTCCCAGCATTCGAGGATGTCCCTGGCCGCCGCCTCCCCGAAGACAAAGCACTCGAGCAATGAGTTGGACGCGAGACGATTGGCGCCGTGAAGACCGCTTTCGGTACACTCGCCTGCCGCCCACAGGCCCGGCAGGTCGGTCTTGGCATCGAGCCCGATCTTTACTCCACCGCAGGTGTAATGCTGCGCGGGCACGACCGGGATCGGGCCCCTGGTCATGTCGATCCCCAAGCTCAGCAGTTTCTCGTGAATGGTCGGGAAGTGTTCGGTCACGAATTCGGCCGGCTGGTGGCTGATGTCGAGATGGACATAGTCCAGCCCGTAGCGCTTGATCTGGTCGTCATTCGCGCGCGCGACGATATCGCGGGGCGCCAGTTCCATACGTTCCGGATCGTACTGTTCCATGTATCGCTCGCCGGTAACCGGATTGAACAGCCGCCCGCCTTCACCGCGCACCGCCTCGGTAATGAGGAAGTTCTTGACCTCGAGATTGTAAAGGCAGGTCGGGTGGAACTGCATCATTTCCATGTTCGAGACCCGCGCACCCGCCCGCCATGCCATCGCAATACCATCGCCCGTCGCCCCGCGCGGCGAGGTGGAGAAGAGATAGACGCGCCCGGCCCCGCCTGCCGCGAGCACGGTTGCCCGCGCGACATGGGTGACGACCTCGCCGCTCGCCTCGTCGAGCGCATAGGCACCCCAGACGCGGCCCGATCCCGAATAATCGACCTGATTACGCCCGGTCACCAGATCGATGCAGCTTTGCCCCGGCAACAGCGTGATGTTCGGATTGTCCTCCGCCGCCTTGAGCAGTGCAGCCTGCACCGCCCAGCCGGTCGCATCGTTCACATGGACGATCCGGCGATGCGAATGCCCGCCCTCGCGCGTCAAATGGAGATCGCCCTCCTCGCGATTGAAGGGAACACCCAGTTCGCACAGCCGGTCGATCGATTGCGGCGCGCGTTCGATCACGTATTCGACAGTCGCGCGATCATTGAGCCCCGCGCCCGCGACCATTGTATCGCGGATATGATCGTCGAAGGTGTCGCCCGCGTGGAGCACGGCGGCGATCCCGCCCTGCGCCCAGGCGGTCGAACCGCTGTCGAGCCGACCCTTGGCCAGCACCAGCACTTTCTTGGTTTCGGCCAATGCCAGCGCGGCCGTCAGCCCGGCCGCGCCCGAGCCGATGACGAGTACGTCGTGGGGGATGTCTGTCATGCGCGCGTCATGCCGAGGCAATCGTTACGCGGCAAGCAAGGAACGATTCGGCGCAGCGGGGTTAAGGTTTCACCGCCGCCACATTATCGCCCGATTCGACAGGGGATAACGAAAACCGCAAATTGAGGGTCGTTCATGGGACTGGGACGAATTGCCTGCACTGTCGGCAGGCACAGCATCGATCGGAAGAATGTAAAGCGCGCCGGCGGCCAGCAGGTCGGTCGTTGCCGTAACTGCAAGGCACCGATGGAAGAGATCGAGCCGCATCACTGGGCGGTGCAGATGGTCAGGGACGCAGGATTGGGTCCGCGGGCTATTAAGTAGGTTTCAGGATACGCTAGCGGCATCCGCCGCTAGCTTGCGGCTGTTCTGTCCCGCTCTCCTACCGGCCACCTATAAGATACTGTGCCGTGGCTTGCCAGGGGGGGACAGCAAGGTCAGCTAAAGACTCACGGACATCACCCCGCGCCGGTCAGCTGGACGAAAACGTCTTCCAGATCGGCCTCGCGCGTGGTGACATCCTCGATCGCGTAACCATGTGACTGGACGAGCGCGAGCACCTGGCCAGCGCTCGCCTTGTCGCGGTCGTAGGTGATCTCGAGCCGTCGCGGCTCGACGACTTCGGCCTTGGTGAAGGCCTCTTCCATGATCGGCCCGCCAAGGTCCTTATCGACCGTCACCGCGACGATCTTCTCGCGCGCCATGCCGACAAGTTCCCGCGTCGGCTTGTCGGCGATGAGCTCCCCGTGGTTGATGATCGCGATGCGGTCGCACAATTGCTCGGCTTCCTCGAGATAATGGGTGGTCAGTACCACCGTCACGCCTTCGCGATTGAGTTCGGTGACCAGTTCCCACAGCTGGCGTCGCAATTCGACATCGACGCCCGCGGTGGGTTCGTCGAGCACCAGGATCGGGGGCGAATGAACCATCGCCTTGGCGATCAGAAGGCGGCGCTTCATCCCGCCCGACAACGTGCGCGCATAGGCATCGCGCTTGTCCCACAAATGCACCGCTTTCAGCAGTTCCTCGCTGCGGCGCTCGGATTTGGGGACGCCGTAGAAACCGCCCTGGTTTTCGAGCACCTCGAAAGGGGTGAAGAAGGGGTCGAAAACGATCTCTTGCGGCACGATCCCGATCGAGCGCTTGGCGTTACGCGCATTCTCGGAAATGTCGAAACCCCAGATTTCCGCGCTACCGCTGGTTTTGCGGACCAGCCCTGCGAGGATGTTGATGAGCGTCGACTTGCCCGCGCCATTGGGCCCGAGCAGGCCGAAGATGCCGCCTTGCGGCACATCGAAGCTCACGCCCTTGAGCGCCAGCTTGGGCGGCTCGCCGGGGCCCGGCGAGGCGTATTCCTTGACGAGGTTTTCGATGCGGATTGCGGGAGGAGTTGTCATGGCGTGTGACCTAGGCTCTTGAGCGGCCCGGTCAAACCCATTATCGGCGCACCGCATGAGCCTGCCACCTCCCGAAATATCCATGGTAACCACGCGCAGCGTGTGGTGCGACGGCGCGACCGACATCCGCACGGGTAAGAACTACCGCGCTGCAGCCCTCGGCCACCCCAAGATCTATCTCGAGATCGACGAGCACGGCTATGTCGACTGCGGCTATTGCGACCGGCGCTTCGTGCTCGAAGGCGGCCCCGCAGACGGTGTCGACCAGTCGCAGCTGATGGATATTTCCGAAGGCGGCGATCCGGGACACCGCTGACCTCTCGCCATCCCCGCTGCGTCTTCCTACATAGGGCCTCATGACGCAATCGACTGACCCGCACGCCCTTCTTTACAACCAGCTCGATCCCGAGGAAGCGAAGGCGCTGACCGCGCGCCTGCTGGCGCCGTGCGACGATGGCGAACTCTATCTCCAGTTTATGGCGACCGAGAGTTTCACTTTCGACGATGGACGATTGAAAACCGCCGATTACAGCCGCGACTCGGGTTTCGGCCTGCGCGGCGTTTCGGGCGAAACGACCGGTTTCGCGCATGCCAATGAGATCAGCGCCAGGGCGATCTCGCGGGCGGGCGAAACGCTGCAATTGCTCGACGCCACAAAATCGCCGCAGGCCGCCCCGCCCGAGAGAACCAACCGCCATCTCTACACCGACGTCAGCCCGCTCGATCTCGTGCCGTTTGCGGAAAAGGTCGCGCTGCTCGAGAAAATCGATGCGGTCGCCCGCGCCCGGGACCCGCGCGTGGCGCAGGTCAGCGCAAGCCTTGCGGGAAGCTGGAGCGCGATCGACATCATCCGCGCCGACGGTTTCACCGCCCGCGACATTCGCCCGCTGGTGCGGCTCAACGTCAGCATCGTCGCCGAAACAAACGGCCGCCGCGAAACCGGCAGTTTCGGTTTCGGTGGACGCTATCTCTACGACGACCTGTTCGACGAGGGCCGCTGGATGCGGGCCGTCGACGAGGCCGTGCGCCAGGCGATGGTCAATCTCGAGAGTGTCGAGGCACCGGCGGGCGAGCGGACCGTGCTGCTCGGCCCGGGCTGGCCCGGCGTCCTGCTGCACGAGGCGGTAGGCCACGGCCTCGAGGGCGATTTCAATCGCAAGGGCACCAGCGCCTTTTCGGGCCGGATCGGCGAGCGCGTCGCCGCGCCCGGCGTTACCGTGATCGACGATGGCAGCATTGCCGATCGCCGTGGTTCGCTGAGCATCGACGACGAGGGCACCCCGACGCGCGAGACCGTGCTGATCGAGGACGGCATACTCAAAGGCTACATGCAGGACCGTCTCAACGCCCGGCTGATGGGGGTCGATGCGACCGGCAACGGCCGCCGGCAGTCTTACGAGCACGCGCCGATGCCGCGCATGACGAATACTTTCATGCAAGGCGGAATCGACGATCCCGAGGAACTGCTGAGCCGCGTCGACGACGGCATCTACGCGACCAGCTTCGGCGGCGGACAGGTCGATATCGTTTCGGGCAAGTTCGTCTTCGCCTGCACCGAGGCCTACAAGGTAGAGAAGGGCAGGATCGTTGCCCCGATCAAGGGCGCAACGCTGATCGGCGACGGACCCACAGTGCTCACCAAGGTCCGCGGCATTGGCAACGACATGGCGCTGGACGAAGGCATCGGCATGTGCGGCAAGGGCGGGCAAAGTGTTCCCGCGGGCGTCGGCCAGCCGACCTTGCTGATCGACGGCATCACGGTGGGCGGCACGGCCTGAGGCGCCCAGACGCAGAACTCATCGCAGGTTCAGGCTTTGTGATATAGTATCTGCTCGCTCATCAGGAGACTCGCCATGCTCAAGCACCTTGCCCTCGCCACTGCCGCGCTCGGCCTCCTGGCCGCACCCGCCCAGGCGGAAGAGACCGCCGAAGAGCCTGTCGAAATGACCCGTGGTGAAGAGAAGCTGGCCAAGTTGCTCGAAGGGCGCGAGGCTGGCGAACCCCGGCAGTGTATCCGTACATTCGGAAGCCGCAACCTGACGCAAATCGATGGTACTGCGCTGGCCTATCGCGACGGCAAGACCATATGGGTCAATTATACGCGCAATCCCGAGAGCATCGACGATAGCGATGTGATGGTCATCCGGCGGTTCGATGGCACGAGCCTGTGCCGTACCGACCAGATTCATCTGGTCGACCGCTTTAGCGGTTTTTTCAGCGGCGTCATCTTCCTCGACGAATTCGTCCCTTATAACAAGGTCGACGCCGAAGGTTGAGCACGGCGCATAATCGCGCGGCCCGCCAACACGCCGAGCAGAGCGAAGGCGGGCAACATCAATCCCGGATCCGGCAGGGCGAACCCGAGCACAGCGCCCGCCGCGCGCGCCACTGCGGTCAGGCCCAGCATTGTCGCAACGCCCACCACCAGAAGTCCGAACCCGTTGGCGGCAAGGCCATTCGCCTTGTCGCCCAGCAGCGAATCGTCGTTCATAGCCGCCAGCAAAAAAAGCGCGACGAGCGGCAGCAGGACGCCATTGAAAGCCTGAGCTGCAAGAATCGCGGGAGTGGGTTTGATAGCCGCCAATCCGAAACCCAATCCGATAACGAGAACGGCGAACCATACCGAACGAAAGCGCCAGCCGCTCGCCCGCCAGCGAGGATCGTTGGCCGCGCCGAACAGGCCCCGCGCGGTCAATGCGGCCGCAAGAGGGGCGGTCACCGCTGAAGAAACCCCCGCAGCGAGCAGGCCCATGCCAAAACCGGTTCGCGCCCAGCCGCCAAGCTGCGCGGCAAGCGCGTCGCCCAGTGCCGCGAAGGAGAACTCCCCGGCAAGCGCGGTTCCGACGACCAGAATCGCAGCAGTGATGAGTACGCCAAGGCCCACCGAAACGGCGAGGCCGAAACGCATTTCGTCCAGGCTCTGCCCGCGCGCCAACGCCGCTCCGAGAAACAGATTGTAGGGCACGACAGTCGTCCCCACGAGCGCCAGGACTGCCAGCAAGGCGGCGGGATCGTCCGCGAAACCGGGGGTCGGGACGAGACCGGAAAGCAGCGGGCCGATGGCAGGAGCCAGCGAAATCGCCACAAGCAGGAACCCGGCGCCCATCAGCGCGACGAAGATCGCCATGAGCCGTGCTACTCCCTGCGGCGATCCGGCGAGCAGCAAACAGCCCGCGGCGCTCGCCAGGATCACGGTCACCACGTCCTTCGACAGATCGATCGCAAGCATCGCGCCGGCCGCCCCGCCGAGTATGTTGCTCGCTTCGTAGGCCGCACAGCCCAGCAGAACCGCGCCGCCGACCAGCAACAAGGTGGCCACGCGTGCAAAGCCTCTCGGGTAGCGACGGCGCAGGACGGTTGCGAGATCGTCACCCGTCGCCACCGACAGACGGCCGGCAAATTCCTGCAAGGTAAAGGTCGCGATGCCCGAGAACAGGATAGCCCACAGCAGCGCCGGGCCGATATTCGCACCCGCGCTCGCCGCCGCGGCGACCGTACCGGGCCCAATGAACGCCGCCGCGATTGCGGACCACAACAGGATCGAACCGATACGCTTCATCGCCAGCCCTTGTGACGCAAGCCGAGGCGCGCCGCAATCAGGCGCGCTTGGCTCCCGTTTCGCACAGCGCCTGCGCGGGGCAAGCGGCGCAGTGGTGTGCCGACGGGCGACACCAGGTCTGGCCGAGCTTCTTCATCAGCAGGTGATGCTCGTCGTAATCCGCGCCCGACCACTCCTCGGGCATGGCCGGCATGATCGCGTCGAACGCGCGTGCCGTGCTGGCTTTGGCGGGAACCAGCCCCATCCGCTGGAGGATGCGGGTGTGATGTCCGTCGAGCACGACAGCGCGGCGGTCGAGCGTGCTGGCGTTCATTACTCCCGCCGCGATCTTGCGCCCGATGCCGGGCAGGCGTTCGAGCCACTCCATCGCCGGTCCGGTTTCCATATCCGCAAGATGCGCAAGATCCACCGCACCGCGCAAGTCGATCAGTGCGGAGAGGCTCGCCTTGAGCCGCTCGGCAGCGATCGCGGGATAGGTCTGAGTCGCAAGCTCCGCCTGCAATTCTTCCAGCGGGGCATCGGCGACCGCCTCCCAGCTTCCCCAGCGTTTCAGCAGGCGATCCGTCGCCGCATTGGAGATTTCGGATTTGGTCCGCGCGCCGATCACTCCTTGCACCAGCACCCATTCGGGCCGCCGCCAACTCGCGGCCGCGCGTTCGATATGCCCGAAGCGCTGGACCAGCAGTGCCTGTAGCCGACGCAGAGTTTCGCTACGCGGATCGGGCTCGAAAGGGAGTTCGAATTCAGTCAATCTGTTTCAATCGAAATCGGGTGGGATCCCGCGCCGGTTAGAGCGATTCCGGTAGATAGTCGCCAAGCAGGCTGCGTTCCATCGCATTGCCCCACCCCGCACCGTGGTCGCTGGTGTTTCTCTCCACATGGGCCGGCGTGATCCGGTGCTCCCCATAGGCCAGCAAGGACAGCACGGCCCCGGGACGCAAATGCCAGCTCGCCCAGGCCAGCGGCGTATCGCCATGGGCGTCGCGCACTTCCTTGTCGGCTCCATGATCGAGCAATAGCTGGATACCCCGCGGGTCTGCGAACGCGGCCGCGCGGTGCAGCGGAGTTTCACCGCGCGTTCTCACATCGCGCATGAACCCGCCGGTTTCCCGCCCCGGCACGGTCGCGGCATTGGTATCCGCCCCATGCTCGAGCAGCAGCCGGACGACATAGTTGTAGTGGGGACGACCCGCCTTGCAGAAGGCACTGTGGAGCGCGGTTTCGCCGGTGTCCGCATTGGCATAGCGCGCATCGGCGCCTTGCATCAGCAGGAAGTCGCACATCTTCCAGTGACCGAAGAACGCGGCGTTTCCCAATTCTTCATCGAGGTCGATGCTCGACAAGTCCCCGCCGGCATCGAGCACCAGCTTCATTGCAGTGACGTCGTCGTAATAGACCAGCCACTGCAGCGGCTTGATGCGCCCCTGCGTCAAAACGTCGCGCCAGTCGTCGCGCTTCAACAGATCGACGAACAGGTCGGTCCGCCCGGAGGCGATGCGAATCAGCACTTCGTCTGGCTGCATTGACTACTCCCATTCGATATTGGTGGGCGGCTTCGAAGCACCGTCATACACCAGCCGATTGATACGCTGAACATCATTGGTGATGTGGGAGGCGACACGGCCGCGGGCGACGCTCCCATGGCCCGAATTCCGCGCTCGTCCCGTTGGCTCCGTCTATTCGCCGCGCGCAAACCGCTCCACGAAATCCCCGACACCCTCCATGTCGTCAAAGCCGAAGATGTAGGCGATTTCGACCGTATCCGAGAAATCGAGCCCACCTGCAGCGACCGCCGGGTTCACATAGGCAGCTACCGGGTTGTGAAGGTCGGACAGGCGTTTTGCTTCGGCCCAGATCGGGCCGATGTGCGGGTCGGCGAGCAGCGCCTGCCAGTGCCGATTTTCCGTCGTATTGAAGGCGGGCGAGCCATTGTCAGGGAAATTGCCGTCCTGGATGCGGTGATAGCGTGTGTTGTAGACGACCGTCTGCATCGCCTCGTCACTGGTCATGCTTTCATTCCAATAACTGTGCTGGACCACGTGAACGCCGGTCCACATGTCCTTTGGCAGCTGCTCGACCGCAGCAGCGGTCACGTCGGACTGCCCCGCCTCGGCAACCCACACCCTGCCGCCACGCGCAATAGTCGTGTGCATCCGCTCGGCGAGCGCGACGACCGTGGCATCGCGATCGGTGTGCGCGTCCAACCACTTGGCGCCGAATGCGAGAGTGAAGAGCTGTGCTGCCGGAAGAAACTTCCCGCCCTGCGAGCCATAGGCACCGGCGGTGGCGATATAGTCGATACAGGCATAGTCGGGGTGCCTGAGCACCGATCCCAGCCCCGCGACCGCCTGCAAATCATCGACGTCGGGTTTGGAATCGTAATTGGCAACCAGAAGATCGCGCGAGGGATCGTACAGGCCCAGCTTTTCGGGAGCCTTGCAGTCAAGCGCTGTCGCGACGTCCGGCGTGGTTGCGCATGCGGCAAGGCAAAGCGTCAGCGGTATGAGGAGGACTGTTCCGCTAGATATCGAAGTCAAGTCCCGCCCCTCCCCGCTTTGCGCTCTACTGCTGCAATTGTCCGCGAATTGCGCCCCTGGGATATTCTGCCGTGTGGACGTTCACGTAATAATTGCCGATGCCTTCGTCGAAGGCCTGTTGCACCCACGAGGTATCGCTGCTGCATCCACGCCAGCCGCCCTCGGTCGCCTGCTTGAGAGGGAGGACCACTGGACCATCCGTTCCTGCGGCACCGCGATGGATATGCGCGCCCGTGATCGGCGCAATGTTTTCAAGATCGCTCAGGTCCCAGCACACCCGCGTAAGCTCGTCGGCAAAGCTGATTTCCGCCAACCCCGACCCATCGGGATCGCCCGGATGCACCTCGTTCGCGCCGCTTAGTTCGGCAGTATAGGTCGAAGAAATGGCCTCGGTATAGGTCTGCTGGACCGTTTCGCAGCCGGTAAGAGCGATAGCAGCGGTGGCGGTGACAAGCGTGCGACGGATCATTGGGGCTCCCCTTGCGACAATAAGTCTCGCAATTGGAACGGGAGGCTGTGGGGGATGTTCCCCGGCCTCCGCTGGCCTCACTCCCATTCGATCGTGCCCGGGGGCTTCGACGTATAGTCGTATACCACGCGGTTGATGCCCTGTACCTCGTTGATGATGCGCGTGGCGACGCGGCTGAGAAAAGTGCTGTCGAAGGGATAGATATCGGCAGTCATGCCATCGGTGCTGGTCACCGCACGCAGTCCGCAGACGCTGTCGTAGGTGCGCCCGTCGCCCATCACGCCGACGGTCTTGACCGGCAGCAGCACGGCGAAGGCCTGCCAGATCGCGTCGTAAAGACCCGCATTGCGGATTTCCTCAAGGTAGATCGCGTCGGCCTTGCGCAGGATGTCGCAGCGTTCCTTGGTCACTTCGCCAGGGATGCGGATGGCCAGGCCCGGGCCGGGGAAGGGATGGCGGCCCACGAAAATCTCGGGCAGGCCCAGCTCGCGCCCCAATTCGCGGACCTCGTCCTTGAACAGTTCGCGCAAGGGTTCGACCAGTTGCATGTTCATACGTTCTGGAAGACCGCCGACATTGTGGTGGCTCTTGATCGTGACGCTGGGCCCGCCGGTAAAGCTGACGCTTTCGATCACGTCGGGATAAAGCGTGCCCTGTGCGAGGAAATCCGCGCCACCGATCTTCTTGGCCTCGGCCTCGAACAGGTCGATGAAGGCGCCGCCGATGAACTTGCGCTTCTTTTCGGGGTCGGTCTGGCCGGCCAGCCCTTCGAGAAACATGTCCTCGGCATCCACGTGGACCAGCGGGATATTGTAATGGTCGCGGAACAGCGTGACGACCTGCTCGGCCTCGTTCATGCGCATCAGACCGTGGTCGACGAATACGCAAGTCAGCTGTTCGCCGATCGCCTCGTGGATGAGGACTGCGGCAACCGCGGAATCGACGCCGCCCGACAGGCCACAGATGACCTTGCCGTCGCCGACCTGTTCACGGATTTCGGCGATCTTGGTCTTGCGGAATTCGGCCATGGTCCAGTCGCCCGCCAGGCCGCAGACGTGACGCACGAAATTGGCCAGCAGCTTGCCGCCATCGGGCGTATGGACCACTTCGGGATGGAACTGGGTGCCGTAATAGCGGCGCTCGTCATCGGCGATCAGCGCGAAGGGCGCACCGGAGCTTGTTGCGACGATACGGAAACCCTCGGCAATCCGGGTAACCTTGTCACCGTGGCTCATCCAAACCTGGTGCGTTTCGCCCGGCTTCCACAGGCCGTCGAAAAGGACGCATTCATCCGACACCTCGCAGAATGCGCGGCCGAACTCGCCGCCCTCGCCGGTTTCATGCCCCGGGCGGACCTCGCCGCCGAGCTGGTGGGTCATGACCTGCTGGCCATAGCAAATGCCGAGTACGGGCACGCCGGATCCGAAGATGATGTCGGGCGCGCGCGGGCTGTCTTCATCGGGCACGCTGGCCGGGCCGCCGGACAGGATCACACCCTTGGGCTTGAGCCGATTGAAGGCATCTTCCGCCTGTGTGAACGGTGCGATCTCCGAATAGACCCCCGCCTCGCGCACGCGGCGTGCAATAAGCTGGGTGACCTGACTGCCGAAGTCGACGATCAGAATGGAATCGGGAAGATGTTCTGCCTGCATGGCGCACCCGTTAAGGCCAGCGCGCCACGCCTGTCCAGCACCAGCGAACCGATTGAGTGGCAGACGCTGGAGAACGGGCCTAGCGGCGCTTGCGGCGGTGCCTGCTCGACATTGCGGCTGTGCATTTCGATGCAATTCGCAAGGAATGCCCGGACCTTCTCCCGCCGGGAATAGCGGAATGCCGCTCATCAGGCCCAAATGCATATGAATACTGCGTTGCGCAAAACGCAACGTCGTTCAACCTTTTCTCACTTTCTATCACTCGACTGAAAGATTATTACCGACTTCACAGCCGGACGGTGACCCCTGATACTCCGTCCCGGACGATTTGCAGGAGCGTCGGTCCCCCAAGCAACCGTGCTTCTGGCCTTCCTCGCCAATAGCGGCCGGCCACCGGCCCCCCGCACCGGCGAGGCGATATGGCAGCGAGTAGAGACGCGGCCGCCGACATTCCTCTCCCTCCCCCCTAGAAGTCGGCGCCGCGTCTCGAAACGCTCGCAGCGATTCGCTCGTGTAACTTTCGCAAAGGCGTACGCGAACGTCCTTGCACACTCACGCAAGGAGATTTGTCATGTTCGATGTCGCAAACCGTTTCGCCGCCCTCATTTTGGCCGCCGGTCTAACCAGCCTGCTGCTCTCGCCGACGGTAATCTAGACGGGCAAGCCCCGCCGCTCGGCCTCCGCGCGCAGGTCGGTCTTGAGCAGCTTGCCGATATGGCTGCGCGGCATGTCTTCGATCGCGTGAAGCTGGGCAAGGCGCTGGGTCTTGCCCAGCCGCGCATTGACCCTCTCGCGGATCGCCTCGCAGTCGCCCGCACCGTTTTTTAGGGTAACGAATCCCACGGGCGTTTCGCCCCAACGCTCGCTCGGCACGCCGATTACTGCGGCTTCGACCACCTCGGCCTCGCGCAGCAATTCGCCTTCGAGATCGACGGGGAAGATGTTGAACCCGCCCGAGATGATCATGTCCTTGGCGCGGCCGACTAGCTCGACGAAACCCTCGGCATCCACACGGCCGATATCGCCCATCCGCTGCCACACTTCGCCCGTTTCGGGATCGGTCCAGTAGCCTTCGCGCGTTTTATCCGGCTGGTTCTTGTAACCTGCCATCATGGTCTGGCTGCGCCCGATCAGATTGCCCGCTTCGCCCGGCGGCACGGGCTTATCGGCATCGTCGAGCACTTTCAATTCGCTGCCCGGCGCGGGGCGGCCGACAGTGTGCAGCTTGTCGGGGAACTTGTGCGCTTCGAGCAGGCACACCACCCCGCCCTCGGTCATCGAATAGATTTCGATCAGCGCGCCGGGCATCCGGTCGAGAACTTCGCGCTTCAGGTCTGCCGGGAAAGGCGCGGAGGTGCAGTACTTAAGCTGCAGGCTGGACAGATCGAAGTCATCGAAGCGCGGTTCCTGCATCAGGCGCCGGTATTGAACCGGCACCAGCATTGTCGCGGTCGCCCGGTCGTCTTGCGCGAATTCCAGCCACCGAAGCACGTCGAACTTGCGCATGACCCTCACGGTCCCGCCCGCAAGCAGTGGTGGCAGGAAAGCAACCATGGTGGTGTTCGAATACAGCGGAGTCGAGGCCAGCGTGCGCACCGGCAGGCCGCTCTCGAGCCAGCTCGCCGCCGTCGATGCGAATTGCCGCCAGCGCATCAGGTGCGAATGGACGATACCCTTGGGCGTGCCGGTCGTCCCGCTGGAATAGATTATGTTGAACGGATCGCCCGGTTGCGGGTCGAAAGCCGGTGCGATGGTCCCTTCCGGCGCCATCCAGCTATCGAGATCTTCGTCGAGCACGACGCGCGTCATGCCCGCGAAGCAATCCTCGCCCAGTTCGACCAGCTTCGCGCGATCGATGAAGATGTGCTGCGCGCCCGAATCGCTCGCCATTCCGGCTAGCTGGTCGGGACTGGCGCTGGTGGTCAGTGGCGCTGCCACTCCGCCCGCGCGCACCGCGGCGAGAAACACCAGCGCATAGGGGATCGAGGAATAGCCGAGGATTGCTACCGACTGGCCTCGCTCGAAACCTTCCTCTGCCAGCCGCGCGGCGATCCGCTCGACCCTGTCGCCCAGTTCGGACCAGGTCAGCTCGCCATCGTCGTCTCGCATCGCGACCTGGCTGCCCAGGGCTGCGGCGTTGGCGGCGATGATTTGCGGAAAGCTGCCGAAGGGTTCGGCCAGCGCGGCAATCTGTGTCTCTCCCATGCGCGCACCCTATCGCTGCGCACGCGCCTGTCGAGAGACTAGATCAGCATTCGATCACATTGACCGCCAGACCGCCCTGGCTCGTCTCCTTGTACTTGCTCGACATGTCGAGCCCGGTCTGGCGCATGGTCTCGATCACCTGGTCGAGGCTGACGCGGGTGTCGGTCTCGGGCCGGTGCAGCGCGAGGCGCGCGGCATTGACCGCCTTGACCGCGCCGATGGCGTTGCGCTCGATACAGGGCACCTGCACGAGCCCGCCGACAGGATCGCAGGTCAGGCCGAGATTGTGTTCCATGCCGATTTCCGCCGCGCAGGCGACTTGCTGGGGCGAGGCGCCCCACAGCGCCGCGAGCCCGCCCGCAGCCATCGAGCAGGCGACGCCGACCTCGCCCTGGCAGCCCATCTCGGCGCCAGAAATACTCGCGCGCTGCTTGTAGAGCAGCCCGATCGCGCCCGCGGTGAGCAGGAAAGTGCGGCGCCGCTCGGTACAGCGAGCGCCCTCGTCCTCGCAATAGAAGCGGATGACCGCCGGGATGATACCCGCTGCTCCATTGGTCGGAGCGGTGACCACGCGCCCGCCGGCGGCGTTCTCCTCGTTCACCGCCATGGCATAGCAATTGAGCCAGTCGAACAATTGTTCGCGTTCGTTCGATTGCGGGTTGGCGGAGAGCTTGTCCCACAGATCGGGCGCACGCCGCGCGACTTTCAACCCACCCGGCAGAATGCCGCGCTGGGTGAGCCCGCGATCGATGCACTGGTCCATCGCGCTGGCGATACGGTCGATGCCGTCGAGCGTCTTGTCGCGCGGGCGGAAGGCATCCTCGTTTGCAAGAACGAGTTCCGCGATCGGAAGGCCGGCCTCCTCGCATGCCGCGAGCAACTCTTCCGCCGAACCGAAATCATGCGGCACGCGCGCGCCCGCATTGATCCGGTCGTCCTTGGGCTTGCGCTTCAATTGCGCTTCGGAGGCGACGAAGCCGCCGCCGGTCGAATAATAGGTGCGCTTGGACAGCTGCTTGGCCGCGTCATCATAGGCAGTCAGCGTCATGCCATTTGGGTGCAGATCGGGAATGATATGCCCTGCGAGCTCGATATCGCCGCTCGGGTCGAATGCGATCTCGCGCGCGCCTCCGAGTTTGAGTCGTTTGTTGCTGCGCAGCCGATCAAGCGCGACCGCCGCTTCGTCGGGGCAGGTCGTGTCGGGCGCAAAGCCCATCAGGCCGAGGATCGTGGCATCTACCGTCCCGTGACCCACACCCGTCAGCGCCAGAGAGCCCTGCAATTCGACGGCCACTCGTGCGGTCTTGTCCAGCTTGCCCGACTTGGCCAGCGCCCGGACGAAGGTCCGCGCAATCCGCATCGGCCCGACCGTGTGCGAGGACGAGGGGCCGATCCCGATTCTGAAGATGTCGAGTACCGAAAGCATAGCTCGCGGGATGCGCTTTTCGCATGCCGAAATCAACCGGTTGCAGCTGAAACCGGGGATACGTCAATCTGTGGGTAAAATCGGCGGCAAAACTTTGGATTTCCGCCACCGAAAGCCTATATGATCGGCATGGACGATACCCCTGAAAATACGGGCGCAGAAGCGCCGAAAAAGAACGGTTACGGCGCAGACTCGATCAAGGTCCTCAAGGGCCTTGACGCAGTGCGCAAACGGCCTGGCATGTATATCGGCGATACCGACGATGGATCGGGTCTCCACCACATGGTTTTCGAAGTGTCGGACAATGCGATCGACGAGGCGCTCGCCGGTCACTGCGACCTCGTCCTGATCGAACTAAATCCCGATGGCAGCGTGTCGGTCGAAGACAATGGCCGCGGCATCCCTGTCGACATGCACAAGGAAGAGGGCGTGTCGGCGGCCGAGGTCATCATGACCCAGCTGCACGCGGGCGGCAAGTTCGAGAACACCAGCGACGACAACGCCTACAAGGTCTCGGGCGGGCTGCACGGCGTGGGCGTTTCGGTGGTGAACGCGCTCTCGGAATGGCTCGAACTCACCATCTGGCGCGACGGCAAGGAGCACTGGATGCGCTTCGAGCACGGCGATGCGGTCGAGAGCCTGCGCATTGTGGGCGATGCGCCCAAGGTCGAGCAGAACCCTGACGAGAACGGATTCAAGAAGGGCACGCGCGTCACCTTCAAGGCTTCCGAAGACACCTTCAAGAACGTCACCGAGTTCGATTTCGAGAAGCTCGAGCACCGTTATCGCGAGCTCGCATTCCTCAATTCGGGCGTGCGCATCCTGCTGCGCGACAAACGGCACGAGCAGCCTCTCGAGCACGACCTGTTCTACGAAGGCGGGATCGCCGCCTTCGTCAAATACCTGGACCGCAACAAGCAGGCGCTGGTGGCCGAACCGATCGCGGTTTCGGCAGAAAAGGACGGCATCGGCATCGACGTCGCGCTCGAATGGAACGACAGCTATTACGAAAACGTCCTCACCTTCACCAACAACATCCCGCAGCGCGACGGCGGCACACACCTCGCCGCATTCCGCACCGCGCTAACCCGCACGCTCAACAATTACGCATCCAACTCGGGATTGCTGAAGAAAGAAAAGGTCTCGCTTTCGGGAGAGGACATGCGCGAAGGCCTGACCGCCATCGTATCGGTAAAGCTGCCCGATCCCAAATTCTCCAGCCAGACCAAGGACAAGCTGGTCAGCTCGGAAGTTCGCCAGCCCCTGGAATCGCTGATGGGCGAGAAAATGGGCGAATGGCTGGAGGAAAACCCGAACGAGGCCAAGGCGATCGTCCAGAAGGTGATCGATGCCGCCGCCGCACGCGAAGCCGCACGCAAGGCACGCGAGATGAGCCGCAAGGGCGCGATGAGCATCGCTTCGCTCCCCGGCAAGCTCGCCGACTGCCAAGATCGCAACCCCGCCAATTGCGAACTCTTCCTGGTCGAGGGTGATTCGGCGGGCGGCTCGGCCAAGCAGGGCCGCGACCGCAAGACGCAGGCGATCCTGCCCCTGAAGGGCAAGATCCTCAATGTCGAACGCGCGCGTTTCGACCGGATCATCTCGTCGAAGGAAGTCGGCACGCTGATCCAGGCGATGGGCACGGGCCTGCGCGACGAATTCGACCTCGAAAAGCTGCGCTATCACAAGATCGTGATCATGACCGACGCCGACGTCGACGGCGCGCATATCCGCACGCTTCTGCTCACCTTCTTCCACCGCCAGATGCCCGAGATCGTCAAGGCCGGGCACCTCTTCATCGCGCAGCCCCCGCTCTACAAGGTGACCCGCGGCAAGAGCGAGGTCTATCTGAAAGACCAGGCAGCCTATGATCGCTACCTGATCGCGCAGGGGCTCGACGGACGGGTGCTCGAAACCCAAGGCGGCGGCGTTCGCGGCGGCGGCGAACTGGAAGCGCTGGTCGAACACGGACTTCGCATGCGCAACCTGCTCGGCTTCGTGCCGCGCAAGTACAAGACCGACCTGATCGAGGCGATGGCGCTCGCTGGCGCGCTCGATCCGCAAGGGGACCGCTCGGCGGCGCTCGACCGCGTTGCCGCGCACCTGCAGATGGGCGATCCCGAAGCGCGCTGGAGCGCCGAGACCGGCGAGGACGGCAAGGTCCGCCTCAGCCGACTCTGGCGCGGGGTAACCGACGTCCACGAGATCGATCCCGCCTTCCTCGACAGCGCGGAGGCACGCAAGCTCCACCGCGTCGCGCATGACTTTGCGGATCTTTACACGAGCCCCATGCGGCTCGTGCGAAGCGGGACCGGCGCCGAGGCAGATGAGGTCGATGCCAGCGATACGGAGGACGATGCGCCGATCCTTGCCGACGATGCGATCACCCTCCCCACGCAGCTGCTCGAATCCGTCATCGCCGCTGGACGCAAGGGCCAGAAAATCCAGCGTTACAAGGGTCTTGGCGAAATGAATGCCGAGCAGCTGTGGGAAACCACGCTCGATCCCGACAACCGCGCGTTGCTGCAGGTGAAGGTCGAGGATGCCGATGTGACCGACGAGATCTTCACCCGCCTGATGGGCGACGTCGTCGAACCGCGCCGCGAATTCATCCAGGACAACGCGCTCAACGTCGCCAATCTGGACGTCTGACCGAGTGAGCGGGGGGCAGGCAACCAAGGGGGTCGAGCAGGGCGGGTTTCTGCTCTTCCTCGGCCTCGTCTCGGCGGCCTTGCTGGCTGTCGTACTGCCCTTCGCGCGCCCGCTTCTCTGGGCGGCGCTGGGCGCGATCCTGTTCCAGCCGCTCTATCGCTGGTTTCACGAGAAGCGCCCGGAAAAGGAAAGCCAGTCCGCGCTCGCCAGCATGGTGGTGATCCTGTTTGCGGTCGTCCTGCCGGCATTTTGGATCGGCAGCGCCGTGGTCGACGAGGCCGCTGGGCTCTTTCTGGCTTTTCGCGACGGCGATATCGACGTTTCGATCTACTTCGAACGGGTGTTCGCTGCGCTTCCCGCCAATATCCAGACCTCGCTCGCCAGCGCCGGCTTTGGCGATTTCGTCGCGGTGCAGGAGCGCGCAACCGCCTTCGTCCAAGCCAGTCTGGGACTCATCGCAACCCAGGCCATCGCCATCGGCGGCAGCGTCTTCGGCTTCGTGCTGGCTTTCGCCGTTGGTCTCTATGTCAGCTTTTTCCTCCTGCGCGACGGGCGCGCGGTCGGCGATGCGATCCTCGCGGCGCTGCCGATGGAGCGCCCTGTCGCCGACCGCCTCGCCGAACGCTTCCTCATGATCGTACGTGCAACGATCAAGGGCTCGGTCGTGGTCGGGCTGGTACAGGGGGCGCTGGGGGCGCTGACCTTCTGGATCGTGGGCATTCCTTCGGTCCTGCTGCTTGGCGTGATCATGGCGATCGCTTCGCTATTACCCGCACTCGGACCGGCGATCGTGTGGGTCCCGGCGGCGATCTATCTGTTGGCGACGGGTGCGATCTGGGAAGGCGTGGTGGTCATCATCTCGGGCGTCGCTCTGATCGGCATGGCGGACAATGTCCTGCGCCCGATCCTCGTCGGTCGCGATACGGGCATTCCCGACTGGCTGGTCCTCGTCACCACGCTTGGCGGGATCGCCACGATGGGCTTGTCGGGCATCGTCGTTGGCCCGCTGGTCTGCGGGCTGTTCCTCGCGGCCTGGGGGATCTTTGCCGAGCAACGCGGGCCCGACGGCGCGAGCGCAGCCGAGAGGCCCGAGCGCGAGGCCGGAGCCTGACTAAGCCGCGCGGATATCCTTCGTACCGCGCGCGCCGCCATCTTTGGCGTCGAGCCCGTCGAATATGGCCGATACGATCAGCGCCAGCTTCTCCTCGCTCAGCCGTTCGTCGAGCATGGCGATCAGGTAGGGCTGCAAATAGCAGATCACCATCTGGTTGATCAGCGACAAGGCGGTGTCGACCTCGAGGCCTTCGAGGAATCCTTCTGCCTGTGCCTCGGCGATAAGCTCACACAGATAATGATCGCCGAGGTCGATATAGCTGCGCGCATATTCGAAGTAGCGCTCGCCCATTTCGACATAGAGGTTGAAGGTCGCCGGATCGTCGCGGAAATTCTTGCGCAGCAACCGAAAGCGGCGGGCGAAGAATTCGTACATTTTGCGGCGCGGCGGTAGGTCGGAGGCCATCACCTCGTCCATGACGGCGAGCTTGGGCGCGAACCATTCGGCGGTAATTGCCTCGAACAGATCGCCGTCTTCGGGGAAAACCACC
The DNA here is from genome assembly GCF_001542855.1 of Erythrobacter sp. AP23. Lineage (GTDB taxonomy): Bacteria > Pseudomonadota > Alphaproteobacteria > Sphingomonadales > Sphingomonadaceae > Qipengyuania. The sequence goes on along the minus strand of NZ_LNBY01000015.1, from coordinate 362,681 downwards.
TCGACCCGTGAGCGGGCGATCTTAAGCTCGGCAGCCAGCCGGGTGCGGGTGACTTCTTCGCCCGTGCGCTCCATCAGCGTCATCGCCTCGCGCGCGAAGCGACTGCGCAATTCGTCGATGTCCTTCTCGCTCACGCTGGCGCGCTCCCCAATTGGCCTTCCGGCAAATTAGGGACGGATGCGCGCCGGTTAAACCCCTTACGGGCTTAGCCGACGGATTTCTTGGGCGGGAGCGGGAAGAAGGCCGAGGTGCGCGCCTTGTACTCCGCATAACCGGGGCGCGATTTCTTCATTCCCCCTTCGAGCAGCGGCGCACCCGACCATTTGGTCAGCGTGAAAGTCAGGAAGATCGGCCCGATCACGGTCGCTGCGGCGACCCACCAGCCGGCCGAGGCGGCAGCGATCCAGATGCCCCACCACACGCAGGCATCGCCGAAATAGTTGGGATGACGAGTATAGCGCCACAGCCCCTTGTCCATCACCTCGCCCTCGTTGGCCGGATCGGCCTTGAAGCGCGCAAGCTGCCAGTCGCCCACCCATTCGAAGAAAATGCCGATGGCCCAGATCGCGAAGCCGAGCAACGCCAGGCCGCTGATCGGCGTTAGCGATCCTGCTTCGAGAATGCCATATTGCGCGGGACTGGAGACCATGAACAACAACACCGACTGGCCGAGGAAAACCTTGGTCAGTGCGGCGATCGCGAAGCGTCCCTTTTCCCGGTCCTTCTTGAGGATGCGTTTGTAGCGCTTGTCCTCCCCCTCGCGCCGCCAGCGGATGAAGAGGTAGATGGCGAGCCGCGCGCCCCAGATCACCGCCATCGCCATCAGCAGCGTGGCCAGCGGTCCGGGCTCGTAAAGCCGCAGCCAGCTGACCAGAGCCATCAGCGCCATGCCTCCGCCCCAATAGGCATCGACGAAGCTGACATCGTCGATCTGCACAGCGATCACCCACAGGACGAGCGCCATGCCCAGCAGGATCACCGCATTGGCGAACAGCGCTTCGACGATCATTTCGCATTCTCCTCGATCAGGCGCTGGGCCTGTTGTTCCAGAACCCTGAAGCGCCCGTATTCGGGCAGTTTGGAGCGCATGAAGCGGGCGATTTCAAGAAGCGTTTCGCCATAATTCCCGGTCGGCACGATCGCCGGGCCGAAGCCGAGTAGTCGTCGCTCGTTACACACCCATGCGGGCACGATCGGCACGCGGGCGGCACGCGCAATATTGTAGAATCCCGATTTCCATTCCCCGCTGGAGTTGCGCGTGCCCTCTGCGGCGACAACCAGGGCGAGATGATCGCGCCGTTCGAACTCGTCGGCGATCTGGTCCACCATGTTGGCACGCCGCGTCCGGTCGATCGGGATACCGCCCATATCGAACATGAAGTTGCGCATCACACCCTGGAACAGCGTGTGCTTGCCCATGAAATTGGGTTCCACGCCTTCCGCGGCGGTCGCGCCGATGAAGAAAACGAAATCCCAGTTCGACGTATGCGGCGCCCCCGCGATGACGAACTTGGGGATGTCGGGCAGGTGCCCGTCGAGCTTCCAGCCCCTCAAACGATAGATCGCCATGATGATCCGCCGCACGATGCGCGACAGGATCGAACGCTTGCGGCGCAGCCCGTTGGACGACAATTCTCTCTCCCCTGTAAGCCAGACCTAGCAGCTACGTTGGGGAAAGCGATAGGGATGCAGCGGTATGCCGCCGATTACATCCGGAAGACGCCGAACTGGGATTTCTCGGGAATCGGCGCCTCGAGCGTCGCGGCAAAGGCAAGGCCGAGCACATCGCGGGTCTGCACCGGATCGATCACCCCATCGTCCCACAGGCGGGCGGTGGCGTAATAGGGATTGCCCTCGTCTTCGTATTTCTGGCGGATCGGGGCCTTGAACGCCTCGGCCTCTTCTTCGCTCCAGCTGTCGGCATCGCGGTGGACTGTCGCCAGCACGCTCGCCGCCTGCTCGCCGCCCATCACGCTGATACGCGCATTGGGCCAGGTGAACAGGAAACGCGGGGAATAGGCGCGGCCCGCCATGCCGTAATTGCCCGCGCCGAAGCTGCCGCCGATCACCACGGTGATCTTGGGCACCGTTGCGGTGGCGACCGCGGTGACGAGCTTGGCGCCGTGCTTGGCGATGCCCTCCGCCTCGTATTTTCCGCCGACCATGAAGCCCGAGATATTCTGCAGGAACAGCAGCGGAATGCGCCGCTGGCAGGCGAGCTCGATGAAATGCGCGCCCTTGCGCGCGCTTTCACTGAAAAGCACACCGTTATTGGCGAGGATCGCCACCGGCATGCCCCAGATATGCGCAAAGCCGCAGATCAGCGTCGAGCCGTAATGCTGCTTGAATTCGTGGAACTCGCTGCCGTCGACCAGCCGCGCGATGATCTCCTTCACGTCGTACGGTGCGCGCACGTCCTCGGGGACGATGGCGTAGAGATCGTCGGCATCGAACTTGGGCGGGCGCGGGTCCTTGAGCGCAACGTCCTTCGCAGCCCCTGTATTCGCGCCGAGCTGGCTGACGATATCGCGCACGATAGTGAGCGCGTGCTCGTCATTCTCGGCGAGGTGATCGACCACGCCCGATTTCTTGGCATGAAGGTCGCCGCCACCTAGGTCCTCTGCGCTGATTTCCTCACCCGTCGCGGCCTTCACCAGCGGCGGTCCGGCGAGAAAAATCGTGCCCTGGTTGCGCACGATTACCGTCTCGTCGGACATGGCGGGGACATAGGCGCCGCCCGCGGTGCAGCTGCCCATCACACAGGCGATCTGCGGGATGCCCAGTGCCGACATGTTGGCCTGGTTGAAAAAGATGCGCCCGAAATGGTCGCGATCGGGGAAGACTTCCGCTTGGTGCGGCAGATTCGCCCCGCCGCTGTCGACGAGGTAGATGCACGGCAGGCGGTTCTCCTGCGCGATCTCCTGCGCGCGCAGGTGCTTCTTGACCGTCATGGGGTAGTAGGTGCCGCCCTTCACGGTGGCATCGTTGCACACGATCATCACCTGCCGGCCGGACACGCGCCCGATCCCGGCGATCATCCCCGCGCCGTTGATCTCGTCCTTGCCGTACATGCCGTTGGCGGCGAGCTGGCCGATCTCGAGGAAGGGGCTGCCCGGATCGAGCAACCGTTCCACCCGCTCGCGCGGGAGCAGCTTGCCGCGACCGACATGCCGCTCGCGGCTGCCTTCGGACCCGCCGAGCGCGGCAGCGGCGACATGCTCGCGCAACTCCTTTGCGAGCGACTTGTTATGATCGAAGCGGGCCTTGGCGTCGGGCGCCTCACGGTCGAGCGTGGAGGTGAGGGTGGGTGCGGTCACTGTTGTATTACCATTGATTTGGCTTCGAGAATGTCCCGTTGCCGTCTGTTATTTGTTGGGGGAATTGCGCTTTCAGCAGCGCGCTGGTTGGAAAGGAGCGAATAAAACTAGCCAAGGGCTTCAGCTTGCCACTCACTCTCACCGACCGATGGCCGAGCAAGCCGACGGCTTTACCAAAGCGCTGTCGTACCATTCTTATGGGTTCAGCTAGATCACTGTCGTTGCTGACAACCACAGCAACATCGAAAAGGTCGTCAAACGCATCCATAAGCAAATGTGTGCCTAGGTTGACATCAGAGCCCTTTTCTTCGGTCTTTATTACCCTTCGCGGCAGATAGTTTCCTGCATTCCAAGCAGCAGCGTCGGGCATGCTTACCTCGTGGGTCAGAAAATGACCGAAATGGAGGTCGATTTGCGGAATGGAGCGAAGAGCTCGAAAATAAGTTTCTTGTCGCTGAGGTTGAGTAGGATCATGTGGTCGCGCGCTTACCCGGGCTGTGAAGTAGCGCACTCGATCAACCTGGTTTTTCGGAAGCTGGTCAACAGCTAAAGCGTGGACATTCAACCATTTATGAGCCGACCGCTTGAGGCACGAGTAGTAAAGGTTGTACCCGTCAATGTAGACCCGAGTACGCATCCGCCCTCCTCAAAAAGCAACGGCGGCCACAAGGGCCGCCGTGCGCCACGGCACCGAAGCACCGTGGGTGATATGCTGTGTAGATAGCACGAAATTGTACAAAGTCAACGAATCGGCTTCTAACCCGCCGCCCCGATCAACTCGCGGCCGATCAGCATCCGGCGAATCTCGTTGGTACCCGCGCCGATGTCGAGCAGCTTGGCATCGCGCATGTAGCGCTCGACCGGCCAGTCGGTGGTGTAACCCGCGCCGCCCAGTGCCTGAACGCTCTCCGCCGCAACGCGGAAGGCATTCTCGCTCGCCAGCAGGATGGCACCCGCGGCATCGAACCGCGTCGTCTTGTCCGCATCGCAGCTCTTGGCCACCGCGTAGGTATAGGCGCGCGCCGATTGCAGCGCGACATACATGTCGGCGACCTTGGCCTGCATCAGCTGGAAGCTGCCCAGCGGCTTGCCGAACTGCTTGCGCTCGCGAAGGTAGGGGATGACCGTGTCGAGGCACGCCTGCATCACGCCGAGCTGGAGCCCGGCGAGCACCACGCGCTCGTAATCGAGCCCGCTCATCAGCACGCCCACGCCGCCGTTTTCGGGGCCCATGATGTTCTCTTCGGGCACGAAGCAATCGTCGAACACCAGCTCGGCGGTGGGGCTGCCGCGCATGCCGACCTTCTCGATCTTCTGGCCGATCGAGAAACCGTCGAAATCCTTCTCGATCAGGAAGGTGGTGATCCCGCGGCTGCCCGCATCGGGCGTGGTCTTGCCATAGACAACCAGCGTATCGGCATGGGTCGCGTTGGTGATCCAGAACTTGGTGCCGTTGAGCAGGTAGCCGCCCTGGACCTTTTCGGCTTTCATCTTCATCGAGACGACGTCCGACCCGGCGCTCGCCTCGCTCATCGCGAGGCTGCCGACATGTTCGCCGGAGATGAGCTTGGGCAGGTATTTCGCCTTCTGCTCGGCATTGCCCCAGCGCGCGATCTGATTGACGCACAGGTTGGAATGCGCGCCATAGCTGAGGCCGACCGATGCGCTGGCGCGGCTGACTTCCTCCACCGCAATGACATGTTCGAGATAGCCGAGACCGAGGCCGCCATCCTCCTCGCTCACAGTGATGCCGTGCAGGCCCAGCTCGCCCATGGCGGGCCACAGCTCTTCCTTGGGGAACCAGTCCTCGCGGTCGACTTTTTCGGCCAGCGGAGCGATCTGTTCGTCGGCGAAACGGCCGACGCTCTCGCGAATCATCTCGGCGCTTTCGCCGAGCTGGAAATCGAAATCGGGGGTCGCGCGCATGCTCTCTCCTTGGGGCTCCGCGAAAATTCGTATGCGGAGCGGGCCGATAGCCGAGCAAGCGGCACGGGGCAAACCCAATAGGCGGCCTCAATTGGCGGCCGGCATGCGCCGGCGGCGCTAAGTGCTTTACGCCGTGGGCGCATGGTCCTAGGCGAATGGACATCGGCATGTATCGGAAGGGTTCCATCCTGTGGCCCGGGGGCAAGGCGCCCTCGGATGCGCATTGCGACGAGGACAAGCGTCTCGCGATCCTTGCCGCGCATGGCGTGGATGCGCTGGTCGACGATCCCGAGCTGCAGGAACTCGTCGAACTCGTCGCCAAGATTTGCGCCGCGCCGATGGCGCTGGTCACCATGGTCGAGGAAGGCCGGCAGCTGTTCCTGACCCGCACCGGGATCGATGCGCGCGAAACGCCGCGTTCGACCAGCTTCTGCGCGCATGCGATGCTCGGCAGCGAAGCGATGGAAGTATGCGATGCCCACGAAGACGAGCGTTTCGCCGACAACGCCCTGGTCACCGGGCCGCCCTACATTCGCTTCTATGCCGGCCACCCGCTGATTTCGGCCGAGGGCGCACCGCTCGGCGCGCTATGCGTGATCGACACGGTGCCGCGCAGCGCCGGGCTAACCGGCTTCCAGCAGGAGAGCCTAGGCGTCCTGGCCAGGGCGGTCATGCGGCGCATTTCGCAGCGGCGGCTGGGCGAAACCGCGCAGGAAGCGGTGGCAGTGCGCGACGACTATCTCCAGCGCATGATCGACAGCGTGCCGGGGATCGCCTGGTCGGCCGACGCCTCGGGTAAGTTCGACCAGATCAATGCGCAATGGGAAGACCTGACCGGTCTCCCCAAACCCACAACGGTCGAGGACTGGCGCGCTGCGATCCACCCGGACGACTGGGACAAGGCGCTGGCGGCGTTCGAGGCCTCGCTGGAAAGCGGCCAGCCCTACGAGTACGAATGGCGCTTGAAGCTCTCCGATGGCGACTATCGCTGGATGCTCTCGCGCGCGGTCCGCATCCCGATGGGCAAGGATGCCAACCGCTGGTTCGGCACGGTGATCGACGTCGATCGCCAGCACCGGCTGTCCGAATCGCGCGACCTGCTGGCAAACGAGTTGTCGCACCGCATCAAGAACATCTTCGCCGTCGTCTCCGGCCTCGTGGCGATCCGCTCTCGCGGCAAGCCGGAAGTCGCCGATTTTGCCGCCGAACTGAACCAGACCATCCGCGCTTTGGGCGCGGCGCATGACTATGTCCGGCCCGGTCACGGGAAAGGGGGCGGCACCCTGTCGGGGCTGCTCGCCGACCTGCTGGCTCCCTATGGCACGGCAGAGCAGGAACGTTTCAGCGTAAGCGGCCCGGGGATCAAGATCGGCGCCCGCGCTGCGACGCCGCTGGCGCTCATTTTTCACGAGCTGGCGACCAATTCGGCAAAGTATGGCGCGCTCTCCTGCGCCGAGGGCCATGTCACGGTCACTGTGGAAGACGATTGCGCGGGCGGCGACGATGTGTGCGTCAACTGGGAAGAGAGTGCACGCAGCTGCGGCATTCCCGACGAAAGCGAGCGCGAAGGCTTCGGCTCGCGCCTGCTGCGCATGGCGGTCGAGGGTCAACTGGGCGGAACATTCGAGCGGACCTTCTCCGAGGAAGGGCTCGAGGTCAGGATCGTCTTCCCGCGCTCCGCGGTCGAAAGCTGATCGCGCGCTCGACTTGCCACCCCCGCCCGGCTGTGCTTTCCCCCGGGGCGTGAAACAGGGAACGTCACGATGAGACGTATCATACATGCTGCACTGGCCAGCCTTGTCCTCGCCGCCTGCGCTCCCGCCGGCCAGAGCGGTGACGAGTCCGCTGCCACGCCGGAGACCGCGCTCACTCCGACGGGCGAACCCGCGCCGGAAATCTTCTCCGCCACAGCCTGGCGCGCCGTGGCGGAAGATGGTGCGCGCTACACCACCTATCTCGATCCCGACGGCACCTATCGCGATTTGCGCAATGGCGATCCCTGGCAGACCGGCAACTGGACCTATGACGAAGGCGCACGTCCCAAAGTGCTTTGTTTCACGCCCGATGACGAAAATGCCATCGAGCGCTGCTGGGAGCCCGGCCGGATGTCCGGTGACACCATGCGGGCCGAAAGCGACGGCGGGCTGACCATCGAACTCGAGCGGGTGGATTACGAGCTGCCCGCGGAAGGGGAACCCGCCGAGGACGATTCGGAAGCGTGACGGATGCACCCGCACCGCTGCTCGAATTTTGCGACTTGCGGAAAACCTACGAGACGACTGCGGCGGTCGACGGAGTTTCGCTGGCGATCGCGCAGCGTGAATTCGTTGCGCTGGTCGGCGCTTCCGGCTCGGGCAAGTCGACACTGCTGAAGACGGTCAACCGGCTCGTCGACCCGACGACCGGTACCGTGCGGTTCGAAGGCGAAAACGTCGAGAGCCTGCCGCTCGCCGCACTGCGCCGCCGGATCGGCTATGTGTTCCAGTCGATCGGCCTGTTTCCGCACATGCGAGTGGACGAGAACATTGCCATCGGCCCGCGGCTGGTCGGCGAGAAGCTGGCGGATGGGCGGATTGCCGAGCTGCTCGAACTGGTCGATCTCGACCCCGCCCTCGCCGCGCGCATGCCCGACGAATTGTCCGGCGGGCAGCGCCAGCGCGTCGGGGTTGCGCGCGCTCTGGCCAACGAGCCGCACCTGCTGCTGATGGACGAGCCCTTCGGTGCGCTCGATCCGATTACGCGCGATGCGCTCGGCGAACGGGTGCGCGCGCTTCATGAGGAGCTGGGCCTGACCACCGTGATGGTGACACATGACATGGCCGAAGCCCTGCTGCTGGCCGACCGGGTGCTGGTGATGCATGCAGGCAGCGTCGTCGCCGACGAGACGCCGCATGCCCTGCTGGACGGTGCGGGCGGCGAGATCGCGCAGGGTCTCGTCGCCGTCCCTCGCGCGCAGGCCGACCGGCTGGCGGAGCTGGCACGGTGAACGATATCGGGATTGCGCTTCTAGGCCTCGGCGACAAGCTGGCCGCACATGTCCTGCTGTCCGCTTCCGCCATTGCGCTGGGCATCGCGGTGGCGCTGCCCCTGGCGATTTGGGCGAGCCGCTCGCCCGCCGTCGCGCGGGCGACGCTCGGTTTCGCCAGTCTCGTCCAGACGATTCCCGCGCTCGCGCTGCTGGCGCTGTTTTTCCCGATCCTGCTGAGCCTGCGCGCGGTCTTTGGCGAGGGATTGCCCACGCTCGGCTTCCTGCCTTCGCTGCTGGCGCTCTCGCTCTATGCCCTGCTGCCGATCCTGCGCAACGCGGTGACCGCGCAGGCCAATCTCGACCCGGGCGTGATCGAGGCCGCCGACGGCGTAGGGATGAGTTTCTGGCAGCGCCTGCGGTTGGTCGAAGCCCCCCTGTCCGCGCCCTATATCATGGCCGGCATCCGCACCGCCGCAGTCTGGACCATTGGCGCTGCAACGCTGTCGACCACCATCGGCCAGCCGAGCCTCGGCGATCCGATATTTGCCGGGCTGCAGACTCAGAATTGGGTGCTGGTGCTTGCCGGATGCATCGCCAGCGCCGGGCTGGCGCTGGTGGCCGATGCACTGCTCGGCATGATCGAAAAAGGGCTCGCCACGCGCCGACGCCTGTTGGCTGCCGGGGGGCTGGGCGCGGTCGTGCTCGGCATCCTGGCCGCGCTCACCGTGCAGTTCGGAAGCAGCGACGATGATCGCATCGTGATCGGCGCCAAGAGTTTCTCGGAACAGTATATCCTCGCCCGCCTGATCGGACAGCGGCTCGAGGCGGCAGGCTATTCGGTGGACTATCGCGACGGACTCGGTTCGGCAGTAGCGCATCGCGCGGTCTCGACCGGAGCGATCGACGTGCTGGTCGATTACACCGGCACGATCTGGACCAATCAGATGGAGCGGCGCGACAATCTCGACCGCGATGCCATGCTTGCCGAGATTATCGAGTGGGAAACGCGCACCAGCGGTACGCATGTCCTGGGCCGGCTGGGATTCGAGAATGCCTATGGCCTCGCCATGCCGCGTGCGAAAGCCGAGGCAGGCAGCTTCGAGAGCATCGGCGATCTCGCCGCGCGCGCTCCGCGCATGATCATCGGCGGCGATCCGGAATTTTTCGAGCGGCCCGATTGGTTCGGAGTACGCGACACCTATGGGCTGCGGTTTGCCGAGCGGCGCAATTTCTCGCCCACATTCATGTACAATGCGCTGCAATCGGGGGAGGCCGACGTGATCGGCGCCTATACTTCGGACGGGCGGATCGCGGCCGACGATTTGGTATTCCTCGACGACCCCGAGGGGGCCTTTCCCAATTACGACGCCATCGTCCTGCTCAGCCCGGAGACGGGAGCGCACGAGAGAATCGTCACCGCGCTGTCGCCGCTGGTCGGTGCGATCGATGTCGAGGCGATGCGCGCGGCCAATCTTTCGGTCGACCGCGAGGAAGATCAGCTGTCGTTCGACGAGGCCGCGCGCAGGCTGGCCCAGCGCGTCGGCCTATGACCTAGCGCGCCCGGTTCCACACCTGCGTCTGGCAGAACGGACCGATACAACCCTTTACCTCGAGCCGATCCGCTCCCTTTCGGCGGATGACCGAGCGGTAGGTCTTGCCGCTCTTGGGGTCGTAGATCGTCCCGCGCCACAGATCCGCTTCCTCGGTAAAGCCGGTCAGGATCGGCATGCCCAGGAGCTTGCGGCCGCGCTTCGCCCTGTCTTTGTTGTTGACGTCGCGCTGGTCCACCCCCTGCGGCGGGGGCACGAGGAACTTCGCAATCCGCCCGCAGGTGCTGCGCCCGCAATCGCCGATCTGGATAATCGCGTCTTTCTCGGCCGTAATCCAGCGCCCCTCGATCGGATCGGCGGCAGCAAGCGGGGTGGCGGCGAGCGACAGGGCGGCAAGGGCTAGCAGGCGTTTCATGTCTCGAATTTCCTCCGCTGGCCTTCGGGAAAGCCGGCCCCGCGCGGCCAGTCGCGCGCGGTCAATGCCATGCATTTGAACGGCTCGCCCATTGCCTCGGGCTGAACGAGACGGTCGTGCGCCGCCTTGATCTCCTCGCCGCGGGAGGGCGAAGCCTTGGCCAGCGCCTGCGCACGCAATCCGATTCCCATCGAGGTGAGCCAGGCGCCCTGCGTGGTCAACATGCTCGCCACGCCTTCGCGGCGCGCAATCGTATCGAGCGTGGCGAAATCTACATGCGCGGTGAGGTCCATCTCGCCCGGCGCGGCGAAGACATCGACTTTCTCATGCGCACGCACCGCCTGCAGCGTCGAGCCGGTGCGCGGCGCCAAATGTCCGTAATCGATAAAGAGCGCCGCCCCGCCCTGCACGTCGAGCCGCCGCGCCAGCGCCTCGACCAGCGCGGCGGCCGCCGGGCAGGTCTCGATTACCGTGCCCGGCTGCGCAGCGCGCTGCTCCTCGGGCACGGCGTCTTCCATCGGGTTCGGACCCGCGACAAAGGCAAGTTCGCCTTGTTCGAGGCCCACCATCCGTTCGCGCCAGCCCTTTTCGGTCATCGCCAGCTGGCGGATCGGCAGCGCATCGAGGAATTCATTGGCCAGCAGCAGGATCGGCCGGTCTTCGGGCAGCGTATCGAGCGTATCGTGAAATTGCGCACCGCCGAGCGCCCCACTCTGCACTTTGCGCAAGGCCGCCGAGCCTTCGACAAGGTGCACATCCGGCCGCAACCCCTGGCTCGCCATCGCGCGCAAGGCGTCCCTCGCCAGCGTCCCACGTCCCGGGCCGAGCTCGACATAGATCGCCTCTGCAGGTCGGCCCGCCCGTGTCCAGATATCCGCCAGCCACAGCCCGGCCATCTCGCCGAACATCTGGCTGACCTCGGGCGCGGTGGTGAAATCGCCGGCTGCGCCCAGCGGATCGCGCGAGCTGTAGTAACGCGCGTTGCTCTCGCCCATGTAGCGCGACACCGGCATCGGTCCGTGCTGCGCGATCAGACGGCGAAACGTCGCCGCAAGATCGGTATCCCCGCCATCGCTCATGTGGTTTGCGGATTGACTTTCGCCGCGCCGCCCACCGGTGGTTTCATCAGCGCATAGGCGATCACCACCAGGCCGATGGCGATCATCGGCAGGCTGAGCCACTGGCCGCGCGAGAGGCCGGTTTCGACCACGACATAGGCAAGGTGCGCATCGGGCTCGCGGAAGAATTCCATCAGGAAGCGGCCCAGCCCCATGCCGATGGTGAACACGCCGACCAGCAGCCCGACGCGGTAGCGCGCGCGGGTCGACCAGAACAGCGCCATCAGCACCACACCGAGCAGCAGCCCCTCGAAGCCGGCCTGATAGAGCTGGCTGGGATGGCGGGCCAGCTGGTCGGGATCGGTCGGAAAGACCATGGCAAGCGGAAAATCGCTTTCCACCGGACGGCCGTAGAGCTCGCCATTGACGAAATTTGCCAGTCGGCCGAGCATATAGGCCAGCGGGACGTTGACCGCGATGTAATCGCAGATTCGCAGCCAGTTGAGCCCACCGCGCCAGGCGACCCAGCTGATTGCGACGAGCACGCCGATCACGCCGCCATGGAAGCTCATCCCGCCTTCCCACAGCTTGAACAGATCGGCGCTGGCGAGAAGTTCGGGCTTGTAGAAGGCCGCATAGCCCAGACGCCCGCCGAGGATCACGCCAAGCGTGCAGTAGAAGAACAGATTGTCGGCATGGCGCTGCGCCATCGGCGCGCCAGGCGATTTGATCATCTTCGACAGATGCCAATAGCCGAACAATATGCCGAGCAGGTAGGCGAGCGAATAGAACCGCAACTGGAATCCGCCGATCTCGAACAGATAGGGGCGCAGCCCCAGATTCTCCCAGTAGATCGGCTCCGCGGCGCCCGATGCAGCCAGTAGTGACAGCAAGTCGTAATCCCCTTAGAGGTGTGTCCAAGGCCGCGACCGGCGACCCATCGGGGGCGGCTTTTGGCATAGCAGGGGTTTTGGGGAAAGCCTGCGTCGAGCCGCAATTCATGCGCGAGCCTCGAACACGGGGCCGTGCGCCGTATTGGAGAGGACACGAAACAACCCATGCCGACACAACTCGACAAGGACATCGACCGGATCACCAAGGCCGTGACCGCACCCGGCCAGATGTTCGAGCTGACCGAAGTCACCCGCCGCGGCGTAACCATGCCCGCATTCAAGAACGCCCCGCCCAGCGTGGTGCACTATTTTGCGTATTTCTGTAACGAGAAGAAGGACGAGGTCTTCATCGTCGACGGCGATATGCGCCTGACTTTCGGCGAGATCTGGCACGCGGCCACCCATGTGGCACATGGCCTCGCCACCGAACACGGCATCGAGAAGGGCGACCGAGTCGGGCTTGCCGCACGCAATTCGACCAACTGGATCGTCGCCTACATGGGCATCCTCATGGCCGGCGGCTGCGCGACGCTGCTCAACGGCTGGTGGACGGGCGAGGAGCTCGCTTACGGAATCGAGCTGTGCGAATGCAAGCTGGTGCTGGCCGATCCGCAGCGCGCCGCCCGACTCGAAGGTATCGAGCATCCGGCCAAGCTGGTCGTGTTCGACCATGGCACGCCGTCCGAAGGCCTCGCCCCCGTCTGGGCTGCCGGCGATACGGCGATGCAGATGCTCGGGCAGATCGGGCCGGACGACCTGGCGACCATTCTCTATACATCGGGTTCGACCGGCCATCCCAAGGGCGCCTATTCGGACCATCTCGGCGTGGTTTCGGGCACGATGAACTATGTCTGCCAGACCGCGATGATCCTGCAGTTGCTGACCGAGCGCGGCGAAGCGCCGACCGTGCAGCCCAGCGCGCTGGTGGCGGTGCCGCTGTTCCACGTTACCGGTGAGGTCCCGCTGTTCCTGCAAAGCTTCGCCATGGGGCGCAAGCTGGTGCTGATGCCCAAATGGGATGCCACCGAAGCCCTGCGCCTGCTCGAGAAGGAACAGATCACCTATTTCGTCGGCGTCCCACTGATGAGCTACGAGATTGCGGTCCATCCCGAGCGCGAAAAATACGATCTCTCGCAGTGCAAGACCTTTGCCGGCGGCGGGGCCGCGCGCCCGATCGAGCATGTGAAGAAGATCAAGGATGCCTTCCAGGACGGTTATCCCGTCCTCGGATATGGCCTCACCGAAACCAACGGCGTGGGCGCGGGCAATCTCAACGAGAACTACCTCGCCAAGCCAAGCAGCACCGGCATGCCCTCGTTGCCGCTGGTCGACATGGCGATCCTCGACGATGACGGGAAGAAGATGGAACAGGGCAAGGTCGGCGAGGTCTCGATCCGCTCGGTCTGCAACTTCCTCGGTTACTGGAAGAACGAAGAGGCCACCAAGGCCGCCTATTCCGACGATGCCTATTTCCGCACCGGCGATCTCGGCTATCTCGACGAGGACAATTACCTCTTCATCGTCGATCGCAAGAAGGACATCATCATCCGCGGCGGTGAGAACATCTCCTGCATAGAAGTGGAAGAGGCGATCTATGCGCATCCGAAGGTGGCCGAATGCTCGGTCTTCGGCCTGCCCGACGAACGCTTCGGCGAGATTCCCGCTGCGGTCTACTATCTGCACCCGGGCGAAAGCCTGTCGGCCGAGGAACTGCAGGACTTCCTGCGCGAACATATCGCTGCGTTCAAAATTCCTTCGCTGATGTGGCAGAGCGAAGAGCAGCTGCCGCGCCTCGGAACGCAAAAGGTCGACAAGCGCACGGTCAAGGCCAATTACGCCAAGGAGCACCAGGCCGCTTGAGCGCAATCCGAGTCCCCCGACAGCGCGCGATCATCGACAGGCGCAAGCTTGCCTCCGCGATCGAAGCGCTGGTCGGGGAGCATGGCGACAAGGCACGTCCGCATGTGGTGAAATTGCTCAAGGCCGCGCTCGACTCAGGGCGTGCCGAGCTTGAACGCAGGCTGGAGGAAAGGCCTTCGGCCGGACACGAGAATGCGGGCGGCTTCGCCTTCCTCATCGACCAGTTGATCCGCGTGATCCACGATCATGCGACCACCCATCTCTATCCCGCCGCCAACCGCTCGCAGGCAGAGCGGCTCGCGGTCATGGCGGTGGGGGGATACGGCCGCGCGGAAATGTCGCCGCATTCGGATGTCGACATCGCTTTCCTTGTCGGGGGAAAGAAAACCGCCTGGTGCGAGCAGGTGGTCGAGGCGATGCTCTATATGCTGTGGGACCTCGGGCTAAAGGTCGGCCATTCCACACGCACGCTCGACGAGGCGATGCGCCTGTCCAAGAGCGACCTCACGATCCGCACGTCGCTGCTCGAAGGGCGCTACGTCTGGGGGGACCAGGAGCTTTTCGACGAGGGATCGCGGCGTTTCACCATGGAAGTGGTACGCGGGAACGAGCGTGCGTTCGTCACCGAAAAGCTGGCCGAACGCAATGCAAGGCACGTTCGCATGGGCGATAGCCGCTATGTAGTCGAACCCAATGTCAAGGACGGCAAAGGCGGCCTGCGCGACCTCCATACGCTCTACTGGATCGGCAAGTTCATCCACCGGGTGCGCACGGCATCCGAACTGGTCGATGTCGGCCTGTTCACGCGGGCCGAATATCGCAGCTTCCGACGCGCGGAGAACTTCCTCCTCGCGGTGCGCAGCCACATGCATGTCCTCACCGGCCGGGCCGAGGATCGGCTGACGTTCGACCTCCAGCGGCGTATCGCCGAACGGATGAATTTCGCCGAGCGCCCCGGCAAGAGTGCGGTCGAGCGCTTCATGCAGTTCTATTTCCTGCAGGCCAAGCGCGTCGGCTCGCTTACCGGGGTGTTCCTCGCGCATATCGACGAGCAGTTCGAGGCCAGGACGGCGCGCCGCGGTTTCTTTGCCGGGTGGAAAGCCAAGGCACGGCAACTCAAGGGATATCGCGTGCATGCCGGCAAGATCGGCGCCCCTTCCGACGACTGGTTCAAGCGAAACCCGGTTCGGCTCATCGAAATCTTCCAGCTGGCCGAGGCCGAAGGGCTTGAAATTCATCCCGAAACCATGCGCCAGGCGAACCGCGACTGCGGGCTGATCGACCATTCGATCCGCGAGGACGAACGCGCCAATGCGCTGTTCCTCGACCTGCTGTGCGGCCGCAACGATCCCGAAATGGTGTTGCGCTGGATGAACGAGGCGGGTGTGTTCGGGAAATTCGTTCCCGATTTCGGCAAGGTCAACGCGCAGATGCAGTTCGACATGTACCACCACTATACGGTGGACGAGCACACCATCCGCGCGATCGGATTGCTCAACAAGATCGAGAAGGGCGAACTGGCGGACGATCACCCGCGCGCCACGCGGCTGATCCACAAGGTCAATTCGCGCCGCGTCGCCTATGTCGCTGTGCTGCTCCACGACATCGCCAAGGGGCGCGGGGGCGATCATTCGGTGCTGGGCGCCGAGGTCGCGGAAGAACTGTGCCCGCGCTTCGGCCTGACCGAAAGCGAGACCGAGATGGTCGCCTGGCTGGTGCTCAACCATTTGCTGATGAGCCATACGGCGCAAAAGCGCGACCTGACCGATCCCAAGACGATCGAGGATTTCGTCGCGCAGGTGCAGAGCCAGGAACGCCTGCGTCATCTCGCGATCCTGACCGCAGTCGATATCCGCGCGGTCGGACCGGGCACGTGGAACAGCTGGAAGGGCCAGCTACTGGGCGAACTTTACGACGTTTCCAGCGAACGGCTGCGGCTCGGCCATATGCGCCACGGGCGCGGCCAGAAGATCGCGCATAAGCAGGCAGAGGTGGTCGAGATCCTCGGCGACGAGGCTGCGCTGGTCGAAGACCTCGCAAAGACCATGGGCGACGCCTATTGGATCGCCGAGCCGAGCGACATCATCGCGCTCAATCTCGTGCATTACGCGGCCGCGCGCGAGCAGGAACACGAGCTGTCGATCCACTGCGAATATTACGAGGCACGCGGCGCGACACTGGTGACGGTGATCGCCGCGGACCACCCCGGCCTGTTCTACCGCATCGCTGGGGGAATCCATCTTGCCGGCGGCAACATCATCGACGCGCGGATCCACACGACGCGCACTGGCTGGGCGCTCGACAATTTCCTCGTCCAGGACCCGCATGGCGAGCCCTTTGCCGAAGCGGGCCAGCTCGCACGGCTCGAGAAGAGCATCGCCGACGCGCTTTCGAATACCGTCGACCTCGCGCCCCGTCTAGCCCAACGCCCGCTGGCGCACAGCCGGGCGCGCGCCTTCGATGTCGCTCCGCGCGTGCTGTTCGACAACAAGGCCTCCAACAAGTTCACCGTGATCGAGGTGAATGCGCGCGATCGCCCCGCATTGCTCAATCGGCTTGCGCGCGCGCTGTTCGAAAGCCGACTGGTAGTGCATTCCGCGCATGTCACCAATTACGGCGAGCGCGCGGCCGACACTTTCTACGTGACCGACCTCACCGGCGGAAAGCTCGAGCCGGGCGAGCGCATGAACCGTATCGAGGCGCGGTTGATGGAAGCCGCCAGCGACGCGATGCAGGACCGGCTCGAGAACGCGTAATTAGTCGTCCTACCGCTTCGCTACTTGAGTGCGGGGGTTTTCCTCCCCCTACCGCCTCGCTGCTTGAGGGTAGCGCTAGGCGGGTTTGCCGCGTTCTCCGAACAACGCCGTGCCCACGCGCACATGTGTCGCGCCGAGCTTGATCGCGGTTTCGTAATCGCCGCTCATGCCCATGCTGCGGCCCTCCAGTCCGTGGTCGCGGGCCAGCTTGTCGAGAAGGGCAAAGAAGGGGGCAGGCTCGATCTCGAAGGGCGGCAGGCACATCAGGCCCGCAACCGGGATATCCGCATCGCGCGCCCGGTCGAGCAGCTTGGGCAGATCTGCCACCGCACAGCCACCCTTCTGTTCCTCCTCCCCCACGTCGACCTGAACGAAACACGGTATGCGCTTGTCCAGCTTGTCCATCGCCTTGCCCAGCGCCTTGACCAGGCTCGGGCGGTCGAGCGAGTGGATCGTGTCGAACAGTGCTACCGCATCCTCGGCCTTGTTCGACTGGAGCTGGCCGATCAGGTGCAAGTGCACATCGGGATAGGCTTCGCGCAGCGCGGGCCATTTCCCCTGCGCTTCCTGCACGCGATTCTCGCCGAAATGGCGCTGGCCTTGGCGCAGCAGCGGTTCGATCGTCTCCGCCGGATGCGTCTTGCTGACCGCGATCAGCGTGACATCATCGGGCTCGCGGCGGGCGATCGTGCAGGCCTTGGCGATGTTCGCCCGCACCTGCTGAAGCGGAGTGTCTGCCTTTTCCATCGCGCCGCGCTATAGCGCGTGTGTGGCTCGAAACCAGTCCCTCCCCCTGCTGTGGCTGCTCAGCGATGCGCGCAACGACGCGCTGCTGGAGACGGCCCTGCGCGCATTGCCGGAAGGATCGGGCTTCGTATTTCGCCACTATCACCTCGATCCCGAGGCACGGCGCGCGCGGTTCGAGGAACTGGCAACCACGGCGCACAGCCTCGGCCACACCGTCATCCTGTCGGGTGTCGAGGACTGGGGCGCGGACGGACACTACGGCCCGCCGGAGCGCCTTGGCCCGGGCCTGCGTCTCGCCACCGCACATGACGGCGACGAAATGCACGCAGCGCTCGAGGCCAACCCCGATGCGATTTTTCTCTCGCCGGTGTTCCCGACAGCATCGCATCCCGGTGCCGCGACGCTCGGCGTTGAACGCTTTCACGCGCTCGCACGGCAGTCGCGAGTGCCCGTAATCGCACTGGGCGGCATGACGCATGAACGGGCACGCGAACTCGACTGGCCCCGCTGGGGCGCGATCGACGGACTCGGTTCATCTCCGACCGAAGGGAGGCAAGGGCGACCGCCCGCCCGCAGCGACTGCAAGGAGCGAGGATAGCCAAGCGAGCGGATGCGAACGCCGGCGCTTGAGGCGAACCGAAACAGACGCCGCTTGACCTCGGAGTCCCCGAGGATTCATACTGCGCACTCTCGACGGTTCAGGGGAACACAGATGGCTTCGCGCGCAGGCGCAGCACCCGATTGGCGCGCGGCATTCCGCCGCTCCTTCCGCCGCGCCACGCATATGGCAGGCGCGGGGCTGCTGTTCGCGCTGCTCATCTTCCTGACGCTCTCGCTGGCGAGCTACACGCAGACCGATGCCAGCCCTTCTACCGCCGCCAGCGGCAACGACATTCGCAATTGGATGGGCGCCAGCGGCGCCTGGGCGAGCGAGCGAGCGCTCAATTTCCTCGGGCTGCCCGCGGTTCTGCTGCTGCCGCTTCTCTACATCTCCGCGCGCCGATTGTGGACCGGGGTCGAGCGCGAGGACGAGGAGGAAACGCCCGGCCGCTGGTGGGGGCCCTTCGCCATGCTGCTCGCCGCGATCGTGCTGCTCGGCACAGTGCTCGCACTCATGTTCGACCCGGCGACCGGAAGCCTGCCCGCAGGCCTGGGTGGGTTGTTCGGCCAGCTGGGCGGTCTTTCGATCGAGGCCGTCGCGGACCGGTTCGGCGGCGAATTCGCAGGCTGGATCGTGCTGGCGCTCGCTCTGATGGCGCTGGGCGGAGGGATTGGACTGATCACGCGCGTCTTCGCGATCGACTGGGCACAGTTCCTCACTCTTCCGGATTTCGTCAGGCGCAGGGCGCAATTGCCGGACCTCGACCTGCCGCTCGCCCCGAAAAAGCAGAAGCGCGCCAAACAACTGGTGGAGGATGAGGACGATACCGACGCGGTTCCAGTACGCGAGCCGCGCCGCGCGCCCGAGATCGCCGATCCCGCGCCGACTCCCGCGCAGCCCAAACCCGCCAAGGCCAAGCAGCGCGACATGTTCGCCAGCTTCCAGCTGCCGAGCCACGACCTGCTCGACGATGCACCGGAAAGCGCGGCGCCCAAGCTCGACAAGATGGCGCTCGAACGCAATGCGCGCCTGCTCGAAAACGTGCTCGACGATTTCAACGTCAAGGGCGAGATCACCGCCGTTCGCGCCGGCCCGGTGGTGACCATGTACGAGCTCGAACCCGCGCCCGGCATCAAGGCCAGCCGCGTGGTCGGCCTGGCCGAGGATATCGCGCGCAATATGTCCGCGATCTCCGCACGCGTCTCACCCATTCCCGGCCGGACCGTAATCGGGATCGAACTGCCCAATGCCGACCGCCAGATGGTGAGCTACAAGCAGCTCGCCAATTCGGCCGCCTTCGTCGACCACAAGGGCAGCCTGCCGATGATCCTTGGCAAGGATATCGCGGGCGAACCGATCGTCGCCGACCTCGCCGCCATGCCGCACCTGCTCGTCGCGGGCACTACCGGGAGCGGTAAATCGGTCGGGCTCAATGCCATCCTGCTGTCGCTGCTCTACCGCTTTACTCCCGACGAGTGCCGCCTGATCCTGATCGATCCCAAAGTGCTCGAACTCAAGAGCTACGACGATATTCCGCACCTGCTCAGCCCCGTGGTGACCGAACCGCACAAGTCGGTGCGCGCGCTCAAATGGGCGGTCGAGGAGATGGAGAAGCGCTATCGCATGATGAGTAGCGTGAACTCACGCAACATCGCGGGATTCAACGAGAAGGTGAAAAAGGCGATCGAAAAGGGCAAGCCGCTCGGCCGCCGCGTGCAGACCGGCTTCGATCCCGAAACCGGCGAGGAGCTCTACGAAGAAGAGCAGCTCGATTACGAACCGCTGCCGCTGATCGTGCTGATCGTCGACGAGCTGGCCGATTTGATGGTCACCGTGGGCAAGGAGATCGAGGTCCTTATCCAGCGCCTTTCGCAGAAATCGCGCGCGGCAGGTATCCACCTGATCATGGCGACGCAGCGCCCCTCGGTCGACGTCATCACCGGCGTGATCAAGGCCAATCTGCCCACGCGGATCAGCTTCAAGGTGACCAGCCGCATCGACAGCCGCACGATCCTGGGCGAACAGGGCGCCGAACAGCTGCTTGGCAAGGGCGACATGCTCTACAAGCCCAACACCGGCGCGATGATCCGCGTGCACGGCCCGTTCGTGTCGGACGAGGAAGTCGAGCGCGTCGCCGATCACTGGCGCGCGCAGGGCAAGCCCGACTATGTCGACGCGGTCACCGAGGAGCCCGAGGACGGTGGGTTCAATTTCGAGGACGAATTCACCGCCAGCGACAATCCCGACGAGCGCAAGTATCGCCAGGCGTGCCAGATCGTGATTGAGAACCAGAAGGCGAGCGGCAGCTGGCTGCAACGCCAGATGGGCGTCGGGTACAACACAGCGGCCAAATGGATCGAGCGGATGGAGGCCGAAGGTCTGGTCGGCCCCGCCAACCATGTCGGTCGCCGCGAAATCTTCCGCGACCAGGACGGCAATCCGATCTAGGCCGCCAGCGCCGACCGGCCGAGGTATCGCGCAGATTTGACGCGACTTCCTTTCGACTTGCGGCTAAATCGCGCAGCAATGCCTACCGCGACCGAGACTTCCGCCACTCCCGCCCCATCGGGTGCTTCGGGGGGGAGCGAGCAATCCAAGCGGCGCCCGATCAGCCGCTGGACTCTCCTGCGTGCGCTCGCGGAAATCCGCATGTGGTGGCGCGACGGGGTCATCGCCGACCTCGATCACGTCGCCACGATTGAGCGGGTGCGTGGCGAATCGCTGCTGACCAGTCGCTATATCTTCATGACCGCGATGAGCGCCGGGATCGCCATCCTCGGCCTGCTGCTCTCCTCACCCGCCGTGGTGATCGGCGCCATGCTGCTGTCGCCACTGATGAGTCCGATCATCGGAACGGGCTTTTCGCTGGCGACCGGCGATGCCGACTGGCTGCGGCGTTGCGGCAAGGCGCTGGCTGCCGGCTCGCTCTTCGCCATCCTTTTCTGCGCGCTGATCGTCTTCTTCTCTCCGCTCCAGACGGTGACCGAGGAAATCGCCGCACGCACGCGGCCCAATCTGTTCGACCTGCTGGTGGCGTTGTTCTCGGCACTGGCAGGCTCCTATGCGGTAATCCGCGGACGCGAGGGCACGATCGTCGGCGTGGCCATCGCCACCGCCTTGATGCCGCCGATTGCCGTGGTCGGCTTCGGTCTCGCCACATTCAACTGGACGGTCTTCGCCGGGGCGCTGGGCCTGTTCATCACCAACCTCGTTACCATCGGTCTGACCGCGGCGATCATGGCGCGGCTCTACGGGTTCGAGTCGGGCGTGACCAACCGTCAGGGCAAGGTCGAATCGGTCGTCATCCTTGCGGTGTTCATCGCCATGGCGGTGCCGCTGGGCTTTTCGCTGCGGACCATCGCATGGGAAGCCAACGGCCAGCGGATCATCAACCAGGAGGTCGCCGAGGCCTTCACCGATCGCGCGCGCGTCGAGCAGCCGGTCGTCAATTGGGACACCGAGCCGGTGACCATAACAGCCAGCGTCTTCACGCCCGAGTTCAACCCCAATGCGGACTCCGAGGTCGCACGGCGACTGGTGCAGCGGCTGGGCCGCGCGGTGGTAGTCAACATCGACCAGTTCCAGGTCGGCACCGATCCGGGCGCCGCCGAACAGGCCGCGCTGGCGCAGGCCCGCGCGCGCGAAGCGGCCGAGGCCAGCGAACGGCAGATCGCCGCGCTCGCACGAAGCCTGGCGCTGATTGCCGGAGTCGAACGAGGCGACGTCCTGCTCGACCGCGAAAACAAGCGTGCGCAGGCTGCGGCGCAGCCGCTCGAAGGGCTCACGCTGTCAGGCTATCGCGAGCTAGAGCGCCGGCTCGAACGCACCGTACCCGGCTGGACGGTCGAATTGCGTCCGCCGCTGGCCGAATTGCCCGATGTGACGTTGGGCGAGGAAGGGCTGGATGCCGAAAATGCGATCCGCCTCGCGCTGGTCGGCTGGGCCGCGCGGCGCACCGGGCTGCGGATCACGCTGACCGGCAGCGAAGACGCGCTGGAAGCCGTACGCCTAGGGCTCGGCGAAGATGCGAAATTCGTCGACCTGCGTGCCGAGGGACAAGGCGACACGGTGAGCGCCGCCTGGTCGACGGCAAGCGCGCCCTAGACCATCCTCGCAGGCTTGCCGCAGCTTGGTTACAGCTGTAACGGGCGCGCCCATATAAGGAGTCCTCCCCATGCTCATCGGCAGCCCCAAGGAAATCAAGAATCACGAATACCGCGTCGGCCTGACGCCCGAGAGCGCGAAAGAGCTCGTCATGCAGGGTCACGAGGTATGGATCGAAACGCAAGCGGGCTGCGGGATCGATGCCGCCGACGAGCAATATGTCGCTGCCGGGGCGAAGATCGTCGACGGACCCGATGCGATCTTCGCCGAATGCGAGATGGTGGTGAAGGTCAAGGAGCCGCAGGCGGTCGAGCGCAAGAAGCTGCGCGAGGGACAGATCCTCTACACTTACCTGCACCTCGCCCCCGATCCCGAGCAGACCAAGGACCTCGTCGACAGCGGCGTCACCGCCATCGCTTACGAGACCGTCACCGGTCCGCGCGGCCAGTTGCCGCTCTTGAAGCCGATGAGCCAGGTCGCCGGTCGCATGAGCGTGCAGGCCGGCGCGACCGCGCTCGAGAAGGCGCATGGCGGACGCGGTGTGCTGCTCGGCGGGGTGCCGGGCGTGATGCCGGGCAAGGTTGTGGTCATCGGCGGCGGCGTGGTCGGCTTCAACGCCGCGCAGATGGCGGTCGGCCTCGGCGCGGACGTCACCATCCTCGACCGCGATCCCGAAGTGCTGGAGAAGGTCGGCACGCATTTCGAAGCGCGCGCCAGCACGCGCTTTTCCAACGCCGCCAATCTCTACGATGCCGTGTGTAACGCCGATCTCGTCATCGGTGCGGTGCTGATCCCCGGCGCGGCGGCACCCAAGCTGGTGACCCGCGACATGCTCGGCGACATGCAGAAGGGAGCGGTACTGGTCGATGTCGCGATCGACCAGGGCGGCTGCTTCGAAACCAGCAAGCCGACCACGCATGCCGATCCGACCTATGTGGTCGACGACATCGTCCATTACTGCGTCGCCAACATGCCCGGCGCGGTGGCGCGCACAAGCACCTATGCGCTCAACAACGTCACCCTGCCGCATGCGCTCCGAATTGCCCGCATGGGTTGGAAGGCCGCGCTCGCCACCGACCCGCACCTCGCCGAAGGCCTCAACGTCCACAAGGGCGAAGTGACCTATGAAGCGGTCGCCAGCGAACTGGGCTACGATTACCGCCCGGTCGCGGACATCCTCGCCTAGACGAAGGGTTCGAGCACTTCGGGCCGGACGCGGACCAGCCGGCCCGACGCGCGATCGAGCATCGCCCAGGTGGTCGCCGCGCCGACGATGACCTTGCCCGCATCGTTGCGGAAATCGACGCGGCGCAGCGAGGTCGCGCCCCGCGCAGGCCCCTCGATCCAGGTTTCGCCGGTAACGCTTTCGCCTGCATCGATGTTGCCGCGATAGTCGATCTCGTGGCGGGTCACGACCCAGAAGAACGCCGCGCGATCCTCCGGTCGGGCCACCGCATCCCAATGCGCGGTGGCCATGTCCTGGATCCACTGCACCCACACCGCATTATTGACGTGGCCGAGCTCGTCAATGTGCTCGGCCCTGGCGGTAAAGCGCTTGGTGAATCGCGTTTTCATCCCGACCGCCTAGAACGCCACGCCCAGTGAAGCGAGATCGGCCCGCGCCTGCTCCGCATCGGTGAAACGGCGTGCGACCATCCCCACTGCCTCCGCGCCCGAGACATTGGCCGGCACGTCATCGAAGAACAGGCATTCGCCCGGATCCAGCGAACCCGCCTCGATCACGTGATCGTACATTTTCGGATCGGGCTTCAGCACGCCCAGTTCCGCCGAAACCGCCGCGGCTTCGAACATCGGCCAGAAATCGTGCCGCTCCTTCAGATGGGCTACGATTTCGTGCACGTTGTCGGTTATCGCGAAAAGGCGGTAGCCCGCCGCCTGCAGGTCCTTCATCAGGTCATGGGTGTCTTCGAGCAGCACCATGCTGTCCATCAGCACATCGTACAGCCGGTCGACCTCGACCGAGGTCAGGCCCAGCTCGGCGATGTAAAGCGCTTTCGCATCCGCCAGCGTGTGCTCGCCGCGATTGACCGCGAGCCAGATGGGATTGCCGGACAATGCGGGCCTAAAGGCCGGGTCGTCGACCCGTTCGCTGCCGAAGGCCTTTCGCTCGATCCCCCGAGGGTCCCACGGGACGACGACATTCCCAATATCGAAGACGACATTCCTGATGGTCAATCCGCGTCCCCAAAACCCAGCTGCCACAGGATGAAAGCGACTTCCTCGGCCGTTTCGCGGATCGACTGGAAACGGCCCGACTTGCCGCCGTGCCCGGCGCCCATATTGGTCTTCAGGAGCAGCTCGTTGTCGTCGGTCTTATATTCGCGCAGCTTGGCGACCCATTTGGCGGGTTCCCAATAGGTCACGCGCGGATCGTTGAGCCCGGCGGTCACCAGCATCGGCGGATAGTCCTGCGCCACCACCTGGTCGTAGGGGCTGTAGCTCAGGATATAGGCGAAGGCCTGCTTCGACAGCACCGGATTGCCCCATTCGGGCCATTCGCCGGGCGTCAGCGGCAGTTCCTCGTCGAGCATGGTGTTGAGGATGTCGACGAAGGGCACATGCGCCACCACCGCGCCCCACAGATCGGGATCGGTGTTGGCGACCGCGCCCATCAGGCTGCCGCCCGCCGAACCGCCCGAGATGCTGATCTTGCCCTTTTCGGTATAGCCCTTTGCAACGAGACCCTTCGCCGCGTCGACGAAATCGTTGAACGTGTTGGTCCGCTCGTTGAGCTTGCCCTGCAGGTACCATTTGCGCCCCAGATCGTCGCCGCCGCGAATATGCGCGATGGCATAGGCGAAGCCGCGATCGACCAGGCTGAGGCGCGTGCTGGAAAAGCCCGGTGGAACCGCATAGCCATAGGCGCCATAGGCATAGAGATGCAGCGGGCCGGTCTTCGGCCGGTCCTTGCGCATGACCAGGCTGACCGGGATCATGGTCCCGTCGCGCGCCGCGATCTCGACCCGCTCGGTGGTATAGAGGTCGGCATCGTAGCCGCTCGGTATCTCCTGTTGCTTGAGCAGTTCGAGCTCGCCGCTGGCGACGTCGTAGTCATAGACCGAATCCGGAGTGACCATGCTCTCGTAGGAAATGCGCAGCTTGTCCTGATCGTATTCGGGATTGTTATCGAGCCCTGCATTGAAGCTCGCCTCGGCAAAGGCGACAGGCTTGACGAGGTTGGGATCGGCGTAGGAGCGCAGCTGGATCTGGTCGAGCCCGCGCAGCCGCCCTTCGGTGACATAGAAGTCCTTGAACAGGTCGAAATCGGTCAGGTAAAACTCGTCCGATCCCGCGATCAGCGTGGTCCATTCGCCCGGCGCTTCGAGCGAGGCGGTTGCCAGCCGGAAATTGACATGATCGTCGTTTGTATGGACCCACAGCGTCCCGTCGCGCACGTCGACATCGTATTCGACGCCCTTGGTGCGCGGCTTGACCAGAATCGGCTCGGCAGTCGGATCGTCTGCGGGAACAAGGCGGACCTCGCTGGTCTCGTTGTCGCCGGTGGAGATGATCAGCCAGTCTTCCTGCGCGGAGAGGCCGCTACCGACCCGGAAGCCCTCGTCCAGCGTTTCGCGATAGAGCTCGACATCCTCGCTGACCGGCGTGCCCAGCACATGCATCGTCGCATCGTGGACGCGCCAATTGTCGTCGGCGGTGCCATAGACCAACGCGGTGTCGTCCTTCACCCACACCAGCCCCGACAGCGTGCCCGGGATTTCGTCGGGCAGCATCTCGCCGGTCTGCAAATCCTTGATCCGCGCGGTAAAGCGTTCGGACCCGTTGGTATCGGCCGAATAGGCGAGATAGCGCCCGTTCTGCGAGACCGAAAAGGCGCCCAGGCGGAAGTATTCGACGTCCTTGGCTAGCTCGTTCTCGTCGAGGATCAGTACCGGATCGCCGCCGGCCACCGGCTTGCGGTAATATTTGCGATACTCCGCACCCTCTTCGAATTCGGACCAGTAGAGCCAGTCGCCGCGGCGCTGCGGTACGGTGGAATCGTCCTCCTTGATCCGCGCCTTCATCTCTTCGAACAATTCGTCGACCAGCGGCTGGTGCGGTTCCATCCGCGCTTCGAACCAGGCGTTCTCCGCTTTCAGGTGATCGAGCACATCCTCGTCGTCGATTGTCGGATAGGACTGGTCCTTCAGCCAGTGATAGGGATCGGCGATTGTGATCCCGTGATGCGAATAGCTGTGGTCGCGCTTCTCGGCAGTCGGCGGCGAAGTCGGCTGTGTCACTTGGGTCCCTTCGGAAGTCTGGGCATGGGTTGGCGCGGCCAGCGCCAGGGCTGCGGCAGATAGGCACGCGGCGTATCGCATGAAAGGCATGATCGGTCCTCCCCAAGCGGCGCAAAACTGGAAAGCGGCGCCGCGGATGACTATGAATGGGGAGTGATTATGCGGCCATGCCATGGCCCGCAAGCGCCGAGTCGCGCAAAGCGCAACCGGCCTCGATGAAAGGATTCCTCCCATGCTGATGCAGACCTACGAAGCCCGCCTCGACGGATTGCGCCGCGAACTCGCCAAGCGAGGGCTCGACGGCTTCGTGATCCCGATCTCCGACGAGCATATGAGCGAGTATGTCGGCGCCTATGCGCAGCGCCTCCAATGGCTGACCGGCTTCGGCGGCAGCGCGGGCAGCGCCGCAGTGCTCAGGGACAAGGCGGCGATGTTCACCGACGGCCGCTATACCGTGCAGGTGCGCGAGCAGGTCGACGGCACGCTTTACGATTACGAGGACGTGCCCGCCACTTCACCTGCGAAGTGGATTGCAGAGCACGCGCCCGAGGGTGCGAAGATCGGCTACGATGCGTGGCTCCACGGCATCGGTTGGGCCGAGGAGGCGCACGAGCTGTTCGCCAAGAAGGGCATCGAGCTGGTCCCGGTCGCGGGCAATCCGATCGATGCGATCTGGGACGACCGCCCGCAAGCCTCGCTCGCCGCCGCAGTCCCGCATGGCGCGGAGCACGCCGGCCGCTCGAGCGCCGACAAGCGCGCCGAAGTCGCCGACTGGCTCAAGGCCGAAGGCTATGACGCGACCGTCATCAGCGCGCTCGATTCGGTCGCCTGGCTGCTCAACATTCGCGGGAAGGACGTCGACAATACGCCCGTCGCGCTGTCCTATGTCCTTGCGCATGCCGACGGCACGGCGGAGCTGTTCATCGCGCCCGACAAGGTCACTCCCGAACTGACCAAGCATCTCGGCAATGCGGTGACCGTACGACCCCGGGATGAATTCGTGCCCGCGCTCGAAGCGCTGCAAGGCAAGACCGTCGCGGTCGATCCTAACCATGCGGTCGCGGGTATCTTTCACGCCCTTAAGGCGGGCGGTGCGACTGTGGTTCGCGCAGACGACCCCACCGTCCTGCCCAAGGCGATCAAGAACCCTGCCGAACAGCAGGGCCACCGCGACGCGCAGGCCCGCGACGGGGCGGCGGTGTCGCGATTCCTGCGCTGGATCTCGATCCATGCGCCTTCGGGCGAAATCGACGAGCTGACCGCGGCGGCCAAGCTGCGCGAATTCCGCGAGGTGGGCGGCGTGCTGAAGGACGCGAGCTTCGACACGATCAGCGCCGCCGGTCCGCATGCCGCGCTGCCGCATTACAAGGTGGACGAGGACAGCAATATCCCGATCCCGCCCTCCTCGATCTACCTGTGCGATTCGGGCGGCCAGTATCTCGACGGCACCACCGACATCACGCGCACCGTCTGGGTCGGCCCGGGCGAACCCACGGCGGAAATGATCGAGCGCAACACGCGCGTGCTCAAGGGCCACATCCAGCTCGACATGCAGAAATTCCCCGACCGCACCAGCGGCGGCGCGCTCGATGCGCTCGCACGGATGCATCTGTGGAATGGCGGGGTCGATTACGGCCATGGCACCGGCCACGGCGTGGGCAGCTATCTCTCGGTCCACGAGGGTCCGCAGCGCATCTCCAAGCCCGGCGGCGCATTCCCCGGCACCGAAACGCCGCTGCGCGAAGGCATGATCCTGTCGAACGAGCCCGGCTATTACAAGGCGGGCGCCTATGGCATCCGGATCGAGAATCTCGTGCTGGTGGTGCCGGCCGGTATCGAGAGCGAGGGCGACTATCTCGGCTTCGAAACGCTGACCTTCGTGCCTCTCGACCGGCGTCTGGTCGACAAGGACCTGCTCACCCCGGCCGAAATCGACTGGTGGAACGAGTATCACGCCAAGGTCTGGAACACCCTCTCGCCGCAGCTCGCGGGTGAGGACTTCGAATGGCTGAAAGCGGAATGCGCACCCTTGTAGGAATGCCTTTGTTCCCGTATTGTTCTCACGAATCGCTAGCGGTCGCGAGTCGCTGAAACAAGGAGCATCACCATGATCGGATACGTCACCCTCGGGACCAACGACCTCGAGCGCGCCGCCAAGTTCTACGACCCCATCGCCGCCGAAATGGGCGTCGGGCGGATGATGGAGTTCGACAGCTTCATCGCCTGGGGCGATCCGGGCGGCGGTGCCGGGATCGCCGCGACCAAGCCGTTCGACGGCAAGGAGGCGAGCACCGGCAATGGCACCATGGTCGCACTGCAGGCTAAGGACCGCGACCAGGTCAAGCGGCTTTACGACATCGCGCTCGCCAATGGCGGCAGCTGCGAGGGCGAGCCCGGCCCGCGCGGCGAGCCCGACGAGAACGGCATGGTGTTCTACGCTGCCTATTTCCGCGATCCGGACGGCAACAAGCTGAACGCCTTCCTCATGGACAAGGTGGGCTGACATGACCGGGCCACGCCGTCTCGCCGACAGCTTCATCCATCTGGGGCTCGGCGCGACGGCGGTCCCCCAGCCGCCCTTCGACGGGATGGAATGGTACGAGGCTTATGGCCAGCGGCACGGTGCCGACGGGCGCGAGGGCCGGCTGGTCAGCCAGCACACCTTCACCGAAGGCTGGCCGAGCTGGGAAATGCACCCGCTGGGCGACGAGGTGGTGATCTGCATAGCTGGCGAAATGGTCCTGACGCAGGAGTTTCCCGGAGGTCGCCGTGAGTCGGTGACGCTGACAGCGGGCGAATATGCGATCAACCCGCCGGGCGTATGGCATATCGCCGACGTCGAGGACGAGGCGAGCGCGATTTTCATCACTGCGGGCGAGGGAACGCAGCACCGCCCCCGCTGACTTTCGCCCCGGTGAACGGACCCGCTAATGCGGTACAATGCGTTACAATTCAGGCCGGGTTCGGGATATTGCTGCGACATTGCAACCCTAGAACAGGGACACGAGCTGCGGCGGGCTTTACACGATCCCTCTCAGACCCCCCTGGTCCGTCGCAGCTCTCCAGACCTTTGGAGATATGCGATGACCAAGACTTTTCTCACGCTTTCCGCCGCCACGCTGGCGCTGACCGGCACGGCCGCGCTCGCCAATCAGGATCGCTGGACCAAGCCGGACGCCGATGGCGACGGCGTGGTGACGCTGAGCGAAGCGCGCGCGCATGGCGCGCAGGCTTTCGAACGGATGGACGCCAATGGCGACGGCGTGCTTGATGCCGAGGATCGCGCAGCCATGCAGCAGGAGATGTTCGCGAGGGCCGACAGCAATGGTGACGGCGAATTGTCGCAGGACGAAATGCGAGCCATGCGCGAATCGCGAATGGAACGCCGCGAACAGCGCCGGGCACAACGCGCCGAGCGCCGGGCCGCACGCATGGACGAGCGCTTTGCCCGGTTCGATACCGACAATTCGGGCGGTCTTTCGCAGGACGAACTGGCCGCGATGCGCGAGGCGCGCGGTGAACGCCGCGGCATGCGCGGTGGCCAGGGTCCGCGACGCATGCTGCGCATGGCCGATAGCGATGGCGATCGCACCGTGACCCGCAGCGAATTCGACACTGCGGTCGAAGCCCGCTTCGCCCGTGTCGACGCCGATGGCGACGGCGCGATCACCCAGGCCGAGCGGACCGCCGCGCGCCAGGCGATGCGCGCCGAATGGCGGGCCAAGCGCAGCGAGCGGCGCGGCCAGTAAGCGCTTGATCGCGCGCGCATCCCGGCGGTAGGCGCGGGCAAGGACAGAGCATGACCGATCCCGCGCCCACCACCATCCTGCTCGTCGATGACGAACGCAGCCTGCGCGAACCCCTGGCGGAATATCTCATCCGTCAGGGGTTTGCCGTGCGCGAGGCGGAAAGCGCGGCTGCCGCACGCAGTCTGCTTGGGGAGCAATCGCCGGATATCGTCCTGCTCGACATCATGATGCCGGGCGAGGACGGGCTTTCACTCTGCCGTCACCTCGTCGAATCCCGCAGACTTCCCACCATCCTCCTCACCGCCAGGGGCGAGGCGATGGACCGGATCGTCGGGCTCGAAATCGGCGCCGACGATTATGTCACAAAGCCGTTCGAACCGCGCGAGCTGGTCGCCCGCATCCGCTCGGTCTTGCGCCGCGCCGAACGCCCCGCACCCGCACCGTCCGAGGAACTGGTCTACGGCTTCGAAGGCTGGCACCTCGATCCGCTCAAGCGTCGCCTGACCGATCCCGAGGGCACGCTCGTCCCGCTCTCGACCGCCGAATTTCGCATGCTGCGCGCCTTTTGCGACCATCCGCGCCAGGTGCTCGACCGCGACCGCCTGCTCGACATGGTCCAGGGGCGCGAGGCGCAACTGTTCGACCGCGCGGTCGACAACCAGGTCAGCCGCTTGCGCCGCAAGATCGAGGCGGACAGCCGCAATCCGCATTTCATCCAGACCGTGCGCGGCGGGGGCTACCGTTTCGGTGCCGACGTCGCGCGGCTCCAGCGCCCCGGCGACGAAGCTTGATGCGCCTGTTGCCACACAGCCTTTTGGGCCAGGTCATGCTGGCGCTGGCCGCCGCGCTGCTGATCGCGCAGGCGATTTCGGCGACCATGCTCTACCGCGCGGCGACCGAGCGGCGCGAATTTGCGCTGACCAGCATGGCCAGCTTCCAGCTGCTGATGGGGCAGCGGCGCGATTTGCGTGAAGACCGGCCCCGGCGCGGAGGTCGCCCGCGCCTCGCCCGCCCGCAAATCGGCGAACAGCCCTTCCTGCGACTGCCGCGCCGCATTCGCTATTCGCAAGCCAGCGCCAGCCCGCTGCTGTCCGGCGAAGCGCGCGACCCGAAGCGCGAGGATGCCATTGCCGCGCAGCTGGAGCGCCAGGGCGTCGAGGTGGCGGAAATCGTCGCCGTCGATCGTGCGCTCGCGGCCGATCCACTGCTCCGCCAGCTCGGCGAGGTCGCCCCACGATGGGCGCAGCGGCTGCGCGAGGCGCCGCATGAACTGCTCGTCGTCGGGCTGCGGCGCGAGGGCAGCGAAAGCTGGCAGGTCGCGCGTCTCGCCGTGCCGCCCCCCGACCGCGCGATCGTGCGTACGCTGGTGCTGCAGACGCTGCTGTTGTTTCTCGTGCTGGTCGGCCTGCTCTATTTCGTCCTGCGCCGGATCACCCGCCCGCTCCATGCGCTGGCCGACCGGACCCGCCGCTTCGGTAGCGCAGGCGCGCCCGAAGAGCCGCTGGCGGCGAGCGGACCGGACGATGTCCGGCGGTTGATCGAGGCGCATAATGCGATGCAGGCGCGGATCGGCTCGATGCTCGATGAGAAGGACGTCATGCTCGGCGCGATCGGGCACGATCTCAAGACCCCACTCGCCGCGCTGCGGGTGCGCATCGAGAGTGTCGAGGATGCTGCCGCGCGCGACAAGATGGCCGCGACCATCGAGGACATCACCCGGACGCTCGACGAGATCCTCTCGCTCGCGCGAATCGGGCGCAGCGACACACCGCCCGAGATGACCGAACTCGGCGCGCTCGCTGCATCGGTGGTCGAGGAATTCGAGGATATGGGCAGGCCGGTGACCCTCGAAGTCGCCGGCCGGATCGCCGCGCCGGTGCACCTGACCTGGCTCAAGCGGGGCTTGCGCAATCTGGTTACCAATGCACTGCGCTATGGCGGCAATGCGCAGGTTTCGGTGCTGCGCGAGGATGGTATGGCGGTGCTCCGCGTAGAGGACGAGGGGCCCGGCATTCCCGAAGCGCGGATCGCCGAAATGCTCGAGCCTTTCACCCGCGGAGAAGCGAGCCGCAACCGCGAGACGGGCGGCGCAGGCCTCGGCCTCACGCTGGCGCGTGCGGTGGCCGAACAGCATGGCGGCACGCTGGTCCTCGCCAACCGACCCGAGGGGGGACTGCGGGCAGAACTGCGGCTGCCCGCCTAGCGCATCAGCCCGCCAATGATGTTGCGCACGAAAGCAGTCGCGCCGGTGCGCAGCGGGTCGGCGCGCGATTTCTTGCCCATGACCGTTGCCACCGCGATCGAGGTCAGCGAACCGGCCGCCGCCTTGGCAGCAGCCTTGCCCGCCTTTGTCCACATCGAGGTGTGCTTGCGAGAGCGCTTGCGCACCTCGGCTTCGCCCTTCTCCTCGACCTCTTTCGCGGTTTCCGCCGCATCGGCGGCCTTGGCGGCGAGCACTTCCTCCGCGCTCTCGCGGTCGACCGCCTCGTCATACTTGCCATCAAGCTCGCTAACCGAATTGACGATCTTGCGCTCCTTTTCGGTCACCGGTCCGAGACGCGAGTGCGGCGGCTTAATCAGCGTGCGCTGCACCACGGTCGGAGCACCGTCATCGTCGAGCGTCGAGACCAGCGCCTCGCCCACCTTCAGTTCGGTAATCGCCTGTTCGACGTCGAGATCTGGATTGATGCGGAACGTCTCCGCTGCCGCCTTGATCGCGCGCTTGTCGCGCGGGGTGAAGGCGCGCAGCGCGTGCTGTACGCGATTGCCCAGTTGCCCGGCGATCTTTTCCGGGATGTCGACTGGGTTCTGGGTCACGAAATAGACCCCGACGCCTTTCGAGCGGATCAGCCGCACCACCTGCTCGACCTTGTCCTCCAGCGCCTCGGGCGCGTCGTCGAACAGCAGATGCGCCTCGTCGAAGAAGAACACCAGCTTGGGCTTTCCCGGATCGCCGACCTCAGGCAGGCTCTCGAACAGTTCGGCAAGCAGCCACAGGAGGAAGGTGGCGTAGAGCTTGGGGCTGCGCATCAGCCTGTCGGCGGCGAGCACGTTGATAACCCCGCGCCCCTGCTCGTCCAGCTTGAGGAAATCGTCGATTTCCAGCGCGGGCTCGCCGAAGAACATATTCGCGCCCTGGCTTTCGAAGCTCAGAAGCTGGCGCTGGATCGCGCCGACGCTCTGCTTCGAGACATTGCCATAAGTGCCCGACAACGCCTTGGCATTGTCGTAGGCATGGGCGAGCATCGCCTGCAGATCGCCGAGGTCGAGCAGCAGCAGGCCGTTCTCGTCCGCATGGCGGAAGACGATATTGAGCACGCCTTCCTGCGTATCGTTGAGATCGAGCAGCCGCGCCAGCAGCAAGGGCCCCATTTCCGAGATCGTCGTGCGGATGGGGAAGCCCTTTTCGCCATAGAGATCCCAGAACACCGCAGCATTGTCGGCATAGGCATAGTCCTCCATGCCCAGTTCCTGCGCTCGGCCTTCCAGCTTGTCGGCATGCTTGAACTGCGGAGATCCGGCCATCGAAATTCCGGCGAGGTCGCCCTTCACATCGGCGACGAAGACCGGGACACCGCGCGCGGAAAAGCTCTCGGCCAGCCCTTGCAGGGTCACCGTCTTGCCGGTGCCCGTCGCACCTGCGATCAGGCCATGCCGATTGGCCTGGTCGAGCCGCAGGTGCTGGCGCTGGTCATTGGCGCCCAGCCCGAGGAATATTTCGCTCATAAAGGTGACTGCTCCCGCCAATCCCAGGTCCCGGCCGTTTGGCGCAGCCTTGTGGGCGCGGTCAAGCAATCCCTCGACAGGCGCTCGCCAAGCGGTAAAGGCTGGCACCGATGGCGGAACGGCATCCCTTTGTCCTGCTCGACGATGCGCGCGAAAGCGGTGCGGCCGATGCGCTGCTGTTCGAAAATCCGCGCGAGGTTTTCATCGCCCGCCGTGCCGACGAGGTCGACGCGGTGCTCTCCGCCGCGGAGGACGCACGCCGGGCGGGCGGCGAGCTGGCGGGTTACATCGGTTACGAGGCGGGACTCGCTCTGGAAGAAAAGCTGCGCCCGCTGGCCGATGCGCGCAGCGGCGCGGCGGGGCCGCTGGTGTGGCTCGGCCTGTTCGATGCCCCGACGCGCATCGCGGCCGAAGAAGTGCCCGGCTGGCTGGAAGCGCATGCCCAGGGCAGCGGCAGCGTCGGCCCGCTCGATCCTCAGCTCTCGCCCGGCGGTTACGAGCAGGCCTTCGCCACGCTGCAGGAGGCGATCCGCGCAGGCGATATCTACCAGGCAAACCTCACCTTCCCGCTGGCAGGCGGCTTCACCGGGGATCCGCTGGGACTCTATGCCGCGCTGCGCCCGGCGGCGCAGGCGGGCTATGGCGGGCTGGTGTTCGACGGCTCGCACTGGCTGCTCAGCCTCAGCCCCGAACTGTTCGTGTCGCTCAAGGCGCGCGAGGCCAAGGCCAAGCCGATGAAGGGCACGCGTCCGCGCGGTCATGACGACGCGGCGGATCGCGCCTTCGCCGAGGAGCTGGCCCGATCGGTCAAGGACAGGGCGGAGAACCTGATGATCGTCGACCTCATGCGCAACGATCTGTCGCGCGTGGCGGAGGCGGGCAGCGTTCGGGTGGACGATCCCTTCGCGATCGAGAGCTATCCGACCATCCACCAGATGGTGAGCGTCGTTCGCGCCCGGCTGGAGAAGGACGAGGGCGCCATCGATCTCGTTCGGGCGCTGTTTCCCTGCGGTTCGATCACCGGCGCGCCCAAGATCCGCGCGATGGAACTGATCGGCGATGTCGAGCGCGATCCGCGAGGCCCCTATTGCGGCGCGATCGGGCGCATCGGGGCGGACGGGGATGCCGCCTTCAACGTGGCGATCCGGACGCTGCGGCTGACCGAAATCGAGAATGCCCGCGGCAAAGCGGTGCTCGGCGTAGGAGGTGCCATCGTCGCCGATAGCGAGCCGCGCACCGAATGGCGCGAAGCGATTCTCAAGGGCGCCTTTGCGCGCACGTCCGCGCCGGATCAGCGCGCAGCGCAGTTCGACCTGATCGAAACGATGCGGTTTACGCCCGAAACGGGGATCCCGTATATCGAAAGCCACTTGCTGCGTATCAAGAGGAGCGCGGCCGAACTGGGCTTCGCCTTCGACCGTCACGAGGCGCGCAACCAGCTTCACGCGCTGTGTTTCGTGCTCGAGAAACCGAGCCGGGTGCGCTTGCTCGCATCGCGTGCGGGGTCGATAGCGCTCGAGGCGCAGGACATGCCCGAGGCCTGGCCCCAGCCGGCCAGTTGCATCGTGCTGCCGCTGCCGGTGGATCCGGGGGACTGGCGCCTAAGGCACAAGAGTTCTGATCGCGGCTTCTATGAAGATGCGCAGCGCATCGTCCGACAGCACGGCGCGCAGGAGGCGTTGTTCGTGCGCGAGGACGGGCTGCTGACCGAAGGCTGTGTGACCAATATCTTCGTGAAGGGCGAGGACGGCGTGCTCCTGACCCCTCCCGCCAGCCTCGGCCTGCTGCCCGGTGTCTATCGCCAGACCCTGCTGGACGAGGGCAGGGCGAGGGAAGCCGAGCTGAGGATCGAAGATCTCGCGGAGGGTTTCCTGCTCGGCAACGCGCTCCGGCTGGAAATGAAAGCGACGCTCAAGACATGACGCACATCCCGCTCCTGTTCGAAGACGGCGAGGCGCTGGTGATCGACAAGCCCGCGGGCCTGCCGATCGAACGTCCGCGCCGAGGCGGCCCATGTCTCGAGGATCATTTCGAAGAGCTGAAACTGGGTTTCCAGCGCGCCCCCGTGCCCGTCCACCGGATCGACACCGATACCAGCGGCTGCCTGCTGCTGGCGCGCAATCCCAAGGCGCTCAAACGGTTTGCCAAGAGCTTCGAGGATCGGGTGGTCGAGAAGCGCTATCTCGGTGTGCTTGCCGGCGTACCCGGCGCTACCGAGGGGAGGATCGAACTGTCGCTGTCCAAGATCAGCAGCGCCGAGAAGGGCTGGCGGATGATCGCGGCGAAGAAGGGCAAGCCGTCGGTCACCCATTGGCGGATGCTGGCGGAGAAGGACGGTCGCGCGTTGCTCGAGTTCCGGCCCGAGACCGGCCGCACGCACCAGATCCGCGTGCATTGCCAGGCGGGGCTGGGCCACCCGCTGCTGGGCGACCCGGTCTACGGCAACGGCAAGGGTGCACCACGCACCATGCTGCATGCCGCAGCGATAACCGTTCCGCGCGAGGGCAAACCGCCGATTGCCGCCCGGGCCCCGCTACCGCAGGATTTCGCCGCCCTCGGCTTGTCGGATGGCCAGGATTGAATGGGACGCATTGCCGAAAAGGCGCTCGAAATCGCCGAGGAGAAGTTCATCGCTTCCTCGGGCCCCGGCGGGCAGAACGTCAACAAGGTCGCCACCGCGGTCCAGTTGCGCGTCGACCTATTCCAGCTGGGCATGCCGCCGGAAGCGTTCGAGCGGCTCAAGGAGATCGCGGGCAGCAAGCTGACCAAGGGCGGCGAAATCGTGCTGACCGCGAACGAATACCGCACACAGGACCAGAATCGCGAGGCCGCACGCGAACGGCTCGTCGCGCTGCTGGGCGAAGCGCTCACCCCGCCGAAGAAGCGCAAGAAGAGCCGCGTCAATCGCGTCGGCAAGGTCAAGCGGCTGAAGGCGAAGAAAGCACGGGGCGAGGTGAAGGCGAAGCGCGGCAAGGTCGACTGGTAGTCGAGATACCTGCCCACTCCGCAATGCTTGACTTTTCCCCGTGAATCACACAAAGGGCGCGCCGGACGGCGGTGCAGCCGTTCTTTTCGTTTCTGGGAAACGATTTCGGCACCAGCCCACTCCCCCTCCCGGCCACCCACTAGGGTATGCTGATGGGTGGCCGGGAGGGGGAGTGGGGCGGAACCGGTCTGACCAAGCGCAAGGAACACGCCGCCCTTATTATTTCGGCCCGAGGGCCATTCAGAAAGATCTTTAGGAACACGCCATGGCGAAGCCCGCAACCGTCAAGATCAAGCTCGTCTCGACCGCCGACACGGGCTTCTATTACGTGACCAAGAAGAATCCGCGTAACCACACGGAAAAGTTCACCTTCCGCAAATACGATCCCGTCGTGCGCAAGCACGTCGAGTTCAAGGAAGCCAAGATCAAGTAATGCTCTGCCAAGCTGAACCGCGGGAACGAGCCGGGTTCAGTGATGGTTCAATGCTCCAGTCCTAATCGCAGGAGCATGAGCATCTTGTCTTCGAAATCGAACAAACCGATTCGCGCCGCGCTGGCTCTTTCGCTGGCCGCGGCGCTTCCCGTTTCCGCCGTGCTGGCCCCGGCCCCGGTTGTCGCTGCCGAGGGCGACCTCGATCGCGCGGTCGCCGCTTTGCGCGGCATTTCGACCATGAAGGCGGATTTCGTCCAGACCGATCGCAGCGGGCAAAGCGTGCGCGGGGTGATGACGCTGAAACGCCCCGGCAAGATCCGTTTCCAGTACGAGAAGGGCGTGCCCATGCTCGTCGTCTCGAACGGCAGTTCGATGTATATGGTCGACTACGAAGTGAACCAGGTCCAGCGCTGGCCGATCAAGAATTCGCCATTGGGCGCGCTGCTCGATCCCAGCCGCGACGTGAAGCGATACGGCAAACTGGTCCCCACCAACCACCCCGACGTAGTCAGCGTCGAGGTGCGCGATACCAAGCGTCCCGAATTCGGGGTGATCACGCTGATCTTCGCACGCGACGCATCGGCCCCCGGCGGTCTGCGCCTGACCCACTGGGTCGCGCTCGATTCGCAGAACCATCGCACTACCGTTAGGCTCTCGAACCAGCGTTACGGTGTCGCCGTGGCCGATAGCGCGTTCACATTTCGCGATCCGCGCCGTTCGTCCCGCCGCCCGGGGTAAACGTTTTGGCGGTGAGCGGTGCGATCTGCGGGATATCCCGCTTGCCACCGTTCATTGAACAGCAATCGGGCGAGACATAATCTACATATCACGAGACGACGCGAGGCGGATTTCCCCCCTGTTGATCCCCTCGATCTGGTTCTTCTCGTTCCAAGCGTGACGAACGCTCACAGGAAACCCCCGCGCCAATGCCCCCGGCGCGGGGGTTTTTTGTGTTCTTGCTTGGGTGCGCCTTCGACATCCGTCGAAGGCTTGCGGCTGTTCCGGCTTACTCACCCACCCGGCCACCCATAGGATACCGTGCCGTGGGTGGCCGGGTGGGGGAGCGGGATGGAACAGCCAAGGGAAGCGCGGACGCGCTTCCCGCACGCAACAAAGATTCCGCTTACTTTCCTTCCCAGCCGAAAGCCTTGCGGATCACGTCGTAGATCAGGTTCTGCTCCATCACGCCGCGCACGTTTTCCGCGCCCGGGCCGGTCGCATAGAGCGCCACATCCTCGCCCGCGTGCGTTTCCGAATAGAGGGGAACTGTCGCCTGCTGGCGCGCCCGCACCCCGGTTTCGGGCATCGGACGTTCGCCCGAAAACGCGCCCATGCCGTTGGCATAGCCGAGCGTGGTGTAGGGCTTGCCGTCCTCGGCCAGCGACGGCCCATCGTCGCGCGGGTTGGTGACGAGCCCGAGGATGGGATTGCCGCGCTTGGGATAGCCGGCGATCGTGAAGACGTGGCTATGGTCTGCAGTCACCATGATGAGCGTCTCTTCGGGATCGGTATTGTCGATCGCCCACTGGATCGCTCGGGCGAATTCCACCGTTTCCTCTAG
This sequence comes from Erythrobacter sp. AP23, assembly GCF_001542855.1. Taxonomy (GTDB): domain Bacteria; phylum Pseudomonadota; class Alphaproteobacteria; order Sphingomonadales; family Sphingomonadaceae; genus Qipengyuania. The sequence goes on along the minus strand of NZ_LNBY01000015.1, from coordinate 323,772 downwards.
TGCATAGCCCGCGCGGCCTTCGTGATGGCCGTGATCGATGCGCCCGCTTTCGACCATGAGGTAATAGCCCTGCGGATCGGCACTGAGGCGCGAAATCGCCGCAGCGGTCATGTCGGTCAGCGTCGGCTCGCTGCTGTCGGCTTCGCGGTCGACCATATAGGTCATGTGGCTGCGCGAGAAGAGGCCGAACAATGGCTTATCGGCGGGCGCAGCCCGCATGTCGGCAGTCGTGGTCACGAAACTTCCGCTGGTTGCGGCCACCCATGCGGCGGGCAGATCGGCATCCGCCTCGATCCGTCGCCCGTCCTGCGCCTCCCCGTAGAAGGCGACGCTGCCGCCGCCGAGCGCGACGTCGAAGGGCGCAGCGATCAGCTGGCTGGCAATGTCGGTGCAGCCGAGACCGCGCTGGTCTTCGGGGATCCAGGCATCGGCTTCCCAGTCGCGGCTGACGCTGCGCGCATAGACCGAGGCGGGCGTCGCATGCGTGAGCCGCGCGGTGCTGACGATGCCGAGCGCGAGGCCGCGTGCGGTGACTTCCTCGCCGAGCAGCGCGAGTTCCTTACCCCTGCCCGACCTGCAATCGCCGCGCGCGATATCGGGGCCGTAGCCGAGAACGCCGATCTTGGTCTTCACCCCGGTATGCATCGCGCTGGCCGTCCCCGCGCTATCGGGGACCTGCGCATCGGTATTATAGGTCTTCACCAGGGCGACATTGCCGAATGTCTCGAACGGCAGGACGTATTCCTCGCCGGTCTGGCCAAGCTTCTGGCCGGCGTAGATGCGGGCTGCGGTGACGGTGGAGATGCCCATGCCATCGCCGACGAAGAGGATGACGTTTTTGGCCCGCTTTTCCTCCGGGACCGCAGCGGCCGCGGCCTGCGGCGACTCCTGCGCGACGGTGGCGGTGCACCCTCCGAGCGCGAGCGCAGCGGCGGTGGCAAGGCAAAGCGAACGAATGGTCATCTGGAAACTCCCTGGATCTGAACGCGCGCCCTATATCACCGCTCGGCATGACGAAAGCGCGACGGTTCTTTGTTGCGTGCGTGAGGCGCATCCGCGCTTCCCTTGGCTGCTTTGTCCCACTCCCTCGCCCGGCCACCCAACCAGTGTCGTGTCGTGGGTGGCCGGGCGGGGGAGCGGGACGGAACAGCCGCAAGCCATCGACGGATGCGAAGGCGCACCAAGCAAAGACTCCTGCATGACCGATCCCCGACGCTTGCGACAGTCGAAGGGCTCGCCTAACCCGCCCTCATGGTTTCTATCGCTACCTGGAACATCAATTCCGTCCGCCTGCGCATGCCGATCGTCGAACGTTTCATCAAGGAGCAGTCGCCCGACGTTCTGTGCCTGCAGGAAATCAAGTGCCAGGAACACCAGTTCCCCTACGAGGCGTTCCGCGAACTCGGCTACGAGCATTTCGCGGTCCACGGGCAGAAGGGCTATCACGGCGTCGCGACGGTCGCGAAAACACCGCTCAGGGAATTCTCGCGCCATGACTGGCAGGACAATGGCGAGGCGCGCCATGTCGGCGTCGAGCTGACCGATCACGAGGGGATGATCGTCGAGAACGTCTATGTCCCCGCCGGCGGCGACGAGCCGGACCGCGAGGTCAATCCCAAGTTCGGCCAGAAGCTCGACTTCCTCGAGCGCATGACCCGCTGGGCCGATGCGATCGATCGCCCCACGCTGATCGTCGGCGATTTCAACATCGCCCCGCTCGAAAGCGATGTGTGGAGCCACAAGCAGCTCCTCAAGGTCGTCAGCCACACGCCAATCGAGGTCGAGAGCCTCCAGCGCTTCATGGATGCGCATGGCTGGGCCGATATCGGGCGCGAGCACATCAAGGCACCCGAGCGCTATTATAGCTGGTGGAGCTATCGCGCGAAGGATTGGAAAGCCAACGATCGCGGGCGCCGGCTCGACCATATGTGGGCGAGCCCCGAACTGGCGAAGCAGGCGCAGCGCCATTCGGTCCATGAATATGCACGCGACTGGGAAAAGCCGTCGGACCATGTGCCCCTGGTAACGGAGTTCACCCTCTGAGCGCAGCGTCACCTTCCCGCCGCGCCGCGCAAGCGGTCGATGCGCTGCGCCACGGCTGGCCGCTCGCCATCGAAGGCGCGCCCGTGCTGCAACCGGTCGAAACGGCGTTCGGCGATGTTTCGGGCGAGGCGATGCTCATTTCCGCCACGCGAGCGGCAACACTCAAGCTCATCAACCAGATCGAGGCCGCAGCGCCGCGCCAGCCGGTGCTGATGCGTGCCGCCGACCCCTTCGACCTGTCTGCCGCTCTCGCCGTGGCAGACCCTGCGCTCGACATGGCGAACCCGCTCAAGGGGCCGTTCAAGGCATTGCATCTCGACTGGGAGGACCAGGCGCGTGCCGCGCTCGAACTGGCGCGCATGGCCGGCGTGCTGCCCGCATTTCTCGTCGACCCGCAAGGAGCGGCTGAGGTCGTCCCGCTCAGCGCGACCGACGTCGCCGCCTTTGCCGACGCCACGCGCCTGCAGATCGCCTCACGCGCGCGGCTGCCCGTGGCGGCGGCGGAGGATGCGCGGATCGTCGCCTTCCGCAGCCCCGACGATACGCGCGAGCATGTCGCACTGATCATCGGCGAGCAGACCGCCGACCGCGCGCCGCTGGTGCGGCTGCATTCCGAATGCCTGACCGGCGACATCCTCGGCAGCCTCAAATGCGATTGCGGGCCTCAGCTCGACGCTGCGCTGCATGCGATGGCGAGCGAGGCGGAGAAGGGCGGATGGGGCGTGCTGCTCTATATGCGGCAGGAAGGGCGCGGGATCGGCCTCGTCAACAAGCTGCGCGCCTATCGCCTGCAGGATCAGGGCTTCGATACGGTCGATGCCAACACGCGGCTTGGCCTGCCCGACGAGGCGCGCGATTTCCCCACCGCGGCCCGAATGCTCGACCTGCTCGAGGTCAAGGCGATCCGCTTGATGACCAACAACCCGGCCAAGGTCGACGCACTCTCCGCGCAGGGCGTGCACATCGCGGAGCGGGTTCCGCACGCGCTGCCCGACAACCCGCACAACACCCGTTACCTCGCGACCAAGCGCGACCGGTCGGGGCATTTGCTGTGACCGCCATCGCCATCCGCCCCGAGGAGCCGCGCGACCATGCAGCGATCGGCGTGGTCACGCAGGCGGCCTTCGCAGATTCGCCGCATAGCGACGGCAGCGAAGTGCGCATCATCGACCGCCTTAGATCGGACGGTGATCTGACGCTCTCGCTGGTGGCAGAGGATGGCGAGCGGATCGTCGGCCATGTTGCCGTCTCACCGGTGCAGATATCCGATGGCTCGCCCGATTGGTACGGCCTCGGCCCGATCGCGGTATTGCCGTCGCTGCAACGCCAGGGGGTCGGCTTGCGGCTGATGCAACGCGCTATCGCCGATATGCGGATGCGCGGCGCGCGGGGCATCGTGCTGCTGGGCGATCCGGCCTATTATCAGCGCTTCGGCTTCGAACACGATCCGCAGCTCGTCTTCCCCGGCCCGCCCGCCGAATACTTCCAGCGGCTGGTGATCGATGGCGATGCGCCGAGCGGAACGGTAAGCTACGCGCCCGCTTTCGGCTGAAGCCGCCGGCCGAGCGCCTGTCCCATGCGGACGGTATCGCCGGCCACGATCCCGTCGAGCCACTCGACCATGCGGGGCTCGAACAGCAACACGACAGTCGAGCCGAGGATGAAGCGTCCCATTTCGGCGCCTACGGCAAGGCGATGCGTGCCGCTGGCGAAGTCCTCGCGTGCCAGGGTCGGCGAATGGGTTTCAATCGGGCCGGACCATACGGTCTCGATCCCCGCGACGATCATCGCGCCGACCATGACGCTGGCGAAACGGCCGTCCTCGCCGGCGAACAGACAGGCCAGCCGCTCGTTACGCGCGAACAGGCCATCGACGTTCTCCGCCGTGACCTGATTCACGCTGAACAGATCGCCTGGTACATAGGTCGCGCTCTCGAGATCGCCCGAGGCAGGCATGTGGACCCGGTGATAATCGCGCGGGCTTAGGTAGATCGTCGCGAAATGGCCACCCTCGAAGCGCGCTGCGGAGGCGGCATCGCCGCCGAGCAATTGTTCGGCCGTAAAGTGGCGCCCCTTGGCCTGGAAGATACGCCCACCCTCGATCCGGCCGATCTGGCTGACCGCACCGTCCGCCGGGCTGAGCACGAATTGCGATGCATCCGCCAGCGGCCGGGCACCCGGCTTCAATTCGCGGGTGAAGAAGTCGTTGAAGCTGTCGAATTCGCCCAGTCCGCGGGCGGCCTCGCCCATGTCGACATCATAGGCATCGACGAACCGGCGGATCAGCAGGTCGCGGAGCCATGGCACCCGGCTGGATGCGAGTTTGCCTGCGGCGCGCGAGACCGAATGGTGGGGCAGGGCATGCTGCAACCAGATGAAGGGCGAGGTCATGGCGGGGAGCGATGTCGGACTGACCGCATCAGCGCAACTGGCTATCCTTGCTTCCGCGGCGATTGATGTCGGAGTGCCGAACGGCGCCGTCGCGGCCCGTCTGGCATTCGACGCAGGTTCGCACACCCGGCAGCGCCTCGCGCCGCTTCGCCGGGATCGCTTCGCCGCATTCGTCGCAATGGCGGGCGCTTGCGCCCGACGGCAGGCGCGAACGTGCCGCGCTGACGGCATCGCTTACCGAATCCTCGATCTGTTCCTGAACGGCCCCGTCGCGGGCCCAGCCACCGGCCATCGTCTGCTCCTTTCCCGATCAACGAGCGAAAAGGAGGCAGGTTTCCTCAGCGTCGTTCGACCTGGCGCACGCCGGGGCCGAGAGCGTTTTCGCCCAGCACCAGCGCATCGCCGGTCCAGTCGGCCACGAAAGCCGGGCTGCGCGAAAGGCCGGGCACCAGACGCGCATTGTTGTCGGCGATCACCAAACCGTCCGAGGTATAGCGCGCGCCTTCGGCGCCGATCGCGATCATCGCCGACCAGTTTTCCTTGTCGCGCCCCTGCACCATCCAGTTGCCTCGGATCACGCCGGTGCCGCCATTGGGCAGGTCGATCAGATAATTGGTGCCGCGGCCGTTGGCATCGTCGAAGCTGCACTCCTCGACCACGATATGCGCGGCGCGCGACTTGAGGTAGTGCCCGCCCGTGCCCTGTTCGAAGCGGCTGCGGGTGACCGTGACGCTGCCATAGTCGCCGGCATAGATCGAATGCGCGCAGCCTGCCGAATTCTCGCAGGTGCCGAGCCGCGTGAAAGTCGATTTGTCGACCACCAGTTCGCTGTTCACGCCATTGGTGGTCATGATCCCCTGCTGGCTGTCGCGAAACCAGCTTTGCGACACGCGCAGAGGTCCGCGTTCGAGCCGGATCCCCGCGCCATTGCCATCCTCGACCGAAAGGTCGGCGAAAACGAGCCCGTCGACGCTGGCGCCACGGCCGCGCAGGACCAGCGCGGCCTTGCCCTCGCACGCACGCCCGCCGAGCAACGATGACCCCGGCTGCGCGGCGCGAAAGTGGACCACGCCGTCGCGCTGGACGGCACATTCGTTCCAGTTTCCTGGCGCGATGACGATCGTGCCCTCGCGGTCGCCGATCGCGTCGACGGCGTCCTGCAGCGAGGCATAGCCGCGCCCCGTTTCGGCCACGGTGAACGTCGACGGCCCGCCACCCTGCGCGAGCACCGCGGCCAGCGGGATCGCGCTCACCGCCATGGCCGCGACTGCTGCAAGCAGCCAGCGCGGCAGGCGGGTGGCATGGGGTACGAAGGGCGAAGCCATGCTGCTTGCCTAGGCGCTTATGGTTAACAACGCCCTAATCCCTCGCAAATACAGCTTACTCCTCTTCGCCATCGCGGAAGCGCCATCCGCCGCGTGTCTTACGTTTCGCGATGAATATCACCAATATGGTTGCGACCAGCCAGATGGGAGCGACGATGGCGAGGCCGATGATCGGATCCCGTTCGATCAGCGGTGCCGGTGCGATCATCACAATGATGTATACTGCGAGAACGGCCCATCCCTGCCAGGCGATCGGCAGGCCCGCTCCATAGCCATAGCGCTTCGGGGCGAACCAAGGTCTCTCGTCTTTCACCTCAGCTCTCCTTCATGAGGCGACCACGGCGAGGACGCCGGGGCGCGACACCGCCTCTTCGCCTTCGAAATAGTCCCACGGTCGGTCGGCGGTCAATGTTGGGCGATCGTGCGCAGGAAACGCTCTCCATAGGCTTCCAGCTTCTTCGCGCCGATGCCCGGCAGTTGAGCCAATTGTGCGGTCGTTGCAGGCCGCGCTGCTGCCATTTCGCGCAGAGTGGAATCGTGGAAGATCACATAGGGCGGCACCTGCGCCTCCTCGGCCAGTTCCTTGCGCAAGGCGCGCAGCGCCTCGAAAAGCGGGTCGCCCACCGGATTGGGCGTTGCATCGCCGCGGCGCTTGCGTTGTCGCCTGGGTGGGACGACGATCTCGACCGCGCTCTCCCCCTTGAGGATTGCGCGCGCCGATCCGCCCAGCGCCAGCCCGCCATGCTCGGTCGCGACAAGGTCGCCGCGCGCCTGCAAGGCCCGCGACAGCGGCTGGAGCAGGCGCGCCTCCTCGCCCCCGACGATGCCGAACACGCTCAGCCGGTCGTGCCCGCGTTGACGCACGCGCTCGTCCTCGTTGCCGGTCAGGACCTTCTGCAAGTGCCCCATGCCGAAGCTCTGCCCGGTGCGGTAGACCGCCGACAAGAGCTTGCGCGCCAGTTCGGTGACGTCGGTGACCCCGGGTTGTTCGAGACAATTGTCGCAATTGCCGCAGGTTCTGGGCGGATCCTCGCCGAAATGCCGCAGCAGCACCGCGCGGCGGCATTCGGCAGTCTCTACCAGCCCGGCGAGCGCATCGAGCCGCGCGCGCTCGGCATTGCGCCGCGCCTCCTCGACTTCGGCGAGCCGCTGGCGCGCGGTCGCGAAATCGCCCGCGCCCCAGAACATGACCGCCTGGCTCGGATCGCCGTCGCGCCCCGCGCGGCCGGTTTCCTGATAATAGGCCTCGATCGACTTCGGCACGCCGACATGCGCGACGAACCGCACGTCGGGCTTGTCGATCCCCATGCCGAAGGCGACCGTGGCGACGATCACCATGTCCTCGCTGGCAACGAAGGCGGCCTGATTGGCTGCGCGAACCTTGGAATCCAGCCCCGCGTGATAAGGCAGCACCGGCCTTCCGGTCGCGGGGGCGAGCTTCTCGGCCAGATCCTCCACCTTGCGCCTCGTCTGAGCATAGACGATTCCCGGCCCCGCCTCGCTCGCCATCAAATTGGTCAGCTGGCGCACCGGATTGTCGCGGTGGCGGATGGCGTAGCGGATATTGGGCCGATCGAACCCGGCGAGAACGAGTCCATCTTCGGCAATACCGAGCTGCGCCATCACATCGGCGCGCGTCTGCTGGTCGGCGGTCGCGGTCAGAGCGAGGCGCGGGACCTGCGGAAAACCATCCATCACCCCGCGCAGCAGCCGGTAGTCGGGGCGGAAATCGTGCCCCCATTCGGACACGCAATGCGCCTCGTCGATCGCGAACAGGCACAGGGGTGCGGCGCTCAGGAACTCGCGGAAAGCTGGCTGGCTTGCACGCTCGGGCGCGACATAGAGCAGATCGAGCTCGCCCGCGCGGAAAGCCTCCTGCGTCTCGCGCCAGTCGGCATCGGCGCTGGTCAGCGTGGCCGCGCGGATACCGTTGGCGCGCGCGCTGCGCAGCTGGTCGTGCATCAGCGCGATCAGCGGACTGATGACCACGCAGGTGCCTTCCATCATCACCGCGGGGAGCTGATAGGTGAGCGACTTGCCCGCGCCGGTCGGCATGACGGCCAGCGTCGATTGCCGATTGAGCACGCGCGCAACGACCTCTCCCTGCCGCCCGCGAAAGGCGTCGAAACCGAATGTGTCCTTTAGGGCCTGGAGTGCGCCTGCGTTTCCGCTCATCCCGGCCTGATGCCAGACACGCGCGCAGGCGCAACCGGCGGTATGCGATTTTCCCCTTGCCCAGCGCACTCCGCTTGCGCTTTATCCGCCGGCAACACGTCCAATCCGGAGAGAGACGCCATGAAATTCCGTATCGCCCTGACCGCCGCCGCCACCATCGCGCTTGCCGCCTGCGGCAGCACCGAGGATGCTTCGACCGAAGCCGAAGCCGACACTGTCGAAATCGCGGCGGACGAAGCGCTGGCCGACATCGATGCCGAGCCGGTCGAGGATCCGGCGGCCACGATCGAAGAAACGGCCCCCGAACCCGAAGGCATGTCCCCGAGCGAAGAGGCGCAGATCCAGGAAGCTGGCGACAATGCCGCCGACACGGCCGCTGCCGCGATGGATGCGATGGCCGAAGATATCGGCAACTGATCGGCCGACGTGCGGGCAGCCGCGCCGTAGCGTCCTTTGCGCTTCGCGCGCGAGCGCCTAGCCTCCGCCCCATGTTACGACTCGCGCCCCCGCTCGCCGCGCTTGCCGCGCTTTCCGCCTGCTCCGGATACGAGGAGGGGGAGGAGCCGGTCGAGGCGGTTTCGCAAAGCGAGGCCGACGCGCTCGACGATGCCGCCGAAATAATCGAGCAGCGTCGCCTGCCCGAAGACGTCTTGCCACCCGAAGGCGACGACGGCGCGGGCGAGCCCGGCGCAGACACCGGGCAAACCCTCCCGGCGCCGCGCGAATCGGGCGGGCCGGCTCGAATGGAGTTTCCCGATGAGTGACGCCGCAAATCCCGGAATGGATGCCGAAACCTTCGATCAGTTCCTCCAGCAGCTCGAACGCTATGTTCGCGAACGGCTGATTCCGGCGGAAAAGGACGTCATCGCCAACGACAAGATTCCCGACGAGATTGTCGCGGAGATGAAGGAGATGGGGCTGTTCGGCCTGACCGTTCCGGAGGATTTCGGCGGCGCGGGGCTGAACACGACGCAATATGCCAAGGTCGTGAAGACGATGGCCTATGCCGCGCCCGCCTATCGCTCGATCTTCTCGATCAATGTCGGCATGTTCAACTCGGCGATCAAGAACGGCGGGACCGAGGCGCAGAAGGCCGAATGGTGGCCCCGGATCGCCGAGGGCGCGATCGCCTGTTTCGGCCTGACCGAGCCCGGTTCGGGCAGCGACAGCGCCGCCATGGCGACCACCGCCAAGCCCGATCCCGACGGCAATGGCTGGATCCTCAACGGGACCAAGCGTTACATTACCAACGCCCCACATGCCGATGTCGGCCTGATCATGGCGCGCACCGAAAAGGACGCGCTGCCCAAGAACGCGCATGTTTCGGCCTTCATCGTGCCGATGGACATGCCCGGCGTGTCGACCGGCAGCCCCGACGAGAAGATGGGCCAGGCAGGCAGCCATATCTCGGACATCATGCTCGACGACGTGCATGTGCCGGGCGAAGCGCTGCTGGGCGGCGAGACCGGCAAGGGTTTCCGTTTCGCCATGATGAGCCTCGACAATGGCCGCATATCGGTCGGCGCAGCGAGCACGGGCTATGCTCGCCGCGCGCTCGATTCCGCAGTCAAGTACGCCAATGAGCGGCAGGCCTTCGGCGAACCGATCGCCAATTTCCAGCTGATCCAGCAGATGCTGGCCGACAGCTGGACCGAAATCTACGCCGCCGAGGCGATGATGGCCGATGTCACCGCGCGTGTCGACCGGGGTGAGAACACGGTCAAGCATGCCGCCGCCTTCAAGGTCTTCGCCTCCGAAATGTGCGGCCGCGTGGTCGACCGCGTGGTGCAGATCTACGGCGGCGCGGGCTACCTCGCCGAATACGACGCCGAACGCTTCTTCCGCGACGCGCGCATATACCGCATCTACGAGGGTACGACGCAGATCCTCCAGCTCCAGATCGCCAAGCACATGCTGCGCGAATATGCGGCGGGTGTGTGACGAGACGTAGGATGAGCCCCGTGACGAGTCTTTTTTGCGTGCGTGCCGGACCTCCGTCCGGCCCTTGCTGTTCCATCCCGCTCCCCCTCCCGGCCACCCATAAAATACCGTGCCGTGGGGGGCCGGGAGGGGGAGCGGGATGGAACAGCCGCAAGCTGACGACGGACGTGGGCAGCGCACCCAACAAAAATGTATAACCTCCTTTCGGACCTCTCGATCATCGAAGCCTCGAGCTTCGTCGCCTCGCCCACGGCAGGCCTCTATTGCGCGCAGATGGGCGCGGAGGTGATCCGGGTGGATCACAAGGCGGGCGGGCTCGATTATGATCGCTACATGCTCACCAAGGAGGGCCGCTCGCTGAGTTGGGAGAATCTCAACCGGGCGAAGAAATCGGTCGCGCTCGACCTGCGTAGCGGCGAGGGCCGCGAACTTCTTGTCGAGCTGTCCGCCCGGACCGGCAACCTCATCACCAATTTGCCGGAAAAGAGCTTCCTGTCGCATGACGTCATTGCGGCGCAGCAGCCCGACGGCGCACCCGATCTGGTCAGCGTGCGGATCATGGGCTGGCACGACGGCAGGCAGGCGATGGACTTCACCGTCAATGCCGCCAGCGGATACCCGCTGATGTGCGGGCCTGAGGAATGGGACCTGGAAACCGCGCCGCCGGTCAACCAGGTATTGCCCGCGTGGGATTTCATCACCGGCGCCTATTGCGCCTTTGCGATGCTGGCGGGGCTGCGCCACCGCGATGTCAGCGGCGAAGGCAGCGAGATCCGCGTGCCGCTGGGCGACGTTGCCATAGGCACCATGGCCAACAGCGGCGCGATGGCCGAAATGCTTTATCGCGGGGCGGACCGCGAGCGGCTGGGCAATGCCATCTGGGGTGCCTTCGGGCGTGATTTCCGCAGCCGCAACGGCGTGCGGTTCATGGTTGCCGCGCTGACCGCGAAGCAGTGGAACGGGCTGGTCGCTGCCTTCGATCTGGCGGACGAAATCAGTGCACTGGAAAGCGAACTCGGCGTGCGCTTCGCAGAAGGCGACCGACCGCGCTTCGAAAATCGCCGCCGCCTGTTCGACCTTTTCCAGGCGCGCGCGGACAAGCTGGATTGGGCCGATCTCTCCGCGCGTCTTGCCGAAGAAGGCACGACCTTCGAGCGCTATCGCACCATGTATGAAGCGGCCAATGACGCGCAGCTGGTTGCAGACAACCCGCTGTTCGGCCCCTCGCCTGCAAATCCGAGCGAATTCGCATACCCGGCGACGCGCAGCTTCGCCAACATCCCGACCCGCGATGCGGGCGATCCCGCGCCAGCACCCTATCTCGGCCAGCACACCGAAGAGGTGCTCGCCGAGCGTCTCGGGCTGGCATCGGGAGCTATTCACGCGCTCGTCGATCGCGGCATCGCCCGCCTCTCCGATAAGGACTGATCCATGACGTCACCCCGCCGCGTAGCCATCTGCAAGCCCCTCAGAACCCCCGTCGGACGCTTCCTCGGCAGCCTCGCGCCGCTGGAAGCGGGACAGCTTGGCGCCATCATCATCAAGGCGCTGGTCGAACGCAGCGGCATCGACCCCACGCGCGTCGACGACGTCGTTTTCAGCCAGGGCTATGGCAGCGGCGAGGCGCCCGCGATCGGACACTGGAGCTGGCTTGCCGCGGGCTATCCCGAGGAAGTGCCCGGCTTCCAGCTCGACCGGCGCTGCGGTTCGGGCCTGCAGGCCGTCGCGACGGCAGCGATGATGGTCCAGACCGGCGTGGCCGACTGCGTGCTTGCAGGCGGTGTCGAGAGCATGTCGAATGTCGAGCATTATACGACCAAGGCCCGCAACGGTGCGCGCATGGGCGATATGGTCCTATGGGACCGGCTGACACGCGGCCGCCTGATGAGCCAGCCGATCGAGCGCTATGGCGTCATCACCGGCATGATCGAGACGGCCGAAAACCTCGCCAAGGATTACGACATTTCGCGCGAGGAAGCCGACGCCTTCGCGGTGCGCAGCCACCAGAATGCTGCGCGCGCCTGGGATGAGGGCAAATTCGACGAACAGCTCGTCCCGGTCGAAATCCCCCAGCGGCGTGGCGATCCGGTGGTGTTCGACAAGGATGAGGGCTTTCGCGCCGATGCCAGCATGGAAACGCTCGGCAAGCTGCGCGCGATCGACCTGAAGCGCGACGCCGACGCTATCGTTACGGCAGGCAATGCCAGCCAGCAGAACGACGCCGCGGCGGCCTGTCTCGTCTTGGCGGAAGACAAGGTCGAGGAACTAGGTCTCGAACCGATCCTCTGGTTCCATTCGTGGAGCGCGGCGGGTTGCGATCCCAGCCGGATGGGCATCGGCCCGGTCCCGGCAGTCGAGCGCCTGTTCGCGCGCAACGGCATGGGCTGGGACGACATCGGCCTGATCGAACTCAACGAAGCCTTCGCCCCCCAGGCGCTCGCTGTGCTCAAGGGCTGGGGTTTTGCCGAGGACGATAGCCGCCGCGAACTGGTCAACGTCAACGGCTCGGGCATTTCGCTCGGACATCCGATCGGCGCAACAGGCATCCGCATCCTTGCCGACATGGCGCATGAGATGCAGCGCCGCGAGGTCCGCTATGGCCTCGAGACCATGTGCATCGGGGGCGGGCAGGGCATGGCCGCCGTGTTCGAGCGCGCCGCCTGATGGCGGATTGGTCGGACTGGATCGGGCGCGAACAGCGCGGCGCGGACGAGCTTGGCGCGCGCCTTGCCGCGCAATGGTGCGCTACCTTCGACCGAGATGCGCCGGCCGACAGCGCGATGCCGCAGGGCATCCATCTGTGCCTGTGCACACCCGAGGCCCGCACCGGCCAGCTCGCCCCCGATGGGCACCCGGTTCGCGACGACGACCTGTCCAGCTTCCTTCCACCCGTTCCGCTGCCACGCCGCATGTGGGCATCGAGTGCGATGCAGTTCCACGCACCGATCGCGATCGGCGCCCGGATCGAGCGGACCAGCCGCGTCGCTTCGATCACGCCCAAGTCGGGCAGCCGCGGCGAGATGGTCTTCGTCGACGTCGATCATGAAACCCACGCCGACGGAACCCTCGCTGTGAGCGAGCGGCAGAGCATCGTCTATCTCGAAGGCCTCGCGCCCGACGCACCGATTTCGCCACCCAAACCGACGGGCGAAACCTTCGACCCATCGAGCTGGGATGCCCACCGTTCGCTGATTCCCGACGAGCGGCTGCTGTTCCGTTACTCGGCGCTGACCTTCAACACCCACCGGATCCATTATGATGCGCCCTTCGCGCGCGAGGTCGAACGCTATCGGGGGCTGGTCGTTCATGGCCCGCTAACGGCCAGCCTCCTGTTGCAGCTTGCCGGTGCGCATTTCGGCGAGAACCGCCTCGGTACCTTCACCTTCCGCGGGGTGAGCCCCGCCATTGCCGGCGAGACGCTCAACCTCGCTTTGCGCGGGACGGACGGGGAGATCGAGATAAGCGCCTTCGCCTCTGACGGGCGCCAGGTCGTGAAAGCCGGCGCGGCGCTCGGCTAGCCGAGCGGATAGTCGGCAATCGGACCGAGCACCGAATAATGCTCGGCCTTGGGTTCGCGTCCCAGTTCGGGAAACTCGATTTCGGGCGGCGCGACGTGCGTGTCCGGCAGCCGGTCGAGCAGATCGCGCACCAGTGTGAGCCGCCCGTGTTTCTGATCGTTGAAATCGACCAGCGTCCACGGCGCCCATTCGGTATGCGTCGCCGCCAGCATCGTCTCGCGCGCTTCGGTGTAGGCATCGTATTGGCCGCGTGCAGCGAAATCGATCGGCGAAAGCTTCCAGCGCTTGAGCGGATCATCGAGCCGTTCGCGCAAACGCTCTTCCTGCCGCGCCTGGTCGGTCGTGAGCCAGTATTTGAACAGTAAGATTCCATCGTCGACCAGCATGCGCTCGAAGGTCGGAGCCTGCTGCAGGAACTGGGCGACCTCGGCCTCGCTGGCATAGCCCATCACCTTCTCTACCCCTGCGCGATTGTACCAGCTGCGGTCGAACAGCACGATTTCGCCGGCACAGGGCAGGTGCTGGACATAACGCTGGAAATACCACTGAGTCCGCTCCGCCTCGGTCGGCTTGGCCAGCGCAACGATATGGCACTGGCGCGGATTGAGTTTTTCCGAAACCGCGCGGATCGCGCCACCCTTGCCGGCCGTGTCGCGCCCCTCGAACAGCACCACGATGCGCTGACCGGTCGTTCGCGCCCAGCGCGCCATGGCCACCAGTTCCGCGCGCATCGGCTTCAACGCCGCCTCGTAATCCTTGCGCTTCATCGCGCTCCCTTCGCACCATTTGAATGCCTGCGCCAATGGTAGTATCAACGTCCACGATATGGCTACACTCGCAGAACCCGAACAGGACTTTACCCGCCTGCCCGACCTCCCGGCAGACGTATTCACCGCGCCGCTGAAAAAGCCCGAGCATGTCGGCGACGACTGGCTCGAACCCAAACAGACCGAGTACGACAGCGAAGACGACGCGATCTGGGACGACCTGTTCGCACGGCAGATGGGCGTATTGCCCGGGCGGGCCGCAACCGCGTTCATGGAGGGGACCGAAAAACTCGATCTGGGCAAGGGCGGTGTGCCCGAGTTCGGAAAGCTGTCGGAAGAGCTCGACAGGCTGACCGGCTGGAGCGTCGTGCCCGTGCCGATGCTGATCCCCGACCACGTGTTCTTCTGGCACCTCGCCAACCGGCGCTTCCCGGCGGGAAATTTCATCCGCACGCGCGAGACCTTCGATTACATTCAGGAACCCGACGTCTTCCACGACGTGTTCGGCCATGTGCCGATGCTGACCGACCCGGTCTATGCCGATTACATGCAGGAATATGGCCGCGCCGGGTGGAAGGCGATGCGCTACAACCGGCTGAAAGCGCTGGGTGCGCTCTATTGGTATACGGTCGAGTTCGGGCTGATCCAGGAAGCGCCGGGCGACATCCGTGCCTATGGCGCCGGCATTCTCTCGGGCCCGACCGAGGTCGTCTATTCGGTCGAGGCCGAAAGCCCGAACCGCATCATGCTCAATGTCGATCGCGTTATGCGCACCGATTACGTGATCAGCGACCTTCAGCCGACCTATTTCGTGATCGAGAGCTTCGAGGATCTTTACCGGCAGACGGTCGAGCGCGATTTCGACAAGCTCTACCGCAATCTCGGGCCCGGCTTTACTTACGCGAACACGGCGGTGATCGATGTCGACTACGTGGTCAACCGCGGGACGCTGGAATATACGCTTCGCGGCGGGCGCGGTTCGGGCGCGAAGCCCGTCTAGGCAAAAGAAAACCGGCCCGGAATAACTCCCGGGCCGGTTTGTCTTGCTAACGCGGAAAGCGTTATTCCATTTCGCCGCCGTCCATTTCGTCGGCAGCTTCTTCCATGGTGTCTTCGACTTCGTCAGCCGCTTCGTTCATGGCATCGGCTTCGGCTTCCATGCCCATGTCTTCCATGGCGTCAGCTTCTTCTTCCATGGCGGTTTCGGTCGCTTCCGCCTGGTCTTCCATGGCTTCTTCCTGCGGGCCGTCGCAGGCGGCGACGCCGAGGCTGAGAGCAGCGGCCGATGCGACGATGGTAAGCTTGTTGAAGTTCATTTTCGTTCCCCTTGGTATTCGAGACGCGAATCCATCCCGCGCCCGTTTGTAAAGAATTGCGGATGATTGTGAAGCGCGCTTAGCGATAGGCCCTCTGGCGGACGAGATTGAACAGGGCGATCGACACGACGGAACCCAGCACGGCCCACAACAGCGCAAGTCCGCTGACCGTACCGAATACTGCGCCGTTACCTGCAATGAGGCCGGTCACCAGCGAGCCGAGCACGCCGACCAGCGCATTGGCCAGGATGTCCCTGCCGTCCTCGATACGCAGGATAATCGTCGCCAGCCACCCGAGCAGGGCACCCACTACGATCAGGATCAGCAAGCCCATTTGTGTCTACCTTTGCGTTTCACTCTGTGGTCATAAACCCGCGTGCACTCAAAGGTTCCGCCGCACAGCAGAAATATGGCCGGACTGTGGCGCAGACCGGACCGGCAGCGTCAGGCGATCGACAGCCAGATGAGCGCTGCGGTGCCCGCCACGATGCGATACCAGGCGAATGGGGTGAAGCCGCTGCGGCTGACGAAGGCGACGAAGGCGCGGATCACCACCAGCGCGACGATGAAGCTGACCACGAAACCGACGGCGATCTCGTCCCAGCCGACGCGCGTCGTCCCTCTCATCATCTCGTCGTACTTGGTGACGACTTCGAGCGTGCTGGCCCCGATCATCGTCGGAACCGCGAGAAAGAACGAAAACTCCGCCGCGGTCTTGCGGTTGATGCCCATGGCGAGCGCACCCATGATCGTCGCACCCGAGCGGCTGACGCCGGGAACCATCGCGAGACATTGCGCAAAGCCCACGCCAAGCACCTTCTTGAGCGGCAATTCCGCCACTCCGCGCCCTTCGTCGCGCGGCTGCGCCACGCGTTCGATGACGATAATGGCGATCCCGCCCGCGATCAGCGCCCAGGGGACGATTCCCGGATTGCCGAGCATGGCCTCGAAACTTTCGTAGAGCGCAAAACCGATCACCGCGCTGGGCAGGAAGCCGAGCAGGATGTTGCGGGCGAACATGAGCCCCTCGCGCTCGCCCTTGAGCACGCCCATGCCGGCCGACCAGAACGTGCCCCAGTACTGGTACACCACCGCCAGGATCGCGCCGAGCTGGATGACGACGTTGAACATCGCCCATTCGTTCGGGTCCGCGCCCGAGATCTCGGTTGCGAGGATCAGGTGCCCGGTCGAAGAAACGGGAATGAATTCGGTAAGTCCCTCGACAATGCCGAGGAAGATCGCGGTGAGGAAATCGTTCATTGCGCTCGCGTCCATGAAGCAAGGGCGGAGCAAGTCAAGCAACCTGCTCCGCCCTTTGACGATTTAGCGGCGAATTGTGTCTACCAGATACGAATGCGCTCTTCCGGAGGCAGGTAGAGATCGTCCTCCGGGGTCACGTTGAACGCCTCGTACCAGGCATCCATGTTGCGCACGATTCCGTTGGTACGATATTTGGTCGGGCTGTGCGGACCCTGGCGGATCTGCGCGCGCAGTGCGTCTTCGCGATACTTCCCGCGCCAGACCTGCGCCCAGGCGAGGAAGAAACGCTGGTCGCCGGTCAGCCCGTCGATCACCGGAACCTCCTTGCCCTCGGTCGCCAGCTTGTAGGCGCGATAGGCCATCGAAAGACCGCCGAGATCGCCGATGTTCTCGCCCAGCGCGAGGCGCCCGTTCACGCAGGTCTCGCCATCGTCGAGCGGACAGAACTGGTCGTACTGTGCCACCAGCTTGTCGCCCAGCTTGTCGAAATTGGCGCGGTCCTCGTCGGTCCACCAGTTGCGCAATGCACCCGAGGCGTCCGATTTCGAGCCCTGGTCGTCGAATCCATGGCCGATCTCATGCCCGATCACACCGCCGATCGCGCCGTAATTGACCGCGATATCGGCGTCCTTGCCGAAGAAAGGCTGCTGGAGAATGCCGGCCGGGAACACGATCTCGTTCTTGGTCGAATTGTAATAGGCGTTCACGGTCTGGGGCAGCATGAACCATTCGGTGCGGTCGATCGGCTGGCCCAGCTTGGCGAGATTGTCGGCGGTCGACCACTCGGCCGATGCCATGACATTGGCCAGCGGGTCACCGGCGACGATTTCGAGGCCCTCGTAGGTTTCGAGATTGTCGCGGTAACCGATCTTGGGATCGAAACTGTCGAGCTTGGCCATCGCCTCGGCCTTGGTGGCCTCGGTCATCCAGTCGATTTCCTCCAGCGATTCGGCCAGTGCCACGCGCAGGTTGGCGACCAGTTCTTCCATCGCCGCCTTGCTTTCGGGCGGGAAATAGCGCTCGGCATAGGAAGCACCCAGCAGCTCGCCGAGCATGCCTTCGGTCGCGGCGATGGCGCGCTTCCAGCGATCGCGCTGCTCCGGAATGCCGCGCAACGCCGTGCCGTAGAAGGCGAAATTCGCCTTGTCGAACCGCGACGGCAGGATCGCGGCGTTGTTCGACAGGAAGTTCTTGATCGTCCACGCCCGGAGCACTTCCATCGGCGTGTCGAGCACGAGTTCGAGCATGGCCGGCGTTCCGCCGCCGATCTTCTCGAGCGTTTCCTCGTCGAGATCGAGCTCGGCCGCAAGCGCGGCGGAGGGCGGAATGTCGTTGACGATGAAGCGGTCGCTCGCGTCGAATCCCGTCGCGGCGAGCATCGCTGCCATCGGGAAGCTTTCGGACAGTCCGCCAAGCTCTTCCGGCGTCAGCGCGGTATAGGTGAGATCGCGATTGCGGCGCACCGTGCGGTCCCAGGCGACCTTGCGGGCGATGGCATCTTCGAAATCATAGACTTTCCGTGCCATTTCGGCGTCATATCCGGCCTCGGATAGCAGAAAGCCGAGATAGTCCTGGTAGGCCGACCGGATCGAAAGCCCCTTTTCGCTCTCGTCGAAATAATATTCACGGTCGGGCATGCCGAGCCCGCCGGACCCCACATAGACCGAGTAACGCGTCGGCTCCTTCGCATCGACCGTGACGAAGCCGCCGAGCGGCGAGGGATAGCCCGGCGTCCCCCACAGCGTCACCAGTTCGGCCAGCGTGTCGGCGTCGCGGATTTCGTCCAGATAGGGCTGAGCGGGCGCAAGGCCTGCCGCCTCGATCGCATCGGTGTCGAGATAGGATGCATAAGCATCGACTATGCGTCGCTCGTCATAGGTCAGCTCCGCCGCCGGTTTCGCCAGCAACTCGTCGACCACGGCCTTGACGTCGGCGGTCGACTTCTCGCGCAGCAAATCGAACGCCCCGAAGCGTGCCTGGTCGGCGGGCAGCGGGTTCTCGTCGATCCATTTCTGGTTGGCGTAGGCGAAAAAGTCGTCGCCCGGATCGATGTCCGGCGACAGATAGCGCGTATCGAAGCCCCATTCGCCGAAGCTCATGGTCGGAGTGGGCACTTCGACGGCGTCGTCGGTTTCGGCCTCGGCCAGCGCGGGCGCCGCAATCGCAAGCGCCAGCGCGCTGGCGCCGGTGGTGATGATGGATCGGAACATTGGCAGTCTCCCAATTCGTATGGCCCCGCAGGGCGAAAACGCGTGATGCTTGCATAGGGCGATCGGCACGAAAATGACGACGCCGGTCGGTTTCACTTGCAACTTTGTCGAAAAAGCGCGGTCGCAGGCGGGTTCTCGGCCACCTCCGCCGAGGAATCAGGCGTTTTCGAGCCCGAACTGCAGCGAGGCGAGGTGCGCATAGAGCCCGCCATTGGCCGACAACTGATCGTGCGTGCCCTGTTCGGCAATGCGGCCGTCCTCCATCACCACGATGCGGTCCGCCGCGCGAACGGTCGACAGGCGGTGCGCGATGACCAGCGTGGTACGGGCTTCCATCAGATGTTCGAGCGCTTCCTGCACCAAGCGCTCGCTTTCGGCGTCGAGCGCGCTGGTCGCCTCGTCGAGCAACAGGATCGGCGCATCGCGCAACAGCGCGCGGGCAATGGCGATGCGCTGGCGCTGGCCACCCGACAATTGCGTACCGCTTTCACCAAGATAGGTGTCCATGCCCTGCGGCAGCTTCTCGATGAATTCGGCGGCGTTGGCGGCGCGCGCGGCGGCCCAGATCTCATCCTCGCTCGCATCCCAATTGCCGTAACGCAGATTGTCGCGGGCATTGGCGCTGAACAGCACGCCTTCCTGCGGGACATAGGCGATCCGGCGGCGCACCCCGGCGGGATCGGCGGCGGTCAGCGGGATGCCGTCGAGCCGGATCGAGCCGGCCTGCGGATCGTAAAAGCGCTCCGCGAGCTGGAAGATGGTCGACTTGCCGGCGCCCGAGGGGCCGACGATGGCGACCGTCTCGCCCGGTTCGATTTCAAGGCTGAAATCGGTGATCGCCGGCGCCTCCAGCCGCGTCGGATAGCGGAAGGTGACGTTGCGGAACGACAGGCTGCCGCGCGGCGGCACCGGCAGGTCCTGCGGGCGCTCGGGCGCAGTGATGGCGGGCTGTTCGTCGAGCAGCTCCGACAGGCGGCTGGCCGCGCCTGCGCCGCGCAGCAGGTCGCCATAAACCTCGGTCAGCGCCCCGATCGCGCCCGCGACGAGCCCGGCGGTAAGGACGAAGGCTGCGATCGTACCGCCCGAGATCGTGCCCTCGCTGACCGCCTCCGCGCCGCGCCAGACGAGCAGCGTGATGCCGCCGAACACCAGCAGAATGACCACGGCAGTCATCGCCGCGCGAAGGATCACCCGGCGCTTGGCCACGCTGAAGGTCCGTTCCACCGCCTCCCTGAAGCGGCCGTGCTCGCGGTCCTCCTGGTTGAAGCCCTGCACGATCTTCATCGCGGACAGCACTTCGGTGACCATCGCGCCGATATCGGCCACGCGGTCCTGGCTGGTGCGCGAGACCTTGCGCAGCCGCCGGCCGAACAGGGTGATGGGGACGACGATCGCCGGGATGATGAGGAACAGCCCCATCGTCAGGCCCGGGACCAGCCAGAACAGATAGAGCGTACCGCCCACCGCCATCAGCGTGTTGCGCAGCGCGACCGAAACGGTCGTGCCCACCACCTGTTCGATCAGCGCTGTATCGCTGGTCATCCGGCTGGAGATTTCCTTGGGGCTGTTCTCTTCATAGAAGCCCGGCGCGAGCCGCAGCAGGTTTTCCTGCACGCGCAGCCGGATATCGGCGACCACGCGTTCGCCCAGCCAGCTGACGAAATAGAAGCGCATCGCGGTGCCCACCGCCAGAACGCCCACGATGATCAGCAGGTAGCGGAACCAGCGCCCCATGTTGGCGGGGTCCGCCCCATCGGCGAAGCCGCGGTCGATTACCAGCTTGAAGCCCGCCGGGATCGCCAGCGTCGCCGCGGCGGTTATGAACAGCGCAAGCAGCGCCAGCGCGACATGGCCGGGATAGTTCTTGCCCGCGCGCCACACCATCTTCAGCGGCTTGAGCGAGCGTTCGCGCGGGGCATCCTTGGCCGCGCGCTTGCGCGCGAAGCGACCGCGCCCCTCGATCTTCGTATCGTCCGTTGCTGACATGCGCTTCCCACTAGGTCCACGCGCGGCGAAAATCCACTGCGCTGCACGCGCGAAGACACTATTTCGGAGGTTGTGCATTGCACAATGGTCACGCCGGCGTCAGGATGAGCGCCTTTCGTCCGGGAAAAAACGACAAGAACCCGGGGCAGCAGGGGATACGTATTGCTCTATCACGCCTATGAACTGCAGCGCAGCTGGCTCCATTCGGCCAGCGCCTTCGCCTCGATCGGGGTGGAGATGCTCAACAATCCGTCCAATCCGATGAACTATGTCGGCCCGATAAGGTACATGAACATCGGCCCGATGGCGGCGAGCGCGCTGGAAGTCTTCGCCCATGCCACCGCCTCGTACGGCAAGCCGGCCTGGGGCATCGAGACGGTCGAGGTCGACGGGCGGCCGGACCCCGTTTTCGAAGCGACGGTGATGAACCGCCCGTTCGGCGATCTGAAGGAATTCTACCGCGAGAGCCTGCCCGCAGATGCCCCACGCCTACTGGTGGTCGCACCCATGAGCGGGCACTATGCCACGCTGCTGCGTGGAACGGTCGAGCGGATGCTGCAAAACTACCGCGTTTTCGTCACCGACTGGGCCGATGCCAAGACCGTGCCGCTGCACGAGGGCACTTTCGACCTCGACGACTACATCGACTACGTGATCGCCTATCTCGAACATATCGGAGAGGGCGCGCATGTGATGGCGGTGTGCCAGCCTTCGGTTCCGGTCTTCGCCGCAACCGCGATCATGAACCGCGACAAGCATCCCTGCACGCCCAGGACGCTGACCATGATGGGCGGGCCGATCGACACGCGCTGTTCGCCGACCAGCGTCAACGATCTCGCGATGGATCGCCCGATCGAATGGTTCCGCCACAACGTCATCGCCACCGTGCCGATGCAGTATCGCGGCGCGGGGCGGCGCGTTTACCCCGGCTTCATGCAGCTCGCCGGCTTCATGAGCATGAACCTCGGCAATCACATGCTGAGCCATTACGAGATGTTCAAACACCTCACCGTGGGCGACCAGGACAGCGCGCAGGCGACCAAGGATTTCTACGACGAATATCGCAGCGTCTGCGACATGACCGCCGAATTCTACCTGCAGACGGTGCAGGAGGTGTTCCAGGACCACGCGCTGCCCAACGGCACCTTCCTGCACCGCGGCAAACGAATCGATCTGGGCGACATCACTCGGACGGCGCTGCTGGCGATCGAGGGCGAACGCGACGATATTTCGGGCCTCGGGCAGACCAAGGCCGCGCTCGACCTCACCCCTCGTCTACCCGAGACGAAGAAGCGCTATTACATGGCCGAAGGTGCCGGCCATTACGGCATCTTCAACGGTAGCCGCTGGCGCAGCAAGATCGCGCCGGTGGTCGAGGAGTTCATCGCCAGGCACGGCTAGATTCGGCCAAGGCTCGGCCGGACAGGCTAGGCTTTCGCGTCGAGCTGCTTGAGGCCGAACCACCCGGTCGCGCCCGCCAGCGCGGCGGCCCCGGCCATGGCGTAAAGCGCGGCATGGAAGCCGTCGAACAGCGCCTCGCCCGACATGGCGAGCACGCTCCCCATCAGGGCCACCGCGATCAGCCCGCCGGTGCGCGATACCGCATTGTTGAGCCCGCTCGCCGTGCCGGTATAGCTGTCCTCGACTGCCGCCATGACCGCGCTGGTCAGCGGGGCGACGGCGATCGCCATACCGATCCCGATGGCCGCAATGCTGGGCAGGATACTCGTCCAATAGGAGCTTTCGGGCCCGATCCGCAGGCCGAGCAGCAATCCGCCTGCAACTATCAGCGGGCCGATGGTCAGCGGCAGCCGCACGCCGGTGCGCTGCGCCATCCCGCCCATCAGCGGGCTGCCCAGTCCGATGAGCAGCGGGAAGGGCATGATCGCGAGGCCCGCCATGGTCGGGGAATAGCCCGCGCTTTCGATCAGGAGATAGGGCAGGATCAGCAGCATCCCGCCGAGCGCGCCGTAGAGCAGGAAGGTCAGCAGGTTGAGGCTGACCACGCAGGTCCCGCCGAACAGCGCGAGCGGCATCATCGCAGTCTCGCTCTTGCGGCTCTCGATCCCGAAGAAGACGACCGCGAGCACAAGGCCGAAGGCGAGGCTTGCCGCGACCCGCCAGTCGAATGCGCCGCTCGCGCTCCAGAAGGTCAGCGCCAGCGTGATCCCGGCCAGCGCCAGCGTCGCGGTGCCGGCGCCCGCGTAATCGGTCGGCACGTCGCCCGCGCGCCGCACCTCCTGCGTCTTCCACAGCGCGAGGGTGGCGGCTGCCACGCTGATCGGGATCAGCAGCCAGAAGATCGAAGGCCAGCCGAAATTTTCGACCAGCCAGCCGCCCGCCAAGGGGGCCAGCGCGCCCGACGCCGCGCCCGCAGCCGCCCAAGCGCCGACCGCGCGTCCGCGTGCCTTGCCCGAAAAGGCGCCGTTGAGCAGCGCCAGCGAATTGGGCAGCAGCAGCGCGCCGCCGATGCCCTGGCCCGCACGCCCGACGATCAGCGCGGGCAGGGTCGGCACCAGCGCGCAGAGCAGGCTCGCGAGACCGAACAGGACAACGCCGATCACCAGCAGTTTCCTGCGCCCGTACCGGTCACCCAGCGCCCCGCCGAGCATCAGCAGCGCAGCGAGCGGCAGCGTGAAGGCGTTGACCGCCCATTGCGTCTCGGCGGCGCTGGCGGCGAGGTCGGCGCGAATCGCGGGCAGCGCGACGTTGACGATCGAGCCATCGATGAAGGGCAGGCTCGAGGCGAGGATCGACATCGCCAGCACCCAGCGCGGATGCGCTTGTTCGGCCTTGAGATCGTGTGCTTCGGCACGCGCGCAGGATTGCTCGGGACGGCAATCGTGCGGCGCGTCGTAACTCATGCCAGGGGCCTCGGCACGGCTGGGCGCGGCATCTCAGCGATCAGCCATCACGGCGGGCCGCGACATCGTAGGGTTCGCCGAAACCACCTCGCGGGATCTCCAGCATGGCCCGCTCCCATGCGGCGCCCTTGGCCACTGCGGCATAACTGCTTTCGAGAAATCGCAGCAACGCAGCCTCGGGATCGGCGCTTTCGCGCAGCGCGGCATAGGGCAGCACGAACTCGCCCAGATCGCCGTGCCAATAAGCGGCGTCGGGTTCGATCGGGCTATCCGCCAGCCCGTCGGGCGTGGGATAGCCATAGGCGTAGAAGGCCGCTTCATCGACCCCGCCGCCGCCAAGCCAGAAACCCGCGCTCGCGACCTCGTGGCTATAGGCTTCGCGCGTTACCGCGTCGGACAGGTTGGGAAAGCCGCCCGGATGCAATGGCGCCTCGCGCCCCGAAAAGCGGGTGACCGCGAGATCGAAGCTGCCCCAGAACAGGTGGCTCGGGCTCGATTTGCCGACGAAACCGGTGCGGAAGGTCTCGAACACGCGATTGACGTCGGAAAAGGCACGGTGGATGCGCGACAGCAAGGCCTCGTCCCATGCCCGCTCGCGCCTGTCCTTGGCGAAGGGGATGGCTTCCTCGACCTCGTTCGGAGCGCCCGAGATATCGGTGTCGACCCCGGCGAGCGAGAGCAGTGCGGCAAGCTGCTCGTGAAAGCGGGCAACGCTCTGGCCGGTGATTTCGAAGCCGTCGGCAAAGCCGCTCGAAGTTTCGACCGCGACGGCGGAACTGAGGCAGTCGACCATGATCTCGGCCTCGCCGCCCGGAAAGAAAACCGGATAGCTGCGGAAACCGCGCGGCACGACGCGCAGGGCGACGTGCCAGCTGTGGTTGCACCACGGCAGCGCGCGGGTGGGCAATTTACCCACCACCTGCAGATAGGCATGCAGGCTCTCGATGACCGGGCGATCGGCCTCGAAATCGAGTTTGGGCCACCGCTCGGTCATCGTAAGAACTCCTGCTGTTAGAAAATCTCGAAGAGACCCGCCGCGCCCATGCCGCCGCCGACGCACATGGTCACGACGCCGTATTTGGCGCCGCGGCGCTTGCCCTCGAGCAGCACGTGGCCGGTGCAGCGCGCACCGGTCATGCCGTAGGGGTGGCCGATCGAGATCGAACCGCCATTGACGTTGAGCAATTCGCCCGGGATGCCCAGCTTGTCGCGGCAGTAAAGCACCTGCACGGCGAAGGCTTCGTTCAGTTCCCATATGCCGATGTCGTCGACCTGGAGGTCGAAACGCTCGAGCAGCTTGGGGATGGCGAAGACCGGGCCGATTCCCATTTCGTCGGGCTCGGTGCCTGCCACCGCCATGCCGACATAGCGGCCGAGCGGGGTCAGACCCTTTTTCTCCGCGACCTTGGCCTCCATGAGGATGCTGGCCGAGGAACCATCCGACAGCTGCGAGGCGTTGCCCGCGGTGATCGAGGTGCCCGGACCCATTACCGGCTGCAGGCCGGCGAGGCCTTCGAGCGTGGTCGAGGGGCGGTTGCCTTCGTCCTTGTCGATGGTCACCTCGACGTCGGAGATCTCGCCGGTTTCCTTGTCCTGCACCTTGTGCGTGGTGGTGACGGGAACGATCTCGTCATCGAACAGGCCCTTTTCCTGTGCGGCAGCAGTGCGCTGCTGGCTCGACAGGGCATATTCATCCTGCGCCTCGCGGCTGATGCCGTAGCGCTGGGCGACCGTCTCGGCGGTCTGCAGCATCGGCATGTAGATCGCGCCATGCATGTTCACCAGCTCGGGATCGGGCATCACGCGCATTTCCTTGGTCTGGACGAGCGAAATGCTTTCCTGACCACCGGCGGCGACCACATCCATCCGGTCGGTGATGATCTGCTTGGCCGCGGTGGCGATGCTCATCAGGCCCGAGGAGCACTGGCGGTCGATGGTCATGCCGCTGGTGCCGATCGGGCAACCGGCGCGCAGCGCGACCTGGCGCGCGAGATTGCCGGCCTGCGTGCCCTGCTGGAGCGCGCTGCCCCAAAGCACGTCGTCGACTTCGCCGGCTTCGATTCCGGCGCGCTCGATCGCGGGCTTCAATGAATAGGCGCCGAGCGTCGGGCCCTTGGTGTCGTTGAACCCGCCCTTATACGCACGGCCGATGGCGGTGCGGGCGGTGGAGACGATGACTGCGTCACGTGACATTTGCTTTTCCTTGCTGATCCCCAGCGCAGGCCGGGGTCTCCTTGAGGGATGGCGCGGGGCCGACGGAGGTCCCAGCCTTCGCTGGGACTCACATTAAACGAAAATCTGGTTGATCCATTCGCAGATCAGGGCGGGCTTTTCCTCGCCCTCGATCTCCATGGTGATCTCGCAGGTCTGCTGCCACTGGCCGGGGCGCTTCTCGTTCATTTCGAGCAGCTTCCAGTGTCCGCGGATGCGCTTGCCGCTGCGGACGGGGCTGATGAAGCGCGTCTTGTTGCCGCCGTAGTTGACGCCCATCTTCACGCCTTCGACCTTGGGCATATCCGAATTGGCGCCGAGATAGGGGATCATCGACAGCGTCAGGAAGCCGTGCGCGATCGTGCCGCCGAACGGCGTCATCTTGGCCGCTTCCTCGTCGATGTGGATGAACTGGTGGTCGCCGGTGGCATCGGCGAACTGGTTGATGCGCTCCTGGCTCATTTCGACCCATTCGCTCGTGGCGATGTGTTCGCCAACCTTCTCTGCCAGTTCCTGCGGGCTCATGCGCGCCTCTCCTCTTGTCCAAATCGTCGGTTTCGCGCGACTCCGGCCGCGCGATGCGGCGCGAGTCATGGCGCATGGAAAGAGGGCGCGCAACCGCGCGAATGGTGCCGTTACGGCATGGCGGGCTTGGCCGAGGCAGCCGTGCGGCGCGCTTCGCGCAGCGCCTTGCGCTCCGCCTCGGCCCTGGCCGAATCGCGTTTGCGGCAATAGGTCGACAGCGCGATCTGCAGCCCGATCAGCATCAGGAACACCGGCTGGTAGGCGATCCCCTGGAAGGTCGCTCCGACCAGATAGATGATGTTGGAAAACTGCAAGGCGCTCGCCAGCGGCCCCTGCCATTGTTCTGCCGGGCTGTCGCGATTGCGCCATCTTCGGCGAATGCGTTCCATCTGCAGCAGGCCGAGCGCATGCAGGCTGACCCACAGGAACAGCCCCGGCCAGCCCTGCTCGCCAAGCATCTCGAAGAAGGAGGAATGAAACGCACGCGATTCGTCGGTCACTTCCTTGATTTCGGTGACCAACGCCCCGCCTTCGTCACGCGTCACCGGCAAATCATAGGTGAACTCGTTCGCACGATAGGCGTCGAACCCGCCGCCGAGCGGGTTCTCGGTTGCGTAATCGAGCGTCCACATCCAGACCTGCACGCGGGTGGAAGCCGACTGGTCGGACTGGAGCGAGCCGAGTGTCGCCATGCGCTCGTAATAGCTCGCCGGGATGAACGGCAGTGCCATCACGCCAAGTGCGCCCGCCGCCATCAGATACATGATGCGGTTCTTGACGTCGCGCAGCATCAGCAGGCCGAGCATGGCGATGCACACGAGACCTGTGCGCGCCTCGGTTCCCACCGGCACCAGCAGGCAGGCGAAGATCAGCAGGCCGGCAAAGGTCTTCACGCGCCAGTCGGGCGGGAAAATGGTGCCGTGTTTGGCGAACCACAAAATGATCGGGATCAGCGCGATCGAGACGGTCGCCAGGGTCGAACTTTCGTAGATGTTCGAATTGTCGTTCACGAAGAAATAGAGGCTGTCGTAGCCCCCGCCGCCGAGCGCGGTCTTCATGCCTGCCGAGATGATGATCGCACCTGCGGTCAGCACCAGCACCAGCGCCGCGGCCTCGATCCGCAGCCGCGTGAACAGCGTGAAGGGCAGGAAGATCGCGAACACCAGCGCCTTCCATACCCAGTCCCACTTGCCCTGCGCATTTTCCGGGAATTCGGCCCATTGCAGCGTCATGAAGCAATAGAGCAGCAGCACCAGCAGGATGCCCTGGCGCAGGGTGAAGCGCGTTTCCGCCTTCGGATCGGCCACCGCCCAGCCGGCAAATGCCAGCAGGAAGGCGATAAGCGAGATGGGCAGCAGCGGCGTCAGCGTCCAGCCGATCTTCTGCGGGGCGAGGATATCGATGTAGAGATAGGCCAGAACCCAGACGAAGGGCCGCTTGAGACCAAGCGCGAACATGCCCATCACGGTGAGGAACAGTGCGGCGTCAAGCATCGCCCGGTTCCTTGCGGCTGCGCCGGGCGCGCCGCGCCTCGCGCCTGCTTGGCGCGTCCGCATCCGCCGCATGGTCGCTGAGCGGGTCCTCGCGATCGAGTTGGTCGCGCATCAATATGCGGAACAGCGCGATCATGATCAGCGCATGGGTCAGGGCAAGGGCGAAATAATCGATCACAAGGCGGTTCTTCCTGCGCTACCCCCTAATGCAACGCGGTTGACGCGCCGTTAAGCCTGTTGTGTCACACAGCGCAGCCGATGACCCGCGTGCTGCATATCCTCGACCATTCGCTGCCGCTGCATTCCGGCTATACCTTCCGCACGCGCGCGATCCTCAAGAGCCTGCAGGCCGCGGGCGTCGAGATACGCGGAATTACCGGCCCACGCCATGTTCGAGGCGGCCCGCCGATCGAGGAGGTCGACGGGCTGACATTCCACCGCGTGCCGGGCACCCCGTCCAGCCTTCCGGGCCTGCGCGAATGGCGCGAGATCGCGGCACTGCGCGCCGGCATCGAGCGTCTCGCCGCCGACTGGCGCCCCGATATCCTGCATGCGCATTCGCCTGCATTGTGCGGTATGGCCGGCCTGCGCGCCGCACGGCGACTTGGCGTGCCCCTGGTGTATGAGATCCGCGCCTTCTGGGAGGATGCGGCGGTGGGCAATGGAACCGGCAGCGCAGGCTCGCTCAAATATCGCCTGACCCGCGCGCTTGAGGACCGCGTGGTCAAGGGGGCCGATGCGGTGTTCACGATTAGCGAGGGGTTGCGCGGGGACCTTGTCGAGCGCGGACACGACGGAGGTAAACTCGCGCTGTCGCCCAATGGCGTCGACCTTGCCCTGTTCGGCGAACCGCCACCGCGCGACGTCGGGCTGGCGCGGCAGATCGGCATTGGCGAGGGGCCGGTGATCGGCTTCATCGGCAGCTTTTACGACTATGAAGGGCTCGATGACGCCATCGCCGCCATGCCGATGCTGCGCGCACGCCACCCGGACACGCAACTCCTGCTCGTCGGCGGTGGGCCGATGGAGGAGACGCTGCACGCGCAGGCGGCGGCCTCTCCGGCACGCGATGCGATCATCTTTACCGGCCGCGTTCCGCACAGCGAGGTCGAGCGCTACTATTCGCTGGTCGATGTGCTCGCCTACCCGCGCAAAAAATCGCGGCTGACCGATCTCGTCACGCCGCTCAAGCCGCTCGAGGCCATGGCACAGAGGCGGATCGTCGCCGCGAGCGATGTCGGCGGGCATCGCGAGCTGATCGAGGACGGTGTCACCGGGCTGCTGTTTCCGCCCGACGATCCCGCGGGAATCGCAGAAGCGCTGGCGCGCTTCATCGACGAGAAATACCGCTGGCCCGCGATGCGCGAGGCCGGTCGCTGCCATGTCGCCGAAAACCACGATTGGGCGAGGAACATCGATCGTTATCGGGCCGTTTACCAACATCTGCTAGAAAGTGGCTCTTCAGCGACCGAGTGAGCCGCATGGAACGGGTATTCGAACGAGAAATGACTGCCGCCAAGCGCACAGCGCCGATCAGTAGCCACCCCGCCTTCAAGTGGGGCGTCGGCGCGTGGTTCGCGCTGCTGCTGGGGCTCGGCCTGTTCGTGATGCCGGCCGGGGTGCACCAGCTATTGGCCGAGCGTTTCGGTCTTGCCGGCATCTTGCCAGGCGAATCCGCTACCCGCGTCGTCCTCTCGATGGGTGCCGCGCTGCTCGGCCTGATGATCGGCCTCGTGCTTGCCATGCGGGTTGCCGCGATCAACGAGGCAAGCGACGAAAGCGACGACGAAGAGGCCGCCGAAACCGCCGGCGTCTGGCTTCAGGACGACAAGGAAGAACCCAGGCCCGCCGACACAGGGGCGGACGCTCCGCGGCGCCCTTTCAACCCGCGCGAAGATTTGCCGGAAGAGGGCATCGGTTCGTTCGAGGGAAGCGCGCGCGGCGGCCTGACCGCCCGCGATGCCGATACCGAAGAAGCCGTTCTCGAGGAGGTCGAAAGCGTTCCCGACGACCCCTATTTCGCCGAGCAATGGGAAGAACCCATCCACGAGACCGAGGCCGCGGATGCGTGGGAAGATACGCAAGAGCCGGTCTCCCCGGTGGAGGAACCCGCCGTCCAGACCTCTCCGGACACAGAAGCGGAGAGTTCGCACAGCGCGACGGTGGAGGCTGAGGCGGAAGAGACGCTCGAGCCGGAAAGCGCAGCCAGCCCTCCTCCGCCCGCAGCGCTCGGCGACCTCTCGCTCGAGGAGCTGACCCAGCGTCTCGGCACTGCGCTCGATGCTTTGAAGGCAGGCCCGCCCGAGAATGGAGATGCCGATCCGGTCATCGCCTTTCTGCGCCGGGAAGCGGAGCGCGAAGCTCCCGATCGCGGTTCGGGCGGCGGCTCCGGCGATCCGCAGGCGGATCTGCGCAGCGCGCTCGACAAGCTCAGCCGCGTCGGCAAGCCGAAGTAAGCATACGAATTTCCTCTACGGAAACGCGCGCTCAAGCGTAATTCTTGGCGCTGGAGAAATTTTGCTACGCTTCTCGCAGTTGCAAAATATCGATCCTGTCGGCATTAGGGCCCTTCGCGCAATTTTGCAGGTGCCGCGAAGGGCACCGCTCGACCATGTTCCCGGCCGCCCCGCATCCAGCGAGGCCGGTCGGCGGGCACGAAGGAGGACGCTTCGCCAATGGGACGCACGCCGCCCCACACAACGGGTCTGTACGATCCGCGTAACGAACACGATGCCTGCGGCGTAGGCATGGTCGCGCATATCAAGGGCGCGAAAAGCCATGCGATCGTTACCCAGGCGCTCGAAATCCTTGCCAATCTCGACCATCGCGGCGCGGTCGGTGCCGACCCCCTGCTGGGCGATGGCGCGGGTATTCTGCTGCAAGTGCCCGATCCGCTGTTCCGCAATTGGGCCAAGGAACACGGCCACGACCTGCCGCAGCCGGGCGACTATGCGGTCGCCATGTGCTTCCTCCCGCAGGCGAGCGAAGCGCGCGAATTCGTCGAAAAGCAGCTCGAGCGCTTCGTCGAGAAGGAAGGCCAGCGGGTGGTCGGCTGGCGCGATGTGCCGACCACGCTCGACGGGCTCGGCAAGGCGGTGGTCGATTCGATGCCGGTCATCCGCCAATGCGTCGTCGCGCGCGGGGGCGACTGCGCCGATCAAGACGCCTTCGAGCGCAAGCTCGTCGTCATCCGCAAGCAGACGCTCAACCCGCTCAAGGCGCTCGAGGACAAGCACGGCATCCCGGGCCTGACCACCGCCTACATCCCGAGCTTTTCCAGCCGCACCGTCGTCTACAAGGGCCTGCTGCTCGCCAATCAGGTCGGCAGTTTCTACGACGATTTGCGCGATCCCGACTGTGTCAGCGCATTGGGCCTTGTCCACCAGCGCTTTTCCACCAACACCTTCCCCAGCTGGCGCCTCGCCCACCCCTATCGCTTTATGGCGCATAATGGCGAGATCAACACGGTTCGCGGCAATGTGAACTGGATGGAAGCGCGCCGCCGCACGATGGAAAGCGAGCTGCTCGGCGCCGATCTCGACAAGATGTGGCCGCTGATCCCGCACGGCCAGTCGGACACGGCCTGTCTCGACAATGCGCTCGAACTGCTGCTGACCGGCGGATACAGCCTCGCGCATGCGATGATGATGATGATGCCGGAAGCCTGGGCCAAGAACCCGCTGATGGATCCGGCGCGCCGCGCCTTCTACGAATACCATGCCGCGCTGATGGAGCCCTGGGACGGGCCTGCTGCGGTGTGTTTCACCGACGGCCGCCAGATCGGCGCCTGCCTCGACCGCAACGGATTGCGCCCCGCGCGCTGGTGCACGACCAAGGACGATCTCGTCGTGCTCGCTTCGGAAAGCGGTGTGTTGCCGTTCAAGGACGAGGACATCACGCGCAAATGGCGCCTCCAGCCGGGGCGCATGCTGCTGATCGACCTGGATGAAGGCCGTATCGTCGAGGACGAGGAGCTGAAGGCCGATCTCGCCAATGCGCAGCCCTATGAGGAATGGCTCAAGGCGGCGCAGTACAAGCTCAAGGATCTCGACCATATCGAGCCCGAGCTGAGCGAGATCCCCACCGCCGCCACCAGCCTGCTCGAACGCCAGCAGGCCTTCGGTTACACGCAGGAGGACATCGCCCGCTTCCTCGAGCCCATGGCACGCGGGAGCGAGGATCCGATCGGTTCGATGGGCACCGATACGCCGATCGCCGTGCTGTCCGACCGCAGCCGCCTGCTCTACGATTACTTCAAGCAGAACTTCGCGCAGGTCACCAACCCGCCGATCGACCCGATCCGCGAAGATCTGGTGATGAGCCTGCTTTCGATGATCGGCCCGCGCCCCAATCTGCTCGGCCGCGATGCCGGCACGCACAAGCGCCTCGAAGTCAGCCAGCCGATCCTCACCAATGAGGGGCTTGCGAAAATTCGCTCGGTCGAGGCAGCGCTCGACGGCGCCTTCCGTACCGCAACCATCGACATCACCTGGGATGCGAGCACCGGGGCCAAAGGCCTGTCCATGGCGCTGAAGGAAATGTGCTGGGCGGCGACCGAGGCGGTGCTGGGCGATGCCAACATCCTGATCCTGTCCGATCGGAACCAGGGCCCCGACCGCATTCCCATGCCCGCGCTGCTCGCCACCGCGGCCGTCCACCACCAGCTGGTACGCCAGGGCCTGCGCATGCAGACCGGCCTGGTCATCGAAACCGGCGAAGCGCGCGAAGTGCATCACTTCTGCGCATTGGCGGGTTATGGGGCCGAAGGGATCAACCCCTATGTCGCGTTCGAAACGCTGGAGAGCCTGCGCGCCGAACGTTTCGCCGACCTCGATCCGACCGACGTGCGCCAGAACTACGTCAAGGCGGTCGGCAAGGGCATCCTCAAGGTCATGTCCAAGATGGGCATCTCCACCTACCAGTCCTATTGCGGCGCGCAGATCTTCGACGCGGTCGGCCTGAATAGCGAATTCGTCGACACCTATTTCACCGGCACTGCGACCACGATCGAAGGCATCGGCCTCGCCGAGGTGGCGCAGGAAGCCGTGTTGCGCCACGCGCAAGCCTATGGCGACAATCCCTTGTACAAGGGCATGCTCGATGTCGGCGGCATCTACCAGTACCGCCTGCGCGGCGAAGCGCATGCCTGGACGCCCCAATCGGTGGCGCAATTGCAGCATGCGGTACGCGGGAACGACGCCAAGAATTACGACGAGTTCGCGCGCTCGATCAACGAGCAGTCCGAACGCCTGCTGACCATCCGCGGGCTGATGGAACTGAAGCCCGCCGAACAGCCGTTGAGCCTCGACGAGGTCGAACCGGCGGTCGAAATCGTCAAGCGTTTCAGCACCGGCGCGATGAGCTTCGGATCGATCAGCCACGAAGCGCATTCGACGCTCGCCATCGCCATGAACCGCATCGGCGGGCGCTCGAACACGGGTGAAGGCGGCGAGGAGCCCGAACGCTTCCGCGCGCTCGACAATGGCGATTCGATGCGCAGCCGCATCAAGCAGGTCGCCTCGGGACGCTTCGGCGTGACGACCGAATATCTGGTCAATTCGGACGATATCCAGATCAAGATGGCGCAGGGCGCCAAGCCCGGCGAGGGCGGCCAGTTGCCCGGCCACAAGGTCGATAAGCGCATCGGCAAGGTGCGCCATTCGACCCCTGGGGTGGGCCTGATCTCGCCCCCGCCGCACCACGACATCTATTCGATCGAGGATCTGGCCCAGCTGATCCACGATCTCAAGAACGTGCAGCGCGACAGCCGCATCTCGGTCAAGCTGGTGTCCGAAGTGGGTGTGGGCACGGTCGCCGCGGGCGTATCCAAATCGAAGGCCGACCACGTCACCATTTCGGGCTACGAGGGAGGTACGGGCGCGAGCCCGCTGACCAGCCTCACCCATGCAGGCAGCCCCTGGGAAATCGGCCTCGCCGAAACGCAGCAGACGCTGCTGCTCAACGATCTTCGCAGCCGCATTGCGGTGCAGGTCGATGGGGGCCTCAGGACCGGGCGCGATGTCGCGATCGGCGCATTGCTCGGCGCGGACGAATTCGGTTTCGCCACCGCCCCGCTGATCGCGGCGGGGTGCATCATGATGCGCAAATGCCATCTCAACACCTGTCCGGTCGGCGTCGCGACGCAGGACCCGGTGCTGCGCAAGCGTTTCACCGGCACCCCCGAGCATGTCATCAACTACTTCTTCTTCGTCGCCGAAGAGCTGCGCAAGATCATGGCCGAAATGGGCTTTCGCACCGTCGAGGAGATGATCGGCCGCGTGGATCGGGTCGACATGCGCCGCGTCGAGCGCCACTGGAAGGCGCATGGGGTCGATTTGAAACGCATCCTCCATGTCGTCCCGCGCGAGGAAGGCCAAGCGCTCCATCATACCGCAAGCCAGGATCATGGCCTAGCCGCGGCCATGGATGTCGCGCTGATCGAAGCCTGCAAGCCGGCGATAGAGAGCGGTCAGGCGGTCCAGCTCTCGCGCACGATCCGCAATGTGAACCGCACTGTCGGCGCGATGCTGTCCGGCCGGATCGCAGAGACGCATGGCCATGCTGGCCTCGCACCCGACACGATCCGGATCGATTTTACCGGCGTTGCCGGCCAGAGCTTCGGTGCCTGGCTCGCCCACGGCGTCACGATCAGCCTGACCGGCGATGCCAACGACTATGTCGGCAAGGGATTGTCGGGCGGTCGCATCATCGTGCGCCAGCCGAAGGAAGCACCGCGCGCGCCCGGGAACAACATCATCGTCGGCAATACGGTGCTCTATGGCGCGATTGCGGGCGAGGCCTATTTCCATGGCGTGGCGGGCGAACGCTTCGCGGTGCGCAACTCGGGCGCGGTCGCGGTGGTCGAGGGCACCGGCGATCACGGCTGCGAATACATGACCGGCGGCGTGGTCTGCGTGCTCGGCCCGACGGGCCGCAATTTCGCCGCCGGGATGAGCGGCGGCATCGCCTATGTCTATGATCCCGAGAATCGCTTCGAAAAGCTGTGCAACCATGCGCAGGTCGATGTTCTGGACGTCCAGCCCGGCGACGGCGAAGGCGCCGAAAAGAGCTGGGGCAGCCCGCAGCAACGCCCCGTCTCGGTCGAGAATTTCGGCATGGGCGATCCGCTCTATCACGATGCCGAACGGCTCAAGGTACTCGTCGAGCGCCACCTGCTGCATACCGGCTCGGCCAAGGCCAAGGCGCTGCTCGACGATTGGGCGAAGGAACTCAAGAACTTCCGCAAGGTGATGCCGCGCGACTACAAGCGCGCACTTGAAGCACTCGAAGACGAACGCGAACAGGCCGCGATGGAAGCGGCGGAATGATCGATTTCGACCTCCCCATTCACTCCCGCGAAGGCGGGGATCCCGCTTCTTCTTTCAACGTTCCCGCGCAGCCTGGCGGGACCCCCGCCTGCGCGGGGGATTCGGCCAAATCGGAGATTTGACCTCGTGGGCAAGGAAACCGGCTTTCTAGAATACGAGCGGCACGACCGCACCTATCTCGACCCGAAGGAGCGAGTGGCGAATTACAAGGAATTCGTCGTTCCGCTGCCCGAGGACGAGCTGCGCCGCCAGGCCGCGCGCTGCATGAATTGCGGCATTCCCTATTGTCACACCGGCTGTCCGGTGAACAACATCATCCCGGACTGGAACCACCTCGTCTACGAAGACGACTGGAAAAACGCGCTCGACGTTCTCCACTCGACCAACAATTTTCCCGAGTTCACCGGCCGCGTCTGCCCCGCACCGTGCGAGGCGGCCTGCACGCTCAACATCGTGGATTCGCCGGTCACGATCAAAAGCATCGAATGCGCGATCATCGATCGCGGCTTTGCCGAAGGCTGGGTCAAACCCGAGCTGCCCGAGAAGCGCACCGGCAAGTCGGTTGCGGTGATCGGGAGCGGCCCGGCCGGCCTCGCCTGCGCACAACAGCTCGCCCGGGCCGGCCACGCGGTAACCGTGTTCGAGAAGAGCGACCGGATCGGCGGCCTGCTGCGCTACGGCATTCCCGACTTCAAGATGGAAAAACACCTCATCAACCGGCGCGCGGTGCAGATGGAGGCCGAAGGCGTCCAGTTCCGCACGTCGAGCGAGGTCGGGGTCGAGGTCAGCTTCCAGGCGCTGCAGGAGAATTTCGATGCGGTGGTGCTCGCCGGCGGGGCCGAGGAAGCGCGCCAGCTCGACATTCCCGGTTCGGAGCTCGACGGCGTGCGGCTGGCGATGGAGTTCCTGACCCAGCAGAACAAGCGCAATGCAGGCGACGACGAGGTTCGCGCGGCCCCGCGCGGGAGCCTGACGGCCACGGGCAAGCACGTGATCGTGATCGGCGGCGGCGATACCGGCAGCGACTGTGTCGGCACTTCCAACCGCCAGGGCGCGGCCAGCGTGACGCAGCTCGAGATCATGCCCAAGCCGCCGGAAAAGGAGGACAAGGGCCTGACCTGGCCGGACTGGCCGTTGAAGCTGCGCACCTCCTCGAGCCATGAAGAAGGGGTCGAGCGCGACTGGGCCGTTCTGACCAAGCGCGTGGTCGAGGAGAATGGCGACGTCGCCGGGCTCGAATGCGTGCGCGTCGAATGGAAGGACGGGCGCATGCAGGAGATCGAAGGCAGTGCTTTCACGCTTAAGGCCGATCTGATCCTGCTGGCGATGGGCTTCACCGGGCCCAAGCGGCGGGGCCTGCTCGACCGCGCGGGTGTCGATCTCGACACCCGCGGCAATGTCGCGGCGGATACCGACTGGTACCTCACCAGCGAGCCCAACGTCTTTACCTGCGGCGACATGCGCCGCGGGCAGAGCCTGGTAGTCTGGGCGATCCGCGAGGGGCGTCAATGCGCCCATGCGGTCGACAAGGCGCTGATGGGCGCGAGCGAACTGCCGCGTTAGGCGCGAAGGCGCTCCTCCAGCGCAGCGAGGAAGGCCGCGCTGTCGTCGATCCGCAGGGCAATCCGCACGATCTTCCGCTCGGCCCCGATCAGCGGTCGAACGATGATCGGCTGATCCAGTTCGAGCATGACATTGGGCCATGAAAGGACCGCGTGGTTCAGCGTGTCTTTCGCTTTCACCTGCTCGGCATCGACGCTCGGCACCACGCCCGCAATCGCGGCGTAGGGCACCAGTACGTCGACCATAATGCCGCTGCGCACCCGCAGGCCTTCGTCGGTCAACAACACCGGATGCAGGCGAAAACCCTGCGCGAGACCGATGATCCACAGCCCACTCGCAATGCCAAGGCCGAACCAGATCCACGCGACGGTCGCGTTCCATTGCATCAGCAGGAAATGCATCACCGCAAGCTCGATCGCCTGCAAGGCGAGAAAGACATAGATCATCGGCAACAGGAAACGGTGATAGTCGAACGCCTGCGCGCCTTGCGGAATGTCCTGCCCGCACCGCCAGCCCAGCAAGGCGAGCCGCATGATCCGCGCTTCCGCGCTCATGAATCGAACCAGTCTTGGCGGGAAGACGAGCGCGGCGGCCTCTTCGCGCGATGCGCCTGCTGCCAATGCCCGAACGAAAACCGCGCCGCTCCAGATCGCGAAGAGCGTGACCGTCAGCGCCGCCGCCGCAAGCAGGGGCGGCATCGAGAGGATCGCCGCGCGAACCGGCTCGGCCGCACCGGCCACGATGATAATGCTGGCGAGCGCGGCGGCGCCGAGCATTGCGCGCGCGCCGGGCCGTCGCTTTTCTGCCTTGGCGATCGTCGCCAGCAGCAGGCTATCGGCCACGATCCAGGCGAAAAGCAGCGCCGCCAGCACCGCATTGGCCGCGGCCCAATCCGTATGGGTCATGGCGCGGGCGAGCGCGATGGCGAGAATGGGAAGGACGATCGGCGCGAGGCCGGTCAGACGGGCGGACAGCTGCCGTTCCATGACGCCTCGATAGCTCGGCGAGCGTGATTTCGGAAGCGCCAAACATTCACCGGTTGTTTCGCCGAATGCATCATCCCTGCGTGCGGCCCCGCGCCTGCACGGCGGCTCGGCGTGCTTCGACTTCCTCCGGACTGACTGCGCTGTTGGCGGCAGAGGACAGCCGCTGTTCGAGCGCCAGTCCCTCACCGAAACTGGCGGCGTAGCCTTCGTCGATCAGCCGCTTGTAGGTGGCGAGGAAATCAGGGTCGACGCTTGCCATATCGGCGGCGAGGCGGCGCGCTTCGGGCAGCAGCTCTTCGGGCGCAACCACGCGGTTGACCAACCCCCAGCGCTCGGCGGTTGGCGCGTCGAGGAAATTGCCGGTAAAGCTCAACTCCTTGGCGCGCGAAATCCCGACCATCCGGCTGAGCTTTTGCGACAGGCCCCAGCCCGGAACGATGCCCACGCGCGCATGGGTATCGGCAAAGCGCGCATGGGTGCTGGCGACCAGCACGTCGCAGGCCAGCGCCAGTTCGAACCCGCCGGTGATCGCCACCCCGTTGATCGCGCCGATCACGGGCTTTCTGCATTGCTCGATCGCCTTGACCGGGTTTTCCTCCGCGCCTTCGGCATTGGCCGCACCCAGCGCGCCCTCTTGCGATCCCAATTCCTTCAGATCCAATCCGGCGGTAAAAGCCCGCTCGCCCGCACCGGTGAGGATCACTGCCCGCACGGCGTCGTCCACATCGAGCGCGGTCATCACCTCGAACAGCCGGTGTCGCAGTGCTTTCGACAGCGCATTCATCGCTTCGGGTCGGTTGAGGGTGACGGTGGCGATCCCGTCGGCGATCTCGGTCAGGATGAGGTCGGTCATGCGCGATAGCCTAGCCGATGGGTTGCGCCTTGCAATCGTCCTCCCACTCGGCATGAGTGGGCAGGAGAGGAGAGACGAGCATGGCATTCAAACCCTTCGACCTCACCGGCAAGGTGGCAGTGGTGACCGGCGGCAATGGCGGGATCGGGCTGGGCATGGCCGAAGGGCTGGCGGCGGCCGGCGCGGATATCGCGATCTGGGGCCGCAATGCGGACAAGAACGCCGCCGCGCTCGAGAAGCTGAAGGCCCATGGCACGCGGGTCGAGGCGCTGGCGGTCGACGTTGCCGACGAACAGGCCGTGATCGACGCCATGGCCGAGAGCCTGTCGCGCCTCGGGCGGATCGATACCTGCATCGCCAATGCCGGTGTCGGCGGCGGCGCGCCGCTGACCGAGCAGACCACCGAGGCCTGGCGCAAGGTCACCACGGTCAATCTCGACGCTGTGTTCTGGACCTTTCGCGAGGCGGCCAAGCACATGGTCGAACGTGCAGAGGGCGGCGACAAGGGTGGCTCGCTGCTGGTCACCTCATCGGTCTCGGCGATCCACGGCGCGCCGCAGAACCAGGCCTATGCCGCGACCAAGGCCGGGGTCCTCGCGATGGTGCGCGGTACGGCGGTCGAACTCGCCCGCCATGGCATCCGCGCCAATGCGGTGCTGCCCGGCTGGATCGCCACCGAAATGACCGAACGGCTGCAGAACTGGGATGCCTTCAACGAAAAGGCGATCGGCCGCGTGCCCATGCGCCGCTGGGGGGAGGGCGAGGATTTCGCCGGCATCGCGGTCTATTTCGCCAGCGATGCCAGCAAGTTCCACACCGGCGATTCGGTGGTGATCGACGGCGGCTATTCGATTTTCTGAGCTAGAGACCGCGCAATCGCGGCGAGGCGTTCGAGTGCTGCCTCACCGCTTGGACGTTGCCCGCCCGGTCCCGTTCGAAGACGACCTCGTGCCGCTCGTCGCCCTTGTCGGTGACGACCCGGAAACGATCCTCGCCGAGCGGCCTGAGGCGCCACATGCCCTTCGCCGGCTCGTTTGCATCGGGCGATAGCCATGTCAGCCCGCCGGCCCAGGGAATGATCATGTAATCCGCGCCCCAAGGCTGGCCGCCATAGACCCCGGCATAATCGGAAAGCGACACGCCCTCGACCGGATCGAAAGGTTTGGCCTCGCCCCGCGCCTTGACGAGCGCTGCGATGCCGCGCGCGACAGTGCCCGGATCGTCCATCGCATTCATCGCCACGGCCACGCCCATTTCCTCTTTCGGCGCGATCATCAGCGCGCTGCGATAGCCCGGGCACGACCCGCCATGGCTGACGATCGTCGTGCCGCCTTCCTGCCGCACCGCGAACCCCAGCCCCCAGCTGGTTTCCCAGTCGGGCGAGACGTAATGGACGCGCTGCATCTCGCGCAGCGTCGAGGCGCGCAGCACTTCGGCTTCGCCGCTCCTGGCCAGCCGCAGGGTCCAGCCGGCGAATTTGGCGAGGTCTGCCACGCTGGCGCTGAACCCGGCAGCCGGCGTGATTCCCGCAGGATCGAACAGTGCGACCTGCGGGCGCGAGCCATCGGGCTCGAGCGCGCCCCAGCCGACCGCCATCTGCCCGCCATAAAGACCGGTGGGGATTCCGGGCCGCGTATCGTCGAGACCGAGCGGATCGAGGATATTGGCCGTGACATAGTCGGCGAAGGGCTGACCGCTGACCGCCTCGACCGTCTCGCCCACCAGCGTCAGGCCGAGATTGGAATATTGCCAGGTGGTGGAGGCGGGATAGAGCGGCACCTGGCTGGCGATTTTCGCGCGGATCTGGTCCTGGCTCGGAAAGGGAAAATCGGGCCCGGTCCAATAGGGAAAATCCGCTTCGCGCGGCAGTCCGGCCGAATGGGTCAGCGCCCCGCGCAGCGTTACCGGCACGCTTTCGCGTGGATCGTCTGCGAGCGTCGCCCAGGGCAGGTATTCGGAGATCGGCGCATCGAGCGCGACCTTGCCCTGCTCCCATTGCTGCATCAGCGCGATCGCGGTGAAGAGCTTGGATATCGAGCAGATCGAATAGATCGTATCGGGCGTGGCAGGCTTGGTCTTCGCGCGGTCGGTCGTTCCGAAGCCCTGCGCCCAGACGGTTTCGTCACCCCGCGCGACCGCCGCCGAAATTGCGGGGATCTTGCGAAACTGTCGCTGTCCTTCGATCCAGAGTTCGGCCGCGCGCATCGCCTCGGCCAGTGCCTCGGCCTTGGCTGCTTCGTCGCTTGCCGTCGTGCCGTCCGCCACCTCGGCATGGTGTTCGCCGCCGCTGCGCGCGTCCGCCGGGACCACCATCGCGAGTACCGCCAGCGCCGCGCCTGCCTTGAAAACCGCTTTCACGAGCTTCTCCCCCTTTAACGTTCGCGCTGCAAACTGGCATAGCGCCCTGCGTCTGCAAAGCCGCTTAACCGGCGCTCGCACATTTGAGGCAGGTCGCGATACTCGGATCGTGGGCGAGCCGCCGTTCGGCGATCTGCTCTCCGCAGACGGTGCACCAGCCCCATTCGCCTTGGTCGAGCCGGGCGAGTGCAGCGGCGATCCGGTTACGCTCTGCCTTGCGGCGGCGCTCGGTCGCCTGCGCCATCGCCTGCTGCTGCATCGCATCCATGCGCGACAGACGCCCGACGCTGTCCTGCTGCAATTCGACCGTATCGCGCGAGTCCGCATTGGCCGCATCCTCGGCATCGAGCTCGGCGCGGCGCGCGAGCAGGCGGGTGCGGGCCTCGTCCTCTCTCATGTAAGCATTTTCCTACAGGGACCTGCGCATGGCAAGTAACGGGCATGCCGGACCGCCAACCCTTCGCCCGAGACCTGCCGC
Organism: Erythrobacter sp. AP23; assembly: GCF_001542855.1. Classification (GTDB taxonomy): domain Bacteria; phylum Pseudomonadota; class Alphaproteobacteria; order Sphingomonadales; family Sphingomonadaceae; genus Qipengyuania. Next base: position 282,181 of record NZ_LNBY01000015.1, on the reverse strand, counting down.
GAACGGAAGGTCACAGGCCGTATGCGCGACGCGGCGGCAACCCGCCGGAAAGCAAGGGCTTTTGCGGAAAGTCTCGCTTTCCAGCGGCGGCGTTCGTGTCACACTTCCCAGTCGATCGCGCCGCGCCCGTTCTCCGTGAGAAAGGCATTGGTCCGGCTGAACGGCCTCGAGCCGAAAAAGCCGCGATGCGCCGACAGCGGGCTTGGGTGCGGGCTTTCGATCACGCAGTGCCGCCCGCTGCGCAACCCATCGATCCGTTTCGCCTTGGCCTGCGCATGGCTGCCCCACAGGATGAACACGCTGGGTTCGGATCGCGCCGCCACCGCCGCCACGCAGGCATCGGTAATCGCGTCCCAGCCGCGCCCGGCATGGCTGCCTGCCCGACCCGCCTCGACCGTCAGCGTGTTGTTGAGCAAGAGCACGCCCTGGCGCGCCCATTCGCTCAAATCGCCATGGTCGGGTCGCGCAATCCCAAGATCGGCTTCGAGTTCCTTGTAGATATTGACCAGGCTTGGCGGGACCCTCACGCCTTCGGGCACTGCAAAGCAAAGCCCCATCGCCTGGCCCGGCCCGTGATAGGGATCCTGCCCCAGGATCACCACCTTGACCTCGTCCAGCGGAGTCAGGTCGAGCGCCTTCAATCGGCACCCGCGCGGCGGATAGATCGCCTTGCCCGCCCGTTCTTCCGCCACGAGATACCCGCCGAGCTGCCGCGCCTGGGGAGTTGCGAGCACCGGTTCGAGCACGGGCTGCCAGCTTTGGGGGACGCTTTCGGTCATGATGCGATTGTAGCCGGGACCGGGCGGTGGGCCAGCACCCCTTCCCTACAATCCCCAATCGGCCTAAGGCGCTGGCCCATGGCAGTGCATTTCCACGAAGAAGACCTTCCCGAAGGCGTCCTCGCCGATGGTCCGGTGGCCGTCGACACCGAAACCATGGGCCTCGTCACCATCCGCGACCGGCTGTGCGTCGTGCAGATCAGCGATGGCAAGGGCGACGAGCACCTCGTGCGCTTCGGTCCCGAGAGCACCTATGACGCGCCCAATCTGAAGGCGGTGCTGGCCGATCCGGAGCGGCTCAAGCTGTTCCATTTCGCGCGCTTCGACCTCGCCGCGATCGAGCATTATCTCGGCGTGATGGCGACGCCGTGCTATTGTACCAAGATCGCCAGCAAGCTGACCCGCACCTATACCGATCGCCACGGCCTCAAGATGCTGGTCGAGGAATTGCTGGGCGAGAGCATTTCGAAAGCCCAGCAGTCGAGCGACTGGGGCGGACCCGAGCTGAACGAGGCACAGCGCGAATATGCCGCGAGCGACGTGCGCTTCCTCCACCGGATGAAGGACGAACTCGACCGCAGGCTCGACCGCGAAGGGCGCACCGATCTGGCGCAGGCCTGTTTCGAATTCCTCCCCACCCGCGCGCGGCTGGACGTGGCAGGATGGGCCGACCACGATATCTTCAGCCATATGTAAGGACCGACCGGACAGGTAACACCCATGGCATCCCGGCATCGCAGGATCGAAACGGCACAGGCCAAGGAACGGCGGCACGAACGCCAGCACTGGGCCGAGCCGGGCGGGACGCATGACCGGCTGGTGGGCTTGCTCGCGCGCGCGCTGCCGATGGCTGTCGGGGTGCTCGCCGCGCTGATGGTGATCACACCGCTCAGTCCGCGCGGTGAGGTGAGCTTCCTGCTCGATCGCAACAAGGTGGCGATCATCGAGGAGCGCCTGCGCGTCGACAACGCGCTCTACCGCGGGGCGGACGACCAGGGGCGTCCCTTTTCGCTGACCGCTGGCGAGGCGGTGCAGCGCTCCAGTTCCGAGGGCATCGTGCGGATGAACGATCTGGTTGCGCGGCTGCTGCTCGACGATGGGCCCGCGCGCCTTTCCGCCGAGGCGGGCCAATACGATATCGACGAGGAGGTCGTTTCGATCATCGGGCCCATGCGGATGCTGGCGGCGGACGGCTACCGCATGCTGGCGCGCGACGTCTCGGTCGATCTCGCCAACAAGCAGCTCGTCGGCGCGGGCGGGGTCGACGGCGCAATCCCCGCCGGGACCTTTCGCGCCGACCGCTTGACCGCCGATCTGTCGGCACGCACCATAACCCTGACCGGAAATGCGCGGCTGCGCATGGTACCCGGTGAATTGAGGATGCCGTAATGAAGCACCTGCTCCCCACCATCGCCCGCTGGGGCATCGGCTCCTTCGCCGTCACCGCGGCCGCCTTTGCCGGGATACAGCTTTCTGCGCAGGCGATCGCCGGGCACAATTCCAACGCGCCGGTCTCCTATGCGGCCGACCGGATCGAGCTGCAGGACAGGCAAAACCGCGTGGTGCTTTCGGGCAATGTTCAGATCAGCCAGGCCGGGCTCAATCTCAGCGCGGCGCGCACGATCGTGAACTATTCCGACGCGGGCGATCTCTCCATCCAGCGGATCATGGCGACCGGAGGGGTGAACGTGTCACGCGGCAACGAGCGGGCACGCGGCGATACGGCGGTCTACGACTTCAATCGGCGGATCATTACCATGGCGGGCAATGTCCGGCTCCGCCGCGGCGGCGATACGCTCAATGGCGGGCGGCTGGTGATCGATCTGGCGACCGGCGTTTCGAGCGTCGACGGGCGCGCCAGCGGGTCCTCATCGGTCACCGGCGAGGGCGAGTCGGGCGGCCGCGTGACGGGGACCTTCTCGGTCCCCGAGAACTGATCCGCGCCTAGCGGGATCGCGCCCCGGCGACCTTGGCGATATCGGCGAGGCCCTGCGCGAGGAGCAGTTCGGCCGCCTGGCTGTTGGTCAGCAGTTCGCGGTGCAGGCCGACGAGCCGCTGCGTCAGCCGGTCGAGCTTGTCGCCGTGCCGCCAGTGCGCAAACTGCTGGCCGATGTCGCGCTTCTCCTTGAAGAAGATGCCCAGCCGCGCCTCCTCGCCCCGATCGAGATCGCCGAAGGGGCGCGAACCGAGCGTGGCGGCGATCCGCGCCAGCTGCGCCGCGCGCCGTTCGAAGGCGAGTAGCACGCCGACGGGGTTGAGGCCGAGCTGCTTCATCCGCGCCAGTTCCACGCCGACCTTGGCCGCCTGCCCGCCCATGACGGCGTTGACCAGCGGCGCGAAGCCATCGTCCTCGCTCGCCGCGCCGATCGCATCGAGGTCCTCGGCAGTCGCGGTCTGCGGGCTCTGCGCCGAGGCGTCGAGATAGAGCGCCAGCTTGTCGACCTCGCTCTTCGCGAGCCGCACATCGAGATTGGCCGCCCGCGCGATCCGTTCGGCGAGGTCACCGCCCAGCCGCACGCCCGCCCCGTCGGCCAGCGCGCGCACGCTGCGCGTCACCGACTGCAAGTCGGGCGGATAGAACATCGCCACCAGCGCATCCTTGCGCTTCTCCAGCAGCTTGGCGCTGCGCGACTTGTCGGTGGCGGAGGTCGCTACCACGATGACCGGGCAGGCCTCGCCCGCGCCCGCTTCGCCGGTCTCGACCAGCACCTTCAACGCCTCGAGCGCCTCTTCGCCGCTCGCACGCACCCAGATATGGCGCTTGTCGCCGAACAGCGAATTGGTCCGCGCCTCGTCGCCCAGCTTCGCGGGATCGCCGCGCAGTTCCGCACCCGACATCTCCACCCGCTCGCCCGGATCGGGGAGCCAGCTGGCGAGCTCGTTCGCCGCTGCGGTCGCGCCGGCCTCGTCCTGCCCGCAAAAGAAGAAGATCGAGCAGCCTTGCGCGGCGCCACGCGCCTTGGCCGCGAAATCGCGGTTGGTGAGCTTCACTGCTCCCCGTCGCCCTGGCTGCGCAGCGCCAGCGCGACGCGCGTCACGATCCGCTGGGCAAGGTCCTGCGAGAGGTTTTCGAGCGCGGTCTGCTCGGCGGCAATGACCGCATACTCGCTCGACACCACGTCGATCCCTGCGTCCGAGCCATCGCTCGCATCGAGGACGATCTCGCCGCTCGACAGGTCGATCAGCTGGTAGCGCGCGCGGAGCGTGCGGCGCTCGCGGCTGATCGTGTCGTCGCGCAGGACGGCCAGGCCTTCGAGCTGGTCGTCGAGCCGCACTTCGATGCGATATTGCGGGCTCGCCTGTCCCGCCGCACCGAAGCGTTCCTCGAGCGCGCTGCGCACCAGCCATCCCGCGCGCCCTTCGATCGGGGCGACGTCGATCGCGGCGAGCGATTGCGCCACCGCGCCGCTGCCGCCGCCGGCATACATGGGCGAGAGCCCGCAGGCCGAAAGCGCGAACAGGGCGAAGCTGGCGAGGAGAATCCGCATCAGGTGACGATATTCACCAATCTGTCGGGCACCACAATGACCTTGCGCACTTCTGCCCCGTCGAGCGAACGCTGAACCTTCTCGCTGGCCAGCGCCATCGCCTCGAGGGCCTCCTTCGGCGCTCCCTTGGGCGCGGTCAGCGTATCGCGCAGCTTGCCCCTGTGCTGGACCGCGATGGTCACCTCATCCTCGACCAGCAGTGCGGGATCGACTTCGGGCCAGGCGGCATCGGCGACCATTCCGCTCTCGCCCAGCGTCGCCCAGGCCTCCTCGGCGAGATGCGGCATCATCGGGGCGACGAGCTGGACCAGCGTGCGGATCGCATGACTGCGGCTGGCCGAGGGCTTGGCCTTCTCGACCGCGCCGGTCAGCTCGTAAATGCGCGCGACGGCCTTGTTGAAGCCCAGCGCCTCGATGTCCTCCGCGACCGCCGCGATGGTCTGGTGCGTCCTGCGGTCGAGCGCCTTGTCCTCGCCTTCTGGCCCGGCTTCATATGCCGAAAACAGGCGCCACAACCGGTGGACGAAGCGACTGCAGCCCTCGATCCCCGCTTCCGACCACGGCAGGTCGCGCTCGGGCGGGCTGTCGGACAGCATGAACCAGCGCACGGCATCGGCACCGTAAGCGTCGACGATCGTATCGGGGTCGACGACGTTCTTCTTCGACTTCGACATCTTGATGATGCGGCCGATTTCGACCTCGCCGCCATCGGCGGTCAGCAGCGCGCGCTCGGCCTCGCGGCTGATTTCATCGGGCGCGTAATAGACAGTCTTTCCGCCCTCGCTGCGCGAATAGGTCTCGTGCGTGACCATGCCCTGCGTGAACAGCGAGGCGAAGGGTTCCTTGACGTCGAGCATGCCGATCTGCGCGAGCGCGCGGGTCCAGAAACGGGCATAGAGCAGGTGGAGGATCGCATGCTCGATCCCGCCGATATACTGCTCGACCGGCAGCCATTTGGCGACCTCCTCGCGGTCGAAGGGCCTGTCCGCCGGCTGGCTGGCAAAGCGCAGGAAGTACCACGAGCTGTTGGTGAAGGTGTCGAGCGTGTCGGTTTCGCGCTCGGCCTTGCCGCCGCATTTGGGGCAGTCGACGTGTTTCCAGGTCGGATGGCGCAGAAGCGGATTGCCCGGCGTCTGGAAATCGACGTCCTCGGGCAGCGTGATCGGCAGGCTGTCCTTGGGCGCGGGCACCACGCCGCAGCTCTCGCAATGGATGAAGGGGATGGGCGTGCCCCAATAGCGCTGGCGCGAAACGCCCCAGTCGCGCAGCCGCCAGACGGTCTTGCCTTCGCCCCGGCCCTGATCCTCGATGCGGCGGATAATCTCACGCTTGGCGGGTTCGACTTTCATCCCGTCGAGAAAATCCGAATTGACGATCACGCCGTCCCCCGGTTCGGCCTCGCCGTCGAAGGGCTTGCCAGCGTCCTCGGCGCTCTGTGCGACGACACGCGGGATGGGCAGGCCGTATTTGGTGGCGAATTCGAAGTCGCGCTGGTCGTGGCCCGGCACGGCCATGATCGCGCCGGTGCCGTAATCCATGAGTACGAAATTCGCGATATAGACCGGCAGGTCGGCGCCGGAGAATGGGTGCTTCGCTGTGATGCCGGTATCGAAGCCCAACTTCTCGGCCGTCTCCAGTTCGGCAGCGGTCGTGCCGCCCTTCTTGCACTCTGCAATAAACGCCTTGGCTTCTTCGCTGTCGAGCGACTGCGCCACCGGATGGTCGGCGGCAACGGCCACGAAGCTAGCGCCGAAAATCGTGTCGGGGCGCGTGGTATAGACCGGCAGCCTCTCGCCGTTCGAGAGGTCGAAGGCGAACTCGAGCCCCTTGGATTTGCCGATCCAGTTTTCCTGCATCAACTTGACCTTGTCGGGCCAGTTGTCGAGGCTGCCGAGACCTTCGAGCAGTTCCTCGGCGAAATCGGTGATCTTGAGGAACCACTGGTTGAGCTTGCGCTTCTCGACTTCGGCGCCCGAGCGCCAGCCCTTGCCGTCGATCACCTGCTCGTTGGCGAGCACGGTCATGTCGACCGGGTCCCAATTGACCTCGCTTTCCTTGCGATAGACGAGGCCTGCCTCGTAGAGATCGATGAACAGCGCCTGTTCGTGGCCATAATATTCGGGCTCGCAGGTCGCCAGTTCTCTGGACCAGTCGAGCGCGAAGCCGAGGCGCTTCAGCTGCGCCTTCATGTGTTCGATATTGTCGCGCGTCCAGCCGCCCGGATGGACGCCCTTTTCCATCGCCGCGTTTTCCGCCGGCATGCCGAAAGCGTCCCAGCCCATCGGGTGCAGCACTTCGTGCCCTCTGGCCTTCTTGTAGCGCGCCAGCACGTCGCCCATCGTGTAGTTGCGCACGTGGCCGATATGGATGCGCCCCGAGGGATAGGGAAACATCTCGAGCACGTAGCTCTTGGGCTTTTCGGAATCGCTGTCGGCGCGGAAAGTCTGCGCCTTGTCCCAGGCGGCCTGCCAGCGTGCATCGGCCGAAGCCGGGTCGAAACGGGTATCGCTGCTCATAGGCAGCCGCGTTTACGGATTTTGGAAGCGATGGGAAGGCGCTTTTCGAGCAGCGCCCGCCGCAGATCAGCTCACCGCTTCGCGGCGCAGCTCGCGCGCCTTGGTGAGGATGATGTCTTCGAGCCTTTGCACGGTTGCCGCCTGTACCGGCGCATCCACCCACGTGCCGCTCTGGCTGACCTGGCGGCTGGCCGCCACGCGCAGCGCATCGGCGCGCAGGTCGGAATCGAGGATGGTGACGGTCATCTTGACCCGCTCGCCCGGATTGTTCGGGTTGGCGTACCAGTCGGTTACGATCACGCCGCCATTGCTGTCGACCTGCAGCAGCGGAGCGAAGCTGACCGCATCGAGCGCGGCGCGCCAGAGGTAGGAATTGACGCCGATCGTGGTGACCTGCGCTGCCGCGAGATCCGCCTCGGGACGCTCGCGACCGCCACACGCCGCAATGCCGAGCGATGCTGCAATCGCGACGGCGATGGTTGCTGGGCGGCGAAGATTTGCGAAAGCGCTCATGTCGGTCCTTGGTATCCTGCAGGGGTCTTGGCTCTATACTGCCTGCTCGCAGCGGAGCAAGGCAAAGGGCCATTCGCCCCGCACTCACCCCTTTTCGGGTGAATACGCGCTTAATCCGCCCGCGGGGGCGGTTGGCTCCGGCAAGTGCTTGTGGAAACTGCGCAACACTTTTCGCCAATTGCCACTGCAGCCTGTGGAAAAGCTGGTCAACCGATCAGGGAGTGCTAGTCTGATCGATGACAAGCAGGGACTCGGCAGCCTGCCCGGCAGGAGTCAGGAACCATTCACCGGCTTTCTGGCTTAAGAGTCCACGGTGAGAAGGAAAATCGGTTCGCGATGACACGTCCGGTCAAGAGTCAGGGTAAGGCGCGGTTCGTTCCCGCGGCGCTGGCTGCTGCCGGGCTCGCGCTGACCATTCCTGCGGCCGGTCTTGCCGTCGTCCAGACCAGCGCTGCGGCGGAGCTTCCGGAAACCGTTTCCTACCTTCCGTTCACTCCCGCCAAGGTCGACACGCAGCTCGCTGCGCGCGTCGCCGCCCTGATCGGCGAAGACGGCCTGCGTTTCACCCCGGCCAGCAAGTCGGCCCTCAACAAGGATCGTTCGGTCACTGTCGCGGTTCGGGTCAACGATGCCACGGCGCGGGCGATTTCGGTTCGTAGCGCGGTGGATTCGGTCGGCACCGCCAATTCCGGCGAGCGTATCCTCGCCATCAGCCCGACCAGCTACAATCTCGGCGTTGCGCGCGGCTATCAGAGCTTCGCCCAGCCCACCCGTCAGACCAATGTTTCGATCGGCCTGCGCGACATGGGCATGCCCGATCTGTCGACCTTCGCGCCCGATACCGACGAGAAGCCGGAGAAGCCGGGTCGCTTCGGCTCGCGCCTCTCGCTCGAGAACGAAGACAGGGCCGGCCGGTCTCCGCGCACTTTCGAAGGCTCGGGCAACCAGAGCGTCGATCTCAGCACCTCCTATCGCGTGGTGGGCAGTCTCAATCTGACCGCCGGGGTCCGTCTGTCGAAGGACAACAACCGTCTGGCACCGCTTACCGACGGGGTCGAAGACGATCAGGCCGTCTACGTCGGCACCCGCGTCAGCTTCTAAGACATATCCCGAGAATACGGTTGCGTCGGCGCCCCTTGCGGCGTTTTGGCTTGGCGCGTCTCGCCTTCATGTCCTAAGCCTGTGCCGACGCTACGGAAAGCTTGGGAGAATAGACTATGTCACGAGTTGCCATCGTAACCGGGGGCACGCGCGGAATCGGTCGCGCCATTTGCGAACGGCTGCGTGACGAACGCGGCTTCACGGTCGTCGCCAATTACGCCGGAAATGACGATGCGGCGAAAAAATTCACCGAAGAAACCGGCATTGCGACGACCAAGTTCGATGTCGGCGACTACAACGCCGTGCAGGATGCCTGCGGTAAGGTCGCGGAGGAGCACGGCCCTATCGAGGTGGTGGTCAACAATGCCGGCATCACACGCGACGGCACGCTGCTCAAGATGAGCTACGAGGATTGGGACGCGGTCATGCGCACCAATCTGGGCGGGTGCTTCAACATGGCAAAGGCGACCTTTGCCGGCATGAAAGAACGCGGCTGGGGCCGCATCATCAATATCGGTTCGATCAACGGCCAGGCGGGGCAGTACGGCCAGGTCAATTACGCCGCGGCGAAGAGCGGCATCCACGGCTTTACCAAGGCGCTGGCGCAGGAAGGCGCGCGCTTCGGGATCACCGTGAACGCCATCGCCCCCGGCTATATCGACACCGACATGGTCGCCGCCGTACCCGAGCCGGTCCTCGAGAAGATCGTCGCCAAGATCCCCGTCGGTCGCCTCGGCAAGGCCAGCGAAATCGCCCGCGGCGTGAGCTTCCTCGCGTCCGAACATGCCGAATTCGTCACCGGCTCGACGATGAGCATCAACGGCGGCCAACATATGTATTGACGGCAGCCGGGCACCTGCGCTGCGCGGGCGCCTGCGGTTGCCTTACTCGACCAGGATGCCGACGACTTTCCACGCTCCATCTTCCTGCTGGAGCGTGACCGTCTCGATGACCTCGTCCGTGCGGTTCGCGTAACGCGCGGTGAAGTGGACCTCCTGATAGCCGTATGGCGGCGCGTTGAGGTAGCGGACCGCGCGCAGTTCGCGCGAGACAAGTGCGCCGAGTGGGGCTTGCACCTGCTGTGCGGCGCTCGCCCAGCCCGACACGGTGTTGACATCGCGAAAGGCCTTGCCTGCCGCATCGAAACTGGCCTGCCAGTCCTGCGCATCGGTCAGGGCAAGCCAATCTCGCGCGGCCGCGACCACGGTCGCATCGCTCGCGGGCACGTCCACCGGCGCGCCCTGCCGTACGGGTTCGTCAAAGTGCGAAGCGAGAATAAGCCCGGCGGCAAACACAATCATCATGGCGAGAACTCCTGCAACGATGCGGCGGTTCAATCTTGCTGCCGCTTCCTGGCCATCCTCGCTCGCCGGAGTCCCGCTGGCATCCCCCAATTCGTCGTAGACAGAAAAATCGGGAGTGCCGCGCTCATGTTCCCAAACCAGCCGCGCGGCCTCGCGGCTGCTGGTCACCGCGAGCTTGCGCCGCGCGGCGCGAAGGCGTTCATTGATCGTATGCACCGAAAGCGCGAGCTCGCCCGCCATCGACTTCGCGTCATGGCCGCGAACCATCAGGCGCAGCGTCTCCTTCTCCTTTTCGGTCAGGTCGGCGTAGCCTTCGGGCCTGGTGGTGCGCGCTTCTGCCATGGACATCGCAGGGCTAGGCTGCGGACGGTGTGCCGGCCACCCCGAAAAATTCGTATCCGGAAGCTGCAAATATACCGATCGACGCACTTCGTCGATTGGGGGGTTCAGTTTGCGGATTCGCGGGGCTAGGAGCGCGCGCGATGCACATGCCCCCCTACCACCCCCCGAAAAAATATTCCGTCCGGATCGACGGACACCGCACCTCGATCAGCCTCGAACCCCTGTTCTGGGAAAAGCTCTGCACGGCCGCCACCGTGCGCGGGCAGTCGATCAATGCGCTGGTGGCCGAGATCGATGCCGAGCGTATCCGCGCCGAGACTCCGCCGGGCCTCGCAGGTGCGATCCGGATCTGGCTGGTCACGCACGAAAAGAGCGGCTGGATCGCTCCAGCCGCCCATCCGGACAGTCAGACTGTCTGATCAGTATTTCGCGGTCGCATCGCTCGCGGGGAAGGTCTCGTCGAGCGCTTCGTCGGTCGCGCTCATCGTGTCGCCTTCGGTCGCGGTTGCAGCCGCCCCCGCGTCGCGGAACTGGCCCTCGGGCTGGCCGTCGGCAAAGGCCACGCCGTTCCTGTCGATACGGTTCTTTTCGTAATAGCGATAGCCGGCGTAGCCGAGACCGCCGAGCACAAGCATCTTGAGTAACATATGCGGACTCCTTTCTTGCCGACCCAACGCCTGGGCCGCCGGAAAGGTCCGCAAATTGCCGCGTCAGTCGTCGCCCACGCGCTCGACGTCGGCACCGACCAGCTGCAGCTTTTCCTCAAGCCGCTCATAGCCGCGATCGAGGTGATAGAGGCGGCGAACGGTCGTCTCGCCCTTTGCCGCAAGGCCCGCGATCACCAGACTCATCGAGGCGCGCAAATCGGTCGCCATGACTTCGGCGCCGGTGAGTTCGACCGGGCCCCTGACCACCGCCGTGCGGCCCGTGGTCTCGATATCGGCACCCATGCGCGCCAGTTCGGGGACATGCATGAAGCGGTTCTCGAAAATCGTCTCCTTGAGCACGCTGGTGCCTTCGGCACGGGTCAGCAGGCTCATCAACTGCGCCTGCATGTCGGTAGCAAGGCCGGGGAAAGGCGCGGTGGTGAGGTTGTGCGCCTTGAGCCTGCCATTGGCCCTGACGTCGATCCCGGTCTTGTCGCTTTCGATTTCCACGCCGATGTTGCGCAGCGCGTGAATGGTCGAGCCCATGTCCTTCGCCTCGGCGCCTTCGAGCCGCACTTCCCCGCCCGTGATCGCTGCGGCGCAGGCATAGGAACCCGCTTCGATCCGGTCGGGCATCACACGATAGGTCGCGCCATGCAGCTTTTTCGCGCCGTGGATCGTAAGCTCGGACGTTCCGATCCCCTCGATTTCGGCGCCCATTGCCACCAGCAGGTTGCACAGATCGACGATTTCGGGCTCGCGCGCGGCATTGATCAGGCGGCTGGTGCCATTGCACAGCACCGCCGCCATCAGCGCATTTTCCGTTGCGCCGACCGAGACCACGGGAAAATCGAACTCTCCACCCGGCAGGCCTCCGTCGGGCGCAATGGCCTTCACATAGCCTTGGGCCAGTTCGATATGCGCGCCGAAAGCCTCCAGCGCCTTGAGATGAAGGTCGATCGGGCGGTTGCCGATCGCACAGCCGCCAGGCAACGACACCGTCGCCTCGCCCGTGCGCGCGAGCAGCGGGCCGAGAACGAGGATGGAAGCGCGCATCTTGCGCACGAGATCGTAGGGCGCGACCGAACTGGTGATCCGCATCGCTTCGAGCGTGACGTTGCGGCCGAACTCCTCGGGCCGCTTGCCCGGGATCGTATGGCTGACGCCGAATTGCGTCATCAGGTGCTGGAAACCGTCGATGTCTGCCAGGCGCGGGAGATTGCGCAAGGTCACCGCCTCTTCGGTCAGCAGCGCGCAGGGAATGAGCGTGAGCGCGGCGTTCTTCGCCCCCGAAATGGGAATCGTGCCCGACAGGCGCTTGCCGCCGCGAATGATCAGTTTGTCCATGGAAGTGTGCTTTACCCTTGGGCGCCCTGCTGGCAAGCGTCACGACAATGTCGTAACCCCCGCCGCGGGCGGTTTGTCGATTTGATCCTATGCACCCGCCGCACGAAAAGGCACGTGAGCACAGATGACTGCACATAAACCCATCAGGAAGGCCGTGTTTCCCGTGGCCGGGCTCGGCACGCGATTTCTTCCCGCAACCAAGGCGATCCCGAAGGAATTGCTGCCGATCGTCGACCGTCCGCTGATCCAGTATGCGGTAGACGAGGCGCGCGAGGCGGGGATCGAACAGATCATCTTCGTCACCGGGCGCGGCAAGACCGCGATCGTCGAGCATTTCGACATGGCCTTCGAGCTCGAAACCACGATGGAGGAACGCGGCAAGGACCTGTCCGTGCTCGATCCCACCCGCGCGACGCCGGGCGACATCATCACCGTGCGCCAGCAGGTCCCGCTCGGCCTCGGCCATGCGATCTGGTGCGCGCGCGCAATCGTGGGCGACGAGCCTTTCGCCATATTGCTGCCCGACGAGCTGATGATCGAGGCCAAGGGCGGCGGCACCGGCTGCATGAAGCAGATGGTCGAAGCATACAACGAGGTCGGCGGCAATCTCATCTCGGTGCTCGAAGTGCCCGAGGACGAGGTGTCGAACTATGGCGTCATCGCGCCGGGCGAGATCAGGAGCGATACGCTGACCGAGGTCACCGGCCTGGTCGAGAAGCCGCCGGTGGACGAGGCCCCGTCGAACAAGATCATCTCGGGCCGCTACATCCTGCAGCCCGAAGTGATGCGCGTGCTCGAGGACCAGGGAAAGGGCGCGGGGGGCGAGATCCAGCTTACCGACGCCATGGCGAAAATGATCGGCAACCAGGCCTTCCACGCGGTCACCTTCGCGGGCCGGCGCTTCGACTGCGGAAGCAAGACCGGCTTCGTCGAGGCGACGCTGGCGCTGGCGCTCGAGCGCGAGGACATGGGCGCCGAAGTGCGCGCGGTGATGGAGCGGCTGCTCGCCGGCTGATCGCCCCTGCGTAACCTTTCGGCGGCTTTGGTCGAACCGGTGACGGGAAGCATCGAGGCTTTCCATAGATCACTGGGAGACGAGAAATGAATTTTGCGAAACACGCAGCGCTGGCCGGCGCGGTCGCGGCCCTGGCCGCCTGCGGCGGGACCGCCGACGACAGCGCCGCCGATGGCGCCACCACCGCCCAGGGCGCACCGGCCGATCCCGAGCTGGTCGCCGCGGCGGAACAGGGCGAGATGGAGAAGTGCTACGGCGTGGCCAAGGCGGGCGAGAACGATTGCGCCGCGGGCCCCGGCACCAGCTGCGCGGGCACCTCGACCGTCGACTGGCAGGGCAATGCCTGGAAATATGTCGAGGCCGGCGACTGCGTCCCGATGGGCGGCTCGCTGACCGCAGTCGAGGACAACGACCCGCCGGTCCCCGCCTGACGCGGATATGAAAAAGGGGGCGCGGTGGGCGCCCCCTTTCCGTTCAAGCCGGCTCTGGTTCAACTGGCCAAGGCTTCGTCCTTTTCGCCAGCTTCGGCCTCGCTGTCAGCGGCTTCGGCTTCTTCGATCTGCTCGGCGATGTCGTCGAGCACCTCGGCAAGTCGCGGAGCATCCGCCTCGGCTGCCGCCGGGCCCTTGACCAGGCTGCCGAGCGAGGACCCGTCGAGGCCCAGCTCCTGCATCAGCCCGTCGAGCACTGGTGCCTGCGCCCGGTAGGCCAATGCGGCGCTCACCGCATCGGTCGCGAGATTGCCCGATCCGCCGCCAGCAGCCGCGCTGCCGTTGGCTGAAGCTTTGCCTCCGCCATTGGTAAGCCCGTCGACCTGGACGATCTTGATCGAATCGATCGCTTCCATCGGCTTTGCGCTCTCGCGGATGACCTCCGGCAGTACCTTGAGCAGCGCCATCTTGGTCTGCAGGCTGATCTGGTCCGAAGACAGGATATTCGCCGCCTCGTTGATCGCCTTCTGACCCGCAGCCTCGACTTCGAACCGGACCCGCGAGGCTTCGGCGCGCAGCTTCTCGGCCTCGGCCTCGCCCTGCGCCTCGAGACGCAGCGCTTCGGCGCGGTTGGATGCAGCCTCTTTTTCTGCCTCCGCCTCGACCTTGACGCCGATCGCGTCGCGCTCGGCCTGCTTGGTCGCCTCGATCAGTTCGATACGCTTCATGCGTTCCGCAATCTCGGTTTCGCGGCTTGTCGAAACCTGCTCTTCTGCGGCGACCGCCTTGGCGCGGGCTTCATCCGCTTCGGCCTTGGCCTGACTCTCTTCGCGGCTCTTGTTCTGCACCGCGATCTGCTGCTCCTGTCGGGCGATTTCGAGCGCTCGTTGCTGGTCGATCCGTGCTTCCTCGACGAGGCGGTCGGCCTCGATCTGCTGGGCATCGACCTGCTTTTTCGCCTCGATCCGCGCGGCGTCGGCCTCGCGGGTGCGTTCGGCCTGCTCGCGCGCGATTTCCGAGCTTTGCGCAGCACGGCGGACCTCGACCTCACGCTCCTGCGCAAGCCGAGCATATTCCTTGTCGCGCCCGATTTCGAAGCTGCGCGCGTCGGCTTCGAGATTTTTCGTTTCCATCTGCACGCGCGTGTCCTGCTCGATGTCGTTGCGCAGTTTCTTGCGTGCCTCGATCTGCTCGGTCAGCTTGGTCAGGCCCTCGGCGTCGAAGGCGTTGTTGGCGTTGAAATGCTCGATGCTGGTCTGGTCGAGGCCGGTCAGCGAGACAGATTCGAGTTCCAGCCCGTTCATCGCCAGATCGTTGGACGAAACCTGCTGCACCTTCTGGACGAAATCTGCCCGCTGTTCGTGCAGCTCGTTCATGCTCATGCCCGCCGCGACCGAGCGCAGCGCGTCGACGAATTTCCCTTCGACCAGGTCCTTGAGCATTTCCGGCTGCATCGTTCGCTGGCCAAGCGTCTGCGCGGCCATCGCGATCGAACTCGCATCTGGCTTCACCCGAACATAGAATTCCGCCTTCACGTCGATCCGCAGGCGGTCGAGCGTGATCAGCGCCTCGCCGTCGCGGCGGACGACCGAGAGCACCAGCGTGTTCATGTTGACGGGCATGGTTTCGTGGAAGACGGGCAGCACCAATGCACCGCCGTTCATCACCACCTTCTCGCCGCCGACACCGGTGCGCACGAAGGCGATTTCCTTCGACGCGCGGCGATAGAGCCGGGTGAGCGTGAAGGCGATGACGAGGAAAACGGCAAAGCCGCCTCCGGCCCAGATTGCGATTTCAGACAGGTTTTCCATTGCTTCTCCTTGGTTGTGAAATTTTGACTGCGCGTCAGCCTTGCGGCGAGAGGCGGCGCTCGGCGAGCGCGGTTGCGTAGAACTGGTTGGCTTCGCTGCGGACGAGCAACACCTCGTCACCCGCATGCAATTCCGACGATGCTTCGTGCGGTTCGACCATTACGTAATGCGCCTGGCCGTGGATGTCGTGCACACGGGCGCGGGCCGGCGAACCGGTGCGAGCGACGCCGTCGGTTATCGTGGCACGGCGCCCGAGCAGCGTGTCGGTCGAAACCGCACTCGTTTCGTCCTGCGGGAGGATCGCGCCCAGCGGGCGGGCCAGAACACCGGTCAGCGGCACAGAGGCCCCGGCTGCGAGCAACGCCGCCAGCCAGCGGTGAAGCGGGACCCCCGTGAGGCTTTCCGCCAGCGCCTGTGTCGACACGCCGATCGCGGCAAAGCCGAAGAGGAGCAGCGCCATCCAGATGGTCAACGGAACCCGGCCGATGCCCAACAGCGTGTACAGTCCGTCGAGCGCACCCGGCTGGATCGCCGCCTCTCCATCGACGCCAGCCGCCGGATCCACATCCGCGTCGCTGCAAAACAAGTCTCCAAGCCCCACCGCCTGAACTATCGCAAGCGCCACGACCAAGACGAACGCCACGGCAAACGGCATATTGTGTGCTTCAAATATCGACATGACCCCCCTTTTTCTTGGCTATAGAGCCATCGAAGAACACGCGCACCGCCTATAGGTCGGTCGCCCTGCGCTCCTACTTGCTCACATGCGCTTTTCTTAGCAAAAATTGCCGGATTTTGGCAGAAATATGCGACGAACCGAGTTCGATTTTCCTACTTGCGGTGCAACTGATAGCCCTCGATTTCCGCCATCCTCGTGCTCGGCGCACAGCGGACGGATAGGGTGCAGATAAAGCGCATCGAGCGCTGTCTACGGCAGTAAGGAGCAGGTCGGATCGAAAGTCACACTCTGACAGGCAGGCGTGGCGCCGCAGCCCCCAAAATCCACGGTGCCCGGCGGAAGGTCACGGTTTCCGGGAACGCGATTTGCGGTCCATTGTGCGGCCCTCGCCGGACCCGCGATCAGGCCGCGGTAAAGCGCAGCGGCAGCGTCTTCAGCCCGCCGACGAAGGTCGATTTGGACCGTGCGGGCTCGCCGGCCAGCTCGACGCTCTCGATCCGGTCGAGCAGCACTTCGAACAGGATGCGCATCTCCAGCCGCGCGAGGTGCAGGCCGAGGCACTGGTGCGCGCCCGCGCCGAAGGCGAGGTGGCGGTTGGGGCTGCGCGCGGCGTCGAAGCTGCGCGGATCGTCGAAATGGGCCGGGTCGTGATTGGCCGCGACATAGTTCATCATCAGCCAGTCACCCTTGGCGATGGCCTGACCGCCGACCTCGGTATCTTCTGCCGCGGTGCGCATGAAATGCTGCACCGGGGTGGTCCAGCGGATCGCTTCCTCGACGATACCGGGCAGCAGCGAGCGGTCGGCCTTCACGCGCGCCCACTGCTCGGGGTCCTGCGCCAGAGCAAGCATCGCGCCCGCGGTGCTGGCGCTGGTGGTATCGTGCCCGGCCGCGGCGACGATGATGTAATAGCCCATCATGTCGCGATCGTTCAGCGGCTCGCCATCGACCACGGCATTGGCGATGGTGCTGGCGACGTCTCCGGTGGGGTTGGCGCGCTTCTCGGCGGTGAGCTTTGCGAAATAGGCCTCGAAGTCCTTGACCGCCCCGGCCACGATCTGCGTGATCGCCTCGGGCGGCAGGTCCTTCATGCCCGACTGGTTGAGATCCTCGTCGCTGCCGCCGAACATCTGCTGGGTGAGCATCAGCATCCGCGGCTCGTCCTCTTCGGGCACGCCGAGGATCTGCATCACAACATGCAGCGGATAGGGCGCGGAGACGAGCTTGCAGAAGTCCACCTGCGGCCCGGCATCCACCATCCGCTGGACGGTCGCCTGTGCGATGCCCCTGATCTCGTCCTCGATGCCGCGCAGGTTCTTGGGCATGAACCACTCCTGCGTCAGCTTGCGATACTTCATGTGGATCGGCGCATCGAAGGTGACGAGGCTGGCGACCATATGCTCGCTGCCGCCGCTGAACTGCTTGGCGAATTCGAGCCCCTCGGTCAGGCTGAAGACCACCGAATGCGGGTTGTTGAGGAAGGTCGCATTGTCCTTCGACATGCGCATCACGTCGTCATAGCGCGTGACCAGCCAGAAGGGCGGATGGACGAGCGTGTCGTCGGGCTCGACCCAGGCGACGGGGGTCTCCTCGCGCAGCCGGTCGAAGATGTCGAGGATGCCGTCCCATTCGGCGTAGCTTTCCGGATCGATCACCGCGCGGGCGGTGTCGGGATCGAGGCGGGGCTTGTCCTGCGTCGCCATCACGCCTGCTCCGTCTCTTCCTCGGCCTTGCGCAGATACTCGTCGCGCAATTCGCGCTTGTAAAGCTTGCCATTCGCTTCGCGCGGCAATTGCGCGCGGAAGTCGAACAGCTTGGGCATCTTGATCTTGGCGAGGCTGGGGGCGAGGAAATCGCGCAGGTCGGCTTCGAGCGCTTCGCCCGCCTCGCCCATGTCCATCGGCTGGACAACCGCGACGACCTTCTCGCCGAAGTCGGGGCAGGGCGCGCCGATCACCGCGGCGTCCATCACCTTGTCATGGGTGACGAGCAGGTTCTCGATCTCCTGCGGGTAGATGTTGACCCCGCCCGAGATGATCATGTGGCTCTTGCGGTCGGTGAGGTAGAGATAGCCGTCCTCGTCGACATGGCCGATATCGCCCAGCGTCATCCAGCCCTTGGGATGCATCGCCTCGCGCGTCTTCTCGGGGTCGTTGTGATAGGTCGGAATGTTCTCGTTCTCGAAGAACAGCAGCCCGTCCTGCCCCGCCGGGAGCTCCTCGCCATTCTCGTCGCAGACATGCAGCGTGCCGTGGATCGCGCGGCCGACGCTACCGGGATGGGTCAGCCAGTCCTCGGCCTTGATCAGCGTCATGCCGATGCCTTCCGAGCCGGCGTAATACTCGTTGATGATCGGGCCCCACCACTCGATCATCTCGCGCTTGATCGGGACGGGGCACGGTGCCGCCGCGTGCAGCGCGCGCTTGTGGCTAGACAGATCGTATCGGGTGCGGACCTCCGGATCGAGCTTGAGCATACGCACGAAATGCGTCGGGACCCACTGACTGTCGGTGACCTTGTATTTCTCGATCGTCTGCAGCGCATGTTCGGGGTCGAACTTCTCCATCACCACCACGGTCCCGCCGAGCCGCTGCGCGGTGGTGCCCCAGCCGAGCGGCGCGGCGTGATAGAGCGGGGCGGGCGAGAGATAGACCATGCTGCCATCGGCGGGCATGCCCGCGCCCATGATCGCCAGCGCGACGAGCGGATTGGTGGCGAGGATATCGTCGTCCTCGGGCGGCGCGGGCTTGACGCCCTTGGGTCGGCCGGTGGTGCCCGAGGAATAGAGCATGTACTGGCCCGGCGCCTGGTCGGCGATCGGCTCGGCAGGCTGGGCGGCGAGCGCCGCCTCGTAATCCTCATCGCCCTCGCCGCCCACGATCAGCAGCGGCAGGTCGGCGCATTCGCCGCGGATGCCTTCGATCACTTCGGCGAACTTGGTCGTCGCGAGCAGAAACTTGGCGCCCGCATCCTTGAGGATGTAGCAAATCTCCGGCGCGGTCAGCCGGGTCGAGATCGGCACCATCATCGTGCCCGCGCGCTGCGATCCCCAGACCACCTGCAAATAATGCGCATTGTTTTCCATCAGCACTGCAAAATGGTCGCCGCGCTCCAGCCCGAGCGCACGCAGGAGCTGCGCGAAGCGGTTCGCATATTCGTCCATCTGGCCGAAAGTCACGGTCTCGCCGCTGCCGGCCATGATGATCGCAGGGTGATCGGGGCGCGTCCGCGCATGGGTGATGGGGTGCATCGGTCTGTCTCTCTCCTCTCCGGCGGTCCGTCATGGGTGCGAACTCGTCCGGTTTCGCAAAGAAACCTACCCAACCCACTCCTGCGGGCAAGAAAAAAGGCGGCGGGATCGCTCCCGCCGCCATTTTTGCAAAGCCCGAGGGGCCTATCGGCTCAGTTTTCGTCGCCGTCGCCCTGACCGCCTTCGCCGGTCGCTAGCGCGAATGCACGCTGCGCTTCCGATTCGACCATGTAGGGAACCGGGTTGACCGGCTTGCCGTCGATGCGGACTTCATAGTGGAGGTGCGGACCGGTCGAACGGCCGGTCGAACCGACGTAGCCGATGATGTCGCCCTTCTTCACGCGGGTGCCGGCTTCGACCGCAATGCGCGACATATGCGCGAAGCGGGTCTGCAAATTGGCGCCATGTTCGATCGAGACGTACTTGCCGTAGCTCGAGAACCACTGCGCCTTGCTGACATAGCCATCGGCGGTGGCGTAGATCGGCGTGCCGGTCGGCGCGGCGAGGTCGACGCCGTTATGCGCGCGGCGGCCACCCAGCACCGGATGCGTGCGCATGCCGTAATCGCTGGTGAGGACGGTGTTGTCGAGCGGCATGCGCGACGGCACCGAGACCCGGGCAGCAGCCGGAGTCGAGCGGTCGAGCTTGTCCCACTGCGCGAAAAGCTGCTGGAATTGCGCGTCGTCGCCGCCCTGGCCAGGCGTTGCGACCTTGCTCATGTCGATCGCGCCGACAGCGGCGGCATTGGTTTCCTGCGCCTGCACCGGTGCGGCGGCAATGCTGAAACCTGCCATAACTGTGAGAGCAAGCGTAGTGCGCTTGGAGATCATGCTAACCCGTCCATCCGGCGCTGTTTCGCGCCTTTCGATCCGTGGCGGAGACGGCGTCCCGTGCCGCTCGCGCCTTTTTCTGTCACTGCCGGAACCCCCCGGCGTCTCGTGAGTTTGGGTTAGCGGCGGAAATCTTAATCAAGCAATAGGCATGTAGAAGTCTCGCGGCAGACCGCCTGCGAAACGCGCCGAGTCGTTGAACGGCCCTTTCAGCCCTCCGCAAAAGTGCAGTTTTACGAGATTTTGCCACGATTCCCGTGGGTTCTCGCCACGCTCGGCACAGATCGTGTGAAAATGCTTTGACCCGGCCGCGACATGGTTAATCTCGTCGTCAAGGATTCGTTTTAGAATTTTCGCCCCGTTTTCATCACCTTGCGCCTGCACACGTTCCAACGTGGCTGGCGTGACATCGAGGCCGCGCGCTTCGAGGACCATGGGAACGATCGCGAGCCTTGCCGCAACGTCATGCGCGGTATCCCGCGCGGCGCTCCACAGCCCGTCGTGCGCAGGCAACGCCCCGTAGCGACTGTCGAGCGAATCGAGTTTGCGCGCGATCAGTGCGAAATGCATCGCCTCGTCGGCAGCCACCGCCAGAAAGTCCGCAACGAACGTCTTGCCCATCGATTCGCCGAAGCGCCCGGCCATGTCGAGTGCAAGGTCGATGGCGACGAATTCGATATGCGCGAGCGCATGCCACAGTGCGATCCGGTTGCGCGCGGAACCCATCTTGCCGCGCTTCGGCATTTGACTGGGCGGAAGAAGCTCGAGACCCTCAGGCAAGGCCGGACGATCGGGCATGGCCGCGTCGAACACGAAATCCAGCCGCCCGAGGCGCCAGTCGCGCGCCACCTGCCGCGCGGCGAAGACCTTGGCGGTCGGCTCCCCGGTCAGCAGCGCGTCGCGGATCGCAGCCGAAACCGAGCGACGTGGGGTGGTCATGCGGCGCGCGCGGCCTCCAACACTTCCTCGGCATGGCCCTTGACCTTCACCTTGGGCCAAACGCGCAGGATCGTGCCGTCCTCACCCAGCAGATAGCTCGTGCGGACCATGCCCATGAAGGTCTTGCCGTACATCTTCTTTTCGGTCCACACGCCCAGTTCGTCCGACAGCCCGCCTGCTTCCGAATCGGTGGCAAGGTCGACCGTGAGGTCGTGCTTGGCGATGAAGTTCTGGTGCTTCCTGGCCGAATCCTTGCTGACGCCAAGCAGGTAGGTGCCCGCCGCTTCGAACTCGGCTTTGAGCGCGGTGAAGTCCTTGGCTTCGGTGGTGCAGCCAGGCGTGTTGTCCTTGGGATAGAAGAAGATCACCGCCTTCTTCCCCGCAAGGTCCGCCTTGGTCACCTTGCCGCCATCGGGCGTTTCCATAGAAAAGTCGGGAAAGGCATCGCCTTCGCCATAGCTCCTAGTCATCAATCCACCTCCAGGGTTTCGCCGAATATGTCCTGCCACGCTACCGCGACAGCTCTGCGCGCCTCGTGCAATCGCTCGATCAGGCACGCATAGTCCGTGCACCCGCTCTGCCGCGCCAGCAAAGATGCGGCCGCCGCATTGGGCCGATCGAGATCGGGCGCAAGCAGGCGCGTACCCACGAGCAGACGGGTCATCAAGCCATGCGCCTCGATCAGGGCCGGCGGCAGGCGCCCCGCTTCGACCAGCCCGCCGATGGCCCGATCGAGATCGGGAGTCAGTGCGGTGCAATAGAGCAGCTGCAGGAAATGGACGAGGAACTCGATATCGACCAGCCCGCCGCGCAACAGCTTGGCGTCGAGCGGGCCCTTGGCGGGTTTGTGCGCTGCCATTTCGCCGCGCATTTTGAGAAGGCCGGCGCGCAGCCTATCGGAATCGCGCTCTCGGCCGAGGATCGACGCCACGACCTCGTCTACATCCTTGCGCGCCGCCTCGCTCCCTACCAGCACACGCGCGCGGGTCAGCGCCATGTGCTCCCACGTCCACGCATCTTCGCGCTGGTAACGCGCGAAACTCTCGACACTGACCGCCAGCGGTCCCTGATTGCCCTGCGGCCGTAAGCGTGTGTCGACTTCGTAAAGCGCGCCTTGCGCGGTCGGCACGCTGAGCGCGGCGGTGACGCGCTGTGCGAGCCGGTTGAAATAGAGCGTAGCGCCCAGTGGGCGATCACCGTCGGATTCGCCTTCATGGCTACCCGTGAAGAGGTAGATGATGTCGAGGTCGGAAGCGTGCGTGAGCACACCGCCACCCAGTCGTCCGAGGCCCAACACGACCAGCTCGCTTCCTGCGATACGTCCGTGCTTGGCGGCGAACTCTTCCTCCGCCGCCCCGACGGCTACCTGCAAAGCGGCCTCGGCCGTGCGCGACAGGCCTGCAGCGATCTCCAGTGGGTCGTGGGCGGCCTCGATGAGCTGGACCCCCAGGGCGAACCGGGTCTCGCTCGTCACGACGCGCAATCGGTCGAGCCGGGTCTCGTAATCATCACCCCGCTCGCGTCGCCCCATCTGCGCGGCAAGCGTCTCGACGCTGCCGGGCAGATCGAGCGCGGTCCGGTCGATCAGCGCGTCGAGCAGGTCCGGCTTGCGCGAGAGGTCCTCGGCAAGCGGCTGTGCAAGCGTCAGGCAATCGGCGATCAGCGTGAAAAGGCCGGGACGCGCCTCGAGCAGGCGAAACAGGTTGATCGCGCTGGGCAGGCGCGAAATGAGGCTTTCCCATCGCACCACGGCGGCATCCGGGTCGGGCGAACCGGCAATCGAGGCCAGCAGGTCGGGCCGGATCGCTTCGAATGCACCCAGCGCCGCGGTACTGCGAAGCGCCTGATACCGACCGCCCGTCCAGGCGTTGACGCGCTCGGCGAGGTCGGCGGAGATTTCAGGCGTCCCTTCGGAATCACCCATGACATGCGGCGCGCTCTTGGGGACCGATATGCGATCTTCGTCGAGCAGCGCATCGAAGCGCTCCGCGACAGGAAGGGCGAGCTCTTGCACATGCTCGACCAGCGCGGCTCCGTCGGAAAGGCCGTGCAATCGCGCGACATCGTCCAGAGCCTCGCCCGACGGCAGCGAATGCGTCTGCTTGTCGCCCACCATCTGCAGCCGGTGTTCGATTGTGCGCAGGCCGTCATAGCTTTCGCCCAGCGCCCGCGCGTCATCGTTCGATATCCGTCCCGTTGCTGCCAGCGCATCCAGCGCGGCACGCGTGCCGCGGACCCGCAGGGAGGGATCGCGCCCGCCATGGATCAGCTGATGCGTCTGCGCGAAGAATTCGATTTCGCGAATTCCGCCGCGTCCGAGCTTGAGGTTGTAGCCCGGTTCGGGAACGCCCGGTCCGCGCTGCTCGTCGCGAATGCGGTGGGTCAGGCGCCGCACTTCGTCGATGGCGCCGAAATCGAGGCTGCGGCGCCATACGAAAGGGCGGATGTGGTCGAGAAAAGCCTCGCCCGCGCCGATATCGCCCGCGCAGGCGCGCGCACGAATGAACGCGGCGCGTTCCCACGCCAGTGCCGAGCTTTCGTAGTGCGTGATCGCCGCATCGAGCGGGATCGCCAGCGGGCTGACTTCGGAGGCGGGGCGCAGCCGCAGGTCGACGCGAAAGACATAGCCTTCGCTGGTCACCTCCGAAAGCAGCCGTACCGTCTCGCGCGCATAGCGCTGCGCCGCCTCGCCCGGCTCGTCGCGGTCGCGGCGCGGCAGTGCATCGGGATCGTAAAGCAGGATCGGGTCGATGTCGGAGGAGTAGTTCAGTTCGCCCGCGCCGTGCTTGCCCAGCGCGAGGCCGATCAGGCCGCAAGGTTCCGCATCGGGCACGCGCTTGGCGATCGCGGCCGCGATCGCAGCGTGCAGCGCGCGGTCGGCGAAAGTCGACAGTTCGCGCATGACCTTGTCGAGGTCGAACGCGCCGGCAAGATCGCCCACCGCCAGCGCCAGCGCGAGCCCCAGCCGCTCGCGGCGAAGGGCGGTCGCGACGTCATCCGCATCGACCTGCTTGGCAAGACGCAATGCCGCCTCGCCCTCGCCCGCAGCCAGCCGTTCCGCCAAATCGGGCAATCGCTCCAACGCTCGCGCAAGGAACGGGGCATGCGCGCGGGCGCGGTCGATCGCTGAAGTCCAGTCGGCTGCCATCGCCTGCACCCCTGCCGCCACGAGGGCGAGCGTGCAAGCTTGCCCTTGCCCCGTCCAGCCGACTAGAAGCGCCCGCATATTCGCGAACACACCAGAGAGGATGTCCCCCGATGAAACGCCTCGCACTTGCCGCCTGTTCGGCACTGCTGCTCACCGCATGCCAGGATCTCGGCCAGGTCGACAACGGCGCGAACGCGCTCGACCTGCCCGATGTCGCTGACGGCACGATTTCCGAAGAGACCATGAAGCGCGTGACCGAAAGACTGTCCTCGGACGAGTTCGAAGGCCGCGCTCCCGGCACACCGGGCGGCGAGAAGACCATCGCCTATCTGATCGAGGAATTCGAAAAGGCCGGTCTCGAACCGGGCAACAATGGTAGCTGGGTGCAGGATGTCCCGCTGGTCGAGATCACCGGCAAGGAGTTCGCGCCGCTGACCATCTCGGGCGGCGATGGCGGCGACATGCAGCTCGCCTTTGCGACCGACTGGGTCGGCGTGACTTATCGCGAGGACGTCCGGACGGCGCTCGAAGACAGCGAGCTCGTTTTCGTCGGCTACGGCGTCAACGCGCCCGAGCGCGACTGGAACGATTACGAAGGCGTGGACATGACCGGCAAGACCGCGGTCATCCTCGTCAACGATCCCGACTATGGCACCGAAAGCCTCGAGGGTCCGTTCAACGGCAAGGCGATGACCTATTACGGCCGCTGGACTTACAAATATGAAGAGGCCGCACGCCAGGGGGCGGACGGCGCGATCATCATCCACGACACCGAACCGGCGAGCTATGGCTGGAACGTGGTCGAATCGAGCTGGTCGGGCCCGCAGGCCTATGCCTCGCGCGGCAACAACCCGCCGCCGATGACCAAGGTCAACGGCTGGGTGCAGAAGGAAAAGGCGCGCGAAATCCTCGCCGCCGCGGGTCAGGATCTCGACGAGCTGATGGCCGCCGCGCGCGAGCAGGATTTCGAGGCGGTGCCGCTCGGCCTCACCGCATCGACCAGCTTTCGCAACGACATCCGCACCTTCTCCTCGCAAAACGTGATCGCCATGCTGCCCGGCAGCGAACGGCCCGACGAATACGTCATGCATACAGCGCACTGGGATCACTTGGGTCGCTGCACGCCGGCACCAGATGGCGACGATATCTGCAACGGCGCGGTCGACAATGCGACCGGCACCGCGGCGCTGGTCGCCCTGGGCGCCGCGCATGTCGAAGCCGGCCCTGCCGACCGTACGCTCGTATTCCTCGCTGTGACGGCCGAGGAATCGGGGCTGCTGGGTGCGGAATACTATGCTGCCAACCCGGTCTTCCCGCTCAACAAGACGGTCGGCGGGATCAACATGGACGCCTTCCTGATGGCGGGCGCGGCACGCGACTTGACCGTGGTCGGCCCGGGCAAGTCGCAACTCGACCTGTTCCTCGACAAGGCGCTGATGAACGACAATCGCGTAACCACGCCCAACCCCAATCCCGAAGCAGGCTATTACTACCGCTCGGACCACTTCGCCTTCGCCAAGCGCGGCGTGCCGATGCTCTATCTCGACGGCGGCGAAGATCTGATCGAGGGCGGGCGCGAAGCGGGCGCGGCGGTTGCGGCCGACTATCGCGAGAACCGTTATCACGGTCCCAAGGACGAATACGATCCGAACTGGGACTGGTCGGGCGTGATGAGCGATCTGTCGCTGTTCTACCGCATCGGACGAATGCTCGCCGATTCGACCAGCTGGCCCAATTGGAACGAGGGCGACGAGTTCAAGGCCGTACGCGACGAGAATTGCGCCGAGGATGGCGCAGGCTGCGCACCCGCCTGACGCACGAAACGGAGAGCCGATCCATGCCTTTCGTGATGCCGCCCGAATGGGCGCCGCAGGACTGGCTGTGGATCGGCTTCCCGCACGATTCGAAAGAATGGCCCGAAATGCTCCCGCGCGCGCAGGAGCAGATCGCGGATTTCGCCAACGCAGTTGCCGAAAGCGGGCAGGAGGTCCGGCTGCTGGTACGCGACGCCGCCAACGAGGCGCGCGCACGGCAATTGGTGACAGGCGGCGTGAGGCTGGAGCGGCGCGTCTATGGCGATGTCTGGCTGCGCGACACGGGCCCGCTCGTCCTATGCGACGGCGAGGGCAACCGCGCGGCACGGCGCTTTGGTTTCAATGGCTGGGGCGGTAAATATCTGATGGAAGGGGACCAGACGGTGGGCGCCGAACTGGCCCAGGATGCCGGCCTGCCGCTCGAGGTGGCAGACTGGATCCTCGAAGGCGGGGCGATCGACGGCGACGGCACCGGTCTCGTCGTTACCACCGAGCAATGCCTGCTCAATCCCAACCGCAACCCGCAGCTGTCGCGCGAGAAAATCGAGGAGCGGCTGAAGCGCAACCTCGGCTTCACCCGCGTGCTATGGCTCGGCGAGGGGCTGATCAACGATCACACCGACGGCCATGTCGACAATCTCGCCCGCTTCGTTGCCGCGAACACGTTGTGCCTGCCGCGCGCGACGGGTAGCGGCGATCCCAATGCGGCGATCTACGCGGATGCCAAGCGGCGCGCCGAGGATGCGGGGGTCACGGTGAAGGAGATACCCTCACCCGGACTCGTCACCAGCGGCGACCATGTCGAGCCGGCCAGCTACGCCAATTTCGCGATCACCAGCCACCTCGTGGTGGTGCCGACCTTCGGCAGCCCGCATGACGACGAGGGTGTCGCAGCGATCGCCGAGCTCTTCCCCGGCCGCGCGACAATCGGTCTGCCGGGCGATGCGGTGCTGGCGGGCGGCGGCGGATTCCATTGCGCCAGCCAGCAAATGCCTTCTGCCGGCTGGCGCCCTTAACGCTTCATTAGGGATTGCAGTGGACAATGGGCGCATGGGCAAAACCATCGCTCTCGCCCGCTCCGAAAGCGCCGATCTCTCGGCTGCCAATGTCGCGCGCGCGCTGATCGTTACCTGCTGCGCCCTCGCACTCGTCCTCGCCGGACCGGTGCTGCCCTTCTAGGCGCCTTCTCGCGCAAGCGGGAATCTCAGGCAAACTCGCTGCAGTCCGACCGCGGCCCCCGCCGGCCCTGCGGGCAATCTGTCCTGGGCGGTCGGCTTGTCAGGCAGACTAAGGGCGGGGGCTCGGCGCGTTACTTGAGATCGGGCGGCGTGCCGGTATCCCTCAGCATTGCGATCGCCTCGTCGAGGCTCATCACCTTCTGCTCCTTTTCACCCAGCGTGCGGACCGCGACAGTGCCCTCCTCGGCCTCGCGCTTGCCGACCACCAGCAGGTGAGGGACCTTGGCGAGGCTGTGTTCGCGGACCTTGTAGTTGATCTTCTCGTTGCGAAGATCGCTTTCGACCCGAATGCCCGCGGCTTCCAGCCTGGCGACGGCGCCCTTCGCATAGTCGTCCGCATCGGAAACGATGGTCGCGACGACCGCTTGCGTCGGTGCGAGCCAGACGGGCAAGCGCCCGGCGAAATGCTCGATCAATATGCCGATGAAGCGCTCGTAGGAGCCGAAGATCGCGCGATGGAGCATGACGGGGCGATGCTTCTCGCCATCCTCACCGACATAGCTCGCATCGAGCCGTTCGGGCAGCACGCGGTCACCCTGGATCGTGCCGACCTGCCAGGTGCGGCCGATCGCATCGGTGAGGTGCCATTCGAGCTTGGGCGCGTAGAAGGCGCCTTCGCCGGGCAGCTCCTCCCAGCCATATTCGTCATTGTCCATCCCGGCTTCGCGGACCGCATCGCGCAGTTCCTGCTCGGCCCGGTCCCAGTCCTCGTCCGAGCCGAGGCGCTTCTCGGGACGCAGCGCCAGCTTTATCTCGTATTTGAAGGCGAAATCCGAATAAACTTCATCCGCCAGCTTGCAGAACGCGCGCACTTCCTCGACCACCTGCGCCTCGGTGCAGAAGATATGCGCATCGTCCTGCGTGAACTGGCGCACGCGCATCAGCCCGTGGAGCGCGCCATGCGGTTCGTTGCGGTGGCAGCAGCCCATCTCGCCCAGCCGGATCGGCAGGTCGCGATAGGAGGTGATGCCCTGCTTGAAGACCAGCACATGTGCCGGGCAGTTCATCGGCTTGATCGCCATCCAGTCGGCATCGTCGGCGATCTTGGGCGAGGCGGCCTCGTCCTCCGATTCCACATCGGGGACGATGTCGGGCACCGCGAACATGTTCTCGGCATATTTGCCCCAGTGGCCCGACTGGGTCCATTGGCGCACGTCCATCAGCTGCGGCGTCTTAATCTCGCGATAGCCGCCGCCGTCCATCTTGCGGCGCATATAGGCCTCAAGCTCGCGCCAGATGCGGTAGCCCTTGGGATGCCAGAAGACGCTGCCGTGTGCCTCTTCCTGCAGGTGGAACAGGTCCATCTCGCGGCCCAACTTGCGGTGGTCGCGCTTGGCGGCCTCTTCCAGCCGGTGCAGGTGGGCATTGAGTTGCTTCTTGTTGAGCCAGCCGGTGCCGTAAATACGCGTAAGCTGCGCATTGCGCTGGTCGCCGCGCCAATAGGCCCCGGCGACACGCATCAGCTTGAACGCCTGCGGATCGAGCTTGCCGGTTGAGGCAAGGTGCGGGCCGCGGCACATGTCGAGCCAATCCTCGCCCGACCAGTAGACCGTCAGCTCCTCGTCCTCGGGCAATTCCTTGGCCCACTCGGCCTTGAAGGTCTCGCCTTCGGCTTCCCACTTGTCGATCAACTGCTGGCGGCTCCAGACTTCGCGCCTGAGCGGCTTGTCGGCCTTGATGATCTCACGCATCTTCTCCTCGATCGCGGGTAGATCGTCCATGCTGAACGGCTCGCGCGTGTCGGGCGCCTTCACATCGTAGTAGAAGCCATCGTCGGTCGCCGGGCCGAAGGTAATTTGCGTACCGGGCCACAGCGCCTGCACCGCCTCGGCCAGCACATGCGCATAGTCGTGCCGCGCCAGTTCGAGCGCGTCCTCTTCGTCGCGGTTCGTGACCAGCGCCAGTTCGGCATCGCCTTCGAAAGGCCGATTGATGTCGCGCAGCTCGCCGTCGACTCGCGCAGCGATCGCGGCCTTGGCGAGGCCCGGGCCGATCGCCGCGGCCACATCGGCGGGCGTCGAGCCCTCTTCCATTTCGCGCACCGATCCATCGGGCAGGCTGATCTTAAGCAGTTCCGTCATGTCACTCGTCGTCCGTTTGCTTGACGCGCCCATGGCACAAGGGCGCGCATGCTTGAAGCGGCGTTCGAGGTAATTTCGATTTCGAGGGGACGCCGCGCCACCCGAAACCGGGTGGCGGCGGATGCGACTAAGCCGCGACCGACCGCCCCCGGATGCCCGGGGTGGTGGTAGTCGTGGTCGTAATCCGCATTTGCGTCATGACCTGCGAAGTAGCGCCGGTCGGTTAATTTCTCAACCCACGTCGAGCATGCGGTTCCCGGCGAGCGTGGTGACACGCTTGGTTGCGCTCACACTTGCGCCCTTTTCACGGACGCTCGACAGGAAGCGGAATTCGCACGAGGCGCTGCCCGGGGTCAGTTCGACCGCCATGTAGCCACGGCGCGAGCCGTCCATCCATTTGAGCTGGCGGTTGTGGGCCACGGTCTCGCGCTCGAGCCGGTCGCTGGCGATGTGCGAAGCATAGCTCTCCAGGCCGGGCGATGTAACGCTCTGGACGCCGAATTCGACGCCAACCCTCTCGCCCGCGTGGTCGAGATCGAAGGCCCAGGCATTGTGCGTGTCGCCCGCCAGGCTGACGAGGTTGGCATTCGCCTCGAGCGCGGCCTTGAACACGCGGTCGCGCGCAGCGGGATAGCCGTCCCAGGCATCCATGTTGAGCGGCAGTTCGGCGCGGCTCGCCATCGCCCCGGCGAGGATCCGCTGGCGGATGTAGTCGGGCAGGTCGCCCGGCAGCCCCTCGGCAAGGCTCGGCGCGGTGGCCAGATTGCCCATCAGCACCTGTTGGACCAGCACCTGCCACGGCTTGCCCGCACCGGCCGACCGTTTCAGGCCGCCCGACAGCCACGCCTGCTGCCGCATGCCGAGCAACTCGCGGCCGGTATCGCGATAATCGCCTTCGCGGAAAGCGATCAAGGCGGCCATGGCATCCTCGGCCGAAGTCTTGCCGGACAGGATATCGCCAAAGGAAAACTGTTCGGCGCGTGCGGTCAGCCGCGTTTCGAGCCGGAAGAGCGTGGCGAGATCGCCGACTTCGTAGGCGGCCCAGGGCTCGTCCGACACGGGCATCCATTCGCGATAGGCCTTGATCGCGGCGGCCTTGCGCACGGACCACTCGCCTTCGCTATCCGGCTGGTGGTTCTGCGCGCCGCCTTCCCACGAATCATTGGTGCTTTCGTGATCGTCCCAGCCCGAGATCATCGGGTACAATTGATGCAGCCGGCGCAGATCGGCATCCGCGCGATAGGTCGCGAAACGCAGCCGGTAATCGGCCAGGCTGACGGTCTCGCTCGCGGGGAACAGGATACGCCCCGGTTGGGCCTGTTCACTGGAGGGATAGGTGCCGGGGCCATATTCGTAGAAGTAATCGCCAAGGTGCAACACGCAGTCGAAATCGCCATCGGCGGCGGCGTGGGCATAGGCGTTGAACCAGCCGAAGCCGATGTTGGAGCAGGAGAATGTCGCCATGCGGAATTTCTCGGTCGCGCCGACCGGCAGCGTTTTCGTGCGGCCGATGTCCGAATGCGAACCGTCGGGCGCGGTGAAGCGGTAATAGTACCACCGCCCCGGCTCGAGCCCCTCGGCGAAGGCTTTAACACACCAGTCGTTCTCGGCGCTGGCCGAAACCGTGCCGCCCGCTAGCTGGCGGGCGAAGTCGAGCGATTCGCTGACCTCGAACTCGAGCGGCCTATCCTGCGCTCCGACGAAGCGTGTCCAAAGCAGCACCCGCGCCGGCCCA
Organism: Erythrobacter sp. AP23; assembly: GCF_001542855.1. Classification (GTDB taxonomy): domain Bacteria; phylum Pseudomonadota; class Alphaproteobacteria; order Sphingomonadales; family Sphingomonadaceae; genus Qipengyuania. Next base: position 251,173 of record NZ_LNBY01000015.1, on the reverse strand, counting down.
GGCTCGCCACTGGCGACACCATGCGTGAATCCGATCGCCCGGCCTTGCGCTGCGACCGGCACCCCGGCGGCGCCCAATCCCAGAAGCCCTCCCTTGAGCAACGTCCGGCGATCGAGCGCGGGCATGCGGGCGGCGGGCGGTTCGGTGGCGATCATAGTTGTCTCCTCTAACGCCGACATGCCTGCGCCCGATGACGGGGCGGTGACAAGCGAATTGCGGAACATGGAAAGCCTTTGCGTCTATTTGGAAAGCAAACTTGACATAAACGATCGTTTATGACAAATAACCTTTACATCAGGGAAAGGACCATTGCCATGTCAGCTAGAAAACAAGCGCTTTTTTGGGCGGGAGCGATGCTTGCCATCGCCGTGCTCGCGGTTCTCGATGTCGTCCCTCAGGAGGTCGCGCAATTCTCCGTTCTGGTGCTGCCTGTGCTCGCATGGCTGGGCATCATGCCGCGGAGCGGCTGTTGCGCGTTTTTGCAGAAAGGCTCGGCATGACCGAGGAGGCCAAATCCGCACTCACCCGCACGGTCCCTTTCTGGGCTGGGCTGACCTTTGCCGCATTCGGTGCGGTCGCGGGACTGGCGCTGAGCGACGCGATCAACAATGCGACCACGCTACTGCTGATGATAGTGCCCGCGGCGCTTTTCTTCCAGACCATGCGCGTCGCCAATCGTGGCGGCAGCTGCACCGGCAACCGCGAGGCGCAACGCCGCTATACCAAGCGCGTGGCACTGTTTACCTCGCTTTATCTCCTTGCGCTCGCGGTAATGACCATTGCCGACAAGAACGGCGTCGGTTTGCAGGCGGTGCGCGTGGTCCTCGCCACGCTCCCGGGCCTCGCGATAATCGGTGTATTCTGGGCGATCGGCAGGCTGATCGTCGAGGAGCGGGACGAGTTCCTGCGGATGCTCACCATTCGCCAGTCGCTGATCGCCACCGCGCTTGCGCTGAGCGCCGCGTCGGTCTGGGGCTTCCTCGAAACTGCCGACATCGTCGTTCACCTCGATGCCTATTGGTGGGCGGTGGTCTGGTTCGGCGGCATCGGCGTGGGAGCTGTCATGAACCGGATGAAATACGGTTCATGGGGGGCGATGTGAAAAACCGCCTCAAGGTCCTGCGCGCCGAGCGCGACTGGAGCCAGCAGGACCTCGCCACGCGCCTCGAGGTCTCGCGTCAGAGCGTCAACGCCATCGAGACCGGGCGCTACGACCCTTCGCTACCGCTCGCCTTTCGGATCGCGGATGTCTTCGGCCTCGCCATAGAAGAAATCTTTCTGCGCGAAGAATAGCGGTGCGGCGATTGACATGGCTCCTTCGATCCGTGAGCAACAGCCGCTCGGGTCGAAAGGGTTTTATTTCATGCACGGTATGCACGATAGGCAGGGCGCGGACAGTGCCTTCGTTTTCGAGGGCGATTGGCGCGAATTCGCCAGAATCGCGTTTCCCAACCTGCTGCTGACGATCGTTACGCTGGGAATTTACCGCTTCTGGGCGACCACCCGCGAGCGGCGCTACCTGTGGTCGCGCAGCCGCTTCGTCGACGAACAACTCGAATGGGCGGGCACGGGAATGGAGCTGTTTCTCGGTTTCGTGATGGTCTTCGTGCTGTTCGGCATTCCCTATTTCGGATTGAGCTTCGTCGCCCAGGCACTGATCGCGCGGGGCTACGAGGCATGGGGCGTGGCGCTCAGCTTCGGCGCGCTGATCGCGATCTTCTACCTGCTCGGCGTAGCCCGTTTCCGCGCGCTTCGTTACCGCCTGTCGCGCACCCGCTGGCGCGGCATTCGCGGCGGCAGCAACGACCAGGGTTTCGGATTCGGCCTGTCCTACATGTGGAAGACACTGGTCGGCTGGATCCCGCTCGGCCTGCTCGTTCCCTGGTCGATGACCAGCCTATGGAACGAGCGCTGGTCGAAAATGAGCTTCGGCCCCTTCGCGTTCGAAGCGAATGCCGAAGCCGGCGGCGTCTTCGGCCGTTTCCTGCTGTTCTATCTTGCGCCTTTCGTGCTGTTCGCGGGCGGGGTGATCATGGCCGGCATGGGCATGCTGGCAGGCTACGGTATCGGCGGCGAAGACGGCATGGCCGTGGGCGGAGTGCTGGGCATATTGGGCCTGATCCTGTTCTTCTATCTCGGCCTCGGCCTGATCGCGGTGGCTTTCTATGCCAAATTCTACCGCGAAGTGGTCGGCGCGACGCGCTGGCGCGATCTCGAATTCAGCTTCGAGGCCACCACGCTCGACTGGGTCAAGCTGCTGGTGGTCGATGCGCTGCTGGTTGTGTTTACATTGGGGATCGGGCTGATCTTCCTCTCCTACCGTCACTGGAAATTCTTCATGACGCATCTCGAGGCGAGGGGCGAAATCCTGCTCGACGAGCTGACCCAATCGGAAACGAAAACCGCCAGGCACGGCGAGGGCCTGCTCGACGCCTTCGACGTGGGCGCGATCTGAACGGATGGCAGACGCCTTCGCCATTGCCGCCGAATGGTACGACGGCACCAATGCGGTGCGCCATTCGGGCGAACTGGCGTGGGACGGCAGCGGCGGCTTCACGCTGGTAAGCCCGACCGCGCGCGACAGCTTCGCGGCAGCCGACCTGCGCTTCGGCGAGACCCGGCCGGGCCAGCGCGTCTACCGGCGAGAAAGCCTGCCCGGCTTCCGGCTGATCCTGCCCGAGGACGTACCTCCGGGCCTTGCCGCGCAGCTCCCCGCGAAGAGCGACTATGGCGCGTGGATCGACCGGCTCGGGCTGGGCAAGGCGGCGGCGATCTTCGGCGTAGCGAGCGCTGCCGCGGTGGCGCTGTTCCTGACCGCGCCCGACTGGCTCGGTCCGCGCATTCCGGCCGGCTGGGAACGCAATATTGGCGAGGCGATGGTCGGCGATTTCGGCGGGCGCATCTGCAACACGCCCGCCGGCGATGCTGCGCTCGCCAAGTTGCTCTCCAAGGTCGATCCGGCCGAGGAACGGGTGCGCGCCGGCATCGCCAATATCGACATGGTCAATGCGGTCGCGCTTCCGGGCGGGCAGGTGCTGTTGTTCGACGGGCTGGTGCAGCAGGCGGAAAGTCCGGAGGAGCTTGCCGGGGTACTGGGGCACGAAGTCGGCCATGTGCGCGAGCGGCACGTCATGACCGCGCTGCTGCGGCAATTCGGCCTCTCGATCCTGCTCGCGGGCGCCGATTCGGGCGTTACCAACTCCATCTTCGGGCTCGCTTCGATGGGCTATTCGCGCGAAGCCGAGCGCGAGGCCGATGAATATGCCCGGGCCCGCCTGAAGGAGAGCAACATCTCGCCGCTGGGCGCAGCAGGGTTCTTCGAGAGAATGTCGGAGGAATATGGCGACAACGCCGACGCACCGGCTCTGGCGGGCTGGTTGGCGAGCCATCCCTCTTCGGGCGAGCGCGCCGAAGCCTATCGCGACGCGGCCGACGATGGTGGGAATTACGCGCCGGTACTGACACCCGACGAGTTCGCCGCCCTCAAATCAATGTGCGAAGAAGATCCGGACGTCGAAGAATTCGACTTCTTCTAAGCCTTGCATTCGTGAGGCTGCGGGGCGACATCGAGCGCCATGTTCGACACCAAGCATTTCGAGCTGGCCGACGGGCGGCGCATCGCCTTTCGCCATAAACGCGGCACCGGCCCTGCGCTGGTGTTCCTGCCCGGCTACATGTCCGACATGGCGGGCGGCAAGGCGAGCGCGCTTTTCGACTGGGCCCGCGAACAGGGCCGCGCGTGCCTGCTGCTCGATTATTCGGGCTGCGGCGAAAGCGAGGGCGACTTCGCCGACGGCACCCTCTCGCGGTGGCGCGATGAGGTGCTCGCGCTGATCGATGAGACCATCGAGGGGCCGGTCATCGTCATCGGGTCTTCGATGGGCGGCTGGCTGATGCTGATGGTCGGTCTAGCGCTGGGCGAGCGGCTGGCGGGCATGGTCGGCATCGCCTCGGCTCCCGATTTCACCGAATGGGGCTATTCCGCAGCCGACAAGGCGACGCTTGCAGGCGGGGAAACCGTTTATGAAGACAATCCCTACGGACCCGATCCGACGCCCATGCATCCCGGCTTTTTCGCCGACGGTCAGGCACAGTTGCTGCTGGGAGGCCCGATCGCGATCGATGCACCCGTGCGGCTGATCCACGGCCAGCGCGATGCCGATGTGCCGTGGGAGATCAGCCTGCGCCTCGCCGAGCGCCTGCGTTCGGACGACGTACAGGTCGCGCTGGTAAAGGACGGCGACCATCGCCTGTCGCGCGAGCAGGATATCGCCCTGCTGCTGCGCACGATCGACGCGCTTTCGAAAGGCTCCGCATGATTGCCTCCACCCTTGCCCTGCTGCTGATGCAGGTCGGCCCCGACCCTTCGCGCAACGCCTTTCCCGGCATCCCCGAGGAACTGCGCGACCGGCCCGAGCGCCCGCGCGCCGTGCAGCCCCCTGCCATCGCCTCCGAAGCGGGCAGCAAGCTCGCCGAATGCGTCAACCTGGCGCGCGAGGATGCCGAGGCGGCAAGCGATTTCGCGCAGAATTGGCGCGAGACCGCCGCCAGCCAGCTGGAACTCGCCCAGTCCGCGCATTGCCTCGGCCTGGCACTTGTCCGGCAGGGAGACTTCGAAGGGGCACAGCGCGCCTTCGATTTGGCGACAGACGAAGTGCCTCCGGGCGCCCCCGCCTATCAGGCGCGGCTGGCGGCAATGTCGGGCAATGCGGCCATGGCGCAGGGCAAGCCCGCGATTGCCGAAATCGCCTTCAGCCGGGCGGTGAGTTTCGCCACCAGCGCCGCCGACGCCTCGCTCGCCGCCAGCGTTTCCATCGATCGCGCGCGCGCGCTGGTGGCCCTCGAGCGGAACGACGAGGCGGTCTCGGCGCTCGCGGGCGCCCGCGCCGGCGATCCCGGCAATGCGCGTGCCTGGCTGCTCTCGGCGACGCTGTCGCGCAGGCTCGAACGGCTCGGCGAGGCGCGCGAGCAGATCGCGCAGGCCGCGCTGCTTTCACCGCAGGATCCGGCGGTGGGACTGGAAGCGGGGGTGATCGCCGCGCTTGCGGGTCGCGAGGAAGAAGCGCGCCGAAGTTTCGAATCCGTCCTGCTGGTCGCACCGCAAAGCGCGGAGGCGAGGCGCGCGCGCGACTATCTGGAGCAACTCGCATCGTGACCGACTTTTCGGTGCTCGACCTCGTGCCGGTGCGCGAAGGCGGAACACTCGGTGAGGCATTCGACGCGGCGACAGCGCTGGCCGGAACCGCGGAGAAGACGGGTTGCAAGCGCTTCTGGGTGGCCGAGCACCACGCCATGGCGGGCATTGCGGGCGGCGCGACGTCGGTCGTGCTCGCACATATCGGCAATGCCACCTCGACCATCCGCATCGGCTCGGGCGGGATCATGCTGCCCAACCATACGCCGTTCCAGATCGCCGAGCAGTTCGGCACGCTCGATGCGCTGTTCCCCGGACGGATCGACCTCGGTCTCGGCCGCGCGCCGGGTGCGGGGCCCGAACTGCAGCGCGCACTGCGCAAGGATCTCCATCGTGCCGCCGAGATGTTCCCGCAGGACGTGGCCGAGCTGATCGCGCTGATGGCAGGCGAGACCGCGATCCATCCCACGCCCGGCCTCGGCGCGCGGCCCGAATTCTGGATGCTGGGTTCGAGCCTGTTCGGGGCCCGGCTCGCCGCCAGGCTCGGCCTGCCCTATGCCTTCGCCAGCCATTTCGCGCCCGACCATCTCGACTCCGCGCTGGAACTCTATCGCCGCGATTTCCAGCCTTCCGAACACTGCGAGAAACCGCATGTCATGGCGGCGATGAACCTGTTCGTCGGCGATACCGAGGAAGAGGCGGAATATCTCGCTACCTCGCAACTCCAGGCCTTCGTCGCGCTGCGAACCGGTACGCCCGGCAAGCTGCCCCCACCCGTGCGCGGATATCGCGAACAGCTCCCAGCACAGGCACAGGCCATGCTCGCCCATATCGGCCAGGCCAGCGCGATCGGCACGCCCCGTCAGGCCGCCGAGGCGGTGCAGGCCTTCATCGCGCGCACCGGGGCGGACGAGATCATATTCGGCGGGAGCATGTTCGACGCCGAGGCGCGATGCCTCTCGCTGGAGCTCGCGATGGAGGAGCTGGCCGGCTAGGCATGCCGTAGCGTCGATGAGCGACGCAGGCTCCGCATACGATTGCATTTTCTCTTGCGGATTGCCTTGCAGGGCGAGTCCAACGGGCCTAGGCGCAGCGCGCAGGTCGTGGCGCACACGACTCGGATATTTCGCGGCGCGGAAACGATCATGCGCCGCCAGGAGAGAGGCCCCGCATGGGTTCGAGAACTGCCGCCCTTCCCAAGAAGCTCCAGAACGCGATTACCGAAAGAATGCGGCTTTCGCTGCTGACCGGAGATACGCCGTTCGAGAAGGAACGTCTGGGCGATGCCGCGGCCTTCGTCGGTGAGCTGGCCGCGCAGCGCACGCTGGGCCGCTCGGCCATGGCGATCGAAAGCATCAGCGACGAGCGCCGCCTGACGCGGATCGCGATCATCAACGACGACATGCCGTTCCTCGTCGACTCGGTCGCCGCGACGATTGCCGCACTGGGCCTTTCGATCGACCGCCTGGTCCATCCCGTCATCCCGGTCGAGCGCGACGACGCGGGCAAGCTGATCGAGATTCCCGATGGCGATCCCGACGACGCCTATTGGGAATCGATGATCTACATCGAGGCTGCGCGCGTCGATGCGAAGACCCGCCGCCAGCTGCAGGAGTCGCTCAAGGAAACGCTCGCCGATGTCCGCGCGGCAGTCTCGGACTGGCCCAAGATGCAGGACGCGATGGCGGCAGACGCCAAACGGATCGCCGCTGCCGACAGCGAAGGTGCCGAACTGCTCGACTGGCTCAATTCGGGCATGCTCACCCAGCTCGGCCATGTAAAACGCTATCGCGACGGACGGCAGGAAGACGAGTTCGGTATTTGCCGCAAGAGCGCGGCGCAACTGCTCGCCGAGGCCTCCTATGAACGCGCCTTTGCCTGGTTCGAGGCCGATGGGGACCGTCGCCGCCCGTTAATCATCAAGGCCAATCGCCTCAGCAATGTTCATCGCCGCGTCCCGCTCGACCTGTTCATCATACCCGTCGGGGAACCGGGCAAGCCGGCCGCTCTTTCGGTCCATGCGGGGGTCTGGACCAGCGCCGCGCTGGCCGCCGCACCGCGCGCCGTGCCGCGCCTGCGCCGCGAACTCGAAACACTGCGCGAACGCCACGGCTTCGACGATACGGGTCATGCCGGAAAGGCCCTGGTCCACGCTTTGACCACGCTGCCGCACGACCTGCTGATCGGCTTCTCCGAAGGCGACGTCGAGCGCGTCGCGACCACCATGATGAGTCTGGTCGACCGCCCGCGCCCACGTCTCGCGCTGGTCGAGGCGCCGCTGGCGCGCCACCTCTTCGCCTTCGTCTGGCTGCCGCGCGACATGGTCGCAACGCAAGTCCGGCTCGAGATTCAGGCGTTGCTCGAAGAAGCCGCATCCGCGCGGCTGCTCGACTGGAGCCTCGAGGTCGAAGGAGGCAATCTCGCCACGATCCGCTTCGTCCTGGATATTCGCGATGGCGACAAGGCCCCCGACGAGGCCAGGCTCGAACAGCAGATGCAAACGCTGCTGCGCGGCTGGAGCGAAGCGGTCGAGGCCGAACTCGCGACGATCGAGGAGCCATCCCGCGCGGCGGGCCTCGCCATGCGTTTCGCCGACTCCTTCCCGACCGCCTTTCGCGGTCGCTATGGCCCGCGCGAAGCCGCGCTCGACATCGCGAGGTTGCATGATCTCGGTGCCAGCGCCGAAAACGACGACGTGGTGCGCGGAGCGCGGCTGTATTTCTGCGAGCGCGAACTGCCCGGCTGCCTGCGTCTCAAACTCTACCAGTCCGAAGGCAGCCTGCCACTGTCCGAAGGCGTGCCCGCGCTCGAGGATTTCGGATTCTACGTGCGCTCGGAAATGCCCACAGTGCTCGATGAGGGGCGGCTCGGAACGGTCCACGATTTCCTGCTCGACCTCAAGCCGGGCGCCGATCCCAAGGCGCTGATCGAGCGGTCGGACGCGATCGAAGAGGCGGTCGCCGCGGTGCTCAATGGCGAAGCGGAAAACGATCCTTTCAACCGGCTGGTGCCCGAGGCCGGGCTGGCCGCGCGTGAGGCCAACTGGCTGCGCGCCTTTTACCGTTACCTGCGCCAGGCGGGCATGGGCTTCACGATCTATACGGTCGTCGATGCGCTCGCCGCCGCGCCCGACGTGACCCGCGCGCTGATCGCGCTATTCACCGCACGCCACGATCCCGAGTTCGGCAGCGGACGCGAGAAGGCGATCGAGGAAGCGCGCAGCGCGATCAAGCGTGGCCTCTTCAAGGTCAAGGCGATCAACGACGACCGTTTGCTGCGCCTCTACAATTCGCTGATCGATGCGATCCTGCGCACAAATGCGTTCGCGCCCGCGGCCGCAGAGGCGCTCGCCTTCAAGATCGATTCGGCCAAGGTTCCGGGCCTGCCCAAGCCGATCCCCTATCGCGAAATCTTCGTCTATTCGCGCCGGGTCGAGGGCATCCATTTGCGCAGCGGCCCCGTGGCGCGCGGTGGCCTGCGCTGGTCCGACCGGCGGGACGATTTCCGCACCGAAATCCTCGGCCTGATGAAGGCGCAGCGGGTGAAGAACGCCGTGATCGTGCCGACCGGAGCGAAGGGCGGTTTCTATCCCAAACAATTGCCAAGCCCCGCGATCGACCGCGAAGGCTGGGCCGCCGAAGGGCGCGGCAGCTACGAAACATTCATCCGTACGCTGCTGTCGGTTACGGACAACATCGTGGACGACAAGGTCGTGCACCCGGACCAGGTCGTCATCACCGATGGCGAGGATCCCTATTTCGTCGTTGCCGCCGACAAGGGCACCGCGACCTTCTCCGACATTGCCAATGCGATCGCGCAGTCGAGGGACTTCTGGCTGGACGATGCCTTCGCGTCCGGCGGTTCGAAAGGCTACGACCACAAGGCCATGGGCATCACCGCCAAGGGGGCCTGGGTCAGCGTGCAGCGCCACTTCCTCGAATTGGGCGTGGACGTGCAGAGCGACAGCATCGAGGTCGTGGGATGCGGCGACATGTCGGGCGACGTCTTCGGCAATGGCATGCTTTTGTCGAAAGCGATCAAGCTCGTCGCCGCCTTCGACCACCGGCATATCTTCCTCGACCCCGACCCCGATCCGGCGGCCAGCTGGAAGGAGCGCAAGCGCCTGTTCGGCCTGCAGCGGTCGAGTTGGCAAGATTATGACGAGAAGCTCATCTCGAAGGGCGGCGGCGTATTCCCGCGCGATGCCAAGAGCATCAAGCTGTCCAAGGCGGTGCAGGCCAAGCTCGGCATCGAGCAAAGCGAGATCGAACCCGAGGCACTGATTTCGGCGATCCTGCGGGCGCCGGTCGACTTGATCTGGTTCGGCGGGATCGGCACCTACATCAAGGCCGCCCAGGAGAACAACGTCCAGGTGGGCGATCCCGCCAACGATGCGCTGCGCGTCGATGCGTGCGCAGTGCAGGCCAAGGTCATCGGCGAAGGTGCCAATCTCGGCATTACCCAGGCCGGCCGCATCGAATTCTCGCTCCACGGCGGCCGCTGCAACACCGACTTCATCGACAATTCGGCCGGCGTCGACTGCTCGGACAACGAGGTGAATATCAAAATCGCGCTGGCAGCCGCAAAGCGTTCGGGCAAGCTCAGCGAACGCAAGCGCGTCGCGCTGCTCGAATCGATGACCGACGAGGTCGCGCAGATCGTGCTGGAGGACAATCGCCTACAGGCGCTCGCGCTGTCCATCGCCGAACAGGGCGGCGCCGTAGCGGTGCCGCCCCAACTGCGGCTGATCGAGGCGCTCGAAGATCGCGGTGCGCTCGACCGCCAGACGGAGGGCCTGGCCTCGAGCGAAAACCTCGGGCGTCGCGCCTCCGACGGACAGGGCCTAACCCGTCCCGAACTGGCCGTGCTGCTGTCATCGACCAAGCTGGTTCTGCAGGATGCCATCGAGCAGAGCAGCCTGCCCGACGATCCCAGCGTCGCCGGCCTGCTGGTCGATTACTTCCCCTCGGCCATGCGCAAAAAGTTCAAGCAGCAGATCGAAACGCACCAGCTGCGCCGCGAAATCGTCGCCACCGCGCTGGCCAACCGCTTCGTCAATCGCATGGGCTTCGTCCATCCCTTCGAACTCGCGGAAGAAGAAGGCGTGGGTCTGGCCGATGTCACCGCCGCTTTCGTCGCGGCGGACCAGCTGTTCGGCGCGGGCGATTTGTGGGAGGAACTGGAGACGGCCGCGATGCCGGAGGATGTGCGCATCTACCTGTTCCGCCACACGGCAGGCGCACTGCGCAGCCAGATGGCGGACCTCATCCGAACCGGGATAAGCAGCGAACCTCCGAGCAAGATCATAGCCAGCCTGAAGGATCGCGTGGCACGGCTGATGACCGGATCGGAGGAGCTGCTGACCGCGGCGTCGATCCGGCAATCGGACAGGCTCAAGGCGGAATTCGTAGATATGGGCGCGCCCGAGAAACTCGCCGCGCGCGTCACGCATCTCTACCAGATCGACGGTGCGGTGGGGCTGGCCGCGCTCTCGCGCGCCGCCGAGATCGAGGTGCGCGCCCTGACCGCCGCCTTCACCGATTTGGGCGAGCGCATCGGGCTGGACTGGGCGCAGAGCACATCGGCGATGATGAACCCGTCGGACGTGTGGGAGCGTCTGCTGGTCGCCGGGCTCTCGCGCGATTTCCAGCAGATGCGATTGGAATTCTTGCGTCGGCTTTCACGTCGGAAGGGCGCCAAGAAAGACCCGATCGGCGCCGTTGCTGGATGGGCGGATGAACACGCCGCCGCAATCCGCCGATTCCGCGCCATGGTCGGCCGCGCGCAGGCGCAGAGCGAGGTCGCTCCGGCCATGCTGGCACAGGTCGCCAGCATGGCGCGCAACCTGCTCGCGCGTTAGCACTGTGCTTGACCGGCCGACGTTTTCGCGCCAGCCAGCGCGGCGATGGAACATTACGACGTCGTCATCGTGGGTTCGGGGCACGGCGGTGCCCAGGCCGCCATTGCCCTGAGGCAGAACGGCCACGAGGGATCGATCCTCATGGTCAGCCGAGACCGCAATCCGCCCTATGAACGCCCACCACTGTCGAAGGAATATCTCGCGGGCGACAAGCCCTTCGAGCGAATCCAGATCCGGCCCGAGCAGTTCTGGGCCGACAAGAACATCGAGCTGCGGCTGGGCCGCAATGTCAACGAGGTCGACCCGATCGCGCACGAGCTGGGCCTGTCGGACGACACGCGGATCACCTATCGCAAGCTGATCTGGGCAGGGGGCGGCGACGCGCGGCGCCTATCGTGCCCGGGCTGCGATCTTGCCGGGATCCACTACATCCGCTCGCGCCGCGATGTCGATACGCTCAGGGAGGAATTGGCCGCGGGTGCCCGGCGCGCGGTGATCGTCGGCGCCGGTTATATCGGCCTCGAAGCCGCCGCCGTGCTGCGCAAGCTGGGCTGCGCGGTCACGGTGGTGGAGATGCTCGACCGCGTGCTCGCGCGCGTGGCGGGCCCGGAACTGTCCGAATTCTATGCCGCCTACCACCGCGAGCAGGGCGTCGACCTGCGCCTGTCGACCGGCGTCGAGACGATCGAGGGCAAGGACGGCCGCGTCACCGGCGTGTTGACCGACAGCGGCGAGAAGATTGCCTGCGACGTCATTATCGCCGGCATCGGCATCGTGCCCGCGGTTGGCCCGCTCATCGCCGCGGGCGCGGCGGGATCGAACGGGGTCGATGTCGATGCCTACGGGCGAACCACGCTGGACGATATCTACGCCATCGGCGACTGTGCCAGCCACGCCAATCCTTACGCCGACAATGCGGTCATCCGGCTGGAATCGGTCCAGAATGCCAACGACATGGCGACCTGTGCGGCCAAGGCGATCATGGGCGACAAGCAGGATTACGACGCGGTGCCATGGTTCTGGTCGAACCAGTACGATCTGCGGCTGCAAACCGTGGGCATTGCGATCGGATACGATGCGACCGTGCTGCGCGGCGATCCGGCGGCGAAGAAATTCAGCGTGGTCTATCTGAAGGAAGGCTGCGTGATCGCGCTCGACTGCGTCAACAACACCAAGGACTATGTCCAGGGTCGCAAGCTGGTGATGGACCGCGCCGAGATCGATCCCGGCCTGCTTGCCGATGCAGAGGTCCAGCTCAAGGACATGCGCTGAGCCGCATCAGCGCCCATCGCGCGGCCTCGGCAACGGTCGGATCGGTGTCCTCGCACAGCACCGCGACCTTGGGTTTTAGCGTGGCCGAACCGCTGTTGCCCGCGGCATAGAGGCAGTTTCGCACAAAGCGATCGCGCCCGATCCGCTTGATCGGCGACCCGGAAAAGAACTGGCGGAACCCCGCGTCGTCGAACTGCAGGAATGCGGCGAGGTCGGGAGCGATGAGTTCCTCGCGCGGGGCGAGCTTGAGATGCCGGTGCGCGGTATCGGCGAACTTGTTCCACGGGCAGACCGCCAGGCAATCGTCGCAACCGTAGATGCGATTGCCCAAAGCTGTCCGGAACTCTTCCGGAATCGGCCCCTTGTGCTCGATCGTGAGGTAGGAAATGCAGCGCCGCGCATCGAGCTGGTAAGGCCGCGGGAAAGCATCGGTGGGGCAGGCGTCCTGGCACGCGCGGCAGTTTCCACAGCGATCGGCATGCGGTTCATCGGGAGCGAAATCGAGGGTGGAATAAATGGCGCCGAGGAACAGCCATGAGCCGTGCTCGCGGCTGACGAGATTGGTGTGTTTGCCCTGCCAGCCGATCCCCGCCGCCTCGCCCAGCGGCTTCTCCATCACCGGCGCAGTATCGACGAAGACCTTGAGCTCGCTGTCGGGCTCGCGCGCAATCAGCCAACGCGCCAGCGCCTTGAGCGCTTTCTTCACCACGTCGTGATAGTCGCGCCCATGGGCATAGACCGAAATGCGCGCCTTTTCCGGAGCCTCGTCCAGCGCCAGCGGATCGACATCGGGCGCGTAGCTCATGCCGAGTGCGATGACGCTCATCGCCTCGGGCCACAGCCCCTGCGGCGAAGCGCGCTGCACCTTGCGGTCCTCCATCCATTGCATCGAACCATGGCGACCCGCCCCGAGAAATTCCTCCAGCCGCGCGACGCGATGAGGGTCGGGAGTGGCAGGCGCGAAGCCGCAGGTGGCGAAACCGAGCCGCGCCGCCTCCTCGCGCAAGTCCGTCTGCAACCCAGAATTAACCACGCTTGCGTGTGCTCCCGTTCACTGCCAGCCGTTAGACATGCGCCCATGCTTACCGAGACCGGCACCATGACGCGACCCCACGCTTGCGGCCATGGTCCGCTCGCTATCGAGGCAAACGGGCTGGTCAAGCGCTTCGACGGCACGCTGGCGGTGGACGGCGTCGATATCGCCGTGCCCGAAGGCGCGATCTACGGCATCCTCGGCCCCAATGGCGCTGGCAAGACCACGACCTTGCGCATGCTGTTGGGCATTATCGATCCCGACGAAGGCGTTCGCCGCGTGTTAGGCAACGACCGTCCGCACGAGGTGGCCAAGTTGATCGGCTACCTTCCCGAGGAACGCGGCCTATACCCGGCCATGAAATGCGACGAAGCGATCGCCTTCATGGGTGCACTACGCGGGCTACCGCTCGATGAGGGCAAGGCGCGCGGGCGCAAGCTGCTCGAAGCCCATGGCCTGGGCCATGCGATCGACCGCCAGATCCGCCAGCTTTCCAAGGGCATGGCGCAGACCGTGCAATTGCTTGGAACGCTCGTCCACCGTCCGAAGCTGGTGGTGTTCGACGAACCTTTCAGCGGGCTGGACGCGATCAACCAGGGCAAGCTGGAGGTCATGATCCGCGAACTCGCAAAGACGGGCACGACGGTGATCTTCTCCACCCACGTCATCCATCATGCCGAGCGGCTGTGCGACGAGGTCGCCATCATTGCCGGGGGCAAGGTACCCTATGCCGGATCGGTCGATGCCGCGCGCGACCGCATCCCCGCGCAGGTGAGGCTGGAAACGCGCTCCAGCGAAGGTGCCTGGCGCGCGGCGCTCCCCAATGACGCACGCCATGACCGCAAGGGAGACGACAGCCATTTCTGGTGCTTCCCTGTCCCCGAGACCGGGATCGAGGCGCTGCTCAAGCGACTGATCGAGGGCGAGGCGGGAATTCTGTCGCTGTCGATCGAGCGCGCCGGTCTGCATGACGCATTCGTCGAGATCGCGGGCGCAGCGGCGGCCCGCGCGCTCGACGAGGATACCGCCGGAGGGGTAGGTCGATGAGCGACACTACCCGCCTGACGCGCTTCGAAGCCGCCCGGGTCGTCGCACGGCGTGATTTTCACGCAATCCTGTTCAGCCGCGCCTTCCTCTTCTTCCTGCTCGGACCGCTGTTTCCGATCCTGATCGGCGCGCTCGCGGGCGGAATCGGCGGACAGGTCCAGCGCGATGCGACCACTCGTCTGGTCGCGGTGGTCATGTCCGAAGCGGATGCCGAGGCGATGATCGAGGCGCGCGCCCGGCTCGCCCCGCAGGTCGGTCGCGCCTTGCCGGAACTCGCAATCTCACGGTCCTCCGCCCCGCCCGATAAGATCCTGCGCGAAACGGGCAGGAATTACGCTGCGGTCGTTACCGGAACGCTCGATGCACCCGAAATTACGGCGCCGCAGGAAGCGATCGCCATATGGAGCGGGCCGATCGCCATGATCGCCGCACATGCGGGTTCGAGCGAGGTGCAAGCCTATCCCGCCGTCGCGGGGCGTCCCGTCGCCACCAGCAGGGCTGCCGAGCGGAGCGACCGCATCCGTACCGCGCAGGCCGGCCAGCTCATCCTGTTCCTGCTGATGATGCTTCTCGCTGGCATGGTGCTGTCGAACCTGGTCGAGGAGAAGGCCAACAAGGTGATCGAGGTGCTTGCCGCGGCGATCCCGATGGATGCGGTGTTTCTCGGTAAGCTCGTCGCCATGCTGGGCGTCAGCTTCGTCGGCATCGCGGTCTGGGCCGTGGCGGGGGGCGCGATAGGACTGCTTGCCGGAAACGCGCTGCCGCAGCTGCCCGAGCCGGCGCTCGGCTGGCCGCTCTTCGTCGCATTCGGGATCGCCTATTTCGCCATGGGTTACCTCTTGCTCGGTTCGCTCTTCCTGACCATCGGCGGCATGGCGGCGACCGTCCGCGAGGTGCAGACGCTGTCGATGCCGGTGACCATGGCGCAATTGTTGGTGTTCTTCCTCGCGGCATCCTCGATCACCCGGCCGGGATCGCCCATCGAACTGTTCTCGGCCGTGTTTCCGCTATCCTCGCCCTTCGCCATGCTTGCGCGTGCGGCCCAATCGGAGGCGCTGTGGCCACATGCTCTGGCGCTGGCATGGCAGGCGCTATGCGTGTTTGCATTCGTGCGCGTCGGTGCAACGATCTTCCGCCGCCGCGTCATGAAATCGGGCAAGGCTGGGCGCGCAGTGAAAGGACATGTCGGTGAAACGAAGCCGGTCTGAATCGTCGCGTAGATTCCATCGCTATCGGGCGACGCGTACCAATTTGGGTAGCGATTTGAAACGCACTATTGACACGCCTGTCAGTTAGGGCAGGATGGCGGCATATGGAGAGAGCGACCGGACGGATTCGCTCCCGCGAGGAGAGAGACATGGCCACTGCTGCAATCGAACGCCCCAAATGCCGCACTTCGCCGACCGCCTACGAGGCGCTGAAGAAGCATTTCGAAGAGCATCCCGAGCACAAGCTCGACCATCCGCACAAATGGGACGTCAGCCGCAGCGACATCTACGCCGAGAATACCTGGCATCCGATCTTTCGCGAAATGCGCGAAGCAGGGCCGCTGCATTATATTCCCGATAGCCCCTACGGCCCCTATTGGGCCGTGGTGGGCCACAAGGCGATCCAGCATATCGAGGCGCTGCCCGACACTTTCTCCTCCAGCTGGGAACACGGCGGGATCACCATCCTGAACCGCCTGACCGAAGAGGAGCTGGCCGAAGCGGGGATCGAGGAACGGCGCGAACTGCCGATGTTCATCGCGATGGACCGCCCGGAGCACACCGGGCAGCGGCGCACCGTCGCGCCCAAGTTCACGCCCAGCGGCATGGCCGAGATGGAAGGCGAGATTCGCCAGCGCACCGGCGAACTGCTCGATTCGCTGCCGCGCGGCGAGAAGTTCGACTGGGTCGACAAGGTCTCGATCGAGCTCACCACCGGCATGCTCGCGATCCTGTTCGGCTTTCCCTGGGAGGACCGCCGCCTGCTGACCTTCTGGTCCGACTGGTCGGGCGACACCGAACTCGCCACCGTCCGCGATCTCGACGAGATGCGCTGGGGCTTCCTCCACGAGATGGCGGCATACTTCCAGTCGTTGTGGGCCGAGCGTACGCAGGACAAGGAGCCGGGTGACGATCTCATCTCGATGATGATCCACTCGGACGCGATGAACCAGATGAGCCCGCAGGAATTCATGGGCAATCTGATCCTGCTGATCGTGGGCGGCAACGACACAACCCGCAATTCGATGAGCGGGATCATCTACCAGCTCGACAAGAATCCCGATCAGCGCGAGCTGTTCGAACAGCAGCCCGACCTGATTCCGAACGCCGTGCAGGAAATCCTGCGCATGCAAACCCCACTGGCGCATATGCGCCGCACATGCGTGGAGGATACCGAGGTTTTCGGCCAGACGATCAAGAAGGGCGACAAGGTCGTGCTCTGGTACCTCTCCGCCAATCGCGACGAGGAAGTGTTCGAGAACCCCGACAAGCTCGACATCACGCGCGAGAACGCCCGGCGTCATATCGCCTTCGGTTACGGCATCCACCGCTGCGTCGGTGCGCGGCTGGCCGAACTGCAATTGCGCGTGCTGCTCGAAGAAATGCACAAGCGCCGCATGCGCGTGCGCGTCGTGGGCGAAGTCGAGCGGGTGCGGGCGAATTTCGTGCACGGCTTCCGCAAGCTCGAGGTCGAGGTCACCGAATTCTGACCCTTGCCGCGTAACCAATCGGTCCCTTCAAGCGTAGGTTCAGGCGTGGGGTATTATCGCTCCACGCCATGGGCCCACGCTTGATGACCGATGTTTCGCTCGACCGCCGCCGCCTGCTCGGCTGGATCGGTGCCTCCGCCAGCTTCGTCGCGCTCACGGCCTGCGGCTCGCGCGCGGCGGAGGCGAAGGATTTCCCGATCCGCCTGTCCGAGGCCGAGTGGCGCCAGCGACTGAGCGAGCAGGAATTCCATATCCTGCGCGAAGCGGGCACCGAGCGGCCCTATTCCTCGCCGCTAAACGACGAAAACCGCGCCGGCACCTTCGTCTGCGCGGGCTGCGGCAATGCGCTCTACAGTTCGCGGAGCAAATATGATTCGGGAACCGGTTGGCCAAGCTTCTGGCAGCCGGTCGACAAGGGCGCGGTGGGCACCAGCACCGATTTCAAGATCGGCTATCCGCGCACCGAGGTTCATTGCGCCGATTGCGGCGGACACCTCGGACACATCTTCAACGACGGCCCGAAACCGACCGGCAAGCGCCATTGCATCAACGGCGCGGCGATGGACTTCCGTCCGGCCTAACGGACGCGCCAGACTCGCAGATTGCCCTCATCGAGCCCCGGCACGGGGATCAGCCATGCAGGGGCGCGATCCCTCAGCAGGTTCGCCGCAAGTCCCTCGGGGGCACTGCGCGCATAGACCTGCGTGTCGGACATGCCTTTGCACAGGGCGATGTAATCCACCTCGCGCCGCGCGACGATCGCGTAGGCCGTGGCCGGATCGGAGCGAAATATCGCCAGCGTATCGGCCATCGCCTGCTCCGCACGGTGATGTCCGGTGGCGAGGACGCTATGCGGCGTGTGCGCCAGCATCGCCGGCCCCATGTCGAAGGGCATCGCGATCGTCCCACGCGCCAGCTCCGAAATCTTCGTAAAGTTTTCGGGTGCATAACAATTGTCCGCTCCAGCCGGAAGCGCAGCGCCGGCTCCCGGACCGGTCCGATCCGCGAGTATCAGCCTGTCGAACACCAGCGAAGGCATCAGGGCAAGCACCAGCGCACCGAGAATGGCGCTTTTCGCCCAAACCGCTTTCTCACGCTCGACACGCGCCAAAGCGGAAGCGATCAGCCAGCCAAGCGGAAGCGCGGCGAGCGCTCCGGCAAAGGCGAGTGAGCGCCAGGTCAGCATGCCGAAGCCGAGAGCCAGAACGATGAGAAGCCCATAGAGCGGCCAGATCCCGCCCCGCGAGCGGGCGAGGTAAAGGGCCGCGCCCAGCCCGACGATCAGCTGCACGAGAACCGGCGCGGCCAGGGCGAAATTCTGCTCCCAGATCGGTCGCCCCTCCATGACGAGAGCGTACCAATAGGTGCGCACATCGGGTGCGAGCGTGCCAAAGGGGCTGGCGAGACATTGCGGTGCTGCCACCGCGAAGCTTGCCACACCCAGCGCCCCGGCCAGCGCGAGCGGGGCCATTATGAAGAGTGGGCGCGCGGGGTCGAGCCGGACGACAAGCGGCACGGCTGCGGCGATGACGCCGAAGAGCAGCAAATGCGCCGGGCCTATCGCATCGCAATACTGGAGAAAGTTGGCTGGCCCCAGCGCGATCAGGAAGATCAGCGCCAAGCCGCTGGCGAAGCTCGCCAGGTAGAGCGCCAGCTGCGCGCGAGATCGGCGATCGGCCAGCCAGCGCATGGCGAACACCAGGCCAAAGGCCGCCGCCATGGTCATGACTTCGAGCGAGATCGATGTACCCACTGCCATGGCTGCACCCGCCAGCACCGGCCCTCTCCAACCAGCCCCTGCGACAAAGCCGGCTGCAGCCAGCGCGGCCATCGCGACCTGCCAGCCGTGATGATCGAGCACCCCCGGCTGCATCTGGCTCAGGACTGCCGGCAGGAGGCCGACCGCGATCGCGGCGAAACCGGCGGTGCGCAGGTCGAACAGCCGCGCCGCGCTCCAGCCGACGGCGGCCATGGTCAGCGCGAGCACGCCCAGCGGCACTATGATTTGCGCGGCGAGTTCCGCGCCCGCCTGCCCGAGGACAGGAGCGAGCAACGCGATCACGGCGAGGATCGGAAGGTCGACCAGCCGCGACCAGTGCATCGGCACCCCTTCCGGGGGCGAAATGCGGTATTGGCGCAGATCGAACCAGCCCTGGCCGGCAATCAGGTCGCGCACTTGTACCAGCCGCAGCGCATCGTCGCCGCGGATGGACTGGGAAGACAGCTGATCGAACGAGGCGATGAGCGAAATTCCCGCGACCAGCAGCCAAGCAAGCGCGATACGCAGCGCCAGCGCACGCCGGTCGACGGGGCGGCCGGCCATTTCAGCCAGGAACGGTTGCGGCGCGAAAGACGATGTGCCTGCGCATCAGCCACGTTGCGACAAAGCTGGCGCCGACCGCAACCAGCTTGGCAAGACGCGGATCGATCCCGATCGCCTCGCCAACCGCGACGATCGACGTCGTGATCGCGAGCCCCAGCAATGCCGATGTGACGAATAGCGCCTTCTGCCAGCTGCGGCGGCGCCCGTTCGCGGCGACGCTGTCGATGAAGACCGCGCGGCTGGACAGGAACCAATGCGTGAGAATGCCGAGCGCATAGCCGGTCGCCGCGGCGGGTACGGCACCCACTCCTGCGGCGAGAAGGGCCATGAATATGGCAATGTCGACGGCGAGAGCCCCGACGCTCGCAAGCAGGTAGCGCGGAAAGCGCCTATCCAGAAAGGGGGCGAGGATAATCCGCATGGCCCGGCGCCGCCTATGCCGCCCGGCGTCCGGGCTCGACCCGTTCGGGCACCTCGCGCAGCGATGCGAGAGCGGCGGCCTGGTCGGCGCTGACTTCGCGGCTGGGCAGCGCCTTATCCGTGCCCTCTTCGCCAGCCTCGTGATATTCGGCGTCTTCGTTGACGCACCAGGTATCGTAGACGCGCTCGCCCGCAAGGATGTTCTCGACCGTCAGCATCGCGGTCATCATCGCGTGGTCCTGGTTGTTGTAGCGGTGCATGCCGTTGCGCCCGACCAGATGCAGCGTCGGATGCTTGCTTTCCAACTCACGGCGCAGGGCATCGACATTGGCGGCATAGGACGCGTCATAGACCGGATAGGCCTTCTCCTGCCGGACCACGGCACCCGATCTGATCTTCTTGCGGTCGACGAGGCCGAGCACCTCCATCTCGTCGGTGGCCAGCGCGACGAGATCCTCGTCATCCATCGACCACAAGCCGTCACCCTCGAAGCAGAAATACTCGAGGCCCACGCAGGCCATGTCCGCATCCGGGACCATCTCGGGCGACCAGCTGCGGAAGTTCTGCACACGGCCGACCTTCACCTTGCTGTCGTGAATGTAGATCCAGTTGTCGGGGAACAGGTCCTCGCCCTCCACCATCAGGGCGACGGTAAGAAAGTCGCGATAGCCGAGCTCGCTGGCCTGAAACGCCGATTCCGGCAGCGGGTGCAGCCGCTTGGCAAGCTCGCGCATGGGCGCGGAACTGATCGCATGGCGGGCGCTGACCACGATATCGCCGTCGGGACCGCTCGCGCTCATGCGCCATCCCCCCCTCGCATCGGCGGTAAGCTGTTTCAGGCCGTGCCCCATGAAGAGGTGGCCGTGGCCGCTCGCAAGCACCTTGTCTCGCGCGGCTTCCCACATCATGCCCGGTCCGAGCCTCGGATAACGGAAGGTTTCGAGCAGAGTCTTGGTCGCCATGCCGTCATTGGGGGTCTTGTTGAGGCCGAGGCTGCGCTTGAGCCCGTCGATCACCGCGCTCCACAGGCTCAGCCCCTTGATGCGCTGCGCCGCCCAGTCGGCGCTCATCTCGTCGCAGGGCATGCCCCAGACCTTCTCGGTATAGGTCTTGAAGAAGATCGAATAGAGCTTGTGACCGAACTGATTGGTGGTCCAGTCCTCGAAGCTCTCCACGTCCTTCTTGGGAAACAGCCTGTAGCGCAGATAGCTGAGCATGCAGGCGATCGAGCGAAGCAGGCCCAGATTGGCGAGCGCTTCGAAGGCGCGCAGCGGATAGCTGTAGAACTTGCCTTCGTAATAGATGCGGCTCATCCGCGGCCGCTGGATGAAATCGTCCTCTCCGAGGATCTCGTTCCACAAATCGACGACCTGCTGGCTCTTCGAGAAAAAGCGGTGCCCGCCGATATCGAAGCGATAGCCTTCGTGCGCGACCGTGCGGCTGATTCCCCCGACATAGCTCGCATCCTTTTCGATGATGGCGACCGACTTGCCCTGCTTCGTCAGCAGATATGCCGCGGTCAGCCCCGCGGGCCCCGCGCCGATGACAGCAACGTCGACTGCAAGTTCCTGAGATGCGCAGGCCATGAGGTTCCCCCGGTTGATACCTCGCCGGGAGTGAAGGATAATGGTTAGGACTAGGTTAAGGGCGCGACCGATTGGCCTGGCCGGATCACATCTGGCCCTGAAGAAGGAAGGGGCATTGCACCTTCGCGGCCATCATGGCGAATTCGCGCAGGGCGAAAGTGTCTTCGAATACCAGGCCGTAATTGGCGTCCTTGCGCCAACGGACCTTGCAACGAATGTCGGGCAGATGCTCGCAGCTGATCGTCACGCGCTGGTCGATCGCGAAGACATCGTCGCATTCGATCCGCGCGCCCTGCTGGGATATATTGAGCGTGAAGGCCCTGGCCTTGCCGGACAAGGTCGATACCGTCAGCGGAAGCATGATGTTGAGCCGCAATGCGCGTTTGGGGAACTTCCAGTTCTCGTGGATCAGGCGTTCGACCTCGACCGGGCGGGCAAAGCGATAGCTGGCCTCGCAGCCCTCGCCGCGCACCAGCTCGAGTTCGTAGGTCTCCCCGTTCTGCAATTCCAGAGCGACCGCGGTGTCGGTCGGCAGCGGATGGAACGTGCGCACGGATACACCGGTTGCCGAGACGTCGCGAATGACACAGACGAATTCGCCCTGGCCGCAGACCAGCTTCGCCGAACGAATGAGCGAGGTGAAGCGCGGGGCGCCGCGCTGCTCGACATCGCCACCGGCGTCGTTGTCATTCCTGTCTACTCCGGTGCTGTAATCCATAGCCCCTTCGTGTCCCAAACAAGCGCAGCCTTACAATGACTGGCACACTGACCGTGCACCATACTCTGTTTGGTTTACGCTAATAGGCAGCTAGGGGTTAATGCCTAGGTAAGCAGGATCGGGTTTTTGCGCGACACCGCCGCGGCGCGGCTGGTGCGGGTGGTGGGACTCGAACCCACACGATCGCAAGATCAGGGGATTTTAAGTCCCCGGCGTCTACCATTCCGCCACACCCGCCTGCACCGCGCAGCCCTAGTCGCTGCCCGGCGGGTGGGCAATCGCCGATCTGGCGTTGGTATGGATAAGCTCAACCCTCGTTGAGGCGCTTGCGGATATCCTTGCCCGGCTTGAAATAGGGCACGCGCTTGGCCGGCACGTCGACGGTTTCGCCGGTGCGCGGATTGCGCCCCTTTCGCGCCTCGCGCTCGCGGGTGGAAAAGGCACCGAAACCGCGCAATTCTACGCGCCCGCCCTCGGTCAAACGCTGGGCTATTTCCTCGAAGAAAATGTCCACCACCTGCTCGACTTCCTCGGCCCGCAGCTCGGGATTGTCCTGTGCGAGGGCAGCAAGAAGTTCGGATCGGATCATTTGGCGTCTCCCGGCCGGTGCGGCCGCATTAAGTCGTTTCCACGATGCGCCCCTGCCGGAATTACGCTTTTGCGTCCGATTCCAACGCGATGACTGTGGCAGAAGCCGCAACCGCCCGCAAGCTCACAATTGTAAATTTACGCCATCGCGCTATGCGTCGGCGAGCAATTCGTGCGCAGAGACCCCCAGGCGGTCCATCCGCGCGCGGATTTCAGGCCATTCCTCGCGCAGGAACGCCTCGCGTTCGGAACGGCGCAGGCGATCGGCTGCGCCGCTGACGACATACATTCCGACCCCGCGCTGCACCTCGACCAGACCGTCGTTCTGGAACTGCTGGTAGGCTTTGGCCACGGTCAACGGGTTTGCGCCCTGTTCGGCAGCCAATGCGCGCACCGAAGGGAGCATCTCGCCTTCGGGATAGCGCCCGTCGATGATCGCGGCCGCGATCATGTCGCGCAGCTTGAGATAAACCGGCTTGGACTGGTTGCTCATGACAATTTCCCCGAGACAGACTGCATCAGTGCCATAATACAGCGCGGCGCGCAAGGCTCCCGAAGAGCCTCGTTCAGATGCGCGCAAGCCGGTCACGTGTGTAACTAATGCTTCACATGAGGCGCGAACCCGCTAGTGTGCGCGCTTCTTCGGGGAGGGCCGGCGCGAGCAGCGTGGCTCCGCACAGGAATCAAGGGAAACCGGTACAATATGGTCGAAGGCATGTTCTTCACATTCGACTCTGCGTTCGAAATGTGGACATTCAGGGTTGCAGTGGTCGCACTGGCAGCATTTCTCATCGGCGGCGTGGTGCTCATCACGCGCCCGCAGGAAGAGGTGATCGGGCACCCCAAGGGCCTGTTCCTCCTGTTCATGGCCGAAATGTGGGAGCGCTTTTCCTATTACGGCATGCGCGCGCTGCTGATCTTCTATCTCGTGCAGCACTGGCTGTTCTCGGACAGCGAAGCCTCGATCATCTACGGTGCCTATACCGCTCTCGTTTACATCACCCCGGTCGTGGGCGGCTATCTCGCCGACCAGTATATCGGGCAACGCAAAGCGGTGCTGTTCGGCGCGATCCTGCTGACCTTCGGCCACTTCTTCATGGCATTCGAGGGATCGGGCGGACAGGCCGACCCGATGATTAACGTGTTCTGGCTCGCGCTGGCGCTGATCATCGTGGGCTCGGGTTTCCTGAAGGCCAATATTTCGGTGATCGTCGGCCAGCTCTATTCGCGCACCGATGTGCGCCGCGACCCGGCCTACACCATTTTCTACATGGGCATTAACGTCGGTGCGGCGACCGCATCGATCATCTGCGGTTATCTCGGCCAGACCTATGGTTGGGAATACGGCTTCGGCCTCGCCGGCTTCGGCATGCTGCTCGGCCTCGTCTTCTTCGTGCTCGGCAAGCCGCTGCTGCTCGGCAAGGGCGAGCCAAAGGATCCCGCCAAGATCAGGGGCGCCAAGGAATGGGGCATTTACGGTGCGGGCCTCGCCATGGTGCTGCTGTGCTGGGCCGCGATCCAGTATCAGGAACTGGTCGGCTACGTGCTCGGCGCCTTCGGCGGCGGTCTCGTGCTCTACGTCCTGTTCACCGCGGTGACCAAGCTGCCGAGCCAGGAGCGTGACCGGATTTTCGCGGCGATGTTCCTGATCCTGACCTCGATCGTCTTCTGGGCGCTGTTCGAACAGGCGGGCTCCAGCCTCAACCTGTTCACCGATCGCCATGTCGACACGCAGGGCGTCAACGCTTCGATGTTCCAGTCGATCAACGCGATCTACATCGTGCTGCTCGCCCCGCTGTTCGCGATGCTGTGGCAGGGCCTTGCCCGCAAGGGTGCGGAACCTAGCACGCCGATGAAGTTCGGCCTCGCCGTAATCCAGGTGGGCCTCGGCTTCCTCGTGCTCGTGTGGGGCTCGGAAAGCGTCGGCATCAGCGTGCCGACTCCGGTGATCTTCATCTTCCTCATCTACCTGCTGCACACCACTGGCGAGCTGTGCCTCTCGCCCGTCGGCCTGTCGGCGATGAACCGCCTGAGCCCGGCGCATATGGCCTCGCTCATCATGGGCACCTGGTTCTTCGCTTCGGCCACGGGTAACTTCGCCGCCGGCCTGATCGCCGCCGCTACCGGCGCGGAAGGCGTCGGCGAGGAAGCGGGCAAGCAGGTCGTGCTCGACGTCTACTCGACCGTCGGCTGGTATGCCGTTGCGATCGGCGTGGGCGTGATGGTCATCAGCCCGCTGATCAAGAAGCTCATGCATCTCGACACGATCAGGGACGACAATCTCGACCACGACCTCGAGGGCCAGTCCGAAGCGGGCCTGGAAGCGCAGGAAGGCGGCATGCACCCGACCATCCGCGCCTGATCGCGATCGGGAGAATCGTCCGAACGGCGATCTCCTTCGACCAAATTGGATTGACCGGGCGGGCCGGGGCAGCGATGCTCCGGCCCGACTGCATTGGGGGTTCCATGAGAAAACACGTTGTGCTCGCCTGTGTCGCTGCCTTCGCAGTGGCTGGATGTTCCACCGCTGACGGGGGCGATGGTGTCGCCTCGGCTTCAACGCGGGACTGGACCGCGCCGGTCGGCGCGGATGGCCGAGAACCCTTCGCCTCGACCTACCGCCGCTATCCCGGCCGCCCAACCGCGCTGGTCGGCGCAACCGTCTACGACGGCAAGGGCGGGCGGATCGACAACGGCACGGTGCTGTTCCGCGACGGCGAAGTGGTCGCGGTGGGCGATGCGGCGCTCTCGACCGAGGGTTATGACCGGATCGACGCCAGCGGCAAGTTCGTCACTCCCGGCATTATCGACATCCATTCGCACCTCGGCGATTACCCTACCCCGAGTGTGGATGCTCATGCAGACGGCAACGAGATGACCGACCCGATGACGCCCGAGGTCTGGGCCGAACATTCGGTCTGGCCTCAGGACCCCGGCTTCACCCGCGCATTGGCGAATGGCGGCGTGACCGCGCTGCAGATCCTGCCCGGCTCGGCCAACCTCACGGGCGGGCGTTCGGTGACGCTCAAGAACGTCGCCGCGCGTACGGTGCAGGGGATGAAATTCCCCGGCGCGCCCTACGGCATGAAGATGGCCTGCGGCGAAAACCCCAAGCGCGTCTATGGCGGCAAGGGCCGGATGCCTTCGACCCGCATGGGCAATTTCGCAGTCAATCGCCAGATGTGGCTCGATGCGCAGGCCTATGACGGCGACAAGCGCGATCTCGGCAAGGAAACGCTGAAAGGCGTGCTCGACGGCGAAATCCTCGTCCACAACCACTGCTACCGCGCCGATGAAATGGCCCTGGTCATGGATATGGCCAAGGAGATGGGCTACGAGGTCACCGCCTTCCATCACGCGGTCGAAGCCTATAAAATCGGTGATTTGCTGCGCGAAAACGACGTGTGCAGCGCGATCTGGGCCGACTGGTACGGTTTCAAGATGGAAGCCTATGACGGCATCCTCGAAAATGCCGCTTTTCTCCAGCGCGAAGGCGCCTGCGTCGTCATCCACTCCGACGATGCCAACGGCATCCAGCGCCTCAACCAGGAAGCTGCCAAGGCGCAGGCTGCAGGCCGCCGCGTGGGAATAGACATTCCCGATGCCGAGGTCATCGGCTGGATCACGCTGAACCCCGCCAGGGCCATGGGTATCGATGCGATGACCGGCAGCCTCGAACCCGGCAAGATGGCCGACGTGGTATTGTGGAACGGCGACCCGCTGAGCGTCTATTCGCGGCCCGAGAAGGTCTGGATCGACGGCGCGCTGCTGTTCGATGCGATGGACCGCAAGCGGCGGCCGGTGAGCGATTTTGAGCTCGGCCAGCCGGGTGAAGGAGACGTGAAATGACGCGCGCGCTGAACGCCCTCGCCCTCGGCACCGCCAGCCTGCTGGCACTGGCCACCGCCAACCCGGCCGCGGCGCAGGACGTCGCGATCACCAATGCGACCGTGGTCACAGGTGACGGGTCCGAGCCCATCGATGGCGCGACCGTGGTCGTGCGCGGCGGTGAGGTCGTCGCTGCGGGCCGGGGCATCGCGGTGCCCGCGGGGATCCCGGTGCTCGACGGTACCGGCGCTTGGGTCACTCCCGGAATTTTCGCCACGGTCACGACGCTCGGCCTGTGGGACGTCGGCGCGGTGAGCCAGTCGAACGATACGCGCGCAGGCAATTCGCCCTTCAGCGCGGCGCTCGATGCCGCGCCGATCGTCAATCCGGCCTCGCAGCACGTTTCGATCCATCGCGCAGCCGGGGTTACCCGCGCCACCACCGTCACCATGCCGTCGAGTTCGATCTTCGGCGGGCAGGGTGCGGTCATCGACCTTGGTGCCGATCCGAACGCCGTCACCCGCCCACGGGCCTTTCAGGTCGTTGCGCTGGACGAATATGGCGCCCGGCTCGCCGGTGGCAGCCGCGCGGCGACACATGCGCTGTTCCGCAACGCGCTGCGCGAGGCGAGCACGCTCGGCACGCAAGCCCGCATTCCGGGAACGAGCACGCGTCGCGACATTCGCACGGGCGACGACGTTCCGCTCGATCCGCGCCTTGCCGGTCGCGACACGCAGCGCTCCGACGATGTATTGCTGACTCGCTTCGATGCGGCGGCACTCGTGCCGGTCGTGCGCGGGGAGCAGCCGCTCTACGTCTATGTCGAACGCGCTTCGGACATTCGCAGCACGCTGGCGTTGAAGGGCGAATTCCCCGATCTGGATCTCGTCCTTGTCGGAGCGAGCGAGGGATGGCTGGTCGCCAGCGAGATCGCCGCCGCCGGAGTGCCCGTAATCGCCGACGGGCTCGACGATCTGCCGCAGAATTTCGAGGAGCTGGGTTCGACGCAAAGCAATATCGGGCGGATGGTCAAGGCTGGCGTACGGGTCGCCATCAACGCTGCGGCGATGGAAAATCCGCGCAATCTCAACCAATATGCCGGCAATCTGGTCGCGCTCACCCGCGTGCCGGGTGCCGACGGGCTGAGCTGGGGCCAGGCTTTCGCCGCGATCAGTTCGGTACCGGCGGCAATCAGCGGCATGGACGGCCGCGCCGGCTTGCTTGCTCCCGGTGCGCTGGGGGATCTCGTGATATGGGACGACGACCCACTCGAGGTCGGATCGATGCCGCTGAAGGTGTTCATCGACGGCGTCGAGCAGCCGCTGGAGAACCACCAGAGCCGCCTGAGGGATCGCTATCTCGACCTCGATACGAGCGACCTGCCCAAGGCCTACGACTGGTAAGGCGCACCCCGGACGAGGACATGAAGGACATGCGTACCACCTTGCTCGCGCTTGGCGCGGCTGCCGCCGCGGTCGGATTCGCGACGCTTTCGGCGCAGGATCAGGTCGACCGATCGCAGGACATCGCCTGGATGAATGCGCAGCAGGCCTATCTGGCCGGACTTGGCCGGGAGGATGGCTGGCGCACGATGCCCGGCGGGCTCAAATGGCGTTATGTCGAATACGCCGGCAGCGAGGAAAGCCCCAGCGTCGAGGACAGGGTGACGGTGCACTATGCCGGGACCTTCATCGATGGCGAGACCTTCGATTCGTCCTTCGACCGGGGCGAACCCGCCACCTTTCCGCTTGGGCGGTTGATCAAGGCCTGGCAGATGGCGATCCCCGAGATGGGGGTGGGCGATACGATCGAAATCGCCGCGCCCGCAGACCTGGCCTATGGCCCGGCCGGAAAGGGCCCGATCCCGGGCGGGGCCACGCTGCTGTTCAAGGTCCAGCTGCTCGATATCGAACGCTCCGACTAACCCAGGCGAAGCAGCACCGCTTGCGTTGCGGTCACATTCTGCTATCCATGTTGACGCTGTAAACATGGGAGTGGGTCATGGATGACGCTCTGATTTCGTTGCTGGCCGCCTCGATCGCCTTCGTCGGCACACATTTCGCGCTCTCGCACCCGCTGCGCGCACCGCTCGTCGGCATTCTCGGTGCGACCGGCTTCATGGCGGTCTACAGCCTGATCGCGGCGGGTTGCATGGCGTGGATGTATTTCGCCTTCGTCGCGGCGCCTGCCGGGGGGCTCGCCACCAGCGGCGAAGTTGGCTGGATCGTCGCCACCGTCCTCACCCTGCCCGCGCTGGTGTTGTTTCTCGGTTCGTTGAAGGGCAATCCCGCGCTGCCGGCCCCCGGCGCCGAAAAGCTCGCTATGCAGAGGCCGAGGGGAGTTTTCGCGGTTACCCGCCACCCGATGATGTGGGGTTTCGCGCTCTGGGCCCTCTCGCACATCCTGCTGCTGTGGAGCTGGCGCACCATGATCGTTGCCGGTGCGATCCTCGTGCTCGCGCTGGTCGGCGCCCATATGCAGGACCGCAAGAAGGAAGCGCTGATGGGCGCTGCGTGGAAAGAGTGGGAAGCGAAGACCAGCTACTGGCCGCGTTGGGGGAAAATCTTCGGGGCCGGTCTGCTTCTGTGGGCCATCGCGATCGCGGCCTGGATCGGCATCAGCTACTGGCACGTGAGCGCGGCGGGAATTCCGGCAGGCGTGTTTCGCTGGCTGGGCTAGCCGCCCGCTGGCCGCGCGGCGACATCGTGCGTCATGCGCCCTTGAACACCGCCGCGCGTTTCTCGAGCAGCGCGTCGATCCCTTCCATGTGATCGCCGGTCAGATGCATCAGTGCCTGCGTATTGGCCGCCATTTCCAGTGCCGTGTCGTAGGAGACCGAGCGCCCCTGCCGCATCAGATTTTTCGCCTGGCGCAGCGCATGCGGCGGCATTGCCGCGACCTTCGCGGCCAAGGCGCGGGCCTCGTCCATCAGCGCCTCGCCCTCGACGATGCGGCTGACAAGGCCCCAGTCGAGCGCGGTCGGCGCATCGATCACATCGCCGGTATAGAACAGCTCCGCCGCGCGCGCCTCGCCGATGATGCGCGGGAGGATCCAGGTTCCGCCATCCCCCGGGATTATGCCCAGCTTGAGAAAGGTCACACCGAACTTCGCCCGATCACTCGCGATACGCATGTCGGCGAGGCATGCAAGGTCGCAGCCCAGCCCGATCGCCGGACCGTTCACCGCTGCGATAAGCGGCACGCGCAAGCCGTAGAGCGCGCGCAGAACCTTGTGGATGTTGTTGCGATAGCCGTCCGAAATCTCCGGCGCGGTGCCGCCGAATGTGCCCGTCCGCTCCTTCATCGCCTTGATGTCGCCGCCGGCGCTGAAGGCGCGCCCGGCGCCGGTCAGGATCACGCAGCGCACGTCCATGTCGGCATTGATTGCATCGCAGGCCGCCGCGAAGACATCGCCGTCGCCCTTCGCCCCCAGCGGGTTCATCGTCTCGGGCCGGTTGAGCGTCAGCGTGGTGACGTGGTCGGCAGTTTCGATCGTGAGCAGGCTCATTCGCGATGGTCCTCTTCGGTTTGCTGGGCCAGAAACGCAATCACGGCCTCTTCGGCGGCGTCATGCCATGCGAGATCGTGACCGTAACCCGAAAATATGCGCAGATACGCATCGGGATTCGCGGCGAGCAGTCGCTCGGCATGGATATGCGGAACCACGCTGTCCGCATCACCGTGAAGGATCAGGGTCGGAGCCCCGATCTCGCCGATCTTCTGCATGTTTTCGTATCGGTCGCGCAGGAGCAGTCCGGTCGGGAGCCAGCGGAACTTCTCCGCCGCAAGCTGCGACAGGCTCGCGAAGGGCGAAATCAGCACGAGCGCCGCAGGAGCGATCTCGCCCGCCATCTGGACCGCGACGCCCGATCCGATCGAGTTGCCGATCAGCACGAGGTTTCCCGGGTCGATGCCGCGCTCGGCCAGGAACGCGATTGCCGCCCTGCCGTCCCGATAGAGCCCTTCTTCGCTCGGCGAACCGGGATTGCCTCGATAACCGCGGTACTCCGCTGCCAGCACGCCATAGCCTTCGGGCACCAGCCGGTCGGTCGCCACGACGCTGGAGACCCAGTCTGCGCCATTGCCGTGGAAATAGACGATCGTCGGGAAGCCCGGCCGCGCGGCGCGATATCCGGCCTTCAGGTCGAGGCCGTCAGCGGTGGTGTAGGAAATTTCCTCGAAGCCGCCGGTAATGGGCAAAATCCCACGCGGAGCGGGATAGATGAGCGAACCCTGCGCCAGATAGAGCACGGCCACAAGCGCGAGATAAGCGACCGCGAATGTTGCCAGCGCGGTTGTCACGAAGCGCGCCAGCCGTTTGCCGATCAGGCCCGCGCCTCTTCGACGCCCGCGGAATTGTGCCGCAGCGCGCCCAGCACGGTGTCGACGATATGCGGCGCGTTGAGGCCGGCCTCGTCATACTGCTTGGCGGGCGCGTCCTGGTCCTGGAACATGTCGGGCAGGCGCATGGTTCGCACCTTCAACCCGCCGTCGGTAAGCCCGCTATCGCTGGCGAAGGTCAACACATGCGCACCGAGGCCGCCCACCGCGCCTTCCTCGATGGTCACCACGACTTCGTGGCTGCGCATCAGCTTTTCGATCAATTCGGTGTCGAGCGGCTTGGCGAAGCGCAGGTCGGCAACCGTGGTCGACAGGCCCTTGGCCTCGAGCTGGTCGGCGGCCTTCTTCGCCTCTTCGAGGCGCGCGCCGAGCGACAGGATCGCGACCTTGGACCCCTCACGTACGATCCGGCCCTTGCCTATCTCAAGCTTCTCGAGCGTCTCCGGGATCACGACGCCCGTGCCCGCGCCGCGCGGATAGCGAAAGGCGATCGGGCCATCGTCATGTTCGGCCGCCGTATAGGTCATATGCGCCAGCTCCGCCTCGTCGGCGGCGGCCATGACCACGAAATTGGGGAGCGTCGAGAGATAGGTAATGTCGAAGGCGCCTGCATGCGTGCAGCCGTCCGCGCCGACCAGCCCGGCACGGTCGATGGCGAAGCGCACGGGCAGGTTCTGGATCGCCACATCGTGCACCACCTGATCGTAGGCGCGCTGGAGGAAGGTAGAATAGATCGCCGCGAAGGGCCGCATGCCCTCCGCCGCGAGGCCCGCGGCAAAGGTCACGCCGTGCTGTTCGGCGATGCCGACATCGAAGGCCTTGTCGGGATGCGCCTTGGCGAATTTGTCGACACCCGTCCCGCTCGGCATGGCCGCGGTAATGGCGCAAATGCGCGGATCGTCGTTCGCCAGCCTGGCCAGCGTCTCGCCGAAGACGTTCTGATAGGCGGGGGGCCCGCCGGACGATTTCTTCTGTTCGCCGGTGACGACATCGAACTTGGCGACGCCGTGATATTTGTCCGCGCTGTTTTCGGCCGGGGCGTAACCCTTGCCCTTTTTGGTCACCACATGGATCAGCACCGGGCCCTGTTCGCTATCGCGGACATTTTCGAGCACCGGAATGAGATGGTCGAGATTGTGACCGTCGATCGGGCCGACGTAATAGAAGCCAAGCTCCTCGAAAAGAGTGCCGCCCGTAACCATGCCGCGGGCATATTCCTCGGCCTTTTCGAGGCCCGAGTGTACCTTGCGGCTGAGCTTTTTCGAGAGGCGCGAGGCAAGGCTGCGGAGGCCGAGATATTCGCTGCTCGAGACGGTGCGCGCGAGATAGGCCGACAGACCGCCCACCGGGGGCGCGATCGACATGTCGTTGTCGTTGAGGATGACGATCAGGCGATTGCCTGCCTGTTCGGCGTTGTTCATCGCCTCATAGGCCATGCCCGCGCTCATCGCGCCGTCGCCGATGACCGCGATGCCGCGACCCGCACGGCCCTGCATCTTGTTGGCCATGGCAAAGCCCAGCGCGGCCGAGATCGAGGTCGAGCTGTGCGCC
This sequence comes from Erythrobacter sp. AP23, assembly GCF_001542855.1. Classification (GTDB taxonomy): domain Bacteria; phylum Pseudomonadota; class Alphaproteobacteria; order Sphingomonadales; family Sphingomonadaceae; genus Qipengyuania. Next base: position 218,774 of record NZ_LNBY01000015.1, on the reverse strand, counting down.
GCGCCGAAGGGATCGTATTCGCTTTCTGCGCGCTTGGTGAAGCCCGACAATCCGCCGCCTTGGCGCAACGTGCGAATCCGGTCGCGACGGCCGGTGAGGATCTTGTGCGGATAGCACTGGTGGCCCACGTCCCACACGAGCTTGTCGGTCGGCGTGTCGAAAACATAATGGATCGCCGCAGTCAGCTCGACCACGCCCAGTCCGGAGCCGAGATGGCCGCCGGTGGTGCCGACCGCATCGATCATCTCGGCGCGCAGTTCGTCGGAAAGCTGGCGAAGCTGGTCCTGCTTCAGCTTGCGCAGGTCTTCGGGAGTATTGACCGTATCGAGCAACGGCGTCTTCGGGCGACTAGTCATGAGAGAATCTCTACACCCGTAAATCGCAACTGTCGATGAACGCTTTATCTATTGAAAAGAACGCTTCGGCGCTGCTCAGCGAGCGCAATCGTCGCACAAGCCACGCAATTCGACCACTGGGCGGACATCGATGAAGCCGGCGTCCCTGCCCGCTTCGCGCAGTGCGCCCGTGACGCGCTCGTCATCGATATGCGTGGCCGTTCCGCAATCGTCGCAGATCAGGAAAATGCAGTCGTGTCGGCAGCCCGGATGCGTATTGACCAGATAGGCGTTCGCGCTTTCGATCCGGTTGGCGAGGTTGGTGCGCACGAACAGGTCGAGGATGCGATAGACGCTGTTGGGCGCGACGCGCTTGCCTCGCGAGCGCGAGAGATTGTCGGCGATATCGTAGGCGCTGGCAGGCTTGTCGTGCTGGGCGAGTTCCTCGAACACCGACTGGCGCATGCCGGTCCACTGCTCGCCGCTGTCGGTCAGCGTGGCGCGCGCCGCCCGGATCAGGTCGTCGCCTTCATGTTCGGTATGCGCATGTGCGTGTGTGGCCATGCGGTAAGAGGTAGGATGCCACGCCCTCGCGCGCAAGCGCTAGCCCGGCTGGAAGTCCGCCGAATAGACGCCCGGATACATCGCCTTCAGCGCCTTCACCTTGGGCGCATCCCAGCGCACGATATAGCCGTGCCGCGGGTTCTTGAGCATGAAATCCTGATGGTAGGTCTCGGCCGGATAGAACGTCCGCGCCTTCTCGATCCTTGTGACGATCGGCTTCGACCAAAGTTTGGCGGCGCGCAATTGCTGCAGATAGGCCGCCGCGACCGCCGCCTGTTCGCGCGACTGCGGCACCAGCGCGCTGCGGTAATGCGCGCCGACGTCGGGGCCTTGACGATTGAGCTGGGTCGGATCGGCGACCACCGAGAAGAAGATGCGCAGCAACTGATCGTAGCGGATGACTGCGGGATCGTAGACCACCTTCACCGCCTCGGCATGGTCGGTAACGCCCGAGGAAACAAGCTTGTAATCGGCCTGCCGCCTCGTGCCGCCATGATAGCCCGAAACAGCGCTCTTCACGCCCCTTACATGGCTGAAAACGCCCTCGACGCCCCAGAAACAGCCGCCTGCGAAAATCGCGGTCTTGAGGCCTGCGCCTTCGTCGGCCACGCGCTTTGCCGCTGGCGCTGCGACCGCCTTCTCGGCCGCGATCGCCGGCTGCTGGCAGGCGGACACACCGAGCGCGAGCGCTGCGGCAGCCAGAGCGGCGGGCAGCCGCATCACAAGATCGAGGCGATGAGCTGCGGGACGGCGGCCAGAATGTCGCCGCCATTGGTCAGAAGGATGGCGATAGCTCCAGCACCGAATCCGATGCCGAAATTGCGATAGAGGTCGGGAGTGAAGAGGGTCATGATGGGTCTTTCGTCAGCCTTGCCGACGTGGTTACACACGCTGCCATTGCGACGTGCTTAATCGAATGGTTGTGATCGGTTCAGGCGATGAGCCGCCTTCAACGGTGTCTCAGTGGCGGAAGTGGCGCATCCCGGTAAAGACCATTGCGAGGCCCCTCTCGTCCGCCGCGGCAATCACTTCCTCGTCGCGGATCGATCCGCCCGGCTGGATGATCGCGGTGGCGCCTGCTTCCGCGGCGGCCAGCAGGCCGTCGGCGAAGGGGAAGAAGGCGTCGGATGCCACCGCGCTGCCCACGGTGCGGCTCTCCGCCCAACCGTATTTCTCGGCCGCCTCGGCAGCCTTCATTGCGGCGATGCGCGAGGAATCGCGGCGGTTCATCTGACCCGCGCCGATACCCGCGGTCGCACCGTCCTTGGCATAGACGATGGCGTTCGACTTGACGTGGCGCGCGACGGTCCAGGCGAACAGGCAGTCCTTCAGTTCCTGTTCGGTAGGCTCACGCTGGGTGACGACCTTGAGCTCGGCCTCGGTGATCGCGCCATTGTCGCGGGTCTGCACAAGCAGGCCGCCGGTGATCGGCTTGACCGCAAGCCCGCCGCGCCGAGGATCGGGCAGGTCGCCGGTCACCAGCAGACGCAGGTTCTTCTTCTTCGCGAAGGCCTCACGCGCCTCGTCGCTGACCGAAGGCGCGATGACGACTTCGGTAAAGATTCCGCAGATCGCGCGTGCGGTTTCGCCGTCAAGCTCGGTATTCACGGCGACGATCCCGCCGAAGGCCGAGACGCTGTCACAGGCGAGCGCCTCGTTCCAGGCCTCTAGCAGGGTCGAAGCCTGCGCCACGCCGCACGGGTTCGCGTGCTTGACGATGACCACCGCCGGACTGCCACCCCTGAATTCGGCGCACAGTTCGAGCGCGGCATCGGCATCGTTGTAATTGTTGTAGCTGAGTTCCTTGCCCTGGAGCTGTTCGGCCTGCGCGATGCCCTGCGCATGCGGGCCGGAGGGTGTGTAGAGCGCAGCCTTCTGATGCGGGTTCTCGCCATAGCGAAGTTCGACCGGCGCCTGGCCGTTGACCGCGAGGAAATCGGGAAACAGCTGCTGCTGGTCGGCGAAGGCGAACCACTGGCTGATCATCGAATCGTAAGCGGCGGTCGCGGCGAAGGCCTTCGCCGCGCATTTGCGGCGGAAGTCGAGCGACGTCGAGCCCGAGGCTTCGAGTTCACCCATGAGCGTTTCGTAATCCGCAGGATCGGTGACGATGGTGACGAACTGGTGGTTCTTTGCCGCGCTCCGGACCATCGAAGGACCGCCGATATCGATGTTCTCGATAATCTCGTCGCGCTCCGCGCCGCGCATGAAGGTCGCCTCGAACGGATAAAGATTGACCACTACCAGATCGATCGCGCCGATCGCATGTTCGTCCATCGCGGCGGCATGATCGGGATTGTCGCGCACGGCGAGCAGCCCGCCATGGACCATCGGGTGGAGCGTCTTCACACGGCCGTCCATCATCTCGGGGAAGCCGGTAAGGTCGGAGACGTCCTTCACCTCGAGACCCGCCTCGCGCAGCGCCTTGGCGGTGCCGCCAGTCGACACCAGCTCCACACCCTTCGCGGCCAGCGCCTTGCCCAGATCCACCAAGCCGGTCTTGTCGGACACCGAAAGCAGTGCCCGCTTGATCGCCACGTCGGTCATGAATTTCATCCCATGCGTTTGAGCAGCCAGGGGAAGCGACCCCCGCTGCGCGATGTCAGTCCTTCGACGACCAGCTGCTTGGTTGCGCGCGGGCGGCCCTGCCCGTCGACCCAGAGGCTGTCCTCGATTGCGATATGCGCCTCGCCGCTATCGCCTCCGAGCCGGAATTGCCAGTAGCTTCCGTCGGGCAGCGCCAACCCGGCACCGCGCTTGTCGTCCGACAGGCCCGCCTCGATCCCGTAACCGAGGTGGAAGCGGATCGCGAAGGCGATCTTGCCCCGCTTGCCCTGCCGCCCGGATGGTTCGAGCAATTCTTCGCCCGACAGGCCGGTGCCATCCGCCCCCAGCAGCAGCGTGCGGCGGTGGATCAGGCCGTATCGCGCGGCATAGCCATTGTGCGAGGCTTCAAGCCGCGCCGCGTCGCGGCCCTTCTGCTTGACCGTGGTGCGCGCGATATCGACTTCCTCGACACCCTTGCCGATCTGGCCCTTGATCAAAACTGCGGTCGAATTGGCATCATCGAGCACCAGCGTTGAATGCGCCGCCGTGCCGCGCAGCCCCTGCTCGATGCGCACGGGGACCATCCCGCCCGCCAGCTCGCCGCCGCCGCAGTTGACGATGATCCGCTGTTCGCCATGCGACAGTTCGAAGGCGAGCGTCGAGGCGCAGCCGTGGCGCGCATGCCGCGCGCGAGGCGGGGGCGCGGCATCGAGCACCAGTACCGCCTTGCCAGCATCGATCCGCTGGTAGCCCCAGTGCCTGCATTCCTTGCTCGGGCGCGCGCGGATCCCGCTTGCCGCGATCAGCGCGTCGACCCGCGCGGCAGAGGTCGCGCCAGCTCCCTGCCAGCTACCGAGCCCGCGATCGCCCATCCGCAGCGCCAGCAGCGGCGGCACGAGCAGGCCGAGCATGGTCTCGAGCGCGGGCGGCGGATCGCGATCGACCGCCTCGTAGCAGGCGCGCAGATCGACCAGCAGCGCGATCGCTTCCATTTGTGCAAGCGGGCTTCGCGAGAGCACGCCGCCATCCTCGCTCACCAATTCGCCCAATGCGCGAAGCAGACCCGCTTCTCCGAACAGGCGACGCGGACGACCATCGGGCAGCAACAGGCCGGCCGCGACAATTGCGCACCAGCCGGCGACCTGGCCCAATCGATCCTCGGCGCGGGCGACCTGTCGGTCGAGATAGCGCGCGGTGGCCTCCATCGCTTCCAGTGCTTGGCCGCGCAGCCTGGCATCGCCGCCCAGAAGCAGCGGCGCATGGACCAGCCAGCCGAGCAACCGCAGACCCGCGTACTCGACACTCCAGGCCGGACCTTTGGCCGGGACTGGATTGGCCTTCAGCCAGCGCGCCAGCAGCGTCTCGCCGATTGCGGCACATTCCTCGCGCGGGGCACAGGCGCCGAGATCGCGCAGCCAGGTGAAGCCGTGCACCATGCGCTGGACCGGCGCGGTCAGCGGGGCATTGCTTGCAAGTTCGATCCTGTCGACCGGCAGCTTGAGGCCATGGACGAGGAATTGTCCGGCGCGCAGCGCCATGCCTGCTACGCGTTCACCTCCGAGCGGGCTGGCGACTGTCGCCAGCAGGCGCGGCGCGGCGGGCTTGCGCAGGGGCGCCGCGAGGACCGATCCCGGCACGCCCAGCCGGTAGGCCCAGCGCACCATGCTGTCGACGGCCCCCGCGCGCGGCGGCTGAAAATCCGCGAGCGCCAGCGCGCGGGCGGGCTCCAGCGGAAGCGCTTCGGGCAATGGCGGCTCCTTGTCCACCAGCGGCTCATCCATGCCCTTCAGCGGCAGAGCGGGCGCGGCCTCGTCCTCGCGAGCGCCGCCTTCCGCGCGCAGGAGGGTGCGCGCGCCGTGGCTCACTTCTGCCCTTTCAACGCGGCGATATTCGCCGCGTACCGCCCTGGCCCGCCCTTGAAAGTGGCCGAGCCCGCGACCAGCACATCCGCTCCCGCATCGACGCACAGCCGTGCGGTTTCGGCATTGACGCCGCCATCGACCTCGAGATGGATCGGCTTGCCCAGCGCATCGATGCGCTTGCGGATCGCTTCGATCTTCTTGAGCTGCGAATGGATGAAGCTCTGCCCGCCGAAGCCGGGATTGACGCTCATCACCAGTACGAGATCGGCATCTTCCAGGATATAGTCGAGCGCCTCTACCGACGTTCCGGGATTGAGCACAACGCCCGCTTTCTTGCCGAGATTCGCGATCGCCTGCAGCGTGCGATGAATATGCGGCCCCGCCTCGGGGTGGACCGTGATGATGTCCGCACCGGCCTCGGCGAAAGCCTCCAGATAGGGATCGACCGGCGCGATCATCAAATGGACGTCGAAGGGCTTTTCGGTATGCGGGCGCAGCGCCTTCACCACCGCCGGGCCGATGGTGATATTGGGCACGTAGTGGCCGTCCATCACATCGACATGGATCCAGTCCGCCCCGGCATCGTCGATCGCGCGCACCTCTTCGCCCAGCGCGGCGAAATCGGCGGACAGGATGGAGGGAGATATCATCGGGATGGTCATGCGGGGCTGAGACCTTGGATCGCGGGTGAGCCTCGGCCAGCCCTACGCGCGCGAAAGGAGGGTTAACAAGCGATGCGCGGGGCCTTTTCCACATGGAGCATGCGCGAGCGGGCCGGCCGGGCCCCTAAGAACAACAGCCTGTTTGATTGATGCGCAGGCCCGAAATTCAGCCGCAATTCAGCGCAATTCGCTAAACAAACCCAAAATAGCGGGCTATGCGTCCCTTTACCCGGTGCCGAAGCACCGTTTCACCAGAATTCGACGATGGATATCATTTATGGATCGCAAGACACTGACCGCCGTCGGCATCGCCGGGCTTGCCCTGGCCGGGCTTGCCGCGCCTGCCCCGGCCGATGCGCAATATCGCCAGAAAATCACCCATGACGCCAGCAAATGCGCTGCCGGCGGCGGACCTGCCGTGTGGGTGACTATTTACGACATCAAGGAAAGCACAGGCACGATTCGGGTGCAAAGCTATCGCGGCACCAAGGAAGACTGGCTTGAGAAGGGCCGGTGGATCTACCGCATGGAGGCCCCCGCCAAAGCCGGATCGATGACCTTCTGCATGCCGCTGCCCGCGCCCGGAACCTACGGTATTGCTGTGCGCCACGACGTCAACGGCAACGGCAAGACGGATATCTTCTCCGATGGCGGGGCGATGTCGAACAATCCCAGCATCAACATCTTCAACCTCGGCAAGCCGAGCTACAAGAAGACCGCCTTCGAAGTCGGTTCGGGCGTGAAAACCATGTCGATCCGGATGCGCTATCGCTGAGCGCGGCGTTTGCGCCACAGCTCGACGAGCGCTCCCGGCGCCGCGAGCAGCGGGTGCCTGGCGCGAAACGGTGTGACCTCCAGCGCGATGCCCGTGTGCCGGTGGAGCTTCCACGCGGCATAATCGGCCGCTCCGTCGAATGTCGTGGTCGCCTTGGCAAGCCGCAACAGGTTGAGCGGCTTGCCCAGCCGCGCCCGGCTGCGCCACCAAGCGAGAATGCGGCGACGCTCGGGATCGACAAGTGCGGGCTCCAGCACGTCGCCCCGTCGCTCGAAAGGGATACCGGCCGCTTCCCATGCTAGCGGCAGCAGGCCATCGAAGTGATCCGCATTCACCTCGAGAATGGCGTTCTCGCGCCCCGGCTTCTCGATCCGGAATTCGGCCTGGTAGGTCGCGCGGAACAGCGCGCGCCAATAGTCGTCCGCAGTGCCGCTTGCAGGGCCGACGGCCGCTGCCAGGCGCCCGGCCGTGATGGCCGCGGCGCCGAGTGCCTCGACCACCCGCGTTCGCGCGCCGTCATCGGCCTGCCAGATCAGCGCCGAGGGCTGGACGAAGCGCGCCCAGATCGTCGTATCGCGCGATCCCCCGCGCGCCGCCTTTGCAAATTGCGTCAGCGACATGGTGGCGATCTTGGCGCGTAACCGCTCCCCACTGTAGTCCCATTCGCGATAGCTGACGCGCGGCCAAATCCGCTCGCGCTGCGGCCCGGGCAGCAGGACGTAGAAATCGAGCACCCCTTCCAGCGAGCCGGTCCGCAGGTTCGACCCATAGAACAGCACGGCCAGCGCACCCGCTTCTTCGCCGAGCTTGCGCGCATAGGCCGCGACCTCGCTGCGCACCGGCCGGTCGAGCGCGGTGTCGAGACGTTGCGCGAGCGCGGTCGTCACACGCTGATGAAGGTCAGCTCGGGTCCCTGTTCGATCCGATAGCGTCCGGCAGGAAAGGCCTCGCCGTCGAGAATGACCGGCTCGGCCACGTCGATCGCCACGGCATCGGCATCGAGCTGGTGGAACCCCGCCTCGGCCAGCCAGCGCGGGCGCCAGCCCATGAAGATGGCAGGCAATGCGGCCAACAGGCGCCGCCGCGGACGGTCGAGGACCGCGACCTTGAGACCCGGGCGCGGGGCGCCGAACAGCTGGATTCCCATGGGCATGCGTTCGAGCGTGGAGGCGAGCATCACGCTGCGCCGTGCAGGGTCGCCATGCTTGGACCGCGGCAGAGGGGCGCCGCCCGGCAGATAACGCAGGTCCATCTGCGTGCCGCGCCGCCACTTGTTCCCATTGGTACCGAAGAGCGCCTGGAGCACGCCCCATGCCCCCGTCGCGCCGACGGCAAGGCTGTTGAAAAAGCCCAGCGAGTGTGCCTCCTGGCCGGCCTCGATGCCGAGCGTAAAAGCCCCGGCCCCGAAGATGAAGCCCAGCATGGCGGGATCGTCCTCATCGACCCGGCTGACCGCGAGCGGGCGGCGGAGGATTCGGCGACCCGAGGCATAGGCCTTGAGCGCGGCTTCGAGCGACCAGTCGGCGGGCGCGCCGAGATCGACATTGAGCGCATTGGTCTTGCCCTTGGGTAGCACGGCGATTGCGGGCCAGCGGTCGGCGAATACTGCCTGCCCCATCGTCAGCACGTCACGAACCGTGCCGTCGCCACCGTTGATAATCAGGAAATCGATGCCCTCGCGCGCGAAGCCGGCCAATGCGTGGGCGATTTCGTCGCGGGTGCGCGGCTGGGCGACCATGGCGTTGTCGGCACCGGCGCACGCGAGGTCCTGGCCTTTGTTGCGGTGGCTGCGCGGGTTGTAGATGATTCCGATGCGAGGTTCGGGGACGCGGCGGGCACGGTATATCGAACGGCGCAGGGGCACCGTAGCGGCGCTTTGCCGCTGCGACAGGCTGTCGAAATTGTAGATTACCCGATCCATGAAACCTATGCCTTAATCGCCGACGCCGGCGCATATCTAGGGAATTTTCGTCAAATTGTAATAGCGTCGCAATGCATTCTTCGTTGGGGACGCCCAATGGATACGTCTAACAGAAAAATTTCGGCACCCGGACGAACAGAAAGGATGGGCTCGGCCACTCTCAATCGGGAGAGCCGGCGCGGGCACTTGCCGGAGCCGGCATGCAGGCGAAACCGGGCCGCTCCCGCGCAATCGCGTAAGCTCTCCCCGCGGGCAGGACTTCGAGATCATCCGGCATCATCCGGTCACCGCATCGAGTACCTCGCCGATGACCGCATAGACCCTGTCGAGTTGCGCGGCGGTGATGCAATAGGGCGGCATCACATAGACGGTGTTGCCCAGCGGCCGCAGCAGCACGTCCCGTTCGCGGAACATAGCCAGCATGCGCGGCGCGAGGCCGGACAGATAACCGTCCGCCTCGCCCACATCGAAGGCGGCGATGGTGCCCATCTGACGGGGCTGGCGCACCGCCGGGTGTCGCGCCAGCTCTGCCAGCCGCTCGTCCTGTCGCGCCGCCAGCGCCGCTATCCGCTCCGCCACCGGCTCCGCGCGCCAGATGGCGAGATTGGCATTGGCCGCCGCGCAGGCGATGGGGTTGGCGGTGTAGCTGGAGGAGTGGAAGAACATCCGCGCCCGGTCGCTGCTGCAATGCGCTTCGAAGATCGGCTCGCTCGCGATGGTCACCGCCAGTGGCACCGCACCCCCGGTCAGCCCCTTGGACAGGCACAATATGTCGGGCTCGATCCCCGCCTGTTCGCAGGCCAGCAGCGTTCCGGTGCGGCCCCAGCCGGTCATCACCTCGTCGGCGATGAACAGCGTGCCGTGCGCCGCGCAGATGCGGCGCATTTCGGCCAGCGTGCCCGCATCATACACCAGCATGCCGCCCGCGCCGAGCACCAGAGGTTCGACGATGAAGGCCGCCGCGCCCCCCGCGCAGGCCCGCTCCAGCGCGTCGAGCGTAGCCTGCTCGGCCCCTGCTTGCGGGAACGGAATCGAGGTAACGTCGAACAGCAGCGGCTCATAGGCGCGGTTGAACGCCCCGCGTGCGCCGACCGACATGGTGCCGATGGTATCGCCATGATAGCCATTGTCCATCACCACGATCCGCTCGCGCGGCTCGCCGCGGTTGCGCCAGTAGCCCAGCGCCATCTTGAGCGCGACCTCGACACTGGTCGAGCCGGAATCGGAGAAGAACACACGCGTAAGACCCGGGGGCATCATGGCGCGCAGGCCGGTCGCAAGCTCTTCCGCGGGCTGATGCGTCCAGCCAGCGAAGATGATCTGGTCGAGCCGGCTCGCCTGCTCGGCTATCGCTGCGGCAAGCCTTGGGTGCGAATGTCCGTGCGTCGTCACCCACCAGGACGAGATCGCATCGATCACCTGTGCCCCGTCCTCGGTATGGAGCACGGCACCCTCGGCGCGCGCGACTTTGGGGATGGGTTCGCCCAGCCCGTGCTGCGTGAAGGGATGCCAGATGGGTGATTCGCTCATGCAAAGGCCCCAAGGTCGAAATTGTCGGCGAAGGCGGCTGCGAGGCTGTCCGCGTCGAGAGGGTCGAGCAGTGGCAGGCGGCCGAGCCGAGCGACCTTACCGATCGCGCAGATGGTCGCCTCGCTATCCTCCTGCGCCTCGCCGACGAAGGCCATGCCGATGATCGGCACACCGCGCTTGCGCAGAGCTTCGATCGTCAGCAGGCTGTGGTTGATCGTACCGAGCGCGGTGCGGGCAACCACCACGACAGGCGCGCGCCATTGCGCGAAGAGATCGGCATAGAGCAGCTCGCACGTGATCGGCACCAACGCCCCGCCCGCGCCTTCGACAACCAGCGGCCCCTCGACCTCCGGCAGCACAAGCCGCGCGGGATCGATCGCGACGCTGTCCAGCTCTGCGGCTCGATGCGGCGAACAGGGCGTCGTCAGGCGATAGGCTTCGGGCAGGATATGCGCCTCGGGCACGCCCAACGCGGCGACGCGCGCAGCGTCGCTGCCATCCTCCAGCCCCGCCTGGACGGGTTTCCAATACTTTGCATCGAGCGCAGCGGCGAGCCCAGCGGCAAATACCGTCTTGCCGACATCGGTATCGGTTCCGGTCACCACGATCGTGCGATTCACAGGATATCCTCCAGAGCATCGCCGAGCGCGGCCACGGCCGCCTCGTCGGTATTGAGCGTGAGCGAGATGCGCAGCCGCGCGGTCCCGGCGGGGACCGTGGGCGGACGAATGCCGCGTATGTCGAAGCCCCGCGCCTGCAGCGCGGCGGCGATTTCCATGGTGCGGGCATCCTCGCCGATGAGGATCGGCTGGATCTGCGAGCCGCTGGGCGCGATGCCGAGATGGCCGAGAGTCCGTTCGGCCGCTTCGACCAGCTTTGCCAGCCGTGCGCGGCGGTCATCGGCGGCGGCGGCGATATCGAGCGCGGCATATGCGACCGCGGCCATCAGCGGCGAGGGCGCGGTCGAGAAGATGAAGCCGCGCCCGCGATTGACCAGGAAATCGCGGACGATCGGCGGGCCCATCACCAGTGCGCCTTCGCAGCCCAGCGCCTTGCCGCAGGTCGCCAGCACGATGGCATTGTCCTGCCCGTGCAGCCCAGCCGCAAGCCCGCGCCCGTGTGGCCCGAACACGCCCACCGCATGCGCTTCGTCGACCAGCAGCATCGCTCCTTCGCGCCGCGCCAGCTCGGCAAATTCCGCCACCGGGGCGCGATCGCCATCCATGCTGTAGAGGGTTTCGAAGGCGATCCATGGCGTGCCGCGCCCACCATCCGCGCGCCACGCGGCAATGCCATCGGCGGCGGCATCGACGTCGTTATGCGCAAAGGCTCTGGACGGCGCGCGCGACAGGCGCATGCCCTCATGCGCGCTGGCATGGACCAGCGCATCGTGAAGGACGAGGTCGCCCTTTTGCGGCAGCGTCGCAAAGATCAGGCTGTTGGCGGCATAGCCCGAGCCGAGGAACAGGGCGGAGGGGGCCTCGAAGAATGCCGCTGCCCGCTCTTCCAGCGCTTCATGCTCGGCGCAATTGCCGCGCAGCAGCCGCGATCCGCCCGAGCCGAGAGCAACCCCGCGCTCGAGCGCCGCGACAGCCGCTTCGCGCAATGCGGACGCTCCGGCCAGTGCCAGATAGTCGTTGGACGAGAAGTCACGTCCCTGGGCCAACGCCAGCATCCGGCGGCGGCCGGCCTGCGAAAGGCGGTCGAGATCGTGCTGGTAGAAATCGGGTAATTTCACGACCGGCACCGTCTAGGTCCCCGCCGGCGATTTGCAACTGTGTAGCGGGCAAATCGCACGAGGCGATGCGGAACATCCTGCCCTTGGCGCACCCGAGAGGATTCGAACCTCTGGCCTCTGCCTTCGGAGGGCAGCGCTCTATCCAGCTGAGCTACGGGTGCATGTCGGGCCTTTCGGCGAAGGGGGCGCTTAGCAAAGCGCGTCCGCGCTCGCCAGCCTTAAAACGACCCAGCGGAACTGGCGAGAACCGCGTTAGGTCTTTCGCAAGACTGGCGGCGTATCCGTGGCAGCCATGAGCGCGATGTCCCACCCTTTCGACCTGGCCCAGGCCACGATGCTCCCGCCCGCCGAGACCGGCCCGCGCGACGCCCCGGACAGCACCGTACTGGCCGAGCAGTGGCAAGCCGTTCACGAAGCAGCCGCTGCCGTGGGCAATCTCGCCCAGCTCGGCAGGGAGCCACTGTCGTCGCAGATAGCCGAGCTGCCGCAGCGTGCCGCGCAAAAGGGTGGCCGGAGCTATGAGTTGGCGGCGCGGGGGATCGACGATCTCGCCGCCGTGATGCAACCGGGATTGCGGGCGCTTCTTTCGCTGACCGCCGAGGGACAGGACACGACCGCGGCCGCGCTCACGCTGTGGCGCGAGTTCCACACTGCGCGCAGGGCGATCGTCGACCTCGTCGACGCGGCGTAGCGCCGGAAGGCCGATAGCGACCGGATCGGCGGTCTTTCGCGCACCCCGCATGAGCGCGACGTGCCGGGGGTTTGGCCTTGACCGTGTTCGCACTCTGTTCCATTCGAGCCGCATGACGGATTCGGTAACGGAAGCGCAGACGGCAGCCTTGGTCGCACGGGGCATCGCGCGTCTCTTTGCGCGCAACGACGTCTGGTGTCTTTCTGAGATGCCGCTGCGCAATGGACGGCGCGCGGATCTGATGGGGGTCGATCCCAAGGGCCGCGTGATCATCGTCGAGATCAAGGTCCAGCGCGGCGACCTCTTGGGCGACGGCAAATGGCCCGACTATCTCGACTATTGCGACCGTTTCTACTGGGGCGTGCCGCCGGGGCTCGATCGCGATCCGCTCGAGGGGGAAGCCTATCGCCCCGAATGCTGCGGCATCATCGTAGCCGATGGTTATGACGGCCAAATCGTGCGTCCGGCACCGCTGACGCCGCTTGCCGCCGCGCGCCGCAAGGTCGAGGTCGAACGTCTCGCGCGCACCGCGCTGCGCCGCGGGACCGTGGCGCTCGATCCACACTGCGCGCCGTGGGGCACGCCCGAATAGCATTTGCCGGTTTTCCCTTTGCGCGCGGCGGACTAGGGTCGACGCACGATGTGGACCGCCATCATCCTTTCCGCGGCTGCGATGACCGCGATCGTGGCCATGCGCTATCTCGCCTCGAGCGGGATCTTCGCCGCGCTCACCAACCGCGTGCGACCGGGCTATCATGCGCAGCTCGGGCCGCAGATCCGCCGCGAGATCGGATGGTCGCTGGCGTCGGCGGCGATCTACGGCATCCCCGCGGGCGTGGTCGCCTGGGGGTGGCAGGAGCGCGGCTGGACGTTGATATATACCGAGTGGGATGCCTATCCGCTGTGGTACCTCGCTCTCGCGCCGCTGCTCTACCTGCTGGCGCACGACACATGGTTCTACTGGACGCACCGAGTGATGCATCGCCCCAAGCTGTTCCGGACGATGCATGCGGTGCACCACGCCAGCCGCCCGCCGACCGCCTGGGCGGCGATGAGCTTCCACCCCTGGGAAGCGATCACCGGCGCGGTGGTCATCCCCGCGCTCGTCTTCCTCGTCCCGATCCATGTCGCCATGCTCGGTGTCGTGCTGCTGGTGATGACGGTGATGGGCGTGACCAACCATATGGGCTGGGAGATCTTTCCCCGGGCCCTGGTTCATTCCAAGTTAGGCAACTGGCTGATAACCGCCAGCCACCACCAGCGTCATCATGAAGAGTACAGATGCAATTACGGTCTCTATTTCCGCTTCTGGGATCGCGTATGCGGGACGGATCGCGGCCTCAGCCCCAACGCCTGAGCCGCGCGGCTGCGCTGGCGCTGTTGCCGCTTGGCGGCATGCTGGCGGCTGCAGTCCCGCTACCCGGAAAGGGCGCGACCATCACTGTCACGGTCACCGAACTGCGCAATGCCAAGGGCATCGTGCGCGCCTGCATGACCATGGACGAGGACAAGTTTCCGCGATGCCGCGGCGTGGCGGGCGCACATGGCGCAACCGCGCGAGCACGCGAGGGCGGCGTGTCCTTCACCTTCGAGGGCGTTCAGCCCGGTCGCTACGCCATTGCCCTGCTTCATGACGAGAACGGCAACGGCAAGGCCGATCGCGCACTGGGCATGATGCCCAAGGAAGGGTTCGGTTTTTCGCGCGACGCCAAGGTCCGGATGGGCCCGCCCAAATTCTCCGACGCGGCCTTCGATATCGGCGCCGAGGACCGCGCATTGGCGATCCGGATGCGGTACATGCTTTAGCACGATCCACCCCGCGGCAATGGTTAATCCACTTAACCGGATGTTTACCACGCGGGCCTCATACGGCTGTCGAATGAGCAGAATTCTTCGGGAGCCCATATAGTGATCGACAGGCTAGGCGGCTTTTTCGGCTCGCGCGACGCGGAGGAGGATTTCGACGACGAACACGTCGAGGAATCCGACGCCGATATCGAGCCGCCGCATTCGCCGGTGGGCCAGGACGAGCGCCGAATGCAGGTGCGCGCCTACAATCACTGGGCAAGCCAACTGGGCGACCTCAACTTCCCGCATATCGACGATCTCGAACCCGGCGCGCTCGAGGATTTCGGCCCCTATTCGCTGCTGCTCGACCTGTCCGACGACATCGAAGATCCCAGGGTCGGCTTCGTCGGCACGGAATTGGCAGCCGAATGCGGGCACGATGATTCGCTCAAGCGGCTCTCCCGCGTGCCCGGCCGCTCCGTCCTGAGCCGCATCACCGACCACTATATGCAGATCCTCGCCAATCAGGCGCCGATCGGTTTCGAGGCGGAATTCGTCAACGAGCACGGCGCAACGGTGCTCTATCGCGGCATCCTCCTGCCCTATTCGAGCGACAATGCGACGATCGATTTCATCTATGGCGTGATCAACTGGAAGCAGATGGCCGACCAGCAAACCGCCGACGCGCTGCTGCTGGAACTCGACCATGCGCTGGACATCCCTTCCGGCGACGAGGCCGAAGACGAAGCGGCGATCGAGACCGCCGAGACGCTCACCAATGGCGTACGTGGCCAGTATGGCGAAGACGTGCTCGAACTCGGGAACGAGAACATGATGGACAATCACGCACCCGGCATGCTGCCGGAGCCTGCCTTCGGCACGGCGGATGAGGACGAGGACGAGAACGCATTTACCGAACCGGCCGCGCGAGCTGCGCTATCTCCGCGGGTCGATGCGCTCGGCAATCCGGTCGGCGGGCCTCATGCGGGCGGCGATAGCGGCGCACGGGACGAAGACGATTTCGACGGCGGCCTGAAGACTGCCGCCGATTACGGCCTGCCGGAATGGGACGAGGACGAAGAAACCGACGAGGATGTCGACGATGTCGTCGACCCGCTCGCCGATGACAGCGCTACGAGCGGCCTCGTCGCACTCGTCAATCGCGGCGACCGCACCAAGAAGAGTGTGGATCTATCGGCCGCGCAGGGGATGCCGGCCATGCCGCAAGCCCATGAAGCCGGCGATGACCCGCTACCCGCAAGGATGCCGCAGGCCTATGAGGTCCCCGCGGAACCCCCTGTCGAACCGGATGCGCAGAGCGCCGCGGACGATACCGAGTTCGCCATCGTCGCCGAAGACGATGCGCCCGCCGCAGTCGAAGACGGCACGCCGGAAACCGAGCCGCCGGTCGAAGCGTTCGCTGCCGATGCAGTGGACTCTGCCTACATCGGCGCCTCGCCCGAGGGCCTCTACGATTGCCTTGCCGCCGCGCGCCAGATGGCGCAGGCTGCGCAGAGCACCGAGGATCGTAGCCGCAAAGCGCTCTACGCCGCGGTCGGGCGGGCCTACGATTTCAGTCTCGAAGCGCAGGACGCGCCCGAGGACTTCGACGAACTGGTGGCAGAACATGGCCTGACCGTTCAGGATCGCGCGCCGATGACGCCGGTGGTCAAGCTGGTATTCGGCACCGATTACGACAAGACGCGGATCACCGAATATGCCGCGGTGCTGATGCACGCGCACCGCGTGGGCGTCGAACGCGGCAGGCTGGCGGCCTTCCTGCGCGAGGCCGAAGGCGGCCTGAAGGGCGTAGTCCAGGCCGAACGCAAGGCGCGCAAGGAGGAACAGGGCAAGCCGGTCGACACCAAGAAGGCCGTGCGCCCCGCCCTCGCAGAGAAGCTGCGCGCGCTCGAAACGCTTTCCTTGGCCGAGCTAGAAGAGGACGGCGCGGAATTCGCGCTCGTGATGGTTCGCCGCACGCCCGAGGGAGAACTGGAAGTCATCGGCGAAGTGCCCGAGAATATTCCCCTGGTCGAACGCGCAGCACGCAAGCTGCTCGGCTAAAACGACAAACCCGATAATTCGCTTGTCGCCTGCGTGCCGGATTGGCTAGCGCGGAGGCGATGCCGTTCCTGCCCACCGCGCCCGTCCGTATCCAGCCCTATTTCGGTTATCGGAACCGCGAGCGCCTGCGTATCACCGCACGCGCCTTGCGATCGCGCGTGGGCACGTTCGAGAAGCGAGGGAAATGGCGCGCGGCCAAGACCATGCTCGGCCAGTTCGCCAGCCATGAAGTCGCCGAATTCCCGGTCGAACTCGAGATTGCGCGGCCCGGGATCGCCAACCGCCGGCATCGGGGTCTGACCGACGAGGAAGGGTTCGTCCATTTCGATATCCGGCTCGAACCCGACTGGGGCTATGACGAGCAACCAGCGTGGGAGACGGTGACGTTCCATTGGTCGGCGGGCGAGGGACAACAGTGCCTCGACGCACATGTGCTCGCGCCCGGAAGCGATACCGGCCTGGCGGTCATTTCCGATATCGACGACACGATAGTCGAGACGGGCATCACCGGGGATTTCCGCAAGGTCGTGCGCAACTGGCGGCGCGTCCTGATGCAGATGCCCGAAGAACGCATCATCGTGCCGGGCGCGGACGTGTTCTACAATGCGTTGGGCGGCGGCGAGGTACTGGCCCTGGGCGAAGGCCATGCAGGCGAAAGCCAGCCGGCGACGCACCGGCCCTTCTTCTATGTCTCCTCCAGCCCGTGGAACCTGTTCAGCTATCTCGTCACCTATATCCGCGGGCGCGGCTTGCCTTTGGGCCCGATCTTTCTGCGCGACTGGGGCCTCAATCGGGCGACCTTCGGTTCAGAGAGCCATGGCGCACACAAACGCGCGGCGATCGACGGCATTCTCGCCGCCTATCCGGAACTCAAATTCGCGCTGATCGGCGACGACAGCCAGGGCGATCTGACTGCCTTTGCCGATGTCGCGCTGGATAATCCGGGGCGCGTGCGCGCGATCTTCATCCGCAAGGTCGGCGAGCGGATGAGCCCGGAGGAGTTGACCGCAAAGGCGAAGCTCAAAGCTGCGAACGTGCCATTGTGGGTGGGAGACCGCTACGATACGGGTCACGAGTTTCTCGCCTCGATCGGCCTGCTGACCGATGACGAGGCGAGAGCCATCGTCGAAACGGTCGAGCAAACCGATCCGAGACGGGCGGTGTGAGGCGGGCGATGAAGATCCTCGCAGGCCTCGCCGTCATCCTCTTGCTGGCGGGCGCAGCACTGCTGCTTGCCATTCGCAACAACGGCCCCGCCGTACTCGACGCCATAGACCGGCTGACCGGGGGGACTCGCGGCGTGACGCTCGTGGCCAAGACGCCTTATGGCACGCACCCGGCGCAGAAGCTGCGCATCTATTCGCCTCGGAATGCGGACGCACCGCTTCCCGTCCTGCTCTTCGTCCATGGGGGCAGCTGGCGCTGGGGCGATCCCGACGATTACAACTTCATCGCCCGTTCGCTTGCGCCCGAAGGCTTTCTCGTCGTGCTCGCTGGCTACCGGCTCGGCGAGGACGGTCGCTATCCCGCCATGCTCGAAGACACCGCCGCAGCCATTGTCGAGACCGCGCGCCTTGCCCCACGCTATGGCGGCGATCCCGCACGGATCGTCCTCGCCGGCCATTCGGCGGGCGCCTACAATGTCGTGCAGGTCGCGCTCGAAGATCGGTGGCTGGCCTCAAGCGGCGTGGTCCCCAGCGGGGTGATCGGCCTTGCCGGGCCTTACGACTTCTACCCCTTCGACAGCGAGTCGACCCGCGCCGGCTTCGGCTCGGTTGGAGCCGGGGCGGAAAGCCAGCCCGTCAACCACGCCCGATCCGATGCGCCGCCCATGCTGCTGCTCCACGGCGAGCGGGACACGCTGGTCAAACCGCGCAATACGCGCGCCCTCGCCCGCACTCTGGCAAAGGAGGGCGCGCCGGTCGAAGCGCTCTATTACGAGAATCTCGACCACAACGCTCCGCTCGTATCGCTGGCCAGCCCCTGGCGCGGTTCGCGCGATGTCCACGATGCAGTGGTCGCATTCGCGCGGCGCGTGACCGAGGTTTCAGTTCCGGTTCAGGCCGAAACGCCTTAGGCTGTCCGCCAATGCGCCTCATAGCCCGCCTGCTCGCTTTCCTTGCCGCCGCCATGCTCGCGGCGCAGCCGGTCGCCGCCCAGTCAATCCTGCGCGATGCCGAGACCGAAGCCTTCCTCGATGAAATTTCGGCTCCGCTTATCGAGGCGGCGGGGCTGGAGCCCGAAAATGTCGATATCGTCCTCGTCAACGATCGCTCGATCAATGCCTTCGTCGCGGGCGGGCAGATTGTCTATATCCATTCGGGCCTGATCGAAGCGGCCGATACCGCCGAGGAAGTCCAGGGCGTGATCGCACACGAGCTGGGCCACATTACCGGCGGACACATATTGCGCTATGGCGAGGGCATCGCCTCCGCGACCAGGATCTCGTTGCTCTCGATGCTTGCCGGGATCGGTGCCGCGTTGGCCGGTGCGGGCGAAGCGGCCATGGGCGTCATGGCGCTGGGCCAGCAGGCCGCGATCGGACAGTTCCTGGCCTTCAGCCGCACGCAGGAATCCTCCGCCGATTTTGCAGGTGCCGAATACCTTTCGAAGGCGGGCATTTCCGGCCGGGGCTCGCTGACCTTTTTCGGCAAGCTGCTTAATCGCGAATATCGCTATGGCTACAGCCAGAGCGACGAGGCGGGCTATTATCGCACGCATCCGCTTTCGGGCGACCGTATCTCCGCGCTGCGCGAAGTCTATGAGAAGGACCCCGCCTGGGATGCGCCCCCCAATGCGCGCAACCAGGCCAATTTCGAACGCGTCAAGGCCAAGCTGACCGGCTATATCGCCAAGCCGTCGGCTACGCTGCGCGACTATCCCGAAACCGACCAGACGGTGCCCGCGCTCTATGCCCGCGCCTATGCCTATCACCAGAATGCACGGGTGGATCGCGCGCTCGAAGCGGCCGACGCGCTGATCGCGAAGGATCCCCAGGATCCCTATTTCCTCGAGCTCAAGGGACAGGTGCTGCTCGAATCGGGGCGCCCGGGCGAAGCGCTCGACCCGCTGCGCCGCGCCACCGCGCTGACCAATGCCGAACCGCTCATTGCCAGCATGTTCGGCCATGCGCTGGTCGCGACCGAGGACCCGGCGAATTACGAAGAGGCCGAGCGCGTGCTGCGCGCCGCCGTGGGCCGCGACCGGCGCAATCCCTTTGCCTGGTACCAGCTTGGCGTCGTCTACGCCGCGCGTGGCGACACCGCCCGCGCGCGCCTGGCCACCGCCGAACAACAGGTGATGAGCGGACAGTACGCGCTCGCCTTGCGCAGTGCGCAGGCGGCCGAGGGCGGGCTGGATCGCGGCACGCCCGACTGGATTCGTGCGCAGGACATCGGCATGCAGGCGCGTGCGCTGCTCGAGCGGCAGTGCGAAATGGAACGCGGGCGCAATTGCGCACCGGGCTGACACACGGATTAAAACGATCATGAAGAACTATCTGATGACCGCGCTGATCGCGCTGGTGTTCGGCTTTGCCGGGGCCGGCCTGTGGTCGGTTTCGGGGCTCGGCAATGGCCAGACACGCGACTTTCTGCTCGCCAATCCGCAAATCCTGCCCGAGATGGCCGAGGCCTATCAACGCGGCGAGGCGCGCGATCGGCTGGCGCAGGTCTCGGACGAGGTGACCCAACCCTTCGCGGGCGCGGTGCTTGGCAATCCGGAAGGGTCGAAGGTGCTGGTCAAGTTCACCGATTACGGCTGCACCTATTGCCGCCAGTCGGTCGAGGGGATCGACGAACTGATCGCGGGCGATCCCGAGCTCAAGGTGGTCGTGCGCGAATGGCCGATTTTCGAAGGTAGCGAGCAGGCCGCACGCATGGCGCTAGCAGCGGCTAAACAGGGCAAGTATCCCGCCTTCTACCACGCTATGTTCGAGCAGGGTACGCCGAGCGAGGCAGGGATCGAACGTGCAGCGCGGATTGCCGGGCTCGACATGAGCGCCGCGCAGGCCTTTGCACGATCGGATGAGGCGACTGCGGAGCTGGCCAAGACCATGGCCTTTGCCCGCACGCTGCAATTCACCGGCACGCCGAGCTGGATCGCGGGCGGTGAGGTGATCGAGGGGTTGGTACCCGCCGAAAGGCTTGCCGAAGCGCTCGACGCCGATACCTAGGCGCCTATTCCTCTTCCATTGCCTTGGCATACATCGAGGCCAGCGGCTTGGCCATGACGCGGCGCACCATCGGTTCGAAGAATTCGAGCGGCTCGCTGTCGTAATCGGGGTCGAAGGCCGCCTGATCGTACTTCTCGCAAAATTCTCGGCACGCCTCGAAATGCGGGTGGTCGGCGAACTTGTCGCGCGCATTCTGGTCCATGCCGAGGAAATGGAAATAGTAATAGCCCTGAAAGGCGCCGTGGTTCTGGCAGATCCAGTGGATCTCCTCGGTGACGAAAGGCTTGATGATCGAGGCGGCGACTTCGGGATGGTTGTAGCTGCCCAGCGTGTCGCCGATGTCATGGAGCAAGGCCATCACGACATATTGCTCGTCGCGCCCGTCGCGATCCGCGCGCGTCGCGGTCTGCAGCGAATGTTCGAGCCGGTCGACCGGGAAACCGCCGAAATCGCCGTCGAGCAGTCTGAGATGATCGAGCACGCGATCGGGCAGGCCCTTGGCAAAAGCGCGGTATTCCTCGCCGATGATCGCCCAGTCTTCGGCGGTGCCTTCCTTCATCTCGCGAAACTTCGCGCGTTCGGCGACCGCATGTTCGATATTTTCCTGCACGCCCATCGCGTCTCTCCCTCGCTTCGGCTGTCGGTTGCACTCTAGCGACTGGCGCAGTTCGTCGCAATTGCGCTAGGGGATGCAGCACATGGCCGTGTTGCCCATCCAACCCACGCCGTTCTTCGCCAACAAGAACCAGGCGTTCTGGAACCTCCAGCTGGCCGGCTGGGGCGGGGCGATGATGCTGCGCGCGATGTCGGCTCTGGCGAACGGCCAGCCACCCGACCGCCTCGTTATCATCCTTATCGCGACGATCACCGGCTTTTCGATCAGCCTGATCCTCGCGGTAATCTACGGCCGGCTGATCAGGCAGAGACCGCTCGTGACATGGGGGGCGACGGCATCGGTCCTTGCCGTGGCGACCGGGGTCTACGCCTTCATCGACAGCTGGGTGCTCGATGTCGCCGGCGCGACTTCGGGCACTGCCAGCTTCGCCAATCTGTTCGTCGGCATCTATTTCATCGATCTGACGCTGCTCGGCGCCTGGTCGGCGCTGTATTACGCGATCAACTTCTTCCTCCAGGTGGAAGAGCAGGCCGACCGGCTCGAACGGCTCGAGGCACAGGCTACCAGTGCCCAGCTGGCCATGCTGCGCTACCAGCTCAATCCGCATTTCCTGTTCAACACGCTCAATTCGATCAGCACGCTGGTGCTCTTAAAGCAAAGCGAGACCGCCAATGCCATGCTCACCCGGCTCTCGAGCTTCCTGCGCCACACGCTGGTAACGCAGCCCGGCGGCAAGGTGACGGTTGCGCAGGAAGTCGAGACCTTGCAGCTCTATCTCGGTATCGAGCAGATGCGCTTCGAGGATCGGTTGCGGTCGAGTTTCCGGGTTGAGCCCGAGGCCGCCAAGGCGAAGCTGCCCGCCATGTTGTTGCAGCCGCTGGTCGAGAATGCGATCAAATACGGCGTCAGCCCGCTGGAAGAAGGCGCGGAAATCGCGATCGTCGCCCAGGTCGTCGGCCCCCGGCTGCGCGTGACCGTGTCCGATACCGGTCCGGGAATGACGACCGACGATATCGAGGACGGCCTGCCAGCGGTCCGCCCCACCAATGCCCGGCGCGATTCGACCGGCGTCGGACTTGCCAATATCCGCGACCGGCTGGCGCAGGCCTATGGCGAGGAACATCGTTTCGAGATCCGCTCGCCCGAAAGCGGCGGTTTTTCCGTATTGATCGAACTGCCCTATGAAACCGAGGAGGCCGAAGCGTTAAGCGCAGCGCAAGCCGCGCCGGCGCAGGCCTCCCTACCCCAGAAACCCGCGGCTTCCCCGGCCGTTATACCCTCACACACACCCCCGAAAGCACACCAGGCAACATGACTATCCGGACCATCCTCGTCGACGACGAGAAGCTCGCCATCCAGGGCCTCCAGCTGCGCCTCGAACCATTCGAGGACGTCGAGATCATCGAAACCTGCCAGAACGGGCGCGAAGCGATCCGCGCGATCAAGACGCAAAAGCCCGACCTTGTCTTCCTCGACATCCAGATGCCCGGTTTCGACGGCTTCAGCGTGGTGCAGGGGGTGATGGAAATCGACCCACCGCTGTTCGTCTTCGTCACCGCCTTCCAGGAGCATGCGATCCGCGCCTTCGAGGCGAATGCGGTCAACTACCTGATGAAGCCGGTCGATGAGGACAAGCTCGCCGATACGATCGAACGTGTGCGCCAACGCCTCGCGGAGAAGAAATCGACCGAAGAGGCCGAAAAGCTCAAGAGCGTGCTGTCCGAAGTCGCTCCGGAAGCGGCCGAAAACCTCGCCGCCGAGGACGCCGAGGCCACCAGCCGCTACGAAAAGCTCATCAACGTCAAGGATCGCGGCCAGATCTTCCGTGTCGAGACCGATACGATCGAGCATATCGAGGCCGCCGGCGACTACATGTGCATTTATACCGGCGACAATTCGCTGATCCTGCGCGAGACGATGAAGGATCTCGAACGCCGCCTCGACCCGCGCAAGTTCCAGCGCGTACACCGCTCGACCATCGTCAACCTCGACCAGGTCCGCCAGGTCAAGCCGCACACCAATGGGGAGTGCTTCCTCGTGCTGGACAGCGGCGCGGAGGTGAAGGTCAGCCGCAGCTACCGCGACGTCGTGGCGCGCTTCGTTCACTGAGTTTTCGTTTCCGCACCCGCATCCGCGGGCGCGTCCTCGCTAGACGTGCAGCAAGCTGCACCCGCTGCGGGCGGCCGGTCGGCCTAGCCTCGCCTCGGCTCGGAACTGGAGATAACCGATGGGGTTCGCGCTGGAAGGCTTCGATCTCGACCAATTCGTTCGCGACACGCTTGCTGAGGACCTCGGCGAGGGGCTGCCAGGCGGTGGGCGTGACGTCACTAGCGAAAGCGTCATTCCCGCCGATGCGCGCTTCGCAGGGGTGATGGACACGCGCGATGCGATCCATGTGGCGGGGCTGCCGGTGGCGGAAGCGTTCTTCCACGCGCTCGATCCCCACATGGAGATCGACATCCTCGTCGCGGAAGGCGCCAGCGTCCCGGCGGGCACCGACCTCATGCGGATGAAAGGCAATGCGCGCGGTATGCTGACCGCGGAGCGCAGCGCGCTCAATACCGTCCAGCACCTCTCGGGCATAGCCACGATGGTCGCCGAATATGTCCGCGCAATGGACAATCCGGACTGTACATTGCTCGATACGCGCAAGACCATTCCCGGCCTGCGCATGCTCGAGAAATACGCCGTGCGCATGGGCGGGGGATCGAACCACCGCATGGGGTTGTGGGACGCCGCGATGATCAAGGATAATCACGTCCTGGTCGCCGGATCTGTGGGCGAAGCGGTGCGCCGCGCGGTCGAGGCGGGCGTGCAGGATATCATCTGCGAGGTCGACCGGATCGATCAGATCGAGCCCGCGCTGGAGGCAGGCGCCACGCGGCTGCTGCTCGACAATATGGCGCCAGAGACCCTGCGCGAGGCGGTGGCGATGGTCGCCGGACGCGTGCCCACCGAGGCGAGCGGCGGAATCAATCTCGACACCATCAAGGCAAAGGCCGCAACCGGCGTCGATTACGTGTCGGTCGGTCGCCTCACCCAGAGCGCGCCCGCTTCCGATATCGGTCTCGACTTTACGCCCCTGTAATTTGCGGGCATTCCCCGCTCGATCAGAGGGAGGAATTGCAATGCGTCCGGTTTCCATCATTTGGTTCGAGCGCCTGTTTCTGCTCAGCATCGCGCTGGCACTGGTCAGCAGCGTGGTTCAGTACGACGCGCTTCTCGCGCAGATACAGAGCGACCCGGCCTTTGCGCGGATGGGCTGGGGTGGCGGCTTTCTGATCGGCGTATTGGCGCTGAGCGCGCTGATCCCCCTGCTGCTGTGGTACTTCATCGCCCGCCGTGCGAGCAATCTGGCCAAGTGGCTTCTCGTGGCGCTGATCGTCGTCGGGCTGTTCTTCGTGAACTTCGATTTCGCGACCATGTGGGCACCCGGCAATCTGGCGAGCATTCTGGTCACCTTGATGCAGATCGCCGCAGTGGCCCTGCTGTTTCGGCCCGACGCGCGCGCCTGGCTCGGCAGCAGCGGCGACAGGCATGTGGCGCCCTAGGCATCTTTCGACGCTCGTTCTGGCGGGCACGCTTTGCCACGCAGGCCCGCTGGCCGCGCAGCACTATCAGTGCAGCCCGCCGCGGGCGGTTCAGGTCCCGCAGGTTCGGCCCGATGCGCCGCCACGCCGGCTGCCGGTAACGGGCTATACGCTTGCGCTGAGCTGGAGCCCGGAATTCTGCAAGCCGCGCAAGGGCCAGCGCCGTCATGCGCGCCAATGCGGCGGGCAAGCGGGCATGTTCGGCCTCGTGGTCCATGGATTGTGGCCCGCCAGCGGGCACAGCTGGCCGCAATGGTGCCCGATATCGCGAGCGCCGCTGCCGCGCGAGGTCGCCGCGAACATGTGCATCTCTCCCTCGGCGGCGCTGATCGCGCGCCAGTGGGCCAAGCACGGCGCCTGCATGACACGGAAACCCGCCACCTATCTCAAGGTCACACGGGTCCTGTGGGAGGGCCTGCGCATCCCCGATCTCGATCGCATCAGCCGCGAGGACGGCCTCACCGCCGGCACGATCCGCACGCGCTTCGTCGATGCCAATCCCGGCTGGATGCGCGAGGCCGTAGGCGTCAAACTGAATGCACGCGGCTGGCTCGAAGAACTGCGCCTGTGCTACGACAAACGCTTCATGCCGACAGAGTGTAACCGATCACGGTTCGGCGCGCAGGATGAGGCCGAGGCGAAAATCTGGCGGGGGCTTTGATCAGGACTGTCGGTGCCTGAAGGCGGGTTGAAAGCCGGCACTCGGCCCGATCGATCCGACTTTCCCATTTGGGCCCGGAAGCGGACTTTCCGACTTTTCTCGCCGTATCCTGAAAAGCGGTCTTTCCGCTAGCGACCGCGATTGCGGACATGACCTTAGCGGATATAGTTGCCTGATGCCTCAAGCTTCGCCGTCCCTTCCTCCCCAAGAACCAGCTTTGCTGGAGGAGGACGAAGCAAATTTTATTCGGGAAACGATCAAGCGCTTCTACGGCGATGACGCGGTGATCCGCAATTACGGCCCGAACCCAGATCGATTGGAGCTTCACGTTGAGGCGAACGTTGGCCGGGACATGAGACTTTACGATTGTCTTGGGGTTCTGTTCACTCGAATTGAGCGCCCATCAATTTCTCTGGAGGTGACGAAGCGTGGAAGCAAAGTTCATGGCCCATCCAAAATCGCTTATCGCCAAGGCGTAATTGTCTAACGTCCACTTTCCACCCGCTATCAGACATAGCTCTTGTCCGCCGGCAGTGGTTGCCCGCCAGGTCGGTTTCGAGCATTTGTAGGCAATCTCCAACGTCTGGAATGGGGCACAAGATGGACCCAAAATGGGCATGCCCGCATTCAGGGTTGCAAGCGGACATGCAGCTCACCGCCGCTCTCTGAAAAACTCTCGCAGCAAATCCGCCGCCTTCGCCTCGCCCATGCCCGCATAGACTTCCGGGCGGTGAAGGCATTGCGGCTGGTCGAAAACCCGTGCGCCGTGTTCGACAGCGCCGCCCTTTGGATCGCTGGCGGCGTAATAGAGCTTGCCGATACGCGCGTGGACGATGGCGCCGGCGCACATGGCGCAGGGTTCGAGAGTGACCCACAGCTCGCATTCTGTGAGGCGTTCCTCGCCCAGCGCCTCGGAGGCGCGGCGAATCGCCAGGATTTCGGCATGGGCGGTCGGATCGCATGTCTCGCGCGGGGCATTGTGCGCCTCGGCAATTACCTCGCCGCCGCGGGTTACCACCGCCCCAACCGGCACTTCACCCCCAGCCGCCGAGTCCTCCGCCAGCTCGAGCGCGCGTTTCATCGGTTGCGGGAGGGTCCAGAACGACATACCAGCGCCTCGCTAGCCCGCGGTATGCGGGGGCGCAACGTGCTTGACGATTCGCACCCTCGCCGCTATGCGCGCCGCTTTCCGGGACAAGAACGGACCCACGCTGCTCCAGCGCAGCACGGGGAAGCTCGCCCGCCCATTCGAACGAGAGACGTATCATGTCGCGCATTTGCGAACTCACCGGCAAGGGCCGCCAGGTCGGTCACAATGTGAGCCACGCCAACAACAAGACCAAGCGGGTCTTCCTGCCGAACCTGCAGAACGTCACGCTGATGAGCGAGAAGCTCGATCGCAGCTTCAAGTTCCGCGTGTCGACCCAGGGCCTGCGTTCGGTCGAGCACAATGGCGGTCTCGACAACTGGCTGCTCAAGACCAGCGACGACAAACTGTCGGCCAATGCGCTCAAGGTGAAGCGCGAGCTGAAGAAGGCGAACGCGGCTTCCGCGTGAGGTGAACGGGCGCCCCGGCGCCGCAACCGACGCACCGGTTCGAAGGGCGCGCGAGGTTACTCGCGCGCCTTTTCGCGTTGGTCCCAGCGCAGCTTGAGCAGCAAGGTACGCTGGATCGACATGAAATTGTCGTCCGAGATGAGCCACACATGCGTTCCGTCGGCATCGCGGGTCAGCGCGATACCCTCGTAATTGTCCTGCGGGATGGCAGGGCCGAATTCGGTCAACAGCGCGGCAGCAATCGTCCCGTCGGCCGCATGCCGGTCGACATCGACTTCGGCGATCGCGCTTTCGAAGACGGGGGGTATACCCCAGCTCACGCGCCGCAGCAGGACCAGCGCCTTGCCGCCCTCGACCGGCGTCGCATCGACCGGACGGTAGCTTGCGGGTATCGCGATGCGCAACTCCTCCGGCGCGCGTTCCTCGATCGGGTCGCCGGCAAATAACAGTGCGCGATGCCCGGGCTCGCGCCAGCGCTGAGGACGCTCTTCGATCACCAGGAAGCGCCCATCGGCCAGCCGGGCAAGCGATTCGGCCCCCGAATTGGCACCCCAATAGCGCATTGCGGCAGGGCGGACCTCCTCATCCGGCTTCAGATCCGCGTCGAAGCGCACGATCGACTCGCGAAATTCGAAGCCTCCCCACACGGTGCTGCTCACCGGATCGATCGCCAGCGATTCGAGATCGCGCCCCAGCTTGTAGCTGGTCTCGTTCTCGCCAAGCCGGCTGAGCTCGCCAGGCGCAGAGCTGCGGTCGGGCCGCTCGAACACAAGCTTGCGCCCGGTATCGCTACCCGCGAGGAACCGCATGCCGTCCAGCGCGACGAGCGCCGAAAGCCCGCCAAACTGCACCCGGTCGCCGGTCAGTTCCCACGCTGCGACGAGGGCGAAGGGGCCTGATCGCTGGAAATCCTGGTCCAGGGGTTCGATCGCCACCGCTCGATGGAAGTTTCGCGGCAATTCGGGATCGCGCAGCCATGTCCCCGGTGCGAGCGCACCGGCAAGCATAAGGGCGAGGAGGAGACGCTTGGGGCGCATGGACGGATCGCTCTCTTGGCGGCGCCGGCGGACGCGTCAAGCGCTCAGCGCATGGGCCCGGTGAAGAGCAGCGGATCGAGCCGGGCGTTACGCCACTTGAGGCTCCAGTGGAGATGCGGGCCGGTGGCACGGCCGGAGGAGCCGATATTGCCGATATGCTGGCCCTGACGCACCCGCTCCCCCTCGCGGACATAGAGCTGCGAGGAATGCAGGAAAGCGCTGTTCAGGCCCTGCCCGTGGTCGATAATCAGCAGCTTGCCCTCGAGGCTGAAATCCTGCGCGGCCAGCACTACCACCCCATCGGCCGGGGCGACGTAGGGCACCCCGTGTCCGGGTGCGATATCGATGCCCGAATGATAGCTGCCGGGTTCACCGCGATAGATGCGTTGCGAGCCGAATCGGCCCGAGATGCGGCCGGTTACCGGCCAGATGAAATCCTGTCGCCAGCCTTCGGCGCCTGTCTCTTTCAACCGCGCATTCCAGATCGCGTCGAGCTCGGGCTGGCGACGACGCATGAAGGCCGCGCTCGAGCTGCCCGGCCTGCGCGCGACATTGACATGTTCGATCTCCCAATCGCGCGGAGCGACGGTCAGCGGGCTTGCGATGGTTCGCCCGTCCGCCAGCCGTGCGGTGAGCGTCACCGCGCGCGGCGAATCGCGGTCGAAGGCAGCGAAGAACCGGCCGTTTGCGTCGAAGGAGAGTTTCTCGTCGCCCAGCATCGCTTCGCTCGTTCCGCCTGGCACGACGCCACGAATCCAGCCGCCCTGTTCGAGCTCTCCCGCAAAGGTGAAGACTGCCGGGCGCGATGGAGCCGGCGTGGGCGTCGGTGTCGGCGTCGACGGCGGGGCCGGCGCGGCGCGCACCGGCTGCACGACCTGCGCGGCGGGCGGCGGTGGCGGAGCTTGGGGCTCTGCTGCCGGGACACAGGCCGTCGCGAAGATGAAGAGCGGCGCGACCCCCGCCGGCTTCACGGCGCCAGTCGCTCGGTGGCCAGCTTGGCGCTGGCATAGGCCTCCTGGTGCTCGACCGACCAGTAGCGCAGTTCCTCAAGTGGAATGGGCACCCCGCTCATCGCACAGAACACGTGGTTGCCCGCGCGCAAAACGCGAAAACCCGAAGGGCCATATTGCAGCTTGGCCTCGCCATTGGACGGGGCGGAATTCTTGTTCATCAGCATAGCGCCATCCCTAGCATTTGCGCGTCATCCGAACAAATCGTCCTGCTTGGACCCGGTTCCGGATTTGCGCGGTTTGCGGCGCGGCGCGGGAGGGGATGGAATCCCGCCGGTCGCGACATCGAGTTCGCCGTCGCGGAATTTGAGCGTCAGCGTGGTTTCCTGTGCCGCTGCGGCCTTGTCGGTGATGGTGCGCCCATCGGGGCCGGTGACGCGGACATAGCCGCGCGCCAAAGGGCGGTCGGGATGGAGCTGCTCGGCCAGCCGCGCCAGCGCCGCTAGCCGCTCGCGCCGCTCGGCCAGCGGGCGCTCGACCAGCGCGGGGGCCAGCTTCTGCCCCGCCAGTGCGCGCTGCGCCTCGCGCAGATTGCGCTCGAGAATGGCAGGCGCCAGCCGCAGGTTCGACAGCTTTTCACGCCCCTGCGCCGCGCGGTCGCGCAAACCCCTGCGCAAGCGTTCAGCGAGGTCGTCCAGCCGCTGCGCATGCGGTTCGAGCAACGCCTCGCGCCTGGGCAGCCGGTCGGTGCGCGCCTGCAGGCGTTCGCGACCCAATTGCACGGGCCGCAGGATCGCGCGTTTCTTGCGCGCTTCGAAATCTGCCAGCGTCGCGGCGAGTTCGGTGCGCACCGGCACGGCGATCTCGGCCGCGGCGGTCGGTGTGGGTGCGCGGCGGTCGGCGGCGTAATCGGCCAGCGTGGTATCGGTCTCGTGCCCGACCGCGCTGATGGTTGGGATGGGACAGTCGGCGATCGCGCGGACCACGACCTCCTCGTTGAAGCTCCACAGATCCTCGATCGAGCCGCCGCCGCGCGCAACGATTACGAGGTCGGGCCGGTCGGAGTGGCCTTCGGGCAGCGCGGAAAAGCCGCGCACCGCGCCGGCCACCTGCTCCGCCGCGCCCTGCCCCTGCACCAGCACCGGCCACACGATCACGCGGCTGGGAAAGCGATCCGCCAGCCGGTGGAGGATGTCGCGGATGACTGCCCCGGTAGGCGAGGTGACCACGCCGATGGTGCGAGGAAGGAATGGGAGGGGCTTTTTCCTCTCCTGTGCGAAGAGACCCTCGGCCTGCAACCGCGCGCGGGTCTTTTCGAGCAGCGCCAGCAGCGCGCCCTCACCCGCCAGCTCCATCCGCTCGATCACGATCTGGTATTTCGACCGTCCGGGATAGGTAGTGAGCTTGCCGCTGGCGACCACTTCCAGCCCGTCCTCGGGCGTGAACGGCAGGCGGCCCGTATTGCCGCGCCACATCACCCCGTCGAGCACCGCCTTCTCGTCCTTGAGCGCGCAATACATATGCCCGCTCGCCGCGCGCTTCACCCCCGACAATTCGCCGCGCAGACGCACGAAACCGAAACGGTCCTCCACCGTGCGCTTCAGCGCCTGCGAAATTTCGCTCACGGTCAGCGGCTCGGCGTTGTCGCCCGCACGACCCTTCGCTACCAAGCTGGCATCTTCGCCATTGGACGGGAAATCGCTTGCCATGAATATCCTTTTGCTTGGCTCGGGCGGGCGCGAGCATGCGTTAGCCTGGAAGCTGGCGCAATCGCCGCTGTGCGACAAGCTGTGGGCGGCGCCAGGCAATCCGGGCATCGCACAGGAGGCCGAATGCGTTTCGCTGGATGAGGACGATCATGGCGCGGTGGTCGATTTCTGCAAGGACAACGCCATCGGTCTCGTCGTGATCGGCCCCGAGGCGCCGTTGGTCGACGGCCTGGCAGATACGCTGCGTGCGGCGGGCATCGACACTTTCGGCCCCTCGAAACAGGCGGCGCAGCTCGAAGGCAGCAAGGGTTTCACCAAGGAGCTGTGCCAGCGCGCAAATATTCCGACGGCACGTTATGAACGCTGCACCTCTTTGGAGGCCGCCTGGGGCGCGCTCAAGAAATTCGACCCGCCCTTCGTGCTCAAGGCCGACGGTCTTGCCGCGGGCAAGGGCGTGGTCATCGCCGAGACGCGCAAAGAGGCGCAGCACGCGCTCGACGAAATGTTCGACGGCAGGTTCGGCAGCGCGGGCAGCGAAGTGGTGATCGAGCAGTTCCTGATGGGGGAGGAAGCGAGCTTCTTCGCGCTGACCGACGGCACGGCGATCGTCCCCATCGGCACCGCGCAGGACCACAAGCGCGTGGGCGAAGGGGACAGGGGGCCCAACACCGGCGGGATGGGCGCCTATTCGCCCGCCCCGGTGCTGAGCGAGGCGCTGCGCGAGCAGGTGATGCGCGCAATCGTCGAGCCGACGGTCCGCACCATGGCCGCCGAGGGCACGCCCTATTCGGGCGTGCTCTATGCCGGGCTGATGCTGACCAAGGACGGCCCACAGCTGATCGAATACAATGCGCGATTCGGCGATCCGGAATGCCAGGTGCTGATGATGCGGCTCGAGAGCGATCTCGTCGAACTGATGCAGGCCTGCGCGCAAGGCACGCTGGGCGAGGTCGCCGCACCGGTCCTGTCGGACGATTTCGCGCTCACCGTGGTGATGGCCGCCGAGGGCTATCCCGGCACGCCGAAAAAGGGCGGCACGATCGATCTGGGCGAGGCCGAGGCGAACGGTGCAAAGGTCTTCCATGCCGGCACGAAGCTGGACGGCGACACGCTGACCAGCAGCGGTGGCCGCGTGCTCAACGTGACCGCGCGCGGCGCCAGCGCCACCGAAGCGCAGGCCAGGGCCTATGCGGCGGTCGACGCGATTGATTTCGCGGACGGTTTCTGCCGAAGGGATATCGGCCAGCGCGAGGTAAGGCGGGAACAGGGATAGGCGCGGCGGCTTGCGACCCGCTCGCGGGCGATGTGGTTTAGAAAACGATCCTTCAAAGCGGACATCGCCTTCTTGGACGATGATACCCGCTCGATCCGGCGCGTCCGCAAAGTTTCGGAGACTGGACCCCGGTCAATTACGTAGTCGGTCGAGTTTGCGGACCTTATACACTTGGTTATCGATGGCTCCCGGGTTCGCCCAACCTACGGGAACACCACGGTTGGAGATGTCGAGATGACGTGGTCACGGAGGAACTTTCTCGCAGCAGGCTGTGCCGGCGTGACTGCAACCTGGTTGGGCGGCTGCAGCGGCAGCGGCATGGAAACCTACGATGATACTGCGCGAGCCCTTCGTGCTCCGCTTCCCGCCGATGCCAAACCGGAAGATTTTGTCCGCTTCGCGTCACTGGCCCCGAATTCGCACAACACGCAGCCTTGGAAATTCAGGCTGGGCGATGACGCGGTCGACATACTGCCCGACCTGAGCCGCAGCTGCCCTGTCGTAGACCCAGATGACCACCATGTCTTCGTGTCTCTGGGTTGCGCGGCGGAAAACCTGCTGATTGCCGGAAATGCCCGAGGCCGACCCGGAGAAGTGTCGGCCAATCCGGCGGGCAAGGCGTCTTCGATCGCGGTCGCGTTGGGGAACGGCGCCATTTCCGACCGAGAGCTTTGCGATGCGATACCGCTGCGCCAGTCGACCCGCTCGGACTATGACGGCCAGCCGCTCTCGACGGAGGACTTGCGTAGGTTGGGTCGAGCGGCTGCCATGCCGGGCGTGGAAACGTTGTTCATCACCGACCGGGCGAAGATGGACGGCGTGCTCGATTATGTGATTGCAGGGAACAGCGTGCAATGCGACGATCCAGCTTTCGTCGAGGAACTGAAGGACTGGATCAGGTTCAACCCTGAAGCGGCGCTTGCAACGAAAGATGGCCTCTTCACCGCCTGTTCGGGCAACCCGACTTCCCCGAGCTGGCTCGGGAGCCTGATGTTCGACCTCTTTTTCTCCAAGGAATCGGAAAACGAGAAGTATGCCGGGCATGTGAACAGCTCGGCCGGTATCGTGATTTTTGTTGCCGACCGGGACGATGAGGAAGGTTGGATCAATGTCGGGCGCAGCTTTCAGCGCTTTGCGCTGCAAGCGACCGCGCTCGGCATTCGGCACGCCCATCTCAATATGCCCATCGAAGTGGCGGATATCCGACCCGAGTTCGCCAGTTGGCTTGGTATTCCGGACAGGCGCCCGGATCTCGTGATCCGGTTCGGCAAGGCGCCAGCGCTTCCGATGTCGCTCAGGCGGCCGATCGCCGAAGTGCTGGCTTAGGAGGCCGAGAATGATCAACGCCGCCATCCTTTACTACTCGCGAACGGGCACGACGCAGGCGGTCGCCAGGATACTGGGACGAGAGCTCGATATCCAGCCGATGAAGATCGAATGCCCTCGCTACGACGGAGGATGGTTTCAGTATCTTCTTGCTGGATACGACAGCGTTCGGGGTCGTCTACCCGAGATCCAGACCCCACCGGCGTCGTGGTCTGGCGACGACGTTCTCCTTCTGGGCGCACCCATCTGGACGAGCTATCCCGCATTGCCGCTGCGATCTTTTCTGGAGAGCAAACCTGCCCTGCCTCGGCACGTCGCCCTGTTTCTTACTCACGGCGGACATTCACCGCCACAAAAGGCGATCGATCTCGTCTCCGATCTGCTGCCGCACCCACTGTTGGCGTCGCTGGGCTTGCAACAGGAGCAGGTCCGCCAGCAAGAATGCGACGAGCAAATCGCGGGATTTCTTCGCGAACTGAAACAGGCAGGCGGAGCTTGATCTTCCGAAAGGCCGGGGTGATTCGAGGGCGCGCTGGTTTGCTCACCCCAGCTTTTCGGCCACCAGCGCCTTCAGATCCGCCTCGCTTCGTGCGCCGTAGTGCGAGATGATCTCGGCGGCGCAGATCGAACCCATGCGCAGGCTGGTTTCCAGCCCCAAGCCCCGCGCATGGCCTGTAAGGAATCCGGAAGCGAAAAGATCGCCAGCGCCGGTGGTGTCGACCACCTTTTCCACCGGCTCGGCGGCGACTTCGGCACGCTGGCCGTTCGCGATGCCGACCGCGCCCTTGGCGCTGCGGGTCGCGACGAGCACGGGGACGTTGTCCTTTATCATCGCGAGGCCGGCTTCGAAATCGTCGGTGCCGGTCAGCGTCGCCAGCTCGTGTTCGTTGACGAAGAGGATGTCGATCTGGCCCTCTTCGATCAGCGCACGGAAATCGTCGCCGTGGCGTTCGATCACGAAGCTCTCGGATGCGGTGAAGGCGACCTTGCGGCCGGCCTTGCGGGCCACCTCGATTGCCCGGCGCATCGCGCTGCGCGGTTCCTCGGGGTCCCAGAGGTAACCTTCGAGGTAGAGAATGCCCGCGCTGGCGATCAGCTCGTCGTCGAGCGCGGCGGGTGGGAGAAACTGGCTCGCGCCGAGGAAGGTGTTCATGGTCCGCTCGCCATCGGGCGTCACGAAGATCAGGCAGCGCGCGGTAGCAGGCTGGCCTTCGCGTGCAGCGGTGTCGAAATCGATACCCACCGCGCGGATGTCGTGGCTGAAAACGTCGCCCAGCTGGTCCTTCGCCACTTGGCCGACAAAGGCGCATTGCGCGCCCAGCGCACTCATCCCTGCCAGCGTGTTGGCCGCCGAACCGCCGGAAATTTCCCTGGCCGGGCCCATCGCCTCGTACAGCCGACGCGCGCCGTCCTCGTCGACCAGCGTCATGCCACCCTTGTTGAGCTCGAGTTCGGCGATCAACTCGTCGTCGCAAGGGGCCATTACGTCGACGATGGCATTTCCGATGGCGATTACGTCGTAGCGGGGTTCGGTCATATGTGCTCCGGGGGAGGTGAATTCATTGCGTCGGGCGCCGTTAGCCGTTCGTCGCGACGAGGCCAAGGGCGGCGTTGACTTGCGAGGGGGTGGCGCGCATCCCGCGAGATGCATGTTGTCGTTGCCCGCCGCCCTCGCCCTCTCGCTGCGCCAGCTCGGCGACCCGGCAATTTTGAAAGTATTGCTCAAGACCGCATTGATCACGCTCGCGATTTTCGCCGCAGGTGGCGCAGCGCTTTATGTCGGAGTGGAGCGTGTCATCGCCGCCGTCACCAGTGCCGACACCTTCGGCCTGGGCGCGCTGGTCGCCGTGGCAGGAATGATCCTGGCGGGCTGGTTTCTGTTTCGCGTGGTGGCGCTGTTCGTGCTGCAGTTCTTCGCCGAGGACGTGGTGCGCGCGGTCGAGGCGCGGCATTATCCCGGTGCATCGCATACGGTGCGCGACATCCCGCTGGCAGAGGAAGCAGGCAACGCGCTGCGCTCGCTGCTGCGAACCGTGCTCGCCAATGCCGCCGCGCTGCCGGTG
This sequence comes from Erythrobacter sp. AP23, assembly GCF_001542855.1. Lineage (GTDB taxonomy): Bacteria > Pseudomonadota > Alphaproteobacteria > Sphingomonadales > Sphingomonadaceae > Qipengyuania. The sequence continues at coordinate 183,341 of NZ_LNBY01000015.1, read as the reverse complement.
GCAGCAGCCCTGCTGGTGACCGGCATCGGGGTGGCTGCGGTCTTCTGGGCCGTAAACGCCTATCTGATCGGACGCGAATTGCGCGACATGGTGTGGCTGCGGCACCGCGCGGACGCGGCCGAGATCGCCCCGATCGGCGGTCTAAAACGCTTCCTCCTCGGCGGCGTGGTCGTGGCGCTGCTCGCAATACCTTTCGTCAATCTGATTGCGCCGATAATAGGCGCCGCCAGCGCGACGCATCTCGTCCATCGCGCGCGTGAGAAAGATCTGCATGCGTAAATCCGTCCTGTTCCTCCTGCCCTTGCTCGGCGCCTGCACTACCGTGCCGGCGAGCGGACCATCTGTACCGCCGGTCTCGCGGCCCGGCGCCTCGCCTCCACCGCAGGAAGTACGCGTTGCGCCGAGCACTCAAGGATTTCGTGCGCCGCGCGTGATGAACGTTCCAGGCCTGGAAGGCGTGATCGGGAGCAATGAGACTGCGCTCGCCAATCTGTTCGGGCCGCCCCGCCTGAGCGTGACCGAGGGAGATGCGAAGAAGCTGCAGTTTACCGGTGAAGCCTGCGTGCTCGATGTCTATCTCTACCCGCTCGAGCCGCGCGGCGAGCCGAGCGCGACCTATGTCGATGCCCGCCGCGCGAGCGACGGGCTCGATGTCGACCGCGCGGCCTGTGTGGCTGCGCTAAAGCGCTGAGCCCCCCCGAGGGTCAGACCATGAAGCTTTCGCCGCAGCCGCAAGCACCCTTGGCATTGGGGTTCTCGAAAACGAAGCCGGCGGTGAAATCGTCTTCCACCCAGTCCATCGTGCTGCCGATGAGGTAGAGCACACTCGCGCCGTCGATGTAGAAAATGCCCCCGGGCGTCTCGATCTTCTCGTCGAACTTGGCTTCCTCGGTGACGTAATCGACCGAATAGGCGAGGCCGGAGCAGCCACGACGCGGGGTAGACAGCTTGACGCCGATCGCATCCTCGGGCGCCTTCGCCATGAGATCGGCGACGCGCTGCTCGGCCGCCTTGGTCAGGACGACGGCGGCCTTTGGTGCGGGGCGGGTCTTGGTATCGCTCATCACAGCATCCCCAGCTCGAGGCGCGCCTCGTCGGTCATCTTGTCCGGGCCCCAGGGCGGGTCCCAGACCAGATTGACTTCGGCGTCGCGTACACCGGGCACGCTGGCGGCACGCAGTTCGACCTCGCCCGGCATGGTTTCGGCCACCGGGCAATGCGGCGTGGTCAGCGTCATCGTGACGGTGACATCGCTCTCGTCATCGACCTCGACGCCGTAGATCAGTCCGAGATCGTAAATGTTCACCGGGATTTCCGGATCGTAGATTTCCTTGAGCGCGGCAACGACCGCTTCGTAGAGATCGCCGCCCGGCGCGCCAGCAGGCACGTTTTCCGGCTTTTTCTGCAGGAAGCCTTCGAGGTAGTCGCGCTTGCGCTCCATCGTCTCGCGCGGGGTTTCCTCCATGTCGACGGCGTCCTCGACTCGGGCGCGCGGCGGCTTCGCAGGCATAGCGTCGGCAGGCGAGGGGGCTGCGATGAAATCGGTGTCGTTTTTCGTTTCTTCGCTCATCCGAAGATCCTCTGGGTCCGTTCGATGCCGCGCATGAGGGCGGCGATGTCGCTTTCGTCGGAATAGAGCCCGAAGCTCGCGCGGGCGGTGGCAGGGACGCCGAGATGGTCCATCAGCGGCTGCGCACAGTGGTGGCCGGCGCGGATCGCGACATTCTCTTCATCCAATATGGTGCCGAGATCGTGCGGGTGAACCCCTTGAATCGCGAAGCTGACGATGCCGGCACTTTCGTCGGGTCCGAACAGCGTGACCGAGTTGAGCGAGCGCAACTCGTCGCGCAGCTGACGGGCGAGACCGCTTTCGTGCTCGAAGAGCCTGGCCGGCCCCAGCGCATCGACATAGTCGATCGCCGCATGCAGTGCGATCGCCTCGGTGATCATCGGCGTGCCGGCCTCGAAACGCTGCGGCGGCGGAGCATAGGTGGTCTTCTCGAAGGTGACGCGATCGATCATTGCCCCGCCGCCCTGCCAGGGGGGCATGACATCGAGGATGTCTTCGCGCGCCCACAGCACGCCGATGCCGGTAGGCCCGTAGATCTTGTGGCCCGAGAAGGCGTAGAAGTCGCAATCGAGCGCCGCCATGTCGAGCGCCATGCGCGGTGCCGCCTGGCAGCCGTCGAGCATGATCTTGGCGCCCACCGAATGTGCGAGGTCCGCCGCCGCGCGTGCGTCGAGCACGCTGCCGAGCACGTTCGAGACATGCGCGAGGGACACGAGCTTCGTCTTCGGCGTCAGCAGCGATTCGAGCGCGACGAGGTCGATGCGGCCGTCCTCGGTCAGCGGGCAGACGTCGATCCGGGCGCCGGTGCGTTCGGCCAGCAATTGCCAGGGGACGATGTTCGAATGATGCTCGAGCGTCGAAAGGACGATGCGATCGCCTTCGCCGAGATTCGCCATGCCCCAGCTGGAGGCGACGAGATTGATCGCCTCGGTCGCGCCGCGCACGAAGATAACCTCATTCTCGGACCCCGCACCGATGAATTCGGCCACGCGGCGGCGCGCCGCTTCGTAGCCCAGCGTCATCTGCGCGCTGCGGGAATAGACACCGCGATGGACGGTGGCGTAATCCTTGCCGAGGGCGCGCGACATCGCATCGATCACCGCCTGCGGCTTCTGCGCCGAAGCGGCCGTATCGAGGTAATGCCACGGCTGTCCGTCGGCGGTGACGAGGCCGGGAAACTCCGCTTTCAGGCCTTTCGAGCGGGTGAGGGCGACTGCTTCGTTCACAGCGCCTTGTCCACCTTGTCGAGCGCAACCTGCATCATCGCCTCGCGCGCATCGTCATCGTCGAGCGCGACCAGCGCATCGCCGAGGAAAGCCTGCACCAGCAGGCGGCGGGCGAGATCGGGCGACAGGCCGCGCGCAGCCATGTAGAACCGCGCGTTCTCGTCCATCTGGCCGACGCTGGCGCCGTGGGCGCATTTCACGTCGTCGGCGAAGATCTCGAGCTGCGGCACCGCGTTCACGCTCGCGCCCTTTTCGAGCAGCAGGCCCTTGAAGTCCTGCGCCGCGTCGGTTTTCTGCGCATCGCGCACCACGTCGATATTGCCGAGGAAATTGCCCGTTCCATGGCCCCAATGGACGCTGCGGACGGTCTGGTTGCTGGTCGCCTCGGGCGCGACATGGACCGTGCGGGTGACGAATTCGCGAACCGTCTCGCGTCCGCCCACGGTGATCCCGCCAAGCTCGAAATGCGCGCCCTTGTGCAGCGTCACTTCCACCTCGAGCCGCACGTATTCGGCCGAGGCGAGCACCGCGAACAGCTCGCAGGTCGCGCCTTCGCCGACGGTCACACGCCAGCGATGCAGTTCGGTGGGCCTCGTGTTTTCGCCATCGGCGATCACCAGCGTCTCGCGAGTGGTTTCGCCCGCTGCGATATCGATCTCGCGCCAGTCGTCTAGCGCTTCGCCCTGCAGCCGCTCGACCGCGGAATAGCGCCAGGCTTCCTCGCGCCGTGTTGGAAGTTCAGCAGCTTCAGGCATTGGCAGTCTCTGGGGCCATCACCGCGTCGTAGCCTTCGTTCTCGAGCTCGACCGCGAGTTCGGGCCCGCCGGTGCGCACGATGCGTCCTTTCGACAGGATCGAGACCTTGTCGGGCTTCACCACTTCGAGCAGGCGTTGGTAGTGGGTGATCAGCAGCACGCCCTTGGCCGGGTCGCGCATGATCGCATTGATGCCTTCGCCCACCACGCGCAGCGCGTCGATGTCGAGGCCGCTGTCGGTTTCGTCGAGCACGGCGAATTGCGGATCGAGTATGCCCATCTGGACCATCTCGGCGCGCTTCTTCTCGCCGCCGGAGAAGCCGACATTGACGTGCCGCTTGAGCATTTCTGGGTCGAGCTTGAGCAGCGCGGATTTTTCCTTGGCGAGCTTCAGGAATTCGCCGCCGGTCAGCGGTTCTTCGCCCCGCGCCTTGCGTTGCGAGTTGAGCGCTTCGCGGAGGAACTGCAGGTTGGAGACGCCGGGGATTTCGACCGGATACTGGAAGCCCAGGAACAGGCCGGCGGCGGCGCGCTCGTGTGGTTCGAGGTCGAGCAGGTTCTGGCCGTTGAACTCGACCGAACCCTGCGTGACCTCGTAGCCAGGCCGTCCGCCCAGCACATAGGCGAGCGTCGATTTGCCAGCGCCGTTGGGGCCCATGATCGCATGGACTTCGCCCGCAGGCACTTCGAGCGTGAGCCCGTTCAGAATTGTCTTGCCGTCGATTTCGGCATGGAGATTGTCGATTTTCAGCATGATGCGATTTCCAGATTGTCGTCGCCCCGGACCTGATCCGGGGCCGGTGCTGTCTTGAGCGCAGCGCCAGAAAAAAAAGCACTATCCCGGATCAAGTCCGGGATGACGGGAAAAGAGGGGGGGCGCGTCATTGGCGGTCTCGCTGCCCTCGTTGCGGGCGACTGCGCCTGGGCGTCGATCCATATTTCGATTGGTGTTCGCGGCGCGCGGCCTGCTTGTCGCGGTAGCGCGCGTTCATGGCGGCGAAGATCGGCTGCATCGCGGCCTCGACATCCTCGAGGATGGTCGCGGCAGGGATGCGGAAAACCTCGATGCCGACGCTGGCGAGACTCTTGTCGCGGCGCTTGGCCACGCGATCGTCCTGCCCCTCCTCGTCGATCGCAATGGCAAGACCCAGCGGGTGCGACACGAAATCGAGGATCGCCGAGCCGACCACCGTGTGGCGGGTGAACTTGTACTTGCCGAAATCTTCCCTGGCGAAGCGCGCCGCAAGCGCCTTGTGCGCCGGGCTCGCATGCCGCCGCAAATAGCGCGCGCGCTCGTGAATCGCGTCGAGCCGCTTCTCCGAAATCTCCCACCCGCGGCCCTTCTTCTTGAGCGCGGGGGTGTCGTCGGCGGTTTCGCTGGGATCACGAAGCTGGAGGGTTTTGCGGTCAGTCATGGGGAGCCACCATGAGCAGTTCGGGATCAAACTCTTGTCGAATCATTTGGCCATCACCGCGAATATGAACGCACCTAACGCGAGATATCTCGCTCACGACGGTCCAATGAATTTTCTCGACCGTCATCTTTGGTCCGCCCGATCGCAACATCACGACATCGCCCTTGCGCATCACCCCACACTCCCCTCGAGCGAGATCGCCAGAAGCTTCTGCGCTTCGACCGCAAACTCCATCGGCAGCTCTTTCAGCACATCCTTCGCGAAGCCGTTGACGATCAGCGCCATCGCTTCCTCGTCGTCGAGGCCGCGCTGCATGGCGTAGAACAGCTGGTCGTCGCTGATCTTGCTGGTGGTCGCCTCGTGCTCGATCTGCGCGCCGGGGTTCTTCACCTCGATATAGGGCACGGTGTGCGCGCCGCACTGGTCGCCGATCAGCAGCGAATCACATTCGGTGCGGTTGCGCACGCCGTCGGCATTCGCCGCCACGCGCACCAGCCCGCGATAGGTGTTGTTCGACTTGCCCGCCGAAATGCCCTTGGAAATGATCGTCGAGCGGCTGCCGCGCCCGTTGTGGATCATCTTGGTGCCCGTATCGGCCTGCTGGTAATTGTTGGTCACCGCGACCGAGTAGAATTCGCCCACGCTGTCTTCGCCATTGAGCACGCAGGACGGGTACTTCCACGTCACCGCGCTGCCGGTTTCGACCTGCGTCCAGCTGATCTTGCTGCGCGCGCCCTGGCACAGGCCGCGCTTGGTGACGAAATTATAGATCCCGCCGACGCCCTCCGAATTGCCCGGATACCAGTTCTGCACGGTCGAATATTTGATCTCGGCATCTTCGAGCGCGACCAGTTCGACCACCGCGGCATGGAGCTGGTTCTCGTCGCGCATCGGCGCGGTGCAGCCTTCCAGGTAACTGACATGGCTGCCCGGTTCGGCGACGATCAACGTGCGTTCGAACTGGCCTGTGTTCTCGGCGTTGATGCGGAAATAGGTGGAGAGCTCCATCGGACAGCGCACGCCCTTCGGCACGTAGACGAAGGTGCCGTCCGAAAAGACCGCACTGTTCAACGTGGCGAAGAAATTGTCGTGCTGCGGCACGACTTTGCCGAGCCACTTCTTCACCAGCTCGGGGTGCTCCTTGATCGCCTCGCTGATCGACAAGAAGATGACGCCGGCCTTCTTGAGTTCCTCGCGGAAGGTGGTGGCAACCGAAACGCTGTCGAACACGGCATCGACCGCGACCTTGCGTGCGCCCTCGACCCCGGCGAGCACTTCCTGCTCCGCCACGGGAATGCCGAGCTTGTCGTAGACCGCCTTGATTTCCGGATCGAGCTCGTCGAGCGACTTGAGCTTCTCTTTCTTCTTCGGCGCCGCGTAATAATAGGCGTCCTGGTAATCGATCGCGGGATAGCCGAGCTTGGCCCAGTCGGGCTCTTCCATCTCCTGCCACAGGCGGAAGGCCTTGAGGCGCCATTCGAGCATCCACTCAGGCTCGCCCTTCTTGGCGCTGATAAAGCGGACGGTGTCTTCGGTCAGACCCTTTTCGGCGAACTCGGTTTCGATCTCCGCCGACCAGCCGTGTTCGTATTCGGCGGCCTTTTCGGCGGCTTCCTTCGCTTCGGCGTCCATTTCGGGTTTGGTCTGGATGTCGATTTCTTCGCTCATGCAATCTCTCTTGTCCGGGCGAGCTGGGTCAGCGGAATCGCCGCCAGCGCGCCGCGCAACGCTTCATTCACGACCGGCCAGTGCGGCTTGACCGTACAGTCATGCTCGACCGAACATTCGGTCCCCTCGATGCAGGCGGTCAGTGCGATGGGCCCCTCGACCGCCTCGACGATATCGGCGAGCGTGATCGCCGCCGCCGGGCGGGCCAGCTGCAACCCGCCCCCCGCGCCGCGAGTCGAACGCAGCAGGCCGGCCGCCGACAGCTTGCTGACCAGCTTCTGTACCGTCGGCACTGGAAGGCCCGTCTCCGCCGCCAATTCCGCCGCGCTGGTCCTGCCGTCCCCGCAATGGCGCGAGGCGGCACACATGGCGACGACCGCATAATCGGCAAGGTTCGAAAGTCTCATCTCACGGGCACATGGCTTAATCGGACCAAATCGATCCGATTACCCAGTTAGGCGCCCGTATCAGGTGTTTCAACGGAAAACACCTTGTTGCGAGTCGTTTGCAATCAGGCCTTGTCGAGCCCGTCCCGCCCGAGCTGCTCCGCTTCGCCGGAGCCGAACAGATCGACCGCGCTGTATCCGTCGGGGCCGAGCATTTCGTTGATCGGTAATCCCGCATCGGGCTGCAGACGCTTCGGGGTGCGGCCGGTGAAGAACCGGATCTCCTTGATGAGATGCGCCTGATCGTAGAACGCTTCGCGGATTTCGGCCTCGATCTCCTCGGGAAGGTCGGGGATGGAAAGCAGGGTTGCAGCGCGCACCGCCCGATATCGGCGCACCAACCTTACGGGCGACTGGCCGAAAAACTGTGCGACCAGTCGCTGCGACTGTCGCTTCGAATAGGGCAGTCGCTCATAGAGCTCGTCCAGATCGGGCTTGAACGAGCTCGACAGCCATTCGAGCGTTCGATCTATCACGGTGAGATGCTGTTCCGGCAGCTTCGACAATCCACGCCGAACGATGCCAGCCATGGAATCGAGCACAGACGTGTCGTCAAGCTCGCCATTGCGCCAGCGCGGTGCGAGACTTGCAAATTCCTCTGCGAGTCCGTCGGGAAGAACCGTTTCCGGCTGGAGGAAACAATCGTGATAATCGTGCACTGAAAGGCCTGACAGCGCCGCCCAGCCGCGGAAATTGAGCGAGACGCCGAAAACTTTGGCAGGCCCGCTGACGCTGAAGTGGCGCGCCTGGCATAAGGGCGCGACAAACAAAGCGTCGCCGGTTTCCGAAATCTCTCCCGGATCGAATTGCATGCGGCCGACACCGCGACCGAACATGACCATCTGGCCCGAATAGGCAGGAAGAACATCGTCCATCTGGGAGTCGGGGCTTCGCCAGATGTAGAGCGAATTGAGGTAGGGCGCGAGATCGGAAGGCGCTGCTACAAACTCGAAAGAATGCGACGTTTCGTCACCCTGCGGACCCGACAAACCCCTGTTCCGATCATTATTTTGCCCAACAAATTGTATAAATACGCCAAAATCCTCGCAATCGCAATCGGGTTGCGAAAAGATCTTCTCCGGCATTGCGCATGGAACGAAAAAAAGGGGCGGCCCGTGAAGGCCCCCCCTTTGAAGTCGAGAACTCGTTGCAGATTTGCTCCGAGCCCTTCGGGTCGCGGGAATCTGTTAGGACGAGTCTGTGACAATTGATTGTATGCAAGCGACAGGGTGCCGAATCGATTGACTTTTTCTTGAATTGCCGCCCGGCGGACTGGTGAACGCCGGATTTCGGATGCATCTCGACAGGCTGCGCCGGAGGCGGCATGGCGCGCGCCATGCTGTTCGACCTCGCCCGGCCCGCCCTGTTTGCGCTCGACCCGGAGCGTGCCCATCGCCTGACGGTAAAGGCGCTTTCGATCTCGCCACAGGCCGGTGCGCAAGAGCCCGGGCCGCTCGCGATCGATGTCGCGGGAATCGCTTTTCCCAATCCGCTCGGCATGGCGGCGGGTTTCGACAAGGATGCCGAAGTACCCGACCAATTGCTCGGCCTCGGCTTCGGCTTCGTCGAGGTCGGTTCGATCACTCCGCGCCCGCAAGCCGGCAACCCCAAGCCGCGCCTGTTCCGGCTGATCGAAGACCGGGCGGTCATTAATCGCATGGGGTTCAACAATGCCGGTGCGCAGGTCGCACGGACCCGGCTCGCTCGGCGGGCAGCGCGCGGTGGCATCGTCGGCATCAATATCGGCGCCAACAAGGACAGCGAGGATCGCACGGCCGACTATGCGACGATGACGCGGATCATGGCGCCGCTGGCATCCTACCTTGCGGTCAATATTTCGAGCCCCAATACGCCGGGCCTGCGTGCTCTGCAGGACGAAGGTGCGCTGTCGGGTCTGCTCGATGCCGTCCTCGAGGCGCGTGGAGCAGACGGGCCGCCGGTTTTTCTGAAGGTCGCGCCCGACCTGGAACCGGCCGATATCGACGCCATCGCGCGGATCGCGCTCGACAAACAGCTAGGCGCCCTGATCGTTTCGAACACCACGATTTCCAGGCCCGCGCTTAAGTCCTGCCATGCAAGCGAAACCGGCGGATTGTCCGGCGAGCCTCTGCGCGATCTTGCCCAGCAGAGGTTGCGCGATTTCCGCGCGGCGACCGGCGGCGGCATTCCGCTGGTGGGCGTTGGCGGGATTGCCAGCGCCGATGATGCCTGGGCACGCATCCTCGCCGGCGCGAGCCTCGTCCAGCTCTACAGCGCGATGGTGTACGAAGGCCCGGGCCTGCCGCGCCGGATATTGCGGGGCCTTGAGAAACTGATGCGCCGCGATGGCTTCGGCTCGATTGCCGAAGCGGTTGGAACCGAATAGGCATGCGGCGCATGACCAGGCCTCTTACCGCATCGCTGTCGGCGCTCGCCTTAGTCGGCTGCACTGTCACTCCCCCACTCGCCACTGCGCCCGAACAATCCGCGCCCGCATTTACCGGGGCGGTCTCGGCAGCCGATCCACGCGCGCAAGCCGCCGGCGAGGAAATGCTCGCGCGCGGGGGAAGCGCGACCGACGCGGCCCTAGCGGTGATGTTGGCATTGACCGTCGTCGAGCCGCAGAGCTCGGGCATCGGCGGAGGGGGCTTCCTGGTGCGCGGAACGGCGGACGGGGCGGTCGCTACGTACGATGGCCGCGAAACCGCACCGGCCGGAGCGACTCCCGAATGGTTCCTCGATGCAAACGGCGAGTTGCCGCCCTATATCGAATCGGTCCGCAGCGGGCTTTCGGTTGGAGTGCCCGGCAATATCGCGCTGGCCGCGAAGGCCCACGCCGCGCATGGCAAGCTTGCGTGGGCGACCCTGTTCGAACCCGCAATCCGCTTGGCCCGCGAAGGCTTCGCGATGAATCCGCGTCTCAACGGAATGCTTGAGCGCGCCAAGAACCGCTCCGCGCACTCCGCCGAAGCGCGGGCCATGTTCTTCGATGCGACGGGCAAACCGCTCCCCGTGGGAACGCTCGTTACCAACGAGCGGCTGGCGCGGACGTTCGAAGCGATTGCCCAGGCGGGGCCCTCGGCATTCTATTCCGGAGATCTTGCGCGCGAAATCGCCGCCACCGTTGCCGCCGACACGCCGCGCGATGGTGCGATGACCTATACCGACATCACCGACTACAGTGCCAAGACACGCGATGCGGTGTGCGGAACCTATCGTGCCTATCGGGTCTGCACCATGGGTCCGCCGACCTCGGGCGGGGTCGCGGTGCTGCAAATTCTCGGCCAGCTCGAGCGGTTCGATCTAACAGCGCTCGGGGCCGAAAACCCGGTCACCTGGCACCTTTTCGTCGAATCGCAGCGCCTCGCCTATGCCGATCGCGAGCTCTATCTGGCGGATAGCGACTACGTGTCGGTACCGGTCGCGGGATTGATCGATCCCGACTACCTTGCCGAGCGGAGCGCCCTGATCGCCGATGACGGCCGGCTAGCCGAGGTCGAGGCCGGGACGCCGGTCGGGGCTCCCGCTGCGCTGGCCGACGGCGACGAACCCGAAGAGAAAGGCACATCGCACTTCGCGGTCGTCGATGCGGACGACACCATGGTGAGCTACACCTCCACCATCGAGGGGCCGTTCGGTTCGGGGCTGATGGCCGGGGGCTTCTTTCTCAACAACGAGCTGACCGATTTCAGCCGCTCGCCGGTCGTCGACGGCAGGCTCGTCGCCAACCGGGTCGAAGGCGGCAAGCGTCCGCGCAGCTCGATGGCGCCCACCATCGTCTGGGATCCCGCGGGCAGGCCGTTCCTCGCAGTCGGAGCGGCGGGCGGCGGCACCATCCCGGTCCAGACCGCGCGAAGCATCATCGGAGCGATCGACTTCGGCCTTTCCGCCGAGGACATTCTCGGCCTGCCTTTCATCATGGCATTCGGCGACCGCGTGCTGCTCGAAAAGGGTACCTGGCTCGAAGCGCAGGCCGACGCGTTCAAGGCCCTGGGCCATGCCGAAATCATCCCGCGCGCAGCGCCGGTAAAGGGCGGCGCGGTCCTGCGCACGCCGGACGGATGGCAAAGCGCCCGCGACCCACGACTCGCGGGTCAGATCGAAAGCCCCTGATCCGTGCAGCCACCTGCTTGCCGTTGCGCGGCGAGCGGCTTAAGCCGTCGCAAGCATAAGGTCGCATAAGATAAGAACTGCTGAGGAGCCTGCCCGTGCTGACGGATATCGATTCCGCCAACAATCTGGTCGAACTTTTTCTGAAACGCGCCGGGGAGAAAGGTGACCGCCCATTCCTCGGCGCCAAGATCGACGGCAGCTGGCAAACGATCAGCTGGAACGAAGCGGCGGAACGGGTGTGCCTGCTTGCCGAAAACCTGCGCTCGCTGGGGCTCAAGGAAGGTGACCGGGTATGCCTGGTATCGGAAAACCGGCCCGAATGGTGCATCGCCGATCTCGCGATCATGGCGGCAGGCTGCATTACCGTGCCTGCCTACGTCACCAATACCGAACGCGACCACGTCCATATTCTCGACAATTCGGGCGCCAAGGCGGTCATCGTCTCTACCGAAAAGCTACTGCGGCCGCTGCACGGCGCGTTGCAGGCTTCGGGCGTAGCGGAGCATGTCATCGGTATCGACGATCTGCATCGCCAGCAATCGGGAAGCTTTACCTTTCACAACTGGGACAAGGTTCTCGAGGGGGATGCGGCTGCCGCGCGCGCGGCAGTCGAGCAACGCATTGCCGGGATCGGGCGCGGCGATACCGCCTGCATCATCTACACCAGCGGTACCGGTGGAGCACCGCGGGGCGTGCTGCAGCACCATGGCGCAATCCTGTGCAATGTCGCCGGTGCAGCGGAAATCCTGATCGAGGATTTCGGCATTGCCGACGACGAACGCTTCCTCTCCTTCCTCCCGCTGAGCCATGCCTATGAACACACCGGCGGGCAATTCCTGCCAATCAGCGTGGGTGCGCAGATCTACTATTCCGAAGGGCTCGAAAAGCTCGCCAGCAATATCGAGGAAACGCGGCCGACCATCATGGTCGTCGTCCCGCGGCTGTTCGAGGTGCTGCGCACGCGGATCATGAAGCAGGTGCAAAAGCAGGGCGGCCTGGCGGAAAAGCTGATGAACACCGCGCTCGAAGTGGGTGAGCGCCGCGCTGCCGGCGAGCCGAAATTCGGCGACGGACTCAAGGACTTCGCCGTGGGGCGCCTGTTGAAGCCCAAGATCCGCCAACGCTTCGGAGGAAGGATCAAGGCGATGGTGTCGGGCGGCGCGCCGCTCAACCCCGATGTCGGCATCTTCTTCGAATCGATGGGTCTGACCATGCTGCAGGGCTACGGCCAGACCGAAGCCGGCCCGGTGATCAGCTGCAACCGCCCCACCGCCGGTATTGCCATGCATTCGGTCGGCCCGGCCATGCGCGGGGTGGATATCAAGATCGCCGAGGACGGCGAGATCCTCGTCCGCGGCGAGCTTGTGATGCACGGCTATTGGCAGAACGAGAGCGAGACCGCGCGCACGATCAAGGACGGCTGGCTGCATACCGGCGATATCGGCCACCTCGACGATAAGGGCCGGATCGTCATCACCGACCGCAAGAAGGACATGATCGTAAACGACAAGGGCGACAACATCGCCCCGCAAAAGGTCGAGGGCATGCTGACGCTGCAGCCCGAAATCGGTCAGGCGATGGTGGCTGGCGACAAGAAACCCTATATCGTCGGCCTCATCGTGCCCGATGCCGAATGGACGCTCGAATGGTGCCGCGAACAGGGCAAGCAGTTCGATTGCAAGAAGGTCCAGGAACTACCCGAATTCCGCAACGCCATCCGCGCCGCGGTCGACCGGGTGAACAAGGATCTTTCGGTGGTCGAGAAGGTCCGCCAGTTCACCTTCGCCGACGAGCCCTTCACTATCGAGAACGAGGAAATGACCCCCTCGATGAAAATCCGCCGCCACAAGATCAAGGGCCGCTACGGCGAGCGGCTCGATGGACTGTACCGTAGCTAATGCTGGAAGAGCTCCTGGTTTTGGTGGTCGTCTTCGGCACCTGCGTGCTTCTTGTGGACCAAATCCGGCGATTGATCGCCCATGTTTCTTTGAACCGCACGCTCCGTGAAGCGCTGAAGCAGGCGCCGGAGCATGTTCCCGCGCTTCTCGATAAGGTTGAACAACGCCCACTCTTTCCCTTGGCCCTTGGAGGGTGGGTTTTCCTTGCTGGCGCGGCAGCCATAGGTGGGCTTATGCTCGTGTATGGCGAGGCAGATGAAAGTGAGCTCTGGACGGTTTGCGCTGGGCTTGGACTTATTGGCGTCGCCCTGCTCGCCTGGTCTCGCTACAACGCGCGGCGAACCAGCGCGCTTGTGGACTCCATGGACTAGGCCGCCACTTCCTCGATAAACTCGGGGTAGAAGCTCGGAGCGCGGTCGCTCCAGCCGGGGGCGGTTGCGGCAGCTTCGCTGAGCGACTGGAGCAGCATCTTGCGGCGTTCCGGCCGAATTTGCGGCAGGGCGGCAGCGGCGCAGAAGGCGCTGGGAAGCCACGGGCGGACATCGGCGGAGATCAGGCGCTCGTAGAGGAAGCGGAAAGCGGAAAAGCTGTCGATGCGTTCCTGCGCAAGGTCGAAGGCGGCGACGCGGGTAAGCTTGCCGACGAAGCCTTCGACGCTGTCGAAGCCCGATTGTTCGGGGATCGACTGGCGCAGCGCTTTCAGTTCCTGATAGGCGACATACTGGCTGCGGATCGCGGCGTTTTCGCTCGCGTTACGCCCCCAGATGCGAAAGGCATCGCAGCGGCCGAGACCGATATCGAGGCTGCGGCGGATATAGCGCTGCTCGGCGGCGGTCAGTCCGGCGAACTCGCGCATTTCGGCGATAGTGATCGATGCGGTACCCGTTACGGCCATGATCGGCACTCCCTAGCTACGACGCCGAGTGTCACCGAATATGGTTAACAAGCGGTAAGCCGGGGCAAGGCTCACCATGTCGCACCGGTCTTCGTTCCGTTCGGACTGTCGTATGGAGAACGGACGAGAGGTGGCGATATGAAGACCCGGCCGATCACCCCGCCCAATCTCGCCGGCCCTTACGCTGCGCCCTCCCGACCGTCAGATGAGGCCCGCCAGCGGGCTGCTCGGATCGGCATATTTGCGCGTGGCCATGCGCCCCGCAAGATAGGCATCGCGTCCAGCCTCTACCGCCAGTTTCATCGCGCGCGCCATGCGGATCGGATCCTTAGCCTCGGCAATGGCGGTGTTCATCAGCACGCCGTCGCAGCCCAGCTCCATCGCCACTGCCGCATCGCTGGCGGTGCCCACGCCGGCATCGACCAGCACCGGAACGTTTGCACCCTCCTTGATCAGACGAATAGTCACGCGGTTCTGAATGCCCAGACCCGAACCGATCGGCGCGCCCAGCGGCATGACCGCAACTGCGCCCGCATCCTCGAGTTGCTTGGCGGCGATCGGATCGTCGACGCAATAGACCATCGGCAGGAAGCCTTCCCTGGCCAAAGTCTCGGTCGCGGTGAGCGTTTCGCGCATGTCGGGATAGAGCGTCTTCGCTTCGCCCAGCACCTCGAGCTTCACGAGGTCCCATCCGCCCGCCTCACGCGCCAACCGGAGCGTCCGGATCGCATCTTCGGCCGTGAAGCAGCCGGCGGTGTTGGGCAGGTAGGTGACCTTCTTGGGATCGATGTAGTCGGTCAGCATCGGGGCCTTGGGATCGCTGACATTGACCCGGCGTACCGCAACGGTAACGATCTCCGCTCCAGACGCCTCGAGCGCGGCGGCGTTCTGCTCGAAATCCTTGTACTTGCCGGTGCCGACGATCAGGCGGCTCTTGAAGCTACGCCCTGCCACCGACCAGCTGTCCTCATCCTGCCCGCCACCGACGAAATGGACGATCTCGAGCGTATCGCCTTCCGATACCCGATGTTCGGCCAGTTCGCTGCGCGGCGCAATGGTACCATTGTGCTCGACCGCGACCTTGGCGGGATCGAGATCGAGTTCGCGAACGAGTTCGGCAACGGTGGTGGCGGCAGTGCGGCGGCTTTCGCCGTTTACGGTGAGGACAATCATGCCGCCCGACTTAGTCGCCGCAGCGCTCCTTGCAAGCGGCGGAATGCACATGGCGCAGGTTGAGGATGTGCCCGAGCGAGACGAGCGCAACACCGATGATGGTGAGGACCGCCTCCTTATAGCCGTGCGGCACCGCCAAGGCACCACCCATGAAGGTGAGCCCCGTCATGGCAATCACGAAAGGTGTCGCCATGCGGTGGCGCAGCGCACCCCAACCGATCGCGACCGCTGCGATCAGCGTCGCCAGAACAAGGCCGAACCGATGGATTTCGGGTGAAAGGAAGAGTTCGCCGCCGATCCCAAGGCCCGATACGAGCACGATCGAGAGCAGGCAGTGCACAGCGCATGCGCCCGACAGGAATATCCCCGCACGGTCGAGCCTCCGACGAATCGGCGAGATGGGGCGTTGCAACATGACATCGCAGTTATGTTATGGTGTATCCTCTTTCAAGCGAAACCGTGAAATGCCTTATGTTCGATTCGATTGCAGCAAGCGGTCCGCTGCTTGCTGCATTTGCACTTGCGTTGCGCATTTGCGGCAACCAGAGACAGGCGCATGTCTGAAAATAGCAAGCAGGCGCGGCCGATCGCCCTGGCCAATTGGCTCTATTTCGTCGCCGCAATGGTCCTCCTGATGGTTGCCGTGGGCGGGATCACCCGCCTCACCGAGAGCGGCCTCTCGATTACTGAATGGAAACCGATCACAGGTGCCATCCCGCCACTTTCCGAAAGCGCGTGGCAGGCCGAGTTCGAACTCTACAAGGCAACGGGCGAATATCAGAACGTGACCGGGCCCGCCGGGATGGACCTGGCGGCCTTCAAGTTCATCTTCTTCTGGGAATGGTTTCACCGACTGCTCGGCCGGCTCATCGGCCTCGCATTTGCCGTGCCGCTGGCATGGTTCTGGATCAAAGGCGCCATTCCGGCCGGATACAAGTGGCGCCTGCTCGCGCTGCTGGCGCTCGGCGGACTGCAGGGAGTGTTCGGCTGGTTCATGGTGCGCAGCGGCCTGTCGAGCACCATGACCGACGTGAGCCATTTCTGGTTGTCGATTCACCTGCTTACTGCGCTGTTCACGCTCGGCGGCCTGGTCTGGACCGCGTTGGACCTCAGGCAGCTGGCCAATGCGAAGAGCGCACCGGCACGCTGGACGGCTACGGCCGGTTGGGTCGGGGCGATCCTTTTCATCCAGCTCTTGCTGGGTGCATGGGTAGCCGGGCTAAACGCAGGGCTCGCATCCGATACCTGGCCGCTGATGCAAGGCCGCTTCGTTCCCGAGTTCGATCAGTCGCTCGGATTTCTCTGGGCGCTGACCCACGATCCATACCTGCTCCACTTCCTGCATCGCTGGTGGGCATGGATCGCGGTGATAGCGCTGGTGGTGATGGCGCGGCAGGTGAAACCGCATGTGCGCATGGCATCGATTGCGATCCACTCGGCGTTCGGGACGCAGATTATCCTCGGCATCGCGACCGTATGGACCGGTGTGGCGCTGTGGGTCGCAGTTGCGCACCAGATCGTCGGCGCCCTGCTGGTGGCGAGCTTCGCCTGGGGCGCGCACATACTGGGCCGCCGGCTATGACCGCGCTGATCTATTGCCCCTTTCCGGACGCGGAAAGCGCCGGGAGAGTCGGGCGCGCTCTCATCGAGGAGGGCCTTGTCGCCTGCATCAATATCGGTGCGCCGATACGCTCGATCTTCGCGTGGGATGGCCGGATGGACGAGGGCGAAGAAATCCCCTGCCTGCTGAAGACCTCCAGCGAAGCGCTCGATCGCGCGGTCGCCCGTCTCGAAACCTTGCACCCTTATGAAGCGCCCGCAATAATGGGTTGGCATTGCGATGCTGCGGGGGCGGCAACGAGAGAATGGCTTGGCGCACTTTAGCGCCTAGGACGGGGGAACCATGACAGCAAGCGGTCGCCGGGGCGCGCTCAAATACATGGGCGCGATCGTCGTATTGCCAACCTTGGCCCTTGCGGGACCTGTCGGGGCGACCGGGCGAATCGTCATCCCGGCGCGACAGTTCATCCTGCGACGCGAGCTCGAACGCGGACTGGCGGGCGGCGCCAGCCTGATCGTCACACGCGAGTGGAAAGGGCAGTTCGAGGCCGGTCCGCGCGGTACGCGGGTTACCGGCGAGCAGATCGCCTCGACGGTTGCCGCACCCGATCATCTCGAACCTATCGCCGCAATCGAACGCGAGCGGCGCGATGCGGGCCCCTTCCCGGCCTTGCTCGATAGTGCCGGTCGCCTGATCGGCAGCCGGACACAGCAGGCGGAAGGCAAGGCAGCCGCGGTCCGAACGGCAATTGCGATACTCGAACAAGCGGGCAAGTCCGCAAAGGATCTGCGGCAGGCAAAGCAGTTTCTTTCGCGGCTCGCCGAGTCGGCGGGGGCGTTCATCAGCGCCGTTCCGGCGGACCTGTTCTTTCCGGTGGTGGGTGAAGCACATGACGTCCGGACGCTGGAGCTACCGGGCGGGATGGTTGGCGAGGTATCGGTCTGGCTCGCCTCCCGGTCGGGAGCCGGCGGATTGCTCGATCTGTTCGAACGCCGGATCACGACGCGAATCGGCGAAGACAGCCGGCTTTCACGCGAAACCTGGCGCCTGAGGCTTGCCTGAAAGGGGTGGGGTTATATTTTACCCCATTCAGAGGGCGCGGAAATGCTTGACTGGCGAGCATTTCGACGCCATTTGCCGCGCGCTTCGCGGGTCCGTTTGCACGGATTCGCCGATTGGCGCCGACGCTACGCAAGGGCACGGCACAAACACTAGGAACGGAAACCAGCCATGAAGGCTCTTACGAAGACCACCCGGTCGATCAAGCCGGCCGAGGTCGAAAAGAAGTGGCACATCATCGACGCCGATGGTCTCGTCGTCGGTCGTCTCGCCGCCATCATCGCCAACCACCTGCGCGGCAAGCACAAGCCGAGCTACACCCCGCACGTCGATTGCGGCGACCATGTCGTCGTCATCAACGCCGACAAGGTGAAGTTCACCGGCAAGAAGCTGAACGACAAGGTGTATTACAAGCACACCGGCCACCCGGGCGGCATCAAGGAAACCACTCCGGCCAAGGTGCTCGAAGGCAAGTTCCCCGAGCGCGTCCTGGAAAAGGCCGTCGAGCGTATGATCCCGCGCGGCCCTCTCGGCCGTGCGCAGATGCGCGCCCTCCACGTATTCGCCGGCACCGAGCACCCCTATGACGGCCAGAAGCCCGAAAAGCTCGACGTTGCCTCGATGAACCGCAAGAACAAGGTTGTCGCGTAATGGCCCCCGAATCGCCGAACGAAACCAAGAACGAAACCGTCTCGGATCTCGCCGATCTGAAGGACATCGCCGGTGACGCGCCTCAGGGCGATGCTGCCGATATCGCAGCCACCGCCGAAGTGCCCCTGCGCGAGCAGGAGCTGGACAAGGAAGGCCGCGCCTACGCCACCGGTCGCCGCAAGGACGCCACCGCTCGCGTCTGGCTCAAGCCGGGCAGCGGCAAGGTCACCGTCAACGGCAAGGACCAGGAAGTCTATTTCGCGCGTCCGACGCTGCGCCTGATCATCGACCAGCCCTTCACGATTACCGATCGCCAGGGCCAGTACGACGTCGTCGCTACGGTCCGCGGCGGCGGCCTTTCAGGCCAGGCCGGTGCGGTCAAGCACGGTATCTCGCAGGCTCTCGCCAAGTACGAGCCGACCCTGCGCAGCACGGTCAAGGCCGCAGGCTTCCTGACCCGCGACAGCCGCGTGGTCGAGCGTAAGAAGTACGGCCGCGCCAAGGCACGCCGCAGCTTCCAGTTCTCGAAGCGTTAAGGCTTACCCGATCATCCGATCACCGAGGGGGCGGTTCCGCGAGGAGCCGCCCTTTCTGTTTGCGGCGTCTTAACGCTGCAGTAGCATAATGCCCCAGGCCAACGCCGTTCCCGCAAAGAACAGCGGCCACGACCACCAGAAGTCGACTTGGTAGATTTCGGCGCGAAAGATCGCGAGCTGGCCACCCGCCGATCCTTGAGAGCCGATCGTCAGCGCCACCACAAATGTAAGAATAGCGCCCAAGGGCGCCGCTTTGACAAGTTCCACCGCATTGCCCCCTGTCAGCAACGTGCCGAACCAGCAGATAGCGACAGCAAGTTTCCGAACCCGTGCCGAGCGGACTTAGCCGATCTGGTTAATGGACCGGGGGATCCACGCGGGGCACTTGCCGGACCGGAGCGACCGGCTCGCCCTCGCTGCGGGGCGGCAGCGCGTTTTCCGGAACGTCGTCGATCTGCATGTCCGGTGTGTCGACATGCTGGAGGTTGCGCACATCCACAGTCAATTTCGTGCCATCCCATTCGATTTCGTTGAAGCTCGGCGGCGTGGAGCGAGTGCGCTGGGAAAGGGTTCCGGCGCCGATCATCCGAACCGGTCCTTCTTCGGTCTCCTCCATAATGTCGAACGCGTCATGGACATGGCCGGAAAGGACAGCTTCGACATTGCGCTTGGCCAATTCCCGCAACGCCTTCCCACCATGTTTCGTCAATGCGGTTCCCTGAGTCCCGACTTCGCGCAAGGGGTGATGCACCGCGACCAGCGCGCGTGTATCCCTGGGCAATGCATCGAGGGCCGCCAGGCAGCGCTCGAGCGCGCGACTGCTGACCCAGCCCTTCGACCAATTGAGCCTGGGCTGCATCCGGACCGCGGTCTTGAGCGGCACAATCGCCAGTGCGCCGAGATCGAGTTCCCTTTCTACTTTCTCCTGCATGCCGCGAAACCGCTTATAGGGCGCCAAAAACCGCTCGATCGGATTGAAATACGGCATGTCGTGATTGCCGACTTCAACCGTGACCGGCGCATCCAGCGAATTGATCCACTCGGTTGCCGCCGCGAATTCGCGGTGCCGCGCGCGCATGGTCAGGTCGCCGGTAATCGCCACTGCGGCCGGACGCTTCTCGACGATTTGCTGTTTCACCCAATCGAGCGCGCGATTGTTCTCGAGCCCGAAGTGGATGTCGGAGAGGTGGAAAATCCGGCGAAGTTCAGAAGCCATGGGCAGTCGCTAGCAGGTCGACGGGGCATTCAGCTACCGTGAATTCGGCGCGCGATCCGAGCTGGGCCGGCTCACCATCGATTAGGACGGGCAATCGCTCGCCCGCGCAGTTTTCGATGACCAATCGGTCGAGCAGGCCAAGCCGCTCGTGCGGGCCCTCGCGAAACCTGCGCCGCAGGACCGCCCAGCTTTGCTGCAGGAATTCTCCCGCGCTCTCGAGACGGAAGCCATCCGCCTGCATCCCACGATGGCTCGGGGTCAGCTCGATGAGGGGGTAGCCTTCCTCGTGGCCGATGGGTGGATCGATCATTCGCACGCGCGAGCCGCTGGTGGTCTCGGCCAATGCTTCTCCCGCTCCCTTCGCCAGGCCCGCGACGTCGAAATCGCGCATCGCTTCACGCACCTCGGCCCAAGCCGTGCCGGGTCCAACCAGCAGACCGGCATGGGCGCGGCCCGCCTCGCAGCATGCCATCATCGGGCGGACGGGTCGGAACGCGCCCCGGGCAACGCGGTCGAGAATCTCCTCGCATCCTGTATCGGAGCCGTGGAGCCGTGCGCTCAAGAGGTTCATCGTTCCACCAGGCAGGACGAGCAATTGACCTTCCCACCCCGACACCGCCTCGATTACCGCATTGAGGCTGCCGTCACCGGTAAAAACGACCAAGCGAGCGACGTCCCCTTCCTGAAGGCGGGCGGAGGTGGGGAGCTCTTCCGCAGGAAATTCGAACGTCCGTTCGGGTGAAAGGTCGCGCGCGGCGAGCGAACGCAAGAGCGAGTCGCGCGCGGCATCGCTGTTCCCGCCGCTGCGCGAATTGACGACCAGCCATGAGCGCAGCGAACCCATGCCAACCAAGCGTCTATGGACCGTTGCGGTTCCCGCAGTCAGATCCGGCGGTTGAGCAAGAGCCAGGCAGTGACACCATTGATCACGCTATAGATAGCGTAGCCCCAAACGGCAGCCCTCCAGCCGCTGCCTGCCAGAAGCATGGCAGCAAGCAGGACGAAGAACTCGAAAATGAGCGAAAACCGGCCGCCGCGCGCACGAAAAGACGCGGGAAGCGTATCGAGCAAGGGATGGTTCGACTCGATGACCGCCTTATGGACCGCGAAATTGGCGATCCCGAGTACGAAGATGATTCCGATGAGCATGGGACGAGTGTTGTAGGCTCGACGTTCGCCGATTGCCAAATGCCATTGGTCGCCGGTTTGGTGCTGCCGGTCCAATCTTCCCGCATTCGGTCGAACCGCGCGTGCGATTACAGATGTAGCCATGTAATACAGTTTGTGCGGCGGGCATCTCCCCCCTCACAGATCGGGCCCGCCGCAGACCCGGAGAAGACATTATGAAGACGACCCTTGCCACTCTCGCCGCTGCTGGCCTTGCCCTGACCGCCAACGCCGCTCACGCCAACTCGGTGAACGTCACCTATGACGATCTCAATCTCGCGACGGAAGCAGGCCAAAAGGTCCTCGAACAGCGCATCGAATCCGCAGCGCGTTCGGTTTGCGGGCTCGATCGCCAGCGCACCGGCACCCGTATCCCCGATACCGCTGCCCGCAGTTGCTACAAGAAGGCCAAGGCCAGTGCCAGCGCACAGATCGCGGCCCGCATCAAGAGCGATGGCTTGGGCGGCTGATACCCCCAGCCCGCCCACTCACGGACCCCGGCCGGATGCAGTCCCCCGGTCGGGGTCTTCTTTTGTGCTTGGCGGATTTTCCTTTTGGGGCAGGAATTTAACGGCGGTCAGCGCCCCGCCATCGCCTTTACCTTGGGCAGATAAGTGCGGCCGATCCGCAGGGCTTCGCCATCGTCCAATTCGACCGACCACACGCCGAGGCCATCGTGGCGCAAGCCGGTAATGCGGTCTTTGCGCAGGATGGTCGAGCGGTGGATGCGGATGAATTTGGCCGGGTCGAGCCGCTTTTCGAGCCCTGCGATCGTCTGCAACAGCAGATAGGTTCTCGCCGTTTCGCCTTCGCCGACATGTAGCCGGACATAGTCGCGCTCCGCATCGATCCGGCCGACTTCCGAGGTCGCGATGCGAATCAGCTCGGAACGATGCGGGATCCACAATTCTTCCAGCCACGCGCTGTCGGAACGTTCGCTGTCGCTGCGACGCGCGAATGCGCGCGATACGGCACGCTCGAGCCGCTCGGGCTTGACCGGTTTGAGGACGTAGTCGACCGCATCGAGATCGAAGGCTTCGACCGCATAATTGTCGTGCGCGGTCACGAACACCACGGCCGGCCGCTGCGATTTCTTGGCCAGCGCCTTGGCGACCGACATGCCGTCCACTTCGGGCATGGTCATGTCGAGCAGCATCAGGTCGGGCTGGAGCGCATCGACCAGGCGCAGGGCCTGTGCCCCATCGCTGGCCGTCCCGACGACCTGCAGTTCCCCGATCTTCGAACAGATGACCTGCATCCGCTCGACCGCGAGCGGTTCATCGTCGACGATCAGCGTCTTTAGCTTTTCGCCCTCTTCTTCGTCAGCCATGTTTCACCATCGGAATGCGCAATTCGGTCTCATAGCCGGTGAGCGAGGGGCCGGAAACGATCGTCGCAGCATTACCAAAACGCGCCTCGAGCCGGTCACGCACATTGGCGAGACCGATACCGAAGCCGTGCTTGCCCGACGTGCCGGGGCCGTCATCGCTGACAGTCAGGACCAGCCGGCCATACTCCTCACGCGCCGAGATCGTGACCGTAACCGGCTTGCTGGAAGCCGACACACCGTATTTGACCGAATTCTCGACCAGCGGCTGCAGGATCATGCCGGGCACCTTATACCCTGCCAGCTCCGAGGGAAGGTCGACTTTGACCTTGAGCCGCTCGGGGAAGCGCACCGATTCGATCTCGAGGTAATGTTCCTGCAAGTCGATTTCGTCCTCGAGGCTGACATCGCCCGTCGGATCGTCGGCGAGGCTATGGCGGTAGAAGCGCGATATGGTCTGGATCATCTGCTCGGCGCGTTCGCTTTTCCCGGTCATGACGAGGGCAGACAGCGAATTGAGCGTATTGAACAGGAAGTGCGGATTGACCTGATAACGCAGCGAGCGCAGCTCTGCCGCCTTGGCGGCGGTACGAAACCGCTCGCCGCGACGTTCCGCCGCGCGCGCCTGCGCGCCGGCCAAAAGGGCAAGAAACAAGGCCGCCCACGCGAGCAGCAGGAAATAACGCCCGATCGCGAGGTCGAAGGTCATCCGCCACTGGTCGAGCGGGGTGGGCGCCGGGGCGATGACCACGCTTTGCGGAGCTGCTTCTCCGGCTTCTTCGACTTCCTCGTCGAGCTGCTTGCGCGGCAAGTCGATCAGCAAATTGCCCGCATCGTCGCGACGCAGCGCAATACCGCGCTCCTTGCCCATCTGCTGCTCGACCTTGGCCTCTATGGAATCGAAAATCCAGCGATTGGCCTGCGCAATCATGATGGCTCCGGGCATCGCGGCAATGAGCGCAACCGCGATCTTGATTCCCATGGAGCGGTTTTCGACCGCGCGCAACAAGAGCCACAGGAGGCCGGTTACGCCGACTCCGATGACGCACACCAATGCGCGACGCCACAGCAACTCGTCCTGGAATTCAAGGCCGACGATCACGCCGCGCAGCGTGATCAGCAGGAAATAGCACAGCCAGACGCCCACCATAGAGGCAAGGACAATCTTGCCGGGCAGGCGCTCGTTTTCGCGATTCATCGGGCGTTCATCAATCGACACGGTTTGCGATGTGCCCATTCGCGCGCGCAAATGCCAGCGCCGCGGTCGAACAGGCTGTGCGGTTTGTCGAGAGCCTTGCTATTCGGCGAGCTCCAGATCCCCTTCGGCGATTCGGCGGCGCCACTCGGCGGGCGCAAGCGTGTGGACGTTGTTGCCAGCGGCATCGACTGCAACGGTCACCGGCATATCCTCTACCTCGAATTCGTAGATCGCTTCCATGCCCAGGTCCTCGAAGGCCACGACTTCGGCGCCCTTGATCGCGCGGCTGACGAGATAGGCGGCCCCGCCCGTCGCCATCAGATAGGCGACCCTAAACTTGCTGATCACCTCGACCGCATTGTGCCCGCGCTCCGCCTTGCCGATCATGGCGAGCAGGCCGAGATCGAGCATCATCTCGGTGAACTTGTCCATCCGCGTGGCAGTGGTCGGGCCTGCCGGTCCGACGACTTCGCCCATCACCGGGTCGACAGGGCCGACGTAATAGATCGCGCGGCCCTTGAAATCGACCGGCAGCTCCTCGCCCGCCTCGAGCATATCCTTGATGCGCTTGTGCGCCGCGTCGCGACCGGTGAGCATCTTGCCCGAGAGCAGCAGGCGATCGCCATGCTGCCAGCTCGCGACCTCATCGGGCGTGAGCGCATCGAGATTCACACGTTTGGCGGCCGCGTCGGGTTTCCAGGTAACCTGCGGATATTCGTCGAGCTTCGGCGGATCGAGATAGGCCGGTCCCGAGCCGTCGAGCGTAAAATGCGCGTGGCGGGTGGCGGCGCAATTGGGGATCATCGCCACCGGCTTGCCCGCCGCATGGCAGGGGGCGTCGAGGATTTTCACGTCGAGCACGGTCGACAAACCGCCCAGTCCCTGTGCGCCGACGCCCATAGCATTGACCGCATCGAAAATGTCGATCCGCAGCTGCTCGATATCGTTCTGTGCCTCGCGTTCCTTCAACTGGCCCATGTCGATCGGGTCCATCAGGCTCAGCTTGGCGAGCTTCATGCAGTGTTCGGCCGTGCCGCCGATGCCGATGCCCAGCATACCCGGGGGGCACCAGCCCGCGCCCATCGACGGAATCTGTTCGAGTACCCAGTCGACGATATTGTCGGAGGGGTTCATCATCTTGAACTTCGACTTGTTCTCGCTGCCTCCACCCTTCGCCGCGACATCCACGTCCACACGATTGCCCGGTACCATTTCGACCGACAGGACCGACGGCGTATTGTCCCGCGTATTGCGGCGGGTGAAGGCGGGGTCTGCCAAGATCGAGGCGCGCAGCTTGTTGTCGGGATGGTTGTAGGCACGCCGCACGCCCTCATCGACGACTTCCTGCAAGGACCGCTCGCTATCAAGGCGACAGTTCATTCCCCATCGGACGAAAACATTGACGATGCCGGTGTCCTGGCAGATCGGTCGGTGACCCTCGGCGCACATGCGGCTGTTGGTGAGGATTTGCGCGATGGCATCCTTCGCCGCCGGGCCCTTCTCCGCCGCGTAAGCATCGCCCAGCGCGCGGATGTAATCCATTGGATGGTAGTACGAAATATACTGGAGTGCGTCGGCGACGCTCTCGATAAGGTCGTTTTCGCTGATGACGGTCATGTCGCTCATCGCCGCAAATTCCCATGTTGCAGATTTGCGCTCCCCGATAGGCGCGTTTGCCGCCATCGGTCAAAGCGCTTGGCCACGACCGGCCATACGCCTAAGGCAACCGGAGCTTGCATAAGCGTGTTATTGATGTAATACAGCTCGCGGAACGACCATGACCCTGACGACCACCCGCCCCGACTATGCCGCCGCCCGCAAGGCGATGATCGACAGCCAGCTGCGCACCAGCGGCGTGAACGATGCTTTCGTGATCGAACGCATGAGCAGCGTCGCGCGCGAAGATTTCGTCCCCGAAAGCGCCAAGGCTACCGCCTATATGGACCGCGCCATCCGGCTCGAAGACGGCGGCTTCCTGGCCGCCCCGCTGTTTCATGGGGCCATGCTGGCCGAGGCCCGCCCCAAGCCGGACGATCGCGTACTCGTGGTCGATGCGGGAAGCGGCTATCTGCCCGCTCTGGTGGAACCGCTCGTCGACAAGCTCGAGACGGTCGCGCCCGACAAGGCAGCGAACGGCGGCAAGCGCGGCGACTACACGCTCGTCCTGGTCGACGGGGCGATCGAACATGTCCCGCCCCAGCTCGCCAAACTGGTTGCCGACGACGGACGGATCGTGACCGGCATGGTCGAGCGCGGCGTGACGCGGCTCGCCACCGGTCGAAAATCGGGCAAGGCCCTGGCGCTCCTGCCGCTCGCCGAAATGGGCATCCCGCGGCTTGGCGCATTCGACCGGCCGCAAAGCTGGAGTTTCTGAATGCCTCGCGGAGGGTTTGCCAAATCGCTGGTTTTGGGCGCGAGTGCCGGCGCGCTGGCGCTCGCCGCACCTGCCCATGCCGACACGCTGCAGGAAGCGTTGAGCCAGGCCTACCAGAACAACCCCACCTTGCTTGCCGCGCGCGCAAACCAGCGCGCAGTCGACGAGAACGTGCCGATCCAGGAAGCCGCGGGCATTCCAAGCGTCGATGGCACCGCGACCTATACCGAATTCATCAAGAACTCGCCCAACAGCTTCACTGCGCCCGACCGCACCTTCAGAATCGGCCCGAGTCTCACCGTGCCGGTCTATGCGGGCGGCGCCATTCGCAACGCAGTCAAGGCCGCCAAGGAGCGCGTTTCCGCCGGTCAGGCCGATTTGCGCGCGATCGAGAGTTCGATTTTCAACCAGGTCGTTGCCGCCTACATGGACGTACTCCGTAGCGAGGCGCTGGTTGCCCTATCGGCCAATCAGGTAGAGGTTCTCACGGTCAACTTGCAGGCGACGAGCGACCGTTTCGAAATCGGCGACCTCACGCGCACGGACGTCGCGCAGTCTCAGTCGCGCCTCGCGCTGGCACAGGGCGATTTGCGCAACGCGCAAGCCACGCTGATAAATGCTCGCGAAACCTACATCCGTCTCGTGGGCGAGGCGCCGACCGACCTGCAGGCACCGCCGGCGCTGCCCAATCTGCCGGAGAACGTGGAGATTGCCGTCGATGTCGCTCTGGAGAACAATCCCGATCTGATCGCCGAAAAGGAACGCGCCGATGCCGCGGGCTTCGATAGCGAAGTCGCCGGGTCGGGCCGCCTTCCGACGGTCGCGCTGTTCGCCAACGCCGCCTATACCGACTATTTCAATACGCTGGCCGGCGGGGCGGGAGGTATCGCGCAGGAAGAGACGACCGCCAATGCCGGCGTGCAGGTGAGCATTCCGATCTTCCAGGGTGGCCTCCCGGCCGCCCGGCAGCGGCAGGCACAGGCGCGCGAGACCGCAGCGCTGGAGCAGGTCATCGCGACCGAGCGCGAGGTTATCGCGCAGGTGCGGGCCGCGTGGTCCAGCTGGCAGGCCTCGCTTGCGGTCATCGAAAGCAGCCAAATCGCGGTCGAAGCCGCGGAACTCAGTCTCGAAGGTGTGCGGGCCGAGAATTCGATCGGCAGCCGCCAGATCCTCGACGTACTCAATGCCGAGCAGGAATTGTTGAGTTCGCGCGTCCAATTGGTGACGGCTAGGCGCAATGCCTACGTCGCCGGGTTCACGCTGCTTGCCGCCATGGGCCGTGCGGAAGCACGCGATCTTGGTTTCGTGGGCGAGGGACTACTCTATGATCCGGCGCTCAATTACGAACGCGTGCGCGAGCGGATCTGGGACTGGGACCGCGATCCCGAACCCACCGCGACCGCCACGAGCACGGTCGATGTGCCCGCGCCCGACGCCAGCGTTCCGGCAGAGGATGAAACCGAAACCGTTTCGGGCTATTGAGCCGATGTACCGAATCGGGGCACGCCGATTCGCCAACAGGGGCTAGACTGACGATGCAGCAACCGGGTGAACCCTCGGTCGAAGAGATTCTCGATTCGATCAAGAAAGTGATCGCGCGCGACAATCGCGAAAGTGCCACCCTCGATCGTCGGCGCCGTACCGCACACACGCCGAACGAAAATTCGGCCGAACCCGCCGACGCCGACGAGGCGGAGCAGGTGCTCGAACTGGCCGAGGAAATCGCCCTCGATGACACCGAGATCGGCGATCCGCGCGAGACCGAAAGCGAAGCCGATGCCTTGACACGCGGCGATACGCGGGAAGCCATGCGCCAGAATCTCGCCGCGCTCGCCATGCTCGCCAAACCGGGCAAGCAGCCGCAGATCGTGCGTTCGGGCGAAACGTCGCTCGAGGGCCTGGTCCGCGAAATGCTGCGCCCGATGCTGGCGCAATGGCTCGACGAAAACCTTCCCGGCATGGTCGAAGAACTGGTCAAGGCCGAGATCTCGCGGATTGCCGGAAAGCGTAGCTGATACCGATCCGGACCTGTTGACTGCCACATCCAAATCCTTGCGCAAGGCCGAACGAGCGCTGGCCAAGACCGGCGCGGCGAGCGCGAAACGGCAGATTTTCCTGTGCGCCCTTTCGGAAAAGCAGAAGTGTTGCCGCCGCGAAGACGGGAAGGAAGCCTGGAACTATTTGAAGCGGCGATTAAAGGAGCTCGGGCTCGCGGGGCGCGAGGGGACAGTGCAGCGCACAAAGGCCGATTGCCTGCAGATTTGCGAAGCGGGGCCGATCGCCGTCGTGTGGCCCGACAACGTCTGGTACCATTCCTGCACACCCGAAGTTCTCGAGGCGATCATCCAGCGCCACCTCGTCGGAGGCGTGCCGGTGGAGGAATTCCGGCTCAGGCCGTTTGACTAGTCTTCCTTGCGAAAGGGGTCCTCAATCGACTCGTCGTGCCCGCTGCCCGAAGACAGGAACACGAGACCCATCAGCGCGCTGGTCAGCAGCATTGTGAAACCGATCCCCAGCGCGGCGGCGATGTAGAAGTGGATCGACACTTCCTCGTCGCCGAACTTGTAGAGCAGGGCGAGGGCAATGGTCACGATGGCGACAGTCAAGAGGAACATGAAACGCATGATCCGCCGGTAGCGCGCCCAGGCGAAAGCTGCGTTCTGGGGGTCGTCGAGAGGCGATTTACGGGTCATGCGGGGTGCACATGGCGGGTGTGCCTGCGAGATTCAACGCCGGCGGAGAAACCGATTCGCTTTTTTGCGTAGGTGGTGGCATTCTGGGCGCTCGCAGCTGGAGGATAGGGCGCATGGAAATTGGCAGGTTGATCGAAGGGCGAGCGAGTTCGGACATCGTCTCCTGTTCAATCGACATGCCGGTCCGTGATGCGGTGGCGATGCTTGCCTCGAAGCGCATCGGTGCGCTGCCGGTGATCGATAACGGCAAGGTCGCTGGAATTTTTTCCGAACGCGATGTGATCTATCGCCTCGCGGAAGAGGGCGAAGCCTGTCTCTCGCGTCCACTGGGAGAAGTGATGACCGCCCCACCCATTACGGTCGAGCGCGACACGCTGGTTCTCAACGCCCTGGGCCTCATGACGAGACGGCGAATTCGCCACCTTCCAGTGGTCGACGGCGAAACCATGTGCGGCTTCATTTCCATAGGCGACCTGGTCAAGGCCCGGCTCGACGAGATCGAACACGAGGCCGAAGCGCTGCGCGAGTATATCCAGACGGCTTGAGACGACCGGTCCGGCGCACTACATCAGGCATATGACCACCGCTCCTACACTCACCGATGCCGCCGCCGCGCGTATTTCCGCCATCGCTTCGAAGCAGGCGAAACCCGCTATCCTGCGCCTGTCGGTGGAAGGCGGCGGATGTTCGGGTTTCCAGTACAGGTTCGGCCTAGCGGACGAACCCGAAGCGGACGACTTGGTCAGCGAACGCGATGGAGTGAAGCTGGTGGTCGATTCGGTAAGCCTCGACCTCGTTGCAGGAAGCACGGTGGATTTCGTCGAGTCGCTCGGCGGGGCGGCGTTTCGCGTCGAGAATCCGCAAGCCGCAGCCGGTTGCGGCTGCGGGTCGAGTTTCGGGATTTAGATTAGACCCGCGTGAGCGTTTCGGGCATCAGGCCCGGCATGCGTATCGCCAGCTTCAATATCAACGGCATCAAGGCGCGCCTGCCGCGCCTCAAGGAATGGCTCGAGGAAACGCGCCCCGCCGTCGCCTGCCTGCAGGAAATCAAGACGATGGACGAAAGTTTTCCGGCCGAAGAATTCGAGAGCATCGGCTATCAGGCTATCTGGCACGGGCAGAAGAGCTTCAATGGCGTGGCCATCCTTGCCGATGGTGAAAAGCCCAACGAAATCCAGCGCGGGTTGGGTATCGATGGACCGAAGGACGGCGAGGGCGAGCAGGCCCGCTATCTCGAGGCCGAGGTGAGGGGTGTGCGCATTTGCAACCTCTACCTGCCCAACGGAAATCCGCATCCCGGGCCGAAGTTCGACTACAAGCTCGCCTGGATGAAGAAGCTGCGCGAACGCATGCACACGATCTGGAACGAGCAGGTTCCAGCTGTGGTGCTCGGCGATTTCAACGTGATTCCCGAGGACAAGGATGTCTGGTCTGTTCGCGCAATGGCCTCGGATGCTTTGATGCAGCCTGAATCGCGCGATTCCTACGCGCGGTTGCTGGCCGATGGCTGGACCGATGCGATCGATATGCTCAATCCGCGCGGCGGCGTATGGACCTATTGGGATTATCAGGCCGGTGCGTGGCAGCGCGATCACGGTTTTCGCATCGACCATCTGCTCTTGTCGCCCGAGCTCGCCGACCGGATGGGTGCAGCGGGCGTCGACAAGGCGTACCGCGGACGCGAGAAAGCCAGCGATCACGCACCCGTCTGGGTCGAACTGCGCGACTGACGACGCGAAGCATGAGGGCCGCCACTTGCGTGACGGCCCCTGCGTTCGAATTCCGGATTGCTAACTCAGCGGTAGAAGACGTGCGTGTCGATGGTGGCGACTGCGACCTTGCGACGGCTCCAGCCGGGACGCACGTAGTTCGCGTGGAAATAGACCGCATCGCTGGCGCTGCTGTCCCACAGGCCGCGATGGGCGATGCGGGCGATCGCCTGCGCACGCTTCCAGGCCTTCGAGCCTGTGCGAATGCGCGGCATACGGCCATTCTTCACGAACGAAAACTGCGCGCGCTGGTAAACGACGCCACAATAGCTCGAAGGCCAGCGACGATCCTCGGCGCGGTTCATGACCACCTGTGCCACGGCAAGCTGGCCGTCGAGCGGCTCGCCGCGCGATTCGAAGTAGACGGCGCCGGCGAGGCAATGCAGCTCTTCCGAGAGCTGGCCAGTGGCAGGCATGGCAGCGACGAGCTCGCGCAGGCTGTCTGCCTGCGGTGCATCGGCGGCGAGAATCTCGGATTGATTCTCCACATCGTCGGAAAGCTCCTGCACCACTTCCTTCTCGACGAAGACGGGCACCACTTCTTCCGTGAGCGGAGCCTCGGGAGCACTGATTTCGGCTGCTTCAGCCGCAACCTGGGCGTTGGCGCCGGAACCTTCCGCTCCGGCAAACGTGGTAAGGGCGATCGCCGCGACAACCGCGGTGAAACCGGTAAACTTGCGAACCATTATTTGCTGACAACTAAGCGGTTGGCGGTCTGTCGCAGGCTGGGACCCTTGGCGCGTTGATTGCGTCCTTGTAAGCGGATCCGTTAGCGGGCCTGCCGGCCACCCCCCGTCTGCGTGCTAGCGTACCGACCCCATTGCCGTCCTACGCCGCCTGCGCATCGAAGTTGGCGGCCAAATAGTCGCAAATGAAATCAAGTCAAGTTAATGTGTCGCCGCTGCGACGAAACGTTCCGCATTTTCGACGTCCAGTTCGACCACCCAGCAATCCGGGTCCGAATTGCGTCGCTTCGCCACATAATCATCGAAATCTTTTTTGTTTTCATCGCCTTGCTCGCGTGTGCAAACGAATGCGCGCGACCCGTCGAGCTGCGGCATTCGCTCCCAGAGGCGGGTATTTCTGCCACTATGCGTGGTTAATATGAGGATGACCCCAGCGTCCCTTTCGCCCTTCTGAAGCACCATGCCGAAGCCCCCCGCAGCTTCGACCGCGCGGATAAAGCCGGAAACCTCGACATGGGCGGGTAGGCGAGCGACCACGCGAATCAGGGATTTGCGCGATAGCCGGGCAGGCTCGACAAAGGGATGTGCGAGCGCATGAATGTGCCCGTGCCGCGACCGATCTCATCCCCCTCGCCATCGACCAGTCGCGATTCGGCAACGAACACGCGCTTGCGCCCGCTCACCCAGCGGCCCTCGGCCACCACCTCGCCGACCCGCACGGGTTTGGTGAAATGAAGATTGAACGAGGTCGTGAGGAGAAAGCGGTCGGTTACGAAGGTATTGGCGGCATAGAACCCGGCGTCGTCGAGCATCTTGAAGTAGATCGTGCCGTGCGCCGCGCCTGCCGCGTGGTAGACCTCTTCGGTCACGTCGAACGTGATACGCGCAGCGCCTTCGCCCGTGATTTCAAGCTTAGAGGAAAACAGCGCGTTGACCGGCGCCGATGCATAGAGGCTCTCGAGCGCTCGATAATGACGCTCCGCCCCGCTGGTCGCGGCCCCGCTCATCGCTGCCTGGTCTCCTCAGCCCGGTTCGACCCAGCCGATCGACCCGTCATGGCGGCGATAGACCATATTATGGTCTCCGCTGCCCGCGTTCTTGAACAACAGGCCGTTGGTATTCTGCAAATCGAGCAGCATGACCGCATCGGCCACGCTGCATTCGGGAATCATCGCCTTGGTCTCGGCAATCACCGGCGGGCTGTCCGAGGCGAGTTCCTCGTCATTGTCGGGCTCCGGCGCCGCCAGGATGGTGTAGGCTGCCTCTTCCTCGCGCACCGCATGCGCGGCCTGCTGGTGGCGATCCTGAATGCGCCGCTTGTAACGGCGCAACTGCTTTTCGATCTTCCCGGCAGCGGCATCGAAGGCCTGGTGCACATCATGCGCCTCGGCATGACCTTTGAGGATCAGCCCCTGCATCACATGCGTTACGATATCCGACGTGAAGGAGCCTCCCGGCCCCTTGCCGAAGGTGACATGCGAAGAGATCGCGCGATTGAAGTACTTCTCGACGATGGAGTTCAAACGATCGCCGACATGCTCCTGCAGGGCCGCACCGGTATCGATCTGGTGGCCGGAAACACGAATATCCATCTTCTCGTCTTCTCCTTTACCGTCCCCCGGACGATTCCAAAGCACCGGCGCCGCGGTCGGTTTCCGATGGTCCACACCCTAACTCCATAGCGGGTTCTCGATCCCGGCCATGAATTCCCTGTGCCGGGCCAGCTCTGCTTCGCTCGGACGATGCACTCGCGGTTCGCGGCGAGGTCCGACAGGTGCCTTGCGCACGGCGGATGTCTGGATTGCCGGCACGGTCTCCAAGGCGCTTGCCTCCGCCGCAAGTTCAAGCCCGATCTGGCGTCCGCCCCTGAGTTCGACATAGACCTGCGCGAGCAGCTCGGCGTCGAGCAGTGCGCCGTGTTTCACGCGGTGGCTGCGATCGATGCCGTAGCGCGAGCAGAGTGCATCGAGCGAGAGCTTCGCCCCCGGATGTCGCTTGCGCGCCAGTGCCACCGTGTCGACCATTCGGCTGGTGCAGACCGGCTCCCGGTCGATGAGCGTCAGTTCGGCATTGAGAAAGCCGAAATCGAAGCCCGCATTATGCGCGACCAGTGGCGAATCGCCCATGAAGTCGAGCAGCTCCGCCGCAAGGTCGCGGAACAGCGGCTTGTCCGAGAGAAACGCCGCGGAAAGTCCGTGTACGGCCTCGGCTCCTGCGGGCATATCGCGCTCGGGATTGAAATAGGCGTGGTAGCTCTCGCCCGTCGGCACGAGATTGACCATCTCTATGCAACCGATCTCGACCATCCGGTCCCCCGTCTTGGGGTCGAGGCCGGTGGTTTCGGTGTCGAATACGATTTCGCGCATCGAGTCTCCTATCGGCCTCGCGCACTCAGATTACAAGGGGGTTACAACGCCTGTCGCGCAGCGCTCTCGGCGCGCAGCTCGGCGGCGAGCGCGATGACCGCATCCTCGGTCTGTTCGAGCGTCGTTCCGGTATCGATCACATGATCGGCGCGGGCACGCTTCTGTGCGTCGGGTGTCTGTAACTCTAGAATATGCGCAAACTTCTCCTCGGTCATGCCTGGGCGGGCCAATACGCGCTCTCTCTGCGTTTCGGCCGGGGCGGAAACGACCACCACCCGATCGACAGATCCGGCACCTCCCTTTTCGAACAGCAATGGAATGTCGAAGACCACCACGGGTGCCCCGGCGTGTTCGATCAGGAACGCCTCGCGCTTCGCCGCGACGGCCGGGTGGACAATCGCCTCGAGGCGGGCAAGTTTTTCTGGATCACCGAAAACCAGTGCCCCCAGCTTTTCGCGCGAAACCCCGCCTTCATCGGTACTGCCGGGAAAGGCCGCTTCGATCGCGGGCACAAGTTCGCCATCCGGCCCTTGCATCGCGCGCACTTCGGCGTCGGCATCGAACACCGGCACGCCCGCCGCCTCGAACATCGCCGCAACGGTCGATTTGCCCATGCCGATCGATCCGGTCAGGCCCACGATCAGGGGGCGGCTCATGCCAGAAGCCTTTCGCGCAATTCGCCGTCGTCTCCGCGCGGCGGTGCGACACCGAAAAAATGGGTAAAGGCCGCGGCGGCCTGGCCAATCAGCATTGCAAGTCCATCGATGGTTTCGAAGCCGGCCGCACGCGCGGACTTCAGGAACGCGGTGTCGACCGGGTCGGTGACGATATCGTAGGCGATGGAGCCGGGAGGGGCGTGGCTCCAATGGAAGGTGAGAGGCTGTTGGCCCCGCATTCCGAGCGGCGAGGCGTTGACGACCAGGTCGCAGCAGCCCTCGCGATCGTCGAAGTCGTAATCGGTGGCAGAGGCAAAATGATCGAGCGGGGCCGCATGGTGCTCTCCCCCGGGAGCAAGCTCTTCCAGCAGTGCGCGCGCCTTGTCGGGATTGCGCCCAGCCAGAACCAGCGTGAAGCCCTCCTTTACAAGACCGGCCACGATCGCGCGCGCTGCGCCCCCGGTTCCGAGCACGCGGCCCATGCGAAAGTAATGCTGTTCGCGTAGCCGCTCGGCCAGCGGTTCGAGGAACCCCGCGACATCGGTATTGCGCCCGACCAGCTTGCCATCGGGCGCCTTCACCACCGTGTTCACCGCGCCGATGCGTTTTGCGAGCGGCTCCAGCCGGTCGAGCAGCGGTATGATCGCCTGCTTGTGCGGCATGGTGACGTTGCACCCGCACCAGTCGTTATCGCCGCGGCGCGAGGCGAGGTATTCGCCGAGCCCGCCTTCGGGTACAAGGGCCGCGCGATATTCCGCGTCGAGGCCCAATTTCTCGATCCAGAAGCCGTGGATCACGGGGGATTTGGACTGGCGAATGGGATCGCCGATCACTTCGGCATATTGTGTCACGACGGTAACGCACCTTCCTCGCGTAGAGCGTCGAGAACCTGCAGCAACGGCATTCCGAGTACGGTGAACTGGTCGCCCGCGATGCTCTCGAACAATTGCACGCCCGGACCCTCGATCCGAAACACGCCGACGCAATAGGAAACTGCGGGCCATTCGACATCGAGATAAGCTGCAATGAAATCATCGCTCAACTCGCGCACCCGCAGGCGAGCGAAATCGGAGCCGATCCAGACGATGCGCCCTCCCCGCGCAAGCGCCGCGGCACTGTGCAGGGTCATCACCTTGCCAGAAAATCGACCCAGATGCTCGGCAGCATTCTCGCGGCTGGCGGGCTTGTCGAATCGCTTGCCGTCGACCTCGACCAGCGAATCCGAACCCAGCACTAAGGCTTCGGGTCGTGCCTCCGAAACGGCCACTGCCTTGGCCGCGGCAAGTGCCTGTGCGATTTCGGCAGGCTCCGCGCCATCCATTTCGGCCTCGAGTGCGCGTTCGTCGACATCCGCACTCTCGGCGGTGAAAGCGATTCCCGCCGCCTCCAGCATCGCCTTGCGCGAGGCGCTGTTCGAAGCAAGCACGATCCCGTTTCCCGAAATCCCGTTCATATCGGCTTGGCTCCCTGGCGCGTCCCGCGCGCTTCGCGCTCATTGTACAGCCGTATCACGGCGGCAGCGGTTTCTTCGATCGAACGTCGCGTAACGTCGATCACCGCCCAGCCATTGTCGGCGAACATGCGCCGAGCAAATTTGACCTCGTCCCTTACCCGATCGTTGTCGACATAATCCGTCTCGCGTTCCTCGTTGAGAGTCAGCAGGCGATTCCGCCGGATCTGAACCAGGCGCTCGGGTGCGGTCGTTAGGCCGACGACCATCGGATGCTTCAGTTCGAACAGCTTGGGCGGAGGCGGGCTTTCGACCACCAGCGGGATATTGGCGACCTTGTAGCCGCGATTGGCAAGGTAGATGCTGGTCGGCGTCTTGGAGCTGCGCGAAACGCCGGCAAGAACGATATCCGCCTCCTCCCAGTTCTCCCAGCCGATCCCGTCGTCATGCGCGATGGTGAACTGAATCGCCTCGACCCGATTGAAATAGGCCTGATCCATCGCGTGCTGCCGGCCGGGTCGGCCATGCGCTTCCTGCCCGAGAGCCTTTTCAAGCGCCTCGGTCACCCGATCGAGAATCGGCACGGCGGGCAGGCCCAGCTGCGTACAGGCCTCTTCCAACCGGTCGCGGGTTTCCGGATTGACCAGCGTGAACAGGACGAGACCCGGATTGGTCTTGAGCTCGGGCAGGATCCTCTCGAGATGCTGACGGCTGCGCACCATCGGCCAGAAATGGCGCACGACATTGGCATCCTCGAACTGCGCGAGCGCGGCCTTGGCGAGCATTTCGAGCGTTTCGCCGGTGGAATCGGACAGCAGGTGAAGATGGACGCGGTTGGAAATTTCGATGCTCTGCGGCCTGTGGAGAACGCTGGCATAAACCACGGGAGAAAGCTGGCGACAAGTTCGGGATGGAAAACCCTTCCCGCTGCGAGTCCTTCGCGGGGCGATTCCCGCACACCAAATACGAGTTTTGCGCAGGGTGGGGACAATGGGCAAAAGTTCGACTCGACTCATGGCGGCTGGCGAGTCGCAATCCGGTCTCGGGCCTTTGCAGCGCGGGAGAAATCGGGCAGGAGCGGCTTATCCCTGAAATCCACAGGGCCAACAGACTCCTTCAACCCTATTATAAATATCATTATTTATTGGATTGGACTCCTCGATGCCCGGTCTCCTTCTCGATACGCTGAACGGCAAGCGCGCGGATCGCGTCCCACTCTGGCTCATGCGCCAGGCGGGTCGCTACCTGCCCGAATATCGCGCGCTGCGGGAGAAGAAGGGCGGGTTCCTCGCCATGGCCTACGACAGCGAGGCAGCCTGCGAGATTACCTTGCAGCCGATCGACCGCTTCGGCTTCGACGGAGCGATCCTCTTTTCCGACATTCTCATCGTGCCGCATGCGATGGGCCAGCACCTGGAGTTCCTGGCCGGCGAGGGCCCCAAGCTGTCGCCGCCGCTGGTCGATGCTGCGCTCGACGGGCTGACTCCCGACCAATCGCGCTACGATCCGATCTACGAGACCGTGCGACTTTGCCGCCAGCGCCTGCCCGAAGGCGTCACCATGCTTGGCTTTGCCGGCAGCCCCTGGACCGTCGCGACCTATATGGTCGCCGGCGAAGGCAGTCGCGACCAGCACGAGGCGCGCGCTCTGGCCTATCGCGATCCGACCAGGTTGGACGCCATTCTCGAGCGGATCGTCGCCGAGACCATCGAATATCTTTCTGGTCAGATCGAGGCAGGTGCCGAGGCAGTGCAACTGTTCGACAGTTGGGCAGGGAGCCTGGCACCCGATGAATTCGAACGATTGGTGATAGCGCCCAACGCGCGGATCGTTGCGGCTTTGCGCGAGCGGCATCCCACGACGCCGATCATCGGTTTTCCGAAGGGTGCGGGTGAAAAACTACCTGGCTATGCCCGCGAGACGGGCGTTCAGGCGGTCGGTGTCGACGAGACTCTCGATCCGCAATGGGTGGCGCGCGAATTGCCGGCGAACATGCCGGTGCAGGGCAATTTCGATCCGCTGCTGCTGCTGGCCGGCGGCGACCGTCTGGAAGAGCGTGCGCGCCTCATTCTCGAAGCCTTTGCCGACCGGCCGCACGTGTTCAATCTCGGACACGGGATCGACCGCCGCACACCGATCGCCCATGTGGAGCGGCTGATCGGTGTGGTGCGCTCATTCGAAGGGTGACGTGAGCGTTAGCGGACCCTACATGGATCATCGATGCAGGATGTGCTTGGGATGACGTATTACTGGCTGAAGGCCGGCCACATCATTTTCATGGTGTTCTGGATGGCAGGATTGTTCATGCTGCCGCGCCAGATGATCTATCTCCACCCGGTGACGCCGAACTCGGAGGAATCGGCTCTGTGGGCGAAGCGGATGGGGCTGCTACGCAAGGTCATACTGACCCCGAGTCTTATCGTCGTGTGGATCCTGGGCCTCCTGCTGGCCATGGCGATCGGTGCATGGGACCAGGGCTGGTTCCACGCCAAACTGCTCGTTGTCGTGCTCCTGACGGCGTTTCACGGCATCATTGTCGCCCGGTCCAAGAAAATGGTCGCGGGCGAACGACCGATGACCGAAAAACAGTTGAGGCTCTGGGGCGAGTTTCCCGGCATCGCGCTGGCGATCATCGTCGTTCTGGTTGTCGTCAAACCCTTTTAACGGGGACCAGGCGCTGTGCGGCAAGCAGGCCGCCAAGTGCCACGATGATCCCAGCGAGAACATCGACGAGGTAGTGCGCGCCGACGAAAACGGCCGAAACTACCATCAGCGCGTTCCAGATCGCGAATGGCCATGCCAGCCTTCGAAGATACGCAAACCCCGCGGCGAGGAGGATTGCCGCGCTGGTATGAAAGCTGGGAAAGGTGACCAGACCGTCGAGATGCTCGCGACCTATCAGGACGATTGCGCCCGCGCGTAGGCTGTCGAAAGTCTCCGCCAAGAGCCATCCTGCTGGTACGAGTATTTCCGGAGCATCGCCCGGGTCGATCCCGTGGATCACGAAGTTCGCATGGGCCGGAAAGAAGGGAAAAATCAGCGTCGCCGTCAACAGGGAAAGCCCCCAGGCGGTCAGGAACTGCCATGCGGCATCGATCCGCCCAGACGCGGCAAGCAGACCGAGCAGCACCACCGGCTGCCATGCCAGCGAGGAATAGATGACGGACAGGCTAAAATAGAGGTTGGGGACCGTTTCCCACGCCTGGAATGTCGCCAGCCAATCGAAGCCGATCACGGCATCGGCGCGCGCGAGCATCGGGTCCACCAGCGGCATGGCGGTCGTTGCCAGGACCGATCCAGCAAGCGAGCCGAGCAAGCATATCAAAAAGAAGGCGGAAAGCAGCTGAAAGCAGGCGCCGATCACTTCCGATCGATGCAATTCTATACATCGCCCCATGGCTGCAAGGCCAACAAGCCCAATCCACACCGGACCAAGCTCGGCCCAGTCGTGCAGCACCGGAAGCAGCGCGAAGGCAACAGCGCTGCTCAGCGCGAGGGCCAGAGCGATGAACAGTGCCGGGCGACTTGCAACCGACAGCGTAAGAAAGGCGTTCTCGCGCGGAGGTGTCGCGGGGACCAGGGTCTGCGAAACGGACAACGCTTCCATGTGACCCGTCCTATGAGATTGTGATTGAGATTTTCTTTCCGGCCGGACGAGTTGAGCCGAAAGCGAATTGACGTGCTTCCTCGACAGGCCTAATTCAACCTCATCCACCGGCTACGGGCCTCGCATGCTGACGAGGCCGGGTCCGCTTTCTCCAAGCCCATACCGACCTGCCGGCCATCCAAACCGAGAATACCGAGTAAAAACACATGCATCTCAAGGATTTGAAAGAGAAAACCCCGGCAGATCTGGTCGCGATGGCCGAGGAGCTGGGCGTCGAGGGGGCCTCGACCATGCGCCGCCAGGACCTGATGTTCTGCATCCTGCGCGAACTGGCCGAGGATGAGGAATACGAAGAAAAGATCATGGGCATCGGCACCATCGAGGTGCTTCAGGATGGCTTCGGCTTCCTGCGTAGCCCGGAAGCCAACTATCTCGCCGGTCCCGACGATATCTACGTCTCGCCCAACCAGGTCCGCAAATGGGGCCTGCGCACCGGCGATACGGTGGAGGGCGAAATCCGCGCGCCCAAGGAAGGCGAACGCTACTTCGCGCTTACCACGCTCTACAAGGTCAATTTCGACGAGCCGGAAGCAGTCCGCCACCGGACCAATTTCGACAACCTCACCCCGCTCTATCCGGAAGAGAAGCTGTCGCTCGACACGCTCGATCCGACGGTGAAGGACAAGTCGGCGCGCGTGATCGACATCATCAGCCCGCAGGGCAAGGGCCAGCGTGCGCTGATCGTCGCGCCGCCGCGCACCGGTAAGACCGTACTGCTGCAGAATATCGCCAAGGCGATCACCGACAATCACCCGGAAGTCTTCTTGCTGGTCCTGCTGGTCGATGAGCGCCCGGAAGAAGTCACCGACATGCAGCGCAGCGTGAAGGGCGAGGTCATCTCCTCGACCTTCGACGAGCCGGCCAACCGCCACGTCCAGGTCGCGGAAATGGTGATCGAGAAAGCCAAGCGTCTCGTGGAGCACAAGCAGGATGTCGTGATCCTGCTCGATTCGATTACGCGTCTGGGCCGAGCCTACAACACAGTGGTCCCGAGCTCGGGCAAGGTGCTGACCGGCGGTGTCGATGCGAACGCGCTGCAGCGCCCGAAACGCTTCTTCGGCGCTGCCCGCAACATCGAGGAAGGCGGCTCGCTCTCGATCATCGCCACCGCGCTGATCGATACCGGCAGCCGTATGGACGAGGTTATCTTCGAAGAGTTCAAGGGCACGGGTAACTCGGAAATCGTGCTCGATCGCAAGGTTGCCGACAAGCGCATCTTCCCGGCGCTCGACGTCGGCAAATCCGGTACCCGCAAGGAAGAGCTGCTGGTCGAGAAGGACAAGCTGTCGAAGATGTGGGTCTTGCGCCGTATCCTCATGCAGATGGGCACGGTCGACGCGATGGAATTCCTGCTCGACAAGATGAAGGATTCGAAGACCAACGAGGACTTCTTCGCGACGATGAACCAGTAGGTTCTCGGCCTCGGGCCCGCGGACGACAATTTTCACCACTTGTTACAACTTCTTGTGATAGGGCGCAGTGGTGACATCGCTGCCCGTATTCGATCTCGGCCAGGTTGCATCCACGGTGGTGCTCGACCAGTTGCGCGAGGGCATCATCGTTACCGATGCGGCCGGGGCGATCCGATTTGTCAACGAGGCCGCAAGGGCCATGCATGGCGTGGCCGAGCTCGATGTGGAGCCGAAAGACTATTCGGATCGCTATCACCTCTTCACGCTGGAAGGTGAGCCGCACCCGTTCGAGGATTTGCCGCTCGCGCGCGCGGTGGGCGGGGAGACGGTTGTCGACGCCCCCTGGGTCATCCGGCGACCCGATGGGACCGAGGTCTATGCCGTGGGTTCGGCCAAGCCGTTGCTGGGCGCCGATGGTGAGCAAATCGGGGCGGTCCTGACGATTCGGGACGAGACCGAGAGTTTCAGGGCACGCAGCGAATTGCGTGAGAGCGAGGAGACGGTCCGCGCCTTCTTCGAGACGGCCGGCGTCTACGCCGCGGTGATCGACCTCATGGCAGAGGACTTCACGCTCGTCATGGGCAACAGCCGGATGGCGAAGGCGTTCGGGCTGGAGGTTCTGACGGGACAGTCAGGCCGGACGATCCTCGGCGATCGACGCGCACAAACCGTGATTGCGGATCTGCGGAGGGCGGCCGTTTCCGACGAGCCGATAATCGTGGAATACCCGTGGAATACGGACGGCAACGACCGCTGGTTCGTCACGACTATCACCAAGATGAGCGGAACACGCGAACGGCTGTTCCTCGCATCTCTCGATATTACCGATCGCAAGCGTGCCGAGCGCGATCTCGCCGCCGCACTCAAGACGAAGGACGTGCTTCTTCACGAGGTCAATCACCGGGTGAAGAACAGCTTGCACATCATCACGTCGCTACTGGAACTCCAGGAGAGTTCGGGCGACGATGACCTCACCGCCCATTTGCGCGAGGCTAGGGGGCGGGTGGAGACCGTCGCCAGAGTGCATGAGCGGTTGTACAAGACGAGCGCGCACGACCGGGTCGAGATCGTCGGTTATCTCGAGGATCTGCTTACCCATGTCGTGGCCAGCGTTGGGCAGCGCGACGGCATCGATTTCGAGTTTTGCAAGAGGGGCGGCGAGGTAGAACTGGCTGTCGAGTACTCGGTCCCGCTTGGGTTGATTCTGGTCGAGATCGCAATGAATGCGGTCAAATACGGGTTTCCTTCCGGCAGCGGTGGAACCGTGTCGGTCGACACGAAAATTGCCGACGGTCATTTGTCGCTGACGATCTACGACGATGGCGTGGGTGTGGATGCAGGACCCAAGGATCAGGGCACTGGTCTCGGACGCCAGATCGTTCGTGCCTTGGCCATGCAGCTCAATGCCGAGGTCGGCTATTTGAAACGACCCCGCGGAACGGCCTTCAGCTTGACCATGCCGCTCCCCGACGCGGATGCGAAAAGCTGATCAGGTTTTCATCTTCTCGAGCATGGCAGCCATCTGCTCCCACACCTTGTTAACTGCCTTCAGCGGACGCACCATCACCTTGAAGTCGACGATCATGCCGTCTTCGTCGAAGCGGATGAGATCGATTCCGTTGACGTGGATGCCGTCCATCTCGGTGGTGAATTCGAGCATGGCATTCTCGCCGTCGATCAGCTCGCGGACATATTCGAAACTGTCGTTGCCGAGCGTGTTTCCGGCGGCCGCTAGATAGGCGACGACGATCGGGCGGCCCTTTTGCGGAGTATGCACGACGGGCGAGTGGAACACCGCATCCTCGTGGATGATTGCGGCGAGGTCTTCGGCCGAGCTGCCATTGTCGATAACTTCGTGCCAGCGTTTCAGGCCGATCGTCGCACTCATTGGGTTCTCCGGAACGTGTCGGCCCGCGCGGCGTGCCAGTGCGGGGCATAGGGTGTCGCATCGGGATCCTCGAGCAGCTGGCCCGGCTCGAGGAAGGTGTAAATGCGATCGATGGCATCCGAACGCGCGCCGTTCAAGCGTTCGCGCATATCGTGTGGGGTGATCTCCCACGGGCTCGACAGGCCCATAGCGACGACGATTTCGCGTAGCGAGTGGACGGTCTGACGCTGGAAGCGGGCGACGCGCGGGGCCTTGTCTTCCACCACCAGCCCGCGCTGGCGCCAGGCCTTCTGCGTGGCAACGCCGGTTGGACAGGTGCCCTTGTGACAGTTCATCGACTGGACGCAGCCGAGCGCGAACATGAACGGACGTGCGGCATTGCACCAGTCTGCACCCAGTGCGAAGGCCTTGGCCAGTTGCGCGCCCGAATGCAGCTTACCCGACGCTGCTATCTTGACCTTCTCCTTCAGGGCCAAGCCGACCAGCATATTGCGGACCATGATCTGCCCCTCGCGCAGCGGCATGCCCACCTAATTGGACAGTTCGAGCGGCGCGGCCCCCGTCCCGCCTTCGGCACCATCCACGGTAATGAAGTCGGGATGCAGACCCGTCTCCAGCATCGCCTTTCCGATCGCGAAGAGTTCGTGCGGCTGCCCGACGCACAGTTTAAGCCCGACCGGTTTGCCACCCGACAGCTCGCGCAATTCTGCGAGCCATTCGAGCATCTCGATGGGTGTTGCAAAGGCGGGGTGGGCGGCTGGCGACGTGACCGTTTCGCCCACCGGTACGCCGCGCGCTTCGGCTATTTCTTTGGTCACCTTGGCGCCGGGCAGGACCCCGCCATGGCCTGGCTTAGCGCCCTGGCTGAGCTTGATTTCGATCATCTTGACCTGCGCGTCGCGGGCATTGTCGC
The DNA here is from genome assembly GCF_001542855.1 of Erythrobacter sp. AP23. Classification (GTDB taxonomy): domain Bacteria; phylum Pseudomonadota; class Alphaproteobacteria; order Sphingomonadales; family Sphingomonadaceae; genus Qipengyuania. The sequence continues at coordinate 139,614 of NZ_LNBY01000015.1, read as the reverse complement.
GGAACTGGTCGGGATCGAAGTTTCCATCGGGCCTGCGCGCACCGAAGTAGCCGCTGCCCAATTCCCAGATCAGGTCGCCGCCGGGCGAACGGTGATAGCGGCTGATCGCCCCTTCGCCGGTATTATGCGCAAAGCCGCCCAGCGCGGCCCCGGCGTTGAGCGCTTCGATCGCGCGGGCAGAAAGCGACCCGAAGCTCATTGCCGAGATATTGAGCAAGGCGCTGGAATAGGGCTGGCTGCAGGCCCCTGCGCCGACAACCACTCGCCAATGCTCGGGAACATCAGGCTTGGGCACGATCGAGTGGCTGAGCCATTCGTATTCGTCGGAGTAGACGTCGAGTTCGGTGCCCATGGGGTGCGAATCGAGATCGCCCTTGGCGCGGGCATAGACCAGCGCGCGGGCCTGGTGGCTGAATGGGCGCCCGTCGAGATCGTCCTCGACGATATAGGCCTGAGCAAAGGGTCGCAGATCTTCCATCAGCCAGCGGATGCGCCCAAGCAGGGGGTAATTGCGCCGCAGCGTGTGTTCGTGCTGGATGAAATCCCACAGCGCCAGTGCCGTTAGCGGAAAGAGGGCCCACAGCGCCCAATGCGCTGGCTCCCACCACCAAGCCAGCCCGATCGATGCCAGCAGTCCGGCGGGTACGATATAGCGGAAGGGGATGTGCTCCACGTGTCAGGCGAGGTGCTGCGCGAAGAACTCCGAAGTGCGCTTGTCGGCCAGTTGCGCGGCTTCCTTCGAGCGCCGCTTGCCGAATTCGGTCGCAAATCCGTGGTCGAGGCCTTCATAATCGTGCAGCGTGACCTTTGGGTGGTCGTCGAGCCCGTCATGCATGGCTTTCTGCGTATCCTTGTCGACGAAGCCGTCCTCGGTCGGGATATGCAGCATCAGCGGATGTGCGATTGCGTGCTTTTCGCCGAGTAGGCCATCGATGCCGACGCCGTAATAGCCGACGCTCGCATTCACATCGGTGCGCGCGGCGGTCATGAAGGCGAGCCGTCCGCCGAGGCAGTAGCCGACGCAGCCGACCTTGGGCACGCCTTCCTCGCGGCGGATATGGTGGATCGTCGCTTCGATATCGCGGATGCCCTGATCCTGGTCGAACTTGCCCATCAGATCGAGCGCGCGCTGGAATTCGGGCTCGACATCGGGATCGAGTTCGACGCCGGGTTCGAGCCGCCAGAACAGGTCGGGGGCCACCGCCAGATAGCCTTCTTCGGCCAGCTTGTCGCATTTGCGGCGGATGCCCGCATTCACGCCGAATATCTCCTGGATGACGAGGATTGCGGCTTTTGGCGCATCTGCCGGTCGCGCGACATAGGCGGTAAAGGTCTCGCTGCCGGACAGGGTGGAAATCGTGACGGTCTCGCTCATGGGCTGGTCGGCTCCCTTGGTTGAATCGGTGTCTTATGCTTGCATGACGCGTGATGCGGACCCAAATAGGGCTTCGCAAGCCATAACGGAGAAAGCGCGATGAAGGTCCATATCGAAATCGACTGTACGCCCGAAGAGGCGCGGACCTTTATGGGCCTTCCCGATGTGGGCAAGGCCAATGCGGTCTATGTCGACATGATGTCGAAGGCGATGAAGGGTGTGAACAACACTGATCAGCTGCAGGAATATGCCAAGCAGCTCGCACCGATGGGGCAGGCGGGATTCAAACTGTTCCAGAGCTTCATGGAAGGTGCCAATGCGGCGCGCTCGGCGCAGCAGGGCAAGTCCACCGACAACGACTGAGGGCGCTGCGGCGCGATGGACGACACGATCTACGCCCTGTCCAGCGGCGCGCCCCCGGCTGGTATCGGAGTGATTCGGATCAGCGGGATCGATGCAGGCAGGGCGCTGGAGACGCTTGCCGGTAGCCTGCCGCCGGCGCGATCGCCTCGATTGCGCACATTGCACGATGCAGACGGTGACGTGCTCGATGTCGCTCTCGTCCTGTGGTTCCCCGGACCGGCCACTGCCACTGGCGAGGATCTCGCGGAAATCCATTGCCACGGGGGCAGGGCAGTCGTGGCCGCCATTCTGGCCTCACTCGCATGCATCGACGGACTGCGGGAGGCGGAACCTGGCGAGTTCACAAGGCGGGCGTTCACCAACGGCCGGATCGACTTGGCTGAGGCTGAAGGTCTCGCCGATTTGCTTGCAGCTGAAACCGAATTGCAGCGCAGGGGCGCCTTGCTTGCTGCAGGTGGCGACGTGTCGCGGCGGATTGAGGATTGGCGGGACTCGATCCTGGGTCTGGCCGCCAGTGTCGAAGCGGTGATCGATTTCGCCGACGAGGACGATGTGGCGAGCCTTCCGGCATCGTTCGATGAGCAGCTCCGCGCCCTGGTGGCTGAAATTCGAAAAGTGGCCGAACGCCCGGCGGCCGAGCGGCTGCGCGACGGTGTCCGGGTGGTCCTCGCGGGGCCACCGAATGCAGGAAAATCATCGCTTTTCAATGCATTGCTGGCAGATGACGCGGCAATCGTGACCGCGGAAGCCGGTACGACGCGGGACGTGCTCGAACGACCTGTTTCGATCGCGGGCGTACCTTTCGTGCTGGTCGATACCGCGGGGGTGCGCGACCAAGGCGCGGGAGCGATCGAGGAAATCGGCATCGAACGGGCGCGCCGGGAGATCGCGGCGGGGCAGATCGTCCTCTGGCTGGGCGATGTACGCGATGCGCCAAAGGGTGCGTTGCTGGTGCAATCGAAATCGGACCTGTCGGACAAGACAGACAGCTCGGTGATAAATGTTTCGGCTGTAACCGGTGCAGGGCTGGAGGCGTTGCTGGAGCGCTTGGTGGAGTTGGGCAGGGCGACCCTGCCTCCCGTCGATCGCGTGGCTTTCAATCGAAGGCAGAAAGCTCTCGCCCTCGCTGCGGCCCAACATCTCGAAGCGGTCGATATTGCGGGTGACCTGCTCGTAGCCGCGGAGAACCTTCGCAGCGCGCGCCAGTCGCTGGACGCACTTGTCGGGCGCGATTCGACTGAGGAAATGCTCGACGCGCTCTTCGGGCGCTTCTGTATCGGCAAGTGATGTTCCACGTGAAACATCGCCCTTTGACGCGAATCCGGGTGGAAGCTAAAGGGCGCGTCCAATGCGCGAATTCGATGTTCTTGTAGTCGGCGGCGGCCATGCCGGGGTCGAGGCGGCCTGCGCGGCCGCCCGCATGGGCGCGCGCACTGGCCTCGTGACCCTCGATCTCGAGACGATCGGCGCGATGAGCTGCAACCCGGCCATCGGCGGATTGGGCAAGGGCCATCTCGTCCGCGAGGTTGACGCACTCGATGGCGTGATAGGCCGGGCAGCGGATGCTGCGGCGATCCACTACCGGATGCTCAACCGGTCGAAGGGAAGTGCTGTCTGGGGTCCGCGCGTGCAGGCCGATCGTCGCCTTTTTCATCGCGCGGTGCAGCAGATGGTCCGCCACCAGGATTCGCTCACTCTGGTCGCAGGCGAAGTCGCCGCTTTGCGCCTTGAGGGCGGCCGCGTGACGGGGCTCGATCTGGCCGATGGAACCGCTCTGCATGCACAAGCCGTGATCCTGTGCACCGGGACATTCCTAGGCGGTGTTCTGTTCCGTGGTGAGGAGCGTTTCACCGGCGGGCGGATAGGCGAGGGCGCGGCACATCGTCTCGCTTCGCAGATGCGCGATGCCGACCTCCCGATGGGGCGCCTCAAGACGGGGACGCCCCCGCGGCTCGATGGGCGTACCATCGACTGGGGAGCGCTGGAAGAACAGCCCTCGGACGACGAATGGTGGACGATGAGTTCGCTGACCGGGTCTCGTGCGAACCCGCAGGTGTTCTGCGCGATCACCCGGACCAATGCGCGTGCCCACGACATCATTCGCGCCAATCTCGACCGTTCACCGCTGTTCTCCGGTGCGATCGGAGCGGCGGGTCCACGCTACTGCCCATCGATCGAAGACAAGATCCATCGTTTCGGCGACCGGGAGGGGCACCAGGTCTTCCTTGAGCCGGAAGGCCTCGATACCGAACTCGTTTATCCCAACGGTATTTCGACCTCGCTGCCGACCGACGTCCAGCTCGCAATGCTGCGCGAGATGGACGGGCTCGCGCGCGTCGAGATGGTGGTTCCGGGCTATGCGGTCGAATACGATCATATCGATCCGCGGGCGCTTGCATCGTCGCTCGAGCTGCATGCGCTGCCGGGCCTTTTCTGTGCCGGCCAGATCAATGGCACCACGGGCTATGAAGAGGCGGCCGCGCAGGGCCTGGTGGCGGGCATGCATGCCGCGGCGCAGGCTCTCGACAAGGAGACGGCTCAGCTCGACCGTGCCAATTCCTACATCGCGGTCATGCTCGACGACCTCACGCTTCAGGGCATCACCGAGCCCTATCGTATGCTGACCTCGCGCGCCGAATATCGCCTGCGGCTGCGCGCGAGCAATGCCGATACGCGCCTGACGCCGTTGGGCATAGAGTGCGGGATCGTCGGTGACGAGCGGGCTACGTGGTATAACCGGCGACAAGAACGGCGCCATGCGTATACCCAACAGTTCGATGCGCCGATCCATTCAAAAACGCTGTCTGACGCAGGGTTTCACGTGAAACGCGATGCTGGACCCAAGCCAGCGTCTGAATGGATTGCCGGTGGACATGCGGACGTAACCGCGCTCGCGCCGTGGATGGAGGGTGTCGATCCGACCGACCCGCTGGCCGTGGAGATGGCCGAAGACGCATTTTATGCACCGTATCTCGCCCGCCAACGCTCTGAACTCGCGGATCTGCGCACGAGCGAGGCGCAGCGCCTCTCGCCCGACTTCCCCTTTGCGCAGGTGCCGGGGCTGTCGAATGAGATGATCGAGCGTCTCTCTCTGGCGAAACCCGAGACGCTAGCGGCGGCGGGGCGAATTCGCGGAATTACGCCTGCTGCGCTAGCTGCCTTGCTCGTCCACGCGCGCAAGCTGGATCGCGCGGCGTGATTGCGTCCGAGGAGGAGGCCCGCACCTATGTTGCCTCGCTATGCGACGCAGCGGCGATTCAGCGGCTCGAGGCATTGGCTGAGGAACTGAAGCGCGAGAACCAGCTTCAGAACCTGGTCGCAAAGCCCACGCTCGACATGGTCTGGCAGCGGCACATCGCCGATTCTGCCCAATTGCTCGAATTCTGCGGGGACGCGCAGGGTCCCTGGCTCGATCTCGGGAGCGGGGCCGGATTTCCAGGCCTCGTAATCGCGGCCATGCGACCTGAGATGGAGGTCGTACTGGTCGAATCGCGCAAGCGCAGGGTGGACTGGCTGACGAGGGCGACCGAGCTCATGGGACTTGCGAAGTGCCGTATCGAAGGCCGGCGACTCGAATCTGTCGAACGCTTCGATACGGGCGTGATCTCCGCGCGCGCGTTTGCGCCGCTCGAACGTTTGCTCACCTTATCCGCACGCTTCTCCACAAGCACCACATGCTGGGTGTTGCCGAAGGGGCGTTCGGCATCGCAAGAAGTAACCGGACTGCCGAAGAATCGCCGCTCCATGTTTCACGTGGAACAATCGCGGACGGATCCCGAGGCGGGAATCGTCGTCGGAAGCGGCCAGTGGAGCGCACACAGATGATCACGATTGCCATTGCCAATCAGAAGGGTGGGGTGGGCAAGACCACCACCGCGATCAACATCGCCACCGCCATGGCCGCGACGGGCTGGAAGACGCTGCTGATCGATCTCGATCCGCAGGGCAACGCTTCGACTGGCCTCGGTGTCGCGGGGGCGGATCGCGAGAATACGAGCTACGACCTGTTGCTCGACCAGGCGTCGCTAGCGGAATGCGCACAGGCGACCGAGATTCCCGGCCTCGACATTGTCCCGGCGACGCAGGACCTCTCGGGCGCGGAAGTGGAGCTGGTTTCGGTCGATGACCGGACCGCCCGCTTGACCGATGCGCTATCTGAGAAGGCGCGGGGGAGCTTCGCAGGCTACGACGTCTGCTTTATCGACTGCCCGCCGTCGCTCGGCCTGCTCACGCTCAATGCGCTATGCGCAGCCGATACGCTGATGGTGCCGCTGCAATGCGAATTCTTCGCACTGGAAGGTCTCAGTCAGCTTCTTCAGACGGTCGAACGCGTACAACAAGGCTTCAACCAGGATCTCGGCATAGTCGGCGTGGTGTTGACCATGTTCGACCGCCGTAACCGCCTGACCGACCAGGTCGCCGACGACGTCCGCGATTGCCTCGGCAATCTGGTGTTCGAAAACGTCATTCCCCGCAACGTCCGCCTGTCCGAGGCGCCCAGCCACGGCATGCCGGCGCTGGTCTACGACCACAATTGCCCCGGCAGCCGCGCCTATATCGGGCTTGCGCGCGAGCTGATCGGCCGACTGCCCGAAAAGAGGAAAGCGGCATGAGCGACAATCCAGCAGCCAAGACGATCGACCGCAAGAAGAAGCTCGGCAAGGGGCTGGGTGCCCTTTTGGGAGAAACGCGTCGCGAAGAGCCGCTGGTGCGATCGGCAAGCGGCGGTGCCACGCAGTCCGGGGCGGACGTCCCTTCGCCGCACGCATCTTCGCCGGAAGGCCTCGCATCGATCCCGGTCGCGGATATCGAACCGTTGCCGGGCCAGCCCCGTAGCCATTTCGACGAGGATTCGCTCGAATCGCTCGCCTCCTCGATCGCGGCGCGCGGTGTAATCCAGCCGATCATCGTGTCGCCACTGGGTCAGGGTCGCTATCGCCTCGTCGCCGGCGAACGTCGCTGGCGCGCGGCACAGAAAGCGCGGCTGCACGAAATTCCAGCGCTTGTGCGCGATCTCGACCAGCGCGAAGTGATGGCTCTGGCCCTGATCGAGAATCTCCAGCGCGAGGACCTCAATCCGGTCGAAGAAGCGCGCGCCTACCAGAAGCTTTCCGACGACGAAGGAATGACACAGGCGGAGATCGCCAAGCTGGTCGACAAGTCGCGCAGCCATGTGGCGAATTTCCAGCGCCTTCTGGCACTTCCCGATACGGTGCTTGCCCTCCTCGCCGACGGCTCGCTTTCCATGGGCCACGCCCGCGCGCTTATCGGCCGGGAGGGTGCCGAAGAGCTTGCGCGTAAAGCGGTTTCCGAAGGTTTGTCGGTCCGCGAGATGGAGGCGCTCACGCGCCAGAAGCGTAGCAGTTCACCGTCAGAAAGTGCGCCGCGCGCGCCGACGCCGCAGGAAGACAATGCCGATATCGCTGCGGTGCAGGGTCATCTCGAGGAATTTCTCGGCATGCCGGTGAAGATCACCACCGACACGACGCCGAACACGGGCAGCGTTACCATCCGCTACCGCACGCTCGACCAATTAGACCTTATTTGTCAAAGGCTTACGGGCGGCGATATCTAGCACGGGCTGGCCACATCGGCGGCCTAACCGATCATGACTGCCGCACTCGGCCAGGTCAGTTGACGGGCGTTCCGTCGCGATAGACGGCGCGTTGGGGAACGGCCACCGTCACCGGTACCAGCATATATTGCCCGGGTTGGCTGTATTGTACCGTCCCGGCGCTGGCGGTTGCCTTCCGCATGTAGTCGTCGAGATAGGCCTGGCACTGGCTGTAGCTGTCGGTCCGCCGACGGTTGCCGTCCTCGATCGCATCGCCCGCCGCCATTCCGGCCAGCGCGCCCGCACCTGCGCCGATCAACGTCCCGGCGGTCCGGTTGCCGCTGCCCGCGATCCGATTGCCGAGCACGCCGCCCGCAACGCCGCCGATCAGCGCCCCGATCACTTCGCCGCGGTCGCTGTCGCTCTCATATGTGTCGAGGCGCGCGCGGCATTCCTCGAGCCAGGCGTTTCTGTCGAAGGCAACGACTTGGGCCCCGGCGGGAAGATAGGCCGGAGCCCCGGCATATCCCGCCTGATAGCCATAGCCGTACTGCACGGGAGGTACCGGAGCCTGGGTCGGCGCGTTGGGATAGATCACCCGCGCCGCGCCGGCGGGGGGCTGTGCATAGACCACCGGAGTCGGATAGGCGTAGATCACCTGGGGCGGCTGCCGGACGTAGATATAGGTCGGCTGCACTGTCTGCACCGGGGTCGTGGCGGCGCGGGCCGGGATGGTCCGCGTGGCCGGTGCCGGTTGAGTCGCCGGCGTTTCGGAGCTGTAATAGACCGGATTCGAAGGATCGATCGACTGTATCGTCGGACTGCTGACGAAGACCGGGGTTTGCGGGCGCGGCGGGATGGATCGTGCCGCGCTTACCGTGTCGGTCGTCGAAGTCGCATCGGTCGCCGTTTCGGTGACGACATCGTCGTCAAGTTCGGGGCTGGGCTGCGCGTATTCGTACTGCCCTGTTTCATAGGACATGGTTTCCTGGGCCACGGCAACGCCCGCCTGGAGGGCAAAGCTGGAAGCGGTCAGCGCGAGGGCGGTACGAAGGATCATGGAACGGGCTCCCTGCAAGCGACTCGGCAAAACGCCGGCGCGCAATTACCCGACCAGTGTAGGCATCTGTCGCGCCGAGCGCAAAAACGGTGCACGCCATGTACCGCTATGGGGCAGGCACGCTCAGATCCGGTCCGACAGCATCCGGGCGAGCGCTTCGATCCCGTCCGCATCTTCGCGGTCGAAGCGTGCCTTGGCCGGGCTGTCGAGATCGATCACCGCGATCGCCTTGCCGTCGCGCAGGATGGGGACGACCAATTCGGAATTGGTGACCGCGTCGCAGGCGATATGGCCGGGAAAGGCATGCACGTCCTCAACCAGCTGCGTGGTGCCCTCTTTCGCGGCCACGCCGCACACGCCCTGGCCCATCGGGATCCTTATACAGGCGGGCCGGCCCACGAACGGGCCGAGTACCAGCTCGCCCTCGATTACGCGGTAGAATCCCGACCAGTTGAGTTCGGGCAGGAAGTCCCACAGCAAGGCAGCGATGTTGGCCATGTTGGCCACTCCATCGGGCTCGCCCGCCGTCAGCGCCTCGGCCGCGTCGAGCAGCTGGCGATAGGCTTCGGGCTTGGGGGTGCCGGGTTCGGGACGAAAATCGAACATGGCGCGCGATGTAGCGCGCGCAAGCCGCTCTTCAAGCCCCATTGCTCGCGGGGCCGGGCTCGCTTATCTCCGCTGCCCATGGGTATTCTCAAGAAGCTGGGCACCGCGCTCCTCGTCATCCTGCTGGTGGTCCTCGTCGCTGGCTATTTCCTCACCCGCGGCGATACCGCCGATGTCGCCTTCGAGGAAACGGTCGGGACCGACCCGACGCTCGACGAACCCGCCGAGGAAAGCTTCCCGACTGTCGCGATCGCCGAACCGGTCGGCTGGGCCGAAGGCGAGGTGCCGGTTGCGGCAGAAGGGCTTGCCGTGAATCGCTTCGCCGAGGGGCTCGACCATCCGCGCACACTGCAGGCGCTGCCCAATGGCGATATCCTCGTCGCGCTGACCCAATCGCCCAAGATCCAGACCGGCGAGAGCAACTGGCTGCGCGATCTCGTCGCCGGCTTCCTGTTCCGCAAGGCGGGCGCAGGCGGTGACAGCGCCAACCAGATAGTGCTGCTGCGCGATGCGGATGGCGACGGGATCGCGGAGGGCCGCTTCGTGCTCCGCGACGATCTCGATTCGCCCTCGGGCATCGCCTGGGGCGACGACACGCTTTATATCGCCAATCACGACGAAGTGCTGGCCTTCGATTACGAGCTCGGTTCCACCGAGCTGAGCGGCGAGGGGCGCAAGATCGCCGATCTCGCTCACGGCACAGGCCACTGGATGCGCAATCTGGCGCTGCAACCCGATGGCGACCGGCTCTATGCCGCCGTGGGTTCGAAATCGAACATCGGCGAAGACGGTATGGAGATCGAGGAGGGGCGGGCGCTCATCTGGGAGATCGATCTCCAAAGCGGTCGCCAGCGGGTTTTCGGCGCGGGTTTGCGCAATGCCAACGGCATGGATTTCAGCCCCTGGTCGGGCGAGCTGTGGACGACGGTGAACGAGCGCGACATGCTCGGCTCGGACCTCGTGCCCGATTACCTCACCAATGTCCCAGTCGGCGCGCATTACGGCTGGCCCTGGGTCTATTTCGGCGACAATTTCGACCGTCGGGTGGAGTATCCGATCCCGCAATTCATCAACTATGTCCGCACGCCCGAATATGCGCTCGGCCCGCATGTCGCCGCGCTCGGCCTGGTGTTCAGCCGCGAAGGTGCCAGGATGGGCGAGCGCTTCTCCAGCGGCGCCTTCATCGCACAGCACGGCTCATGGAATCGCAAGCCGCCGTCGGGCTACGACGTGGTCTATGTCGCCTTCGACGAGCGCGGCAATCCGACTGGCAAGCCGCTGCCCGTACTGACCGGCTTCCTCAAGGACGACGGCACGACGCGCGGACGCCCGACCTGGGTCGAATGGGCGGGCGACGGGTCCTTGCTGGTCTCCGACGACACCGCCGGGATCATCTGGCGCGTGGTTGCCCCCGACGCAGAGGCGCAGGCCGGGATCGACAGAGTGACCGGCAACCGGCTTCCCGCCCGGCGCGAGCTTCGCGGGCAGGAAGCGACTTTCGGAGAAGACGATTACGCGCGTCGCGTAACCGCCGAATAGCCTATCCGACCAGCTGGTCGGCCGAGAGCGCGTAGAGCGGTTCGGCCCCGGCCGTGGCCGCAGCCTTCAGCCCCGAGGCTTCGGGAACGATCCGGTCGAGGAAGAAGCGCGCGCTGGCCGACTTGCTTGCCGCAAGGCCGGGCGCGTCGCCCGCCTCGATCGCGCGCAATTGGCGCAGCAACTGCCATCCGGCGACCGAGACAGCGAGCATCGTGCAGAACGGCACCGATCCGGCGAGGCGATCGTCGAGGCTCGCCTCCTCACGCATCCAGTTGGCCACCGCTTGGCAATCGGCGACAAGTGCGGCGAGCGTGGGGTGTTCACCGGCGTCGCGCGCGATATCGGCGATCAGCGCGCTCAGCGCCTCGCCGCCATCGAGCCCGAGCTTGCGTGTGACGAGGTCGGCGGCCTGGATGCCATTGGTGCCTTCATAGATCGGGGCGATGCGCGAATCGCGCCAGTGCTGCGCCGCGCCGGTTTCCTCGACGAAGCCCATGCCGCCATGGACCTGCACGCCCAGGCTGGCGACTTCGATCCCGATATCGGTGCCCCAGGCCTTGATCAGAGGGGTGAGCACTTCGCCGCGCGCGCGTGCCGCGGCATCGCCCAAGGTGCCGCGATCGACCTGGCCGGCGGTGTAGTAGAGCAGCGCCCGCGCGCCTTCGGTGAGGGCACGCATGCGCAGCAGCATGCGGCGCACGTCGGGATGCTCGAGGATCGCGACCGGCGCCTTGTCCGGCGAGCCCGCGCGTGCCGACTGGATGCGATCCCTGGCATAAAGCTGCGCCTGCTGCGTCGCGCGTTCGCCAATCTGGACGCCCTGATTGCCGACGTTGATGCGCGCATTGTTCATCATGGTGAACATTGCCATCAGGCCGCGGTTTTCTGCTCCGACCAGTTCGCCGATGCAATCGTCATTGTCGCCATAACTCATCACGCAGGTCGGCGAGGCATTGATGCCGAGCTTGTGCTCGATGCTGACGCAGCGCAAGTCGTTGCGCGGGCCGGGGGAGCCATCTTCCTTCACGTGATATTTGGGTACGATGAAGAGCGATATTCCGCGACTGCCCTCGGGCGCGTCGGGGAGCCGCGCGAGAACGAGGTGAATGATGTTCTTCGACAGCTCGTGCTCGCCCCAGGTGATGTAGATCTTCTGGCCCTTGATGCGGTACTTGCCCGCGTGCTCGCCCTCGGCGATCGGCTCTGCCGTGGTGCGCAGCGCGCCGACGTCCGATCCGGCCTGCGGTTCGGTCAGGTTCATCGTCCCCGACCATTCGCCGCTGACCAGTTTGGGAAGGTATTTCTCCTGCAGCTCCCTCGAGCCGTGGTGTTCGAGCGACTCGATCGCCCCGACACTCAGCATCGGCAACAGGTTGAAGGCCATGTTCGCGGTGCCGAGGTTTTCGAGTACATTGCACGAGAGCGTGAAGGGCAGGCCCTGGCCGCCGAATTCGACCGGGCCGGAGATCGCATTCCAGCCCTGCTCGACATAATGGGCGTAAGCTTCCGCAAATCCGTCCGGCAGACGCACCAAGCCATTTTTCAGCTTTGCTCCTTCGAGATCGCCGACGCGGTTGAGCGGTGCCCATTCACCTGCGGCGAATTCGCCGATTCCGCCAACGATCGCCTCGACCATGTCGGGTTCGGCGGCGGCGAATTTCTCGCTTCTCGCCAGTTCCTCGATCCCGGCGTTGACGCGGATGGCGAGCAGCTGGTCCTGAGTGGCGGGGGTGTAGGTCACGTCTATTCCTCTTGGCTTTGTGCGCCCCCAGATATAGCGCGCGGGCATGAGCGGCAAATACGCTACGGAAACGCTCGACGTCGATGAAGGTGGCATCGCCCGCGCCGCGCAGATCCTGCGCGACGACGGCCTTGTGGCCGTGCCGACCGAAACGGTCTACGGCCTTGCCGCCCGCGCCGATAGCGATGCGGCGGTGGCGCGAATCTATCGGGCAAAGGGCCGCCCGAGCTTCAATCCGCTCATTGTGCATGTCGCCTCGCTCGAGCAGGCGCGTAGCCTGGCCGAGATCTCGCCCGAAGCCGAGCAACTGGCTGCCCGGTACTGGCCCGGTCCGCTGACGCTCGTGCTGCCGCGCCGGCGCAATGCCGGGTTGTCGGCTGCCGTGACCGCGGGGCTCGACACGCTGGCGCTGCGGATGCCATCGCACCCGGCGATGCGTTTGCTGCTCGAAAGCACCGGCCTGCCGATCGCCGCGCCTTCCGCTAATCGCAGCGGCTTTATCAGCCCGACCTCGCCCGCCCATGTGCTGGCTTCGCTCGACGGGCGGATCGATGCCGTGCTCGATGGCGGGGAGTGTGAACGGGGGCTCGAATCGACGATTGCTGCGGTGCGCGCCGATGGATCGGTCGAAGTGCTGCGGCCGGGGCCGATTGCGCTCGAAGCGGGTGGAAGCAGCGGCGAGCGGATCGAAGCGCCCGGCCAGCTGGCCAGCCATTACGCCCCGGGCAAGCCGGTGCGCCTCGACGCGACGCAAGTTGCGCCAGACGACTTCATGATCGGGTTCGGCTCAGTGCAGGGGGACTGCACGCTGTCGGCGCGCGGCGATCTCGCCGAAGCCGCGGCGCGCCTATACGCCTGCCTCCACGAAGGGGCGCGGTCGGACAAGCCGCGCATCGCGATTGCGCCGATTCCGGAACGGGGTATCGGCATCGCGATCAACGACCGCCTGCGTCGCGCCGCGACGCCTGCCGATTAGTCTTCGGGCTCTACCGGTATCGACGGAATGATCTGCTGCATCTCGGCATAGGTGTCGCGTGCCTCGTCGCAGGCGCGGCGATTGCCGTCCTCGCACCGGTCGAGCTGCTTTTCATAATCGCGCTCGAGCTTCGCCAGCCGCGCCTCGCGCCGCCGGATTTCGCGACCTCGCTTCTCGTCGGCTTCGGACTGGCTGGTAGTGGCGAGGTCCACGCCCTTGCCGACGACCTTTACGGGTGCCGTGGCGACGTCGACCACCGTCTTGGCAAGGCAGCCGGGCAACATCACGGCTGCGGGAAGGAGAACGAAAATGGCTAGGCGACGCATGCGGGATCCTTTCGCTGCGCCGCCTAGCCCAGTTTGTGTGAAACGTCGATGAATTCAGGCTTCGGGAGCCTCGGGGGTCGCCGGTGTCGCCGCCCTGACTTCGCGGCAATTGAGCGTGCCCGATCCCATCGAATTGACGGTGCAGTTCGCGCGACCGTTTACGGTGATCGTGCCCGAACCCATGATGCTGGCCTCGACGCGGCCGTCGGAGGCGAACTCCGCATCGCCCGATCCGGCCACCGAGATATCGGCGTCGCCGACGGCGAGGTCGGGCATTTCTGCCTTGCCCGATCCGGCGATGGTCAAGTCGAGCGTTTCGACCTTGCCGCCGGCCGAGAAATCGCCCGAACCGGCGATCGTGAGATCGAGCGATTCGGCATCGAACGCGGATACTGCCGCCGTTCCCGACCCGGCAATGGTCACATCCGCCCGGCCGGTCATCGACGGTGCTTCGATATCGCCCGATCCGGCCAGAACGATTGCGCGCAAGCTAGGCATCGTCACGCGCACTGTCGCGGTGCCGCGGTCCTTCCAGCTGTTCTTTTCGCGGCTGATGCCAAGTGTCTCGTCGTCGAGCGAGAAGCGCAGCGCATCGACTGCGTCGTCATCGCCCGAGACGGCGATATCGAGATCGGAGCCTTCCGTCACGATGACCTTGTCGGGGCCGGCCAGGACCAGTTTCGTCGGCGAGGCACCGGTCATGTCGAGCTCGGACAGAGGCACGCCTTCACTGTCGCCTATCTGGATGTTCATTCCGTCGCACCCGGCAACGAGCGCGGCGCCGGCAAGGGCGGCAATGGGGGCGAGCCCCTTGAGAAGTCGGTGGATCATCGCGATGGTATTCCTCTAGCTGCGGCAGTCCGTGTTGCTGATATAATACAGCAGGCATAGATCATCAAGGCTATGCAGCAGGAGGCAGGCTCGCAGGACCCCCAGGGTCGACCGGCGATAGTCGCCGCCCAGACTCAGCGCGAACAGGTCAGGCGGCCAGACCCCATCCGCGTCTGCGTGCAGTCGGTCGTTCCCGAAACCACGGCGTCGCCGCTCCCGACGATGCTCGCCGATACGCTGTCATCGGCATTGAAGCGCGCATCGCCCGAACCGGCGATCGACACGGTGGCGCGCCCCATGCGCAGCCGCTGGCCGTCGATATCCCCGCTTCCGGCGATCGTGATGGCCCCATCCTCGGCGCGACCGGCAAGCCGCAGATTGCCCGTCCCGGCGACCGTCGCGGCCAGTTGCCTGGTTGCGATGCGACCGACATCGATCGTACCCGAACCGGCCAATGTGGCGCCCACTTCGCTGGCATCCATCCGGTCGATCGACAGATTGCCCGAACCGGCCAGCGTGACGCCGTCGACCGAGGGGGCCGTAACCTGGATGGTTGCGATGCCATCGACCGGGTCCTCGCGCCAGCGGCGACCGATGACCAATTGCTCGTCCTTGATCTTGAAGCGCAGTTCGGCGAGCACGTCGGGACTGCCGCTGGCCCTCACGCGCCAGCGATCGCCGCGGGTGATCGCGACATTGTCGCGGCTGGCCAGCGTGACCTGCTCGAAGCGACCCGTTGCGGCCCAGGATGCGGAGATACGCTCGCCATCGTCGAGGGAGGACCGCCATTCCTCTTGCGGATGGGCGTGGATGGCGGGCATTGCGGTTGCGGCGGCGAGGCCGAGCGAGCAGGCGGCAAGGATACGAAACATGGCGGTTCTCCCGATTGATGGACGCATGCTTCCCACCATGCCGAGCACAAGTCGAGCGCGTTCGTCGACAAGTGTAATCGTTTCATGGAATCGCCGGCATGCACAAAAAAGGGGGCGCCTTGCGGCACCCCCTCCCGTGTCTCGGGAAACGCGAAGCGCTTACGCGTCCTCGGTGTTCTCGTAATATTGCGGCGCGTGTTCGCGCAGCACATCGAGGATCTTTTCCAGCGCGGTCGGCTCGTCGGTCTTCTCCATCGCCGCAAGTTCGCGGGCGAGCCGGCTCGAAGCCGCTTCGAAGATCTGGCGCTCCGAATAGCTCTGTTCGGGCTGGTCGTCCGGGCGGAACAGGTCGCGGGTCACTTCTGCGATCAGGACGATTTCGCCCGAGTTGATCTTTGCTTCGTATTCCTGCGCGCGGCGGCTCCACATGGTCCGCTTGACCTTGGGCTTGCCCTTGAGGGTTTCCATCGCTTCCTTGAGCGTCTTGTCGCTCGACAGCTTGCGCATGCCGATCGATTCGACCTTGTTCACCGGAACGCGCAGCGTCATGCGTTCCTTTTCGAAGCGGAGGACATAGAGGTCGAGCTGCATGCCGGCGATTTCCTCGCTCTGCAGTTCGATGACACGGCCGACACCGTGCTTGGGGTAAACAACGTAATCGCCAACGTCGAAGGCATCAGCCTTGCTTGCCATGCAATCTATCCTTTCGTCCGGGCCCGGCCGGGGTGGTCAGCAGCGTCACGGAAAGCCTCGGCCGCAATCCCCAAGCGGGAGTGCGGTCTGGTACCGAATGTGACGTGTGCTGGTGGCCTGCCCTTTCAATTCTCACACCTGCCCGGGAGCAAACCGGTGCAGTTGTTGCATTATATAACACAGCTGTAAGAAAATTGCGAATCTGCGCGCTCGCGCAAGCAAGCCACTAGTTCGAGCTGTCGCGCAGCGCCGCAATCAATGCGCCGAACAGCAAGAGGAAGCCGGTCGCCCAAAACCAGGTGATCAATGCGAGAACAGCGCCCAAAGCACCGTAAGTCGCGTTATAGCTGCCGAAATTGGCGGCATAAAAAGCGAAAGCGCCGGTTGCCGCCAACCAGCACACCGCGAAGACGAAAGCCCCAGGCCAGATTGCCGCCCATGGCGGACGAGGTGCATTGGGCGCGAATCGGTACAGCAGGCCCGCGCCCAGAACGGCAATCGCAAAGAGGAAAGCGAGGCTTGCGATTCCCCCGATCGCTCCATCGAGGCTCGCCAGAGCAGCGCTTCCAATGCCTGCCATGATCAAGCCTGAAAGACCCGCTCCGGTAATCGCCACCGCCACGAGATTAGCCTTGATGAAACCGCGGGGCTCGTCTGCATGGAATACGATGTTCAGCCCGGTCATCAGCGATCGAGCCCCGTTGCGCGCCCCGAAGAGGGCGATCCCCAGCGATGCCGCCAGGCCGAGCCCTTGCGCACCCGCTGCCCCGCTCGCAACGGACTCCAGCTGGCTGGCGATTAGTTCGGCAGCCGAAGGGGGTAGCTTCTCGGCCAGCACTGTCACATGCCCGGCAACGGTCGAAGGTTCTGCGATCAGCCCGTAGGACAGGACCAGCGCAGCGAGCGCGGGGACGAGGGCTAGCAGGGCATAATGCGCGATGCCTGCCGCAACGATGCCGATATTGTCTTCGGCGCCGCGCTGCCACGCTCTCTTGAGATCGACGACCACCCAGGCGAGCGATCAGTCGCCTTCGCCGGGTTCGGGCGAGAAGAACTTCTCGAACTTGCCCTCTTCGTCCTTGTGCTCGTCCGCATCGGCGGGCGGTTCCTTAGACTGGGTGATGTTGGGCCATTCGGCGCTGAACTTGGTGTTCAGCTCGAGCCATTTTTCAAGCCCATCCTCGGTATCGGGGAGAATCGCCTCAGCGGGGCATTCAGGTTCGCAAACGCCGCAGTCGATACACTCGCTGGGATTGATGACGAGCATGTTCTCGCCCTCGTAGAAACAGTCGACCGGACAGACCTCGACGCAGTCGGTGTACTTGCATTTGATGCAGGCGTCGGTGACGACATAGGTCATGGGTAGCGTAATCCTCGCGAAGTGTTTCCCTGATCCGCGCTGCTAGGGCGGATTATCCGTTGGGGTCAAGCTCCCGATAGCAGGCTTGTGCTTCGCGCGGCGGACCGCGGCGCTTCGGGAGACGCAGGATTTCGACCAGCTTGACCGAATTGCCGAGCGGCAGGGTGAGGATGTCGCCCGCGGCAATGCCGCGCGAGCAGCGTTTCACGCGCTCGCCATTGCGGCGGATATGGCCCTGTTCGACCAGCCGATGGGCCGCGCTGCGGGTGCACACGAAGCGCAGGTAGCACAGCAGCCGGTCGATCCTCACGCGGGCACGACCATCAGCGGACCAAATCGGCGAGGGCCGCAAAGGCGTTGCCCTCGCGCGGGGGAGCGGGTTTGCTGCGTTCCTGCTTGCGGCGCGAAGGGCGCCATTCCCAGCGATCCGGGCGCGGCGGGCCGAACCGGCCCTCTGCAAGCGGCTTTGCCTTCTGCACGCGGAAACCCGCATTACCGAGCAGCCGCGCAATATTGCCTTCCTCGAGCCCGATCGAGATCGGTAGCGAGTAGTCGAGCACAAACTTGCGCTTGCGGTCCTTGGCCTGCGCCTTGGCGCGTGATTCGTGCGCGGCGCGCAGGATCTTCTCTGCCAGGTCGATGCGGATCGCCTGGCTGCCGGTATGGCGATAGCCCGAGGGCAGTTTCCTTGCATCGGGGATCACCGGTAGCATCGCTTCTTGCAACGGCCGCCGGTCGAGCCCGAGCGCATGCAGCAGCTGCCGCGGTGCGGGTTTGAGCAGCGCAGGCGCGAAAATGTCGAGCGCGCCGAAGGTCACGCCGATCTTGCGCAGGAACGGGCGCATTTCCTTGGGCAAGTGTTCGATGCCCGCTTTTTCCCGCGTCACATAGCCATGTCCCGCAATCAGATTGAGCAGCAGTGCGCGCGCCTGTGACCCGGCATCGGGATTGCTCGCGGCGTGATGCATCTTTTCGAGCGGCGCGAGCGGCTCCAGCTTCGTCGCGAGCCATGCTTCCAGCGCTGCCATCAGCTTTGCGCGCGCAGCTTCGGGCAGCGTGGTCACTTCGCGCGTGGGCCTCAAGAGCGGCGTTACGGCGCCATCGCGATGCTCGAGCTTGGCGAGTTCCTGCCCGTTCCAGCGGATGGCGCCGCGCGCAAGCTCGATCTCTTCCATATCCGAGGCTGCCAGTGCCTCCGCCTTTTCACCGAGCAGTTTCGGCAACGCTTTCTCGGCAGCAGCAAGCAGCATACGCCGGTCCTCGTGCCGGGCGGAGGGATCGACCGCAAAGCGGAGCCCTTCGACATGGCCGAGAACTTCGCCCTCCACGCTCACTTCGCCTGAATCGCTCAATTCGATCGGCAACATGCCTGCATCCTGTCCTAGCGACTTCATCAGGATCGCCGTCCTCCGGTTTACGAATCTCTCGGTCAGTCGCGCGTGAAGCGCATCCGACAATTTGGCCTCGACCGCCCGTGCGCGCGATGCCATTTCATCACGCGCCAACACCCAATCGGGACGCTGGCAGATATAAGCCCAGCTGCGAATCGCCGCGATCCGCCCCTGCAGCGTATCGATGTCTCCGGACATGTTGTCGAGTTCGCTGATCCGCGCCGCGACATAATCCGCGCCGATATAGCCTTCGGCGAGATCCTGCCACAGCCGCGCGACGAAGCGCGCATGCACGTCGGGACCGCGCTGGCGGAAGTCGGGCAGCGAGCAGGCCTCCCAGAATCGGCGCACCGCACCATGTCCCCGGACATCGCCCGCGACGGGTTCCACGGCGAGGCGCTTGAGCGTCGCCAGGTCGATGGCTTCGGGCGCGAGGCGCAGCGCCGGATCGTCGGGCGGCGCTTCGAGATCGGAGATCAGTACGGGCAGTGAATCGAAGCGCGGCTCGGGCTCGCGCCCGTACAGATGGGTTAGCGGAGCGAAGCGGTGTTCTTCGATTGCATAGACCTCCTCCTCGGTGAGTTCGGGAGGAGTGCCGTGCTTATTCGTCCCTGCCAACGTTCCGAAGGTTCCGTCGCGCCGATGGCGGCCCGCGCGTCCGGCTATCTGCGCCATTTCCGCAGGCAGCAGCCGGCGCATCCGCATGCCGTCGAATTTTGTCAGGCCGGCAAAGGCGACATGATTGACGTCAAGGTTCAGGCCCATGCCGATCGCGTCGGTCGCGACGATGTAGTCAACCTCTCCGCTCTGGAACAGCGCGACCTGCTTGTTGCGCGTCTCCGGGCTGAGCGCGCCCATGACCACCGCCGCGCCGCCCCGGAAGCGCCGCAGCATTTCCGCCACCGCATAGACCTGCTCCGCGCTGAAGGCGACGATTGCGCTGCGCGGGGGCAGGCGCGAGAGCTTGCGCGGGCCGATGTAAGTGAGGGTCGAAAAGCGCGGGCGGTCGGAAATCTCGGCCTTGGGCACCAGCTCGCGCACCAGCGGTTCAAGCGTCGCGGAGCCCAGCAGCATGGTTTCCTCGCGGCCGCGCGTGTTCAGCAGGCGGTCGGTGAAGATGTGGCCCCGTTCGCGATCGGCGGCAAGCTGCGCCTCGTCGAGAGCCACGAAGGCGGCGCTCGCCCCGTCGCGCGGCATCGCTTCGACCGTGCAGCACATATAGCGCGCGTTCTTCGGCTCGATGCGTTCTTCGCCGGTGATCAGCGCGACCGCGTCGTCGCCCTTGATCGCACGCACCCGATCGTAGACTTCGCGCGCCAGCAGGCGCAGCGGAAAGCCCATGCAGCCGCTCGAATGCGCCGCCATGCGCTCGATCGCCAGATGCGTCTTGCCGGTATTGGTGGGTCCGAGGACCGCCTTGATCGCGCTACCCTGCACACCCCTTAATTGGCAGTGCGCGGGCGCCAGGGCAACCGCCCGACCCTATGGCGACTCGATTCACCGCAATCCGGACTCGCATGGCCGCAGATTAAGGCGGCCTTTACTTTGTTTTGGCAGGCAATGCGGGCAGAGGACCCGATACGAGGGTCGAGCCGCATCCATTCGCGCCGGAGCGGCCAATGGGAAGGGGCACAGCGTGTATACGTCCCACGCGGACATACAGGATACGGCACAGCCCACGGCGACCGGCGGTTACGGTCAGTCCGCGGCGGCCCTGGCGCATGACCAGATCGTGCCGAATCCATCCGGACCCCCTTTTTCCTGGACCATCTTGCGGGAACAGCTTTCGGGCCGGATCGCCGCGCTCGACCTTGCGCCCGACCTCGGCAGCGAGATCGGCAGCAAGCGTTGGCTGCGCGGGCTGGGCACATTCGTCGGCCTGACTGCCACTGCCCTGGCCTTTTGGCCGAGTTTCGCCCCGCTCGAGGCGGCGGCATCCGCGCATATCGACGATGCGGTGCGCGATGAATACCGCAGCCAGATGATTCTCCCGCTCGCGCTCGGGGCCGACAGTGGCAGGCACATGGGTGCGACCACGCTGGTCGAACCGCTCGCCGCCGCGCCGGAACGGCCGCGGCTCGAAATGGTCGCGACGCTGGCAAGAGGCGATAGCTTCGAACGCATGCTGCGCCGCGCCGGCGTGGGGCGTGACGACAGCCAGCGCGTGGCCGAACTGGTCGGCGCGGCGCTGCCGCTGAGCGAAATCGAATCGGGTACAACGTTCGACATTACCCTCGGTCGCCGCCCCGCACCGGGCGCGCCGCGCCCGCTCGAGACGATCGGTTTTCGCGCGCGCTTCGATCTCGAACTCGAGATCGGGCGGTTCGCAGAAGGCTCCGATCTTTCGCTGACAAAGAATGTGATCCGGGTCGATGAAACGCCGCTGCGCATCCGCGGCACCGTCGGTGACAGCCTCTATCGCTCTGCGCGTGCCGCGGGCGCACCGGCCAGTGCGGTCCAGTCCTATCTCAAGACGCTGGGCCAGTATGTGAACCTCGATCGCGACGTTCGTGCGGGTGACACGTTCGATTTCATCCTCGCCCATCGCCGCGCCGCCACGGGCGAACGGCAGGCGGGCCAATTGCTCTATGCCGGGCTCGAGCGGGGAGAGACGCCGCGCGTGCAACTGATGCGCTGGGGCGAGGATGGCGAATTCTACGAGGCCTCGGGGGTGGGCGAACAGCGCGGAGGGCTGATGGCGCCCGTGCCAGGGCGAACGACTTCGGGCTTCGGCATGCGCCGCCACCCGATCCTGGGCTATCGCAGGATGCATTCCGGCCTCGACTTCAAGGCGCGTCACGGGACCCCTATCGTCGCCGTGACCGATGGCCGCGTCACCGGGGCGGGGCGCATGGGTGGTTGCGGCAATGCGGTGCGGTTGCGCCACGACGGCGGGCTCGACACGCGTTACTGCCACATGAGCCGCATTGCGGTGAATCGCGGGCAGAGCGTGCGGCGCGGACAGGTAATCGGCTATGTCGGCTCAACCGGCCTGTCGACCGGCCCGCACCTTCACTACGAAATGTATCGCCATGGCAGGGCGATCAATCCGGCCTCAGTGAAATATGTCACCCGCGCACAGCTGACCGGGGCGGAGCTGCGACGTTTCAAGGAAGCGCTCACCCGGATCAAGACGGTCGAGCCCGGCGCAGCACTGGCCGAATTGCAGCGCACCTCTGCCGAGGTTGCCGCGCAGGAACCGATCCGCGAAATCGACAAGCTTTCGCCGCCCGTGAAGGGCTGAGATTGCGCCAAGCGCGTGCTTGCGGCACAGCGTCGCCATGACCAATGCAAGCTATCCCGCTACCCGTCTGCGCCGCACCCGCGCGAGCGCGTGGAGCCGCACCATGCATCGCGAGACCGTGCTCACCGTGGCAGACCTCATCTGGCCGCTGTTCGTCACCGATGGATCGGGCGTCGAGGAGCCGGTGACGAGCCTCCCGGGCGTCTCGCGCTGGTCGGTCGATGGGATCGCGTCTCGCGCCAAAGAGGCCGTCGAACTCGGCATTCCGTGCATCGCCTTGTTTCCCAATACGCAGCCGGAAAAGCGAAGCGACGACGGCGCCGAAGCTCTCAATCCCGACAATCTCATGTGCCGGGCGATCAAGGCGGTGCGCGATGCCTGCGGCAGCGATATCGGCATCCTCACCGATGTCGCGCTCGATCCCTACACCAGCCATGGGCAGGACGGGTTGCTCGACGATGCGGGCTATGTCGTAAACGACGATACGGTAGCCGTGCTTGTCGATCAGGCGGTCAACCAGGCCAATGCCGGGGCCGACATCATCGCGCCGTCCGACATGATGGACGGGCGGGTTAAAGCGATCCGCATGGCGCTGGAGATGAATCGGCATCCCAATGTCCAGATCATGGCCTATTCGGCGAAATACGCCTCCGCCTTCTACGGCCCGTTCCGCGATGCAGTGGGCTCGGGCGGCCTGCTCAAGGGCGACAAGAAGAGCTATCAGATGGACCCGGCGAACGGCGATGAAGCGCTGCGCGAAATCGCGTTCGACATCGCCGAGGGGGCCGACAGCGTGATGGTCAAGCCGGGGCTGGCCTATCTCGATGTGATCTGGCGCGCGAAACAGGAATTCTCCGTTCCCGTCTTCGCCTACCAGGTGAGCGGCGAATATGCGCTGATCGAAGCGGGCGCGGCAGCGGGCGTGGGCGACCGCGACGCGCTGCTGATGGAAAAGCTGATGGCCTTCAAGCGCGCCGGGTGCAGCGGCGTGCTGACCTATCACGCACCCCGCGCCGCGCAGCTACTGAATGGCTGATATCATTGCCGAAACCGACCGGCTGATCCTGCGGACCATCGAGGAGGGCGATGCTGCCGAACAGGATCGGCTGCTCAATACGCTAGCGGTGATGGCGCGGCTTGGCGGGGTCAAGGAATTGCACGAGATCGAGGCCAAGCACGCCAAATCCATGGCGCTCTATGCACGCGAGGGCTTCAGCTTCCTGTTCATGATCGAAAAGGCGAGCGGCGAGATGGTCGGCCATTGCGGGATAAAGCGCGTCGACAATCCGCTTGCGCCCAATGTCGGCGATCACGAGGTGGGCTGGCTGGTGCGGGAGGATCGCTGGCGGCGCGGATATGCCGAAGAGGCAATGCGCGCCGTGCTCGACTGGGCCTTCACCCGCGTCGGCGCGCCGCATGTCGTCGCGCTGACCAGCGAGGCCAATGCCGGAAGCTGGAAACTGATGGAAAAGCTCGGCATGGTCCGCCGCGAAGATCTTGATTTTTCCGACCCGGCCTATCCGGCCGAGGACAATCCGACGATCCAGTATTCGCTCACGAGAGAGCAATGGGAGAACACCCGATGACCGCGAGCCGCCCCGGCGTCACCATCGTTCCGATTCACGGCCACACGCCGAAAATTCACGATAGCGCCTTCGTCGCGCCGGGCTGCACGATCATCGGCAATGTCGAGATCGGGGCCGACAGCTCGGTCTGGTACAATTGCGTGTTGCGCGCCGATGTCAGCCGCATTGTCATCGGCGAGCGCTCGAACATCCAGGATGGCAGCGTCTGCCATTGCGACCCCGAAAGACCCGGCGATCCCGACGGTTCGCCGTTGATCATTGGCGACGACGTGCTGATCGGCCACATGGCGATGGTCCATGGCTGCACGATCGAGGATCGCGGCTTTGTCGGCCTCGGCGCGATAGCGATGAACAAGGCGGTGATCGGCTCGGATGCGATGCTCGCCGCCGGTGCCATGCTGACCGAAGGCAAGGTGATGGGGGCGCGCGAGCTGTGGGGCGGTCGCCCCGCGCGGAAGATGCGCGATCTGGATGATGCGGCAATTGCCGGCATGCGCATCGGCGTGGCGCATTACGCCGAGAATGCCAAGCATCACGGCGAGGCGGTGGCCAAGGCGTTTGGGGACTGACGTCACGCTGTCGCAATGTACGCGGCGCGACTTTGCTCAATCGCGGATCAGCGCCCTTAGTGCCTCGATCCGGTCCGCCTCGTGCGCCGGCTTGTCCCATCGAATGCGGTGGATACGCGGAAAGCGCATGGCGAGGCCCGATTTGTGGCGTTTGCTTTCGTGCACGCTGTCGAAGGCGACTTCGAACACCAGTGTCTTTTCGGTCTCGCGCACGGGGCCGTAGCGGTTGATCGTGTTCTGGCGCACGTGACGGTCGATCTTCTTCAGTTCCTCGTCGGTGAAACCCGAATAGGCTTTACCAACCGGTAGCAGGTCCGCGCCCTTGTCTGGATCGCCATTCCAGCAGCCGAAGGTGTAGTCGGAAAAGAAGCTGGAGCGTTTGCCCGAGCCGCGCTGCGCATACATTAGTACGCAATCGATCAGCAGCGGATCGCGTTTCCACTTGTACCAGTACCCGACGCGTCGCCCGGCGATATAGGGGCTATCCTTGCGCTTGAGCATCAGCCCTTCGATTGCGTCTTCGCGACTGCCTTCGCGAATTTCGGCGAGATGTCCGAAGTCGCGCGCCTCGACGACCGAGCTGATGTCGAAATGGCTGTCGGGCAGGCGGGCCATCAGCGCTTCGAGCCGCGAGCGGCGCGCGGTCCACGGCTGTTCGCGCACATCTTCACCTTCGATCAGAAGCGCATCATAGAGCCGGACGAAGGCTGGGAACTCGGTGAGCATTTTCTTGCTCACGGTTTTGCGCCCGAGCCGCTGCTGCAGCGCGTTGAAGCTGGCTGCTCCTCCTTCCTCGCCCCCCTGCGTCGAGCCGCGCACCAGCAATTCCCCATCGAGCACTGCGGGGAAGGGCAGGACATCGAGCAGCTCTGGGAAAGTCACCGAAATGTCGTCGCCCGAGCGGCTGTAGACTCGAGTCTCCTCGCCTGCGCGTACCAGTTGGACGCGGATTCCGTCCCATTTCCATTCGGCCGCATAGTCGGCGAGGTCGACGACCGTGTCCTCGAGCGGATGCGCGAGCATGAAGGGCCGGAAGGTGGGAAGGTTCTCGATGTCGGGCGGAGCCTGGCCATGTGCGGCCCAGGCGAAGAGCGGATCGTAAGGCGGCTCGAGGCCGTGCCAATATTCCTCCACCTGGTCGACCGACACCGCGAAAGCTTGCGCGAAGGCGGTTTTAGCCAGGCGGCTCGACACGCCGATGCGCATCCCGCCCGTCGCGAGCTTGAGCAATGCATAGCGACCCGATGCGTCGAGCCGGTCCAGAAGCTTCGGCAACCCGGTCAGAACGCTCTTTCGGGTCAACGCCGACAGCAGTTCCACGGTTTCGCTCACGCCCGGCGGATCGGGTTCGTTGCCGGGCGCGGGCCACAGAAGGCTCGCGGTTTCCGCCGTGTCGCCGACGAAATCGCGGCTCAGGGTCCACAGAACCGGATCCACGCGGTCTTTCAGGAGATTGCGGATGGTGGAGCTCTTTACCGCTGGAAAATCGAGCCCGTCGGCGAGCGCCGCCAGCGCCCATCCTCGGTCCGGGTCGGGTGTCGCGCGCAGATACTCCGCGATCAGGCGCAGCTTTTCGTTGCGGCTGCGAGTGTAGACCAGAGCATCGATTAGGGCGGCAAACTCGTCCACCCTCAATCGTCCTCGTCTTCGTAGCCGACAAGGGCCAACGCGCGGGCGCGGCGCTGATGGAGCTGGCACCAGCGTAGCAGCGCGTCCTCCCGCCCGTGGGTGATCCAGTTTTCGCTCGCGTCGACCTCTTCGATCGTCCGGGTCAGTTCGCCCCAGTCGGCATGGTCGGAGATGACCAGCGGCAATTCGACGTTCCGCTGCCGAGCGCGCTGGCGAATGCGCATCCATCCGCTCGCCATGGCGGTGATCGGATCGGGCAGGCGTCGGCTCCACCGGTCGTTGAGTGCGCCTGGCGGGCAGACAACGATGTGGCCGCGCATTTCGTCCTTGTCGGCATCCGACACGAGCCGCAGTTCGCCCAGATCCACGCCGTGCTCCTCATAGAGGCGGCACATCTTCTCCATCGCGCCGTGTAGGTAGATCGGATCCGTGTGTCCCGCGCGACGCAGTTCGGCGATCACACGCTGCGCCTTGCCGAGAGCATAGGCGCCGACCAGCACGCAACGGTCAGGATGCGCAGCGAGCCGCTCGAGCAGTTTCTGCATCTCCTCCTCGATCGGCGGATGGCAGAATACCGGCAGGCCAAAAGTCGCCTCGGTGATGAAGATATCGCAGGGCGTGGCTTCGAAGGGCGGGCAGGTGGGGTCGTGACGTCGCTTGTAGTCGCCGGTGACGATCACTCGCTCGCCTGCATGTTCGAGCAGGATCTGCGCGCTGCCAAGGACATGGCCCGCCGGGATATAGGTCGCATCGACCCCGCCGGGCAGGCGGATCGTCTCGCCATACTCGACCGGCGTCGCCCCGTCGCGTGTTGCGTAGCGCAACTCCATGATCGCGAGCGTCTCAGGCGTAGCAACGGTCTGGCCGTGCCCCCCGCGCGCATGGTCGGCATGGCCATGCGTGACTAGTGCCTTGTCGACCGGACGGCTGGGATCGACCCAGCAATCGGCGGGGGCGATATGGATACCGTGCGGCTCGGGGTTGATCCAGGAGAAGGGGGCAGCAGCCATCCTCGATTCAAACGAAAAGAGCGCCGACCGTTCCCGGTGGCGCCCCCCATCGCTGCCGATTCGCAGATCAGCTCTTGGTTTCGTCCTTGCCCTTCTCGGCACCCGCTTCGGGCTTCTTGGGCGTTGGCTTCTTCTTCGCCGCGGGTTTCTTCTTCGGCGCTGCCTTGCGCCTGGTCTTGGGCGGGGCGGGGGTGAGTTCGAAGGCGGGCTTGCCATCCTTCATCGTCACCGACACTTCGCCGCCATCGGCAAGCTTGCCGAAGAGCAGTTCTTCAGCCAGCGGCTGCTTGATCCGTTCCTGGATCAGACGGCCCATCGGACGGGCGCCGTAGAGGCGGTCGTAGCCCTTGTCGGCCAGCCAGGCGCGCGCATCCTTGTCGAACTGGATGTCGACATTCTGTTCGGCCAGCTGCAGTTCGAGCTGGAGGATGAACTTGTCGACCACGCGGGCGACGGTTTCCTTGCCGAGGTAGCCGAAGGGCACGATTGCATCGAGGCGGTTGCGGAATTCGGGGGTGAACATGCGCTTCACCGCTTCTTCGCTCGCATCTTCCTTGCTCACGTCGCCGAAACCGATGCCCTGGCGCGCCATGTCGGCGGCGCCGGCATTGGTCGTCATGATCAGCACGACGTTGCGGAAATCGACCGTCTTGCCGTGGTGGTCGGTCAGTCGGCCATTATCCATCACCTGGAGCAGGATGTTGAACAGGTCGGGATGCGCCTTCTCGATTTCGTCGAGCAGCAGCACGCAGTGCGGGTTCTGGTCGACGGCGTCGGTCAGCAGGCCGCCCTGGTCGTAGCCGACATAGCCCGGAGGCGCGCCGATCAGACGCGAAACGCTGTGGCGCTCCATATATTCGGACATGTCGAAGCGCTTGAGCTCGATACCCATGATCGAGGCGAGCTGGCGCGCGACCTCGGTCTTGCCGACGCCGGTGGGGCCGGAGAACAGGAAAGAGCCGATCGGCTTGTCCGGATCGCGCAGACCCGCACGGCTGAGCTTCATCGCGGTCGACAGTTTGTGCACCGCCGGGTCCTGGCCGAAGACGACGTGTTTGAGGTCGCGCTCGAGGTTTTCGAGCGCCTTCTTGTCGTCCTTCGAAACCGACTTGGGCGGGATCCGCGCCATGGTGGCGATCACGGCTTCGATTTCCTTGGCGGTGATCTTCTTTTTGCGACGGCTCGGCGGAACCAGCATTTGCATTGCGCCGACTTCGTCGATTACGTCGATCGCCTTGTCGGGCAGTTTGCGGTCGTTGATGTAGCGCGCCGAAAGCTCGACCGCCGTCTTGAGCGCATCGATGGTATAGGTCACCTTGTGGTGATCCTGGAACGCGGTCTTCAGACCTTTCAGGATCTTGACCGTATCCTCGATCGTCGGTTCGTTGACGTCGATCTTCTGGAAGCGACGCAGCAGCGCGCGGTCCTTCTCGAAGTGGTTGCGGAATTCCTTGTAGGTGGTCGAACCGATGCAGCGGATCGCGCCGCTGGAAAGCGCGGGCTTCAGCAGGTTCGAAGCGTCCATCGCCCCGCCGCTCGTCGCCCCGGCACCGATCACCGTGTGAATCTCGTCGATGAACAGGATCGCGTCGGGCATGCCCTCGAGCTCATTGACGACCTGCTTCAGGCGCTCTTCGAAATCGCCGCGATAGCGTGTGCCCGCGAGCAACGCGCCCATATCGAGCGAATAGATGACCGCGTCACGAAGCACGTCGGGAACATCGGCCTCGACGATCTTGCGCGCGAGCCCCTCGGCGATGGCGGTCTTTCCAACGCCCGGATCGCCGACATAGAGCGGGTTGTTTTTCGAACGGCGGCACAGGATCTGAATTGTGCGGTCGACTTCGGGGCCGCGGCCTATCAGCGGATCGATCCGCCCGTCCTCGGCCTTCCGGTTGAGGTTGACCGTGAACTGGTCGAGCGCCGTCTCCTTCTTGCCCTTCTCGCCGGGCTTTTCGTCACCCTGCGCCTCGGCACCTTCGGCACCCTCGGGCGGGCGGCTTTCGATCTGTTTGCCGCCCTTGCCGATGCCGTGGCTGATGAAGCTGACTGCATCCAGTCGGCTCATGTCCTGCTGCTGGAGGAAATAGACCGCATAGCTATCGCGCTCGGAAAACAGCGCGACCAGCACGTTGGCGCCGGTCACGGTATCCTTGCCCGAAGACTGGACATGCAGGATCGCGCGCTGGATCACGCGCTGGAACCCCGCGGTCGGTTGCGGATCGGCGCTCTCGTCCGCCTGGAGCGACTGGTACTCCTGCTCGAGATATTGCTTCACCACCGCAGTGAGCTCGGTCAGGTCGACCCCGCAGGCGGTCATCACCTGCGCCGCGTCCTCATCGTCGATCAGGGCGAGGAGCAGGTGCTCCAGCGTCGCATATTCGTGACGCCGTTCGCCCGCATCGGTGAGCGCTGCGTGGAGGGTCTTTTCGAGGTTTGCGGCAAAGCTGGGCATTCAAAGGTCTTTCTCACAGGGACTCGCGCGGGGCGAATACGAAACAGCCTATCGGCCGAAGGTTAGCCAATGCTGTATAGGCGTCGCATATGGTGACAGACGCGGGATATTTCAGCCCCCGCATCTCCAACTATTCCTTTCGCCCAAACAAAGCCTCGGCCGCGTCACGGTGTGCGGCGGCGGACCGGCGATGCTTTTCGACGCGTGCAATCTCGGCTTCGAGCAGCGCGATGCGCGCAGCCAGTTCGTCTTGCGAATAGGGGCCGAGGTCCTCGCTCGCCAGCATGCTCGCGGCATCGCCTCTCGGGCGCGGACTCTCGTCGTCGTTCATCTCCTCCAATCTCGCAAGTCTGCCCGGTTGCTGTCAACGGGGTCGCGCGGTATTGCCTCGCGACGTGGCCACGCCGCCACGCAGAACTGGCTTGATACGGGGGTGTGAGTGGCAGCCGAATTACCCGAGACGATGACCGCGATGGGTTTCGACGACCCGGGCGGTCCCGAAGTCTTGCGGCCGGAGACGCTGCCCGTGCCGAGGCCGGGCGAGAATCAAGTGCTGATCAGGGTCTCCCACGCTGGCATCAACCGCCCCGATGTGATCCAGCGCCAGGGCTTCTACCCACCGCCGCCGGGAGCCTCGCCGATTCCGGGGCTCGAGGTCGCAGGAACCGTCGCCGCCGTTGGCGAGGGGGTCTTGCCCGAGATGGTCGGCCAGCGCGTTTGCGCGCTCGTGTCGGGCGGGGGTTATGCCGAATATTGCCTCGCCGACGCGAAGCATTGCCTTTCCGTTCCCGAAGCCATGCGGATGGATGCGGCCGCGGCGATTCCCGAAACGCTGTTCACTGTATGGCACAATGTGTTCCAGCGCGGCTGGGCGAGCGATGGCGACACGCTGCTGGTCCATGGCGGCACAAGCGGCATCGGTACGATGGCCATCCAGCTCGCCAAGGCATTCGACATCGCGGTGATCGCCACTGCCGGGAGCGAAGAGAAGTGCCAGGCGATCCGCGATCTGGGCGCGGATCTGGCGATCAACTACAAGACGCAGGATTTCGTCGAGGAAGTGAAGGCGTTCACCGGCGGCACCGGCGTCGATATCGTGCTCGACATGGTCTCGGGCGAATACGTCGCACGCAATATCGAATGCCTCGCGGACGATGGGCGTCATGTCACGATCGCGGTACTCGGCGGGCTAAAGGCCGAGATCAACATGGCCACCGTCATGCGCAAACGCCTGGTGCTGACAGGTTCGACGCTGCGTCCGAGATCGGACGAATTCAAGGCGCTTCTCGCCGACGATATCAACGAACAGGCCTGGCACCTGTTCGAAGACGCGACCATCGCGCCGGTGATGGATCGGATCTTCCCTCTCGTCGAGGCCGGTGCCGCGCATGCGCGGATGGAGGCGGGCGACCATATCGGCAAGATCGTCCTCGAGGTTGCGCCACGCTGACTCGCAACCGTCGCAATTTCGCCGATCCGTAACGACACTGTGAATCGCACGTAACAATCTTGCTTCAAGTCAGGGCTCGATACCTAATCGGGGGTCAGGCCCATGAACGATCTGCCCAACCACTTCGATGCGGCGCACAAGGTCGCGAATTTTCCTTCGCTCAAGCCCGCCGTGCCCGAGCGTACCAAGGGAAAGCGGCGCAAGTACCGGACCATCTGGATCAGCGACATCCATCTCGGGACCAAGGGGTGCAATCACGAGCTGCTGATCGATTTTCTAGACCATACCGACAGCGAGACGATGTATCTGGTCGGCGATATCATCGACGGCTGGCGACTGAAGAAGAAGCTCTACTGGCCCGCCGAACATAACGACATCGTCTGGCGCATCCTCAAGCGCGCCAAGCGCGGCACGCGGATCATCTACATCCCGGGCAATCACGACGAGATGATCCGCCCCTTCAGCGGCATGAACTTCGGCGGCGTCGAGATCATGCGCGCCGCTTTCCACGATACCGCCGACGGCCGTCGCCTGATGGTGTTGCATGGCGATGAATTCGACACGATCATGCTCGCGCATCGCTGGCTCGCCTATGTCGGCGACGCGCTCTATCACGTCATGATGAAGCTCAACAATTGGGTGGCCTCCGTGCGTGCGCGGCTCGGCCTGCCCTATTGGTCGCTCTCCAAGGCCGCCAAGCACAAGGTCAAGAACGCGGTCGAGTTCATTTCCCGATACGAGGAAGTGGTTGCCCGGGCCGCTGCCGAGCGCGGCGTCGACGGGGTCGTGTGCGGGCACATCCACACTGCCGAATGCCGCAATTTCGTCCACGAGGGGCGGGAAGTCGAATACTGGAACGACGGAGATTGGGTCGAGGGCTGCAACGCGCTGGTCGAGCATTTCGACGGAACCATGGAAATCCTCAACTGGCCCGAGGAAGTTGCGCGGCGCGAGAATGCAGCGACCGACGTCAAGACGTCCGTGCCGGAGGCTGCGTGAGTTCGCTGCTCGGGGTGGAGGGGCCGATCGCCGAATCGCCACCCCATTGGCCACAGCGCATCGCCATCGTCACCGACGCCTGGTTGCCGCAGATGAACGGGGTCGTGCGCACGCTGACGACGACCTGCGACCAGCTGCGCGAACAGGGGCACGACGTTCTGGTCGTCTCGCCCGATCAGTTCGCTTCGCTGCCCTGTCCGACCTATCCCGAGATCCGGCTGGCTCTTGCCAGGCCCGGCGCGGTAGCGAGCCGGCTGCGCGATTTCTCGCCCGAGGCGATCCATATCGCCACGGAGGGCCCGCTCGGAATGACGGCACGGCGGTATTGCGCAAGGCACGGTATCGAGTTCACTACCGCCTATCATACGCAGTTTCCCGATTACCTCGCCAAGCGCACGCATCTGCCCGCCGAGTGGTTCTGGCGCTATATCCATTGGTTCCACCGCCCGGCCCAGCGCGTGTTGGTGGCCACCGAAAGCATAAGCCAGGAACTGCGCGCGCATGGGTTGACCCGGTTGCACCGCTGGAGCCGCGGCGTCGATCTGGCCTGTTTCACGCCCGATGCTCCGCCGCCGCCCGAGTTTTCCGACCTGCCGCGCCCAATCCAGCTCTATGTGGGGCGCGTGGCGGTAGAGAAGAATATCGAAGCGTTTCTCGAAGGCGACTACCCCGGCAGCAAGGTGGTCGTCGGTGACGGGCCGCCGCTGGCAGCGCTGGAGGCGAAGTTTCCCGAGGCCCGTTTCCTCGGTCGCCGGTCGGGTCGGGAGCTTGCGGGCTGCTATGCTGGCGCGGACGTCTTCGCTTTCCCGAGCAGGACCGACACTTTCGGTCTGGTCATGATCGAAGCGCTGGCCTGCGGCACGCCAGTTGCCGCCTATCCGGTGCCTGGCCCACGCGATATCGTCACCGAACGCGTCGGCGCGTTGCACGAGGATCTCGACCGGGCAATCGGCGCGGCGCTGTTCTGCGATCGCAATGCCTGCGCCGAATATGGCGCGAGTTTTAGCTGGGCCGCAGCCACCGGGCAGTTCCTGAGCGGCCTCGCCGCTTTCGAGGCCGAAGAGCTACCCGCCGCCGGAGGCTTTCGCTTGCCGAATCCGGTGCGCTCGCCTACATCGGGACCACAACGGCCGTCCCGCGAGGGGCGGCCTTCTATTTTCGTAAGGCGAGAAAAGGCACTTTCATGGCCGACCAACCCAAACCGCTGATGCCGCATGCCACCGCCACCTGGCTGGTCGACAATACCGGCCTGTCGTTCGAACAGATCGCCGAATTCTGCGGCCTCCACATTCTCGAAGTGCAGGCCATGGCCGACGACCTGGCGGGCAGCAAATATACCGGCCGTGACCCCGTGCATTCGGGCGAACTGACGCTGGCCGAGATCGAGAAGGGTCAGGCCGACAGCGAATACCGGTTGAAGATGCAGCGCGCCCCGGTCGCGGTAAGCCGTACCAAGGGACCGCGCTACACGCCGGTCTCGAAGCGCCAGGACAAGCCCGACGGGATCGCCTGGATCCTGCGCAACCATCCGGAAATTTCCGATGCCCAGATCGGCAAGCTTATCGGCACCACGCGCAACACGATCACCGCCATCCGCGAGCGCAGCCACTGGAACATTCAGAACATTCAGCCCAAGGACCCGGTCACGCTCGGCTTGTGTTCGCAGCGCGAACTCGATGCGGTGGTGGCCAAGGCAGCCAAGAACCTGCCCGCCGAGGAGGAGGCCGCACCGGTCGAGACCAGTGGTACCAGCGACCGCGAAAAGCTGATCGAAGAACTGCGCGCCGAGCGTGAGGCCAATGAGAAGGCCGCTGCCGAAGCCGCGCAGGAAGCCGAAGCCGCCGCCTGGCTCGAGGCCAAGCGTGCTGCGGAGGAAGCGGGCGAGACAGAAGAACCCGGCGAAGCCTGATCGTTTCGAAGACGTGAAATTCCGAAGGCGGGGGAGGCGGGTGCTTCTCCCGCCTTTTTGCTTGCGTTTGAGGCGCAATTCTCCATGCTACTGACATGGATGTAAGCAAGCTGCCGAACCATCACCCGGTGCCGTGGGACACGCGTTTCGAAGCGATGGCGCTGCCCGCGATGTTCGCGCGCACGACCAAGGCGTCGCCCGAAGCGCCGCTGCTGCACTTTCTCGGTCGCACCTATACCTATTCCGAACTTTACCGCGACGCGCAGGCGTTCGCGCGAGGGCTCGTGGCGCGCGGGATCGCGGGAGGGGATCGTGTCGGCCTCTTCCTGCCCAATGTGCCGAGCTATGTCGTCGCCTATTACGGGGCGATGATGGCGGGCGCCGTGGTCGTCAATTTCTCGCCCCTCTATTCGGTCGAGGAACTCGAACAGCAGGTCGCCGATTCGGGCACGCGCCTTCTGGTGACGGTCGACGTGCCCGAGCTTTATGCGACCGCGGAAAAGGTGCTGCGCGGCTCGGCGCTCGAAACGCTGGTGGTGAGCTCGCTGTCGCAGATGCTGCCGAGGCTGAAGGGTTTCGCGCTGAGGCTTTTTGCCCGCAGCAAGATCGCGAAAGTCGCTTTCGGCTCGGACATCCTGCGTTGGGACGAGTTCCTCGAAGAGGGCGTGCAGGTGGGCGGCGACCTGCCGACCGTCGATCCGCAATCGCTCGCGCTGCTCCAATACACCGGCGGCACCACCGGCACGCCCAAGGGGGCGATGCTGACTCATGCGAACCTGTCGATCAACGCGCAGCAAACCGCTGGCCTCAACCCCTTCGGCGATCCGTCGGGCGAGGTTTTCATGGGCGCGCTGCCCTTCTTCCACGTTTTCGCCAATACTGCGCTTCTCAACCATGCGGTCCTGACCGGCGCCTCGATCGCCATGGTCCCGCGTTTCGAAACCGGTCAGGTGCTGCAGACGATCGAGAAATACGGTGCCACGGGCTTTCCCGGCGTACCGACCATGTATCAGGCGCTGCTCGATCACCCCGATCTCGCCAAGACCGACCTATCGACGCTCAAGGTCTGCATTTCGGGCGGTGCACCGCTACCCGGCCCCCTGCGCGAAAAATTCGAGGCGGCGACCGGCGTTCGTCTGGTCGAAGGATATGGCCTTACCGAGAGCTCGGGCGTGGTCTCGGCCAACCCCTACGAAGGCGCGCGCAAACCCGGCACGATCGGGCAGGTCGTAATGCAGACCGAGGTGATGCTGCTCGACAAGGAAGACCCGACGAAATC
Source organism: Erythrobacter sp. AP23 (assembly GCF_001542855.1). GTDB lineage: Bacteria > Pseudomonadota > Alphaproteobacteria > Sphingomonadales > Sphingomonadaceae > Qipengyuania. The sequence continues at coordinate 104,797 of NZ_LNBY01000015.1, read as the reverse complement.
GGCGGGCGATGGCGAGCCGGGCGAACTTGCGCTTCACGGTCCGCAGGTCATGCAGGGCTATTGGAACCGCCCCGAGGCGGCGAAAGCCGTCTTCGTCGAGCACGACGGCAAGACGTGGTTGCGCACCGGCGATGTCGCGACTTTGGACGAAGATGGCTTTCTGGAGATCGTCGACCGGATCAAGGACATGATCGCGGTTGGCGGGTTCAAGGTCTTCCCGAGCCAGGTCGAGTACGTGCTACTCGAGCACGAGGCGGTCAAGGAGGCGCTGGTGATCGGCCGGTCCGACACCTATCGCGGCGAAGTGCCTGTCGCCTATGTCACGCTCGATGCGGGCCAAGAGATCACGGGCGCTCAGCTGAAGGAATGGCTCAACGCCCGCGTGGGCAAGCACGAACGCGCCGACGATGTCGTCATCCGCGACGAATTGCCCAAGACGATGATCGGCAAGCTCGACCGCAAGGCATTGCGCGCGGAAGTCCTCGACTAGGGCGCGCCGCTCCACCAGACTACCTGGCGTTTCGCGGGATCGCGCGCAAAAGAGAAGGCCGCCTGCGTCATTGCGCGGGCGGCCCCCATCCCCTCCAAATCGTTGCGCCTCAGCCGGCTACGGCGAGCTCGGGCTTGGTCGCCGGTTGCGTCGCGGCTGGTGCCTTGGCCTTGGCGTCGCGGTGGGCGAACCGGCCTTCGACCTGCGCGCCCTGTTCGATCGTCAGCGCATCGTAGAACACGTCGCCTGTGATCTTGGCGCTCTTGAGAATGACGAGTTCGCGCGCGGTGATCGATCCGTCCACCGTGCCCGCCAGGCGGGCGCTTTCGGCCTTGATCGCTCCCTTGACGGCGCTGGTCTCGCCCTGGACGAGCGATGAACACGAAATGTCACCCTCGACCGAGCCGTCGATATGCAGGTCGGCCGACGCCTTGATGTCGCCGGTTATCGCAATGTCCGAACCGAACACGGAAAAAGTGGAATTGCTCTTGCTGGCCATGCGTTCGCGTCCCGGATTACTTGACTGAGGCGAGTTGGGGGACTCGCCGGATTTCTTCGAGAACATTGGGAGCGGTCTCCAGGAAGGTGCGCGGGTTCACTGCGCGATTGTTGATACGCACTTCGAAATGAAGGTGCGGGCCGGTCGAACGGCCCGTATTGCCGATCGCCCCGATCGTCTCGCCCGCGGCAACGCGCTCGCCCACCTTCGCGTCGAAACGCGACATATGGGCATAGCGCGTCATCAGGCCGTTACCATGCGTGATCTCGACCGTCTTGCCATAGCCGCCCTTCCAGCCGACGAAGCTCACGCGCCCGGCAGATGCGGCGCGGATCGGGGTGCCTATGGCGCCCTTGAAATCGAGACCCTTGTGCATGGCTCCGCGCCCGGTGAAGGGGTCGCGGCGGTAGCCGAAGCCGCTCGAAATCATGTCCTTGCGCGCCGGAGTGACCTGCGGGACACCCGCAAGCCCCCGTTCGAGCGCGGCCATGCGCGCGATCGACAGGCCGAGCCGTTCGAAGCGCGGGTCGATATTGCCCTGCGCGTCGGTTGCCAGCTTTTCGAGCGGGCCACCCATCGCGCTGCGGTCGGCATTGCGGATCATGCGATCGGGATTGAGACCGAGCGATTTGAGCGCGGCTGCCGCCTTCTGCGAGCGCCAGTCGGCATAGCGGGTCAGCCCTTCGACGAAGGCAAGCTGGCGCGCTTCGATCTTCGCCAACGCGCTGGCTTCGGGGATCGAGGCGCTGACCTTGTCGACCGTCGCCGAGGCTTCGCCGGCCGAATCGCTGACATTGGTCACCGACTTCACGTCCTCGGGCAGCGAGGCCACCATGTCCTCGATGAATTCCTGCCGCTTGACGAGGTCGGTGGCGACCGCGTCGATATCCTGGCGATAGGCGTTCACGCGCTCGGTCGCGGTTGCGACCTTCGCTTCGCGGTCGAGCAGCGAAAGGCGATCTGCGGTGGCGCGATATTGCGTCCAGCCCGCGCCCGCCATCGACACCGCCCAGACGACGAGCGCCGCCAGAGCGATCGTAGCGGCGGTCATCTGGACCTTCGACGAGATGGTGATGAAGCGAACTTGGCCTTCCGATCGCATGAAAAATTCGCGATCGGGGAACCAGCTCTTCACGCGGCTCCCCCAGCCACTGGTGGCAATCTTATTGCTCAAAACGACCCGTCCCTTATGGTCTTTTACGTCCCGGGTAGAGCGCTAACAAAGGTTGCTTGTGAAATCGAATCGCGGTTCCCGAAGAATCCACGAGTCGAAGCATCGATGGGACGAGTCGTTTCCTCGCTGCGGAATTTTCGAATCGTCGTGGGAACCGAAAATTAAGTCGTTGTTTACCAACAGCTTGCGATTCACGATGCGCGCCGTGAGCAAACCATTGTATAAATTCGACAAATTTGCGGGAGCTGAGCCGAAATGAGCAAGGGGCGGCGAATCGGCTTGCTCGGCGGCAGTTTCAATCCGGCGCACGGTGCCCACCGGCGGGTTTCGCTGTTCGTTCTGCATGCGCTTGCGCTCGACGAGGTTTGGTGGCTGGTCTCGCCCGGCAATCCGCTGAAGCCGAAGATCGGCATGGCACCGCTCGCGGCTCGCGTCCGTTCCGCGATGGATCAGGCAAAACGCGCACCTATCCGCGTCACGGCGATCGAACGCGAGCTGGGCACGCGCTATACGATCGACACGCTCGGCGCACTCGAGCGGCGCTATCCCAAGAAGGATTTCGTGTGGCTGATGGGCTCCGACAATCTCGCGCAATTTCATCGCTGGCGCGACTGGCGGGGGATCGCGCGCAGGATGCCGATTGCGGTCATCGCAAGGCCCGGCTATGATGCGGATGCTGTCGCGAGCCCCGCGATGGCCTGGCTGAGGCGCTTTTCCGTGCCGCTGTCCAGCTTCGTGAACAGGGGCGAATGGAGCGCACCGGCACTGGTGACATTGCGTTTCGATCCCGACGAAAGATCGGCCACGGCCATCCGCCGCGCCGATCCCGACTGGGCCTTACGCTATGCCGGACCGCCTCCGAGGGACCAGCTGACGCATCACTTGATACTGTCGGGGGAGGAAACCACCGCGCCATGATGCGCGTTGTCCCTCCCATGGCCCAAGCCTCTCATTTCAGGAGTACCGCAATCGCCTATGACACAGGCGCAGACAGGCCCGGCTGCATCCGGGACCGCTTCGGCACAGGTGATCGACTTGGCTGACGCGACAACCGATCCGCTGCTCAAGCTGGTATTGCAACAGCTCGACGACGATCAGGCGCAGGAGGTCGTGACGATCGATCTCGAGGGAAAGAGCTCGATTGCCGATCACATGGTGATTGCTTCGGGCCGCTCGACCCGCCAGGTCGCCGCAATGGCGCAGAAACTGGCCGAGAAGGTCAAACAGGCGGGCTTCGGCCCGGTGAAGCTCGAAGGGCTTCCGGCAGCCGATTGGGTCCTGCTCGATGCGGGCGACGTCGTGGTCCACCTGTTCCGTCCCGAGGTGCGTAGCTTCTACAACCTCGAGCGCATGTGGGCGTTCGGCGACGCACCGCCGGTGGCCGGCACGGCCTAGCGGGGCTTCGCGGACGCGTCCGCGGCTGCATACGCGCGGTCGACCGTGGTCTGCGCTTCGGCCTGTCGGGAGCGGTGGTCCTTGCCGATCCGCCGCCGTGATGGTTCAGGCGCTATTCCCGGAGCACTTCCTATCCTTCTTCACATTATCGCTCGCGGGAAGATCGCACGCTCACCCGAAGCGGATCTTGTCGCGCGTTATGAAAAGCGACTGACGTGGCCGGTGAAGATTACCGAATTGCCCGAAACCGGCGGTCGCACCGCCGATCCGTTGACGCCTTGCAAAACCGTGCTGCTGGATGAGCGCGGAAAGGACCTCTCTTCCGAAAAACTGGCGGAAATCCTCGAACGCTGGCGCGACGACGGCATGCGTGAATGCCGCTTCGTGCTTGGCGCGGCCGACGGTCATGCGCCGGAGGAGCGGCGCGAAGCGGACTTGCTGCTCGCTTTCGGCAAGGCCACCTGGCCGCACCTGCTGGCGCGTGCCATGCTCGCCGAGCAGCTCTATCGCGCAACGACGATTATCGCCGGGCACCCCTATCATCGCAGCGGCTGATCGGGCAGGAATGCCCCCGATGAGCCGCCGCCTTCCCCTCCTTGCCGCACTCGTTGCCATCGGGTTTCTGGGACTTCCTGCGACTGCACAGGCGCCGACGCGGTTCGAAACGGCGGAACAGGCCCGCGCGGCGCTCGATGCGGCGCGGCTCCAGCAGCGCAATGCGCGGGCGCGGGGGGAACGGCTCGAGCGCCAGGCGGCGCGTGGGCGCGAGGCGTCGGAAAAGGCGCGCGCCGAATCGGCGGCGATGGCGGCTCGCGTTCAACAGGCCGAGGCAGGCATCGACGCGGCCGAGGCCCGTCTCGCGCTTGCCAATCGCCAACGCCTTGCACTGGACCGCGAACTTGCCCAGCGCCGCACACCCCTCGTCCGCCTGACCGGCGCTCTCCAGTCTATGTCACGCCGGCCGCTGGCGCTTTCGGCGCTACAGCCGGGTTCTCTGCGCGATCTGGTCTATACGCGCGCCGTTCTCGACAGTACGATCCCGCTCGTGCGCGAACGGACGGCGGCGTTGCGCACCGATCTCGATCGCGCAAAAAGGCTCGAGTCCGAAGCGCGCCAGGCGCTCGCCGATCGCCGCGACAGTGAAGCCGCCTTGCGCGAGCGGCGCAAGCAGCTCGCCGCCCTCGCCGAGCAGGAACGCCTCAAGGCTCGGCAAGCCGCTGGCGGGGCCGACCGCGAAGCGCAGCGCGCGCTTGTTCTGGCCGAACAGGCGATCGATCTGGACCAGCTCATCGGGCGTCTCGAAGCTGCAGGATCGCTACGCGAACGGCTTGCCGCCCTGCCGGGGCCGTTGCCGCGCCCCGCCGATCCGACCAGCGCCAGCGTTTCGGCGCCGGCAAGCCCGCTGGCCAGCGCTACCGAGCCACCGGCGCGCTACCAGCTCCCGGTGGCAGGTGAGATTACCGCGGGTTTCGGCGAAGCGGGAACGAGCGGACAACGGCAGGCGGGACTTGCGCTTGCCGCCCGACCGCGCGCGCAGGTCGTTGCGCCGGGCGCCGGTCGGGTGGTCTTTGCCGGGCCCTATCGCGGCTATGGGCGGATTGTCATTGTCGAGCATGCCAGCGGCTGGACCAGTCTCGTGACCGGGCTCGATACGCTCGATGTGGCGGTCGGGCAGGACGTGACCGCCGGCTCACCGCTCGGGCTCGCTCCCGCACGGCGCGGTGAAGTGACGCTGGAACTGAGGCACGGCGGCGAGCCGGTCAATCCGCTCGACCACCTGCGATAGGACGCCGGTCGAAAATCGCTTTGCTGCAAGGCATTGGCCGCTCATCTGGCATTCAGCGCGCTCCAGCGATAGAATGGTGGCGCGCAAAGGAGAATTCTTGCCGATGAAATTCGCCGCCCTGGCCCGTTCGGCCGCCCTCGTCACCGCCGTCGCGCTGATCCCCGCGACCACCGCCAGCCTCGCGCAGGTGGAAGGCCGCGCCGGTCCGGAATTCGCCAAGGTGCTCGCGGTCTACCAGCGGATCAAGGCGAGCTATGTCGAGCCGGTCGAGGACGACAAGCTGATGCGCGGTATGATCGACGGCATGCTGGCCGCGCTCGATCCGCATTCGGGCTATCTTGACGGTAGCGACCTCCAGCGGCTCGAGACGATGATCGACGGCAATTATTCCGGTCTCGGTCTGTCCGTCGTGGCCGAAGACGGTGCAGTCAAGGTCATCTCGCCGTTCCGTGGCAGCCCTGCTGACAAGATGGGCATCAAGGCGGGCGACTTCATCACCCATCTCGACGGGCGCCTGATCGTCGGCCAGACGCTCGACGAGTCCGTGGCGCAGATGCGCGGGCGCGAGGGCACCTCGATCCAGTTGACGATTTTCCGTCCGGGGCGCGAGGAGCCCTTCGACGTGGATGTCACGCGCGGCGTGATAGAACTCGAGCCGGTCACCTGGGAACTGCATGACGGCAATATCGGCCACATCATGATCAACGAGTTCTCGCGCGATGTCGGCAGCGACGTGTTCACCGCTTGGGAAGATCTGCGTAAGACCGCAACGGGCCGCCTCAACGGGCTGGTGCTCGATATGCGCTCGAATCCGGGGGGCTCGCTCGACGAAGCCGTTGCGCTGTCCGATTTGTTCCTGAGCGACGGGCGGATCGTCTCGCAGCGCGGCCGCGCCCGGGGCGAGAACATCGCTTATGACGCCGAAACCGTGTTTCGCGGCGACATCGCGGAGGGACTTCCGATCGTCGTGCTGATCGATGCGGGTTCCGCCTCGGCCTCGGAAATCGTGGCGGGCGCCTTGCAGGACCATCGCCGTGCAGTGGTCATGGGCGAGCGCAGCTTCGGCAAGGGCAGTGTCCAGTCGTTGCTCCCTCTGGGCCGTGACGCTGCGCTCAAGCTGACTACCGCTCGCTACTACACCCCTGCCGGACATTCGGTGCAGGAAGGCGGGATCAAACCCGACATCACCGTGCCCCAGCTCTCAGATCCCGACCTTGCGCAGCGCGCGCGGTTCCAGATGCGTGAATCGGATCTGCGCGGCCATCTGATCAACGAAATCGGCCTCGCGGACGATGCGGTCGAGAAGGATTCGCGCGAGGATCCGCGCTTCCAGCAAACTGCGGAAGAGCTTGAGGAACAGGGTATCGAGGATTTCCAGCTGCATTACGCGCTGGAAACGCTGCGCCGGACCAGCCCCAAGAGCATTGCCGTACGAGCGAAATAGGCTAATCGCGGCCTCATGAGCCTTTCGCAGCACGCCCGCCTCGCCCGCGTCCTGGCGATTGCCGTTCCGGCTCTGCTGCTGGGCGGCGCCTATGTGTCCGAATACGGCTTCGGCCTCTATCCGTGCGAAATGTGCTGGTGGCAACGATGGCCGCATTTCGCCGCGTTCGGATTCGCGCTCCTGGCATACGTCGTCCCGCCGCAGCGCTTGTGGATCGGCGCCGCGGCCCTCGCCATCCTCGTCTCCGGCGCGATCGGCCTGTTCCATGCTGGCGTCGAATACGGGTGGTGGCCCGGCATCACATCCTGCGCGGTCGTTGGTGGAGGCGGTAGCGGCAATGCGCTCGAGGACATCATGAATACGCCGCTGGTGCGTTGCGATGCTCCGGCCTGGACGCTTTTCGGCATCAGCCTGGCGGGCTACAACTTCCTGATTTCGACGGCCGCAGGGGTGGCTATCGTTTCGCTGTTGATGAAGGATCGCAAGGCATGACCAAGGTTCCCGACCATATCGCGCGGATGATTCGCGTCGATCAGGCAGGCGAGTTCGGCGCAACGCGGATCTACGCGGGCCAGCTTGCCGTGATGGGCGATCGCGGACCCGATTCGGCGGAAATCGCCGGTATGGCCGAGCAGGAAGCCGGTCACCGCGCACAGTTCGATGCGCTGATGGCGCGGCGCGAGGTGCGCCCCACTGCGCTGCAGCCCTTCTGGGACCGAGCCGGTTTCGCGCTGGGGGCGGTAACCGCGCTGATCGGACCCGAAGCGGCAATGGCCTGCACGGCCGCGGTCGAAACCGAGATCGACGATCATTATTCCAAGCAGCTCGACCGGCTGCACGAGACCGGCGAGGATCCGGAGCTGGCCGCCATGATCGAGGAATTCCGCGAGGACGAGCGCGAGCACCGCGATGCGGCGCTTGCCGCCGGGGCCGAGCGCGCGCCCGCCTATCCGCTGCTGTCGGGTATCATCCGCTTGGGCTGTCGCGCCGCGATCCGCATTTCGGAGCGTGTCTGACGGGAACCGGCGGACCCGCCCCTGCGCTTCATAGAGAGTTCACCCCGCCGGGCGCTAGTTGCAAGTTGACAGAATTTCGCCGAGAGGACCGACATGTCGAAACCGTTGATTGCCATCGCCAGCCTCGCGCTTGCCATTCCCGCGGGAGCGCAGGCCCAGGACAGCGTCGAGACCGATGACGACAGCTACAATATGGTAATCGTCTATGGGGACGACGAATGCCCGCAAAGCACGGCAGACCAGATCGTCGTCTGCGCCCGCAAGGCCGAGGATGAGCGCTATCGCATTCCGCAGACCCTGCGCTTTTCCGACAGCCCCGAAAACGAGTCCTGGGCCGCGCGGGTCGAAAGCTTCGAGATGGCAGGCGATTTCGGCATCATGTCGTGCTCGCCCACCGGCGCGGGTGGCTTCACCGGCTGCACGCAGGAAATGATCAACGCCGCCTATGCCGACAAGGCCAACGATGCGGGTGTACGCTTCGGCGAGATTATCGCCGCCGAGCGCGCCAAGCGCCTGGCGACCATCGACGAGGAGGCTGCCGCCGAGCAGGAGCGCGTGGAGATGATCGAGCGCGAATATATGGAGCGGCTCGAGCGGGAACGCGCCGCCGAGGTGCCCGGCGAAGAAGCACTCCCGCAACCGGCGAGCGAAGACGGGCCGCAATAGACTCTATCGCGGGTCAACCATTTGCCGTTACTAGGCGCGCATGACTTCGCGCCGGAAGATTCTCACCGTGTTCGGGACGCGCCCCGAGGCGATCAAGCTGTTTCCGCTGGTCCATGCGCTGGCGCAAGACGAGCGGTTCGAAAGCCGTGTGTGCATATCCGCGCAGCACCGCGAGATGCTCGATCAGGTGCTCGAAATAGCCGCGATCATGCCCGATCACGATCTCGATCTGATGACGCCGGGGCAGACCCTCGATGCGCTGACGGCGCGCGCTCTGGTTGAGATCGGCAAGGTGCTCGACCTGGAGCAGCCCGATTGGGTCGTGGTTCAGGGCGATACGACCACGGTCATGGCAGGCGCGATTGCGGCCTATTATCGCAAGATCCCGGTTTGCCACATCGAAGCGGGCCTGCGCAGCGGCGACATCCACCATCCCTGGCCGGAGGAAGTCAACCGCCGCGTGGTCGGAAGCTTCGCCGCGCTCCACTGTGCGCCGACGGAAAACGCGCGCGGGGCCCTGCTACGCGAAAATGTCGACCCGGCGAGTGTGCACGTCACGGGCAATACGGTAATCGATGCGCTGCACTGGGTGACCAGGCGGGTTGCGGACGAACCGTCGCTCGCTTCCGGCCTTGCCGATCTGGAGGCGCGGTTTGCGGGCAAGCGGATCATCGGGATGACCAGTCACCGTCGTGAAAATTTCGGTGCGGGCATGCAGAATATCGCCAATGCGGTTAGGAATTTTGCATCGCGTGATGACATTGCGGTTATATTCCCCGTTCATCTCAATCCCAATGTACGGGCGGTAATGAACGGGCAACTGGCGGGCCTCGACAACGTCGCGTTGATCGAACCGCTCGACTATCCGCATTTCGCGCGGCTGCTCGATATCAGCCATCTGATGCTGACGGATAGCGGCGGAGTGCAGGAAGAAGCGCCCGCGCTGGGCAAGCCCGTGCTGGTGATGCGCGAGACCACCGAGCGGCCCGAGGGCGTGGATGCGGGTACGGCGAAACTCGTCGGCACCGATGCCGAGACGATCGTGCGCGAAACCAACCGCCTGCTCGACGACGAGGCGGCCTATGCGGCGATGGCGCGCGCGCACAATCCCTTCGGCGACGGCCATTCGGCTGCGCGCATTGCGGACCTGCTCGCAACCGCGTGATCGGGCGTTACTGTAAAATTTACCGACAGCCGCTAGACCCGCCCCCGCCAAGTACCAGGGAATCGATTTTCATGCGTGGTGACACCAAGCCCGACGTCTGCGTCATCGGCCTCGGCTATATCGGCCTGCCCACGGCCGCGATCATCGCGCGCGCCGGATGCCCCGTTCACGGCGTCGACGTGACCCAAGACGTGGTCGATACGATCAACCGCGGCGAGATCCATATCGAAGAGGTCGATCTCGACGGCTTGGTGCAGGCGGTGGTCCAGCGCGGTCTGCTCAAGGCCTCGACCGATGTCGCGCCCGCCGATGTCTTCGTAATCGCAGTGCCCACGCCCTTCGCCAGGGACGGCAACCACACGCCCGATACCTCCTATGTGATGGCCGCCGCCGAGAAGGTCGCCGATGTGCTCAAGAAGGGCGATACGGTGATTCTCGAATCGACGTCACCCGTCGGCACGACCGAGGCGATGCGCGATGCGATCGCAGCCAAGCGTCCGGATCTCGCCATGCCGGGCCTTTGCGAAGGCCAGCCCGATGTCTCGCTCGCCTATTGCCCCGAGCGCGTTTTGCCCGGCAAGATTCTCGAGGAACTCACGCATAACGACCGCTCCATCGGTGGTATCACGCCGCGTTGCGCGCGCAAGGCGCTCGCTTTCTACAAACGCTTCGTGAAGGGCGAATGCGTCACCACCGATGCGCGCAGTGCAGAGATGACCAAACTGGTCGAAAACGCCTTCCGCGACGTAAACATCGCTTTCGCCAACGAGCTCTCGATGATCGCCGACCGGCAGGGGCTCGACGTATGGGAGGTGATCCGGCTCGCCAACCGCCACCCGCGCGTGAACATCCTCACGCCGGGGCCGGGCGTCGGTGGCCACTGTATCGCGGTGGACCCGTGGTTCATTGTTCACGGCGCGCCCGAGGAAGCAAAGATCATCCGCCAAGCACGCGAGACCAATGATGCCAAGATGAACCACGTCCTGGCCCGCGCGAAGGCGCTGGTGGAGGCAAATCCGGACGCAAAGGTCGCCTGCCTCGGCCTCGCCTTCAAGGCCAATATCGACGATTTCCGCGAGAGCCCCGCGCGCTTCGTGGCGGCCTCGCTCGCGCGCGAATACGGCGAGCGCGTGCAAGTGGTCGAGCCCTATGCCGGCGAACTGCCGCCCGAATTCGCGAACACCGGCGCTGAGCTGGTCGACATCGATACCGCGCTGGAGGAATCGTTCGTGCTCATCACGCTGGTCGATCACGATGTGTTCAAGGTCATCCCGCCGGAGGAGCGGGCCGACAAGGCCGTCTACGACACCCGCGGCATCTGGCCCGACGTCGTTTAGGGCGCCCTCTATTTGTCGAGCGCGATATCGGGAGCATCTTCCTGCTTCATGCCGACCACATGGTAGCCGGCATCGACGTGGTGCGTTTCGCCAGTCACGCCCGATGACAGATTGGAGAGGAAATAGAGTCCGGAGCCGCCGACATCGTCGATCGTTATGTTTCGGCGCAGCGGGGAATTGAGTTCGTTCCACTTGAGGATGTAGCGGAAGTCGCCGATGCCGCTGGCCGCGAGCGTCTTGACCGGACCCGCGCTGATCGCATTGACCCGGATGTTCTGCGGACCGAGATCGTTGGCGAGATATTTTACCGAAGTCTCGAGCGCCGCCTTGGCCACTCCCATCACGTTGTAATGCGGGATGACCTTTTCCGCGCCGTAATAGGTCAGCGTCAGGATGCTGCCGCCTTCGGGCATCATCTCGGCTGCGCGCTGTGTCACCGCCACGAGCGAATAGGCGGAAATGTTCATCGTCATCAGGAAGTTATCGAGGCTGGTATCGACATATTTTCCGCGCAGCTCTGTCTTGTCGGAAAAGCCGATGGCATGGACGACGAAATCGATCGTTTCCCAGCGCGACTTGAGCGTGTCGAAGGCCGCATCGAGTGCCTCCATCTTCGACACGTCGCATTCGATCAGGAAATCGCTGCCCAGCTTCTCCGCCAGTGGGCCGACGCGCTTCTTCAGAGCCTCGCCCTGGTAGGAAAAGGCCAGCTCGGCGCCATGCTCGGCAAGCTGTTTCGCAATACCCCACGCCAGCGACTTGTCGTTGGCGAGACCCATGATCAGCCCGCGCTTTCCTGCCATCAACCCGCTCATGCTGCGTGCTCCTCTTCTTCCATTTCCTGCGCCAATGCGGCCCTGCGGGCCTCGTCGGTTTCCTCCGCGAGCTCCTCCTCGGGCGTCTCGGCCAGCGCGGCATTCAGTTCTGCGCCGATAACCACACCGAGCCCGACAAGCCAGAAAAAGAACAACGCGATCATCACACCGGCCAACCCGCCATAGGTAAGGTTGTAGGCGAAGAAATTGCGCAGCACTGCGGGCATGATCGTGGTCACCGAAATCCACCACAGTGTGGTCAGCAGCACGCCGGGCCATTTGGGATAGCGCTTGCGCCGGTACTTCGACGGGGTCAGCGAATAGAATATCAGGTAGAGCGACCCGAACAGGCCGAGCGAGGGAACGATACGCGTGAGGCGCAGGTCGGCAACACGGTCGACCAGCTGCGGGAAAAACGCCTCGATAACCTGTTGCGCGGTGCCGATCAGGAATTGCGCGATCAGGCTGAGCAACAGCAGGAAAACGGCGGCGAGGATCACGCCCGAGGACAACAGCCGGTACTTCCAGAAGGCATGCGTCGCCTGCGTGCCATAGGCGCGGCGCAATATGTCGCGAATGGTTTCGACCAGGCTGCCGACTGTCCACAAGCCGATCAGCGCGCCGACCCACAACAGCCATCCGCTGCGCGCCTCGATCACATCGCGCGCGACCGGCTCGATGACGTTGCCGACCATCGGCGGTAGCGCGAACAAGACCGCGTTGATCGTCGCCGCCCGCTCGGCTTCCTCGCCGAAGGCAGAGAACACCGCCGCACCGAGGATGAAGAACGGGAATATCGCCAGCATCGAGAGATAGGCGAGATTGCCGGCGTGGATGAAGCCGTCGTTGTACGTGCCAACCAGCGTGCGCTTGGCCACTTCCCAGACGCGCGTACCGGGGCCGACGCTGTCCCCGATACGATCCCTCAGATTGCGAGCCTCTTTCCGGCGTTGCTCGGGCGACAGCGAGCGGATCTCGCGCTCCTGACTTTCCGGAAATGGCTTTGGCGACAAGGGCTAAACCCCCAGCTTGCTCCGCGGGTCGCCCGTGTCCTTCCATCCCTCGAGCCGCTTGGCAAGCTCGTCGAGCTGATCGGGCAGCTGGATTTCAAGCGTTACAAGCTGGTCGCCGCGGGTGCCGTTCTTGCGGGTGAAGCCCTTGCCCTTCAGGCGCAGCACGGTCCCGCCGTGGGTTCCGGGCTTGATCGTCATCATCACCGGGCCATCGACCGTCGGCACGCGGACCTTGCCGCCGCTCACCGCTTCATCGAGCGTTATGGGCAGGTCGAGGCGCACGTCGTCGCCCTCACGCCGGTAGTGGCGGTGGCGGTCGATCGCGATGGTGACCAGCCCGTCGCCTGCACCGCCCGGACCCTGTTCGCCCTTGCCCTTGAGGCGCATTTGCGTGCCGTCTTCGACGCCCTTGGGCAGCTTGAGATCGATCGTCTTGCCATCGGACAAGGTAATGCGCTGGGGCTTGAGCGTAGCGGCATCGATGAACGGCACGCGCAGCTTGTAAGCGATATCGGCCCCCTTTTGCGGTCGCGGGCGGTGTTGCTGGGCGCCGCCGAAAGGGCTGCCCCCGCCGTGCGGGCCACGGCCGCCGAAGAGGCCTTCGAAAATGTCGCCCAGATCGACCTGGTCGTTGCCGAAGCCTTGGAAATCCTCGGCCCGAAAGCCGCGCTGACCGCCATTGGGCCTGAAGCCACCGCCCCCGCCCATGCCGGCAAAGGGATTGGCGGGGTTGCCGTCGGCATCGATTTCGCCCCGGTCGAATTGCGCGCGCTTGTCCTTGTCGGACAGAAGGTCGTAGGCATTGGTGACCTGGCTGAACCGCTCCGCCGCGCTGGGATTGTCCTTGTTGCGGTCGGGATGCAGCTCTTTCGCAAGCTTGCGATAGGCGCTCTTGATGTCCTTCTCGGAGGCACCGCGGGTCACGCCAAGCGTGGTATAGGGATCTGGTGTATTCATGGCCATCGAGCGTGTTAGCTAGGCACAACAGCGCGGCTGCGCAAGCGTGAGCGGTTTCCTATGGGGCGCAATGGCGATAGGGGCCTTCGCATGAACGGGAAATCTCTTCTGTTCGCAACGGATTCCGGGCCAAAACGAGCCTCGGCGTGTTTTGCTCCTGAACCGTGTTCCATGTGTTCCATCCCGTAGGAAACCCACCGATGCAGAACGATGAAAGCGCCATCCCGCAAAGCGACCCCTTCGCCCTGTTCGAAGTGTGGTTCGCCGAGGCGAAAGAGAGCGAGCCGAACGATCCCAATGCCATGGCGCTGGCGACCGCGACGCCAGACGGTCTTCCCTCGGTTCGCATGGTCCTGCTCAAGGGGCACGGCCCGGACGGCTTCGTGTTCTACACCAATGTCGAGAGCCGCAAGGGCGAGCAGATCCGGGCCAATATGCGCGCCGCACTGCTGTTCCACTGGAAGAGCCAGCGTCGCCAGATCCGCATCGAAGGCCCGTTGGAAGAGGTCACCGAGGCGGAGGCCGATGCCTATTTCCATTCACGCCCGCGCGTGTCGCAGATCGGCTCGGCTGCGAGTGACCAGTCGCGTCCTTTGGCCGATCGCCGGGTCTATCTAGATCGCGTCGCGGCGATAGAGGAACGCTATCCGGAAGGCGGCATCCCGCGTCCCCCGCATTGGACGGGGTTTCGCCTGAGCCCCCGCAGGATCGAATTCTGGCATGATCGGCAGTATCGCCTGCACGATCGTCGTCTGTTCAGCCGGGACGGCGCGGATGATGCCTGGTCCAACACGCTGCTCTATCCGTGAGCGACAACCGTGCCTTGCTCGCCCGCTCGGCGGCGATGGCCTCCATTTCGGTGGCCGTGGTGCTGGTCGCGCTTAAGACCTGGGCGAGCTGGCGCACCGGTTCGACCGCCATGCTCGGCAGCCTGGCCGATTCGGCGCTGGACCTCATAGCCAGCTTGGCGACCTTGACGGGTGTGTGGATCGCCTCGCAGCCGGCCGATGAAGAGCATCGGTTCGGCCATGGCAAGGCCGAGGCGCTGGCGGCGATCTTCCAGGTGATGCTCATCGCGCTGTCGGCCTTCGGTATCGCGGTGCGTGCCATCATGCAGCTTGCCGGGCAGGGCGAAACTGCCGCCGCGGAAGAGGGGATAGCCGTCTCGCTGATCGCCATCGTGCTGACCTTCGCCCTGCTGGGCTGGCAACGTTACGTCATGAACCGGACGCGCAGCCTAGCAATCCAGACCGATCACCTGCACTACAAATCGGACCTGTTCCTCAACCTCGCAGTCATCGCCGCCTTGGTGCTCGATCAATTCGTCGGAATCGGGATAGCCGATCCGCTTTTCGGTCTGGCCATTGCCGCCTGGCTGGGCCTGGGTGCCTGGCGCGGCGCGAGCGAAGCGGTCGACGATCTGATGGATCGCGAATGGCCCGAGGACAGGCGACTCGCATTCATCGAGGCGGCGTCGAAGCACCCCGAACTTTCGAACCTGCACGATCTGCGCACCCGCACCAGCGGCAATCGCGACTTCGTGCAGTTCCACGTCGACCTCCCGCCGCTCATGACGATCGAGGAGGCCCACGACATCATCGAACGCGTGGAAGCGGATCTTTGCGCGCAATTTCCCGGAATGGAATTGCTGATCCACATCGATCCGGAAGGCCATGTGGACGAACCCGACAACCCGCTGGCCGAGGATAACGAGTTCGCCAAACTGGAGAAAGACGAATGACCGGCAAGCTGCCCTACTGGCATGTCGATGCCTTCGCAGACCGGCCCTTTGCCGGAAACCAGGCGGCGGTCATGCCGCTCGAGCACTGGCTCGACGATCCGGTCCTGCAGGCGATCGGCGAAGAGAACAATTTCGCCGAGACAGCCTTCGTCGTGCGCGATGCGAGTGGCGAAGCCGATTGGGAGCTGCGCTGGTTCACCCCGACCGAAGAAATTCGGCTGTGCGGCCATGCGACGCTTGCCAGCGGACACGTGTTGCTGACACGCGACGGCGGCGAGCGCGTGACCTTCCGCACGCGCAAGGCGGGCGTTCTCGAAGTGGCGCGCGCGGAGGCGGGTTACGCGCTCGCTTTGCCATTGATCCGCACCGAGCCCGGCGAATGGGCCGAGGCCGTGGCGCTGCTCGGGGCAACTCCGGCAGAGGTGTGGCTAAGCCCCGATGGCTACGGCGTCTATCTGTTCGACAGCGAGGATGAGGTGCGTGCGCTGGATCCCGATTTGCGCGGATTGCGGGCGTTGGGGAACGACCAGTTCATCTGCACCGCTCGCGGTGAGGAGACCGACGTTGTGAGCCGTGTCTTCGTGCCCGGCGGCGGCGTCGACGAGGACAGCTTCACCGGTTCGGCGCATGCCGCGCTGACCTATTTCTGGACCGAGCGGCTGGGCCGCGACAGCTTTACCGCCTTCCAGGCCTCGCGGCGGGGCGGGCGGGCGACCTGCAGGCGCGAAGGCGACAAGGCGGTGCTGTCGGGACCCTGCGTAACCGTGGTCGAGGGCAGCTTCTTCCTGCCCTAGGTTTCCGGATAGAGTTCGATCACATCGGCGAGCTGCTGCAGCATCGCGATCCGCTCTTCCCGGTTCGAATGGCCGAGCCGCACGACGGTCAGCTTCTGGGACGGGGAGACGAATACATATTGCCCCATGTGGCCGGCCAGCGAGAAGGCGCTGTGCGGTGCGCGATCCGGAATCAACGGGTGTTCCTCGCCCTCCGGTAGCGGACGATTGAGCCAGGTCTGCAAGCCGTAATGCGGACTTTTCGGGCTCGGTTCGACCATTGCCTCGACCCACTGGCGCGGGACCAGCTGCTCGCCGCGATAGGAGCCCTTGTTGCGCAGCAGTTCCCCCAGCTTTGCCCAGTCGCGCGCGGTGGCGTGAATCAGACTGCCACCGATGAGCGTGCCCGAGCGGTCGAACTCGGGCACCACGCTGGTCATGCCGAGCGGAGCGAACAGCCGCGCATCGAGATAATCGGCCACCGCCTTGCGCCGCACGTCGGGGTCCCTGCTTTCGGTCAGCGCGCGCGCGGCAATGTCGGCGAGGATGACAGTGGTGTTCGACGAATATTCGAACTTTTCGCCCGGTTCGGCCTCGAGCGGTTGGGCGGTGGCATAATCGGCCATATCGTCGCGCCCGTCGAGAAACAGCATGCGCACTTCGGAACTCTCGTAGGGCGGTTCGCCTGCTTCAGTATGCTCGAGCCCGGCACGCATCTGAAGCAGATGGCGCAGCGTGATCTCCGCGCGCGGATCGCCGGTGCGCTGCCAGCGCGGGACCGGCGCCGGGGCATCGAGCCGCAATTGGCCATCGGCAACCAGCATGCCGATCATCACCGCGGTAAGGGTCTTCGCCATCGACCAGCTGACGAAACGCGTGTCTTCGTCATAACCCGGCGCATAGCGCTCCACCGCCAGCTTGCCGCCGTGATAGACGACCAGCGCGCGCGTTTCGCCGAGGCCGTCGAGTGCGAACAGGTCGTCGGCCGCGCGCGCCAGCGGCCTGGTCGGCGCTCCGGGATCGGCTGTTACCGCAGCCAGCGCCTCTTCGCTGACGGGCGGTTCCTCGACCGGGCCGGGGGAGCCGCAGGACGCAAGGCTTGAGGTGGCGAGGGCAAGCGCGATAAGGGGGGCGGTCCGCGTGGTCATGGCCCGCGTCACTCGCACGAAGGAATCCCGCTTGGCAACGGCCAAAACACGCTCCCGCAAGTCGCGCCTCTGGTTGTGGTCGGTTCTCCTCGTGGTCGTGCTGCTCGGTGCGGCCTGGCTCGCTTGGGGCGAAGGCCTGCGCAAAACCGGCGGGGTCGGTTCCGCCTATGCCGCGCGCGTTGCCTGCTCGTGCCGCTTCGTTGCCGGGCGCAGTCTCGAAGATTGCGCCAAGGACAAGCTCGAAGGGATGGAGCTGATCTCGCTGAGCGAGGACGCGGCAACGAAGAGCGTGACCGCCTCGATCCCCTTGGTCGAATCCGACACCGCCAGCTACCGGGAAGGCTATGGCTGCATCCTGCAGGAGTGGAAGGGTTAGGCGGCGACCTGGCTGGTCGATTCGATCCAGCCCCCACCGACGACCCGATCGCCTGCGTAGACGACCGCCGCCTGCCCCGGCGCTACCCCGAACTCCGGCGTGTCGAAGCGGATCGTGGTGGTCGCCCCGTTGCCGAGTGCCCCGTCCAGGATGATCGGAACCGGCTTGGCGAGGCTGCGTACCTTGGCGGTCAATGGCACATCGGGCAGCGGGCCGATCCGGTTGGTTTCGACGATCCGCGCCGCGGTAACTGCCAGCATTCGCTTGGGGCCGACGCGGACCTGCGCGTTTTCGGCGTCGATGCCGACGACATAGAGCGGTTCGGGCTGGCCGCCGATCTCGAGCCCGCGCCGCTGCCCCACCGTATAATGGATCACGCCCCTGTGTTCGCCCAGCGTCTCGCCAGTCGCGGCATGGACGATGGCGCCTGGTCGGCCGCCTTCTGGGCGCATCTTCCTGACGATCTTGGCGTAATCGCCATCGGGCACGAAGCAGATGTCCTGGCTGTCGGGCTTGCCCGCATTGCGCAGGCCGGCACTTTCGGCCATCTCGCGCACCTCGGCTTTGGGCATTCCGCCCAGCGGGAATCGCAGGAAATCGAGCTGCTGCTCAGTCGTGGCATAGAGGAAATAGGACTGATCGCGTGCCGGATCGGCGGCGCGGTGCAGTTCGGGGCCTGCCGGACCGATGACCCGGCGGACATAGTGGCCGGTCGCGAGGCAGTCCGCCCCCAACTCGCGCGCCATCGCCAGCAAGTCGGTGAATTTGGGCCCCATGTTGCAACGGATGCAGGGTACCGGCGTGCGCCCGGCAAGGTAATCGTCGGCAAAGGTCTCGACCACCTCTTCGCGAAACGCGCTTTCGTGATCGTGGACGTAATGCGCGATGCCGAGCCGTTCGGCGACGGCGCGCGCATCGCGGATATCGTCGCCCGCGCAGCAGGCGCCCTTGCGCCCGGTGGCGGCGCCGTAATCATAAAGCTGCAGTGTGATGCCGATGACTTCCGCGCCGGTGCGCGCCGCCAGCGCGGCAACGACCGAACTGTCGACGCCGCCCGACATCGCGACGACGATGCGGCATTCGGCTGCCGGTCGTGGCAAGTCGAACAGAGCGGCGGCCTGGTCCGGCGAAAGGGTTGCAGTTTCGGGCATGCAGCGCCCCATACACATATTGGGGGCTTGCCACCAGTAGCCTACCGTAAGCGCCACATGCGATGTTTCATGGAACCTTTACCATGCGCGCTTATCCACAGCGCCTATGTTTGAACGAAACATCGAAGGGGCAGAGCATCAGGAACCGCGTGACACGGCGGATTTGCGCCAGTTCCGCTGGACCGACCTAGTGGCCAAGCTCGCTGCGACTCGGGACTTGCGCGATGAACTGGACAAGGTCGAGGGCGGGTTCAACGCCTTCGGAGAAGCCCGCCGCGAAGGCGTCCAGGAAAGTGAATCGCCTGTTAACCATGATGCTTTAAGCGATGGCAAAGCAGCGCGCCTAGGCCTTGGACGAGCCGCAAACGATGCGGTGCAAGGCGATAGAGAGAAAGAATGATCGAAAACCAGGACATCCGCCCTGCCCAGGTTATCGGCCCACTCGGGGAGCCGCTGACCCTTGACGACCTGCCCTCGCCCAACACGAAGCGCTGGGTCGTGCGACGCAAGGCGGAGGTGGTGGCTGCCGTCAATGGTGGTCTGCTGACGATCGACGAGGTGCTCGAGCGCTATTCTCTCAGCCTCGAGGAATTCGCATCGTGGCAGCGTGCAGTCGATCGTTCGGGAATGCAGGGCCTGCGCGTGACGCGTATCCAGCACTATCGCGACCTCTACGAACGCCAGCTCAAATACTGACCGCACCGCGACATATCGCGCGGGAACCAACTCACCCCACACACGCTCCACCTCTCACTCCGGCACGAAATCCGGGGAACTGTCCGCCGCTTCCGCTCATTGAAGAAGCATACGGGCGGCGGGCTTAGCAGGAGGAATTGCAATGGGTTGGATTATCGCGATTATCGTAGGCGGTATCATCGGCTGGCTGGCCAGCCTGGTGATGAACCGCGATGCCTCGATGGGCATCTTCTGGAACATCGTCGTCGGCATCGTCGGCTCGTTCATCGGCGGCTTCATCGGCTCGATGATCGGCGTCGGCGCGACGCTGACCGAGTTCAGCGTACCTGGCCTGCTGATGTCGCTCCTGGGCGCCATCGTGCTTCTGGGCATTGCCAATCTCGTACAGCGCGGCCGCGTGCGCTGAGCGGCCGGCTCCCGCATCATTTCAGGGGGCGGAGCGCCAAATAGGCGCTCCGCCCCTTTGTTTTTGCTCGGATTGCGACGCGGTCGACTGTTGTGCGCGAGCGACATTCGTCCAGCCATACACGCCTCCGGTCGAACCCTCGATTGCCCAATCCCGGGCCGAGGTCTATCGCCCGAATGCGAAATTCTTGCGCTGAGTGATATAGCAATGTAATACACTGCTCTTCGACAGCGCTTCTGGGGCAGGTACGAAATGAATTACGAAGCCGGAGTGATAGCGGAAAAGGGCGAAACGATTTCGGTCGACTTCGAACCCGTTGACCAAGCCGCGGAAGAAAAGCGCCGCTCCGACCGTCGCAAGATAATCATCATCGCGGTGCTCATCGTGCTCGGCCTGGCCATTGCGGCGTTTTTCGCGATGCGGGGCAATGGTACGACGACTCCCGCGGGCGACGAAAACGCACAGGCACCCACCGTTACGGTCGTGACGCCCGGCCGCACCACGGTCGAGGGCCAAATCACCGCTACCGGTACATTGGCCGCGCGCCGCGAGATGCCTGTCGGCGTCGTTGGCGAGGGCGGCCGAGTCGTCTCGGTGCCGGTCGATGCTGGCGATTGGGTGCGCCAGGGCCAGGTGCTGGCGAGCATCGACCAGTCGGTTCAGTCGCAGCAGGTCCAGAGCGCCGCCGCCAATATTCAGGTCGCGCAGGCCGATGCCAATCTCGCGCAGGCCAATCTCGACCGTGCGCTGCAGCTGGTGGAACGCGGCTTCGTCTCCACCGCCGATGTCGACCGCTTGACAGCGACGCGCGATGCCGCGGTGGCGCGGGTTCGCGTGGCACAGGCGCAATTGCGCGAACTGCGCGCCCGCAACGCGCGCCTCAACATAGTCGCGCCGGCCTCGGGCTATGTGCTCGAGCGCAACGTCGAGCCTGGCCAGACGGTGAGCGCCGGCTCGCCAGCCCTGTTCCGGATCGCGCGTGGTGGAGAAATGGAGCTTGCTGCCAAACTCGGTGAGAGTGATCTTGCCAACCTCACGGTTGGAACCACGGCGCAGGTCCGCCCTGTCGGAGTAGACAAGCGTTTTACCGGTTCGGTCTGGCAGATTTCGCCGGTCATTAGCCAACAGGATCGGCAAGGCACAGCACGGATTGCGCTGCCCTACGCGCCCGAGCTGCGCCCCGGCGGATTCGCCACCACGATCATCGCCAGTGGCACGATCGTCGCGCCGATTCTGCCGGAATCATCTGTTCTGTCCGATGACAAAGGGAGTTATGTCTACATCATAAACTCCGAAAACAAGGCAGAGCGGCGCGATATCGAGATCGGGCAAGTTACCCGTGCGGGTATCGTCGTGAACAGCGGGCTAACCGGCCGTGAGCGCGTCGTTTTGCGCGCGGGCGGCTTCTTGAATCCTGGCGAATCGGTCAATCCGCAGACGGCTGAATCGGACTAGGGGCGCAGGCAATGGGTTTCCGAAACATCTCCGCGTGGTCGATCCGCAATCCGATCATACCGCTGGTCGCATTCGTCGCGCTACTGCTGGCGGGCCTGATCAGCTTCGCGCGCATGGACGTGGTCAACAATCCGGATATCGAATTCCCCGCGGTGAACGTCGTAATTTCGCAGCCCGGCGCCGCACCGACCGAAATCGAAAACCAGATCACACAGAGGATCGAAAGCGCGGTCCGCTCGCTCAACGGTGTCAAGAATATCAGTTCCACCGCAAGCGAGGGAAGCTCTCGCACCTTTGTCGAATTCGAAGTCGGAGTCGATCCCAACGACGCGACCGCCGAAGTCAAGAATGCCGTCGATTCCGTACGCGGCTCCCTGCCTGACGGAATTCTCGAGCCACGTGTGACGAAGGTCGACGTTGCCGGAGGGTTCCTCGGTATCTACGCTATCGAGGCGCCCGACATGACCATCGAACAGCTAAGCTGGTTCATCGACGATTACGTCGCAAAACAGCTGCTTTCGATTGATGGCATGTCGGAAGTCGGGCGGTTCGGCGGCGTGGACCGAGAGATCGAGGTGGTGCTCGATCTCGCCCGCATGCAGGCATATGGAGTCACCGCCAGCCAGGTGAACCAGGTGCTGCGGGCCGACAACATCAATACTGCCGGCGGTATGGCTGAAGTCGGCGGGACGCGCCAGTCGGTTCGGGTCCTTGGCAATACCGAGAGCGCATTCGAATTGGGCGAACGCCAAATCCGGCTTCCGACCGGAGCGACAGTCAAGCTATCCGATATCGCCACCGTGCGCGACGGGTTTTCCGAGCGCAGCTCGATCAGCGAAGTGCGCGACCGCGAAGTTGTGAATTTCTATATGTCCCGCGCCAAGGGTGCTTCGGACGTAACGGTCTTCGAGGAGGCGAAGGTCAAGATCGAAGCGATGCAGGCGGAAAACCCGAACATCACGTTCATCCCTCTTTTCAACACGGTTCGTTACACTCAGGAACAATACGACAGCTCGATGGCGGCGATGATCGAGGGCGCGATCTTGGCCGTGGTGGTGGTCTTCTTCTTCCTCCGCGATTGGCGCGCGACACTGATCAGTGCGGTCGCGATTCCGCTTTCGGCGATCCCGACATTCTGGTTCATGGACCTGCTGGGGTTCAATCTAAATTCGCTGTCCCTGCTGGCGCTGGCGCTGGTGGCTGGCGTGTTGGTCGATGATGCCATCGTCGAGGTCGAAAACATCGTCCGGCACATGAGGATGGGCAAGACCGCCTACCAGGCCAGCATCGATGCCGCCGACGAGATCGGCTTGCCCGTGGTCGCCACGACCATGTGTATTGTCGCCGTGTTCCTGCCTGTCGGACTGATGCCTGGGATCTCGGGCCAGTTCTTCAAGAACTTTGGTTTGACCGTGGTCGTCGCTAGCCTCATGAGCCTTGCGGTCGCGCGAATGGTCACGCCCATGCTGGCGGCCTACTTCATGAAGGCCAAGGGCGAGGGCGCCCATGGCGAGGGCAGGTGGATGGATCGTTACATGCGTGTCCTCGCCTGGTCGCTCGACCGTGCGAAGATGCGCAACAGACGTGAGGGGGTGCCGGCCCCAAAGCATCGCTGGCTCTATGTCTTGTCGCTGTTGGTTGTGGTCCTTGGCCTACTGGCCGTTAGCGGCGCTGCAACCTACTTCTCGTTCCAACTTATCGAAGAAGCGCAAATTCCAGCTGCGATTGCCGGTCCGCTGGTGAGCGATCCTTATTCGCTTGGACATGCACTTCTTGCTCGCCCTCTGCAGTTGCTGCAATTGGCGCTGGTCGTGCTCATCGGCCTCGCGGCGAGCATCGGAATGCTGGCATTGTTCAATTTCGGGACGCGCATCTCGAGCGAGCGTCTGCACCTGAGCTGGCGCTATCTCCATGCACGCTTTTTCGATCACAGGATATGGATGCTTGGCCTCGGCTGGTTCTCCTTCCTGCTGACCATCCTGCTTTTCGGCCAACTGCCGTTCCAGTTTCAGCCGGAAACGGACGATGCGAACAGCCAGATCGAAATCGAGATGGTTCCCGGCACGACGCTTGAAACTACCAAGCGCAAAACGGATGAGATTGCCGACTTGCTCTACGAGCAGCAAGAAGTGGAAATGGCGCTCGAACGTATTCGCGAGGGCAACGCCACAATCTACATCACGCTCAAACCGGATCGCGAGCGGACCTCGATCGAATTTCAGCGCCAGCTGGCGCCGCAACTTGCGCAGATCGCCGATGCGCGTGTGCGGTTCCAAGATATGGGTGGCCCCGGTGGCAGTGGAAGCGGCCGCGACCTCACGATCATGTTGGCGGGGTCCAACCCCGATCTTCTCAACGAGACGGCAGGCCGCTTGGTCGAGGAAATGAAGGGGCTCGACAGTATCGTTGCGCCGCGCATTACCGCAGACATCCGTCGTCCAGAGATCATCATAAGGCCGCGCACGGGCTTGCTCGCCGAGCTTGGGGTATCGACTGCGGCACTCAGTCAAACGATACGTATCGCCACCATGGGCGAGATCGAACAGAATGCGGCGAAGTTCTCGCTGTCGGATCGTCAGATCCCCATTCGGGTCCGTTTGCCAGTCTCTTCCCGCGAAGACCTTACGACACTCGAAAATTTGCCAGTACCGACGATAAGCGGCGGATCCGTGCCGCTTGGGCGGATTGCCGACGTCGAATTCGGCTCGGGACCGACCACGATCCAGCGATACAACCAGAACCGCAGAGTGTTTGTCGGCGCGGATGTTGCAGACGGGGTCTTGCGCGGTGACGCGATGCAAGAGATCGAGAGCCTCCCCACTCTGGTGGATCTCCCGCAGGGCGTAATCAGGGATGCGGTCGGGCAGGACGAGTTGCAGCAGGAACTGCTCGCCAATTTCGGCGTTGCGCTACCCGCCGGAATCTTTCTCGTCTTTGCCGTGCTGGTACTGCTCTACAAGCGCTTGATGAGCCCGCTGGTCAATATGACCAGCCTCGCGCTAGCGCCGCTCGGGGGGGTATTCCTACTGTGGTTGGTTGGCCAACCTTCCTCCATGCCGGTGCTGATCGGTGTCCTGCTACTGCTTGGGATTGTGTCAAAAAACTCAATTCTGCTTATCGATTTCGCGATCGAAGCAATGGACAGGGGTGTGTCGAAAATCGAAGCGATCATGGATGCGGGTCACAAGCGCGCGCAGCCCATCGTCATGACTACCGTTGCCATGACCGCCGGTATGGTGCCTGTGTCCCTCTCCGGCGTGCTCGGCTCCGGCGACGGCGCCTGGCGCGCGCCGATGGGCACGGTGGTTATCGGTGGCCTGATCCTGTCCACGTTGCTGACGCTGCTCATCGTGCCGGCAGGCTTCAGCCTGGCCGACGGCTTCGAGAAGCGGGCCGGCCCCTGGCTGCGCAGCAGACTTCTGACATATCGTCCTGAAGATAAGGCAAAGGCCGCTCCCTCTGTGGAAGAAGCGGCCCCTACCATCTAACCTTATCAAATGAGGTTTTTACAGACTCACCGGCATGTAAAGACCTTGATTACCCACTCGTTGAAGGTCCTTGCTTCTCGCTCGCATATCGAACTGCCAGAAGCCCACGCGGTAGTCGCAGTCGCCGCAGAAGCCATCGCGGCGGCGAGGATCGTGATTTTTGTCAATCGCCGACTAAAATTCATTACACTCTCCATTCTAATCCACGACAACTGCGCCGCTTACTTACCATTTCAGGAAGATCGATGAAAAGCAAGCCACTCGATCTACATATGCAGAGGTCCTGTTCTACTATGCGCCGCACCGCGACCGGGCTGATCGTGCTGATGGCGGCACTGTTCCTGTGGTCGGGCCGGTATCTCGATGCGCATCCGGCCTGGGGGTATCTCCATGCCTTCGCCGAGGCCGCGATGGTCGGCGGGCTGGCCGACTGGTTCGCGGTTACCGCGCTGTTCCGTCGGCCACTTGGCCTGCCGATCCCGCACACGGCGATCATTCCGGAGAACAAGGATCGCATCGCCGACACGATGGCGGGTTTCCTGCGCGAGAATTTCCTGACCCCCGCCGTCGTCGGGCGCCGAATGGGGGCGATGAACCTCGCCCAAGCGGTCGGCAGCTATTTGGCCGATCCCAAGTCGACCAGGGACTCACGCATCCGCGCAGGGGCCGGCGAGCTGGCGATCGAGGTCCTCGAATCGCTCGATCCCGACCGGCTTGGGACGCAAGTGCGCAGCGGAATAAAGACCCAGCTGGGCAAGCTCGAGATTGCACCGCTGCTCGGCGGCATGCTCGAGGCGATGATCGCCGACGGGCGTCACAAGCCGCTAATCGACAAGATCATCCGCTGGGCGGGCCTCGTCCTCGAAGACAACGAGACGATGGTGCGCGACATGGTTCACCGGCGTGCCAATGCGGTGCTTCGCTTTACCGGCCTCGACGAACGGCTGGCCAATTCCGTTCTCGATGGACTCTACAAGCTCCTGGCCGAAGTGCTGGTCGATCCCCAGCACCCGCTGCGCGACAAGATCGAGGAAGGCCTACAGGAACTCGCAAAGGGCCTGCGCGAGGATCCCGAAATGCAGGAGCGGGTCGAGCGCATGAAGCGCGAACTGCTCGAAAATCCGGCGATCGGCGAATGGTGGCAGGGCGTATGGGAGCGGCTGCGCGCGAACCTGATCCAGACGATTCGCAGTTCGGGCGGGACGGGCCATGGCTATGTCGGCGAAACGCTGGGCGAACTGGGCGCGGCGTTGCGCGACGACGAGCGTCTACAGCGCCAGGTCAACCGCTTTGCCCGGCGGACCGCCGTGGGCGTGGCGACACGCTATGGCGACCAGATCGTTCGCCTCGTGTCGGAAACGGTGAAGCGTTGGGATGCGCAGACCATTACTGACCGCGTGGAAAGCGCCGTCGGCCGCGACTTACAGTTCATCCGCATCAACGGCACGCTGGTCGGCGGTCTGGTCGGCATGACCATCCATACGCTGGATGTCTATGTGATCTGACGTTGCATACGGCGAGTCGACCGCTTTCGAGCAATACGCAAAAGACGTCGCCGGGACTGGCCATTTATCCGATGCGATAGAGAACGCTGGTTTGGTAGATCGAGCGGATGGGACGATCATTTTCGTCCAGTGCGGGTTCGAACTCCGCTTTTTTCATTATGACGTCGCAAGGTGTCCGGGACATATCGAAATTGTCGGCTGACGTGTCGTTGATCCAGTCGCATCGCTCGGCCCTTCCATCGACGCCGACTATGATGCGCATCCGAAAGTTGGCCTGCGAGCCGCGCGTTAAAGCTCGTGAAGGATAGTTTCTTTGAATCTCAGTAGCTACGTCACGAACATTGAGCCAAACCGCTCTTGTCGTTAGCCGGTCCTTGTAAGACTCATCGAATCCCCAGCTCGTCGCCAAATCAAGGGTGCATTTATTGAGTGCGGCAATGGCGGCTCCCATGTGTTCGAGGAGCAATGTCGTCTTCATCCGATCGCCTTGCCAGAACGAAAGGTATTCGACCCGGGATGCGCGGTGCTCGTCCAAACCAGCCAGAACGGGCTCAAGACCGGACGCCAGTTCTGCGCGGCCCAGTTCGCGTAGTTCCTTCTCCTTGACTTTCGATTGAACCACCGTGTGGGCTTCCCAGCCCTTGCCGACAAATGCAGGCCCGAATTTTCCTAGGTCCGCCTTGAGAAATCTCTTCTCGTACGATTGGAATTCCGGTCCCCATCGAACTTCGACGTCTCTTGACCAGCGTACTCTGGCTAGCGATGTGCCGGCAACGGTCCAGTTAAAGTCCGTGGACGGTGCGATCTGCTCAATGATTAAGACCGTCTGCTCATCGGACTTTCCGAATGTACGGATCAGCCGGCAATTATCTTCACCAAAATCCGCGACCCATTTGCTATCAGGCTTTAAGATCAGTTCTTCGGCATGCGCGCTTGTTGCAAAGAACGCCGCAACCAAACAAAGAATTGCTCGAATCACCAACATGTAAATCCCCTTTTCAGCAGATCTACTGAAAAGGGGATTACGGCACAATCACAGTGTCATGCCTTACAGCTTTTCGGTCAGCTCCGGCACGACCTTGTACAGATCGGCGACGAGGCCGATGTCGGCGACCTGGAAGATCGGGGCGTCCTCGTCCTTGTTGATGGCGATGATGGTCTTGGAATCCTTCATGCCGGCCAGGTGCTGGATCGCGCCCGAGATGCCGATGGCGATGTAGACTTCCGGGGCCACGATCTTGCCGGTCTGGCCGACCTGGTAATCGTTGGGGACATAGCCCGCGTCGACCGCGGCGCGGCTGGCACCGATCCCGGCACCGAGCTTGTCGGCGAGCGGGGTGATGACTTGCTCGAAGGTTTCGGCGTCCTTGAGCGCGCGGCCACCCGAGACGATGACCTTGGCGCTGGTCAGTTCGGGGCGATCGCTTTCGGCGATTTCCTCGCTGACGAAGGTCGAGATCCCGGCATCGGTCGGACCGGATACCTCTTCGATCTCCGCCGAGCCACCTTCGGACTCAGCCTTGTCGAAGGCCGTGCCGCGAACCGTGATGACCAGCTTCTCGTCCGAGCTCTCGACCGTCGCGATGGCGTTGCCGGCGTAGATCGGCCGGGTGAAGGTCTTGTCGCCTTCGACCGACAGGATGTCGGAAACCTGCATCACGTCGAGCAGCGCGGCGACGCGCGGGGCGATGTTCTTGCCGGTCGTCGTGGCGGGCGCGACGAAAGCGTCGTGATGCCCCATGAGGTCGGCAATCAGCGGAGCTACGTTCTCGGCCAGAGCGTGTTCATAGGCTGCGTCGTCGGCCAGATGCACCTTCCCCACGCCCGCGATCTTGGCGGCTTCCTCGGCCACGTCGCGGCAGCCCGATCCGGCGACCAGCAGGTGGACTTCGCCGAGCTTGGCGGCGGCAGTCACCGCAGCCAGCGTGGCGTCGGCGACGTGTGAATTATCGTGTTCGACCCAAACGAGTGTCTTCATTTTAGAACCTCTAAGTCCGTTCGCCCTGAGCTTGTCGAAGGGCCGTACTTTTCGTCACCCGAGCGCCCGGAGAAGGACGGTGCTTCGACAAGCTCAGCACGAACGGGTGAGGGGTGGTATTCCTATGCGATGCCGAGCGCCTTGATCTTGGCGACCAGCGCATCGACGTCCTCGACCTTCTCGCCTGCCTGGCGGACCGGCGGTTCGGAGACGTTGGTGGTCTTGAGGCGCGGGGCGGTGTCGACGCCGTAGTCGGCCGGGCTCTTGGTATCGAGCGGCTTCTTCTTCGCCTTCATGATGTTGGGCAGCGAAGCATAGCGCGGCTCGTTGAGGCGCAGGTCGGTGGTGACGATGGCGGGCAGCGTCAGCTTGACCGTCTGCAGGCCGCCGTCGACCTCGCGCTTCACGGTGACGTGATCGCCCTCGACCTCGACCGTGTTGGCGAAGGTGCCCTGCGGACGGCCCATCAGCGCGGCCAGCATCTGGCCGGTCTGGTTCGAATCGTCGTCGATCGCCTGCTTGCCCAGCATCACGATGCCGGGCTCTTCTTCCTCGGCAATCGCCTTGAGGATCTTGGCAACCGCCAGCGGTTCGACCTCGTCGTCGGTCTCGACCAGGATCGCCCGGTCGGCGCCCATGGCGAGCGCGGTGCGCAGCGTTTCCTGCGCCTTGGCGGGACCGATCGAAACGGCGATGATTTCTTCCGCCTTGCCGGCTTCCTTGAGGCGGATGGCTTCCTCGACGGCGATTTCGTCGAACGGGTTCATGCTCATCTTGACGTTGGCAAGATCGACGCCCGAGCCATCGGCCTTGACGCGCGGCTTGACGTTGTAATCGATCACCCGCTTGACGGGGACGAGGATTTTCATGCGAGTACCTTCCTCTCGATTCAGAACTGTGGCGCCCGCCTAGCTTGCGTTTACGTAAACGTCAAGTAAGGCGGCGGGCCGGAACGCGACACTTGGACGATCCCTCGCGCGGTGCGCGAGGCAGGTCAAGCGGCGGATGGCTCAGTCTTTACTATGGTTGGCGCGAGGCATAGTTTCACGCTCCCGAGACAGGAGGTGTCCCATGCGCGTCTGGCCCCTAATCGCTACCGTTTCGGTGCTGATTTCCACTCCCGTACTGGCGCAGGAGACCCGCACGGCGCCCGATGACGACGTGCCGCCCCCGGCCACGCTGGAGCAGATGGACTGGCTGGTCGGCCAGTGGGCGGGCGAGGGCATCGGCGGCCAGCCCGCCTATGAGAGCTGGCTCCCGCCCGCTGGCGGTACGATGGTCGGCACCTTCGTCCAGCAGGCCGACAATGACACGATCCGCTTCACCGAGCATCTCTATCTGATGGAAGAGGGCGGCACGCTGGTGCTGCGCCTGAAGCACTTCAATGCCGACCTTACCGGGTGGGAGGAAAAGGACGACATGCTGACCTTCCGCCTCATCGCGGTGGAGGAATGCGCGGCCTATTTCCGCTCGCTCACCCTGCGCTGCGATGGCGAGGACGGCCTGCTCGCCGCCGTACGTATGAAGAGCGACGGCGACGAGATCAGCGAGCTTGTATTCCGCTTCGACCGGATGGACTGACGAATGGGAGGCGGCCGATCAGGCTGCTTGCTTGACCTCGGCAACGATCTTCCGTGCGGCATCGCCCAGATCGTCGGCGCTGACGATAGCGAGGCCCGAATTGTCGAGGATGGCCTTGCCTTCTTCGACATTGGTGCCTTCGAGACGCACAACCAGCGGAACCGAGAGGTTCACGTCTTTCGCCGCCTGGACGATACCATTGGCGATGACGTCGCACTTCATAATGCCGCCGAAGATGTTGACGAGGATGCCCTCGACCGCAGGGTCCTTGAGGATAATCTTGAACGCCGCAGTCACCTTCTCGGTGGTGGCGCCGCCGCCCACGTCGAGAAAGTTGGCCGGAAAGGCGCCATTGAGCTTGATGATGTCCATCGTTGCCATGGCGAGCCCGGCGCCATTGACCATGCAACCGATGTTACCGTCCAGCTTGATATAGGCGAGATCGTACTCGCTCGCTTCCACCTCGGCCGGATCTTCCTCGGTCTCGTCGCGCAGCGCCTCGATGTCCTTGTGGCGAAACAGCGCGTTGCCGTCGAAGCTCATCTTGGTGTCGAGGACCAACAGATTGCCGTCTTCGGTTTCCACCAGCGGGTTGATTTCGAGCATCTCGCAGTCGAGATCCATGAAGGCGATGTAGAGCTGCCTGGCGAGCTTCTGCGCCTGCTTGTTGAGATCGCCCGTCAGCTTGAGCGCGAAAGCCACCGCGCGGCCGTGATGGGGCATGAAGCCTTGCGCCGGGTCGATCGTGATGGTGGTGATCTTCTCGGGGGTCGAATGCGCGACTTCCTCGATGTCCATGCCGCCTTCGGTCGAAACGATCATGGCGACGCGGCCGGTGGCGCGGTCGACCAGCATCGAGAGATAGTATTCCTCGGCGATATCGACGCCGTCGGTGACATAGAGGCGGTTGACCTGCTTGCCCTCATCGCCGGTCTGCACGGTCACCAAAGTGTTGCCGAGCATTTCCCTGGCATTGGCTTCGACTTCCTCGATGCTTTTCGAAAGGCGCACGCCGCCCTTGGCATCGGGGCCGAGTTCCTTGAACTTGCCCTTGCCCCGGCCGCCCGCATGAATCTGTGCCTTCACGACGTAGAGAGGTCCGGGCAGCTGCTTGGCACCTTCGACCGCTTCCTCGACGGTCAGCGCGGCATGTCCGGCGGGTATGCCGATGCCGTATTTCGCAAGCAGTTCCTTGGCCTGATATTCGTGAATGTTCATGGGAGGCTTCGTCCTTCGCGTGATGCGCGTGGGGGATATGGAGTCGCGAGCGCCATAAGCATGTCTGGGCGCGCTTGAAAAGGCCCGCTTTCGCGTGCAGTGCGCTGCGATCCGCACATGATCGACAGCCAGCGCCTCGAATCCATCGTCTCCGAAGCCGGGAGGATCGCCTACGACCTGTGGCCGGGGGCGGGCAACGCGCTGGCTGCGTGGGAAAAGAAGCCGGGCGATCCGGTATGCGAAGCCGACCTCGCGGTCGATGCTTTCCTCAAGCGCGAGCTGGGCGCACTGCTGCCTTCGGCCGGATGGCTTTCGGAAGAAACCGCCGACGATCCTTCGCGGCTCGGCAACGACCTCATCTGGCTGGTCGATCCGGTCGACGGGACGCGCGATTTCATTCGCGGGCGGACCGGCTGGGCGGTGTCGGTCGCGCTCATCAGCGGTGGCCGCCCGCTGATTGGAACCCTGTGCGCGCCCGCGCGCGGGGAGACCTGGCAAGCGGTTGCCGGACGGGGCGCCTTTCGCAACGGCAAAAAGCTCAGCGCCAGTACGCGGCGCGAATTTCCCGGATCGCGCGTTCCGGCCCACGCCCTGCCCAGGACCGACGCCGATCTCGTCACGGTCGACCAGCCCAATTCGATCGCGCTGCGAATCGCCATGGTCGCGGCCGACGAGGCGGATCTGGTCGCCACAGTCCGCTGGGGCTTCGAATGGGACATCGCCGCCGCCGGAATGATCGCGCGCGAGGCCGGCGCTGCGGTGAGCGATGCCTATGGCAACAAGCTCGACTACAACAAGCGCGACCCGAGGGCCTTCGGCGTGCTGGTCAGCGCGCCGGAGATTCACGGCGCCGCCGTCGAGCGGTTGGCGAAGCGGATTGGGTAGGCTGATATGAGGTGCGCTATCGACCTCCGTCGATAGCTTGCGGCTGCACCGGCCCACGCCCCCACCCGGCCACCCACAGCACGGTATCTTATGGGTGGCCGGGTGGGGGCGTGGGCCGGTGCCGCAAGGTAAGCGCGGACGCGCTTACCGCACGCAAAAAGGGGCCGACCCGAAGGCCGGCCCCGTTTCGGTGCGATTTTCCCGAAGGGTCGTACGCTTAGTAGCCCTGCTGCTGGGCGGCCTGCACGTCCTGCTGGTCGAACGGAATGATCTTGATTTCGACACGGCGGTTGAGCGGTTCGTTCACGTTGTCGCCGGTCTGCACCTTTAGGCGTGTTTCGCCGAAGCCCATCCAGCGGATGCGCGAGGAGCTTACGCCGCGCGAGATCAGGTAGTTCGCAACTGCCTGCGCGCGCTGTTCCGACAGGCGCTGGTTCGACTGCGCCGAGCCGACCGTGTCGGTATGGCCGTAAACGTCGACCAGGCTGTTGGGATATTGCGTCAGGCTGCTGGCCACGCGATCGAGCAGGTCGCGGAAACCGGGCGTTATGGTGTAGCTGCCGGTGGCAAAGGTGACGCCGTCGGGCAGGTTGACGAGGATCGCTTCGCCGCCGTCCACTTCCGATACGTCGACTCCGGACCCTGCGGTCTGCTCCTCGAGCTCCTTGATCTGCTGGTCCATCCTGTAGCCGACCACGCCGCCGGCAACGCCGCCTGCGGCTGCGCCGATGATGCGGCCTGTTTTGCCGCCGATGACTCCGCCGAGCAGGCCGCCCGCTACCGCGCCGCCGACCCCGCCGAGCACGGTGCGTGAGACCTTGCGTTCGCCGGTATTGGGATCGGTGACGCAGGCCGAAACGGTCAGCAGCGACACGGCGGCTAGGCTGGCGGTAAGAATGCGCGACTTCTTCATTTGAACTTCCCCATCATGTGTGGCCCCGGCCCTTGTCGGGACAGGTGCCGGGCGAGTGGTGCCGGACGCGCCCACCCGCGTCACAATTCCTCCAACCTCCAACGCGCATCGCCGTTCCGAGCGAGTGGCAGATAAGTTGCGCGAGGCACTGGCAGCGCCCGGCTTTTGTGCTAGCCGTTGGCGCGTGACACCCTTTCCCTGGACCGACCTGCTGATCATTGCGGGACTCATCGTGCTCAACGGCGTTTTCGCCATGAGCGAACTCGCCATCGTTTCCGCGCGGACCGCGCGGCTGCGGGCGGCCGCGCAACAGGGCAATCGCGGCGCTCAAGTGGCGCTCGAACTGGCGGCCGAACCGGGCAAGTTCCTTTCGACCGTGCAGATCGGCATCACGCTGATCGGTATCGTCGCCGGCGCCTATTCGGGCGCGAGCCTGGGCGGGCCGGTGGGCGAGCGGCTGGCGGCGGTGGGCTTTCCGGCGAACTGGGCGGCCGAAGCGGGCTTTGCCACCGTCATCGCTGTGACGACCTATCTCAGCCTCGTAGTGGGCGAGCTGGTGCCCAAGCAGGTGGCGCTGCGCGCCGCCGCCCCGATCGCGATCTACATGGCGCGCCCGATGGCGACGCTGGCGCGAATCGCCGCGCCGCTGGTGTGGCTGCTCGACGCCTCTTCGGGGCTGCTGATCCGACTGCTCGGCGTGCGCCCGGCGGGCCAGAGCGCGGTCACCGCCGAAGAACTGCACATGCTGTTCGCCGAGGCGACGCGCAGCGGGGTGATCGAGCACGAACAGCACCAGATGCTGCAGGGTGTGGTCCGCCTCGCCCAGCGCCCCGTGCGGGAGCTGATGACGCCGCGCACCGAGGTCGACTGGATCGACATCGGCGCCGACGAGGATGCGATCCGCGCTGTGCTCGATGAGAGCCCGCATTCGCTGCTCCCCGTCGCCGACGGATCGCCCGACAAGGTACTCGGCGTGGTCAAGATGCGCGACATTCTGACCCGCCTCGTCGCCAAGGAACCCGTCGATCTCGCCGCGCTGATGATCAAGACCGAGGTCGTGCCCGACCAGCTCGACGCGGTCGATGCGCTGCGCGTGCTGCAACAGGCCGAAGTCGCCATGGCGATGGTCCATGACGAATACGGCCATCTCGACGGGATCGTCACCCCGGTCGACCTGCTCACCGCGCTGGTGGGCGATTTCGTCAGCGACCAGGACGCGACCGACGGGCCGGGCATCATCGAGCGCGAGGATGGCAGCCTACTGGTCTCCGGCTCGTTGTCGGCGGATGTCCTCGCCGACCGGCTGGCGATCGAGTATGGCGAAGACCGCGAATTCGGCACCGCCGCCGGCTATGCACTCCACGTGCTCAAGCGCCTGCCGGGCGAAGGCGATTTCTTCACCGACCAGGGCTGGCGATTCGAAGTGATCGACATGGACGGCCGCCGGATCGACAAGCTGCTGGTGAGCCGCGAGAGCGATGCCGTTCAAGCGGCGGAGGGTTAGAGGAGAGGGGGGTTTTGTTTTTCGCACCGACCTCCGTCGGTGCGTCCTCGCTAGACGTGCAGCAAGCTGTACCCGCTGCGGGCGCGCAGTCACGCTTGCCGTCCGCTAGTCGCGGACGGGGTCATCATGAGTAAGCAAACTGGCGATGGATCCGAGCCGTTAGGCGAGGCAAGGCCGGAAGCGAAGTCGAAGACGCAGCTGGCCAAAGGCCACCTGCATGGCCGCCCGCAGCGACGCGCCCGGAGGGCGTGTGAGCGAGGAAAGCCTAAGGCCGCGGACGCGGCCGCCGGCGCTTGAAGCTAACCAAAAACCCCTTACCCGGGGATCACCGCGCTCGCGCTCGCACCGTCGCCTTCGGGCGCGGCAATGATGTCGCGGGTCACGCTGCCCTTGGCGACGGTCGCGGTATCCGGGTCACCCACCGCGCTGCGGATACCGGGCGCGGCTGTTCCAGCGCGTTCGAGCAGGCTCGTCTCCACGCCGCTGCGTGCCTGAGGGCCGCCAAACAACGCTTCGAGTGTCTGCTGTGCGGCGCTGCCTTCGGCCGGGCGCGGGGCGCCGGGCTGCGGAGGAACGAGGTTGAATTCGGGCGGCACCACCAGGGGAGCCTGGCGCTGGACGGCGAATTCGTCGGGCCGGTCGCGGTTGAGCAGGCCCCCGCCACCGCAGGCTGCGGTCATGGCGCCGAGGCCGGCGATCAGGGCGATACGGGCGTATTGGGTCATTGCTTGCTCTCCGAGGCGTCGGCCGCCTTGTTGTTCATGAGGCCATCGACCTCTTGTTCATCCTTGTCGCGCATGAAGAAGGCACGCGCAAGGACGATGACTACGCCGATGGTGATAGCCGCATCGGCGACATTGAAAATCAGAAAGGGGCGGAAATCCCCGAAATGCAGATCGGCGAAATCGACGACATAGCCGAACGCGTACCGGTCCTTGATATTGCCCAGAGCCCCGCCGAGGATCAGCGACAGGGCCAGGATATCGCCGAGCAGTTTTTCGCGCAGCATCCACACCGTCACGACCAGCGCGATCAGTGCGGTGACGAGGACCAGGCCCCAGCGCATTTCGGGGCTGGTCGCCTCGAACATACCCAGCGACACGCCGAAATTGCGCGTGAAGCGCAGGTCGAAGATCGGCAGAAGTTCCATGGCGTCGCCGACCCGGTCGATACCGAGCACCTTGGTAACGTAGTTCTTGCTCCACTGATCGGCGGCAAAGATCGCCAGCGCGACCACGCAGCCGATCAGGTGGTTTTTCAGCACGGCGCTCATCGGACGGCATCCCATTGCGCGACGACGGGTTCGCAGCGATCGCACAGATCGCCGTCTTCGTCGACGCTTGGCAACAGACGCCAGCAGCGCCCGCATTTGCTTTCGTTTGTCCGTGTGACCGTCACCGTATCGCTATCGCCGCGCGTGACTGACGCGGTGATGAACAGTTCGGCCAGATCGGCATCGCTGAAGCCCTCGGGCACCGCCGCGGCGGGCACGACCACGTCGGCCTCCAGCCCCGAGCGGATCACCTTGTCGCGCCGCAGCGGCTCGATCGCTTCCATCACATCTTCGCGAAGGGCGCGCAGCTTGTCCCACTTGGCGCCATCTGCGCCGACCCCGGGAACCTGTGGCCATTCGAGCAGATGGACGCTGCCCCCATCGGGATAGCGGGTCGACCACACTTCCTCGGCAGTGAACACCAGTACCGGCGCGGCGTAGCGTACCAGCGCGTGGAACAGCAGGTCGAGCACGGTGCGATAGGCATTGCGCTTCACGCTGTCCGGCCCGTCGCAATAGAGCACGTCCTTGCGGATATCGAAGTAGAAGGCCGACAAATCCTCGTTGCAGAAATCGACCAGCAGCCGGGTATAGGTGTTGAAGTCGTATTTCTCCGCCGCCGTGCGCAGCTTGCCGTCGAGATCGGCGAGCAGGGCGAGGACGTAGAGTTCGAGCTCGGGAACCTCGCCCATATCGCCCATGTCGCCGACGAAACCGTCGAGCGCGCCCAGCAGGTAGCGGAAAGTGTTGCGCAGGCGGCGATACTGATCGCCGGTACCCTTGAGAATCTCTTCGCCAATGCGGTGATCCTCGGTCGAATCCACGCTCAGCGCCCACAGGCGGATGATGTCCGCGCCATACTGTTCCATCACCTTGAGCGGATCGATGGTGTTGCCCAGGCTCTTCGACATCTTGCGCCCGTCGCTGGCCATGGTGAAGCCGTGGGTCAGCACCTGGTCGTAGGGAGCGCGGCCGCGCGTCGTGCAGCTTTCGAGCAGCGAGGACTGGAACCAGCCGCGATGCTGGTCGCTGCCCTCGAGATAAAGGTCGGCGGGCCATTTGAGCGCCGGCCAGCGCCCGCTTTCGAGCACGAATGCATGCGTGCAGCCCGAATCGAACCACACATCGAGGATGTCGGTGACCATCTCGAATTCGTCCGGATCGTAATCGGACCCGAGGAATTCCGCCTTCCGGCTTTCGTCCCAGGCATCGACGCCTTCCTCGCGCACGGCATCGACGACACGGGTGTTGACCCGGGGATCCTGCAGGTAGGAGCCGTCCTGGCGGACGAACAGCGTGATCGGCACGCCCCAGGCGCGCTGGCGTGACAGCACCCAGTCCGGGCGACCCTCGACCATCGAGCCGATGCGGCGGCGGCCCTTTTCGGGAATGAATTCGACCCGTGCGATCTCGGAAGTGGCGATTTCGCGCAGCGTGCCGGACACGCCCTTGGCATGGCCGGTGCCTTGGTCCTCGACGACCGGAGTCTTCGAGGGATCGAGCGGCCCATCGAGCGGCTTGTCCATCGGCACGAACCATTGCGGCGTGCAGCGGAAGATGACCTTGGCCTTCGAGCGCCACGAATGCGGGTAGGAGTGCTGATAGTCGTCGCTTGCCGACAGCAGTGCGCCTGCCTCGCGCAGGTCCGAACAGATCGGGCCGTCGGGCGCGTTGAAGGGCTTGTTGATGACGCTGCGGCGGCGCTCGTCATCGCCGCCGAGCCACAGCCAGTCGTCGCGATAGCGCCCGTCGGCCATGACCGCGAATTGCGGTTCGATTCCGTGCTCGCGGCACAGCAGGAAATCGTCCTCGCCATGGTCGGGCGACATGTGGACGAGCCCGGTGCCGCTGTCGGTGGTGACGAAATCGCCCGGCAGGAACGGGCGCGGCTTGGCGTAGAACCCGCCGAGATGGTGCATCGGGTGGCAGGCGACCGTTCCGGCGAGGTCGGAGCCCCGGTAAATTTTGATGTTATCGGCGCCACTCTGGGCGGCACCAGTCCCATTTTCGTTAGCTCCTGTCCGAAGAGACAGTGCGTAGCAAAGGTCCTCGGCAACCAAGTAACGACGATCGCCATAGTGTACCAAAACATACTCGATGTCCGGTCCATAGGCGATCGCCTGGTTCACCGGGATCGTCCACGGTGTCGTCGTCCAGACCACCGCGTGCGCGCCGACCAGCTCTGCAAACGGGCTCTCGGTGATCTCGAAAGCCACGTCGATCTGGGTCGAGACGATATCCTCGTACTCGACCTCGGCCTCGGCCAGCGCGGTTTCCTCTACCGGGGACCACATCACCGGCTTCGAGCCGCGGTAGAGATTGCCGGCCTCGGCGAACTTCATCAGCTCGGCGACGATGGTCGCCTCGGCGTCGAAATCCATGGTCAGATAGGGATCGTCCCAATCGCCCATGATGCCGAGCCGCTTGAGCTGGCCCTTCTGCACATCGACCCATTTCTGGGCATAGGCGCGGCATTCGGCGCGGAATTCCTTCGGCTCGACCTCGTTCTTGTTGCGCTTCTTCTTGCGGTACTGCTCCTCGACCTTCCATTCGATCGGCAGGCCGTGGCAGTCCCAGCCCGGCACATAGGGCGCGTCCTTGCCCATCAGGTTCTGCGTGCGGCAGACCATGTCCTTGAGCGTATGGTTGAGCGCGTGCCCGATATGCATGTCGCCATTGGCGTAGGGCGGGCCGTCATGCAGCACGAAAGTCTCGCGCCCGGCGCGCGCCTCGCGCAGCTGCCGGTAGAGCCCTTCCTCTTCCCAGCGCGCGGCAATCTTCGGCTCCTTTGCGGGGAGGCCGGCCTTCATGGGAAAATCGGTCTTGGGCAGGAAGACCGTGTCTCTGTAATCGCGCTTCTCGGACATAGAGGCGAGCCGTTAGGGCAATCCCGTCCCGCAATAAAGACTTTCGTCGCCCCTGCGCAGGCAGGGGCCCCGATGAGCTGGCGTCGGGCATGTCGGTAGCGTTAGCTGGACCCCTGCCTGCGCAGGGGTGACGGCTCAGGAGAGCAGCCGCCTCGCCTCGTCGCAATCCTTCTCCATCTGCGCGATCAGTGCGTCGAGCGTATCGAACTTCGCCTCGCCGCGCAGGAAGTGGTGGAAGGCGACTTCGATCTCCTGCCCGTAGAGATCGCCCGAGAAATCGAAGAAATAGGGTTCGAGCAATTCCTTGGGCGGGTCGAATTGCGGTCGCACACCGATATTGGCCGCGCCCTTCAATTCCTGCCCGGTCGACAGGATGCGCCCGGTCACGGCGTAGACCCCGTATTTCGGGCGCAGGTAGTGCTCGACCGGCAGGTTCGCCGTCGGATAGCCGATTTCGCGCCCGCGCTTGTCGCCATGCTGGACCACGCCGCGGATGGCGAAGGGGCGGGTGAGCAGGCGCGCGGCCTCCTGCGGATCGCCCTCGCGCAGCGCATCGCGCACCCGGCTGGAGGAGATCGGCTCGCCGCCATCCATGACAGGGGCGACCGCGCGCGCCTCGATGCCGATATCTCTGCCCAGCTGCACGAGCTTTTCGAAGTTGCCGCCCCGCGCCTTGCCGAAAGTGAAATCCTCGCCCGTGACGACACCGGCGACGCCGAGGTGGTCGCCGAGCAATCCGTGCACGAAATCCTCCGCGGTAGTCCCGGCAAGCTCGCCGTCGAAGTGAAACACCAGCATCGCCGTGGCCCCGGCGGCGATGTAATGTTCCTGCCGCTGTTCGAGCGTGGTCAGCCGAAAGGGCGGGGCATCGGGTTTGAAATGGCGGACCGGGTGCGGGTCGAAGGTTGCGATGATCGAGGGGCGGCCTTCCTCGCGTGCCCAGCGGATCGCCTCGCCCGCCACAGCCTGGTGGCCGAGATGGAAGCCGTCGAAATTGCCCAGCGCGATCACCGCGCCGCGCAAGCTTTCGGGTAGCGGTTCGCGATGATCGAGCCACCTCATCGGGGCACCAGCCCTTCGCCGATCACGCGCAAGGCATTGCCCCCCATCGCCGCGCGTATCTCGTCTTCGGAGAAACCCTCGTCCATCAGCGCCTGCGTAACTTGCGTCAGCTGCGACGTATCGAAGCGCACGGTAACCGCGCCGTCATAGTCGCTGCCCAGCGCGACATGCTCGATCCCGACGAGATCGCGAATATGCTTCATCGCCCTGGCGGCGGCGTGCGGCGAAGTGTCGCACACCGCGCCTTCCCAATAGCCGACGCCGATGATCCCGCCGGTCGCAGCAACGCCGCGGATTTCTTCGTCGGTGAGATTGCGATTGACCTCGCAGGTCGCCTGCACCCCGCCATGGCTGGAAACCACCGGGCGCGTCGCCATGGCGAGGACTTCGGCGACGCACTGGTGGCTGCAATGGGCGATGTCGACGATCATCCCCATGCTCTCCATCCGGCGGATCACATCGCGCCCCATCGGCGTGAGGCCGCCCTTCTCGATGCCATGCATCGATCCGGCGAGCTCATTGTCGAAGAAATGGGTGAGACCCGCCATGCGCATGCCCGCCCCATAGAGCCTGTCGAGATTATCGGCATCGCCCTCGAGGCTATGGAGGCCTTCGGCGCTGAAGAGGGCGCCGGTCGGCTGATCTTCCTCGCGCCGTGCATCGAGCACCGCGTCGAGGGAAGCGGGATCGGTCACACGCGTCAGCATGCCGCCGGAATCGTCTGCGGCGCGCTTCAGCTTGGTCGCATGCCACAGCGAGCGCTCGAGCAGGCTGTTCCAGGTCCGTACCGGCTGCAGCTGGCCGATCGCGAGCAGGGTGATGTTGTCACTGTCGGCCCCGTTCGAATCGTAATTCTGGCCACGCGGGGTCTTGGTCACGCTGGAGAAGACCTGCAGCGCGACATTGCCCTGCCGGAGGCGCGGCAGGTCGACGTGGCCTCGGTCGGCGGGTTCGAGCACGTCGCGCTTCCACAGCAGCGTATCGGAATGCAGGTCCACGATATCGAGCGTCGCATGCAGCGCCTTCGCCTCGTCGGAAACCTCGATCAGCGGCTTGCCGTCGATCCGATTCATGTCGCGTTCGGCCATGCCCGGCGCGAGGATGAAAAACCCGGCGAGCGTCAGGAGGGTAAGCCCCAATAGGCCGTAGAGGAGCTTGCGCTTCATTCGGCCCGCTCCAGGGTCACGAAGCTGTAGGCGGGCCGCTCGCCCTTGCTGTCGAAATCCTCGCGCCCGACCACTTCCCATTCGGGCCCCAGCGGCTTCATGAAAGTATCGCCTTCGAACTCCGCGTGGATCTCGGTCAGTTCGATGCGATCGGCATGCTCCATGAACACGTCATAGATTGCCGCGCCGCCGATGACCGCCACGTCGCCTTCGCCCGCCGCCGCGAGCGCTTCGTCGACCGAGCGCACGACTTCGGCGCCGGTCGAATCCCACCGCTCGCGGCGGGTGAGCACGATGTGGCGGCGGCCCGGTAGCAGGCCCGGCAGGCTCTCGAAGGTCTTGCGGCCCATGATCATCGGGAGACCTTGATTCTCCCGGCCCATGGTCAGTGCCTTGAATCGCTTGAGATCGGCGGGCAGATGCCAGGGCAGCGCACCGTCCTTGCCGATGCAGCCATTCGCCGCACGCGCATAGATCAGCAACAGGCTCATCGTTCGAGCTGGGTCACATGGCCCATCTTGCGCCCTTCACGCACTCTGGCCTTGCCATAATCGTGCAGATGCGTGTCGGGCGTCTTCAGGTGATCCTGCGAGGCCTTGATCCCGGCCCCGATGATGTTGGTCATGGTCACCGTTCTCGCGAGCGTTGCCGTCTCACCCAGCGGCAGGCCCGCAACGGCGCGGATATGGTTTTCGAACTGACTGGTGGTGGCACCCTCGATGGTCCAGTGCCCCGAATTGTGCACGCGCGGTGCCATCTCGTTGAAGATCGGCCCTTCGCGCGTGGCGAAGAATTCGAGCGTCAGCACGCCGACATATTCGAGCGCATCGGCAACCTGCCGCGCCAGTTCGCGTGCCTCGCCGACTTGCGCCTCGATCAAGTCGCCGGAAGGCAGGGTGGAAGCGGTGAGGATGCCATCTTCATGCGTGTTGCGGGCGGAATCCCAGAAACGGATTTCCCCGTCCCTGCCGCGCACGAGAATGACCGAAAACTCGGCCTCGAATTCGACGAAACCCTCGTAGATCAGCGGCACGTCGGGCAAACGCAGTCCCTGGGCATCGCGGTCAGAACCGATCCGCCACTGACCCTTGCCGTCATAGCCGTCGCGCCGGGTCTTGAGGATGCCGGGCGCACCCAGCCGGTCTGCGGCAGCTTCGAGGTCGGCGCGCGAATCGACTCGCATATAGGCCGCCGGCCTGCCGCCGAGATCTTCGACGAAACGCTTTTCGTTCAACCGGTCCTGCGCGGTTTCGAGCGCGCGCGGGTGGGGGAAGATGCGACCCTCGGGCATGGCCCTTGTAGTAGCGACGGGGACGTTCTCGAACTCCCATGTTACGACGTCGCACCTGGCGGCAAAGGCGGCGAGGGCGGCCTTATCGTCCCATTTGTTGACGAAGAGATCTTCGCAGACCCCGCTGACGACATTGTCGCCTTCGGGCGCATAGGCGATGCAGCGATAGCCGAGTTGCGCGGCGCT
The DNA here is from genome assembly GCF_001542855.1 of Erythrobacter sp. AP23. Lineage (GTDB taxonomy): Bacteria > Pseudomonadota > Alphaproteobacteria > Sphingomonadales > Sphingomonadaceae > Qipengyuania. The sequence goes on along the minus strand of NZ_LNBY01000015.1, from coordinate 62,377 downwards.
CATCGCCATCATCCGGCCGAGCTGGCCGCCGCCGAGGATCCCGATCGTGCCCCCGCGCTTCAGCATCAGTCGACGGGACGTTCGGTTACCGCCGCGCTCCGCTTTGCGCGCCAGTCCTGGAGGCGCTGCGAAAGGCCGGTGTCGTTATTGGCCAGGATTGCTGCGGCGAGCAGGCCGGCATTGGTCGCGCCAGCCTTGCCGATGGCGAGCGTTCCCACCGGCACGCCCGCCGGCATCTGGACGATGGAAAGCAGGCTGTCCTGGCCCGAGAGCGCCCTGGACTGCACGGGGACGCCGAGCACGGGCAGGTGGGTGAGCGCCGCGATCATACCCGGAAGGTGCGCTGCACCGCCCGCGCCCGCGATGATGACCTCGAGGCCTGCGTCCGCCGCGCCCTTGGCGAAATCGTACATGCGGTCGGGCGTGCGATGCGCGGAAACGATGCGCACATCGGTGTCGACGTCGAGCTCGTCGAGGACCTCCGCGGCGCAGCTCATGGTCTCCCAGTCGGACTGGCTGCCCATGACGATGGCGACCTTGGCGCTCATCTCAGGCTTCCTTCAGATAGTAACGCTCGCCCGACACCTGCGTGCCGTCGAACTCGTAGATGATGGGCTCGCCGGTCGGGATTTCGAGGCCGGTGATCTCGTCGTCCGAAATGTTCGAGAGGTGCTTGACCAGCGCGCGCAGAGAATTGCCGTGGGCGGAAATGATCACCGTTTCGCCCTTGCCCATCTGCGGGAGGATCGCTTCCTCCCAATAGGGCAGCACGCGCTCGATCGTGAGCTTGAGGCTTTCGGTGCGCGGCACGTCGACCCCGGCATAGCGCGGGTCGCTGGACAGGTCGAACTCACTGCCCGGTTCGAGCTCGGGTGGCGGCACGTCGAAGCTGCGGCGCCAGATATGCACCTGCTCGTCGCCGTGCCTGTCGCGGGTTTCCTGCTTGTTGAGACCGGTCAGCCCGCCATAGTGGCGCTCGTTGAGGCGCCAGTCGCGCGTGACCGGTATCCACAACCGGTCGCAGGCCTCGAGAGCGATGTTGAGCGTCTTGATCGCGCGCTTTTGGACGCTGGTGAAGGACACGGTGGGCAGCACGCCCTTGGCCTTCATCAGCTCGCCGGCCTCGCGCGCTTCGGCCACGCCTTTCTCGGTCAGGTCGACATCCCACCAGCCGGTGAAGCGGTTCGCGAGGTTCCACTCGCTCTGGCCGTGACGGACGAGGATAAGTTTCGACATTGGCACTCCGTTTTCGTTGCGTGCGGTCCGGACCTCCGTCCGTCCCTTGCTGCACCGGCCCACTCCCCCGCCCGGCCACCCACGGCACTATCCTCGAATGGGTGGCCGGGCGGGGGAGTGGGCTGGCACGGGTCCTCGCGCTGGCGAAAAAACAATGAGCAAGGCGCGTTAGCCGCCTGCATCGTCCTTGGAAAGGCCTTGCTCGTCCGATTCGCGGATTTCGCGTGCCTGGCCCTTGCGGCGGCGCAGGTTCTCGCGAAGTTTCGCAGCGAGGCGTTCTGCGCGGCTCATTTTGTCGTTTTCGCTTCCCATGGCGCAAGCTTTCGCCAATTTTGCCGCGCGGCTCAAGCGGAGGTTGACTTATCCTCCATGTCTGCCAATAGCGCCCGCCTCCACCCCGCGAGCCTTCTCGCGGCGACATGTGCTGCTGTAGCTCAGTGGTAGAGCGCACCCTTGGTAAGGGTGAGGCCGGGAGTTCAATCCTCCCCAGCAGCACCATTTTTCGAAGAAAAATGGATTCCTTGTTTTTCGCACCGACATCCGTCGGCGCGTCCTCGCTATGCGTGCAGCAAGCTGCACCCGCTGCGGGGCGGCCGCTTGGCCTTGCCGCCTGCTGGTCGCAGACGGTGCTCTTGCGGTCACTTGCGTTTGGCGATGATTCCCGAGCCGATAGGCGAGGCAAGCGCGACTGCGCGCCCGCAGCGACGCGACCGCCAGGTCGCATGAGCGAGGATAGCCTAAGGCCGCGGACGCGGCCGCCGGCGCCTGAGGCCAAACAAAAAACGAATGCGCTCCGGGACCTAGGTCGAACGCTCCGCCCTATCCTTGGCATTCGTGCCCTTGATCATCGCGCGCATCGCTTCCCATTGCTCGTCGCCCATGTCCTTGAGCGCGGCGTAGAAGTTGCCGCCATGCGCCTGGAAGCCGCCGCCGTCGATGGCGATCGTCTGGCCGTTCACCCAATCCGCGCCCGGCCCCATCAGGAACACCGCGAGATTGGCCAGTTCGTGCATCTCACCATGGCGGCCCATCGGATTCATCTCGTCGTGCGAATTGCCACCGCGCCCTCCCGGCGACAGGCGCGCGCTCATGCCGTCGGTGGGGAACAGGCCCGGGGCGATGGCATTGAAGCGCAGGCCGTAGCGTCCCCATTCGACCGCCAGGCTCTGCGTCATCGCGTTGAGGCCCGCCTTGCTCATCGCGCTGGGCACCACGAAAGGCCCGCCGTTCCATATCCAGGTGGTGAGGATCGAAAGGAAACTGGCCTTGCGGCCTTCCTCGATCAGCCGCTTTCCGACATCGAGCGTGACGTAAAAGCTGCCGCGAAAGACGATGTCGCTGATTGCATTGAAGCCATTGACCGACAGATCCTCGGTGCGGCTGATGAAATTGCCTGCGGCATTGTTGACCACGCCGGTCAGCGGGCCGTGCCTCCAGATCGCGTCGACCATTTCGTGAATCGCTTCGGGATCGCGAATGTCGCAGGCATGGCCCACGATCGTGCCGCCGTGGCGGTCGGCCAGTTCCCCGGCGGCTTGGTCGAGCTTGCCCTGCCGCCTCCCGCAGATATGCACTTCGGCGCCAAGTTTGAGGAAGGCTTCGGCCATCTCGCGTCCCAGGCCCGTGCCCCCGCCGGTAACCAGGATCCGCTCGCCTTCCATCAGCCCGTCGCGAAACATCAGTTTCGAAATATCCATCGCTCTCCCCTTTCTCGGCTTCCGGCATAGCGCAGGAAGGGCGCGATACCAGATTGAATCACCGGGCTGTATTGCCTAGCTACGACGCTATGGACGATGCCGAAGACCTCAATCCGCTCGACCCCGCATACAAATCGATGCTGCGCCTGCAGTTGGCGATTGCCGCGCTCGTCCTGCTCGCGGCGGCCACGATTGCCGAGGTGGCGATACCGGGATGGACCGGCGCGGTGTGGATTCCCGCGCTGCTGCTGACCACGTATGCGCTGATCCGTGTGCCGCTGCGGCGGTACCATGCGACCGGCTTTTCGCTGGCGGAGGAACGGCTGCGGGTCGTACGCGGAATTTTCTTCCGCGCCGATACGGTCGTCCCCTTCGGCCGGGTCCAGCATATCGACGTCGGCCAGGGGCCGCTCGAGCGGGTCTTCGGACTGTCCACCCTGACCGTGCATACCGCAGGAACGCACAATGCCTCGGTGTCCTTGCCGGGGCTGAGGCATGAAGACGCGACCGCCATGCGCGAGGATATCCGCGCCGCGATCAGGCGCGATACGCGGTGAGCGAGAGCGCCGACCACACGCCGCGCCGTACCGATCCACGCACCTTCGCGGTGCGTGCCGTTTCGCTTCTTTCGCAGCTTGTCCTGCCCATTCTGGTCGGCGGATACGCCATACTCGACGATGGCAATCTGGCCGATTTGATCGTGTTCTTCCTGCCGCTGGTCCTCGCCGTGGTGGGGGCGAATATCCTCTTCGCCTATCTGCGCTGGAGCCGCCTGACCTATGCGGTGGGCGAAGCCGATATCCGGGTCGAGAGCGGTGTGCTGTCGCGCGCCGCCCGCTCGGTTCCCTATGAGCGCATTCAGGACGTCAGCCTCGAACAGAAGGTGGTGCCGCGCCTGTTCGGCCTGGTCGAGGTCAAGTTCGAAACCGGCGCAGGAGGCGACGACGACTTGACGCTGGCCTATCTGCCCGAAAGCGAAGGCGAACGCCTGCGCGAGCTGGTCCGCAGCAGGCGCGAGGGGACCACGCTGCAGCCGTCGGATCCGGACACGCCCGTACCGACGGACAGCAGCCGGCTGCTCTTTGCCATGTCGCCACGGCGCGTCGTCACCTTCGGCCTGTTCGAATTCTCGCTCGCGGTCGTGGCGGTCGTGGCCGGCTTCGTCAGCCAGTTCGATTTCCTCCTGCCCTTCGAGCTGTGGGACTGGAACGCGTGGCGCGAGCAGCTGGCGGGTCCGGAGCAATGGCTGGCGGGCATGGGCTTCCTCGCGCAGATTATCGGCGGCGTATTCGCCCTCGGCTCGCTCCTGCTGGTCGGCGTTGTCACCGGCATCGTGCGCACCGCGTTGCGCGAATGGAATTTCCGGCTCGAGCGGACCGACAAGGGGCTGCGGCGAAGGCGCGGGATGATCACGCGGACCGATCTCGTCATGCCGGTGCATCGGGTTCAGGCTCTGCGCGTCAGGACCGGCCTCGTCCGGCGCCTGTTCGGCTGGCATGCGCTCAAGGTGGTGAGCCTTGCCGGCGACAGCGGATCGGCCAACCACGAAGCGGTGCCGTTCGCGCAGATGGAGGAGATTGCACCGGTTGTCGCCGAAACCGGCTTTGCGCTCCCCGAAGACACTGTCGAATGGCGCCGCGCCATGCCCGCCTACCGGATCGACGACTTCCTGATCGGATTTGTCTTCATGCTCGCGATTTCGGCGGTGGCCCTTGCCTTTGGCCGCGGATTTCTGGCGCTGTTGCCGGTGCTGATCGGCGGCACCTGGATGGGGTCGCACGAGTTTCTGGCCTGGCGCTGGGGCTGGCATGCGCTCGGCGAGCGGCAGCTTTACACGCGGCGGGGTTGGTTTGCGCCGGACCTCTCGATCGCCTCGCGCCACAAGCTGCAGTCGGTCGAAATCGTCCGCAATCCGCTCGCGCGACTGCGCGGCTATGCCGATCTCCGGTTTGGGCTGGCCGGAGGGCGCTTGCGCATCCGCGGCCTTCCGCTGGCCGAGGCCCGGCGGATTCGCGATGCGGTGCTCACCAGCATGGCCGAGCAGGATTTTTCCGCTGTCGTCGACGACGCCGGAAGCGTGGCCTAGCCGCGCAAATCCGCCCAATCGGGGTGGCGATCGAACTGCGCTGCCACGTAGGAACAACTCGGGATGATGGTGAACCCGTCGCTGCGCGCATCCTCTATCAGAGCGTCGACGAGACGCGCGGCGATTCCGCGACCGCGCATTTGCGGCGGTACGATCGTATGCTCGGCATCGCGCGCGCCATCGCGCAGTGTCCAGGTCAGCTTGCCTAATTCTGTGCCATCGCCGTCCCTGGCGAGATAGGCGCCATGGTCGCCCTGGTTGCGGCGTTCGATTTCGATCTGGTCCGGTTTCATCGGCTGCAGCTTTCCTTCCTGTGCAAGCAATGCTCCGGCGGTTAAGGGCGTTCCGATGCAGTTCCTTTCCGACAATGCCGCCGCCGTGCACCCGGCCGTATGGGATGCGCTGAAAGCAGCAGATTCGCCCGATTCGCCTTATGATGGGGATGCCCTCAGCGCCGCGCTCGACGAACGGTTTTCGCAGGTTTTCGACAAACCTTGCGCGGTGCTGTGGGCGGCAACCGGCACGGCGGCGAACTGCCTTGCGCTGGCCACCATGGTCCAACCGCATGGTGCGGTGGTGTGCCATGAAGAGGCGCATATCGAAATGGACGAGTGCGGCGCGCCGGGGTTCTACCTGCATGGCGCCAAGCTGATCCTGGCCAAGGGCGAGGGTGCCAAGCTGGCGCCCGAGACGATCCGCGCAGCGATCGACCCGATCCGCGATGACGTTCACCAGGTCCAGCCGCACGCAATCTCGATCACGCAGGCGAGCGAATATGGTCGCAGCTACCGGCCTGCGGAAGTGGCGGTGATTGCCCAGCTGGCGCGTGAGCGCGGGCTCGGCCTGCACATGGACGGCGCGCGGTTCGCCAATGCGGCCGCGTTTCTGGACTGTGCGCCGGCGGAGGTGGCCGGACCGGTCGATGCGCTCAGCTTCGGCTTCATCAAGAACGGCGCGATGAGTGCCGAGGCGATCGTGTTGTTCGACGAGCAGCTGGCCGATGTCGCGCGCTACCGGCGCAAGCGGGCGGGGCACCTCCAGTCGAAGGGTCGCTTTCTAGCCGCGCAGCTTCATGCGATGCTCGATGGCGATGTCTGGCTCGAGAATGCCCGCCACGCCAATGCCGCCGCGCAGCAAATCGCCGGGGCGTGCAATGGACGGTTGATGCATCCGGTCGAGGCCAACGAATTGTTCGTGCACTGCACCAATTCGGAGCGCGAGACGCTGCGGTCCCAGGGCTTCGGCTTCTATGACTGGGGCGAGGATGCCGCACGTTTCGTCACTGCGTGGAACACGCGTGACGAGGATGCGGCAGCCCTTGCGAAGGCGATTGCCGACTTATGAAGGTGCCGGCCGAGGCGGAAAGTCTGTTCACACCGCGCAATTTCGCCGCCTTTCTGCTTGTCAGCCTGATCTGGGGCGGGACCTGGCTGGTGATCCGGGACCAGATCGCCAGCGTCCCGGCAAGCTGGTCGATTTCCTATCGCTTCATGGTCGCCGCGCTTGGCATGTTCGCGCTCGCCGTGCTGCGCCGGGAGCCGCTGCATCTGGGGCGGGGCGGATTGCGCTGGGCGGTGCTGCTCGGCCTGTTCCAATTCACGCTCAATTTCGGCTTCGTCTACAATGCCGAAGGTTACATTACCTCGGGTCTGGTCGCGGTGATGTTCGCACTGCTCGTCGTGCCCAATGCAATCTTTGGGCGGATTTTCCTTGGCCAGCCGATCACCGGCGCCTTCGTGCTCGGCTCTGCGATCGCGGCGCTCGGCGTCGCTTTGCTTTTCGCGCATGAATGGCGTTCCTCGCCCGCGACTTTAGAGGACGTCCTGCTCGGTGCGGCGCTGACCGTCGGCGGCATACTGTCGGCCAGCGCGGCCAATATCACGCAGGCGATGGACGGCGCGAAGAAGCAGCCTTTCCTGGCGCTGCTGGCCTGGTCGATGACCGTGGGTGTGGCGATCAATACCGGCTATGCCCTGGCGATAGACGGACCCCCGCAATTCGATCCCCGGCCATCCTATACGCTTGGTATCCTCTATCTGGGGCTCGCCGGTTCGGTCATCACCTTTCCGCTCTATTACGGCCTCGTACGCAAGGTGGGGGCGGGGCAGGCAGCCTATAGCTCGGTCATCGTGCCGATCGTGGCAATGGTGCTCTCGACCCTGTTCGAAGGCTTCGAATGGGGGCCGCTGCCCGCTTCGGGTGCGGTCATCACGCTGGTCGGCATGGTCGTTGCCATGCGCGGCCGCGCAAGTGCCCCGCCACGGCGCGCTACGCCCGAGCCTTAAGCGCGGCGAGCCCTTCGCGATATGTGGGAAAGCTCGGCGCCCAGCCGAGGACGCGCTTTGCCTTGCCGTTCGCGACGCGGCGGTTCTCCGCATAGAAACCGCGCGCCATCGGCGAAAGGTTGGCTTCCTCGATGGACTGCAGCGGCGGCGGCGCGATGCCGAGCAGGCGGCAGGCCTCCTCGATCACGGCGTTCTGGCTGGTCGGGAGATCGTCGGATAGATTGTAGGGCCCCTGCGGCGCATCGGTCTCGATCGCTGCCACGACGCCCGCGACGATATCATCGACATGCACGCGGCTGAAGACCTGCCCCGGCAGATCGATCCGGTGCGCCTTGTCCGCCTCGACCCGCTCCAGCGCGCTGCGACCCGGGCCGTATATGCCGGGCAGGCGGAACACGCGCGCGCCCACGTCGAGCCAGCGCGCATCGCACTGCGCTCGGGCCGTGCGCCTGCCGCCTCCAATGGGCGATGATTCGTCGACCCACGCGCCTTGCGCGTCGCCATAGACACCGGTGGAAGAGAGGTAGCCGAGCCATTTGTGGCCAAGCGCGTCGCCGTATTCATCCAATACCGCATCGCTGCCGTCCGATGGCGGGACCGAGCTTAGCACGTGGCTCGCGTCGACCAGTGCTGCGCCCACCGCGCCCGCGTCGGAAAAGTCGAGATTGCCCGCGCTACCAGTCGCATCCACATGCCAGCCGCGATCACGCATCTCTTGCGCAAAACGCCCCGCCGTGTAGCCGAGACCGAAGATGAACAATCGGGCCATCGGAGCGTATTAGCCGGTGATCCCGCAATTGACAGGAAAACCATGGATATCGCGCGCACGCCTTCCAATCCCGACGGCAACCCGGAAATGGCCGATGCAGCAATGCAGCCCAAGGATCCGCCCGAAATCAGGCGCGAGGATTATAAGCCCTTTCCCTGGATCGTGTCGGAAACAAGGCTCGACTTCGAACTCGGGATCGATTGCACGCGCGTGCGCTCGACACTGACGGTTGCGCGCAATGCCAAGGCCGAGCCCTCGCCGACGATCCGTCTCAACGGTGACGGGATCGCGGCGATCGTGGTCACGGTCGATGGCGAGCCGTCGCAGAGCTGGGTCATGGACGGTGACGATCTGGTGCTGACACTGCCGGGCGAGGCGCACGAGATCGGCATCGAGACCGAAATCGACCCGAGCGCCAACTCGCAGCTCATGGGCCTCTATGCGTCGGGCGGCATGCTGTGCACGCAGTGCGAGGCCGAGGGCTTCCGCCGGATCACCTTCTTCCCCGACCGGCCGGATGTGCTGAGCACCTATACCGTGCGGATGAGCGGTCCCAGGGCGCAGTTTCCGGTGCTGCTGTGCAATGGTAACAAGACCGGCGAGGGCGGGGACGGCGATACGCATTGGGCCGAATGGCACGATCCCTGGCCCAAGCCGTCTTACCTCTTCGCGCTGGTGGCGGGCGACCTGGTCGCACGCAGCGACAGCTTTACCACCATGGGCGGGCGCGAGGTCGAACTCAACGTCTGGGTGCGCGAGGGCGACCTCGACCGCACCGAACACGCCATGGAAAGCCTCAAACGCTCGATGAAGTGGGACGAGGAGGTTTTCGGCCGCGAATACGATCTCGACCTGTTCAACATCGTCGCCGTCAGCGATTTCAACATGGGCGCGATGGAGAACAAGGGACTCAACGTCTTCAACACGAAGTATGTGCTCGCCGACCCCGAAACCGCCACCGATGGCGATTACGACGGTGTGGAAGGCGTTATCGGGCACGAGTATTTCCACAACTGGTCGGGCAATCGCATCACCTGCCGCGACTGGTTCCAGCTGAGCCTCAAGGAAGGCTTCACCGTGCTGCGCGACCAGCTGTTCAGCGCCGACATGGGCAGCGAGCCGGTCAAGCGGATCGAGGACGTGCGCGTGCTTCGCGGTATTCAGTTCCCCGAGGATTCGGGTCCGCTGGCGCATCCGATCCGCCCCGATTCCTATCGCGAGATCAGCAATTTCTATACTGCGACCGTCTACAACAAGGGCGCCGAAGTGATCCGCATGATGCGCACCATGGCGGGTGAGGAGGCCTTCCGGAAGGGCACCGATCTCTATTTCGAACGCCATGACGGCGAGGCGGCGACCTGCGAGGATTTCGTCAAGGCGATCGAAGACGGTGCGGGCCTCGACCTTGCCCAATTCCGGCGCTGGTATTCGCAGGCCGGAACGCCGAAGGTGGCCGTGGAACTCGATCACGAAGGCGACACCGCCAGGCTCGCACTTACGCAGACCGTCCCCCCTACACCCGGCCAGCCGGACAAGGCGCCCATGCCGATCCCGCTCAAGCTCGCGCTGATCGACCGCAAAAGCGGCACGCACTCCGGCGAACGATTGGTCGTATTGGACAAGGACACCGCCGAATTCACTTTCGATGGCTTTGCCGACAAGCCTGCCCTTTCGATCAATCGAACCTTCTCCGCGCCGGTCTCGATCGATCGCGAGGTCTCGCGCGAGGAGCTCGTGTTCCTCGCGGCGAAGGACGACGATCCCTTCGCCCGCTACGAGGCCATGCAGGAGCTGATGACCGGGCATCTGGTGGCCGCCGTCTCGGGCGATCTCGGCGACAATGATCGCCAGGCCGCGCGTTCCGATATCGCGCAGGCGATGCAATCCGTGATCGAGGACGACCAGCTCGACGATCTGATGCGCGGCGAACTCATGGCCATGCCGGGCCAGACCTATATCGCAGAGCGGATGCTGGTTGCCGATCCGGGCCTGATCCATGCGGAACGCGAGGCGTTGAAGGCCGATCTGGGCAAGCGCCTCTCGGAACAGTTTCACGCGCTATACGACCGGGCGGAGAAGGTGCCCTTCTCTCTCGATGCCGAGGCGAAGGGTGCCCGCAAGGTCAAGACGCTGGTGCTCGCCTACGCCGCCGCCGGCGATCCGGCCAAGGCGGCCGAGCTTGCCGCGCACCAGTATGAACGCGCGGACAATATGACCGACCGGCAGGGCGCGCTGATGGTGCTCGCGGGCCTCGACAGCGCCGAGCGCACCGGCAAGCTGATCGATTTCTACAATCGCTATCAGGGCAATGCTCTGGTGATCGACAAGTGGTTCGCGCTGCAGGCCAGCTCGCTCCATCCACAGGCGATCGAGCATGTGAAGGCGCTGCGCGACCATCCCGATTTCACGCTCAAAAACCCCAACCGCGTGCGCTCGCTCTACATGGCCTTTGCGGCCAATCCGGCCGCGTTCCATGCGGCCGATGGCGAGGGCTACCGGATGATTGCCGATCTGATCCTCGAGCTCGATCCGATCAATGCCCAAACCGCCGCGCGCTTCGTTCCGCCACTGGGTCGCTGGCGGCGGATCGAGGAAGGGCGCGCCAAGCTGATGCGCGAAGCGCTCGAACGCATTGCCCAGGCCCCCAAACTCTCGCGCGATACCTTCGAACAGGTCACGCGCTCGCTCGGGTAAGGTCGCGATGGAGGCTTCCCTTCAGGCGGACGTGCTGGATGGCGTGCCGCATGGTTTCTCGACCGCGGCGGGGCGCGAGGGCGGGGATATCCTGCCCGGCGCGCCCCGCGTGCGGTTGAAACAGGTGCATTCGAACAAAGCGCTCATCGCGACGGGGCCATGGCAGGACCCGCCCGAGGGCGATGCTCTGGTCACCGACCGGCGCGGCGTTGTGCTGACGATAGTCACCGCCGATTGCGCTCCGGTCCTGCTTGCCGATCCGATCGCTGCGGTGATCGGTTCAGCGCATGCAGGGTGGCGTGGAGCGCATGCCGGCATACTCGAGAATACGGTCGCGGCGATGATTTCGCTCGGTGCACGGCCCGAGCGTATCCGCGCAGCGATCGGGCCGACGATCGCGCAGGCGAGCTACGAGGTCGATGAGCTCTTTCGCAAGCAGTTCGACGTCGAGGACGCGCATTTCTTCGCGCCCGGGCGCGAAGGTCATTACCAGTTCGACCTGCCAGCCTATGTTGCGCAACGCCTGCGCGACGCAGGGGTCGAGCAGGTCCAGGATCTTGAAGAAGATACATATACGCGGCCCGACCGCTTCTTCTCCTATCGGCGGGCGACCCATCGCGGTGAGAATACGACGGGACGTCAGTCGAGCCTGATCGGACTTGCGGCCTGATCCGGGCGCCTCGACCGCGTGCTGATTGCATCGGAGTGCACAAGGCTTGCCAAAATGGCGGTTGGCAACCTGTCGCATAGCCGCTAGAGGCGCCTCCAAACCGGGCACACCGGGGGCTTTCGTGCAGCTTTCGTCGAACGCGCGCATCGGCTTTCCAGAATGTCCGGCCATGATTTGGCTCATCGTGCCGATATGCCCTTGCGGGTTGAGGCGCAGGTACAAGGCAGGCAAGGCAAAGCGCTGATGGCAGAGACCGCTGCAACCGCAACACCCGAAACGGCAGGCGAGACCGACGACGGTATCCGCCGCCGCGACTTCCTCGACATCGCTGCAGTCAGCGCCGCCGGTATCGGCGGCCTCGCGGTTCTCTATCCGCTGGTCAGCCAGATGGCTCCATCGGCAGACGTGCTTGCCGCCAGCACGACCGAAGTCGACGTCTCGGCGGTCGAGCCCGGACAGGCGATCAAGGCCGTGTTCCGCAAGCAGCCGCTGTTCATCCGCCGCCTGACGGCCGAAGAGATCGCTGCCGCCAATGCACGCCCGGTCAGCACGCTGCGCGATCCCGAAACGCTCGCCGACCGAACCAAGGAAGGCCGCGAGGACATGCTCGTTACCATGGGCGTCTGCACCCATCTCGGTTGCGTGCCGCTGGGCGCTGCCGAAGGCGAGGTAAAGGGCGAATTCGGCGGCTATTTCTGCCCCTGCCACGGCTCGCATTACGACACCGCCGGACGCATCATCAAGGGCCCGGCGCCGACCAATCTCGAAGTGCCGGAATACGAGTTCACCTCGGACACCGTCATCCGCGTCGGCTGAGCTTAGAGAGAAGAGACGATACGATGAGCTTTCCCTGGGCCAAGGAATACACCCCGACCACTCCGGTCATGAAGTTCCTCGACGAGAAACTGCCGCTGCCGCGCCTCGTCTACAACGCCATCGGTGCCGGCTATCCGGTGCCGCGCAACCTGTCCTACTTCTGGAATTTCGGCGTTCTCGCCGGATTCTTCCTGGTGTTGCAGATCATTACCGGCGTCGTGCTGGCGATGCATTACGCGGCCAACGCCCAGGTCGCGTTCGCTACGACCGAGCACATCATGCGCAACGTAAACTGGGGCTGGCTGATGCGCTACGCTCACGCCAACGGCGCGAGCTTCTTCTTCATCGTCGTCTATCTGCACATCTTCCGCGGCCTCTTCTACAGCTCGTACAAGGCCCCGCGCGAGATGATCTGGCTATTGGGCGTCGTTATCTTCCTGCTCATGATGGCCACCGCCTTCATGGGTTACGTCCTGCCCTGGGGGCAGATGAGCTTCTGGGGTGCCAAGGTCATCACCGGCCTGTTCGGTGCGATTCCGCTCGTGGGTGAGCCGATCCAGATCTGGCTGCTCGGCGGCTTCGCTCCCGACAACGCTGCGCTGAACCGCTTCTTCAGCCTGCACTTCCTGCTGCCCTTCGTGATTGCGGGCGTCGTGATCCTGCACATCTGGGCGCTGCACATTCCGGGGTCCTCGAACCCGACCGGTGTCGAAGTGAAGCAGGAAAGCGATACGCTGCCCTTCCACCCCTATTACACGGCGAAGGACGGCTTCGGCCTCGGCATCGCGCTGCTGTTCTTCTTCGCCATGGTGTTCTTCCTGCCCAACGCGCTGGGGCACCCGGACAATTATATCGAAGCGAACCCGCTTTCGACCCCGGCGCACATCGTTCCGGAATGGTATTTCTGGCCGTTCTACGCGATCCTGCGCGCCTTTACCGTCGACTTCCTGTTCATCCCTGCCAAGCTGCTCGGCGTGATCGCGATGTTCGGCTCCATCCTGATCTGGTTCTTCCTGCCCTGGCTCGACAAGTCGCCCGTGCGCAGCGGCCATTACCGCCCGCTGTTCCGCAAGTTCTTCTGGTTCGGCCTGATCCCGGCGATGATCGTTCTGTTCATCTGCGGCGGCGCGCCGGCGGAAGAGCCCTATGTGATGCTCAGCCAGATCGCGACGGCCTACTACTTCCTTCACTTCCTGGTGATCCTGCCGATCGTCGGCCAGGTGGAGAAGCCCGAACCGCTACCCTATTCGATTACCGAAGCCGTGCTTGGCGAAGACAAGCAGGCGGTGCTCGGCGAAAACGTAAAGCCGGCCGTCTAAGCGAGAACGAGACAGAAAATGACCAAACTTCTCAGCGTTCGCCTTGTCGCCATCCTGATCGGCCTCGGCTTCGCCCTTATCGCGCTCTATTCCTTTGTCATCGGCGCCTATGCCGCCGCGACCGAGGAACCGGCCGGGCATCTGCCCTACGAAAAGCCGCGTGACTTCGAGTTTTCCTTCGAAGGCCCGTTCGGCAAGTGGGACATCCAGCAGCTGCAGCGCGGCTTCAAGGTCTACGACGAAGTCTGCGCGGCCTGCCACAGCCTGAAATACGTCGCGTTCCGAAATCTCGAGCAGATCGGCTATGACGAAGGCCAGGTGAAAGCCTTCGCCGCGTCGAAGCAGGTTCCGGGTATCGATCCGAACACGGGCGAAGCGACAACGCGCCCGGGCCTCCCGACCGATTACTTCCCGTCGCCCTATCCCAACAATGTCGCGGCCGCAGCGGCGAACAACAACGCCATTCCGCCGGATCTTTCTCTGATGACCAAGGCGCGCGGCGATGGCGTGAACTACGTCGCCTCGCTGCTGGCAGGTTACCAGGAGCCGTCGGCCGAATTGCTCGCAGAGCATCCGGAAGCAGCACCGGGACCGGGCCTTTATCACAACCCGTATTTCCCCAACCTCAACCTCGCCATGGCCCCCCCGATTTCGATCGACGGTCAGGTTACCTATGACGACGGGACCGAAGCCACGATCGAACAGATGTCGATCGACGTAGCTGCCTTCCTGGCCTGGACTGCCGAACCGACCATGATCGAGCGCAAGCAGACGGGCTGGCCGGTCCTGATATTCGTGCTGTTCGCGACTGTCCTTGCCTATCTGTCCAAGAAGCAGATCTGGGCTGCGGCGAAACGCAAGAAAGACTGAACCGGTCTCGTGATTAGATGATACGCGCCCCTTGCATCCCCCGCGATGCAAGGGGCGTTTCGATTCGGAAGGGGGAGTGACGATGACGCCCGAGGAGCTCAAGGCGCTGGTCAGGACGATTCCCGACTTTCCCAAGACGGGTATCCAGTTTCGCGATATCACCACGCTGCTCGGCCACGGCCGGGGATTCGCCGCCTCGGTCGAGTGGCTGGCCGGCGAAGTCGAGGGCGCCGACGCGATTGCCGGAATGGAAGCGCGCGGTTTCATCTTCGGCGCGGCAGTGGCGGCTCGGCTCTGCCTTCCCTTTCTGCCGATCCGCAAGGAGGGCAAATTGCCCTGCACGGTCATCGGGGTCGATTACGAACTGGAATACGGTCTCGACCGGCTGGAGATGGACCCGGCAGCGGTTTCCGACGGCCAGAAGGTCGCCATCGTGGACGACCTGCTCGCCACGGGCGGCACGGCCCTGGCTGCGACCAAGTTGCTCCGCAAAGCGGGCGCCAGGGTAGACCGTGCGGCCTTCGCAATCGACCTGCCCGATCTCGGCGGCAACGAGAAACTGGCCGGGCAATCGGTCGAGGTTCGGGCGCTGATGGCGTTCGAGGGCGAGTGACGGCACCCCCCGGGGCTGGATATATTCGCAGTCTCGGGCATTTATAGGAGTCGCGTCCGGGGTGGCGCGCTGACTTGCGAGCGATCGCGCAGCCAGAGAGGGGCATGGAACAGACACTAGTCATCGCGATGGTCGGCATGCTGGGCATCGGCGCCCAGTGGCTGGCCTGGCGAACGGGCTGGCCGGCCATCGTGCTGATGCTGGCCGCGGGTTTCCTTGCCGGACCCGTACTCGGCCTGTTCGATCCCGAACACGCCTTCGGCGAATTGCTCGATCCGATGATTGCCATCGGCGTGGCGCTGATCCTTTTCGAAGGCGGTCTTAGCCTCGACTTTCGCGAATTGCGGCATGCGGGCGACGGAGTGTGGCGGCTCGTCTTGCTCGGCGGGCCCATCGCCTGGGTGCTGGGTGCCTTTGCGGCGCATTCGATCGGCGGGCTCGAATGGCCCGTGGCGATCCTGTTCGCAGGCATCCTGGTGGTGACGGGTCCTACCGTCGTCATGCCGCTGTTGCGCCAGTCATCCGTCAAGACGCGTCCGGCCGCGATCCTGAAGTGGGAAGCGATCGTCAACGACCCGATCGGTGCGCTGTTCGCGGTCGTTTCCTACGAATACTTCCGCAAAGTGGCCGAAGCACCGGGTTCGGGCTTGATCGAAGTGGTTCCGCCGCTGGTCATCGCCGCCATTGTCGCCGGCCTGATCGGCTATGTCGCGGCTGCCGCGATCGCATGGGCCTTTCCGCGCGGCGCCATTCCCGAATATCTCAAGGTCCCGGTGCTGCTGACCTCGGTGATCGTCGTCTTCGTGCTGTCGAACCAGATCGAGCACGAGGCCGGACTGGTGGCCGTCACCGTCATGGGCGTGGCGCTGGCCAATATGAACATCACCTCGCTCAGGAGCATCCACCCCTTCAAGCAGAACATTGCGGTTTTGCTCATCGCCGGCATCTTTATTCTGCTGTCGGCCAGCCTCGAATTCGAGGAACTCGCTTATCTCAACTGGAATTTCGGCCTGTTCCTGCTCGCGCTGCTCTTCCTCGTGCGACCAGCGACGATCCTTCTCAGCCTCCTCGGGAGTTCGGTGCCGTGGAACGAACGCCTGTTCCTCGCATGGATCGCGCCGCGCGGGATCGTGCTGGTGGCGATTTCGGGCCTGTTCGCGCTGCGGCTCGAGGATATCGGCTATGACGGCACGGCCCTGATCGGGCTGAGTTTCGCCGTGGTCGTCGTCACGATAGTCGCGCACGGTTTCACGATCGATCTCGTCGCGCGTTTGCTGAATCTCAAAGGCAGCAACCGCCCCGGCGTGCTCATCGTCGGCAGCACCCCCTGGACGATCTCGCTCGCGCTGATGATGAAAGAACTCAAGTCGCCGGTCATGGTGGTGGATTCGAGCTGGCAGCGGCTCGCGCTCGCGCGCCAGAAGGGACTGCCCTTCTATCATGGCGAGATCCTCAACGAAGCGACCGAACACAATCTCGATCTGACGCCCTATTCCGTCCTCGTCGCCGCGACCGAAAACGAGGCCTATAACGCACTAGTCTGCAATGAATTCGCCTATGAAATCGGGCGTGACACGGTCTTCCAGCTGGGCGATGCGGTCGACGACGACGATCGACACGCGCTGCCCAGCAGCATCCGCGGCCGTGCACTGTTCGATTCGGGCTTCGGCGTGGAAGACGTGAACGAGCGGCTCGCGCGCGGCTGGGTATTCCGCAAGACCAAGCTGTCGGAGGAATTCGACTTCGAAGCAGCGCAAGAGCGGCTTCCGGATGCGGCATCGATGTTGCTGCTCGTGCGCGAAAACGGCACGCTTCGCTTCTTCACGCATGCGGCCCGGCCCGAACCGAGGGCGGGAGATATCGTCGTCAGCTTCGCCCCGCCACAGGAACGCACCGCGCAGGACGCGGCGGCCAAGCGCGATCGCAAGCGCAATAAGACCTCGGAACAGGGGGCATGACATGACGCAACGCACAATTTTCACTCTCGCGCTCGCTGGCACCACGCTCTTGCTGGGCGCGTGCGAAGACACCCGCGGTCCGACACCGGCGGAGGACGCGCCCGGAGAAACACGGTCGATTTTCCGCCCCGAATTCCAGGTCGAGCCGATCGAGGAACTGACGGAGCTCGGCACACTTGAAACGCGGATTCTCTTTCCCGAGGGCACCGAGCTTACCGAAGAGGCGCTGGCCGAACTGGCGACGGTCCTGGCCTCTCCGCAGATCGAGGAGGCCGGGGCCATAATCCTGCGCGGTCATACCGACAGCGGTGGCAGCGATCAGGGAAATTTGCGGGCCTCGCAGGCGCGCGCGGAGGCGGTTCGCGACTGGCTCGTCGAGAACGGTGTCGCCGAAAATCGCATCCGGGTCATCGCTTTCGGCGAGCAGAATCCGGTCGCGCCCAATGCCCTGCCCGACGGATCGCCCAATGAGGAGGGCAGGGCCGCCAACCGCCGTGTAGAGATCGAAGTCCGCAGTGAGGCGAGGCCGGCACCGCCCGAACAGCCGACCCTTGCCGAAAGCTTGGCCTCGTCCGCGGAAGGGGGTTCGAAGGAAGATGAAGAACCCGACGAATAGCGTGTTGACGCCCGGGCGCCTTCGATGGCATTGGCGCAACTCCCGGGCGGGTATAGCATAGTGGTAATGCTCCAGCCTTCCAAGCTGGCTAGAGGGGTTCGATTCCCCTTACCCGCTCCAGACCTCCGGCGCGCCTGAATGCTTCCACGCGGCTGTGCCGCCGCGTTTTTTGTGATTCATTGGAGAGCTTTCGGGAAGTCGGGTCCACGGCGCTGCCTGCGCCATGCACCCGACCCTTGCGAACCGAAGGGCAGGTGCCGACCGGCACCGTTCGCGACGGTCCTCCGCAATAGGATAAGTTGCAGTTTGATGACAGTCCCCCATGCGGGGGACCGTGCCTTCCCTCAGCCGAGCGGCATGTTGTCGATCAGCCGCGTGCGACCGATCCGCGCGGCCACGAACAGGCGGCTGTCCTGTTCCGCAACGCCAACGGGAGCCAGATCGCCGCCACGCCTAAGTTCGGCATAATCCACGCTGTCGAAGCCGGTCTCCACCAGTTCGGAGGAGAGTTCGGCAAGGACCGGCCCTGCCGCCTCGCCGCCGCCCAGCCGCGCGATCGCCCGGCGCATTGCCTCGGGTAGCGCGGCCGCCACTGCGCGCTGGTCTGGCGAGAGATAGGCATTGCGGCTCGACATCGCGAGTCCATCGGCCTCGCGGACGATCGGCACGCCATGGATCGCATCGACATGCGGCCGGGTCAGGTCGAGATCGCGTGCCATGCGGCGAATGACCGCGAGTTGTTGCCAATCCTTCTCGCCGAAGAATGCCATGTCGGGCCGGACCTGGTTGAAGAGCTTGCACACCACGGTCGCGACACCATCGAAATGGCCCGGTCGGTCCGCCCCGCAAAGGCCCTCGCTGACCTTCGCGACCGAGATATTGGTGGCATACCCTTCGGGATAGACTTCGCTTGGGGGCGGCGCCCACAACAGCGTAACGCCCTCGGTTTCGAGCAAATCCGAATCGCGCGCCAACTGCCTGGGATAGGCATCGAGATCTTCGTTCGCGCCAAACTGGCGCGGGTTGACGAATATCGAGACGGCGACATGGCCGGCCGCCTCGCGCGCCGCGCGGACGAGGGTCAAATGCCCTTCATGCAGGGCCCCCATGGTCGGAACCAGTGCCAGCGATCCCTTGCTGCGGATGGCGGCGGTGACGCGGCGTAGCTCGTCCAGTGTCGTGATCGTCTTCAGCGCTTCCACTCCGCTCGCAAGAAAAGGCGGGGCGATCTGTGCCGCCCCGCCCGTGTTCATGCAAGGTGTCCGGTGTCAGCGCGCTTCGGGCGCCGCCGCGGCTGCATCGAGGGGCAGGCCGCCAAGCTGCGTCACGAGGTCGGTATAGGCATTGAGATAGGCGAGCACGATGATCTGGCCGATCGCCGTGTTCTCGTAGCTGCCGAAGCCACCGGCAGCTCCGCCCCCGCCGCCGAACAAGCCCCCGCCGGCGGCCCAGCCGAGATCCTTCTTGCGGAAGTATCCCTCGACCAGCGCCTCCTCGACCGTCGTGCGCGCATTGACGAGTGAGAGAACGACGTTCGCTTCGCCCTTCTTTACGCGGATGCCGCCAGCCAGCGCGCCTGCCGTGCGGCCGAACAATCCGCCGACCACTCCGCCCAGCACGCCGCCTCCGCCGCCCGAATTGCTGTTGGCGCTGACGATATCGGGCTGGAGGAAGTAATCGGCCGTGCGGACCTGTCCGAGACCGACGTTCTGCCCCTCCTGCAGCTCGCCCTGTTCCTGCAGCGCGCGCTCCATTGCCCGGCTGCGCATCGCGCGGCCCCGGCTGACCATGGTGAAGCAGCCCGAACGCTGCACGAAGACACGGATGATCTGCTCGGGGCTGCCGAGATTGAGTTCGCGCCACCATTTGTCGTCGGGTTCGACCACCGCGATCGTGCCGAGATTCTGCGTGCAGCGCGGAATCTCCATCGTCGCCCGATCCTGCGCCTTGCGTCCGGAGGACCGGCCCTGCGCCACAATCGGTTCGGCGGCCATGCCGGTCATGGATAGAATGGCGAGCGTGGTGAAGAGTGCTTTTTTCATGTCCTGGGATCCCCTCGAATGATCTGTTCGCGGCTGCCGGCTTGCTGCCGGTTCTCGCCGGTCGCACGCGACCCAGGTGGCGCGCAGGATACCAAATGATGCGTCTCGCGCTAGTATACATCCGCCATTGTGGGAAAAAGCGCATAGCTTCCCGCCGCGCTGCGTTGCCGCCGGGCGACGGGTTGGATAGGGACAGGGCATCATGAAACTCACTGCCGATTGCCGATGACGTCGCACCCCCACCGCATTGTTTTCGCCAATGAGAAAGGCGGCACCGGGAAGTCGACCACGGCCGTGCATGTCGCGGTTGCGTTGGCCCATCGCGGCGCCAGGGTCGTCGCGTTCGATCTCGATCACCGCCAGCAGACGATGTGCCGTTATTTCGAGAACCGCGCCGAAACCATGCGCCGGCGCGGGATCGAACTGCCCACGGCCCACTGCCACGTTGTCGAGGGCATGGACGAGCCCGCGATGGATGCCTTCCTCGCCGAAAACTCGGCAGTGGCGGATTTCGTCATCATCGACACGCCCGGACGCGACGATCCGCTGGCGCGCCATGCGGCGACAACCGCCGACACGCTCGTGACGCCAATGAACGACAGTTTCGTCGATTTCGACCTCATCGGCCAGGTCGAGGGCGAAAGCTTCAAAGTAAAGAAGCTATCCTTCTACGCCGAGTTGATCTGGGAAGCGCGGCTTAAGCGCAGCCGCACCTCGATCGAACAGAATCGCGCGCAGATGGACTGGGTCGTCGTGCGCAACCGCACCGGCTATACCGAAGCGCGCAATATGGCACGTATCGAACAGGCCTTGACCGAAATGGCCAAGCGGGTCGGTTTCCGGGTGGCGAAGGGCCTGTCGGAGCGCGTGATCTATCGCGAACTCTTTCCCTCGGGCCTTACCCTGCTCGACAAGGGACATCTGGGCGATCTCGGTACCAGCCACCTGGTCGCGCGGCAGGAATTGCGCGGGCTGGTCGCCAATCTGCGCCTGCCCGATCGGCTAGCCGAGCGGATCCCGGAGCCGGCGCAATGATCCGCCTGCTCGCCCTTGCCATCCTGCTTTGCGTGGCCTGCCGCTGGATTTTCGGCAAATGGCCGTGGGAATATCTGCGGGCGCAAAGCCCCGCGGATCGCTCGCTCGCTCGTGCCCGAGCCATCCTCGATGTCTCGCCGCGCGCCACGCCGGACGAAATCCGTGCGGCGCACCGTCGCATAGCTACAATAAATCACCCCGACAGAGGGGGTAGCGCTACCGCTTTGCAAGAGGCCAATGCCGCGCGCGATCTCTTGCTCGATCATCTATCCCGGACCCGAACGGAGCCTCCCGAATGAGCCACGATTTCCATCCCACCGTGCTGCGCGAATACGATATTCGCGGGATCATCGGAGAAACGCTCGGTCCCGACGACGCCCGGGCGATCGGACGCGGCTTCGGATCGATGCTTGCCGAGGCCGGCGGCACCAAGGTCGCGGTCGGCTACGATGGCCGCGTCAGCTCGCCGATGCTCGAACACGCGCTGGTGGAAGGTCTGACCGCGGCGGGCATGGATGTCGTGCGGATCGGCATGGGGCCGACGCCGATGCTCTATTATGCCGAGGCATCAGCCGAGGATGTGGATGGCGGCATTCAGATAACCGGCAGTCACAATCCCGCCAATTACAACGGCTTCAAGATGGTGTTTCAGGGCCGGCCGTTCTTCGGTGCGGACATTCAGGAGCTGGGACGCCGGGGTGCCACGGGTGAATGGGTCGACGGTGCCGGTGAGGTCGAAGAGCGCGAAGTTCTCGATGCGTATATCGACCGCATGCTCGGAGCGCTCGAGGGTATCGACACCGCGCAACTCGCAAACCTCAAGGTCGGATGGGATGCGGGCAACGGGGCTGCGGGCCCGGCGCTCGAGAAGCTGGCCGCGCGCCTGCCGGGCGAACACCATCTGCTGTATACGGAAGTCGACGGCAATTTTCCCAATCATCATCCCGACCCGACTGTCGAGGAGAATCTGGAAGATCTGCGTGCCCTCGTCGCCGAGAAGTCGCTCGATTTCGGAGTCGCCTTCGACGGCGATGGAGACCGCATCGGTGCGATCGATGGGGACGGCCGGGTCATCTGGGGCGATCAGTTGCTGATGATCTATGCCGAGGACCTGCTCTCACGGCGCCCGGGCGTAACGATCATCGCCGATGTGAAGGCCAGCCGCGCCTTGTTCGATCATGTGGCGACGCATGGGGGCGAGCCTTTGATGTGGAAGACGGGCCACTCGCTGATTAAGTCCAAAATGAAGGAAACCGGTTCGCCGCTCGCGGGCGAGATGAGCGGGCATGTGTTCTTCGCCGACGAATATTACGGCTACGACGATGCGCTTTACGCGGGCGTGCGGCTGATCGCCGCGGCGGCGCGGCTGGGCAAATCGGTGACCGAGCTGCGGGGCGCCATGCCACCGATGGTCAACACGCCCGAAATGCGCTTCCAGGTCGACGAGAGCCGCAAGTTCGCCGCCATCGGCGAAATCGCAGAGCGTATCGCGAACAGCGATGCGGTAGCGGACACGACCGACGGCGTGCGCGTCACCACCGACGATGGCTGGTGGCTGCTGCGCGCCTCGAACACGCAGGACGTCCTCGTCGCGCGGGCCGAAAGCGAAAGCCGGGAAGGGCTCAAGAAATTGGTCGCACAGATCGACGAGCAGCTCGCTGCCTCGGGCCTCGAGCGCGGTCCGCAGGCCGGTCACTGAACGGCACGACCAGAGGGGAGTAGGGCATGCGCCGAACACTGATCAGCACCATGGTGGCAGCGACCATGAGCATCGCCGGCCCTGCACTGGCGCAGGATGCGCCCAAGGATGCCAATGGAGAAGAATCCGCGGCGAAGCTGGATCGGTTTTCCGGGATGATGGCGGGCCTGTTCCAGACCGACCCCCTGACCGCCGAGCAGGAAGCCCGGCTCCCGGCGGCGACGGCGGTGGTCGGCACCATGATGCCCGAAGGCTTCTATGGCGAGATGATGGCCGACATGATGGACAAGATGATTCGTCCGATGATGTCGATGTTCACCGCCCCCGAATTCGTGCTGGGGAGCCGGCTCGACATCGAGCAGGAGGCAATCGAGGCGCTGGACGAAGGCGAACAGGCCGAGCTCATGGCAATGCTCGATCCGGCCTACGACCGGCGCGTGGATGCCATCGTCACTGTCCTGACCGCAAATATGGGCGACATGTACGCGGCGATGGAAGGCCCCATGCGCGACGGGTTGTCGAAGGCCTATGCAGTCCGTTTCGATGAAAGGCAGCTGGCCGACATCGCTGCCTTCTTCGCGACCCCCACGGGTAGCGTCTACGCCAGGGAATCGATGGCGCTGTTCGCCGATCCGCAGGTCATCCAGGCCAGTATGGAGGCGGTGCCCGCGATGATGGGCAGCTTCGGCGATTTCGAAAGCTCGATGGTGGAGGCGATGGCCACCTTGCCGGCGGAACGGGCCTATGCCGACTTGAGCCGGTCCGAACGCGCGCGGATGGCGCAGTTGCTGGGCGTGCAGCCGGCAGCGCTGGGGAAAATCGTCAAGCCGCCCAGCCCGATGGATGGATCGGGCGACGAAAGCGGGATGTAGGGCGGATTTGCGCATGCGAAGCAGCGGGACCCAAACCGGGGCTCCATCGCTGTCTCGATGATGCGTCCCGATATTCCTTCCGAAATCACCGACTGGTTCTCGGCACGCGGCTGGCGCGTGCGGCGCCATCAGGCGGACATGCTCGCCGCGAGCGATGCCGGGCGGCATGCGCTGCTGGTGGCCGATACCGGTGCCGGCAAAACGCTCGCGGGCTTCCTGCCGACACTTGCCGATTTCACATCCTCGCGACTGGCGGAGGGGGCGCCGCCCGAGGGGCTCCATACGCTCTATGTATCGCCTCTGAAGGCGCTGGCGCACGACGTGCAGCGCAACCTGCTGACCCCGATCGAGGAGCTGGGGCTGTCGATCCGGGTGGAGACGCGCAGCGGCGATACCCCGTCGGACCGCAAGAAACGCCAGCGCACGCGGCCGCCGCATGTTCTGCTGACCACGCCCGAAAGCCTCTCATTGCTGCTGTCCTATCCCGAGAGTTTCGAGCTGTTCCGCGGCCTCAAGCGCATCGTCATCGACGAGGTGCACGCTTTCGCCACCGGCAAGCGGGGCGACCTGCTGGCGCTGGCGCTGACCCGGCTGCAGGCAATCGCGCCGGACATGCAGCGCGCGGCGCTGTCGGCCACGCTCGCCAACCCGGAAGGCTTTCGCGAATGGCTGGCGCCCTGGGGCGAGATCGATGCGGTCGAGCTGGTCGCGGGCGAGGCGGGCGCCCCGGCCGAAGTCGAAATCCTGCTGCCCGACGAGGAGCGCGTGCCCTGGGGCGGCCATGCGGCGACCTGGGCGATCCCGCAGCTTTACGAGCAGATCAGGACCAATCGCACCACGCTGATCTTCACCAACACCCGCTTTCTTGCGGAATATATCTTCCAAAACCTGTGGGACGTGAACGACGACAACCTGCCGATTGGCGTCCATCACGGGAGCTTGAGCAAGGAAGCGCGGCGCAAGGTCGAGGGCGCAATGGCGCGGGGCGAGCTGCGCGCGCTGGTGGCGACCGCCAGCCTAGACCTCGGTGTCGACTGGGGCGATATCGACCTGGTCGTGCAGATGGGGGCGCCCAAGGGGTCCTCGCGGCTACTGCAGCGTATCGGGCGCGCCAACCACCGGCTCGACCAGCCCAGCCGCGCCCTGCTGGTCCCGGGGAATCGATTCGAATTCCTCGAGGCGACCGCGGCACGCGACGCGGTCGACGAAGGCCAGCGCGACGGCGAGGAGTTCCGCCCGGGCGGGCTCGACGTGCTAGCGCAGCACGTGATGGCCTGCGCCTGCGCGGCTCCGTTTCAGGAGGCTGAGCTGCTCGCCGAGATTCGCGCCAGCCTCTCCTATTCCTGGGTCGACGAGGCAGTGTGGCAGCGCGTGCTCTCCTTCGTCGAAACCGGCGGCTATGCGCTCAAGGCCTATGACAAGTTCAAGCGCATCCTGCGTGACAGGGAAGGCGTGTGGCGGCTGACCCATCCCGAACAGGCGCAGCGCCACCGGATGAATGCCGGGATCATCATCGATTCCGAAATGCTCGACGTGCGGATCAATGCCGGACGCGGGCGCGGTGGGCGTTCGCTCGGCAAGGTCGAGGAACGCTTTGCCGCCTCGCTCAGTCCGGGCGATACCTTCGCCTTCGCCGGGATGAGTCTCGAGGTGGTCAAGCTGCAGGACATGGAAGTCGTGGTGAAGGCCGCCAAGGCCAGCGCCATGATCCCCAGCTATGGCGGTGCGCGAATGCCGCTGACCACGCATCTGGCCGAACGGGTGCGTGAAATGCTGGTCGATCGGGCCGGTTGGGCGCGCTTTCCCGACGATGTGCGCGAGTGGCTCGAGGTGCAGGACTGGCGCAGCCGGATGCCGGGGCCGGGTCAATTGCTGGTCGAGAGCTTTCCGCACGCCAAGCGCCAATACAGCGTCTATTATACCTTCGAGGGCTGGAATGCGAACCAGAGCCTGGGCATGCTGATCACCAGGCGGATGGAAGATCGCGGGCTGATGCCAGGCGGGTTCGTCGCCAACGACTACTCGCTGGCCGTCTGGGGTCTGAAACCGGTGACCGATCCCACCCCGCTCCTGTCACCCGATATATTGCAGGATGAGTTCATCGAGTGGGTGCAGAACTCTCATCTGTTGCGCCGGGCGTTTCGCGAGGTGGCGGTTATCGGCGGGCTGGTAGAACGCCAGCATCCCGGCAAGCGCAAGACCGGCAAGCAGGTCACCTTCTCGACCGACCTGATCTACGACGTGCTGCGCAAATACGAGCCCGACCACGTGCTGCTCGAAGCGGCCTGGGCCGATGCGAGGACGCGGCTGACCGACGTTGGGCGTCTCGGCGATTTGCTCGACCGGTCCGCGGAGCAATTGGTGCATGTCGAACTCGACCGAGTCAGCCCGTTGGCGGTGCCGGTCATGGTGACGATCGGCCGCGAAGCGACGCCCCAGGGATCGGTCGACGACGAACTCTTGCTCGAAGCGGAAAGCCTCGCGGGCACGGCGATGCGAGTCGATGGGGAGGCGGGCGAACCCTAGGCGAAAAGAAAGGGGCGGATCGCTCCGCCCCTTTCGTGTGTCGCTTGGTGGCCCGATCCGGCTTAACCGGCCTTGCCGAAAGTCCGGTAACGCTCGTTGCCGACGAAGCCGAACTTGGTAACGCCGCTGGCCTTGATCAGCTGCAGGACCTTGGCTGCAAGATCGTAGCTTGCCTGTGCTTCCGGTTCGAACTGGAGTTCGGGTTCCGGATTGATCGTCCGCGACTGCTCCAGCAGCGTGCGTAGCTGGCCCATGTCGACCGCATTGCCGTTCCACAGGATCTGGTCGTCGGTGGTCAGCACCAGCTTGTTCTTTTCCGGTTCCACAGTGATGTCCTGCGGAACATTGCTGGGGGCCGGCAGGTCGATATTGACCGCGTGGGTCGCGACCGGGATCGTGATGATGAACATGATGAGGAGAACGAGCAGGACGTCGATCAACGGCGTCATGTTCATTTCCATCATCGGCGAACCATCGTCCGTGCCGCCTGACATTGCCATAGTGGGTTACTCCCTAATCTGCGTTGCCGAACCGCGCGATCACGCGTTGGGATCGACCGGGTTCGAAATGAAGCCGACGGTCGGGTAGCCCGCCGCCTGGACGTTGTAGATCGCACCGGCCACGCAGGACCACGGTGCGTTCACGTCGCCGCGGATGTGTACCTGCGGGATCTTCTCCGGATCGTTCATGATGGCTTCCGGGCCCCCGGCACGCTGCACGATGGCATCGAGGCGTTCGAATGCCTGGTCGTAGAGCTCTTCGGAAGTGACCGGTGCGATATTGTTGAAATAGACCCGGCATTCGCCGTTGCGCGAGGCACCTTCGAAGCCCGGCTCATCGGCGCTTACGCCATTGTCGTCGGTGGTGCTGACGGTCAGGAGGAGGTTTTCGACCTTGTCCTTGGATTCGACCGATTCGAAGACCGGGACCTCCAGCTTTTCGATGGTCTGGATCGCGACCGGAACCGCGATGAGGAAGATGATCAGAAGCACCAGCATCACGTCCACGAGTGGCGTGGTGTTGATGTCCGACATGGGCGTCTCGCCGCTACCTCCTGTCGAAATCGCCATGGTTCAGTTCCTAACGTTCGAAATTCTTGGGATCGATGCGGGGGCGATACCAGACCGCCCCCGGTTTCGATCGATTACTTCTTGACCGTGGTGGTCGCGGCGGCCGGCTTGGCGGCCGGAGCGGTGCGGGCGGCCTTGCCGGCAGCCTGCGTCGACGTGGCGGTCATGTAGGTCGGCTTGACCGAACCGTTCGAGCTGATGTTCGCCAGCAGGTCGGTCGTGAACGCATGCATCAGTTCGGCAATGCGCTTGTTGCGGCTCTGCAGCCAGTTGTAGGCGAACACGGCCGGAACCGCGACCAGCAGACCGATGGCGGTCATGATGAGCGCCTCACCGACCGGGCCCGCGACCTTGTCGATCGAGGCCGAACCGGCGATGCCGATGTTGATCAGCGCGCGGTAGATACCGATAACCGTGCCGAGCAGGCCGACGAAGGGCGCGGTCGCGCCGACCGTGGCGAGAAACGGCAGGCCGCCGGCGAGCTTCGAATTGATCGTGTCTTCCGAACGCTGGAGCGAACCGTGCATCCAGTCGTGCGCTTCGAGCTTGTCGGTCATCTTCGAGTGCTGGTCTTCGGCGATCAGCGCATCGTCGACGAGCTGGCGCCATGCGCTGTTCTTTTCGAGCTTGGCGGCGCCGTCCTTGAGCGAACCGGCCTTCCAGAACTGGGTGCGCACGGCCTTGTACTGGGCCAGAACCTTGCGCTGTTCGAGCAGCTTGGTGAACAGGATGTAGAACGAACCGACCGACATGATCACCATCACGCCGAGAATGAACCAGGCGACGAAACCGCCCTGTTCCATGGCTTCCATGAAACCGAAGGAGTTCTGCGGGGCTGCATCCGTGGCAGCTGCAAGAAGTTCGAAGGTCATAACGAGTGGTCCTTTTGAGTATTCCGTTGTCCGCCTGCCGCAGCAGGCCCTGGATGGTTAATTGAGCTGGTAAACGATGGTGGTCGACCAGCTGTCAGAGATTTCATTGCCTGCGGCGTCCAGGGCAGGGTTGAACCGCGCATAGCGGGTCATCCCGTCACAGGCGGCGGAGTCGAGATCGCTCGACCCGCTCGACCGCGTCACACGGCACGAGGAAACGCGGCCATTGGGTCCGATCTGGACCGTCACACCGACATTGCCTTCGATACCCTCGCGTTCCGCGCGGCGGGGGTAATTGGCCTGAATACGACGCGACCAGCCACTAAGGCCCCTGGGCGTCGCACCCTGCGCCTTCGATGGCGGCGGCGGCGGAGCCGGAGGTGCGGGCGGCGGGATAACCAGCCGCGGCGGCGCAGGCGGCGGAATCGTCGTCTGCGTGCGGATCGGAGGCGGTGCCGGCGCGATATTGATCGGCGGCGGCGGCGCGACCGGCGGCGGCGGTGTGTCGGGCACCTGTTCCGGCGGCGGCGGCGGCGGCTCTTCTTCAGGCGGCGGGGGTTCCTCGATATCGATCGTCGTCACGCGCTCGACCACCTGCTGCACCGCGTTGTATGCGAGGCCGGTGATGAGAGCATAACCGAGAGCGATATGGATGAGGGCAACAATGATGATCGCGACGATGCGATTGCCGCTCATCTCTTGGTCAGCATAAGCCATTCGGTTGCATCACTCCATCGGTCGCCCCGGCAAACCCCGGGGCAGATTGACACCCATTTGCGACCCGCCCGATTGGCGTGACTGTGGGCATCGTTAACGCATTCGCGCCGCTCGGGCCCCTAAAAGGCTCAGCGGCGAAGGCGCACCAAAGTTCCCAATTAGAACCCGGACACCTCTCCCCAAGCAATATTGTATCGTCCACTCGGGTCCGGCCCGACCCTTTAGCTATGATGCCGTTTCACCGCAAATCCTTTATCGGTTAACCGCGAATTCAGTAGCTTGGCTGGAGGAACCTCGGATACCGACCACGGGTCGACCGATTCGCACCACCCGGCTCACCCTAGCGAAAAGATTCTCCAGCCATGCCGTTTCATCACCATCCCGGAAAGTTGCTCCTCCTCTGTGCCGCGCTGGCGGGCGCGCCGGTTTCCGGCCTGGCGCAGGAGCAGGACGGTGCGCCCGCACTGACCTACGCCGACATGGTCGACCTTGCCGATGGTACGCCGCTCGTACTGCGGGCGCAGATCCGCCGCCAGGCGACCGTCGAGCCGGAACGTTCGCCCGGTCTCGCGCCCGGTCATGTGCGGCTATATATCGAAGCGCGCACCACAGCCCTGATTGCCGGTACCGTGCCGGTCGGAGAAGATCTTCGCTATCTCGTCGACGTCCCGCTCGACGAGAAGGGAAAGGCGCCCAAGCTCAGGAAACAGGAAGTCATCCTGTTCGCGCGACCGGTGAGCGGGCGCCCCGATGAATTGCAGCTGGTCGATCCGCAAGCCCAGTTTCCCCATTCCGAGGCGCTCGAGGCCAGGTTGCGGCCCATCCTTTCCAGCCTCCTTGCGCGGGACGCGCCGCCGCGGGTCACGGGGATTCGCGACGCGCTGGCGGTCGAGGGCACGCTGGTCGGGGAATCGGAAACCCAGCTGTTCTTGGACACGGAGGACGACGGCCCGGTTTCGGTGACGATCGTCCGCCGCCCCGGACAGGCGCCGCGCTGGGGCGTATCCTGGACCGAGATCGTCGATCAGTCGGCGCGCGCGCCGCAACCCAACACACTGGAGTGGTACCGGCTCGCCTGTTCGCTGCCCGATAGCCTGCCGGGCAACGCGAACCTGTCGCGCGATCCTCGGGCGCGGGCGCTCGCGGCGGCCGACTATGCTCTGGTCCGCGACGCGCTTGGTCCCTGCACGCGCACGCGCGACTAACTAAAGGCCGCGCTTCACCCGGTTCAAGACAAACTGGTTCCAATCCTGGGGGGCGCTGCGCTAGGCGACCGCCATGGCTGAACCCCTCCGCATTGCCCTCGCCGGGCTCGGCACCGTCGGAACCGGCGTGATCGAGCTGCTCGAAACCAATCGTACCACCATCGAACGCCGCGCCGGTCGCGCGCTGGAAATCGTCGCGGTGAACGCGCGTGACCGGATGCGCGACCGCGGGGTCGATCTGTCGCCCTACGCCTGGGTCGACGACATGCAGGCGATGGCCGAGCGCAGCGATGTCGATGTCGTACTCGAACTGGTCGGCGGCTCCGACGGGCCCGCGCTCACACTCGCCCGCGCAGCACTCGATGCGGGCAAGGGTTTCGTCACCGCGAACAAGGCGATGATTGCGCATCACGGGCTGGCGCTGGCCGAACAGGCGGCGCTGCGCGGCGTGCCGCTCAAGTTCGAAGCCGCCGTCGCGGGTGGAATTCCCGTGGTGAAAGGCCTGCGCGAAGGCGCGGCGGCCAACCGGATCGAACGAATCTACGGCATTCTCAACGGCACCTGCAATTATATCCTTTCCGAAATGGAGCGCACCGGTGCCGATTTCGGCGATATGCTGAGCGCAGCACAGGACAAGGGCTACGCCGAAGCCGATCCGACCTTCGATATCGAAGGGGTCGACGCGGCGCACAAGCTCGCGATCCTCGCCGGGATCGGTTTCGGCGCGCGAGTCGATTTCGAACATGTCGCGGCCACGGGCATCGGCGAGGTTCGGGCCGCCGATATCACCCAGGCGGGTTCACTCGGCTATGTCATCCGGCTGGTCGGGATCGCCTCGCTCGACGAAAGCGGCGGCCATCCCACACTTTTGCAGCGCGTGCGTCCCTGCCTGGTGGCTCGCGGCCATCCGCTCGCGGCGGTTACCGGACCGACCAATGCCGTAGTGGCCGAGGGTAATTTTTCCGGTCGCCTGCTGTTTCAGGGCGCGGGAGCCGGCGCCGGTCCGACCGCCAGCGCCGTCGTCGCCGATCTGATCGACATAGCCCGCGGCGACAGCGGCGCGCCGTTCTCTGTGCCGGTGGAAGAACTCGAACAGTTCGCGCCTGCCGATCCCGGCAATCGCATCGGGCGCGATTATCTCCGTTTCACGGTCAACGACCGGCCGGGCGTGCTGGCCGAGATTACCGCCGCGATGCGCGATGCCGGGGTGTCGATCGAGAGCCTGATCCAGCGCGGACGCGACCACGACGGGGGCGAAGTGCTCGTGGCCATGGTCACCCACGAAGGGCCCGAACGCTGCGTGACCAAGGCGCTCGAACTCCTGGACGGGTCTTCTAGCCTGACGGCTCCGCCTCTGGTGATGCCGATTCTGAAGGACTGATGCTATCCGCGAGCCCGCCCCCAAGCGGAGGTGGAAGGCCCAGTTCGCTTTCGTTCGATCTCGAGGGAGCCGGGGCTGTGCCAGCTAGCGGCGCCAGGCCTCGCCCAACGCGGTCTGCATCCGATCCGGGCGGCGTATCCGGCAGCGCCTCGAAATCGACGATATAGGCTTCGGGCGGCGGACAAGGCGGGATGAAACAGCCGCGGGCGACGACCACGCCGGGATAGACCGGGGCAAGGTCCGGAGCGCGCGGATCGCCTTTGTTCATCGTCTCTTCTGCGTAGCGCTCGAGCGCCCGGTCGGAATCGTAACCGTACTCGCCCCCGTCACCTCGGCGGCGGCACACGATGATTTCGCCCGAGATGATCGCGGCTTCCTGTTCGGCGCTGCAATCCTCCAGCGGCCCCTCGTATTCGTCCTGCGGAACAAGGATGTCGATGCGTTCCGGTGGCTCTGCCGCCTCCTGTCCCGCGAGCTGCCCGGGAGAGGTGCTTGCGGACATGATTGCGAAAGCGACCCACCAGCGTCTCGACAATGCAAGGCTCCCTGTCTATCCGCGCCCCGCATACGAATTCACGCGTCGGCAATCTGTCGCGCCAAACTCACGTGAGGGACTGAACGCATTATGAACTCGCCCGCCGACAATCCGCTCGACCGCGTCCTGGTACTCGAAATGGTCCGCGTGACCGAGGCCGCGGCGGTCGCCGCATCCAAACTGATCGGCCGCGGCGACGAGAAGGCCGCCGATGCCGCGGCGGTCGAAGCCATGCGCAAGGCCTTCGACACGCTCTATATGGACGGCACCGTGGTGATCGGCGAGGGTGAGCGCGACGAGGCGCCGATGCTGTTTATCGGCGAAAAGGTCGGTGGTGCGCCGGGAAGGGGGCCCAAGATCGACATCGCGCTCGACCCGCTCGAAGGCACTACCATCACCGCCAAAGCGGGGCCCAATGCTCTGGCCGTACTCGCGGCGGCGGCCGAAGGCTGCCTGCTCAACGCACCCGACGTCTACATGGACAAGCTGGCGGTCGGCCCTGGATATCCGCAGGGCGTCATCGATCTGGCCAGGACCCCGACCGAAAACGTCAAGGCGGTGGCCGAGGCCAAGGGTGTCGAGCCTTCGGACATCATCGTCTGCGTGCTGGATCGCCCGCGCCACGCCGAGCTCATCGCCGAGCTCCGCAGCCTGGGCTGCGGCGTCGTGTTGATCGGCGACGGCGACGTCGCCGGCGTGATCGCGGTGACCGACGAGGACACCACCATCGACATGTATATGGGCCAGGGTGGCGCGCCCGAAGGCGTGCTTGCCGCAGCCGCGCTGCGCTGCGTCGGCGGGCAGTTCAACGGACGCCTTGTGTTCCGCAACGACGACGAAAAGGCGCGTGCTGCCAAGTGGGGTATCGAGGACCTCGACCGGATTTACACCCGCGACGACCTGGTCAAGGGCGACTGCATCTTCGCTGCGACGGGCGTAACCTCCGGTTCGCTGCTCGACGGGGTCAAATACCTGCGCGGAGGACGGATGACGACCGAAAGCGTGGTGATGCGGGCGAGCTCGGGCACGGTGCGCTGGATCAAGGGCGAGCACCAGACTTCGTGACGGTTCGGGCAGACGCGACCGGCAGGGCGCGCCGTATTCCTGCCCAAAAACGACTCCTCGTGTTGCAATCCCATGACGCTCGGCTAGGCGGGGCGCAGCTCATCTACTCCCGGGGATTCGCCGCATGAAGATCATGGCCGCCAATTCGAACCTGCCGCTCGCCCGCGCGATTGCAGGTTATCTCGAAATGCCCCTCGTCGACGCGCAGGTGCGCCGCTTCGCCGATGAGGAAATCTTCGTCGAGATCCACGAAAACGTGCGCGGCGAGGATGTCTTCGTGGTCCAGTCGACCAGCTATCCGGCGAACGACAACCTCATGGAGCTGCTGATCTGCATCGATGCCCTCAAACGTGCATCGGCGCGGCGGATCACCGCGGTTGTCCCCTATTTCGGCTATGCCCGACAGGACCGCAAGCCCGGCCCGCGCACGCCGATCTCGGCCAAGCTGGTGGCCAATCTGATTACCGAGGCGGGCGCCGACCGCGTGCTGGCGGTGGACCTGCACGCCGGGCAGATCCAGGGCTTTTTCGACATTCCGACCGACAACCTCTTCGCTGCACCGGTGATGGCGGCGGATATCCAGGCGCGTTACGGCGACCAAGACCTGATGGTCGTTTCGCCCGATGTCGGCGGCGTGGTGCGCGCGCGAGCACTCGCAAAGCGGCTCGACAACGCCCCGCTGGCGATCGTCGACAAGCGCCGCGACCGCCCCGGCGAGAGCGAGGTGATGAATATCATCGGTGAAGTGAAAGGCCGCCACTGCATCATGATCGACGACATCGTCGATTCGGGCGGAACGCTTTGCAATGCCGCGCAGGCCTTGCTCGACCAGGGGGCCGCTTCGGTCGCCGCTTACATCACGCACGGCGTGCTCTCGGGCGGCGCCGTGGCGCGGGTCGATGGGTCGGCGCTCAAGGAGCTGGTCATCACCGATTCGATCCGCCCGACCGACGATGCCAAGGATTCGGACAAGCTCCGCATTCTCACCATCGCCCCGCTCATCGGCGAGGCGGTGCGACGCATCGCCGACGAAAGCTCGGTCAGCTCGCTGTTCGATTGATCATGGCGACCGCGGCCGATCTCGCTCTTGCCAACCGCCTCGCCGACGCAGCAGGCGAAACCATCCGTCCGTTGTTCCGCGGCGAATGGTCGCAGGAACAGAAGGCCGATCGCAGCTTCGTGACCGAGGCCGACCGTGCTGCCGAGGCCGCGATGCGCGCGATTCTCGAGAGCGAACGCGCCGACGACGGTATCATCGGCGAGGAGTACGGCACCCGCAACGAAGGCGCGGGCCGGCAATGGGTGCTCGACCCGATCGACGGCACGACCAGCTTCATCGCGGGGCGGCCGATTTTCGGCACGTTGATTGCGCTCATGCAGGATGGCTGGCCGGTGCTCGGCGTCATCGACCAGCCTATCGCGCGCGAACGCTGGGTCGGGCGGATCGGCGAAGGCACGACCTTCAACGGCAAGCAGACGCACGCCGTCGCGTGCAGGGAGCTCTCCGAAGCGGTGCTCGGTACGACCACGCCGCACCAGTTCGAGGGCGACGATGTCGATGCCTTCATGGGCGTCGCCAAGGCGGTGGCCGAGCGCAAGATCATCTATGGCGGCGATTGCTACAATTACGGCCTCGTTGCTTCCGGCCACATCGACGTGGTGATCGAGGCGGGGCTCAAACTGCACGACTTCGCCGCGCTCGTTCCGGTCGTCGAAGGGGCCGGCGGAGTGATGAGCGACTGGCAGGGCAATCCGCTCGATGCCGACAGCGACGGACGCGTGATCGCGCTGGGCGACGCAGCTCGGCTCGAGGACGTACTCGAGGCGATGGGATGAGCGGACAGCTCGACGGTCGCATCGCGCTGGTCACAGGCGCGGCGCGCGGGCTGGGCTACGAGATCGCGCGGCGGTTGGCCGAGGATGGCGCGACCGTATGGCTCAACGGGCGCGACCGGGCAGCTCTCGAAGTCGCGGCAAGACGAATCGGCGGCGGGGCGCGCGTGCTGGCTTTCGATATCGCCGATGACGCTGCGACCGAAGCGGCCTTTGCGACGCTTACCGATGGCGGCCTCGATATCCTCGTCAACAATGTCGGCCAGCGCGACCGGCGTCCGCTCGTCCAATTGCGACGGGAGGACATGGCCGCCATGCTCGCCACCAATCTTGTCGCGCCCTTCGATCTCGCGCGCCGGGCGCTGCCGCTGATGCAGGCGCGAAAATATGGGCGGATCGTCAACATCACTTCGATCGCTGCCGATATCGCGCGCGGCGATGTGCTCTACACGGCGAGCAAAGGCGGATTGGCCGCGCTCACCCGCGCCCTCGCTGCCGAACTCGGCATCACCGGCATCACCGTGAATGCCGTGGCCCCGGGCTACTTCGCTACCGAGGCGAACGGCGAGATGACCGCCGATCCCGACATTGCCGAGCATCTCTCGCGGCGCACTTCGCTCGGCCGCTGGGGCGAGCCCGACGAAATCGCCGGCGCGGTCGCCTTCCTCGCCTCGCCCGAGGCGAGCTATATCACCGGCCACACTCTCGCAGTCGACGGCGGCTATCTGACCCACTTCTGACTTGCTTTTGTGCGCAGAATCGCTAAGTGCGCGGCCTTCACCGACACGTGAATCACCGCCGGTCTGGCCGTAAGGGCTGCCAGGGCTGGCGCGACGTGTCTCTCACAAGGAGATGAAAATGCCCAAGCTGAAGACCAAGAGCGGTGTGAAGAAACGCTTCAAGATCACCGCAACCGGCAAGGTCAAGCACGGTGTGGCCGGCAAGCGCCACCGCCTGATCAGCCACAATGCGAAGTATATTCGCCAGAACCGCGGCACCACCGTCCTGTCGGAAGCCGACAGCAAGACGGTGAAGAAGTGGGCGCCCTACGGCCTCGACTGAGCGCGAACTAAGGAGAATACGAAATGCCTCGCATCAAACGCGGCGTCACGACGCGCCAGAAGCACAAGCGTCTATTGGATCAGGCGAAGGGCTATCGCGGCCGTCGCAAGAACACGATCCGCATCGCCCGCCAGGCGGTCGAGAAGGCCGGCCAGTACGCCTACCGCGATCGCAAGATCAAGAAGCGCAACTTCCGCGCTCTGTGGATCCAGCGCATCAACGCGGCGGTCCGCGCCGAAGGCCTGACCTATTCGCAGTTCATGCACGGTACCAAGCTCGCCGGCATCGAACTCGACCGCAAGGTCATGGCCGATCTGGCAATGAACGAAGCCGCGGCTTTCAAAGCGATCATCGAGCAGGCCAAGAAGGCGCTTCCCGCCTAACTGCCCGACCCGTACCTCGCTAAGAAGGGCACTCCCTACGCGGAGTGCCCTTTTTCTTTCGGGGGCGCTTGTCGCCAACCCACAACTAGGTATAATCACCTAGCTAGTTGGGGGAGGCGACTGATCGGCCAGGATTTTATCGATGTGCGCTTCTTTGCGCCACCAGCCGATCTCGCACCCTGCTTCTCGACCATTTACCGGCTCGAAGTGGACCTGCCCGAAGGCGAGGTCCTGAAGGATTCACTCCAGCCCGAATGGTGCAATCTGCGGTTCTTCAGCGAGAATCCGCCTTCTGCCGAAATTCCCGATGGACCGCGGATCAGCGGGGCGCGGTTTCAGGCGACCGGCCCCAGCTCTTGTCCTACGCATTTCACGCTCGGGCGGACCCGTATGTGGGGCGCCGGGCTGTTTCCGCTCGGCTGGGCACGCTTTGTCGGTGTCGATGCCAGCGAACATACCAATACGGCCGTCGACGGAGAAAAGTCGCCCCTGTTCTCCCGTTTCGCTCCGCTATGCGACACGCTGTGTTCTCGCGACTATTCGGACGAAGCGCAATTCGCCCACTTGATCGATTTCTTCCGCCAATTGGCCGATCCTCCGCGCGACAGCCGTCGCATCCAGAAGATCCACGAAGTGATGGTCGATCCGCGCCTGCTGCAGGTTGACGATTTCGCGCGACGGTGCGGTCTGTCCAAGCGCACGCTCGAACGCGCCTGCGCGCGGCATTTCGGCTTCTCGCCGCGGCTCTTGCTGCGAAGACAGCGCCTCATGCGTAGCCTTGCCGCCTTCATGCTCGAGCCGCGGGCAAGCTGGTCGGAAGTGATCGACCGCCATTATCACGACCAGTCGCACTTCGTGCACGAGTTCCATGCCTTCATGCGTTGCACGCCAAGCGAATATGCGGCCCAGCCGCATCCCGTCCTGTCCGCCTTCATGGCCGAGCGCAAGCGGATCTGGGGGTCTCCCGCCCAGACGCTCGAACTTCCTTGATCCTCGTGACGGAAGCGACGAAATCTGCTAGCCGGGCCAAGAGGGACGTGATTCCAATGGGTTCGAACAGGCTTGAATTGCGCGCCTGCCATAGGGCGAAGCGATAGTGACCGTCGGGGGCGCAACTTCCGCAGTGGCTTTGCGCTTCTTCCTGCCGCCGGAGGAGCTGCGGCCTTTCGTCACGACTCTTTACCACCTTGAAATCTCGGGGGCCGAGGACGAGCCGGTGGAAGACTGGCTGCATCCCGAATGGGCGAACCTCCGGCTCATTCCCGATCGGACCGTCGAAGCGGGAATGGGGGGCAAGCCGCTCGAGCGGGTTCCGCGCGCCGTCATCGCGGGGCCGACCAGTATCACCACGCATTTCCGGGCGCACAAAGGCAGATCGTGGGGGATCGGAATCCTGCCGCTCGGCTGGGCCAGGATGACCGCCGCACGGGCCAGCGAGTACGCCGATCGTTACGCCGATGTCGAGGTGGACGCCGCTTTCGAAAGATTGCGGCCGCTGTGTGCCTGCGTTCCCGACGCAAACGACGATATCATCGCGGAACGCGATGCGATGCTACGCGAGCTGAAAATTCTGTTCGCTACGCCCGCCGCGCGCGAGGCGGAGATGCAGCGCGTCGGAGCTGCATTCACCGACCAACGCTATCACAGCGTGACCGAACTGGCGCAGTGCCTTGGCATGAGCACGCGCACGATGGAACGATTCTGCAACAGGATGTTCGGATTCGGACCGCAACTGCTGCTTCGCCGGCAGCGATTCGTTCGCAGCCTTGCCAAGTTCATGCTCGACCCGTCTCTGAAATGGATCGACACGCTCGATAGCCATTATCACGATCAGGCCCATTTCGTGCGGGATTTCAAACGCTTCATGGCCATGTCGCCAACGGACTATGCGCGGCTGCCGCACCCGGTCCTGATGGCCGCCGCGCATGCGCGTACGGCCATTGCGGGGGAGGCGATGCAGGTCCTGCACAAACCTGCTGCGCCGCCGACTGAATGACGGGCGCCCATGGCTTTCGCACCGGCCTGTCGCCCGTCGCGGCAAAGGGCCGGAAGACTTGGTAGGAAAGGGCGCATTGCAGAAATCTTCGCTGGAGGTAACCGACTACGAATCAGGTGGTTTGAAGCTGCGGCTCATCGGCCCGCCACCCGATCTCGCTCCCTATCTTTCGGCCTACTACCGAACCGAAATAGCCGACGGGGTAATCGTGGAAGATTGGCTGCCGCCTGAAGAGGGCAACCTCAGGACTGGGCGAGCGGAAGTCTACGAGGCTGCGATCGGGGACGATCCGGTCGTCCGAGTGGTCCCTTCGGTTATCTCGGGCCCGACCGACCGCGTTACCTATTTGCGCATTGGTGGCGGGAAATTCTGGGGCATCGGCCTCACGCCCGCCGGTTGGGTCCGCTTCATCGGCACACCCGCAAGCCAGATGACGAACCGCTTTGGCGACATCGGCGGCTCGGCCGAGCTTGAACCGCTCCAGACGATGCTCGATCAGCTACGCGAAGACGGCGACGATGTCGAACGTGCGGCGACACTCATCAATACGACCTTTCGCGCCTTGCTCGGCGAGCGGCCGGAAGTCGACAAAACAGTTCGCGCCGTCCACCTCGATTTCCTCTCGGAAGACGCGTCCTCGGTCGCCCCAATCGCCTCCGGGGCGGGAATGAACCCGCGCACTTTCGAACGCTTTTGCAAGCGCCACTTCGGATTTCCGCCGCGCACGCTGCTGAAGCGCCAGCGGTTTCTGCGCAGCCTTGGCCAATACATGCTCGATCCGTCCATGCGCTGGATCGGCTCGCTCGACACGCATTACTGGGACCAAGCCCATTTCATCCGCGATTTCCGTGCGACGATGGGCATGACGCCCAGCGAGTTTGCATCCCGGCCACATCCGATCATCACCGCTGCGGTCAGCGTCACGAATGCAAAAGCCGGCGTCACCATGCAGGCGCTGTATCACCCTGCACGAGCCGGCGATTCCGAAACTGGGCTTTAGCAATCGCGCTCTTGCCGCTAGGGGGCGCGGGCACCTTTCCCCGATTGTTCCAAGCCAGACAGAATGACCGACCTCGACCAACTCAAGACCGATGCGCTGACGCGGATCGAAAATGCGCCCGATGCCGCCGCCCTCGAAGCGTTGCGGATCGAATTCCTCGGTAAGCAGGGATCGATCTCGGGCCTGATGAAGACGCTTGGCAAGATGACGCCGGAAGAGCGGCAGGTACAGGGTCCGCTGCTCAACGGCCTGCGCAGCGAAACCGCCGATGCCATCGCTGCGCGAAAGGCAGTGCTCGAGAACGCCGAACTGGAGGCGCGGCTTGCAACCGAAAGCCTCGACCTCACCCTGCCGGCGCACGAATCGCCGAAGGGAAGTGTCCACCCGGTCAGCCAGGTGATGGACGAGCTGGCCGAAATCTTCGCCGACCTCGGCTTCTCGGTCGCGACCGGTCCCGAGATCGAGGACGACTGGCAC
Organism: Erythrobacter sp. AP23; assembly: GCF_001542855.1. Lineage (GTDB taxonomy): Bacteria > Pseudomonadota > Alphaproteobacteria > Sphingomonadales > Sphingomonadaceae > Qipengyuania. Next base: position 22,978 of record NZ_LNBY01000015.1, on the reverse strand, counting down.
AATTTCACTGCGCTCAACATGGCCGAAACGCACCCCGCGCGCGCCATGCACGACACGTTCTATTTCCCGGACGTCGACAGCGACGGGCGGCGCATGCTGCTCAGGACGCACACCTCGCCGGTGCAAATTCGTTCGATGGTCAAGCAGGGCGCACCGATCCGCATCATCGCGCCGGGCCGCGTCTATCGCAGCGACAGCGACGCCACGCACACGCCGATGTTCCATCAGGTCGAAGGCCTCGTCATCGACAAGGATATCCACCTCGGCCATCTCAAATGGACGCTCGAGACCTTCCTCAAGGCCTTCTTCGAGCGCGACGATATCGTGCTCCGCCTGCGCCCTTCCTACTTCCCCTTCACCGAGCCTTCGGTCGAGGTCGATGTCGGCTGGCAGGACGTGAAGGGACGCCGGGTTCTCGGCGGTGACGGCGATGCGCCCGGTCATGGCTGGATGGAATTGCTCGGCAGTGGCATGGTCAACGCCCGCGTGATCGAGTTTGCCGGGCTCGATCCCGAGGAATGGCAGGGGTTCGCCTTCGGCGTGGGTGTCGATCGCCTCGCCATGCTCAAATACGGGATGGACGATTTGCGCGCCTTCTTCGACGGCGACCAGCGCTGGCTCGACCACTACGGCTTCTCGCCCTTCGACCAGCCGACCCTTTCCGCAGGCGTGGGAGCGAAAGCATGAAGTTCTCGCTCGAATGGCTGAAATACTTCCTCGACACCGATGCAGGCGTGGCGGACATCGCTGCCGCGCTCAACCGGATCGGTCACGAGGTCGAAGGCATCGAGGATCCGGCGGACAGGCTGGCCGGTTTCCGCGTTGCCAAGGTGCTGACCGCCGACAAGCACCCCGATGCCGACAAACTGCAGGTACTGACCGTCGATACGGGCGAGGGCGACCCGCTGCAGGTGGTGTGCGGAGCGCCCAATGCCCGTGCGGGCATGAAGGGCGTGCTGGGCCTGCCTGGTGCGGTGGTCCCGGCCAATGGCATGGAACTGCGCAAGAGCGCGATCCGCGGTGTCGAATCGAACGGCATGATGTGCTCGGTGCGCGAGCTCGAACTGGGCGAGGAGCACGATGGCATCATCGAGCTGCCCGAGGACGCGCCGGTCGGCCAGACCTTCGCCGACTATCACGATGCCTCGCCGGTGTTCGATGTAGCGATCACGCCGAACCGCCCCGATTGCATGGGCGTTCAAGGCATCGCGCGCGACCTCGCGGCGGCGGGCCTCGGTACATTCAAGCCGGTCGAGGTGACCGCGATGGAGGGCGAGGGCGCCTGCCCTGTCGAAATCCGTACCGACGATCCGGAAGGCTGCCCCGCGTTCTACGGCCGGGTCATCCGCGGTGTCGACAACAACAAGCCTTCGCCCGAATGGATGCAGCGCCGCCTGATCGCGGCGGGTCAGCGACCGATTTCGGCGCTGGTCGATGCGACCAACTACCTCATGCTCGCCTTCGGGCGTCCGGCGCATGTCTATGACCTCGCCAAGCTGTCGGGTCCCGTAGTGGCGCGGCGCGCGAAAAACGGCGAGAGGGTCGAGGCGCTCAACGAGAAGACCTACGCGCTCGACGACACCATGACCGTGATCGCCGACGATAACGACGTACACGATATTGCCGGGATCATGGGTGGCGAGCATTCGGGTGCGACCGAAGCGACGACCGACGTGCTGCTCGAGATCGCCTATTTCGATCCCGAGCGGATCGGCGTGACGGGTCGCAAGCTCGGCCTCGCCTCGGACGCACGCACGCGCTTCGAGCGCGGCGTCGACCCGGCCTTCCTCGACGACGGCCTTGCGATCCTGACGTCGCTGATCCTCAAGACCTGCGGCGGCACGCCCACAAAGGTCGCGCGGGCGGGCGAGGCCCCGGCCGAGCCGAAGGTCATCGCCTTCGACCCGCACCTCACCTCGCACCTCGGCGGGATCGATGTGGCGCAGGACGAGCAGCGCGCGATCCTCGGATCGCTCGACTTCGTCGTCGCCGATGACTGGCAGGTGACCTGCCCGCCGCGCCGCCACGATATCGAAGGTCCGGCGGACCTGGTCGAAGAAGTCGTGCGCATCCACGGTCTCGACCATGTGACAAGCGTCGCACTTCCGCGCGCGGAAGGCGTTGCGAAGCCGACCGCCAGCCCGCTGCAGAAGCAGGAGCGCAAGCTTCGCCGTGCGGCGGCTGCGCGCGGTCTCAACGAGGCTGTGACCTGGTCATTCCTGCCGACCGCCGACGCCGAGCACTTTGCCGACGGCGCCGAGCTGTGGGTGCTGGACAACCCTATCAGCGAGGACATGAAGGCGATGCGCCCCTCGCTTATCCCGGGGCTGCTCGCTGCGGCCAAGCGCAACGCCGACCGCGGCGCGTATGGCAGCCGCCTGTTCGAGATCGGCCGACGCTACTTCCGCGGGAAAGGCGGCGCGAGCGACGAGAAACCGACGCTCGGCGTGGTGCTCGCGGGCAACAAGACTTCGCGCGGCTGGGCGGAGGGCAAGTCTGAGGGCTTCGATGCCTATGACGCCAAGGCCGAGGCCATGGCGCTGCTGGAGGCGGCTGGCGCACCGGTCGGCAATCTGATGGTGATGGGCGAGGCGGGCGACCAGTTCCACCCCGGCCAGTCGGCCACGCTGCGTTTGGGGCCCAAGAACGTGCTCGCCCGCTTCGGCGCACTGCATCCCAAGACGCTCAAGACCTTCGACATCGACGGTCCGGTAATGGCGGTCGAGATCTTCCTCGATTCGATCCCGGCGAAGAAGGGGGCTGGCTTCGCGCGTGCGCATTACGCGCCGCCCGCGCTTCAGTCGCTCACGCGCGATTTCGCCTTCCTCGTCCCGGCCGATCTTGCGGCGGGCGACCTCGTGAAGGCGGTGCGTGGCGCAGACAAGAAGGCAATCGTCGAAGCGCGCGTGTTCGACGTGTTCGAAGGACAGGGCGTGCCCGAAGGCAAGAAGTCGGTCGCGGTCGAAGTCACGCTCCAGCCGGGCGAGAAGAGCTTCACCGATGCCGAGATCAAGGCGATCTCGGACAAGGTGGTCGCGAGCGCCGGCAAGCAGGGTGCGGAGTTGCGCGGATGAGCCGGACCGCATTCGTCACCGGAGCAACCGCCGGGATCGGCGAAGCGACCGTGCGCACCCTCGTTGCCAGCGGCTGGCGCTGCGTGGCGACCGGGCGGCGCAAGGAACGGCTCGACGCGCTGGTGGAGGACCTTGGCGCGGACAAGGTCCATGCCGCTTGTTTCGATGTCCGCGACACCGAAGCCATGGACGCGGCGATTGCGGCATTGCCCGAAGCGTTCGCGGATATCGATCTGCTGGTGAACAATGCCGGTCTCGCGCAGGGACTGTCGCCCGCGCAGGAAGCCAGCCTCGACGACTGGCAGACCATGATCGACACCAATGTGACGGCCATGGTGGTGCTCACCCGCAAGCTGCTGCCCACGCTGATCGAGCGCAAGGGCGCGATCATCACCATCGGTTCGGTCGCGGGCAGCTACATCTATCCGGGCGGCAATGTCTATGCGGGCTCCAAGGCTTTCGTGAACCACTTCACGCTCGCTTTGCGCGCCGATCTCCACGGCACGGGCGTGCGGGTGACCAGCATCGAGCCGGGCATGGTCGAGACCGAGTTCACGCTGGTGCGCACCGGCAGCCAGGAGGCGAGCGACGATCTCTATCGCGGTGCCGACCCGATGACCGGGCAGGACATCGCCGATACGATCCGCTGGATCGCCGAGCTGCCGCCGCACCTCAACATCAACCGGCTCGAACTGATGCCGGTAAACCAGGATTTCGCCGGCTTCCGCGTCGCGCGCGAACACCACTAACCCATCAACGCCCGTCTCCGTTCGTGTCGAGCGAAGTCGAGACACGGTTGACCTGGACGCATCTCGACTTCGCTCGATGCGAACGGGAGGGTAGGAAAAGAGAATATGTCAGACCGCCGCACATTCGCGATCATCTCGCACCCCGACGCGGGTAAGACCACTCTGACCGAGAAGCTGCTGCTGACCGGCGGCGCGATCCACTTGGCGGGCGAGGTCAAGGCACGCGGGCAGGCGCGCCGGGCGCGCTCGGACTGGATGAAGATCGAGCAGCAGCGCGGCATCTCGGTCACCTCCAGCGTGATGACATTCGAGCGCGAGGGCATCACTTTCAACCTGCTCGACACGCCGGGGCACGAGGACTTCTCCGAAGATACCTATCGCACGCTGACTGCGGTCGATTCCGCCATCATGGTGATCGATGCGGCCAAGGGTATCGAGCCGCAGACGCGCAAGCTGTTCGAGGTCTGCCGCTTGCGCAGCGTGCCGATCATCACCTTCGTCAACAAGGTCGACCGCGAGGGGCGGCCCGTATTCGAGCTGCTCGACGAGATCGCCGACATGCTGGCGCTCGACGTGAGCCCGCAAGCCTATCCGGTGGGCATGGGCGGCGAGTTCGAAGGCGTGCTCGACTTCGACACCGGCTGCGTCGCGCGGCCCGAAGGCCCGTCGAAAGAATTTACCGGCACGCGCGATTGCGATCCGGCTATCCCCGAACGGTTCGCCGAGAACATCGAGCTGGCGAAGATCGGCTATCCGGAATTCGATCTCGAGGCCTACCGCAATGGCGACCTCACGCCAGTCTACTTCGGCTCGGCGCTCAAGAATTTCGGGGTCACCGAACTGATCGAGGCGATCGCGAAATACGCCCCGCCGCCGCGCCCGCAGCCCGCCGGCGAAGACGAGATCGCGCCGGATCATGGCGAGGTCACGGGCTTCATCTTCAAGGTGCAGGCCAATATGGACCCGAACCATCGCGACCGCATCGCCTTCATGCGGCAGGTCTCGGGCACCTTCAAGCGCGGGATGAAGCTGACGCCATCGGGTCTGGGCAAGCCGGTCGCGATCCATTCTCCGATCCTGTTCTTCGCGCAGGACCGCGAGGTCGCGGACACGGCCGAACCGGGCGACATTATCGGCATTCCCAACCACGGCACGCTGCGCGTGGGCGATACGCTGTCCGAAAAGAACGCGATCCGCTTCACCGGCCTGCCCAATTTTGCGCCCGAAATCCTGCGCCGCGTTGCGCTGGTCGATCCGACCAAGACCAAGCAGCTGCGCAAGGCACTCGACGATTTGTCCGAAGAGGGCGTGATCCAGGTCTTCTATCCCGAGATCGGCGGCCAGTGGATCATCGGCGTGGTGGGTCAGCTTCAGCTCGACGTTCTGATTTCGCGCCTCTCGGCCGAATATAAGGTCGAGGCAAAGCTCGAAGCCTCGCCCTTCGCCACCGCGCGTTGGATCAAGGGTGACGACAAGGCCCTGGCGGAATTCGAGAAATTCAATCTCTCCAACCTCGCCAAGGACCGCGACGGGGATCTCGTATTCATGGCCAAGAGCCCCTGGGACGTGAACTACCAGGAAGAGAAGAACCCGGACCTCACCTTCTCCGCCACGAAGGAGCGCTGAGGTTGAATTGCCCGCGGGCTTGGCGCAAAGCCCGCGCATGACGCTTCACGCCGGACCGACTTCGCAGACCTTCATCTCGCAGCGGCTGCGGCTGCATTATCTCGACTGGGGCAATCGCGGAAAGCCGCCGCTGGTGCTCGTCCATGGCGGGCGCGATCATGCGCGCAGCTGGGACTGGGTCGCCGAACAATTGCGTGACGACTGGCATGTCGTGGCGATGGACCACCGCGGCCATGGCGACAGCGACTGGGTTTCCGACGGCAATTATTCCGCCAACGACATGGTCTACGATCTCGCCCAGCTGGTCCATCAGCTCGGCGTGGGACCGGTGACCATCGTATCGCATTCGATGGGCGGCAATGTCTCGCTGCGCTATGCCGGGACCTTTCCCGATATGGTCAGCAAGATCGTCGCGATCGAGGGGTTGGGGCCAAGCCCCAAGCGCCAGGCGGAGATGCGCGAAAAGACCTATCCCGAACGGCTCAACGAATGGATCGGCAAGAAGCGCGCCGCCTCGGGCCGATCCCCGCGCAAATACGAGAGCATCGAGGCCGCTTTTGCGCGTATGATCGAGGAGAACAGCTACCTTACGGAGGAGCAGGCGCGGCATCTCACGATCCATGGGGTCAACCGCAACGAGGACGGCACCTATAGCTGGAAATTCGATCCGCATCTCAACGTCTGGGCGGTCGAGGACATTGCCGATCAGTTCCTCCATCAGACCTGGGCCGCGATCACCGCCCCCACGCTGCTGCTCTACGGCGCCGACAGCTGGGCCTCGAACCCGGAAGGCGATGGGCGGCTCGACCATTTCGCCAATGCCGAAGTGATCGAGTTCGAAAATGCCGGCCACTGGCTCCATCACGACCAGTTCGACCGCTTCATGACGACGATAAGGGACTTTCTCTGATGGCCGATTTCTTCGACGCGCTGGACGACAAGCATATCGCGATGATCGGCAAGCAGCCGGTCTTCTTCGTTGCCACCGCCGCCGAAGATGCCCGCATCAATTTGAGCCCCAAGGGCTACGACGCCTTTCGCGTAATCGCGCCCGACAGGGTCGCCTATCTCGATCTTGGGGGTTCGGGCAACGAAACGCACGCGCATCTCGCCGCTGACGGGCGGATAACCCTGATGTTCTGCAATTTCGACCGGCCTGCGCTGATCCTGCGGATCTACGGAAGGGGGCGGGCGGTGTTGCCGCAGGACGATGGCTGGGATGAACTGGTCGGACATTTCGACCTGATGCCGGGAACGCGGCAGATCTTCGATATCGCAGTCGAAAGCGTCCAGACCAGCTGCGGTTGGGGTGTGCCCTTCATGGACTATCGCGACGAGCGCCATACGCTGAAGAAAGCGCACGCCCAGTCCGATCCGCAGGAATGGCTTGCCAAGACGCAGGGGCGCACGAAGAGCATCGACGGCCTGCCCACGCGGCCGACCGACCGCTATTTCGCAGGCGAATAGCGCGTACGTGCAGCTGACCTTCGCCAGCTACAACATCCACAAGGGTGTAGGGCTCGACCGCAAGCGCGATCCCGAGCGCATCCTGACCGTGCTGCACGAGATCGATGCGGACATCGTCGCGCTGCAGGAGGCCGACCGCCGGATCGGTCAGCGGGCGAGCGTGCTTCCACGCGCCGAAATCGACGACACCGATTGGCGCGTGGTCGAGGTGGCCAAGCGCCCGCGCAGCATCGGCTGGCACGGCAATGCATTGCTGGTGCGCAGAGGCATCGAAATCCTGGGGGGTGAGGCGCTCGACCTTCCCACGCTCGAACCGCGTGGTGCCGTCTGCGGCGAGATCGTGGTCGAGGGACACCGCCTGCGAGTGATCGGCACCCATCTCGATCTGTCAGGGCTCCGCCGCCGAGACCAGATTCGCGCGTTGCTTGCATTCGCCGATCGCTGCGCCGGCGATTGGCCCACGGTCATCATGGGCGATTTCAACCAGTGGGGCAGACGTACCGGCGCGATGCGCGAGTTCACTGGTGGATGGCAGATCCTCACGCCCGGACGCAGCTATCCCAGCCGCCAACCGGTCGCCACGCTCGACCGGATCGTTGCGAGCAGCCATTGGGGCTGCAAGTCGGCGGAAGTGCACCACACCGGGCTTTCGGCCGTGGCGTCCGACCACCTGCCCGTCGTGGCGACGCTCCAGCTGATGAAAAAATAGGCACGCGCTTAAGGATTGGGCAATATATTTGCGTATCGGTCGCGATGCGTGGCCGATTCTTACCCTGAACGCGTTTGGCACGCACTTTGCTGCATGTGCGAACGCCGGTGACTGGGCCGGCGGATCACATCAGGGGGTGAAGGCGTGAAGTTCATCATCGCAGTCATCAAGCCATTCAAGCTCGACGAAGTCCGTGAGGCTTTGGGGGGCATCGGGGTGGCCGGAATGACCGTTACCGAAGTCAAGGGGTTCGGCCGCCAGAAAGGGCAGACCGAAATTTACCGCGGCGCGGAATATTCGACCAACATGCTGCCCAAGGTGAAGCTCGAGATCGCCGCCAGCGACGACCTGGCTCCACAGGTGGTCGAGACGATCCAGCAAACCGCCAGCACCGAAGCCATCGGCGATGGCAAGATCTTCGTATTCGACCTCGCCACCGCCACGCGCATTCGCACCGGCGAGACCGGCGACACCGCGCTTTGAGGGGGCCCCGACCAATGACCCGACTGTTTTCCCGTGCCGCGCCGCTCACGCTCGCGGCTCTCGTCCTTGCCGAACCGGCGCTTGCCCAGGAGGTGGCCGAACCGGCTGCCGACGCGGTCGGCGGCGGCACCGGCTACATCCTCAACACTCTGTTGTTCCTGATCGGCGGCTTCCTCGTCATGTGGATGGCCGCCGGCTTCGCCATGCTCGAAGCCGGGCTGGTTCGCGCGAAGAACACGTCGACCCAGTGCCTGAAGAACATCGGGCTCTATTCGATCGCCGGGCTGATGTTCTGGGTGATCGGCTACAACATCGCCTATCCGCATGGCGAGGCCTCGAGCGCGCTGTTCGGCATCGCCGGCGGGCCCTACGGCATGCAGGGTGTGGGCGAGGCCGATCTCGAGACCGGCTATTCGGTCGCCTCCGACTGGTTCTTCCAGATGGTGTTCTGCGCCACCACCGCCTCGATCGTGTCGGGCACGGTTGCCGAGCGGATCAAGATCGTGCCGTTCTTCATCTTCGTGACCTTGCTCACCGCCGTGATCTATCCGGTGGTGGTCAGCTGGGAATGGGGCGCGGGCTATCTCGACACCGAGTGGGGCTTCTCCGACTTCGCCGGTTCGACGCTGGTGCACTCGACCGGCGGCTGGGCCGCACTGGTCGGCGCGCTGATCATCGGGCCGCGGCTCGGGCGCTATGGACCGGGCGGACAGGTCAATGTCTTCCCCGGCACCAACATCCCGCTGGCCACGCTCGGCACCTTCATCCTGTGGCTCGGCTGGTTCGGCTTCAACGGCGCCTCGCAGCTCGCGATGGGCACGGTGGGCGACGTTTCCGACGTGTCGAAGATCTTCGTCAACACCAACATGGCCGCCGCGGCAGGCGTGGTGGTGGCGATCATCGCGACGCAGCTGCGCTACAAGAAGGCCGACGTCACCATGGCGCTCAACGGCGCGCTGGCGGGCCTCGTGGCGATCACCGCCGAACCGCTCGCACCCACGGTCGGTCAGGCGATCCTGATCGGCGGCATCGGCGGATTGCTGCCGGTGATCTTCGTGCCGATCCTCGACAAGCTCAAGATCGACGACGTGGTCGGCGCGATCCCGGTCCACCTGGTCGCCGGCATCTGGGGCACGATGATCGTGCCGTGGACGGGCGATGCGACCTTCGCCGGCCAGGCCGTCGGCGTGCTGCTGACCGCCGTGTGGGTCTCCGCCGCCTCCGCCATCGTCTGGTTCGCGCTCAAGGTCACCATCGGTGTCCGCCCGAGCGAAGACGAAGAGATGACGGGCCTCGATATCGGCGAAACCGGGATCGAAGCCTACCCGGAATTCGCCCGGGCCAACTGATCGCAAGCTCGGCGGGGGCGCCGTTCTCTCCTCTCTCTTCCGGTGCCCCCGCCCAACCGTGTTCCTCCTGCGAACACCGACTTACTCGGGCCGGAGATTCGTTCTCCGGCCCTTTTTTTGCCTTGTGAGGACGGCCGTTACGCGGCCAGCGCATCCTTGACGAAATCGGCGCAGCGTTCGCCGATCATGATGCTCGGGGCATTGGTATTGCCCGAGACCAGCCGCGGCATCACGCTGGCATCGGCGACATAGAGCCCCTCGATGCCGCGCGCCTTGAGCGTCGGGTCGACCACGGCATCCGCGTCGGAACCCATGCGGCAGGTGCCGACCGGGTGATAGACCGTGTCCGCGCGGCTGCGGATGAGCTCGTCGAGCTGCGTGTCGTCGTCGAGATCGATCGGATAGCGATCCTGTGGCTGGTACTTCGCCAGGCTGGGTGAGGACGCGATGCGGTGCGACAGCCTGACCCCCTCGCGCAGGGTCGCAATGTCGCGCTCGTCGTCGAGGAAATTGGGATCGATCCGCGGGGCCTGACGCGCATCGCGCCCGTCGAGGCGCACCGTCCCGCGGCTTTCGGGACGCAGCACGCACGCATGGAGCGAGAAGCCGTGGCCCTTGACCTTGGTGCGGCCGTGATCCTCGAGCATGGCGGGGACGAAATGCCACTGCACATCGGGCGCCGGTGCGCCGGGCATGACCTTCCAGAATCCGCCTGCCTCGGCATAGGGCGTGGTCATGATGCCGGTGCGTTTGCGCCGGTGCTCGACGATTGCCTTGGCCATGCGGACGGTCCCGGCAAGGCTGCTGCCGATGAAGTCCTTGCTCTCGGTCTCCCAGCTCGAAACATAGTCGATATGGTCCTGCAGATCGTCGCCGACCGCCGGCTTGTCGAGAACGACGTCGATGCCATGTTCCTTCAGATGCGTCGCCGGGCCGATGCCCGAAAGCATCAGGATTTGCGGCGAATTGAACGCGCCTGCCGAGAGCACGACCGCGCCGCGTGCCTTTACCGTGCGCTGCTTGTCGCCGACGCTATAGGTGACACCGGATACGCGTCCGTCCTCGATCTCGAGTCGCTGGACGCTCACCCCGATCCGCACGTCGAGGTTCTTCGAGCCTCGCCTGGGTTCGACATAGGCGCGCGCGGCTGACCAGCGTTCGCCGTCCTTTTGCGTCACCTGGTAGATGCCGAAGCCTTCCTGCTTAGCGCCGTTGAAGTCCGGATTGCGCGGCAATTGCAGCTGGGCAGCCGCCTCGACGAAGGCGAGGCTGCCAGGGTTGGGCCATTTCTGGTCGCTGACCCATAACGGACCCGATGCGCCGTGGAACTCGTCGGCCCCGCGCACATTGTGTTCGGCGCGCTTGAAATAGGGCAATACGTCGTCGTAGCTCCAGCCGCTACAGCCGAGCTCGGCCCAATTGTCGTAATCCCATTGGTGGCCGCGAATGTAGATCATCGCGTTGATTGCCGACGATCCGCCCAGCCCGCGACCGCGCGGCTGGTAGCCGGTCCGCCCATTGAGCCCCTTTTGCGGCACCGTCTCGAAACGATAGTTCGAGGAATCGCGCAGGAAGGGCATGAAGCCCGGCGTCTTCACCAGCATGGTGTCGTTGCGCGGCCCCGCCTCGAGCAGGCATACGCTCTTGCCGGCCTCTGCCAGCCGTCCGGATACGGCGCTGCCCGCGCTGCCGCCACCGATCACGATGACATCGAATTCGTCCATGATTTCTCCTCTCTTGCGCGAGAGGTTAGGCAGCCTCGGCTTCGTCTGCAATCCGGTTTTCGAATGAAACGGATTTTTCCGCCTGTCCCCGCCGTTCGAGCCAGCGCTCGCGGATCTGGTCGGAGGTTTCGCGGCTGCCGTCATGCGTCCAGCCGGGTTCCCGCAGGAGGTAGGACATTTTGTGTTTCCAGGGGCTGCGCCACATGTCCTGCACGATGCCGATCCATTCGTGGAACACCGCCCACACCAGGTTGAAGCTGCCCAGCTGTTTGACGATCCCGTAGCGGATTTTCTCGTCGAGGGTTTCCGGCTCGAACGTGCCGAACATCTTGTCCCAGACGATGAACACGCCCGCATAATTGCGATCGAGATAGCGCGGGTTGGTCGCATGGTGGACGCGGTGGTGACTCGGCGTATTCATCACCGCCTCGAACCAGCGCGGCATGCGGTCGATCGCCTCGGTATGGATCCAGAACTGGTAGATCAGGTTGAAGCCCGCGCAGATGGCGATCATCCCCGGATGGAAGCCGAGCAATACCAGCGGCAGCGCAAAGACGAATCCCAATGTGAGAAACCCCGTCCAGGTCTGCCGGAGCGCGGTGCTGAGATTGTAATGCTGGCTCGAATGGTGGTTCACATGGCTGGCCCAGAACCAGCGCACGCGGTGGCCGAAGCGATGGACCCAGTAGTATTTGAGATCGTCGAGCACGAAGCACAGCGCGAAGGCCCACCAGCTCCACGGAATATCGAACAGTCGGAACTGCCAGACCCACAGGAACAGCGCGAAGAACGCGCCCCCGAACAGCAGGCCCGACACCGTGCTGCCCAGGCCGAAGGCAAGGCTGGTGAGTGTGTCCCTGGGTTCGTAGGCCGTGGGGCGCTTGCGCCAGGCCCAGATCATCTCGATCAGGACCAGCGCAACGAAGCCGGGCACCGCGTATTCGGTAGGGGAGAAATCGGGCATTGCGATCAGCCTTCTAGCGCCTCTATCGCTTTCGCCCAAGACGCGGGATCATCGAGCAGCAGGCGGGCCGCGCCATACCGCTTCTCCGCCGTGTCGACTACCAGCGCTTCGCCTTGCGCGCGTGCGCGGGCCGCAGGCGTCAGAAGGCGTCCGGCAAAATGTACGCCGTGCCGGCGCAGCAGCAGAACGCGCCCCGCCGCATCGCGCATTACCGCCCCCCGGCCTTCGCGATCGAGGCCGATCGCGACCGGTTCGTATCCGCTGACCGCTTCGTCGGCAGCAAGGCGCGCGGCATCTTCGCTATCGAGGCGCGGGGCGGGGCCGAGCTTGAGCCAATAGGCCAAACCGGCAAGCGCAAGAATGGCCACGAGCGAGCCGAGGAACTGGAGAAGGGCGGGCGGCAAATCCATCTTGCCAAAGGATTGGCACGCTGCCCGCTTTGCGGCAAGCAGGACATAACAGGGAGATGCCGATGAAGTCTTTTGTCATGCTTGCTGCCGGAGCTGCTGCGTTTGCCACGCCGACATTCGCGAACGACGCCGAACCGATCGCCAAGGTCGAAGCGCAGCAGGAGCGCACCGAGCGCGTCGCGCAGCAGATCTGGGACTTCGCCGAACTGGGCTATCTCGAGACGCAATCGAGCGGGCTGCTGATCGACGAATTGAAGCGCGAGGGCTTTTCGATCCGCGCCGGCGTGGCGGACATCCCGACCGCCTTCGTCGCCGAGTGGGGCGAGGGCGGCCCGGTGATCGGGCTGCTCGCGGAATTCGATGCCTTGCCCGGCATCAACCAGTCGACCGCCCCGACGCGCGACCCGATCGAGGGCAAGCATGCGGGCCATGCCTGCGGGCACAATCTGTTCGGCGCGGGATCGCTGAGCGCTGCGATCGCGATCCGCAACTGGCTCGAGGCGACCGGCACGCCGGGCCGCGTCCGCCTTTACGGCACGCCTGCCGAAGAAGGCGGTTCGGGCAAGGTCTACATGGCGCGTGCGGGCCTGTTCGACGATGCCGATTTCGTGATCGACTGGCACCCGGCGGATCGCAATTCTGCCGCCTCGCGCAAGAGCCTCGCCAACCGCTCGGGCAAGTTCCGTTTCCGCGGCGTTTCCGCGCATGCCGCCGGTGCGCCCGAACGCGGTCGCTCGGCGCTCGACGGGGTCGAGGCGATGAACATGATGGTCAATATGATGCGCGAGCACACTACGATGGACACGCGCATCCATTACGTGATCACCAGCGGCGGCGCGGCGCCCAACGTCGTCCCCGATTTCGCCGAGGTCTTCTATTACGTGCGCCATTCGGATGCCGACGAGGTGCGCGCATTGTGGCCGCGGATCGAGGCGGCGGCCAAGGGCGCGGCAATGGGTACGGGAACGCAGGTCGATTGGGAGATCATCCACGGCAACAACCCGACATTGCCGCTCGAATCGCTCCAGCTGATGATGGACAGGAAGCTGCGCCAACTCGAACCGATCGTCTATACGGCCGAAGAACTCGAATGGGCCGCGACCATCAGCGAAAGCTTTGGCGAGGATGCACCCGAGCTGACCCAGGCGCAGGCGGTCGAGGATTATGCCGTACTCACCGGCTATGGCTCGACCGATGTCGGCGACGTCAGCCGGGCGGTACCGACGGTCAGCGTGCGCACCGCCGCCTGGGTCCCGGGCACTGCGGCGCATAGCTGGCAGGCCGTCGCCGCGAGCGGGCACAGCTATGGCGTCAAGGGCACGCAGCACGCGGCCAAGGCAATGGTGCTCGCAGCGGTCGAACTCTACACCAACCCGCAATTGCGCGAGACGGCCAAGGCCGAATTCGTTGCGGCCCGCGGCGAGGATTACGTTTACGAGTCGCTGCTTGGCGACCGCGAGCCGCCGCTCGACTATCGCCGCTGATCACTCACGTGCGCGGGCGGCGAACATGTCCATCGCCGGGCGCACCGGGCTGACGTCGTAACCGGCCGAGGCGGCCGCCTCGCTGATCGCCTCCGGGTCCTCGCCCGTGCGAGCGCGGGCAAGAGACCAGAGCAGCGTCGAACGCGTGCCCGACCGACAGAAGCCGAGGACCGGTCCCTCGGCGCCGGCGAGCGCGTCCTGCAGTTTCTCGACCTGCGGTTCGCTGAAACCCGCGCTGCCGATCGGGATGGCGAGATAGTCCATGCCCGCTGCGCGCGTGGCGGCCTCGATATCCGCGCCCGGCGGCTGGTCGGGTGCCTCGCCGTCGGGCCGGTTGTTGACCACCAGCGCAACGCCCATCGCCGCCGCTTCGGAGATTTCCTGCGGGGTGACCTGCGGGCTGGCGTAGAAATCGTCGGACAGTTTGCGAAATTCGCTCATCGGGCCTCTCCCTGCGCGCTGGCCAGCTTCGCTGCTGCCCGGCGATTGCGTTGCATGATATTGAGAATTTCGACGCCGACCGAAAAGCCCATTGCGGCGTAGATATAGCCCTTGGGCACATGGAAGCCGAAGCCGTCGGCGATCAGGACCAGCCCGATCATCACGAGGAAGGCGAGGGCGAGCATCACCAGCGTGGGGTTCTTTTCGATGAACCTGGCCAGCGGATCGGCGGCGACCATCATGATGCCGACGGTGATGACGACAGCCGTGACCATGATCGGGATTTCGTTGGTCATCCCCACCGCGGTCAGGATCGAATCGACCGAGAAGACGATGTCGATGGCGACGATCTGCGCGATCACCGTGCCGAAGGTTGCCTTTGCGGCATCGGCAACGCCCGGAGTCTTGTCGAGCAGGTCGCCCGAATCGTCTTCCGGTTCCATCGAGTGATGGATTTCCTTGGTCGCTTTCCACAGCAGGAACAGGCCGCCGACCAGCAGGATCAGGTCGCGGCCCGAGAAGGCGGTCTCGAAACTCACCTTGTTCGTGCCTTCCACCGGAGGGCCGGTGATGCCGAGATCGAACAGCGGGGTCTGCAGCGTCACCAGCCAGCCGATAAGCATCAGCAGCCCGATGCGCATGACCAGCGCCAGCGCCAGCCCGATCCGGCGCGCCCGCTGCTGCTGGTGTACGGGAAGCTTGTTCGACAGAATCGCAATGAAAATGAGATTGTCGACTCCGAGGACGACTTCGAGCGCGATCAAAGTGAGCAGGGCCAACCAGGCGGCCGGGTCGGAAAGCAGGGCCAGATATTCCATCGATGACCCTCTGCCGAACCCTTCCGCTGCGTTCAAGCCATCATACGCGCAACCTGCTCTATGCGAAAATGTCACATTTTTGCGGTTTGCTGGCCATAACAGCTAAATCATTCGCGCATGGCCTTCTTTCACGCTATGACGAATGCACAGGGAGGGTTTCGTGCCCGCCCGCACCGGTGCGGAAGCAGTCCTTTGTGCCGGTGAGGTTTGGATGACGGGCTGCACGACAAGGTATTGTTCGAGTTATGGGTTACGACAGAGGGCGCCGCCGCGGAAAGGACAAGCGCGACGGATTCGGCGAAGACGGTTTCGACAATTTCGGTGGCCCGCCAGCCGATTTCGCACCCCACGAAGCATTCCAGAACGATCGCTTCGGCGGCGGTGACCGGGGTGGCGACCGTGGCGGTGGCTATGGTGGCGGAAACCGCGGCGGCGGTTTCGGCGGTGGCAATCGCGGCGGCGGTGGCGGCGGTTTCAATCGCATGCCCGCGCAGGTCGTCGGTACCGGCAAGGGTGCGGTGAAGTTCTTCAACAGCCAGAAGGGCTTCGGCTTCATTCAGCAGGAAGGCGGCGGAGAGGACGTTTTCGTCCACATCAGCGCCGTCGAGCGTGCGGGCCTGGAAGGCCTGGCCGAAGGACAAGAGCTGGAATTCAATCTCGTCGATCGCGGCGGCAAGGTCTCCGCACAGGATCTGCAGGTCGTCGGCGACGTGATTCCGGTGCAGTCGCGTGGGGGCGATGCGGGCGGCGGTGCGCCGCGCCGCGAACTCACCGGCGAGAAAGCGACCGGGACGGTCAAGTTCTTCAACTCGATGAAGGGCTTCGGATTCCTTACCCGCGACGATGGCCAGCCCGATGCCTTCGTGCACATCAGTGCGGTCGAACGCTCCGGTCTTGCCGGCATCAACGAGGGCGAGCGCTACGAATTCGATCTCGAAGTCGACCGACGCGGCAAGTATTCGGCGGTCAACCTCGTTCCCGTTCAGGACTGAGGGGCGCCCGCGCGATCCGGTTTGACCCGGCGCACGAGACACAATAGATCGCTGGCAAACACGCAGATGGCGGTTCCCGCAAGGGACCGCCATTTGTCTTTCAATCGCAAATGCACCCACGAAAGAGGTGCCGCTGGAGGACCCATGTCGATTTCGCCGCTGATGCCTGTCTACCCGCGCTGCGGAGTCCGCCCCGTCAAGGGCGAACATTGCCACCTGATCGACGAGGACGGCACGCGCTATCTCGATTTTGCCAGCGGGATCGCAGTCAACCTGCTGGGGCACAGTCACTCCGGGCTGATCGGCGCGATCCAGAAGCAGGCCGAAACGCTGATGCACGTTTCGAACCTCTATGGAAGCCCTCAGGGTGAGGAACTGGCGCAGCGGCTCGTCGACAAGACCTTTGCCGACACAGTCTTCTTCACCAATTCCGGGGCCGAGGCGGTCGAAGCGGCGATCAAGGCCGCGCGCGCTTATCATCAGCACGAAGATGGCGATGCCGACCGCACCGAGTTGATCACCTTCACCAACGCTTTCCACGGCCGCACTATGGCGACGATCAGCGCCTCCAACCAGGAGAAGATGCACAAGGGCTTCCTGCCTCTGCTGGCCGGGTTCCAATATGCCGAGTTCGACAATCTCGAGCATGCCAAGTCGCTGGTGAGCGAGAAGACCGCCGGTTTCCTCGTCGAGCCGATCCAGGGCGAAGGCGGCATCCGTCCGGGCAGCGAAGAGTTCATCCGCGGCCTGCGCCAGCTCGCCGACGAGAATGACCTGATGCTCGTTTTCGACGAGGTCCAGTCCGGCGTCGCGCGTACCGGCAAGCTCTACGCCTACGAACATTACGGCATCGAGCCCGACATCATGGCCACCGCCAAGGGCATCGGCGGCGGCTTTCCGCTCGGCGCCTGCCTCGCGACCGAGAAGGCGGCGCGTGGCATGGGATTCGGCGCGCATGGTTCGACCTATGGCGGCAACCCGCTTGCGATGGCGGCCGGCATGGCGGTGATGGACGCCGTCGCCAATGACGAATTCCTTGCCGAAGTGACCGAGAAGGGCGAGCGCCTGCGCACACGGCTCGAGCAGTTCATCGGCAATTACCCCGAACTGTTCGAACTGGTTCGCGGAAAGGGGCTGATGCTGGGCATCAAGATGAAGGTCGAGAGCCGGCCCTTCTTCGTCCACCTGCGTGACAACCACCAATTGCTGACCGTGGCCGCTGGCGACAATACGCTGCGTGTGCTTCCGCCGCTGGTGGCGGGCGATGCCGAATTCGACGAGTTTTTCGAAAAGCTGTCGGACGGCGCGGCAAGTTACATTCCGACAAGCTGAGTGGAGGCGAAGTGATGCGGCATTTCCTCGACCTTTCGGATGCGGGCGGGGATGCGCTCGCCGCCATGATCAACGACGCGCAGGACCGCAAGACGGCGAGGGTCGGCTGGCCCAAGGGCAAGCCCGATGCCGACGCGCCGCTGGCGGGCCATGTGCTCGCCATGATCTTCGAGAAGAATTCGACCCGGACGCGGGTCAGCTTCGACATGGCCATGCGCCAGCTCGGCGGCTCCGCGCTGATCCTCGAATCGGGGACCAGCCAACTGGGCCGCGGCGAAAGCATCGCCGATACCGCACGCGTCCTCAGTCGCATGGTCGATGCGATCATGCTGCGCACCGACGATCACGAAAAGGCGCTGGAGATGGCGCGCCATGCCAGCGTGCCCGTGATCAATGGCCTGACCGATCGCTCGCATCCCTGCCAGATCGTCGCGGATCTTCTGACCGTGATCGAACAGGGCAAGGCTTTGCCCGGTCTCGAACTTGCCTGGCTGGGCGATGGCAACAATGTCCTGCACTCGATCCTCGAGGCTGCCGGGCTGATGAAGTTCAATGTGCGGATCGGCACGCCGCAGAGCTACGAACCCGAGATGGAATTCGTGGACATGGCGCGCTCGGCAGGGGCCACGGTGACGCTTACCAACGATGCGCGGGAAGCGGCCGCGGGCGCCGACATCGTCGTGACCGACACATGGGTTTCGATGGGGCAGGAGCATGCGCACGACAAGCTCGCGGCAATGGCGCCATTCCAGGTTTCGGGTGAGCTCATGCGTGCTGCCAAGCCCGATGCGAAATTTCTCCACTGCCTCCCGGCCCATGTCGGCGAGGAGGTTACCGCAGACGTGTTCGAGAGCGACCAGTCGGTGGTCTTCGACGAAGCCGAGAATCGCATCCACGCGCAAAAATCGGTGCTGCTGTGGTGCTTGGAGAAAATTTGAGCGGAGTGAACGCACTCTAACATTTCGACCGGGTCTGCCCCATATGGCGGCGAT
Organism: Erythrobacter sp. AP23; assembly: GCF_001542855.1. Classification (GTDB taxonomy): domain Bacteria; phylum Pseudomonadota; class Alphaproteobacteria; order Sphingomonadales; family Sphingomonadaceae; genus Qipengyuania. Next base: position 4,364 of record NZ_LNBY01000015.1, on the reverse strand, counting down.
GGACGCTACTCCCGACAAAACCGAAGAGACCTATTCGGGTCGCCTGCTCGCATTCACCATCCCGGCGCGTCATGCGCGCGGCCGTCTCGTGCGCCTCGACAGCACGCTCGACGAAATCCTTGCCGCGCACGATTATCCGCCGCCGATCAAGCATTTGCTGGCCGAGGCGCTGGTGCTTGCGGTGCTGATGGGCGGACTGGTCAAAGACGATGGATCGCAGGTGACCATGCAGGCCCAGACCGAAGCCGGTGCGGTCGGACTGCTGGTATGCGATTACAAGGGCGGCGAGCTGCGCGGCTATGTCGAATTCGACGAAGCCCGGCTTGCGGAACTGGGCGCGAACCCTTCGCTCTTTGCGCTGTTCGGAAAGGGCTATCTTGCCATCACCTTCGACCTTGCCAGGGGCAAGGGGCGTTACCAGGGCATCGTACCGCTGGAGGGTGATAGCCTGGCCGAAGCCTGCGAGCGATATTTCTACCAATCCGAACAGGTGCCCACGCTGATCCGCTGTGCAGTGCGCTCGGATGCGGATGGTGTGCGTGCCGCCGGGCTACTCATCCAGCACCTGCCAGAGGGCGAGGAAGGTCGCGAACGCCTCCATGCCAAGCTCGATCATCCCGAATGGGAGCATGTCGCGATCCTTGCTGGCTCGCTGCGCCATGACGAGCTGCTCGATCCGGCACTGTCGCTGGAAGCGATCGCATGGCGTTTGTTCCACGAAGAGGAAGAGGTTCGTGTCCAGCAGGGTGCAACCATTGCCCGCGGATGCCGTTGTTCGGTTGAGCACTATCGCGATGTCCTCGCGCGCTTTCCCGAGGAACAGCGAGTCGAAATGCGCGACGAAAACGGGATCGTGCTGGTCGATTGTGCATTCTGCTCGAAGCAGTTCGGGATCGAAATCTGAACGGCGTGTCGTTGTTATACAACAGTTCATCGCGCTTGTGGTGTATTGAATACGAATCACGGGCGCGTCTGGACTCGCGGACGAAAGGTGAATTTCGCTATGGCTCGCATTCGAGCACTCCACATCGCGGCATTGGCTGCACCGCTGGCGGCTCTCGCAGCACCGGCGCTTGCGCAGGCTTCTCTGGCGATGCTCGACAGTCTTGACCGCGGCGGATGGGAAGTGCGTTATCGTGATGGCAGTTCCGCGCAAAAGGTTTGCGTTCGCACGGGGCGCGAATTGATCCAGCTGCGGCACAAGGACAGCGGCTGCAATCGCTTCGTTGTCGAAGACGAAGCGCGCGATGTCACGGTCCAGTATACCTGCCGCGGCAACGGTTACGGACGCACGCATATCCGCAAGGAATCCAGCGGACTGGTCCAGATCGACAGTCAGGGGATCGCCGGTGGCAAGCCGTTTCAGTTTACGGCCGAAGCGCGCCAGACGGGCAGTTGCGGCTGATCGCGATACTTGCGGGCCTTCACCTTCGCGCTTAGCGGACCCCAATGACCACATCCGACAATTCCGGTCCCGCCGTCGTCCTCCTATCGGGCGGCCTCGATTCGATGGTTACTGCCGCAATCGCCCGCGAGCGTGGTCACGCGATCCATGCGCTGACGATCGATTACGGCCAGAGACATGTGCGCGAGCTGCAATCCGCCCGGGCGATAGGCGAAAAGCTTGCCGTCGAGCGTCATGTCGAACTCCCGCTGGACCTGCGGCGCTTCGGCGGGTCGGCCTTGACCGACGATATCGATGTTCCCAAAGGCGGGGTCGGCGATGATATCCCGGTTACCTATGTTCCCGCGCGCAATCTCGTCTTCCTCGCCCTGACTACCGCCTTTGCCGAAACAACCGGATCACGGGACATTTTCATAGGCGTCAACGCGCTCGATTATTCGGGCTATCCCGATTGCCGTCCAGAATTCATCGCCAGCTTTGCCGAAACCGCCCGGCTGGGCACCAAACAGGGTGTCGAGGGTGCTCCCTTCGCGATCCATGCGCCGCTGCAGCATATGTCGAAAGCAGACATCGCGCGCGAATGCGACCGGCTGGGCCTGGACCCGGCATGGAGCTGGTCCTGCTACGATCCGACAGCGGATGGACTGGCCTGCGGGACCTGCGATTCCTGCCGCTTGCGCCGAAAAGGCTTTGCCGAGGCTGGGCTTGTCGATACCACCCCCTACGCAGAGAAAAAATCGGACCCAGGGGAGTAGGGAATTGGACCAAATCAAGGATGCCGCACCGCCAAGCGAATCGAAAGCAGGCGGCAGCACCGAGAAGGTCCCCGCCTACAGCTGGTATGCGCTTGGCGTCCTGGTGGTCGTCTATGTCCTCAATTTCGTCGACCGAAACATCATCTCGATCCTTGCCGAGGACATCAAGGCGGATCTCGGCTTGCGCGACGATCAGATCGGATTTCTCTACGGCACCGCCTTCGGCGTTTTCTATGCGCTGTTCGGCATTCCGCTGGGAAAGCTCGCGGACAATTGGCACCGCGTCAGATTGATGACCGCAGGCCTTGCCATCTGGTCGGCTTTCACGGCGCTTTCGGGATTTGCGAAGAATTTTGCCATGCTGAGCGCTGCCCGTATCGGAGTCGGGATTGGCGAAGCAACGGCCAGTCCGAGCGCTTACTCGCTGATCTCCGACTGGTTTCCGAAGAAGATGCGTGCCACGGCGCTCGCCATCTATTCTTCCGGGCTCTACATCGGCGGCGGCGTCTCGCTGCTGATCGGCGGAGCGATCGTCGAGAACTGGAACGAGTCCTTCCCGACCGACCCGCCGCTCGGGCTTGCCGGCTGGCAGGCAGCCTTCATTATCGTCGGCCTTCCCGGACTGCTCCTCGCGCTGCTCGTTTTCACCCTGCGCGAACCGGTTCGTGGGCAAAGCGACGGGATCGTGACCCCGCCTGTGAAAGACCCGTTTCGCGGCTTCTTCCAGGAATTGGTCGCGGTCATCCCGCCCTTCACCCTGATCGGGGCGGCCCGGGGCGGCGCGCGCGGAATTGTGATAAATCTCACCGGTGCGCTGGTTATCGGCGGCATCGCCTATCTGATGGCCGACCTGACCGGAAATGCGCAGCAATGGGGCGCCGTGGGGATCGGCTATTATGCCATCTTCTCCTGGGCCTCCACTCTCAAGAGACGCGACGAGCCCACCTTTACCCTGATCTGGGGCACTCCCGCATTTATCTCGACCATTCTCGGATACGGCATGGTCGCATTCATGTCCTATGCCGCAGCATTCTGGGCCGCTCCCTATGCGATCCGGATACTCGAAGAGGCACCCTCGACGGCAGGCTGGTGGATCGGCGGACCGGGGGCCGCTGCAGGTTTCCTTGGCGTGATTATCGGTGGCCGGGTTGCCGACTGGCTGCGCGAGCGCATGCCGACCGGCCGCCTGTTCGTGGTGGCGTTCGGCCTGACTGCCGCGGCGCCGTTTCTCTACATCATGTTTACGACGCTCGATCCCACCGTCTTCTACATCGCCGCGTTCATGCAATCGCTATTCGGCAGCTCGGCGCTCGGCGCGGCGGCGGCTACGTCGCAGGATCTTGTCCTGCCCCGAATGCGCGGCACGGCTACGGCGACCTTCTTCCTTGCAACCACCCTCGTGGGGCTCGCCCTCGGACCCTACATGGCCGGGCAGGTATCCACGATGACCGGCAGCCTTTCGACCGGTGGCCTTAGCCTCCTGATCGCGGTGCCGATCGGCCTGCTGCTGCTACTGGTAGCCTATCGGACGGTGCCCAAGGCTGAGCAGACTCTGCTGGAGCGCGCCCGCGGCGCAGGCGAAGCGGTCTAGATCCGCTCCAGGACTCCGCAGGCGATCCGCGATCCGGCATTTCCCGCCGGGTCGGTTCGGTAATCGTCTGGTCCGGCGTGGACGACGACCGCCGTTCCGTCCTCGTCGAAAATCGAGTCGAGTACGCTCGTTGCATTGCCCTCGAGTGCGAATTCCGCACTGCCGCTACCGTTGGGACCGATAGTCAGATTGGGCATGTCGCCCAGGTGTTTGCCGCCGGGAGATAGGGAGCCGTGACTGGCATTGCCGGGATTGAGGTGGCCGCCGGCGCTCTTGAAATCGGGTGCATTGCATTTCCCGGTCGTATGCAGGTGAAACCCGTGCTCACCTGGCGACATGCCGACAGCTGCAACCGCCACGGAGACCGTTTGGCCGTTGCTCAAAAGCTGGACCGTGCCTGCCGGCAATCCATTGGCGAAGCGCAATGTCGTCTCCGCAACGCGGTCGGTCGGCAGCTCGCTAATTGTGGAGCACGCTGCAACGGCCGGGATGGCGAGAGCGGTGAACAGGAGGCGTCGGCTCATGGTTTCTCTTCCCCTCGGGTAATCAGTCTCGTTCAGCCAACGAAAAAGGGGCCGGATTGCTCCGGCCCCTTCGGTGATTTTGGCGTATG
>NZ_LNBY01000014.1 GCF_001542855.1 Erythrobacter sp. AP23 | reverse complement strand
GGAGGCGGAGGCGGCGGCGGGGGTGGAGCACCGAAGTTGTACTCGAGCGTACCCATCAGCGAGTGGCTGGTGAACGTATCTTCCAGCGTGTTGCCGCCAATATCGACCAACTCATTGTCTTGCGCATTGAAGAAGCGATAGCGCAGGCCGACGTCGACATTGTCGGTCAGCGGTGCACGAACGCCGGCGAGCAGCTGCCAAGCGAGACCGCTGTCGGAATCATCGATCGACGATGCCAAATTGGCGAAGGGCGTTACCTCGTAACTCGTACGTGCAACGCCGACACCGCCTCCGACATAGCCTTGGAGACCGTCATCGGGGCCGAAATCAAACAGGCCGTTCAGCATAAAAGCGAGCGAATTGACGTCACCACCCGCCGTGTAGGAACCTGGCGCCAAAACGGCACCGGGACCATACGGCAGACCGGCTCCGCCCACGGCGATACTGTCGACGTCGGCGCTGCGATAGCTAACTTCGGCTTCCAGGCGGAACGATCCAAAATCATAACCAACATAGCCACCGCCATCGAAGCCATATTCATAGTCAACAGCATGACTGTCGGGTCCGCCATTGATATCGAGGTTCGTGTCTTCGACGAGCATCGCACCGAATTCGGCGCCGATATACCAGCTGTCGTCCTTGGCCAGGGCTGGCGATGCAAGGGCCGTAGAGGCCATCGCCATTCCTATGACGAATTTCCGCATTATAGTTTCCCCTTTTTGCGAATTGGAGCCACCGAGTGGAACATATCTATCTTTCAACCCCCAAGGTGGCAAGCAAACAATCGGCAGGAACTGTTGCATTAATGCCGCTTTTCCTGCGCAATGAGAATGGGTTCCGGGTCTCGGGCCCATTCCGTGATGGGCGAACGGCGGTGAAGAAAAGGGGTTCCCGTCAATTTGACGGAAATATGGCCAGTGTTGCAAGTATGTCGATGATCGCTTCGATGCTGGCACGGGCCTCGACATCGACATTCGATCCGCCCGCGGGCAATGCCGGGCGCACTGCCTGTTGCCATCCCGAGAGATAGGCTCGGCGCTTGCCGTTCGACCGGTCGAAGACGTGCATGCCTTCGCACGGCTGGCACAGGGTCCACTGGGTACCGTCCCAACTTGCAAGGAAGTCTTCGCGTCCCTCCCATGCGCCGCTGGCCGGGCTCGCCACTATCCAGCAATCGCCTGGCGAAGGCGCTGCGGGAGGTGCGCTTGCGTCGCCTTCGACAACAGGATGAAGCAGGGTATCGATCCGCGCGAGGCTTTCGTTGACGTAAAATTCCTTTTGTGCCTGCCCGGCAACAAGCAACGGGAATGCGTGACGAGCGGAAACTGTTTCGAAGTCAATGGGTTGGGTCATGGAGCGATCCTGTCAGGCACGTGCGGGAACGTTGGTGAGGTGAAGCGGGGTCGACAGCGCGAAGCTGCCCTTCTGGCGGACCCAAAGCGGCGCATCCGGATAGAGCGAAGCCAGTGCGGAGATTTCGGCCGAGTTGAGTTGCATGTGGGGCTCCGACACGGCCCAGAGCCTGTCGGGCGCGTGCGGAGTGCCAAGGCCCACCTCGTAAGCCTCTTCCTGTTCGACGAGCGGCTGCTCGACCTCGTCGAGCCAACGCCAGCCGCCGCGCGCGCGGCGTGTCCAGGAAAGCGTGAGGCCACCTGTCCCGTCCGTTTCGGCTCCAGGATGCACCGGGAAAAGCGGGCGGCGGGTTCTGCCGCCGTTCTCGAGTGCGGCCACTACCGGTTCTTCGTCGGCGAGACCCATGGCGGCGAGCCCACCCCCGATCCCGAGGATGAGGTCGGCCGGCAATGCGAACAGCCGGTCGTCGATCAGCGTTACCGGCGTTCCTGGCATATGGCCCGCCAATGCCTCGACTTCGGTGCCGCCGCGTCCCCGCAGAAGTCCGGTCAGTCGCCATCGGCCATGACCCTCGGGCTCGGCATGCGCGAACTGGGCGATCTCATTCCCGACCAAGAGGCGATTGGCGCCGCGGGCGATGGCGTCGACCGTTGCGGTTTCAAGCTCCGAGTCCTCGTCTTCGAGAACAATGCGCGCTACCGCGACGCTTTCGAAGCGCAAGCCCTGGCTCGGCCCCAGCTCCTCGAGCAGCGATCCGCCCACAGCGCGGGTCGGACCGCTTTGACCGACCGGGGCGAGCGCGCTGCCATCCAGCCGATAGAGCGACGCCCCTGACCAGCGCCCGGTCGGCGCACCGACTGCGGCAAAGCGTTGCGGAGATCCGCCAGCGCCGCTCCCGTCCCATGGGAGTTCGAAGACACGAAGGCTGGAGCCGACGGCGATTCGATCCGGCGGTGACCATGCCGTGCCGCTATCGGCGACCTGAGCGGCAACGGATTGGGGCACATATCGGATGAGCTCGAGCTCGATTCCGCGTTCCCGCCATTCCCAGCCGGTGATCCGCCAAAGGCCCGATAGGCCGGGAGCGCGCACGATGCTGCCCGGGCCAAGGCGGGGATCGAGCTCGCCCATCCGCCAAGCGAGTGCTTCGCTGCGGTAGTGTATCCGGCGCGAAGCCTGCGCCAGCAGTCCCTGCGCGGCGGCCGCAGTCAGCACGCCCGGAAACTCGATCACCCTGCCTGGCGAAGCGGTGGCGGCTCCCTCCGCGCGCTGCAAGCCCGGCTGGTAGTCGCGCGAGGGGTCGTAATAACGCAGCGCGGACGGCGCCCTGTCGGGCAGCGGTCTGCGTGTCAGGGCCATTCCCTCCTCGCGACCGAAATCGCCTTGATCCCATGCCGAAGGTTGCGACAGAATCGCAATGTCACCCGCAGGCAGTCCGACGCCGTCCAGAGCGATGCGCCCGTCGCTCGTGACCGCATTGAGGGGCCTGAGGCGGTCGACCAGCGTTAGCAAGCCTGCCAGATCGCCTCCTTCGTACACGAAGCCCGACAGCTCCGGGAATGTCACGTCGTGGCTTGCGATGCCTTGGTCCCGGGCGATTTCGGCGACTATTTGCGATGCGGAGCCTGCAAAGACTTCGAAGCTGAGCGCGGGGATGCGATTGCCGAAGTCCTCCAGCGCCAGATCTTCGAACACGACATAGGCGCAGCCGCGATGCGCCGGACAATGGGGGCCGATGTCGGCCGCCATCAGCGGATCGGGTCGCTGGTCGGAATGCCCGGTATAGGTCCTCAGCGTCCCAGCCGTCTTGAGGTCGCCGGCCCGCCCGCGCAAAAGGTTTCCATCGGCCCAAATGCGGCCCACACCGTCTATCGGGCGGCTGGACAGCGCCACCGCAAGCGAGACGCTGTAGCTGTAGGTGGTCGTCTTGGGCTTGCCTTTGCCGCCACCGCCGGTTTCGCGCCGCTCGGCAAGGTCGGTCGCCCAGATCACCGTTCCGGGAACGCGCACCGTGCCATAGAGTGCAGGGATCGGCTGGCCATAGCTCGAGGTGCTGACCGCGAGCTCCTTGAGCCGCGGGCCCTCGCGCCGCGGCGTGCCGATGATCATCGAATCGAGGCTGCGGCCCAGCGTCGCGCCGATCGCGCCGCCAAGCGGACCGCCGACGAGCGTGCCGACCGCACCGAGAACTAGAGTGGCCATGATTGCTCCTGGTCGGGCTCGACCCGCCACTGTGCGAGGGGCGGCCGGGTGAGGGATATGCGCTGGGAGACGACGCGCCGCAGGCCGGCGTGGGCGTGGACGAATTGCCCGCCGCCAAGCGCGATGAGGAGGTGATGCTGGGCGGGGCCGGGCTGGGTAAGTAGGATGTGCCCGCGCTCTGCGGGGCCCGCACAATCGCGCAAGCCGTTCGCACCGGCGAATTCCAGCCAGCGCGCGATGTCCATATTGCGCAGCGTATAGCCCTGCGGATAATGCACTCGCCTGCCGCAGCTCTCGAGGGCCTGGCCGACCAGCCCGATGCAATCGAGACCGGTTTCGGGATTGCGTCCGTGCAGCCGGAATCGCGTTCCGATCAGCGTTTCTGCGGCGCTGGCGATCTCCCCGCCGCGCGTACTCATCGCGCGACCGGGTATTGGGCAAGCATGTCGTTGCCCGGCAGAAAGGGCTCGCCGCGGAAATTGGCGGCATTGTCGAAGCGCGCCGAGCAGGTGGTGATCGTGCGATCGCAGCCTTCGGTCACGCGCAGCCGCAGGCCCGGCTGGACATCGGCATCGATCCGTTCGGCAAGGATCAATCGGTCGCCGACCACATCGGTGATGCGGGATGAAAGACCGGCCATCGGTCCGTCGATCCAGCGCAGCTCGCCGTGGCGAAACACAGCGACCTCGGCGAGATCGATAGTGATATCATTGGCGTCATGGTCCACCGCCACGACCCGCGCGCGGGCTTGAAAGGCAATCGGGTTCAACCCGCATCCCGGACCGCAGAAGCGTGCTCTGCACGAGGGACTCGAGAGCGGAATCGGATCCACGGACAGCCGCGCTTTCGCAGAGGCGAGCTCCGCCTTGAATCCGGCCCCCTCGCGGCTCACACCGACGATCGAACCGGAATATAGTGCCGCCGCCTCGCGCGTTTCCCAATCGACGATCCCGCATTCGATCCATGCCCCGTCGAAGCGGCCGCTCGCCAGATCCGCCTCCGTGACTGCGGCATGGCTCAGGGCGCCTTCGATATCGCCGGGATCGTCTTCGAAACCGGCAGTGCGGCGGATGGCGGAGGGCAGCATGCCGGGCGCGGCGCGGTGGAGCACGCCGCCGAACCACAGGTCGCGGTCGTGCGTGGTGAAGCCGAGCGTCACGCCGTCCTTGCGGAAGACCCGCCACCAGGTCGCGGCGGTTTCCAATTCGGCGCCGAAGAAGACCCGGCTCATGCCGCCTCGCGGATTTCGATCAGCGGCACCGAGGGCGCTTCCCCCGCAGCGAAGGAAAGGCCGCTCACGTCGAGCCGGTCTTCGGCGAAGCGCACGGGCACGTCGAAGCGGAAACCCGCCGTCACTTGGGCGCCAGCGGGAGGCGCACTGCCGAAGACGATCCAGCCGCCATCCTCGAAGGTCCAGTCGTTCGTCGCCGCCCCGTCCACGGCCACTGCGATGCTCGCGACATCGGGGCGCGTGATCACCCGCTGCTGCGCGCCGTAATTCTTGACCAGGCGGAAGCGGCTGCCCGCCCCGTCGCCGATGCCCAGCAGCTGGTCGGTCGCTTGCGGCGTCCCGGTCATCCCGTTCGAGCTGAAGTCGAAGGGATCGCGGAGGCGAAAGCCCCGCGCCGGGCCGTAACGCGCCCGAAAGAAAGACAGCAGCGTGCCGAGTTCCTCTTCCGAGCGGATGCCGGGCCCGACATCGTAGCGCATGCGCGCATCGGACCACAGCGCATTGCGGTGTTCGTAGCCCGAGGCGGTGACCGCGACCGAGGTCGAGAATTCGGGGCTGGCCGCCGCATCGCGCCCCAAGGCGAGCGGATAGGCGACATCGTCGAAGGGGATCATGTCTTCGTCTCCGGGAGGCAGGCGGGTATATCCGTCGCGCGCAACCTGCGGCAGCGCCCAGACGAAGCGCTGGGTCACGCCGCGCCGCCGGGCTTCGTCGAGCGCATCGTCGATCAGCGGCCAGAAGTCCTCCGAATCGTCGGGCGCAAGGACGAAGCCGGACAAATAGTCGGTGGCTGCGGCGGGGTAGGCCAGGTGCTGGTCGACGAAGGCATAAGCGCTGCGCCGTGCCGCATCGGCGCCGGCGGTCAGCCAGTCGTAATCTTCTAGTTGCAGTCGGTCGAAGGCAGGATGGCGCCAGCCGGTCGGCATGTTGGCGCGCCAGGCCTCGGGCGTCGCCGGATCGAGCACGGTCGGCGTGAAGGTAAGCAACAGGATTTCGGCTGCACCGCCCGCTGCCGTGCGCACCGCATCGGCCAGCGCGAGCGTGGAATCGGCGAGCACCTGTCCTGCCGCATCGAGCAGCGCGGTCTGTGCCGCATTGAGCGGATCGCGCAAGGAAGCGATCGCCACCGGATTGCCGCCCAGTGCGGCCTGCGCGCTGGCATCGTAGAGGCACGGCGCGCCGGTCTCCGGCACGGTCCACCACCACGGCTCGCCGATCTGGAACAGCACGGGCATCCCCGCGTCCAGCGCGATCGCCACGAAGGCCTGCGCGACTTGCCGCAGATAGGCCATCGCGCCCGAATGCGCGGGCGACAGCAGCGTCGAGGGCGGCACCCATCCGGTCAACGCGGGCGAACCGTCCGGCGCGCGCTGTTTCCAGTCGTCCCAGCAATGCGCGTCGAACAATTCGTAGGACAGCGACCAGACGAGATCGAAGCCATGGTCGCGCGCCGCCGCGGCATAGGCGCGGTGCCAGGCCGCGCACGGGCCGTTCATCGCGCCGCCCGCCAGGCTGACGTAATGCTCGCCGCCCAGCGGTTCGAGCCGGAAGTAATGGCTCATCCCGACATAGTGGACCACGCGCCCGCGATAGCCGAGGCCCTCGATTGTGCGCACCAGCCGCGCGGGCGTCTGGTTGAAACTGTCGTCATAGGCGGTGGCGATCTGCTCGCCATGCGGGGGCACCAGCACGTCGCCGATTTCGAGCGAGGCGTGCTCCCCTTCGCATTCGACACCCGACATCTCGGCCCAGCCGTCGACGCGCGCGGCCAATTGCGCCGTGCTGCCCTCGACATAGCCTTCGGGCACCAGACTGATGAACATCCGGTCGATATCGGCCGGGTGGACCGCTTCGCCCGGCAGGCCGTAGCCGGACTCGAGCGCCGAGAACGGCAGCTCGATCTGCGCATCGATGGGCGAACCCGTGGCATAGTTCCACAGTCGCACATACCAGGCGCGCGCATTGCCAGCCGCATCGCGCCCCTCGATCGTCAGCGTCGGCCCGTGCGGCACGTCGAGTGCCAGCACCCCGCCGCTGCGCCAGCGAAAGCGCAGCACGCAATGCGCGTAATCGCGCTGCGTTGCATAGGCGAGCAGCGGATGGTCGAGGCTGTCCTCGCTCTCCCAGATCAGGCCCGCGAGCTCGCCCTGGTGGTGAAATTCGCAATCGACGCGCAGCGCATCGGGCGCGGTCGTCACCACGCTGGCCATCATCGGGCGCGGGAAATTGACCGTCCAGAAACGCGGATCGAAGCGCTGGATATAATCGGAATGCTGCCCGTTGCGTTTACGGGCGAGCCAGAAAGCCATGGGGGTGTTTCCTTTTTTGTGGGCCTCAAGCGCCGGCGGCCGCATCCGCGGCCTTGGGCTATCCTCGCTCATGCGACCTGAAGGTCGCATCGCTGCGGGCGCGCAGTCGCGCTTGCCTCGCCTTCGGCTCGGAGACTTTCGCCACCATCATGTCTCGCGCCGGATCCGGGCCGGGGGAGGCCCGGCAAGGCCAAGCGGCCGCCCCGCAGCGGGTGCAGCTTGCTGCACGTATAGCGAGGACGAACGCGCGGATGCGGGTTCGAAAAACAAAAAAACGCTTGAGGCTAGATAGATAATACCCGCCGCACCGCGCTCGCGACCTGACGCGAGGAGCGCTGGAGTGCGACCGGAGCGGAGGTGCCGCGCGGTGCGGTGAGGGTGATCGCGACGCGCACATCCGAGCGGCTCGTCCCGCCACTCGGGTTCGCTTCGACCCGGCCCGCACTGGTCGGCACGAACAGTTCCGGCCCGCGTTCGCCGACGAGATAGGGGCGGTCGGGCGCGACCAGCCCTCCGGTCGCGCGTCCCGGCAGGCCGAACAGCGCGCCGATCGTACCTGCAAGCAGGCCGCCGAGCCCGCCATCGCCCGAACCGGCGAACAGGCGATCTAGCCCGAGCTGGAGTGCCTGAGCGGCGATCTGGTCGAGCGCGCTGGTGGCCATGCGCTTCAGATCGTCGAATCCCAGGCTGCCCTTGCGGATCGCGGAGAGCAGCCCGCGTTCGAGCACCCTGCCCGCATTCTCGAAGCCGTCGAGCAGCGTCGTATCGAAGGTGCTGCGCATCGTTTGCATATCAGCAGCGAAGGCCTGCGTGTCGGCGCGTACCGCAACGATCAGATCGTCGATTTCGTCATCCATGGCTGTCTCGTTCGATCAGCGCCGCGATTTCGGCGCGGCTGGGCGGGGTTTGGGCAGGGGTCAACGACGCAAGGCTTGTGACAAGTTCGGCTGGCGTCGCGTTCCAGAACATAGGTGGCGACCAGCGCAGATGGGCTGCGCTCAGCGCGGCCAGTCGATACGCGGCGCCCGAGAAGGTCTCGCTCACTGGCTCCCCTCCCTTGAGGGAGGGGCTGGGGGTGGGTGTGCCCCGCTTGGCCGATGGGGCGGACCTCCAGACCAGCCCCCTCGCCATGGGCAGGGGAGATCGGCCGGCGCGATTATCACGATCGGCCCTTCAGGATCTCGCCCAGCAACACGCGCAGCGGCTTGGCCGCCGTCGCCAGGCCCTGGGCAATCACGGCCTCCCCCACATCCTCGCGGGTCAGCGCGCCGCGCTCGGCAAGGCAGTGCCAGAACAGCGTGGCGATCTCGGTCAGGCGCAGCGCGCCTTCGCCCGCGCGTTCGACCAGCGCGAAAAGCGATCCCAGCTCTTCCTCGGCGCAGACCAACGCGTCGAATGTGGGGCGCAGGAGATAGGGCCTGCCCGCAATGACAAGCGTGGCTTCGCCGCGAACCGGGTTGCTCGGCTCTTGGTCGGCGCTACCGCCTATGGCTGCTTGAGCGCCCTTCACGACGGCACCACCGCACCGGAGCTTTCGAGCTGGAGCGCATAGGTCCGCTCGCCGTTGAAATCGCCCGCATAGTCCAGGCGCTGGACGAGGAAGCGGCCGCGCATTTTTGCGCCGTCCTCGAAACTCAGCTCATAGTCGTCGAGCGTCCCGGCGAGTGCGTGGGCGCGGACGGAGGCCTCGGCATTCGAGCCGAGGAAGATGCCCGAGGCCGAGACCGAGACCGAGCGCGTTCCCGCACCCGACAACAGCTCGCGCCAGCCGCCGCTCTCCTTGTGTGTGACGACCACCGTGTCGCCGTTGACGCTCATCTGCGTGGTCCTCAGACCGGCGACGGTGTCGTATGTCACGGGCGAGCCGCCATCGCCGATCTTGAGAAGGAAGGCGGCACCTTTCTGGGCTGTCATGTTCTGGACCTTTCGAATCGAAAAAGCCCCCCTCTTCTTCAGAGGAGGGGGTTTGGTGGTGGTGGTGTGCGGAGCGGGCGCCTTTGAGCACCACCCCACTGCGACTAGGCGCTGCTGCGCATTGCCAAGTCTCGTTGCCCCTCCTCTGAAGAAGAGGGGCCGATCAGCCTGCGATCGTCAGGAAGCGATATTCGAGCAGGACCGCGCGCATCGCGCGGGGGCGGCGTTCGGCGCGGCTGCGCAGGAACCGGGTGACGACCACGCGAAACCCGCTCTGCTGCGGCGCGAGCGTGGCGATGCGTTGCTCGATGCGGGCGGCGATGGCGGCACTTGCGTCTGCATCGTCGCCGCGATCCACCAGTTCGAGCGCCAGACGAATTTCGCGGCCTGGCCCGCTCTTGGTCGACCAGTCGGCGCTCGCGCTTGCCGCAATCGCAATGTGCGGCGGGCTGGCGGCGATCGGGCCTTCCTCCTCGATCGAATTGACCATCTCGCCAAGGATCGGGTCGGCCCGTAGCCAGGCCACGAGCGCGGTGCGGAGGGCGGTTTCCATCTACTCGCTCCCTTGTGTGAAGAGCGGCCACAGCAGTCTAGCGCGCTGCCATTGGCCGCCATTGCGGCGGCGGGCGCGGATGCGGCTCTCGGCGCGCGCCGCGGCGAGCGTCGCGGCGCGGCGGGTGAGACGCTGGGCCAGCGCGGCGAAACTCACAGTCGCACCATGCGGTATGGCCGCCACAGCGCGGCGATGGATGTGGGCAGGTGCCCGCCATCCGCGTCCCGCTCGCGATATTGATGCGCCGCGAAGCGGACGATCCCGTGGCGCAGCGCCTCGTCGAGATCGCTCCAGCCGGTGGCGGAAAGGCCGGTGAATTGCAGGCATACCTGCCAGGCGGTGTCGAGCAGGCGAATGAGCAGCGCATCCTCGCCCGTGGTGCTTATCGCCAGCCATTGCTTGAGTTCGCCAAGCGGCTGGCCGGACAGGTCTGGGGGCATGTGTTGGGTGTCCCGATGTCAGAAAAAGGGTTGCCCACGCCGAAGGGGGTACGGCGCGGGCATAAAGTTCCTCCCCGGAACGGGGAGGGGACCCACCGAAGGTGGGGGAGGGGCACAGGCGGATGTCCGGAACGCTTGAGAGCGGTCCTTCTGAACATCCGCTGGTGCCCCTCCACCCCGAGCCGCTTCGCGTCTCGCGGTCCCCCTCCCCCGTGGGGGAGGATTACAGCTCGATCTTCAGCAGCTTGATCGCATTGCTATCCAGCACCTGCCCGCCCACGCGCTTGGTGGCGTAGAAGTGGACGAAGGGCTTGTTGGTGAAAGGATCGCGCAGCACCTGCGTCGCGCTGCGTTCGGCGATCAGATAGCCGTGGCGGAAATTGCCGAAGGCGATCGGATAGGTGCCCGCCGCGATATCGGGCATGTCCTCCGCCTCGACCACCGGATAGCCGAGCAGGCGGTCGGGCTGGCCCTCGACCAGGCCCGGCTGCCACAGGAAGGCGCCATCGGCCGTCTTGAGCTTGCGCACTTCGGCGAGCGTCGCCGAATTCATCACGAAGCTCGCGCCCTGGCGATGACCTGACTTGAGCGTGTGGACGAGGTCGATCAACTTCGCGTCCGGATTGGCATCGAACCCGCCCGCATCGCCCGAGGCGAGATATTGCAGCGTGCCGAAGGGGCGCGCGGCGTCCTCTGCCGTCGTTGCCGGTGCATTGAGGAAGCCCTCGGGCTGGTCGATCCCGCTGCCGCCGATGAAGGCGGCCCCTTCGGCGCGGGCGAATTCCATCGCGATCTCGCTTGCGAGCCAGTTTTCGAGGTCGAACCCGGCATCGTCGAGCATCGCCTGGCTCGCGGCGGGGTTGGCGTAGAGTTCGCCCGTGGGCGGGGCGATTTCGGCGAATTCGGGCGTGTCGGTTTCGGGCCGCGCGGCGGTTTCGCTGACCCAGCCGCTCGCCGTGCCGCCCGTGCTGACGAGCTTGCGATAGCCCGCGCTGCCCGTCTGGACGACCTGGGCGATGGCGCGGATCGGGCTGATCTCGACAAGCGCACGGGCGATCATCGCGTCGATCTGGCGCGGCACGGCATAGCCGCCATCGGCGGGCACGGTGCCGGTGATCGACTTGATCTCCTGCGTCGAGCCGCGGCGCAGATAGCCGTCGACGAAGCCCTTCACTTCGATGGCGGTCTCGTCGGTCGTACCGATGGCGGGACGGGCGGCGACGCGGCCGATCTTGTCGACGCGCGCCTTCACCTCGTCGACATCGGAGCGCAGCGCGGCGACATCGGCTTCGGTCTTGTCCTGCCGGGCGACGATATCGAAGCTGGCTTCGGCGGTATCGGTGGGGGCGGGGGTGGTATCCATAGGTAATCCTTTTTCTGATAGGCACGCGAAGAGCCCCCTCTTCTTCAGAGGAGGGGGTTGGGGGTGGTGGCGAGCGCGGAGCGAGCGCCTGAGGGCACCACCCCACTGCGACTAGGCTCGCCTGCGGCTCACCAAGTCTCGTTGCCCCTCCTCTGAAGAAGAGGGGCGGGTATTCTTCAGGTCGTGAAATGCACTCTTGCGCCGTCCTGCAGCGGGTGCGTCACCACGCTGACCTCGAACAGTTCGATATCGGCGAGTTCGCGGCCCTGCGGCGTCTGGCGATAGCTACGCGCGCGGTAGCCGAAGCTGAGGCCGTTCACTGCCCTTGTCCGCAGCAATTGGGCGGCGCGGCCCTGCGCGTTGTCGATGCTGGCAATGATCCTGAGGCCGCGCGTATCCTCGCCTGCGGTCTCGACCCAGCCGATGCGCCGGTCGGGCCGGTGCTGCCAGTAGAGCGGATAGGGGCCGCTGCGTTCCGAAAGAGTGCGGGCGAAGGCACCGGGGCGGATCGTGTCGCGCGCACCGTCCACCTTGTCGAACAGAGCGGCATAGCCCGCGATGCGCAGCGGCCTCCCCTCCCTCGAGGGAGGGGCTGGGGGTGGGTGTGCGGCGCTTGCGGTCGAGGTCGGACCCCCACCCCTGGCGCCTCCCCAGGGGGAGGGGGATCCGTGTTCGCGGGTCACGAAAGCATCTCCCCGACACCCAGCCGCACCGCGATGCCGACCAGCAGCAGCGCGAGCAGGCCGCGCACGATCCATTCGACCGCCGCCTTCCACGCGCTCGCCTTGGCATCGCGCCAGGCGGACAGAAGCTCGCGCAATTCGTCCAAATCGTCCTGCGCCGAAGGATCGGCGAGGCCGAGCCGGGCCAGCACGCGGTCCGCGCCCAGCTCGCTCGCCTCTTCGACAATGGCGCGCAGCGTGATCAGCTCGACGCCCCCGGAGGTATCGGCGCGGTTCGCCTGCGCGATCAGCCGCGCGAGCATGTCTTCTCGTGTCATGGGTTCACCATCGCTGTGCAATCGGGCAGGAAGCGCCGATGCAGGGTCACAAATCAGGAAGTCTGTGGATCGTCGGCCTCGTGGCGGCCTTGGTGTTGGCCTATGTCGCCTACCTCTATTCGATCGATTTCCTCGCGGCGGATGAGTGCGTGGATGCAGGCGGCAGCTTTCACTATGACCGCGGCGTATGCAGCTTCACCGAAAACTATCGCGGCGAGGTTCCGCCGCTATGGCCGTTCTAGGCCAAGCATTTCGCGTTTCTCTTCTGCGCTCAGGAAATCGGCGCCGCTGACCTGCGCCCACAGCTTCTCGCGGTCTTCGGCGAGCGCGGGGACGCGGTCCAGATCGACCGAGGGCGGATCGGCGAACCAGTCCGACAAAGCTGCGTGGAGCCCAGCGAGGATCTTGCCCGCCAGCGGCAGCAGCGTCAGCCGCCACAGCGCGCGGTTGGCCTCGCGGTAATTGGCGTAGGTGTTGTCGCCCGGCAGGCCGAGCAGCATGGGCGGAACGCCGAAGGCGAGCGCGATATCGCGCGCGGCGGCGGCCTTCAGCGTGGCGAAATCCATGTCGGCGGGGCTGAGGCTCATCGCCTTCCAGTCGAGCCCGCCTTCGAGCAGCATCGGACGCCCCGCATTGCCGTGGCCCTGGAAGGCGCTGGCAAGCTCGGCCTTGAGCCGGTCGAACTGTTGGGCGCTCAGCCCTCCCGCATCGCCGCCGTCATAGACCAGCGCGCCGCTGGGCCGCGCGGCATTGGCGAGCAGCCCGCGGTTCCATTCGCTCGCCGCATTGTGGATCGCCACGGCGGGCGCCGCTGCGGCGAGGCTGCCCGCGCCGTAATGGTCGTCGGTCGGGTGGAAACCCCTGAGGTGGATGATGTTCGGCCAGCCGTCTTCGTCCTCGAGCGGGATCGTCAGCGTGCGATCGGCGAGCACATAGCGATAGGCGGTGGGCCAGCCATCCTCGCCCGCCACCACCTGCACCCGCTCGGGCCGCAGCGGATAGAGCTCGATGGGCACGCCCGCGCCGTCCTTGACGATCTGGACATAGGCATTGCCATGCAGGCTCAGCTGCGCGGCGAGCACCTCGAGCAGCGGCTGCGACCCGCAGGAGCAGGCGAGCAGCTTTGCGAGCCGTTCGTCCGCGCAGGCCAGCGGCGCACCGCCGACCCCCTCGGCCACGATCCTGACCGACCGCTGCGCCACGGGATTGGCAAGATAGGCCTCGGCCACCTCGCGAGTGTAGTCGAAGGGGCTGCGCTGCAGCGGCCCGCCATCGTAGCTGGTCGCCCAAGGGCTGATAAACCCGCGCGACACGGGCACGCGGGCATCGCCCCGGCCCTTGAAGGCGGAAGCGAGACTGGTGAGGAAGGACATGGGGGTCTCCTAGAAATGGGGAAGCACCGCCCCGGATCGGGGTCCGGGGCGACGGTATTTTTGTGTTCGATCCATTATTCGTCGGCCCGGGCTTGACCCGGTCCAGTGCTTTGTCTTTCAACCAGTTATGGATCGTGAACCACTCGGCGGCTGGGTCTACATCATGGCCAATCGCTATCGCGGGGCGCTCTATGTCGGCGTGACGAGTTCGCTTGCCGCGAGGGTCGGCCAGCATCGCGAAGGCATCGGCTCCGACTATTGTGCCCGCCGCGGACTTACCCGCTTGGTCTGGGCAGAGCGCGGCGATGCGATCGACGACTGCATCGCGCATGAGAAACGCCTCAAACGTTGGCGGCGGGAATGGAAGTTCGCGCTGATAGAGAAGGCCAATCCGGATTGGGAGGACCTCTACGACGTGATCCTGTGATCGCAGGAAGCACCAGCCCCGGATCAAGTCCGGGGCGACGAAATTCTCGTATCACCTCTCTATCCTCATCGTCGGCCCGGACCTGATCCGGGCCAGTGCTTTCTTCAAACCCGCCGCACCCTCGGCCTCGCGCTCTTCCCCAGCATCAGCTCGCTGAGCGCCCAGACCAGCGCATCCGCGCGGTCGGGCGACCGTCCCGGCCCCTCGTAACCGCCACCCACCAGCAGACCGCAGAGCTGGTCCTCCAGCTTGGCGAACAGCCCCGCATGCCGCACCCGCCTTGCTTCGTAGAGCGCGGCAACCGGCTCGGCTCTCGCCACCTTGCCGCGGCTGGCATGGACCAGTTTCAGCGGCAGCGTGATGTCGGCGGCGCGCAACACGCTGGCGACCATCTGGCCGCCCTGGTTGGCCTCGGCCACCACGCGGTCGGCCTGCCAGGCGCGTGCCGCTTCGGCCACCGCGCGCGCCCATGTCTCGGGACTCGGTTTTTCGACCGAGCAATCCGCCAGCACCTGCCCGATCCCGCTCGCGCCCAGGCCGCAGACCACGATGCCGCAGGCATCGCCGCGCTCGCTTGCGGGTGGGTCGACCCCGACCACCACGCGCTGGGGCGGGTCGCCGCGCGCTTCGTCGCGGCAGGTCTCCAGCAGCGAGCGCGACCATAGCGCGCCGTCGATATCCTCGAGCAGTTCGCCGCCCAGCTCCTGCCGCGCCAGCGTGGTCCCGCCATATTCGCGGTCCATCGCGCGGATGAAGGATTGCGGCAGATTGCCGGTATTCGCGCTGGTCGCGCCCCCGGTGACGGCGACATCGTCGCGCTCGAGCAGGCGCCGGACCAGCGGCACGGCGCGCGGCGTGGTGGTGGCGAGCACGCGCTGGTCGTGGCCCAGCCGCAGGCCCAGTTGCAGATTGTCCCACGCCGCCAGGGCCTTGCCATGCGCGTTGCTCCATTTCGCGACCTCGTCGCACCACGCGTGGCTGTGCTGCGGGCCGCGCAGGCTCTCCGGTTCGGCGGCGGAGTACAGCGTCGCTTCAGCCCCGCCGGGCCAGCGCAGCCGGCGCAGCGAGGGTTCGAACGCCGGTCGCCGGCCGGGCGGGCAGCAGGCAAGGATGCCGCTTTCGCCTTCGACCATCACCGCTCGCCCTTCGCCGAGGCTTGCGGCGAGCAGGGCGATGCGCGCCGCATTGTCGCGCTCTGCGATCGCGCGCACCCATTCCGAGCCCGCGCGGGTCTTGCCGAAACCGCGTCCGGCGAGGATCAGCCAGCAGCGCCAGTCGCCTTCGGGCGGCAACTGGCCGGCATGGGCGGTATTGGGAAAATCGAAATCCCATTCGTTCTTCTCGTTCTGGTCGAGCGTGCGCGCGAAACGGTCACGCTGTTCGGGCTCTGCTTCAGCGAAAAGTCCTGCGCGTGTTTCTCTATCCGCCACGGGCCTTGCGCTCCTTCTCGGCGGCGACCTGCTGGCGGAAGATCTCCACCTTGCGCTCGATCGAGGCGCGCACTTCGCCGGCGCTGACATTGGCGCGGGTCGCGCGTTCGGCGGCGATGGTGTCCTTGTGCGCCGCGAGGAGACGCAGTGCCGATGCGACGTCCATCTTGCGGTCCGGTGCCGGGTCGCGCAGGTGGCCGAGCACCTCCATTTCCAGATTGGCGTAACCTTCGAACAGGGCGCTGCGCCAGGCGGCTGCGAAATCCCGGTCCGCCCGGCGCAGGCGATAGGCCTCGCGCGGGGGAATGTTGGCTTCCTTGGCCGATGCCGACACGTTGGAGCTTTCCGCCAGCCGTTCGAGGAAAATGCGTTTCCATTGGCGGGGCGATGGCTTGCCGGCACGATTGCGCAGCCGGGTGCTGTCTTTCGCCCTGAAGGCGGCCAGCGCGCGCTCCCAGCGCTGGCCGAATTCGGCGCTGCGCTTGCGACGGCTGTAGGGCGACCCGGATTTCACCCCTGCCGCCTTCGCTGCCCGGCTGACCATGCCGTATTCGCGTAGGCCGGCGATGAAGTCGTCTTCCCACGCGTGCCGGTCCGCAGACCCTGATCGCGACATGCGTCCCTCCCGATGATGCGCGGCATGAAACGACGAAAGGCGGCCCCTGAGGAGAGCCGCCCTTGCGAATCACACTTTTGCGATGTTCCAGATATGTACCTAAACAGCGTGACGATGTCAATAAAAAAGAACCAAATAGGTTATACAGAGATGCTTGCCTACAGGTCGCGGCTCACCTAATCGACAAACACTGCAGGGACGCTGAGGAACCTCCCCAAATCATGATCATGAAACCGCTGCGCGGGCTGTACGACTGGACGATGGAAAAGGCCTCGCACCCGCATGCGGTTGGCTGGCTGGCGTTCTTCTGCTTCATCGAATCGAGCTTCTTCCCGATCCCGCCGCACCCGCTGCTGGGCCTGATGTGCCTCGCCGAACCGAAGAAAGCGGTGAAGTTCGCCACCGTCGCGACGCTCGCCTCGGTTGCCGGCGCATTGCTCGGCTATGCGATCGGCTGGGGCCTCTACGATACGGTCGGCGTGTGGCTGATCGGCGCGCTGGGGCTGACCGAGGCATTTCCCGTGGCCGCCTGCCATCTGCGCGAATACGACTTCGAGGCGATCCTGATCGCCGGCGCGACGCCGGTGCCGTTCAAACTGCTGACGATCACTGCCGGTTTCGTCGGCATGAACCTCGTCACCTTCGTGCTTTCCAGCCTGTTCGCCCGCGCGCTGATCTTCATGACCGTGGGGATATTGTTCCGCGTGTTCGGCGCACCGATCAAGCGGGTGATCGACAAATATCTAGGCACGGTGACGACAGTGTTCGTGGTGCTGGTGGTCGGCGGCGTCGTCGTGCTCACCCAGCTCGGCGGGAGCGAGGATGGCGATGGCGGCCCCTGCGCCGCGCCGCCACCGATCGAAGCGCGCTAGAGCAGCGTGGCGATGCCTTGCGCTACGATGGCGAGGCCGATCGCGACGACCATCACGGCAAAGCCGATTTCGAGTATCCGTTTGCGCGAGGCGAGCCGCTTGCCCGCGATCCGGCCAAGCAGGCTGCCCGCGATACCGCCCGCGAGCATCCAGGCGATCAGCTCCCAGTCGACCAGGCCCGACAGCGCATAGGATGCGGCCGTCGTCGCCCCCAGCGCGGTGACCACCAGCAGCGAGCTGCCGATCGCCAGCGACACCGGCATGGCGGTCGCGAAGACGAGCCCGGGGACGATCAGGAAGCCGCCGCCGATGCCGAAAAAGCCCGCCAGCAGGCCGACCGCGAGCCCGGTCGGTACGATCCGCCTCAGCAAGGGGCGCGCGGTCTCCCGCGTCATGCGCACATTCGGGTTTTCGCCGCCCTTGCGTTCGCGCAGCATCAGCGCGCCGACCACCACCATGAGGATGCCGAACAGCGCGAGCAGCTTGTCGCCGTCGAAGGCCTTTCCCGCCTCAGCCCCCAGCGCCGCACCGATCATTCCCGACACGGCGAAGGAGGCCGCGCAGGCCCAGCGGACATTGCCCGCGCGGGCATGGCCGACCAGTCCCGTCGCTGCGTTGAGCGCGACGGCCACGGCGGCGGTCCCGATCGCCATATGCGGTTGGCCCACGCCGACGAAATAGACCAGCAGCGGCACGGCCAGGATCGATCCGCCCCCGCCGACCAGAACCAGCACGAAGCCGATCAGCGCGCCCGAAAGCAGCGCGGGTATGGCGAAATCGGCCAGGGGCATGGTCGGATCAGGCCGCCGAACGGTTCCACGGCATTATTGCCAGCAGGCTTGCCATCCCGCACCAGCCGGTCGCCCCGGCAAAGGTCAGCCCCGCGCCGACGAAAGCGGACAGGCCGAACCAGACGGGCGCCACGGCAAAGCCCAAAATTACGCCTGCGAGCACCAGCAGCCCTGCGGTGATCTGCACCTGGCGCATGATCTCGAGCGGGGCGGAGGTATTTTCCTCGACCGGAAGGCCTGCCGAACGCCAGGCATCGAGCCCGCCTTCGAGGCAATAGGCTTCGCCCTCGCGCAGGCTGGCGAGGCGCGCGGAATTGGCGCTGGTACGCATGCCCGAACGGCACAGGAAGACCACCGGCGCCTCGTCGGTGACGGGTCCCAGCGCATCCAGCGGACGGTTCTCGGCGCCCGCCGCGTGCGACCGCGCGAATTCGTCGGCACCGCGGATATCGATCAGCCGCGCGCCCTTGGCGGCCAGTTCCTTGGCGTGGAGGGGGGAAATCGTGGGAAGGCTCATGTCGAAGGCTCCTCGCAATAGAGATGGTGAAGCGTGGCCAGCAGCGTCTCGCAGCGCGGATCGGCGATCCGGTACCACAGCGACTGCGCCTCGCGCCGGTAGGCCACCAGCTCTTCGCCCCGCAGCCTGGCCAGATGCTGCGACAAGGCAGACTGGCCCAGGCCGACCTCCTCGGCGAGATCGCCCACGCGCATTTCGCCGTGTTCGGCGAGCTTGCACATGATCATCAGCCGCCGCGTATTGCCGAGCGCCTTGAGCAGCTCGGCGACCGCGCCGGCATTCGCCTCGAACGTGGCGAGGTCCATCGGGGGAAGGGCAGGTGGTTTATTCATTAGCTCTTGCTAAATAAGATATCGCTAATATATGTCAAGGGCAGACAGATATGGAGACACCCATGACCGCCCCCCGCATTCGCGCCTTTTTCGACGAACCCACCAACACGGTGAGCTATCTCGTGTGGGATCCTGCCAACATGCGCGCGGCGGTGATCGACCCGGTGCTCGATTTCGATCTCGCTTCGGGCCAGGCCGATATCCGCTCGGCCGAGGACATTCTCGCGGCGGCCGAGGAGGAGGGTGTGACGATCGACTGGGTGCTCGAGACGCATGCCCATGCCGATCACCTTTCCGCCGCGCCCTTCATCAAGGCGAAGACCGGCGCGGCGATCGGGATCGGCGAGGATATCCGCAAGGTGCAGAAACTGTTCCGCCCGGTCTTCGGGCTCGACGATCTCAAGACCGACGGATCGGATTTCGACCGTCTCTTCGCCGATCGCGAGCGCTTTGCGATCGGCGAGCTAGAGGTCGAGGTCCTGCACGTCCCCGGTCACACGCCCGCCGATGTCGCCTATCGGATCGAGGATGCGGTCTTCGTCGGCGACACGCTGTTCATGCCCGATTACGGCACCGCGCGCGCCGATTTCCCCGGTGGCGACGCGCGCCAGCTCTATCGCTCGATCCGCCGCCTGCTCGCTCTGCCCGACGAGACCCGCCTGTTCCTGTGCCACGACTACAAGGCGCCGGGCCGCGAGGAATACAAGTGGGAGACCACGGTTGGCGAGCAGCGGCGGAGCAGTGTTCACGTAAACGACAGCGTCACCGAGGACGAATTCGTCGCCATGCGCGAGGCGCGCGACGAAACGCTCGCCGTGCCGCGACTGCTGCTGCCCTCGGTCCAAGTCAATATCCGCGCCGGGAAATTCCCCGAGGCGCAGGACAATGGCGTCGCCTATCTGCGGATTCCGGTAAAGCCGGTGCGCGAGGCGGTGGAACGAACCGCTAGATGATTCCCACTTCCTTGCCCGCCTTCTCGAAGATCGCGAGAATTTCGTCGACCTCGCTCTCGCTATGATCGGCGCAGAGCGAGCAGCGCAGCAACGTCATGTTGGCAGGGGTTGCCGGCGGGCGCGCGAGGTTCACGTACAGCCCCCCCTTGATCAGCGCTTCCCACATGGCCGCACCCTTTTCGAGGTCGGGCATGATGACCGCGATGATCGCGCTCTGCGGCTCGTCCGTACCGAGAGTGAAGCCCAGATCCTTCAAGCCCTTGTGCAGATTGCGCGAATTCTCCCACAGATGCGCGCGCTTGTTGGACCCGTGCATCAGCTTGCGGATGCTGGTTTCGGCGGTGGCGACAACGGAGGGCGGCAGCGAGGCGGTGAACACGTAGGGGCGGCACACCAGCCGCATGATTTCGAACTTGGGATGGTTCGAGACGCAGAAACCGCCGACCGTGCCGACGCTCTTGGAAAAAGTGCCGATGATGAAATCGACATCGTCGATGACCCCTGCGGTTTCGACCACGCCGCGCCCGTTCTCGCCGATGAAGCCCATCGAATGCGCTTCGTCGACCAGCACCATGGCGCCGTATTTCTTCGCCACGGCGACCATTTCCTTGAGCGGCGCGACATCGCCCAGCATGGAATAGACGCCTTCCAGAATGACCAGCTTGCCCGCGCCTTCGGGGATTCGGCGAAGCCGCTTTTCCATCGCCTCGACGTCGTTGTGCTTGAACGGCACGACTTCCGCCTGGCCCATGGCGCAGCCGTCCCAGATGCTGGCATGGCTGTCGATGTCGAGGACGACGTAATCGCCCTTGCCGGCGATGGTCGAGATGATCCCCAGATTGGCCTGGTAGCCGGTCGAGAAGACCATCGCATGGTCCATGTCGTAGAAGTCCATGAGCGCCTGCTCGACTTCCTTGTGACCCTGGTAGGTGCCGTTGAGCACCCGGCTGCCGGTGGTGCCGCTGCCGAAATCGGCCAGCGCCTGCTTGCCCGCCTCGACCACGTCGGGGTCGAAGGTCATGCCCATGTAATTGTAGGTGCCGAGCAGGATCGTGTCGCGCCCGTTGCAGATCGCCCGGGTGGGCGACAGGACCTTTTCCATCACCAGGTTGAACGGGTCTTCGCGGCCCTGCGCGAGCAGTCCCTCGCGCAATGCGATGACGTCGTCGAATTTGGCGAACAGGTCCTTGCCTTCGCTCGCGATCTCCTGCGGCTGGTCCGCCTGCATGATGCCCTCGCTCATCAGGAGGCCTGCAGCTTGGTGACGGCGTCGACCAGCTGGCCGTAATTCTCGATTTCGGCCTGCTGGTTCATCGAAATGATGATGTCGAACTCGTCCTCGATCTCGGCGACGAAATCCATCACCGTCAGGCTGTCGAATTCCAGATCGTTGGCGAAGGTGGTGCCTTCGGTGATTTCCACGCCCTTCTTGTTGAAGGGTTCGGCAAGTTCGCGAATCTTGGCGTCGACTTGGGCTCGGTCCATGGCGGGGCTTTCCAATCCTTGTGCGGCGCGGGACCATATCCGGACACCGCGCGAATGATTGCCGCGGCAAAGCGGCTTGAGGCGGTGCTTGTCAAGCGCGGGCCGCAATGGCAAGCTTGCGAAAAAGTCGCAATCGTCTGTTCGATCAGGGGAAAACGGATGAGCGATTCAGCCTCCGCGAAGCCGGTTCCGGCCGATCCACCCGCCGTCGACGACGGGGCGGTGACGGATTCGGCCGGTGCCAAGCGCCAGGCGAGGTATTCCAACCACGCGATCCATCTGATGCGCACGGCGCAGATGAGCACGTTGAAACTGTCGCAAATGGCCGACCAGAAGGCCTCGATCCTGCTCGGCGCGACCTTCCTCGTGTTTTCGCTCTCGGTCAGCCGCGCGCTGACCGGGCAGATGCCGGTCTCGCTGATGATCCTCGCCAGCTTCTCCTTCGCCAGCTCGCTCTGCGCCGTCATGGCGGTACTGCCCAAGGTCGGGCGGCCCGATGGCAAGATCGCCAATCGCAACCTCATCTTCTTCGGCCATTACACCTGGATGGACGAAGAGGAGTGGACCGAGGAACTGCTCGAACGGCTCGAGACCGATCGCACCGTTTTCGAAACGATGGCGCACGACATGTATCAGAACGGGCAGGTACTGGCGGGCAAGAAATACCGCTTCCTCGCGCTGGCCTACAAGGTTTTCATGACCGGCCTGTTCGTGACACTGGCGGTTTTCGCCTTCGAAATGGCGACGAGTTAGCTTGGCGGTTGCGGTCGGGGCCTGCGTCCGGCCCTCGCGCCCTGCTGGATTCTTTGTCGGGTGCGCTATCGACCTCCGTCGATAGCTTGCGGCGGCACCGGCCCACGCCCCCACCCGGCCACCCACGGCACGGTATCTTATGGGTGGCCGGGTGGG
>NZ_LNBY01000013.1 GCF_001542855.1 Erythrobacter sp. AP23 | reverse complement strand
GATGCTGTGGACGGCTCTCCAACCACCTGCGGTATATGCCGTGGGATGAGCTGGAAGGAGAGCTGTGATGGAAGAAGTCGTTACGATCGGTCTGGATATCGCGAAGTCGGTATTCCAGGTGCATGGGGTGAACAGCGCAGGCGAGGTGGTTCTTCGTCGTCAGTTGAAGCGTTCACGGATGCTGCCTTTCTTTGCGAAGCTTTCGCCATGCCTGGTTGGGATCGAGGCTTGCAATAATTCGCACTACTGGGCTCGTGAGTTGAGCGCGCTGGGGCACGACGTAAAGCTAATGCCAGCGCAATATGTGAAGCCCTACGTTAAGCGCGGTAAGAACGATGCGGCCGATGCCGAAGCGATCTGCGAGGCGGTGACCAGACCAACGATGCGCTTCGTCGCGGTCAAGAGTCCAGAGCAGCAGAGTCTCATGATGCTGCACCGGGTGCGCCTGATGCTGAACCGCCAGCGCACACAAATCTCGAACGCGATCCGTGCACATATGTCGGAGTTCGGAGTAGTAGCCCCGGTTGGAAGGCTGGGTGTCGATCGGCTGCTTGCGGTGATCGAAGATCACGAGGATGACCGCATCCCGGAGGATGCGCGGATCTGTCTTCAGATGCTGGCAGCGCAGCTCGCGGTGGTGAAGCGGCAGATTCTCGAGAACGATCGCCGCGTGCTCGCGAGCGCACGCCGGACCGAACTAGGCCGCCGACTAATGGATATCCCGGGCGTGGGACCGCTCCTCGCCAGCGCATTCGTCGCATCGGTGGCAGACCCGACAGTGTTCAAGACCGGTCGCGACCTCGCGGCCTGGATCGGCCTCGTTCCCAAGCAGAACTCGTCGGGCGGGAAGAACCGGCTCGGCAACATCACCCGAGCGGGCAACCGATACTTGAGGCAGATGCTGGTGGTAGGGGCGATGGCTGTGATCCGCTATGCAGAACGGCACGGTACCAACCGGCCGTGGCTCGTTCAGCTGCTGGCGCGCCGACCAGCGAAGGTCGCTGCAGTCGCGCTTGCCAACAAGAACGCACGCATGGTCTGGGCGCTGATGACGAGCGGAGAGCGCTACCGCGAACCGCAGGCGATAGCGGCATAGAGTTGAGGCGCGGATCTGCCGCGCCGACGATGTTGGAAAGGGCAATGAGGAGTTGATGCGCAAAGCAGGTTGAAACCGCCGGATCGGGAAAACCCATTTGGGGCCGTGGCGCTTCGAGCGCGTGCTATAGGTCGGGACCCGGTTCGCGCGAAAGGCATCGTGGCCAGCGGCGAACGACAAAGCCGCATTGAAAGGCCGGACACATGGCCGCCTCGACCAGCGGAGAGCCCAGCCCCAGAAAACCCTTGCCAACGGAGGGCCGTCCACACACGGCCC
>NZ_LNBY01000012.1 GCF_001542855.1 Erythrobacter sp. AP23 | reverse complement strand
GAGCATCACCTCAAGGTGAGCGCGGCCGGGCTCGACGACGGCGATTTCGTCATGGCGGCGGGCTATCCCGGCTCGACCAATCGCTACACCCGCCTGGGCGAGGTCAGGAACACCTTCGAGTGGAGCTACCCGACCTTCGTCACGCTGATCAACGACTGGATCGACACGATCGAGGCGACCGCGCCCGAAGGCTCGGATGCGCGTGTGAAATACGAATCGCGCCTCGCCGGGCTCAACAATTTCGAGAAGAACCTGCGGGGCCAGATCGATGGCGCGCGCCGTGTCGGCCTGGTCGATCGTCGCCGTGACCGCGAAGCCGCGCTCAACGCCTGGATCGCCGCCGATGCTTCGCGCCAGCCCTATGCCACGGCGATCGCCGCGCTCGATGCGCTGTCGGAGGAAAGCGCCACTGCCGCACGGACCAATTTCTGGTATAACAACGCCACCCGCCCGCAATTGCTGAGCGCGGCGCAGCGGCTCTACCGTCTTGCCAAGGAAAAGGAGAAGCCCAACGCCCAGCGCGAAAGCGGGTATCAGGAACGCGACATGGCGTTTTTCCGTCAGGGCCTGCAGGCGCTCGACCGCCGCTATGACGCATCGGTCGACAAGGCCGAGTGGCTGCTGTTCCTGAACGGCTATCTCGCACAGCCCGAGGCGGAGCGCGTTGCGGTGTTCGACGAGGCGCTGGGCCTCACCGGCGTGGACGATGCCAAGCAGCTCGATGCCATCGTCGATGCTTATTATACCGGCACCACGCTCGACGAGAGCGAAACGCGGCTGGCGCTGATGGACGCGAGCGCTGCCGAACTCGAGGCGAGCGAGGATCCGTTCATGCAGCTCGCCATCGCGCTCCATGATTACGAGCGCAAGCTGGAGAAGGAGAGCGAGGAACGCGAAGGCCGCGCGCTGGCGCTGCGCCCCGCATATATGGACGCGATCACCCGGTGGCAGCGCGAGCAGGGCCTGGCGACCTATCCCGACGCCAACAGCACGCTGCGCGTGACCTATGGCACCGTGCTCGGTGGCTCGCCAAAGGACGGCATGGCCTACCTGCCGTTCACCACGCTTGAGGGCATCCTCGAGAAGGATACGGGTGAAGACCCGTTCAATGCGCCCGAGGCACAACTGAAGGAAATCCGCGAGAAGGATTACGGCGGCTACGCGCTCGACAGCATCGGATCGGTGCCGGTCAACTTCCTGTCGGATCTCGACAGCACCGGCGGCAACAGCGGCTCGGCCACATTGAACGGTCGCGCCGAACTGGTCGGCCTGCTGTTCGATGGAACCTTCGAAAGCGTCAATTCGGACTGGGATTTCGATCCGCGCACAACGCGCACGATCCATGTCGACACCCGCTACATGCTGTGGGTGATGGACAAGGTCGACGGCGCGCATAGCCTGATCGAAGAAATGGACGTGGTGCGTTAAGCCCTGCTCTGCACGAATGACGAGGGGCCGCCGGAGCGATCCGGCGGCCCTTTTCGTTCGGCATCGGCTCGGGCCGGTTCCGCGTCAGAGATAGGGCCGGACCAGCGCGCGCACGTCGACGCGGGCTTTCAACCGCGCGGCAAGCAAAGCGGTGCCGCTGATCTTGCGCTGGACGAACAGGGTATCGATCGGCGGGATATGCCAGGTGGTCCGGTCGGCGGCCATTTCCAGGCCCTGTTGGCGCAGAATCTCGACGAAGCCGCGATCGCCGAAATCGAACGGGCCGGGGCGGTTCATCTCGGTCACGACGATATCGATCATCCTCTCGACCAGTGCGCGATGCCGCTCGACCGCCGCAGCGCCGAGGAAACCCGATTCCACCGCCGCCTCGCGCACCGCGTCGTGATCCTCGGCAAGCCCGGTCGCCAGCAGGCTGCGATAGCCTTCGGCCGTGGCCGGATCGACATCGCGCGTGGCGCCGAAATCGAGCAACACCAGCCTGCGCTCCTCGGGCTGGAAGCGGTAATTGGCGAAGTTGGGATCGGTCTGCATCACGCCGAATTCGAACATTTCCCGCAACACCAGCACCATCAGGTCGCGCATGGCCGTATCGCGCTGGTCCTGCGGTGCGTCGGCAAGTGCCTCTATCGGGCGGCCCTCGACGAAATCCATCGCCAGCACGCGCGCTGTGGTCAGGTCGGCATGCGGGCGCGGCACCAGGTAATCGGCTTCGCCCTCAAGCAGGTCGGCATAGCGCGTCATCTGCGCCGCCTCGCGCTCGTAATCGGCCTCTTCGTGCAATTGCCGCTTGGCTTCCTCGAGCAGCGGCGCGAGGTCGAGCTCGCGCGGCAGCGCGCCCGACACGCGCAGCAGCGTGGCGACATTGTCGACATCGGAATCGATGCTTTCGCGCACGCCCGGATATTGCACCTTGATCGCCAGTTCGCGCCCGTCGGGCAGGGTGGCGCGGTGGACCTGCCCGATCGATGCGGCAGCGATTGGCGTGGCGTTGAAGCGCTGGAAGCGCGTCCGCCAGTCGGGGCCCCATTCGGCGTCGAGCACCTTGCGCAATTGCTGCGGCGGCATGCGATGCGCCTGCGAGCGCAGTTGCGCGAGGATGGCCGAGAGCTCGGGCGGCAGCAGTTCGCCCGCATCCATCGAGATCATCTGGCCTATCTTCATTGCCGCGCCGCGCAGGTGCGAGAGGCGCTCGGTCACGCGGCCCACGTTTCCGGGTGTCAGCAGCAGGTCGCGCATTCGCGGCCTTTCGCCGCGAGCCAGCCGCCGTGCGCCCTCGCCGAGGATACCTCCGGCGACGCCGCCTGCCAGCCGCCCGAACGCACCCAGCCGTGCCGTACGCGTGCTGGGCACCGGGCGGTGACGGGCTTTGGGGGGATCGGTTTCGTCCATGGAGCTACCTGGACAAACCCGGAACAGCGTCTCGGTTCCGTCCGGAGCGCCATTCCGGCCACCATGGTGAATGGCGTGCCGCCGTATGGGGCGGATAAACGAAGGGCGCCGGAGCCGTAGAAGCTCCGACGCCCTTCGCGAAATCGGGTTGGCCGATCAGCCCTGGCGCTCGCCGGTCAGCGGCATGTCGCCGAAAGCGCCGGCGTTGACGGTGCCGGTCATCTGGTCGCCATTGACGGTGGCGGTGCAGTTGAGCGTCATCGGCATGGGCACGGTCATGTCCATCTTCCACTTGAGCGTGTCGCCGCCTTCGATGGTGCCGTCGGTGATGTCCATCGAGCCCATGCCGCCGGCCATCGAGCCGGTGAAGCTGTTGCCATCGTCGCTCGGCACGACGGTCAGCGTGCCCTTCTGGTCGCCCATCGGGCTCTTGACGACGGTGTCATAAGTACCTGCTACGGACATGGGAATTCCTCTCTTCGCTTGAGGGTTTGAGTTGGTGTTTCAATCGGCGTTACTGACACCGGTGTCAACATCGAGGTAGGTAGTCGGCAAGTCGAGCCGTTCGAGTTGTGCGTCGATTTCCCTGCGGTCGCCCACCACGACGATCGTGAGGTTCTCGGGACCGAGATAATCGCGCGCCGCGGCATCGATCGCGGCCGCATCGATCGCGCGATAGGTTTCGGGCAGGGTGACGTAGTAATCGTCGGGCCGGCCGAGATCGTCGTTCTCGGCAATCGCGCCCAGCACCTGGCGATTGGTTTCGAACCGGTTGGGCAGGCCGCGAATATTGCCGTCGGTGACGCGGTTGAACTCGGTTGCGTCGACGCTGCGAGAGCCTTCGGCGAACTCGCGGGCGGTCTGAAGGATCAACTCGACCGAATCCGCCGTGCGGTCGGACTGGACGGCGGTGCTGACGGTGAACAGGCGCGGGCCGTCGGGGGAATCGATCCCGCTGCGCGCGCCGTAGCTCCAGCCCTTTTCCTCGCGGATGATCATGTTCAGGCGGCTGAGGAAGCCGTTGCCGAGCACCTCGTTGGCAAGGTCGAGCGCTTCGAGACCCGGAGTCGGTCCCGTCAGCGGAAGAATGCGCCCGGCGTAGATCACCGATTGCGGCGAATTGGGGCGATCGATCACGACCAGCCGCGTCTCGGCGGGTGGTGTGGCCGTGTCGAGCGTCTTGGCGGGTGCGGGCTCGCCGGTGCCCTGCCAGTCGCCGAAGCTGGCTTCGAGCAGCGGCTTGAGCTTGTCCATGGTGACATCGCCGACCACGTAGATCGCGGCATTTTCGGGCCTGATCCAGCGATCGTGTTCGCGCGCGAGCGTGTCGGGACCGATCGCCTCGACCACCGGCACCGTGCCCAGCCCACCGACCGAGCCGTAAGGATGGTTCTCGCCGAAGACGAGCGGGCGCAGCGTCCGGCTGGCAAGCCCGCCGGGCGAGGAAAGCTGTTGTGCGATCGCCGCAAGCCGCTGGTCGCGCACGCGCTGGACTTCGTTGTCGGCAAAGGCCGGATTGCGCACGATATCGGCCATCAGCGCCAGCGAAGGCGCAAGGTTGGCGGTGAGCGCGTTCATCGTGACCGAGCTGGTGTCGAGTGAGCTGCCGGTCGAAATCGATGCTCCGAGGCGTTCCTGTTCTTCGGCGATTGCGACCGCGCTGCGCGTCTCGGTGCCTTCTTCGAGCAGGTCCATCATCAGCGACTGGGTACCGGCCCGCGCCGCGCCATCTGCGGCATAGCCGGCGTCGAACTGCATGCTGATGACCGCCTTGGGCACCGCCGTACGCCGGGCGAGCACGACTTCGATGCCATTGCCCAGCTCGGCGCGCTCGACTTCGGGGAAGGTCAGCGGGCCGACCGGCTCGGGCGTGGGCAGTTCGCGCGGCGGGCCGGTGCGGGTGATTTCGATCGGTTCCTTGGCATCGGGCTCGGGGGCGGGCGTGGTCGCCTCGTCGCCCCAGCCGCCCATGGTCGCGCCGCTCTCCGTGCGCTCGCCGGGCACGATAGCCAGGCGATAGACCGGACGCGTCATCCAGCGCTGCATGGCTTCGGTCACGCGTGCTGGCGTGGTGGCGGCGATGGTCGCGAGCTGGGTTTTGTAGACTGCCGGATCGCCCGTGTAGAGCAGCCCCTCGGCGAGCGTCGAACCCTTGCCGCCGAAACCGCCTACGCGCTCGAGCGCATCGATCTCGCTCGAGACCAGGCTGGTCGCGGCGCGTGCCAGCTCGTCGGCATCGGGGCCGTTGGCGATCATCTCGGCGATCACTTCGTCGAGCCGCGCTTCGGCAACCGCCTGGTCGACACCGGGCTTCACATCCATCTGCGCGGCGAGGATCGCGACCTGTTCGGACTGGTAGCTGTAGGCGGCAACGCCGGTTGCCAGCTGTTCGTCGCGGACGAGGACATTGTCGAGCCGCGAACTGGCAAGCCCGCCGAGCACGCTCATGCCCAGCCGCAGCGGCTCGGCGTCCGGATGCGTTAGCGCCGGGCCGGTCCACACGCGATAGATCCGCGCCTGCGGCACCTGATCGACCATAACGCGCGACTTCTCGGCAGCGAGCGTGGTCGGCTCGGCCTCGACCTCGGGTACCTCGGGGCCGGAGGGTATCGCGCCGAACCAGCGCTCGACCATGGGACGGGCGGTTTCGGCGTCGATATCACCGGTCAGCGACAGGATGACGTTGTTGGGCGCGTAATTGTCGATGAACCAGTTGCGCACGTCGGTCAGGCTGGCGGCATCGAGATCGGCCATCGAACCGATGGTCGAATGGCGATAGGGGTGGCCGACGGGGAAAAGCCCCTCGAGAATGGCGTAGAAGGTCAGGCCATAGGGCTGGTTGTCGCCCTGGCGCTTTTCATTCTGCACCACGCCGCGCTGCTTATCGAGCTTCTCCTGGCTGATCGCGCCGAGCAGATAGCCCATGCGGTCGCTTTCCATCATCAGCGCGAGATCGAGCGCGCCGGTGGGAACGGTCTGGACGTAATTGGTGCGGTCGAAGCTGGTCGAACCATTCGTGGTCGTCGAACCGGCCGCCTCCAGCGGGATATCGAAGTTTTCGACGTTCTCGCTGCCGCCGAACATCAGGTGTTCGAACAGGTGCGCGAAACCCGTACGTCCGCGCGGTTCGTGCTTGGAGCCGACGCGGTAATAGGTGGTCACCCCGACGATGGGCGCCTTGCGGTCGGTATGGACAAGGACTGTAAGCCCATTGTCGAGCGTGAACTGCTCGTAGGGAATATCGACCTTCTCGACCAATTCGGCGAGCGGCGCGGGTTCGGCCACCTCCTGCGCGGCAAGGATTGCAGGGTTTGCGGAGGCGAATCCCGCCAGGGCAACCGCGGCAATGCCGCTCATCAAAATGCGACGCATCGAAAACTCCGTGTTAGCGCGCGGGCCGGTTGGTGACCGTATAGCGGCGCTGGGCATTGGCAAGCACGTCCTCGCGCCAGAAATGCACCGGCTTCAAGCGGTGCTGGACGAACAGCGCAGCCTGATCGGCGTAATGCGGGGAATCGGGCCGCGTGGTGGCCGATCCGAAGGGCTGGATCGAGCGCGAGGACACCCGCTCGCCCGGCATCCATTCGACCCACTGGATGAAGCTGTCGCCATGCTTGAGCGACAGGCGGCCGTCCTCGTCGACGTTCCACAGGGTCGAAGCGCGCAGCGTGTCCGAACCGCCGTCCAGCGGGAGATCGATGTCGCCCTGGCGCAGGCGTAGCAGCTCGCTCATCGGCGGATCGATCCGTCCGAAATGCGTAGTCAGATGCTCGACGGCGCTTTCCAGCTCGTCCAGCACGTCGGGACAGGCCTTGTTCTGGTAGCGGCAGGACATGAATTCGCGGATGGTCAGCAGGGCGAGGCTGTCCGCAGGGCCGACGCTGTCGGCAGTGAAATCCCAGCCGAGCAGCAGATCACGGGCAGGCGCGAGGTCGGGCCTGTCCGAAAGATCGAGACCGGCGAACTCGTTCCACAGGTCGGCAATATATCCTGCCCGCGTGTAGGTCGTGTCATATTTGATCTTCTTGAGCGCCGCGCGATCGAGCTCACCCGCCTCGCTCAGGAGCTTCCATGCCATGCGCGAACGGTTGGTCTGCTTGAGCTCCACACCCAGCTCGGGCGCGAAATCCTCGGGCGCCAGATCGCTGCCATCACCGGCAGCGGTGAACGGCGTGTTGTTGGCATTGTAGAGCCAGCCGCTGGCCGGATTCACATAGCGCGGCAGTTCCTCGTATTCGACCGGGCCGTCCCACAGCAGCGACGGATCCGACCCGTCGAGCACACCGCGCCAGTTCGGTCCTTCCGGCCGGTCGGGGATCGCGGCATTGTAGACATAGGCGATATTCCCTTCGGCATCCGCATAGATGAAATTGGTCGAGGGAATGTCCATCCGTGCCAGGATCGCCTCCCACTCGGCGAGATCGGTCGCCTTGTTGAGCCGGTAATAGGCATCGAGCTGGCCGAGATTGTCGATCCCCCCATAGCGGAAGGCGAAGGCGCCCTTGCCGTTCTTGATGACCGGCCCGTGCACGCTGCGGTGGATGTCGCGGCGGATCGGCAGGACCACCGGACCGATACGGACGGGCAGGGTGACCGTGCGGGTTTCGAGATCGCGCCATTCGCCGTCGAAGCGGTAGCGCTGGCCGCTCTCGTCGAGTTCGAGCCGGTAGATATCGACCATGTCGGGCGTGTTGACGGTGTTGGTCCAGCCGAGCGTCCGGTTGTGGCCGAGGAAGGGGAAGGGCGACCCGGGGAAATTGGCGCCGGTGAAGTGCCAGCCCTCTTCGCTCTCCACACTGAATTCGTACCAGGCGACGCCCCCGCGTAGCGGCTGATGGCTGTTGGAGATCAGCGTGGTCGGCCCGCCTGAGCGTTCGGGAGTCACGGCGAAGGCGTTGGAGCCGTTGTGCGCACTATCGGGGCCGAAGGGGGATAGGGAAAGGCTGTCTTCCTTGTCCTCGCCGACTGGGCGCAAGGCAGTGTCCGCCGTGCCTTCGCGCGGGTAGCCGGGAATGTCCCGACCGAACTCGCGCCGCAGCTCGGCACCGCTCACCAATGGCTCGATGACGCCGTTGAGCCCGAAGAAGAACGGTTGCCGCAGCGCGAAACCGGCGGCGACATCCTCGCCGTCGACCGGGAACAAATTGGCGAGCTTGAGCTCGCCCGGATGCCGCGCCGCATAATCGTTTAGCCCGGTCGCATAGGCTTCGAACAGCGCGCGCGTGTCGTCGGGCAGGTCGGGATAGTGGCGTTCCGCAGTGCCGCGCGCATCGAGCAGGTGATAGACGTAGTCGATCGCCGCACCGTCCTGCCCGGCAATCGCGCCGTAGCGCCCGCGCGCCATGGCGATGACGTCCTGCAGCGTGCTGAAATCGTCTTCGGCATGCGCGATGGCGACACCGTAAGCGACATCGCGGTCGCGCTCGCCATAGATGTGGGGCACGCCGAACTCGTCGCGAATGATCTCGGCGGTGTAGCTGTCGCTCGATTGCACGACGTCATCGCGCTTGGCGAAAAAGGGCTCCCAAGTGGCCAGCCCGACGAATATCACCAATACGATTACGAGCAGCGCAAAACCGATGCGCCCCAGCCATTTTGTCATTAAAATCCGTCCTCTCTTGCAACCGGCCTAGCGAGGCTGGCGGCGCGACGCAACGCGATTGGGCAAAACCATGCCCGCGCATGTTCCCCCGTGCGGATTCGGCTCGCTAACTGCCGGTCAGTGACAGCGCAGATCACCATCGGCCACGAATCCTCCGGCAAGCCGGTCGAGTTCGACATCGAGGAACTCCTCGCCACCCGTCTGCTCGTCCAGGGCAATTCGGGGAGCGGCAAATCGCACCTGATCCGCCGCTTGCTCGAAGAGAGCGCCGGCATGGTCCAGCAGGTCGTGATCGACCCGGAAGGCGATTTCCCCTCGCTGGCCGAGGAATTCGGCCATGTAGTAATCGACGGAGCGGCCTATTCACCGGGCGAGATCGAGGCGCTTGCCCGTCGCATCCGCGAACATCGCGCTTCGGTCGTGCTCGATCTCGACGGGCTCGAGGTCGAACAGCAGATCCGCTGCGCCGCGCAATTTCTCACCGCGCTGTTCGATGCTCCGCGCGAGCACTGGTATCCCGCGCTGGTAGTGGTCGACGAGGCGCAGATGTTCGCGCCCGCCGCCGCCGGCGAGATGGCCGAGGACACCCGGCGCATGACCCTGTCGGCGATGACCAACCTGATGTGCCGCGGGCGCAAGCGCGGGCTGGCGGGGATCGTCGCCACCCAGCGGCTGGCGAAACTCGCCAAGAACGTGGCGGCCGAGGCCTCCAACTTCCTCATGGGGCGGACTTTCCTCGATATCGACATGGTCCGCGCCGCCGACCTGCTCGGGATGGAGCGGCGGCAGGCGGAGCGTATTCGCGAGCTCGAACGCGGGCATTTCCTCGCGCTCGGTCCGGCGATCACGCGCGTGCCGATGGCGGTCAAGATCGGCTCGGTGAAGACCGGTCACACGGGTCGGAGCGAGGGGCTGATAGCGCTGCCCGATACCGCGCCCGAGGACATGGCCGCGCTGCTCACTACCGATCTCGCCAGCGAGGTCGCCAAGGCACCGCCGCCGCCAGCACCTCCGCCCGCGCCACGGGTAGAGGAAGTGGCCGACAGCATTGCCGGGGCCGAGGAACGGCAGGTGAGCCCGCCCGCAGAGCCGGTCGACACCTCCGCCGTCGCCACGCGGATCGGGGAAATCATCGGCGAATTGGCGAGCGAAGAGGGCATCGCCTTCCAGTCGGCCAGCGCGCAATACCAGACCTTCCTCACCCGCTGCCGGCGCGAACGACTGATCGGGCCGATGCCCGACATGCGCGGCTTTCGCCGTCGTTTCGCGATCGCGGGTGCGGGGCTGGCCGAACTCGACGACGCGCTGCAGGCGCGGATTATGGAATTGGCCAATGCGGTCGACGAAGACCTGCTCGGTCCCTTTCTCGTTATCGCCAAGGCTGCCCATGCAGGTGAAACGCAGGTCGACGAGGCCGAACTGGCGCGGGCCTACGGCACCAGTTCGCCCGGGCGCATCCGCCGCCTACTCGACCATCTCGAGCGGCAGGGCCTCGTTGTCGTGCGCGAGGATTTCGGCGGCGACCGCACGGTGATGGTGCCGGGGCTCGAAGGCGTGCAGGCTGGATAATCCGCTCGTCGATACCAGTGCGTCGGTTGCCGAGGTCGAACTTCCCCGCGGCGGCGCTTTAGGTCAGAGCGATCCTCGCACATTTTCTGCCAACCGTATTGTTCGGGGGACTGCCCATGAGACGAGAAACCTTCACCGCCCTGGCCCTGGCTCTCGCCGCCGCTGTTTCCAGTCCTGCGATGCTTGCGGCGCAGGACGTTCCCGGGTCGGGCGTCGTCCCGTCAGCCATCGGGAACAGTGCCGAACGCCCGATTGCGTTTGCCCGCACGGTTCCGGCCGACGCCGCGCTGGCAGTGGTGATGACCGATACCGGCCTTCCCGATGGCCTGGAGAGGCTACCCGCCGATGCGGCCGCGAGGATTGCCGCATCCGAATTCGAAGGAAAGGCGGGCGAACTGCTCGACCTGCCCTCCGCAGCCGGGTCGCCGCGCATCGTGCTGTTTGGGGCTGCGGACGAGGATGGTGAGCCGATCGATTGGCGTGTCGTCGGTGGTCGGATCGTGCAGGAGCTGGCCGAAGAGGATGCGCCGATCGCGGTTGTGGGTCTGCCGGGCGGCGAGGCCATGGCGATGGCCGGACTCGGCGCCACCCTCGGGCAGTATCGCTTCGATCGCTACAAGAGCGACCGGACGGCTAGGCCTTCGCAGGCCATCACTTTCGTCGGGCCGCAGGCTCCCGAAGCGGACGCCTCGTGGACCGGTCGCCAGTCCGCCCTGGCGGAAGGCGTGCGATTTGCCCGTGACGTGATCAACGAACCGGCCAGCGTCATCTATCCGGAAAGCTTCGTTGCCCGGGCGCAGGCATTGTTCGACGGCGTGCCGAATGTCTCGATTCGAGTGCTCGATCAAGCGGACATGCGACGGATGAACATGGGGGCTATCGCAGGAGTCGGGCAGGGCAGCCGCCGCCCGCCGCGCCTCATGATGATCACCTATCGTGGCGCTTCCGGCGCTCCGATAGCTCTCGCTGGCAAGGGCATCACCTTCGACACGGGCGGCATTTCGATCAAGCCGAGCAGCGGTATGGGTGCGATGAAACGCGACATGTCGGGCGCGGCGGCCGTGACCGGCGCGATCTACAGCCTCGCCAAGTCGCGTGCGCCTGTCCATGCGGTTGCCGTGGCGGCGCTAGCCGAGAACATGCCGAGCGACAATGCCCAGCGCCCCGGAGACGTGGTTCGGACCATGTCGGGCAAGACCATCGAGATCGTCAGCACCGATGCCGAAGGTCGGCTCGTCCTGTCCGATGCCATCGAATATGTGGTGAGCGAGGCCGATCCCTATGCTTTGGTCAACATCGCAACGCTGACGGGTTCGGTCGGCAGAGCGCTGGGTCCGGAATATGCGGGCGTCTTCGCCCGGGACAAAGCCTTTGCCGAAGCAGCCATAGCCGCGGGCGAGCGGGTCGATGAACCCCTGTGGCAGCTGCCGCTGCACGAAAGCTATCGCAAGGCCGTTCGCGGATCGGACATTGCCGATGTGGTCAATGGCGGCGTGACGCCGGGGGCCAGTTCCGGGGCGCATTTCATCGAATACTTCGTGCCCGAAGACCTGCCCTGGATTCACATCGACATGGCTTCGGTCGACGAGGCTTCGACCAGCTCGCCATTGGTGCCCGCCGGGTCGAGCGGATACGGCGTGATGCTGCTCGACGAACTGGCGCGCAGCTGGCGTCCCCTATAAACGGCGCAAAACTCGGCAATCGCGACAGGCGTGGTGCATGACCCTTGCGGTCCGTGCCGCGCGACCTACCTATGTTGGTAATACACCCGCCGGAGTTTCTGCGGGGAGGACTTGTGTTGCATAATGGCCACACTATATCCGTGCGGCAATTCTTGACTGGGGTGTTTGCATGAATCTCGAAAAGTTCACCGATCGCGCCAAGGGTTTCCTGCAGGCGGCGCAGACCGTTGCCATCCGCATGAATCACCAGAGGATTTCGCCGGCGCATCTGCTGAAGGCGTTGCTCGACGACGAGGAGGGCATGGCCGCACAGCTGATCCAGCGCGCGGGCGGCAATCCTGGCGTGGCGATCACGGAGGTCGACAATGCGCTGGCCAAGGTGCCGGTCGTTTCTGGCGGCGGCGCGCAGCAGACGCCCGGCCTCGACAATGACGCCGTACGCGCGCTCGACCAGGCGGAGCAGCTGGCCGAAAAGGCCGGCGACAGCTTCGTTCCTGTTCAGCGCCTGCTGCAGGCGCTCGCATTGGCCGATAACGATGCAGGCAAGGCTCTGAAGG
Organism: Erythrobacter sp. AP23; assembly: GCF_001542855.1. Taxonomy (GTDB): domain Bacteria; phylum Pseudomonadota; class Alphaproteobacteria; order Sphingomonadales; family Sphingomonadaceae; genus Qipengyuania. The sequence continues at coordinate 258,142 of NZ_LNBY01000012.1, read as the reverse complement.
CTGCGGGCATCGATGCGAAATCGCTCGAGGCCGCGATCCAGGAAGTGACGGGCGGTCGCACGGCCGATAGCGCCGGCGCGGAAGAAAGCTACGATGCGATGAAGAAGTATGCGCGCGACCTCACGCAGGCGGCGCGCGACGGCAAGCTCGATCCCGTGATCGGCCGCGATGAGGAAATCCGCCGCACGGTGCAGATCCTCGCTCGCCGGACAAAGAACAATCCCGCCCTCATCGGCGAACCCGGCACCGGCAAGACCGCGATCGCCGAAGGCCTCGCGCTGCGTATTGCCAATGGCGACGTGCCGGACAGCCTCAAGGGCCGCACGCTGATGGCGCTCGATATGGGCGCGCTGATCGCGGGTGCGAAATATCGCGGCGAATTCGAAGAACGCCTGAAAGCTGTGCTTGACGAGGTGAAGGGCGCCGACGGGCAGATCATCCTCTTCATCGACGAGATGCATACGCTGATCGGTGCGGGGGCGAGCGAGGGCAGCATGGATGCGGGCAATTTACTCAAGCCTGCCCTGTCGCGTGGCGAACTGCACTGCATCGGCGCGACCACGCTCGACGAATACCAGAAGTATGTCGAGAAGGACCCGGCGCTCCAGCGGCGCTTCCAGCCCGTTTACATCGACGAGCCGAGCGTCGAGGATACAGTCAGCATCCTGCGCGGCATCAAGGACAAGTATGAGCTGCATCATGGCGTGCGCATTACCGACGGTGCGATCGTCGCCGCCGCGCAGCTCAGCAACCGCTACATTCAGAACCGCTTCCTGCCCGACAAGGCCATCGACCTGATGGACGAGGCTGCCTCGCGCATTCGCATGGAGGTGGAATCGAAGCCGGAGGAAATCGAAGCGCTCGACCGCCGCATCATCCAGTTGCGGATCGAGGAACAAGCGTTGCAGAAGGAAAGCGACGACGCGTCGAAGGACCGGCTCGAGAACCTGCGCAGGGAATTGTCGGAACTCGAGCAGCAATCTTCGGAGCTTACCACGCGTTGGCAGAACGAGCGCGACAAGATCCATGCCGAGGGGCGGATCAAGGAAGAGCTGGACCAGGCCCGGATCGAACTCGAGCAGGCCCAGCGCGCTGGCGACCTCGCCAAGGCGGGTGAGCTGCAATATGGCAAGATCCCGGAACTCGAAACCAAGCTCGAGGAAGCCAGCGGCCACACCGACAATGCGCTGCTCAAAGAGGAGGTGACCGAGGACGATATCGCCGGGGTCGTCAGTCGCTGGACAGGTATTCCGGTCGACAAGATGATGGAAGGCGAGCGCGAGAAGCTGCTCGAGATGGAGAGCATCCTGTCCAAGCGGGTGATCGGCCAAGCCCAAGCGATCGATGCGGTTTCCAAGGCCGTGCGCCGCGCGCGTGCGGGGCTGCAGGACCCGAACCGTCCGCTTGGGTCCTTCCTGTTCCTCGGCCCTACCGGCGTCGGCAAGACCGAGCTGACCAAGGCGCTGGCGGCGTTCCTGTTCGACGACGACAGCGCAATGGTCCGCATCGACATGAGCGAATTCATGGAAAAGCATGCGGTCGCCCGCCTGATCGGCGCGCCTCCGGGCTATGTCGGTTACGAGGAAGGTGGTGTGCTGACCGAGGCCGTGCGGCGGCGGCCCTATCAGGTCGTGCTGTTCGACGAGGTCGAGAAGGCGCACAGCGATGTGTTCAACGTGCTGTTGCAGGTGCTCGACGACGGCCGTCTGACCGATGGGCAGGGACGGGTGGTGGATTTCAGCAATACGCTGATCATCCTCACTTCGAATCTCGGCAGTCAGTACCTTGCCAATATGGAGGACGGCCAGAAGGTCGAGGATGTCGAGCCGCAGGTAATGGATGTGGTGCGCGGGCATTTCCGCCCCGAATTTCTCAACCGGCTGGACGAGATCATCCTGTTCCATCGCCTGGCGCAGGAGCACATGGCGCCGATCGTCGAAATCCAGGTCGCGCGGGTTCAGAAGCTGCTCAAGGACCGCAAGATCGTGCTCGACCTCACCGAGGGCGCCAAGAAGTGGCTCGGCCGTGTCGGCTACGATCCCGTCTACGGCGCACGGCCGCTCAAACGCGCGGTCCAGCGCTACGTGCAGGACCCGCTTGCCGACATGATCCTGTCAGGCTACGTCCCCGACGGTGCGACTGTGAAGATCGACGAGGGCGACGGGGAATTGGCGATGGTGGTGGGGTGACCCAGATACATGATGCGGCCACAAAAAAGGGCCCCGGAAATTCCGGGGCCCTTTCTTTTTTGCTCTCTTTCGAGATTAGAATCCGAAGGTTGCAGCAACCTTGAAGTAACGACCCAGAATGCCGTCGAAGTAGGTTACGACACCTCCGCCCGCGGGCGATGGGTACGGTGCCTCGCGATCGAAGACGTTTTCGACAATGAGACGCAACGTGAAGTCGTCCTCCGTCTGGAAGCTAATGCCGGCATCCATGAATACGACATCGTCACGTTCGAAGAACTCGAATGCGGTCGGCTCGGCATCGGGGTCGACTACGGCCTTGCCAATGTACTGGAACTGCGTGAACGCACCCCAGTTGCCATTGTCGTAGGTCACGCCGAGCGTGCCCTGATGCTTTGAGAAGCCGATGTCGCCACGAAGCGTGCTGAGGTCGCCCGAACCAACCTGCTGTTCGAGCTTGTCGATATACTGGTACGAACCGCGTAGGCTGATTGAGCTATCTGCGCCCAGGAAGGGGGTCGACTGCGTCCACCGCAAATCGGCGATCAGGCCCTGATAATCGTAGGATGCGACGTTCAGGAAGCCTGTCCGGATGAACTCGACCTGCCCGGCTGCATCTCGATCAATGCGGGCACACGCTGGATCAGGGAAATTGTTCGAATCGTAACACGCCTCGAGCGTTCCCTCCGCATCTACACTCTGGATCGCGCCTTCGAGTGCGATGTCGACATAGTCGAGCGACAGCGTGAGACCTGGAGCGAAAGTCGGCGTGAAGACAGCACCGATGGTCCAGCTGTCGGCCTTTTCGTTCTGAAGGTCGGTGTTGCCCGACAGCGAGCCACGAGTGGTAAAGTCCACGATGTTCGACGTAAAGTTGGCCGGGAGGCCGTCGGCGGCACAGTTGGCCTGCCGCTGGGCGGGGTTCGGGCCACTGTTGATGAAACGCGCATCGCACGGATCGTCGGCTGTCGTGAAGATCGCGCTGTTCGGATTGAACAGTTCGGTGATCGCAGGCGCACGAATCGAGCGGGTAAAGTTACCGCGAAACGCGATGTCTTCCACCGGCTTCCAGCGACCACCAGCAGTCCAGGTGACGTCCCCACCGGTCAGCGAGTTGTCGACGTAACGGATCGCACCCTTGGCTTCGAGCAAATACATGAACGGAACGTTCATGGCTGGTGAGACGATCGGAACCTGAAGTTCGCCGAACACTTCGTCGGTATTGTACGAACCCGAGACTGGATCGATCGGGATCGAGCGACCAAACTGTGAACGCGGGGCGTCGGGGTCGTTCGGATCGGGTTGACCGAAGAAGAACACGCCAGGATCGAAATCGGCGCTTTCCTTGCGGTGCTCGTAGCCGATCGAGAAGCCGATCGGACCGCTCCAGATGTTGAACAAATCACCGCCGATGGTCGCGATGAAGTCATACTGTTCGTTGGTTGCGGTCGGATCGGCGATGGTGGTCACATAATCTGCGACCGCCTGCGTATTCTGATTGCCGAAAGGATTGAATGGTGCACAGGTACCGCTGATCGTCTGGATCGGAGAATCGGCTGCACCCGCCGGGCACCCTGCCAGAGCATTTTCGAAGTTCTGCTGGACCAATTCGCGACTGCTACCGGTCGTTTGCGACCGGCCGTACAGGCCCGACACTTCCCAGTTCAGATTGCGCGAACCAAGGAAAAAGTCGCCGCGCAGACCACCGGCGATGCGATAGACTTCGACTTCCGAAGAACCTTCACCGGAAATAAGGTCGGTATTCGCCCGTCCGAGATAAAAGAAATCCTGCCCAGCGGGAAGCTGCGAGGCGATTGTGGCTCGCGCCGAGTCCGAGAGGAACGGGTTGCTCAGCGGGATGATGAGGTTGCCATCGGGCGTTCCCGCGTCGTCGAACAGCCACGTGTTGTAAACCGGCTGCGAACGCAGTTCGGTCCCCTTCGAATTCGCGTATTGTCCTTCCAGGAAGGCCGTGATGTTGTCGGTCACGTCGTAGGTGGCCGAAATCGCGCCGAGGTAGCGCTCCACCGGTGAAAGCAGGTTCAGCACCGGCGTAAGGCTGAAACCGTTGCCGCCCGACGAGTTGACCACCCCAAAACGTTCGCCGAAGTCCAGCGGGATCAGGTTGCCGTTGGCGTCGAAAACCAGCGTGTTTCCGTCCGCGTCGAAGAAATCGAAGCCAAAACCGGGAATGAGGTCGATTCTCGTCGGTGCGCCGAATTCGCTCAGGATCGGAATGCGGCGGTCGTCGATGATGATGTTGTCGAACGGCGAGTTGGGGTCGTTCGGAGCGACGTAAAACAGGCCCTGTGCCGTGCGTTCGCGATCGGGATAGAGCAGACCTTCCGTCTTGTTGTATTCGATCGCGGCGACCACATTGCCTCTGCCGTCCGCGAAGCTGGTGCCCGCCATCGCGCCGATGCGATATTCCTGCGCATCGCCTTCTTCGGCGATACCCATCTGAGCGTCGAAACGCACACCTTCGAAACGGTCCTTCAGGATGATGTTGACCGTTCCGGCGATGGCATCGGCGCCGTAAATCGGCGCGCCGCCAACCGCGATCGTTTCGATACGGTCGACCATAAGGGTCGGAATCGTGTTGAGGTCGACCTGCGAACCGGCGGCCACGGGGCCGAAGATCGAAGCGGTGTTCGAGCTGACATAGCGCCGGCTGTTGACCAGCGTCAGCGTACGCTGCGAGCCAAGGCCGAAGAAGTTGATGAAGGTCTGGCCCGAGCCGAAGCTGCCGGACTGACCACCCACCGGGTTGCTGGACGGCGGGCCGAAGGCGGGCTGATCCTCGAGCACTTCGCCAATATTGGTAAGGCCACGCTCCTCGATCTGGTCCGATCCGACAACGATCGAAGGCTCAAGCGTGTCGCGATTTGCGCGACGGATACGCGAGCCGGTGACGATGATCGGATTATTCTGGGCTGGAGCTGCCTCGGTCTGTTCATCGGCTATGCTTTCGCCGGTGTCCTGGGCCAGGCTGGGGGTGGAAATGGCAAGGGCAGCGACCCCGGCACTCGTAAAGAGTGCAAGGCGCAGACCTCGGTGAATGTTGCCAGTGTAGGTCATCATGGTTCCCTGATTTGCGACCAATGCAATATTGCACTTTTATTGAGCAACACGCCGCTTGTGACGCAATGGCTTTTCCCTGAGGTATGACAGATTGAAGGCGAACGGGCCCATGTGTTGTTCTTTTGCAACAAAATACGATGTTGGGCCGGTCGCGCCGAGAAACTCGCTCAAGGTCGGCGGCTGTGTTCCCGCCCGCACTGCCCGCTGTGTGGGACCAACGATACATGCCCAAGGGTCGGCGAGTTCGGACATGAATGCTCAAATCTTGCGGCACGAGGAGGGCGCAGCGGGGTCGAGGAATTCCCCAATCCAGCGACGAATTTCGCACCAACTGTTTGGGCCCGGCGCCGCCCAAGGTGGCGATCAGGGCGCCGACGGTCGAAACTGAGCGCCCCACGAAAGCCTGCCACCGGCAGGCGGATGCAGGGCAGCGTATCGGGATCGAAGCATGCTCGGACCGACCTGGCTACTCGGGCGGCGGCGACCTAGAGAAGGGTCTGGCGCACAGGAATCTCGATTCCGATCTGGTTGGCGATGAGGGCCAGCCATTCCTCAACCTGGCCGATCTCGTCCATGGTCGACCTGTCGGCTTCGGTCTGAATTACCGGCCCGCCGAGCTTGGCATGATCGGCAAAAGCATCGTGATCTTCGAGTTCGCCCTGGGTGTGCTGGTCCCATTCGATGCCAGCAAAGCCGAGAGCCGCCTGAATGGTTTCGCCACGGTTCTCGTTGAAGAAATCGCCATCGAGTGTGCGGACCCTTTCCCCAAATTCGCTTGAGGCCAGAATTGTGAATAGGTTCTGGCTCAGGAGCCAGGCAACTCCGCCAGCTTGCAGGTCGGTCATCGAGAACTGCTCTTCCGCGGACATGCCAAGGTTCAGGCCGGCATATCTCTGCAGCTCGAGATAGAGGCGTCGCGCCCAGCGATGGCCCATCAGTCCACGCTTGCGGACGCTCTGAAGGAAGGGAGAAACCGAGTTGCTCATCAAGATCGCACGCGCCTCGGGTAGAGCTTTAAGGAGAGAGCCAATCAAGCGGTTGGCATGGTTGGTCGGCTTGACGAAGACAGCCCCGACACCCTCCCTCTTCCTGCCCAGCAATCTGACCAAAGGCGCAACGAGCGGATCGACCCGCGGTCCGGCGGATGCCAGGGCTGCAATGATCCCAGGCTCGCTCATCCCGATCGATGTGCCGGGAATGTTCAACGCCCGCGCAAGAAGCGTCGAACGACAAAACGCGGTATGGAAAATGAAATGAACGGGTGAGGTATCAACCGCCAGATTGGCAATCTGATCGAAAGGGATCCATTGACGCCCTGTGGGATCGGGTGGCTCGTAATCGAACAGAAATCCAGGAGCGCAGAACGTTTCTCGGGGCACCTTGACGAATTCGACGACCTGTTTCTGCAGATCTAGCCCGTGCGGAATCCACTCCGGATCGGATTGGACGTCGGACATTACCAACACGCATCGATTCGGGGCTTGCCCGACCGGGGCCCCGATGTCCTGGATTTCCACCCCAGCCGCATTATCGAATGCGTCTGGCCTTCACGCCGTGTGCTCCGTCCACGCGCAGCCAGTACGAACTCATCGCCGCCTTCTCCAGCTCGACATCGTCCCCGACTTCCGGTTTGAACCGGCGGGGCGTGTTCGTGGCCTGCCAGACACTGCCTTCGGCTATCTCTATTTCCCAATGGTCACTGCGCAGGCGCCTCAGGCCGGTAATCTTGGACTGCAGGACGGCCAGTTCGTCCTCCTTGTCGGAGGAGAATATGCCTATTCGTGGAAGGCTGAATCCGAAGAGGCCCCGGCGAGTCTTCGCGACATCCTCTTTGGCGAGCACCTGCAGATCCCCGCTGTCCTGACGTGCAATCACATTGTCCACCGCAGCATCGAAGCAGGCCAGGCGGGCTTCATTCTGTTGGATAACGCGACAATCACGCAGCGCCTGAAGCTGGTTTGTGCCGTCCTCGTCGCCTTGCGCAGAGATCGGTCCCGCGAGCAACATGCTCGCGGTCGCCAGACACAGTCTCATTCGAGCCACAGCTCTCGGATTGTCGATCACACAATTTCCTCTCGATCCGGAATCTTTCGGCCATTGGCCGGGATTTCGCCCGCCATGTCAACTGTGCCTCCCTTGCCACACTGACAAAGTTCCAGGCATCGACTGTGTTTCGATCATTGCGGCGGCCACATGCGTTGCAGTAGGCCGCGCCCATTCAGATGAATGTCTGGATAACTTTCTTGCTGGGCGCCTCAAATGGGTGCCCCTCTCAGAGGGGATAGAAATGTCAAACAAGTTTTCCAAAGCTGCCTTGCTGACGGGCACGATCATGGCCGGTGCCGTGATCGCATCGCCAGCATATGCGCAGGTGGATGGGCAGGATGAGCCTGCTCTCCAGGCGGAGCCGCAGGACACGGCCGCAGCGCCGATCGTCGTCACCGGCTCGCGCATCGCGCGCCGCAACGTTGATACGGCCGCACCGGTCGCCATCGTTCAGGACGAAGAATTCGCGCTTTCCGGAACGGTCAACGTAGAAAACGTGATCAACACCCTGCCACAGGTTATTCCGGGAACCACGTCGTTCTCGAACAACCCCGGCAACGGTACGGCAACGCTCAACCTGCGCGGTCTCGGTACGACGCGTACGCTGGTTCTCGTGAACGGCCGCCGCTGGATGTTCTTCGATACAGCGCAGATCGTCGACCTTAACACGATTCCTTCCTTCCTTCTCGACAGCGTCGACGTGGTTACCGGTGGTGCATCGGCCGTTTACGGTTCGGATGCTTTGGCCGGTGTCGTCAACTTCCGCCTGAAGAATGTCGAGGGTCTCGAGCTGGGTGGCCAGTATTCGATTACCGAACGCGGTGACGGCGCCCGTTACCAGGTGCACGGCGCAATCGGTACCTCGTTCGACGATGGTCGCGGCAGTGCCACGGTTTATGCCGAATACTACAATCGCGACGCGATCTTCCAGGGCGACCGCGAGTTCTCGAACTTCTCGATTGGTGCCGAAACCTTTGGCGTTCCGCTCCAGCAGTTCGGTTCTTCGCTTCTCGAAGAAACCCGCCTGACCTATCGCGGCGACGGCACCGATAGCGCCGGCGTCTTCAACGCCAACGGGCTCGGCTTTTTCGCTACCCCGGGCAATCTCGTCCCGTACGACGGGCGTACGTACAACTACGCTCCGGCCAACTATCTGCAGCTTCCGCAGGAACGCTATCTCGTGGGCGGTTATGCCGACTACGAAATCGGTAATGGCCATACTGCGTACACCGAAGTTGCATATGTCAATAACCGCGTCGCACAGGAACTTGCTCCGACTCCGATTCTCGTCAATCTGGGCCTCGACATCGACTATGTTTCGGGCTTCCTCGATCAGGACACGATCGATGCTCTCAACGCGCTGGATGCCAGTGAGTCGGGTGCCGATGCCGGCGATGGCATCGTGGACGTCCAGGTTCGTCGTCGTCTGACCGAAGCAGGTAGCCGTAACTCGCTCGACGAGCGTTCGGCGTTTCGCGTCCTCGGTGGTCTGACCGGCCCGATCAACGACTTCCTGCAGTACGATGCGTACTACTCGTTCGCTCGCACACGCAATTCGAACATCCAGCAGGGTAACGCTTCGCTTTCGCGCTTCTCTGCCGGTCTCGACGGAACGGGTTCGGCGCCGATCAACATCTTCGGTCGCGGACAGCTTACGCCGGCACAGGTCAACAGCTTCCGCATTCAGGCGCAGAATAGCGACATCTCGACCCTTCAGGTCATCACCGGTGCGGTCTCGGGTACCTTCGGCGACTTCGCCATCGGCGAAAACAGCGATCCGGTCGGCTTCGCAGTCGGTGTCGAGCGCCGCAGGGTTTCGGCTCGGTTCATTCCGGACGAATTCCTGGCGTCGGGCGACGTTGCCGGCTTCAATGCCGGTGAACCGACGGACGGTAGCTACTCGGTGAACGAAGTGTTCGGCGAGTTGAACGTCCCGATCGAATTCGGTAGCGCTCGCCTCGAGCTGAATGGTGCAGCCCGTTACTCGGACTACTCGCTCGACACCGTCGGCGGCGCGTTCACCTGGGCAGCCGGCGTCGAATTCGCTCCGATTCCGGACGTCATGTTCCGCGGCCAGTACCAGCGTGCAATCCGTGCGCCCAATGTCGGCGAGCTCTTCGCTGGCTCGGCAATCGGCTTCCCCGGTGCGACCGACCCTTGCGGTACCGCTGATGCGACTTCCGGTGCGCTGCGCCAGCAGTGTATCGCCAACGGCGTGCCCGCAGCCAACCTCGGCAACGCGGCGCTCATCCAGCCCGACAGCCAGACGGCTGCATTCTTCGGTGGCAATCCGAACCTCGCGGAAGAAACCTCGGACAGCTTCACCGTCGGTGTCGTTCTGCAGCCGAGCTTCATCCCGGGCCTGACGATCACGGCTGACTATTTCGACATCGAAATCAAGGATGCGATCACCACGATCACCCTGCAAACGGCCCTCGATCTGTGCTTCGATGGTACGGCCACCGATGTGTCGTCGGTCAATTGCGCACCGTTCGTGGGAACGCGTGATTCGACGGGTTCATTCGACCGCAACAACGCACCGCGTTTGGGTGGCGCGAATATCGCCAACCTGGCGGTTTCCGGTATCGACCTCGAAATCGGCTACACTACCACCTTGCCGTTCTCGCTGATGACCGACTCGGGCGAGCAGGATCTCAACCTGTCGTTCCTCGGCACCTGGACGGAATCGAGCACGTTCGCACCGGATCAGAACGATCCGACGAACGTCATCGAGTGCTCCGGCTTCTTCGCCGGAAACTGTGGTGAACCGACTCCGGAGTTCAAGTGGACCGCGCGTGCATCGTTCGTCGATGGCCCGCTGACCACCTCGATCCGCTGGCGTCACCTCGACTCCGTGGACGATCAAGGCACGGGTGCCGATCCGGACTTCGCAACGTTCAACGGCATCGACACGATCGACTCGTACGATCTGATCGACCTGACGTTCTCGTTCGAAGCCACGGAGAAGCTCACGTTCACCGTCGGTGTGAACAACCTGTTCGACACTTTGCCGGGCACGCCGATCTTCGACGCAAACGGTGTCGTGACGAACCGTCCGAACTCGCTGCTTCTCGGCGACAACCAGGAGCAGGCCAACACCTACCCGAGCACCTACGACGTGCTGGGCCGCGACTTCTTCGCTTCGGTGAACCTGAAGTTCTAGTCGTAGCGACGAGAGTCGAATAAAAAGGAGGGCGGCGGACTTTCGGTCCGCCGCCCTTTCTTTATGTTCCGGCGCCAATTCCCACCCACGATCCGATGAGTGGCTGAATTACAAGACGATCAGATCGGCGAATACCTCTCCCTTGGAGAGAGAGACCGGGGTGCAATGCAATGCTTCTCGGCCCTGCTTGGTAAAGCCCTCGAGCAATTTCTCGCGTTCGTCCGCAGCCGCACTGGCCACAAGCAGAGAGCGAATTCGGTCGACCTCGCTTTCCGCCTGCTCCTCGATCAGATCCAATGTTCCGATCAGCTTTTCGCGTGACCCCTTGGCCCCGAGAATGAGAGTGCGGCGAACAGCCTCCGGGATTTCCCAGGCAACTGAGCCGAGGCCGAATTTTCGCTCTCCTCGAGCGGCCAGGTCTTTGGCGAAATCATACGCCTCTTGCGATATGCTGCTGTCGACCGGGATCATTTCGACGATACGGCTGAAGAGGGAGTTTTCATCCCTCAGCCAGGAAATTTGCTCGATGCGCTTCCTGTTGTGCGCAACGATCGGTCCATCGCCGCGGTGAACCATGAAGGCCATACGCCCCTCGGCATGAAGGACCCGCAGGATCTCCTTGGCGCCCGCCTCGGTATCGCCGTATTCGAATCCGAACTGACTGACGACCACGTCGAACTGGCCGTCATCGAAGGGCATTTCCTCCATATGTACGCCACCGACCAGCTTCGTTTTGTGGGGAGGGTCTGGAAAATCCTGGGCGATGTCGATGCCATACAGTTCGAGATCGGGTCGCGTCGCGCGCATCATGTGCAGCACCTTTCCCGCACCCGTGGCAATATCGAGGACCTTTGCGCCGCCTTTGACTTCCCGGAGAAAATCGGTCCAGACGTCGAATTGCGCGCGTGTAATCGCATCCCACTGGGTAGAAACCACTGCCGGAGCCGAGCTTGCATTCTGGGCCGCCCAGAAATCCTTCCAGACCGCATCTTTCCGCTGCTTATCCATGCCTTCGACCGATAGCAGGTACCACGTCGAAGGCTACCGTCATGCGCAGGCCTTCGCGAAAGCTCGTCGTGCCATGGTAAAGCGTACTGGGAAACAGTGCGAGATGGCCTTCCTGTGGCTGAATGGAGGCAAGCGGCCCGAGGTCGAGACCAAGATCCGGAGGCGGGCGGCCGATCTCAAGCCAGCCCTGTCGGTCGTCGCCCTCCGCTTCCTCGGGCACCAGAAGGTATAGCGCGGAACTCAGCATGCCCAGCGGGTGGATGTGTGAGGCATGATAATCGCCGCCGCCTTGCATCCGCACCGACCAGGAACCTGCGAGCGTCCATGGCACCAGGCGATGACGCAGCAGCGGATGAGCATCGTCCGCTCGAGGAAGGCCCGCACGATAATCTTCAAGCGTAGCTTGGATCGCGTCGCGCAGCTGCGCGAGCTCCGGCTCGCGACGGTGGAAAAGGATGTGGCGCGTCTGCGTTCCTCCGCGCAGCGACTGCCCGAGGGGTAGCGGGGATGTTTCGTGCAGGTCGTGCAGCACCTTGGTGGCTTGTGGGAGGTTGGTTTCTGACTGCCGCAATGGGAGCAGGCGGACGAGACCTTCCTGTTCGTGCAGCCAGGCTGCCCGCGGGTCGTTATTGATGCGCCAGATGAAACCCAGCAGGGCGTAGGCGGTATGCACCATCGCCTGTTCGTCGAGGGCATGGGCCAGCAGGCCTTCAGCCCGCTCGAATTGACCGCGCCTTATTCTGTGCCGGGCCTCGTGAATGGCCCGTTCGCTCGTGTCGAGCGCGAGTTCGGCATAAATCGATTCCGCCCTCTCAATCTGCCCGGCGTCGCCTGCATGCACCGCTTCCAACAGTCTGAATTGGGGATTGTCGGGAAACCTCTTCCTCGCCTCTGCCGCCACATCTGCGGCTTCGTCGGCAAATTCCAGACCGGCGAGAACGGCGGCGTGACCGAGAGGAATGCTCGGGTCGTCCGGAACGCGCCGGGCAGCTTCGAAATAGGGGCTGGCAAAGTCTTTCTCGCCATCGGCAAGTCGCAATTGCGATAGGAACTTCAATCCATCAAGCCATCCTGGTGCCTGCGCGACGAGCTGCTGCATGAGATCCCGTGCTCCCGCGCTGTCTCCCTGCGCGTCGAGCGCTTGCGCCTTGCCCAACCACAAATCGGCCTCGCCCCCGTTGACGGCTAGCGCCGCATCAAAGCGATGGGCGGCATTCTTCTCGCCGCGATCCAGCGCCGTTCGGGCGCGGCCATGCAGGGCCCGGACGTGACGCGGTTCGATGGACAAGCACTTGTCATAATACGCCGCTGCCTCTGCCGGGCGTCCGGCGGCACGCGCAGTCGTGGCCCTTACCGACCAGTACCGCGCCTGCCTGGCACCCGCCGCCTCATGCTCGTGAAGCAGCGAAAGCGCTTCCTCATGCAATTCGAGTTGTCCCAACGCAATCGCAAGGTTGAGAGCGAATTCAAGATTGTCCGGCTCGAGCTTCAGCGCACGAGAGAACGCGGCCTGTGCACTTTCTGCATCGCCGCTGCGCATCGCCATCGACCCCAACGCGTTCTGCAATTGCGCGTGATCGGGATGCTCTGCCAGCGCCTGCGCGAGCAGGCGAATGCCTTCGGTTCGGTCACCTGACCGTTCGGAAGCAATTGCACGAGCGTGCCACTGCTCGGGAAGAGCGCTCATTTGTCCCGCAGCCAACCGACGATGGCAACGCGGCCCATGGGAGCGAATGGCGGGACGTACGACACCATGTGGGTGGTCGGCACCGCGAAGAGATTGAGCGCATTGAAACGCGGACGGAACCCTTCGACGACGTCGCCGTCATCGTCTAGAAAGAGCAGGTAACCGCCCCAGTCGGGATGCCAGTTCTCGGGTGCGAAATTGAGCACGTAGGCAAACCGCCATCCCTCGGCGACGTGGCTGTCGATATGTCGTCCAAGATAATGGTTCGCTGCATAGAGCGATGCCTGTCCATCCGCTTTGGTCAGCGTCGGTGTCGCGGTGATTTCTCGGACCAGATCGAGAAAGGCTGGCGCATTTATGTGCTCTAGGATCAGTTCGTGCGGCCCCCCCGGATCCCATCCCTCCTGAACTGCCGTCAGAATGGGATATTGTGCGAAGCGAAACGCATAGTCTCCCTTCGCCGAAGCCTGATGCGCCGCCATGGCCGCCTTGTTGACCCTTTCGGCGCCGCCGGGAGCCTGGAGATCCTCCTGCCTGAAGCTCTGTGGTTCTATCCCGGGACCGTCCCCGGCCTGGATCGCCATGCCCCACTTGGTCGCGCGGGCGAGAATCATCTGGATTTCGCGCGCGGTTGCCTGGGTCAGCACGTTGCGAACTTGCACGCGGCCTTTTTCCGCGAATTGCTTGGCAAGTGCCACTCGATCGAGCTGCGGATTGATTTCGAAAAGCTTCTTTTCGGTCATGCGCTCAGCCTTACGATGCGCCGTGTATGCTCGCAACCATATGGCTCGAGCTGCCAACACCACGCAGTGCTTGACGTAAACGAGGGCCCGCCATAGGTCCGTATCAAATTGCAACGCAACTGGAGAGCGCCTCATGCCCGAAGCCTATATCGTCGAAGCCGTTCGGACCGCCGGAGGACGCCGCGGTGGCCGCCTGGCCGGGGTTCACCCGGTCGATCTCGCCGCCAAATCGCTCGATGCGATCATGGAGCGCTCGGGTCTCGAGGCGAAGGCCATCGACGATGTGGTGATGGGCTGCGTGAGCCAGGGCGGCGAGCAGGCCATGCAGGTCGGTCGCAACGCCGTTCTTGCCGCAAAGCATCTCGGCGAGGGCGTGCCCGCGGTCACCATCGACCGGCAGTGCGGCTCGAGCCAGCAGGCGATCCAGTTCGCCGCGCAGGCCGTGATGAGCGGGACTCAGGACGTCGTCATCGCCAGCGGGGTCGAAAGCATGAGCCGCGTTCCGATGGGCTCGACCGCGATGTTCCATATGAAAGAGGGGCTGGGGAACTACAAATCGCCCGGGCTCGAGGAGAAGTATCCCGGCATCCAGTGGAGCCAGTTCATGGGCGCCGAGATGATCGTCAAGAAGCACGGCTTCACCAAGGACGATCTAGACCGTTTCGCTCTTTCGAGCCACGAGAAGGCGATCGAGGCAACCAAGTCGGGCGCGTTCGAAGCCGAGATCGTACCGGTCGAAATCGAGACGCCCGAAGGCACCGAGATGCATACGGTCGACGAAGGCATCCGCTTCGATGCGACGCTCGAAAGCATTGCGGGCGTGAAGCTGCTCAGCCCCGAAGGTACCATCACCGCCGCCACCAGCAGCCAGATCTGCGACGGGTCGAGCGCGGTGCTGGTCGTCAGCGAGAAGGCGCTCAAGGAATACGGCCTGACGCCGATGGCGCGCATTCACAACCTCACCGTCACGGCCGGCGATCCGGTCATTATGCTCGAGGAACCGCTGTTCGCCACCGATCGCGCGCTCGAACGGGCCGGCATGAAGATCGACGATATCGACCTGTTCGAAGTGAACGAGGCCTTCGCGCCGGTACCGCTTGCCTGGCTCAAGCACACGGGCGCGGATGCGTCGAAACTCAACGTCAATGGCGGCGCGATTGCCCTGGGCCACCCGCTCGGTGCATCGGGCACCAAGCTCATGGCCACGCTCGTCCACGCGCTCAAGGCGCGCGGCAAGAAATACGGCCTCCAGACGATGTGCGAAGGCGGCGGCGTCGCCAACGTTACCATCGTCGAGGCGCTTTGACGCTTTGCGTCATCCCGGCAAAAGCTGGGATCTCGTGCAGCGAAGTCGAACCTATCCGAACCAGATCCCGGCGTTTGGCGGGATGACGAAATGAGAGGATTATTCATGGAAGTCAGCAGCAATACCCCCGCAGTCGTCACCGGCGGCGCCTCGGGCCTCGGCGAAGCCACTGCCCGCGCGCTTGCCGCCAAGGGCGCCAAGGTCGCCATCTTCGACATGAACGAAGAGAAGGGCAAAGCGGTCGCCAAGGACATCGGCGGCATCTTCTGCAAGGTCAATGTGACCAGCGACGACGACGTCGATGCCGGTTTTGCCAAGGCCCGCGAAGCGCATGGGCAGGAGCGTATCCTCGTCAACTGCGCCGGTATCGGCAATGCGATCAAGACCGCCAAGCGCGACAAGCAGAGCGGCGAGATCAGCCACTTCCCGCTGTCGGCCTTCGATTTCGTGATCCAGGTCAACCTCGTCGGCACGTTCCGCTGCATCGCCAAATCGGCTGCCGGAATGATGACGCTCGACCCGTTGAGCGATGACGGCGATCGCGGCGCGATCGTCAACACCGCATCGGTAGCCGGTGAAGACGGTCAGATCGGCCAGGCGGCCTATTCGGCATCGAAGGGCGGCGTGATCGGCATGACCTTGCCCATCGCGCGCGACCTGATGAACGAAGGCATCCGCGTGAACACCATCCTTCCGGGTATCTTCGAAACGCCGCTGATGAACGCTGCTCCGCCGCAGGTGAAGGAAGCGCTCGCCGCGTCGGTTCCGTTCCCCAAGCGCCTCGGCAATCCGGAGGAATACGCCAAGCTCGCCATGACCATGATCGAGTGCGGCTATTTCAACGGCGAGGACGTGCGCCTAGACGGCGCCATCCGTATGGCGCCGCGCTAAGCGGTCAGAACCAGGCCCTCAGGCCGAAGAGAACCTTGAGGCCGTCGGGATCCTTCCCGGCGGCCTTTGCTATGTCCGCCGTCTGGCCAAGCTTGGCTTCGTATTCGAGCCCCACGTAGGGCGCGAATTCACGCACGATCTCATAGCGCAGTCGAATCCCGGGCTCGATCTTGGTGATACCGGCGCCGATTTCCCGCTCGGCAATATCCTGCGCGGAAAACTCGGCCTCGATTCGCGGTTGGAGGATCAGACGCTGGGTGATCTTCTGGTCGTATTCGCCCTCGATACGCGCGGTGAGATCGCCGCGGTCGGAGAGGAACAGCGCACCATCGACATGAAACATGTAGGGCGCGAGGCCCTGCATGCCGATGACAGCATGCGTGCGCGATTCGGGCTCGACATCAAGTCGAACCCCGGCCTGCAGGTCGAAGAAGGGGCCGATCGCCCGGCTGTAAAGCGCTTGAACTTCGGCATCTTCAACTGAGCCGCCGAATTCGCCTTCGCCCTCGGTCTTGATCACCAGCCGGTCGAGGTCGCCGCCATACCAGGCCTGCGCGTCCCACAGATAGCCGTCTTCGCTACCGCTCTCGGTGCCGAGTCGCGCCTCGAGCCGCTCGACCAGTACCATGCCGGTCTGCATGCCGCCGTTTTCTTCGGCGAGCTGGCGGCGCGCGGGCGCCATCGCGTCTTCGCCCCAGACGAGATCGGCGGCATGGCGAGGCCCTTCGAGCGCGCGGGGCGGTAGCGCCGATTCGGGCGCCGCACCGGGGGCCGACTTGTCGTCGGCCGCGCCATGGGCGGAATGGTCCATGGGGTCCTGGGACGAATTTGCCGGAGCCTCGTGACCCATCTGCGAATGGTCCTTGGCCGCATGGTCCATCGCGGAATGATCCGGCGCTGCTTGCCCTTCGCTCTCAGCCTTCGGCGGGCATTTTTCCGGGGGCAGATGGCCCATCGCGCAGTGATCGACCGGAGCGGGATCAGGCGTGGGATGGGCCGATTGGTGGGAGTGCTGCTGCGCGGACAGCGGGGCGGCGAGAGCGGCCATCACGAAAGCTGCGCTGCGCATCACGCATTCTCCCCGGCGGGGAAGGGCCGCACGGTGACAACCTGCATCATGCCCGCATGCATGTGGTAGAGCAGGTGGCAGTGGAAGGCCCAGTCGCCCGGTTCGTTGGCGGTCAGGTCGAATGTCGCCGTTCCGCCGGGCTGCACGACCAGCGTATGCTTGAGCGGCTGGTGCATGTGATCGGCGCCGTTCACCAGCTCGAAGAAATGCCCGTGCAGGTGGATCGGGTGCGCCATCATGGTCTGGTTGACGAGCTTCACCCGCACGCGCTCGTCGTAACCGAAGCGGATCGGGTCGTCGGTGACGGCAGTGAATTTCTTGCCGTCGAAGCCCCACATATAGCGTTCCATGTTCCCGGTGAGATGGATTTCCAGCTCGCGCTCGACCGTGCGATGCGGGTTCATCCGCTTTGCCTTGAGGTCGGTATAACGCAGGACGCGATGCGACACCTTGTCGAGCCCGAGGCCGGGGAAATCCATCCGGTCGGATGGGCTGGGCGCGACCATGTCGAGACCGGGGCCGACCTTCACGTCGGCGGGCAGGAGCGAGGTGTCGCGCATCGAGTGATCCATCTCCATGTCGCCCATATCGTGGCCCATGGCAGCGTGATCCATCATCCCCATGTCGGTCATGGAGAGCGTCACGGGCTCGCGCAAAGGCGGGGGCGTCGCGATATGGCCCGCATGGCTGGTCAGGCTGGCGACGCCCATGCCGCTGCGATCCATCGCTTCCGCCACGATGGCATGGCTGCCCGCTAGCGGTGCGACGATGACGTCGTAAGTCTCGGCGACACCGATCTGAAATTCGTCGACCTCGACCTCGGCAACATCCATCCCGTCGGCTTGGATAACCGTCATCGGGACGCCGGGAATGCGGACGTTGAAGAATGTCATCGCCGAGCCGTTGATGACCCGCAGGCGCACGCGCTCGCCGGGCTGGAAGGCCAGCTGGAGATCGTCTGCCGGACCGTGACCGTTGATGAGGAAGGTGTAGGTCGCCCCGGTTACGTCGGAGATATCGCGCGGGTTCATCCGCATCCTGCTCCAGGTGCGGCGCATTTCTCCGGACATCTCGCCCTCGGTTGCGGTCAGCATCTGGCGGTTGAAGTAATGCTCGCCCACTTTGAGCTTGCGCATGATCTCATGCGGGTGGAGCGGCGTGAACTCGCTCAGCAGGACCACGTAATCGCGGTCGTAGCGCGGATCGGGCTCGGTGCTTTCGATGATGATCGGGCCATAGTGTCCGGCCTGTTCCTGCAGCCCGGAATGCGAATGCCACCAATAGGTGCCCGCCTGACGGATCGGGAATTCGTAGGTGAATGTCTCGCCCGGCTTGATGCCGGGAAAGCTGACGCCCGGAACGCCGTCGAACTGGAACGGAACCAGCAGCCCGTGCCAGTGGATCGAGCTGTCCTCCGCAAGATTGTTGGTGACATGCAGGCGCACATCCTGGCCCTCGCGCAGGCGGATGAGCGGGCCTGGTACCGTCCCGTTGACTGCGATCGCATGGCCGCCGCGCGAGCCGGTGGTGAAATGATGATTGTCGATGGACAGGCGGATGTCGTGACCAGACAGTTCGCCGAAGCCGTTTGTCGCGTGGGTAAGGACACCGCCTTTTGCCCATAAAGGCATCGGCAGGCTTGTCGCAGCGGCAAGGCCGGCGGTACTGGTGATGAAGCGGCGACGATCCAGCATGAATGACTTATCCGTGGGTTTGTGTTGCTGTCCGGGTCGGCCCTATATATACCCCTTGGGGGTATTTCAAAGGAAAGCACTCAGTGGCGGACGGAAAATCTGCGAAACTCAATCGACTCAATCGGATAGCCGGTCAGGTGCGCGGCGTCGCGCAGATGATCGAGGACGATCGCTATTGCATCGACATTCTTACGCAGATCCAGGCGATCAAGTCGGCGCTTACCAAGGTCGAGAGCCAGGTGTTGAAGGACCATGCGGCCTGCTGCGTTGCGGAGGCGATCGCGAGTGGCGACCCCGAGGATCAGCGGCAGAAGTTCGGCGAACTCGTGGACTTGTTCGAGCGCAACCGACGCTAGGGCGTTCGCCTCACTCGCAACTTGCGCGACGTTTTCCCGGCGACGGACGCATGCGGTAGTGATCGCGATGTGGGCGCGAGAGTGGAAACCTCGATCCCGCGTAGATCGATTTTCCTGCGATGGGCCGGAGAATTCTTGCCAGGACCGTGTTCCTTGTGTTCCATCCCGATGAAACGAGAGGGGAGATATCCAACACATGTCCTACACGCAGATCGAGTTCGACATCGCCGACGGTATTGCCACCGTCACGCTGCACCGTCCTGAAAAAATGAACGCCTTTACCCGCACGATGATGGACGAACTCATCGATGCGCTCGATACGACCGATGCCGATGACGGGGTGCGCGCGGTGATCGTCACAGGGCATGGCGACAGGGCGTTCTGCGCAGGCGCCGACCTCACGCCCGAAGGCGGCGGGCATGTCTTCTCCGACCCTACGCCGGTCGACGACCTGTCCGACGAGCGAGTGCGCGACGGGGGTGGGCGATTGACCTTGCGCCTGTTCAACTCGAAGAAGCCGCTGATCGGCGCTTGCAACGGAGTGGCGGTGGGCGTCGGCGCGACGATGCAGCTGCCCTTCGACATTCGCCTTGCGAGCGACAATGCGCGCTTCGGCTTCGTCTTTGCGCGGCGCGGGATCACGCCCGAGGCCGCCTCGAGCTGGTTCCTCCCCCGCCTCGTCGGCATGCAGACGGCGCTCGAATGGTGCATGACCGGGCGGATCTTCGGCGCCGGCGAAGCGCTCGACCGCGGTCTTGTCCGTTCGGTCCATCCGCAGGGCGAGCTGATGGAAGCGGCAATCGGCGTAGCGCGCGAGATTGCGGACAACACCTCCGCCGTCTCGGTCGCGATGACCCGAGCTATGCTGTGGCGGCTGGGCGCAGGGGGGCATCCGATGGATGCGCACCGTATCGATTCCCGCGCGATCTATCGTCTCAGCCGCAGCGAGGATGCGAAAGAGGGAATCGCCAGCTTCCTGGAAAAGCGGCCACCCGCCTATCCCGATACCGTCAGTGCGAACATGCCCGATTTCTATCCCTGGTGGGACGAGCCCGGCTATAGTTGAGTCGACGCAATAAGGTTACATTCGCAACGGCCTTGCCAAGCTGCATGCGTCATCTAAATGTAAGCGCATGTCGAAACGCCAGCCTGCCCAGCGCCTTGCCGAGTTCCTGCCCTACCAGCTCTCGATCGCCTCGAATGCGGTCTCGACACGGATCGCCGAGCAATATCGCAAGCGCTTTGCGCTCAAGACCACGGAGTGGCGGATCATGGCTGTGCTGGGCGATCACGGCGCGTTGACTCAGCGCGAACTGACCCAGCAGACCCTGATGGACAAGGTCCCGGTCAATCGCGCGTGCAAGCGGCTTGAGGATCGCGGGCTGGTGCTACGCTCGCCCAATGCCAGCGACGGGCGCTCGCACCTTCTCGAACTGACCGCCGAGGGTCGTTCGGTGCATGCGGGCATCATGCCGCTGGCGATGAAGATCGAAGGCGAGCTGTTCTCGGTTCTCAGTGAGCAGGAGCGGGCCAGCCTGCTCGACATGCTGGTGCGTGTGCGCGACCAGGCGGGGGACTTCGACGCCGAAAGCCTGGCCGACTAGGGTTAGTCGACCAGGCTTGGGTTGCGATCCGTCGCAGGAGGTTTCGGTTAACCGATCCCGCCGCTGAAAGCGTCGGCGATCGAACAGGCTGCCGGGCCCAGAATGACGATGAACAGCACCGGCAGGATGAACATGATCAGTGGCACGGTCATGATCGCCGGCAGGCGCGCGGCCTTTTCCTCGGCACGCATCATGCGCTCGTTGCGGAATTCGGCCGACAGCACGCGCAGCGCGCTGGCCAGCGGGGTGCCGTAGCGTTCGGTCTGGATCATGGTCGTGACCACGCCCTTCACCGCATCGAGATCGACGCGATAGGCGAGGTTGTCGAACGCCTTCTTGCGTTCGTTGAGGAAGGAAAGCTCGATCGCGGTCAGCGCGAACTCGTCGCCCAGCTCGGGATAGGCGCGGCCCAGTTCCTTGGCGACACGGTTGAAGGCGGCATCGACGGTCAAACCCGCCTCGGCGCAAATGACCAGCAGGTCGAGCGCATCGGGCAGGCCCTTGCGGATCGCCTCGTTCCGTTTCTTCGCAATGTTGCCGAGATAGAGTTCGGGACCCTTGTAGCCGAGGAAAACCGCGGCCATCAGCGCGCCATTGCGCTTCATTGGGCCCCAGTCGGGGAACATATCGAGCAGGAACACGGCTGCAAAGACGAGCCCGCCGAACAGGAGCGGCAGCACGGCGCGCAAGCCGATGATGACGATCGCCAGTTCCTTGTTGCGGATGCCTGCATGGGCGAGCTTCTGCTGGACGACTTCGACCTGACTCTGTTGCAACACCTTCATGTTGCCCAGAGTGTCCTTGATCTTCTCGGTCGTATCGTTCTTGCGGACCAGGCTCTGGCGCTTCTTGGCGGTCGAGGTGACGAGGCCCATCTTGAGCTCTTCACGGCGCCCTTCGAGGGCCTTGACGCGCTTGCTCATCGGGTCCTTGATCGTCACCGCGGTGTATATCGCGAACAGAACCGAGGCAGCCGCGATCCCGGCGAGGATCGAGCCGACCAGGAAGACGTCGAAACCGAGGAGGGTGGGGCCGGTTGCGGGATCCATAGTGTTACTCCTTCCCCAGCTCAGATCTCGAAGCTGACCATCTTCGCCATGATGAAGGCGCCGATGCTCATCCACACGAGGCCGCCGAGGCCGGTGATGATCAGGCGGTCATCTTCGAAGAAGCCACCGATATAGGTCGGATTGATCCACCAGATCAGGGTGAACACGATGAACGGCAGGGCGCCGACGATATAGGCCGAGGCCTTCGATTCCGAACTCATCGCCTTGATCTTGAGCTTCATCTGCGCGCGCTTGCGCAGCACGTCCGAGAGGTTGGATAGCGTCTCGGCGAGATTGCCGCCGGTTTCGCGCTGAATGGCGAGCGTGATGCAGAAGAAGTTGAATTCCGGAATGCCGAGGCGGTCGGCGGTTTCCTGGAGCGATTCTTCCATCGTCCGGCCGATCTTGATGCGCTCGACGATCCCCCTGAATTCCTCGCCGACAGGGCCGGGAATTTCCTGCGCCACGACGGCCAGGGTTTCGGTGACCGGCAGGCCCGAGCGCAATCCGCGTACCAGCAATTCGATCGCGTCGGGAAACTTCCCATTGAAGTTGGCAGTGCGTTTCTTGATCGCATGCCCGACGATGAAGTGCGGAAGGCCCGCCCCGACGAGCACGCCGACACCGAGCGAGAGACCCAGAGAGCCGCTGCGCAGATACATCAGCAATGCAACGACGACCACGAGGCCGAGAGAGGCGTAAGCATAATGGCTCAGCGTCCAGCCCTTGCCGGTTCGGTCGAGCCGGTTGGCCAGCGCCTCGGTGCGCGAAGCCGAACCGGCGACGCGGTGCACCTTTGGCTTGCGAGCGGCGATGGCCTTCTTGAACTGCGATTCAACCTTGGCGTCGGTGCTTTCGGAGTGACGAAATCGGACCTGTTGCAGGCGGCGCTGGCTCGCCTTTGCGGCATTGGGGCCGGACAGCAACGCGTAGACGATCGCCAGCATGGCCACGACCCCGACGGCCAACAGCACTAGCTGGATGATGTTCATGCGTG
Organism: Erythrobacter sp. AP23; assembly: GCF_001542855.1. Lineage (GTDB taxonomy): Bacteria > Pseudomonadota > Alphaproteobacteria > Sphingomonadales > Sphingomonadaceae > Qipengyuania. The sequence continues at coordinate 235,262 of NZ_LNBY01000012.1, read as the reverse complement.
TTCTCCGTGCATATCTTCAAGGAACCGGGCGAGTGAAAGAAACCGCTATTCCGCAGCCGCCTCGACCGGTGCGTCTTTCTTTTTCGCCAGCAGGTTCTTGAAATCGAAGCTGCCGAGGAGCGATTTCTTGGCGCCTGAATCTTCGGCTTCCTCGGCATCCTGGTCGCCGGCACCGATGACCTGCGAAGACAATTGCTTGATCGCCGCGCTTGCTTTCGAGCTGGCGTTTGCATCGACGAAGGTCTTGCCCAGCTTGGCTGCGTTGGCTGCCGCCTTCTGGTCGAAGGGGATCGTGACATCGATCTTGCGTTCGATCGACGTTTCGAAATCGGCCTTGCTGATTTCGGTCACGCCCGGCTGAACCCTGTTGGCTACGATCAGGACCTTCGCATGCGGTGCATTGGTCTTGAGCCACGAAAGGATGCGGATCGTATCGCGTGCCGATGCGAGCGACATTTCCGTGGAAAGCACGACCACATTCACGTCGTTGAGCAGGTGCGGGAAGTTGATCATCATGTTGCGGGGCATGTCGAGCACCGTCATTTCGAACGTGTGCTTGAACTCTTCCTGCAGCTGCATGAACGCCGCGCCATCCGTCATCAGCGGATGGTTGATGGGCGCTTCGGCCGAAAGGATCGATAGGTTGTCGTTCGCGCGGATCATCGCGCGTTCGATGAACAGGCCGTCGATGCGGCTTGGATTGTCGATCGCGTCGGTAAGCCCGCGCCCCGGCTCGAGGTCGAGCGTGAGCGCCCCCGTGCCGAAATGGACATCGAGATCGAGCAGTGCTGTCGGCATGCGCTTTTCGGTCGAGAACAGCCATGCGAGCGAAGTCACCAGCGTCGATGCGCCGACACCGCCTCGCGTGCCGATGACCGCCGCAGAGATGTGGCGCTTGACCCCCTCTTCCTCGCCCGCGCGCGGAGCCGTGAAGACGGCTTGCGCCTGGTTGAGCGAATCGCGCAACATGCTCGCCGACAACGGCTTCAACAGGTAATCGTGGATGCCGCTGGCGAGGAGGTCGCGGTAGAGGCGAACATCGTTCACCTGGCCGATCGCGATCACGACCGTACCCGGTTCGCAAACCTCTGCGAGGGCGTTGATGTCGTTCAGCGGATCACCGCTTTCCGACAGGTCGACCATCAGAATGTTCGGGCTTGCCGAAACCGAAAGCGACTGGATGGCGTTGCGCAGGCCGCCCTTATTGCACTTTTCGGGCTGCCAGCCGAGTTCGATCACCACCGGTCGCAGCACGTCGAGGGCGGTCTCGTCACAGACATAGGCGGCGAAAGGATCGCGATTGCCCGTTGTGCCGGGTTTGAGTGAAGCGCTCATGGCTGCTTAGCCTCCTCCTTCTTGGGTGCTGACTTCGGGCAACTCGCCACCGCCCGTCGGCGCCTGGTCGCGATAGGCCCTGATGGCCTTGGTCGAAGTCGTGACGACGGTTTCGCCGGTGCCTTTCTGGCCGGAGATCAGATCTTCGGGATTGGCGACCATGCCGGCGAGATTGCCGTTCACCGCACAGCCGTAGCCGGGGTAGGTCGCATTGTTCGGGTTGGCCTCGTTGTTCGCCGACCAGTCCGGACAGCCCGGCACGCTAGCGGTCGAACGGGTCACGACGATACGGGCCTGGCCCGGATCGACATAGCCGGCGGTGACTGGCGAGCCATCGCTGATCAGCAAGCCGTAGCGCCCGGCAAGCGCCGCCACATCGTCGCGCACTGCGGGATTGGCGGTCGGATCGTCGATCGAGATACGGTCGCCGTAGCCGAGGCCCATGGCCTCGAACCAGCCATCGACGCGCTGTTGTTCGCTGACGGGGAGTCCGCCACCTGTCGTGTTCACATCGAGCGTGAAATTGGTCCTCTCGACGACCGGCTGGCGCGCACTGTAGAGCGAACGGTTGTCGGTCGGAATACCGCCGCAGGCGCCCAGCAACAGGCCGAGTGAGACGGCCAGAGAACCGGCGAGCTTGCGATTGATTGCCTTAGCCATTGTACTCGTCCCCCTATTCAAAGCTGAAACCGGGCTTTGCCGGCGTGCTGCGTTCGTTGCGGCGGGCATCGGGCTGGCTCTGAGCCTGCTGAGCGCCATTGTCGGTCGGAACCCCTTGCGAGATGCCCGGTGCAGCCGGTTCGCTCTCGACTGCGCTGGGCCCGGGCCGCTCGCCGCCCGTCACGCCATCGCTCTGCTGGTATCCGAACAGGCGTTGACCTTCGGTTGGCGTGCGGAATCCATCGGTCGGCAATTTGATGTCGTTCGCGTCGACGGGCTTCACCAGATAGGGCGTGACAACGATCACCAGCTCTGTCTCACCCTTGCGATACGTAGTGGAGCGGAACAGATTGCCGAGGATTGGCACGTCGCCGAGGCCCGGCGCCTTGTCGATTGAGTTGGTCGCATTGTTCGACAGCAATCCCGCGATCATGAAGCTCTGGCCCGAGCCGAGCTCGACGGTCGTTTCCGCGCGACGCGTGATGAGGGCGGGGACCTGGAAGCCGTCGAGCGTGATTGCGCCTTGGCTCGACAATTCCGACACCTCGGGACGCACACGCATCGAGATACGGCCATTTGCCAGCACGGTGGGTGAATAGGCCAGGCTCACGCCATAATTCTTGTATTCGATGGTGGTGGTGCCGAGGCCCTGGCTCAGCGGGATGGGGAATTCTCCGCCGGCGAGGAATTCGGCCGTTTCGCCGGACAGTGCGGTCAGATTGGGCTGCGACAGAGTGGTCACGAGACCTTCGGTCTCGGCAAGGTCCAACGCGGAAGCAATGTCGAGGCCGAGGAACTTACCAAAGGCACTTACGGTCGTACCTGGCGAGATGTTGGCCACGACGCTGCTGCCCTCGGGTCCGTCCGTGACGCCAACGCCCAAGCCCGCGGGGCTGCCCGGAGTGTACTGCGGGAAGGCTCCGGTGCGGCCTTGTCCGATACCGAACTTGAAGCCGCTGGAATTGTCGACGGTCGCGAGATTTACGCCCAGCGCGCGCACGAAGCTGCGGCTGACTTCGGCGATACGGACTTGCAGGTTGACCTGAAGCGGCGTCGCCATACGCAGGCGGCTGATGACATTTGTACCGTCGCCGACAAAGGCTTCGACGAGGCGCTGCGCTTCTTCGGCATCTTCCGGCGCGGCAACGGTGCCGGTCAGCAGGATGACGTTGGTTCCCATCGTCGCAACCGAGATTTCAGCCTCGGGCATCGCAAGTGCGAGCAGCTGGTCGACGCTGCCGATATTCGAACCGACGCGGATGTTGGCCGACCAGACGATATCGCCGGCGCGGTTGCTGGCGTAGATCGTGGTTTCGCCGCCCGATTTGCCGAAGACGTAAAGCTGGCGCTGCGATTTGACCTGGACATCGGCGATATTGTCGTCGGCGACGAAAACATCGGCCATGGTGCCGGGCACATTGACCAGTTCGCCGCGGCCGATCGACAAGACGATCTCCGAGCTCGGACTCACGATGGTCTGAGCCGTCGCGACGGTCGTCGGTGCGGCTGCCAGCGGCGTGACCGCCAGGCTGGCAAGCAGCAATTTGGTGGTAAGACGACGTTTCATGGAATTGCCCCCTGAATGGCTTCCCGCTTGTTCTATCCGGCTCACTTGAGGCTAACCGTGCCCACCGGCACGTCCTCGGTTTCCTTGCCGCGGGTAACGCGGACGCTCGGTCCCTGGCGGACCGGCGCGCCGGCCGCACCCGCCGGGGCGGCCGGGGCGGGCGCCCCGCCGATCGCGCCCTGCGGAGGGGCCGAACGGCGCTGGAAACGCGAGACGTCGCCGCCGGTGACATAGGTGCTCTTGCCGTCGTCCGGGCGGGCCATGGCCTGGCGCAGCAGGCGCTCTTCCTCTTCGGGCGAGGCATCGTCGGGAATGCTGACATCACCCGCCGCAATCGCCCGTTCGAGCTCGGTCTGGTTGTCGGCGAGCGAGCGCAGCGAGAGGCTCAGCGTGCCGATGGTCTGCGCAACCGCCACCTTCTCGGCTATCACCGGGGTGACTTCGAGCGTAACGGTGCGGAACTCCTTGACCACGGTCGAGCCGTCGTCGGCCTTTTCCGACACGGTCGACTGGTCGGTGGCGAGCACGCGAAGGTTACGAAGAATGGTTTCCGACGCTTTCAGATTGGTGCCGTCATTACCTTCGACCTGCTGGGTCAGCACCATGTCCACCCGGTCGCCCGGGAAAACGAATCCGCCGACGCCCGACTGGGCGGTAACGGGGACGGTAATGGCCCGCATGCCGGGGGCGAGGGCGGCGGCGAGGAAGCCGCGATCGCCCGGCGCGACCAGCGAGCCCTGGGTAACCGGCTCGCCGGCGGTAATCGGGTGGCGAACGACGGTGCCGAGCAGCTTGCTCATATCCGCTTCGCCGTCGAGGAAATAAGCATCCTGGACCAGTTCTTCGGGCCATAGCTGGAAGCCGATTGCATCCGCGGTGATGATCGTACCGACCGGCAATGCGCGCTGTGCGACCAGGACCTTGGGTCCCTGCGCCTCGACCTGCGCGGCGGCTTCGGCCTGCGGCGCACCGGCCCCGGCGAACATGCTCCGCGCGACGAGCGCCGTACCGACCGCGACGATCAGCGCGGCAACCAGCAGAACCAGCTTTTTCCTATCCATGGCTATCAAGCCCCCTAGTTCGGCCCGCCGATTTCCGCTGCGGGCAAGTATGGTTGCATGCTGTACCGGCGAATTGGTTAAGATCGCGTTCTCAGCCGACGGGGGACGTCATTCCACGCGCGAGCAATTCGCCGCTGGCGACGACCCAGATGCCGGCGAGCGAGATTGCGGGGCCGTAAGGGACCCACAGGTCACGGTCGTGCCTGCGTATGATGCGGATCGAGCCGAACGTGACCACCAACAGCAAGATTAACGGTGCGAGCACGAGAGCGATCGCGGCCGTGGCGTCGGTGGTGGCGGATTCGGCCATGCCGGTGGGCAATGGGATCGTCGGGCCGCCGAGTACGGCGCTGGCGAAGACGGCTGCGATCGCGGTGCCGACGACCAGGAGTGCGGTATCGCGGACTGGGCTGGTCTTGATCGCCCTTGAACGCGCTACATGCCAGGCACCGACCGCCATGGTCATAACCCAGCCGAGCATCGCCATGGCGACGAGCAACAGCGTGAATTGCGAAGGCGGTACCCACAGCGCGAGCGCCGTGAGCAGTTTCACGTCGCCTCCGCCCATCTGCCGGATCGCGAAGAGCACGCAACACACTGCGAATACACCGAGCGACAAGCCGATCTGTAATGCGACATCCGGCCACAGGGGCAGTCCGATCGAAAGCCAGTAGAGCGGCGCGCCCAGCGCAATCGTCATGGTCAGCCTGTTGCTGATTGTACGGCTCTTGAGATCAGTAACGATCACCCACACGAGTGCGATTGCCAATCCGGCAAGCAATACGTAGGTGAAAATCTGGCTTTGCATGACGCCCCCGAGGCAACCCTTCGGGATGCGGTGCTACAGGAACGTGCTTACCAAAAAGTAACCATAGAGGAGGCCGCCATCACCGTCCTGCCAGCGCCACAGGGGGCGATCGACCGCCGGGCGATTCCGCCGCATGCGAGCGAGTCGACCCACGTCCTGGCCGATGGGCACGCGATCAGGCGTATCGACTGGCCGGGCGCGGCCGGCGGCGAGCGTGGCTCGATCCTGTTCCTGCCTGGACGTGGCGACTTCTACGAGAAGTACCTGGAAACGCTCGAGCAGTGGCATCGCGCGGGCTGGCGAGTGACGGCTGTCGACTGGCGCGGACAGGCGGGTTCGGGCCGCCTGGGCAAGGATGCCGTGACCGGCCATGTGGACGACTTTACCGACTGGACCAGCGATCTTGCGCACTTCTGGTCAACCTGGCGCCGAGAGGCGCCCGGCCCCCATGTTCTTGCGGGACATTCGATGGGCGGACATCTGGTAATGCGCGCGCTGGTCGACGATCTGGTCGATCCCGATGCCGCTATCCTCAGCGCGCCGATGATTGGCATGTCGGGCCCACCGCTGCCGCTCGGTCTGCTCCATCTCGTCGCGCGGCTGATGACGAAACTCGGAGAACCGACGCGGCCAGCATGGAAGTGGAGCGAGAAACCGGGCGAGATGCCCGCTCGTCGCAGCGCCCTGCTGACCCATGATGCCGATCGTTATGCCGACGAATTGTGGTGGCGCGAAGAGCGTCCCGAATTGGTGATGGGACCGGGCAGTTGGGGTTGGGTCGAACGCGCCTACGCCTCGGCCCGCAGGCTCGAAGAAGCAGGCGCGATGGAAGCGGTGCAGGTGCCCGTGCTCGTGATAAGCACCTCGGCGGACAGGTTGGTCAGTCACGCCGCGGCCGTGCGCGCGGCGCGGCGACTGCCCAAAGGCGAATTGCTCGCTTTCGGCGAAGAGGCACGCCACGAAATCCTCCGCGAAGCCGACCCCGTCCGCGACCGGGCGATGGCCGGAATAGCTGAGTTTCTCGACCGTGTGGTGCCGCAGGAAAGCTCATGACTACTTACGACTTCGCCATCGTCGGCGCCGGCATCGCCGGGGCCAGTCTCGCCGCAGAGCTTTCCGCGAGCGGTGCCAGCGTCCTGCTGCTCGAAGCGGAAGATCGACCGGGCTATCATGCGACGGGGCGATCCGCAGCATTCTGGGAGGAATGTTACGGGGGGGCCGAGATCGTGCCTCTGACGCTCGCATCGGGCTCATACTTGCGCGAGAGGGGATTTCTGCACGAGCGCGGGGCACTCTACATCGCGCGGGAGGGCGACGAAGAACTGGTGACGCAGTTCATGCAGCGCTTCGTCCCGACCGGCGCAACGATCCAGCATCTCGGCCGCGGCGATCTGCAGAAGCGAGTGCCGGGCATCCGCCATGACTGGTCCGATGCGATCTGGGAACCGGTGTGCGCGGATATCGACGTTGCAGGGCTCCATGCCCACTATCTGGCGCAGGCGCGAGAGGCCGATGCCGCGATCGAGTGCAGGGCGCGTGTCGTGAGGCTCGATCGACGCAATGGACGCTGGGACATTGCAACCGAGCGGGGCGAGGCGTTTCAAGCAGCCGTTGTGGTGAATGCTGCAGGCGCCTGGGCGGACGAGCTGGCGAAGCTGGCGGGCGTGAAGCCGGCCGGCATAGAGCCTTATCGGCGGACGGTTGCGCAGGTGCGGGTCGATCCGCCGGTGCCCGACGACCTGCCGCTCGTCCTGGACATCCGCGGCCGTTTTTATTTCAAACCTGAATCGGGGCGCTTGTGGCTCAGTCCGCACGACGAGGAGCCAAGCAAGCCTTGCGATGCCGCACCCGAGGAACTGGCGGTGGCCGAAGCCATTGCGCAACTCGAGGAAGTCGTCGACTGGCGGGTCGAGGCGGTGGAGCACAAATGGGCAGGGCTGCGCAGCTTCGCGGCGGATCGTCGCCCGGTTTATGGCTATGCACCGGATGTAGAAGGCTTTGCCTGGTTTGCGGGGCAGGGCGGTTTCGGCATCCAGACCGCTCCCGCAGCAGCCCGGCTTGGACGTCAGCTCCTGCTCGGCGAAGAACGCGATGCAATGACCGAGAAGCTCGATGCCGAACTCTACTCGCCGGCCCGCCTTGACTAGCCAATCCCGCCCCAAACGCTAGTTTATGAGCGAATGAAATCGTGAATCGGGAGAGTATTTCGATGGCCCACCACTTCGAGATCTACAAGGACAAGGCCGGCGAGTACCGCGTGCGTTTCAAGTACAATTCAGAAGTGATGTTCGCGACCGAGGGCTACAGCTCCAAGGCCAGCGCGCAGAATGCCATCGATTCGATCAAGTCCAACGGCCCGGGTGCAGAGGTCGTCGACAATAGCTGATCGCGATTAGCCCGGGCGGGCGATCCGGTCCGCCTCGTCGCTGGCGAGGCGGTCCACCCGATCGTTTTCGGGATGGCCCGAATGGCCCCTAACCCAATGCCACTCGACCTTGTGCCGCTCGGTGAGTTCGATCAGGTCGTGCCATAGCTCGGCATTGCGCACCGGCTTCTTGCTGGCATTGACCCAGCCGCGTTTCTTCCAGCCGTGGACCCACTTGGTTATCCCGTCGATGAGATATTTGCTGTCGGTGTAGAGATCGACCTCGCACGGTTCGATCAGGGCGCGAAGGCCCTTGATCGCGGCGGTCATTTCCATGCGATTGTTGGTAGTTTCCGGCTCGCTTCCGGAAAGCTCCTTTTCATGCGGCCCCATGCGCAGCAGAGCGCCCCAGCCGCCGGGGCCGGGATTGCCCTTGCAGGCACCATCGGTGAACAATTCGACCTTCTTCATGCGAATGCGCCTTGGCCGTTCGTGCGATAGAATTCCAGCCGCCGCACGAAATCCATCGGATCCTTGCGCCGGACCAGCGCATCCTCGGGCGTGTCGAGCCAATCCTGCGCGCGGCTTGCGATGAAGCGGAGGCAGGCTCCTTCGCCAAGCAGGGGTAGTGCCGCCCTTTCATCAACGGATAATGAGCGCACCGATTCATAGCCTTCGATCATAGCGCGGCCCAGGTCCCGGTCGCATTGCTCTCCATTTTCGTCGAAACACCATGCGGCATGGGTCACGGCGAGGTCATAGGCCATCGCCCCGCTGCAGGCGAAGTAGAAGTCGATCATGCCCGTGACCTTATCGCCGAGCATCAGGACATTGTCGGGGAACAGGTCCGAATGTATGATCGAGCGTGGCAGGTCTGCCGGCCATGCACTGACGATGTCCGCGCCGTGTTCCAGCGTCGCAGCGAGCTGCGGATCGATCGAGGCAAGTGCCTCGGCCCCGCATTCCCGCAGAATGGCAAGCGTATCGCGCGGCGTCAGCCCGTCCGCGCGCTCCATCGGAAAATCGCGCGCGGCCAGATGTGTCGTTGCCAAGGCTGCGCCTACCGCCCGGGCCTGGGCTGGATTGGGCTCGTTGGGCGAAACGCCGGGCAGGAATTCGATCAGCGCCACCGCCTTGCCGTCCACCGTTCGCCACGCATCGCCATGGCGGTCGTGGATGGTCCGCGGGACCGGGCAATTCCGGTCGGACAGGTGGTCGAGCAGGCCGAGAAAGAACGGCAGGTCGCCAATGTCGATCCGGCGTTCGTACATCGTGAGGATGAAGCGGCCCCGCGTGGTTTCGACAAGCCAGTTGGAGTTCGAGACGCCCTCGGCGATTCCCTTGACAGAAACGAGATCGCCGACGTCGTATTGCGCGACCAGTCGCGCGAGTTCCTCGGCCCCGAGATGGGTGTAGACCGCCACGCTACTCGGTCAGTTGGCGTGGCAGCTTGAAGACCATGTTTTCTTCGGCCGTGGTCACGACTTCCTCGTCCACCAGCCGCCAGTCCGAAAGGCGATCGACGACCTCGCGCACGAGCTTTTCCGGAGCGGAGGCGCCGGCAGTGAGGCCCACCGTACCGACGCCCTCGAGCCAGGTCGGATCGATCTCGTCCGCCCGCTGGATCAGCATTGCGCTGGTGCCCATGCGTTCCGCGACTTCGACGAGGCGCAACGAATTCGACGAGTTGGGCGCGCCGATCACCAAGACGAGATCGCAGGAACCGGCAATCTGCTTGACCGCAGCCTGGCGATTGCTGGTGGCGTAGCAGATGTCTTCCGCGCGCGGTGCGACAATCTGGGGGAAGCGCGCTTCGAGCGCCTCGATGATGTCGCGGGTGTCGTCCACCGAAAGCGTGGTCTGGGTCAGATAGGACAGGTCGTCTTCGCGCGTGAATTCGAGCTTGGCGACATCCTCGACCGTCTCGACCAGCGTTATCCGTCCGCCGGGCACCTGGCCCATCGTTCCGATGACTTCGGGATGGCCTTCGTGGCCGATGAACAGGATGTGCTGACCCTTTTCGATCTGGCGTTCGGCCTGCCGGTGGACCTTGCTGACCAGCGGGCAGGTCGCATCGACATAGAGCATCTTGCGCCGTTCGGCCTCGGCCGGGACCTCCTTGGGCACGCCGTGCGCGCTGAACACCACGGGTGCATCGTCGGGCACTTCGTCGAGTTCTTCGACGAAGATCGCGCCCTTCGCCTTGAGGCTGTCGACGACATATCGATTATGGACGATCTCGTGCCGTACATAGACCGGGGCACCGTATTTCTGCAGCGCACGTTCGACGATCTCGATCGCCCGGTCGACACCGGCGCAAAAGCCGCGCGGAGCCGCGATCAGCAGCTTGAGCGGTAGGCGCGGATCGCCGTCGGACGCGGTAGGCGTGGATGGAAAGGGGGCATTCATGTGTCGCCCTCTAGCGCTTTCGTGCGGGCCAAGCTAGGGCAAGCCGCAGCTCGGCAGGGCTACGAATTCGAATGACCGCAAAAGGGAAAATAGCCGCATGACCATCCGTACCCGCCTTCTTCCCGCGCTCGCTCTAGGCTTCGCGTTGGCCGGCTGCGCCAGGGAAGGGGAACTGGTCGTCGATCAGGGGGTCGGCATCACGGCGGTGCGTACCACCTGCCCGGCAGTGGGCATTCCCGACTACACCGGCGACATCACGACCTTCCGCACGCCGGGTTCGACGACGATGGCCGATCTCGATGTGACCGCGGCCATCACCAATCTGCGTTCGACCTGCAATGAAGACACGCTCGATCGGGTCTATACCGAAGCCAGTTTCGATGTCGTCGCGCGGCGCACCGATACGCGCGGCAGCCGGACAGTAACGCTGCCCTATTTCTCGACTGTACTGAGAGGCGGGTCGGCCGTGGTCACCAAGCGTGTCGGCACGGTGACGCTGCAATTCGCCGATGGGCAGGAACGCGCGCAGGCGCGGGGCAGCGCCGGAGCCTATGTCGACCGCGCCGAAGCGACCCTGCCGGCCGATATTCGCGAGCAGATCACGCGCAGGCGTAGGGCAGGCGATCCCGATGCCGCTCTCGACCCGCTCGCCGATCCGGCCGTGCGCGCCGCGGTTCAGCGCGCAACATTCGAGTTGCTCGTCGGCTTCCAGCTGACCGAGGCGCAATTGCGCTACAACGCGACCCGGTAAGCGCTCGCATCTTGCCATTTCGCGCCGATAGGCTAGGCGCGCGCCATGGCTGACATGCAGACACTTCACGCGGCCTTCGCGGCCCGCATCGACGCGGTATTGAACGCTCTGGAAATGGAGGGCGTGCTGCCGGCGGAATCCGCGCGCGCAAACGTGACGGTCGAGCCCCCGCGCGATCCTTCGCATGGCGACCTGGCCACCAATGCCGCCATGGTGCTCGCCAAGCAGGCGAAGACCAATCCCCGGGCGTTGGCGGAGAAGATCGTCGAGCATCTGGAGCGCGAGCCCGACATTTCCGAAGCGGCAATCGCCGGTCCGGGGTTCATCAACCTGCGCCTCGCGCCCGATGCATGGCGGCGCGAACTGCGTGCGATTTCCGATCTCGGCGACGACTACGGCCGTTCGGATATGGGCAAGGGCCAGACGGTCAATGTCGAATATGTCTCCGCCAACCCGACCGGACCGATGCATATGGGCCATTGCCGCGGCGCGGTGGTCGGCGATGCGCTGTCCGGCCTGCTCGAATGGGCCGGCTACCGGGTCACGCGCGAATACTACGTCAATGATGCGGGCGGCCAGGTGGACGTGCTCGCCCGTTCCGCGCACCTTCGCTATCGCGAGGCCTTGGGCGACGACATCGGCGAGATTCCCGAGGGTCTCTACCCTGGAGACTATCTGAAGCCGGTGGGCGAACGGCTCGCGCAGGAGTTCGGCCCCGCCTACAAGGACGCGCCCGAAAGCGAGTGGTTGGAACTGTTCCGCCAGCGTTCGGTCGCGGCGATGATGGAGATGATCCGCGAGGATCTGGCGCTGCTGGGCATTCATCACGATCTGTTTTCTTCCGAAGCCGAATTGCAGGCGGCAAAGAAGCCCGAAGCGGCGGAAGCCTGGCTGCGCGAACACGGCTTCGTCTACGACGGCGTGCTCGAAGCGCCCAAGGGCAAGGCTCCGCCCGAAGATTGGGAGCCGGTCGAGCTGCCGCTGTTCCGCTCCACCGAATTCGGCGACGACCAGGATCGCCCGATCAAGAAATCGAACGGGGCCTGGACCTATTTCGGCGCCGATCTCGCCTATCACTTCCAGAAGGCGGAAAAAGCCGACGCGCTGATCGACATCTGGGGCGCCGACCACGCAGGCACGGTCAAGCGCATCAAGGCCGCAGTCGCCGCGCTGACCGAGGGCGCGGGGCGCGACGTGCCGTTCGACGTCAAGCTGGTGCAGATGGTCAAGCTGCTGCGCGATGGTGTACCGGTCAAGATGTCCAAGCGGTTGGGCACTTTCGTCACGCTGGCCGATGTCGTGAACGAGGTTGGCAAGGACGTGGTGCGCTTCACCATGCTCACCCGCAAGCCCGACGCGCAGATGGAATTCGACTTCGCCAAGGTGGTCGAAGCCTCGAAAGACAATCCGGTCTTCTACCTGCAATATGCGCATGCCCGCATTCACTCGACCCTGCGCAAGGCAGGCGTCGAGCCGAGCGATGCGCATCTCGACCGGCTAGGCGAGGAAGAGCTCGCATTGGTGCGCGAAGCCTCGCAATTCCCGCGCGTGGTCGAATCCGCCGCCAAGGCGCGTGAGCCGCATCGTATCGCTTTCTTCCTCGGCGATCTCGCTGCCGCCTTCCACAGTTTCTGGAATGCGGGTAACGATGATCCGTCGAAGCGGATCATTCAGGAGAGCGATCCCGAACTGACGGGAGCGCGGCTGTTTCTGGCGGCGCAGGTCGGGCAGGTTATTCGCAACGGCCTTGCGATCCTGGGGGTCGAAGCGGTCGAGGAGATGTGAGCATGGTGGCGTCGACGCCTTACGATAGGGATGGCGATTTGCAGGGCGAAGACCAGCTCGACCTGGCCGATGACGAAAGCCTGCCCTGGCTCGAGGCGGGCGAGGACGAGGAAGAAACAGGAAGCTTCGACACGTCGCGACTGGTCCTCCTGGGCGTGCTCGCGCTTGTGCTGCTCGCTGTGGTGGTTGGTGGAATCTGGTTCGTTTCCAATCAGGCATTGGATGAACCCCCAGCCGATGGCAGCGTGATCGCCGCGCCGGACGAACCATATAAAACCAGGCCCGAGAACCCGGGTGGCAAGACATTTGCCGGAACCGGCGACACCAGTTTTGCGGTCGGCGAAGGCCAGACGCGGGAAGGCAGGCTGGCAGAGCCGCCGGGCGCGCCTGTCGACCAAGCTGGCGACGCCGGGCCTGCGATCGCCTCGACGGTCAACGAGGGTACGCGCACCGCACCGCCGGCCGGAACCGCTGTACAGGTCGGCGCCTATCCGCGCCGAGCCGACGCCGAAGCGGCGTGGTCGAACCTGATCCGCCAGACCGAGGCGCTCAACGGAGTGAGGCATCGCGTGGTCGAGGCGCAGGTCGATATCGGCCGCGTTTATCGCCTTCAGGCTCTGGCCGGAGACCGTGCCGCGGCCAACCGGCTGTGCTCAGCGCTCAAGGCCGATGGACTCGCCTGTTTCGTCAAATAAGGCGGTCTCCGGACCGAATTTCCACACTTCCCGCAGGTCGCAAGCTTGCGGGATTCGAGCGAAAACCCCAGTTTGCTGCGCATGACGCCAGCCATTTTCGGCATTTCCGGTCTCGAACTGAGCGCCGATGAACGTGCCTTTTTCAAGGAGGCGGACCCGGCAGGCTACATCCTGTTCGCGCGTAATTGCGAGAACAAGGAGCAGTTGCGCAAGCTGACCGACGATCTGCGCGCGATCCACGGTCGCGATCACCTGATCGTGTCGATCGACCAGGAGGGCGGTCGCGTCGTGCGCATGAAACCGCCCGAATGGCAGCGCTATCCGGCGGGCGAAGCTTTCGCCAAGCTGTGGGATATCGCGCCGGCCTCGGCGATAGAAGCGGCGCGGGTCAATGCCGAGGCGATGGGCCGCGAGCTCGGCGAGATGGGCATCACGGTCGACTATCATGCGCCGTTCGACGTGCGCCGCGCCGAGACCGATGACGTCATCGGCGACCGGGCGTTGGGCAGCGATCCCATGCAGGTCGCGGCGCTTGGCCGTGCAGTTCTCGACGGTATGGGCCGGGCCGGTATCGTAGGCTGCCTCAAACATATGCCCGGTCACGGCCGTGCGACATGCGATTCGCACAAGGCATTGCCCCATGTCATCGCGAGCGAAGAAGAACTCGAGATCGATATCGAGCCGTTTCGAACGCTGTCCGCGCATCCTCTTGGAATGAGCGCGCATATCGTGTTCGAGGCGTGGGACCCGCAGAATCCGGCGACGCTTTCGGAAACGGTGATTCGCGAGGTCATCCGCGGCAGGATCGGTTTCGACGGACTGCTCCTTTCGGACGATATCGACATGCAGGCGCTCGATGGCACGATCCCCGAACGTTCGGTCCGCGCGCTGGAGGCAGGCTGCGACATCGTGCTCAATTGCTGGGCGAAGATGGAGGACCAGATCGCCATCGCCGAGCGTGGCGGGACGATGCGCGCAAAGACGACCGAGCGGCTGGCACGCGTGCATGCTGCAATGCGCCAGCCGCAGGACGGGCCCGACACCGCCGAACTGCTTGCCAAGCGCGATGCGCTGCTGGCGATCGCCGAGGAGCGCGCGGCATGACCAGCGATGGCCTCTTTTTCAACGAGACCGCCGCTGAAACGCAGGATGAGTGGGATGGTATCGCGGCGCAGGCACCGGTCGACGAGAATGCGCTTTATCTCGAGCTGGAGGGTTGGGAAGGCCCGCTCGACCTGCTGCTCGACCTTGCCCGCCGGCAGAAGGTCGATTTGCGGTCGATCTCGATCCTCGCGCTGGTCGACCAGTATCTCGGCTATATCGACCGCGCCGGGGCGCTGAAACTGGAGCTGGCAGCCGACTATCTCGTGATGGCGGCATGGCTCGCCTATCTCAAATCGGCCCTGCTGCTGCCCAAGGAAGAGCAGGAAGACCCAAGTCCCGAAGAATTGGCACTCAAGCTGCAATTGCGGCTCCAGCGCCTGGGCGCGATGCGCGATGCCGCGGCACGGCTGCTGGGCGGCGACCGGATCGGGCGCGATGTGTTCCTGCGTGGCGATCCCGAGGGTCTTGAAATCGCCCGCAAGACCAAATGGCGCTGCGACCAGTTTGCGCTGATCGAGGCATATGGGCGGGTGAAGGCGCGTACCGCTCCTGCGATCCACATGGTCCGCGAACGGCCCGTGATGACGCTCGAATCGGCGCTTGACCGGGTGTCCAATATGCTCGGCGTGACGCTGGACTGGATGGAATTGCGCGATTTCCTTCCGCCCCATGCCGAACCGCGTCTCAAGCGCTCGGCGCTGGCTTCCAGCTTCGTTGCCGCGCTCGAACTGGCGCGGCTGGGCAAGGCCGAACTGCAGCAGGAGGATACTTTCGGCCCCCTCCATCTTCGCAGGATGCCGGGCTGATGGACGAACTCGCCCGCGCCGTCGAAGCCGCGCTGTTTGCGGCGGAAGAACCGATGACGGCGGAGGCGCTGGCAAGTTTCCTCGGAGATGCGGCAGTCGGCGACGTGCGCGCGGCCTTGCGCAGTGTGGCAGAGGATTACGAAAAGCGCGGCATCCACCTCGTGGAGCGCGGCAAGCGCTGGCATTTCGAAACCGCGCCGGATCTTGCGCACTTGCTCCGGCGCGAAAAGGAGCAGGTCCGCCGCCTGAGCCGAGCCGCGACCGAGGTTCTTGCGATCATCGCCTATCACGAGCCGGTCAGCCGTGCGGAGATCGAATCGATCCGCGGGGTGCAGACCAGCGGCGGCACGCTCGACGTATTGATGGAGGCGGGCTGGGTTAAGATCGCCGGACGACGCGAGGTGCCGGGGCGACCGACGATCTATGCGACGACGCCCGAATTTCTCGAGCATTTCGGCCTGTCGAGCCGCCGCGATCTGCCCGGGATCGCGGAATTGCGCGCGACGGGCCTGCTCGACCCGGTCGAGGATGCTTTTGAGGAGCTCATGTCCGACAGTTTGCCCGAGGATTCGGGCGACAGCATGGGTCGCGAAGAGACTTCGGATGAAGCCTGACTGGCGCTAAGCCGCGGCAATGCCTATATTCGTTGCCAAGCAATTCGAAAGAGTAGGTCCCATGGGTCTTAGTGTCTGGCAGATCGCCATCATCGCCATCGTTATCCTCGTCCTCTTCGGGCGCGGGAGGATTTCCGAAATGATGGGTGATTTCGGCAAGGGAATCAAAAGCTTCAAGCAGGGCATGAACGACGAAGACGAGGCGCCCGCCAAACAAATCGGCCACGAAGCCAAGCCCGCGGATGAAGGGCTGACCCCAGACCAGGTCAAGCAGACCACCGACACCAAGTAATTTCGCTAGAAAGCGAGGCAGGCCATGTTCGATATCGGCGCCAGCGAATTGCTGGTGATCGTCATCGTGGCGATCCTCGTGATCGGCCCCAAGGACATGCCCAAGGCGCTGCGCACTGCAGGCCGCTGGATCGGCAAGCTGCGCCGCATGTCGGGGCATTTCCGTGCGGGTCTCGACGAGGTCGTCCGCCAGGCCGAAATCGAGGAAATGGAAGAAAAGTGGGCCAAGCGGAATAAGGAAATCATGGCCAAATACCCCGAGGGCTCGACGCCCGAGGGCGGGGCGCCGGAAAACCTCATACCCGGCGAGATGGAGCCACTGGCTTCGGCCAATGAAGTACCGGATGCCGATGCGGCGGCAGAGGCTGCGATCAAGCGCGCGGCACCGGTGAAGGCGCCCGAGCATACGGACGAGCCGCCGCTCCCGCTCGATCCGCCGCCAGCAGGCAAAGGTCGCTGACATGGCCGTCATAAAGGATATCGACGAGAGCCAGGCCCCGCTGCTCGACCACCTGATCGAATTGCGCGCGCGGCTGGTGCGCTGCGTGCTGGCATTGGCGATCGCCTTCGGCATCTGCCTCTATTTCGCCGATCCGATCCTCGGCTTCCTGATCCAGCCGCTCAAGAATTCCTTTGCCGACGGGGAAGGCCAGCTGATCTTCACCAAGCTCTACGAGGTTTTCTTCGTCGAGCTGAAAGTGGCGCTGTTCGCGGGCTTCTGTCTCAGCTTCCCGATCATCGCGAACCAGCTCTGGGCTTTCGTCGCACCCGGGCTCTACGCGAAGGAGAAGAAGGCTTTCCTGCCCTTCCTGCTGGCGACGCCGATTCTCTTCACCATGGGCGCCGCGCTGGCCTATTACATCGTCATGCCGACCGCATTCCGCTGGTTCCTCGGTTTCGAAGGCACCGCGGGCGGGCTCGAAATACAGGCGCTGCCGACGGCGAACGAGTATCTCGGCCTCGTAATGCAGTTCATTCTCGCATTCGGGATGAGCTTCCTGCTGCCGGTCCTCTTGCTGTTGCTGCACCGTGCGGGGATCGTCACACGCGACCAGCTCGTTTCGGCGCGGCGCTATGTGATAGTGGCGGTGGTGGCGCTCGCGGCAATCATCACGCCGCCCGATCCGGGGTCGCAACTCC
The DNA here is from genome assembly GCF_001542855.1 of Erythrobacter sp. AP23. GTDB lineage: Bacteria > Pseudomonadota > Alphaproteobacteria > Sphingomonadales > Sphingomonadaceae > Qipengyuania. The sequence goes on along the minus strand of NZ_LNBY01000012.1, from coordinate 217,871 downwards.
TGCTCGCGATCCCATTGCTGCTGCTATTCGAGGGATCGCTTTTTCTGATGCGGCTGACCGAGAAGCGGCGCAAAGCGGATGTCGAAAAGCCGGAGGAACCTCAGTCGGCATCATAGACCTTGCGTCCGCCGACCCAGGTTTCGAGCACCTTGGTTGCGCGCAATTCGCTGGGTGTCGCAAGCAGGGGGTCGCGATCGATCAGCACGAAGTCGGCACGCTCGCCCGGCAGCAGCCGGCCAAAGCGGCCTTCGGCAAATCCGGCATAGGCGGCCTCGCTCGTGAAACCCGCCAGCGCCTGTTCGCGGTTGACCCGCTCTTGTGGGCGCCAGCCGCCGAAAGGCTCGCCATTGGCGTCCATGCGTGTGGTGGCGGCGGCAAGGCCGGCGAAAGGATCGGGCGATTCCACCGGAGCGTCCGAACCAAAGGCCAGCCGCCCGCCAAGCTGGAGGATCGTGTTCCACGCATAGGCGCCTTCTAGCCGGTCGGGACCGAGCCGCGCTTCGGCCATCGTTCGATCGCTGGTCTGGTGAACCGGCTGCATCGATGCGATGATGCCGTTCTGGCCCAGCTTCGGGAGGTCCACCGGATCGACGATCTGGACGTGCTCGATCCGCCAGCGGCGATCGCCGGGAAAGCTTTCGGCGATCTCGCCAATTGCGTTGAGCGCGTCCTCATTGGCTGCGGTTCCGATGGCATGGATCGCGGGCTGGAAATTGCCCTGTGCCGCGCGCACGAGAATATTGCGCAGCTTGGCCGGGCTGGTCAGCGGCAGGCCGGTATTGCCCGGATCATCGGCATAGGGCTGCTTGAGCCAGGCCCCGCGGCTGCCGAGTGCGCCGTCGAGGTAGAGCTTCACACCGTTCATCCGCAGCTTGTCGTCGTAAAGCCAGGGCGAGGGCCGGGCGCCCGCGATCAGTTCCATCTGGTCGGGACCAGCGGCGTAGGACATGATCCTGAGCGTCAGCGCGCCCTTGTCTCCCGCGCGACGGAAGGCCTGCCAATCCTCGATCGTCGTCCCCATGTCGGCCACTGCGGTGATGCCGTGGCGGTGGAGCACCTTCTGTGCCTCGGCAAAGGCGAGATCGCGCTCGTTGGGACGCGGTGCCGGGATCGCGGCCCGCATCAATTGCTCGGCGGCATCGACGAATACGCCGGAGGGTTGCCGTGAGCCGAGCATGCGCTCGATCCGACCGCCGGAGGGGCTCTCGCTGGCTTCGGTAATGCCGGCCGCTCGCATGGCGAGAGTGTTGGCCCAGCCGGCATGCCCGTCGACCCGCTCGAGATAGACTGGACGGTCGGCTACGGCGCTGTCGAGCTCTTCGGCTGTCGGGAAACGGCCAAGGCCCCATTTTTCCTGGTTCCAGCCGCGTCCCAGGATCCACGGGCGCGCCTCGTTCTCGGCCGCGAAACGGCGGATCTTGTCGAGCGCCTCGTCGAGCGAAGTGGTATCCGACAAGTCGAGCGTCAGCGCGCCGATGCCGATCCCCATCACATGCGCATGGGCATCGATCAGGCCGGGAATCATCACCGCGCCCTTGCCATCCTCGCGATAGTCGGTCTGCGGCTTGTCTTCGCCCGACTTTACGATCTGCGCGACCTTGCCGTCATCGTCGATCACCAGCGCGGTGAAGCGTTCGACCTTGCCGTCCTCGCCGATCGTCATACCCTCTACATTGTCGATCAGCACATCGGCCTGAGCCGGTGCGGCCAGCGCGAGGGCGAGGGCAGTGGCAAGGAATTTGAACTTCATTTCAGGCGGTCCCCGTCCGTGTTTCGTCCGTGCGCGATAAGGCATAGCTTGAGCGAGGCAAACCCTTTCGGCGATTGCGCCCCGCGCCAGCGCGCCGTAGGGGCGGAGCATGACCCAAGCATCTCCCGTGCGTGCCGCCAAGGCGACCGAGCTCCTGACCCTCGACGATGTGCGCGCTGCCGCCGCACGTATCGAAGGCGCGGTGGTCAAGACGCCGATGCTGCGCTCGCAGACGCTGTCGGAGATTGCCGGGGCGGATATCTGGCTCAAGTTCGAAAACCACCAGTTCACCGCTGCCTACAAGGAACGCGGTGCGCTCAACGCCCTGTTGCATCTGAACGAGGAGCAGAAGGCGCGCGGCGTCATCGCCGCATCGGCCGGCAACCATAGCCAGGGTCTGAGCTATCACGGGCGCCGGCTCGACGTGCCGGTGACCATCGTCATGCCGCGGACCACGCCCAGCGTGAAAGTGATGCAGACCGAAAGCGTCGGCGGCAATGTCGAACTGTTCGGCGAAACCTTCGACGAGGCCTATGCCCACGCCCGCCAATTGGAGGACGAGCGCGGCCTCACTTTCGTCCACCCGTTCGACGAACCGCTGGTGGCGGCCGGGCAGGGTACGGTCGCGCTGGAAATGCTCGAGGAGAAGGACGATTTTGACTGCCTCGTCGTGCCCATCGGTGGCGGCGGGCTGATGAGCGGCATGGCGACGGTCGCCAAGGCGCTGAACCCATCAATCGAGTTGGTCGGCGTACAGGCCGAACTCTATCCCTCGATGTATTCTGCCGTTACCGGCGATGATCGCCCCTGCGGAGGCGATACGCTGGCGGAAGGCATTGCAGTGAAGGCCCCCGGCGAGTTCACCCGCCAGATAATTGCCGAACTTGTCGACCAGGTTCTGTTGGTCAAGGAGGCAAAGCTCGAGCACGCGGTATCGTTACTGTTGCAAATCGAAAAGACCGTGGTCGAAGGCGCGGGGGCTGCCGGCCTTGCCGCGGTGCTTTCGAATCCGGAGAGATTCGCCGGCAAGACCGTCGGCCTTGTCCTGTGCGGTGGTAATATCGACACCCGCCTGCTGGCCAACGTCCTGCTGCGCGATCTCGCGCGCTCGGGCCGTCTCGCGCGGCTCCGGATCGTGTTGCAGGATCGGCCCGGCGCGCTGTTCAAGGTGATGCGCGAGTTCAATACGCATGATGTCAATATCATCGAGATCTACCACCAGCGGATCTTCACGACGCTGCCTGCCAAGGGGCTGACGGCGGAGATTGAATGCGAAGCGCGCGGAGGCGAACAGATCGACCGGCTGGTGGAAGCGCTGCGTGCCAAGGGTTATAGCGTGGAACTGGCCGAGCTGGCCTGAACCGGATTGCCGCCGCAGCCCCTTCAAGCCGTCGAGTTTCCACCAATCCGCGTCGTTCGACGGATGGGTTGCATATTTCGTGGTTAAGAGGGTTTTAACGCGGGACCCGCTCTGGCATTGTATGTCTATCAGACAGGGAATTCCCAAGCCCCGAGAGGACGCAGGCCACCGTGACCGCACCAATTCGCTTCCCCCGCTTTTTCGTGACCAGCCCCGCGCCGTGTCCGTACCTGCCGGGCAAGAGCGAGCGGAAGGTGTTTACCGAACTGCGCGGCGAGAATGCCGACGAACTGAACGAGGCGCTCGGCCGGATCGGGTTCCGCCGCAGCCAGACGGTCGCCTATCGCCCGTCCTGCCTCGATTGCCAGGCCTGCGTGTCGGTCCGCGTGGTGGCGAATGAATTCCAGGCCTCGTCGAGCCAGAAGCGCACGCTCAAGTCGAATGACGACCTGATCGCCACCGAATGCCGTCCCTGGGCCACCTCCGAACAGTTCGAGCTTCTGCAGAAATATCTCTCTGCGCGCCACCCCGGCGGCGGCATGACGCAGATGGAAGAAACCGACTTTGCGGATATGGTGGAACACACCAGCGTTACGAGCTATGTGATCGAATATCGGGAGCCGGGCACCGGCTTCGAACCGGGGCGTCTGGTGGGGGCGTGCCTTACGGACTACCAGGGTGACGGGCTGTCGATGATCTACAGCTTCTACGACCCTGAGCATGGGGATCGCGCCGGGCTTGGGAACTACATCATCCTCGACCACATCCGCCGTGCTGCCGATCGTGGGCTGCCATACGTCTACCTTGGATACTGGGTCGAAGGGGCCGAGCGGATGCGATACAAGGTCCGCTACCGGCCGCTTGAACGACTCACTCGTGGCGGATGGGAGCGCATGCCCGATGCCGAGCAGAGGCGCCTTATCGCCGCTGCAACCGCCCCGCGTGCGAAGCGCCGCGACGAGGCCCTGCCTTCCAAAGACGGGCTGGCAGCCGAGTACAAGATCGCCGATTGAGAGCGCTCGTGTAGCGCTGACCACCTGCCTTGCCGCGCTTGCCGTGGCAGGTGCTCCGCCAATTGCCGCGCAGGATAGCGAGGTCCCGCCCTCGCTCGAGGATCTGATTCCCGACAGCGCGGTCGAGAACCCGGACGAATGGGCGCGGCAGGGAACCGACGACGCGGCTGGGCCGGGCGTCGATACCGTGCCCGATCTGGATGCGGAAACTCCCATCGCGGAGATTCCGGGAATGTCGGTAGCCTGGCCCGAGAATGTCGAACTCGAGCCGCTCCAACCGCTGGAACCCGAAGACGACATCGAATTCGCGCAATTGCTCGAAGATGCGCCTCAGGTCGCATTCGACGAGGCGGAAATCGAGGAATTGTCCGAAACGCTGGTGCTCGGCTTCCCGCAGCAGGAGCCGCCGTTCAGCCAGCGCGGCGATTTCGTCGACCGCTTCGAAGCGCTCTCGACCGTCGAAGAACTGAACGATGGCGACGAGAATGTCGCTCAGCTCGCAGCGCGGGCGCGCGAAGATGAGGAATTGCTCACCAACCTGCTGCGCGTCTACGGCTATTACGATGGCGAGATCGTCCGCACCATCGCCACACGCGATGCGGGCGAGGACACTGCAGACCAGCGCCCGCGCGTACGCTTCGACGTCATTCCGGGCGCGCGCTACACCTATGGATCTATAGACCTCGGGCAGCTGGATACTGCGGTGGATGCAGCGTCGTTGCGCGATTCCTTCAATATCCAGGTCGGCGATTATCTGCAGTCCGATACGATCATGGCCGAACGCTTCAATCTCGACCGCGCGCTGGGCGAGAGTGGTTACGCCTTCGCCGAGATCGACGAGCCCGAATTGCTGATCGATCACGAACGGGTCGAGGGCGATTTGACAATACCCGTGCGGCCCAATGGCAAATATGTCTTCGGCCAAGTCTTCAGCAGCGACGAGGCGTTTCTATCGAGCCGTCACCTCGAACGCATCGCGCGGTTCGAATCCGGAGACATCTACCGCCGCAGCCTCGAATTCGACTTGCGCCGGGCAGTCACCGCGACGGGGCTCGTATCTGCGGTCGGGGTCGAAGCGCGGGAGATCCGGCCACCGCAGGGCGACGAGCCCGGCGTGGTCGCAATGGATGTCACCATGGAACGGGCCAAGCTGCGCACCATTGCGGGCGCGATCGGCTATGGTTCGGAAGAGGGCATCCGGGTCCAGGCGAGCTGGGAGCATCGCAACCTCTTTCCGCCGGAAGGCGCGCTGCGCCTGCGCGGCATCCTCGGTACGCGCGAGCAGCTTGCCGGGATCACGTTCCGCAAGAACAATTTCGGTGGGCGCGACAAGGTTCTCACCGTCGATGCCTATGCCTCAAGCATCGATACCGTCGCCTATGACGCGCGCACCGTAGCGTTGACGGGGACATATGAACGCACGTCGACCCTCCTTTTCCAAAAGCCGCTCGCCTGGGGAATTGGCGCCGAAGTGCTTGCGACCGACGAACGCAACCGCATCGTCGAAGGGGTGGAGCGGCCACGGCAAACCTATTTCGTCGGCGCGCTGTTTGGCCGGGCAACACTCGATACCAGCGATTCCCTGCTCGATCCGACGCGCGGGTTCCGCGTGACGGGCTTTCTCGCGCCCGAAACCTCACGCACACAGGGCGTGCAATACTACTACCTGCGCAACCGCGTCGATGCCGCATACTACCAGACGGTCGGCAATCGCACGGTGATAGCTGCACGCGCCGCCTTTGCCAGTATCCAGGGGGCCGAGCTCGTCGGCATCGCGCCCTCGCGCAGGCTCTATGCGGGAGGCGGCGGGTCGGTACGCGGTTATGGCTATCAGGCGATCGGGCCGAAGAACGACTTCATGGAAGCCACAGGCGGGCGCAGCCTCGTGGAGGCCTCGATCGAGGCGCGGATCGGCACCGGCTTGCTCGATGGGGCGGTTTCGGCCGTGCCCTTCTTCGACCTTGGCAGTGTGTCCACATCGACCACGCCTGATTTCGGCGAGATCAAGATGGGGGCGGGGCTTGGTGTTCGCTACACCACCGGTTTCGGTCCCATCCGCCTGGATGTCGGCTTCCCGCTCAATCCTGAGCCGGAGGACTCCGCAGTCGGTGTCTATATTTCGCTGGGGCAGGCCTTCTGATGGCGGACGAGGTCGACGCCCTGGAGGAGCGGCCGGTTCCGTCCGCGAGTGCTTCGCGGCTGGGGAGGACCGGCAAATGGCTGCTTGGCCTCGCTGCGGCCCTGGTCTTTCTCGTGGCGAGCGCCCTGGTGGTGCTCAACACGCCGCTTGGCGAACGCTTCCTGGCCAACCGGATCGCCGAGCAGACCTTTCCCAACGGGCTCAACATCCGGATCGGTCGGATCGAGGGCAATCTTTACGGAGCGGCGATCCTGCACGATGTGCAATTGTCCGACCCGCAGGGTGTCTTCCTCACCATCCCGCGTGCCGAGATCGACTGGAATCCTGGCGCCTGGCTGTCGAACCGGCTCGAGATCGACAGCTTCGCCGCCCGCCGCGCGCAACTTGCGCGCATTCCCGAATTTCTGCCGAGCGAGGAAGAGGGACCGATTCTGCCCGGTTTCGATATCTCGGTCGAAGAGTTCACGATCGACAATCTGACGCTCGCGCGCGGGATAGCGGGGGATCGCGCGCAGAGGGTCGATCTGGCTGGCAGTGCCCAGGTCGCCGACCGGCGGCTGATGGTCGATCTCGACGGGCGATTGGGGCAGCGCGACCGGCTGGCGCTGTTGCTCGATGCCGAACCCGATGGCGACGATTTCTACATGTCGCTCGATGTCGCGGCTGAAGCGGATGGTCCACTGGCACGGCTGGCCGGCCTCGACACTGCTCACACCGCGCGCATCAGGGGCGATGGAACCTGGTCGCAATGGACGGGCGGGCTGCTGGTCCAGAGTGAGGAGGGGCGGGTCGCGGCACTACGCCTGACCAATCGCGCCGGCATTTTCGGACTTCTGGGCAAGATCGACCCTTCGGACTATCTTTCCGGGGTCCCGGCACGGGCGCTGGGCGAGGATGTGGCGCTCCAGGCGGAGCTGGCGATCGACAACCGTGTTTTCGATGGCCGAGCGCGGGTGATTGGACGCGGGCTCGGCCTCGTGGCGGATGGCCTGCTCGACCTCGCGGAGAATCGCGTCGACGGGCTCGAACTGGATGCATTCGTGCGCGATCCCGGCCTGTTGGGCGACGGTCTCGAGCTGCGGAACACGCGGCTCACTGCCACGCTTGACGGGCCCTTGCGCGATCTCGCGATTGCCCACGACCTTCGCGTAGGAGAGCTCGACCTTGATGGCACGCTGCTGTCGGGGCTCCGCCAACAAGGCACGGCGCAGTATGACGGAACGCGCTGGAGCCTGCCGCTCGACGTGGCGGTGGCGAGCGTGACCAGCGGCAATGCGCTGGTCGATCCACGCCTGGTGAACGGTATCGGGCGGGGGACTTTGGTCCTCACCGGTTCACGCCTGTTGGCCGACGATTTGCGGATCGCCTTCCCCGGCACATCCGCCAATCTTGCGCTGCGCGGCGATGTGTCCAGCGGGCGATACCGGATCCGCGGACCGGTGAGCGCGCAGCAGCTGGTACTCGACGATGTCGGTAGGGCGGGGGGCACGGCAATGATCGATCTCGCCCTCGCGCCGGGAGCGCCCTGGCGCCTGACTGCACAGCTCGATGCGCGGATCTCGCCGGTAACCAATGCCACGCTCGCCAATCTCGCAGGCGCGCCGATCCGAGTGCGCGGCGGGCTTGCAATGGGCGGCGCAGCCCCGCTCGAGTTCGACCGATTGCGCGTGGATGCAAGCAAGGTGCAACTCGCCCTCGACGGCAGCGTGCGCGAGGGCACCACGCGCGTGGCGGGAGCGGGCACGCATGTCGACTTCGGAGATTTCACGGTCGAGGCGAGTGTGAGCGATGCCGGACCGAGCGCGGCGCTCGTTTTCGCCCGACCGGCAACCGGACTGGAAAATGTCCGTTTGGCCATTGCACCGAGCGGCGAGGGCTTCGCGATCGATGCCGCAGGCGATTCGCTCCTCGGACCTTTCGCGGGCACGTTGGACCTGACCGCACCCGAAGGCGGCCCGACGCGTATCGCAATCGACCGGATGCGCGTATCCGATACCGGCGTCACCGGCAGCGTCGCTTTCGTGCAGGGCGGCGCAGAGGGCATGCTGGCCTTCGCCGGGGGCGGGCTCGACGGAACGGTTGCGCTGGCGCCGCGTGGCGGCGGGCAGGGGCTCGACATTGCGTTGCAGGCCCGCAATGCGCGCTTCGGCGGCGAAACGCCGCTTCGCATCGCACGCGCCGATGTCGAAGCCTCGGGTCTGATCCGGCAGGGAAGCACGACTTTCGTCGGTTCGGGTACGGCGGCGGGGCTTTCCTACGGCACGCTGTTCATCGCCCGCCTGGCGGCGCAGGGAGAGGTCGAGAATGGCATCGGCCAGGTCGATGCCTCACTGGCGGGCCGGCGCAGCGGGCGGTTCGTGCTCGACGTCAATGCCGGCATCCGCCCCGATCGCATTGCCCTTGCCGCGCAGGGCGAATTCGCGGGCAGGCGCATTTCCATGCCCCGCCGGGCTGTTCTGACCAATCAGGCAGACGGCGGCTGGCGTCTTGCGCCGACGCAGCTTTCCTACGGCGATGGCGGTCTGATCGCGTCGGGGAGTTTTGGCGGCGGTGATCTCGATTTCGATTTCAAGCTTGCGCGCATGCCGCTCTCCCTGATCGACATCGTCCGCCCCGATACCGGACTGGGGGGCACGATATCGGGGGTCGTTACCTACCGCACCGGTGCCGACCGGCTGCCGGTAAGCGATGCGAAAGTACGGATCGACGGGCTGACGCGCTCCGGCCTCGTGCTGACATCGCGTCCGGTCGATGTCGCCCTTGTCGCACGGCTCAGCGAAACCGAACTCGAAGCGCGCGCCCTGCTACGCAACGATGATATCCGGCGCGGTCGTGTGCAGGCGCGGATTACCGGCCTACCCGGCTCGGGTATCTTGATCGATAGGCTGCGCGCCGGGGGACTGTTCGCGCAATTGCGCTATCACGGCGCGGCGGAGAGCCTTTGGCGGCTCGCAGCGCTGGATACTTTCGACATTACCGGCCCGATCGCGATTGCCGCCGATGCGACCGGTACGCTCGAGGACCCTACCGTGCGTGGATCGATCTCGGGCGAAACGCTGCAACTGCGCAGTTCGCTGTCGGGCACGGACATTCGCGACATCTCCGTTCGCGGGCGGTTTCGCGGTTCGCGGCTTCAGCTGGCCCGCTTTGCCGGGACGCCTGCCGATGGCGGCAGCGTGAGCGGCAGCGGTATCGTCGACCTGCGGACGCTGGGCGAGGCGGTCGAGGGCCGGGTGCTGGAGATACGCGGACCGATCATCGACTTGCGCATAGCGGCCAGGAACGCGCAATTGATCGAGACCGGAGGGCTGAGTGCAACGATTACCGGACCGCTGCGAATCGTTTCCAACGGGCTCGGCGGCACCATTGCGGGCCGCGTCCGGGTCGATCGGGCAAGCTGGCGGCTCGGCACGGCAGCCGACGACCTGCGCCTGCCGCAGATCGCCACGCGGGAGATAAACGCTCCGGCCAATCGCGCTCCCCAGGTCGCTCCCGGCAGGCCCTGGCGCTATCTTGTCGATGCGCGGGCCGCCAGCAGGATCGACGTCGACGGGATGGGTCTCGACAGCGAATGGTCGGCAGATATCATTCTGCGTGGGACGACCGACGATCCGCGGATCGGCGGCAGCGCGGAGGTGGTGCGCGGAGACTACACCTTCGCCGGAACGCGTTTCGAACTGACCCGAGGCGAGATCGAGTTCGATGCCAATGTCCCGATCGACCCGAGGCTAGACATTCGTGCCGAAACCGAGCGCGACGGCCTGACCGTGGAAGCGACCGTCCGTGGCAGTGCGACCCAGCCCGAGATCGCATTCAGTTCCAATCCCTCGCTACCCGAGGAAGAGCTGCTCGCGCGCTTGTTGTTCGGCGGTTCGGTGACCAGCCTTTCCGCGACCGATGCGCTGCAATTGGGCGCTGCGGTAGCGAGCCTGCGCGGTGGGGGCGGGATGGACCCGATCAACCAGTTGCGCAGTGCCATCGGCCTCGATCGGCTGCGGATCGTCAGCGCGGATCCAGCCCTCGGGCGCGGGACCGGGGTCGCCCTGGGCAAGAACTTCGGGCGACGTTTCTATGCCGAGATCATCACCGACGGGCGCGGTTACAGCGCGACCGAAGTCGAGTTCCGCGTGACCAGTTGGTTGTCGTTGCTCGCAGCGGTTTCGACCGTTGGGCGCGAAAGCGTCGTGGCCGAAATCAGCCGCGACTATTGAGCCGCATTCACCCCTTGGGCGGAAGCAACACGCTGTCGATAGGGATCACCACGCCGTTGTTTGCTGCAATGGCGGTGCCCGAAAGGGTCGCGCGCGCAGCCCCACCCATTTCGACCGTGATCGTGTCGCCTGACTTTGTGAAGACCACATCGGTTTCGCCGAGAGTCGTCATGGTCACGGGGCCGCCCTGCGTTCGAATCGCTTCTTCGATACCCTCCGGAGTGACATGTCCCGGCAGCAAATGGTCGCGCAGGATCGCAACGAGTATCGGACGCTGATCTTCTTCGAGGAGCGCCGTGCCATCGGTACGCAAGTCTTCGAAAGCCATGTCGGTCGGCGCAAGGACCGTGTAGCTGGCGGGACCGTCGAAGACGCCCGACAGTTCCGACTGCGCCAGCGCCTGCTGCAGCCTGCCAAGGTCGTCGTTCGTCCCCAGTGCGGCCGCGAGCGTCAGCGAACCATCTTCCGTGGTCGCGATCTCGGGCTGATCCGGCTCAACGTCGCCGCACGCCGCCAGCAACGGCAGCGAAACAATCGCTACGAACCAACAGCGGATATTCCCTTTGCCGATCATACCCATCGCCTCAAACGAGCAGGTCGATGGCCGCCGCGACCATCCGAGTTGCGGGATCGATCCGATAGACGTAGCCGTCGGAATAGCGGTACCAGGCATTGGCCGTGTCCGCGTACCGTTCGCGATAGGAATAGGGCACGTTATAGACGTCATAGCCGTGCGGCATGGGTTGGCCGACAACGAATTCGTCACCGGTCAGCAAAGCAGCCACGGAAGTGATCGCGGTATTTTCGGGATCGATCCGGTAAATGACATTGTCGGCGAAGCGATAGGATGAAGCGGATCCCAGATCGAAATAGTCGACGTAGTAATCGGGAACCGTGAAGCTTTCGTAGGAGGATGGCCAGGCATTGCCGATGGCCAGTGCGCCGCCGAGCAAGGGGATAAAGCCAGCAATGCCATTCTTGTCCGCACGGCGCAGCAGATACCCATCCCGATAGACGAACCGGCCGGGTGCATAATTGCTCAGCCCGAACAAGCGGGGGCCATACTCATAGCCGTTCCACCGCTCGAGCCGGTTCGCAAGCTGGTCGGATTGGCCGGGCGGCAGGCAGCCATTGTTTTTCGCGGCAAGGCCCGGCGGGCATCCGTCGATGATCGCGCGTACGCGATCGCGCGATAGGAAGTCATGGTCCGGCGTTTGGCGCATGCCGTCGAAGTCTTGTTGCTCGCCTAGCGCTTTCACAGGGGTTTGACGACGCTCCGCCGAACGCTCGATCCGGCGGTCACCATCGACGGCGGTTCGCCTTCGATTCTCGCCCTTCTCCGCGCTGTGGTCGCGACTGTATTGGCGAGGGTCAGCCGGGCGCGAGCGTGCCGCTTCGCCCCTACCGTGGGATTTGCGCTCGGCAACGCGTTCCGAGGCGTGAGAGACATTGTCTTCCCCACTCGCCTTCTTCTCGATGCCCTTTCCGGGAGCCGCATAGACTCCACTTGCGGCGAGCGCGATGGCGGCCGCGGCTGCTAGCAAGGTTGTCATTTGTTAAGCTCCATTTGCTGCCCCAACGGCGACGGGTCCGTTCCGGTTCCGGTCGTCGGTGGGGTTAGAAACGGCGGAGTTTCTCGGTTTTCATCGCGATCGATAAAGCGTCGCTTCGGCGTTGCGCCGACGCACGAGACCCTTCAACACGCGTCCTCCTGCGCGGTTCCAGCGCGAGAACTCTGCCGCCGCCGCTGCGTGATCGCCCGATAGATGGCGCTTGAGGAGGGTCGATCGCCCGATCGCCCCGGTATTGTAGTGGAAGCTCACGAGGGCATCGAACTCATTCTGCGTCGTCGGCGCATCGCCGAGCGCTACAGCCACATCTTCGGCATGCCGGGCGATATCGGCGGCAAGGCGATCGTCGCATTGCTCTTGCGTCCATACCGTGCCCGGGCCGATGCCTTTTCCGGTCGCGCCCCAGCCGATGGTCCACGGGGCATCGCCAGTGCCGGGATCGGGATAGGCTTCGATGAGCCCGTCGGAACGCAAGCGCGCGCAGCCTTCGAATTGGCGGATGAGTTGGAGGCCGCGTGGCCCGATACTACGCGATGGAACGGGGGCCTGGGGCACCTCGTGCGAGCCGTCCAACGCGGCATCGAGGGCGTCGACTTCGGCCTGGCGGAAGCCGCGCCCCAACAGCTTGCGGACGGCATCGAAAAGCGGTTTGCGGTTCATATCGGGCCTCCATGATCAAAGAGGCCGGCTGATTAGGCACACAGATACCGAGTAGGAAAATCCTTTCGTGCAAAGGAGGAAGGGCCGCCCGGTTTCCCGGACGGCCCTTCCAGTTTTGTGCGATTGCTCGCGGCGTTCGATCAGTACTTGAACGTCGCCGTCGCGCGATAGGTTTGCGCATTGGCATTGTGACGCCCGATCGTCGTGTCAAATCCGACCCCAAACATTGCCGACTCGGTACCAAATTGAGCCGACAGACCTGCTTCTGCCCAGTTCTTGTCTCCATTCGCCAGAAGGAAGAGCGCACCTGGGCCAGTGCCGTTGGCAAACTGCGCCGAGAAGGCTTGCGGACCGTCTTCGTACTCGTGCACGAAATCGAAATTGGCGTCGAGTTGGAATGTCCCGCTGATCTTCTGGTAATCCAGACCGATACGACCCTGGAGGCTTTCGAAGTCCTCGCGATCGATCCGCAGGGCAAGCGGGCCACCGGTTTCAGTGACGACGTCGAACGACTGATCGGCATAGCGCAGCTCGATCCCCGGAGAGATCGTGCCCATCGGGCCTTCGATGTCGTAGGAGATACCCAAGGCCGCCGCGATGCCGCCATCGCTGCTTTCGCTCGCAAGCGTCTGGGTGCCACCGAGGAACGATACGGTCCGCGTGGTGTCGACGTCGAGATCGGTCAGGCTGACCTGACCGTCGATGACGAAACCATCCTCTGTTTTGGCACTACCGTAGGCCGATACAGCCAGCATCGTCGCTTCGGCTTTCTGCCCGAGCGCGGTGTCGGCGTCGAGGTCCGAGTAATAGACGGACAGGCCGATCATCGAGCTATCGCTGGGGAAGTGCTCGATACCGCCACCGAAGAAGTAGCCATCCACATCGGTATCGACCGCGGTGTAGCCGGGCATCGAGTCGCCGCTGCCACTAAGCAGTCCGCCTGCGAGATAAAGAGCGAAATCCTCGCGAATCGCACCCTCGCGCACGCTGGTCGGTTCTTCGCCCTGGTCGAGGCCAAGCGCACCGGCAACGATCGGCTGGCTGCCGCGCGAGACCTGCATCTGCGCGGTCTGCAGCGGATTGCCGAACGTGGCGATCGTGCCGCCGGATCTGGCGAGATCCGATTCCCGCAGGCGCATTGCATTGAACGACTGCAGGTTGTTTAGCGATTGCGCAGCAAGCTGCTGGACGGCCGTTTCGGCGACCGGTGCCAGCCCTTCGAAAGTGGCCTGGATCGTGGCCGCATCTGCGAAATCGAGGCCGTAGAGTTCGGCCAATGCCGAATTGCCACGGTTCTGGTCGAACAGCTGCGCATAGGCACGCTGCACGGGGTCGCTCGTGTCGATTACGGTACGATAGCTCGCGGCGAGGATCTGCATCAGCACTGCCGTATCGGTGTAGGTGAACGACTGGCTGAGGATCGCGGAGATATCGTTCTCGTTGAAGGTGCCGTCGAGGCCTCCGGCTGCTGTCAGGATGGTGTATTCCTGGCCCAGACCGTTGACCTGCTGCATGATCCCGGGACCAACGACGACATCACCACCGATCGAGGCACCCCCGGAAATCTCAAGAAGGTCCGAGGTGTTGTCCGGTCCGATATCGATCATCAGTGTCGAACCCGATGAGAGGATCGCATTACCGTCGATTCCGAGGGTACCGATGGTGCCCATCGTTCCGGGAGCGATGGCGCCGACGATATTGGTGAAGAACGGAGTTTGAACAGTGCCCGTGCCACCAAGGATGCCGGCAATCATCAGATAGTCGCCGCTCGTGCGCAGAGCGCCGTCGACATTGATCGTTCCGCCGCCCTGCATGATGTCGATGATCGAAGTGAGATCACCGTCGGCCTGGATATCGAGACCTGCGGCACCCACGACCGTAAGCCGATCGATGGTCACGGCGCTCGACAGCGTGGTCGTGCCGGCTGCGCTGAGCGTTACGTCGAAGTAACGCGCATTCACCTGTTCCGCCGGATCGGCGCTGACGACCGGATCGATATTGTCGGGGACGAACCCGGTTGCACCGGGCAGACCGTTATCGAGCGTGGGAGCGGGATTGTCGGCGTCCGCAAACTCTGGAGGGCCGCCGCTCGGGCCGTGGGGCTGCTCTTCCGCCGGTCCAAGCTCATATTGCGCCTGTTCGATGGGGAAGAGAATGCTCGTCGCGTGAGGCTGCTCCAGCGAACCGCTGATCACCTGACCCCCGGTATCGCCGGCGCTTGCGGAAACAACCGCTTCACCACGATTGTTCGACGTATTCGCCGAAACCAGTGCTTCACCGCGATTGTTGGATTCGCCTGCGGTTACTCCGATTTCTTCGGGAGCGTTCGACGTACCAGCGGAAAGGACCGCTTCACCCCGATTGTTCGACACGGCAGCGGTTGAGGCCGGTTCGCCATCGACCGTCGTTTCTCCGGTTCCGACATTCTCGCAGCGATTGGTCGGAAGCGTGGTATCTACGCCAGCGGGATCGAAGAAAAACGGGGTCTGAATGCAAACTTCGCCGAAGTCCGGTTCAGTGCCGTTCAGTCCCGCGCCGGGCGATGACGGCAAGCCATTCACAACTTCACCGGCCTCGTTGATGACACGATAGATCGGGTCGAGGTCGGTCTGCCAGTGATTGGGGTCTTCCCACGCCCCGTCTCCTGCAATCGCACTCACGTAGCGATAAGGATTGGTCGCGACGATGTAATCCCAATACAGGAACAGGGGCTGGTAGAATGAACTGGAGCCATAGGCGCTGAAGCCAGCTGAGCCAAAAAAGCTCGAGCCACCGGATAGAACACCGATCTGCAGGTTCTCGGTAGACAGATCGTTATTCGCGGCATCCAGGATGAGGGGGCCGCCCGAATCTCCGCCCGCCGTGGTGCCTTCACGGGCCAGGGGATCGTCACGATAGAGGTTGAGATCGCGGACATCCGGCGCGGTTGTGTCGTCACCATCCGTACGGGCCGGGTCGTCGAAATCGAGCTGGTAGAGATTTTGTGGCAGGAATGGTTCCCCGTCACCGCCGAAGAATGCATCATTGCGATCATCGAGAGACAGCAGTCCGCCGAGCATATTTTCGGCCGAGCGACGGCGGAAATCGATCGCTTGGCTGTCGCCCGTCGTACCGCTCCCGGTACGGCCATAGCCGGTGATGTTAACGTGATAACCGGTACCGTTGACGGGATCGATTTCGTCTGGCGAAGGCAAAGGCGAGAACAAGAGCGCCCAAGTCGGAATGGTCGACACTAGCGAAGTGGTGGTCGGGTCGAACTGTGTTCCGACCGGCGTATCCAGCGTGGCGATGGCAATGTCTGCTTCGATAAAGCCAAGTGCCTGCGGATTCTGTAGCGATCGCGGATCGTAGCGGATTTGATTGATATTGTAGACCAACAGATCCGTATTGGTCTGGCCCGTACCGAACCAGTCCAGAATGCCCGGGAAGGCATCGACCGTGAATGTTACCGATGCGCGCACATTCTCGCCATCGTAGTCGCTTGCGGCGCGGTCGTTGACGCAGTGCGCGGCAAACAGGACTGTGCGCGGGTTGATCAGCGTGCCGGTGCAGATGCCAATGCCGCCTTGTCCGACCTGATTGGTTATGACCATGCCGACGCCGTTAACATCGCCTTCTTCATCGACGATTTCGTCAGGCGTAAAGTTGTCGTTCGGCACAATTGCATGTGCAGGCGAACTCATCGCGACAGACGAAAAAGCGATGGTGGCGGCACCCGCCAACAGGCGGCCGCCGGTGCGGTTAAAACTAGATTTCATTACGAAAGCCCCTCCAGGATTGGTTCGCAAACGCGGGCCCGAGCCCCGCATGCGATTGTTCTAGAACCGACCGAAGTGAAAAGGGAAGGGCCTTGCGACCGCGTTGTGACTCGTTTTTCGATTCAATGTGGCAGCAAGGACGCACTTTTTCATACAGTTCAAAGAGAAAGGCGACCGGATCGCTCCGGCCGCCACTTCGATACTAATGCCGATTGACCGGCGGAGCCGGATCAGGCGCTGTAATACATGTCGAATTCGGCCGGGCAGGGTGTGGTTTCGACCCGCAGGACCTCGTCCCACTTCAGTTCGCAATAGGCTTCGATCTGGTCCTTGGTGAACACATCGCCCTTGAGCAGGAAGTCGTGGTCCGCCTCCAGTGCTTCCAGCGCCTCGCGCAGCGAGCCGCAGACGGTCGGCACGTCGGCCAGTTCGGCGGGCGGCAGGTCGTAGAGGTTCTTGTCCATCGCCTCGCCCGGGTGGATCTTGTTGGTGATCCCGTCGAGCCCGGCCATCAGCAGCGCGGCATAGGCGAGATAGGGATTGGCCATCGCGTCGGGGAAACGGAACTCGACGCGCTTCGCCTTGTCGCCCGCGCCGTAGGGAATGCGGCATGATGCCGAACGGTTGCGCGCCGAATAGGCGAGCAGCACCGGCGCCTCGAAACCCGGGACCAGGCGCTTGTAGCTGTTGGTGGTCGGGTTGGTGAAGGCATTGAGCGCCTTGGCGTGTTTGATGACGCCGCCGATGTAATAGAGGCAGTTTTCGCTCAGGCCGCCATACTGATTGCCGGCGAAGGTCGGCTTGCCGCCGTCCCAGATCGACATGTGCGTATGCATGCCCGAACCGTTATCGTCCTTGATCGGCTTGGGCATGAAGGTCGCGGTCTTGCCGTAGATATGCGCGACCTGGTGCACGACATATTTGTATATCTGCATGTTGTCGGCGGTTTCCACGAGCGTGCCGAAAGTCAGGCCCAGTTCGTGCTGCGCGGCGGCCACCTCGTGGTGGTGCTTGTCGCAGTTGAGGCCCATTTCGATCATGGTCGAGACCATCTCGCCGCGGATGTCGACCGCGCTGTCGACCGGGGCGACGGGGAAGTAGCCGCCCTTGGCGCGCGGACGGTGGGCGAGGTTGCCGCTCTCGTATTCCTTCCCCGAATTGGTCGGGAGCTCGACGTCGTCGATCGCATAGCCCGAGCCGGCATAGCCATCCTCGAAGCGCACATCGTCGAACATGAAGAATTCGGCTTCGGGGCCGACATAGACGGTATCGCCCACACCGGTCGATTTGAGATAGGCCTCGGCGCGCTTGGCGGTCGAGCGCGGGTCGCGCCCGTACCATTCGCCGGTCGAAGGCTCGACGATGTCGCAGAAGACGATCAGCATGGGTTCGGCACTGAAGGGGTCGACATAGACCCGGTCGAGGTCGGGCTTGAGGATCATGTCGCTTTCGTTGATGACCTTCCAGCCGGCGATCGAAGAACCGTCGAACATCAGACCGTCTTCAAGCTCATCTTCGCCGAGCACGCCTGCGACCATGGTCAGGTGCTGCCACTTGCCCTTCGGGTCGGTAAAGCGAAGATCGACCCATTCGATGCCTTCGTCCTTGATCTGTTTCAGGACGTCGCTTGCACTTGCCATTGGTATTGCCTCCGTTTGAACTGGAACTGCGTTTGCGGGATGATGCCCCGCCAAATTTTTAGATTGCGTCGTCGTCTTTCTCGCCGGTGCGGATGCGTAGGGCACCCTCGATCGCGGTGATGAAAATCTTGCCGTCGCCGATACGCCCGGTTTGTGCCGTGGCGGCGATCGCTTCGACCGTGCGGTCGGCGATCCCGTCGGGCACCACCACTTCGAGCTTCACCTTGGGCAGGAAATCGACGACATATTCGGCACCGCGATAAAGCTCGGTATGGCCTTTCTGGCGGCCGAAGCCCTTGGCCTCGGTAACGGTGATACCGGACACGCCGATTTCGTGCAGCGCCTCCTTCACCTCGTCGAGCTTGAATGGCTTGATGATCGCTTCGATCTTTTTCACCTGGCGGTGTCCCCCGAGAAGTCTGGTACCCGTATCGCACGTAAATTACGCGTCGCGCCCGCCCGTGTTCCAAGAAGCGTGCCAAGTACGCAATAGGCGGAAATGCGTCGGTCGGATCAAGCTGGGCGGCTCCCCCTGCCCGAAGTGCAGACAGGCGGTGCCTGTTTTTTAGGCACCAGGTAGTCGCAGGCCGGCAGCCTCGGGAAGGCCGCACATAAGATTGAGGTTCTGCACCGCCGCGCCGCCGGCGCCCTTGCCGAGATTGTCGAGCCTGGCGACGAGGCGCGCGTGCCAGCCGCCATCGTTGCCGAACACGAAAAGCTCCATGGCATCGGACGGGGCCGCGTTTTCTTCCAACAGCAACTCGCTAATCGGACCGCTTTCGTGGACGGATACGGTTTTCGAACCGGAATAGAATTCGCGCAGAGCATCGCGCAGACGGTCGGCGGTGGGGTCACCATCGATAGCCCCGAGATGCAACGGTACCTCGACGATCATTCCGCGGTAGGCCGGAACGACCGAAGGTGCGAAGATGACCTGGTGTTCGAGCCCCGCATGGGCTTGCATCTCGGCAAGGTGCTTGTGGGCCAAATCGTATCCGTAGGCGCGAAAGGCGGGTGCGCCCTTCGCCTCGAACCGCTCGATCAAAGCCTTGCCGCCGCCCGAATAGCCACTGACCGCATTGACGGTATAAGGCCAGTCGGCAGGTAGCAGTCCGATCCTCACCAGCGGGGCTATGAGCGCCAGAAATCCGGTCGGATAACAGCCCGGATTGCTCACCCGCCGCGCATCGGCGACGCGCTCGCGGCCGACCAGCTCGGGAAAGCCGTAGCACCAGCCCTCGGCGGTACGGTGCGCGCTGGACGCATCGATGACCCGTGTTCCACTGCCCGTATCGATCAGCTCGACAGCTTCGCGCGCCGCCTTGTCGGGCAAGCAGAGGATTGCGATGTCGGCTGCATTCAGTGCATCGCGCCGGGCGCCTGGATCCTTGCGCTGTGCGTCGTCGAGGCGGATCAGGCTGAATTCGCCCCGCCCGTCGAGCCGCTCGGCGATTTCGAGGCCGGTCGTTCCCGCCGCCCCATCGATGAAGACACTATGCGTCACTGGCGGGCGCGAGCGCGTCGAGCCGGACATAGCCGCTCGGTCCTTCGGGGCCGCAGGCGATCCACGCCCAGTCGCCGGCGCAATCCAGCAGTTCGACCAGCTGGCCCGCCTCGAGCGAAGCCCCGTCGGCGGCGTCGTCGCGCATGGCGATTTTCAGCGTTGCCGGTGCATCGCCGATGTTGCGCAGTTGCGGTATGACGTAATGCGCGGCGAGATAGGTCTGGGCCAATGCGATATGCGCAAGATCGCCGCGCAGTGGCAGCGTGCCGGGCGCGGGCTTATCGACCGGCCCCTTCAATCCGACGGTGCCCTGAGGAAGAGAATAGCTGGCGGGGACAGTCACGCTGTGTGCAATATCCGGTTGTGAACGTTGCGGGCGCTTAGCCCCGCATGGGCTTTCAGGCAAGGCGTCCGCCCTCAATCCCCACCGAAACGCTTGCGCAGCATGTGCCAGGCGGCGCGCAGGCCGTAGGCGTCTCCGCCCTTGGGACGACCTGGCTTCGCTTGCGGACGCCAGGCGAAGGTGTCGAAATGCGCCCAGTCGATCCCGTCCCCGACGAATTTGTCGAGGAAAAGGCCCGCCACGCTGGCTCCGGCAAAGGAATTGCTGTGGGCGTTGTTGGTGTCGGCGATGTCGGAATTGAGCCATTCCCCGTACGCTTCGGGAAGCGGCAGGCGCCAGGGTTCGTCGTCATGCGCCTTGCCCGCCGCGACCAGCGCCTCGGCGGTCGCGTCCTCGCGGGTCATCAAGGCGGGGTAGTCCGGGCCCAATGCGACGCGGGCCGCTCCCGTCAGCGTGGCGAAGTCGATAATCAGCTCGGGTTTCTCCTCGCTCGCGCGCTGCAAGGCATCGCCGAGGATAAGACGGCCTTCGGCGTCGGTATTGCCAATCTCGACCGTCAGCCCCTTGCGGGTCTTGAGCACATCGCCCGGGCGAAAGCTGTTCGAACTGATCGCGTTTTCGACCGCGGGAACGAGCAAATGCAGGCGCACCGGAAGTTTGGCACCCATGACCAACCCGGCCAGCGCGATAGCATGCGCGGCGCCGCCCATATCCTTCTTCATCAGCTTCATTCCGGCCGCGCTCTTCACATCGAGCCCGCCGGAATCGAAGCAAACGCCCTTGCCGACGATGGCGAGGACCGGGTCGCTTTCCTTGCCCCAGGTCAGGTGCATGATTCTGGGTGCATGGTGCCGCGCGGCGGCGCGGCCGACCGCGTGAACCATGGGGTATTCCTGCTCGAGCGTATCGCCCTTGGTCACCTTGAGCGTGGCGGAATGCTGTTTCGCAAGCTTCTCGCATTGCTCTTCGAGCGCGGCCGGCCCCATGTCCTCCGCGGGCGTGTTGACGAGGTCCCGCACGAGGCACACGGCCTGCGCCTCGGCCAGCGCGCCGTCGATCGCTTTCACGTCCTTCGTCAGCAGGATGCGCGGGCCGACGGGGCGCTCGGGCTCTTTATAGCGATCGAAGACATATTGCGCGGTCTGCCAACCGTGCAGCGCGGGGCCGGGCTCGCCGACAGCGCGGCGATAGGCGCCTTCGGGCAGGCTTTCGGCGAGCTTGGCCATGCACCAACTCGAAAGCTCGTCGGGCTTGGCAACGCCGCCGACGGCGAACCAGCTATCGCCATCGGGCACGATGCCGACCTGGTATCCTCCGCCGTCGAATTTCTGTGCCTCCAGCGCCGCGCGCTGGCTCGCGGACAGCTTCTTGTTCCAATCGGGAAAGGTATCGCGGTTGACGAGATGGATCGATATCGCTTCCTGCCCCCGGTCGGGCTGGATAAGCGGCTGGTTGTCGGCCATAGTGGTGATGCCCCCGTGTCTGTTCTCAGGCGTTTCATCCTAGGCGAAGGAAACCGCCATGCGTGCGCCCCTGTTCCTGATTTCGCTCGCGCTGTCGAGTGCGGCCTGTTCCGATGGCGCGGAGTATGCGGAAAAGGCCGGCGTAGGCGAGACTGCTACAACCACCGCGAATGCGCCTACCGGTGAAGATTCTGCGGCAGAGCCGTATTCGTCCGAAGAGGAGACCGATCGCTACCAGTTCGCCTATTCCTGGCCCTCCGAGGTGGCTGGCGAGCCGGAATTGGCGGCGCTGCTGCGGACCAAGGCCGATGCCATGCTTGCCGAATTGCGCGGCGAGGCCGACGAGGACTGGAATTCGGCTGCGGGGCAGGAATGGACGCCGCGCCAGCACAGCGCATCGGAAGAGTGGAAGGTGGTTGCCGATCTATCGGGTTATCTCAGCCTGTCGGGACATCTCGCCACCTATTCGGGGGGCGCTCACGGAATGTATGGAATGCAATCGCTGGTCTGGGACCGCGAGGCGGCGGTTGCGATGAAGGGTATCGAGCTGTTCAATTCGCCCGTCGCGCTGGAGCAGGCGCTCGGAAAGCGATTGTGCGATTCCCTCAACGCCGAACGCGAGGAACGGCGCGGGATGAAGGTCGAAGAGGGCAGCGAAGACATGTTCGACAAATGCCCCGGTCTCGATGAAGCGAATGTGCTGGTCGGCTCTTCCAACGGGCGGACCTTCGACCGGATCACGGTCTATTTCGGCCCCTATGTCGCGGGTGCCTATGCCGAAGGAGATTACGAGCTGGATTTTCCGGTCACCGCTTCGGTAATCGATGCGGTCAAACCGGAATATGCGAGCGCATTCAGCGTCAATCGTTAGCCGTCTCGCATTTCGGGCGGAGAGCGCCTATGTGGGGCGCATGACCGAATATCAGGTAATCGATGCGGACGAGACCGTCTATCGCGACGGCACCATCAAGCTCCACGGGACGGAAGGCTTCGAAGGCATGCGCAAGGCCGGGCGACTGGCCGCAGAGATTCTCGACGAGCTGACCACTTTCGTGCAGCCCGGCGTGACCACGGGTGCGATCGACGATCTTGCGCGGACCATGATGCTCGATGCCGGCGCCGTGCCCGCGACGATGGGCTATCGCGGTTATACCCACAGCTGCTGCACTTCGATCAATCACGTGATCTGCCACGGCATCCCGTCGGAGAAGGCGCTCAAGGAAGGCGATATCGTCAATATCGACGTGACCCCGCTATTGGACGGCTGGCACGGCGATACCAGCCGCATGTTCTTTGCCGGCGAGCCCTCGATCAAGGCGAAGCGGCTGGTCGAGGTGACCCATGAATGCCTGATGCTGGGGATCGACGCCGCCTCGAAACCGGGTGCACGGCTGGGCGATATCGGCGCCGCGATCGAAGCGCATGCGCGCCAGTTCCGCTATGGTGTGGTGCAGGAATTCTGCGGCCATGGCCTCGGCCGCCTGTTCCACGACGCGCCCGAGGTGATCCATGCGGCGCGCGCGGGCACGGGTCCCGAGCTCAAGCCCGGCATGTTTTTCACCATCGAACCGATGATCAATGCGGGGCGCCCGCATGCCAAGGTCCTGCGCGACGGCTGGACTGCCGTGACGCGCGACAAGTCTCTCTCGGCGCAGTTCGAGCATTCGATCGGGATCACCGAGGACGGGGTGGAAATCTTCACCGAAAGCCTCAAGGGGCTGCACAAGCCGCCTTACTAAGCCTGCCGCGCGGCCCGAATTGCGGCTCCGGCGGCGAAGGGGGCGAGGGCGCACAGGCCGAGGCTGATCGCACCGGTCAGCAGCAATGCACCCGGATCGGGCCGCGCGAGGGCGCCGGCACCGAAGATCAGGATCGGGACCGCCAGCGGGATCACCATCAGCCCCGCCAATGCTGCACCGCCGCGAAGCGAAGCCGTGAGCGCGGCAACGGCAAGGCCCACGGCGGCAAGGCCCGGCGTCCCGGCGAGCAGGCCGAGCAGGACCGTGCGCGTCGTTTCGCCGGACAGCCCGAGCAGGGCAGCCGCCGGCAGCGTGGCCAGCAATAGCAGCGGGCCGAAAGCGAGCCAGTGCGCGAACAGGCGAACGGCCATGGCCAGTTCCTCGCTCACGCCGCGCAGGTGAAGCTGATCGAACACACCCGCCTCGAGATCGTCGGTGACCAACTTTTCCAGCGGCAGGATCGCCGCCAGCAGGGCCGCGACCCAGATTACCCCGCCGCCGGTGCGTGCGAGCAATTGCGCGTCGGGGCCGACCGCAAAGGGATAAAGCATCGCCACCGCGAGGAAAAACAGCAGCGGCAGCACACTCCCGCCGCCACGCCCGCCGGGGACCAGCAGGCCGAGGTCGCGCTTGAGCAGAGCGGCGATCATGCCGCATACCTCGCAAGGTCGAGGATCCTGGGCGAGGGCAGGGCGATCGGCTGGTGCGAGGCGACCACCGCGATCCCGCCCCCGCTGCAATGGATCGCGATTAGTGCTTCGAAAGTCTTTTGCGCCTCGCCGTCGAGCCCGTTGAGCGGCTCGTCGAGCAACCAGATCGGACTGCCACGATTGATCAGCCGGGCAAGCGCGGCGCGTTTTTTCTGTCCTGTGGAAAGATAGCGCACCGGAACGTCCATCAGCGGGCCAAGCTGGAGCAGCTGGATGGCGCGGCCCGGATCGCGGGAGCCGTCGAGACCCTCCCAGAAAGCCAACGCCTGACCCAGCGAGCGATTGCCGTCCAGCGCCAGCCGTTCGTCGACCAGACCCATCGCCCCCTCGCGTTCGACCGCCCCGGCGAAGGGCTGCATCAGGCCAGCAAGAATGCGGATCAGGCTCGATTTGCCGATCCCGTTGGCTCCGGTGATATGATAGGCATCGCCCGCCTCGCAGGCGAGCGAGAGGCCACGGAACAGCAGCCGCTCACCCCGGCGGCAGGCAATATCCTTTGCGACGAGGCGAGCTTGCATGACCGGGGGCGATAGGCAAAAGGCGCGCGAGCGACAAGCGAGAGGAGATTCGGATACCATGACTGTCGAGCAACTGACCGAGGAAGAACGCGACAGCTGGCTGCGCGGCCTAACCGGATGGTCGCTCGTGCGCGACGGAAAGGCGATCGAGCGCAAGTTCGAATTCGCCGACTTCTCCGAAGCCTTCGCCTTCATGACCCGCGTGGCGATGATCGCGGAAACCCGCGATCACCATCCCGAATGGTTCAACGTCTACAACCGCGTCGAAGTCACCTTGACCACGCATGACGCGGGCGGGCTGAGCCTGCGCGACGTCAAGATGGCGCGCAAGATCGACGCGTTGCTGGCCTGAGGCCTACTGCCCCAGCGGGCGAAAGGATTCGCGGGTCTGCTTGCGGACCCGGCCGGGCATCCAGCGCGCACCGAAGGCAATACGCTTTGCCGTCTTGCCGACGACCGTGTGCAATCTCTCTCCGTGAACGGCCGCCCATGCGGCGGCGGCGACCTCTTCCGCCGGGGTGATTTCCAGACCTGCTTCCTGCACCCGCTGGCGAATGCCTTCGTTCGAGCGCGCGTTGGGATTGTGGTCGAGCAGCGGCGTATCGATGAAGCTGGGCATGAGCGAGTGAACCTTGATGCCGTCCTCTGCCCATTCACCGTCGAGGCTCTCGGTCATCGCGCGCACGCCGAACTTGGTCGCCGAATAGACGCTGGCGCCCGGCGTTCCGTAAATTCCGGCAGCGCTCGCGGTGTTGAGCAGGCACGATCCGGGCGCGGTCTTCTTCAGATACGGATGTGCGGCCTGCGCGCCGAACAGAACGCCCTTGAGATTGATGTCTAGGCAGCGTTCGATTTCCTCGGTGCTGTTTTCCAGCAGCGATCCGCCGAGCGGAATGCCGGCGTTGTTGAACAGCACGTCGATCCGGCCGCCGGCAGCGACCGAGAAAGCCTCCAGCGCTTCGTCCCATGCAGCGCGGTCGCGCACGTCGAAGACATGCGAATAAGTGAAGCCGTGCCCTATCATTTCCTCGGTCTCGCGCATGCCCGCCTTGTCGATATCGCCCAGGCCGACGAACCAGCCACGCTCACCGAAATAGCGGGCGACCGCCCGCCCGATGCCCGAGCCGCCCCCGGTTATGAAAATCGCTTTGCGATCGCTCATGAATTCTCTCCCGTTTGCGGCCTGGTGCGCCCCGCCTTGGTGTCCCGGCGCTAGAGTGCCGCGTTGTTGTATGTGTGCCAGGTGAAGATGGCCATCGCGCCGCGATAGGGGCTCCATTTGTCCCCCAGTGCGCGCGTTTCCTTCTCGCTCGGGCGTGCGGGCAGGTCGAGCAGCCTGCCGACTGCCTCCTGTACGGCGAGATCGCCAGCCGGCCAGATGTTCGCGCGACCTTCTGCGAACAGCAGGTAGATCTCGGCCGACCAGCGACCGATGCCCTTGATGCGGGTCAATTCGGCGATGGCTTGCTCGTCGTCTTCGGGCAGGTCGGCCAGGTCGAGTTCACCGCTGGCGACGAGCTCGCACAATGAGCGCGCATAACCCTGCTTCTGGCGCGACAGACCGCAGGCGCGCAGCGTATCGAAATCGCGGGCGAGCAATTCCCGCGCATGCATGTCCTCGCCAAGCTCCGCTTCGAGCTTGTTCCATACCGATTGCGCCGAGGCGACGCTGACCTGCTGGCCGACGATCGTGCGCAACAACGTGCGGTACCCGATGGGGCGAATGCGCTCCTCGGGGTATCCGCAGCGCTCGATCGCGGCGGCAACCACCGGGTCGCCATCGGCGACCGCATCGAGATGTTCGCGCAATTGTGCATTGGTCAGTCCCATGGCCAGTACGCTTGCCTTCCCCGCCGCGATTGAATAGCAGCCGCTCGCATAGGGTCGACGAGTGGCCCTTTGCAACCGAGGATACGCGCAATGCCGAAACTGATCGTGACCACCCGCGAAGGCGAGACCAGCGAAATCGATGTCGCCGACGGCCTGACCGTGATGGAAGCGATCCGCGACAACGGCTTCGACGAGCTGCTGGCGCTGTGCGGCGGTTGCTGTTCCTGCGCCACCTGTCACGTCCATGTCGATGCGGCCTTTACCGACAAGCTGCCCGAAATGAGCGAGGACGAGGACGATCTGCTGGAATCGACCGACCACCGCGAAGCCACCTCGCGCCTGTCGTGCCAGATTCCGTTTACAGCGGAACTCGACGGGTTGAAGGTTACGATCGCGCCGGAAGACTAGTGGCGTCTGATCGCGCCTGACTGCGTCAGTCGCTGCGCCCTGTTCCATCCCGCTCCCCCTCCCGGCCACCCACGGCACGGTATTCTATGGGTGGCCGGGAGGGGGAGCGGGATGGAACAGCAAGGTCAGGACGGATGTCCTGACCGCACCCAACAAAATATCCGGGAGGGGAGCGGGACGGCACAGCCGCATGGGAAGCGCGTCTGCGCTTCCCGCACGCAACAAACAATCACTCCCCCTATTCCCCCTGCAAGCGCATGTAGTTTGCACCGCCGCTGCGGCGCGCCTACCTCCCGCATCATGACATCAATTCCCGTACGCGAGCACACGCTCGACCTAATCGGCAATACGCCGCTCGTCCGCCTCGAAGGACCGAGCGCGGAAGCCGGCTGCGACATTTTCGGCAAGTGCGAATTCGCCAACCCGGGCGCGAGCGTGAAGGACCGCGCGGCGCTATACATCATCCGCGATGCGGAGGAGCGTGGCGAGTTGAAGCCCGGCGGCACGGTCGTCGAAGGCACCGCCGGCAATACCGGGATCGGCATTGCGCTGGTTGCCAATGCGCTGGGCTATCGCACGATCATCGTGATGCCCGACAACCAGTCGAAAGAGAAAATGGACACCATCCGTGCGCTCGGCGCGGAGCTGGTGACAGTCCCGCCGACCAAATATGCGGACTGCAACCATTTCCAGCACGTCTCGCGCCGGATGGCGGGCGAAATCGATGGCGCGATCTGGGCAGGCCAGTTCGACAACACCGCCAACCGCAAGGCGCATATCGAAACCACCGCGAAGGAGCTGTGGGAGCAGCTGGAAGGCCGGATCGACGGCTTCACCTGCGCCGCGGGCACCGGCGGGACGATTGCCGGCGTCGGCATGGGGCTCAAGGAATTCGACGATAACGTCGTTATCGCGCTGACCGATCCGCATGGCGCGGCGCTCTACAACTACTTCGCTCATGGCGAGCTCAAGGCAGAAGGTTCGTCGGTGGCCGAGGGAATCGGCCAGGGTCGCATTACCGCCAACCTCGAAGGCGCACCCATCGATACGCAATTTCGCATTTCGGACGAGGAAGGGCTCGCCTGGGTGGCGCGCCTGCTGCGCGAGGAGGGACTGTGTCTCGGCCTGTCGAGCGGGATCAATGTCGCGGGCGCGATCGCGCTGGGCAGGCAGCTCGTCGACGAGGGACGCGAGAACCCGCGCGTGGCCACGATCCTGTGCGACAACGGTTTTCGTTACCTGTCGACGCTCTACAACGCCGAGTGGCTGGCGTCGAAAAACCTGCCCGTATTCGACTGGTTGCAATCGGGCGATTGACTGGCGGGCCGGGACCCCTAGGCTAATGCGCGTGCCCCAATTTTTCGACATGAGCCGCAAACCGCCCGTGGGCGAACTGCCCGACGTGCCCGGCAACGATGCCCGTCGCGAGCGTACCGTGCAGCGGTTGCAAATCGGCATTACCGGCATCGTGATGATGATCCTGCTGGTCGGCCTTGCCAGCATCATCCAGGACCGTGCTGCCGAAACCGATGCGACTACCGTGCCCGCTGCCGCACCCACGACCGAGCCGACACAGGCTCCGCCGCAGAATGACCCCCTGGTCGAGGCCGGCGTCGTACCCGACTTGCCTGTCCAGCCGACGCCGACCGCAGCCGCCACGCCGACCCCCGGTGCGCAGGCCGATATCGATGTTCCGCCTGCCACGAATTAGCGTATTGTCCGCAGTCCTCGCACTGGTTCTCGCTGCCTGTGCTCCGGGGCAGGCGGGCGAAGAGACCTTGCCCAAGCCGCGCGTGGGCCTTTTCACCAGCCTGCCGATCTACTGGGGCGAAGGCGATTTCGGCGAAATCCTCGATGGCGAGGCCGAGCAGAACTGGGTGCGCGCCGAATTGGAGACGCGGTTCGAACTTGTCCCGCTCGACACGCTCGAACCCGATGCGCTGTCAGGACTGGAGCGGGTGATCCTTGCCCAGCCACGCGCGCTTGCGCCATCGGAAAACGCATCCTTCGACGAATGGGTGTCACAAGGCGGACGGGCCGTGATCCTGGCCGATCCGATGCTCACGCGCCATTCGCATTATCCGATCGGCGACCGCCGCCGACCGCAGGATGTCGTGTTGCTTTCGCCCATTTTTTCGCATTGGGGAGTGGCGCTGCAGTTCGACGAGGGCCAGCCGGAAGGCGAGCGCGAGGTCGCGTGGAATGGCCGCGGATTTCCTGTCAACCTGCGGGGCCGCTTTACCGAAGCGGATACCGGTGCCGGTGACCGGTCCTGTGAGGTCGATGGCGACGGTTTGGTGGCGCGCTGCGCGCGCGGCGCGGGGGAGGCACTCTTGTTCGCAGATGCTGCCCTGCTGGACTGGGAGGATAGCGGACCGCTCCCGCAGGCTCGCCGCGATGCCCTGTGGGACCTTCTCGCACCGCTTGCCGCCGACCGGCAGTCGTCCGCGAATTGACACGGGAAATTGCGGGAAGCAGGCCGGGATTTGCGGGATGCCTCCTGCGACTCCGCGGAATTGCGTTGATTTCCATAGTCTTCGTTCAGAAAGTGTTAGGCAATTCGAGACGTAAGGCCGTCAAAAAATATTTATAAAACAGATATTTGCGGGCTTATCCCGTAAAATCCCGCAATTTTCCCTTCCATCCCCGCCTGTCCCGAGGTAAACCGCCAAGACATCGGACAGCACTGTCTATGCGCGCTCGGCCCGCGGGCGGAGCGGCTCGCCCATTCGCATGGGCGAGTGCGGAAAGGTGCTGCCTGGTGAGGAGGTAAGTAGAACCGTTTCGGGGAATGGGGACAGTGTCTTTCGGAGGGTACAGCGGTCAGGCCTATTCGCCCGCGGGCGACAAGGGCCGCTTCGTGCTTCCGCCACTGTTCCGCAAGGCCGTCAAGGAAAGCAGCGACGGCCGCGTGCTGTGTCTGATGAAGCATCCCGGCTGGAACTGCCTCGTCGGCTTCGGTCTCAGCCGCAAGCCCGAACTCGAAGCCCAGCTCGACCGCGAGGAAGAGCTCGCCGTGCGCCTCGGCAAGGAATTCGACCGCGATACGCGGTCCAGCCAATTGTTCGGCTTCCAGGAAATGCCGTTCGACGACAGCGGCCGTTTCGTCATGCCCGATCACCTGCGCGTACTCGGCAGGATCGAGGACGGGCTCTATTTCCAGGGCGGCGGGCGCTTCTTCACGCTGTGGAACCCGAGCGAGCTGGCCCAGATGGGCGACGACTGGGCGGGCGCCAAGGCCGCGTGCGAGAGCTTCCTCGCCGACGCGAAGGCGAAGTCCGGGAAGGGCGGGGGCAAATGACCGGCGCCCCGCACATTCCCGTCCTGCTAGACGAAGTGATCGAAGCGCTCGATCCGAAGCCGGGCGACGTCGTGATCGACGCGACCTTCGGCGCGGGCGGCTATACGCGCGCGCTGCTCGATCGCGGCGCGACGGTGCATGCCTTCGACCGGGATCCCGATGCCGTGGCCTCGGGTCGCACCTGGCGCGAGACGGAGGAAAATCCGCCGCGCCTCGTTCTTCATCCGCACCGCTTTTCCGAAATGCTCGACGTCATGACGTCGGCCGGTGTTGCAAGGGTCGACGGGGTCGTGATGGATATCGGCGTGTCCTCGATGCAGCTCGACCAGGCGCATCGTGGGTTCGCCTTCTCGGTTGACGGGCCGCTCGACATGCGCATGAGCCAGGACGGCGAAAGCGCTGCCGATTTCCTCAATACGGCGGACGAAAAGGCGATCGCCGATGTCCTCTATACCTATGGCGAAGAGCGCCAGTCGCGCCGGGTCGCGCGCGCTATCGTCGCCGCGCGTCCGCTGGAGACCACCGGCGAGCTGGCGCGGGTCGTGCGCAAGGCGCTGGGCCACAAGCCGCACGACAAGAAGGATCCGGCCACCCGCACCTTCCAGGCCGTCAGGATCCACGTGAACGGCGAGCTCGACGAATTGACCCAGGGTCTGTCGGCCGCCGAACACCTGCTGTGCGAAGGGGGCCGCCTTGCGGTGGTCAGCTTTCACAGTCTCGAAGACCGGATCGTCAAGCGCTTCCTGCGCGAGGCGTCCTCAACCCCGAGCGCCTCGCGTCACGTCCCTATGGTGGCGCAGGATGATCCGGTCTTTTCGAAGGTCAGCAAGGCGATCAAGCCGGGCGCGGCCGAGATCGAGCGCAATCCGCGTGCGCGCTCCTCGGTGCTGCGCCACGCCACCCGCACCGCAACCCCTGCGCGGGAGGCGGCGTAATGGTTGGCGGGTCGCGCATCAGGCAGATCGGCTGGGCGCTGGTGCTCGGCGTGTGCTTCGCCCTGCTTCTCGCGCTGACCTTCAAGGTCAATGCGGTGAAGAGCGACGTACGCCTCGCCGAACGCCAGATCATTGCTGCGCAGCGTGCCAAGCTCATGCTCGAAACAGAGTTCGAAACCCGCGCCAGCCAGCAGCAGCTGTCCGACTGGAACGCTGTGGAATTCGGCTATTCCGCACCGCGTGCCGACCAGTATCTCGAAAGCGAGCGTCAGCTTGCCGTACTGGGCGCGCCGCGCGGGATTGATGCGCCGGCGCCGGTGCGCGTCGCGCTCAACCGCCCCGCGCCCGAAAGCGAAAGCCTGTTCGCCGAGTGGATCGAGGATGACAAGGCCGACGATGCAGACCGGCGGCCCGAACGCCGCGAGCTCGCGGCCGCGGGCGGCCTTGCCGAGCGCCTAGCGAGCCCGACGGTCGGCAGGACCGCTGTTGCCGAGGTGAGCCAGTGAACGCCTTCACCGGCTTCGGCCCCGCCGTGGCCGCGGGCAGAAGCGGGCATGGGGCGGTCAGCATGGCGGTGGCATCCGGCCGCGTCCAGCTCGTCACTATCCGCCATCGCTCGCTTACTCTCGCACGCTTTCGCATCCTGTGGATCGCGCTGGGCTTCGCCTTCGTGGCGCTGATGGCGCTGGTGCGGATCGGCTATCTCGGCATGTCGGATCACGGCATGCGCGGCACCTCGCTCGAAGAGGCTCTGCTGCCGCCACGCGGGGAGATCACCGATCGCAACGGCGTGCCGCTCGCGCGCGCCTTTCCCGCCTATGCGCTGTGGTTCAATCCCAAGGCGCTGGGGGAGGAGGGCGCGCCGCTGGTGCGCGATCCCGAAACCGTCGCCGCCAAACTCAAGGCGATCTTCCCCGACCTCGACGAAGAGGCCGTCGCCGCGCAGCTGGCCTCCGGCAAACAGGGCTATATCCGCCGCCGCGTCCTGCCCGAAGAAGCCAATCGCGTGCAGGAAATCGGCGAGCTGGCGCTCGAAATGCCGATGGAGAACGACCGCCATTATCCGCAAGGGTCGATGGCCGCCCACGTGCTCGGCTATGTCGCCGCGGACGGCAAGGGGCGTGTCGGTATGGAGCAGGTGCTCGATGCCCAGCTGTCCAACCCCGCAACGCGGGGAACACCGGTAGCCCTGTCGATCGATTCGCGCGTCCAGGGCGCGCTGGAAGACGAACTGCGGCGCGGCATGAAGCTGGTCGAGGCGCAGGGCGCGGCGGGGATCGTGCTCGATGTCGACACGGGTGAAGTGCTTGCGCTGGCCTCGCTACCCGAGTTCGACCCCAACAAGATCGATGCGCGCGGTCAGAAGCTCATGTTCAACCGGGTGACCAACCAGGTCTATGAACTCGGATCGACCTTCAAGCCGCTCTCGGTCGCTGCGGCCATCGATGCGGGCGTGGTGCGCAATCTCGGGCGCCGTTGGGATGCCAGCCCGGTCAAGGTCGGGCGGTTCAGCATCCGCGACAGCCACGACATGGGTGACGATCTCAATGTGGTCGAGACGCTGATCCATTCCTCCAACACCGTAACCGCCCGCGTTGTCGACGAACTGGGCCCCGAGCGGATGCGCCGGACCATGATCGATCTCGGCATGAACGAGCGCCCCTATATCGAGCTCCCGGCCAAGGGATTCCCGATCTGGCCGGGTGAGAAATGGCCGCGGCTGCGCTCGATGACGGTCGGCTATGGCCACGGGATCGCCGTCACCCCGCTGCACCTTGCCAGCGCCTATGCGGCCATGGTCAATGGCGGTATCTGGCGCCCGGCGACGCTCAGGAAACTGGGGCCGGGCGAAGCGCCCAAGGGCCGCCGCGTGTTCAAGGCCTCGACCTCGAGCCGGATGCGCCAGATCCTGCGCGCGACCTCGATCTATGGTACCGGCAAGAACGCCGATGCGCCGGGTTACCGCGTGGGCGGCAAGACCGGTTCGGCAGAAAAACCCGGCGGCAAGGCAGGTTATCGCCGGACCGCGCTGGTATCGACCTTTGCCGCGGCCTTCCCGATGGATCGCCCGCGCTATGTCGTGATCGCCATGCTCGACGAGCCGCGCGGTACGCTTGCCAGCTCGTACCAGCGGACCGCCGCGTGGAACGCCGCACCCATCGTCGGGCGGTTGGTGCCGCGAATCGGCCCGTTGATCGGCGTGCGTCCCGACGATACGCGCGACGTCGACATTTCGGATATCAAGCCGCTGATCCCGGAGGCGAACAAGTGAAGCTTGCCAAGCTCTGCGCCGAGGCGGGGATCGCCTGCGATGCCGAGGCAAACGTGACGGGTTTTGCGATCGACAACCGCAAGGTTGCGCCCGGCACCGTGTTCGGCGCGTTCCAGGGCACCAGGGTCAATGGTGAGGATTTCATCCCCGCCGCAATCGAAAGCGGCGCCGTGGCAGTCGTCGCGAGGCCCGAGGCGGCGGTCGAGGGTGTGATCCATATCGCCGACGATATCCCGCGCCGCGCCTTCGCGGATCTGGCCGCGTGTTTCTATAGGCCCGTCCCCGAGCATATCGTCGCGGTCACCGGCACCAATGGCAAGACTTCGACCGTCGAGATGACGCGCCAGATCTGGCGCATGGCGGGCGAGCGCGCGGCGAGCGTCGGCACGCTGGGGGTGACGACGCCGGACGAGAGCGTTTCGACCGGGCTGACGACGCCCGACATCGTCACCTTTCTGTCCAACCTCAGCGGGCTTGCGCGCGAAGGCGTGACGCATGTCGCCTACGAGGCATCGAGCCACGGCCTTTCGCAATATCGCAACGAAGGCGTGCCCGTCATGGCTGCGGGGTTCACCAACTTCAGCCGCGACCATCTCGACTATCACGCGGATATGGAAGACTATTTTGCTGCCAAGATGCGCCTCTTCGACGAGGTCGTCTCGGACGATGCCACGGCGGTGATCTGGATGGGATCGGGCGAAAGCGGCTGGAACGCGCGCGTGATCGAACATGCCGAGCGACGCGGGCTCGCCATCATGACCGTCGGCGAGCAGGGCGAGGCGATCCGGCTGACCAGGCGCGAGCCGACCCAGCTGGGCCAGTCGCTCACGGTCGAGCACGAGCGCAAGAGCCGGACGATTAATCTGCCGCTGATCGGCGCCTACCAGGTGTCAAACGCGCTGACTGCGGCCGGCCTTGCGCTGGCGACCGGAATCGAGGCGGGGCTCGTTTGGGATGCGGTCGCGCGCCTGCAGCCCGTGCGCGGACGGCTCGAGCGTGCGGTCATCGCGCCGTCGGGGGCGCCGGTCTATGTCGATTATGCGCATACCGCCGACGCGCTTAAAGCTGCAATCGCGGCATTGCGACCGCATGTTTCGGGAAGGCTCATCACCGTATTCGGGGCGGGCGGCGACCGCGATCACGGCAAGCGCGCGCCCATGGGTGAAGCGGCCGCAAAGGCCAGCGACCTCGTGATCGTCACCGACGACAATCCGCGCGGCGAGGATCCTGCGGAAATCCGCCGCCAGGTGCTTGCAGGCGCGCCGCAGGCACGCGAAGTTGGCGGACGTCGCGAAGCCATCCTCGCAGCCATCGCCGAAGCGGGTGCGGACGATATCGTCCTTATCGCCGGCAAGGGACATGAAACGGGTCAGATCATCGGATCGGGAGAGAACATGCGGGTGTTGCCCTTCGACGACGTCGAGGTCGCGCGCGAATGCGCGGCGGAAATTGCCAGAGGTGACGCATGAGCGCGGCAATCCTGCGCCATCCGGCCTATCTCGAATGGCCTGCCGACCCGCGCGACCGCTTGCCGCTGACGCTGTGGGATGCGCAGAGCATCGCCGAAGCCGTGGGCGGCACCGCAAGCCATGATTTCCAGGTCGCGGGCGTCGAGATGGACAGCCGCGACGTGGTCAATGGCGATCTGTTCATTGCGCTCAAGGGCGAGACGATGGACGGCCATCGCTTCCTCGACAAGGCTTTCGCCAATGGCGCATCCGGCGCAATCGTCGATCGCCCGGTTGACTGGCCGCACATCCTGGTCGAGGACACGACCGAAGCGCTGAAGGCACTTGCCCGCGCGGCGCGCAGCCGGGTTGAGGCGAAAATCATCGGCGTGACCGGCTCGGTCGGCAAGACCGGCGTCAAAGAAGCAATCTTCGCCAGCCTCGAGCGCGCCAGCCGCGGGGCCGCGCATCGTTCGACGCGCAGCTACAACAACCATGTCGGCGTTCCGCTCAGCCTTGCGCGCATGCCCGTGCGCAGCCGTTTCGGCGTGTTCGAGATGGGCATGAACCACGCGGGCGAGATCGAAGGGCTGACCACCCAGGTTCGTCCGCATGTCGCGGTGATCACTACCATCGCCCCGGCGCATATCGAAAACCTCGGCAGCATGGAGGCGATCGCCGACGCCAAGGCGGAAATCTTTGCCGGGCTCGAACCGGGCGGCGTCGCGGTGCTCCCTGCCGACAGCGAGTATTACCAGCGCCTCAAGCTTGCCGCGCTGCGCGCAGGGGCGCGGGTCGTCAGCTTCGGCAAGGCACGCTTCGCCGACGTGCGCTTGCTCGACGCCATCCCCAGCGCCAATGGCGGCAGCCTCGTGACCTGCGAATTCCCCGAAGGACGGCTGTGCTACACCGTCGCCGAACCCGGCGATCACTGGGTGGTTAACTCGCTCGCGGTCATGGCGACCGTGCGTGCGGCGGGCGGAGACATGGCTGCGGCCGGCCTCGCGCTTGCCGAAATGGGCGGGCTCAAGGGCCGAGGCGCGCGTCACGGGATCGATGTACCCGGCGGCAAGGCTTTGTTGATCGACGAGAGTTACAATGCCAATCCCGCCAGCATGCGCGCCACGCTGGCGCAGCTCGGCCAGACTCCTTCGGGTCGCCGCATCGCCGTGCTCGGCTCGATGAAGGAACTGGGCGATTTCGGCCCGCAGTTCCACGCCGCGCTCGCCGAACCCTTGCTGGCCGCCGATGTCGACTTTGCCGTTCTAGTCGGTGACGAGATGACCTACCTCGCGCGGGAACTGGGGAAACCGGAGGGCTGCGTCCTTGGCAAGCCGATCGCCTGGGCGCATTGCCAGACGGCCGACGAGGCGGTCGAGTTACTCGAAGACTTCGGTGTCGTCGCGGGCGATGCGGTGCTGATCAAGGGTTCCAACTCGGTCGGTCTCGGCCGGCTCGTGGATCATTTCACCCGCGCCGGTTAGGCGCGACGAGAGGCTAGCTTGCTGTATCTCCTCGCCGAATGGTTGAATTTCGAAGGCATCTTCAACCTCGTGCGCTACCAAACCTTCCGTGCGGGCGCGACGCTGATGACCGCGTTGGTCATAGGCCTCGTCATCGGTCCGCGCTTCATCGACATGCTGCGCGTTCGCCAGGGCAAGGGGCAGCCGATCCGCGAGGACGGTCCGCAATCGCACCTCGCCAAGCGCGGCACGCCGACCATGGGCGGGCTGATGATCCTCATCAGCCTGACACTGTCGGTGCTGGTCTGGATGGACTTGCGCAACCCATTCATCTGGTCGTGTCTCGCCGTCACGCTGGGCTTCGGCCTGATCGGCTTCCTCGACGATTTCGACAAGGTCTCCAAGGCCAGCCACAAGGGCGTTTCGGCGCGTGTGCGGTTGCTGATGGAATTCGCGGTGGCGGGCGTGGCGGCCTATATCACCGTTAGCCAGATCAGCACCTTCGTCTACGTACCCTTCGTCAATGACTTCGGGGTCGAACTGGGCGTTTTCTACTATGTTTTCGCCGCCATCGTGATCGTGGGGGCGGGCAATGCGGTCAACCTGACCGACGGACTCGACGGGCTCGCGACCATGCCGGTGATTATCGCCGCCGGTACCTTTGCCCTGATCGCCTATCTCGTGGGCCGCGTCGATTATTCCGACTATCTCGGCATCCCGCATGTCGCGGGGGCGGGTGAACTGGCGATCTTCTGCGCTGCCATCATGGGGGCGGGGCTGGCCTTCCTGTGGTTCAACGCGCCGCCCGCCGCCGTATTCATGGGCGATACCGGCAGCCTTGCGTTGGGCGGGGCGCTCGGCGCAATCGCTGTGGCGACTCATCACGAGATCGTGCTGGCGGTGGTCGGCGGGCTGTTCGTGTTCGAGGCACTCAGCGTCATCATCCAGGTGTTCTGGTTCAAACGCACCGGCAAGCGCGTCTTCCGCATGGCGCCGATCCACCACCATTTCGAACAGCTCGGCTGGTCGGAGAGCAAGGTCGTGATCCGCTTCTGGATCGTGTCGATCGTGCTCGCGCTCATGGGGCTCGCAACGCTCAAGCTCAGATGATCGCATCGCCCGCCTGGAAGGACAAGAAATACGCGGTGCTAGGCCTCGCGCGCTCCGGCCGGGCGACGGTCGAGGCGCTGCTGGCTGCCGGTGCCAACGTGCTGGTGTGGGACGACCGCGCCGAGGCGCGCGAGCCCTTTGCCGGGCGCTGCGCCATCGGCGATCCGCTGGAGGCGGACCTCACTGGCTATGCGGGCGTGGTCGTCAGCCCCGGCGTTCCACTCAACACGCACCCGATCAAGCCGCATGCGGATAGCTTCGGTGTCCCGGTGATCGGCGACGTGGAACTGTTCGCCCAGGCGCGCGAGCACCTGCCGCCGCACAAGGTCGTCGGTATTACCGGCACCAACGGCAAGTCGACCACCACCGCGCTGGTCCATCACATCCTGAAAGAGGCGGGCCTGCCGACCACCATGGGCGGCAATATCGGCCTGCCGATTCTCGAGCAGGAGCCGCTGCCTGAAGGCGGGGTCTATGTGCTGGAGCTGTCGAGCTACCAGATCGACCTGACCTATTCGCTGGATTGCGACGTGGCGGTGCTGCTGAACATCACGCCCGACCATCTGGACCGGTATGATGGAGATTTCGGGAAGTACGCGGCGGCCAAGGCGCGGCTGTTCGAGATGCAGTCGCCTCGGCGCTTTGCCGTGGTCGATGATCGGGCCGAAGCGGACGAAGACGTTTTGGAGACCGCCGAAGATCCGTTGATCCAGTTCATCGGCGACGTCGATGTGGGTCATTTGTCTGATTGTCCAACACTGCAAGGGCCGCACAATCAGCAAAACGCTGCTGCTGCTTCGGCAGTCTGTAATGACCTTGGCCTGACTGACGAGCAAATAGCCGAGGGACTTCGCACCTATCCGGGCCTCCCCCACCGCATGGAGCGCGTCGCGGAGATTTCCGGCGTTGTCTATGTTAACGACAGCAAGGGCACCAACACCGCCGCCTCCGCCCCCGCTCTCGCGGCGTTCGACAACATCCACTGGATCCTCGGCGGACTCGCCAAAGAGCCGGGGCTGGGCGAGTGCGAAGCCGAGCTGGGCCATGTGAAGGCCGCCTACACCATCGGCAAGGCCGGTCCGGACTTCGCCGCGCTGCTGGAGGGCCGCGTGCCGGTCGAACAGTGCGAAACGCTCGACCGTGCGGTGAGCGAAGCCGTTGCGAAGGCCGAGGCGGGCGATACCGTCCTGCTGTCCCCCGCCTGCGCCAGCTTCGACCAGTATCGCGATTTCGAGGCTCGTGGCGACCATTTCCGCTCGCTGGTGGAGGGGCTGAGGTGAACTCGACCACGCAGCCCTATGTCCCCGGAAAGCGCCAGCCCGCGCATATGCCGAAGGGCAAGCTTTCGCGCTGGTCCGAGCTCAAGATCTGGTGGCGTGAGATCGATCGCGTGCTGCTGTTGCTCGTGTTGCTGTTGATGAGCTTCGGCACCATCGCCGTCGCCGCCGCCAGCCCGGCCAGCGCCGACCGCCTCTCGACCTCCAGCGAAACGCTCGACCCTCTCTATTTTTTCTATCGCCATCTCGCCTGGCAGGTGCTCGCGCTCGGCACGCTGCTCGGCATCTCGATGCTGGCACGCGAGAATGCGCGACGGCTCGGAATCGTGCTCGCTGCAGGCATGACCGGTCTGCTCTTCCTGGTCCCGCTGATCGGCGTCGAGATCAACGGTGCGCGGCGCTGGATCAATCTCGGCATGCAATTCCAGCCGTCCGAGTTTTTGAAGCCCGGCTTTGCCGTCGCCATGGCCTGGATCCTGAGCTGGCGCATGCGCGATCCCAACCTGCCCGTGCTTGGCATCGTGACCGCCTATCTCGCGCTGATCGCCGCACTGATGATGATGCAGCCCAATTTCGGCGGCACCATCCTATTCGGCGGCGTATGGTTCGTGATGGTCGTGCTTTCGGGCGTCGACGTAAAGCGGCTCGGCGCGGTTGTCGGTGGCGGGATTGCGGGCCTTACCGCGACCTATTTCCTCTATGACAACGCGCGCCACCGGATCGATGCTTTCCTCGGAGGCGGCACGGCCTTCGACCAGGTCGACCTCGCCAGCCGCACATTGCTCGCGGGCGGGTGGACAGGTGCGGGTTACGGCCTCGGCATCCGCAAGATGAGCCTTCCAGAAGCGCATACCGACTACATCTTCAGCGTGATCGGCGAAGAGTTCGGGCTGATCGCCTGCGGCCTGATCGTGCTGCTCTATCTGGCCATAGTCGTGCGCGTATTGATGCGGCTGATCGACGAGGAGGATCTGTTCGCACTGCTCGCGGGTGCGGGGCTGATCGCGCTGCTCGGCGGGCAGGCCTTCATCAACATTCTCGTCAATCTGCAGCTCTTCCCGTCGAAGGGCATGACGCTGCCGCTGGTCAGCTACGGTGGTTCCTCGACCATTGCCATCTGCCTCAATGTCGGGCTCATGCTGGCAATCACGCGGCGAAACCCGTTCCTGAAAAGCAAAACCAGGGGACTTGGCGACAGGCTCGGCATCGGGCAGACGGCCCCGATGAAAAACCACACGGGTTCCGCACGCCGGGAGATTCAGCCATGACGGGCGCCAGCCGACACTATGTCCTCGCGGCCGGGGGTACGGGCGGGCACTTGCTGCCCGCCTTCGCGCTGGCCACCGAGCTGGATCGCCGCGGCCACCATGTCGCGCTGATTACCGATGCGCGCGGGGCCGATATCCCCGGCAAGCCAGACTTCATGCCCGCGCATGTTATTCCCGCCGGACGGTTCGGCAAGAACCCGCTGACCTGGTTCAAGGGAGCGAAGGCCGTGCTGGAGGGCCGCCGCATGGCGCTGCGGCTGTTCGACAGTTTCGAGCCGAGCGCCGTGGTCGGCTTCGGTGGCTATCCATCCTTGCCATCGCTCCTTGCCGCGACCAGCGCGGGCGTGCCTACGGTGGTACATGAGCAGAACGCCGTGCTGGGCAGGGTGAACCGGCTGTTCGCGGGCCGCGTCGATGCGATTGCCACCGCTTATCCCGAAGTCGAACGCCTCGACGCCAAGCATGCGGAAAAGGTCCATCTCGTCGGCAATCCGGTGCGCGCGGGCGTGCTTTCCTTGCGCGACGAACCGTTTCCCGCCGTTACCGAAGATGGCCTGCTGCGCGTGTTGGTGACCGGCGGCAGCCAGGGCGCGCGGGTGCTGTCCGAAGTCGTTCCGGACGGCCTCTCCATGCTACCACCCGCACTGCGACAGCGTTTGCAAGTGACACAGCAATGCCGGCCGGAAGACCTCGAGGCAGTGCGCCAACGTTACCGGAGCCACGGGATTCCTGCCGAACTCGCGACCTATTTCGAGGATATGGCCGCGCGGCTGGCCGATGCGCATCTGTTCATCGGCCGCGCGGGCGCCTCGACCGTTGCCGAGCTGACGGCGGTCGGTCGTCCGGCGATCCTGATCCCCTTGCCGATCGCGACCGACGATCACCAGGCCGCCAACGCGCGCGAACTCGCCAAGTCGGGCGGGGCGCGGATGATCCGGCAGGAACGGTTCACCGGCAAGGAACTGGCCAAGCAGATCAAGGCGCTCGCCGAGAACCCCCAGGGACTCGCCAAGGCCGCGCATGCGGCCTGGAATTGCGGCCGGCCCAAGGCGGTCGAAGACCTTGCGGACCTGGTGGAGAGCTTCGGCGGGGCGGAAATGATGGATGTCATCCGTGTGGGCGGCAACACCGCGCGCGGTGCGTCGCAGGGCCTTCCCGCCGGGCAGGGTGCCACTCGGGAGAGGGCGGAATGAGGGGCGTCCCGACAGATATCGGCACAATCCACTTCGTCGGAATCGGCGGCATCGGCATGTCGGGCATCGCCGAGGTGATGGATAACCTCGGCTACAGCGTGCAGGGCTCCGACGTTAAGGAGAGCCCGACGGTCGAGCGCCTGCGCAAGCGCGGGATCACGATCGCCATCGGGCATGCGCCGGAAAACGTCGAAGGGGCGGCAGTCGTAGTCACGTCCACGGCGGTGAAGCGGACCAATCCCGAAGTCGCCTATGCGCTGGAAAACCGCATCCCGGTGGTACGCCGCGCGGAAATGCTGGCCGAGCTGATGCGGCTCAAATCGACCGTCGCGGTGGCCGGGACGCATGGCAAAACCACCACGACAAGCATGATCGCTGCGCTGCTCGATGCGGGCAATATCGACCCCACCGTGATCAACGGCGGGATCATCGAGCAATATGGCTCCAACGCGCGGCTCGGCGACAGCGAATGGATGGTGGTCGAGGCCGACGAAAGCGACGGCAGCTTCCTGCGGCTCGACGGGACCATTGCCGTGGTCACCAACATCGACCCCGAGCACCTCGACCATTACGGCGATTTCGACGGGGTGAAGGATGCCTTCGTCGAGTTCATCCACAATGTGCCCTTCTATGGCGCCGCGATCCTGTGCATCGACCACCCCGAAGTGCAGGCGGTGATCGGCAAGGTGCGCGATCGCAATGTCGTGACCTACGGTTTCAACCTGCAGGCCGACATCTGCGGCGTGAACATCCGCCCCGATGCTGGCGGTAATTGCTTCGACGTGATCGTCCGGCGGCGCGGGCAGGAGGATCGCAGGATCGAAGGCGTGCGCCTTCCCATGCCCGGTCGCCACAACGTCCAGAACGCCCTCGCCGCGATCGCCGTATCGATCGAGATGGGCTGCCCGGACGATGTCATCTGCAACGGGTTTTCCGCTTTCGGCGGTGTCCGCCGGCGTTTCACCAAGGTCGGCGAGGTGCCGAGCGGCAGGGGCGTGGCGACCATCATCGACGATTACGGCCACCACCCGGTCGAAATCAGGGCTGTCTTGGGAGCAGCGCGCGAAAGCGCCGGCGAGGGCCGCGTCATCGCCGTGGTCCAACCGCATCGATACACCCGCCTGCGCGATCTGATGGACGAGTTCCAGAGCTGCTTCAACGAAGCCGACGAGGTCTATGTAACGCCGGTCTATGCCGCGGGCGAGGATCCGATCGAGGGCGTAGACGCCGATGCGCTGGTTGCCGGTCTCAAGGCGCGGGGCCACCGCGCGGCGCGCACGGTCCAAGACGAAACGGACCTGGCTGAAAAGCTGGCTGCCGATCTGCGCGCTGGCGATTTCGTCGTCTGCCTCGGGGCGGGCGACATCACCCAATGGGCGGCAGGCCTCACCAACGGCATCGCAAAGGCCAGTACGGCATGAGCAGTATCGACCAGCCGAACGATGTCTGGAACGCGGACACCGGAATGGCTCCCGATTGCGAGGTGGAAGGCGGGATTGCTGCGCCCATCGAGACCCAAGGTCTGCGCGGAAAGCTCACGCCCGACGCGCCTTTGGCCAAGCTGGTCTGGTTCAAGAGCGGCGGGGCGGCCGACTGGCTTTTCGAACCCGCCGATCTCGACGATCTCAAACTGTTTCTCGAACGGCTGGATGGCGACCTGCCGGTCATGGCGCTGGGCCTCGGCTCGAACCTCATCGTGCGCGATGGCGGTGTTCCCGGCGTCGTCGTCAAGCTGGGTAAGCCCTTTGCCGGGATCGAGACAGGCGACGATTACACGCTGACCTGCGGCGCCGGGGCGCATGGCATCCTCGTCGCCTCGACCGCCCGCGACGCGGGTATCGCGGGGCTCGAGTTCATGCGCGGCATTCCCGGAACCGTCGGGGGCTTCGTGCGGATGAACGGCGGGGCATATGGCCGCGAGGTATCCGACGTGCTGATTGATTGCGACGTGATCATGCCCAATGGCCAATGGATCACGCTGCCTGCGAAAGACCTGCAATACACCTATCGCCATTCCGCGCTGCCCGATGGCGCGGTGGTCGTGCGCGCGCGGTTCCAGGGCGAGCCCGGTGACCCCCAAGCTATCGGGGCGAAGATGGACGAAATCGGCGAAGCACGTGAAAACTCGCAGCCGCTGCGCACCAGGACGGGCGGATCTACCTTCAAGAACCCGCCGGGCAGGAAGGCCTGGGAGCTGGTCGATGCCGCCGGTTGCCGGGGCCTGCGCATGGGCGGCGCACAAGTGAGCGAGAAGCACACCAATTTTCTCATCAATGTCGACAATGCGACCAGCGCCGATATCGAGGGACTCGGTGAGGAAGTGAAGCGCCGCGTCTACGAGCATTCGGGCGTCGAACTCGAATGGGAAATCCAGCGTGTGGGGCGGCCGTGACCCTCGTCAGGAAATTGCACATTGCCGTTCTCATGGGTGGCTGGGCCAATGAGCGGTCCGTCAGTATGATGTCGGGCGAAGGTGTCGCCAGCGCGCTGGAAGAGCGCGGGCACCAAGTCACGCGGATCGATATGGACCGGCAGGTTGCCGCGCGGATTGCCGAGGCCGCACCCGATGTCGTCTTCAACGCGCTTCACGGCGTGCCGGGCGAGGATGGGACTGTGCAGGGCATGCTCGATCTTATGGGCGTGCCCTATACCCATTCGGGCCTCGCCACCTCCGTGATTGCGATCGACAAGCAGCTGACCAAGCAGGCGCTGGTGCCGCACGGCATCCCCATGCCCGGTGGGCGCATCGTCAAAAGCGCCGATCTGTTCGAACGCGACCCGATGCCGCGCCCCTATGTGCTCAAGCCCGTCAACGAAGGCAGCTCGGTCGGTGTGGCGATCGTCACCGACGAGGGCAATTACGGCAACCCCATCGCGCGCGATGCCGAGGGCCCCTGGCAGGAATTCGCGGAGCTTCTCGCCGAACCCTATATCAGGGGGCGCGAGATGACGGCTGCGGTGGTCGATTTCGCGAACGGACCGCGCTCGCTGGCGGTGACCGAACTCAAGCCCAAAAGCGGGTTTTACGATTTCGATGCGAAGTATACCGACGGCATGACCGATCATGTCTGCCCGGCGGATATCCCGCAGCACATTGCCGATC
This sequence comes from Erythrobacter sp. AP23, assembly GCF_001542855.1. GTDB lineage: Bacteria > Pseudomonadota > Alphaproteobacteria > Sphingomonadales > Sphingomonadaceae > Qipengyuania. The sequence continues at coordinate 173,883 of NZ_LNBY01000012.1, read as the reverse complement.
TGTGCCTCGAATATGCGCTCAAGGCGCACAAGGTGCTCGGCTGTCGCGGCACCAGCCGGACCGATTTCCGCTGGGACGAGGAGCAGGGCGAGGACGGCCTCTTCGTCCTCGAGACCAATACCCAGCCGGGCATGACGCCCTTGAGCCTCGTGCCCGAACAGGCGAAGCATGCCGGCATCGAGTATGGCGAGCTGTGCGAGCTGGTAGTCGCGGCCGCGCTACGCCACCATTCGGCCGATATCGGTGGCGGTGATGGCTAAGGTCAAGCGCAAACCCACCGGCGTTCGCCGCTCGGCTGCGGCGCAGAACCGCAGCCAGAAGGCCCGCGCCGCCAAGCGCCACACCAGCGGTCTGCTCGACCGGGCGATGGCTGCGCTCCCCTTCACCGAGGAGCAGTGGCACAAGTTCTTCCTGTTCGTCATTATCGTCGCCGGCGCAGGCATCGCCTGGACCATCGCGAGTTATGCCGGCGTGCCCGAACTGGCGCGGACGGAGCTGGCCAAATCCGCCTCGCGTTCGGGCTTCGAGGTCAGCCGCGTGCGCGTTTCGGGGGTGGAGCGCATGAACGAGCAGTTGGTTTACGAGCGTGTGCTGGCCGAGCGCGATCGACCGATGCCCCTGATCGAGCTGGAGGATGTGCGCGAGCGGCTGCTCGAATTGCCGTGGGTGGCCGACGCACGCGTATCGCGCCAGCTGCCCGACACACTCAAGATCGATATCGTCGAGCGCGTTCCTCACGCGGTACTGAAGAAACCCGACCGCCTGGTGTTGATCGATCGGGAGGGCAACGCGCTCGAGCCGATCAGTGCTGAGAATGCCGAGGGCAAGTTGCTGATCGAGGGGCCGGGTGCCGCGCGCCAGGTGGAGGAATTGGGCAGGCTGCTCGATGCCGCCCCCGCGCTGAAACCGCAGATCGCCTCGGCCGAATGGGTCGGCAACCGGCGCTGGAACCTGACATTCAAGACAGGCCAGCTGCTGGCTCTTCCCGAAGGCGATCTCGGCCCGCCCGCGCTGGTCAAGTTCGCCCAGCTGGACGGCATGCACCGCCTGATTGGTGGCAAGCCCATCGCGATCGACATGCGCGTGCCCGATCGTGCCTATCTGCGCTGCGAGGAGGGGCCGTGCCCCAAGCAGATGGCGCTCAACGGACGGGGCGAATAGTGGCCAGCCAGCAGCCGCGCATCACCCGAATCTTTGGTGCCGTGAACATCGGTTCGTTCCGCGTTTCGGCGATGATCATGGGGCAGGCCGAGGGCGGCGAAATGGTCGTGCTGGGATCGAGCCACCGCGCGAGCGACGGGATCAAGCGTGGATATGTGACGGATATGCGGGCGGCGAGCCACGCGATCCGTACCGCGGTGGAGAAGGCCGAGGCCAATGCCAATACCTCGATCCAGAGCGTGTGGATCGGCTGTGCCGGGGCGGGGCTGTCGAGCAAGATTTCGAGCGTCGAGATCGCCATTGGCGGCAGGCGCATCGAAGAGGACGATATCGAGCACCTGCTCTATGCCGCGCGCGACCATCTGCACCCCGACGGGCGGATGGTGCTGCACGCGCAGCCCGCGCATTACACGCTCGACGGGGCGCATGGGGTCGCCAACCCCAAGGGCCTCCATGCCGAGGCGCTCGGCGTCGATGTCCATGTGACGCTGGCCGAAGGCGCGCCGGTGCGCAATCTGATCGAGGCGGTGCAGACCGCGCATCTCGACGTGGAAGGCGTGGTCGCGAGCCCGCTGGCTGCCGCTTATGCTTGCCTGGGCGCCGAGGAGCGCGATCTCGGCGTGGCGCTGGTCGAGATCGGTGCGCAGGTAACCAATGTCTCCGTCCATGCCGGGGGGATGCTGCTGGGCCTCAAGTCGATACCCAGTGGTTCGAACGACATTACCGATGCGATCGCCTCATCGCTGGGCATTCGCCGCAGCCAGGCCGAACGGCTCAAATGCGTTGCGGGCTCAGCCATCGCGACGCCCACCGACCACCGCGAGATGATTCCCGTCAACGGCCCCGGAGAAGATCCCGGCGGTCGCCTCGCCCGCGGTGCGGATGAGCACAATCGCATCGCCCGGGCCGAGCTCGTTTCGATCGTCACCGACCGGCTCGGCTTGGCGACTGCCGAGATCGGAAAGGCCCTGAAGGCTCTGGGCTTCTCGGGCGGTCAGGGAGGGCAGGTGGTCCTGACCGGCGGCGGAGCGGAATTGCACGGTATCGCCGAGTTCATGCAAGGGGCACTTGGTCAGCCGGTGCGCATCGGCAAGCCGCCGGCCCTGCAAGGCTTGCCCGAGGCCCATGCGACGCCGGGTTTCGCGGCGCTCGCCGGATTGTGCCTCTACGCTGCGGACGATCCGATCGATATCCGTTCGGTCGGGCCGCGCTACCAGCCTACCAAACGGTATCGCGGCATGGGTCTGGTGAACCGTGTCTTTCAAGCGGTGCGCGAGTATTTCTGAGGGTTGATGCTCGGCGCAAACCCGCCTTTAGCCCTTGTGGATAAGGCAAACATCGCTTCGACCTGCGATTCGCTTTGTGCCAGAGATGTGACATAACGCCAGCAGGCGATTTACGAATACCCAGGGGACTCTTGATGAGTATCAATATCGGACCGGCATCTGACGACGATCTTCGTCCCAAGATAATGGTCGTGGGCGTTGGCGGGGCGGGCGGCAATGCCATCGCCAATATGATGGCGGCAGAGATCGAGGGCGTCGATTTCATCGTCGCCAATACCGACGCCCAGGCTCTCAGTACCTCCGCGTCCGAAAAACGCATTCAGCTTGGCCCCGATATCACCGGCGGTTTGGGCGCTGGCGCGCGTCCCGAAGTGGGTAAGGCCGCCGCCGAAGAAACCGTCGACGAGATCGAGGACGCGCTCGACGGCGTGAACATGGTGTTCATCGCGGCCGGCATGGGCGGCGGCACTGGCACCGGCGCGGCCCCCGTCATCGCCGAGGCGGCGCGCAAGAAGGGCGTGCTGACCGTGGGCGTGGTGACCAAGCCGTTTCTGTTCGAGGGCACGCGCCGCATGCGCGCGGCGGAGGCGGGAATCGACGAGCTGCAAAAGCATGTCGATACGCTGATCGTCATTCCCAACCAGAACCTGTTCCTGGTCGCCAAGGCGGAAACGACGTTCAAGGAAGCCTTCCAACTGGCCGACGAAGTGCTCCAGCAGGGCGTGCGTTCGATCACCGACCTGATGGTCATGCCGGGCCTCATCAATCTCGACTTCGCCGATGTCCGTTCGGTAATGAGCGAGATGGGCAAGGCGATGATGGGCACCGGCGAGGGCGAGGGCGACAACCGCGCGCTCGAAGCGGCCGAGCACGCTATCGCCAATCCACTGCTCGACGGCGTTTCGATGACCGGTGCCAAGGGCGTGATCATCTCGATCATCGGCGGGGAGGACATGAAGCTTCTCGAGGTGGACGAAGCGGCCAATCATATTCGCGAACTGGTCGATGAAGATGCCAACATCATCTGGGGCTCCGCGTTCAATCCCGACCTCGAGGGCAAGATCCGCGTCTCGGTGGTCGCAACGGGCATCGAACAGAATGGCTCGATGCCCGCGGCATCCACGCGTTCCTTCTCGATGCGCGAAAGCAGCGCGCCCAAGCGCCCGGCCCTCGACCTGTCCAGCGACAGTGTCGCCGAGGAAGAGCCGTTCGAGCTGAACGAGGGTCTTTCGGCCGATCCCGAGCCGCAGCCCACGCCGGCGCCGGAACCGGCCTCCGAGCCCGAGCCGGTTACAGCAGAGGCCGATGCGCTCGACCTGACCGATGAAGCCGAGGGCGAGGAAAGTGCCCGGCCCTTCGGTCTTTCGCCGGCAACTTCGGGTTCTTCCCAAGAGGAAGACGAGGACGGCTATGACGATGTCGACGAGATCGTCGATCCGCTGGCCGGACTGCGCAACGAGCATACCGAGCGCTTCGATGGGCCCGATGGCGATGGGGTTCCCCCGCCTGCCGAGGATAGCGAATTCGGCGGTGCTCCGACCGAGGGTGGCTGGAGCGAGGACCGTCCGCCGCTCGACCTGTCGGGCGACATGCGCGAGGATTCCCGGGAACCGCAGGACGAATTCGAACTCGGCGACGAACATCTCGCCGGGGAAAGCCCGCTGGCTACCAAGCCCGGCCGCAAACAACCCGCGCAACCCGGCGAAGGTTCGGCCGGCGGCGCATCCGGCACCGATGCTCCGGCTGGCGGTCAGGGCGCCGGTGGCGGATCCGGATCGCTCCCCGGCAATACGCTGTTCGAGCGCATGGCCAATCTCTCACGCGGGGCGAGCAACGCGGAGACCGAAGACGACGAGGAGGAGGGAAGTGGCGAGAGCAGCAGCGGCGGGCTCAACATCCCGCGGTTCCTCGGACGTCAGAACAACCAGTAGTCACAGCCGGGTCAGCGCGGGTTAACGCCCGGGCTGCGAGGAAGGGCACATGATCTCGAAAGCGCGCCATGCTGCTGTCTTCGCGCTGCTGGCTTTTGCCGCGCACGGGGAAGGTGTATCGGCCCAGCGCGAGATCGTGCAACCCTTGCCCGCGCAGGGCGAGCGTGATCTGGGCGAAGCGTTGTCCCGGCTGGCGCGCAATGCGGCGGATGTTCAGGCCTTGCTCGATGCGGGTGAGGCGGCGCTCGAACTGGGCGATATCGACGCGGCGACCGGCTTCTTCGGACGCGCCAACGAACTCTCGCCCGGCAATGCGCGCAGCAAGCTCGGCCTGGCAAAGGCCTACGTCCGATCGCGCCGCCCCGTCGAGGCGCTGCGGCTGTTTGCCGAAGCCGAAAGGGCCGGTGTTTCGAACGTGCGAATGGCCGAGGACCGGGGGCTCGCCTTCGACCTCGTCGGCGATACGGCCAGCGCGCAGCAGCTTTACCGGGTCGCCCTTGCGAATGGCGTCAATCACGAGATCACCCGTCGCTTGGCTTTGAGCCTGGCCATTTCGGGTGACCGTGAAGGGTTCGAGACCGCTCTGCTGGCCCTGCTCGAGCAGGGGGACGTGGCCGCTTTCCGTACACGTGCCTTCGGTCTCGCCATTCTCGGCGATGCGCAGGAAGCCAAGGACATCGCCAACACCATGTTGCCCGCCGGTGTCGGCGCGCGCATGGCGGCCTATTTCGAATATATGCCGCGACTGACCAAGGCCCAGCAGTCCGCCGCCGGCAATCTTGGTATCTTCCCGCAAACCGCGAGTATCGGCAGGGACGATGCCGGGATCGCGGGATATTCGGGACCACCCGCACAAGTGGCGCGCGCGGCGGCCCCGGCGACCGGGCCGGCGTCCCCTCCTTCGGCCGCGGCTTCCGATCCGCGCGACCGGCAGCCCCGGCGCCGTCCCGATAGGAGGGGAAGCAGGGAAACAGCGCCGCCCCCGGCTGCGGTGCCCGATCAAGCGTCGTCTCCTCTCTCGACGGCCTCAGCTCAGCCCACGGGAGCGGCGACCCCGCCCGGGCGCGAGCGGGTTGTTTCGTCCGAGCAGCAATCGCCGGTGGTCATCGCAGCAGTCGAACCCGCCGGCCAGCCGTCGACGGTTTCGCCGCCACGGGCCACACCGTCGCCTCCGCCCTCGCCAGCACCCGTCTCGTCCTCGGTCGCGGAGGCTTTCAACAGCTTCACACTCGAACCCGGCGAACCCGCGCCAGCGGAGAACGGAGCGGTCGACATCACGAGGATCGAGATCCCGCGCGAGCGAGCCCGGCCCGAACCACCGCCGCCACCGGTCCATACCTCGCGGCACTGGGTGCAGGTGGCGACCGGCAAGGACAGAGACGCCCTGAAATTCGACTGGCGCCGGATCGCGCGCAAGGCGGATGGCAGTCTCGACGGGAAAGGCCCTTTCATCACACCTTGGGGTGAGGCAAATCGGCTTCTATCCGGCCCCTATGAGAGCGCCGAAAAGGCTCGTGAAATAGTCAACGAGCTCAAGCGTTTGAATATCGATTCCTTCCCGTTCACCAGCGCCGAAGGCGAAGCGATCGACGCGTTATGACCCTCGCACAGGGTTAATGCGTTCCGCGGTTTTGTTCACAAGCTTTGCACAAGCCTTCGCGGTTCTCCCCAGCGTCGACGCCTGCCTCCATTGCCAATCGACCCCGCGGTTCGGCATCCAGCATCACATGACGCGCAGGGGACAGTTGCGATGAGACCATCAGAAGACCGCTACGAGGTCGAAGAGGATGCTGCACCGCTGGATATGCTGGTCGCCCTGTTCGAAGCGCGCGGCTGGCCTTGCGAATCGACATCCACGGAGATCAGCGGCGAAATCCAGGGTAGCTGGACCAAGTACCAGCTGCGCAGCATCTGGCGGCCCGAGGACATGGTGCTGCAGATCCTTTGCCTGCCAGACATCCGCATTTCGAAGGACAAGATGGCGTCGGCGCACGAATTGGTGAGCCTGGTCAATGAACAGATGTGGCTCGGCCATTTCGACATCTGGTCGAACGGCGGCGTTCTGCTTTATCGCAATGGCACCATGTTGGGCGACGAGGGTATGCTCAGCCTCGGTCAGGCGCAGGCGCTGGTCGAAATCGCGGTCGACGAATGCGACCGATTCTACCCGGCATTTCAATTCGTTCTGTGGGGAGGACGGACGCCGACCGAGGCGCTCGAAGCAGCGATGGTCGATGCCGCGGGCGAAGCCTGATCGGATTCCGGCGGACGGTTAAGGATCGTTAGCCTTGCCCGCTCCGGTTTCGCTTGAAATCGCGGGACGAAATGCCGATATTCCGCTGCAGGAGCAGGGCGCATTTCCGCGCTGCCAAGAGGAGTTGCACAAAGATGGCCAATTGGAACGACACCGACCAGAGGCAGAGCTTCGGCTCCGTGCCGCGTGCTGGCGACGCCGTTGCCAGGCAGGAGACGTTCGACGCTGGGCTGCGCAAGCACATGCTGTCGATCTACAATTACATGACTTCGGGCGTGCTGCTGACCGGCATCGTCGCCCTGTTGACCGCACAGAGCGGCCTCGCGCTCGCTTTCGCCAGCGGCCCGCTGATGTGGATCGTGGCGCTGGCCCCGCTCGGCTTCGTCCTCGCGATGAGCTTCGGCCTCAACAAGATGAGCAAGGGCACGTTGCAGGTGCTGTTCTGGTCTTTCGCGACCGTGATGGGCCTGTCGATGTCGACAATCTTCCTGCGGTTCACCGGTGAATCGATCGCCGCGACCTTCTTCGCGACCGCAGGCGCCTTCGCGGGCCTGAGCCTGTTCGGTTACACGACCAAGAAGAACCTGCAGGGTATGGGCACCTTCCTCGTGATGGGCGTTATCGGCCTGCTGATCGCCATGGTGATCAACATCTTCTTGCAGTCGAGCACGATGGCGCTGGCGATCAGCTTCATCGGCGTGCTGATCTTCGCAGGGCTTACTGCCTACGATACGCAGCGCCTGAAGCGCGAGTACCAGTATCTGCGCGGCACCGAATTCGCCGGCAAGGCGATCATCATGGGCGCGCTGAGCCTCTATCTCGACTTCATCAACATGTTCATGTTCCTACTGCAGTTCATGGGCAATCGCGAATAGAGCCCAACCGCTCGTCGCACACAGGAATCATTCGACCGTGCCCGGGGCGTTACCAGCGCTCCGGGCATTTTCTTTGCCTGCCGCAGCGGCTAGCAGAGGTGCTTCATCCCCCGTCAAGAGACGGCGGCGCAGGATGAACGAGAAGTTTATCGAGGAGGGTCAACGCGCCATGAGTCGCGGTTCAAATATCACCATTCGCATGGCGGCTGTCGCCGCCGGCCTTGCCGTATTGGGCGCATGTACGACGCCTGCTCCGCCTCCTCCTCCGCCGCCGCCACCTCCCCCGGTCGAAGCCGTCCCCATCCGGCCGCTGCCGCCGGGCCAGGCGTCCTACGTCATGAGGATCCCGCCGGTGAATTCGCTCGGCCTGCGCGAAACCGTCAATCTCGGCATTTCCGACGACGAAAAGGTCTGGCATTTCCGCTCGGCGTGGAATGTCGCGGCGCTCAATTGCCTCGATCCGCAATATCAGCCGATCCTCGATGCCTACAGCAGCTATATCAAGGATTTCGCACGCCCGCTCAAACGGATCAACGACCGCATCGATGCCGATTACCGGACTGAATATCGCGGCCGGCGGGAAGCCATCATGGCGCGCGAAAGCCAGATGACGATGGTCTATAACTATTTCGCCCTGCCACCCGCCCGAGCGGATTTCTGCCGTACGGCTCTCGGCATTTCGCAGCAATATCTCGCGACGCAGGATGTCGATCCGATCGGCTTTGCCCTGGCCAATTTCGCGACATTCGAGGGACCGTTCGAGCGCTTCTTCGTGGCTTACGAACAGTACGAGCGCGAATCCGCGGCCTGGGATGCCCGCTACGGCGAACGCTACGGCGCTTCGCAACCGGGCTATGTGGCAGTGATGAACGCACGCAGCTCGCGATTGCCGCAACCGGGTTCCGATCCTGCCGAGCTGAGTGCCACCCCCTTGCAGGAAACGAGGGTCGTCGATCCCGAGACGGGCGCGCGGATCCCGGTCGTCCCGGTCGACGAAACGCGCGCTTCGCTGCCGATCGTGCAGCCCATTCCCAATGATGCAGGCGAAGACGACACGCCTCAGGAATAGTGGGATTGGTGCTTTTCAGGCGCGCCGCCATTCGCTAAACGGCGCGCCGCGCACCGTCCGCGTGGGTGGTGCGGCGAACCTGGAACGGGGCCGTAGCTCAGTTGGGAGAGCGCGTCGTTCGCAATGACGAGGTCAGCGGTTCGATCCCGCTCGGCTCCACCAGGGACCCATGTTTGTTGTTTCAGCGCGCGCCGAAGGTCCAACCTTCGGTTCGGGCAATCGTGCTTTCGAGGCCTTCGGGACACCACCGCGAAGGATCTTCCGCCGCAGTGCGCAGCCACGCCGCAGTGAGCAATGCGTCGGAGGCATGGTCGTCGATCGAACCGTCACCGCCGACCCCCGGGCTGCCGAGGGCCTCCAACGCGTCATTGAGCGCTTCGAAGGTCCGCATTTTCGCCCGGGAGGGGCTGCGCCCGGCATCCATTGCGGCCAGGCTGGTATAGATTTCGACCACGACCGAGCCCGACGCGGGCAGGGGATCGATCGGCCAAACGGGCAGGCGGTCGCGCAGCCGATGCAGCATCCGCATGCCGGTCAGGCTCGACTTGCCGACCTGTGCGGCTCCGACGAGGTTGAAGTTCGAATAGGGCTTGCACCCCATGGCCGCCTGCGCGTGTTCGGTCACGCGAAACCGCCCGCGCCCATGGTTCGCGCCGTCGCATCCGAAGTGGGGGCCGGTTACGCTTCCATTGCGGAAATAGGGTGCGAAATCGGGATGGTCGACGAAGCTCTGCGCGCCGAGATTGGGATCGCGGGCACAGATATCGTCGATCAGCGCCCAGAGTGACGGTGCATCGGGCAGGAGCAGGTCCCGCCGAGGGAAATAGGCCCCGCAATCGGCGTGAGGCAGCGCTATTCCGAGATCGAGCCCGACCAGGGTTCCCGCGGGCAAGTCCTCGCGCAGCAAGGCGAGCACATCCTCGCGCGACCAGCCGCGGCCGGGGTCGACCAGTACCGGCGGACCGCCATCGGCGTGGGCCAGGGCGAGCGCGATACCTTTCTGGACCGGTCCCTTGGCACCCGACCAGTCGATGGCGAGGAAGCGATCAAACCTAGCCACGCTCGCGTCGCAGCTTGTCCCAATAGTCGAGCCGTTTCTTCACCTCGCGTTCGAATCCGCGCTCGACCGGTTCGTAATAGCGTTGCGGCTCCATCTCCTCGGGCCAGTAATCGTCGCCGGAAAAACCTTCCTCGGCATCATGATCGTAGCTGTAGCCCGAACCGTAGCCGATATCCTTCATCAGCTTGGTCGGCGCGTTGAGGATGTTCTGCGGCGGCATCAGGCTGCCGGTTTCCTTCGCCGATTTGAACGAAGCTTTCTGCGCCTTGTAGACCGCGTTCGATTTGGGCGCGGTGGCGAGATAGGTGCAGGCCTGCACCAGTGCGAGCTCGCCCTCGGGACTGCCGAGGAATTCATAGGCGTCCTTCGCCGCCATGCACTGCACCAAGGCCTGCGGGTCGGCCATGCCGATATCCTCCACCGCCATGCGGATCAGGCGGCGGGCGAGGAAACGCGGCTCCTCACCGGCCGTCAGCATGCGGGCGAGGTAATATAGACTTGCCTGCACATCGCTGCCGCGTACCGCCTTGTGCAGCGCCGAAATGAGATTGTAGTGACCCTCGCGATCCTTGTCGTAGACCGCCACGCGGCGTTGCAGGAAACTGCCGAGCGCGGCCGGATCGAGCGGCCCGGAGCCGTCGACTCCGATCTTCGCATTGTAGAGCGTTTCGGCCTGGTTGAGCAGGAAACGGCCATCGCCATCCGCGCTGGCCACCAGCGCATCGCGCGCTTCGGGCGTAAGAGGTAGCGGGCCCTCGAGGGCCTCGGCCCGGTCTAGGAGCTGCCCTAGCGCGTCGTGGTCCAGTCGCTGGAGGATGAGCACCTGCGCGCGGCTGAGCAGAGCGGCATTGAGCGCAAAGCTCGGGTTTTCGGTCGTTGCGCCGACCAGCGTGACCGTTCCGCGCTCGACGAAGGGGAGGAAACCGTCCTGCTGCGCGCGGTTGAAGCGGTGAATCTCGTCCACGAACAGCAGCGTGCGCTGGCCAGCTTCCGCTGCCTTGTCGGCGGCGGCGAAGGCCTTCTTGAGATCGGCGACGCCGCTGAACACTGCGCTCACGCTTTCGAAGCGCATACCGACACTGTCGGCCAGCAGTCGCGCGATGGTGGTCTTGCCGGTGCCGGGCGGGCCCCACAGGATCATGCTGGACAGGCGGCCTGCCGCCACCATGCGACCTATCGCGCCTTCCGGCCCTGTCAGATGGTCCTGCCCGATGACCTCGTCGAGCGAAGCCGGACGCAACCGATCGGCCAGCGGTGCATCCTCGCGCGGGGTGTCGGGTGCCGGTGCCTGGGGCACGTCATCGGGAAACAAATCGGCCATTGGTCGGCTGACATAGGGCCTTGGCCGAGGAATTGCAGGGGCCTCTTGCGTATCGGCAAATAAGATATATCTTAGAGCTATCGAAGATAACTCAAGGACTCGTGACATGCACAAGGCATACAAGTGGCGCAAAATGCGCAGGATGGGTGGCTGGCCCTTTGTGGCAGCCATGATGGCGGAGGCGGAATGCAAGGACGGCCTCGGTGCATCGGGGAAATTCGGCGGCCCCGGCTGGACCTTCGATTTCGGCCCGCGTGGCGGCGGACGCAGACGGCGCCGGATGTTCGGTTCGGGCGAATTGCGGCTGGTGCTGCTCAAGCTCGTCGCCGACGAACCGCGTCATGGCTACGAATTGATCAAGGCGATCGAGGAGCTGACCGAAGGCACCTATGCACCGAGCCCGGGCACGATCTATCCCACGCTGTCGCTGCTCGAGGACGAAGGCGCGATCGCGCAGGCTGCGGGTGATGAAACGCGCAAGGCCTATGAAGCGACCGATGCCGGTCGTACCGAACTCGATGAACGCGCCGACGAGGTCGAGGCGCTGTTCGAGCGGCTCTCGGGCCATGGAGAACACCGCCGTGCCTTTGCCACGCCCGAGATGTTTCGCGCGCTTGGCAATCTCGCCGGCGTGCTCAAGAACCGCGCCCGGTCAGGCAAACTCGATGAGGAGACCATGCGCGAAATCGTCGATCTGGTGGACGAGCTGGCCAAGAAGATCGAACGGCTCTGATCCGCTCCCGATTGCCATCCGCGGGCCAGGCGTTAGTCTCGCCCGCGGGTTCGCATGAGGGAGGGAACAACAATGAATACGAGAGCCAAGACGCCGTGGCACCTGTGGGTCGTGGGGTTGGTTTCGCTACTGTGGAACGGGTTCGGCGCTTACGACTATCTGATGTCGAAGGCCGAGAATCGCGAATACCTCGCCAGCATGATGGAACCCACCGGCGTGACCGTAGATGCGGCGATCGCGTACATGAATGCCATGCCATTGTGGGCCAATGTCGCTTGGGGGCTCGGAGTATGGGGCGCGGTCGCCGGCTCGATCCTGCTGCTCCTGCGCAGTCGCTTCGCCTTCCACGCATTCCTGCTGTCTCTGGTGGGACTGGTTTTCGGCATGATCCACCAATGGACCAACCCGATGCCGGGAATGACAGACCCGACCACCCCCATCATCTTCACCTTCGTGATTTTCGCGATCACCTTGTTCCTGGTGTGGTACGCGCGCCGGATGGCGGCCACGGGCGTATTGCGCTGATCGCCTAGCCTGCGGCTGCGCGGGCCTCGCACAGCCGCAGGTAGGTGTCGACGACCGCCTGGTTGATCGCATCCCACGAATAGGCGCGGGCTGCTTTCTCGCCGTTCGCCCCATGCTGGAGTCGCAGCGCGTCGTCGGTGCAATAGGGCGCCAGGGCTTCGGCGCAGGCGGGGGCGAAGACATCGGGCTTGCCCGGCGGCACGAGCCGACCGGTCTCGCCATCCTTTACCAGGCTCGCCGCACCGGTGGCGCCGGCCGCGACCACCGGCAGCCCGCAGGCCATCGCCTCGAGCGTGACATTGCCGAAGGTCTCGGTGATCGATGGGTTGAAGAAGACATCGCCGCTGGCGAGCGCCATGCCAAGGTCCGTGCCGGTCTTGAATCCGGCGAAAATCCCGCCGGGCAGCGCCTTTTCGAACCAACCGCGCGCCGGTCCGTCGCCGATGACGAGGACCTTGTGCGGGACCTGCCTCCTGCGTAGCTGGACGATCGTCTCAGCGAAGACGTCGAGCCCCTTTTCCATCACCAGACGCCCGAGAAAGACGATCGCGACATCGTCGTCGGCAAGGCCCAGCGATCGCCGCCATTCGAGATCGCGCTTCGACGGGTCGAACACCGTCCGGTCGACACCGCGCGACCAGATGCTGATGTCGTCATGCATCCCCTGCGCCTTCAGTTCGTCGATCTGGCTTTGCGACGGTGCGACCAGTGCATCGCAGCGCTGGTAGAACCGCCGCAGGATCGCCTCGACCGCAGGCTCCAGAAAGCCCAGGCCGTAATAGCGCGGGTAGGTCTCGAATCGCGTGTGGACCGAGGCCAATACCGGAATCTCCCGCTCGCGCGCCCATTTCAGCGCCCCATGCGCAGCCGGATCCGGCGATGCGAGGTGCAGCGTATTGGGTGCGAACCGCTCGAGGTCGCGGCACACCCTTTCGTCGATTCGCAGCGGCAATCGGTATTCGCCGCGTCCCTTCACCGGCATGCGGACATTGGGCACGTCGACGAGATCGCCGGTCGCCGGAAAATCGGGTTCGGCCACCACCGGCGAATAGACGCGCAGCGCCGCCCCCTGCCGCAGCAGATAGTCGGCCAGTCGATTGAGTGCCTGGTTCGCCCCGTCACGGGTGTAATTGTAGTTCCCGCTGAACAGCGCGATGCGAAGGTCGGTCACATCCATCGGGCGGCCTTTAGGGAGTCGGAACCATTTTGGCGAGGCTTCGCTTGTCGGGAACAAACACCGCTTGGTCGAAGCATACCTATTTCGCATTGACTTGCCGACAAGCAACTTTATTGCCGCCGACGGGCCACGCGGTCCCAACGCCGCGCGAGCTCTCTGCAAGGAGAGAATACATGACTGCCGAACCGACGCTCAAGCCTGAGCGCCCTTTCTTTTCGTCCGGTCCGACCGCCAAACGCAAGGGCTGGTCTGCCGCAAATCTCAAAACCGAATCGCTCGGACGCTCGCATCGCAGCGCGCTCGGCAAGTCGCGGCTGAAATATGCCATCGACCTGTCGAAGGACATGCTCGGCGTGCCCGAGGATTATCTCGTCGGGATCATGCCCGCTTCGGACACCGGCGCGCTCGAATGCGCGATGTGGACGATGCTGCGCCCCGACCGCCCGGCGACGGTCGCGGCATGGGAAAGCTTCGGCAATGTCTGGATCCAGGATGCGGTCAAGCAGCTCAAGCTGCCCAAGCTGACCACGCTCGACGCCGATTACGGCGAGATTCCCGATCTTGCGAGCATCCCGCAGGACAATGACGTCGTCTTCACCTGGAACGGTACGACCTCGGGCGCGAAGATCCCGGACACCGACTGGCTCGCACCGGGCCGCGAAGGCGTGACGATCAACGATGCCACCAGCGCCATCTTCGCGATGGAGATGGACTGGGCCAAGCTCGATGCCACGACCTATAGCTGGCAGAAAGTAATGGGCAGCGAAGCCCAGCACGGCATGCTGATTCTCAGCCCGAAGGCGGTGCAGCGGATCGAGGATTACGATCCCGAATGGCCGCTGCCCAAGCTCTTCCGCCTCAAGAAGGGCGGCAAGATCAACACCGGCATTTTCGAAGGTGCGACCATCAACACGCCGTCGATGCTGGCGACCGAGGACTATATCGACGCGCTCGAATGGGCGCAGGCGATGGGCGGCCGCAAGGCGATGTTCGAACGCGCCGATGCCAATGCCGCGATCGTGCTCGACTGGATCGAGGCGACGCCGTGGCTGCGCAACATGGTTGCCGATCCGGCCAAGCGCACCAATACCGGCGTGTGCATGGTCTTCCAGGGCGAGTGGTACGATCAGCTTTCCGACGAGGATAAGGCGGCCGTTCCCAAGAAGATCGTCAAGCTGCTCGAAGAGCGCGATGTCGGCTACGACTTCAACGGCTATCGCGATGCCCCGCCGTCCCTGCGCATCTGGTGCGGCGGCACGGTCGAGCAGGAGGACCTCAAGCGCCTCCTGCCGTGGATCGAGTGGGCCTACGAGCAGGTGAAAGCCTCGCATAGCTGACAACGAAGTGAGCCCCGGCGAAGGCAGGGGTCTCTTTCGGCCAATCGCCAATCCGCATGATGTCCCAGCCTTCGCTGGGACTCGCGATTTAGGAAATTCCAATGACCAAACCCAAAGTCCTCATCTCCGACAAGATGGATCCCAACGCCGCGCGCATCTTCGAAGAGCGCGGCTGCGATGTCGATGTGAAGCCCGGCATGACGCCCGACGAGCTCAAGGCTGTGATCGGGCAGTATGATGGCCTCGCCATCCGCAGTGCGACCAAGGTCACGCCCGAAATCCTCGATGCCGCCGAAAATCTCAAGGTGATCGGGCGTGCCGGGATCGGCGTCGACAATGTCGATATTCCCTATGCCAGCGGCAAGGGCGTCGTCGTCATGAACACGCCGTTCGGCAATTCGATCACCACCGCCGAACACGCCATCGCGCTGATCATGGCCGTGGCGCGCCAGATTCCCGCCGCCGACGCCCGCACGCAGAAGGGCGAATGGCCCAAGAGCGATTTCATGGGCGTCGAGGTGACCGGCAAGACGCTCGGCCTGATCGGCGCGGGCAATATCGGCAGCATCGTTGCCAGCCGCGCGCAGGGCCTCAGGATGAAGGTCATCGCCTACGATCCCTTCCTCACCGAAGACCGCGCGGTCGAGATCGGAGTGGAGAAGGTCGATCTCGAAACGCTGCTCCAGCGCGCCGAATTCATCACGCTCCACACCCCCCTGACCGACGAGACGCGCAACATCCTGAGCCGCGAGAATCTCGCCAAGACCAAGCAGGGCGTGCGCATCGTCAATTGTGCGCGCGGCGGGCTGGTCGACGAGGAGGCATTGAAGGACATGCTCGAAAGCGGTCATGTCGCCGGAGCAGCGCTGGATGTGTTCGCGACCGAGCCGGCGAAAGAGAGCCCGCTGTTCGGCACTCGCGGCTTTATCTCGACCCCGCACCTCGGTGCCAGCACCACCGAAGCGCAGGTCAATGTCGCATTGCAGGTGGCCGAGCAGATGGCCGATTATCTGGTCAACGGCGGCGTCACCAATGCGCTCAACATGCCAAGCCTGAGCGCGGAAGAAGCGCCGAAGCTACGCCCTTACATGAAGCTCGCCGAAAACCTCGGCAGCCTCGTCGGCCAGCTCGCGCATGGCAATCTCACCAAGATTTCGATCGAGCGCGAAGGCGCGGCGGCAGAGCTCTCGGGCAAGCCGATCGAGGGTGCGGTGCTGGCCGGGCTGATGCGCCAGTATTCGGACACGGTGAACATGGTCAACGCGCCCTATCTTGCCAAGGAACGCGGACTCGATATCCGTTCGGTTCGTCACGAGAAGGAAGGTGCCTACAACACGTTGATCCGGGTCACCGTGGGCACCGAGCAGGGCGATCGCTCGGTCGCGGGAACGCTGTTCGGTGCCGACGCGCCGCGGCTCGTCGAAATGTTCGGCGTCGGCATCGAGGCCGAACTGTCGGGCGACATGCTCTATATCGTCAACGAGGACGCACCGGGCTTCATCGGCCGCATCGGTACGCTGCTCGGCGAGAACGGCATCAATATCGGCACCTTCCATCTCGGCCGCCGCCAGGCGGGCGGCGAAGCGGTATTGTTGCTCAGCGTCGATGCGCCGATCCCGCAAGATATCGTCGGCCAGGCTTGCGCGCTCGAGGGCGTCAAGGTCGTGACGCCTCTGGCATTCTGACGATACCCTAGATCGTCATACCGGGCTTGACCCGGGATCGCTCTCGGCTAGGCGCATGGACGAAAGCGATCCCGGCTCGTGGGCCGGGATGACGAATGAGGAACAATGATCACACCTGACGACCTCCTGCCTGTCGGTCTTGAAGATGCACTTCCCGACCGTGCCCGCGCCATCACCATGGCGATGCGCGCCGTGCTCGATGCGATGGACGGTCATGGATACGACCGCGTGCGGCCGCCGCTGGTCGAGTTCGAGCGCTCTCTGGCAGGGCGGATGGATGGTGTCGCAACGCGGCGGATGGTGCGCTTTACCGACCCCGACAGCCTGCGCACACTCGCACTGCGCAGCGACATGACGGTGCAGGTCGGGCGTATTGCAGCGACGGGCATGGCCTCCGCACCGCGACCGCTGCGCCTCTGCTATGCGGGCGATGTCGCCTTTCTGAGCGCAGACCAGCTCGATCCCGCACGCCAGCGCCTGCAGATGGGCGCCGAGCTGATCGGCGCCGACAGTGTCGCGGCGGCAAGCGAGATCGTCTCGGTCGCGATCGACGCGCTGAAGGCGGCCGGGGTTGCCAATATCTCGGTCGATTTCACGCTTCCCGACCTCGTCGATACCTTGGCCAACAAGGCCATGCCGCTCGGCCCGGCCGAACGAGAGGCGGTCCGCCGCGAACTCGACACCAAGGACGCCGGCGGTCTGCGCGAAGCGGGCGGCGGTGCCTATCTCCCATTGCTCTATGCCACGGGCGATTTCGACGAAGCGATCGACAAGCTCGCCGCGATCGATGCCGGTGGAGCACTGGCAAGCCGCATTGAAGGCCTGCACGCTATCGCTGCCGCAATCGGCGACGGCGCGCGCGTCACGCTCGACCCGACCGAGCGTCACGGTTTCGAATATCAGAGCTGGTTCGGTTTCACGCTCTACGGCGAAGGCGCGCGCGGCGCGCTGGGACGGGGTGGTACCTATATGATCAAGGGCAGCGATGAGGCCGCGACAGGTTTCTCGCTCTACATCGATCCCCTGCTCGATGCGCTGGGCTCGACCGATGACCACGAGGCACAGAAGCTCTTCCTGCCGCCCGGACACGATCGCGATGCCGCTGCGCGGCTACGGGCCATAGGATGGCGGACGGTGGCTGCGATTGCCGAGAGCGACGATGCGCGAGCGTTGGGCTGTTCGCACGTTCTGGAGGGAAAGGAGCCCCGCGCGCTCTAGGCCGCTTTCCACTGCGGGTGTTTCTGCATCACTCCGGTGAACAGGTCGGAAGTGATCAGACCCTCGAGCCAGGCCTGCAGTTTCGGCAGGTCCTGCACATCGAACCAAGCACGGTCGGCATTGGCGAACTGGCGGATGAAGGGAAAAATCGCGATATCTGCAAAGCCGCGCTGCTCGCCGCATAGATAAGCGCCTGCCTCCAGTCTTTCCTCCAGCATGCGCAGAATGTCGAAAGCGGCCGCACGATGTTCTTCCGGGTCCACATCATCGTAGCGGGTGGCATATTTGTAGCGGTCGAGATGGTGTTTGAAGGGACCGTCATTGGCTTCGATCAGCGCCGGATCGTCGCGGTCGAGCCAGCCTTCGGGATCGCTCTGTCCCAAGGCCCAGCGCATGACGTCGAGGCTCTCCTCGAGGACCTCGCCATTCTCGGCCACCAGGACCGGCACCGTGCCCTTGGGCGAGGCTTCGAGCATCTGCGGCGGCTTGTCGCGCAACACTACCTCGCGGTGCTCGTATTGCGCGCCGCTCACCGACAGCGCCATGCGGGCGCGCATCGCATAGGGGCAGCGGCGGAAGCTGTAGAGGATCGGCTCAGCCATCGGCTTCGGCATCCTCGCGGCGGCCAACGTGTTCCGCCCCGCGGGCTTCGGCCAGCAATTCCTGCCGCTGCCGCTCGGCATAGCGGGCGCGCTGTTCTTCGCTGCGTTCGCCGTGGCAGCGATGGCAGGATACGCCTTCCACGTAATGCTCATGCGCCATATCGGATACGCTTAGCGGGCGGCGGCAGGCGCGGCACAGCGAATGCTCGCCAACTTCGAGGCCGTGACCGACGCTGACACGCTCGTCGAACACGAAACATTCGCCTCGCCACAGGCTGTCGCCCTCGGGCACGTGCTCGAGATAATTCAGGATGCCGCCCTTGAGATGATAGACCTCGTCAACGCCTTCGGCGCGGGCGAAGGCGGTCGATTTCTCGCACCGGATGCCGCCGGTGCAGAACATGGCGATCCTGGGCGATCGCCCCTCGGCCTCGATCTCGGCGCGCTTGACGCGGAACCACTCCGGAAATTCGCGGAAGCTCTTGGTCTCGGGATCGATCGCGCCCTCGAAACTGCCGATCTGCACCTCGTAATCGTTGCGCGTGTCGATCAGGATCGTGTCGGGATCGGAAATCAGCGCGTTCCAGTCCTCGGGCGCGACATAGGTGCCGACACCGTCGAGCGGATCGAGATCGGGCTGGCCCATGGTCACGATCTCTTTCTTCAGCCGCACCTTGGTGCGGTGGAAGGGCATGATCGCGGCACGCGATTCCTTGACCTCGATTTCCGCGCAGCCGGGCAGACCACGCACATGGTCGAGGACCGCCTCGATCCCCTCGTCCGATCCAGCGATCGTCCCGTTGACCCCCTCGCGCGCGAGCAGCAGCGTGCCGCGTACGCCTGCCTTTTCCATTGCCGCAAGCAGGTCGGGCTTGATTGCGGCAGGATCGTCGAAGCGCGCGAACTGGTAGAGCGCGGCGATGCGGATGGGGAGGTTGGTCTTGTTGTCGGTCACGCGGCGCCCCCTAGCACCGCCTTGCGCGCGCTGCATCCCCTCGCATCATCCCTCGAATGACGCCGGATCGGGTCCTAGCCGCCCCTCGGGATCGTCGAGGGCGTCGATCCGCGCCATCTGATCGTCCGACAGTTCGAACGAAAGCGCGGCGAAGTTCTGTTCGATATGGTCGCGGCTGGTCGATTTGGGGATTGGGCAGAGGCCGTGCTGGATGTGCCAGCGCAGCACCACCGCGCTGGGTGGTTGGCCTGTCTCGCCTGCGATTTCCTGGATCGCGCCTGCATCCATGCCGCCGCCCTGGCCGAGCGGCGACCAGCTTTGCGTCACGACGCCCATCTCCTGATGCACCTTGCGCAGGGCCCGCTGCTGGAAGCCGGGATGCAGTTCGATCTGGTTGAGCGCAGGTGTCACGCCGGTTGCATCGACAATCCGCTTCAGGTCCTCTTCGCGAAAGTTCGAAACGCCGATCGACTTCGCCTTGCCCTGGTCGCGCAGTTCGATCAGCGCCTTCCAGGTCTCGACGAACAGGTCCTTCTCCGGACAAGGCCAGTGGATCAGCAGCATATCGACATGATCGCGTCCGAGCCGCTCGAGGCATTTGTCGGCGGCCTTCAGCGTGCGGTCGTAGCCCTGGCTCTCGTTCCAGATTTTGGTCTGGAGGAAGATGTCGGACCACTCACCGATCCCTTCGCCCACACCGCGCTCGTTGCCGTAAACGGCGGCGGTATCGACGAGCCAGTAACCGACATCGAGCGCGGTTCGCACTGCACCCGCGGCCTCGTCCTCCTCGATCTGCCAGGTGCCGAAGCCGAGCTGCGGGATCTTGCGGCCGTCGTTGAGAGTGAGCGTGGGGTATTCTGCCATGGTATCTCCTTTGCCTATCAATCATGCAGTGGAGACTTGTTTCCGACGGCTTAGCTGCGCGAGCGCAGATTCTCCGCGATCCACCCGGCCGCTTGTTCGACCTTGGCTGGCCCCAATTGCGCCGCGACGCTGCTGCTCAGCGTGGCGAGATCGATCCGCGCGAGGCTGTCGCGATAGGCGACCTCCGCCTGTGCGAAGCCGGCGGCGATATTGCAGGGCAGCTTGCAGTCCTCCGGCCTGCTGGCGCAGGGGCCATTCTGGCGGATTTCGGTGCAGCGGAACATGGAATCCTTACCATCGACGGCCAGCAATATGTCGAGCAGCGAGATATCGGCCGGCGGCAGTGCGAGGCTGTAAAAGCCACTGCGGCCGCGCCCACCGTGAACGATTCCTGCACGGGCAAGGGCCTGCATTTGCTTGGCCATATAGGGTTCCGGAACGCCGTGAAACTCGGCCAGCGCAGCCAGCGACAGGCCGCGTTCGGGCCACAGGGGCGCCAGCAGCGCGCAGGCGTGCGCAGCCCATTCGACACCCTTGTTTATCCGCATGCGTCCGATCCCTCTTGCGTGCAACTTTATAAATGGATATTCAATATCCGAATATAAGGAGAAGCGCGATGTTGGGCAAACCTGATGGCCTCGATCGGCTGATGCAAGCGGTGATCGCACTGGTCGGGCTTTTCGCGATAGCCAATGGCGTCTTCATGCTGACCGACCCGCTGGTCTGGTACGGTACGCTCGAGACCGTGCAGACGACCGGACCCGCCAACCGCCATTTCATCGGCGATATCGGCCTTGCCTACATATTTTCGGGCGTGGTGCTCCTCTTCGCCTCGGCCAACCTCGCGCTGCGCTGGGGCGCCGCGCTGATCGGGGTGAGCTGGCTAGCCGCGCATGGAGCTTTTCACGTTTACGAAGTCACTACCGGAATCTGCGCCCCCGACGTCTTCTGGGCGGATGCGCCCGGCGTGCTCGGTCCTCCGGTACTGGTCCTGCTGGCCGTAGGAGTGCAGATGGCCCGGCAGCGCATTTCGCCTGTCCCTTTGCCGAAACCCTTGTTCCTCTCCATCATGCGCAAGGTCGCCGGCAAGTCCGAGCCCTATCTCGACGATCTCGACCGGGCAGGGGGCTTCGCGACCGAGAAGTTCCAGCACGCCATGTTGCTGTCCGGCCACCGCCATCACGCACCTGCCGCCCTGTTGCACATGGCCCGGCTGGGCTCGACCCGCGCGGAGGATTGCGGTCCCTGTGTCGAGATCGTCCGCCAGTTCGCTTTGGCCGACGGTCTCGATCCCGACCGCATCCAGAATGCGCTGATAGGACGGCCGGATTGCGACGAGGATGCGCTGGCCTATGATTTCGGCACGGCCGTGTCTTCGGGCGATGTCGCCGTTGCGGCGGAGCTCGGCGAGCGGATCGAGGCGCTTTTTGGGCGAAAGGTCCGCACCGAACTGGCATTGGGAGCGGCCAGCGGCAGGCTGTTCCCCGCGATCAAGCGCGGTCTGGGCTATGCATCGGCCTGTGCCATCCCGCGCGCCGCCTGATCGTTCTCGTCAGCGCATACGAGTGCTTGCGCATGCCGCTTGACGTGCCACCTCGCGCCCCCTAACCCGCGCACCGCATTTGAAGCGGCTGTCCGCTTCTCCAATCCATCCCTTGGTCGAGTCCTGTCGAAGGACCTCGTGGATCCCCGGGCAGGGGAAAAGGCGTACTCATGGCAAATGTAACCGTAATCGGTGCCCAGTGGGGCGATGAAGGCAAGGGCAAGATCGTCGACTGGCTGGCCAGCCGTGCGGATGCAGTCGTGCGCTTCCAGGGCGGGCACAATGCCGGCCACACGCTGGTGATCGACGGTACGACCTACAAACTCTCGCTGCTGCCGAGCGGCATCGTCTCGGGCACGCTGAGCGTGATCGGCAATGGCGTGGTGCTCGATCCCTGGGCGCTGAAGGCCGAGGTCGAGAAGCTCGAAGGGCAGGGCGTCGCCATCACCGACGATAATCTCGCCATTGCCGACAATTGCCCGCTGATCCTGCCGCTCCACCGCGACCTCGATGGCTTGCGCGAGACCGCCGCGGGCAAGGGCAAGATCGGCACCACCGGGCGCGGGATTGGCCCGGCCTATGAAGACAAGGTCGGTCGCCGCGCGATCCGTGTGTGCGATCTTGCGCATCTCGACCATCTCGAACCGCAGCTCGACCGACTCTGCGCGCATCACGATGCGCTCCGTGCCGGGTTCGATCAGGACCCGATCGACCGCGAAGCGCTGCTAGCCGAATTGCGCGAAATCGCGCCCTTCGTGCTCAGATATGCGCAGCCGGTGTGGAAGCGGCTCAAGAAGGTCCGCAAGGCGGGTGCCAAAATCCTGTTCGAAGGCGCGCAGGGCGTGCTGCTCGATATCGATCACGGCACCTATCCCTTCGTCACCAGCTCCAACACCGTCAGCGGCACCGCGGCTGCGGGCAGCGGGCTCGGCCCCAACAGCACGGGTTTCGTGCTCGGCATCGTCAAGGCCTACACCACGCGTGTGGGCAGCGGCCCGTTCCCGACCGAGCTCGACGACGACATCGGCAAAGGCATAGGCGAGCGCGGCCATGAATTCGGCACGGTAACCGGTCGCCAGCGTCGCGTGGGCTGGTTCGATGCCGTGCTGGTGCGCCAGACCTGTGCGATCAGCGGCGTCACCGGCATTGCGCTGACCAAGATCGACGTGCTCGACGGCCTGGACGAGGTTAAGATCTGCACCGGCTATCGCCTGCGC
The DNA here is from genome assembly GCF_001542855.1 of Erythrobacter sp. AP23. Lineage (GTDB taxonomy): Bacteria > Pseudomonadota > Alphaproteobacteria > Sphingomonadales > Sphingomonadaceae > Qipengyuania. The sequence continues at coordinate 151,070 of NZ_LNBY01000012.1, read as the reverse complement.
AACAACGTCTACGACTACTTCCCCAGCCATGCAGCCGACCAGGCCGCGGTGGAGCCGATCTACGAAACGATGGAAGGCTGGAAGGAAAGTACGGCAGGCGCGCGGAGTTTCGCCGATCTTCCCGCAAATGCGGTCAAATATATCCAACGCGTGCAGGAACTGATCGAAACGCCGGTGGCGTTGGTTTCGACCAGCCCCGAGCGCGACGATACGATCCTGATGCGCGATCCGTTCATGGATTAATGAGGATTGCGCGGTAAAGTGCATGCCATCATGCGCAGCCTCGCCTTTCTGTCAGCAATTGCTCTTGGCGCCGCGGCGATCCCCGCATCGCCCGCGCATGCGCAGCAGGCACGCGCGGGCGAACGGGCCGATTTCGTCCTCGTCGACAAGTCGGAGCGCAAGCTGTGGGTCTACCAGAACGGGCGCGTGATCCGCAGCTATTCGGGTCTGCAATATGGCGACCAGCCGGTTGGTCACAAACGTTTCCAGGGCGACGAGCGCACGCCCGAGGGGCGCTACACGATCTCCTATGGCAATGAGCAGTCGAGCTATTACCTCAGCCTGCATATCGACTATCCCAATGCGCAGGACCGGGCCCATGCGCGTTCCAGGGGCCGTTCTCCGGGTGGGCTGATCTTCATCCACGGCCAGCCCAACGGCTTGCCCTTCGATGCGCGCGTGCCGGGCGACTGGACCGATGGCTGCATCGCCCTGTCCAATGCCGAGATTGCCGAGCTGTGGAGCCTCGTGCCCGACGGCACGCCGATCGAAATCCGGCCCTAACCGCGTTCCTCCGACAGCATGGCGACCTGCAATTGCAGGCGCTTCACTTCGCGCAGCATGCTCAGCAGGTTCATCCGCGCATAGAACCACTCCTTGATGAAGCCCTGCATCAGCAGGGCCGCAAGAGTTACCATTCCCCACCACACAGCATCTTCGAAACTGGTTGCGGTGAAAAACCGCCACGCGAGATAGAGAAGTGTAATGCCGAGTACGAAGGCGACGGCGAAAATCAGCTTGGACCAACCGCCCAGCGGCCCGGCGAGCACATCGCCCATCTGACTGAATAATCCGCGTCCTTCGTCGAGGCTCGCCAAGAAGGCCTTGTCGTCCGCGTCGAGCGCGCCGCGAATCCGGTCGTCGATATCGGTCATGTGTCGTCTCCAATCAGGGCCGCCTTCAACTTGCGGCGGGCGTGAAAGAGGCGCGTCTTGGCGGTGCCCACGGGCACCTCCTGCACCTCGGCGATTTCCGCGAGGGTGAGCCCCTCGACGAAGAAGAGTTGCGCGGCGAGCCGCTGGTCTGCCGGCAGCGCGGCGAAGGCCTCGCGAATGGCGAGCGCTTCGTCCGCCATGGCCGCGACGATGGGCTCCTGCGTGCATTCGCCGCTGTGGCGCCGGGCGGACTGGGCCTTGCGGATATGATCCGCACAGCGCCGCCGCAGGATGCCGAAGGCCCATGGCGCGAACCGGCTGGGATCGCGCAGGGACCCGATCCCGCGCAGGATCGACAACCAGGCCTCCTGCACCACACCCAGCGCCGCCTCGTCATCGCCGAGCAGCCTCCGCGCGGTACGGGCGAGCCGGGGCTGCCAGCGGGCCGCGAGTCTCTCACCCGCACGCCGGTCGCCCGCCTGCACCAGCGTGACGAGCAACTCGTCGTAGAGCCGTCCCGCTGGCGGTGATTTGGCGATCCGGCCCGTCATGTTTCGATAGTCGCAGCAGGGGCTCAAATGGTTCAATCGCGATGCCGATTTTTGCCCAACTTCTTGACGTGATCCACATTTGTTCTCACTGTGTTCTCGATCTTCAAGCAGGAGTGCGAGTCGATGCAGGCGAATTTCAACTACGAGCCGGTGTGCGATGCCGCCGGGTGCCAGCTCTCGGTCACGGTGCTGGCCGATCGCGATCACGTTCGCGCCGAAATGCGCGAGGATGCGCTGGCGGCCGGGTTCCGCATCCTCGATTGCTGCAGCCTTGAAGAATATGCGCAGGGGCCGCTCGCCGCTCTGGGCGATCTGGTGCTGGTCGATTGCGCGCAGGCGAGCGCGGATGCGCTGGCGCTGCTCGCGCGGCTGGACATGCGCGGGGGCAAGGCCGGGGCGCAGCTCGTGGTGTCGACCACGATGGGCGCGCTCGACGACGTGTTCGGCTGTTTCTCGATGTCGGCTCCGCAAATCCTCGTCGATCCGGCGCGGGCCGAACGGGTGATCGCTATCGGTCGCGTCTTGGCGCGGATTCCCAATCTGCGGCTGCGCGAAATGGGCGAGGAAGATCGGTTGATGCTGCTCCGCCTGACCGAACAGGTCGGCCGCATTGCCGAGCGGCTCGAGCGGCTCTCGCCCGGCCAGCGCGAAGGTGGCGGCGCGTTCCGTTTCGAATCCCCCGCCACCGCCTGGCGCGAACAGGGGCAGGATTATGTCGTGGCGCGCGAGGGCGAGGGTCGGCCGCGTCTGCCCGATGCCGCAGTCATCCGCCGATTGATAAAGGCGCGCCAGCTGCGCGCCCGCTATTTCGATGGCGAACTCTTCGCCGATCCCGCCTGGGACATTCTGCTCGATCTCGCGGCGGCGCGCGCCGAGCGCCAGCAGGTCAGCGTGACCTCGCTGTGCATTGCCGCGGGCGTTCCCGCCACCACCGCGCTGCGCTGGATCGGCCAGATGGTCGATGCCGATCTGCTGGTGCGGGTGTCCGACCCGCACGATCGCCGCCGCGCCTATATCGCGCTGGCCGACAGCACCGCCGATGCCATGGCCCGCTATTTCGCCGAGGCCGGCGTGGGCGATCTGGCGGTGGTCTAGCCCAGCCGCAGGATCACGGTCAGCCCGTCTTCTGGCGGGTCGGCGGGCAGCGCCTGGCGCACGGCATCGGCGCGGGCGCGGACGAGCAGCGCTTCGGGCACGTGCGGATCGTGCAGCACGGTGTCGGCCATTCCCAGCGCGCGCGCCTGGCGCAGCGTCAGGTCTTCCGGATCGTCGCTCGCCAGCGTGAAGTCGAGCACCTCCTGCGGGTTCGCCTCGGCCCGGCCTGCGAGCCATTGCTCGACCGCATCGTCCCCTTGCGGATCGAAGGGATCGAGCCGGCCGCCTTCCTGCAGCGCGGCATCGATCGCCCGTCGGCGCGCATCGCCATCGGGATAGCGCGCGCGGATCGCGTCGCGCGCCGTGCCGAGCGCCTGGGCAAGCGCGCCGAGCGATTGCGGCAGGATCGCCTCCAGCCGCAATCGCAGATGCTTGGCCAGCCCCGCCGAAGCGCCCCCCGTGCTCACCGCGACCAGCACCGGTTCGCGGTCGAGCACGCTGGGCAGGGTAAAGTCGCACAGGTCGGGCCGGTCGGCGACATTGACCAGCAGACCGGCGCGCTTGAGCCGCAAGGCCGCGGCCTCGGCCGCGCGTTCGTCCTCCAGCGCGACGAAGGCGAGCTTTGCATGATGCGCTTCGGTTTCGGCACAGGGCACGCCGCCCGCGCGTTCGACCAGCCGGGCCTTGGCCGCCGCCATGTCGCCCGTCCCGACCACGACCACACGCTGGCCGCCGATCCGGTGGAAGAGCGGCAGGCTATGCATAGCGGGGATCCATCAGGCGAGCCATGCGGGCACGCGTTCGGCATCCATGATCGCGCTCGCCGCGATCCGGTCGGCGACCACGGCATAGCGGTCGCCATCGACCAGCGTTTCCGCCACGAATCCGCGCGAATTGTAGGATGAGGCCATCGTCGCGCCATAGGCTCCGGCGGTGCGGAACACGGCGAGGTCGCCCGCCACCAGCGCGTCGCAGTCGCGATCCATCGCGAAGGTATCGCCGGTTTCGCAGATCGGACCGACGATATGCGCGGTCATCGTCGCGCCTGTGGGTTCGACCGCCTCGAAATCGTGCCAGGCGCCGTACATGGCGGGGCGCGCGAGGTCGTTCATCGCCGCATCGACCACCACGAAGGGCGGGCCGTTGCCGCTGCGCTTGGCGCGGATCACGCGGGTCAGCAACACGCCAGCATTACCCGCGATCACGCGGCCCGGCTCGAACATCAGCCGCACGTCCCAGCCCGCGGTCACGCGCGCGACCATGGCGCCATATTCGGCCGGGGAGGGCAGCTCTTCGCCTGCCTTGTAGGGCACGCCGAGCCCGCCGCCGAGATCGGCATGGGTAACGCTGCAGCCTTCCGCGCGCAATTCGGCGATCAGCTTGCCGAGTTTCGCGAACGCGGTCTCCAGCGGTTCGAGCGTCGAGAGCTGGCTCCCGATATGCACCGCGATCCCGCGCATATCGAGCGCCTCTTCGCGCGCCAGCCGCGCGTAGATCTCGGTCGCGCGGTCGAGCGGTACGCCGAACTTGTTCTCGCGCTTGCCGGTCGAAATCTTTTCGTGCGTGCGCGCATCGACATCAGGATTGACCCGCAGCGCGCAGGCCGCGCGCCTGCCGTATCGCGCGGCGATGGCGGCCAGTTCGTAACCCTCTTCCTCGCTCTCGATATTGAACTGGCCGATGCCCGCCTCGAGCCCCTGCCGTAGTTCCGCATGGGTCTTGCCCACGCCCGAAAAGACGATGTCCTCCGGCTTCATGCCCGCCTTGAGCGCGCGGGTCAGTTCCCCGCCCGAAACCACGTCCGCGCCATAGCCTTCGTTGGCGAGGATCTTGAGCACGGCGAGATTGGGATTGGCCTTGACCGCAAAGGCGATGTGCGGGTTGTCCAGGCCCGACAAAGCCTCGCGAAACACGCGCGCATGCCGCTCCAGCGTAGCGCGCGAATAGACGTAGACGGGCGTGCCGACTTCTTCGGCAATGCGCACCAGGGGCACGTCCTCGGCGTGCAGCACGCCGTCTTTAAGCTGGAAATGGTCCATGGGCGCCGCCTGTGCCCAATGGCATGGCCGATGTCGAGCAAGCCTTGCTTGCCGGTTTGAAACTACTCGGGCGGCAGGTCGAAAGGATCGTCCTCGCGTTCCTCGGACCTTGTGCGCAATTCGACATTGCGGTCGGGCGCGGCGTTAGGCTCGAGCGCCAGAAGGTCGTCCGCATTGGGCAGCACTTCGGCGCCATAGGGCGCAGGCGGCAGCGTGGTCCCCTCGACCGGTTCGAGCCGGATCTTCTGCCCGCATGCCGCGAGCGTCGCCAGGGCGATCAGGGCGATCGGTAGACGCATCAATCCTCCATGCCGAGACGCTGTTTCGCCGCGGCCACCTGCTCCCTTACGCGAACCGGTGCGGTCCCGCCATAGGATGCGCGCGCGGCGACCGATGCGTCGACCGACAGCGCATCGAACACGCGCTCGTCGATCCGTTCGTCGATCCCCTTGAGGTCCTCGATCGTCAGCCCGTCGAGCGCGACGCGCTTATCCTCGGCCAGCTTTACCGCCGCGCCGGTGATATGGTGCGCCTCGCGGAAAGGGATATCCGCCTGCCGCACCAGCCAGTCGGCCAGATCGGTCGCGGTGGCATGGCCCGCCTCGGCGGCCTGGCGCATCCGCGCCGTGTCGAACCCGCTGTCGGCGACCATGCCCGCCATCGCCGCGAGGCTGAGATCGAGCAGGCCCGCGGCCTCGAACACCGGCGGCTTGTCGTCCTGCATGTCCTTCGAATAGGCGAGCGGCAAGCCCTTCATCGTGACCATCAGGCTGGTCGCGCAGCCGATCACCCGGCCCGCGTGCCCGCGCACCAGTTCGGCAGCGTCGGGATTGCGCTTTTGCGGCATGATGCTGCTGCCGGTCGACAGAGTGTCGGGCAATTCGACGAATCCGAAGGGCTGGCTTGCCCAGATGATGAACTCTTCCGCCAGGCGGCTGAGGTGCAGCGAGCACTGGCTCGCCGCCATCAGGTAATCGAGCGCGAAATCGCGGTCGGATACGGCATCGAGGCTGTTGCGCGTGGGCCTTGCGAAGCCGAGCGCCTCGGCAGTCATCTCGCGGTCGAGATCAAATCCGGTCCCGGCCAGCGCCGCCGAACCCAGCGGGCACTCGTCCAGCCGGGTCAGCGCATCGGCAAAGCGCGAGCGATCGCGCATCAGCATCTCGAAATAGGCCAGCAGGTGATGGCCGAGCGTCACCGGCTGCGCGGTCTGCAGGTGCGTGAAACCGGGCATGATGCTGTCGGCATGCTCCTCGGCGCGCGCGACCAGCGCGCCCAGAACCGCATCGATCCCGGCGATCGCGCGCTGCATCGTACTGCGCACCCACATGCGGAAATCGGTCGCGACCTGATCGTTGCGGCTGCGTGCGGTGTGCAATCGCCCGGCGGCGGGGCCGACGATTTCGGTCAGCCGCGCTTCCACGGTCATGTGGATGTCCTCGAGGTCCCAGTCCTCGGGCACGCCGTCGCGTTCGTATTCGACCGCGACCTGCTGCAGGCCCTCGTCGATCGCCTTGGCATCGGTCGCGCTGACGATGCCCTTCTTCGCCAGCATGGCGACATGCGCGCGGCTGCCCGCGATATCCTCGCGCCACAGCGCTTTGTCGAAGGGGATCGAGGCGTTGATTTCGCGCATGATAGCGCTAGGTCCCTCGGCGAACCTGCCGCCCCACATCGCATTGGAGCCTTTCGTGTCCCGCCTGTCGTTCACGCTCGCCATCATCCTCGGTCTTACTGTCGCGGGCTGCGATAGGGGCGCGTCCGATGCGGCGCAAGAAAGCAGCGCTTCACCCGCGCCAACCGGCCGGATCGATGCGAGCGAGGCGGGCGCACTGATGCCCGCGGCCAATGTCACCGATCCGCAGGGGCGCGTGCTCAATCTCGGCGCGCTGCAGGGCACGCCGGTGTTGGTCAATCTCTGGGCCACCTGGTGCGCCCCTTGCGTGAAGGAAATGCCGCTGCTCGACGATCTGGCGGGTGATTACGAGGGGCGCCTGCGTGTCCTGACGATCAGCCAGGACATGCAGGGCGCCGAGAAGGTCGAACCCTTCTTTGCGCAGGCTGGCTACGCCATGCTCGAGCCATGGATGGACCCGCAGAACGAACTCGGCTTCGCCATAGGCGGCGGAGTGATGCCGACGACCGTGCTCTACGACGCGATCGGGCAGGAGGTCTGGCGCGTGCAGGGCGATTACGACTGGTCGAGCGAGGAAGCCCGCGCCGCTATCGATGCGGCAATCGCGGAGTAGTTCTCGGCGTATCTGCGGGAAGTGGTGGGCGATGACAGGCTCGAACTGCCGACCCTCTCGGTGTAAACGAGATGCTCTACCAACTGAGCTAATCGCCCCTACCACGGGAACCGCCAAGTCGGCGGTGTGCTGCACATAGCGTCCAAATCTTCAAAATCAATTGCCGAGATTGCACGGGCGCGGCTAGGCGGCGCAGCCATGACGACCAAACTCACCGTCCTCGCCACCGGTGGCACGATCGCCGGGATCGCCGGCTCCGCCATCGCGCATGACTATCGTGCGGGCGAGATCGGGATCGAGGAGTATCTCGAACGCGTCGGCGGGTTGGGGCTGGAGGCGGAGCTTTCGGGCACGCAGATCGCCAATATCGATTCGGCGGATATCGGCCCCGCGGTCTGGCACCCGCTGCATGCCGCGGCGCTGGCCGCCTTGAACGACGAAGACTGCCATGGCGTAATCGTCACCCACGGCACCGACACGCTGGAAGAAACCGCCTTCCTGCTCGACCTGACGCTGCCGGCGACCAAGCCGGTGGTGGTGGTCGGCGCGATGCGGCCCGCCGATGCGGTCGGTTATGACGGGCTGAGGAACTTCGCCAATGCCGTGCGCGTGGCGAGCGATGCGCAAGCCGCCGGGCGCGGGGTGCTGGTGGTGATGGGCGACCGCGTGTTCGCCGCGCGCGACGTCTACAAGGTGCGCACGCGTGGGACCGAAGCGTTTCGCGGCTTCCCGCGCGAATCGGTCGGACTGGTGACGCCCGCCTCGCTCGAATGGTTCGGCGCGCCCTGGCGCAGCGGGACCGAAGCGGCGTTCGGCTGGCCCGAGACGCTGCCCGAAGTGGTTATCGTCTATGCCCATGCCGGGCTCGACGGTGCGGGTGTGGCGCGGCAGGTGGCCGAGGGCACGCGCGGGGTCGTCCTCGCCGGGGTGGGCGAGGGCAATATGCCCGAAAACGCGCGGCAGGAACTGGTGCGGCTGGCGGCGCGCGGTGTGCCGGTGGTACGCGCGAGCCGCGCCGACGAGGGTCTCGTCGATCGCGAGCCGGAGGACGATGCAAACGGCTTCGTCGCCGCGCGCGCGCTCAACCCGCAAAAGGCGCGTATCCTGCTGCAATTACTGCTGGCGGGCGGGACAAGCGATCCCGCCGCCATCCAGCGTGCCTTCGACGGGCGGTAGGCAGCTGTGTCCCAGCAAAGGCTGGGACCTCGCTAAACCAAGCGCGAGGCCGAAGGAGGCCCCAGCCTTCGCTGGGGCTCATGGGCTCAGGCGTTCGGCACAACCAGATATTTCTCGCCGGTCTTCATCTGGCGATAGTCGAGGATCGCCTCCTTGGTCAGCATGCCTTCGAGGTCGACCTTGGTCTTGTAGCTGCTGGCGAATGTCGTGGTGAGGTTGTCGAGCACGCGCTTGCGCATCCGCATCACGGTTTCCATGCCTGCATGCTGCAGGAACGGGGTCAGCAGCCAGCCCGACAGCGTCCAGCCGAAGCCGTAGCTCGGCGTCAGCGTAGTCGGCGAAAAGTCGAGACGGCCATAGATGAACATGCGCTTCGCCTGGTTCGAACCATAGCGTGAATATTCGGTCATCTTCGATACCGCGACCTGCTCCATCGCCTTGAAGCAAGTGTCGACCATCTGCCCGCCGCCGATCGGGTCGAAGCCGTAGAAGGCGTGGGTTTCGTCGATCATGGCTTTGAGGTCGGCGAAGAAGCTGTCGTCGGAGGAATTGACCACGTGCTCGGCGCCGAGGCCCTTCAGCAGGTCGACATGCTCCTGCTTGCGCACGATATTGACCAGCGCGAGACCGTCTTCCTGGCAGATCCTGACCAGCATCTGCCCCAGGTTCGAGGCGCCGACCGTGTGCAGGATCGCCTTCTGGCCGTCCATCTTGGCGTTTTCGGCAAAGCCCAGCGCGGTCATCGGATTGACGAAGCTCGATGCACCGGCCTCGGCGCTGTGATCGCCCAGGGGCAGGCACATGGCGGCGTCGGCAATCGCGTATTCGGCATAGGCGCTGCCCGGCACGCAGGCGACGCGCTGGCCCTTCAGCGCCTTGGCCATGTCGCTGTCACCCGTGGCGACGACGGTACCCGCGCCTTCGTTGCCCGCAGGCAGGCGCTGGCCGTGGCGGGCCTTCTGGCCGCTGTTGAAAGGCTCGGGCATCTTGGCGACGACCTTGCCGGGCGAATATTCCGCATTCTCGAAATCGGCCGCGCCGGTCAGGATCGCGAGGTCCGAAGGGTTGATCGGCGCAGCTTCCATCTTGACCAGCACCTGGTTGCCCGTGGGATCGGGAAACTCGCTTTGCGCGATCTCGACGGTCAGCGTACCGTCGGGGTCGAGGGTGGTGAACAATTGTCTGCCATTGGTGGTCATTGGGTCGGTTCCTTGTCGTTCAGGGAGTGCGGTTCGCGTGGGACGAGTTCCACGAACATAACCATCGCAGCCCACACGGCGAGTGTAGGCTGGAGCTGCGGGATAGGCGCAAGGCCGAAATGGTCGAACATCACGATCGGCATCACGGCGATCACCGCGATCGTGAGCAGGGTGTAGAACAATCTATACTGGCTGTGGGCGAGGTAGAGAATACTGATCACGATGCTGGCACTTATGAACAGGACGAGGGCGAAATCCCAGGGCGGCAGATCGCTCGCATCGGCGAGGACGAATCCCAGCACAGCACCGAACAGGATGTTCAGGCCGCGGATATTGGCCTCATATTCGCGTTCGGTCATCCGCAAGGTTTTGGGAATCGCATACCATTTCGCCATCAGTCGTCTCCATCGCGCGCGGGATAGGTCGCGCCTACAAAATACAACCCCTCGGGCGGCGCGTTCAGGCCTAACGCCTGCCGGTCGCGCGCGTCCAGCGCCTTGGCCACCTGCTCCTCGCGCCATCGGCCCATGCCGACCAGCGCGAGGCAGCCGACCATGCTGCGGACCTGGTGATGCAGGAAGCTGCGCGCCTCGGCATGGATGCGTACCTCGTCGCCCTCGCGTTCGACATCGAGCCGGTCGAGCGTCTTCAACGGGCTGTCCGACTGGCAATGGACCGAGCGGAAGGTGGTGAAATCGTGAAGACCGACCAGCGCCTGCGCCGCGCGGTGCATGGCTTCGTGATCGAGCTCCTGCGGCACCTGCCACAGCCGGTTTTTCTCCAGTGTCAGCGGCGCGCGGCGATTGGCGATGCGATAGACATAGGCGCGACCCGTGCAGGAAAAGCGCGCGTGCCAGTCGTCGGCCACCGTCTCGCAATGCGTGACGGCAATCGGATCGGGTCGGAGGTGCGCGTTGAGCGCCTCCATCAGCCGGAACGGCTTGATGACCTTCTCGATGTCGAAATGGCTGCGCATGGCGAGTGCGTGGACGCCCGTATCGGTGCGCCCCGCGCTGTGCAGGCGCACCTCCTCGCCCAGCACGCGGAAGGCGGCTTCCTCGACCGCCTGTTGCACGCTCGGCCCGTCCTTCTGGCGCTGGAGGCCGTAGAATGGCGTGCCGTCGAATTCGAGTGTGAGAGCGAAGCGGGTCATCGAGGGAGATCAGCTCCCCCACCCGTCATTCCCGCGAAGGCGGGAATCCAGCCGACGGTCGTGGCTCGCGAGGGCTTGTCTGGACCCCCGCCTTCGCGGGGGTGACGAAACATGGTGGCGGTCACGAGAGGATAGTTCCTTGCGTGACCGCATTGCCGCGCAGGAAGGTGGCGAGATCCATCTTGGGCTTGCCCGCGCGCTGCAGTTCCAGCGGACGGATCGCGCCCTCGTTGCAGGCGATCGCCAGCCGGTCGTCGAGCACTTCGCCCGGATTGCCCGCGCCTTCGACCATTTCCGCGCGCAGCAGTTTCACGCGGGTGCCGCCAAGCTCGAACCATGCGCCAGGGAAGGGCGAGAGGCCGTGGATATGGCGCACGACCTCCTGTGCCGGACGGTCCCAGTCGATCCGTGCCTCGCTCTTGTCGATCTTGGCGGCATAGGTCGCCTCGGCGTCGTCCTGCTCCATCGGATGAAGCACGCCGAAATCGATCAGCGTGCCGACCATCAGCTGGGCGCCTATTTCGGCCAGTTCCTCGGTCAGCTCGCCGGTGGTCTTGTTCTCGATCGGGGTGCGCGCGGTGGCGAGCATGGGGCCGGTGTCGAGCCCCGCTTCCATCTGCATGATCGTGATGCCGGTCACCGGATCGCCCGCCATCACCGCGCGATGGATCGGCGCCGCGCCGCGCCAGTGCGGCAGGATCGAGGCGTGGACGTTGAGGCAGCCGTGCTTCGGCGCATCGAGGATCGCCTGCGGAAGGATGAGGCCATAGGCGGCAACCACCGCCACATCGGCGTCGAGCGCCGCGAACGCCTCCTGCTCCTCGGCCGACTTGAGCGATTTGGGATGCCGCACCTCGATGCCGAGGTCGCTCGCGCGCTGGTGCACCGGCGTCTTCGTCAGCTCCTTGCCGCGTCGCCCGCCGGGGCGCGGCGGCTGGGTATAGACGCACACCACCTCATGCGCCGCGTCGACCAGCGCCTGCAGCGTCGGCACCGCGAAATCGGGCGAACCCATGAAGATAATGCGCACAAATCGGTCCTTGAAATTCAATCCGTTCGGGCTGAGCTTGTCGAAGCCCTGCCCTTTCTTCTAGCGCTGCCTTTAAAGAGAAGTGCGGCCCTTCGACAAGCTCGGGGCGAACGGAAAAGGGAAGAAGGCGCTTGGCTTCACAGGAAATAGAAACCCTCGCAGCAGCGCTCGCCCGCCTGCCCGGCCTCGGCCCGCGTTCGGCGCGACGCGCGGTGCTGTGGCTGGTCAAACGCCGCGAAAGCGCGCTGCCCGCGCTGCTCGAGGCGCTAGCGACGGTGGGCGAGGCGCTGGTCGAATGCGACACCTGCGGCAATGTCGACACCACCAACCCCTGCGGCATCTGCGCCGATCCGCGCCGCGACACCAAATCGCTTTGCGTGGTCGAGGACGTGGCCGACCTGTGGGCGCTCGACCGGGCGAAGCTGTTCACCGGCAAGTATCACGTGCTCGGCGGCAAGCTGTCCGCGCTCGACGGTGTGCGGCCGGAGGATCTCAATATCGCATCGCTGATGGCGCGGGTGGAAGAAGGCGGAGTGGACGAGATCGTCCTCGCGATGAACGCGACGCTCGAAGGCCAGACCACCGCGCACTACCTCGCCGAGCGGCTCGAGGAGCACCCGGTGCGGATCACGCAGCTCGCCCATGGCCTGCCGGTTGGCGGCGAGCTGGATTACCTGGACGAGGGCACGCTCGCGCAGGCGTTGCGGGCAAGAAGGCCGGTGGGTTGATGCCGGTGAACGTCGAACTCACAAAGGAAGAGTATCTGCCCTCCATCGCGAGAATGTGGCGGGCTAGCATCACGTCAACCGGTATCCGTTACGAGAAGGAGGACAGCGAGACCGATCTCTTAGCCAAGCTGCGCGAACACTGGCCCGATAGATGGGATTTACGCGTTGTGCGAGCAGACAACCGGATTATCGCGTTTCTTGCCTGCGATGTAGGGGCAAATGTGCTTGCGCAGATATTCGTCGCTCCCGAGCGGCAACGTGAAGGGATCGGGACTGCGTTACTTCAATTGGCGAAAGAGCTGATGCCGGATCGCATCGCCTTGTGGACGGACAGTCGCAATCGGCGAGCCAGAAACTTTTACGAACACGAGGGCTTCCGGCTTCTTAGGGAAGTAAAGCATCCTTCAGCGGCGCATTTTCGTGCCCATTATGAGTGGTGCAGTGGAGTAAGGTAGATACGCCAATTACGTTGAACTCTAAGGCGTCCACGCCTATCTGGGCCCCATGGCTATCCGTGAAATCCTTGAAGTGCCGGACCCCCGGCTCAAGACCGTGTCGACGAAGGTCGAACCCGACGAATTCGGGGACGAATTGAACACCCTCGTCTCCGACATGTTCGAAACCATGTATGCCGCGCCCGGCATCGGCCTTGCCGCGATTCAGGTCGGCGTGCCCAAGCGCGTGCTGGTGATCGACCTCCAGCCCGAGGATACCGACGCCGAGCCCGAACCGTGCAATCACGACGGCCACGAGCACGTCCACTATCCGGTGAAGAAGGAACCGCGCGTCTTCATCAATCCGGAAATTCTCGATCCGGCGGAAGAATTGGCGACGTATCAGGAAGGCTGCCTCTCGGTCCCCGACATCTTTGCCGATGTCGATCGCCCGGCGACCTGCCGCGTGCGCTACCAGGATCTCGAGGGCGAGACCCACGAGGAAGACCTCGACGGGCTGATGGCCACCTGCCTCCAGCACGAGATGGACCACCTCGAAGGCATCCTCTTCATCGACCACCTCTCGCGCCTCAAGCGCAATATGGCGCTGAAGAAGCTCAAAAAGCTGCGCGAAGCGGCGTAGACACTCACACCTCCCAACTCCTTGCGTCATCCCCGCGAAGGCGGGGATCCAGCTAAGTTAGCTTCCATTCGCGACGTCAGTTGGGCCCCTGCCTGCGCAGGGGCGACGTAGGTGTTGAATGTAGTGGAGTGCATCTGGCGTTCCCCGTCCGTTCCGCATAGAGTGCGCGAATGGATCCCATGATTTTCGTTCTCATCGCATTGTTCGGCGGCCTCCTTGTGGGGGGGCTGGCCGGCTGGTTTGTCGGTTCGCGTCCGGTTGCCCACTGGCAGGCGCGGCACGGCGAGAGCGAGGTGCGTGCCAAGGAGCTCGACGAGAAGTTCCGCCAGGCGATCGTCGAGCTCGAGAATGCCAGCGTGCGCGCCGACCGCGCCGATGCGCTCGATGCGGAGTTGCGCGAGACGCGCAAGACCCATGAAGCGGCGCTGGACGAACTGCGCCGCAGCAATGGTGCGCTCACCGCAGAACTCGCCACGCTCAAGGAAAAGACCGCCAATTTCGACGAGCAGAAACGCCTGCTGATCGAAGCGCGCGAGGAGCTGCTTAAGGAATTCCAAAACACGGGCTCGGCGGTGCTGACCAAGGCGCAGGAGGCCTTTCTCGAACGCGCCAACGAACGGCTCGGCCATTCGGAAAAGGCCAGCGAGGAGAAGCTCAAGGCGCTGCTCGATCCGGTCGGCAAGCGGCTCGAAGCCTATGAGAAGCAGGTCGCCGCGCTCGAAGAGAAACGCACCGATGCCTTCGGGCGGCTCTACCAGCAGATCACCGAGATGCAGCGGGGGCAGGAAGAGGTCCGGCGCGAAGCACAGCGGCTCGGCAACAGCTTGACCAATGCCCCCAAGGCACGCGGGCGGTGGGGCGAACGGGCGTTGCAGAACGTGCTCGAGCAATGCGGATTGTCAGAGCACACCGATTTCAATCTCGAACACGCGATCGATACCGAGGAAGGCCGCCTGCGTCCCGATGCGGTGGTCCATGTGCCGGGGCAGAAACGCCTCGTGATCGACGCCAAGGTGTCATTGAACGCCTATCAGGCCGCCTTCGAGGCCGATGACGAGGGCGAGCGCGTGCGCCATCTCGACCTGCACGCGAAATCGATGCGCACTCATGTCCAGACGCTCGGTTCGAAGAGCTACCAGAGCCAGTTCGACGACACGCCCGACTATGTGGTGATGTTCGTGCCGGGCGAGCATTTCGTCGCCGCCGCGCTCGAACACGATCCCAAATTGTGGGATTTCGCCTTCCGCAACAAGGTGCTGCTGGCGACCCCGACCAATCTCGTCGCCATCGCGCGCACCGTGGCGCAGGTCTGGCGGCAGGACAAAATGGCAGATGAAGCGCGCGCGATTGGTGCGATGGGGGCCGAGCTTTACGATCGTCTGCGTGCCGCGTCCGAGCACCTAAAGCGTGTTGGTGGCGGTCTCGAATCCGCGGTTAACAATTACAACAAGTTTGTCGGAAGCTTCGAGCGCAATGTCCTTTCGTCTGGTCGGCGTATGGCTGAGAAGGGCATCGAAATCGGCAAGACCGAGATTCCCGACGTCCCGCTGGTCGAAGCCACCCCGCGCTACAACGCCGAAGATGCTGCGCAGATCGAGGACGCTCGCAAGGAAGGTCGCGAAGCCGCTGAATAAAAAGCGGAAAAAATGGCCGGGACCTTCTCTGGGATAGCCGCGTTTCTACCTCGACGGATTGCGTGCACCGGCATGACAATCATTGGCAGTAGGTAGCAGCAGGAAACCACTTCATGCATCGCGGTGACGGCGATGGAACGCGCGATACGTTCGAACAGGCCCAACATGTGGCCAAGCCCTTCAGTGCGGAGACGGACAATTTCTCCGGCGCGTCCGGCCTGCTGTTCGAGCAGGCGATGGCTCAGACCCGCATGGCGGTGTGCCTGACCGATCCGCGGTTGGAAGACGACCCGATCATCTTCTGCAACAAGGCATTCGAACGGCTTACCGGCTACCGGCAGGAAGAAGTCGTCGGACGCAATTGCCGGTTCCTGCAGGGCCCGAAGACCAGCCAGAAACAGGTTGCCAAGATTCGCGAGGCGATCCGCTCGGAGGAAGTGCTGGTCGTCGAGCTGCTCAATTATCGCAAGGACGGCTCCACATTCTGGAATGCGCTACACCTCGGTCCGATTTACGATGACGAGGGGGAGCTGCGCTATTTCTTCGGCAGCCAATGGGACGTGACCGATATTCACCTTGCCCGGGCCGAGGAAAGACATGCCAAGGCCATGGCGCGCGAGGTGTCGCACCGTCTGAAGAATGTATTCGCGGTCATTGGCGGCATCGTGAACATCACCGGGCGGGCGATGGATGCGCGCCCGGTTTCGGGCAAAATCAACGAACGCATCCAGGCGCTCGGTCGCGCCTACGAGCCGACACTCGACGAGGCGGCCTTCGGGACGATCGAGGTGGGTCAGGCGATCCGCTCGGTGCTCTCGCCCTATGATCCCGAAGGCGACCGCATCGTCTTCGAGGGCAATGGTGCGAGGACCGAACCCAATGCGGTCTCGGCCATCGGCTTGACGCTGCACGAGCTCGCCACCAATGCCTCCAAATACGGAGCGCTTTCCAACCGCGAGGGCACCGTCACCGTATCGTGGCACCACGAGGAAGACCGGCATGGCCGGCAATCGCTGGTCATCGACTGGAAGGAGAAAGGCGGGCCGCCAATCACCGCCAAGCCCGAGCCGACCGGCACCGGATTCGACATTGCCGATCGACTGCTGGCCTTTTCGCGCGGGACGCTGGATCGAATTTGGGAGGGGGACGGCCTGCGAGCACGCATCTCGCTGGCGCTGAGGTCATGAAGACGATTCTCATACTGGAAGACGAGCCCTTCATCGCCATGGACCTGCAATTCGCCTTCGAGGATTCCGGGGTGCAAGCGGTCGTGGCGGTATCGTGCAGCGAGGCCTTCACCGCGTTGGATCGACATGCCGTCGATGGAGCGGTGCTCGACGTGAACCTCGGTCAGGGCGAAACCTGCGAACCGGTAGCGCAGGAACTGCGCAAGCGCGACGTTCCTTTCGTACTTCATACAGGCGATCTCGACCGCGCGGGCGAGGCGCTGCGCGATCTTGCGGCGCCGATCCTGGCCAAGCCCATGGATGCGGAAGCCGTGGTGGAGCGTATTCTCGGGCTGCGTCGAAGCTGCGAGCCTGCCTAGGCGAGGCGGGACGAGCCGTTCAGCCGTCCAGTGCGTGCAGCACCTCATATCCCAAGACCGCCGCCGCCACGGCTGCATTGAGGCTGTCCGCGCGGCCTTTCATCGGCATTGTGACGCGCAGGTCGCAGGCCATTTCATAGGCCTCGGGCAGGCCGCGGCTTTCGTTGCCGACCATGACGAAGCAGGGCGCGGCATAGGGTGCGCCGCGATAGGGCTGCGCATCGCGCAGGGATGCTGCGACGAGCTGCCCTTCCTCTCGACGTAGCCAAGTCTCGAACTCGTCCCACCTTGCGCGCGCGATTCTCTGTGTGAACAGTGCGCCCATGCTGGCGCGCACCGCCTCCACGCTGAAGGGATCCGCGCAGTCGTCGATCAGGATAAGTCCGCCCGCGCCGATGGCGTCGCCGGTACGCAGCATGGTGCCGAGGTTACCCGGATCGCGCAGCGCCTGCGCGACCAGCCAGATATCCGCGCTGCTCCGGTCGAGCGCGGCGAGCGACGTGTCGAATTCCGCGAAGACGCCCGCCACCGCCTGCGGATTGTCCTTGCCGGTAATCTTGGCGAGGATGTCGGGCGTGGTTTCGATGATCTCGCCGCCGTTCGCCTCGACGGCCTCTTCCAGCCTTGTCAGCAGCGGATGCGGATCGCGCCGGTCGGCCAGGACCAGCATTTCGGGCACATGGCCGCATTCGCGCGCATCGGTCAGCAGCCGCAGACCCTCGACGAGGAATTTGCCCGCAGCCTTGCGGTGTTTCTTCTCGCGCAGCGCGCGCAAGGCCTTGACCGTGGGATTGGAAAATCCGGTTATGACCCGGCGTTCGCGGGTCATCTCACGGCTCTCCGAAGCCGTCCTCGACCATGGCGGAAAGCTCGGCCATCACCGTATCGGCGTTTTCGCCCGCCACGATCAGGTCGATCGTATCGCCCTTGGCCGCGCCCAGCATCATCAGGCCGAGGATCGAGCCGCCCGCGGCCTCGTTCTCGCCCTTGGCCACGCGAACGGTGCAGCCGTTCGGCAATTCGGAAACGGCATTGACGAATTTCGCGCTCGCCCGCGCGTGCAGCCCGCGCTGGTTGACCACTTCGATACTCTTGCGCAGCTCGCTCAAGAGGCTTTCCGCGCGCTTTCGAGGTCCTGGCCCAGGAACTCGCTGGCGACCGTGATGTAATTGCGTCCCGCCGTCTGTGCAGCATTGACTGCATCGACCACATTCATGCTCTTTCGCGCACCGGCAAGGCGGATGAGCATCGGCAGGTTGATACCCGCGATCACTTCCACATGACCCGTATCGAGCAGCGAGATGGCGAGGTTGGAGGGGGTGCCGCCGAAAAGGTCGGTCAGGATGATGGCGCCCTGGCCTTCGTCCACCTGCTTGATCGCATCGGCAATGTCCGCGCGCCGCTGCTCCATATCGTCATTGGGCCCGATGCAGATGGTCGCAACGCCGTCCTGCTTACCGACGACATGCTCCATTGCGTCGATAAAGTGTTCGGCCAGTCTGCCGTGAGTGACGAGAATCATGCCGATCATGCAGCTTCAGTTCCGTTTACGATGCCCGAAGATTGTGCCTGCGTGGCGCTTAACCATTCCTTGCCCACGGGTCTAGCGGCGCTCGAGCGGGTCGGCCGGGCGCGATCCGAGGTTGCGGTGGATGATCGTGGGGGAAAAGCCCGCCTCGCGCAAGACCTCCGCGGCGCGTTCCGCGCTGTAAACCGAACGATGTCTTCCTCCGGTACAGCCGAAAGCGATATTGAGATAGCTGCGCCCCTGGGCAGCGTAGCGCGGCATCACCTCCCGCAGGAGATCGACGATCCGGTCGAAGGCGGGAGCGAAAGCGGGATCGGCGGAGATATGCTCGCCGACAGGTGCATCGAGGCCGGTCAGTTCGCGCAAGCCTTCGACCCAATGCGGATTGTCGAGAAAGCGCATGTCGAACAGCAGGTCGGCCAGCGGCGGCATGCCCCGGGCAAAGCCGAAGCTGGAGACGGTTACCGTCATTTCGCGTCCGGCCTCCTCGGCAAAACGCTCGCGAACGACCTGCTGCAGCTGGTTGGTCGCGTAATCGGTGGTGTCGATCACCAGATCCGCCCAGCGACGCAGCGGTTCGAGCAATTCGCGCTCGGCCTTGATTCCCTCAAGCGCAGGCCGGCCGCGCGCCATGGGATGCGGGCGACGGGTTTCATTGTACCGCCGTTCCAGTTCGCCGCTGCCGCAGTCGATGAACATCGTGGTCACGTTGACGTCGTCGCGCCGGTCGAACTTCTTGAACAGTTCGATGATTTTGGCCGGCACGAAGCCACGTGTGCGCGAATCGACGCCGATCGCGAGCCGGGAGTTGTCCGGGCTGCCGCCCACCAGTCGATTGAGCAACCGGATGGGGAAATTGTCGATCGTCTCCCAGCCGAGATCCTCGAGGACCTGAAGTGCGGTGGATTTGCCTGCGCCCGATACGCCGGTGACCAGCAGGATGTCTTGCCTGGGGAGCGATTCGTCGTCCATCGAGCGCTGCCTATGCCTTTTTGTCCGCTTTGGGGAGGGGTAGGCCATGCAGGCGCAATGCATGTTCGGCCCGCAGGGCCTGTACCGCGTCGCCGGGGGCGAACGGCAGCACCGGGATGACCACCCCCTCTATATCGCGCGAGGCGCTTGCGACGGGAAAGCGTGGCGCCGCTGGATCGAGCGCCAGGATCAGGCCGACGGGACCTTCGGCCACCGGCAACTCGACGATGCCCACATTGCGCACTTCGATGAGGCCCGCGGTATTGGGTGGCGGCGAGGCGACCAGCGCGTCGCCCTCGCGCGCGATGCGAACCGCGTCGTCGCCGACCAGAGTCGCCCCGCGATCGATCAGCGCCAATGCCAGCGTGGATTTGCCCGTCCCCGGCGATCCTTCGATCAACAGCGTCCGGCCATCGATCACCACTCCGGTGACATTGGCGAGGACCGGGCGATTCATCGCTTGGCCGGAAGGCCGAGCCTGAGGCACGCGCCGTCCTCGCCATCGGTGCGCGTCGTCGCCACCAGCGTCCCGTCGTGCGCCTCGGCAATTGTGCGTGCGATCGCCAGGCCGAGGCCCGAATGGTTGCCGAAGTCCTCCTCTTCGGGGCGATCGGAATGGAAGCGCTGGAACACCTTCTCGCGCTTCTCCTCGGGAATGCCCGGACCCTCGTCGCAGATCGCTAGCGTGACCCAGTCGTCACTGCGCGAGATATCGGCCCAGATTCGGCCTTCGGGCGGCGAAAAGGATACCGCATTGTCGAGCAGGTTTTCGATTACACGTTCGAGCCGTACCGGAACGCCCATCACCCAGACCGGGTCGTCCGCCCCTGAGATCTCGAGCCTGCGGCCCTCGTTTTCGTCGCGCGCCTCGCGACTTTCGAAGATCGTACACAGCAACCGGGCAAGGTCGACCGGTTCGAATTCGGTGCGCGACATTTCGGCATCGATGCGACTCGCATCGGAAATCTCAGTCACCAACCGGTCGATCCTGCGCACGTCGTGGATGGCGATTTCGAGCAATTGCGCGCGCAGCTCGGGATCCTCTACCTTGCCGAGCGATTCGGTCGCGCTGCGCAAGGATGCGAGCGGGTTCTTGATCTCATGCGCGACATCGGCGGCAAAATGCTCGACCGCATCGATCCGCTGCCGCAGCGCCGCGGTCATGTCGGAAATCGAGCGCGCCAGCATGCCGATCTCGTCGCGGCGCTGCGGCAGGCGCGGCACCTCGACCTGCCGGTCGCGCCCCTGGCGCACGCGGATCGCGGCCTGGACCAGTTCGCGCAAAGGCCGCACGATCGTCTGCGCGAGGAAGAGCGATAGCAGCGTGGAAATGGCCAGCGCCAGCAGCACGATCAGCGCGACCGTGGACCGGGCCTCGCGCACGCTTTCGGTAATGTCGACCGGATTGCGCGTGAGCAGCAATGTATCGCCGTCGAGCCCGACCGGCGCGGCGGCATTGATGACATGCGTCCCGTCTGGCGCGTCGCGCAAAACGATCTGTGTCAGGCTTTCCTCTCGCGCGCGACGAAGCTCGGGCCAGTCCTCGGCGTCGTCGCTTTCGGGTTCGAGATAGTCGGGCAAGGCGGGGGCCCCCACTACGCGGTCGAACCAGCGATCGAGCTGGAGCGCGAATGCATCCTGATCGACATCTTCCTTGCGCGGGAGGGTGAAACTTGGCGGAGCGAGCTGGAAACTGTCCGATTCGAGTTTTCCGTCGGGGCCATAGACACGCAGGCGAAGACGTTGTTCCTTGCCGATCTGGATCAGCAGCGCTTCCTGGCGCTGGGGGGTCGCCCCGGCGAGCGCTTCGGCGGTGATCTGCGCCTCGACCAGCGCCAGCTTGAAGCGCTCGTCGAGCAATTGCTTGCGATAGGCATCGACATAGATCACCCCGCCGCCCAGCAGCACCAGCGGGAGCACGTTGACGAACAGGATGCGGCTGGTGAGCGAGAGTCGCCGCGACCACCGCAGCTTTTCGAGCCGCGGGTCGCCTTTGAGGACGCTGCCGGTTTCGGACATGGCCTTTCCGCCCCGCCTCAACCTTCGTTGAAGCTGTAGCCCGCGCCGTACAAGGTCTCGATCGCGGAAAAGGTCGGGTCGACGCTGCGGAACTTGCGCCGCATGCGCTTGATGTGGCTGTCGACCGTGCGGTCGTCGACGAAGACATCGTCGGGATAGGCCGCGTCCATCAGCTGGTTGCGGCTCTTGATCACGCCCGGGCGCGCGGCGAGCGCCTCGAGGAGAAGGAATTCGGTCACGGTCAGCGACACCGCCTGCCCGTCCCATGTGACATGATGGCGCGCGGGGTCCATGAACAATCGCCCGCGTTCCAGAACCTCGCCCGGCTTGTCGTCGAACTGTTCGGACAGGAGCAGCGGATGATCGCCCCCGCTGCGGCGCAGGATTGCGCGGATCCGGGCGAGCAGCAGGCGCAGGCTGAACGGTTTGGCGATGTAATCGTCCGCGCCCATCTCGAAACCGGCTTCCTCGTCGGTCTCGTCGTCCTTGCTGGTCAGGAAGATGACCGGCAGCGGCGATTGTTCGCGCAGGCGGCGCAGCAGTTCCATCCCGTCCATCTTGGGCATCTTGATATCGAAAATGGCAAGGTCGGGCGGATTCGACAGCAGCGCGCCCAAGGCCGCTGCGCCATCCGAATAAACGCGCGTGTCGAAACCTTCCGCCTGCAGCGCGATCGACACTGTGGTCAGTATGTTGCGATCGTCATCGACCAGCGCGATGACCGTGCGGTTTTCCTCGCCCGCGGGCGTGGGTTCTGACCCTGTGCTCTCCATCGTCTGGTGACTAGCCCCATTGTCTGGGCAAAACAACGCGGGCGATGTCCCCAGGCGGCACTTATTGCCGGCCCCCTGTTTGACGACACGCCACGGGGGGACTATTGGCGATCAGGAAGGCCGCGCATTCGTATGCGAAGGCGATTCCCGGACGAACCCGCACCACGCGCTGGAGGATTCAGTGACCTTTCCGCTTTCCCACTCGCTTGCCGCGCAGGGCATTGAGACCTCTGCTACGATCCATGCCAATCTCACCTCGAAAGAGCTGACCGCCACCGCGCTCGAGAATGGCGAAGGTCGCCGCGCCAAGCACGGCCCGCTGGTGGTGGAAACCGGCAAGCACACGGGCCGCAGCGCGAAGGACAAGTTCATCGTCCGCGACGCCGAGACCGAGACCACCGTGTGGTGGGATAACAACGCCTCGATCACGCCGGAACACTTCGCCGCGCTGAAGGAAGATTTCCTCAAGGCCGTTGCCGACAAGAGCGACCTCTATGTCGCCGACCTGTTCGGCGGGTCGCAGCCCGAATATCGCGTGAACGTGCGCGTCATCAACGAGCTCGCCTGGCACAACCAGTTCATCCGGACGCTGCTGGTCCGCCCGACCGAGGCCGAACTCGACGGATTCGCGCCAGAATATACCATCATCGACCTGCCGAGTTTCAAGGCCGATCCCGCCCGCCACGGCACGCGCAGCGAAACCGTGATCGCGGTCAACCTGTCGGAGAAGCTGATCCTGATCGGCGGCACCAAATATGCCGGCGAAATGAAGAAGAGCGTCTTCGGCATCCTCAACTACCTGCTGCCGACCAAGGGTGTGATGCCGATGCACTGCTCGGCCAATATCGGCCCCGACGGCAAGAGCGCGGTTTTCTTCGGCCTTTCGGGCACCGGCAAGACCACGCTGTCGGCCGACGCCAGCCGCACGCTGATCGGCGATGACGAGCATGGCTGGTCGGACACGGCGGTCTTCAACTTCGAAGGCGGATGCTATGCCAAGATGATCCGCCTCGATCCCGAGGCCGAGCCGGAAATCTACGCCACCACCAAGATGGAAGGCACGATCCTCGAAAACGTGGTGATGGACGAGCAGGGCGAGATCGACCTCGACGACAATTCGAAGGCCGAGAATACCCGCGGCGCCTATCCGCTGTCCTCGATCCCGAACACTTCGGAAGAGAACATGGGCCCGCCGCCCAGCAACGTGATCATGCTGACCGCCGATGCCTTCGGCGTGCTGCCCCCGATCGCGCGGCTCACGCCCGACCAGGCGATGTACCACTTCCTGTCGGGCTACACCGCCAAGGTCGCCGGCACCGAAATCGGCGTGACCGAGCCGCAGGCCACCTTCAGCACCTGCTTCGGCGCGCCCTTCATGCCGCGCCACCCGAGCGTCTACGGCAACCTGCTGAAAGAGCGCATCGCCAAGGGCGAAGTCGCCTGCTGGCTGGTCAACACCGGCTGGACCGGAGGGAAATACGGCACCGGTCACCGCATGCCGATCAAGGCCACGCGCGCCTTGCTCAATGCCGCGCTCGACGGCTCGCTGGGCGATGCCGAATTCCGCAAGGACCCGAACTTCGGCTTCGAAGTGCCGGTGAGCGTCGACGGCGTCGACGACGCGATCCTCGATCCGCGTTCGACCTGGGCGGACAAGGACGAATACGACCGCACCGCACAGAAGCTGGTGCAGCTCTTCGTCGACAATTTCGAACCCTTCGCGGCGCATGTCGACCAGGGCGTGCGCGACGCGGCCCCCACGAGCGCTGTCGCCGCCTGACGATTTCGGCTCCGCCTGCGGAGCCCACGAGTTGGAGAGGAAGCCCCCGGCCGCGCTTGTTCGCGGACCGGGGGCTTTAAGTTTCAGCCTCGGCTGACCGGTGCGGGAAGCCGGTCGATATAGTCCCAGATACGGCTGACCACGACCGAGCCTTCGCCGACTGCGCTGGCGACGCGCTTGACCGATCCCTCGCGCACGTCGCCGACCGCGAAGATGCCGTCGGTGCCGGTTTCGAAGGGCGTCTCGCGGCCGACGGTCGCGCCGGTCTTCACGAAGCCGTTCTCGTCGGTTTCGACCAGGCCCGAGAGCCAGCCGGTGTTGGGCGCGGCGCCGATCATGATGAACAGTGCGCGCGTGTCGATCCGGCGTTCGCCCTCGGGCGTCGCAAAGGTCACCCCGTCGAGATGATCCTCGCCATGCAGCGCGGTAACCTGCGTATGGTAATGGATGGTGACCGCAGGATCGGCTTCCAGCCGCCGCGTGAGATAGCTCGACATGGATGAGGCGAGGCTGTCTCCGCGCACGACGACATGGACATGCTTGGCCGAGCGGCTGAGGTACATCGCCGCCTGTCCCGCCGAATTCCCGCCGCCGATCACCACCGCCTCGGTACCGTGGCAGAAGCGCGCTTCCATGTCGGTCGCGGCGTAGAATACGCCCGCCCCTTCGAGTTCCTCCAACCGGTCGAGCGGGAGGCGGCGATATTGCACGCCCGTGGCGACCAGTATCGCCTTGGCACAGACCTCGTCGCCATCGTCGAGCTGCGCGCAAAATGTGCCGTCATCGCGCCGGACAAGCCCCTCGACCGCGCGCGGCATCGCGAAGCGCGTTCCGAACTTCATCGCCTGGATCTGCCCGCGATAGACGAGGTCGGCGCCGCTGATCCCGGTGGGAAAACCCATGTAATTCTCGATCCGGCTGCTGGTGCCCGCCTGCCCGCCGATTGCCGTATCCTCGATCGCCAGTGCGCACAGCCCTTCGCTGCCCGCATAGACCGAGGCGGCGACACCCGCCGGCCCGCCGCCGACGATGAGCAGGTCGTAAAGCGTCTCGCGGCAGACATCGAGGTCGAGATTGAGGAATTGGGCGACCTTGCGCGGGGAGGGGTCGTCCAGCACGCGATCCTTGCCGAGGATCACGCTGGGGCGGTGGTCGGTCAGCTCGCACGCCTCCAACGTGGCATCGTCGCGCCCGTCCATGTCGAGGCTCTGGAACGGGATGCGGTTACGGCTGAGGAATTGCTCGACCTTCTGCACCTTCGCATCGCGATCCGCGCCGATCAGCTTGATCGCGCTGTTCTTCGTCTCGAACTGCTTGCGGCGTCGGGCGGAAAAGACGCGGATGACATGGTCGGACAGTTCGGGCACGCGCGCCATGAGATCGAGCATGTCGGTCCGCGGTATCTCGAGCGTGCGCGTCGGCCTGGCGGCGCGCATGGGGAGGACATGCGAGCCGGCGTTGAGGAAGGCGATCTCGCCCATGAATTGCGTCGGGCCGAGCGAGCTTTCCAGCAGTCGTTCTCGTGAATAGGGATCGACGACTTCGATCTCGCCATCGAGGACATAGACGAACCTGTCCATGCTCTCGCCCGCCTCGGCGACGATCTCGCCTGCATCGTAGCTGCATTCGCTGCCGAGGTGTCGCATGGCAGCGACATGCTCCTCGGCCAGCGGCACACGCGGCATCGTCTCGAGGTTTTCGCCCAGTGATTCCATCGCGCCGCCTCCGTTCGGTTTGTGATAGCCGAACGATCGGGAAACGCACAGGGCGAGAATGCCGTCCGCGCGTGCTGTCCTATTCGCCCTCGGCCTCTTCCTCTTCCGCGGCCCTGCGCGCGACTGCGCTGAGCACGTCGGTGAGGTCGAGCTGCGGGCGCGGTGTCCATTGCGTGCCTTCGGAGACTTTGGCCAGTTCGTCGAGGTGGCGCTGCGCTTCGCGGGCGAGGTGGCCGCCATGCGGGTTCGCCGCGACAGGACCCAGAGTATGGCGGGCGAGCACAATCTTTCCTTCGCGCGCCTGCATGAGCCCGGCGTTCATTGCGAGGCCGAGGTCGAAAGGCGAAAGCTGCGCCGCGCGTTCGAGCGCATGCCGCGCCGTCTCATTGGGCGCTTCGCCGCGTTGAACGAAGCTGCGGTAGTAATGAATCAGCGGCAATGGGTGATCCTGTTCTAGCCGGTTGAGCGCCGAGAACGGCTTCATCGCCGCAGCATAAGCGACGTCCGGGTCCTCGGCATCCACGGCCTTGTCGAACAGTGCCAGGCCCTTCTGGACGAGCGCGTTCTTGACCGTCGGATCGATTGCCAGCGCGCGATCGGCGGCGGCGATGGCCGCTTCATTGTTTCCGGCATCGAACTCCGCTTCGGCCAGTGCGGCAAGGACCATCGGATCGTCCGGATATTCGGCGGCCACCTCACGCAAATCGGGCAGCAGTTCGAGCGCTTCCTCGCGAGAGACGCCGCGCTGCGAGCGAATACGCAAGGGCATGACCTCGGCCTCGCCCTCGGACAGTTCGCGCACATGCACCGGGTTGGTCGGGAGCAAGTCCGCGGGGAGGTCGAACACGTTCATCCGGCGTTGTTTGAGATAGCGATCGAGGTCCTTCTGCAGTTCGTCGAGGTCGCCGAATGCGTTATCCGCCGCTTCGCGTTGATCGGTACCCTGGGCGATCTCCGTAATGTATTGGCGTAACTGACCCCGGCGTTCCTCGGAGAAAAAGAGGAAGTGATACAGTGCCCAGGATCGACCATAGAATGCATCGAGACGTTTGCCCTTCTTCTCTTCATAGAGTTTGGGATCCATCAGCTCCCTCACACTGACGTCCCGCGCATAGTGCAGCTCGGCCGCGCGATGGTAAGCGGGGCGGCCGATCGCGAGGCTGCCGTCCTTGTCGAATTTGGCGGAAGCAAAGAACTCGGCCGCGCCTTCACTGACCCAACGCGGCATGGCGTAGCGCGAGGTCGACATGAGATAGTGGTGGGCATATTCGTGTAGCAGGACAGTGACCGAGAAATCGGTTTCCCGCCCGCGCATGCTGATCGACGGTACGAAGGCACGAGAGCCCCCCGCACGCGGCAGGTAGAAGCCCGCGACATTGCCGGACTTGTCACCGAGAAGCTTGCGGATCTTCCCCTGGTCCCCGACGACGAAGATCGTCACGCGGTTCGAGGGGCTGGGCTTGCTGGCTTCGCGCCCGTTCAGCAGGTCGAGCGCCGTATGATAGCGTTCCAGTGCCTCGCCGAATTCCTGCACGTCCTGCCAGCGGTCGTCGGCATAGATGACGAAATTGTCGGATTCGGCGACGTGCCAGTCGGCATGTGCGGGCACGGCGAGCGAAAGCGCTGCAATCGCAGCGAGAATCCTGAACATGGTTGCGACCCCTGTTTGAATGTCCACCAGGGACCCTAATGGCGTTACATGAGAATTCTATGACGAATGCGTCATTCTCGCGCTCGCTATGTAACGCCCGACATTCTTCTCCAGCACATCCATCGGGACGTTCCCGCCCAGCACGACGGCATCGTTGAACGCCTTGAAGTCGTAGGCCGCGCCCAGTTCGCGCTGTGCCCGCGCGCGCTGGTCGACGATGCGGCTGTGGCCGAGCTTGTAGCCGGTCGCCTGACCCGGCCAGCTGCAATAGCGATCGACTTCGCTCTCGACCTCGGCCGGCTTGCTGCCATTGCGCGTGACGAAGAAGTCGACCGCTTTCGCGCGGCTCCATCCCTTTGCGTGCAACCCGGTGTCGACCACCATGCGGCAGGCGCGGAAGGCGAGGCTTTGCAGGTAACCCAGCCGGCCGACGGTGAAATCGTCATAGGCGCCGAGTTCGTCGGCCATCTGTTCGCCGTAGAGCGCCCAGCCTTCGCTGAAGGGATTGAAGGCGAGGATCGAGCGGATCAGCGGCAGGCGGTTCGAATATTCGCCCTCCCATACGTGGCCCGGAATGGTCTCGTGATAGGTCAGGTCGGCCAGGTCGTACTTGCGGTGCAGGTCGGTGGTCCTGAGGTTGATCCAGAAGCGGCCCGGGATCGTCCCGTCCTTGCTCCCCGCGCCGCCATAGGCGCCCGGCGCGCCGACTTCCTCGGCCGGCGGAATCCGGCGCACTTCGAGATTGGGATCGACCAGCGTGTTGAAGGCGCGCGGCATCTGCGCCTTGATCCAGTCGATCCGCTCGGCGATGAAATCCATTATCTGCGCGCGGCCCGGATCGCCCTCGGCGAACTGGTAGCGCGGGTCCTGCGAAAGCGCCTGCATGCGCTCGCCCACCGTGCCGCTGGTATAGCCGATATCGCGCAGGATCGGGTCCATCCGGGCGTGCAGCGCCTCCAGTTCCTCGAGCCCCTGCCGGTGCACCTCGTCGGGCGTCAGCCGCGTGGTCGTGCTGGAACGCAGCGCCCAGGCGTAGAATTCCTCGCCGTACGGGCGTGCGGAAATCCCGGGATCGTCGGTTGCGACCGCGCGTTCGGCGCGCAATTCGTCGAGCTGGCGCGTCAGCGCCTCGGCAATCGGGCCGGCTTCCAGGATCGCGGCGCGGTTGGCGTGGCTCTCGGGCATGCCTCTGGCATTCAGCTTGGCGCGCAAATCATCGGAGAAGAGCTCGCCCTTGCCCGCGCTGGCGATGGTCTGTTCCATCTGGCGAAGCGCCTTGTCGAGCAGGAAGGATGGCGGCACCACGCCCATGCCCCGGGCCGCGCGAATGCGCGCCAGCTCGCCATCGAACACGGCGGGCATCTGCTCCATCCGCTCGATATAGGCATCGGCATCCTCGCCGTTCTCGACCTTGTGGTTCGATTGCATGAAGCGCGGCAGCGCGAGATATTCGCCGACGTTCTGGATCACCACATAGGGCGCGGTGCGCCAGTTGCCGACCGGCGTATCGCCATAGGGCAGGGCAAATCCGTCGAGTGCGAGATCGTAGGCGCTCTCGACCACGTCGAGGCTGGTCAGCGTGTCGCTGTCGAGCCCCTCGCGCGGGAAGGCGCGCACGCGTTCCAGGTCGCGGCGCAGTGTCGCAGCATAAGCCTCTTGTCCGGCGGGTGACTGATCTTCCAGCCTGCCGCGCAGGTAAGCGTAGCGCCCGGTGTCGACCCCCAGCGCGGTTGCACGTTCGGGTTCGTGTTCGAGCAGATTGTAGCCCACCACTTCGAGCAGGCGCTGCGCGCCGATCGAGCGCGCCTGCGATATGGCCTCCGGCCGGGCCGTGGCGGCGCATCCGGAAAGTGCGAGGGCGGAGGTCGCGCCGAGACCGGCAAGGGCCTGGCGACGGGTGATGGCTGTGCTGGCAATGGTCATGCGCGCGGGTGTGCTTCGCACGCGCAGGGCTGTCAAATACCGTGCAAGCTGCGTATGGCGACGCGCATGCTCGATGCCGTGCTTTCCATCACCGTCCTTGCCGCGATCCTGCTGATCATCGGTGCATTCTTCCTATGGCGCCGGACGGGCAATGTGAAGAATGCGCTGCTTATGGTGCTGCTGGCTGCCGTGGCGCTGATGAATGTTGCGATCTGGACCCTGCCCGATGCGGGCGGCGAGGCCCCGCTCGACAGGCTCGAGCAGGGCGCACGCTAGGCACGGATCAGTCGGGCAAGCGCCACAGCACCGAGCCTGTGTAGCTGCCCGCAACCGCCTCGCCAGTACCGCCGCGTGCGGGTTCGAAGCGGGCACGCTTGCTGACGAGACGGCAGGTGGCCGCGTCGAGCTCGCCATGGCCGGTCGATGCGGTGACGGTGCAACCGGTCACGCGCCCATTGGCCGCAACCTCAAGCCGGAAGGTGGCAAGCCCGGTCAGTTCCTTCCTGATCCACGCGGGACGATAGTCATTGTCCGAGAACCACGCAGCCGGATCGTTTCGCGGCTTCGCGCCGACCGGCGTGAAGCTCGGCTGCGGTGCGGGCGTGGGGACGGCCGTACCCAGCCCAGGCGAGGGCGTTGGCAGGGGCGGGAAGATCAATTCGGTGCTCGGGATGGTCGGCGCCGTCGTGTCCAGCTCGAACTTGGGCTGCGGAACATGCACCAGCGGTTCGGTCGGCTGCGCAGGTTTCGCCTCCACCGGGTCAGCGGACGGCTCCGGCGGTAGCGGCGGCGGAGTATCCGGAATATCGCGAACCTCCCAATCGGTTCTCACCTCTGGGATGACGCCTGTCACGGTCAGTCCCGTTACGAGCAGTGCGGCGACTGCGGCATGCACCCCGATGACGGCGGCGATGCCTGCGGGAGACGGCCCGCGGGATTGGTCGACATAGGACATGGATGGTGCTCCTCTTCCAAAGCGGGAGGCGTCCTTGCGACTCCTCGTTTGGAAAATGTTACAACATAACAATAATTCGACAAGCAGTTTCGCGTTGCGAAACAAAACCTTGCCAATGTCCTACAGTTTGGAAGGCCGAACAGCGCGCCCGATCACTTGATCGGGCAGCTCGGGTCGAGGCGGAAGTCGAGATAGTTGTCGACCGACTTCATCAGCTCTTCCTGCTCGTTTTCGAAGAAGTGGTTCGCGCGCGGGATTTCCTCGTGGTGCACGGTGATGTGCTTCTGCGTGCGCAGCTTCTCGACCAGCTTGGTCACCGCCTGCGGCTGGACCACCGTGTCCTGCGCGCCGTGGATGAAGATGCCGCTGGCAGGGCAGGGGGCGAGGAAGGAGAAGTCGTACATGCTCGCCGGCGCACCGATGGAAATCCAGCCGCGGATCTCGGGGCGGCGCATCAGCAGCTGCATGCCGATCAGTGCGCCGAAGCTGACGCCGGCGACCCAGGTCACCTGCGCTTCGGGATGGACCTGCTGCACCCAGTCGAGCGCGCTGGCGGCGTCCGACAGTTCGCCGATGCCGTTGTCGAAACTGCCCTGGCTGCGGCCGACGCCGCGGAAGTTGAAGCGCAGCGTCGCGAAGCCGCGGTTGACGAAGGTCTTGTAGAGCCGCTGGGTGATCTGTTCGTTCATCGTCCCGCCGCCCTGCGGGTGCGGGTGGAGGATCATCGCCACCGGTGCGCGCGGACGCGGAGCGGGAGAGAAACGGCCTTCGAGGCGGCCTTCGGGGCCGGGAAAGATCACGGTCGGCATGGGGAGGTATACCCTGGTCGAAATTTTCATGGGCGCGGCGCCCGACAGGGCTTGCGCGAGGTTGCGCGCTATATAGGGTTTACTGCCCAATTCGCAATCATTTCGAGCCTGTATCATCCCGGAACGTATCTATCTCGACCACGCCGCCACCATGCCGCTGCGCCCGGAGGCGCGGGCGGCGATGGAAGAGGGCTTCGCGCAGTGGGCCAATCCCTCGAGCCCGCACGCGGCTGGCCGCAAGGCGCGCAGCCTGCTGGAGGATGCGCGCGACCGGCTCAGGGAGGCGGTCGGCTGGGATGGCGAGGTGGTTTTCACTTCGGGGGCGAGCGAGGCGGCGGCGCTGGCGTTGCAGCATGCGAATGCGCGAGCCCGGCTCGTGTCCACGGTAGAGCACGATTGCATGCTGCAGGCGGCCCCGGATGCGGAACGCCTGCCGGTACGCAGCGATGGCGCGCTCGATCTCGAGGTGCGGAGCGAGGCAGTGCAGCGCGAGCGGCCGCTGGTCGCTGTGCAGCAGGTCAATTCGGAAACCGGCAACCGGCAGGATCTGTCTGCCATCGCAGGCATCGTCCACCAGGCAGGCGGGCTGCTGCTCGCCGATTGCGCGCAAGGGGCAGGCAAAATGCCCCTGCCGCCCTGCGACATGGCGATCGTATCGGCGCACAAGTTCGGCGGGCCGATCGGTGTCGGCGCGCTTTTGGTGAAGGACTATGCGATGCTCGCCCCCTCGGGCGGGCAGGAGCGCGGCTATCGGCGCGGGACCGAGAACATGCCCGGCGCGCTCGGCATGGTCGCGGCTCTGGAGGCCCTTGGCGAGCCTTTCCTCGATCCTCATATCCTCGCACCGCTGAACGAACTTGCGGAGCATTGCCGCACGTTGGGCGGCACCTGGTTGTCCGACCGCCTGTCCGATCCCACGCCCTATATCCGAGCCATGGCCATGCCCGATATGAGTGCCACGGCGCAGGTCATGCGCCTCGACATGGCCGGCATTGCGGTGTCGCAGGGTAGCGCCTGTTCGAGCGGGACGATGAAGACCAGCCGCGTGCTCGAGGCGATGCAGGTCGAACCGGAGATCGCCGCGAACACCATCCGCGTCTCGGTCGGCTGGAACACGACACGCGCCGAGGTGGAACGCTTCTGCGAAGTGTGGCGCGATCTGGCGAAGGGATGAATTTCGGACCCTCAACCTTCCTCGTCACCCCGGCCCCCGAGCCGGGGTCCAGCTTCTTGCCAGCGCGGTCGACAAAAAGCGGGATCCCGGATCAGGTCCGGGATGACGCAAGAAAGTGGGCAGCGAAATCGCCCCTTTCCTACACGGCAGAAATCGGACAGCCACCGGTGCATGAAATCTTCCACGCCTCGGACCCTGTTTGCCGCCCCCGCTCCGTGTCCGTCACCCGCGGCTCGCACTGCGAAGCGCGCGCAATTCCGCGGCCTTCAGCCATCCGTCCAAAAGTGACACGGTGTAAACTTCGTCACCCAGACACTATCGCAAGGGTCGCATGATCTATCTCGACTACCAGGCCACCACCCCGCTCGCACCCGAGGCGCGCGATGCGATGCTGCGCTGGCTCGACGGGCCGGGCGGCACCGGTTTCGGAAATCCGCATTCCGCGCACCGGATGGGCCGCCAGGCCAGGGCCGCGATCGAACTGGCGCGCGACCAGGTTGCTGCGCTGTTTCCGCCCAATGGCCGCGTGATCTTCACCGGCGGCGCGACCGAGGCGCTCAATCTCGCCATTCGCGGGTCGGGGCAGGGCGGCACGGTCTCCTATTCGGCGATCGAGCATTCGGCGGTCGGCGATACCGCGCAGGATGCGGGTAAGAGCCATGTGCTCAATGTCGCCAAGAACGGGCAATGCAACACCAAGCAGGACCTTCCGGCCGACACGCGGCTGGTATGCGTCATGCAGGTCAACAACGAGATCGGGACCATCCAGCCGACCATCGAATGGCACCGCAAGGCCAAGGAAAACAACGCGCTGTTCCTGTGCGATGCGGTGCAGGCCTATGGCCGGATCGAGCTGACCGGCGCGGACATGATCGCGATATCGGCGCATAAGTTCCACGGCCCCAAGGGTGTGGGTGCGCTGTGGGTGCGCGACGGGCTCGATCTGCACGAGGTACAGACCGGCGGCGGGCAGGAGTTCGGCCTGCGTTCGGGCACACTCAGCCCTGCGCTGATTGCGGGGATGGGCGCCGCCGCCGCCGAGGCCAAGGACCGCATGGAACAGGATCGCGAGCATGTCGAAAAGCTCTGGCGGCGTGCGCGCGAGTTCTTTGTGGATTGGGCCCTGAACGGCAGCGAGGAGGCCCGCTGGCACGGCAATCTCAACATCCGCCGCAAGGGGCTGGATGTCGCCCGCCTGATGAGCGATGTGCGCGATGTGATGTTCTCCGCCGGCAGCGCCTGCGCCAGCGGATCAGGTCGCCCGAGCCATGTGCTCAAGGCCATCGGACTGTCGGACAAGCAGGCGAAAAACTCGATCCGCCTCGGCTTCGGGCGCTACACCACGCCGGAGGAAATCGAGGAAGCGGCGGGCAAGATCAATGCGGCAGCGGAGGCGCAGGGACTGTGAAGATCGAATTCGTCACGTCGCAGGGCGAGACCGTCACTGCCGAGGCCGAGCCGGGCGAAAACCTGCTGCGCGTAGCGCAGGCGGCAGGGCTGCCGCTCGAGGGGACCTGCGAGGGCCAGATGGCCTGCTCCACTTGCCACGTGATCATCGCACCCGAATGGTTCGACCGGCTGGAGGAGGCGAGCGAGGAGGAAGAGGACATGCTCGACCTCGCCGCCGGTGTCGCCCGCACCAGCCGCCTGTCCTGCCAGATCGAGCTGACTGCGCAAATGGACGGCCTGACCGTGCGCATCCCCGCCGAAAGCCACGACATGCGGCGGTACTAGGCAGCTTAAGGCCTTGCCATATGCGCGTGGCATTCTAGGGCTGCGGCCGTGTCGCGGCGTATTGCCATCCTGTGCCTCCTGGCACTGTTTTCCTTTGCCACCGCGCCTGCGGGGTTCATGCCCGGCGCAGCGGCGGGCGGCCCCGCATTGCTGATCTGTCCCGGTTCGACCGACATCGGCAGCGGCTCCTTCGCCGGTCCGCGGCACTCCCGGCAACAGACCGGCGCGATGGCCGGCCATCACGACCACCATCACGCGGCGCCGGGCGACGATGACGACAAGGCCGAGGCGGATGCGGGCAATGCGTTCTGCGACTACGGGACGCAGGCGCAGGCCGATGTTCCGCCTTCCCCCGTCGCGTCGGCGGATGTGCAGCCCTACACTCGTAGCGAACCGCTTCCTGCCAGCCCGCTGACCACCATATTCCCGGCCGCGCTGCCTCCGTCGACCGGCCCTCCCAGACACTCCTGAACCCGCCGCGCGGCGTCCCGACGCCGGCGTGCATTCCTTCTGCAATTCAGGATTATCTACGATGAAACACGTGCTTTCTTGCGCGGGTGCCCTCGCGGCGCTCGCCCTTCCGACGCTTGCCCATGCACACAATGTCTATGCCGACGATCACGCGCCGATCGGCGTGATGGCCGATCACGCGCACAAGCAGGGCGAATTCATGGTCTCTTTCCGCGCCATGCATATGGAAATGAGCGGCAACCAGATCGGCACCGACGATGTCGCCGCCGACACTATCGTGACGACCGTGCCAAACCGCTTTGCCGGCATGCCGATGCAGCCGCCCACCCTGCGTATCGTGCCCACCGAAATGCGCACCGACATGTATATGCTCGGCATGATGTATGCCCCGTCGGACGCGGTCACGCTGATGGTGATGGGCCACTATATCGAGAAAGAGA
This sequence comes from Erythrobacter sp. AP23, assembly GCF_001542855.1. GTDB lineage: Bacteria > Pseudomonadota > Alphaproteobacteria > Sphingomonadales > Sphingomonadaceae > Qipengyuania. The sequence continues at coordinate 116,492 of NZ_LNBY01000012.1, read as the reverse complement.
TGGACCACCTCACCTACCAGGGCGGGATGGGCACCACCGTCCTGGGCACTTTCCAGACCAATCCCAAGGCCTTGGGTGACACCAAGGTCGCCGCGCTTTTCCCGCTGATCGGCATTCCGGAGGCGGGCGCGATGAGGGCGGACGAGTTGACCCTTAAGGCCGGTATCAGCCTGCCGACGGGCTCGACCGACGAGACCGCCACCGTCCTCACGCCGATGGGCATGCAGCCCACAGTACGCGTGCCCTATATGATGCAGGCGGGGACGGGGACCTGGGACCTGGAGCCCGCGCTCACCTACAAGGCGCGCCGCGGTGCGATCGGTTTCGGGGCGCAGGCCGCCGCCTCGATCAGGCTCGATTCGAACAAGTGGGGCTATGCCTTTGGTGACACTTACGAGGCGACCGCCTGGGCCAGCTACCGTCCTGCGCAGTGGATCAGCCTGTCGAGTCGCGCCAAGGCGCGGACCATGGGCCGCATAGACGGAATCGATCCCAACATCATGGGGCCGGTGCAGACTGCCAATCCCGATTTCCAGGGCGGCGAACGCGTCGACCTGCTGGCCGGCGTCAATCTCGTCGGCACGCATGGAGCGCTGGCCGGGCATCGACTGGGTATCGAACTGGGTCTGCCGATCTATCAGGATCTCAACGGCCCGCAGATGGCGGCCGACTGGAACCTGACCGTGGGGTGGCAGAAAGCCTTCTGATCGCCCATGCAAAAGCCCCGCCGCATCGCTGCGGCGGGGCCCTCGCTGTGAAATGCGTCGTGCCGGATCAGGCGGCTTCGAGTTCTGCCTGTTCGACGGTTTCACCCAGACTATCGATCAGCGCCTTGCTGAAGGCGGGAATGTCGTCGGGATTGCGGCTGGTGATGATCTGGCCATCTGTTGCGACTTCCTGGTCGACCACGTTCGCACCAGCATTCTTCAGGTCGGCACGAATCGAGGGCCAGCCGGTCACGGTCTTGCCGTCGATGAGGCCCGCTTCGGCGAGCAACCACGGTGCGTGGCAGATCGCGGCGATCGGCTTGCCGGCCATGCCGAATTCGCGGACGATCGCGATCGCGCGTTCGTTCATACGCAGGATATCGGGGTTCATCTGGCCGCCGGGAAGCAACAGGGCGTCATAGCCTTCGCAATTGGCAACTTCGTCGACCGTCTTGTCGACACGGACGCTTTCGCCCCAATTGCCATCCTGCCAGCCCTTGATTTCACCGCTCTCGAGACTCACGACTTCGGTCTCGATTCCGGCTTTTTCCAGATTGGCCTTGGGCTTCATCAGTTCGGACTGTTCGAAGCCGTCGGTGGCGAGGATCATTACGCGCTTGGTCATGGGTTAGCTCCTTGATTTCGTGTTGCCTTTGCAACGCGTGGGGAAAGCGCGACGTTCCGTTCTTCTAGGCGAGCCGTGGCAGTGATAGGGCAAGGCGCATGGCCGCCAAAGAAACTGCTCTCGATGACGAAAAAGACCCCTTCGACGCAATCGTCGATGCCCCTTTCGACAGCGCGCTGTCGGAGCGGTATCTCGTCTATGCGCTCTCGACGATCACCGCACGCTCGCTGCCCGACCTGCGCGACGGGCTGAAGCCGGTCCACCGCCGGCTGCTGTGGGCGATGCGGCAGTTGAAGCTCGACCCGTCCAGCGCATTCAAGAAATCGGCGCGCGTGGTGGGCGACGTGATCGGCAAGTACCACCCGCATGGCGATGCCAGCGTCTATGACGCCATGGTCCGCCTCGCGCAGGATTTCGCCTTGCGCTATCCGCTGGTCGAGGGGCAGGGGAACTTCGGCAATATCGACGGCGATAACGCGGCGGCCTACCGCTATACCGAGGCGCGCCTGACCAGGACCGCGCTGCGGCTGATGGAAGGGTTGGACGAAGGCACGGTCGATTTCATCCCGACCTACAATGGCGAGGAGCAGGAGCCGGAAATCTTTCCCGGCCTGTTCCCCAACCTTCTCGCCAATGGCGCCAGCGGGATCGCGGTCGGCATGGCGACGAACATCCCCTCGCACAATGTCGCCGAAATCGTCGATGCCACGCTCGAGGTGATCGACAATCCGCATGTCGAGCATGCGCGGCTGATGGAGCTGTTTAAGGGTCCCGATTTCGCCACCGGCGGGATTGTCGCCGAAAGCGCGGAGGCGGTGGCCCAGGCCTATGAGACCGGGCGCGGGTCTTTCCGCGTACGCGGGCGTTTCCATGCCGCCGAGGCGGAGAAGGCGGAGGATCGCGAGGCGGGAATCGAGCGGCTGGGCGGTGGCCAGTGGCAGCTCGTCATCAGCGAGATCCCCTACCAGGTCGCCAAGGGCAAGCTGATCGAACAGATCGCCGCCGCGATCGCCGACAAGAAGCTGCCGATCCTCGAGGATGTGCGCGACGAGAGCGACGAGCAGATCCGCATCGTGCTGGTCCCGCGCAGCCGCAATGTCGATCCCGAACTGCTCAAGGAAAGCCTCTACAAGCTGACCGATCTCGAAACGCGTTTCGGGCTCAACCTCAACGTGCTCGACGCCGGGCGCACGCCGATGGTGATGGGGCTGAAGGAGCTGCTCACCCACTGGATCGCCAGCCAGATCGACATCCTCCAGCGCCGCAGCCAGCATCGGCTCGACCAGATCGCCCGGCGGCTGGAGCTGGTCGAAGGCTATATCATCGCCTTCCTCAATCTCGACCGGGTGATCGAAATCATCCGCACCGAAGACGAGCCCAAGCCGGTGATGATGGAGGAATTCAAGCTCACCGACCGGCAGGCCGAGGCGATCCTCAACATGCGGCTGCGCAGCCTGCGCAAGCTGGAGGAAATGCAGCTCAGAAACGAGAAGGACGAGCTGCTCAAGGAACAGGACGAGCTCGAGAAACTGCTCGGCAGCCCCGCGCGTCAGCGCACGCGGCTGAAGCGCGACCTCAATGCCTTGCGCAAGGAATACGGGCCCGAAACCGAGCTCGGCCGCCGCCGCACCACGATCGAGGAAGCCGCGCCCGCGGTCGAGTTCAGCATGGATGCGATGATCGAGAAGGAGCCGGTCACGGTCATCCTGTCGCAGAAGGGCTGGATCCGCGGGGCCAAGGGCCACCTGCCGCTCGACCAGGAGTTCAAGTACAAGGAAGGCGACGGGCCCGCCTTTGTGCTTCACGCGCAAACCACCGACAAGTTGTTGCTGGCGACCGACATGGGGCGGTTCTTCACCTTGGGTGCGGACAAGCTGCCCGGGGCGCGCGGTTTCGGCGAACCGCTGCGCAACACGCTCGACATCGATGCCAGCGCGCAGATCGTGGCGGTGGTGGTGCACGAGGAGGGCAAGCGCCTGCTGCTCGCGGCGAGCACCGGCAAGGGCTTCGCAACCACGACCGACGAGCTGCTCGCCGAAACCCGTAAGGGCCGGCAGGTCGTCAACTTGAAGGATGATGCGCGGCTCAAGGTGGTTCGACCCATAGCGGCGGAACACGATCACGTCGCAGTGGTCGGCGACAACCGCAAGCTGGTGGTCTTCAACCTCGAGGAACTACCCACCCTGTCCAAGGGCCAAGGGGTCAAGCTCCAGAACTATCGCGATGGCGGCCTGTCGGATGCGACCACCTTCACTCTGGCCGAGGGCCTTTCATGGCAGATGGGCGGCAAGGGCGATCGCACGCGGACCGAGAACGAGATGTGGCAATGGAAGGTCGCGCGCGGCGGGGCGGGCCGACTCCCGCCGCAGGGCTTTCCGCGGGACAACACATTCTGAGGTTCCGGCGTGCGGTAGGGAAGAAGATGCCGAGCTCCACGCAAAACAAAAGCCGGAGGCGATCGCTCGCCTCCGGCTCTTTTTGACCCCGTCCAAGGGTATCCTGTAAATCAGCCGGCGCTGTCGGCAGCCGGTGCCGATGCAGCCATGGCTGCATCGATCTGGGCGTTGGTCAGCAGCGCCATCAACTCGCCGTTCGGGCCGGCTGCGAAGTGCTCGCGAAGCAGGGTGACCTTCGCCATCTCGTCGCCACCGCGGGCGATGATGACATTGTCGCCGTCGATTTCGAGAACGGTGCCGAGCGGCGCGTTCTTGGCGGTGACGGCGGCGGCGCCGACGACCAGCGCGGCGTCGCGTGCGGCAATGGCCTGCTTCTGGGCCGCCTGAAGCATGCCGACGATCTGTGCCTTGGTCGCGTTGAGCGAGGCGCCCTTTTCATTGGTGCCGAAAGCGGCAGCCGGGACAGGGGCCTTCATGTCGTCGACGACGAGGATGGCCGTTTCGCCATCGATGCTTTCGACGGTGCCGATTTCCATGCCGTCGTTACCGTAGACGGTGGCGCCGGCGGTCACCGAAGCGGCAGCTTCCTGCGCGATTGCAACGCCCGGTGCGACAGCAGCGGTGGTGGTGAGGGCGGCAGCGGCAAGGGCCAGCTTCGCGATATTCATAATGCAACTCCAAGGCTTTGTTATTCGAAATACGCGGTTCCCCTACGCGCGAAACGCGCATGGAAACCGACCAAAATGGAAAGAGCGGGCAAGAGTGGTAATCCGCACCACCCGCAGTCCCCCTCCGGGAGAACGCGGGCTCTATTTCACGAATTGCGTCGTTTTGCAACCGCGTGACACTTATGCTGCATTGCACCTTAAGCCAGGCTTAAGCCGGGCCGAAGCGCTCGTTCAGCGTGCCAAGAGCTCTTCTTCGAGCAGTTCTTCGACGCGCGCGCGGGGCGGGAAATGCTCCTCGATCCAGCGTTTCTCGATACGCTGCAACATGCGCGCGACCTCGGGACCCTGGCCGACCCCACGTGCGACGATCTCGCCACCCTTGAGCGGGAAAGTGGGAGCTTGCCAGCCGATGATGGGGGCCGGGTCGCTGCCGATCAGCAGCAGGCGGTCGAGCGCGCAGTCGTGCCCGACCACGTAAGCGAGCCCGTGCGGGTGCTTGCCATCGGCGAGCTCGCGACGAGCGACGCAGATCAGCCTGTCGCGCTGCCTGCGCGACAGGCGCAGGCGCGCGGCCACGGTCTCCGCGACCGAGACGATTGCCGGAAGCAGCGCGGCCAGGCGGCGCATCGGATCGGGAGCGATACCTGCCTTCTGCTCCGCGCCGACAAGGGTGGCGAGTTGTTCGACCTCGCGCCGCCCGCTCTCGGGTAACACTTCCTCGAGTACGCCCAGTTCGCGCATTCTGGCGAGAGTGGCGGACGGATCGGGCAGGTTCAGCAGGTTCTGCAGTTCCTGGCCGACCCTTTCGCGGCTGAGGCCTTTGAGCGTCGCCGCAAGCTCGCTGCAGGCTTTGCTCGCCTCTTCGTCCCAATCGTCGCCGAAGCGCGTGGCGAAGCGGAAATAGCGCAGGATGCGCAGATGGTCTTCCCTGATCCGGGTTGCCGCATCGCCGATAAAGCGAACGCGCCGTGCGGCAAGATCCTCCAGCCCGCCGAAATAGTCGCCGATCGCAAGCGTATCGGGATGGGCGTAGAGCGCGTTGATGGTGAAATCGCGTCGCGCGGCATCGTCCTGCCATTCCTCGCTGAAGGCGATCGTTGCGCGCCGGCCGTCGGTCGCGACGTCGCGGCGCAGAGTCGTGATTTCGACGAGACCGTCCTCGAATATCGCGGTAATTGTGCCGTGGTCGATGCCCGTCGGGACGGTGCGGATGCCGGCTGCCTTGCAGCGGTCGATCACGGTTGCGGGCAGGTGCCGCGTGGCCGCATCGATGTCGTTGGCGTCGTGGCCCAGCAGCGTATCGCGCACACAGCCACCGACCCAGCGGATATCCTCCGCTCCCAGCGCCTCGACCAGTTTCGCGAGGCTTGCGCGCTGCGTCCAATCGGCTTTCGGCAACTGAGTCAAAACATATCCCGTTCGTGCGGAACTTGCCGAAGTGCAGTCCCGGTTCTTCTTGCGCAGCGCCTAAGTGAAGTGCGGCCCTTCGACAAGCTCGGGGCGAACGGGAAGTCCAGCCTGTCTCAGTCCAGCCATGCGATCCGGCGCGACAGATTCCAGCAGATCGCCGCAGTGACGCCCCATATCCTGTAGCCCTCGTGATCCATCTCGAGATATTCGCGCATCGCCCCTTTCCAGAAGACCTCGTTGCGGCTCCATCGCGATGCATCCATCAGCTTGTCGAGCGGGCATTCGAACCAGCTTTCGACCTCGCGCGGGTCGGGGCGGATCGGCAGGTCGTGCGGCACGGTGGCGAGGACCGGCGTGATGTCGAACCCCGTGCCCGTCTGGTAGCGGTCGGTCGTGCCGACGATCCGCACCTGCTCGGGTGCGATCGCCAGTTCCTCCCACGCTTCGCGCAACGCGGCCTCTACCGCATCCTCGCCCGCATCGAGCTTGCCGCCGGGAAAGGCGACCTGGCCGGGATGGTCGCGCATGGTGCGCGGGCGCTGGGTCAGCAGCACGGTGGGGTCCGGCTGTTCGGTCACCGCTATCAGAACGGCGGCATCGGCGGTGCGGTCGAGGTCGGCAAACCGGCTGTCCGACATGAGGTCCCCCACATCGCGCGCATGGCCATGTTCGAAAAGTTGGGTCAGTCGGTTGAAGATCGCGCTCATGCGGGCAGCAAAGTGAACCGCTCGCCGCCGCTCCTCACGGTCCAGTCGTCGCCATGCTCCAGCGCGATGCGCGCCAGTTGCTCATAGGTCGAGCGGTTGAGCCGCGCCTCGCACCCGCGGCGCACATGGATGTAGAGCGCGGGCTGATCCATATCGCCGGCCGCGCGGAGCGGGTTCTCGGGTCCGGCCACCACCAGCTCGTCTGTGTTGATGCGAAATGCCAGGTCACCCTCGGTTTCGCTGACATCGGTAGCGATGAAGCAGGCGTCTTCAACTTCGATGGCGAGCTTCTGGTAGGGCATGACCAGCCAATAGCTGCCATCCTTCTCGCGAGTGAGCAGGCCGGCGAAAGCGCGGACCATGGCGGGGCGCGTGATCGGCGAACCCTCGTGGTACCAGGTCCCGTCGGCGGCAATGCGCATGTGGCTTTCGCCGACGTTTTCGGGCGACCACTGTTCGACCGGCGGTAATTTGCGCTCTGCGACCGCCTCGGCGATCTGGGCGAGCGACAGTCCGGCGAGTTCTGGGGGAGGCGTGTAGGGCACGAAGCGAGCGATGGCAGAAGGGGCGGGGAGAAACAATGGAGGTTCTTGTTGCGTACGGTCAGGACATCCGTCCCGACCTTGCTGTTCCATCCCACGCCCCCTCCCGGCCACCCATAGAATACCGTGCCGTGGGTGCCCGGGAGGGGGCGTGGGATGGAACAGCCGAAAGGGAAGCGCGGAAGCGCTTCACGCACGCATCAAGGATTCCACGGCCCCAACATGCCCTCGGCAGGCAGGATTGCGGGATTTCCGCTACGCGCCAACAGGCGGGCCTTTTCGAACGGGCCGGGGCAATGCCAGCCACCGGTGTGGTCGGCGACGAAATCCCAGCGGCCGTAATAGTCCGGATCGCCGATCATCACCTGCGGCAGCGGGGCGGCGCCATCGTCGAAGCCGGCGTCGATCGCGCCGAGGCTGGCCGCCATCAACGCCTTGCCGAAGCCTTCGCCCTGCCGCCCGGGCATGACGGCGACGGGGCCGACCATGATCATCGGATGCGCGCGGCCTTGGGGATCGGTGAGCGCCACCGGCCAGAGCTGGATCGTGCCCGCGAGGTAGTCCTCCTCGTCGAGCACCGCGAAGCTCAAACCCTCGAGCCAGTCCAGTCCTTCGCGGATGCGATAGGCCGTACGTGCCTGCCGCCCTTCGCCAAAGGAGGCGTCGAGCAGATCCTCGACCAGTACCGGGTCGATTGCGGAAAGGGGAACGAGCGTCGCCATGGGCCGCGCCGATTAGGCGCGCAGGGCGGCCGAGTCGATCAAATTTGGCTTAGCCGGGGCGAAGTTCGAGCAGCCGTCCGCCGTCGCCATCCTCGAGCACCCAGAGCGCGCCGTCGGGCCCTTCGATCACCGAACGGATGCGATTGTCCATCTCGTAGCGGGCAATCTCGCGCGCCGTGTCGCCATCGACGGCAACGCGCACCAGCGCCTGGCTCCTGAGGCCCGAGATTATCAGATCGCCCTGCATGCCATCGAACAGATCGCCGCGGTAGAAAGTCATGTTGCCCGGCGCGATGACCGGGGTCCAGCCGAGCACAGGCTTGACGAAGCCATCGTCCGCGCTGTGATCGGTGATCGGATCGCCATTGTAGTGATCGCCGTTCGATCGCGTCGGCCAGCCGTAATTCGCGCCGCGCTGGACGATGTTGAGCTCATCGCCGCCTGCTGGACCGTGCTCGATCTCCCACAGGCGCCCCTCGGCGTCGAAATCCATGCCGAGGATGTTGCGATGGCCGTAGGACCAGATCTGCTCGCCCACCGGATTGCCCGCGGCGGGCGTACCGTCGAGGTTGAGCCGCACGATCGTACCCAGCGTGTTGCCATTGTCCTGCGCCGGATCGAGCTTTTGCCGGTCGCCGCTGGCGACGAACATATACCGTTCGTCGGGGCTGAACACGATGCGATGCGAGTAATGGCCGCGGCCGGTGACCTTGGGCGCCTGGCGCCAGATCACGTCGAGACCCTCGATGCGGCAGGCATCGGCCTCTTCGCAGATCAGCTCGCCGCGCCCGACCACCGCGCCGCGCGTATCGCCATCGCCCGCTTCGGCCCAGCTGAGATAGATCGTGCGCGTTTCCAGCGTATCGGCGGCCTGGCTCGGCAGGAAAGCGATGTCGCCCAGCCCGCCCTGGCCGCCGTAGTCGACCTGGGGTGCGCCCGACACGGTGATCGCCCGGCCGCCGGCCGTGTCGTAACCGCGCACCGTGCCGCCCTTCTCGGTGAAGAAGATCACCCCGGTGCCCGGCGCGAAGGCGGCCGCCCAGGGTTCCTCGTAGCTGCCGTGTTCGGTGATCGCGAACGTGCCGTCGAATGTCGTGTCGCCGGGAGCGGGCGTCGAAACGGCCTGCGTGTTGCCATCGGTGGAATAGCCGTTGCCGCAGCTTGCGAGCAGGACCAGCGGGGATAGGGTGACGACGAGGACGGACATGCGCATGTTTCATTCAACTCCCGATTGCGGCCTCGGAGAAGCGCCCCTGATCGTCGGCGTCGACGAGGCGGGGCGCGGGCCGCTGGCCGGACCCGTAGTGGCGGCCGCGGTGGTGCTGTGCAAGCCCGCACCGACCGGCCTCGATGACTCAAAAAAGCTTTCGGCGAAGCGGCGTTCCCTGCTCGAGCCGCAAATCCGCGAAAACTGTGCCTGGGGGCTGGCGGCGGTCGGGCCCGCGGAAATCGACCGGCTCAACATTTTCGCCGCGACCATGCTGGCCATGACGCTGGCGACGCAGCGGCTGGTCGCGGCGTTGGGGCGCGAACCCGAGGCGGTGTTTATCGATGGCAACATGACCCCGCAAGGGCGCCATCCCGACTGGCGCTGGGCCGATGCGCGCCCGATCGTCGGCGGCGACGGCAAGGAGAAGTGCATCGGCGCCGCTTCGATTCTCGCCAAGGAATACCGCGACCGACTGATGTGCGAGGCAGCGAATGCGCATCCCCAATACGGCTGGGATCGCAACAAGGGATATGGTTCGAAAGCGCATATGGACGCGCTGCGCACCCATGGCCCGACACCGCTGCACCGCAAGAGCTTCGCGCCGGTCGCGCAATGCGATCTGTTCGCGACGGGCTGATACGCCGGAAGGTGATGGGAACTTCGCCGCCGTGCCAATCGCTGAAGAGGCACAGCGAGGGAGTGCGACATGGATGACACCGCGGATTGGTTCGGCAACTGGAACGATATGGTCGATACCGTTCTATCGGCGGTGCTGTTTTACATCCTGATCGTGATGCTGGTGCGGTTGATCGGCAAGCGCTCGACTTCGCAGCTCAACAATTTCGACTGGATCATCAATATCACCGTCGGGAGCCTGGCTGCCTCGGGGATATTGCTCGACAGCGTCCCCGCACTGCGTGCGGTCGCCGCGATCGGCACCATCATGATCTTGCAATTCATGCTCACGTGGCTGGTGCTGCGGTTCGACTGGGTTGCGCGGCTGGTCAAGACCAAGCCTACCATGCTGGTTCACAAGGGCGAATTCGTCGAACAGGCCATGCGGCGCACACGCATATCGGAAGAAGAGATTTGCAGCGCCCTGCGCGAGCATGGTCATACCACCAACAACGTCAATTGGGTGGTTCTCGAGACCGACGGGCGGCTTACGGTTATCCCGAAGCAGGATGTCGCGCTCCGCGATGCCGATACGATGGTCCATGTCGTCAAGCCCGAAAGCCTGGAAGAGCGCGAAACCGCGAAGAGCTAGTCGCGGAGCAGGCTAGGAGGCTTCGGCCTCGCGCTCGGCGGCTTTCTTGGCCTCGATCTTGCGGCGCTGCTCGGCCACGGAGCGGGCCTGGTCGGCCAGCGCCTGCCAGGTCGCTTCGGACCTGAGGGCGCGTTCGCGCACATTGTCGAGCGTGGCGGCCTTCGCGTCCGCCGCGGCCTCAGCAGCGCGTGCGGCGTAGAACTCGTATGTCTGACTGGCCATCATGCAGCTCCGGCTGGAATGGAGGAAATGCCGCGCGCCGCCATCCGGGAGGAAGCGGCGCGCGACCGGATTAAGATCAGTCGGCAGCCGACAGGTTCACCGCGCTGGCTTTGCCGTTGCGCCCGGTTTCGACTTCGTAGTTGAGACGCTGGTCCTTATCGAGCGTATGCATGCCGGCGGCCTGCACGGCGCTGATGTGGACGAAGCTGTCGTCCGAACCGTCGTCGGGCTGGATGAAGCCATAGCCCTTGTCGGTGTTGAAGAACTTTACGGTTCCGGTCTTGCTCATACTGGTTCCTTTCGAGAACGCATTGGGTTGCCCGCCGCGACATGCGGCGTGGTCGTGCATCAAATCGTCCGATGAAAGGAAGTCGTCGTCTGGTTTACGCCGGGGCCCCATGCGCGGTGCGCGGGCAAGCGGCGGTCGTCAAAATCCGAAGTCCGTCGCAAATTTCGACGTCAGCACGCACCTCCTAACAGGCTCGGCCGGTTTCGCCTAACGATTAATCCGCCCGGCGATTGAGTCCCCGGTGCCACACCGCACCATGTTGAGTCCGCAGATTCGCCGCAGACTCAATATCTTGTGCCGGACACCTTCTGTTCTCTCTGCGCAACCGGGCGTTAACCATCGTGTGGCAGGATTTTCGTGCTTGACCGGGAATCCATTTGGACTCACCCTGTGGATAACTACGGACAGGGGTATGCATCATGGGGGTCATCACGACCACGAAGAGTCGCGCGAAAGCGGCTGTAAAACAAACGAAAACGCCGAGAGAGCTGCTGCCGCTCGGGCATATCCTCGACGGCGATTGCGTCGAGGCGATGCGCTCGATCCCCGATGCCAGCGTGGACCTCGTCTTCGCCGATCCGCCATACAATCTCCAGCTCGGCGGCGATCTCAACCGCCCCGACGGCAGCCATGTCGACGCGGTGACCGACCACTGGGACCAGTTCGACAGCTTCGCCTTGTACGACAAGTTCACCCGCGAATGGCTGACCGAGGCCAAGCGCATCCTGAAGCCCGACGGCGCGCTGTGGGTGATCGGCAGCTATCACAACATCTACCGCGTCGGCGCGATCCTGCAGGATTTGGGCTTCTGGATTCTCAACGACATCGTCTGGCGCAAGTCGAACCCCATGCCCAATTTCCGCGGCACGCGCTTCACCAACGCGCATGAGACGCTGCTGTGGTGCAGCCAGGGCGAGAAGGCGAAGTATCACTTCAACTATCGCGCGATGAAGACGCTCAACGACGAGCTCCAGATGCGCAGCGACTGGGTCCTGCCGATCTGCAACGGCGCGGAGCGGCTGAAGGAGGGCGGGCACAAGGTCCACCCGACGCAGAAACCCGAAGCGCTGCTCTACCGCGTGCTGCTCTCGACCACCGAGCGCGGCGACGTGGTGCTCGACCCCTTCTTCGGCACCGGCACGACCGGCGCGGTGGCCAAACGCCTGGGGAGATCATGGATCGGCTGCGAGCGCGAAGACGGATATCGCGACGCCGCCTACAAGCGGATCGAGAAGGAACTCCCGCTCGATGAAAGCGCGCTCACCACGATGCAGAGCCGCAAGACCGCGCCCAAGGTCGCCTTCGGCGCGCTGGTCGAGAACGGCTATATCATCCCGGGCACGCAGGTCTTCGACAAGAAGCGCCGCTGGACGGCGACGGTACGTGCGGACGGCTCGCTCGCCCATGAAAAACAGACCGGCAGCATCCACGGCCTCGGCAAGGAGCTACAGGGCGCGCCGAGCTGCAACGGCTGGACCTTCTGGCACTACGAGATCCAGGGCGAGGTCAAGCCGATCGACGCCGCGCGGCAGCTGTATCTGCTGGCGGTGGAGGATTGAGGGCGCGACTGGCGACGGGGTCGCGTCGCCCCGGACTTGATCCGGGTCCGGCTTCGTGGTGGCGGCATGCCGCGCCTTGAAGAGAAGCTGGACCCCGGCTCGGTGGCCGGGGTGACGGGTAGCTAGGATAGATCAAGTCCCCAATTGCCGCCTGCACCAATAGTATGATACCTCGCTTCCGAGAGGAGCCACCCATGCCCACCATCCGCAAGACCATCACGCTCAGCGACAAGCAGGATGCCTGGATCAAGCGCCAGATCGCGCGCGGGGCATTCACCAACGATAGCGAATATATCCGCGATCTCGTGCGCCGCGATCAGGAGGGGCAGGCGAAGCTTGCCGGGTTGAAGCAGGCAATCGCGGAGGGGCTGGAGAGCGGGGTGTCGGACCAGTCGCTCGATGCGATTTGGGCCGAGGCGGAGACTCGCGCGGGCGCTGCGGATGCGTGAACTGCGGCTCAGCCGCAAGGCTGCAGGCGACGTTGCCAACATCGCCGATTATACCATCGCCGGTTTCGGCGTCGACCAGGCGCGCCGGTATCGGGACCAGTTGCAAGCGTGCTTCGATTCCCTCCTGGTCAATCCGATGCTTGGGCGCAGTGCCGAGGAGGTGTCGCCCGGTCTTCGCCGGATACGCCAGCAAGCGCATGTCGTATTCTATCTCGCCGACGAGGATCATATCCTCATAGTGCGGGTGCTCCACCACCGCATGGACTTCGAGCGACACCTGTGATCGGGTACTGTTCTCGTTGCGTGTGAAGATCGATGGACGGTCTCTGTCCTACTCCTCTCCAACCCGCTAACACCGCGCGCATGATCCAGCGCCTCATCGCCTCGCACCCGCTGCGCCGTTCGCCTCGAATCCCCTCCGCCACTTTTTTCCCAATGGACCGTGTAACATGCGGTCCATGTCACGGGACTTGGCCTAAGGCTTTCCAACAATGATCCAACACGCTGCCTCGACCAGCCGCATCGCCATTCCCACGCTGACGACACTCCGCTTCGTCATGCGCCCGCTTCGCCGCGCAGATGCAGCGGCGCTGTTGCCGACATTGGGTGAAGAGGCGCAGTGCCGCTATCTCTCGCGGCCCGCCTTCGCCTCTCAAGAGGAATTGTGGAACTGGCTAGCCGATCCCGACTGGAACGGGCGCACCTGGATTGCCGAGGATGCCGACGGGACGGTCGTGGGCCGGTTCGTGGCGGTGCCGGACGAGGAGGAGGGCGTCGAGGAAATCGGCTACATCACCTGCGCCGAGTGGCAGGGCAACGGCGTGGCCGGAGAATGCAGCGCAGCCCTGATCGCATACCTGTTCGACACCGAAGGCGCGCGGCGGCTGGTGGCGGAGGTGGATATCGAGAACCTGCCTTCTGTGCGCCTGCTCGAACGCCTCGGCTTCGCGCGCACCGCGCTGCATCCGGCGCATGAGGAAACGCACAAGGGCGTATGCGATATTGCGTTCTACGCGCTCGACAGGGATCGCTATCGCGCGGATCGGGAGCCCAATACCCATGACTGATCGCGCCTATATCCGCCCGATCGGCTTCGTGCCCGGTCCGCAGAGCGAGCATGGCAATGCCATCCGCCTCGCGGGCGGCATGGTCTATGCGAGCCGCTTTGCCGTGATGCTGCGGCGCGAGGGTCAAGTCGTCGAACGCTGGCTTGCCGCGCCCGACACCATGGCCGGGGTGCTGGGCAGGCTGCCCGACGACGTCGCGGGCGATGCGGAAGCGCAGTGGGCCAACCTCACGCTCGCGCATCCGCCGCTCGAACTGGGCGCGCGCACGGTACGGCTCGACCAGCCGCAGGTGATGGGCATTTTGAACGTCACGCCCGACAGCTTCAGCGACGGGGGCACATTTCTCGACGATCGCGAGGCGGGGCGCGACCATGCCGCGGCCATGGTCGAGGCGGGCGCGGCGATCATCGACGTGGGCGGCGAGAGCACGCGTCCCGGAGCGAAGACGCTGTGGGAGGGCGACGAGATCGAACGCGTCGTGCCCGCGATCGAGGCCTGCGTCGGCATGGGCGCGGCGGTCAGCATCGATACGCGCAAGGCGGCCGTCATGGAAGCCGCGCTGGCGGCAGGCGCGCATATCGTCAACGACGTCTCGGGCCTCGCGCACGATCCGCGCAGCGCCGAGGTGGTTGCGCAGGCGGGTTGCCCCGTGGTGCTGATGCACGCGCCGGGTGCCGCGGGCGACGACCTCCATAAGGGCGGGACCTACGACAATGTGGTGTTCGAGGTGTTCGACGCGCTGCGCGCACGGTGCGATGCTGCGCTGGAGGCAGGGATTGCGGCGAGCAACATCCTGCTCGATCCCGGAATCGGCTTCGGCAAGTCGCTGGCCGACAACCTCGCGCTTATCAATGCGCTGCCGCTGTTCCACGCGCTCGGCCACCCGCTGCTGCTGGGGGCCAGCCGCAAGCGCATGATCGGCGCGCTGTCGAAGGAGGCCCCGGTCGAGCAGCGCCTCGGCGGCAGCGTGGCGCTGGCGCTCGAAGGCATGCGCGCGGGCGTGCAACTGCTGCGCGTCCACGACGTGGCCGAGACCGTGCAGGCGCGCAATGTCTGGCGCGGTCTGAGGGATGCGGCGCTGACCGATTTCGGCGACCTGCCGGGTTAGCCCGGCGAGGCGGCGCTCCCGGCGAGCAGTCCGCCATCCAGCGTGAGCTCGGCGCCGGTCATATAGGCGCTGTCGTCGCTGGCGAGGAACACGCAGAGCGCGGCGACCTCTTCGACCGTGCCGAAGCGCTTGAGCGGCGTATCGGCGACCAGCGCGGCCATCTTCGCCTCGCGATCCGGCCCTTCGCCCAGCATGGGCTCCCAGATCTCGGTCAGGATGGCGGCGGGGTGGATCGAATTGCAGCGGATCTGCCAGCCCTGCTGCGCGGCGTAGAGCGCGACCGACTTGGTGTGGTTGCGCATTGCCGCCTTGCTCGCGGCATAGGCCGCCGCGCCGGGAATGCCGACAAGGCCCGAGCGCGAGGACATGTTGATGATCGAGCCCGTGCTCTTGGCCTTCATAGCGCGCAGGGCATAGCGGCAGCCGAGAAAGCAGCCGTCGGTGTTGACCGCATGGACCCGGTGCCACTCGGCGAGGCTGGCATTCTCCGGATCGTGCGCGGCGGGGCCGTCCTCGAACCCGGTGATGCCGGCATTGTTGACCAGCACGTCGATGGCGGGGAAGTCGGCCGCGAATGCGTCCCAGTCGGCCTCGCTCGCCACGTCGAGCCTGCGGAAGGTGCAGCCCAGTTCCTCAGCGGCTTTCCTACCCTCCTGCTCGTCGATATCGGTGAGCACGACCTGCGCGCCCTCGGCCAGGAAGGCTTCGCACACGGCCCTGCCGATGCCGCGTGCGCCGCCGGTTACCATGCAAAGCATGTCGTTGAGTTTTTGCATTGATCTATCTCGGGAAATTCAGGTGGGATTTCGGGCATGGACCTGCCCGATCGAGATGTGTCCGACTTAGCGGTGGCTCTTGTTCACCTGAGGTACTCCCGGTCGTTTGCGCGTCCTATGGCAAGCTCATGCCGCGTTGTCGATACCGAGTTCGCCGAGCTTGCGGTAAAGCGTCGAGCGCCCGATGCCGAGGCGGCGGGCGACTTCGGTCATGCGACCGCGATAATGGCCGATGGCGAGGCGGATGATGTCGGCCTCGATCTCTTCCAGCGGGCGGACATTGCCATCGTCGGTATAAAGCAGGACGCCCAGTCCGCGCATGCGGCTTTCGCCCCGGTCGCCCTGGTCGCCGAGCATTTCGGCGAGTTGCGGGAAGCTGTGAGCGGTCAGCGCCTCGCGCTGTTCGAACACGCAGGCGCGGAACAGTACGGCCTGTAGCTGGCGGATATTGCCAGGCCAGTCGTAGGCTTCGAGCAGGCTCAGCGCGCTGTCGGCGATCGAATGGTGCTTCAATCCAGGCTGCTCGCCGATCTTGGCGAGGAAATAGCGGGTCAGCGCGGGCAGATCGCCGAGCCGGTCACGCAATGCTGGCAGACGAATGATTGTGGCGGAAATCTGGTCGTAGAGTTCCCGCGAGAATTCTCCAGCCTCGACCAGCTCGTCGAGTGCGAAATCGCTGGTGGCGAAGATGCGCAGGTCGATCCGGAAGCCGTGCGTCGCGCCGGTCGGGCGCACGATCCCGCTGTCAAGGACGTCGGCAAGCCGCTCCTGCTGATGGGTCGGCAGGCGGTCGACATCGTCGAGGACCAGCGTTCCGCCGTCGCAATGCTCCAACAGCCCCTTCTGGCGATCGAAGGCCCCCGCAAAGGCCCCTTTCTCGTGGCCGAACAGGAGCGATTCGAGCGAGGCAGGCGGCACTCCGCCGCAATGGACCACACGCATGGTCGCCTTGGCGCGGGTGCTTGCGGCATGCATCGCATGGGTCAGCATGTCCTTGCCCGTACCGCTCTCGCCCTCGACCACGACATGCGCATGGCCGCGCGCGGCCGTGGCGGCCTTGGCGAGGGCGGTGCGGAAGGGCGCGGCAGTGCCGACCATCGCGTCGAAATCGACCGGGTGCGGCAGCTTTTCGGTCATCGGCTGGAGTTCGGCATTCGGCCGTCCGGCACGGGTCGCGCCGGCGAGCGCCTGCAGCATGCGGTCGGGATCGATCGGCTTGACGAGATAATCGGTAGCGCCCGCGCGCATCGCCTCGATCGCGAGCATCGGAGAGGTGCTGGCTGTGAGCATCAGCACGGGTGCCTCGGGGCGCGCGGCGCGCAATTCCCGGATCAGGTCGCAGGCGGCATCGCCCGGGACCCACTGGTCGAGCAGGATTGCGCGCACTTCGCCGCCTTCGGGCGAGGCCAACGTTTCGAGCGCTTCCTCGCCGCTGGCGACGGTCAGCGTGCGCCAGCCGTCGCGCGCGGCGATCGCCGTCACGAGCCGGCTTTGCGCCGGTTCGTCGTCGATCAGCATCAACAGGCGAGATTTGCGTGTCGCCATGAGTGTTCGGTGCGCTCCCTCGGGCCCAGCGGACGCAACATTACGTCCGGGTGCATCCGTCCTATCCGAAACGGGTAAAGAGCCGATTAAGCCTGTCCATCGGCGAAGGGCGCAAAAGCAGGGCTTGAGCAGCGCGCGGGCGCGCGATAGACCCCCAGTCAAATCAATTCCACACGGGGACAAACCACGATGAAATCCGCCAACGACCACAAGGCGCACAACCGAACCTACGACAGCTTCATCGGCCTGCTCAAATGGTCGGTGCCGCTGATCGCGGTGATTACCCTGCTCGTCATTATCCTGATCGCCGAATAAGCGCATGGCGCTACGCATCGCGGTGCTGAAAGAGCGCGCGCCCGGTGAGGATCGGGTCGCGCTGACGCCAGAGACGGCGAAGAAATTCGCCGCTCTCGGGGCCACGGTCGCGGTCGAGGAAGGCGCCGGTCTCGGCGCGGCGATCACCGACGAGGCCTATCGCGATGCAGGGGCGGAGGTCGGCCCGGCAGCCGTGGCGGTGAAGGATGCCGACATAGTGCTCGGCGTCCAAGCCCCCGATGTGGCTGCGCTTTCGGGTGCGAAGCAGGGCGCGTGGGTCGCGGCGACCTTCGATCCGTTCCGCAACGGCGACACGGTCGAGGCCTATGCCAAGGCGGGTCTCGAGGCGCTGTCGATGGAATTCATGCCCCGCATCACGCGCGCGCAAAGCATGGATGTCCTCTCCAGCCAGTCGAACCTCGCCGGGTACAAGGCGGTGCTGACCGCGGCCAACCAATATGGCCGCGCCTTCCCGATGATGATGACCGCCGCCGGCACGGTGCAGGCGGCCAAGGTTTTCGTGATGGGCGTCGGCGTTGCGGGCCTGCAGGCGATCGCCACCGCCAGGCGGCTGGGCGCACAGGTCAGTGCGACCGATGTGCGCAGCGCGACGAAGGAGCAGATCCAGTCGCTCGGCGCGAAGCCGATCTTCGTCGAGGATGTCGAGGGGATCGAGGGCGAGGGATCGGGCGGCTATGCCTCGGAAATGAGCGAGGAATACCGCAACGCCCAGGCCGAGCTCGTGTCCGGCCACATCGCCAAGCAGGACATCGTCATCACCACCGCCTTGATTCCGGGCAAGCCCGCACCGCGGCTAATCTCCGACGCGCAGATCGCCAGCATGAAACCGGGCAGCGTGATCTTCGATCTAGCCGTGGCGCAGGGCGGCAATGTCGAAGGCTCGAAGCCCGACGAGGTGGTCGAGAAGCATGGCGTGACCATCGTCGGCTATTCGAACACCGCAGGGCATCTGGCGACCGACGCATCGGCCCTGTTCGCGCGCAACCTCTACAATTTCCTCTCCGCTTTCTGGGACAAGGAGGCTGGAAAGCCCGTGCTCGACGAGGAAATCGGCGACGCCGTGCGGCTGACGCAAGGCGGGAAGGTCGTCAATGAGAGGCTGGCGGGTTGAAGGGGGGAATAGCTTTAGCTCTGCTCTTAGCTTCCTGGGGCGCAACCTCGCCTGGCGAACAATTGACCGATGGCGTTTTGAGCGATGCGTATTGGTCAATGCGTGACGCTCGGGTTTGCGCAGCGTTGGATCCGCGAACAGAAATTCGCTCCTACTGGGGAGAGGTAGAGCGCACCGAAAATTTGTTGTTCGAAGGATGGCAGGCCGGATTGGACGAAAAGCTAATGGCTGCAAAAACTTCTTGGGAAGAGACCGATGCGGTGACCGATAAAATCTGCCCTTTCCAGATGCAAGATGCACCAGAAGAATCCAGCCTCGAGGCTTATGCTGAGGCAAATGACGCCCTTGAGGCGGCAATAGTGACGGAGGCTGGGTAATGGACTTCATTTCGATCCTGTCGATCTTCGTGCTGGCGTGTTTCGTCGGCTATTACGTGGTCTGGTCGGTCACCCCGGCGCTGCACACGCCGCTGATGGCGGTGACCAATGCGATTTCTTCCGTGATCATAGTCGGCGCGCTGATCGCGGCGGCCGAGGCGGGGAGCGATGTCGCCAAGTGGCTCGGCCTGGTCGGCGTGGTGCTGGCCAGTGTGAACATCTTCGGCGGCTTCGCCGTCACCGAGCGCATGCTGGCGATGTACAAGAAGAAGGAGAAGAAGTGATGCAGGCGCTCACCTTGCTCCTTCGTCGCCCCGGCCACCGAGCCGGGGTGGTGCTCTCTTCTAGCGAGGCGGTGGGAGAAAAGCACCGCCCCCGGATCAAGTCCGGGGTGACGTGGACCGGTCTCCTAGGGCTTCTGGCCTTCGCCACCCCCGCCCATGCCGCTTCGGTCGAGCCAGTAAATCCATGGGTCGCGCTGGCCTATCTCGTTTCGGGCGTGTTCTTCATCCTCGCGCTGCGCGGGTTGTCGAGCCCCACGAGCAGCCGCCGCGGCAATCGCTTCGGCATGGCCGGCATGCTGATCGCGGTGGGCACGACGCTCGTCACGCATGACGTCGCCAATATCGTCGAGATCGCCATTGCGATCGTCATCGGCGGGTCGATCGGCTTCCTGATCGCTCGCCGTATCGCGATGACGGCCATGCCCGAGCTGGTCGCCGGCTTCCACTCGCTGGTGGGTATGGCGGCGGTGCTGGTGGGCTGGGCGGCCTACCTCAATCCGGGCGCTTTCGGCCTGCTTGTCGGCGACAGCATCGGTGCAGTGAGCAAGGTCGAGATGGGGCTGGGCATCGCCATCGGTGCGATCACCTTCTCCGGCTCGGTCATCGCTTTCGCCAAGCTGTCGGGCCGGATGAGTGGCTCGCCGATCCTGCTGCCCGCGCGCCATGTCATCAATCTCGGCACGCTGGTGGCGATCCTCGTGCTGACCGCGCTGTTCGCCATGGCGACGGGGCCGGCGGAGACGCTGCCGTTGATCGTCGCGCTGACCGTGCTCGCCTTCCTCATCGGCTTCCTGCTCATCATCCCGATCGGCGGGGCGGACATGCCGGTCGTGGTTTCGATGCTGAACAGCTATTCGGGCTGGGCCGCGGCGGCGATGGGCTTCACGCTGGGCAATACCGCGATGATCATCACCGGCGCGCTGGTCGGCTCTTCGGGCGCGATCCTCAGTTACATCATGTGCCGCGCGATGAACCGCAGCTTCATCTCGGTGATCGCGGGCGGCTTCGGCGCCGACGATGCTGCGGGCGGGGGCGAGGCGAAGGAGCAACGTCCCTACAAACAGGGCAGCGCCGACGATGCGGCCTTCATGCTCGAACAGGCCGACAAGGTCATCATCATCCCCGGATACGGCATGGCGGTAGCGCAGGCGCAGCACGCGCTGCGCGAAATGACCGACCTGCTCGAGGAAAAGGGCGTCGAGGTGAAATTCGCGATCCACCCGGTCGCGGGACGCATGCCTGGGCATATGAACGTGCTGCTTGCCGAAGCTTCGGTCGATTACGACAAGGTCTTTGAGCTGGAGGACATCAATTCCGAATTCGCGCAGGCGGATGTCGCCTTCATCATCGGCGCGAACGACGTGGTCAATCCGGCCGCCAAGACCGACAAGTCATCGCCCATCTACGGCATGCCCGTGTTCGACGTCGACAAGGCCAAACAGGTCTTCTTCATCAAGCGCAGCATGGGCGGCGTCGGCTATGCCGGGGTCGACAACGACGTCTTCTACATGGACCAGACCATGATGCTGCTCTCCGACGCGAAGAAGATGGTCGAGGAAATCGTCAAGGCGCTGGATTAGGGACGCCGGACCACCATGAAACGCGTCCTCATCGTGCTGGCCCTGTTGGTGGCGGGCGCGGCTGTCGTCTGGGCTACCATAGGCGGTGGTCTGCAGGGCACGGTGGAGGACCGGCTGGAGAACGAACTGGTCGCGCGTGGCCTGCCGGAGCCGATGGCCGAATGCATGGCCACCCGCATGGCGGAGCGGCTGTCGGTCGGACAAATCTGGAAGCTCGAAAACCTGCGCCCCGAGGATGGGGAGGCGGACATTCCCCTGAGCGTGGCAGGATTTCTCGAACGCGTGCGCCGCGTCGACGATCCCGAGGTTGTCGAGGTGGCCGCCAGTTCGGCGGCGATCTGTGCCTTTTCCGGCACTTGATACGCTTGCAATCGCAAATCCTTGCGGCACAATAGGTTGCAGGGGAGAGACTCATGATGACCAGACTGTCGATTGCCGCCGTTCTGCTGGCGACTGCCGCACCGGCCCTTGCCGCCACGCACAATATCGCGCCGGGTGAGAACGCGCAGCAGGAGTTGCAGGAAGCGCTGATCCTCGCCGAGCCGGGCGACGAAATCGTGCTCGCCGCGGGGCGCTATGTGCTGACCGATGGCCTCAGCCTCGATGTGGACGGTGTGACCGTGCGCGGCGAGGGGATGGACGGGACCATACTCGATTTCACCACGCAAGCGGGCTCGGGCGAGGGCATGCTGGTCACCAGCGACAATGTCACGCTGCGCGATTTCGCGCTGGAGAATCCCAAGGGCGACGGGATCAAGTCCAAGGGTGCGGACAATATCGTCTATCACCGCCTCCGCGTGACGTGGACCCGCGGCCCGCATCCCGAAAACGGCGCCTATGGCATTTATCCGGTCGAAAGCACCGGCGTGCTGGTCGACGGGGTCAAGGTCACCGGCGCGAGCGATGCGGGCATCTATGTCGGCCAGTCGAACCGCATCACCGTGCGCAATTCGATCGCCGAGGCCAATGTCGCGGGGATCGAGATCGAGAACAGCCGCAATGCGCTGGTCGAACACAATATCGCCACGCGCAATACGGGCGGGATCCTGGTGTTCGACCTGCCCGACCTGCCGGTGATGGGCGGCGGCAATGTGGTGGTCGCGAACAACCTCGTCGTCGCCAACGACACGCCCAATTTCGCGCCGCCGGGCAATATCGTGGCGGGCGTGCGGCGTGGCACCGGCATCATGGTGATGGCCAACGACAATGTGCTGGTCGAGGACAATATCCTCTCGGGCAACCCGACCGCGCCGATCATGGTCATCGCCTATACGCAGAGCTTCGAGGACGAGCGCTACAACCCGTTCCCGCGCGAGGTCGTGGTGGGCGAGAACATCTATGACGGCGGCGGGTACGATCCGCAGCTCGACGGCGCGGACACGCTGCTCGCGGCTTTCGGTGGCGAATTGCCGCCGGTGATGTGGGACGGGCTTGGTTCGCTTGCAGTGGTCGAGGGGACTGCGGGATGGAGCCTCAATCTGACGGAGCAGGGCGTCGGCCTCGAAGGCGCGCAGCCCTCTCCACTGGCGGTTTCTGCGCCGAGTGGTGACTTCGACCGCAGCGGCATCGGCGCTCCGGCCGAGCTCGACGCGAGGTTGGACGGATGAAGAAAGCGGCGGTTCTGGCTGCAGCTGCGCTCGCATTTGCGGGCGCAATGGCTGTGCGCGCTACGCCGCCGCCGATAAACTACGTGAACGACGATGCGATCATGTCGGATGGCATGCCGCGGCTACTGTCCGAATACGGGTTCTTCACCGATCTAGGTGCGCAAATTCCCGTGCCGCACGTCTATCCCTATCGGCTGAATACGCCGCTTTACTCCGATGGGGCGGATAAACTTCGCTTTGTTTACCGCGCTGGAGGAACACAGTTCCGAGCCAACGGGGAAGGCTTGATCGACATGCCGGTCGGCACCGCATTGATCAAGACATTCGCCTTCGAAGAGGCTGGCGAGCGCCGCTTGATCGAAACTCGCGTCCTGCTGCACCGCGACAGCGGCTGGCTGGCGCTGCCCTATCTGTGGAATGACGAGCAGACCGAAGCGCGGCTCGCGATTGCAGGGGCACGGCTGGACCTGACCACGCCAAAAGGCGAGGCGATCAGCTACCGCGTCCCCAACAAGAACCAGTGCAAGGAATGCCACGGGCTCGACGGCGAAGTGGTGCCCATCGGCCCCAAGGCGCGCAATCTATCGCACGACTGGCTTGGCGAAATGGTCGCAGCGGGCCACCTCGATACAGTGCCGCGCGATGCGGACCAGTTCCCCGTCTGGGAGCATCGCGCAAGCGCCGATCTGACCGCTGCCGCGCGCGCCTATCTCGACGTCAATTGCGCGCATTGCCACCGCCCCGGCGCGATGGCGTCGAACAGCGGGCTCGACCTGCGCTGGGAACAGCAATCGCCCGAAGCGCTCGGCGTGGGCAAGCGGCCCGTGGCCGCCGGGCGCGGGGCGGGCGGGCATCTGTACGATATCGTGCCGGGATCGCCCGACAGCTCGATCCTCACCTATCGCATGGCGAGCCCCGAACCGGGCATCGCCATGCCCGAACTGGGCAAGGCCACGGTGGACGAGGAAGGCCTCAACATCGTGCGCCGCTGGATCGAGGAGATGGCCCCGTGAAATGGTTCTGGCGTGTACTCGGCGGGTTGGCGCTCGTCCTGGTCGTCGCATTCTTCGTGCTGCGCGTACCCGATACCGATCCGGCCGAGATGCAGGCGAAATACGGCGCCGCGCCCTCGCGCATGCTCGCCATCGACGGCGACCGGCGCGTGCATGTGCGCGACGAGGGCCCGCGCGATGCGCCGGTGATCATGCTGCTGCACGGCTCGAACGCCGACCTGCATACCTGGCAGCACTGGGCCGATGCCCTGAAGAGCGACTATCGCGTGGTCCGTTACGATCAGCGCGGTCACGGACTGACCGGCCCGGTAGCGGACGGCAATTACGCGCTGGACGGCTTCATCGAGGATATCGATGCGGTTGCCGATGCGCTCGATATCGAGCGCTTCACGCTGGCGGGCAATTCGATGGGCGGCGCGATCGCGATGGGCTACGCGATCGAGAACCCGGATCGGCTCGACGGTCTCGTACTGGTCGATGCCAGCGGTGCCCCGATCGAGCGCGAAGGCGGCGGCAATCTGGCTTTCACGCTGGCGGGCGTGCCGGTGATCGGCGATGCGATGAGCCAGCTGCTGCCGCGCTCGCTGATCGAACGCAGCCTGTCGCAAAGCGTCAGCAATCAGAGCATCGTGACGCCCGAAGCGGTCGATCGCTATTGGGAGCTCGCCCGCTATCCGGGTAACCGCACGGCGACGCGCCAGCGCTTCGCCACCCCGCGCGAGGCCTTTTCGGCCGAACAGGTCGCCGCCGTCGAAGTCCCTACGCTGGTGATGTGGGGCGAGGAAGACAGCCTGATCCCCTATGCCGCAGCGGGCTGGTACATGGATCATCTGCCCAATTCCACGCTCGCCAGCTATCCCGGCATCGGCCATATCCCGATGGAAGAAGCGCCCGAACGCAGCGTTGCCGACCTACAGGCCTGGCTGGCGGAAGCGCTCTCATCCGAAGCGGGCGAAAACGAAGGAACCGCCTCTTAGCCCGTCCGTTCTAAACCCCTGATACGCGGGCCAACCGCGATCACGCGATCAACAGGGTGGAAAAGGACGGACGCTTGCGCAAGCTCGGCATCATCGGGGGTATGAGCTGGATCTCGACCCGCGCCTATTACGAACGGATCAACAAATTCGTGCAGAAGCAGGCCCCGCCACTGGCGAGCCCTCCGCTGCTCATCGAAAGCCTGGACTATGCCCCGATAGCCGCAGCCAAGAATGCCGACGATTGGGACGCCATCGCCGGGACGCTGGTCGAATCCGCCCGCCGCCTCGAAAGTGCCGGTGCCGAGGGCCTCGTGATCGCCGCCAATGCCATGCACAAGGTCCACGACCGGATCACCGAAGCGGTTTCGATTCCCGTCCTGCACATAGCCGACAGCGTGGGCGCCGCGATGGCGCAGACCGATTGCCAGAACGCGGCTTTGCTGGGCACGCGTTTCGTGATGACCGAGAGCTTCTATCGCAAGCGGCTGGTCGACCACGGCGTCAACCTGCTGCCGCCCAATCCGGACGACGTCGAGATGGTCGACGGGATCATCTACAAGGAACTGATGCTGGGCCGCGTCACCCGCGATGCAGAGCGCGCGCTCAAGACGATCATCACCATGAAGGAGAAAGAGGGCGCCCAGGCGATCGTGCTTGCCTGTACCGAACTCGAGATGGTCGTCGACACCGATGCCAACGTGCTTCCGGTATTCGACTCCACCGATATCCATTGCCGCGCTGCCGCTAATTGGATTCTGGAATGAGCCCCGACTTGTAAGAACGCGACATCTTGGTGACAGTTGGAAGTTTTCCGACAGCAATTAACTTTAGCTGTATTGATGTCGCCGTAGCGTGAGGCATGTTTTCCTTCCTAATCCAAGGGAAGGGACTGCGTTTATGAAGATTACAATGGGTCGCCTCGCGACCGCGAGCCTTATTGCGCTTGCCGGTGCGAGTCTTGCTGCGCCTGCCGCGGCGCAAAAGATCGAAAACAGCTATATCTGCGTCTTCCAGCCCGGCCTCGTGTCCAAGGGCAATGTGAAGGCCGAGTCCAATCGCGCCGCCCAGGCAGCGGGCGGTCAGGTGAAGCACGAATATAGAAACACCATTCGCGGGTTCGCGTTGAATGCTTCCGCTCGCGGGGTCGCAAACATGCAGGCGAAGAATCCGCGCATCGCCTATTGCGAACAGGACCAGGTGATGAGCATCGTTGCCCCGCCACCGGGCAAGGGGCCGGGTGGCGGCTCCAGCGACCCGGCCGAGACCACCCCCTGGGGTGTCACACGCGTCGGCGGCGGGACGCAAGCCGCGGCAGGCCGCGCATTGGTGATCGATAGCGGCGTCGATCTCGATCATCCCGATCTCAATGTCGATGCCTCGCTCTCGGTGAATTTCACCCGCGACAAGAACGCCGATGACGGCAACGGCCATGGCACTCACGTCGCCGGTACGATCGCTGCCATTGCGGGTAATGGCATCGGCGTCGTCGGCGTTGCTCCGGGAACCACGGTGATAGGCATCAAGGTGCTCGATCGGCGCGGTTCCGGTTCGACCAGCGGCGTGATCGCGGGGGTGGATTACGCGGCCCAGATCGCGGGTAACGGCGATGTCGCCAATATGAGCCTCGGTGGCGGCTTCAGCCAGGCGCTCAACGATGCCGTGATCGCCGCTGCTTCCACGGGCCTCAAGTTTACGCTCGCGGCCGGCAATGAATCCACCAGCGCGACCACCAAGTCGCCCGCTTCGGCGAATGGCCCGAACATCTACACCATTTCCAGCTTCGCCCAGGGCGATACCTGGTCGAGCTTCTCGAACTACGGCAATCCGCCGGTCGACTATGCCGAGCCCGGCTCGGCCATACCCTCGACCTACAAGGACGGCGGCTATGCCACGCTTTCGGGAACCTCGATGGCGGCTCCACATGCCGCCGGCATCCTTCTGCTCGGCACAATCAACTGGGATCGCACCGTAGCGGGCGACCCGGATGGCACTGCCGACAGGATCGGCGTTCGCTGATCGACGAGGGTCGCAAACCTTCACCTCGACGGGGCTGCGTGTCGTCTGGCGCGTAGCCCCTTCTTTCTGCCGAAAACCGTGCGGGTTCGCATTTCGTTCACGTTGTCGCACTCGGGGCGCTCACCTAAGCCTCCCCGGGCATGCACAGAGCTCCCTATGCCTCCGATCCCGCCGCCAGCCGCGGACGCGAATTCAACGAGGAACGCGAGGGCTCGCGCGGGCCGCGCAGCGAATTCCAGCGCGACCGCGACCGGATCGTCCATTCGATCGCTTTCCGTCGGCTGCGTTCCAAGACGCAGGTCTTCATCGCACCCGACGGGGATCACTATCGCACCCGCCTGACCCACAGCATCGAGGTTGCCCAGATCGGGCGTGTGCTCGCGCGTGAACTCGGCCTCGACGAGGATCTCACCGAAGCGCTGTGCCTCGGTCACGATATCGGCCATCCGCCCTTCGGCCATGCGGGCGAAAAGGCGCTCGAAGACGCGATGGCACATGCCGGCGGTTACGATCACAATGCTCAAGGGCTGCGAACGCTGGCGCGCCTCGAGAGCCCCTATTGCGATCACGAGGGGCTGAACCTTACCTGGGAAACGCTGGAAGGGCTGGCGAAGCACAATGGGCCGGTGACTGCTCCCAACTGGGCGCTGGCGGAAATCGACCGGGCCTTTGCGCTCGACCTGTCGACATGGCCCTCCCTCGAGGCTCAGGTGGCCGCGATCGCGGACGATATCGCCTATGACAATCACGATATCGACGACGGGCTGCGTGCTGGTTTTCTCGATCTGGAAGACCTGCTCGCGCTCGATTGGCTCGCCGAACAGTGGCGCGCTGTCGAAAAGCGCTTTCCGCATGCCCCGCGCGAGCGGCAATTGCGCGAACTGGTGCGTACGCAGATCGGCTTGATGGTCAACGATCTTCTCTCTCACACGCGCAGGCAGCTCGGGGGTATCGACAGCGTCGAAGGCGTGCGCGGCGCCGGGCGCCAGCTGGCAGGCTTCTCGCCCGCGATGCAAGACCAGGAACGCGCGCTCAAACGGTTCATGTACGATCGGCTCTACTATCACAAAGAGCAGATCGATACCGCCGAGCGTGCGCGCGATGTCATCTCGCGTCTGTTCGCGGCCTACCACCAGGATCCGACGACCATGCCCGACGCCTGGCTCGCCTCGCTTCCCGAACAGGAACCCGAACGCA
Source organism: Erythrobacter sp. AP23 (assembly GCF_001542855.1). Taxonomy (GTDB): domain Bacteria; phylum Pseudomonadota; class Alphaproteobacteria; order Sphingomonadales; family Sphingomonadaceae; genus Qipengyuania. The sequence goes on along the minus strand of NZ_LNBY01000012.1, from coordinate 88,725 downwards.
GCCGCCATATCGCCGATTTCATCGCCGGAATGACCGATCGCTACGCCATCGACCAGTGCCGCCGGATATACGGTCGCGCGCCGGAAGGATTGAGCAATGTCTGATGCGATCCGCATCGCCCTGATCGGTGCCACCGGCCTGATCGGTACTGCCGTGATCGAACAATGCATCGGTCGCGAAGACGTCCGCCTCACCGGCATCGCCCGGCGCGAGGCCAAGCTGCCGCGCGGCGTCAGGATGGAGCTGTTCGTGGCCGAGCCCGCCAAATGGGGCGAGGTGATCGAGGCGGTGCGGCCAAAGGCGGTCATCTGCGCGCTGGGCACGACCTGGAAGAAGGCGGGCGAGGACGAAGCGGCGTTCCGCGCGGTCGATCACGACCTGGTGCTCGATACTGCGCGGGCAGCGAAGGATCTGGGCGTCGAGCGCTTCGTCCATGTCAGTTCGGTCGGTGCGGACCCGATGGCGCGGGCCTTCTATCTGCGGGTGAAGGGCGAGGTGGAGCGCGATCTGACCAAGCTGCGTTTCGATCGGCTGGATATCCTGCGGCCCGGCTTGCTGCGCGGGAGGCGCGAGAACGACCGGCGTCCCGCCGAACGCCTCGGCATCGCGGCGGCGCCGGTCGCCAACCTGCTGCTTCACGGCAGGTACCGGAAGTATCGGGGTATCAAGGCGGAGATCGTCGCGCAGGCCGCGCTGGCGCTCGCCAAGCGCGCGGCGCGCGGGCGCTTCGTGCACGACAATGACGCAATCCTGCGCGCAGCGAAGACCCTGCCGCAGGTCGAGCGGGAGGCGGTCTGATGTGGGATACGGCTTTCGGCGCGGCGAATATCCTCGCCATGGTCATGTGGGCGGCGTTGATCCTCGCGCCGCGCTGGCCCGCGCTGCTGGCGGCGGTTCTGTATGTCGGGGTGGGCCTGCTGTGTCTCGCCTATTCGGTCGGCATCGTCGGCATACTGTCGGGTGCGCTCGATCCGGGCGGGGCCGGCGGTTCGGCCGATTTCTCGACCATCGAAGGCGTAAGGGCGATCTTCGCCAGCGATGGCGGTGTGACGATCGGCTGGATCCACTACCTCGCCTTCGACCTATTCGTCGGCCTGTGGATCGCGCGCGATGCCGATGCGAAGGGCTTTTCGCGCCTGCTCCAGGCACCGATCCTGCTGGCGACATTCCTCGCCGGGCCGCTCGGCCTGTTCTTGTGGCTCGCGATCCGCGAGAGGCGCGCACGCGAGCAGGGACCCTGGCAATAATCCTGCGCCGAAATCGGGTTGCGCGCAGCAACCGCCATGCCATGATGCCTCGCACAGCTGAAAACAGCGGAGAGGATGAATGGCAGACGGCGAGATGCTCACTTTCGATGAGCTGATCCGGCACTGGGCGCGGGAAAAGCCCGACCAGGTGGCGCTCGAACAGGATGGCGAGGCGCTGACTTTCGCGGAATTGGACGAACGTTCGCGACGGATCGTGGCGATGCTGGGCGGAAAGGGCCTGAAGAGAGGCGACCGGATCGCCTGGCTGGGCAAGAATGCGCGGCTTTACTTCGAACTGTTCTATGCGGCCGCGCGCATGGGTGTGGTCACGGTGCCGATCGGCTGGCGGCTGGCCGCGCCCGAGGTCGCCTACATCCTCGGCGATACGGGCGCCAAGCTGCTCTTCCTCGACAATGGCTTCGAGAACCTTGCAGCCAAGGCCTGCGCCGAAATGGACAGCCCGCCGACGGTGATCGATACGCCCACGGCGCAAGCGGAGATCGCCGCCGCGCCGGCGGACGAATTCACCGCCGCAGGACCCGACGATGCCGTGCTCCAGCTCTATACCTCGGGCACCACTGGCAACCCCAAGGGCGCGGTGCTGACCAATGCCAACCTGTTTTCGCTCCGCCAGCCCGCCGAAGAAGCCGCGCAGCCGTGGTCGCAATGGGAGGAGGACGAGGCGATCCTCGTCTGCATGCCTTGCGCGCATATCGGCGGCACCGGGCTGGGGATCATGGCCATGGCGGCGGGCATTCGCGCCATCGTGCAGGCGGAATTCACGCCCGACGGCGTGCTCGACGGGTTCGAACAGGGGATTACCCGCCTGTTCATCGTTCCCGCCGCGCTGCAGATGGTGATCCAGCATCCGCGCGCGAAAGATACCGACATGTCGGCGGTCAAATATGTGCTCTACGGCGCGGCGCCGATTCCGCTCGACCTCCTCCGCGAGGCGGTTCAGACGATCCCCGGCGCAGGCTTCCTGCAATGCTACGGCATGACCGAAACCACCGGCACCATCGCCATGCTCCCGCCCGAGGACCACACGCTCGAAGGCAACGGGCGGATGAAGTCGGCGGGCAGGGCGGTCCCGGGCGCCGAGCTCAAGGTGGTAGGCGAGGATGGCGTAGAATTGCCCCGCGGCGAGGTGGGCGAGCTGATCTGCAAGAGCCCGTCGAACATGCAGGGCTACTGGCACCTGCCCGATGCGACGAAGAGCGCGCTCAAGGACGGCTGGATGCACACCGGCGATGCCGCCTATATGGACGAGGACGGCTATGTCTACATCCAGGACCGGATCAAGGACATGATCATTTCGGGCGGCGAGAACGTCTATCCCGCACAGGTCGAAAGCGCGATCTACGGCCATCCGGCGGTTGGCGAGGTTGCGGTGATCGGTGTGCCCGACGACACCTGGGGCGAGGCGGTCAAGGCCTGCGTGGTGCCAAGGCCCGGCAGCGAGGTCGATCCCAAGGACATCATAGCCTTTACGCGCGAGCGACTGGCCGGGTTCAAGGTGCCCAAGTCGGTCGATGTAATCGAAGTGATGCCGCGCAATGCCAGCGGCAAGATCCTGCGCCGCGAGCTGCGGGCACCCTATTGGGAAGGTCGCGAGCGGCAGGTCAATTGAGGGCGCTCGCGTGAAACGCCACGCGCCCGCCACCGCGCGCAATTCGCAGCCGCTCGCCGATGTGCTGGCGCGCGAATTGCCGGGTTCCGGCCTCGTGCTGGAAGTGGCCAGCGGGACCGGCGAACACGCGGTGTTCATGGCGCGGCGCTTTCCCGCGCTCGATTGGCAACCCAGCGATTGCGCAATAGACGCGCTGCACTCGGTCGATGCCTGGGCGCAGGAGGCGGGGGTTGCCAATTTGCGCCCAGCGATCGCGCTCGATGCGGCAGCGGGCGATTGGCCGGTCGAGAGCGCGGACGCGGTCCTGTGCGTCAATATGATCCATATCAGCCCGTGGCAGGCGACCGTGGGCCTGTTCGCAGGCGCGGCCCAGCTGCTGGCCGCCGGCGCCCCGCTGATCCTCTATGGCCCGTTTATCGAGAACGATGTGGAGACGGCCCCCTCGAATCTCGCTTTCGACCACAGCCTTAAGTCACGCGATCCCCGCTGGGGCCTGCGCGATGTTGCGGACCTCGACACGCTTGCCACGGCCGAAGACCTGCGCCGTACTGCCCGCCATGAAATGCCGGCAAACAATCTCGTGCTGGTGTATCGCAAGCATTAATCGCAACGTGCGCTAGCCGACGACGAAACGGACGTAACCCCTCGTTTCCGATACTCCGAAAAGCGGATTTGGGGCATATAGTACGCAATCCGACCAGGGTGCAGCCCGCGGCAGGCAATTACGCAAGCGGTAGCGCGGCGCCACCTCCGACACGGCGTTGATGGCACCGGTGATTGCGATTTACCCAGAAGGGTTCTCTCACAACTTCAACTGTGCCACAGCATGATTGCGGGTGAAGGAAACGCGAATGCCTAGTCATAATATTTCCATCCAACCGCTTCCTTTCGGTGCGGGCGTAGGAAAGCCGCTCCTGCATCGCAGATCGTTTCTCCATACAATGCTGTCGCTTTCGCTCTTCCTGTCCGGTACCGCGATAGGGCCGAGAGTGGGCAGGGCGCAGGACAATCCGCCCTCGCTCGACAGATATTGCGATACGGTGACGCTGCCTCAAAGCGTCCTGGTCGGTGGGCAGACATTCGGCGATATCGACGATGAGCTTCGTCTAGTCTCGATACGGACCATTGCGACCCAAGGACGATTTTCATCGGACGTGTTCAGCATACAACCGACGTCCCGGCGAATGTTCCTGGAGGACGGCCATTATGTCCGCCTCCGCTTTTCAGACCTCAGCGATCTTGACGGATTGATCGAGGCCGAATTGTCATGCGACGCTATCCCCGCGCACTATGGACGGGCGGTTTCGCCGCTCTACGTCAACGTGGCCACATTGGAGAATATTCCCTCCATACAGGGCTACGAACTCGTCTCCGTCAGCGGAACCCGATATGGAGCTAAAAGCTATCTGGGTCTGTGGATCGGCACCGATGACACGGGCGAAAGCATGCGCGACAGCCTGCTGGTGAAATTTCCCGGTTCGCAGGGAGAGGCCGGGCAGGATAAGGCCGATTTCGAAATTCTGACGCGGATTCCAATCGCCTTTGATCGGGTATTCGTCAGCCGGGCATTGCACGGACCGATGGCCACCATCTATCTTATTTCCGACCTTTCTAAAGGGCGCGGCGACATGGTGATCGCGACTCTGCACTGGTCGCGATAGTCCGTCACTCGACCGTGCTCTTGTGCGCAAGGATCGACCCCGGACAATCTGAACCCTTCGAATTTGGCGAGTTCTCGTGACGCTGTTCGATGATGCGCTACAGACATTCGTCTTGCTGAAAACTGACGGGCCTTCAGCGGCCCAGCCCGTGCCATCCGCGTTATGTCCGCTTCGGTGCTTGGCTTACCGAGATCAGACCTTCCGCTCTCCACCCAGACGCTGACTTTCTGGCGCGGTAACTTGACCGCCAAAAACATCCGCCCGCACCGCTCTCCTCAGCTCTCTTCCAGCAAGAGCAGTTCGCACTGAACCACCAGTCGCGGCTTGGGCGCCATGCGCTGTTCGACCTCGACCACGCCCGCATCGGCCACCAACTGGCCGAGAATGGCGAATTCGTGGTCGGGCAGGTCGGCGACGAATTCTTCGCCTGCCTCCACCGCATCCTCACCCGCGAACAGGATCGTGAGGCTGTGCCTCGTGCCCGCGAAGGTGATGCTCGCCCATGCCTTCTCGGTATGCGTGAGGACCTGTCCACGATGCTGGTGCAGGTCCGCCAGCGCGGCGCGCACGCGATCGGCGGCGGTGCGGCGTGTGCGCGGCGGCTGGGGTGGGGTGTTCTCATCCGACATGCGCGGTCTCCTGTTCGCGGACGACTTCGCGCGCAGCAGCGTATCCAGCCATGAACCCCTGAATACGTTGCTCGGTACGGTCGCGCGGCTCGCGGCCCATGCGCAGGTCGAGCACGAAGCGCGGATCGTGTGCGGCAAGGCGGCCGAATTTCGTCGCCGCCATCTCGTGCTGGCGGAGGAATCTCTCGATGGAACGGATCAGCATGTCGGGCTCCCCTAATGATGGCCGGAAGTGGCGATTCGCCGCGTCTGTTCTTCATATGTTCCAATCCAAATCCTACTTGTCTAGGAAAAATCCTATGCTATAGGAATTTTCTCGCATGCTTGGCTTTTGTGTCCTTTTGGCAGGGTGCGGATGGAGTGGCAGGAGGTGTCGACATGGGTGACGTCATGACCCCGGATCGCGCACGGCTGGTCGAGCTGGCCGAGGCTGGGCGCACGAGCCTTGCCTCGCTTTCGGCGATGTTGGGCCGCAATCCCAGCTATTTGCAGCAATTCGTCCGCAAGGGCAGCCCGCGCAAACTGGAGGAGGCCGACCGCCGCCGCCTGGCCGAATTCTTCGGCGTGAGCGAGGTCGAGCTGGGGGCCGACCCGGAACACCTGCGCCCCCACAATGCGGACGATTTTATTGCCGTACCGCGCTTGCCGCTCGACGCGTCGGCCGGGCCGGGCGCCTTCTCGGCGGAGGAAATTTCCTTCGACAGCTATCGCTTCAGCCGCCGCTGGCTGCGCGAAATGGGGCTGGAGGGCGCCGATCTCTCTGCGATCCGGGTGGAGGGCGACAGCATGGAGCCGACCCTGCGCAGCGGCGACGAGATTTTCGTCGATCGCAACAAGCGTTCAGGCGAGGGCATCCACGTCGTGCGCATCGGCGATGCACTGCACGTCAAGCAGGTCCAGGCCAGCGCGCCGGGCCGCATCACGCTGATCAGCGCCAACGACAGCTACGCCCCGATCGACCTCCCACGCGACGAGGTCGAGGTGATCGGCCGCGTGGTGTGGAAGGGGGGGCGAGTGTGATGAACCTGATCCAGAAAATCGTCGGATGGTTTCGCTCGAATGCTCGGGGATCGGTCAATAATGACGCAACTCCGGCATACCCACCGGCTCTCGATCCGGCCAAGGTCGGCTCGTATCCCGCCCTTACGAAATCGGGCGGCGGTTTCGTTTGGGACGAAGTGCTGGAGTATCGGGTGTGGTCGCACCCTGAGTGCGGTGCGCCCGATGAGTGCGATGGCAGCGACTACTATTACGCGTTCGATACCAATCCGGACGCGCTGGCCTTTTCGGAGTCTCGGGAAGGCACCGAGAGGCCGCTCGTTCTGGTGCTCCAGCGCGAGCACATAAACGAACCCCAGCCGGGTGTTTTCGAACATGTGACGCAAGAGCGTATCACCGAGTGGACAGTCGAGTGGCTTAGCCGCTCGCGCAGGACCGCAAGCACCATCCCCGATTTCTTCAGCGCAGACGCGCCGCCCAACAGGCTGGAAATCCTGCGCGGCGAGGCCGACTGACCACTTACCCCGGCCGCTTGATGTAATCCTCCGACTGCAAGGTCAGCATGTAGTCGGCGATCACCTCGATGTCCTCTTCCACCAGGTCGACATCCATCTGCATGGGGTAATTGTGCGCATCCGACAGGAAGGTGACCAGCGTGTCGCGCGTCAGGCCCGGGCTGTTGGCGATATCGGCGAAGCCGGGCGCCTGGGGGTTGGGCGAGACGGCATTGTCGGTCACCGCGTGGCACTCGCCGCAGATCGCGGTCACATAGGTGGGGGGCCCGCTTTCGCTGGCTGTAGCCGCTGCCGCATCCGCCACCGGATTCGGTTGGGCATCGTAGGTCTGGCAGGCTGTCAGCATCAGCGAGGCCGCAAGAATCGCTGCGATTTGTCTCATCCGTTCGCTCCTTCGCGCGTATCGCGGCATTGTGCCGCAGATGCGCCTTGTTTTCGATGACGAAGCCGACCATTTTCCCCGGCGATGGAAAACAACACGCAATCTTCCGCCGCACCGCCGATGAAAGCCGGCATCGTGCCTGTGACGCCCTTGCAGCAGAATTGCTCTTTGATCTGGTGCACTGCGACCAACAAGGGCGCGCTGGTCGACCCGGGCGGCGATCTCGACAAGCTGAAGGCGGCCGTCGCCAAGACCGGGGTGGAACTGGAAAAGATCCTGATCACGCACGGTCATATCGACCACTGCGGCGAGGCCGGCGTGCTGGCGAAAGAGCTTGGTCTGAGAATCGAGGGGCCGCAGGAGGCCGACCGATTCTGGATCAGCCGCCTCGACGAGGACGGACGCAAATATGGCGTCAACGGGCAAGTCTTCGAACCCGACCGCTGGCTGGAGGATGGCGACACGGTCACCGTGGGCGACCTCACGCTGGAGGTCATCCACTGCCCAGGCCACACGCCCGGGCACGTGGTGTTCTTCCACCGGCCGAGCAAATTCGCGATCGTCGGCGACGTGTTGTTCCAGGGCAGCATCGGCCGGACCGACTTTCCGATGGGCAACCACCAGGATTTGATCGATGCGATCACGCAGAAACTCTGGCCGCTGGGCGACGACGTCACCTTCATCCCCGGCCATGGCCCGACCAGCACCTTTGGGCAGGAACGCAAGACCAACGCCTTCGTGGGCGATTACGCGTTGAGTTGATGGCGTCTGTCCGCGCCTGACTGCGTCAGCCGCTGCGCCCTGTTCCTTCCCTCTCCCCCACCCGGCCACCCACGGCACGGTATCTTATGGGTGGCCGGGTGGGGGAGAGGGAAGGCCAGGCAAGGGCCGGACGGAGGTCCGGCACGTATGCAACAAAGACTCCGGGTGGGGGAGCGGGACGGAACAGCAAGCCTTCGACGGATGTCGAAGGCGCACCCAACAAAAAACTCCCCCCTACATCACCCCCATCGCGATCAGCACGGCAACGGCCGCCAGGCCGAGCAGCGCCAGCATGGTGATCAGCACGCCGATCATGCGCGGCTTGGTACCGGTTTCGGCGTCCATGCCGAAGCCATGCGCCACGCGGCCGAGCATGTAGAGGCCGGCCACCCAGGCGAGCCAGGGATTTCCGCGGCCTGACAATTCGATCGCCGCGATCAGCACGAGCACGAAAGGCGTGTTCTCGACGAAATTGAGCTGCGCGCGCATCCGGCGGGTCAGCGGGCCCCCGGCATCGTCGCCATGCACGGTCTTGGTCGCCTGGCGCATCTGGCCGACGCGCAGGCTGAGCCAGATATTGATGATGGCGGCGGCTGCCGCGGCGGTCAGTGTTACCGGCAGGATAATGCCCATGCCTCTCCCTCCCTTGCGATCTCTCGTATGACGACCCATCTGGAGTGCTAGGGCGATGCAGTAGACCGCGCAATGCCACCTGCATGGCGACACGGCTTGCATCCCCCGCGAAATTCGCTATAGCGCGCGCCTTCACCGCCACGGTCGGGATATTCGGGTTCACGCGCTCTTGCGGCGTGCCGGACCTTCCCCTAGGGCGGCCACCGAAATTGATTGTAATTGTTTGAGGAACAGGTGCCGCCATGGCCGTCCCCAAGAGGAAAGTATCGCCCCACCGTCGCGGCAACCGCCGTGCGCATGATTCGCTCAAGGTCGAAGCGCATCACGAGTGCTCGAACTGCGGTGAGCTCAAGCGTCCGCACAATCTGTGCCCGCATTGCGGATACTACAACGGCCGCGAAATTATCGCCGTCGGTCTCTAAGACCGTCAGCCAAGCCGGAGAAAGCGCATGAGTTTGCCGCGTATCGCCGTCGATGCGATGGGCGGGGATGAAGGCGTGCGCGTGATGGTGGACGGGGCCGCGATGGCGCGGCGCCGCCACGACAAGTTCAAGTTCCTGCTGGTCGGCGACGAGACGCGGATCAAGGCCGCGCTCGAAACGCATCCCGGCATGGCCGGGGCCTCCGAAATCCTGCATTGCACCGACGTGGTCGGCGGCGAGGAGCTGCCGAGCCGCGCATTGCGTCGTTCAAAGACCACCAGCATGGGTCTGGCTGTCAACGCGGTGAAACAAGGCGATGCGGGCGCCGCTGTCTCTGCCGGCAATACCGGCGCCCTGATGGCGATGAGCAAGCTCGCGCTGCGCACCATGCCGGGCCTCGACCGGCCCGCGCTCGCCGCGCTGCTGCCGACGCTGACCGAAGACGATGTGGTCATGCTCGACCTGGGCGCCAATCGCGAGTGCGACGCCCGCAATCTCGTCCAGTTCGCGATCATGGGCGCGGCCTATTCGCGGATCGTTACGGGACGTGAGCGTCCGCGCACACGCCTGCTCAACATCGGTACCGAAGAAAACAAGGGTACCGAGGATATCCAGATCGCCGCCGAAACCTTGCGCGCCGCCACCGGGCTGGCGATGGATTTCGAAGGCTATGTCGAAGCCGACAAGATCAACCGCGGCGAATGCGACGTGGTCGTGTGCGACGGCTTTTCGGGCAATATCGCGCTGAAGGCGATCGAAGGCGCGGCGCGCTTCGTTACCGATTTGCTGCGCAGCGCCTTTACGTCCAGCTTCCGTTCGAAAGTCGGCTTCCTCGTCTCGCGTCCGGCGACCGAGCTGCTCAAACATCACCTCGACCCCAACAATCACAACGGCGCGGTCTTCCTCGGCCTCAACGGCGTGGTGGTGAAGAGCCACGGCAGCGCCAATGCCAAAGGCGTCGCCAACGCGGTCGAAGTTGCCGCACGCCTGCTGGAAGACGACATCACCAACCGCATCAAGCGGGACCTCGGCGAAATCGAACCGGCCAGCGTGGCGGCGAAATGATTCGCGCGGTCATCACCGGTACGGGTTCGGCGCTCCCCAGGAATTGCGTCACCAATGCCGACTTGGCCGAAAAGGTGGATACGAGCGACGAGTGGATCGTCGAGCGTACCGGCATCCGCCAGCGCTACATTGCGGACGATGGCGAAACGACATCCAGCCTCGCCACCGATGCTGCGCGCATGGCTCTCGATGCCGCCGGTATCGATGCGGGCGAAATCGGGCTGATTATCCTTGCCACCGCGACGCCCGACCACACCTTTCCCGCCACCGCGACGCAGGTCCAGGCCGCGCTCGGCTGCGGCGGCGGGGTGGCGTTCGATGTCCAGGCGGTCTGCTCGGGCTTTCTCTATGCACTTGCCACCGCCGACTCGCTGCTGCGCACCGGCATGGCGCAAAAGGCGCTGGTGATCGGCTCGGAAACCTTCAGCCGTATCCTCGACTGGGAAGATCGCACCACGTGCGTGCTGTTCGGCGACGGCGCGGGCGCCGTGGTGCTCGAGGCGCGGGACGTGGCCGAGGACGGCCCCGGCATCCTGGCCAGCCGCCTCCATGCCGAGGGCGCGTACAAGGACATGCTCTATGTCGACGGCGGCCCCTCGACCACCGGTACGGTCGGCAAGCTGCGCATGAAGGGCCGCGAGGTTTTCCGCCATGCGGTGGTCAACCTTGCCGACGTGCTCAAGGAAGTGCTCGACGACACCGGCCAGAATGCCGAGGACATCGATTGGGTGGTGCCGCACCAGGCCAATGCCCGCATTCTCGATGCGACCGCGCGCAAGCTCGACCTGCCGGCCGAAAAGGTCGTCGTCACGGTCGACCGGCACGCCAACACTTCCGCGGCATCGGTTCCGCTGGCGCTCGATACGGCCATGCGCGACGGGCGGATCAAGCCGGGCGACCTGGTCATGTTCGAGGCCATGGGGGGTGGCTTTACCTGGGGTGCCACGCTCGCGCGGATGTGACGATTGTTCGAAAACGTCGGCCATGGCGTTGCGAAATCGCGCAAATCCCTCTATTGCTTGGGTTACTTCGAAAAGGGCCGCCAATTCGCTCAGGGTCGTATCTGGGGGAAGGAAAGAATGGATATGATGCGCTCCGTGGGCACGCTCACCCGGGCCGATCTGGCCGAGACGATCAACCGCAAAATGGGCCTCAGCCGTGCCGATTCGCTCGACATGGTCGAAGCGATCCTGGCGAAAATGTCGGATGCGCTGGCGAATGGGGAAAACGTCAAGATTTCCGGTTTCGGCAGCTTCGTGCTTCGCGACAAGAAGGAACGCGTCGGTCGCAACCCCAAGACCGGGGTCGAAGTACCGATCACGCCGCGCCGCGTGATGACCTTCCGCGCCAGCCAGCTGCTCAAAGAGCGTATCGCTAACGGCTGAGGACGAATATGGCGACCTTCGACGACGGCAAGGACAAAGACGCGCTGCGCACCATCGGCGAGGTCGCCAAGGCAACCGGAATAAAGGCGCATGTGCTGCGCTATTGGGAACAGCAATTCCCGACCCTCAAGCCGCTGACCCGCAGCGGAGGCCGGCGCTATTACCGCCCCGAAGATGTCGAACTGATCGAACGTATCGACCGGCTCGTGAACCAGGAAGGCTATACGCTGAAGGGCGCCAAGTCGGCGCTCAAGGGCACGTCCGACCCGCAGGTAGCGGCCGGGGAGGCTGGCGTTGCGGAGGCGGTAGACGAGGATGTGCTCAAGCGATTGAAGGCCATTCGTGCGAATCTGAAAGCCGCGCTTGCCTGAACCTCTTCAGCCGTGGCGGATCGCGGCCGATTCTTCCTCCGCTGCCACCGCATATTCGGTGCGGTTTCTGCCCAGCGCCTTGGCACGATAAAGGGCCGTATCGGCATCGTGCAGTGCCTCGTCTAGCGTCTGCAATCGGTCGGTAACCACCACACCGAGCGATGCGGTCGTCACGAGTCCGTCGACATTCAATTCCTTGCCGATCGCGGCGATCCGCCGGTGTAGCGCCTCGGTCGTACGCAGGTGTTCGCCGATCGAGCGGTAGGGAAACATCACTGCGAATTCCTCACCCCCCAGGCGCGCGGCGATATGATCGGGTCCCATGTGCCGGTCGAGAACGCCTTTGATCGCCGGACCCACCCGCTCGAGCACCAGATCGCCCATCGCATGGCCGAACCGGTCGTTGATCCGTTTGAAGTGATCGATATCGATCATCACCACCAGGCGCCTCGTCCATTCGGCCTGCTTGGCATGGCCGAAGAACGCCCTGCGATTGAGCAGTCCGGTAAGGCTGTCGTGATCCGCCATATACATCGCTCGCTCAAGCGAGGTGCGCAGGCTGTCGCCGAGCCGGCGATTTTCGACCAGCAGCTGCGCCGAGCGTTCATGGCCGAAGGTGGACGCGTGCGAATAAGCGATGAAGATCAGGAACAGAATGGTCATCCCGGTCATCAGTGCTAGGCTCTCGCTTGCTCCGGTGATCAGCAGACCCGCGCAGAACGCACCGAGGAATCCGATCACGAAAGCAGTCGCAAGCGTGCGGACGGGCGACAGCATTGTGACGACGATACTCATGCCGACGAGCGTACCGCCGCCGACCAGCAGCCGGGCTGGGTGCAGGGTGGGGAAGGCGAGCACGGGTACCATGGTCGCGCCCCAGCCGGCACCGCCGATCACCAGCGAGGCGACCAGCCAGCGATACTCGCGTGCTACCGGGCGCTCGTCTCTCAGAGCCGCGCGCATTCGCGCAAAGGCGGTGCGCGTCCCGACCATGGCGATCAACCGGAAAACCAGCGGAAAGATGAAATAGGCAGCGGTCGGTAGGAAGCAGGCAGCGACAGCCGTTACGAACCAGCAGGACAGATTGGCGAAGATCGACCGTTTCTCGGTGTCGACGATGCCCTTGAGGATCTCGCGTTTTACCTCGCGGTCATTGCATATCCGGGGGTTCCCGGTGAGTTGCTGCTCGAATTGCTTCTGCGTCGCTCGTGCAATCATCCACCGGTCCCACGTCATTTATGGTTGACGAAACCTTAGGCGGTACAGTTTGGAACGGGCCTAACCCGGAGCTAAGGGGAAACCCTTACTCTTTGCACGATGTTAACGATGCAGGGCACCCGAATCACTCGGCGGCCAGCAATTCCTCCGCTCCGCCAAGGTCGACGCTGACGAGGCGGCTGACGCCTTTTTCGATCATGGTCACGCCGAACAGGCGGTGCATGCGGCTCATCGTGACCGCATTGTGGGTGACGATCAGATAACGGGTTTGCGTTTCGCGCGTCATCGCATCGAGCAGGTCGCAAAAGCGGTCGATATTGGCATCGTCCAGAGGCGCATCGACCTCGTCGAGCACGCAGATCGGGGCAGGATTGGTCAGGAACAACGCGAAGATCAACGCGGTCGCGGTCAGCGCCTGTTCGCCGCCCGACAGCAGGGTGAGCGATTGCAGCTTCTTGCCTGGCGGCTGGGCGAATATCTCGAGGCCGGCCTCGAGCGGGTCGTCGCTGTCGATCAGCGCCAGATGCGCCTCGCCGCCTTCGAACAGGCGCATGAACAGCCGCTTGAAGTGCGCATTGACCTGTTCGAAGGCCGCACGCAGCCGCTCGCGGCCCTCGCGGTTGAGATTGCCGATCGACCCGCGCAGCCGGCTGACCGCCTCGCGCAGCTCTTCCTGTTCGGCCGCGTTGGAACCGTGTTCGCTTTCGATCCGCTCCAGTTCCTCCGCAGCGACGAGATTGACCGGACCGATCCGCTCGCGGCTGGCGGTGAGACGGTCCATTTCCTCGCCTTCGCCCTCGGCCGAGCCGATTGACTCCTCGTCGAATTCGAACCGCGTCGGCAGCAGCGGGGGCGGGCACTGGAAACGCTCGCCCGAGATCCGCGCCATTTCGATCCGGCGTCCGTCCTGGTTCTCGGCGCGTTCCGCCAGACCCGCGCGGCTTTCGCGCGCCTCGGCCAACCTCTCGTTGGCGGCGGCGAAGGCGTGGTCGGCCTGCTGCGCGGCGGCATTGGCCTCGCTGACGGCTTTCTCGGCTTCGGCAAGGTCGCGCGTCAGGCGCTCGCGCACCTGATCGCCCTGCTCGATCTCGCGCATCAGGCCTTCGGGTTTGGCGGCGGTGATCGCGCGCTCCTGCTCGATTTCCTCTGCGCGGATCTCCATTTCGGACAGGCGCCGCGCCGCATCGCCGCTGCGCGCCTGCCAGTTCGCCATGTCGCTGCGCTGCGCCGAGGCCCGTTCGCGCGCGACCGCAAGCGCCTGGTCGTGGCTGGCAAGTTCCGCCGCTCGCGCCTGCAAAGTGCTCCGCGCCGCCTCGTTCTTCGCCCGCGCGACTTCGAGCGCGGCGCGACCGGCTTCGGGATCGGGCAGGGCATCGCGCTTGGCCTCGGCAGCGGCAAGGTCGGTCTTGGCCGAGGCAATGACCTCGCCATGCTCGGCCTCGCTGCGCGACAGCTCCTCCAGCCGCGTGGCAAGGCGTTCGCGCGCCGCTTCGGCCTGATCGAGCGTGCGCAGGGCCTGGCGCTCGGCATCGGCGGCCCCGGCGAGCGCGCGGTCAGCGCCGACAAGATCGCGCTGGAGCTGCGACAATTCCTCGCCCGCAGCATCGAGCGAAGCCTGTGCCGTATCGGCAGCCTGGCGCAAGGCGGGCAGTCGCTGGTCGAGCTCGACGAAGCGATTTTCCGCTTCGAGCCGCGCGGCCTCGGCGGAGCCTTCGCCGCGCACCACCAGCCCGTCCCAGCGGCGCAGTTCTCCCCGCGGAGTGACCAGCGAATGACCCGGCGCAAGCGTGCGTCCATCGTCAATCTCTGCGATATGGACCAGCGCCAGCAGCGCGCGCAATTCTTCGGGACAGCTCTCGACATGGGCCGAGAGGCTGTCGGCCACGGCTGCCGGCGCGTCCGCCCCGGTCCAGTAGCGCCCTTCCGCATCGGCCTCGGGCAATCCGAGCAGGGCTTTGCCATCGCGGCCCAGTGCGGCGGCGACCGCGCGTTCGTAACCCTTGGCTGCGCGCACGCCGTCGATCGCCTGCTGGCGCCCGCTGCGTTTCGATGCGGCCCGCTCGCGTGCTTCGCGGTCACGCTTGAGCGCTTCCCATTCGCGCTGCACACCTGAGAGTTCGGCCTTGGCCTCGGCCAGCAGGGAGGAGGCTTCGTCGCGCGCCGCCTGCAGCTCGGCCTTGCGCCCCTGCATCTTCTCGAGCTGTTCGCGCAGCTTTGCGAGCGTGCGTGCTGCCTCGTCCGCTGCCGTCTTGGCCGCGTCGACATCGGCATCGGGGTCCTCGCCACCCAGCGCCGCGCGCTGTTCGGCCATCCGGCGCCCCTCGGCTTCAACGCGATCGAGCCGCGTTTTGGCCTGTGCGATCGCGGCCTCCGCCACGCGCCATTCTGCTTCGACCCCGGCATTGTCCGCGGTTGCCTTGGCCAGCGCGAGTTCGGCGGCGCGGCTGTCGCGCTCGGCCTGCTCGCGTGCACGTTCGAGCGCGGGGCGCTTTTCCTCGTCCGCTGCCAGCGCCTTTTCGCTTGCCGCCAGCTCGCGTTCGAGCCGCGAGAGCGCCTCGGCAGCATCCTTGGTCAGCCGGTCGGCATCGCCCCGGTCCGCTTCGAGGCGCGCCTTCTGCCGGTCGAGATCGGCGAGGCGCTGCTCGGCAGCCTCGAGCTGGCTGGTCAGCGCAGCCATACGGTGGCCATGCGCGCTGGCATCGTCGCGCCGGTCGGCCTGTTCCTCGCGCGCTTCGGCCAGCGCTTCGGCGGCGGCGCGCTGGGCTTTCTGCGCTTCGTCGGCGGCCTTTTGCGCTTCGGCAACGCGAGCCTCGGCTTCGCCCGCCGCCTTCTTCGCCTCCTCGGCAGCCGCTGCGGCATCGCGCCAGCGGGCGAAGACCAACCGCGCTTCGGCGGTCTTGATCTGGTCGGACAGCTTCTTGTAGCGCTCGGCCTGCTTGGCCTGCCGCCTCAGCGAGGCGATCTGGCTGTCGAGCCCGGCCATGATGTCCTCGAGCCGCTCGAGATTGGTCTCGGTCTGCCGCAGCTTGCTTTCGGCATCGCGGCGGCGCACGTGGAGGCCCGCGATCCCCGCTGCTTCCTCCAGCATCTGGCGGCGTTCGGTGGGCTTGGCGGCGATGACCTGCGCGATCTTGCCCTGGCTGACCAGCGCCGGGCTGTGCGCGCCGGTAGCCGCATCGGCGAAGATCAGCGCCACGTCCTTGGCGCGCACATCGCGCCCGTTCAGGCGATAGGCGCTGCCCGCGCCGCGCTCGATCCGGCGGACGACTTCCATCTCGTCGCCATCATCGTCCTCGCCGTGGAGGACGACTTCGGCAAAATCGCGCTGCGGGCGGCTCTGCGTGCCTGCGAAGATGACGTCTTCCATTCCGCCAGAGCGCATCGACTTGGGCGAGTTTTCGCCCATCACCCAGCGGATCGCTTCGAGCAGGTTGGATTTGCCGCAACCATTGGGGCCGACGACGCCCGTCAGTCCCGGCTCGATAAACAGTGTGGCAGGTTCGACGAAGCTCTTGAAGCCACTCAATTTGAGCTTCGTGATGAGCATCGCCGCCGTGTCCCCCTAGGCCGGCATTACCGGGCGCCGGCGCGCTGCAGGATCGGCTCGAGCGCGGCCCAGGTATTGGCATCCACGTCGCGGCCGTTCAGCTTGAAGGTCGGTGTGCCGGCAATGTTGTACTCGCTGCCGTAGCGCTGGGTGTGGTTCGCCATTTCTTCGAGCTTGGCGACATCGGCAAGGCACTGGCGGCCCTGATCTTCGCTGATCCCGCGCGCGGCGAAGAAATCGAGATAGCCCATCTGTTCGGCGGCGACCACGAATCGTTCCTCGATCGGGCGCTGCATCGCCGCTTCGAATGTCGCCTGGTTGGTCTGTACCGGCTGCATGATGGTTTCGAAGTTCTGCCACACCTGATCCGACAGCGGGACTACCGCTTCGACCGGCCCGCATTGCGTGAGTCTGCCGAGCAGCAGATCGATCGGACCGTGAATGGCGAATTGGCGCAATTCGAAGCTGACCACACCGCTATCGACATATTCCATTAGCGGCTCGGCGCCTTCCATCGAGAAGCGCGCGCAGGTGCCGCAGGTGAGGGAGCCGTATTCGACCAGCTTGAGCGGCGCATCGGGATTGCCGACCAGCGTGCCGCCTTCTTCGGTCATCACCGCGGTGCTGCGCCATTCGGTGCCTTCCGGCGCGGGAATGGCGGCAATCGCTTCGCCTTCGATTTCGCCGGTTTCTTCCACTCCCGATCCGCAGGCGGCGAGCGCCAGGGCAAGCGGGGCGGCAAGGGCGAAACGCAGGGTCTTGATCATCGGATTCCTCGTATCTTGACTGGTGAGGCTAGGTCAGCGGATGCGGCCAAGGGAAGGCATGCGGGAGCGTATCCACAAGGCTTTCCCCGGAAAAAAGCGCTTATCGCGCGGTCAGAAGACATCCTTGAGGCGTTTTTCGAGTGTCGGCCAATCATGCGTCGCTTCGAGCAGCTCGCCGTCGAGCACGAAGCTGGGCGTGCCGGTCAGACCGTATTTCTGCACATCGGCGGCCGATTGTTCCGCCATTTCGCGCGCCTTGGCCTCGTCCGACAGGCAGCGATCGATCTCGACGCGCGAATAGCCGCGACCTTCCATGATCTCGTAGAAATCGAGATCGCTGGCGATCGCCTGGAGGCGAGCGGGAAGCGAGCCGAACTGCCAGCGCGAGCGTTGCGCCTGGGTGGCTTTGCCTGCTTTTTCCATCCATTCGTCGAAGCGATACATGATCGCCTCGTGATTGCCGCCGAACTTGTTCGCATCGCCGCAATGGGTGAGCAGCGCGGCGGAAAGGTCCACCGGATCGCGAATCAGGTGCCGGATTTCGTAGCTGATCCGCCCGGTCGGGACATAGGCGACCTTGATCGCGCCTTCGCCGGTGCGGGCGAAGGTGGCGCAGTGCGAGCAGGTGTAGCTCATGAATTCGATCAGCCTGGTCTCGGCTTCCGGATTGCCGAAGACGTGCCCGCCATCGGATTCGGCGAGCATTCCGCCCCAGTTGCCGCCGGGCAGCATCAGGCGTTCCTGCGCGCTTGCGCCCAGTGCCAGCGTTCCGACGCCGACCAGGGCAAGGGCCTTTACCATCATCGACTTGATAATCACCTGTCCTCGTTCCCGTCTTCTTGCGAATTCATACTGCGCGCCAGCGATTCCAGCACCGTCCTGAGTTCCGGATCGCCGATATCGCGCAGGCTGTCGCCCAATTCCATCGGAATCGGCTTGAGCGACGGCGGCGCCTTGGGCTTTTCCCTGCCGGGCGGTGGCTTAACCTCGCCTTGCCGCAGCTTGATACGGGCCACCGCGCGATAGCCGAAAAAGCGGTTCACCCGGTCGATGATCTCGGGGATCACCTGCTGCACCAGTGGCGCATGGGCAGGCTTGACCACCAGATGCATGATGCCTTCGGACTTCTCGCCCGGGGGAAAGCGGATCATCTCGGGCGTGCAGGTGCGCGCATGCACCTCGCCGACGATTTCGGGCCAGCGGCTGACGACCGAGCTCTGCACGAAGCCGAAGCGGCGAAAGGCGCTGCGTCCGATCTGCGGCATCAGGTCGCTGATCGGTTTCGCCCCACCGCCGCGCGGGCGCTGGTACTTCTTCGATCCGGATCCGGTCTTGTCGCTTCCCATGGTGGGAGCGCTCATGCCATAGGCGCGGCGTGGCCGCCACCGTCTCCGATCAATTGCTCGACTGGTACGATGCGCATGCGCGCGTCCTGCCGTGGCGCGCGCGGCCCGGTGCGCCCCCGCCCGATCCCTATCGCGTGTGGCTGTCGGAAGTGATGTTGCAGCAGACCACCGTGGCGGCGGTGAAGCCCTATTTCGAAGCCTTCACTTCGCGCTGGCCTACCGTCGAAGCGCTTGCCGCTGCGCCCGAAGAGGACGTGATGGCGGCCTGGGCGGGACTCGGATATTACTCGCGCGCGCGCAATCTTGTGAAGTGCGCGCGAGAGGTGGCACGGCGCGGCGGCTTTCCCGAAACCGAGGCTGCCTTGCGCGAATTGCCCGGGCTGGGCGCCTATACCGCGGCCGCCGTGGCCGCAATCGCGTTCGACCGGCGAGCCGTGGTGGTCGATGCCAATGTCGAGCGAGTGGTTGCGCGGCTGTTTGCGATCGACGAACCGTTGCCGGGCGCGCGCAAGGCGATCCGCGCGGCAGCCGAGTCCATTACCCCGAACCGGCGCGCAGGCGATTTCGCGCAGGCGATGATGGATCTGGGTTCCTCCATCTGCACCGCGCGCGATCCCAAGTGCCTGCTTTGCCCGCTATCCCAAAGCTGCGAGGGCAGGGCGGCAGGCGATCCGGCCGGTCTACCGGTGAAGGCTCCGAAGAAGGCGAAACCGGTGCGGCAGGGCAGCGCCTTCTGGATCGAGCGCGAGGGCACGGTGTGGCTGGTCAGGCGCGAGGGCAAGGGCATGCTCGGCGGGATGCGCGCGCTGCCCGATGACGGCTGGAGCGCGCGCGGCGACGGCACGGGTGAGGCTCCCCTGGCGGGTGAGTGGGAAGCTGGCGGCGTGGTGCGCCACACCTTCACGCATTTCGCGCTGGAGCTGTCGGTGCACATGCAGCGCGACGCGGCGCAGCCAGCCGGCGCGGGCGAATGGTGGCCGCTCGACACGCTCGACGAAGCAGGCCTGCCGACCCTGTTCGCCAAGGCGGCCCGGCTCGTCATGGCGTGATTCCCCGCGCAGGCGGGAAATCACAGGCACGATGCGCTAAATCGCCCGGGGCCCCCGCCTTCGCGGGAGAGCGGTCGTCAGAAAATCCCGCCGCCCAGCGTCAGCCGCACCGCCGCGATCAGCAGCACGATCAGGCAGAAATTCCGCCCGCCGTTGCTCGACGACAATTGGCCGAGCACCACGCCGATCACGATCAGCGGCAGCGCGAGCCAGTTGGCCCAGCCGAGGAAGGGAATGGTCGCCGGAATGACGACCACGAGCGAAACGATCCCGAACAGGATGGAGAGGAGATTGAACATGTGTCCTATATGGATAGGACACCGGGCCATTGCAACAGTTTCGATTCGCAATTGACGCCCTCCCGCCTCTCCCGCACAAACCCGTCAAACGGAATTCGGAGAGACTTGGATGGCCTATCGCAGCTTCGGCACCCCGCAAATGTCCCGTCGCGCGCTGCTGCGCGGGGGTGCCTGGCTCGCCGCCGGTGCGGCGCTGGCGGGGTCGCCGATGGGGCGGATGGCCACCGCCCGCGACTATGGCGCGAACTGGCGCAACGTTACTGCCATGGTCGATAGCTACGTCGCCGAGCGCAAGGTCGCCAACATGATCGCCACGCTTGGCTGGGGCCGCGCCGATCCGCTTCATATCGCGCGCGGCACGCTGGCGCTGGGCGGGCCGAGCAAGGTCGATGCGGACAGCCTCTATCGCATCTATTCGATGACCAAGCCGGTGACCGGCATGGCCGCGATGATGCTGATCGACGAGGGCCGCCTGGGTCTCGACCAGCCGATCGCTGAACTGCTTCCCGCCTATGCGAATATGCAGGTGCAGAGGACCTACGACGGGTCGCTGACCGATCTGGTACCCGCCGAGCGCCCGATCACCGTGCGCCAGCTTCTCACCCATACCGCAGGGCTGGGGTACAATATCGTGCAGAAGGGGCCGATCAGCGCCGCCTATACCGAGCGAGGACTGGTGCCGGGGCAGGTCAGCCGCCTGCCGATCCCCGGCCTCGGCCGTGGGCAGGCGGTCACCGGGCTCGATACCTTTGCCGATCGCCTCGCCGAACTGCCGCTGGTGCTGCAACCGGGCACCAAATGGAGCTATTCGGTCAGTCTCGACCTGCTCGGCCGCGTGATCGAAGTCGCCAGCGGCATGGCGTTCGACGAATTCCTGCGCACGCAGATTTTCGAGCCCGCGGGCATGACCAGTACCTGGTTCACCGTTCCCGAAAGCGAGGTCGGGCGCTTTACTACCAATTACGGCATTATGAACAACACCCCGCTGCCGATGGACCCGGCCAGGGCCTCGATCTATCTCGACGAGCCGCCGTTCCCCTTCGGCGGGGCGGGGCTGGTGTCGAGCCCGCGCGACTACGACCGGTTCCTCCAGATGCTGCTCGGCTACGGCACGATCGACGGCAAGCGCGTGATGGGCGAACTGGCGGTACGCGTCGGCACGTCGAACCTGCTGCCCACGACCGCGACCACCGAGGGCACCTGGGTCGAGGGACAGGGCTTCGGTGCGGGCGGCCGCGTGACCGACGGCGCCTATGGCTGGGGCGGGGCGGCGGGCACCGTCGCCTTCGTCAATTTCAAAGCCGGCCTGCGCGCGACCCTGATGACGCAATATATGCCGTCCGAAGCCTATCCGATCCATACCGGCTTTCCCGCAGCGGTGGGCAAGGATCTGGCCGCGATGCAAGCCGCGAAGGCGTAAGCCATGCTCGCGTTTACCGGCTCGCGCCTCGACCGCGCCGACCACGTGCGTGCCGACCCCGAACGGCTGGCAGGATACATGAACTGGAAGGCGCGGTTGCTTGCGCTGGACGGGCTGATGCCTGCGATCGGCGACGATGGCGGGCTGGTCTGGGGCACGCTCGCCGATGCGCCCGAGGATGCCGAATTGTGCTTCCTCGGCCTCGACGACGGCAAGCCCTGTTTCGCCGCCGTGCCGCCCAGGGGCGATGCCAGCCCGCGCATGGCCAATCCGCAGCTGTGGTCGCTGATGACGACACTGCGGCCCGACGACCTGGCGATTTACGGCGGCGCGCGCAGCCTGACCGACTGGCATGCGCGGCACCGCTTCTGCGCGCAATGCGGCGGCGACACCAGCATCGCCAAGGGCGGCTGGCAACGCGAGTGCAGCCGATGCGGGGCAAGCCATTTCCCGCGCACGGATCCGGTCACGATCATGCTGGTCGAATATGATGGCAGGCTGATGCTGGGGCGCGGCCTCGGCTGGCCCGAAGGCGCATTCTCCGCGCTCGCCGGTTTCGTCGAACCGGGCGAGAACATCGAGGAAGCGGTGAACCGCGAAGTGCTGGAAGAAGCGGGCATCACGGTGCGCGATGTGTCCTATATCGCCAGCCAGCCCTGGCCTTTCCCCAGCCAGCTTATGATCGGCTGCCATAGCCATGCCAACAGTGACGAGTTGACCATCGACGAGACCGAGATGGCGGAGATCAATTTCTATACGCGCGAGGAGGTGGAAGCCGCGCTGGCCGGGAACGGTCCTTTCCGCTGCCCGCCGCGCCATGCTATTGCGCATCACCTGATGCAGTGGTGGGTGAAGAGATGAGCGAACCGAGAACCTTGCGGATCGATATCTGGTCCGATGTCATGTGCCCCTGGTGCCTGGTCGGCTGGGGGAGCCTGCAGAAGGGGCTCGAACAGCTCGAAGGCGAGATCGAGGCGGATGTCCGCTGGCATGCTTTCGAACTCAACCCCGACATGCCGCCCGAAGGCGAGGAAAGCACCGCGCATATCGCGCGTAAATACGGTTCCACCCCCGAACAGTCCAAGGCGGTGCAAGGCCGCATGCGCGAGGCTGCGCAGGGCGCGGGCGTATCGCTCGATTACGAGGGGCCCGATCCGGAACCGCAGCGCTGGATGTGGAACACGTTCGATGCGCACAAGCTGCTGACCTGGGCGGGCGAGGAGCACGGCCCCGCCAAGCAGACCGAGCTCAAGCTCGCGCTGTTCCGGGCGCATTTCAACGAGCGGCGCAAGATTGCCGATCACGCTGTGCTGCTCGATGTCGCCGAGAGCGTCGGGCTGGACCGCGCCGCTTGTGAGGCGGCGCTCGCGAGCGAAGAACTCGCCCACAAGGTCCGCGCCGAGGAGCGCGCCGCCTGGGATCTCAACATCACCGGCGTGCCCGCGATGATCGTCGAGAACAAATTCATGATCCCCGGCGCCCAGCCGCCCGAAGCCTATGCCGACGCGCTGCGGCGGGTGGCGGAGAAGGTGCCGGCGTGAGCGATTGGGTCCCGGCAAACGCGGTCATTACCGGCGGCGCTTCGGGGATCGGGTTCGCAATCGCGCAGCGGCTGGCGGGGCGGGGGGTACGAGTACTGCTCGCCGACTTGCCGGGCGAGAGGCTGGACGAAGCAGCGGCGGGAATCGAGGGCGCCCTGGCGCAGCCGTGCGATGTCTCCGACCCGGCGCAGGTCGATGCCCTGGCGGATGCGGCCTTCGACCGGCTCGGCACGGTCGAACTGCTGCTCAACAATGCCGGGGCCGGCGGCCCGCGAGGCAGGCTGTGGGAGGTCGACCCGGCCGAAGCGCGGCGGCATTTCGACGTCAATGTCTGGGGCGTTTGGTACGGCTGCCGCGCCTTCGCGCCGCGAATGATCGACCAGGACGTGCCGGGCGCGATCTACAACACCGGCAGCGAGAACAGCTTCTTCTGCGCCGCGCCGCAGACCGCCGCCTATATCGCGGGCAAGCATGCCGTGCTCGGCCTTACCGAAAGCATGCGCGAGGACCTGCCCGACCATGTCCACGCAGGCACGATCGTTCCGGGTTGGGTCTTCACCCCCTTCGGCGACGCGCGGGTCATGCAGCATGGGATGGATGTCGGCGAATATGCCGACCTCGTCGTCCCGCAACTGCTTGCACGGCGGCGCTTCGTCGTCAGCCATCGCTCGAACCTCAAGCGGATCGACGAGCGAATGGACGCGCTACGCGCCAGCTATTCCGAATACGGCAGCGACGACGACAACGACGTTCGGGACGCCATCGCTCGCCTGACCGGCGGCTAGCTGCCGCGCGAATCCTGCATTGCGGCGAGTGTCTTGTCGCCCTTCTTCGCATCCTGCCGTGGGTTGTCCGAGCCGACTTCGGGCTCGCGATTTTCCGGGTCCGTGGCGCGGTTTTCCTCACCGCGCTTGCCGACCCGGCGATTGACCTCGCCGCCGGCCGAACCCTGCTGGTAGGGCGTGGCACCTTCGGTGATTTCCTCGATCAGTTCGTTGTCGGGATGGCGCGATTGGCGTTCGGGCATGGTAGCATTCTCCTTTGTCCGACCAACGGTTCTCTCATGGGGCCAGTTCCGAATTTGCGCCCCGTTTTCAGGCCGCGCGAACCGAGTTCACGAACTCCTGCGAGCGGGTATCGAGATCGCGCGCCGTACCGTCGAGCGTGTCTGCCGATGCGAGCACTTTGTCCGCGGCCGCCCCCGTGCTGCGCGCCATATCGCCGATCTGCGCGATGCCGCCCCCGATGTTCTCGACGCCATTGGCGGCGAGGTCGAGATTGCGGGCCAGTTCGCGGCTCGAAACCGATTGCTCGTCGACCGCCTGCGCGATCGCGGTCGCGGTCAGTTCGACTTCGCGGATGCGCTCGCCGATCCGGGTCAGCGCGTCCACGCTTTCGCGGGTCATGACCTGCATTCCGACGATGCGCGATGCGACATTGCCCGTGGCCTCGCGGGTCTGCCGGGCGAGCTCCTTCACTTCCGAGGCGACCACGGCGAAGCCGCGTCCCGCCTCGCCGCCCCGCGCTGCCTCGATAGAAGCATTCAGCGCGAGCAGGTTGGTGCGGTCGGCGATCGCGCCGATCAGGTCGACGACTTCGCCGATTTCCTCGGCCACGCTGGCAAGCTCGGCCATCTTTCCATCGGCCACTTCGGCGGACTGCCGCGCGTCCTGCACCACGCTTGCCGAATTGCCCGCCTGGCGACCGATCTCGGCCACCGACATGGCGAACTGGTCGCTCGCCGCGGCGGCCGCGGTGACGCCGACCTGCGTTTCCGACATATCGCGCGAGACCTGTTCGACGAAGCCGATGGTCTGTGTCGCAGCCCCGGCCATGTCGCTCGATGTCGACTGCAACTCGCGCGAGGCCTGCGCGACGCCGCCGACCACTTCACCCACACCGCCCTGGAAATTGTCGACCAGCCGGCGCAGGATCGCATTCTGCTCCTCGCGCGCCCTGCGCTGCAAATCGGCCAGCGCATCGGCGCTCTTGCGAAACACCACCAGCGCGCGGGCCATTTCGCCGATTTCGTCCGCGCGGCCCGTGCCGGGGATCGCGATCGAACGGTCGCCGCTCGCCAGCCGGGTCATGGCCCCCGTAATCTCCGCGAGCGAGCCCGATACCTGGCGGGAGAGCGCCTGCGCGCCGAAATGAACCAGCGCAATGCACCCCGCGATCAGCCCCAGCGCCACGATCATGGTCCAGGTCTTGAAAGTGTCGAGCGACCGCTGGGCCGCGTCGGATTGCGCCACCAGTGCCGCCTCGATGCCGGCGGCCTGCTGCGCCAGCTGATCACCGCTGATGTCGATCGCATCGGCGAGTGCGTTGCCGGTGGCGGAGGGGCCGTGCGCGTTTATCGAGGATTGTAGAGCGCGCAATTCGGGTTCGAAGCCCTCGACCTGCGTCACGAGCCATTCCATTTGCTCGCGCGAGCCGCTGTCGCCCCCCTCGAGCGCGATCGTGGCATCGATCTCATCGCGCGCCTGGGCCAGCGTCGCAAAGGCGGAGGCGATCGTCGCGGGTTCGCCATCGGCGGCATAGCGCGAGGCGAAATAGCGGCTTTCGGCAATCGACGTGGCCAATTGCGATGCAGCCATGGCACGCGAAGCGGTAACCGCAGCCCGATCGGATCGTTCGGTAAGTACCGCCTGTGCCACGCCGAGTATGGTGCCGAGCAACATGAGGATCAGCGTGAAGGACAGGGCGAAAACCCGCACCTTGCCAGAGATACTGGCGCGCATGAGGCCGAAGCGTTCGAAAGCTCCGCCGCCTCGCCGCGCCTCGATTGTGGTTTCGGACTGGATCGGTTCGGCACGCTCGACCGAAGGTTTCGGATCGGCTTCGCGAATGAAGGCGTCGGCGAATTGCGGGTGGAGGGACATGGGAAACGCTGCGCTGTTGAAGTCAGCCGCGATCTAGTCGGCAGACCTTGCCAAGGCGTAAAGCATAATCAGGAAAAACCTGCAAAAGCAGTGACTTAATTCAGAAATCTAACGGTCGCACTTCAGTCGCAAATACGCGAAAACAAGCACTTGTGCGCTGCAGCGAGAGATTCAGATCAGGCCGAGCCGTTCGAGCTTGCCCGCCAGCTTGCCCGGCAGCGCGTCGCCGATGTCTTCGCCGGGCGCCAGATCGCGCGGCGGATCGCCCTTGAGATAGCGCCAGCCCTGGTGCGCACGCTTGGGGCGGGGGTGCACGCGCACCAGTTCGGGCTTGAGGTCGATCGACCAGCGCCCGTCCTTGGTTTCGCTGAAGCCGAGGATCTCGCTGCGCGCAACGATGGCGTGCTGGTGGATCCAGTAGAGCGAGCCGCCGATGCACTGCTCCCACTTGGTCGGGCGATAGCGTGTGGTCAGGTTGGGGCTGCGCCGCTGCGCATACCAGCTTTCGATATCGCCATAGCTTTGCGCGCCGAAGGCGATCTTGGTCAGGTTGAGCGGCATGAGGAGGATGTAGCGCTTCCCATCCATATCTCAAGCGTCGCCCCGGACTGGATCCGGGGCCGGTGCTTCTTGCGCGCCGACGAATCAGAAATTGAAGGCAGCCCCGACCCCGGCTCGGAGGCCGGGGTGACGCAAGCAGGGGATGGAATTCATCGCTTTCCTACAGGCCCCCTACAAGGGCAGGCTCGCCAGATGCCCGCCCGGATTACCCCGAAGGCCGCACAAACCCTCCATTTCACGGCCCAATTCCGACCCGCAGCTTTTTTCGCCCTGGACCGTGTTACACCCGGTCCATGTGTAGGATGGCTAGCCGACGATCCCGCTGGCCACGGCCAGGCCGAGGAAGGCGAAGAAGCCCATCGAATCGGTGATCATCGTCACGAATACGCTCGACGCCACCGCCGGGTCCTGATCGAGCCGGTCGAAGGCCACCGGCACCAGCACGCCGGCAAGACCCGCAACGACCACATTGATCACCATCGCCAGCGCGATCACGCCGCCGAGCATGGGGGTGAAGACCAGCCCCGTCGCGATGCCGATCAGCACCGCGATGGTCATCCCGTTGAGCACCGCCACGCGCATTTCGCGCAGCAGGATGCGCCGCGTGTTGCTGCGCGTCAGCTGATTGGTGGCGATCGCGCGCACGGTCACCGCCATGGTCTGCGTGCCCGCATTGCCGCCGATGCTGGCGACGATCGGCATGAGGATGGCGAGAGCGACCAATTGCTCGATCGCCGCGCCGAACATCGCGATGATGAGGCTGGCGACCAGCGCGGTGCCGAGATTGGCGACCAGCCAGCGCACGCGCGCCGAGTATGCCTCGCGGATCGGCTCGTTGATGTCGCCTTCGCCCGCACCCGACATCAGCAGCGCGTCCTCGCCCGCCTCTTCGGAGATGATGTGGACCACGTCGTCGACCGTCATCTGGCCGACCAGCCGCTCGTTCTCGTCGACCACGGCGGCGCTGATGAGATTGTACTTCTGGAACATCAGCCCGACCTCTTCCTGGTCGAGCATGGCCGGGATCAGCGTCTGGTCGCGCTTCATGACATCGGCCAGCGCGACCGCGCGCGGTGCGCGCATGATCCAGGAGAGCGCGCATGTACCGACCGGATGGTGCTTCTCGTCGACCACGAAGATCTCGTAGAACTCGTCGGGCAGGTCGGATTGATCGCGCAGGTAATCGATCAGGTCGCCGACCGTCAGGTGTTCGGGCACCGCGACGAGGTCGCGGCTCATCAGGCGGCCGGCGGTCTCTTCGGGATAGGACAGGGCGGACTGGATCGCGATCCGGTCCTCGAGTTCGACCTCGGCGAGGATCGCGCGCTGGTCGGCCTCGTCCAGATCCTCGATCAGCTGAACGGCATCGTCGGTCTCGAGCTGGTCGACGATCTGGGCGACGGCTTCCGCAGGCAGCGCCTCCATCATGTCTTCGCGGACGTAGTCGTTAAGCTCGGCAACGACCTCGGAGGTCATCAGGTCGGTGATCGCCTCTGCGAGCTGGTAACGCTCCTCGCGTTCGAACAGTTCGAGCAGGTCGGCAATGTCGGCGGGGTGGAGCGGCTCGACCAGTTCGTAGACCGCCTTGGTATCGCCCTCGTCGAGCGCATCGGCCACCGAACGGACGAACTCGGGCTTGAGCGTGTTCTCCTCGTCCATCCGCTCGTCGTCGATACGGTCGTCGGGGCGCGCCTCTTCGACCGGCTCACGCGCCAACAGGATACCGTCTTCGTCGACAGGGCGGTCGCTCTCGCTCATCGGAGCGGGTCTAGGCACACGGCATGGGAATGCAAGCAGAGGGTGACACTCGACTGGTGACTCTCAGGCCACAATCCCTATGTAGGCGCCAATCGAATTGCAGGAGACATCGAACAATGGCCGACAAGCTGACCTTCACCCTCGACACCGGCGACGGCGACACCAAGGATGTGGTGATCAAGCTGCGTCCCGACCTCGCGCCCGGCCATGTCGAGCGGATCACCACGCTCGCGGGCGAAGGCTTCTACGACGGCGTCGTCTTC
This sequence comes from Erythrobacter sp. AP23, assembly GCF_001542855.1. Lineage (GTDB taxonomy): Bacteria > Pseudomonadota > Alphaproteobacteria > Sphingomonadales > Sphingomonadaceae > Qipengyuania. Next base: position 60,373 of record NZ_LNBY01000012.1, on the reverse strand, counting down.
CACCGCGTGATCCCCGGCTTCATGGCGCAGGGCGGCGATCCGACCGGCACCGGTATGGGCGGCAGCGACAAGCCCGACCTCAAGGCCGAGTTCAACAGCGAACCGCACACCCGCGGCACCTGCTCGATGGCCCGCACCCAAGTGCCCGACAGCGCCAACAGCCAGTTCTTCATCTGCTTCGACGATGCCGAATTCCTCGACGGCCAGTACACCGTCTGGGGCCAGGTCGAGAGCGGCATGGAACATGTCGACGCCCTGCCCAAGGGCGAGCCGCCGGCAAACCCGGGCAAGATCGTGAAGGCGACTGTTTCCTGATGTCCTTCGATCCCGCCAACCTGATTGAGGATTGGCGGGAAAGCCCTTGGGCTGATTTCCCCACGGCCTGGGCGCTTACCACCGATGCGCCCCGCGCGGTGGCGACCCAGATCGCGGGTTTGGGATCTGACTATCGGGTTTGCGAAGGGGTTGCCGTCCATCGCAGTGCGACGGTCGAGGAGCGGGCGGTCCTCAAGGCTCCGTGCATGGTCGGGCCAGAATGCTTCGTTGCGCACAACGCCTATTTGCGCGGTGGAGTGTGGCTGGCGGATCGCGTGATCGTTGGCCCATCGTGCGAGGTCAAGACATGCTTCCTGTTCCCGGGCAGCAAGATTGCCCACCTCAGTTTTGTCGGTGATTCAGTGGTGGGCGGTTCGGTAAACATCGAGGCTGGCGCGATCGTCGCCAATTACCGAAACGAGCGCGCCGACAAGGCGGTGCGTATAGTGTTCGAGGGTGATACGGTGGAAACCCGCAGCGACAAGTTCGGTGCGCTTCTCGGGGATCGTGTGCGGGTCGGCGCAAATGCAGTGATCGCGCCCGGGGCCATAATCAAGCCCGACACAGTCTTGCCGCGCCTCGCGCTTCACGATCAGTCACCCGAGGCGAGCGGCGATGATTGAATTTTGCCTGCCAGTGGCCTAAAGCGCCCCCTCCCATGAAACCGACCACTTCCCCCAAGACCTACAAGGTCAAGAGCTTCGGCTGCCAGATGAACGTCTATGACGGCGAGCGCATGGCCGAGATGCTCGGCGAGCAGGGCATCGTGCCTGCGCCCGAGGGCGAGGACGCCGACCTCGTCGTGCTCAACACCTGCCACATCCGCGAAAAGGCGGCGGAAAAGGTCTATTCGGACATCGGCCGCATCTCCAAGGCGGGCGCGGAGGCGGGGAAACAGCCGCTGATCGCGGTCGCGGGCTGTGTCGCGCAGGCCGAGGGCGAGGAAATCATGGCACGCGCGCCGGCGGTTTCCATGGTCGTCGGCCCGCAGGCCTATCACCGGCTTCCCGAAATGCTCGACAAGGCGGTGAAGGGCGAGCGCGCGACCGATACCGACATGCCCGCAATCGCCAAGTTTGCCGCATTGCCCGAGCGCCGCCGCACCGCTCCGGCGAGCTTCCTTACCGTGCAGGAAGGCTGCGACAAGTTCTGCACCTATTGCGTGGTGCCCTATACACGCGGCGCGGAAATTTCGCGGCCTTACAGCGATTTGGTGACCGAAGCGAAGAAACTGGTCGATGCGGGCGCGAAGGAGATCACGCTGCTCGGCCAGAATGTCAGCGCGTGGAGCGGCGAGAACGAAAAGGGCCACCCGGTCGGCCTCGCAGGGCTGATCCGCGACCTTGCCAAGGTCGATGGCCTCGCGCGCATCCGCTACACCACCAGTCATCCGGCCGACATGGACGACGAGTTGATCGCCGCGCATGGCGAGATCGACAAGCTCATGCCCTTCCTTCACCTCCCGGTGCAGGCGGGCAGCGACCGTGTACTCAAGGCCATGAATCGCAGCCACACGGCAGAGAGTTATCTCAAGCTGCTCGATGGCTTCCGCGCCGCACGGCCCGACCTCGCGCTAAGTGGCGACTTCATCGTCGGCTTCCCCGGCGAGACCGATGCCGAGTTCGAGGAAACGCTCGCGCTGGTCGACGAGGTCGGTTACGCGCAGGCGTTCAGCTTCAAATATTCGCCGCGCCCCGGCACGCCCGCTGCCACGATGGACGGGCAGGTGCCGAAAGTGGTCATGGACGAGCGCCTCCAGCGCCTCCAGGCCGCGCTCAATCGCGACCAGCTAGCGTTCAACAAGAACACCGTCGGCCGCGGCTGTGAAGTACTCGTCGAGCGCAAGGGCAAGCATCCGGGCCAATGGCTCGGCAAGTCGCCCTGGCTCCAAAGCGTGTGGTTCGAAGGCAGGGCGCAGATTGGCGATCTGGTGCAGGTCGACCTGGTCGAGGCCGGGCCCAATTCGCTCGCCGGCAAGCTGCGCGAGGCGGTGGCGGCCTAGCTCTTGCACGTCATCCCAGCGGAAGCCGGGATCGGTATCGGCCTAGCGCCATGCCTCGGGAGAGCCCAGCTTTCGCTGGAGTGACGGCAGGATGGCAACGTGTCTGCTGCGTGACTTTCCACCGCCATCACGCGGTGCCCAACTTGCGCGCCCCGCGTTGAAGCCTAAACTCCGACTCGCAAGCGAAAGGAGCATATGGCTCGCAAACCCGCACAGAAGGACGTGTCTGCCTTCACCCCGCCACCCTCACCGCAGCGCGAAGTGCGCCGCGCTCAGGTCGATATCAGTTTCGACAATCAGAGCCTGCTCGGCGCGCTGTTCGGACAGTTCGATGCCAATCTCGTCCAGGTCGAAAACCGCCTCGGCGTGTTCATCGCGGCGCGCGGGAACGAGCTGCATATCGAAGGGCCGGAAGACAGCGTCGCCCGTGCGCGCGACGTGCTCAAGGCGATGTACGACAAGCTCGCCATCGGGCAGGATCTCGACCAGGGCGCGATCGAAGCGCTGATTTCCATGTCGGACGAACCCACGCTCGACGGGATCGTCGATGCGGAGCCCAAGGGTCCGCCGATCATGATCCGCACGCGGCGCAAGACCATCGTGCCGCGCAGCGCGATGCAGGCGACCTACATGCGCAGCCTCGTGCGCGACGACATCATCTTCGCGCTGGGCCCGGCGGGCACGGGCAAGACCTATCTCGCCGTCGCGCAGGCGGTCAGCCAGCTGATCAATGGCAGCGTCCAGCGGCTGATCCTGTCGCGCCCGGCGGTGGAAGCGGGCGAAAAGCTCGGCTTCCTACCCGGCGACATGAAGGAAAAGGTCGATCCCTATCTGCGCCCGCTCTACGACGCGCTTTACGATTGCATGCCGCCAGAACAGGTCGAACGGCGGCTGGCGAGCGGGGAGATCGAGATCGCGCCGATCGCCTTCATGCGCGGTCGCACCTTGGCCGATGCCTTCGTCATCCTCGACGAGGCGCAGAACACCACGCGCGAGCAGATGAAGATGTTCCTCACCCGCTTCGGCCAGAACAGTCGCATGGTCATCTGCGGCGATCCGCGGCAGGTCGACATCCCCGGCGGCGACGGCATGAGCGGCCTCGCCGATGCGGTCGGCAAGCTGGAGGGCGTCGAGGGCTTTGGCACGATTCGCTTCACCGCGGCCGACGTGGTCCGCCATCCGATCGTTGGGCGGATCGTGGAGGCCTACGAAGGGCCGAGCGCATGAACCCGCATTCCGCGTCACCCCCGCGCAGGCGGGGGTCCCGCTACCTGCTGGCGTGACTTTCGAGAAGGGCGGCTTCGTCTACATCATGACGGACCGCTATCGCGGCACGCTTTACATCGGAGTGACCGCGGACATAGCCGCAAGAACGGTTCAACATCGCGCAGGGAAGGGTGGGAGTTTCACCGCTCGCTACGATCTGGCACGGCTTGTCTATGTCGAACACCATGACGATATCGAGGATGCTATCGCCCGCGAAAAGGCGATGAAGAAATGGAACCGCGCCTGGAAGATCAGGCGGATAGAAGAACAAAATCCCGATTGGGATGACTTGTTCGAGACCTTGAACATGTGAAAGGGAGCGGGATCCCCGCCTGCGCGGGGATGACGAAGGATTGCCGTTTGGAACTGGATATCGAAATCGAAGGCTGGCCGGAAGGCGACTGGGACGGCTTGGCGCGACGCGCGCAAGAGGCGACCGCCGAAGTCGAACCCGCGCTAACAAACGCGCGGCTGACGGCATCGCTACTCTTCACTTCGGACGAGGAAGTCCGCGCGCTCAATCGTGAGTGGCGCGGCAAGGACAAGCCGACCAACGTGCTGTCCTTTCCCATGCTGGAGCGGGCCGAACTGCTCGATCTCGCACCGGACGGCCCGCCCGAGATGCTCGGCGATCTGGCGCTTGCCTGCGGGACCTGCGAGCGCGAAGCGGCGGAGAAGGGCATCGCGCTCGGGGATCATGCTACCCATCTGATCATACACGGCCTGCTCCACCTCGCAGGCCACGATCATGTCGAGTCCGACGCCCAGGCCGAGGCGATGGAGGCGCTCGAAATCGCAGCGCTTGCAAAACTGGGTATCGCCGACCCATATGGGGACCGCAACTGATGGGAGTGCATTGTTAGGGCCATGCCCGATTCGTCATCACCCGCGGGAGACGCGGAGAGTAGCAGCGGGCTGATGCTCGCGATCCGGAAATTCTTCGACCCCGATTACGGCGAACGCTCGCTGCGTGCGCAGCTGGAAGACGCTATCGACGAGCATGAGGGCGAAAACGGCGAGGAGGCGCCGGAGCACAGCGGCACCGGCGACCTCTCGCTGGTCGAGCGGCAGATGCTGCGCAACCTCCTGCATTTCTCCGAGCACGATGCCGACGATGTCGCGGTGCCGCGCGGCGAGATCATCGCCATGAATGCCAGTGCGAGCTGGGACGAGCTGGTCGAGACCTTCGCCGAGCACGGGCATTCGCGAATGCCCGTCTATCGCGAGCAGCTCGACGATGTGATCGGCATGATTCACATCAAGGACGTTTTTACGATCCTGGCGCGCGAACAGACCCCGCCCAAGGACTGGACCGTGCTGATGCGGCAGCCGCTTTATGTGCCACAAACGCGCAATGCGTTGGATGTGCTGGCCGACATGCGCGCGCAGCGCATGCATCTGGCGGTGGTGGTCGACGAGTTTTCGGGCACCGACGGTCTCATCACGATCGAGGACCTTGTCGAAGAGATCGTCGGCGAGATCGAGGACGAGCATGACGAGGCGCCAGAGGAATGGATCGTCGATATCGGCGAGGGAATGTGGGATTGCGATGCCCGCGCCGAACTCGATGATGTCGCCGAACACGTCTCGCCTGCTCTGGCCGAGGTCGAGGAATCGGTCGACACTCTGGGCGGTCTAGCCTTCGTTCTGGCCGAGCAGGTGCCCGAGGTCGGGCGTATGCTGGAGCACCCCAGCGGTTGGAAGATCGAAGTCACCGATGGCGACGAAACGCATGTGAAACGGCTGCGCCTTCATTCGCCCGAGGAAACTGTGACGGCTGCGTGACCGCAGTTGCAGTTTTTCGCACATACACCCTCGACAGGTGCGATACACGCTCATAGCGTGCAACTCTCATGGCAACCCGCAGACTTCCCCCCTTGCGCGCCCTCGAAGCGTTCGTGCGTACGGTGCGGCTTGGCTCTGCGCGTGCCGCGGCCGACGAACTCGGGCTGAGCCCTTCCGCGCTGTCGCGGCGGATCGGCAATCTCGAGGAATTCGTCGGCAAGAAGCTGTTCACCCGCGCGCGCCAGTCGATGCAATTGACCGACGATGGGCATGCCTTCTTCGAGGCGGTCAATCCGCAGCTCGAAGCGCTGGCACGGGCGGTCGAAAGCCAGTCGGAAAACCTCTCGCTGCTGCGCCTGCATCTCGGCGTCCTGCCGCTTTTCGGGACGCAGCGGCTATTTCCGCGCCTTGGCGAATTGCGCGAGCGGCATCCGCTGCTGCATATCGACATCGACACGGGGGCGCATCTCGAGGACCGCGTGGGCGATGTGCTCGATGCGGCGATCATTCTCTCGCGCGGCCCGTCACGCGGGCTCCACGCCGTCCGGCTGGATTACAACAAGGTCCACGCGATCTGCAGCCGCGACCTCGCCGGAAAGCTCGGTTCGAAGCCCGACCCGGACCAGCTCGCGCGGCAGACTTTCCTGATCCACAACGAATTGCCCGAAAGCTTCACCGCCTGGCGCGCCGAAATCGGCATGGCGGATCTAGAACCGGCGGCGATCGACCATTTCGATTCGGGCCAGATCATGCTCGAGGCGGCGGCGCAGGGCCTGGGCATTGCGATCATGCATGACGATCACATGCGCCGCGCCGCGGACAACCGACTGGCGACCCTGTTCGATGTCGAGGTCGAGAGCCCATATAGCTACTGGTTCGTATGCAAACCGACCGCGCTCGAGGAACGTCCGGTGCGGTTGTTTCACGACTGGTTGGTGAACGCCGGGCTCTAGCTTGCTTCTGTGTCGGCCGGCTTGGGCCGATAACGCACTGCGTCGACGACATGCTGGAAATCACGCAGCGGCTTGCCGAGATTGGCCACTAGCCGTTCCTCGATCTCTTCGCGCGCCTTGGCGGCAATGGCCTTGCGGCCGCGATATTCGACCGGGCTGAACGGCTCGAGATAGTGGAGAGTCAGCAGGAAAGTGCCCCTGCGCGCCATGATCCGCATGGCGTTGTGAAGCCCGGATTCCTCACCGACCCAACCGATTTCCTCGGAGTTTTCGCCGTAATCGAGCACCACCGGCTGGACCATCACTCCCGGTGGTGGCGGGTCGAGAACCGAGATCATGCTCGACTTGAACGGCAACAACGAATGGCCGTCGGTTACGGTGCCTTCGGGAAAGACCGTGACGGACCAATTGTCGGCCAGCGCTTCCTTGAGGGCGTTGATCTGTTCGGCGACCCCGAGGCGATTCTCCCGTTTGACGAAAACGGTCCGGTTCAGGCGGCACAGCCAGCCGATCACCGGGACTTCGGAGAGCTCCTGCTTGGCGACGAAAGCGGTCCCGCTGGCGCCTGCCATACTGAGAATGTCGACCCAGCTGATGTGGTTGGCGATGAAAAAGACGTCGCGCCTCAACGGTGTGCCGACGACCTTCACCCGCGCCCCAACGATCCGCGCGGTATAGCGCAGGAACAGCATGGGGAAGGGCGATCCGTAGGCGAAAACCCGGTAGAGGTAGTGCAGCGGAACACAGACAATGAGCAGCAGCAGTATTGCAAGCGTCCGAAGCACGAAACGGATCCAGCCGGCGGGGCTGAGCGGTACCGTCTCGCCGCGCGCGGCGGCCAGCCGCCGGGCCGTATATTTCGCGAGCCTGCGCTCAGTCTTCGCGGTCGAGGCGGACGCCATAAAGTTCCAGACGGTGATCGACGAGGCGATAGCCGAGCTTGGCGGCGATCTGCTTTTGCAGCGCTTCGATTTCAGGATCGACGAACTCGACCACCTTGCCCGTCTCGACATCGATCAGATGATCGTGATGCGCTTCGGGCGCCGCTTCGTAGCGTGCGCGCCCATCGCCGAAGTCGTGCCGGTCGAGAATGCCGGCCTCCTCGAACAGGCGCACGGTGCGGTAGACAGTGGCGATGGAAATACCCGAGTCGATCTTGTTCGCGCGTTCGTGCAGCAGCTCGACATCGGGATGATCGTCGCTTTCCGACAACACGCGTGCGATCACGCGACGCTGCTCGGTAATTCGCAGACCTTTGTCGGCGCACAATTGTTCGAGGTCGATCTTCTGGTGCAATTTCGCTTCCTAATGAAAAACGCCCCGTAGCCTTACCGGCCCGGGGCGTCTTCCTCAAGGCGAACCGAAGGGCTTTAGGCAGCCTTCTTGTTGCGTCCCCGCTTTTGACCGGGCTTGCGGCCCAGGCCGATCTTGACCGCGAGCTCGCGCCGCTTCTCGGCATAGCTCGGTGCAACCATCGGGTAATCGGCCGGAAGGTTCCACCGCGCGCGATACTCGTCAGGAGTCATGTCATAGGCGGTCTTGAGATGACGCTTGAGCATTTTCATCTTTTTACCGTCTTCGAGGCAGACGATGTAATCTTTTTTCACCGATGAACGGATGGGTACTGCCGGCTCGGGGACCTCTTCTTCGGCTTCATCGCTGCCGAGACCCGAAAGCGCGGTATAGACGTTGCTAATCAAGGTCGGGACGTCCGCAACATCAACGTTATTGTTGCTCACATGAGCCGCGACGATGTCCGAGGTAAGGGTAATCAGCGTCTCGGTCATGTCGGATTCCAAATTTTCCATTACTTGCCCTTTTGAGTTGAGGGAGATCACTCGCGATGCGACCCGCTCTACGGCTCATTGTATAAAATCGACAAGAAATTGCAACATTTGTTGATTAGAGCTATTTTTGACGCATTCCTACAACTCTCGTGCAAAGGTAATTGCATCCAGTTGAGTGCCGTCCAGCGTGCGATAATAGGCTCTGCGACGACCGATCGGCGCGAAGCCGCAGGCGCGGTAGAGATGCTGCGCCGGATTGTTTGCCCGCATTTCCAGAAAGATGCGCTCGGCCCCAGCTCCGCGCGCCAGCGTCGCGAAAATCTCGATCAGCGTGCGACCGAGGCCCCTTCCGCGCGCTTCGGGTCGCACGCCGATGAGAAGAAGTTCTTCTTCGCCCGGGGCTCGTCTTGCGAGCACAAATCCTGCGGCAGTATTCTCGCCCGAAATTCTGTGGCCATTCTCATCGACGAGAATGGCGTAGGTATGCGGCATGGCCAACGAATTGGCGACCTGCTGGCGGGTCCAGGCTTCGCGCCAATGCGGGTCGAAGGCGGCCTCCATCACGGCCATAACTTGGTCGAGCTCGCTCATCGGCCCGGCAGTTTCGCATCCGGCGGGCGACCGTAGAGCGGGGTGAGGCTTTCGCTCAGAATATCGGGCGGCAGATTCAGGACGTGGCGCGCTTCGGGCAGGCGGATGGCGCTGGGTGCCACGCGCTTGCGCGTCGCCAATTCCTCCGCCTTCGATCCGGCCAAGGCTCCGGGTAGCTCGCGCGCGCCCGCAAGCTCGGGGGCGAGCGAAGCCACATCGTCCACCGGCTGCCCGTCGCTGCCGAAATCCTGCACGAACCACTCGCCATGCCCCCCGGTCATGCAGACCGTGACCGGCACCGCGTCACTGCCGCGCGCCATCGCGGCCACCAGCGCAAGCGTGGGATAGCCGCGGACCTGAGCCCGCCAGGCGATGCCCAACGCGCGCGCCACGGCCAGGCCGATGCGCACGCCGGTAAAGCTGCCCGGACCTAGCGAGACGCGTATGTCTTCCGCGCGGCCCTTGTCCGGAAGTTCGGCAATCATCGGAACCAGCCGCTCGGCATGGCCGCGGCCGAGAATTTCGTGACGCGAGTCGAGCAGCGCGCCATCCTCGAACAGCGCTACCGAACAGGCCTCGGTTGCAGTTTCAATCGCCAGCATCCGCATGAGGGCGCACTGCCCCAGCGGAGGCGAGGCTGCAAGTCAGGCGATACGGTTGAATGTGTCGAAGTCGGGGCGCGGGCTGCGATCGAAGATGCTCTTGGGATCGCCATGGCCGATCGCACAGATGAAGTTGCTCCTGTGCTTCGGATCGTCGCCGAAGAAGGCCTTGTCGACCGCCGCATTGTCGAAGCCCGACATCGGCCCGCAATCGAGCCCCAGCGCGCGGGCGGCGATCATCAGATAGGCGCCTTGCAGCGAGGAGTTGCGAAAAGCGCCTTCCTTGCGGCCCTCTTCGTCGCCCTCGAACCAGCTTTTCGCATCGGTGTGGGGAAACAGCCAGGGCAGTTCCTCGTGGAAGTCGATATCGTAGCCGATGATCGCTGTCACCGGCGCAGTCAGGATCTTGTCCCGGTTGCCCTCCATCGCGCAGTCGGCGAGCTGCTGTTTGGCTTCGTCCGATTTCACCCAGACGATCCGCGCGGGCTGCATATTGGCCGAGGTCGGCGCCATCTTGAGCAATTCGTAGATCGCGTGGATCTGCTCGTCGCTTACCGGCTTGTCGAGCCAACCATTGTAGCTGCGTGCTTCGCGGAAGATGATGTCGAGGGCGTCGGCGGAAAGCGTATCGGCCAAAATCGTGTCCTTCGGTTTGCGGGAAGAAGTCAGGCTGCGCGGACTTCAACGACCTCGGGCACGTAATGTTTCAATAGACCCTCGATACCGTGTTTGAGCGTGGCGGTGGAGGAAGGGCAGCCCGAACAGGCACCCTGCATCTGCAGGTGAACCACACCGTCGCGATAGCCGCGATACTGGATGTCGCCGCCGTCGCCGGCAACCGCCGGACGCACACGCGTTTCGAGCAGTTCGTTGATCTGCGCGATGATATCGGAATCCTCGTCCCGCTCTTCGACTATCATGCTCTCGTCCTCGGACGGGACAGCGATGCCGCCAGCAGTACCCGGCGCGAACAGCGGAGCCTGCGACACGAAATGGTCGAGCAGGATTGCCAGGACCTGTGGCTTGAGGTCGGTCCAGCCGACCCCGGGCGCCGCCGTAACGGAGACGAAATCGGAACCGAAGAAGACGTTCACGACCTCGCCCGTGTCGAAGATCGCCTGCGCCAGCGGGCTGGCCTCGGCAGCTTCGGGAGTGGCGAATTCGCGGGTACCCTGACCCATGACTTGCTGGCCGGGCAGGAATTTCAGGCTTGCCGGATTGGGCGTGGTTTCGGTCTCGATGAACATGGGACGGATGTAGGTGCCGCAAGCCCGCGGGGCAAGGAAGTAACGCTTGGGGCGGGAACATTCACCTAGCCTTCACGCATTGCCCGCCTATATGCCCTGCATGACCCAATTCACGCGTGCCATCAGGCGTCTCGCGCTCGTCCTTCCCGCTGCGCTGCTCGCTCCGCAGCCCCTGCTCGCGCAGGAGCCTGCAGCACCGACGCCCGAGTATCTTACACCGGCCGATGGCACGCCATGGATATACGAAGGCAGCGACGTCCCGCGCGACGAGGAATGGACCTTCGGCGAATTGCCCAACGGTCTGCGCTATGCCGTGCGCAGAAACGCCGTCCCGCCCGACCAGGTTTCGGTGCGCGTGCGGATCGATGCGGGATCGCTGCACGAGGAGGAATCCGAGCTGGGCTATGCTCATCTGCTCGAGCACCTGCTGTTTCGCGAGAGCAAGTATCTCGGCCCGGCCGAGGCCATTCCGACCTGGCAGCGGCTGGGCGCGACCTTCGGCAGCGACACCAATGCCGAGACCAGCCCGACGCACACGGTCTACAAGCTGGACCTGCCCAATGTCGACGAGGCCAAGCTCGCCGAGAGCATGAAACTTCTGTCTGGCATGGTGCGCAGCCCCGTACTGAGCGATGAAAATATCCGGGCCGAGGTGCCGATCGTATTGGCCGAAAAGCGCGAGCGCGCAGGCCCCTCGGAACGTGCGGGCAATGCCAGCCGCGGCGTGCTCTTCGCCGGGCAGAGGCTCGCCACGCGCACACCCATCGGCACCGAGGCCACGCTGAGCGCCGCCACGGGGTCGAGCGTCAGCGCCTTCTACAACCGCTGGTACCGCCCGGAAAACGCAGTGGTCGTGGCGGCGGGCGACATGGACCCGATGCAGCTGGCCGCCGAGATCGAGAAGTGGTTCGGCGACTGGCAGGGCGAGGGCGCGCATGTCCCGGCGCCCGATTTCGGCGACCCGGTTGCGCCCGCAGGAGCGAATCCGGAAAATCCGGTCGGCGAAACGGGGGTCATCGTCGAACCCGACCTGCCACGCTCCTTCTCCTATGCGATAATGCGTCCATGGCGTCCGGTGCTCGACACGGTAGCCTATAACGAGGGCCTGCTGCGCGATGCGCTGGCGCAGGCGCTGATCAACCGCCGGCTCGAGGCGCGCGCGCGGGCGGGCGGCAGCTATCTCTATGCCCAGGTCGCGCAGGACGATGTCAGCCGGTCGGCGGATATGACCTTCGTCACCTTCGCCCCGCTGACCCCCGACTGGAAAGCCGCGCTCGACGACATTCGCGGCGTGATTGCCGACGCGCTGGCGACGCCGCCCTCGCAGGAAGAGATCGACCGCGAACTCGCCGAATTCGAGATCGTCTTCCAGAGCCAGGTCGAACAGCGCCGCGTGCTGCCCGGTCCGCGCCTGGCAGACGATATCGTCAATGCGGTCGACATCCGCGAGGCGGTCGCCGCGCCCGAAACCGTGCTGATGGTCTTCAATTCGATGAAGGAAACGCTCACGCCCGAACGCGTGCTCGACCACACCCGCGCGCTGTTTTCGGGCGATGTGATCCGTGCCGCCTATGTCACCCCGGCGACGGGCGAGGCGAGCGAGCAGGCGATCCGCAACGCGCTGCTGGAAACCCCCGATGCCGATGCGGATGCGCGGCTCGCGGCGCAGTCGGTTTCCTTCGACGAGTTGCCGCCTCTCGGCGAGCCCGGGCAGATCACCGCGCAGGGGCCGATCGGCGTGCTCGATATCGAACAGGTCGAATTCGCCAATGGCGTGAAAGCGATCCTGTGGGCCAACGATGCCGAACCGGGCCGCGTGGCCGTAAAGGTGCGCTTCGGTGCAGGCTATCGCGCCATCGATCCCGAAGACGCGGTTCATGCCAATCTCGGCTATGCCGCGCTGATCGGTGCCGGAATCGGCGAACTGGGCCAGGAGGAACTCGACCTTCTTTCGACCGGGCGCAAATTCGGCTTCGATTTCGAAACCGGCGACGGGGCCTTTACCTTCTATGCCCAGACGCGCGAGGCCGATCTCGACGAACAGTTATATCTCTTTGCCGCCAAACTGGCGATGCCGGGCTGGGATCCCAATCCCGTTGCCCGCGCCAAGGCGGCAGGCCAGCTCGCCTATGAAAGCTATTCCGCCAATCCCGGCGGCATCCTGCAGCGCGATCTCGAATATCTTCTGCGCGACAGCGACCCGCGCTTCCGCACGCCGACTCCCGAGATGTTCGACGCGGCGACCCCGGAAGATTTCCGCGAGGTCTGGGAACCGCTCTTGAAACAGGGGCCGGTCGAAGTGCTGGTCTTCGGCGAATTCGACAAGGCGGCCACGATCGAGACGCTGCGCGAGACCTTCGGCGCCCTGCCCCCGCGCGAGGCGCCTTCGGCCGAGGTCTTGAACCGCCCGGTCGATTTCCCCGAGGCCGGCGAGACGGTGGTGCGTCATCATCGCGGCGATGCCAACCAGGCCGCCGCCGTGGTTGCCTGGCCGAGCGGGGCGGGGGTCGAGAACCTGCGCGAATCGCGCCGGCTTGAAGTGCTCGCCTCGCTGTTCAACAACAGGCTGATGGACGCGATGCGCGAACATGCCGGCGCGAGCTATTCGCCGGTTGTACGCTCCGACTGGCCGAGCGACGTGAACAGTGGCGGACGGATCGCCGCGCTCGCGCAATTGCGTCCCGAGGACGTGCCCGTATTCTTCGCCGAAGCGGAGCGCATCGCCAAGGAACTGGCCAGCGCGCCGGTATCCGAAGACGAATACAATCGCGTGGTCGAACCGCTGCGCCAATATGTTAGCCGCGCGTCGACAGGGAACCTGTTCTGGCTCTACCAGCTCGAGGGTGCGTCCGTGGACGATCGCCGGATTGGGCTGCTGCGCTATCTGCTGGCCGATTACACGCAGACCCCGCCGGCCGAATTGCAGGCGCTGGCGCAGAAATACCTCGCCTCGCGCGAGGGGTGGAAGCTGGCGGTGATTCCGCAGGGCCAGGACCTGGCGACATCGGCAAGTGCCGGTGCGGCCGTTTCCGGGCGCTGAGCCGGACACTGCAATCGGCTTTTTAAGCTGGCCAAGCAAATGCTGCTTGCGACATGATGCGCGCTCGTCTGCTACAGGTGGGCAATCAGGCGCCAATTCCGGCGCCGCAGACGGAAGAGACAATGGCGACGAATTGGGCACCCGATAGCTGGCAGGGATTCGAGGCGAGGCATTTGCCGACCTATCCCGACGCAGCCGCTCTCGAGGCTGCCACCACTTCGCTCGAAACGCACCCCCCGTTGGTCTTCGCGGGCGAGGCGCGCGCGCTGAAGGCGGACCTCGCCGATGTGGCGGAGGGGCGGGCCTTCCTGCTACAGGGCGGTGACTGCGCCGAAAGTTTCGCCGAATTCCACCCGAACAACATCCGCGATACATTCCGCGTGCTGCTGCAGATGGCGGTCGTCATGACCTTCGCCAGCAAGAAGCCGGTGGTGAAGGTCGGGCGCATGGCGGGCCAGTTCGCCAAGCCGCGCAGCTCGGATACCGAAACGCAGGGCGACATCACGCTGCCGAGCTATTTCGGCGACAATATCAACGGCATCGAGTTCGAAGAGGCCGCCCGCACCAACGATCCGCAGCGTATGGTGCGCGCCTATTCGCAGGCCGCCGCCACGCTGAACCTGCTGCGCGCTTTCGCCACCGGCGGCTACGCCAATCTGCGCCAGGTCCATCAGTGGACGCTCGACTTCATGGGTCGCAGCCCCTGGGCGGACAAGTTCACCGACATTGCCGACCGCATCGGCGAAGCGCTCGACTTCATGGAAGCCTGCGGGGTCGATCCGCAGGTGCTCCCGCAATTGCAGCGCGCGAGCTTCTATACCAGCCATGAGGCGCTGTTGCTGCCCTACGAGCAGGCGCTGACCCGGCGCGACAGTCTGACGGGGGAGTGGTACGATACCAGCGCGCATATGGTCTGGATCGGCGACCGCACCCGCTTCGAGGGCAGCGCGCATATCGAATTCGCGCGCGGAATCGGCAATCCGCTGGGCATGAAATGCGGGCCGAGCCTGGAAACCGATGCGCTGCTGAAACTGCTCGACGCGCTCAACCCCGCGCGCGAGCCGGGACGGATCGTGCTGATCAGCCGCTTCGGCCACGACAAGGTGGAAGAGGGCCTGCCGCGCCTGGTGCGCGCGGTGAAGGCCGAAGGGCATCCGGTCGTGTGGAGCTGCGACCCGATGCACGGCAATGTCGTGAAATCGGAAAGCGGCTACAAGACGCGGCCCTTCGACCGCATCCTGACCGAGGTGAAAGGGTTTTTCGCAGTGCATCGCGCCGAAGGCACGCATCCGGGCGGCATCCATGTCGAGATGACCGGGCAGGACGTGACCGAATGCGTGGGCGGCGCGGTGGCGATCACCGACGATGCGCTGGGCGATCGCTATCACACACATTGCGACCCGCGCCTCAATGCGGCCCAATCGCTCGAACTGGCTTTCCTCATCGCCGAAATGCTCAACGAGGAGAATAACGTGCGACAGGCCGACGCGGCCTGAAGCGAGCCCCTATCGTTCGCAGGACCACGCCGTTTGGCGGAACCCGCGGGCGATCGCCGGATTGTTGCGGGATCGCGCCATTCGCTTGTTCGCAGACGGTTTTTTCCCTGCGCTCTTTAAACGGTCATTGAATTGCGCCATGGTAAGAGGTGGTTGCCAGGTTCCGGCGACTGCTACGAAGGGGGGATAGCGATGTCCCGAGCCCAGCCTCGATCACGGCCCGCGCTCGGCGAAGCGCTAGCGGCCCGGTACGCATCGGTCCGCAGCCTGAGCAACAGCCTGGCGGACCCTCTCAGTGACGCCGATGCGACCATCCAGTCGATGGAGGATGCGAGCCCCGCCAAATGGCACCTCGCGCATACCACCTGGTTCTGGGAAACCTTCCTGCTGCGCGACAAGCACGGCGATTATGAGCTGTTCGACGAGGACTGGCCCTTCGTTTTCAACTCCTATTACGAGACCGAAGGTGAGCGGATCGCCCGTTTTTCGCGCGGCATGCTGTCACGTCCGACGCTCGAGGAAATTCTCGCATGGCGCGCGCATGTGGACGCGGCAATGGCGCCGCTGTTCGAGCGCGAGGAATGCGTACCGCTGATCGAGCTCGGCCTCGCCCACGAGCAGCAGCATCAGGAATTGTTGCTCACCGATATCAAGCACGCGCTGTTCCAGAACCCGCTGGACGCGGAGATGTGGGATGCTCGGAGTTCCCGTGAAGGCGGGAATCTCAGGCTGCAAGAGCGGAACAAGGCCGACCGTGGTTCCCGCCTGCATGGGGAGCCGGATTGGCACATGCACCCGGGAGGAATCGCGCGGATCGGCCATCAGGGAGAGGGCTTCGCCTTCGACAACGAAGGTCCTGCGCACCGCGTGTTGCTCGAACCCTTCGCGCTTGCCTCGCGGCTCGTGACCAATCGCGAATGGGACGCCTTCATTGCCGATGGCGGCTATGAGACGGCGACCTTGTGGCTGTCCGACGGTTGGGCCTGGGTGTGCGAGAACGGCATCGCGGCGCCGCTCTATTGGCGCGAGGGCGAGCATTTCACGCATTGCGGCTGGCAGGAACGCGATCCCGACGCGCCGGTCACGCATATCTCCTATTTCGAGGCCGATGCCTTCGCTAGCTGGGCGGGCAACCGCCTGCCGACCGAATTCGAATGGGAGGCCATAGCACGTGGCCAGGAAGGGGAGATGCAGGCACACGACCCGCAGGGCGGAAACCAGCTCGACGATGCGGCACCGCCACTCCCCGTCGGCGGGGAGGGATTGTTCGGTGATTGCTGGCAGTTTACCCGCTCGGCCTACTTGCCCTATCCCCGGTTCCAGCCAGCCGCAGGCGCGGTCGGCGAATACAATGGCAAATTCATGAGCGGCCAATTCGTACTCAAGGGCGCCAGTTGCGCCACCGTGCGCGGCCACTCGCGGCCCAGCTACCGCAACTTCTTCTACCCACACCAGCGCTGGCAATTCACCGGACTGCGGCTGGCAAAGGACATCTGATGAAATCCGATACCGGAATAGCCCTCGTCGACCTGGACGAGGATGGGGTCGACCGCGCTTTTCGCGCCGACGTGCTCAAGGGGCTGCGTCAAAGGCCGAAAGCGATCCCGGCACGCTGGTTCTACGACGAGGAAGGCTCGCGCCTGTTCGAGCAAATCACCCAAGTCGAAGAATACTACCCGACCCGCGCCGAAAGGGAGATCCTCGAGGCGCGCGGTGCGCAATTCGCCGAACTGATCGGGCCGGGCAGGGCGGTGGTCGAATTCGGATCGGGCAGCTCGTTCAAGACGCCGCTGCTGCTCGAGGCGATCGATCCGGCGGCCTATGTCCCGCTGGACATCTCCGGCGATTTCCTGCGTGAGAGCGCCGCGGCGCTGGCAGAGAAGTTTCCCGGCCTGCCGGTTCACCCGGTGGAGGCCGATTTCATGCGCCGTGTCGCGCTTCCCGACGAAGTCGTGCCGCTCAAGAAGCTCGGTTTCTTTCCCGGCTCGACCATCGGCAACATGGTTCCGCGCACCGCGGTAGACCTGCTGCGCTCGATGCGCGCCACGCTGGGCGCGGAAGAGGGTGAGAGCCCGATGCTGCTGATCGGCATGGATCTGGTGAAGGATCGCGAGGTGCTCGAGGCCGCCTATGACGACGGCGAGGGCGTGACGGCAGCGTTCAACCTCAATCTTCTCACCCGCATCAATCGCGAACTGGATGGCACGATCCCGGTCGAGGCACTCGCGCATGAAGCGGTGTGGAACGACAAGCTCGGCCGGATCGAAATGCACCTAAGGGCCACACGCGACATCGATTTCGAGGTTTCGGGCGAGCGCTTCTCGATGACCGAGGGCGAGACCATCCACACCGAAAACAGCCACAAGTTCACGCGCCGCGGTGCCTATACGCTGCTGTTGGCCGGCGGCTGGACCCCGGTGGAGCGCTGGCTCGATGCACAGGAACGCTTCTCGGTCATCCTCGCTCGCGCCACGGAGCAACGCGAGGCGCCCTGACCGAAGTCCATATTCATGGACGCGTCACCGGCGCGTTCCTATATGCAGTCAATGGACCTCGAACCCGTCTTCAGCGCCGCAGCCGATACGCTACGGGCCATCCCCCGCTCCGAACTGCTTATCGCGGCGATGGCGGCTATGGTACTGGGCTGGATCGGTGCGGTCGTCGCCAGGCGCTCGGCCCTCGGTGGTCTGCTGCGCGTGGCAAGTTCGCTGGCGCTTGGCCTGATCCTGCTCACCGTCGTCCTGCAGCTTTCGCGCTTCGATCCGCGATTCGATGTTGCGGTGCCGCAGATCGGCTTGCCCGAACAGGTGGTCGCGGGCGGGGAAACGCGCATTCCGCTCTCGGCCGACGGGCATTTCTGGGTTCGCGCCGAGATCAACGGCGAACCGGGCAATTTCATGATCGACACCGGCGCGACACTTACCGCGATCTCGGCACCGCTCGCCGAACGCGCCGGGCTTGAACCGCGCAGGGGCGGCATTCCGATCATGCTCGGGACCGCCAACGGGACGGTGCAGGCCCATGTCGCGACCGTCGACAGCCTCACTTTCGGAAACGTCAGCGCCAGCGGAACCGACGCCGCGATTGCCGAAAGTTTCGGTGATTTCAACGTTATCGGGATGAATGTGCTCGCCCGGCTCGGCTCCTGGCGGGTAGAGGACAATACGTTGATCCTCGTCCCCCGCGCCGAGGATACGATTTCATGAAATCCATCGTTGGACCGTGCGGCGCAAGCCGCTAGGTCCGTTCGCGATGGACGGTAAGAGAACGCTCCCGCCCCCGCCGCCGCTTGGCGATCTGTTCGCCGGCAGGCCGGCGGCGCTGTTCCTCGATTTCGACGGAACGCTGGTTGAAATCGCGCCACGTCCGGGAGACATTCACGTGCCCGACCACCTTCTCGCGGCACTCCATGCCCTGCGCGACCGGTTGCATGGCAGGCTGGCGCTGGTCAGCGGGCGGGCGCTCGACGATCTGCATATGCATCTCGGCGAGCTGGCGATCTGCCGTGCGGGATCGCATGGCGCCTCGCGTTTCCTTGCCGACGGCACGCGATTGGGCGAGGAGCCGCGCGGCCTGTCCGACGCCTCGATTGCGGAACTCAGGAGCTATGCCGAGCAAAACGGCCTGTTCTACGAAACCAAGGCGCATGGCGGCGCGCTGCATTTTCGCGGTCAGCCGGAAAAGCGCGAAGCGACGCTCGCCTACGCGCAGGAGTTCGCCGCATCGCGCGAATTGTGCGTGACCAGCGGCAAGGGAGTGGCCGAACTGGTGCGCCCCGGCGCGACCAAGGCCGCGGCGGTGGAGGCGTTCATGCAGACTGCCCCCTTCGTGGGTGCGGCGCCGGTCTTCGTGGGCGACGACGTAACCGACGAGGATGGCTTTGCCGGCGCCGAACGGCACGGAGGTTTCGGTATCGCCGTCGGTGAGAGGCCCAGCGAGCGGGCACGATACCGGCTCGACAATGTTGCTGCAGTGCACCATTGGTTGGAGTTATGATGCAGGCGGATCTCGAGCTTTCCCCCATAGGCAATTGCCAGGTCAGTGCCCTTGTCGACCGCGAGGGCGGGTTCGTGTGGGGCTGCGTCCCGCGGGTCGACGGCGATCCGGTATTCTGCTCGCTGCTCAATCACGATGTGCGCGATCGGGGTATCTGGCGTTTCGAGCTCGACGGGCAGGTCGACGCAAGCCAGCATTACGAGCGCAACACCGCGATCCTGGTCACACGTCTCGAAAGCGAGGATGGCAGCGCGGTCGAGATTCACGATTTCGCCCCGCGTTTCGAACGATCGGGGCGCATGTACCGCCCCGTCGCCTATGCGCGCATCGTGCGCCCCGTCGCAGGTGCGCCGCGCATGCGAGTGGTCCTGACGCCGATGAAGGAATACGGCGCGAAACTCGCCACCACCACCAACGGTACCAACCATATCCGGTATCTGATCGGCCCGCAGGCGCTGCGGCTGTCGACCGACGCTCCGATCGGCTACGTGCTCGAAGGCCGCAGCTATCGCGTGGAAAGCGATCAGCATTTCTTTCTCGGGCCAGACGAGCCTTTCGTCGGCAATATCCGCAGCGAAGTGCGGCGGATGGAGGCGATGACCGCGCGTTACTGGCAGCACTGGGTACGCGGCTTGCATATCCCGCTGGAATGGCAGGAAGAGACGATCCGCGCCGCGATCGCCCTGAAGCTGTGCCAGCACGAGGAGACCGGCGCAATCGTCGCCGCGCTCACGACCTCCATTCCCGAAGCGGCCAACAGCGAGCGCAATTGGGATTATCGCTACTGCTGGATCCGCGACAGCTACTACACGGTTCAGGCGCTCAACCGCCTGGGCGCGCTCGATGTGCTCGAGAAGTACCTCGCCTATCTGCGCAATATCGTCGACCAGGCGCGCGGTGGCCAGATCCAGCCACTCTATTCGGTGATGGGCGCGGACCATCTGTACGAATTCGAGGCCCAGCATCTCGCAGGCTATCGCGGCATGGGGCCGGTGCGCGTGGGCAATGCCGCCTACAAGCAGGTACAATACGACTGTTACGGCCAGATCGTCATGCCGACCGCGCAGGCCTTCTTCGACACGCGCCTGCTGCGCATGGCCGACGAGCGCGATTTCGCGCATCTGGAAGAGGTCGGCGAAGCGGCCTGGGCCAAGCATGACAAGCCCGATGCGGGATTGTGGGAGTTTCGTACCCGCCAGGAAGTGCACACCTATTCGGCGGTCATGTGCTGGGCCGCCTGCGACCGGCTGGCCAATGTCGCGGCGCGGCTCGGCAAGGACGACCGGGTGGCATTGTGGAAGCAGCGTGCCGAAGCGATCCGCAAAAAGATCGACGCGGAAGCCTGGAGCGAGGAAGGCGGCCATTACGGCGCGAGCTTCGAAAGCGATTATCTCGACGCCAGTCTGCTGCAGATGGTCGAATTGCGCTATCTCAAGCCCGACGACGAGCGGTTCCTCAAGACCTTCGCTGCCATCGAGCGCGACCTGCGCCGCGGCGACCACATGCTGCGCTATGCGGCGGAGGACGATTTCGGCGCGCCCGAAACCGCCTTCAACGTGTGCACCTTCTGGCTGATCGAAGCGCTCGCGCTGGTCGGCAGGCGCGATGAAGCGCGCGAGATCTTCGAGGCCATGCTCAGTCATACGACGCATTCGGGCCTGCTCAGCGAAGACCTCGATTACGAGACCGGCGAGTTGTGGGGGAACTTCCCGCAGACCTATTCGCTGGTTGGTATAATCAATTGTGCAGGCCTTCTGAGCAAACCCTGGAGCGAAGTCCGCTGACTTCCGATCCCCGCCTTGTCGTCATTTCCAACCGCGTCGCGGTACCCAAGGCGCGTGGTGCGGCAGGCGCGCAGGGCGGCCTTGCCGGCGCGCTTCATGCCGCGCTGAAATCGCGCAAGGGCCTGTGGTTCGGCTGGTCGGGGCAGGAAAGCGAAAGTGGGCGCACCGGCCATATCGACACGCAGACGAACGATGGCGTGACCACGGCCACCATCGACCTGTCGCAGCGCGACATCGACGAATATTACAATGGCTATGCCAATTCGACGCTGTGGCCGCTGTTCCACTATCGCCTCGACCTCGCCGAATACGAGCGCGAGACGGGCAAGGGCTACGAGCGGGTGAACGAGCGTTTTGCCGACCAGTCCGCGCCGCTGATCGAACCCGACGATGTGGTCTGGGTGCATGATTATCACCTGATCCCGCTGGGCGAGCGGCTGCGTTCCCGTGGCCTCAAGAACCGCATCGGCTTCTTCCTGCACATCCCCTGGCCGCCGACCCGACTGTTCGTCTCGCTGCCCTATCACGAGCGGTTGGTGCGCACGCTGCTCTATTACGATGTGGTCGGGTTCCAGACCGAGGAATGGCTCGCGAGCTTCCTGCACTATTGCGAGAACGAGCTTGGGGCTGAAGTCGACAAGGCCAGCGGCGCAGTCAGCTTCGAGGGGCGCACGACCATCGCGCGTGCCTATCCGATCGGTATCGACTGGGATCACTTTTCGAATCTGGGCGACACCGGCGAGGCGCGCCAGGCGGAGCAGCGGTTGCTAAGCTCCACCCGGCGCCGCACGGCGATGATCGGCGTCGACCGGCTGGACTATTCGAAGGGCATCCCCGAACGGATCGACGGGATCGGGCGGTTCTTCGACAGCAACCCGGAGGGTATCAAGGATCTGGTCTTCATCCAGATCGCTCCGCCCAGCCGCGAGGATGTCGACAGCTATCAGGCGATCCGCGCCGAGCTGGAGCAGAAATGCGGCCAGATCAACGGCGCGCGCAGCGAAGTCGACCTGGTGCCGATCCGCTACGTCAATCGCGGCTACAGCCATGCCGAGCTGTTCGGCTTTTTCCGGGCCGCCAAGATCGGACTCGTGACCCCGTTGCGCGACGGGATGAACCTCGTCGCGAAGGAATATGTCGCGGCGCAGGACCCCGAGGATCCCGGCGTCCTGATCCTTTCGCGCTTCGCCGGGGCCGCGGCGCAAATGCCCGACGCGGTGCTGGTCAACCCGCATAGCCCCGACGACATCGCGCATGCCATCCGCACCGCGCTCGACATGCCGCTCGACGAACGCAAGGCGCGTTACGAAAAGATGATCGGGACTGTGCGCGACGACAATGTGCAGGACTGGACGGCGAGCTTTCTGCGCGATCTGGTCGAGGGCTGATCCGCCGCGCGCGATTGCGCATGAGATGTTGGGCTGCCACCGTCGCGCGCATGATTCGCGATGCATTTCTCGACACTCAGGGCATTCACAATTTCCGCGATTACGGCGGCTGGAAGACGCAGGCCGGCGGAGCAGTGCGCACCGGGCTGCTTTTTCGTTCGGGCCATCATGTCGAGGCGACCGACGCGGACCTTGCCGCCATCGCCCCGCTGGACATCCACACGGTGATCGATCTGCGTGGGCAGAGCGAACGCTCCGCCCACCCTTGCCGCCGGGTCGAGGGGTTCGATGGCGAGGTCGTATTTTACGAAGGCGAAACCAGCTCCAGCCCGCCGCATATGGACATCGATCCGGATATGGCCGCATCGGATTTCGCGCGCGAGCGGATGCTCGCGGTCTATACGCGCATGCCCGACAATCCGGCGATGATCGTCATGTTCGGCCGCTATCTCGGCATCCTTGCCGAGCGCGAAGGGGCGAGTCTGGTGCATTGCTATGCCGGCAAGGATCGCACCGGCGTGGCTGCGACCATGTTGCTGCATATCCTGGGCGTATCCGAAGAGGACCAGCGGCGCGAATTCCTGCGCACCAACGACAGCCCGACCTTCGATGTCCTCGCGCGTCAGTCGCTCCCCGGGATCGAGGCGCGGCTGGGCCGCACGCTAGACGAAGGGGCGGCGAAGGACCTGCTCGGTGTGCGCGAGGAATATCTCGACCGCTATCTCGAGATCGCCAGCCAGCGCCACGGCAGCTTCGACGGCTATCTCGAAAAGGCGATAGGTGTGGATGACGCATTGCGCGATGCGCTGATTGCACGCTTCGTGGCGTGACTCTGGGGCCGGGGCTTCCCATATAGCCGCGACACCTGTTTCAGACTGACGGAATTGACGACATGACCACCCATCGCACCAAGATGCTCATCATCGGTTCGGGCCCCGCGGGCTATTCGGCCGCGATCTACGGCGCGCGCGCGATGATGGAGCCGATCGTGGTGCAGGGCCTCCAACCCGGCGGCCAGCTGACGATCACCACCGATGTCGAGAATTATCCCGGCTTCGCCGACGTCATCCAGGGCCCCTGGCTGATGGAGCAGATGCAGAAACAGGCCGAACACGTCGGCACGCGGATGATGTGGGACACGATCGTCGATGTCGACCTGTCCAAGGGTTCGCCCTTCAGGGCGGTGGGCGACAGCGGCGACGAATATATCGCCGATGTTATCGTGATCTGCACAGGTGCGCAGGCCAAGTGGCTGGGCGTTCCGGGTGAACAGGAATTGGGCGGCAAGGGCGTGTCCGCCTGCGCGACCTGCGACGGGTTCTTCTATCGCGGCAAGAAGGTCGCGGTGATCGGCGGCGGCAACACTGCGGTCGAGGAAGCGCTCTATCTCACCAACCATTCCGATGACGTCACGCTAATCCACCGCCGCGACGAGTTGCGTGCCGAAAAGATCCTGCAGGAACGCCTGCTCAATCATCCCAAGATCAAGGTTATCTGGAACAAGACCGTCGAAAGCTTCGAGGCCGGTCCCAATGGCGCGCTAGGCCATCTGGTCCTGCGCGACACGCAGACGGGCGAGGACAGCACGCTTGAAGTCGACGGGGCCTTCGTCGCGATCGGCCACGCGCCCGCGACCGAACTGTTCAAGGGCAAGCTGGAGATGGACGATGGCGGCTATCTGCTGACCGAGCCCGGTTCGCCCAAGACCGAGATCCCGGGCGTGTTTGCGGCGGGCGACGTCACCGACCACACCTATCGCCAGGCGGTGACTGCGGCGGGCATGGGCTGCATGGCCGCGCTCGATGCCGAGCGCTTCCTCGCCACGCTCGAAGTGGCCGAACGCGAAGCGGCGGAATAGGCCGCGCGAAGGCGGGGACTTCAGGCCGAAAGCACCATTCTACTCCGGCTGAGGCCCCCGCCTGCGCGGGGGCCAGTCACCGTCACAAGTGGATGTCGAACACCACGATGGCCGCGTGGAAGATCAGCACCATCAGCGCCACGCTCGACAGCGCGTAGAGCACGAAGCGCACCATCACGACATTGGCGGTCGCCTGTACCAGCGAGTGGATGATCCGCAGGCCGACATAGATCCACGCGATCAACGCATTCATCCCATCGCCCGAGCCCACTATCGCCAGCAGCAGCGCCACGGCATAAAAGACCGTCGGCGCTTCGTGCAGATGGTTGTAATTATGCGCTTTCCACTGGACTTCGGCGGGCAGCGCCTCGTCGAGCGCCCTGGTCCGGCGGGCATCGTTGGGCTCTATCCCCGCTTTCGACATCGCGGGAATGCGTGTGGCGTACATCCACAACCACATGATCATGGTCCAGGCCATGAGCACGACGACGGGTTGCAGGATTTGCGATTCGATCATGGCTCTCTCCCTCAGGCCGGGGCGAGGCCCGGATCGAACAGCAGCGTAGCCATGAGCGCACGAATGGCCAGAACGATGAGTGCGATTGTCGACAACAGGAAGAAGATGAAGCGGATGCGGACAACGTTGACGGTCGCCTGATAGACCGAATGGATGATCCGCAGGACGACATAGAGCCATGCGAACAGCACATCGATAGCCCCTGCGCCCATCACCGCCAGGATGATGACCGTCGGATAGAAGATCGTCGGCTGTTCCATCAGGTGAGTGTAATTGTGCGCCTTCCAGTTCACCTTGTCGTCGATCAGGCCCTCGAGATCCTGGCCGCGACCGCCGGGCTTGCCCTTGGACACACCCGATCCGAGCTTGCTCATTGCTGGCACGCGGGTGAAGGCCATCCAGAACAGCATTACGATCGACCATGCGACCAATACGGCGGCGGGTGCCAGAATCTGGGCTTGCATTGTTATCTCTCCCCTTACGAACCAGTTCCTGCGTACCTGATTGGATGAAATCCGATTGTCAATTGCAACCTATCTTCGGAATCAGGGACCAATCGATGGTGCCGCGATCACCCGCGCAGCATCTCGGCGAAGCTCGCCGCATCGGTATTGCCGCCGGTGAGCATGATCACCGTGTCCGCGTCGATGGGCACCTTCTTGGCGAGCGCCGCCGCCAGCCCCGCCGCGCCGCCGGGTTCGGCGACGAGATTCAGCCTGGCGAAGGCGAAGCGCTGCGCCGTGCGCACTTCCTCGTCCGTAACGGTCACGCCAGGCTCGGCGCGCCCTTGCAATACCGACAGGTTGATCGGTCTTGTCGCGTCGGGTTGGAGCGCGTCGCAGACGGTGACGGGCGGATTGTCGCCCACGCGGACCACTTCGCCGGCCTCGAGGGCCTGGCCGACCATATCCCATCCAACCGGCTCGATCACATGGATCGCGCTGTCCGGGCAGGCGAGGGCGAGGCCGGCTGCCAACCCGCCGCCGCCACAACACACCACGAGGCGCGAGGGGCTGCGGCTCAGTTGCGCCTCGATCTCGACGCCGGCGCTGCCCTGACCTTCGATCACCCAGGGATCGCCGAATGCGTGCACCAGCACCGCACCGCGTCGTTCGACTTCCCTCGCGGCCACCTCGTCGCGATCCTCGCCCGGGCGGTCGTAGAGCACAATGTCCGCGCCCAGCGCGCGGGTGGCCTCCAGTTTCACTTGCGGTGCGTTGCGCGGCATGACGATTGTCGCCTTGACACCCAGCCGCCGCGCCGCCCAGGCAACTCCCTGTGCGTGATTGCCAGAGGATACCGCGACGACGCCGCGCGCCTTTTCTTCGTCGGTCAGGTTGGAAAGCCGCCACCACCCGCCGCGGATCTTGAAAGCGCCGACCGGTTGCAGGCTTTCGGCCTTCACATGGCAGCGCACTCCGTCGATCTCGACCGGCAGCAGCGGTGTCGGCGGCAGGAGGCGGCCGATGGAATCTGCGGCGGCAAGCACGCCCTGCCGGGTCGGCATGCGGATATCGTCTCGGATCATTGGCGCACCTAACGCATTTCGCTAGGGGGCGCGCAAGATTCGAATTTTCACGAAAGAGGTTTTGCCCATGTCGACAGTCCTGGTGATCGGTGCCGGCGGCGTCAGCAGCGTCTGCGTTCACAAGATGGCGATGAACAAGGATATCTTCACCGACATCCATCTCGCCAGCCGCACCAAGTCGAAATGCGACGCGATCGCCGCGAGCGTGAAGGAGCGCATCGGCGTGGACGTATCCACCTACGAGATCGACGCGGAAGAAGTGCCCGCGATGGTCAATCTGATCAAGAAGACCAAGCCGAGCCTCGTCGTGAATCTCGCGCTGCCGTATCAGGACCTGCCGATCATGGATGCCTGCCTAGAAGCGGGCGTCGATTATCTCGACACGGCCAATTACGAGCCCAAGGACGAGGCCAAGTTCGAATACAAGTGGCAGTGGGCCTATCACGACCGCTTCAAACAGGCCGGGCTGATGGCGCTTCTGGGATCGGGCTTCGACCCGGGCGTCACATCCGTCTTCACCATTTGGCTGAAGAAGCACAAGCTCAAGACGATCCGCCAGCTCGACATCCTCGATTGCAATGGCGGCGACCATGGCCAGGCCTTCGCAACCAATTTCAACCCCGAGATCAACATCCGCGAAGTGACCGCGCCCGCGCGCCACTGGGAAGGTGGCGAGTGGGTCGAGACCCCGGCGATGGGCAAGAAGGTCGAGTTCGACTTCGAGGCCGTCGGCCCGAAGAACATGTACATGATGTATCACGAGGAGCTCGAAAGCCTCGCCAAGTTCAATCCCGAGCTCGAGCGCGCGCGCTTCTGGATGACCTTCGGCGATGAATACATCAAGCACCTCACCGTGCTGCAGAACGTCGGCATGACCGGGATCGAACCGATCAAGTACCAGGGCAAGGAAATCATCCCGCTGCAGTTTCTCGCCGCCGTGCTGCCTAAGCCCGAAACGCTGGGCGAAACGACCAAGGGCAACACCAATATCGGCGTGATCGCGACCGGCGAATCTCTGGATGGGTCAGGTGAAAAGACCTTCTACATCAACAACATCTGCTCGCACGAGGCGGCTTACGAAGAGACCGGCAACCAGGCGGTTTCCTATACCACCGGCGTCCCCGCGATGATCGGCTCGGCGATGATGGTCACCGGCAAATGGGCGGGCGACGGCGTGTTCAACATGGAAGAGATGGACCCCGACCCGTTCATGGACATGCTCAACGATCACGGCCTGCCGTGGCAGGTCAAGGAACTCGACGGCCCGGTGCAGTTTTAGGTTCTCGCAGAGACGCAGAGAAAAGGGAGGCGCGGAGAGGGGTGGAAAATGGAGATCGACGAGATTTCTGGGACCGTCATTGACGAGTGCATCGCCCTTCACCGTGAACTTGGTCCCGGACTATTTGAAAGTATTTACGAAGCCGTCCTTGCGGGACGGCTTGAGAAGCGTGGATTTCGGGTTGCACGGCAGGTTCCCGTGCCGGTCGAAATCGATGGACAGCTCTTCGATCCCGCCTTTCGCGTCGATATCCTTGTCGAGAACCGCTTGGTTCTCGAAGTCAAAGCGGTCGAGCGCCTTTCTCAATCGCATATCCGCCAGATATTGACCTATCTTCGCTTGCTCAAACAGCCCGTGGGGCTGCTACTCAACTTCTCACACGCCACAATGAAAGACGGCATTCGTCGCGTCGCTAACGATTACAACCCGCGCTAGTCTCCTCTGCGCCTCTCTTCACTCTGCGTCTCTGCGAGAAACCAATAAAGGCAGACCGAACACCATGGAAACCAAAGCCGGCGACCCGGGCGCCTTCGCCCATTTCGATTTGAACCGCGTCGACAGTCCCGCCTTCGTGGTGGACGCCGCCAGGCTGCGCGCCAATTGCCAGGTGCTGGCCGATATTCGCGACGCGGCGGACATCAAGGTGCTGGCCGCGCTCAAGGCCTTTTCGATGTGGTCGACCGCGCCGATCATCGGCGAATATCTCGACGGCGTGTGCACTTCCGGCCTGTGGGAAGCGCGGCTGGCGAGCGAGTTCTACGATGGCGAGATCGCCACCTATTCTGCGGCCTACAAGCCCGAAGAGCTGGAGGAAGTCTGTCGGCTTTCCGACCACGTCATCTTCAACTCGCCCGGCCAGCTCGAACGCGCGGCGCTGATCCTCGAGGCGGCGCGCGCGGCGGGGCAGGACTTCGATGTCGGGCTGCGGATCAATCCGATGCACGCGACCGGCGAGGTGCCGCGCTACGATCCCTCGAGCCCCGGCAGCCGGCTGGGTTTCCCGATCGACCAGCTGACGCCCGAAATCATGGCGCAGGTCGACGGAATCCATTTCCACAATCTGTGCGAGCAGGATTTCGAGCCGCTCCACGCGACCTGGGACAAGGTGTTCGACGCAATCGAACCCTGGTTCGGTCACCTCAAATGGATCAACATGGGCGGCGGCCACCACATCACCCGCGCCGATTACCAGCGCGAGGAGCTGGTCGAGTTCCTCAAGGATGCCAAGGACGATACCGGCGCGGAGATCTACCTCGAACCGGGCGAGGCGGTGGCGCTCGACGCGGGGATACTCGTTGGCACCATCCTCGACACCGGCTTCAACGAAGTGCCCATCGCGGTCGCGGATGTTTCGGCGACCTGCCACATGCCCGACGTGATCGAGGCGCCCTATCGGCCGGCCATGCTGGGCGAGGCGACCGATCACGAGGTGCCTGCTGTCCGCATCGGCGGCCCGTCCTGTCTCGCGGGCGATGTGATCGGCGACTACCGCATCCCCGGCGGGGCGGAAGTCGGGAAACGTTTCGCCTTCCTCGACCAGGCGCATTATTCGATGGTCAAAACCAACACATTCAACGGGGTGCAGCTGCCCGGCATCTACCTCTGGGACAGCGAGACCGACCATCTCGAGCTGGTCAAGGAATTCGGCTACGAAACTTTCCGCGACCGGCTGAGCTGAGCGCGCGGCAGTCTCTTGGAACGCCTGCCGGCCTCGCGGCTTGATAGGATACGTGCAGACAATGCCATGCGTGGCGATTGTGCTTGCGTTCTTGCGCATATCCCCTATGTGCGCGCCTCCGCTGCCCCAAGGGGACTCGAACCGCAAGGCAGCCTTGTCTGAAACCTAACCGTTTTGGGGGTCCCTTGAGTTGCACACATTTCCTGACGCCCGGTCCGTAGTTCGCGCCCTCGCGCCCGACGAACCCGTAATTCTCAATCGCCCGCATGCCGCCGCGCGCGCCGCCCGCTTCTTCGTCGAGAAGTTTCCGGGCAAGTCGCTCTATGCGGTGAAGGCCAATCCTTCGCCCGATCTGCTGCAGATCCTGTGGGACAATGGCGTGACGCATTACGACGTCGCCTCGATTGCCGAGGTGCGTCTCGTCCGCGCGACGCTTCCGCAAGGGGTGCTGTGCTTCATGCATCCGGTCAAGGCACCCAGCGCGATCCGCGAGGCCTATCACACGCATGGCGTGAAGACCTTCAGCCTCGACAGTATCGAAGAGCTGGAGAAGATCGTCGAGGCCTGCCGCGACGAAGACGGCGAACCGGCGCAGGACCTGCGCCTGTGCGTGCGGCTGCGCGTGTCGAGCGAATATTCCGAACTCAGCCTCGCCTCGAAATTCGGCTGCGACCTGACCGAGGCACCCGAGCTGTTGCAGACCGCGCGCCAGCATGCCGACTGGCTTGGCGTGTGCTTCCACGTGGGCAGCCAGGCGATGACGCCGTTTGCCTATGTCCAGGCGCTCGAGCGCGTGCGTGTCGCCATCGGCGAGGCGTCGGTGGTGATCGACATGATCGATGTCGGGGGCGGGTTCCCGAGCGTCTATCCGGGGATGGAGCCTCCGCCGCTGGAGGACTATTTCCAGATCATCCACCAGAACTTCTACAACCTGCCGATCGCCTACAACGCCGAGCTGTGGTGCGAGCCGGGTCGTGCGCTGTGCGCCGAATACTCGTCGCTGATCGTCAAGGTGGAGAAGCGCCGCGGCGAGGAACTCTACATCAACGACGGCGCCTATGGCGCGCTGTTCGATGCCGCGCATGTCGACTGGAAATTCCCCGTCCGCGCGCTCGAGGACGACCTCATCAAGCCCGAGATGGATTTCGCCTTCTATGGGCCGACCTGCGACGATGCGGACTACATGCAGGGCCCCTTCGTCCTGCCCGAAGACATCCAGGCCGGCGATTACATCGAGATCGGCATGCTCGGCGCCTATGGCGCGGCGATGAAGACCGATTTCAACGGCTTCGGCGCTGCGATGCGGATCGTGGTCGAGGACGAGCCGATGGCGAGTCTCTACGACGGCAGCCGCCTGCGCCCCCCCGCGGACAATGTGGTGAGCCTGCGCTGAGACCGGCTTCCTATCGCAGCGTGGCGCTGCGGTAGAACGTAACATACTTGCCTGCGATCTTCCTTGCTGTATTAATCACGCAATACACAAGGGAGACCGCCATGAAGTTCCCTCCGTTGATTGCCGCTCTCGCGGCCATATTCGCTTCGCCAGCTCTGGCGGAAAGTGAGTCCACCGAGATCGCGCCAGTGCAGGTGATGGTTCTGGGGATGTATCATTTCGCCAATCCCGGCCGCGACGTGGCCAACATCGAGGTCGACGATGTGTTGGCGCCGCGAAGGCAGGGCGAGATCGAGACATTGGTCGATACGCTCGCCCAGTGGCGCCCGACGCGCATCGCGGTCGAGAATATGGCCGAGGCACCCGCGCTGGAAATGGCCGACTTCGACCGGACCGAAGAACTGCTCAAAACGAAGCGGAACGAGAGCATCCAGGTGGGCTATCGTCTGGCGCGCAAGCTCGGCCACGAGGCGGTCTACGGCTATGACGAGCAGCCGGGCGAGGGCGAACCGGACTATTTCCCAATGGGCAGAGTCCAGGCTTTCGCCAGCGAACATGGCGGGCAAGATCTCCTCGCCAGCCTCTTCGCCGAGGTCCAGGCCATGGCCGCGGAAGAGCAGGCCCGATTGCCCGATCAGACGATCGCCGAATCGCTGCTGACGCATAACGATCCGGCCCGCGTGGAGGCGAAGCACGACAGGCTCTATTATTCGCTGCTCAAAATCGGCGATGGCGACGCGCAGCCCGGCGCCGAGCTCAACGCCTATTGGTACATGCGCAACGCCAAGATGTTCGCCAAGATCGACATGATCGCCGAGCCGGGCGACCGCGTGCTGGTGCTCGCCGGGAGCGGCCATGCGACCTGGTTGCGGCACTTCGTGCGCCGTATGCCGGGTTACGAGCTGGTCGAAGCCCTGCCCTATGTCGAACGGGCGGCGGGCCTCTAAGGGCCGCGGTCCCGCCGCAGGGGCGCTCTCCGGGAGCGCGGATTGACCCTTCTTGGGTACCCGATACTATTCGATCCAAGGAGAATTATTGATGATTTTTGAGAAATTGATCGCATTCGTTGGGCTCGCTTGCGCGATGCCCCTCTCGGCGCAGATGCCCGATGCCGAAGCGATGCGCGCCGAACAACGCGCCGCGATGGAAGCCTTCGCATTCATGGACGGCGAGTGGCGCGGGACTGTGACTTCGCAGGGACCGGAGGGCGAGACCGTGCTGACTCAGACCGAACGGGTAGGCACGATGGCAGGCGGCGTGGTCCGCATCGTCGAGGGACGTGGCTATGCCGACAATGGCGATCTGGAATTCAACGCGGTTGCCATGATTGCCTACGATCCCATGGCCGACGAATACGTGATGACCTCGACCGCGCAGGGCTTTACCGCGCGGCCGTGGTTCAGGCCGACCGAAAATGGCTTCGAGTGGGGCCTGACGAGTGGGCCGGTGACCTTCACCTACGAGGCGGTGGTCGAGGACGGTCGATGGGCCGAGGATGGCTACATGCAGTTCGGTGAGGAACCGCGCCGGAAATTTCTTGAGATGCGGCTCGAAAGGGTCGCTGACAGCGATTGGCCCGAGGCCGGAGTTGTGGGGCCGGAATAGGATACAATTTCAGGCGAAGGGGAAGTCGTCCCGGCGCGCGATTGCGGCGATTTCCCAGTAGTTCAGCCGATGATCGCCGGTCTTCTCGCATTCATACGCATTGCGCTTGTCGGCGGGCAGCAGCATGATGTCGCGGACCAGTTCGGCCAGCGATCCGTGTAGGATACTCTTCAACGGATCGAGCAACCCTCCGCCATCGTCGGCCCTGTGTAAGGTGTAATGCGCCCAGTTCACTGGTTCGGTCATCGAGTCATCTCCCCGTAGACTCCTTGACGCAGGATACTCCTCTTTGGGGTTACGTGGCAGGCGAGCCTAGTCGAACCCCACGAACCGCGCGGCCTCGTCCACCGGCTTGCGTTTGCTGACCACCGCATTGGCGGGGAAGCTTTCGTCGGGCCAGCCCATCGCAACGGCCTTCATGATCACCTGGTCGTCGGGGATCCCAGCGTGTTCGCGGACGACGGGGCTCTGCATGATGCCCTGCGAGTTGATCACGCAGCCGAGCCCGCGCGACCAAGCCGCATTGACCAGCGCCGTTGTCACCGCGCCGCAGTCGAACGGCGTGTCGTCGCTGCCAGAGAGTTCCTTGTCGTAGGTGACGATCACGCAGACCGGCGCGTCGAACTGGCGGAAACCGCGCAACACCCAGTCCTGCCGCCCCTCCTTGTCCTCGCGTTCGATGCCCATCGCGCCGAACAATTGCTTGGCGACGCCGACCTGGCGCTCGCGGTGGACCCCGGCAAAGGGCTCGCCTCGGCGGAATTCGCGGCTGTCCGGCACGCCCGCGAGGATGTTCTCGGTATTGCCCTTGCGGATCCGGTCGAGCGGTTCGCCGGTGATGACGTGGAAGTGCCAAGGCTGCGTGTTCATCGAGGTGGGCGAGCGCATGGCGAGCGTCAGGATTTCCTCGATCAGCTCGCGCGGCACCGGCTTGTCGAGATAGCCCCTGATCGAGCGGCGATCCATCACCACCTCTTCATAGGTCATGTCCCGGTTGCCGCTCATTCCACTCTCTCCCTTGTCGATGGCGGGAGGCTTAGCGCGCCGACTCGGTGGCGCAAAATCCCCTACGGCCTCGCGGGCAGGCAGGTGCCGATCGCGGGTGCGGGGAACAGGCGACAATCGAGAAACACCGCCTCTGCCCCTCCGGCGCCCGCTGCGACGAAGCTGAAGCGCAAGCTGCGGCGTGCGTCCTCGGGCAGCGGGAGCCCGCTCGGGACGGCGCTGACATCGCTCCAGCCCTGCACGCGGCAATAGCCTTCGCCCGAGCACAGGCCGCGTGCGCGCTCGACCAGCGCCTGTGGCGAATCGCCGGGCGCGACGAGGACGAAATGCACGCCCGCACCGGGAGAGGAGCGTTGGCGCGTGCTTTGATCCTCGCGTTCGATAGTGTCGCGGGTGATGCTGCGCACGCTCTCGCCGCTTTGAAGCAGCGTCGGGAGCGGGTTGGCGCTGGCCACGGCGAGCGCGGTTTCGCGCAGCCGCAACGGATCGGGCTCGCCGCCGCTATAGCGCGCCGACATCGCGGTGCCGCTGCCCCAGAAACCGCGCCAGCGAAAAAACAGGTGCGGGCCGACCTGCGCCACCTTGTCGAGCCGTTCGCTCCACCAGGGATAGACGTAGTCGGCATGGAAATGGGTCGAATGGCCGACCGGCGCATGGATCGCCCCTGCCAGCATTTCGTCGGCCCTTTTGCGGGCCAAGCGCCACGCCCCATCGGAATAGCGCCGTGCGAGCGAGCCGTCGCAGGTGAAGCTGAACTGGCAGCCTGTGGGTCGCTGCGAGCCTTCGAACACCACCCCGCATACGGTTTTGGCGAAGGCAGGGTGACGCACGCGGTTGAGCACGACCTGCATCACCGCGCGCTGATCGGCGTCGCTGCCGCCGGCTTCGGCCATGCCCGCCAGCGCCAGACAGTCGCGCGCGCGGTTGCGGTCGGTCTCGTCGCCGCGAATGGTGAACGGCCTCGCCGTGCCGGGGCCGATCGCCGCGAATGCCACCGCGGCATTGCGCGCCCGGGCATCCTCGGCGGCCAGTTCGGACACGACTATGGTATCGTCACTGCTTGCAGGCAGGTCGGGCAGGGGCGGAGCCGTCACCGCGCTTACGGAGGTGGATGGATGATCGCGCGTTGCGGGCATTTCGCCGAACAGACCCAGCAAAACGAATGGCAGCAGCACCAGACCTGCCAGCGCCAGAATCGGTGCCCGATCGTGTTCTGGATGTATTGCGGAAGGCGGATGGTCCATCCCGGCTATCTAGGCCGAAAATCGCCGCTCGTCAGTCCCTTGCCGACTGCTAGCGACTAGCACGCAGCTTACGCGGCTTTCGCCAAATCCATGTCCATCCGGTCCCAGATCTCGACCAGCGCCTCGACCAGTCCATCCATCATTTCGGCGGTATGGGCCGGACCGGGAGTGAAGCGCAGGCGTTCGGTGCCGCGCGGCACGGTGGGGAAGTTGATCGGCTGGACGTAGACGCCATACTCCGCGAGCAATATGTCGCTGATCTTCTTGGCGTGGACGGGATCGCCGACCATCAGCGGCACGATGTGGGTGACGCTGTCCATCACCGGCAGGCCGGCATCGCGCATCTTCCGCTTGAGCAGTTCGGCGGCGGCCTGCTGGCCTTCGCGTTCCTCGCTGCTTTCCTTCAGATGCCGCACCGCCGCGAGCACGCCTGCGACCAGCGCGGGGCTGAGCGACGTGGTGAAGATGAAGCCTGGGGCGTAGCTGCGGATGCAGTCGACGATCTTCTTGTCGGCCGCGATATAGCCGCCCATCACGCCGAACGCCTTGCCCAGCGTGCCTTCGATGATGTCGATCCGGTGCGCGGCCTTGTCGCGCTCCGAAATGCCGCCGCCGCGCGGGCCGTACATGCCCACTGCATGGACCTCGTCGATATAGGTAAGCGCGTTGTATTTCTCCGCGAGGTCGCAGATCGCGTGGATCGGGGCGACGTCGCCATCCATCGAATAGACGCTTTCGAAAGCGATCAGCTTGGGCGTCGATTCGTCTTCGGCGGCAAGCAGTTCTTCGAGGTGCTCGAGGTCGTTGTGACGAAAGACGCGCTTCTCGCAGCCCGAATTGCGAATGCCCGCGATCATGCTGGCGTGATTGAGCTCGTCGGAAAAGATCACGCAGCCCGGCAGCAGCTTGGCCACGGTCGACAGCGTTGCGTCGTTGGAGACATAGCCGCTGGTGAAGAGCAGTGCTGCGTCCTTGCCGTGGAGGTCCGACAACTCGGCTTCCAGCTGGACGTGGTAATGCGTGTTGCCGCCGATATTGCGCGTGCCGCCGCTGCCTGCGCCGACATCGTGCAGCGCCTCTTCCATGGCCGCGATGACTTTGGGGTGCTGGCCCATGGCGAGGTAGTCGTTCGAACACCAGACGGTGACCGGCTTCGGACCGTTGTGGCCGGCGAAGCAGCGCGCATTGGGGAAGGCGCCCTTGTTGCGCAGGATGTCGATGAAGACGCGATAGCGGCCTTCCTCGTGCAGTCTGGCAATCGCTTCGTCGAAAATCTGGTCGTAGTTCACTGGCGTTTTCGCCCGTTTCTGCGCCGCCCGTCCGCGGCTGACTGTGCAGGCCCCATTAGTCAAATACGTTGCAAATCGCCACCGCGATCTTTGCGAGCCGTTCGCAAGTCAATCGGCGGGCAAGGGAGCCTCGAATCGGGGCAGCGGATCGCCTCCGTCGTCATGCACGAATTCGCTGCGCAAACTCTCGACGAAGCTTGCGAACTCATCGCGCACAGCAAGCCACAACGCACGCTCGTCGGGCGCATCGGCGGGGATGGTGTGCAGCAGCACTTCAAGTGCGGCATCGACCAGACCGAGATACCAGCGCGGGGGGATATCCAGCGAGTCGTTGTGGTGGACGATCGCGGTGCCGTGATCGATCCTCGCCGTTGCCGGGTCCTCGACCCAGGTCAGGAGCAGGTACAGGCTTTCGGCCACCATGCGGCCCTCGAGCACGGCCGTCTCGCCCAGCCCGTGATGCTCGAAAGAGGCGCGCGCATCGGGGTGGCGGGCGTAATAGGCGTCGAGCACGGGCCGGGTGATATCGCCGCCGACTTCGGCCAGTCGCTCGAGGCTTGCCTGCGCCAGATCGGAGCGGTCACGAGTCATGGCGGTTCAGAATTTCTCCAGCCGGTCTATGCCGCGCGCGGCAAAGGCCTGTGAGAGCCGCTCGAAATCCGCCAACTCTCCCGTCGTCACCGCGCGATCGCCCGAGCCGCGTTCGAAGCGTTGCCCCTCGGTCAGATGCGCGATCCGTCGCGCGATTCCCTGTGCCCCGTGAACGAAGTCGACATCCTCGCCGAAGGCTTCGCGCAACTCGTCCTCGAGCAGCGGGAAATGTGTGCAGGCGAGCACGATGGTGTCGATCTCGCGCCCATGGGCCTGCAGCACGAGGCCCTTGGCGACCTCGGCCACATCGTCGACGCGCACGCCTTCGCCGCGCAGCTTGGCCTCGGCCAGCGGGACCAGTTCGTTGGCGCCGTGGCGCAGCAGCCGTTTGCCCACCGCGAAAGCATGTTCGAGATCGTCGACGTATTTCTGTCGCATCGTCGTTTCGGTGCCGAGCAGGCCGAATACGCCGCTCTTGGTCAGCGCGGCGGCGGGCTTGATCGCGGGAACGGTGCCGACGATCGGCGTTTCCAGCACGTCGCGGACCATGCCCAGTGCGATCGTACTGGCAGTGTTGCAGGCGATGCAGATGAGCCGCGGCTGGTAGCGCTCGGCCATCCGCCCGAGCAGACCGGCGACGCGCGCGGCAACCTCCGCCTCGCTCTTCGTGCCATAGGGCAAGCCCGCCATGTCGGCGGCATAGATCACCGGCGCGTCGGGCAGCACCTTGCGCATTTCGTCCAGCACGGTCAGCCCGCCGATACCGGAATCGAACA
The DNA here is from genome assembly GCF_001542855.1 of Erythrobacter sp. AP23. Taxonomy (GTDB): domain Bacteria; phylum Pseudomonadota; class Alphaproteobacteria; order Sphingomonadales; family Sphingomonadaceae; genus Qipengyuania. The sequence continues at coordinate 23,358 of NZ_LNBY01000012.1, read as the reverse complement.
GCAGGATGGGGGATGTTGCGTCCAAAGCGGATATTCCGTGCGGCCTTTAGCTTGTCGAAGGGCCGTACTTACTTTTACAGCGTAATCAAAGAGGAAGGGCGTGGCCGCGACCGGGCGCCCAGCACCGGAGGTTTTCCGTGGACGCATTCTACGCAGCGCTGCTCGGCTATGTGATCGGATCGATCCCCTTCGGCCTGCTGCTGACCAAGGCGGCGGGCATGGGGGACGTGCGCCAGATCGGATCGGGCAATATCGGCGCGACCAACGTGCTGCGCACCGGCAACAAGGGGCTCGCCGCCGCCACGCTGCTGCTCGATCTGGCCAAGGGGCTCGCCCCCGTAGTTATCGCGGGTCAGCTCTGGGGCGAGGTCGGACAGGCCTTTGCCGCGGGCGCGGCGGTGCTGGGGCACTGCTTCCCCGTGTGGCTGGGTTTCAAGGGCGGTAAGGGCGTGGCGACCAATGCGGGTGTGTCGTTCGGCCTCGCCTGGCCGCTGGGGCTGGCCTATGCCTTCGTCTGGCTGAGCGTGCTGGCGATCTTCCGCGTGTCCTCACTCGCAGGGATGGCGGCGGTCGTCGCAGCCGCAGCCGCTGCGCCGTTGTTCGGCTATCCGCAGTTCTTCCCCGTCCTCGCCGCGATCGCATTGCTGATCATCTACCTCCACCGCGCCAATATCGCGCGGCTGATGAAGGGCGAAGAGCCCCGGATCGGCGGCGCGAAAGAGTGACCGTCGCGGCGCAGCCCGCATTGTCGCAGGACGAGGCCTTTGCCCGCATCCGCTTGCTGCGCTCGCCCAATATCGGCCCGGTCAGCTATGCCATGCTGCTGCAGCGCTTCGGTAGCGCCCCCGAGGCGCTCGACGCACTGCCCGATCTCGGCAAGCGGGGCGGTCGCCAATATCGTGCCTGCCCCGCCGACAGGATCGAGCGCGAGGTCGAAGCGGTGCGCAAGGCGGGCGCGAAATATCTGTTTCACGACCAGCCCGACTATCCCGTCCTGCTCGGCCGGATCGACGGTGCGCCGCCGATCCTCACCTGGCGCGGCGACCTGCCGCTGGCCTCGCGGCCCTGCGTCGCCATGGTCGGCGCGCGCAATGCCAGCGCCGCGGCGGTCAAGCTGGCGCGCGATTTCGCGCAAGGCCTGGCGGAGGCGGGCTTTACCGTGGTCTCGGGCCTAGCGCGCGGGATCGACGGCGCCGCGCACGAAGGCGCATTTCCCGCCACCATCGGCGTGATCGCCAGCGGGATCGACATTGCCTATCCGCCGCAGCATGGCGATCTGCAGGAACGGATTGCCAATGAGGGCCTGCTGCTCGCCGAACAGCCGCCGGGCACCGAACCGCGCGGCAGCCATTTTCCCAGTCGCAACCGCATTATCGCCGGCCTCGCGGGCGGGACGCTGGTGGTGGAGGCGGCGGTCAAATCGGGCAGCCTGATCACTGCGCGCCTGGCGGGCGAAGCGGGGCGCGAGGTCATGGCGATCCCCGGCAGCCCGCTCGAGGCGCGCAGCCACGGCTGCAATCACCTGATCCGCGAAGGCGCGGTGTTGGTGCAGGCGCCCGAAGACGTGGTCGAACTGCTGTCCGGCTTCGACGGCGTGCCGCGTTCGACCTTCCGCGAGGCGGCTCCCGGGTTCGAATTCGAGCCGGGCGAGCTGGCGGCAGCCGAGCCGGCCGAGATCGCCGATCTCCTCACCACCGCGCCGGTGGCGGTGGACGAGCTGATCCGCCAGTCCGATGCCGGCGCCAGTGCGGTGCAACTCGCGCTGCTCGAACTGGAAGTCGCCGGCCGGCTGGAGCGCCATGCGGGCGGCCGGGTGAGCCTGGCAGGCTGATTTCGGCGCAAAGTTGACGCGTTATTGCAAGCGCGACGCAGCAAGGCACCCTATAGTAGAAATACGTGGTGACCGATTCGGTTGCCTCCAGACAATTCAGATCGGATAGCGAGCACCCCCCAACGGCGCTCGCGACGGGCCGCTTCCGTACCTCCTAATACGGGCGGCCCGTTCCGTTTTGGCGCTTGACGAGCGTCGGGAGCGGTCCCCATTTTCGCGCGTATACGCACGTACACACGTAAGGGACTGCAACCACCTCCATGCAACTGGTCATCGTCGAATCGCCCGCCAAGGCGAAAACCATCGAGAAATACCTCGGCAAGGACTTCAAGGTCCTCGCCAGCTACGGTCACGTCCGCGACCTGCCGCCCAAGGACGGCAGCGTGCGGCCCGACGAAGGCTTCGCGATGGACTGGGAACTCTATCGCGACAAGCAGAAGCGCTTCAAGGAAATCGCCGACAATGCGAAAGCCGCCGACCAGCTGATCCTCGCGACCGACCCCGATCGCGAAGGCGAAGCGATTTCCTGGCACGTGCGCGAGCTGTTGCAGAAGCGCAAGGCGCTACCCAAGGACGTGAAACGCGTGACCTTCAACGCAATCACCAAGCAGGCGGTGACCGAGGCGATGAAGGCGCCGCGCGAGCTCGACCAGGATCTGATCGACGCCTATCTCGCGCGCCGCGCGCTCGACTATCTTTACGGCTTCACCCTCTCGCCGGTGCTGTGGCGCCGCCTGCCGGGCGCGAAGAGCGCAGGGCGCGTGCAATCGGTCGCGCTGCGGCTGATCGTCGACCGCGAGATCGAGATCGAGCATTTCCGTGCCGACGAATACTGGTCGGTCATCGCCAAGCTGCAGCACGACGGCACCGAGTTCGACGCGCGGCTGGTGCGCTACGATGGCAAGAAGCTGGAAAAGCTCACCCTCGGCAACGAGGACAGCGCCATGGCCGCCAAGGCCGCGGTCGAGGGCGCGAACTTCACGGTCGAGGAGGTCGAGACCAAGCCGTTCAAGCGCAATCCCGCGCCGCCGTTCACCACCTCCACGCTGCAGCAGGAAGCCGCACGCAAGCTGGGCTTTTCCGCCAGCCACACGATGCGGTGCGCGCAGTCGCTCTACGAGGCGGGCGCGATCACCTACATGCGTACCGATGGCGTGAGCATGGATGGCAGCGCGATTGCCGATTGCCGCAAGGCGGTGGCCGATCGCTATGGCGGCCATGCGCTTCCCGACAGCCCGCGCATGTACAAGTCGAAGGCCAAGAACGCGCAGGAAGCGCACGAGGCGATCCGGCCGACCAATTTCAACCAGGACCGCGCCGGATCGGGCGACGAGGGCAGGCTCTACGACCTGATCTACAAGCGCGCGATGGCCAGCCAGATGGCCGCCGCCAGCCTCGAACGGACCAGCGTGACCCTGCGCGATGCCACCGGCCAGCACGAGCTGCGCGCCACCGGCCAGGTGGTGAAATATCCGGGCTTCCTGGCGGTCTACCAGGAAGGGCGCGACGATGCGGACGACGACGAGGACGGCCTTCTACCCACGATCGCCAAGGGCGACAGCCCGCTCAAGAAGGGCGTCGATGCCAACCAGCACTTCACCCAGCCGCCGCCGCGCTTTTCCGAAGCCAGCCTGGTCAAAAGGCTCGAGGAGCTCGGCATCGGTCGCCCCTCGACCTATGCCAGCACCATCCAGACTTTGCGCGACCGCGCCTATGTGCGGATGGAGAAAAGCCGCTTCCATGCCGAGGAATCGGGCCGCCTGCTGACTGCCTTCCTCGAGCGCTTCTTCCCGCAATATGTCGCCTTCGACTACACTGCCGGGCTGGAGGACGAGCTCGATACCGTCAGCGACGGGCGCGAGGACTGGAAGCAGCTGCTCGAAGCCTTCTGGCGCGACTTCAAGCCTAAGACCGAAGAGGTGATGGAGAAGAAGCCTTCGGAAGTGACCGAAGTGCTCGACGATTTCCTCGCCGACTATCTCTTCCCCGAACGTGCCGACGGCAAGGATCCGCGCCATTGCCCGCTATGCGAAACCGAAGGCCGCGAAGGCGGACGGCTGGCGCTGCGCGGTGGCCGCTATGGGGCTTTCGTCGCCTGCGCCAACTATCCCGAGTGCAAATACACCCGCCAGTTCGCCAAGCCGGGCGGCTCCGATGGCGACGACGGTGCCGATGACGGCGTGATGGGCGAGGATCCGGAAACCGGCCTGCCGGTGGAGCGCAAGAGCGGACGCTTCGGTCCCTATGTCCAGCTGGGCGAGGGCAAGGAAGCCAAGCGCGCGAGCATCCCCAAGGACCTCGACGATTTCGATCTCGAATGGGCGCTGAAGCTCTTGAGCCTGCCGCGCATCGTTGGTGCGCATCCCGAGACCGGCAAGGAAATCGAAGCCGCGATAGGGCGTTACGGGCCATACCTGCGCCATGACGGCAAGTACGGCAAGTTGCAGAGCACGCGCGAGGTCTTCGAGGTCGGCATGAACCGCGCGGTCGACATTCTCGCGCAGGCGGCCAACCGCAAGGGCGGCGGACGCGGCAAGGCCGAACCGATCAAGACGCTGGGCGAACACCCGACCAGCGGCGGCGAGATCAAGGTCATGCCGGGCCGCTATGGCCCCTATGTTACCGACGGCACCACCAATGCCACGATCCCCAAGGACGTGAAGCCCGAGGACGTGACCGAGGCGCAGGCGATCGAACTGATCGATGCCCGCGCGGCAAAGGGACCGGCTAAGAAGAAGCGCAAGACGCCGGCCAAGAAGAAGGCTCCGGCGAAGAAGAAGCCTCCAGCGAAGAAGACGGCGACGGCCAAGAAAGCCGCGGCGGACTGATGGCCAAGGACCGCTTCGAACGGCACAAGCAACCCTGGACGGGCGAGGAGGCGGGCCAGCTGCGCACCCTCGCCGCCAAGGGGCAGGGTCTCAAGCAGATCGCCAAGGCGCTGGGTCGCAGCGAGGAATCGACCAAAAGCTTCGCCAAGCAGAACAAGATCAAGATCGCGAAGAAGCGGTAGCCGGCGCCCTTCAGAGCCGCGCGTAACCTGCCACCAGGCTCGCCGCGAGGGCCAGCATGCTTGCAGCCAGTGCCGCTGCGGCGGGGCGTGCCTCGCGTCTGCCATAGACCAGCGTCACGCCGAGCTTCACGCTCATATTGGCGAGGATCGTTCCCGCGATGGCCAGCGCGGCGAGGCGCGGCGCGATCGTGCCGGGTTCCAGCGCGCCCGCGGTCACGATGGCCGCATCCACATCCATGCTGCCCATGAGCAGCAGCAGGATGGCGATGCCCTGTTCGCCGAATTCGCCCTCTGCCCAGCGGGCGGCCACTGCGGCAAGCGCAACGAAGGCGACGAAGGTCAGGGCGGGCAGCATGGCGATGGGGTTGCCGGGCGGCGCCGGTCCGGTCGTGCTGGGGGCCTTGCGGTAGAGCCAGTAGCTCGCCGTAAAGCCCGCGATCAGCGCAGGCGTCACCACGAGGACGAAAGGTTCGAGCAGGCTGGTCGCGAGCACCGCGACAAGGATGATGACGCGCAGGTACATGACCGCGCTGGCCAGCGCGATCCCCGCATTCTCCGCGCCGCCGCCCATGCCCGAACCGAGGCGCTGGGCGAAGGAATGGGTGACGGCAGTCGAACTGTAGGCCCCGCCGATCACCGCGGTGGCGATCGTCCCTCGGCGCGCGCCGAACATGCGGTTGGCGACATAGCCGACGAAGGAAAAGCCGGTGACGATGACGACCACCAGCCACAAGACGCGCGGCTCCCACGCGTCGTAGGGGCCGTAGCGGCCTTCGGGCAGGAAAGGCAGCACCGCCAGCGCGATGACCGCATAGCGGGCGAAAGCCTTGATGTCGGCCTCGTCGAGCGCGCCGACCCAGCGATGGGCCTCACCGCGCAGCGCGAGGATCAGCGTGGCCACCGCCGCGCCCGCAACGGCCAGCGCCTCTTCGCCGATCCCCGCGAGGAACCCCAGCCCGAGCGTCACCATGGCGGCCACCGCGCTGGTCGCATCGGGCCTGCCGGTGTCGAGTATCGAACGCGAGTACCCGATCGCCACCAGCGCCGCGGCGACTGCGACAACGATACCCGAAACGATGGCATATCCTTGCAGGCCGATGATGCCTGCGAGCCCCGCTGTCATGCCGAGCAGGATGAAAGTCCTTATGCCGGCGACCCGCATCCCCGACGTTTCACCGCGCAGCTTCCAGCCCCGTTCGATCCCGATCAGCAGCCCCACCGCGAGCGCTGCGGTCAGTTGGGGCAAAAAACGGGACGCAAGCATCTCCAGCGGGAAATCTCCTAGCTCAGCTCTTCCAGTCGAGCCCCATTTCCTCGAACATTTCCTTGTCCTCGCTCCAGCGCTCGTCGGTCTTGACGTGGAGGAAGAGGTGGACCTTCTGGCCTAGCAGTTCGGAGAGCTCCTCGCGCGCGGCTTGGCCGATCGCCTTGATCCGGCTACCGCCCTTGCCCAGCACGATGGCGCGCTGGTTGTCGCGCATGACCACGATCTGCTGGTGGATTTCCACGCTGCCGTCGGGCCGCTGGATGTATTTTTCCGGCCGTACCGCGGAATCGTAGGGCAGTTCCTCGTGCAGCTGCTTGTAGAGCTGTTCGCGCGTGATCTCGGTGGCGAGCAGGCGTTCGCTGGCGTCTGAAACCTGGTCCTCGGGATACATCCACGGACCCTCGGGCATCATCGCAGCGAGCGCATCCTTCATCTCCGGCACGCCGTCCCCGGTCAGTGCGGAGACGAAATAGACCTCCTCGAACTGGGCCTTGCCGGTCAGCTCCTGCGCCAATGCGAGCAGCGGCTCCTTCTTCGCGACATCGACCTTGTTGAGCACCAGGATCTTGCGCTCGGGACGCTGGGCGACCTGTTCGATCAGCGGCTCGAGCTCGTGGCGGCGCTGCTTGACCGGATCGACCAGCAGAAGCACCGCGTCGGCGGCCTCGGCGCCTTCCCAGGCCGCGCTCACCATCGCACGGTCGAGCCGCCGCTTGGGCGCGAAAATGCCCGGCGTGTCGACCAGGATCATCTGCGTGTCGGCATCGTCGCTCTTATGCAGCGCAATGCCCATCATCCGCGCGCGGGTGGTCTGGGCCTTGGCGCTGGTGATCGCGACCTTCTGGCCGACGAGCTGGTTGACCAGCGTGCTCTTACCCGCATTGGGCGCGCCGAGGACGGCGACGACGCCGCATTTGGTTTGCGTAGTGCTCACCCGAATTTCTCCATGAATTCCCGTGCAGCCTGCTTTTCGGCTTCCTGCTTGCTGTTCGCGGTGCCTTCCGCTTCGCCGACCTTTTGGACCTTTACCCGCACGGTGAAGCGCGCCGCATGGTCGGGGCCCGAACGCTCGACCAGCTCGTATTCGGGTGGCTTGCGCTGATTGCCCGCGGCCCATTCCTGCAACGCGCTCTTGGGATGCTTCGACTTGCCCGCCCCGCTTTCGAGCGCCGGCCGCCATAGCAGGTGGACCAGCTTGCGTGAGGCATCGAAGCCATTGTCGAGGAATTCCGCGCCCAGCAAGGCCTCCATCACATCGCCGAGTATATTGTCGCTGTCGCGCCCGCCATCGCTGCTCGCCTGCCTCGAAATGCGCACATGCGGTGGCAGGCCGATGCCGCGTGCGATTTGCGCGCACATCTGGCGGCTGACGATGGCATTGAGGCGTTGGGCGAGCTTGCCTTCGGGGGCATCGCTCTGGGCATAGAGCCAGTCGGCGATCGACAGGCCCAGCACGCGATCGCCGAGGAATTCGAGCCGCTCGTAATCCTGCCTCTCTCCCATGCTGCCATGGGTCAGCGCGGCGAACCAGCGCGCCTCGTCCCTAACCGTGAAACCGTTCTCGGCGAGCCATTCGCGCGTTTCGGGGGCGAGGGCGCTCATATGTCGCTGCCGATCCGGTCCCAGCGCGCGGCGGTGAACCAGGTCCAGGGCAGCAGCCACCGCGCGCTTCCATCGGTCGACCACAGGACGCGGCTGGCGCGGCCGACCAGCAGATCCGCATCGACCAGCCCCACGCCGCCATCGGGCACGGCGGGGAACCGGCTGTCGAGCGAATTGTCGCGATTGTCGCCCATCACGAACAGCTGGCCGGCCGGGATGACGATCGGGTCGATATCGTCGGGATCGACGCGGATGGGAACGCCGCGCGAATCGGTGGCGATCCCGCCCATGCCGTCGGTCAGCAGGCGCGGCCCGACCGGGCCGAAATCGACGGTCATGTAGCTCTTGCCCGACGGCAGCGTTTCGCGGAACTGGCGGTAGCGGCAGGTCGTGCCATCGACCACCACGCCGCCGTCGCGGCGACAGCTCGTATTCGCGCTCATCGGAATGTCGGCATAGCCCGCCGCTTCCTTCGGCAGCGGTTCGCCGTTGAGGATCACCACACCGTTGCGCACGGCCACCGTGTCGCCGGGCAGGCCGATCACGCGCTTGACGTAATCGGTGCCTGTCACCGGGTGCTTGAAGATCGCGACGTCTCCGCGCTCGGGCAGGTCGGCCAGAATGCGGCCTTCCCACAGCGGAACCTGGCCCGGCAGCGACAGTTTCGAATAGCCGTAGGGCCATTTCGCCGCGACCAGATAATCGCCGTTGCGCAGGTTCGGCAGCATCGATTCGCTGGGAATGGTGAAGGGCGAGAAGATAAAGCTACGGAAAATGAGCACGGCGATCACCAGCTTGGCGACGAACCACAGGAAGCTGCCGAGCGTTTCCTTCTGCTCGGGCTTCGCTGTTGCTTCATCGGGCGAATTGGTATCCAGCGCCTGCTCTGTCATGCGGGGTTCTCAATCATCGCCGAAGTCCCTAGTCGCGCACCTGCGCACACGAAAGGATTTTTGAACGATGACCTCTGCCGCCGCGATCTGGGACAAGCTAGAAAACCTGCCGCGCCCGACGCTGGGCGAGCTGTTCAGCGCCACCCGCGATGGCGGCGAGGGCGCCGACGAGCCGGGCGGTGCGGAGCGCGTAGCGATGCTCTCGGGCCGGATCGAGCTGGGCGAGGGCGCGGAGGATGGCGGCATCCTGTTCGACTGGTCGAAAACGCATCTCGATCGCGCGGTGATCGCGGCGTTCGAGGAACTGGCCGAGGCGATGGATTTTGCCGGCATGCGCGCCAAGCTGTTCGGCGGCGAGGTGGTCAACCCGACCGAGGGGCGCGCCGCCGACCACGCGACGCTGCGCGGCACGGGCGACGAGGCCAAGGTCGAGGAGGCGATGGCGCTGATCGATCGCATGGGCATGCTTGTGGGCGCGATCCATCAGGGCGCGCTGGGCGAGGTGGAGCACCTGATCCACATCGGCATCGGTGGCAGCGCGTTGGGTCCGGCGCTGGGCGTCGATGCGCTCAGCCGCGACCTGTCCTATTGCGACGTCCACGTCGTCTCCAACATCGATGGGGTCGCGCTGGAAGAGGCTTTCGCCAAATGCAATCCGGCCAAGACGCTGATCGCGGTCGCCAGCAAGACCTTCACCACGATCGAGACGATGACCAATGCCGAAAGCGCGCTCAAATGGCTGCGCGACAATGGCGTGAGCGATCCGGGCGGACGCGTGATCGCGCTCACTGCCAATCCCGAAGGCGCGGTCGAATGGGGGGTCGACGAAACGCGCATCCTGCCGTTCCAGGAAAGCGTCGGCGGACGCTATTCGATCTGGTCGTCGATCGGCTTTCCCATCGCCATGGCGGTGGGGATGGACGATTTCCGCGCCATGCTCGCCGGCGCGAAGGCGGTGGACGAGCATTTCCGCGACACGGACGGCGCAGCCAACCTCGTGCTGCGCGCGGCCTTCGCGGACCTTTACTACACCCGCGTGCGCGGCTGCCAGACGCGCGCGGTCTTCGCCTATGATGAGCGCCTCGGCCTGTTCCCCGACTACCTCCAGCAGCTCGAAATGGAATCGAACGGCAAGCGCGTCACCGCCGACATGCAGCCGGTCGACGGCCCGACCGCGCCGATTACCTGGGGCGGGGTGGGGACCGATGCGCAGCATGCGGTGTTCCAGCTGCTTCACCAGGGCACACACCTTATCCCCGTGGACTTCATCGCCAGCGTGGCACCGGGCGACGAGCTTGACCCCGCGCACCACCGCATCCTGCTGATGAACTGCTTTGCGCAAGGCGCCGCGCTGATGGCGGGCAAGGCGGGCGAGGACCCCGCGCGCAACTATCCCGGCGACCGCCCCTCGGCGACGATCCTGTGCGACGACCTCGACGCCGCCGCGCTGGGCGCGCTGATCGCCTTCCACGAACACCGCACCTTCGCCAATGCCGCGCTGATGGGCATCAACCCCTTCGACCAGTTCGGCGTCGAACTCGGCAAGGCGATGGCGAAAGCGATCGAAAAGGGAGGCGAGGAATTCGACGCCAGCACCGAGGCGCTGGTGAAAGCGGCTGGCCTCGCTTAGCGCTATTCGCTTTCCTTGGACGGGATGACGAGCTTGAAGGTTGTTCCGCCCTCATCGGACACGACCTCCATCCGTCCGCCATGCGCCGTGGCGATCTGGTCGACGATGAACAGGCCCAGTCCCAGGCCATCGTGATTGCCCTGTTTCGAGCCGCGATCGAAGGGTTGAAACAGAGTCTCGAGGACATTGGCGGGAATGGGCGTGCCCGAGTTCGTGACCGAGACTTCCAGTTCGTCCCGCGTCGTGATTGCCTTCACCATGACCGGGGCATCGTGCCGGCCGTGATGCAGGGCGTTCGAAAGAAGATTCGATAGGAGCTGGGCCAAACGATCGGGATCGCACTCAACCGATGTGTCGATCGCAATCTCGCTGCGGATGTCGCGGTCCGGCCTTGCCGCTTTCGCTTCGGCAATGACGGTTTCCAGCTTCCTGTCCAGGTCCGGCGCCGGCTGGAGATCCAGCGAGATATCCGATCCCAGCCTGCCGCGGGCGAAATCCATGACATTGTTGATCAGCTCGATGGAGCGGTCGAGCGTCGAGTCCATGAAGGTGACGATTTCACGATCTTCGGTGCCGAGATTGCCGGAGTCCTTGAGCAGGTCGGTTCCCGCTTTCAGCGCAGCCACGGGATTACGAAGATCGTGGCCCAGGACCGCGATGAACTGCTCGCGCAATTCGGCCTCGCGATCGCGCTGTTCGGCTTCGGATTCGGCCCGGATTTTCGCTTCGAGCAGGTTGCGTTCGTATTTCCGGCGGTCTTCCGCGCGGAACAGCGTCAGACGCGTGAAGAGATGGTTGTCCGATTCGTCCCGCTTTTCCGATGCATTGGCAATTACGGGTACGAGCCCGTGGTCGCATCTCAAGTCGAGGGCGATCTCGTAAACGAAACCCTGCAGGCGCAGCAGCGGGGCAAGGTGCGTTTCGTAGGCGATGCGCCCACCGGTTCCGAGCAAGTCGCGCAGGGGTTTTCCGACCAGATCGTCAGCCGATAGATCGAGCCAGCCGAGCAGGGTTCGGTTGGCCCGCACGATCGTCGAATCGGGGGCGAGTGACAGGTAGCCGCACGGCGCGTTCTCGTAGAGGTCGAGGAGATCCTCGGTCGGGTCAGGACCGGACATAGTGCCGGATCGCCTGCGCGACTTCATCCGGTGCGCTCAGGTTGGGGCAGTGCCCGGTCGCCTCCAATTGCACGAACGAGCTGTCGGGTACATTCTCGGCGACATATTTGCCGACCTCGACCGGGGCGATGATATCCTCGCTGCATTGCAGCACCAGCGTGGGGACGGGCACCGCCGACAGATCCGCCCGATTGTCCGAGAAGAAGGTAGCCCGCGCAAAATCGCGCGCGATGTCCGGATCGGTGCTGCAGAAACTGTTGGTCAGCCTTTCGCCCAGCTCGGGGCGGTCGGGATTGCCCATGATCGCCGGTCCCATGGCGGCCGACCAGCCGAGGTGATTGTTGTCGAGGAATTCGAGCAGTTCTTCGATCTGCTGTTCGTCGAAGCCGCCACTATAGTCCCCGTCGTCGATGTAGCGAGGCGAAGGGCCGACCATGATTAGCTGCTTGAAGAGATCGGGCGCCTCGATGGCCGCGAGCGCGCCGATCATCGCACTGACCGAATGGCCGACGAACACCAGATCCGGCGTATCGATCGATCGCGCAACCTCGACGACATCGCGTGCATAGCCGTCCAGGCTCGCATATTTCGCCTTGTCGTATGCGCTCAGGTCGCTGCGTCCGGCACCGACATGGTCGAAGAGCACGATGCGGAAGGAATCTGCCAACCGGTTGGCGACCGGTTCCCACATGCTCTGGTCGCAGCCGAAGCCGTGGGAGAACAGGAGAGTGGGCGATCCCGAGCCGAAGGTCCGGATATTATTGCGTGATTCAATCATATCGGGGGGACTGCTAGCAGCCCGTTGGTTAATTCCAAACTTCCAAGCAAACCCCCCGTACGGCTTGACTTCCTTCATGCCCTGCACCACATGCCGCCCATCGAAGCGCGCTAGCCAGCGTGAAGCGGCGATGACGATACATCCATCGCCCCGGCCGCGCCTCGGTCCATTTTCTACAGACTTCCCTTTTCACGCGGGCGGTTTCAAACTCCGCGACCGCGCCCGGATTCCGCCTATCGGAACCGAGAGCGCGCCGCATATTCGATGCGAGCAACATGACTCAATTTTCAGACCTCGGGCTGTCGCAGCCCGTCCTCCAGGCCCTCGACCTCAAGGGCTACAATACCCCCACGCCGATCCAGGCGCAGGCGATCCCGCCCGTGCTCGAAGGCCGCGACCTCATGGGAATCGCGCAGACCGGCACCGGCAAAACCGCCGCCTTCATGCTCCCGAGCATCGACCGGCTGCGCGAGGCGGACCGGCAGACGCCGTTCAAATCCTGCCGCATGCTGGTGCTTGCGCCAACGCGCGAACTCGCCGGCCAGATCGCCCAGAGCGCCAAGGATTACGGCGCGCTCGCCGGGCTCAAGGTCCATTCGATCGTCGGCGGCACCTCGGTCAACAAGGACCGCAACAAGCTGCACCGCGGGACCGACATTCTCGTCGCGACGCCCGGCCGCCTGCTCGACCTGATCGACCAGAAGGCGTTCAAGCTCGACGGGGTCGAAGTGCTGGTGCTCGACGAGGCCGACCAGATGCTCGACCTCGGCTTTATCCACGCGCTGCGCCGGATCAGCCAGCTCGTGCCCGACGACCGCCAGACGCTGTTCTTCAGCGCGACCATGCCCAAGCAGATCCAGGAACTGGTCGGCAAGTATTGCCGCAACCCGGTCAAGGTCTCGGTCACGCCCGAAAGCACCACCGCCGAGCGGATCGACCAGTATCTGTTCATGGTCCAGCAGGACGAGAAGCAGACGCTGCTCGAGCTGATCCTGTCCGAGCGCCACGACGTGCCCGGCACGTTCGAGCGCGTGCTGATCTTCGCGCGGACCAAGCATGGCTGCGACCGCATCGTGAAGAAGCTGGCGCAGAAGGGCATCCCGGCCAACGCCATCCACGGCAACAAGTCGCAACCGCAGCGCGAGCGCGCGCTTGGCGAGTTTCGCAGCGCCAAGACCCCGATCCTGATCGCGACCGACGTTGCCGCGCGCGGGATCGACATTCCGGGTGTCAGCCATGTGATCAATTACGAGCTGCCCAACGTGCCCGAACAATACGTCCACCGCATCGGGCGCACCGCGCGCGCGGGCAAGGACGGGATCGCCATCGCCTTCTGCGCCGAGGACGAGCGCGACTACCTCAAGGATATTCGCAAGAAGACCGACGCAGAGTTCGAGCGTCTGCCACTCCCCGACAATTTCCGCGCGGTAGTCGAGGGCGTCGGGCCGACCAAGCGCGAGCAGAAGCCGCGTCTCGCCAAGCCCAAGGTGCGCCCTACCGGCGGCGCGGCGAAGAAGCCCAAGCCCAAGAACAAACATTCCAACCGCGCCGGCGCGCCCAGGCGCGACGGTGCACCCGGCGGCAGCCGCCCCGGCGGGAACCGCAACCGACGTCGACGGCGCAGCGGGGGCGGCACGGGGCGCGGCTAGTCCGGCCTGGCCAGCGCGTCAGCAGGCGATTCGCTTTCGGGCGAAACGATCCGCAGGCGCGCGAAAGCCTCGGGCATCGTATCGGCCAGCCATTCGAGCATCCCTTCGCGGATGTCGCAGCGCAGGTCGAACAGGGTCGGCGAATCCTTCGCGCTCATCAGCAGGCGAACCTCGATCGCATCGCGCTTCGTATCGGTAACCTGCACTACCTGGACGCGGCCGTCCCAGCGCTCGTTCGCCCTGATCCGGCGTTCGAACTCGGCCCGGATGGGTCCGATCCGGGTCGCCGGGTCGAGATAGAGCATCACCGATCCCAGCAACTGAGCGGTCGTCTTGGTCCAGTTCTGGAACGCCCCCTCGAGGAAGCGCGTGGTCGGCACGATGAGCCGGCGTTCGTCCCAGATCTTGACCACCACGTAGGTCGTGCGGATTTCCTCGATCCAGCCCCATTCGCCTTCTATGATGACGACGTCTTCGATGTTGATCGGCTCGGTCAGCGCCATCTGCACGCCCGCGATCAGCGACTTGAGCGCGGGCTGGGCGGCGGCGCCGACCGCCAGCCCCGCGAGGCCTGCCGAGGCGACGAGGGTAAGGCCGATATCGCGCACGCCGGGGATCGACAGCAGCACCAACCCGACAGTCACGAAGATGATGATGAAGGTCGCAATGCGGCTGAGCATGGTCAGCTTGGTACGCCGACGGCGCGCGGCAAGGTTGTCGGCCACCGTGATGTCCGCGCGCAGTTTCATCGTCTCGACCAGCGCATGAAGGATTGCCAGCGCGATCCAGCCGACCAGCGCGGGCATTACGAAGCCGGCGACTTTTTCCCATACCGTTTCGAACGCGGGGATCTCGCGCGCGGCCAGCACCAGCGCCAGCGCGACCAGCGCGATCCGGGTCGGCGTGGCGAGGCGGCGCACGAGCATTGTGTCGGCGTCGCTGTCCGAGGCATTTGCAAGCCGCCGCAGCAGCCGGAAGGCGATCCAGTGCAGCAGCAGTGCGGCGCCGGTTGCCGCCACGGCAAAGGCGATCAGGTTCCACGGGTAGGGCAGGATGCGGGCCCCACCTTCGACGATCTCGGCAATCGGTTGCTTCATGCTGTCTCCCGCATATTCGTTTCGGGTATCGGCAGCATCCCCCCCAAGGGACCTCCCTTGCAATGGACCGGCACGCATTCCGGTTCCCGCGGCTAGGTGCGCTGGACCTTGTGCCGGGTGCGTCCATACCCCAAGTGCGGCGGCGAACGCAGATTGGAGACAGGCTTTGGCGACGAAACCCCGCGGAGACTTCGATTACGACCTTTTCACCATCGGTGCCGGTTCGGGCGGGGTGCGCGCATCGCGCGTGTCCGCCGCGCATGGCGCCAAGGTCGCGATCGCCGAGGAGCACCGGGTCGGCGGGACCTGCGTCATCCGCGGCTGTGTCCCCAAGAAGATGCTCGTCTACGGCGCGCATTTCGCCGAGGACCTGGAAGACTGCAAGCGCTTCGGCTGGGAAGTCGAGGGCAAGAGCTTCAATTGGCACACGCTGCGCGACAACGTGCTGGCCGATGTCGACCGGCTGGAGGGCGCCTATACCGACACGCTGGAGAACCACGACGTCACCGTCTTCAAGGAGCGCGCGGAGATTACCGGCCCGCACGAAATCACCCTGGCGAGCGGCAAGGTGGTCACCGCCGAACGAATCCTGATCGCCACCGGCGCGCGCCCGCAGGTGCCGAGCTGCAAGGGCGCCGAACACGCCATTACCTCGAACGAGGCGTTCCATCTCGAAAAGCTGCCGAAGAAGATCATCATCGCGGGCGGCGGCTACATCGCCAATGAATTCGCCGGGATCTTCAACGAATTCGGATGCAAGGTCTGCGTGGTCAATCGCGGCGACCAGTTGCTGCGTTCCTATGACGAGGCACTGCGCGAACGCTTGCTGCTGATCTCGATGAAGAAGGGCATCGATTTCAAGTTCAACACGGTGTTCGAATACATCGAGAAGACCGAGGACGGGCGCTTCAAGGTCAAGCTGTCCGATTGCGACGAAGAAGTGGTCGACCAGGTGATGTTCGCCACCGGCCGCAAGCCGAACACCGAAGGGCTCGGCCTGGAAAACGCCGGTGTCGAGCTGGGCGAGAAGGGCGAGATCAAGGTCGACCGTTTTTCCAAGACCAATGTCGACCACATCTATGCCGTCGGCGATGTGACCGACCGCGTGCAGCTGACCCCGGTGGCGATCCGCGAGGGCCAGGCCTTTGCCGATACCGTCTTCGGTGGGCACGATCCGGTCGCGGTCGACCATGGCTGCATTCCCAGCGCGGTGTTCAGCCACCCGCCGATCGCCGCGGTCGGCATGACCGAGGGCGAGGCCAAGAACAAGCTCGGCAGCGTCAAGGTCTATCTGTCGGATTTCCGCCCGATGAAGAACGTGCTAGCCGGGCGCGACGAGCGCAGCCTGTTCAAGATGGTCTGCGACGGCGACAGCGGCAAGATCGTCGGCATCCACATGATCGCGCCCGATGCGGCCGAGATGATGCAGGCCGCCGCGATCGCGGTGAAGGCCGGTCTGACCAAGGCCGATTTCGACGCCACCACCGCGATCCACCCGACGATGGCGGAAGAACTGGTGCTGATGCGGTAGGCGCGGGTCCGCGATGCTGGAGGCCGGCTGACCGTTAGCGACTCGATTGCGGACGGTGCTTCAGTCGCTATCCTAACGCTATGAGCTTCCTTGTCTTGATCGGCGCTGGCGCCCTGGGAGGGGCAGCACTCGCGCTCATTTTTGGGACGCGGCGTGTCGGATGTGCCTCGCTGATCGTCGTGCCGATCTCAGCAGTCCTATTTGTGAGTTGGTGGCAAAATCAACATCCTGAGCTGCTCCGGTCGACGAGCGGCTTGGACTACCTGTTTGTTCCTCCAATCCCTACAATCGGGGCGCTCGTGGCTTATGGCGCTATCTTCTTTGTAAGGGATTGGTTCGAAACACGCGATCTTTAGAGAAATTCGCCTCATCTGCTTTCCACCCAGTAGATGACGTGGGCGGCACCCTTCGAGGCGCCCGATAGCAGTCATCCCGCGGCACTCCCGAGCCGCTCCACCGCCAGCATCGCCGCATCGACCCCCACCGCACGCAATTCCTCCGGCCAGTCGCCGCCCGTCGCCAGCGCCTCTGCCGCGAGCGCCATGGCGGGCGAGGTCTGGAGGCCGAAGCCGCCCTGTCCGGCGAGCCAGAAGAAGCCGGGCGCAGACGGGTCGAAACCCGCCACCGGCAGGCGATCCGGGGTGAAGCTTCGCAGGCCGGCCCACTTTCCGGCCAAGCGCGGGATCGTCAGCGAGGTCGCCTGCTCCACGCGCCATGCGGCGAGCGCGACGCCTTCTTCCTCGGGCTGCGCATCGCAGGGCTCGCTCGCGTCCTCGTCCATCGGGCAGGCCAGCAGCCGGCCGCTGCCCTCCGGCTCGATATAGAAGCCGGGCCCCACTGTCTTGGTGAAGGGCCAGGCGGCAACGTCGACCGGAACGTCGAAGGTGATCACCGTGCGGCGCAGCGGGCGAATGCCGATGGGGGAGACCCCCGCGAGCCTTGCCACAGCGTCCACCCAGGCCCCGGCGGCATTGACCAAAACGGGCGCGGCATAGCTTTCGCCCGGAGTGTCGACGATCCAGCCGGCAGGCTCGCGGCGCATTGCCGTCACCGGCGCCTTTGCCGCAATCGTGCCCTCCGCCGCGAGCAGGGCCTTGCGATGCCCTTCGAGCAGCGCATGCGCATCGAGCTTGCGGCCCTGCGGATCGAGCAGCGCACCGACGATCCCGCCTTTGCCCGCACGCAGCACCGGCACCAGCTCGCGCGCCTCCGCCACCGACAGCCGCCGGACCTGCGGCGCCCATGCGCGGTAATTCGCCTCCAGCCGGTCGAGCGCCGGTTTCTGTCCCTCGAGCGCGATGAACAGCGCGGGATGGGGCCGCGCGCCCGGCTCCTGAAATAGCGGCAGGCTCGCCGCGGTCAGCGCGCGGACCAGCGGGGCATCCATGTCGAAATGCCCAAACGCAGCGCTGCGTCCCGAGGCATGCACGCCCGGCGCGTCCTCCGCCTCGCACACCACCGTCTCGCCATGCCGGGCCAGCCGCGCGGCGGCCGACAGACCGGCGATGCCCGCTCCCACCACAAGGAAATCGACCTGCTTCATTGCGACTCCGTTGCCCGTTGCAACCAATCGGCGTAGTCTCCCGCCTAACAGACAATCGGGGGAGCAGGCAGATGGTGAAATCGATACTGGTAACCGGCGGCACGGGCTACA
Organism: Erythrobacter sp. AP23; assembly: GCF_001542855.1. Taxonomy (GTDB): domain Bacteria; phylum Pseudomonadota; class Alphaproteobacteria; order Sphingomonadales; family Sphingomonadaceae; genus Qipengyuania. Next base: position 5,298 of record NZ_LNBY01000012.1, on the reverse strand, counting down.
TCGGCGGCGAAGTGATCGACCAGCTGCTCGCCGGGGGCTATACCGTCCACACTACCGTCCGGAACAAGGCGAAGAGCGAGCCGAAACTGCGCGCCCGCTGGCCCGAAGCGGGCGAACGACTCATAGTGTTCCAGGCCGATCTGATGAGTGACGAGGGCTGGGCAGAGGCCAATGCGGGCTGCGATGCGGTGGCCCATGTCGCCTCGCCCTTTCCCATGGCCACACCCAAGGACAAGGACGAACTGGTAATCCCCGCGCGCGAAGGCACGCTGCGGGCGCTGAAATTCGCGCATGAGGCGGGGATCGAGCGCTTCGTCCAGACCAGCAGCGCCGCAGCGATCGCTTATGGCCAGCCGGACAAGGATCATTTCACCCATCTCGACTGGACCAATCTCGCGGCCGGCGTCCCGCCCTATATCGAAAGCAAGACGGTGGCCGAGCGCGCCGCGCGCGACTGGGTGGCGACGCATGCGCCGACCATGACCTTCTGCTCGATCAATCCGGTCGCGGTGTTCGGGCCGGTCTATGACGACGACATGTCGACCAGCGTCGAGATGGTGAAGAAGATCATCGACGGCTCGATCCCGCTGATCCCCGACATGGGCATTTGCGTCACCGACGTGCGCGACGTGGCCGAAGCGCATGTCCGCGCGATCGAGGCGCCGGCCGAGAAGGTGCGCGGCGAACGCTTCCCGACCTCGCAGAAATTCATGTGGATCCGCGAAATGGCCGAAACCGTGCGGTCGCGCGCGCCCGAACATGCGCGCAAGGTGCCGAAGAAGCCGATGCCCGACTGGCTGGTGAAACTGCTCGCGCCCTTCATGGACGAGATGAAGCAGATCAGGAGCGAACTGGGCAATGTCCGCGACGTGTCGGGCAAGCATACCGAAGAGGTGCTGGGCTTCACCTTCATCCCGGCGGAACAGACGCTCGAAGACACGGTTCGCAGCCTCGTGCGCAAGGGTATCGTCAAGGTCTGATCCGTCGCGCGCTTGGGACGAATCGGTCTGCCGCATTGCCTCGCGCGCGGTGCCTCGTCACAAGGCGCATGAAACGAATCGCTGACGGGATATTCGCATGAACATGCTGGCGTCGCGCGGGCAGCTGCGCGCAAGTTTCATTCGCTGGGCGCTTTTCACCGTCCCGCTGGTGGTGTTGCTCGGGTTTCTCGGCGGCCAGATGGGCGGGCCCGACACGGCGTGGTTCCAGGCGCTCGAGAAACCGTCGATCTATCCCGAGCCCAAGTGGTTCGGCATCGTCTGGAGCGTGCTCTACGTGATGATCGGGCTGGCGCTGGCGCTGGTCGCTTCGGCCTGGGGCGCGCGTGGGCGCACGGCGGCGCTGTGGGTATTCGTGGTGCATTTCGCGTTCAACCTGTCGTGGACCTGGGTGTTCTTCGGTTCGCAGCAGATCACCGGCGGATTGATCGTCTTGGTACTCGTCGCGCTGACGCTGCTCGCGGTAATCGCGCTGTTCTGGCGCGTGCGCAAACTGGCCGGGGTGCTGCTGCTGCCCTATCTCGCCTGGGTCCTGTTCGCGACCGCGCTGAACTACCAGTTCCTGCAGCTCAATCCCGATGCCGATGGCGGGAACACCGAAGGCGCGGTGGAGCGGGTAAGGATAGGGAATTGATACGCGGGCACACCGCGCCTAGATAACCGCCATGCAGAGCCAGAATCCCTTGATCGCCGATTTCGTCAAACTCGCCAATTCGGCGGCCGGTACGCTGGCCGGCATGGGCCGCGAGGCGCGCGATGCGGCGCGTGAACGCGCGAAGGAGAGCTTCGCCGGGATGGACTTCGTTAGCCGCGAGGAATTCGACGCGGTGAAAACCATGGCGAGCAAGGCACGCGAAGAAGCCGAGGACCTCAAGGCCCGCGTCGAGGCGTTGGAAGCGAAAACCAAATGATCGTCACCCCTGCGCATGCAGGGGCCCAGATAACGTCCCTACAAGCGGCTCGCTGAATGGCGGGCGGCTGGGTCTACATCATGACCAACGCGCCCCACGGCACGCTCTACATCGGCGTGACGAGCGACATTGCTGCGCGCGTGCAGGCCCATCGCGAGGGGCACGGATCGCAGTTCTGCCGCAAGCATGGACTGACACGCTTGGTTTACGTGGAGCAATACGATGACATTCACGAGGCCATCACCCGCGAAAAGGCGATGAAGCGCTGGAAGCGGCAATGGAAGCTCAAACTGATTCGGCGGGACAATCCCGACTGGAACGATTTGTTCGATACGATCTTGTGAAGGCGCCATCCTGCAGAGCTTATCTGGGCCCCTGCCTGCGCAGGGGCGACGGATGGGATTAGAGGACAGACCATGCACCTCACCGCACCCGCCATTCTTCTCGCCACGCGCCCGCATGGGGAGACGGCGGTGATTGCGCGGCTGCTGACCGAGGAGAGCGGGGTCGTCGCGGCCTATGTCGCGGGCGGCCGCGGGCGGCAGCTGCGGCCGGTGGTTATCCCCGGCAACATCGTCCAGGCCGAAATCCGCGCCAAGTCCGATAGCCAGCTTCCCTTCGCGCGGCTGGAGCTGGTGCAGAGCCGCGGGCCGTGGCTGTCCGAACCGCTACCGTCCGCCGCCATCGCTTGGGTGACCGCGCTCACGGCCGCCGCATTGCCCGAACGCAATGCCTATCCCACGCTCTACGCGGCGCTCGGCGGGCTGCTCGACGCCATCTGCTCGGCCGAGACTGCGCGGCAATGGGTCGAGGCGCTGGCGATCTACGAGGCGCTGCTCCTGCGCGAGCTCGGCTATGGCGGAGAGCGTCCCGACATAGCGGGTCTTGGACAGGCCTTGGAAATTCTCGACCGCCAGGAGCCGCTTATCGCACGCTACCTGCTTGCCGACACCCGCGCCGACGTCCTAGCTGCACGGCACCTGCTCAGGCAGCGGCTGGCACGGATGGTTTAGCGGCCTTCAAATAAGGTTCGTCGCCCCTGCGCAGGCAGGAGCCTAGATAGCGGCAGTTGAACGCTCCGAGGGGGCAGATGGGCTCCTGCCTGTGCAGGAGCGACAGAGGCGGAGAACCTGGCTTGAAGATTGCAGTTTTCGCAGGCGACGGGATCGGCCCCGAGGTTACGGCGCAGGCCCTGCGCGTCCTCGAAACGCTTTCGCTACCCGGCCTGACGCTGTTCGAGGGCGACGTCGGCGCCGCCGCCTACCGCCGCCACGGCCACCCGCTTCCCCTAGAGACGCTGGAAATGGCGCGCGCCGCCGATGCGGTGCTGTTCGGCGCGGTGGGCGATTTTTCCTGCGACGATTTGCCGCGCGACCTGCGGCCCGAACAGGCGATCCTCGGCCTGCGCAGCGAGCTGGGCCTGTTCGCCAATCTGCGCCCGGCGGCGGGCTTTCCGGGGCTCGAGCACCTCTCGTCATTGAAGCCCGATGTCGCGCGCAGCATCGACCTGCTGGTCGTGCGCGAACTCAACGGCGACGTCTATTTCGGCGACAAGGGCGAGCGCGACAGCGACGGCGGGCGCGAGGGCTGGGACGCCATGTCCTATAACGAGGCCGAAGTGCGCCGCATCGCACACACCGCCTTCCGCGCCGCGATGGGCCGCGACAAACGCCTCACCAGCGTAGACAAGGCCAATGTCCTCGAAACCAGCCGCATCTGGCGCGCGACGGTGATCGAGGTGGCGCAGGACTATCCCGAGGTCGAACTCGACCACATGTATGTCGACAATGCCGCGATGCAGCTGGTCAAATCGCCGGGCCAGTTCGACACCATCGTCACCGGCAATCTGTTCGGCGATATCCTGTCCGACCAAGCCAGCGCCTGTGTCGGGTCGATCGGTCTGCTCGCCAGCGCCAGCCTCGGAGAGCGGCAGACCGAGCACGGCACCTTCGGTCTCTACGAGCCGATCCACGGCAGTGCCCCCGACATTGCGGGGCAGGGCAAGGCCAATCCGGTGGCCGCCGTTCTCAGCCTCGCCATGCTGCTGCGCCACTCGCTCGGCCGCGAGGAGGATGCCGTGCGGATCGAGCGCGCGGTCGAGGCTATCCTCGCCGATGGCGTGTTCGGCGCGGACCTCGGCGGGAGTGCCTCCACCGCCGAGATCGGCGACGCGATTGTTAGGAAGATTGTAACCATATCTTGAGGAATGGCGCATAACCGGGTCATGCAATGGATATGACTCCGCAGACGCAGCCTGACCTGGCCACCGCCGACGCTGCCAGCGCCCGTCCGCTGGACCTCGCCATCATCCTGCCGACGCTCAACGAGCGCGACAATCTCGCCCCGCTGGTCGAGCGGATCGAGGGCGCGCTGGGCAAGAGCGGCTGGGAAGTGCTGATCGTCGACGACGATTCGTCCGACGGGACCAGCGACGAAGCGCGCCGCCTGGCACTGTCCGACCCGCGCGTGCGCGTGATCCAGCGGATCGGCCGCCGCGGATTGTCGAGCGCCGCGATCGAGGGCTTTTGCGCCACTGCCGCGCCCTATGTGGCGGTGATGGACGCCGACCACCAGCACGATCCCAAGCTGCTCGTCGACATGCTCGCAAGCGTCAAATCGGGCGAAGCCGAGGTCGCCGTGGCGAGCCGCTTTGCCGAGGGCGCGAGCATGGAGGAATGGGGTCGCCCCGACCGCGAGAAGCTGTCGAGCGTCGCGAATTTCCTCGCCCGCAAGCTGACCGGGGTCGAATTGAGCGACCCGATGAGCGGATTCTTCCTGCTGCCGACCGCGACCGCGCGCAGATTGGTGCCGAATCTTTCCGGAATCGGCTTCAAGATACTGCTCGACCTGCTGGCCACTTCCGACACACCGCTCAAGGTGAAGGATTTTCCGATGAACTTCTCCGCCCGCCGCTCCGGCGAATCGAAGCTCGACCGCGCGATCGCGCTCGATTTCCTCGCCGGCCTCTACGACAAGAGCTTCGGGCGGATCATCCCGACGCGGTTTGCCCTGTTCGGCACGGTCGGCGCGCTCGGCATCCTCGTCCACATGGCCATTCTCTACGTTTTCCTGTTGGTCGCGGGCACGAATTTCAGCTGGAGCCAGGCGGTCGCGACCTTCGGGGCGATGACTTTCAATTTCTGGCTCAACAACTTCCTCACCTATCGCGACCGGCGCCTGAAAGAGGCGAACAAGGTGTTCTGGGGTTGGGTCAGCTTCATCGCCGCCTGCTCGATCGGCGCTTTCGCCAATGTCGCCGTGGCCACCACACTGCATGATCGCGGCCTGCACGAAGTCTTCGCCGCGCTGGTCGGCATCGGCATCGGCTCGGTATGGAACTACGCGCTCTCGAGCCGCTTCGTGTGGGGTCGTTACTGACCTCCCCCGAT
>NZ_LNBY01000011.1 GCF_001542855.1 Erythrobacter sp. AP23 | reverse complement strand
AATAGCAGAATGTCTGCTTGCCAGAGAAAAGCGTCCAAAATTGCCGTGAATGACAGGCTGGAACACCTCCGACGCCTGTTGAGTGCGCTTTAGGCACCTTGCTCGAGTGCAGCGACGACATGTTGCGCGAGGCGATGGGCAGTATCTGACAAGCCGGGCGCTTCGATGAGCGCGATTTCGGTATCGTAAAGCGGCGGAAGCTCGCTATCGTCCGCAATGGCAATGAGGTGTGGCGGCACCATCTCGCGCGGCAGGGCGGCGATGCCAAGTCCCTCTGCGACCGCGGAGAGGCTGCCCGCAAGGCTGGTGGAGGTGTAGGAGACCCGCCATTCCCGCCCGACCGCCTCCAGTGCGTTTGTGGCGCGCCTGCGATAGACGCAGGGTTCGGGAGAAACGACCAGCGGAACGATCTCCATTCCCGTTACCGCATCCCGGTCGCGTACGACCCATACCAGCGGCTCGCGCCAGACCCGCACCCCCTCGAGCTTGGCTGCCGGCTCGCGCTTGACCAAGACGAAATCGAACGCGCCCGAGTGAAACTGCTCGAACAGGTTGAGCGTCAGATCGCAGGTCACTTCGAGTTCGACCAGCGGATGCGCGGCGGTGAACGCCGAGAGCACGGAGGGCAGGTGCTGCGTGGCAAAGTCCTCGGGGACGCCCAGACGCACCCGACCGGCAATATCGGGTTCGTGGAGTTGGGCCATCGTCGCATCGTTCAAGCGCAGCATTTGCCGCGCAGGTCCGAGCAACTGCTTGCCATCGTCGGTCAGCTCGAGGGAGCGCGGGGTGCGGTTGAAGACTCGGCGGCCCAACAACTCCTCGAGCCGCTTCACCTGCAAGCTGACCGTCGACTGCGTTCGGCCGAGCCGCTCGCCAGCCGCAGTGAAGCTGCCGAGTTCGCAGATCGTCACGAAGCTGCGGAGCAGGTCGAGGTCGAGATTGCGCATCATGGGCATAAGGCACAAAATAGCTCAGAGATTGAGAGATTCAATGGATAGTATTTAGATAACTTGTTTCATCAATCATCACGTTGGCGGCAATGGGCCTCCGAAAGGAGTTCGACGTGCCGCAACCGATGTCATTTTCCGCCAGGCTGGATACCCCGAAAATCGTGACGCTGGCTCTCTGGGGCGTGCTGGGGAGTTTGCCGATTGTCGTGCTGATTTCCCGGATCGCGGGAGTGCCGATCGAGGGCTTGGCGATCATCATCAGCGCGTTGACCCTCTTCGCCGGCGCGCTCGTCGCGACCTACTCCAACCGCTACATGCGCAGTGATGCGCGCTCCGCGCGCTTCTTCGGATCGCTGGGCGCGCTGGTCGCCTGTGTCCTCCTGTTCGTGCTGACGAACAATGCGATCCTGTTCGCGCTGGCATGGGTTGCGAGCGGCCTGCTGCTCGCCGGACTGATCGGCCATAATGAAGAGTGGATTGAGGCGCGCGCCGCCGCGGAACGCAGCAGGCGGACGTTCCTCGTGGGCGACCTTACCGTCTTGGGTGCCCTCGGGCTCCTGTGCTGGCATGCCGGAACGCTCCGACTGGATGTCGCCATCGCGGCTTCCTCGGCAATGCCGGAAGCGCTTGTCAGCGCGATCGCCCTGCTCCTTCTCGCGGGTGCCGCTGCGCGCTGTGCACTGCCGCCCTTCTCGGGTTGGCTCTTGTCCTCGATGACCGCGCCCACTCCCATTTCCGCGCTGATGCATGCCGGGCTGGTGAACGCCGGGGGCTTCCTCCTCCTGCGCTTTACACCGGTGCTAGAGGCCGCGCCCGCGGCGCGATACGCGGCCATCGCTCTCGGCTTCATTGCGGCGCTCTGGGGTATCGGCATCATGGCGGTTCGCCCGGACATCAAGCGCTCGCTCGCCGGCTCGACCGTCTCACAAATGGGCTTCATGATAATGAGCCTCGGACTGGGCGCCTATGCCGCCGCGCTGTGGCACATCGTGGCGCACGGGCTGTTCAAAGCCTGGCTGTTCCTTAACGCGGGCTCGGCGATCGGCGTGCAGGCTGATAGGCGCCCGGCGCTGGATTCGCGCGTGGTCACGGTCATCGCGCCGACCACGCTTGCAATCGGCTGCGTCCTTGCCCTGAGCGGCAGCGCCAGAGGGGACCTCGTGCCCCTGCTGCTTGCGGCGGCCACCGGTGCGGCGACGCTCGGCACGATCCTGATCGAAAAGGTCGGCAGCGCTTCACGGCTCACGATCGCAGCCATACTGGCCGGGCTGGCGCTGCTCCACGTGCTCGGCTTTGAACTTGCACAAGCCGCCCTGCCGATCGCGCACGCAGCAATGCTCTCGACCAGTCTCGCCATCTTCATCCTTGCCACTTTCCTGGGAGGCTGGGTGTGGCAGAGCCGCAGGATTGCCAGCCGCTCGCCGCTCCCCGCGCCGCTATATGTCCGCCTGCTCAATGCCGGGACGCTGAGTCCCGCTCTTCCCGGAGAACGCCCGTGAACATGCATTCGCCCCTTGTCGCCACCGACCCCCTGCTGACCCGCACCGAGGTAGCCGGCCTCGTCGCCCTGGCTGCCCGGACGGTCCCGCCCATGTGGCCGCTTGAAAGCGCCATTGCCGTCAATCCGCTCGCTGGGTTCGAGGATCGCCCCTTCAGTGAGGCGGTAAGGGCAGCCGCCGAGCTGTTCGGCGCGCGCGAGAGCCTGCCGCTGGAAGTCTGGCGCGGATTGCTCGATCGCGGACGGATCGAAGAGAGCGCCCTGCGCGATGCCGCGATCCGCGCGCTTGGCGGCACCTACAAGGCGATGGCTAACATTGCGCCGGGGGTGATGGCGATCGACGTGTTGATGGCACGGCTGCTGGAAGCGGAAACCGCCAAGCCTATGGCGTCTGGAGAAGGTTCCGATCCCGCGGCTGCCTTCATCGCGAAGTGGTGCGCTGCCTTCTTCGACCAGGCCATTTCCGCCAGCCCGATGCCGCATCGCGATCTGGGACTATACCGGGCGGTTCTCACGCTCGCCCGTCACGATGCCGAATATGCGAAGCTGACGGGGGAGGCCGGACAGACGCTCCTGCTGACGGTGCCACGCGATCCGTACGAGGCCATCGCGGAAGGGCTGGCGGAGTGCGTGGGTGACAGCGATCCGCTCGGCCACCTGTCAGCGCATGTTGCGCGCCTGCCGGGTTGGGCGGGTCACATCCGCTGGCGGGCCGAGCACGCCGATCGCGAGCGTGTGGCTCATGCTCCTGCTGGCATAGCAGACTTGCTGGCTCTCTGGCTGCTGCTCGAGCGCACCGGAGCGGTTCCCGAACGAGAGGAGCGGTCGGCGCGCGGTAACCCTGTGCGATGGCTGGCGCGGCATTTCGGCCTCGACCTCGAAGGGCTCGATCCTGCGAAGGCCAATCGCTTGGCAGATATTGCTTCGCTGGACGAAGGTAGCCTTGGCGGGTTGTTCATGCAGGCTGCCGAGTGGACCTACGCCAACGCGCTGGTCCCAAAGTTGCAGCACGCGACCCGCGTGGAACCGACTGCGGCGAGGCCCGATGCACAGCTCGTCTTTTGCATCGACGTTCGTTCGGAGCCTTTCCGCCGCCAGATCGAGCGGACCGGAAGTTACGAGACCTTTGGCTATGCCGGGTTCTTCGGCTTGCCGATTGCGCTGCATTCGGAACGCGCCGGACATCGCAAGCGCCTATTGCCGGTCCTGCTGTCGCCGCAGCATGATGTCACCGAAGGGGTGGTTGCGGGCAAAGCAGACGAAGCGAACCAGGTCGCGGCACATGACCTGCGCAGTGTGCAAACTGCAAGCCTGTTCAACGCCGCCAAGCTTGGAACCGGCTCGGCTTTCGCCACGGCTGAAGCGACCGGCCCGCTGGCGGGTCTCGCCATGATGGCTCGGACCCTGGCGCCGCGCCTTGCCGAACGAAGTCGGGCGAGGCAGGAGCAGCGCCGACAGCAAGTTTTCGAGCCGAAACTCGTATACCAGACCGATAGCGACATTTTCAGCCTCGCCGAGAAGATCGGCTATGCCAGTGCCTTGTTCCACCTCACGGGCATGAAGGCGGAGACAGCTAGGCTGGTCGTGCTCGCCGGCCACGGCGCTAGCGCGGTCAATAACCCGTATGCCACGGCTCTCGATTGCGGTGCATGTGGCGGGCACGCGGGAGGTGCGAACGCGCGGGTCTTGGTCGCGATGCTGAACGATCCCGAGGTGCGGCAAGGCATGGCCGCACAAGGCGTGGCCATTCCCCACGACACCTGGTTCCTCGCTGCCCAGCACGACACGACCACCGACGAAGTGACGATTTTCGACCGCTGCAGGGTCCCGGAAAGCCATCTGGCCGAGCTTGCCACGGTTGAACGCGACCTTAAGGCGGCGGGCAAGGCAAACCGGGAGCGCAGGGCTCCGTTGCTGAACCGCACGCCCGAAGATCTGCTCATCGGCGCCGCACATTGGGGAGAGATCCGCCCCGAGTGGGGTCTGGCAGGCAACGCAGCATTCCTCGTCGGACCGAGAAACTGGAGCAAGGACATCGACCTCGAGGGACGGGCCTTCCTGCACAGCTACAACTGGGAGACAGATCCCTCCGGAGAAGCGCTGACCACAATTCTGACCGCTCCGATGGTGGTCGCCCAATGGATAAGTTGCCAGTACCTATTCTCGACCATCGACAACCAGCGATACGGCGCGGGGGACAAGGTCACGCAGAACGTGCTCGGCGGCATCGGAGTGGTACAAGGCAATGGCGGCGACCTGAAAGTTGGTCTGCCGTGCCAGTCGCTGTTTACCGATATGGGCGAGCCTTTCCACGTTCCGCAACGCTTGCTGACGGTCGTCCAGGCCCCGCTCGAGCTGGTTGAGGCCGTGGTTACGGGCAATGACATCCTCGCTCGCCTATTCGGCAAGGGTTGGGTCCAACTCGTTGTCGTCGACCCCCAGACCGGGAAGGCGCTCCGCTGGCGCGAGGACGACGCCGATGAGCAAGACGGCTATACCATTCGTTCGATTACCTGCTGACCGGAGTATTACCCATGACTGCTTTCGAACTTTCGTTGCACCGCTTGCGCAAGATTGAGATCGTCGTGCGCGCTGAAGACCATCACATGGTTGAGGACCTACTCGAAGCATCCGGCATCGGTGGCTGGACGAAGATCCGCGACGTCGCCGGTATGGGCCACTCGGGATTCCACCAGGGCAAGACAATTTTCAACGACCAGACCGGGCTCGTGATGTACGTTGGCGTGGCTGAGTCCAAGGTCATTTCGGATGTCGCGCGCGGGCTGTCCCGCTTGTTCGAAACGCGCGCCGGCGTGACTTTCCTGTCCGACGTCGAGGTGATCCGCTCCGACTATTTTGCGACGCACGAGACCGTCGCACGGTGAGCACGCCTACCCACACTAAGTTCGGTCTGATCGTCGAAGAGCAGAGCCAGTCCACCATTGGCGCGGAGAATGTCCGCTTTCAGGTATCGAGAAGTTTGGCTCCTATGTCCTGAATGAGGGCGCGTAGCTGACCGGTAGGTTTGTTCAGCATGAGCAGCCTGGCGGCATT
>NZ_LNBY01000010.1 GCF_001542855.1 Erythrobacter sp. AP23 | reverse complement strand
AATTGCGGACAGTCCGGTCCTAACCAGTCGAGGATCGAAAGCAGACCGACAGCTTCCGACCCACAAGCAGACGTCAGCCTTGAAGTCCCGTCGCACTGGCTTCTTTAGACAAGATTCGCGGCCCGGACGGCTGAGCGGCCATTAACAGCACAAAAATGTACATTCATCGGGAATAAACCCGCTCCCTAGATCGTCGTTACGTTGAGCGCCCGGATTTCCGCGCCTGAAAATGATTGATCCATAGGGACCGAAAGATGAAGACGACGAAATACACCACCTCGCTTTTTGCACTCGCCGCAGCAGCCGGATGGGCAGCTACACCCCTCGCGGCCCAGGAATCTGCAGATGATGAGTCTGCTGAAATTCAAAGCGAGTATGATGCCGACGCGATCGAAGCTCAGGCCGAGTATGATCAGGACGCTGCCGACGCGCTGGCCGAATTCGATGAAGAAGTTGCCGAAATTGAAGCAGAGCGAGCGGAAGCTCAACGCGAACTTGATGCGGTTCTGAATGACCCGGCGGCATCGGCAGAAGATATCGCCGAAGCCCAGGAAGACTTTGACGAGAAGATGGCCGAGCTCAACGAGGAACTTGCTGAGGAAGAGGCTGAACTGGCCGAAGAGCTTGCCGATATCGAGAAGGATTTGCAGGAAGACCTCGCGGATATCGAAGAAGATCGCTTGGAAGACCTCGACGATCAAGGTGAGGATATCGACGACGATATCGCCGACGCTGAAGAAGACGCTCGCGAGGCCGCTGAGGAAGCCGAAGAAGAAGCTCGCGAAGCTGCCGAGGAAGCTGAGGAAGAAGCTCGGGAGGCAGCTGAAGAGGCAGAAGAAGAGGCCCGCGAAGCAGCCGAGGAAGCTGAGGAAGAGGCTCGCGAGGCCGCCGAAGAAGCTCAAGAGGCTGCAGAAGAAGCGGCAGAGGAGGCACGCGAAGCCGCCGAAGAAGCTGCAGAAGAAGCTGCGGAGGAAGATGCTGAGGACGATTTCGACGACTAAGTCGATTTTCAATCTTTTTGATGGGGGCGCGCCACGTCAGGGTTCGGCGCGCTCTCGCCGTATGAGGAGCAATCCAATGAAAAAATTCACAGTTGCACGCTTGCTGGTCTGTTCGACATTTTTTGTCCCGGCCAGTGCGATCGCCCAAGACGGGTTCTCGCTCGAGCTTGAAGCTGGAACGATCTATGACAGCCAACTGGTCGTCGATGAAATCGACGTCGAGCAGGCAGAAGGAGATGTCGCTTTCCGATTTGGTGCCGATGTAGAGTATCAGCCGGTAGACACAGATTCGTTCGAACTCGAATTCGGCTACGATTTTGGTCAGTCAGTTTATCTCGACTTTGACGAGTTTAACCTCCAGTCGCATGTGGCCGATGTGAACGCTTCAACACGCATTGGTGGCGCACGGGTGGGAGCGCGATATGCCTTCTCGCACTTTCGGCTCGGCGGTGACGGCTTGTTCGATATGCATACGGTAACGCCGAGCGTGTCGGGGTTCGTGGCGGACGGACTGTTTGCGCGGGCGTTCTACACTTACAATGACAAGGACTTTGCGACCCTTGATGGGCGCGACGCGACAGGCAACCAGGTCGGAGCAAGCCTCTTCAAGTTCTTTGCCGACAATGCCGGCTTCGTTTCCATTAGCGGGCGCTGGGAAGACGAAGACACGGTCGATCCGCAGTTCGACTACAGCGGCTTTGTCGTTGGAGCTGATCTAAGAGTTCCGATCGCTGGCGGTCGCGACGGGCCGCGCCTTCAATTCGGGGTTGACTATAGGGACCGTGACTACGACTCGATTACCCCTTCAATCGGTGAAATTCGGACCGAGGATCGGTTTCGCGGCGATGTCGAACTGACAGTTCCTATCAGCGAAAGGTTCAGCGTCGAGGTCGGTTATCGCTACACTGATCGTAACTCCAACTTACCTTCCGCAGATTACACGGAAAATCGCCTGAACGCTGGCATCTTGTTTGAGCTGTAAAGGCAGTCTGAGGACAATGATCTACTATGGGGCGGAGTGAGACAGACCTTGTTTCTGTTGTCCGTCCCATAGCTGACGAACTCGGGTTCTTTGCCAAGTGTTGGATGTGGTTTTGCATCGGTGCTCACGGAAGTCTAAACCGTCGAATGCGAGCGGCGTGTTAGGCCGAAGAGTACAAAAATGATGAAAACATTTTACCCTGTCTTCTCTGCTGTGCTGCTGGGAGCCGTGATGGTGGCTCCGCTTGGTGCACAAGATGCCGATGAGGACGCTGAGGAAGCGGCAGAAGAGGCAGCAGAAGAAGCTGCCGAAGAAGCGGCGGAAGAGGCTGCCGAGGAAGCAGCGGAAGATGCCGCTGAAGAGGCCCAGGACGCCGCGGAGGAAGCGGCGGAAGATGCTGCTGAAGACGCTGCCGAGGAGTCCGCTGAGGAAGCACAAGAAGCCGCCGAAGAGGCGGCAGAAGAATCCGCCGAAGAGGCGGCAGAAGAATCCGCTGAAGAAGCTCAAGAAGCTGCTGAAGAGGCTCAGGAGGCTGCAGAAGAATCGGCAGAGGAAGCTCAAGAGGCAACCGAAGAATCGGAGGACGAACAAGAGGACAATCGCGAACGCGAAGCTGACGACGAATTTGAAGATCGCGAAAGGCAATCAAGTGCTTTTCTCAGCGGCGAATTCGAAATTGGTCTCGACGACGAGGGCCAGGAAATTCAGCTCGGTGAGAAGCTCGTCTTGGTCGAAGCAGAAGATGTCGCGCAGTTGCAAGCCAGCGGTTTCGAAATCGTGGACAGTCGCGAATTGTCCGGCATCGGGATGGTGCTTGTTCGGATAGCTACGTTTGGCAAAGACATTGATCGAGAGATCGAGCGCCTGAGGCCCGAGGCTTCGAACCTGCAATCTGATGACAATCACATTTATCGCCCCAGTATGCTGCAACGCAGTGAAGGATCAGAAAGGGGCGTTTACCGCCCGGCCTCGTTTCTGAGCCGTCGCCAAGCAGCAAGAGTTGCGAATCGTCGGATAGGCTTGATCGATACCAGCGTTGATTTGCGCCATCCCGCTCTTGACGACCGCAGTATCGAAGCACGTAGTTTTGCAAGAGCTGGCTCCCCACAGCCGCGCGTTCACGGAACCGCCGTTGCTTCCATTCTTGTAGGGCGAGACCGAGGTTTTGAAGGGCTCATCCCTGATGCGAAGCTTTATTCCGCTTCCGTGTTTATCTCTCACCCTGATTCTGGGGTTACGACAACCGCCGCCGATTTAGTGCGCGCTATCGATTGGATGATTGAAGAGCGCGTACCGGTCGTAAACATGAGCCTTTCGGGTCCCCCCAATACAATCCTGCAAACCGCCATAGAACGAGCGCAGGAACGAGGCTTGGTAATCGTCGCGGCGGCGGGCAATGGGGGGCCAGCCTCCGCTCCCGCATTTCCGGCCGCGTATCCAGGCGTGATTGCGGTGACCGCTGTGGGTCCGGATAATCGCGTCTATCGACTTGCCGGACGCGGAGAGCATATCGAATTCGCGGCTCCGGGTGTCGATGTCCGTAGCGCCGTTGCGGGCACGCGAACCTATGACCTCCAAACAGGGACGTCTTTCGCAGCACCCTTTGCCGCTGCCGCCTTTCTCTTGCGTTGCGAAACACGCGAAGGCCGATGTAGCAATCTACGTCGTCAATATTCGGTGCTGGCCACTCGCGCGCTCGATTTGGGCGCAGAAGGGCGCGATGAAGTCTATGGCTATGGCCTGATCCGGCCATGATCCGCGAACCGAAAAGAAGTGTGGCATCGAGGGGAATAAAACCTCGTCCTGAAACGTCATTCCCATATGCAAGGTAAGAATGCCACGGGGCTTCATGCCGAGCTAATTGAGGTTCTGACACCGCTCAGGCGCTATTGTTATTCGCTAACAGGCAATCCGTATGACGCGGACGATCTGCTGCAAGACACGCTCGAGCGGCTGTTGGAACGCGGCGCTCCTGGCGATGCCGATATTCGCAAATGGGCATTCCGGGTTTGTCGCAACAGGTGGATTGACGAAATGCGTTCTCGAAATGTCAGAACTGCTCAAGACATCGATGAATTGCCCGATGCGGCAATTTTCGATGGCGAGGCAGCTGTCGAAGGACATATCGAGCTGTCGCAAGCCGAGGAGGCAATTGCTTCACTCGCGCTCGAATTTCGAGAAGTACTGATGCTCGTTGCGGTCGAAGGCATGAAATATAAGGAAGCCGCTGAACTCATCGGCATTCCTGTTGGAACGGTGATGAGCCGCCTGGCTCGCGCGCGGCATCAGCTCACGGAGTATGGTTCATCGGATGGCGATAACGGCGTGCGGGGCGAAAGCGCAAAAGTCGTCCCAATCAAACGGGGTGGAAAATGACAACAATTACAGATGAAACGCTTTCCGCCTTTCTCGACGGCGAACTGGGCACATCGCAAGCAGAAGAAGTTCGTGTCGCCCTGGACAGTGATCCGGCCCTTCGGGCGCGGCTGGCGCGGTTCGAACGGGCAGATTCGACGATGCGCGATGCGGCGTCAACTATCGTCAACCGCCAGTTGCCTCAATCGGTCTTGACGATGCTCGCTAGCAATAAGGCCTCGGTCGCTCCGCTCGAAGCCCATCGCCGCAGAAGCTTGGGCGGCTCCCGATTCTGGCCAACGGCGCTAGCAGCTTCGATTGCGCTAGTGGTCGGTTGGAGCACGGGAGTGCTTTATCAAGGTGCACCTCAAGGAGATGCCGCTGAGGGCAATGCTCAGATTGCCGCTCGTGCCGTACCTGGCGACCCGCTGTTTATGGCACTCGAAACCACCCAGAGCGGACAGGCTGTTGCCCTCGGTGAAGCAGGTGAATCGATCCAGCCTGTGCTAAGCTTTGCCAGCGCGAACGGAGAGCTGTGCCGCGAGTTTATGGCGGTCCATTCTGACGATGCAGTTCGCGCTGTGGCCTGCCGGGAACGAAATGCCTGGCGGATCGACTTTGCGATACGGTCTGATAGTGCCGGGTCCAGAAACGGCTACCAGACTGCCTCAGCCGCCGACGCTCGTTTGGCGAGTGACTACATAGCCGATGTCATGGTCGGCGACGCTTTTGGCCGGGAAGCTGAAGCCAATTTGATGGTCAAGGGATGGCGAGGCGAATAACCTTTGATCGGCAAGGAGTTCAATGTGAGATTTTTCCTTACGGCATTTGCAATCCTCCCCGCATTGTTTGTGGCGGCTTGTGCTTCACCAACTGGTGAGCTCAGGAAGAATCTGCGTGCATATGGGATGAACAGTAGCGAGGCCAAGTGCGTGTCACGCGAGCTCGCTGACGATCTTCGTCAAAGCGAGATCAAGTCAATCAACCGCATTCTCGACGCTGGAAGAAGCGATGGCACTACCCGTCCGTCCCAAATTCTCGTCGCTGTTGGGTCATTGGATGATCCAAGAATCTTCCGGTCTGTAACGATTGCGAATGCTGGATGCCTATTACTCAATTGATCTTTATCTGTGTTAGTCGTCCGCTTTCCACCCAGTTGTACCCAATAGACTCAGATAATCGGATGACCGCTTTCGGACATTGGTTCAATCATGACGAATGACTGATCAGAGGGCGCGTTGCTGTCCGGCAGCTTTCGCCAAGAGCAGCCTGACGGCTAT
>NZ_LNBY01000009.1 GCF_001542855.1 Erythrobacter sp. AP23 | reverse complement strand
AGAATGAAGGCATAATCCTTGCGCGGCAGGCCCGTGCAAGCGCAGACAAGGTGGCGGACGAGGGTCGACTTGGTGGTTTCGTCGCTGCCAAGCCGGAACTCGGGATACAAGTCGGTCACCGGCTGTTTCCAGCGCAGCTTCCCCTCGTCGGCTAGCACGGACAGCAAAAGCGTTGCCATGCCCTTGGTGTTCGACGCGATCATGAACTTGGTATTTTCGTCGACTGGCGCGGTGCCGCCTAGCGCGCGAACGCCATGGCCGCCTTGCCAGACTACTTCTCCCCCATCGATCAAAGCGATTGCGACACCGGGCACTTCGAGGGTTTCGGCAGATTCCGACACAAAATCGCGCAAGAGCTGGATGCGCTCGGGCGTGAGCGGATTGGCTGTTTGTCCGGCGAAACTTTCAGGCGTGTAGCCGGCGGGGCGAATACTTTGGCCGACCAGCGAAATTGCCGCAGTTCGCTTGTTTGCGATCAGCTCGGACCCGTCCGTGATCAGTACCACCCACTCGCCGCCCTCTCGCAATACAGTCGCCGAAGCGACCGCCCGCTCGTTCGGAGAGGTCTCGTAGGAGATGTTGACCCGCTCCTCCCAGCCGTCGCCCGGCGCGCCGACGGTCACTAGCCGGACTTCGCGCTGCGCTTGCGGATTGTAGAGTGACCACGCCTTGGCCGCAGCGGTATTCGAGTCGGCCGCAGGTCCGACCTGGACAACCGCGACCCTCAGATTGCCTTCTGGCGCCGTATAGACGGTCGTTGGTCCCTGCACGGAAGCCGTCCAGTTCTCGGGGGCCGAATAGGTGATCTCGGCAGCTTCCTGCGCCGCGGCCTGCGATCTGGCGGGCTCTTGCGCGACAAGCGCTGCGGGAAGGCTCAACAATGCAAGTCCAAGTGCCAGTTTCACGATGCTTCTCCCAAGACAATTTTTCAACGATGGCTATGGATGCAGACGGTGCCGTATTCAGCTACCGCGCGCACGAGTCTGCGGCCTTCCGGAGCAGGTCACGAGACCAGCCGGTAAAGGGTATAAGGTTGTGCTTCGAACGAGAAGCGCGTGTCGCTTCCTTCTCCGTAGAACTGGATGAGCCCCAGGGGCCCATAAGGCGTCGTCTCGTTCGTGACCTGCTGATAGGTACCAGGCCCCACCTGCTCCCAGCGGATCGTCTGCCCAGCAATGGTGACGCTGAGGCCGCGTTCGCCCTCGCGGCTGACCTGGATCAGGCTGGCCGGATTCACCCGGTGATCCGTATAGGACCGGCGATTTGTCCGATACGTGCCCTCGACGATCTCGTCGGACGCACCGGTCCACTTGGGCAGTCGCTGGGTAGGCACCAGCCGGTCGAGCACAAGGGCGCTGATTTCCGAACGGGCCAGTGAAGCCTCGTCTCCGCCGGTTACCGAGATGAAGAAGCCAACGTTCTCTTCCGGGATGAGGATCAAATTGGAGTGGAACTCGCCCGTATTGCCGCCGTGACCGACGATGCGCGGGTTGGACGCGCGGCCCTCGAGAAACCCATGCGCGATACCGGGAAGCCCGGGAGAATTGGCATTCAGGCGCGTACGCATCTGCCGCGCCGTGTCGGCTTGTAGAATGCGAGCGCCATCCAACCGTCCGTCCTGTAGGTGTGCAATCATGAACCGGGCCATGTCAGCGCCCGTCGAAGACAACGAACCGGCCGGGGCGATGTTGTAGATAAGCTCAGCCGGCTGGGCTTCAAAACGCCCTTCTTTCCATTCGTAGCCAATCGCGACATCGTCCTGCCATGCTTCCGGCAGCGGCTCGCGGAAGGTGCTGCGCGTCATTCCGAGTGGCTGGAAGATATGGCGATCGACGTAGTCGGAGAAGTCTTCGCCCGAAATGCGCTGGACGATATAGCCCGCCAACGCGGTGGAGTAGTTGGAGTAGGATACTTCTACGCCCGGCTTCCGCACCCGCCCCGGGATGTGCCCCGCAAGCCAAGAGCCCAGTTCCTGATACTCGTCACGAGATTCGACGAACATGTCCTTATATCCGTCCTCGAAACCCGCACTGTGATCGAGCAGATGCCGCACCGTGATCTTCTGCGGAAACGTGTCCGGGATGGCGAAATCCAGATGCCGCTCGACGGGGTCGTCGAGGCTTAGCCGTCCCTGCTCCACGAGTTGCATGACCGCGGTCCAGGTGAAGAGTTTGGAAACCGAACCGGGTCGGAACAGGGTTCTCGTCGGATCGACAGGTTCACGCGCCTCGACGTCGGAAAACCCGTAGCCGTTCTGGATAACGACCTCACCATCCTTGACCAGAACGAACACCGCACCGGCGATTTCCCGATTGGCGATGCCCATCGCCATGACGCCGTCGACGAAATCCTGGAGGCCTGCCGCTCGTTCGTCGAGCGTCGTCGAAACTTCGGCACGCGGAGCTTGAACCGGCTCAGTGGCCTGCGCCGGGGAGGCGAGCAGCAGCATCGGTGCTACTAACATCAATCCGAATCGTTCGACAGTTACGACCATGTGCTTTCCCGCTAACTTGTGGATGGACAGGGAGAGCCATGTGGCAATCCCCTCTGCGTGGATGTTTTGTAGTGGAAGCCTAGATCAAGAACCTAAGGCATCCCCCACTCAACGATTTTGCCGACCCTGACCGAGCCCTTTATCTCGGCCAGATTACCAGCATCTGACGAGGCAAAGGGCGATACAGACTGCTACTCATTCGAAAAGGGCGCCGCACCCGATCAGAAATGCGCCCGCACTCCGACGCTGTAGAAGCGGCCGACAACATCGTAGTGCGGGCTGTAAGTGGTGGTAATAAACGGCGGGTCGGTATCAAGAGCATTCTTGACGGTTCCGGAGAGTGTGAATTGCTCGCTCACTTTGAACTGAACACCAAGGTCCAAGTAGACGCGCGGATCTATCTCTCCGTTCACGATCGTTCGCTCATTGTCGAACTCCCCTCCACCGACGTAGCGCGCGCTGGCGTTCAGACCGAGCCGATCGCTGTCGTAACCGAGCCGCAAATTCCCGCGCCACTTCGGAATTCCGTACTGGATGGGGTCACCAACAACCCCAGCTGTATCCGTCCGATTGGATCCAGTATCGGATATGAGTTCATCCACGTACGTCGCGAGGGCCCTCAAGCTCAGTGTCCCGGGAGCGTCCACAAATCGGGACACGGGCATCCGGTAGGACGCTTCAAAGTCGAAGCCGCTGGTCTTGAACTGGGCGATGTTTTGCGTTGTCGCAAAGACGGTCGTAATTGTACCGTCCCCGTCGCGAACGACCTGACTGCACGCGCCGGCATTGCCGGCGGCGCAAGCTGCGGTAATATCCGCCACGGTCGGGGTCGCGATCGCATTGTCTATTTCAATGCTGTAATAGTCGACCGACATGCTGAAACCCTGGAAGAAACCGGGCGAATACGATCCTCCGATTGTCGATGTCATCCCGACTTCCGGCACGAGATCGAGGTTGCCGCCGGTAAGAATGGTCACCGTCGGGTTTGGATTGTAATTAGGATTGCTTCCGCGGCCCTCGCTGTCGCTATCTACGATGGGACGAATATTAAGCGAGTTGGCAGAGAACAAGTTGCCGATGCTTGGCGCGCGAATATCCCGTGACCTGGTGGCGCGGAGAAGCAAGTCGCCATAGCGAGCGGTTCCGCCGAGCTTCCAGGACCAAATTCCGCCACTAAGGCTGTAATCGGAATACCGCGCTGCACCGTTCACATCGACCTCGAGGAGTCCGGCTCTGACCAGCGGCACCAATGCCTCGAAAAATCCTTCCTTGACGCTAAATCCCCCCTCGAGAGGATCACCATACAAGGTGGTGCCAAAGGCGTACGCTTCATCCAGTTCGCCAACGGTCTCCGTCCGCTCTTCCCAACGGGCTTCAGCGCCCACGGCAATCGAAACGGGGCCCGCCCAGAGCGAGAAAGGATCGCCCTGCAACCGGACAGCTGCGGAATCCAGTTTGCTGACGCTGTCCGACATCTGCGTGCCGGTCACATATTCGATCGCTTCGAGCGATGCAGCACCCTCTCCAAACGGATTGTAAGGGACACAATTTGGATCGTCGTTAGATGGATCCGCGTCGGCATTCACAGCACACACGATCTGCCCGCTCACCTCCGTCGCATTTATCGCGCGAAGGAAGTTGGCGGTAACGGACGAATTGTGGATCCTGTTCTTGCTGTCGAGTTCACCATGGCTGAAATGTGCATCGTAAGTCCAACTGCCGCCAAGACTTCCCTCGATACCGACCGCCACTTCTTTCGTCTCGCGTTCGGAATCGAACTGCATGAGGAAGGTATCTCGGGAGAATCGACCAAGGAGAAAGGATGTGTCGCCTCCGGCTGCCAGCTGCTGCTGGATATCCGGCGAAAGGAACGGATTACTTGCCGAAATATTGGAGACCAAGACCGAACCTGCCGGATCGGTCAGGAACGGCTGGTCTACATCCGTCCGGCCAAACGTCGCGTCAGCCCAGAGCGTAGCGCCACCGACATCGTAGGTTAGTCGTGCATAGCTTCCGAGACGATCCAGCGGGCTCCCGACGATAAGCGTATCATAGATGCTGAAGAAGTCGCCATCCCGCGGGGCACTCAGGGCACCTCCCGGACGAAATACCTGCCCAGCCAGGGAGCTCGAAAGGATCGTTCCGCCGAAGGTGAAAGGCGCTAGATCATTGACGTCGGGCTGAAGCTCGAACTCACCATTCCCAAGGTTTACCACTCCGGCGCCGAACCATGGCCGGTCCAAACGCCCTTCAATTCCGATACCTTCGTCGTGCAAGTACTCGGCACCGATCATGAAGTGCCCGGCGCCACCCGCGAATTGCGTTCCGAACGAGCCATCGATCGTGTAGCGACCTCCATCCCCGCGCGACGAGATACCGGCCTGCGCGCCGAGCGTCAGCCCTTCGAGCTCGTCATCAAGAATGATGTTGACCACGCCCGCAACTGCTCCGGAGCCCCATGCCGCCGATGCGCCACCCGTCACCAGCTCGACTCGGTCCACCAGATTGGTCGGGACGAAGTTTAGATTGTTATCACCGACAAAGCGTCGGCCGTTCACGAGCGTAAGCGTTCTGGCCGTCCCGAGGCCGCGCAGTTCAACGGGCGCTGTGCCGCTGGACGTGTTGGCAATCGACTGGTTCGGCGAAACTGAGTTATAGGTCTGCGGTAACTCGTTCAGGGCCTGCTGAATGTTTACGGTCGCGGCTTCCTGAAGATCCTCCCCTCCGAGTATAGTCGTCGGGGTCGGCTGGTCGAAGCCAGCACGTTCGATCCGAGACCCTGTTACGACGATAGCTGCCGGAGCCGTCGCCGTATCGGAGTCCGCCAGCGGATCGTTGTCCGATTCCGCCGGCTCTACGACCTGTGCAAGCGCGGGCGTGCCTGCCAAAAGTGCAAAGCTCGCGATCGAACCTGTCAACAAGGTGCGGAGTGTTAACTGCCTTGAGTACATCATTTCCCCCAACTCCGTTTGGCTTCGTTCATGAAACCGTCGAGACCTCTTCTTGCAGGTCGCAGTGCCGTCGTTGAATGCGCACCACGCCATAATTCGCCGTTTGATTCGTTTTATCAGCAAAAAATTTGTCTTGATCAGGACAATTGCACTCTGCTTAGAGAATGTCAAATCGCTCGCGCAGCTTTTGGCTCCGAGCCGAGAGTCTACTTCCAGGTTGCGCGAAGCAGCCGCGCAAAGTTGCCACCCAGCACCAGCTCGATGTTCTCGTCCGAGTAATTGCGGCGGATCAGTTCCTCAGTAAGATCGTAAATCTTGCGAGGGTGATCGAAACCATCGACATCGATCTTTTCTCGGAACGCGTAGCTGTCCTTGTAGGCGTTGCGTAGCATCGTGTTCTGATCTGCCGGCATGTCGTCATAGCCGTTCAAATCGCTATCCGTGCCGATGCCCACATGTTCGATACCCACCAGACGGACCACGTGGTCGATGTGGTTGACGTAGTCCACGATCGTCGTCGGCTCACGCTGGCTGACGAAATTTCGCACGCCAGTGATACCCATCACCCCGCCCTTCGCCGCAAGCTTCAAGATCATCTCGTCAGTCTTGTTGCGGGGATGCTCATTAAGCGCACGGCAGTTGCTGTGCGTGAAAGAGATAGGCCTCGGCGAAAGCTCCACCGCATCCAGCGTCGTCTGGTCCCCCGAATGCGACACATCGATCAGCATCCCAGCCTCGTTCATCGCTTCGATAATCAACACGCCGAAATCGCTAATTCCGGCATTGACCCGTTCCGTGGCGCCACTCCCGATTCGATTGAGGCTGTTGTATGTCAGCTGGGCGCAGCGCAAGCCGAGATTATAGAAGAATTGCACGTCGCTGGCGCGCTCGAACTGATCTGCATTCTGCAGGCCCATGATCATGCCCACCTTGCCTTCAGCCTTGGCGCGCTCCAGGTCGCTGACCAGACCCACCAGCGAGAACACGTCCGAGTTGCGTCCGGCGTAGCCCTGCCAAGCCGCGAGAAATTCGAGCGCCTGCTCGCGAGAGCCGGGTCCGCCGATGCCCACAGCGTTATGGATACCCGTTATTCCAGAAGCCCGAAACTCGGCTTTTTCTTGGGCGGTCATTGGTTTCGCGTGCACTTCCGGGCGAAAGTCGATTTTCGGGATTGCGAGCATGTCGAGCACCATGGCACGTTCGACGATCCCGATTGCACGCGCGGAATACGTGCGCTCACTCGCCCCGAGCCGGTAGTAACCCAAATTGATCATGGGCACGGACAGGAGCGCTCCAGCACCGGCCGCCTTCATGAAATCTCTGCGTCCCCGCTTCGGACCATATGCCATCACCGTCTCTCCCATCTATTTATCGGCATCAAGTTGCGCCGCTCACCCCCAACAGCACCCTTGGTTTGAGGGCACTTCGGCCACACAAGGACTTTCCTCAAGCCTTGGCCGCGAGCAGCCCATGAACCACGGATCGCTACTTCCCCAACTTCTGCTCGAAGAAGCGACGGGTCTCGTCCCAGACCTTCTGCCAGTTGGAAAACAGTATGATGTCGTGTGCTTCCCCGGGTAGGAGGACCGTACGAACGTCTACGCCCCTGTCGTTAAGCTTCTGATGTAAATCGATCGTCTCGAGTACATCCACGCTCATGTCCCGATCGCCACTGATCAGCAGAACCGGCGACGTCCATTCGTCGATCGCTGCCAAAGGCGAGGACTCGAACGCCAGCGGTTTATCAGTTTCGCTCACCCCGAAAATGAAGCTCGGGTTCTGATGGCCAGGGGTCGGCGAGGGCCAGCTCCAGTCAAACACGCCGTGAATGGCGACGCCCGCGGCAAAAAGTTCCGAATCCCGCGCCAGCGCATGAGCGGTGAGCAAGCCTCCATATGAGCCGCCCCAGATTCCGATACGTTCAGCATCCACGTCCTCGCGCTGCTTGAGCCAGCGCCCTGCACCGAGCACATCGGCATATTCGGATGCGCCGCGCCAGGCACGACCCGGTGCCTCGCGAAAGTCACGGCCGTAGCCAGTGCCCGAGCGATAATTGATGCTGACGACGACATAGCCGAGTTCCGCCATCCGCCGGTTCACGGCGAAATCCTTGGCGTAATAGCTTCCGAAGTGGAAGCCCGGGAACATCTGTCGCGGCGGTCCTCCATGGACATAGACCACCGCTGGATGAGGACCTTTCGTCGACGGGAGGAACAGTTGTGCCGGTACCGTGCCGCCGTCGCTGGCCTTGAGCCGCACCACTTGCGGCGACGGTGCGGTAAAGGTGTGAGAATAGCCGTAGCTTGACGGCTCTTCAGCGAGAGCGAAGCGGTTGGATGTCAAATCCAGCACCCGCAGCAAGGGCGCATCTTCATCATCGCCGCCGGTAAAGGCCACGTACCGCCCGCCGTCTATCGAACGGGCGAGTCCCATCACGAGGTCGGGCGTCGAGATCTCCCGTTCCTGCCCGGTCGAGACCTGGATTTGGGACAGCTGCCTGGTGTCGATATTCTTGCAGTTGTGAATGACGAAGAGCGTGTCGGCAGCGGCAAGCTCGCTTTCAGCGACTTCGCAGCCTGTCGGCGTGAGAGCGCGCGCCGTGCCCCCAGTGCGGGGGACAGCATAAAGCCGAGCCCAGCTATCCTCCTCCGATCGCACGACGATGTTGCGGTCGTCCGCCCAGCGCAGATGTCCTTCCGGATCATCGGACAGGTGCGAGCCCGCTTCTCCGGCAGGCTCGTAAATCGTTCGCACCTCGCCGGATGCAATGTCGACCGTCTCGACGGCGAAAGCTTGGTTGGCTGTGATGTCGTAGGAGATAGTGTGTTGGCGCGCGGGCCAGCGCAGATAGGCGATCGTCTGCCCATCGGGTGATATTTCAGGCGAACTCAAGCGGTTGGGTCCGGTGACCAGCCATTTCACCCGCCCTTCGCCCAGGGTGTATTGGCCGAGGAACGACCAGCCGCCGCGATCCTGGACGAAGTAGAGTGTCTGTCCGTCCTTCGACCAGACACCCTGGTTGAACCCGCCGCCGCCCGGCACGAGGATCGTCGGTTCCGCCGCGGGTTGCTCCAAGTCTACCGACCACAGGTCCCGCCCCTTGCGGTAGACCATCCGCTTGCCGTCGGGCGTAAACTTCGGGCTGAAGCCGACGCCGATCTTGATCGGCTTCGCGCCGGGTTCGGTTCCGATCAACCAGAGAGTCGCTGATGGAGCCTGAAGAAGATCTGCAGGATTGAACGCGTCCCCAGCGCCGTTGAAGGGCACGCCAGTCTGGTAAGCGACATAGCCACCCTTTGGCGACGCAAAGACGTTCGTAATCGGCTGTCCCTCGACGTCCGACTGGCCGAAAAGCTTGACCGGCCTGAACTCCGGTGCCCGGGCATACATCAGGTGGGTCTCGTCCCCTTGGGCCACGAGCCACGAAACGGCTGATGAATCCGACGCGCTGACCTCGGTCGCTATGGGGAATTCAAGGAAACCGCCGGGATCCTCGGTCTGGGCCGTTAGCGGCATGGCGACCAGCAACGTCGCCATCGACACAAAAAGCTTTGTTGCAGGCATTGTCAGCCCCCTTTCCCGATGTTGAGCCGACCGATCAGGGTCAGCGGAAATCAGCTGATGAGGGCACCTGCCCTCAGCTCTAAAAAAGCGAAAGTCGCGTCAGCTCTGGCAGGCACCGCCATCAGGCCATCCAGTCCAGCCCGGCCCGCGAACGACGCGCCCGGGCTTGGCACCCGTATGTTCTCCATCGGAAAGCACCTGCACGCCGTTGATGAATACCTCCGTCACACCAGTAGCGTACTGGTGCGGGTGATCATAAGTCGCATGATCGCTGATGGTTGCCGGATCGAAGACCACGATGTCGGCGAAGTTACCGACCGCCAAACTGCCGCGCTGGCGCAGCCCAAGATTGGAAGCCGGCAAGGCGGTCAGCCCGCGTATCGCTTGCGCCAGCGGCACTGCCTTCTCCTCGCGCACATATTTGCCGAGCAGCCGGGCGAAATTGCCGTAGGTACGGGGATGCGCAGCGTCGTCGAGCGTTTCCCCCTCGGCGGCCGGAGCGGCTGCATCGGACCCGAAGCTCATCCATGGGAGCGCCACCTGACGGGCGACATTTTCCTCGGACATCATGAAATAGATTGCGCCGATATCGGCATCTTCCAGAACGAGGTCAATCGCAGTTTCCTCGGCGCTCTTCCCGCGCATTGCGGCGATCTCTGCCAACGTCTTGCCCATGAGTGGCTCTATCGTCGGATTTTCCGAGCTCACTAGCAGAACACCGTCGGCGCCGGCGGCGCGCAGGAGGTTTTCCCAGTCGCTTTCGGCTGCACGCATGTCCTCCAGCACCCTGACCCGCGTGCCCGGATCCTGCAGCCGCTCCAGCATTGCGTCGCGTCCACCATCCTGAGCCCAAGGCGGGATCACCGCATCGAGGCCGGTTCCGCCGGCGGTGTAGAGGTACATGTTGGTACTAAGCCGAATGCCCGAGCGGCGCGCATCCTCTATCTTCGAAATGACCTCCGGCAGCCGGTCCCAATTGCGTTTGCCAGCGAGCTTGAGATGATAGATTTCTGCCGGAAGGCCGCCTTCGCGCGCAATCGTGATCACCTCGTCAACCGCACTACCGATGTCGTCAGCTTCGGAGCGCATGTGGCTGATGTACATGCCGCCGCACCGCCCCGATTCTTCGGCCAAGGCCACCAGTTCAGGCGTTTCGGCGTAATTACCAGGTGCATAGATCAGCGCGGATCCAAGTCCCATCGCTCCTTCTTCCATCGCGTTCCGGACGAGCGCGCGCATGCGGCCAAGCTGTTCGGCATCGGGATCGACATCTCGTTCGCCCAGTTCATGGATCCGCACGGTGGTCGCGCCGACGAAGCTAGCGACATTGGGCGACACGCCTTTCTGCTCGAGAAACTCTAGATATTCGCCCAATGTGCTCCAGCCCACAGTGGCGCCGCCTTCCCCTAATTGAGACTGGAGCTCCTCCCGCATGGTGTCGTTGATGGGCCCCATGGTCCATCCTTCGCCGAACACTTCAAGCGTCACCCCTTGACGAATGTCGGACATGCCACGGCCATCCTCGATCAGTGAACGATTGGCCCAGCTCAACATATTGATGAAGCCTGGCGCCACCGCCATACCGGCGGCATCGACTTCCTCGCGTCCCCCGCTGCGGACGTCCCCAACCGCCACAATGCGATCGCCTTCCACGGCGATGTCACCCACATATGGCACACCGCCGCTGCCGTCGTAGATCAATCCGCTGCGGATCACCAGGTCATGAACCGTTCTATCCTTCGGGATCTCGGTGGTCGCGCAGCCTGTTACGGACGCGAGAAGCAGTGTGGCTGCAGGAAGGCGAACCGCTCTGCGTGAGAGTTTCATCATGTAAACTTCGCCTCTCCCCGTGCACCCATCTTCCGTTTTCGAGATGTGGTCAAATCGCAGTATTTTCTACATGTAGGACATTATGATCCTAATTAGAGATATGTCAAACATCATGCGGCCCCCCTCCGCACAGCTTACGCTTGCGGCTATCTACCCCCGTTCGTCA
>NZ_LNBY01000008.1 GCF_001542855.1 Erythrobacter sp. AP23 | reverse complement strand
CGGCCAGCGCCAGACCGGCGGACAGAACCTGTTCGATCCGGCAGACAATCTAGAAAGCGACTATGCGCGCGATGCGCTCAGCCGCTGGTTTCAGCTGCTCTATGACGGCAAGCTCGAAGCCACCACGTTCGGCAATTTCGTCGAGCGTACCGGCCTCCGGCTTGAAAACCCCGATGGTGGGCTGACCGACAATCTCCCCACCATCCAGCGCTGGCTGAACCGCATTCTTGCGCTGCCGATCGCGCTCCAGAACGCCATATTCGACGAATACCTTGGCCTCTTCGAAGCGCGGATCGAAGCCGCGCGCGAAGCCGGAACGCTCGACCAGGGACTGGAAACCGTCAGGGTCGATCTTTTCAATGTCCTAGCAGATGAACTCCTGCGCACCGATCCCGTGACCGGAGCGGAGACCCGCCTCGTCTCGCTGGAAGTGACCAGGCACCTTCGGCCTCTACGCTTGCAGCGCCTCGTACGCATGCACGAGATCGGCGGCCCGCGCGCGATCCCGATGCGCAATGCGCGCTCGGGCAAGGTCGCACTGTCGGTTCCGGCCCGACGGCTCATCGCCGACGACGGCGCCGTGATCGAACGTCGGCGCCTGCTGCGCCCGCTCAAGTCTGCAAACTGGGCGCTTGAGGCACTCGCTGAAAGCCACTGGGAGGAAATTGGCGTCACTGCGTTCACGAGCGCCTGGCGGGCTGAGGAAGAGGAGGCTGCCGCCTCACCGGTGACCGAGCGCGTCCATCTTGCCACTGGGCTGCTGCTACCGGTCTGGAAGCGCCTGCCCGGCGATCATGTTCGGGTCACCCGGCTCGTTGCCGAAGATGGTCAATCGATCATCGGTCGCGAAGTGCTCGATATCGATCTCGCCGCAATCGCCGAGACCTTTGGTCTTTCCGAAATTACCGGACCGGCGCCTGAGCAGATCGGCGAGCTCGTCCTCGTCAGCGGCAAACCGCTGGGCCTTACAAGCCACGATCCACTTACCGTGAAGCGCTCGCTGGTCGCCGGCGAACAGCGCCTCGAACTGACCGGGTTCTCGCCGGATCGGCTCGACTGGTACAAGGGCAAGGGCTGCTTCACCGAGATCATCCGCTACCGCACGCGGCTGTTCGTGCCAGTCTCCGCTGCCTCGTCGGTCCTTCCTGCGCTTGCCGCCCGATCCCTCGGGCAGACCCCAATCTCAGAATGAGAGTGGAGGGAGCCCTTTGGGCTTGTGGGCCTCGTGATCCTCACCTGCGCCCTCATTCCATCAGGAGAACACCCATGATCCAGTCGATCCCCTTGACGAAGCTCGTTCCCAGCCCGCGCAACGTTCGCAAGTCTAGCGACGTGC
This sequence comes from Erythrobacter sp. AP23, assembly GCF_001542855.1. Taxonomy (GTDB): domain Bacteria; phylum Pseudomonadota; class Alphaproteobacteria; order Sphingomonadales; family Sphingomonadaceae; genus Qipengyuania. Next base: position 14,086 of record NZ_LNBY01000008.1, on the reverse strand, counting down.
TGGCCGACCTCCAGCTGCGGGCAGACATTGCCGCGCGCGGCCTGCTGCAGAACCTCGTCGTGCGGAAAGGAAAGCGCGGTAAGTTCGAGGTCGAGGCCGGCGGTCGCCGTCTCGCCGCGCTGCAGGCGCTGGCCGAAGAGGGCACATTGCCCGAGAATCACGGGGTTACTTGCCTCGTCATCGAAGGCGAGGAAAGCGAGGTGCGCGAAGCCAGCCTTGCCGAAAACTTCCAGCGCCTCGCGATGAACCCGGCCGACGAGGCGCAGGCCTTCGCATCGATCATCGACGCGGGTGCCACGGTCGAAGACTTGGCGCGCCGCTTCGGTCTCACCGTCCGGTTCGTCGAAGGGCGCCTGCGTTTGGCAAGTCTCGCACCCTGCGTCTTCGAAGCGCTCGCCGAAAGCGCAATTACGCTCGACATGGCGAAGGCCTATGGCGCGATTTCCGACGTGGAGCGGCAGGCGCATGTCTATGCCGAGTTGCAGCACGCCTGGTACCAGATCACGCCTGACACAATCCGCCGCATGGTGCTCGATGCCACGGTGCGCGGTTCCGATCCGCGAGCAGTTCTCGTAGGACGCGATGCCTACCTCGCCGCAGGTGGCAGGATTGAGCGCGAACTGTTCGACGATGATGACAGCGAGAGTTGGATCGATATCGCGCTGCTCGAAGACCTCGCACACAAGGCCATGGAAGAGGCGGCAGAGAAAACAGCACTCGAATACGGCATTGCCTGGGTGCGTCCGACGCTGGGCAACTATGTCAGCCATGACCTTGTCGAAGGTCTGGGCCGTCTGCCCTGCGAGCCTGCGCCGATGACCGAACAGGAAGCGCAGGAGCTCGGCGAACTCGAGGCCGACTACGACCGCGTCGCCGCCGTGCTCGAAGACGAAGACAGTGACGAGGACGAGATCGCCAAGGCCGAACGCGAACTCGTCGTCATCGACCGCGCCATGCGCGCGCTCAATGATCGTCCCCCCGTGCTTGCCGACGAGTTGAAATCCGAGGCCGGTGCCTTCCTCGTCCTCTCGCGTAATGGCGAACCGACACTCGTACCGCAGTTCTATACCGAGAGCGAGGTCATCACCGACGACGAAGGCGTGGTCGAGGCCGTCGAGGAAAGCGGAGCGGCGAAGCCCAAGGGCAGCTCGCTGTCCCAGCGCTTGCTGGACGAGCTCGCGATGCAACGCCGCGACATCCTGGCAATCCATCTCGCAAACGATCCGGCACTGGCGCTCGACTTCATGGTCTTCACGCTTGCCGATGCCGATGCGCGCGACTGGCGCGCCAAGAAGGCGTCGACGCTGGTCGGCTCGGTGGCTTCCGGGCCGGTCACTGGGTTCGAAGCCAAGGACGCACCGGCGAGCGCTGCTCTGGCGGAGTTTGCCGGGTCACTCGATGAAAGCTGGCGTGCTGGGACAAGCGATGTCGAGCGGTTTGCAAGGTTCCGGGCACTTTCCGACGAGTCGCGCTCGGCCTGGCTCGGCTATGTCGTCTCGCGCACTCTAGTTGCCAGCCTTGCCTGCGAAGGCGAGCGCTCGGTGCCGATGCATGAGGCGCTCGGCTCGCTCCTCGAAATCGAAACCGCGCATTGGTGGCGTCCCACGGCAGCGAATTATTTTGATCGCGTGGCCAAGGCCCGCACGCTCGAAGCACTCGACGCCGTCGGCGGTCCCGAACTAGTCAGTCGCTATGCCGCCTCCAAGAAGGCCGAATTGGCGAGCGCTGCGGAGCGCATCTTCTCAGGCAACTTCATCGGCGAGGCCGACGTGATGGAACGGGCGCAGGCCTGGGTGCCTTCGATCATGCGTTTCGCCGGTTCCGACGGAGCCGGGCTGGCGGACCACGGAGGCGACGAGGCGGTCAACGCCGAAGCAACTGACAAAATTGCCGAGCAGGCTGCCTGACCCCTCCTGACAGGTCCAGGTCACTCGGCGGGCGGTCCGTCCCAATCGGGACGGGCCGCCTTTTCTATGTCAAATTTTGGGCCGTAAGCGGAATTTCCGCTTTCAGTGACGGAAGGGCAATACCCGCCGTTAGTATTCCTTTGAGGGCGCGCTAGCATCAGCCTCAGAGATAGCTCGCAACACGGATCGTCATGAACAAAAAAGCGAGAAGCGAAGCCAAGGCAAGTATTGCGACCGCTTCTTGCTTGGCCGTTAACGGCCAATGATCAAATGGCCAATTGAGCAGCAGTACACCACCGATATCCATCAGGCCCGACATGCCGACGAATACCGGTTGGCGGATTTAAGGAAGAGTTCCTACGGCGGGGGATTGGGGGGATCCGCGCTGCTAGCGGCACTATCCTCTTGCTGCCACGTTGGTGTGACAGAACCGCTGCCGGCATTCAGGCTGAAAAAATTGAGCACCCTCAGCGGCATGCACAAACCCAGCTCGCGCCGCACCTGCAAGGCGTTTCCCGTTCAGCTTCTAAGACTAGCGTCTTGGTAGCTCAAGCCACGAGCGCACCACCAAGGCGCACGCGTTCGCGGGCCAGGCTGTCTGCGGCGAGGTTCGGCGCTTGGCCTGATTGCTCGGCGCGAGCCAACACTCGCGCAAGACGCTCTGCGGTGCCGTCGACGCGGCGGACCACCTCTTGATTGTCCCAGCCCAGATGTTCGGCCGCCACATTGATTATGCCGCCTGCGTTGACCACACAGTCCGGCGCGTAGAGGATCCCGCGCTCGGCAAGGCGGACGCCGTCTTTTTCGGTCACGAGTTGGTTGTTCGCAGCGCCACAAACGACCTTGGCTTTCACCTTAGCAACAGTAATCGCGTCGAACACGCCACCCAGTGCGCAGGGTGCCAGGATGTCAGCTTCGACACCGCAGATCTCGTTCACATCTGCCACGACAGCTCCGGTCTCGGCAGCCAACTTGGCGACGCGATCTGAATTAGTGTCAGCCAGCACTAATTTCGCGCCTCGAGAATGCAGCAGTTTCGCTAATGCACCGCCGACATTACCGACGCCCTGGATCGCCACCGTACAATCGGACAGCGGTCGTGCGAGATGCTCCCGTGCCAGATTATCCATCGCGGCCAAGACGCCGCGCGCAGTCCATGGCGAAGGATCGCCGCCGGGCTTTCCCGAGACCTGCGGCAGCCCCGCCACGTGCACCGTCTCCAAGGCGATGGACTCCATGTCGGCAACACAGGTTCCGACGTCCTCCGCGGTGAAGTAACGCCCACGCAGCTTCGCGACCTCACGTCCGAAGGCGCGAAACAATTGCGCCCTATCGAACGGTTCGTCGGGGACCCGCAACACCGCCTTGGCTCCACCCAGTGGAAGCTCGGCAAGCGCATTCTTGTAGGTCATTCCACGCGCGAGCCGTGCTGCATCGACCAACATCTCGTTCCGCGAAGAATAATGCCAGAAGCGGCAACCGCCCGCCCCTGGCCCGAGCGCCGTCGAATGGAGTGCAATCACGCCATCGAGTCCTGCCTCTTCATTTCGAAGCACGAAGTACTCCGTGTCCCCCTCGTTCTGCATGTGATCTTTCATGAAACCCTCCTGATCTGAATGGGGGCATTATCGGGACCAATTGTGGGAAAGTCGTACCTCATTGCTATGGATCATACGCTACTTCCGGTTATACTAACCCCTCAATGGCAGTTTGGAGAACGTTTTTGCCTGTCCTTGACGAATATGAGAGGAAAATACTCCGAGAGCTTCAACGCGATGCGAAGCAGACGACTGCCGAGGTCGCCGAGAAGGTCGGTCTCTCGCCCTCGCCTTGCTGGCGCCGGATCGCGCGGATGGAGCGCGAGGGGATAATTCGGGGCCATGTTGCAGTTGTGGACCGCAAAGCGGTGGGTCTCAACGCGCACATTTTCGCGCAGGTGAAACTAAACGCCCACGGCCGCGCCAATCTCGACGAATTTAGCGCCGCAATCGGCGCCTTCCCGCAGGTTCTCGATGCCTACGTGCTCATGGGCACGACCGACTTCATGCTGCGCATCGTCGCCGAGGACATCGAGGCTTATGAACGGTTCTTCTTCGACAGCCTGAGCAAATTGCCCGGAGTCCAGGAGATCAACTCCACCGTCGCCCTGTCGCAGATCAAATCGAGCAACGAGCTGCCGATTTGACCTGCCGGAGTGGGCCACCCTCAGTTCGAGCCTACTGCCCGCGCGCCGCCTCCGCTGCGCGCATAAGACGCAAGACGTTGCCGCTGGTCATTTTCTCGATATCGTTCGGACTGTGGCCCGCTTCCAGCAGGCGCTGGGTTACGATCGGTAGCCCGGTAATGTCTTCGAGGCCCTGAATGCCGCCACCGCCGTCCCAATCGGCCCCGAAACACACGTGATCAACCCCGGCCAATTCGATCAGCTGCAGCAGCGCATCCATGTACTGCTCAAAGCTGGTCGCCCACATCGGCTCTGTCTCGTCGAGCGCACGCCAGCGGCGACTGAGCTCCTGCTGTTCCGCGGGAGAGAGGTCGGCGATGCTCTCGTACTGTTCGAACAGGGCCCCCCGTTCCTCGGTCAGGTTCATGGTGCTGAGAAACACCGTGGACATGCACATGGCTCCGCCGCTTTGAGCGAGGCGGCGAATACGCGCGTTATCGAGGTTGCGCGGGTGATCGAAAGCCGCCTTTGGAGAACTGTGCGAAAGGATCAGCGGAGTTCTGGATAATGCGACCATCTCGTCGAAAGCGGCATCCGAAGAGTGGCTGGCGTCGATCACCATGCCGAGCCGGTTCATTTCCGCCACCCATGCGCGGCCGAGCGGGCTCAGCCCGTTCCACCTAGCCTCGCCACCCGCTGCGTCAGCGAATTGATTGGTGCCTGAGTGGACCGGTCCCGCCATGCGAACCCCGCGGTCGTAGAACTCTCGCAACAGCGAGAGATCCTCGCCCAACGGATAGCTGTTCTCGATCGCTTTCAAGGCCACAAGCTGGCCAGCAGCCGCAAGTGCCTCGACTTCGTCCGCACTGCGCGCGAAGCGGATCATTTCCGGATGAGCGGCAATCTCCCGGTCGATTGCGTCGGAGCGCCCGCGCGCAAAGGCCAGCGCATCGCGATAGCCCGCAGACGTAAGCTCACCTTGCTCCGTATAGATGACGAAGAAGCCACCATCGAGATGCCCTTCCGCCATGCGGCCCAGATCGACCTGGGCGATCTCGTTCGCGACATCATGGCGCGCCGCGAAGTCCCAGCCTTCCCGCCCGAAATTGATGGGAGTGTCGAGATGGGTGTCCAGCACGAGCAGGTCGCGGTGTACCGCGGCTGCATCGACTGAACCCTGCGTCGAAGTGGAAGCGCAACCTGACAGCCCCAGGGCTGCGATACCGATGGCGGCGATGGTCTTCATTCTGCGTCTCCGACAGGCTTGAGATCGAGATCGTGATAATCCCAGCTAAAATCCGCGATGGGGCTGACGGCTTTCATCGTCACCCTCGATACCGCGCCCTCGGCATCTAGTGCGAAGGTCACGAAAGCAGGTTCGATCGCCGGATCGTCGAACACTGTCTTGAACGTATCGTATTGCCAATGCTCCAGCCGCCCTTCCATGCGCGGGGTCGTCGTGAAGTCGATCGTCAATCCCTGCGGATCTTCGCCGATCACGACATCCCCGTACCACGGATCCCGATAACGCCCGGCATACCGCCCTGTCTGAAGCGATGGACCGACGTCGACCGGGGTTGCGTTGGACTGCTCGAGAAACTGCCTGCCACCTTCCAGCCGCGCTTCGAACCAGTTTTGCCATTTGGTCGTCCAGTCAAAATCGGGTTCGTCGAGATAATGGTCGAGCAGATCGTAGGTCAGCCCGAGCAGCATGCCGCTTTCTTCCGAATTGGTCATGATCGCGAAGCCCACGTCCAGCTCGGGGATCATCACCACGCGGGTGATCGACCCGAACACACCGCCGCCATGCGAGATGATCCGATGGCCGCGATAATCCTGTACCTGCCAGCCGAGCGCATAGGATTGATAAGTCGGCTGTGCGGGCTTCAACTGATCGGGGAGCGTCGGGGTCGGCATTGCCGTCACAGGCTTCCACATTTCGCGAGCCTGCTCTTCGCTGAACAGCCTGCCGCCCTCTGGAAGCGCGCCGTGTGCCAGCTGGATCTTCAGCCATGCGGCCATATCCTCAGCGCTCAGGGCTAGACCACCCGCGGGTGCGGCGCTGCGCCCGAGCTCGTCACGCTCATCCAGAGCCTGCTGATCGCCCAAGCCGCGCAAGGCTCCGGACAGCCTCGCGTGCGGATAGGAGCGGTTGGGAGTGTTGAAGCGATCGGCGCTCTCGCTCGTCGCATCGTCCATGCCGCCCGCGCGCAGGACCCGTTCACGCACGAAGTCCTCCCAGGTCTGCCCGGTCACTTCTTCTATGAGTTGGCCAGCCACGGCGTAGAGGATGTTATCGTAGGCATAGGCGGACCGGAAACTGGTCTTGGGTTCAAGATGCGCAACGCGTTCGACCGTTTCCCGGCGCGTGAGGCTGCTCCGAGGGACGAACAGCAGATCGCCTTGACCGAGACCAAGGCCGCTGCGATGAACCAGCAAATCGCGGATGGTGATCTCTCGCGTGACCCAAGGGTCGTACATGCGAAACCAGGGCATGTGCTTGATCACCGGGTCGTCCCATTCGATCTTGCCCTCGTCCACTAAGATGGCGAGCGCCGCCGCCGTCTTGGCCTTGCCGGTCGAACCGGTCTGGAAGATGGTCTCGCCGTCAACCGGCGCACTCTCGCCCAGCTTGCGCACGCCCCAGCCGCGGGCAAGGGTCGTCTCCCCCTGCTCGACGATTGCAATGGAAATGCCCGGCGCTCCAATCTCCTGCCGCAGCGTTTCGACCTCATCGATGAAATTTTCGGGCGGTGCCGACCAAGCCTGAGCAGGGAACGCGAATAGCGCAGCGGTGGCGAGAAGGTGAAGAGGCTTCATGGAGTAGTATCCTAACGCTTGGAGGAGCGGCGGGTGAGTAGGCGGTAGGTGGCGATAGCCAACAGGGGAACGACGTAGACAGCCAGGAACAACCAGGCGAGGAAGCGGTATCCGCTCGCGATGAGGTCCACCAAGCCGATTTCGGCCGCAACGAACATGCAGCCGGCCAGAATGAAGGCACCGATTACGGAGCGCATTAAAGTGCCGAGGTCGGGTCGGCCGCGAGCCTGCAGGGCACTGGCAATGCGTTCGTTCACAGCGTGGATGGCGCCGACGCCACTTTCGAGCAGGGCTACGAAGATCATCAGCTGGAAGACCACCGCAAAACCGGGAACGTCCATCTGCCGCAGGAGAAAATCGGAAGGCAGCGTTTCGGCGCCGACTGCGGGATAAAACGCGACCATGGCAACGAAGAACAGGATTGCCGGCAGCATCGTCAGCGGCCCCGCGATGACTCCGGCGACGATCGCGTCCCGCGTGCTGGTCAGGTGACGCAGGACCGGCAGGATGATGACCGCACCGACAATGTTGTAGCTGGCGTAGGTAAGTCCGCCTGCGAACCAACCGTCCTGCGGAGGGGGCGACTCCGAAAATCCCTGGCCGATGCGATCGCCGAACGTGGCCAGCGCGAGGATCAGGAATAGAGCATAGACCGTGTAAATGAGAAAAGAGGCGTAGCGGAATAGTTGCTCTACGGTTCCAGTGCCGAACGATACCACCGCGAGGATCGTCACGGCCAGAGCGATAGAGCCCACAAGGGCCGGCCAGCCGAACGTCGCGGCGCCGATCTCTCCCGCCGCCGCACCGAAAACTGCGATGATCAGCACGACGAAGATGAGATAGGATATTTCAAAAAGCACCCAACCCGGGCCCAGCAATCCACGAAAGAACGACTTATAGTCGTAGGCCTGCATTTCGCGCGCCATTGCGAAGGTAACGGCTGCAACCAAGCTCCAGATGCCGGTCGCCAGCAGCATCGCAGCCAACCCGCCCCAAGGGCCTGAGGGAATGAAGTACTCGGCCAGTTCGCGGCCCGTGGCATAGCCTCCGCCGATGATGACAGCTTTTAGCGCAAATCCAGGCAGCAGGAAGCGCTGGAACCAGCTGCTTCTAGCGCGCGGATCGGCCTCGGTCATGCGAGGCAGGCCTCCACAAGAGCATCGAAGGGCGCGCCACCCCGAACCGGATCTGCGACCGGAAGACCGAGGCGCGCGCTCTCGTCGGCCAGAAGCTGCGCAGCCTCGCCTTCACTCATGCTGGAAGTGTTGAGGCTGACTCCGCCGCAGCGGATTGCAGGATTAGTCCGGCTACCGAGGCGCACCGTCATATCGATGACCTCCTCGATCGTGGGTAGATCGAACCCCTCGAGCCCGAGGATCGTCGAGCGCGTGGGATCATGGCAGACGACGAATACATCGGGCTGGCTGCCGTGCAACAGACCGAGCGAAACGGCTGCGTAGGAGGGATTAAAGATGGAGCCCTGCCCCTCGACCACGTCCCAATGCTGCGCATGAGCATCGGGGCTCAGCACTTCGGCCGCTCCCGCCTCGAAATCTGATACAACCGCGTCCATCGGCATACCGCCTCCAGCGATCATGATCCCCGTCTGGCCGGTAGCGCGGAAGTCTGCATCGACGCCGCGAGCTTGGAAGGCACGATAAAGGGCCAGCGCCGTATATTTCTTGCCCAGCGCACAATCGGTGCCCACCGTGAGCAGCCGCTTCCCGCTGCGTTTGCGTCCCGTACCCACCGGAATGCTCGCAGGAGGCGTGCGAACGTCGATGAGCTGCCTGTTGTTTCGCTTGGCGGCTTCGGCAAGTGCGGGGATACTCGCCAGCCGCACATGCAGGCCGCTGATGATGTGCAATCCTGCGTCCAGCGCTGCGACCAGGGCATCGATCCAACTCGCCGGGATCACCCCCCCTTGGTTGGCCACGCCGATTACCAGCGACTTAGCGCCCGCCTCACCGGCCTCGACGGCGGTGATCCGCGGTAGGCCTGTCGAAACTGTAGCGCCTGGCAGAGCCATTTCGCCGACACACTGGTCGGGAGCCCAATGAGCTAGGCCGAGTGCGGTCTTGGCGAAGCTGGCCTCGGTCGTGTCGCCCAGGAAGAGCAGATAAGGTTGGGGCAGTACAGAAACCCGCGGAATGGGAGCGTTCATTGCGACTGGCTTCCGAAAAGACTGGGGACGACTGGTGAGACGGATGAGCCCCATGTGAAATGAGTGCGTCCCAAGTGTGGGGATCGCTGCGGAGGCTGACTGCTGCCGGCATCTCTCGACATTGCCACTCCCCCGATTACCCAGATCAGGACATAATGTCCTAATCGGAGAATTGTCAACAAGATCGAGACAAATTACCAGCCCCAAATTCCGGAGGGACAGTGGATCATGCCCTCCCGGTATGTGACGCCCGGTCGGCGATCGTTAGCCAGAAAGGTGGGTCCGTCCAGATCCACGACGTCGCACACCTGGCCCAGAAGATAGGATGGAGCCATGGACAGGCTGGTCCCCATCATGTTCCCGACCATCACGCCAAGGCCGAGGCTGCGGGCCTCGCGGGCGATCGCCAGCCCCTCGGTCAACCCTCCGCACTTGTCGAGCTTGATATTCACGATGTCGAAACGGCCGACCATCGAAGCGGTATCGGCCAGTGTCACGGCGCTTTCGTCCGCAGCAAATGGGAGCGGCCGTTCGAAGCCGTCGAGGTGTTCTTCGGCTCCCCGCTTCAGCGGCTGTTCCAGCAATGCAATGCGGGTCTCGAGAAGCGCGGGCAGAAGTTCGCGCAAGCTGTCCGGCGAATATCCTTGATTGGCATCCACCCCAATCCAGACAGATGGCCGCGCCGCGCGGATCGCGCTCAAACGAGCGATGTCCAATTTCAGCTCACCCGTCAGCTTGACCTTGACAGGAGCGTCGGGATCGAGCGCGAGCGCAGCTTGCGCCATGGCACTCGGCTCCGCCGCCCCAAGCGTCATGGTCGACGGCAGCGGCCGGGGCGGATCGAGCCCGGCAAGTTCCCATACCGGGCGCCCTTTCTGCCGAGCCTCCAATTCCCAGTAGGCGCAGTCGATCGCATTACGCGCGCCGCCGGGTGGCATGAGGTTCTGCAGCTCCTCGCGCCCGGCGCCGGCCTCGATCCTCTCGCGCGCTTTTTCCGCCTCCGCGAGCATGTGATCGATGTCGTCATCCAGGTAGTAGACCCCGGCACCCTCGCCCCGGCCGCTGTGCTCGCCATCGGACAGCTCGGCGACCAGCAACTGCGTTTCGGTAAAAACATGACCCGAAATCCGGAACGGCTGGTGATAGGCGAATCGCTCGACTGCGAGGTTCAGCTGCAATCGTGTTTTAGTGTTCATGAATCAGTACACCATCCCGAAGCCGTAGAGGTTGTAGCCAAACGTAACCCAGACAAGAACGGCGGCCGCCAGAACCAGCAGGAACGCGGCAACCCGCATCGTCCAGGGGCGCTTTTGCTGCCAGGTCAGCCAGAGATGCCAGGCAGAAGCGACCAGCAGCCCGATCGTGGCCACCGGAGTGAGCACGCGCAAGAGGTTGATCAGCCAGTCGAGCGGCCCGCCAATGCTGCCCAGATCGCTGGAGAAGGAGATGATCAGCCAGATCCATCCCGCAACCGCTGCTAGGGTGAGCCATGCAAAGCTGCGGGAGACGCGCCAGGCGAGCAGCGACCGTTCCCGTAGCGCGAACTTTGCCCCGAAACGTCGGCGTACAAGGGCTCGGACCGGCCAGGCGACCGCTGCCAAGAGGACCAGGAAGAGAGACGCCATCAGGGCGGGCAATAACCACGCTGGATTGTAAGCGGCTGGCGCCGGCTCGAGCACCATGACGGGCGAGATGGGATCGAGGCTTACCCGTACGACGCGCCCGTCCACCACTTCCGCCGCCAGACGTTCGCCTGTCGCGGTATCCTGCCAGACAAAGGGTTCGATCTCCACCCAATCTCGCGCGCCGGCAGTGAGGCCGTCGAGCGCAGGAAAGGCGATCTTGCCGTCCGGACCGACAGTAATTTCGAGCGAGCCGAGCAAACCCAGCAGGCGCATGAAATTGGTGAAAGAACCGCGGCTGCTGACGTAATTGCCTGCCAGCATTGCCGCATGTTCGCGGGCCGTTTCTTCATCGACCCTGGCTTGGTTCTCCTCACCGGGCAGATACCGGTCGGCAAAGCCATGGAACAGCGCACTGCGGATGGCGCCTGATGCACCTTCCTCACCGTCGCTGTTCATGGAAATGTAGAGACCAATATCGTCTTCCGGAAACAGCCACAGGTAGCTGTGGAACCACTGGGTGTCGCCGCCATGCGCGATCGCGCGACGACCGTTGACCCAGCTTTCGTAGAAGCCAAGCGCCATCGAATTCAGCGGACCCACTCCGGGTGCATCGAAGTCATGCATCATTCGTGCGGTTTGGGGATTGAGGAGCGGGCCACCTTCGTTGAGGTGAGCCATCATGAACTTGCCCATGTCCGCCCCGGTCGCGGAAAGGCTACCGGCGGGCGCCGGGACCACGATTTCGAAGGGCTTTGGCTCCCCTGTCGCGACAGCATAGCCTTCGGACATCAACGGCTCGAGGCGCTTGGGCAGCGGTTGGCGAAACGTGGAGCGCGTCATGTCGAGGGGGTCGAATATTCGGCTATCGACATAGTCGTCGAAATTCATTCCGCTGGCCCGCTCGACGATGTGACCGGCAAGCGCCGTGGCATAGTTGGAATAGGCGGGGGTCGTTCCCGGGGCGAAGACCCGCTCGGGCAAGGCCAGAGGCATCAGCTCGCCCAGCGACATAACCGCCTCTGGATCGTCGGTGATCAGATAGCGGATCGATTCCTCGAAACCCGCGGTGTGCGTCATGATGTCGCGAAGGGTGATCGGCTTCCCTTCGAACGGAGGAATCTCGAATTCGAGATAGCGGTTCACATCCGTGTCGAGGTCGAGTTTACCCTCTTCGACCATCTGCATGACGGCAGTCCAGGTGAACAGCTTTGAGACCGAACCCGGACGAAAGAGCGTGCCCTCCGGCGTAACCGCTTCACGCGCTGCCACGTCCGCATAACCGTAGCCTTTCTGTAGGACCACTTCGTCGCCCCGGACAACCACGACTACCGCACCGGCGATCCCACCGCGCGCCAGTGCGTAGGGGAGGAAGCCGTCCAGCCACGCTTCCATGTCCGCCGCGTCGAGATTCGCAGTCTCAGCTTGAGAAGGAGCGGTAGCTCGTGCCGGTGCTGCTACAGGCTCAGGAGCCGTTTCCCGGGGGGCAGGACCCTGGGCACCCAGTGGCAGAGTGGCTAGTGCCGCCAGGCCGATCATGAACTTCTGAATGTAACGCATCGCATTCTCCCCCGAGACCGCTTCGCCAGCTTTTCGGCTGGACGTGGAACCCCTAATCAGTAACATGTACCCTAAGAGTTAACTTGTCTGAACTAGGACATAATGATCCTATTCAGAAAATTGTCAACGGGAGCCGTCGATTGGTAGCTGTGCAAGCGAAAGCGAGAACGCTTGGCGAGGTGATGCGCGAAATTCGCTCCCGTAACGGGTGGACGCTGAAGGAGATGAGCGAAAAATCCGGGATTCCCGTTTCGACGCTCTCCAAAGTCGAGCACAATCGGCTCACACTTTCCTATGACAAGCTGCAGCAACTCAGCCAGCGGCTCAATATCCGCATGTCCGATCTCTTCGCCGAGGAAGAGACGGCAGACAAGTCTCCGCGCGTCACCGGCCGCAGGAGCATCGGGAATTTAGACAATGCGGTCCGCGTGACCACGGACAATTACGATTATTTCTACCTTTGCACGGACTTGCGCCAGAAGCGCATGATACCGATCGTCACCCGCATCCGTGCACAGAGCGCTAAGGAGTTCGGGGACCTGGTCCGCCACAATGGCGAGGAATTCATCTATGTCATCGAAGGTGGGATCGAGGTTCATTCCGAATTCTACGATCCGGTCAGGGTCAATGCCGGCGAAGGTATCTACCTCGATTCATCGATGGGCCACGCCTATGTGACTGCCGAAGGCTGCGACGAAGCAGTGGTGCTCGGAGTGTGCTCGAGCGAGGATGACGGCCTCATGGATTCGTTGCTCAACCTGCACGGGTAAGCGACAGTTGAAGCAACCTTGCCCCAACCGCATCACCCTGCTTCAACGTACACATACTCGTGCTGGTTGTCGCGAACGGTGAGCGTACGGCGCCCGTCCTGTTCGCCGACGACCGCTTCGACAGGCACCAGGCCGGGGCCGGCGGTTACAACCGAAACGCTCCCGTCGGCATTTTCCCGCGTAGCAATCGGCCCTTCGACGAAGCCGGCCTTCATGGCGAGCGTGTCACCCTGCCTGGTAATCCTTATGGAGCCGATTTCGGGGTGCACGTAGTAGGAAGCGAGACCCGCGAGAACCGCCGGATCACCGGGCACGGTCAGGCTTGCTCGCTTGGCTTCAGCCTGCTTCTCCAGACGCGCAGCGGCGGCGGCGATCTCCTGCGTGGCCTCGGGATTGCCATCATAGACGACTTCGAGCAGCCGTCGCAGGAACGGCGCTAGCATGGAAGCTCCTGCGTCGGAATTGGTCAGGATAACGGCCCCAATCCCCGCCTCCGGTAGAAGGTAGAAGTTGCTGTGATAGCCTTGGAGCGTACCTCCGTGGGTCACCACCGAAACGTCTGCAATCTGCCGCTCCATCAGGCCCATTCCGTACCAGGCATTCTCTCCGATCGGCACTCCCCGCTTGCGGCGCTCGACGATGTTCTCTTCGCTGACCACCCGCACGCCTTCGGGAGACAGTCCTTTGGAAAGCTCGAGTTGGACGTATTTCGCCATGTCGGCTGCCGTCGACCAGGCACCGCCCGCCGGCCGGTGCGGTGTAATTAGATGGTTAAACCGGTTGGAGAGCAGTGTGACCTCGCCGTCGACGTCGAAGCCGTGCGGGCGAGCCCAATTGCCGCTTTCACCAGCCTCGAAATCGAAAGTGGTGTCGGACATGCCCAGCGGATCGAAAATCCGGGTCTCCATGGCTTTGTCAAACGCAGCGCCGAGTTCCATGTCGGGATACGCCAATGCTCCGCCGAGGTAACCGGCGGCGGATGCCATCAGGTTGTTGTACTGATACAACTCCCCGAAGTCGCTGGTGGGTTCGCTTTGTGCAAGCTGGCGAAACGTATCGGAAGCAGGGGCTCCGCTATT
>NZ_LNBY01000007.1 GCF_001542855.1 Erythrobacter sp. AP23 | reverse complement strand
ACTAGCGGACTGGCTGCTCTAAGTCTCAATGTCGAGAAAGCGGTCATCGAAAAACAAGTCATTATGCCGACCTCGGCAGCGCCGCAGCCGCAAGTGCGCCCAGGTGCTATTGCGAATTATTCTCATTGACGCCACCAAGCCGCCTATGTAGCTGGCCCGCATGTCCCGCAACGCCATTCGAAATTGGTACCTCATCCATAAGTGGAGCAGCCTGATTCCGACGGCATTCCTGCTGATGCTGTGTGTGACGGGCTTGCCGCTCATCTTTCATGACGAAATCGATGCAGCGATGGGCGGGGATGCCGAAACGGCATTGTCGGGCACAGCTTCTGCTGAAGGCGGGCTTCCCCTCGACGGCATGCTTGAAAGGGCACTTGCCGAAAGGCCGGGCGAAGTGCCGCTGTTCATGGCCTTTAGCCAGGCCAGCCCCTTGCTGACCGTGACTACCGGTCCGACGCCCGACGCTGCGGGCGAGGACATGACGCTGCTTTTCCTCGATCGCACGACCGGCGCGTCATTGGGCCCTGCCCCCGGCAATGCACCGATGGACTTCCTGCTCCAGCTTCATACCGACATGTTCCTCGGCCTGCCCGGCATGTTGTTCTTGGGAGCGATGGGCATCTTGCTGGTGGTGGCGCTGATCTCCGGTGTTGTGCTTTACGCCCCGTTCATGCGCAAGCTGCCGTTCGGCACTGTCAGGAAAGGGCGCAGCAAGCGTCTTCGCCGGCTGGACCAGCACAATTTCCTCGGCATCGTGGCGCTGGCCTGGATGCTCGTGATCGCTCTTACCGGCGCAATCAATGCTTTTGCCAATCCCCTTACAGAGAACTGGCGCGATGGAGAGATCGCCCGGATGACCGAAGCTTATGCCGGAACTGCGGCGCTGGCACCTGCAGACTATGGCTCGATCGATAAGGCGATGTCGGCCGCTCAGCAGGCTCTTCCCGGTCGCAGCCCCCAGTTCATCGGCTTCCCTGGTGGAGCCTGGTCGTCGGGCCATCATTACGCGATATTTTTCCAAGGCGATCGTCCGGTAACGCAGCATCTCCTGACGCCGGCACTCGTCGACGCGGCGACTGGCGAACTTACCGATGCTCGCACCATGCCGGTCATCAATCAGGCGCTGATGATGTCGAAACCGCTTCACTTCGGTGATTACGGCGGTCTACCGCTCAAGCTAATCTGGGCCTCGCTTACTCTCGCGACAATCTGGGTTCTATGGACCGGGATCATGCTCTGGCTTCGCCGCAAGCCGGGTGAAATCGAGCGCCGTATAGAGGAGATCCTAAGCGGTGCGGCCGCAAGGGCTTCGTCATGAAAAAGCAAGGTAGGCGCTCCCGCACCATTTTCGCAGTTCCAGCCGCGATTGGCGCGGCCTCACTGCTGGGTCTCTTCCTCGGCCTAACCGGCGATGGCCTCTGCGACCTTTTCGCGTGGCTGCTGGTTGGCCTTGCCCCCCTTACAATGGCCGCAGTGCTGCTGCGCCGCTCACCGAACTAATCGCGACCAAATTCACGAAAGACGATCGCAATGAACCGCATTTCCCGGATCTCCATCCTCGCTCTCGCCATTTCGCTCGCCACTTCGGCTCAGGCGCAGGAGCAACTCGAAGACGACGTGATCGTCGTGACCGCTCAGCGCGACAATGAAACCGAGGTCGTCAACGGTGGCAGCGCCGGGGTTCTCGGCGACAAGCCCGCAGAGGACCTGCCCTTCGCAATCCGTTCCTATGACGAAAGCTTGATCCTGAACCAGCAACCTCGCTCGTTAGGCGATGTGTTGGAGAACGACCCGACCATTCGTACTACGTACGGCTTTGGCAATGCGTCCGAGCAATTTGTGATCCGCGGCTTCACATTGTTCGGCGACGATGTGGGTCTCAACGGCCTTTACGGGATTACACCGCGTCAATTGGTTGCACCTGAACTGTTCGAGAGCGTACAGGTCCTCAACGGCGCCAGCGCCTTCCTGAATGGCGCAGCGCCTGGCGGTTCGGGACTTGGCGGTAGCGTCAACCTGCAGCTCAAGCGGGCAGGAAATGCCGATCTCAATCGAGTGACCGTTTCAGCCAGTGCAAATTCCCATTTCGGCGGGAGCTTCGATGTCGCGCGCCGCTTCGGTGAGAACGGTGAATGGGGCGTTCGCCTGAACGCAGCCTATCGTGACGGCGAAACTTCGATCGACCGCGAAGACCGCCGCACGCAGGTCGTGGGCGGCGCGATCGACTATGATAACGGCCCGCTGCGAGCAGCCCTCGATCTTGCGTTCCAGAACATTCGGATCGACGCCTTGCGGCCGAAGGTCACTGTCGGAAGCGCAACCATCCCTGCCGTTCCCGATGGCGGTGCAAACTATGCGCAGGATTTCACCTATACCGAAATGGGCGATGTCTTCGGCACGCTGGGCGTGGAGTACGATCTTGCCGATAATGCGCTGGCATACTTCAGGGCTGGTGCGCGCGACGGGCGCGAGGAAGGCATTTACGGGGGTATTACCGTGCTCGATGCCGAAACCGGTGCTGCCAATGGAACGGCGCTGTTCGTCCCGCGGACCGACAATAACGAAGCGGTCGAAGCCGGCATCCGCGCAAAGCTGGGCGAAGCGATAACCCACGAGTTCAATTTCGGCGGGAATGCCAGCTGGCAGGTGAATCGCAACGCCTACGATTTTCGCTATGGACCGGGTTTTGCAGGTTACGCCACCAATATCTACGACACTCCCCAGGTGGACCTGCCTTCTTCGACCCTCGTCGGCGGCGACTTGGTTGATCCATTCCCGATTGCGAGGACGCGACTGTGGAGCGCTTTCGCATCCGATACGATCGGGGTAATGGAAGAGCGTTTGCAGGTCACGGCGGGCCTGCGCCTGCAATCCATCAATGTGAAAAGCTACAGCTATTTCGGCGGCGAGCTGACGACCGAATACAACGAAAGTGCAGTCACCCCCGTGATCGGCGTGGTGCTGAAGCCCTTCGACGGTCTGTCGCTATACGGCAACCGGATCGAGGCACTCCAACAAGGTCCGACGGCGCCGCTCGACCCGGCGCTCGTGAGCAACCCGGGAGAGGTCCTCGCCCCGCGCAAATCGCTGCAGTACGAAGTTGGCGGCAAGCTGGCGCTCGGCAAAGTCTTCGTCGGCCTTGGCGCCTATCGTCTCGAACGCCCCGGTGAGGGCGTCCTAGCCGATGGCAGTTTCGGATACCTCGGCGATCAGCGGCACCAGGGCATCGAGTTCACCATCAACGGCGATCTTACCCCCAGCCTGAGGCTGATCGGCGGCGCGGCTCTGACCGATGCGGAGCTCGTCAGCGGCAATGACGTGCCTGGCGTTCCCGAGTATACGGCCAATGCAGACGTGGAGTGGGACCTGGGCTTTGTGCCTGGCATGACGATCACGGCGCGTGCCGTGCACACCGGACGGCAGTGGGTCGATGCCGCAAACACACTCGAACTCGATAGCTGGACGCGGATCGATCTGGGTGCGCGTTACGTTTTCGTGGCTGGCGAAGCGCCGGTTACGCTGCGCCTCTCTGTCGATAATATCGTGAACGAAAAGTACTGGGCTAGCGCGTTTGACGCCTTCTCGGCCGCGCTGCTCCAAGGAACCCCGCGCACATTTAAGGCCAGCATCTCTGCGGATTTCTGAATTAGACGGTTATTGGGTCGACTGCGGTCGTGATTCCATTCAGCTCATTCTCGCGAAGAGCGGCAATTCCCCTGGCGTCTTGAAGACGGACCTCAATTGAAGAAACGAGCCTCTTGCGTTGGTTTGTGGCTTGATGGCGCCGCATGAGCATCGCCCTGAGGCTTATCGCTAGTCACGTTTCATCAGGCCTACGTCGAACTCAGCAAACCACCGGCGCAAGCCGGGTGGTTTAACGCAGATCGTTTAGATCATCGATGAGAGAAGCAATCTTCTCAATCGCTTCACGCGTTTCACCGTTGTATCTCGTCGCATCTGCACGCACGAAGTCGCCAACCGAAGGGTGCGCGATGTATTTCACCGCGGCCGCTCGGTATGCCATCATGGCTTTATGCAGCGCATCGTGGCTCGTTGGCTTGCCATCTTTGGCAGCGATGGCTTTCTCGGCCACCTCCCGAGCACGAGCGGCCAGATCATCGAGGCCTTCCTGCATGTCTCGCCTCCGTCATTAGGATAGAAAGGGCTCATCGCCCGCTAGCGCACAAATGCAACAGTTTTAACCAAACTGTAGATACGGGGAACGCTCCGGCCGCTCACCATTTGTTGCCACATGCTGGGTCGCTGCAGCAGGTGCGAAAGTTGTGAGTTCAAACCCTACCATTCTTGTCGTCGAAGACGAGATCCTGATCCGCCTCGCTCTCGTTGACATATTCGAAGGCGCAGGCTTCGTCGTCCTGGAAGCTGGTGATGGCCCGGAAGCAATCAAGTTTATTGATACGCATGCAGACAACATTGGGATTTTGCTCACCGACATCAGGCTCGGAGAGGGACCGTGCGGCTGGGATGTGGCACGCCACGCACGATCGCAACTTGAGGACCTGCCGATAGTCTTTGTTTCCGGAGACAGCGCTGACGATTGGTCTGAAGAAGGTATCGAGCGAAGCGTTATGTTGGCAAAGCCAGTGCCTGACGCAGAATTGCTTGCTGCGGTCCGAAACGGCCTGCAAAGCACAGTGGGATCAAGCGGTAAGTAATCCGCTGGGCCTCGGCAACGAGCGTGGGCTCTAGCGCTGCACCGCCTTCGGGCAAGTGCTCCGAACCGCATTGTCCTGATCCCAACGCGCTACATAGACTGCATGACCGCTCTTGATTTGCTGGCAGGAGAGATCGACTTCACCCGAACGGATTATCGCCAGCGTGCGACCATAGCGGTCCTTCTTGAAGCGTATGATCGATAACGGTCCTTTCTCAACCAGTCCAAAAAGAGAGTCGGCTGCGGCGTAGGGATCGCCCGGCGCGCATTCGCGCCCGGCGGCGCAACTGCCAGGCATTTCGGGTGCATCGATCCCAAGCAGCCGGATGCGCTCTTCTCCACAGCGAATAGTATCTCCGTCGATCACAGTGCAGGCCGTTTCAATCGGCACGGCACGGTCGACGACGGGGTCGCATGCGGCGCAAGAGAGAGTGAGGACGAAACCGATGATGCGGACCCGGCCTAATCTAAGTCTACTCCGCAACACCAATCCCTTGATGTGTGGCGTCAAGCCCGAAAGAAACACGGCGACTTTTCCCGAGAATGATGAGGTTGGCAGCCTATCCAAGCGAATGTTTCACTAGGCATCTGTTCATTCCTTACGGATCGGGCCGTTTGCCAATTCGGTTTGACGAGCGGCGTGCTTGAGCGCGCAGGAGGACAGGCGCTGCACGCCGCCCGGCGCGAACAATGATCTCGCGCACGAGGAGAACCGTCCACCCCGCGATGTCGTTCCTCGGGGCTCTGCAACGGTTGCGCTGTTCGACAATGAGGACGGGAGCAGTGTGAGGGTCCTTGCCCATGGGGCATTCCTCCAGTTGACTGCGTGTTTACGGGAGGCGACAAAAAAGGCCCCACGCATTGCGCAGGGCCACGCAGTTGAGGTCCCAGATCGCTCCAGCACCTCCGGGTCGCTCGTGTAGGTAATGCGCATGTTTTCTGGAAAGGATATGACAAATACGACATCGTCTCGGATACTTAGTGACGCAACGCGAGATTTCGCACTCGCTCCTTGCCGACACGATATTGTAGCCAGTTGATTGGGGGGGGGGGCGAGCATCGCGCCTGCGTCGGCAGTCAGTTGCCATTCAATCGGGGTACAGCTAAAGGGGCCGTTGCCACCCTAGGTGGCAGGCCTTCCTAGCCTCGAGGTAAACATGCGCCACAAGCCAGCTGAATTCCAACCGATCGAACGAATTCAGGAAAATGTCCTCGCGCGTTCGGAACGGCGCTTGCTGACCTGGATCTGCTCCAGATTTCCCCCTTGGGTCTCGCCAGACATGCTGACCTATCTGGGAATGCTCGGAGCTTTTCTGATCTTCTCAGGGTATACGCTGAGCAATCTCGGCGAGGACTGGCTCTGGTTGGCGATCACCGGATACGTGGTCCAATGGTTTGGCGATTCCACCGACGGTAGTCTCGCTCGTTTTCGCAAGATCGAGCGGCCACGGTATGGCTATTTCCTCGATCACAGCTGCGATGGGCTGGCGACCACCTTGGTCGTCGTGGGGATCGGCTTGAGCCCCTACGTCACCCTTGAGGTCGCGCTAGTGGCGCTGGCCGGGTATCTCCTGTTGTCGATCCACGCCTTTCTCTCCGTGCGTGTTCTTGGTGAGCTCAAGCTTTCTTACCTCAACGCCGGGCCAACCGAGCTGCGTTTTCTGCTCATCGGACTGACATTGGCGATGATGGCATTCGGCCATGGACCTGGTTGGTTCGGAGCCATCTCCGGCTTTGACCTGTTCGTCGGAGTGGTCGGCGCGATCCTTATCATGCTCTTCGTCAAGCAGACAGCAGTGACCGCACGCCGGCTGGCGGTTGAGGAGCCTTCTCGTAACGGTGAATGGCGCGATAGGAACTAGAGACTCCCGCAACCAGCGGCAGCCTGAGTTCTAGCGCACGATATAGCGTGTCATTAACACGACAGCGTGAGCCAAGCCAAATGGTTGCCGCTGGCGACACTTATCTTGGAGGCTTAGGTCATAGCGCGAAAGCACAGCACCGGGCCGACATGACCAAGACCATCGCACCACTCCGCATCCCCGAGGAGGCCAAGCAGCGCATCCGTATGCTGTTCATGGCCAAGCACGCCCTGTTCGGCGGCGGGATGCATCCCGAGGACGGCAATCACGCCATCTATCATCACGAAGTTCGCTCCACGCTGCAGGATCTCGGGCTCAATCTCGAGCTCGCCAATCACTATGACGTGCTGTTCGACAAGCCCGACGTC
The DNA here is from genome assembly GCF_001542855.1 of Erythrobacter sp. AP23. Lineage (GTDB taxonomy): Bacteria > Pseudomonadota > Alphaproteobacteria > Sphingomonadales > Sphingomonadaceae > Qipengyuania. The sequence continues at coordinate 11,992 of NZ_LNBY01000007.1, read as the reverse complement.
GACTTCGTCTTCCCCCTCCTCAACCGCGGCGGCTTCGTGAACAGCGAAATGCTGATCCCGATCCTGTGCAACAAGCATGGCATCCCGTACCTCGGTGCGATGCCGTTCCTGCGCGGATTGGGCGACGACAAGTCGGTCTCGAAGCTGGTCTGCGAACACGCCGGCGTGCCCACCGCGCCGTGGTTCTGCTATCGTCGCGGCGCGCCCGTGCGCGAGCAGGACCTGCCCGCCAAGGACGCCGGGCGCTGGGTGATCAAGCCCAATGCCTCGTCGGCCAGCTGGGGCATCACCGACGCGCACGACTGGACCGAGGTCGCCAATGCGGTGTGGCATATCCATACCGAAGGCCACGACGCGATCGTCGAACCCTATCTCGACGGCTACGACGTGCAGTGCGCCTTCATCACCATCGACGACGAGCCGATCGCGCTGCCGATGCTGTGGTACGAGCGCGAGGACACCCAGCGCCTGTGGACCTATTACGAGAAGCGCGACCTGGTGCAGAACACCGAGAAGGCAGCGCTCAAGCGGTTCGACGACCCCGAGCTCGCGCCGCGGATCGAGGCGATGGCCCGCAAGGTCGCCCAGGAGTTCGTGCCCTTCGACTACGGGCGGATCGAATTCCGCCTCGACCTCAAGACGGGCGAGATCAACTTCATCGAGATCAATCTCAACTGCAACCTGTGGTCGGAGAAGGTCATGGCCAAGGCCGCGGCTCACGCGGGTTTCAGCCACGCCGACCTGCTCGAGACGCTGCTCGCCGAAAGCTGGCGGCGCAACGGCCTAGTGCGGGCTTGACCTAGCAGAAGGTAATCTGATCAATCTTGGGCGGGCTTGTGGAGAGAGGTAAAGGTGCCCGATCGTAAAAGAGAACCTGAAACCAATCCTGGGCCTGAATTTGAGTATGGCGACAGCGCTTTATGGTGGGCTCTTGGACTGCTGGTCGTGATCTTCGCAGTTGTGGCATGGTTGTGCCTCTGATCCACATCGGCTCATGGTCCTGGAGGAACCAACTCGGCTAGGCGATCGTAAATGACTGGGGCGGTGCACGGTCTGTCCCCCCTCGGTTCTCGCGCCCGCCCCAACTAAGCCACAGATTCCTGCTTCAGTTGCGCGCCCGACAATTTCGTGCGGCTAGGAGGATCCAAGGCGCATCCACTATAGGTCGGCAGGGGAGCCTGTGCTCTTGCTCTCTATTTCTTACACCGCAGCCATTTCGGTTCGCGTTTAGCGCCTCTTCAATTGCACCTTTCTCCGCTTTGCCAAGGCGCTGCTAACCTCTGCTTTCTTGGCGAGGCGATCACCGCACTTGGCCGCTTTAAAACGCGTGGGTCAATCCTCAGCCTTCTTCTTGCGACCGCGCTTCTGGCCGGGCTTGCGACCGAGGCCGATCTTGACTGCAAGGTCACGACGGGTCGCGGCATAGTCGGGCGCGACCATCGGGTAGTCCGCGGAAAGGTTCCAGCGTGCGCGATACTCGTCGGGCGTCAGGTCGTGTTCGGTCGACAAGTGCCGCTTGAGCATTTTCATCTTCTTGCCGCAGTCGAGGCAGACGAGATGGTCTTTCTTGACCGAAGAACGGATCGATACCGCCGGGTCGGGGACTTCCTCCACGCCACCGCTGCCGGTGCCGAGATCGGAGAGCGCCGAATAAACGTTCGAAATCAGAGTCGGGACGTCGCTTACGTCGACGCTGTTGTTGCTCACATGTGCAGCGACGATGTCCGAGGTGAGGGTGATGAGGGTCTCGGTCATGTCGGTATCGAAATCTTCCATTATTCGGCTTTCTGAACTTAGGGGGAACATTCGCGTTGCGACCCGCTCTAGGCATCATTGTATAAATCCGACAAGAAGTGCAACTCATATGTAGAGAATGATCGATGAGGTTTTTTGCGACATTCAAATGCAGCGATTGGTCGAATTTCAGGCTAGTCCGCAAGCGCCGATTGAGAGCGAGCGCCTGAAAACGCTTGAACCGAATGAATTCTGGAACAGCGGTCTTCTCGCCCCGTTGGTGAGGAGAGGCAGTGCCCATAGAGTGAGAGCACGCCTCACTCCAAACCAGCAGACTCCTCGAAAGGAGAAAGCCATGAACCATCAAACCGCAACACTCGAACGACCAAGTGACGGCGAAGTCGAACACGACGAAACAGCTGCTCTTATCGCCTCCGACAAGGTGGAAGGCACCTCAGTCTATAATGAGGGTGGTGAGAAACTGGGGCAAATCGAGAACTTCATGGTCGGCAAACGGTCCGGCCGTGTGGAGTACGCTGTTTTGAGCTTCGGCGGAGTCCTCGGGCTCGGGAAAAACCACTATCCCATTCCTTGGGACCGTCTGGATTATAGCGTCCGTTTGCGCGGCTATGTCGTCGATATCGACAAGGACCGACTGAAGGATGCGCCATCCTACGAAAGTGAACGGCCGCCGCAGTTCGGCGCCGACTACGCAGTAGGTGTCCGCAGCTTTTACGGCGTTCCTTACTAGAAAGCATGGCGAACGGGCGGCGAATTGCCGCCCGTTCTCCTTTTAAACAGCCGCATACTCCCTTTCTATTTTCGATAACGAAAGGACGGAATCATGGCCATTCTGGACCAGCACACAGGCGGCAATTCGCTTCTTTCGCTCCTGCATGGTACAATGAAATCTCGCGGGTGACCAAAACAAGTGGGCCAAGCTCCAACTCACCCCGGTTTCTGATTCCCATACGCATAAGCTTGGCCCCGACTGGAGGCCGCATGCCTAATCTCATACTCGAGATTCACAGCCTCGATGATGAAGCTGTCGATACAGTGATGATCGAAGGCGACAATCCGACACATGCATTGAGCTATCTCGAAGAGAACGAGACGCCGTTCCCAGTGAAGCTGTGGCGCGAGCGCTATCGCGGCAGAGAATTCCTCGGCGAAGTCCAAAGGGACCAAGCTGGCGTCTGGCATATCTTGGAAACGGAACCGCATGCCGGAGAGGGCTGATGTCTAAATTCGCAATTATAGCTTTGATCGCAGGTGCAGCAGCAATCACCTACGCGCAGAAGAAGAAATCCCCACAGCGAAACGCTGCTTTCGATCCAGATCAGCCGCATAACAGCCACACGGATATCCGAGACGCAGGGCCCTCAGCTATGCGGGACAAACCGCAAAGGGAGTGGACTGAGACCGATGAGGATCTGGATGAAAGCTTTCCCGCCAGCGACCCGCCAGGGGGATATTGAAACCTGGGGTGAACCGGCTGCTCGCTGATGACGACCGATCTGCTGATCTTGGGCATCGTCATCGCATCGAACAATTTCGCCGCGGCACTCGCGTTGGGTGCCATCGGGGCAAGGCGTTGTCGCTGGCGCATTCTGATTGCCTTTGGCGTATTTGAATTCCTCGTGCCATTGACCGGCCTATGGTTGGGCAGAAAGACATCGGGTGCCATCGCCGAAACTGCCGCCTGGATAGGTCCATTGCTTTTGGCTTGCCTTGGAGGCTGGGCTTTGTGGAACGCGAATGACGCGACCTTCGGCGAGGAATCCGACATCGACACCATTGCCAGTTGGACGGGGCTTGTGGCCCTCGCGACAGCGTTGAGTGTCGACAACTTGCTTGTTGGTTTCAGCATTGGCCTAGGCAAGATCGAACCGCTTGCACTGGCCACGACCATCGCAGCATTCTCAATCGTCTTCACTCAGATCGGCATTGAGATTGGGGCACGCGCAGCGAGCAGCTACGAGCGCAGCGCTCGATTGGTCACAGGTTCCCTATTGCTGGCACTAGCAGCTGCCGAATTTCTCGGCTTGATCTAACCATGGCTACTGCGGCCCCATTCATTGAAAATGAGTCAGAACCATCGCTATCGCACTGCAATTTGCCGAGGTCTGCTGACCGCCTAAAAGAAATCATCGGCGGCGAGTGTCAGGCCGGCAAAGCGAACGGTCGGCTTTCGGGCATCTCAAAACCTCCCTGAATGTCTGCAATGAGGGCGCAAAGCGGACATCAACGGGCTCTTGACGCCAGTCAACAGTCAAATTTCGATAGTTTACCATGATTGGGTTGGCTTAGATTTCACGGGCCACCACTTTAATGTGTACCGCTCGGCCGCTTCGGGCCGTATCTCTTTTTCGTAGCACCTGATGATCCGCTGCTGATTGCCGACTTCAGATAGGAATCCCAGGACAAGCTTTGGATTGATATCGTGTTGCAAAGCGAGCTCCAGCTCCTTTGATATCCTGGACGTCGTTGAGGCATTCCAAAGTGCTTTGGGTTTGTTGATCAGCCTCAAGAGGTGCCCCACCCTCTCCCCTTTTGGCCCGCGACGTGGCCCCACAAACGCAACTAGGTCATCATAGAACCCGGCTTCATCGAGCGCGCGATAGTAGCGGTACAGATGAAAACGTGTCGCACCCCATTCAGTTTGCAAGAGCGCTTGCGGCTCCAGTTTTTGTTCCGCTCGTCGGCCAGCCAAAATCGCTTTGCGGATCCGGGTCTTCCAGCCTTGGAAATCGCAGAGTCGAAGCGAATCTTTATCTTTGCTCATCTACACATAATTGTATGGCTGCGCATATTTTCAACATCGAACTTTCTTCGCGCAAAAATCGTCAGGAACCGAAACTGTAAAGGGCGCGTGTGAGGGACAATTCCGTCCTAAGCGGACGCAGATCGTGGTCAGTTTTCACGATCCACTTTGGGAAAAATTTCCATGACACAAACCAATCGAAAAACTTTTCCGGACGCCCTGCAGGTGGACCGGTCCAGCCCCGCGGCTTCATGTAATACACACTCAGCCAATGAGAGATCGGTAGAGGGCATCTTTGGTCAGTTCTTTACCGCCATTCCAGAGCATCTTGAGCCCCAGATCGGAATGGAGGATTTTCGCGATGAGTAAATTTTCCTCAAAGAACCACGCACCCCGGACCCTTCGCGACGCTCGGATATATCTTAAGAGGAATTCCAAGGCATATCGCGAGAGCATTACGGATGCGATCGAAGCCCAAAACCTAACGAACAAAAGGCAGAAGAAATTTGAAGCCCTGCTTGGCCTGCGGCCTTACGCGGGCAAGCTGTTGGCTTCCGACATGGAAGCCAAGGCCGAGATGGGCCGGCAACTTATCTCTCTCGTTGCTTCACACCATCAGCAGTTTCCGAAGCAACGCTTCTTCTTTCTCACGATGTTGTCCGATGAGTTCCGTGCGTCAAAAAAAGAGCCCGTGCTGTGGTTGAAGCGGCTCGTTCGCAAGAGCGACAAAACGATACGACTGCTGTGCGACGAACATGGTCTTATCGGTGGGATTGGTATTGTAGAGCCGGTCTTTGTTTTGAATCCACCAGACAAGCGAGAGGGTGAATATCCATTTCACGTCCACGCGTTGCTGTGGGCGGGAGAGGACTTTGACCTCAAAGCGGCCAAGGGTACCCTGGGGGAGCAGTCTCACTGGGTTAGCACTTTGGGCTTGGACCCGATCCGAATAAAGGAGCTGACAGAAGCCCGCGGCCATCCATCATGGTGGGCCTACTACCTGTCGAAGAACCCGGTCGACGCGGTTAATATGGTCGAACAACCGAACGGGTCGTTCAAGGTCCGCAAGACCCTCGAGGGTTATCGGCCTGATGCAAAGCTCCGTCTCCTTGAAGGGCTTTCCCAAAGCTATCTTCAGGACTTCATTTTCGCCGTGAAAGACGGCAAATTCATCCGGGACCCGCTTATGCGTCGCACCAGGGAGGCCCGGAAGCTCGCCCATCCCGACCAAAAGAGGGTGGATGTCTCGAAACGCGCAACTTGGTTCCGGAGCCTTTGGAAGGACTCCCGAGCCGAGCATGACAAGCGCTGGCAGACTTTCAACTAGCGGTTGATTCCCTGGGGCCTTCTTGGCCCCAGGGAACGTCCCTCAATACATCTCAAGCTCAATTTCTATCGAGGGTCAGGATGTAAGCTGAACACGCTAGCGCCCTAGCTTTTGATCGAGCACAGCGATGCGGGGATGTCGCGTTGTTACAGCCGCAACCTGAACATCCTGAGGGAACGCTCCTCAGCGCCCCGCCTAGCCTCCATAGCCCTAGCCCTTCGCATTCCCAACTTTCGCGCCAAACCGTGGCTGGCCGCGTTGTCTTGATGGATGCGGGCATACACCACCTCATCTGGCAACTGCCACTCGGCCCAATCGATCACGGCGCTGGCCGCTTCAAATGCATAGCCGTGACGCCATTTATCAGCCCTGATCCGCCAGCCTATTTCAAGCTCCCCATGAAGAGGGCTTTGCCGCTCCCAAACTCTGATGATGCCGCAAAAGCCTAGCAGTGCTCGATCCCGTTTTCGCTCGACCACCCAAAACGTGTGACCGTGCTGCGCCTGATGCTTTTGGTACCACGCTACTTCGCGCCGGATTTCCCGCTTAGTGCTAGGGCCATCGAGGTATTCCATGACTTCGTCAGTGTTGCAGTACTCGTCGTAAGGATCGACGTCAGCGGACAGCCAGTGTCGCACGCGCAGCCGCCGCGTCGTCAAGATAGTGGATCTAGTCATTAGAATGCCTCTCTGGCGAGGTTCTGGCGCTACGCGGGAAAGCCCCAGTGTTGCGCCATTTCCTGAAGGGGACCTCGAATGCGCGAAGTGAGCGCGGCTCACTGCGGCCGCGCTCGGTCTGCTCACCACTCTTCCGGAAGCATGACCGTCAGAATTCGCTCAGTGACCGCAGGATCGGCGGGATCAGGCGAAGCGAACTTCATGTCGCGGGAGTAGTAGTCGATCTTCCACAAGAGCCCGGTCCCGCAAACTTCGACATCGCCGAAGTCGCGTTCGCCGTGAGGGTCATTGTCGACGTCGAAGCCATCATATGCGGCAAGCTGGGCAAGCAACTCCGTTGGCTTGAAGCCAGCCATCATCCTGACGCCTCGCGTGACCATGATCGCGCCTCCAGCGCCGTGCTTGCGTAGCCTGTCGTTGAGACGCGCAATTTGCTCTGCGCGCGGGGTATCGCAGGCGCACCGCGCCTGTTCACTGCCTGTCATGGCCGTGTCCTTTCTTCATCGATATTGGAATTGGCGGAGCCGCCGCCGACGGAGGGCTACTGCGCTAATGCCATCGCCACTATGGCGAAGGTTCTACGAGGCTGGTCTCTCAGGCGAGTACGCCTCATCCCAGCCTGCGATTTCGTACTCGGCAGAGTTGAGCACTCTGATCGCGCAAGCTCGCCACAAAATCGTATCGACTGTTGCCGCTCGATAGCCCGATGCTGCCGATAGCCTCGCGCAAAGCTTTTCGGTCGACGTGCTTTCGGCGCGTGCCAAGCGCTCTATATGCACATCCGGTTTTGCTACGTCCGCCCCGAAGTTTTTGGCCAAGTGCAGCGCCGTAATGTCGCCAATCCATGGCAAAGTGCGAAGCGCGAATACCTTGTCCCCTGCAGCCATGTAGTCAGCGAAATGCCGCTCACGTTCGCGCCAGATCGTATCAATGGCTAGCGACTTGCCTGGGTGACGAAAAACGTCAGTCACGCTGCGGCCACTCCGGAGCGCGTCCATGCAGCGATCGTAGATCACCGTGGCAACCGTGTTGGCCATGCCAGAGTTGCAAATCACGTAGATCGTTTGCTGTGCGAAGTCCTCCGGGTCCTCGGGAGGCGCGAGGCTCTCGGTCCATTCAATCGTGGGTCCGTAGCCGCGCGCCCTGATAGCGGCTTCGAGCAGTCTGAACCGCTCCAGCGTGATCACAGCATCCGCACGAGCTTACGCTGCGCATCCCTGTCGCCTTCGATATAACGCTCAGTCGTTGTGAGCGCGCTGTGGCCAGCGAGCTCTTGGACATCACGCAGTGAACCACCCGTTTTGCTGACGAGCCTGGCTGCCGTCGTGATGAACGTGCGTCTGCCCGAATGTGAAGAGCAGCCAATGAACCCTAGCTCTGCATAGATCGCTGTGAACCAGTTTACGATACTTCTGGGTCGCATGTGCGCGCCTCTAGAAGATCGGACTATGGGTCCCTCATTCGGACGGCCTTCCGCTCGGTGATGAACTTCGAGCGCAAGTTTAAGGTCGGGGTGCATGGGCAAAATGCGGCCCCGACCGTTCTTACCTATAGAGTTGGCGACCGTGATAGATGCAGCAATGTGTGACTTTGCGGTCAAAACCATTGGCCAGGAGAGGCCTGCGATTTCTGCTGCACGAAGCCCGGCTTTGAAGCTAAGCAGGACGATGAGGTGGTCTCGTGTAGAGTGGCGCCCTTTCCGCGCCTTCGCACACAGGCGACGCACGTCAGCGGGTGCCAGCACCTTTGCCGGCTGGGTCATGGAATTCTCGCAATTTAGTTAAGTTGTTGTTATAGTACAACAATATCTGCCGAAGAGCAAGAAATTTCGGACTTACTCACGTCCGCTTCGCGCCCTCATCCTGGTCGTTAACTCGGTCGCCCACGGCTCCCGAAACCGGTCAAAGCCGTCAGATACCCGTGATGGCCGCTTTCGCGGCGTTCGAGCAAGCCCCGAACGTCAGAGGGGGAGGGAAAGCTGCCGTTTCGCTCTGAGCTCAGTGGCATTCGTTGACCGTCTGGTCGCCGACCACCTGTAACCCTCATCAGTTTCTGACCTGTCGCCTCTGGGGAGCGATCCTGCGCCACCACAGGATCAGGCCGGTTACACCGATCGTGATGAAGGAAAGCCCGACCAACGCGATTACGAGCTGACGAAATGCTCCGAAAATCCGACCGCTGTGTAGTGCCTTGAGCAATGGCCCTGTTGCCTCTGCGCCCCGAAGTTGTTCGACCACCACGCGATCGGAGCAAGTAGCCGAGACCCAGGCACGCGTATCGCCATCCAGTTGGTCGGCCCCGCGAGCATCGAGCTGAACCGCATGATAGGGCTGCCACGGCGCTGCAAAATGCATCTCGACCACCGACGATCGCGGAACTGCCGCCAGCGCACTCGACATCGCCGTCTCCGGGGTGATCGCGTCGTTGCAATCGGATTCGTTCAGCCAAGCGGTGGTCGTTTCGTCAGGGCCTTCGAGTTGCGGCGAGATGGCGGCAGGGAACCATTCCGGCTGGTTCCAGTAGGCGCCTGAAATGCCCCACAGGAGGATAGGTAGCGCTAGCCAGAAGCCGACGAGGCTGTGCAGCGAGAAGGACTTGCGCACGTAATTGCCACGCCAGCTGAAACTGAAGGGCTTGGCTAACGCCGATCGTGCCACCGGCCACCACAGGACCAAGCCCGCCAAGGCGAGCAGAGCAACCAGCAACGCGATTGCCGCCATAAAGGCGACCCCGATCTCGCCCGCGAGTAATTCGTAATGCAGGTCGATAAGCCAGTGGGTCCAGGTGTCGTGAAGCAGGAAACTCCCGGTCGCCTCTCCGGTGGCTGGATCGAAGGTGATCACCTGCTCCTCGCCACCGGCCTCCGGTGCGGCGCTGAGGCCGTAGATCATTGGCGCGGGGTTAACGATCTCGCCGTGGGGGCCAACATAGCCGAGCGGGATGAATTCAGGTCCGGCTGCGTCTTGGGCGCGTGCGATCATTTGCTCGATGCGGGGAACGTCATTGGTTGACAGTCCGGTGACGTCAAAACCGCCAGTTTCGGCGCGCATGAGTTCGTAGGCGAAGCCGAGCGCGATCCCCGTCGATCCGACCAGGATTACAAACAGACCGACGAATGCCCCGATCCACGCATGCAGATCGGCGATCCACCGTCGGACAGGGCCGCGCTCCGCACGACGCGCCTTACCCGGCGGGGGCTGGATCTGATCAGAAAGCGAATTCAACGCCCGCACTCACTCGGCGGGGATCGCCGATATTCGCCAGGTTGCCATCGCTGAAGATCGACAGCTCGTAATCATTACCGAACACATTGGTCGCATAGGCGAAGACACGCACTGGCCCGATCGTGTAGCTGGCCTGCACGTCTGCGACGACGTAGTCCTCGACGATATTCGTGGCGACGTTCGCCGCATCGCTGGCATAACCGTCGCTGTAGCGGGCGAAGCCGCTGAGTTCGAGCCCAGGTAGCGGCTGCCAGGCAATACCCCCGGTGGCCGTGATCGTCGGCGCACGCTCGAACTCGTTTCCGTCGAGGATGGCACCGGAAGAGCTGTCGGAACCGAATTTGGTATCGAGCAGGCCGAGGCCGAAATCGAGGAACAGGGTGTCCGAAGCTTCGTAACGCGCGCCGAATTCCGCTCCGAATGCTCGAGCCTCCGCGACATTGCTGAAGGTGTTGGCGAAGAAACCGGGGCCGAGCTCGGTCAAGCTCGCAACCTGATAGTCCTCGAAATCGCTGTAGAAGACGTTCCCGGTCAGCAGCAAGCGGCCGCCAGCAACGCGCGCTTTGGCGAAGGCCTCGTAGTTCCAGACGTATTCTGGCGCGAAGGTTTCGGTCGCGAAAGTGTCGAAATTGAAGGTGAAGCCGCCGGGATTGAAACCCTTCTCGGCCATCATGCCGATCCGCACGTCGTCGGTGAGATCGTAAGCCAGCTCGGCGCGTGGCAGCACGGCATCGAAGCTCTGATCGAAATCGATCGGAATCACGCCCGCGAAACCGCCGTCACGATCCTGAGCGTCCCACTGATAGCGCAGGCCACCGGTGAGAAGGAACCGGTCGAAGGGCGACACGGTCAGCTCGCCGAAAACACCGAAGCTCTTACGTTCCTCGCGGAAGTCACCCACACCCAGGCCGAAACCACTCAGGTCGAGCGAATCTTCGCTGTCGGTCTGCGAGAAATAGGACCCGAACAGCGCGCTGACCGGCGATTGCGCATCGCCGAAGCGGGCCGTGAACTCGTTGCTGAAGTCGTCAGCCCGAATCTCGGCATTGCCGGTGCCGGTCGGGGCCAGGCGCCTCACGTCGCTGCGGGAGAGTGTGGTCACGTTCGAGATCACCGCGCCGCGCCCATTATCGTAAGAAAGGTCGAGGATACCCGCCTCTCCATTCGTGGTGAAGACCGAGAAGCCCGGATTGTTGCGCTCGCGATCAAAGAAAGGCGCATCGACGCTCTCGGTCTGTGGGCGCTGCGTATCGGTGTGATTGAGAGTGAGGAGGGCCTTGAAGCCGGGAAGGCTTGCTGGCTCATAGCCGAGTTTGCCGCGCAAATTCAGGCTCTCGACCTTGCGCAGGTCCACACCGTAGTCGGTCACGCCCACGGGAGTAACGAAGCTTTCCTCTTCGCGGTAATCGCCCGACAGCCGATAGGCGAGGTCGCCGCTGCCGATCGGTCCGCTCACAACCCCGGAAAGCTGTCGCTCATCACGGCCCCCGAAAATCCCGCGAACACGACCTTCGAACTCGTCATGGTTCGGGTCGGCGGTCTCAACGAAGATAGCACCAGCAATCGCGTTGCGACCCTGCGTAGTGGTCTGCGGGCCACGAAAGACCTCGACGCGTTCGATGTCCCAGGCCGAGGCACCTGCGAAGACAAATTCGTTAAAGCTGAGCTGGCGCCCGTCAACTTGCACCGTGGTGCGGGGCTGCGAACCGCCGAAAAAGGCTTCCACACTGGTCAGGATGCCGCTCGAATCGACGCCACGGATCGACGGGCCCTCGTTATCGTCACCGGTCGGGGAGACATTGGCGGTCTGCTCGAGAATACGTGCAAGCGTGTCAGCGCCTGCGAACCGATCAAGGTCCTCCTGAGTGGTGACAGTGACGCTCGACGAAGTTTCGACAATCGTTCGCGGCGCGCGCTCGCCAGTAACCGTGATTTCGCCGTCTGGCTGTTCATCGTTCAATACTCCCTGCGCAAAGGCTGGCGATGATAGGGCGCACACGAGCGCAACGGACGGGAAGGCAAATTTCACTGCGGGCTCCAGGTCTCTAAATTCGTTGGCGCGAATAGCCATAGAGAGCCGTTCTGTAAATGCGAATAATTCGCATGAGCAAGAATGGGGCGTGAATGATAGGTGAAGTCGAGCGTGGCGATTCCTGTCGGCGCCTCACGCAGGGCGTGACAGCGCCCAGCAGGCAGTCGCATCGGCGTCTTTAACGAGATGGCGGTTTTGCGAGCTTTCTGCCGCAGTAGCAGACAGTCAGCTATT
>NZ_LNBY01000006.1 GCF_001542855.1 Erythrobacter sp. AP23 | reverse complement strand
CACGCCCCCACCCGGCCACCCACGGCACGGTATCTTATGGGTGGCCGGGTGGGGGCGTGGGCCGGTGCCGCAAGGTAAGCGCGGACGCGCTTACCGCACCCAACAAAGACTCCGAGAACTCGAAACGACCTCTCGACCGATTACCCCGGCAACAACGCCCGCACGGCGGCCATGAAGGGGCCGATCGATACCGGCTTGGCAAGATAATCCGCCGCCCCCGCATCGCGGATGCGCTCCTCGTCCCCCTTGCCGGCATAGGCGGTCACCGCCAGCACCGGCACCTCTGCCAGCGCGCTGTCCGCCTTGAGCTGGGCGATCAGGTCGATCCCGCTGACATTGGGCAGCTGGATATCCATAATGACGAGATCGGGCGCGAATCGCTTCGCGGTGGGCAGCACGTTCTGCCCGTCGGACACGGGCACCACTTCGTGGCCGTTTGCCTTCAGCACGTCACAGAACAGCTTACGATTGAGATCGTTGTCCTCGACAACGAGGATTCTGTTTGCCACTTGGCCCATGCCTCCACGCAGTGTGAGGGCGCCTTATGCAAAAGCGGGAGCGCTGACAATTATTCGCGAACCAACCCAGCAGGAAACACGGTCGCCCGACGTTCTGGCGCTGGAAGCGCTCGGCTGGGCTCTGGCCGATGACAAGCGCGCCGAACGTCTGCTGTCGCTGACCGGCCTGACGCCCGACCGATTGCGGAACGGTCTGACCGATCGCGGCGTTCAATCTGCAGTGCTCGAATTCCTCGCCAATCACGAACCCGACCTGGTGCTGGCCGCCGATGCGCTGGACACCACGCCGGAAACGCTCGTCGCCGCCGCACGGGAGCTGTCCGCATGAGCCGTCCGCTGATCGTTTCCGATTGCGACGAAGTGCTGCTGCACATGGTCTCGCCCTTCCGTGACTGGCTGGCCGAAACGCAGGGCGTCGAATTCCGCATGGAGGGTCGCGATTTTTCGAAGGCGCTGCGCTGGCAGGACAGTGGCGAAATCCTCGCGCCCGAGGAAATCTGGTCGAAGCTCGGCGGTTTCTTCGACACGGAAATGCACCGCCAGACACCTATTGGCGGCGCCATCGAGGGGATTACCGCCCTGCGCGAACACGCCGATGTCGTGATCCTCACCAATCTGGTCGATAAACGCCAGGAAATGCGCCGCGCGCAATTGCTCGATCACGGGCTCGATGCGCGGGTCTTCACCAACCAGGGACCCAAGGGGCCGGCGCTGCAGGCGATCCTCGAGGAATACAGCCCCTCGAAAGCCATCTTCATCGACGATCTCGCGCAGCATCACCGTTCGGCGCGCGAGACCGTTGGCCAGATCACCACGCTCCACCTCTGCGGCGAACCGCTGCTCGCCCCGCATATCGATTGCGCGCACACATCGGGCCATGCCGATGCGCGGATCGATCGTTGGGACGAAGCGCTGCCGTGGCTGCTGGGCGAAATCGAGAAGGAACCTGCATGAGCATTCACGACCGTCTTCGCGCGCATGGCATCACGCTGCCCGCGGCAGCGGCGCCCGTCGCCAGCTATCAGCCCGTCGTGGTCGATGGCCACACCGCCTATGTGTCGGGCCAGCTTCCCTTTATCGACGGCAAGCTGGTGACCGGCAAACTCGGCGAGGACGTCGCGCTCGATCGGGGTGTCGCCGCGGCGCGTGCCTGCGGATTGATGATCCTGTCCCAGCTCGAAGCGGCAGGGCTGATCGAACGCGTGGCGCATATGGTCAAACTCGGCGGTTTCGTCGCGTCGATCCCCGATTTCTTCGATCAGCCGAAGGTCATCAATGGCGCCTCCGACCTGATGGTCGAGGTGTTTGGCGATCCCGGGAAACACGCGCGCAGCGCGGTGGGGGTGCCGGTCCTCCCGCTCAATGCCGCGGTCGAGGTCGATGCGATCGTTGCTCTCAAGGCTTGATCGCCTCTTCGTAGCCCCGCCCGATTCCGCGCGGGTCGGCTGGCTGCGCGACTGGACCTTTGCCCATCGCGGGCTGCATGACGAGCATGCTCCGGAAAACTCGCTTGCCGCCTTTGCAGGGGCGGTCGAGCGCGGCATGGGCGTGGAATGCGATATCCAGCGCAGCCGCGATCACGCTGCGATGCTCATGCACGACTGGGAGCTGGAACGGCTTACCGGCGTGACCGGTCCGACCGCGTGTTATTCGGCCGAGGAACTGGCGCGGATCGCCTATCTCGACAGCGAGCACATGCTGGCACGACTCGACGATCTGCTGGCGCTGGTCGAGGGCAGGGTGCCGATCCTGGTCGAGATCAAGTCGCGCCGCAGATACGATATCGAGGAAAGCTGCGTCGCCGTGCGCGATGCGCTGGCCGGATATGAAGGGCGCCATGCGGTGATGAGCTTCGACCCGCGTGTCGCGCGCTGGTTCCGCAAGCATTCGCCGCGCACCGTGCATGGCCTCGTCATGCGCGAGGATCATATGGGCATGACGCAGAAGCCGTGGCAGCGGCATCTGGCGCTCTGGCTCGCGCGGCCCGAATTCATCGCCTATCATGTCGCGGCCTTGCCCAATCCGATGGTCGCCTCGCTGCGCACGGCTGGCATGCCGGTGCTGACCTGGACGGTGGATACGCCGGATCTTCTGCGACACGCCTTGCTCCACGCCGATGCGCCGATCGCCGAAGGGGCGGGCGTGCCATGAGCGACGGGGGGCTCGCTGCGCGCGTCGGCGGTTCGGTCGGTGCATTCGACCGCGCCGAATGGAACGCGCTCGCCGGCTCCGACAACCCTTTCGTCTCCCACGAATTCCTCACTGCGCTGGAGGATTCGGGCAGCGTCGGGGCGGGGACCGGCTGGCAGCCGGCGCCGCTGGTCATCAGTGCCGAAGACGGGCCGCTGGTCGCCGCCATGCCTGCCTATCTCAAGGGGCACAGCCAGGGCGAATACGTCTTCGACCATAGTTGGGCCGATGCCTATGAGCGCGCCGGGGGCAGCTATTACCCCAAGCTCCAGATCGCCGCGCCCTTCACGCCGGCGACCAGGCCGCGCCTGCTCGTCTCGGACGAGGCCTATGCCGCGCCGCTGCTGGCTGCCGCCGAGCAATTGTGCCTGCAGAACGGGTTCTCCTCGGCGCATGCGACCTTTATCGAACCGGAACAGAGGACGCTGTTCCAGCGGGCCGGGTGGATGCTGCGCAGCGATATCCAGTTCCACTGGCACAATCGCGGCTTCGCCGATTTCGACGCGTTCCTCGCCACGCTCGCCTCGCGCAAGCGCAAGGACCTGCGCAAGGAACGCGCCGCGGCGCAAAGCCAGGTCGATATCGCGCGGCTGCGGGGCGACGACATTCGCCCCGAACACTGGGATGCCTTCTGGCGGTTCTACCAGGATACCGGCGCGCGCAAATGGGGCACACCCTATCTGACGCGCGAAGCCTTCGACCTGCTGGGCGAGCGGATGGGGGAAAAGATCCTGCTGGTGCTGGCGTTACAGGAGGGCGAACCGATCGCCGGTGCGCTCAACTTCATCGGTCGCGATGCCCTTTACGGTCGGTATTGGGGCTGCACGCGCGACGTGCGCTTCCTGCATTTCGAGCTATGCTACTATCAGGCGATCGACGCGGCGATCGAACTGGGCCTCTCGCGGGTGGAAGCCGGCGCGCAAGGGGGGCACAAGCTCGCGCGCGGATACGAACCGGTCGAAACCGTCTCGGCACATTGGTTCGCCGATCGCGGGTTTCGCCAAGCGGTGGCCGATTTCCTCGAACGCGAACGCGCGGGCGTGGACGCCGATTGCAATTATCTCGCGACCCGCACGCCGTTCAAGAAGGCCTAGGCGGCTCGGCGGCTTCCGTCGGCGAGCCATTTGCGCGCGCGGCGCTGCGCTTCGGCGATTTCGCGCGCGGTCATTTCGTCCGAAACGTCGGCGCGGCACCAGCTGGCTTCCTCATGCCCCTTCGAGGCGGCAATGTTGAACCATTTGTGTGCCTCTATCATGTCGCAGACCGTGCCGTGGCTGCCGGTCGAAAACGCGACGCCGAGGTCGTAGAGTGCGTCGACGCTGCCGCGTTCGTATGCCGCGAGGCACCGGGCGACCAAGGCCGCGGCTTCCTCGCCCTGGATGATCGTGCCGTTGCCACCTTCGATACCGGTAAGCTGCATCGTCATTCCCCCTGAAGGACCGGCATCGATTGCCGGACGATCAAGAATTGCCAAAATTATGGTCAAGAAGTGGTTAACGCGGTGCGGTATTTCTTTCTGCCGGGCCCGATCAAAGGCGCTCTCGCCCCGAAAAACGCACAATTCGACGGCTCATCGGATTGGCGCTTGTGTGGCCGGGGGTGCTTGCCTATACGCCGCGCCCAACGGGTCATCCGGGGCACCGGAAAAATCCGGGCCGGCGGGTCGGCGGTGGTCCGAAGGCTGAATTCGACCGAGTTGAGAGGGTCCTCAATGGCCTCTGTGGCAAACGACAAGGAAAAGCTGGCCAAGGCACGCGCCGCGGTCGGTGCTGAGTACGTACCCGACGACAGCGAAGAATATATGAACGAACGGCAGCAGGAATACTTCCGCATGCTGCTGCTCGATTGGAAGAAATCGATTCACGACGCGGCCGGGCAGACGCTGCAGTCGTTGCAGGACGGCCCAATTCGTGAACCCGATCTCAATGATCGCGCGTCGTCGGAAACCGACTGGGGGATCGAATTGCGCACGCGGGACCGCCAGCGCAAGCTGATCTCGAAGATCGATTCCGCCCTGCGCCGGATCGACCAGGGCGAGTATGGCTGGTGCGAAGTGACCGGCGATCCGATCGGCCTGAAGCGGCTCATCGCCCGGCCTGTCGCAACCATGACCGTCGAGGCGCAGGAAGCGCATGAACGGCGCGAGAAGATTTCGCGCGACGATTGATCGCGCGATAACCGAATGTTTAGGTCTCGACCCTAGCGTGTAATCCGTCCCGGAACGGTCCGGGGCTGGGTCCGCACTGAGCACGCAAGGGTACGATTAACGCCATGTCCTCGGTCGATACGCGCCATGTCGCTCGCGACAGCCTGTTTCTCTTCGCAGATCTGACCTTCGAGGGTCAGTCCGAATCGACGCGGGTCAAGGTGCGCAACCTGTCGGCTGGCGGGATGATGGCGGAGAGCAGCGAAATCGTTGCTTCGCGCGGAGACCGGTTGGCCATCGATTTGCGCAATGTCGGTATCGTCAGGGGAAGCGTCGCCTGGACGCAGGGCAACCGCTTCGGGGTCGCATTCGAAAGCGATATCGACCCGAAGGTCGTGCGCGCACCCATCGGCACCAGCCCGGAAACCCCGCGCTACGCCCGACCGGCGGTTTCCACGCCGACATTCTCCGAAGAAGAGCGCCGCATCCGCAACCTTTGAATTGCGTGGCTGACGCCGGCGACCGTGGCTGCTAACCGGGCGTCCATGCGCCGCTGGCTTCTCGCATTCCTGTCCGCTTCGCTCGCCGCCTGCGGCGCGGGAGCCGATGACGGGATCGTCGATGTCGTCTTCATCGCCGAGCCCGAGGAGCTTGTGGCCGAAGGGGTGAGGCTGGGCTATGCAGGCCAGCACATCCGCGCGGCGCTCTCCACCGGCTTGGTACGGATCGATTCGCGCGGTGAGGTCGTGCCCGGCGTGGCCGAGCGTTGGATCGTCACCGATGATGGGTCCAGCTACATCTTCCGCATCAACGAATTCGACCTGGCCGACGGGACGCGACTGACGGCGCAGGGGGTGCGCGATGCATTGCAGCGCCGGCTGCGCCAGTTGCGGGGCACTTCGCTCGGCCTCGATCTCGCAAAGATCCGCGATATCCGGGCGATGACCGGGCGCGTCGTCGAAATCCGGCTGACCAGCCCGATGCCCGATTTCCTGCAATTGCTCGCGCAGCCCGAACTCGGCATCGATCTGGCCGGGCAGAGTGCCGGCCTGATGGCGCGCGACACAGAGGATGGAGTGGCGGTGCTTGCCCCGCTGGCACCCGAATTGCGCGGATTGCCCGAACAGCCCGGCTGGGAAGACATCGTGCGCCAGGTACGCGTACATGCAGCCGATGCCGAGCAGGCGACGGAAGGCTTCTCTCAGGCGACCTTCGACCTCGTGCTCGGCGGACGGTTGGCCAATTTGCCGCTGGCCAGTACCGGCCCGCTTTCGCGCGGTAATGTGAGGCTCGATGCGGCGGTCGGCCTGTTCGGGCTCGACGTGCGCAAGCCCGGCGGTTTCCTCGAGACGATCGCCAATCGCGAAGCGCTGGCCATGGCGGTGGACCGGGCCGAGCTGATGGCCCCATTCAACATCGGCGGCTGGATCCCCTCGACCCGGATCGTGCCCGTCGCCCTGTCGACCAATAGCGAACCGCCAAGCGAGCGCTGGGTTGCATTGTCGCTCGAACAAAGGCGCAGCGAGGCACGTCAGCGGGTGGCCCAATGGCGTGCGGGAAGCGGGCAGGAGCCGCAAGTGTCGATTTACCTGCCCCCGGGTCCCGGTTCGGACCTGCTGTTCGACGGGCTGGCCGAGGATTTCGCCGCGATCGGCGTTTCCGCCACGCGCGTCGAGAGCGCGGACGCGGCGGATCTGTCCTTGCGCGATCGCGTGGCGCGCTACGCCTCGCCGCGCTGGTTTCTCAACCAGTTCAACTGCGAGATCCGGCCGACGCAATGCAGCGAGGATGCGGACTATCTCGTGTCGCTGGCGCTCGATGCGCGCGACGGGACGGAAGAGGCCTCCTATCTATACGAGGCGGAAAGCTCGCTGCTTGCGGCAAATCTCTACATCCCGCTCGGAGCGCCGATCCGCTGGTCGCTGGTGCGCGCGGATATCGAGGCCTTCAGCGAGAACCCCTGGAACATCCATCCCTTGTTCCCGCTGTCTCGCGCTCCCATTTAGCAATCATGGACAATCCCAACCGCCCTCGCCCGATGGGAATAGAGCTGCCGACAGGCACCGATCCGGTCTCGATCCGCAAGCGGATCGAGGCGATGGAGCACCTGCTCGAACGCAGCCTGGTGGTGCCCGGCACCAAATACCCCATCGGTCTCGACACCATCATCGGTTTTGTCCCCGTGATCGGCGATATCGTGACCGCGGCCATGGCCGCCTATATCGTATGGGAAGCCAAGAATCTGGGCCTGCCGCGCTGGAAACTGTGGCGCATGATGGGCAATGTTGCGATCGATACCGCCGTGGGTGCGGTGCCCGTCGTGGGCGATGCCTTCGACGTGGTCTATCGCTCGAACACCAAGAACCTGCGGATCGTGAAGAAGCACCTCGACAAGCATCACCCGCAGACGCAGGTGATCGAGGGGTAGTTTCATCCGCGACCATTGCGCGCTAGGGCTCTCGCCCATGGCATCCGATGTTACCTATTCGAGCTATCTCGACCTCGACCGCATCCTCGCGGCGCAGCACCCGGCATCCGACGCGCATGACGAGATGCTGTTCATCATCGTCCACCAGGCCTCCGAGCTGTGGCTCAAGCTGTGCCTGCACGAATTGTTCGAAGCACGCGAGTGCATCCGGCAGGACCGGCTGCGGCCCAGCTTCAAGATGCTGGCCCGCGTGGCGCGCGCGCAGGGGCAGCTGATCCAGAGCTGGGACGTGCTCAGCACCATGACCCCGCACGACTATTCGACCATCCGCCCGCATCTGGGCGGATCGAGCGGGTTCCAGAGCGCGCAATACCGGATGATGGAATTCCTCCTCGGCGGGCGCAATCCGGACATGATCACCATGCACGAGGCGACCCCCGAAGTGGCCGAGGCGCTGCGCGAGGAGCTGACGAAAAAGTCGATCTACGCCGAGGCGATCGCGCTCCTGTCCCGGCGCGGTTTCGACATTCCCGAGGATGTGCTGGCGCGCGACACGGTCGGCAAGTGGGAGCATTCGCCCGAGGTCGAGGCGGCCTGGGCGGAGATTTACAACCGGCCGAAGGAACATTGGGACCTCTACGAGCTGGCCGAAAAGCTGGTCGATCTCGAATACCATTTCCAGCGCTGGCGCTTCGGCCATCTGAAGACGGTCGAGCGGATCATCGGCTTCAAGAAGGGCACCGGCGGGACGCCCGGCGTGCCCTATCTCGCGGACGTGCTGAAGGCGGCCTTCTTCCCCGAATTGCTCAGCGTGAGGACCGCCCTGTGAGGACCGCAGCATGAGTTCCTGGCGTTCGCAGCGACGTATCTGGGATATCTCCCAGACGCTTCGTCCGGACCTGCCGGTCTGGCCGGGCGATACGCAATTCGCCTTCGAGCGGACGTGGACAATGGAGGATGGCTCGCCGGTCAATGTCGGGCGGATGACGATGAGCACTCATTCGGGCACGCATGGCGACGCGCCGCTCCACTATTCGGCAACTGCGCCCGATATCGCCAGCGTCGCGCTAGATCCCTATCTCGGCGAGTGTCTGGTGGTCGATGCCACCGCAGTGAGCGGCGGCAGCATCTCGGTCGGCGATTTGCCGCATCTCGACAGCGTCGATCGCGTGCTGTTCCGCACTTTCGAACGCTTCCCGCATGATGAGTGGGACAGCACCTTCACCGCGATCGATGCCGAGGCGATCGAATGGCTCGCATTGCAGGGCGTGAAGCTGGTCGGCACCGATGCACCCAGCGTCGATCCGCAGGACAGCAAGACGATGGACGCGCACAAGGCGGTGCTTTCCCACGACATGCGCATCCTCGAAGGGCTGGTGCTCGATGGCGTGCCGGAGGGGCGCTACGAGCTGATTGCGCTGCCGCTGAAGATCGCCGGCGGCGATGCCGGATTGTGCCGCGCGATCCTGCGGGAGCTGAGCGATGCTTGAGCGCGCGCGCGTTCTCGATGCGGGCGATCCGCTGGCGCAGTTTCGCGAGCGGTTCGAAGTTCCCGAGGGGGTCATCTACCTCGACGGCAATTCGCTTGGCTGCCTGCCCAATGCGACCCCCGCGCGGCTGGAGCAGGTGGTGCGCGAGGAATGGGGGCGCGACCTCATTCGCAGCTGGAACAGCGCCGGATGGATCGACCTGCCCGCCAAGGTCGGCGCGAAGATCGCGCCGCTGATCGGAGCGCAGCCGCACGAGGTGATTGCCTGCGACAGCGTTTCGGTGAACCTGTTCAAGCTGATCTCGGCGGCACTGAAGATGCGACCCGGGCGCAAAATCGTGCTGAGCGAGCCGGGCAATTTCCCGACCGACATCTACATGATCGAAGGGCTCGAAAACCAGGGCCTCGCCGAGCGGCGGCTGGCCGAGCGCGGCAAGCTGGTCGAGGCGCTCGACGGTGATGTCGCGCTGCTGCTGCTGACCCATGCGCATTACAAGACCGGCGAACTGTTCGACATGGAAGCGCTGACGAAGGCCGCGCACGAAGCGGGCGCGCTGGTCTTGTGGGACCTGTCGCATTCGGGCGGGGCGTTGCCCGTGGACCTGGGCGCCTGCGAGGCCGATTTCGCGGTCGGTTGCGGGTACAAATACCTCAATGGTGGCCCCGGCGCGCCGGCTTATGCCTTCGTCGCCGGCCGGCATCTGGCGGCGACCGAGCAACCGCTGAGCGGCTGGATGGGGCATGCGGCCCCCTTCGCCTTTTCGGACGATTACGAAGCCGCGCCCGGCATCGAGCGGCTGCTGTGCGGCACGCCGGGCATCCTCGGGTTGGCGGCGCTGGAAGTGGGCGTCGATCTGATCGCCGAAATCGGCGTCGAACGGCTTTATGCCAAGTCGAAGGCGCTCTCCGAGTTTCTCCGCCAGTGCCTCGCCGAAGGCGGCGTCGCGCTCGACTTCGTCAGCCCGGCCGACCCCGGCGCGCGTGGCAGCCAGCTCTCCTTCCGTCACGAGGAGGCCTACGCCATCTGCCAGGCGCTGATCGCCCGCGGCGTGATCGGCGACTTCCGCGATCCCGACATCCTGCGCTTCGGCTTCGCCCCCGCCTACCTGCGCTTCGCGGACATGGCCGAGGCTGCGCGGCACGTGGCCGAGGTGCTGGAGAGCGGCGAATGGCAGAAGGCGGAGTTTCGCGAGCGGGCGGCGGTTACCTGACGACCGATTTTTGGGTGGAAAGTGGAATGTCTGCTTCTGAAACTGAAGACAGCGAAAGAGGACGCTCATTCGTCGCAACCATTCTGGCAGCTCACAAACCATTGCGGAGGTTAGCGTGTCATTGTTCTAATCGAATGCAGGTGCTTGCTTCGTAAATTGGTCAGCATAGGTGAACGCCCCCGATCCCTCTTGAACAGTGAGTGAGGCTCCCCTACCATTGAGGGTGCCGACGCTGTTTGAAAAGGCCGAGGATGGAGGAGGAGGCTGCGTCGCTGTTCGGGCGATGCGGTTCACTTTGTGGGTCGGACACCCGCATAAGTGCATCCTTATGTCCGCGGAGAGCCAGCGTGGATTTCCTGCCTTATCCAGTCACATCAGCCGACCGGCTGACCGTTAGCCATTTTCGCAAAAGTCTCCCCAAACCCCTACGAGCGGATTTCGATGAGTCAGTAGAGGCTGTCATGACGTCCGAGTGCCTGTTCTCCACTGACAGAGTCACTCAAGGTCATTTGATAATTGGCGCTTGTGTAGTTAGTGCGCACCGGGTTTGGATGCGGCAACATCTTGATCCAGAGGAGGCCAAAGCAAAGGTTGCGGTCCCAATGAGTTCGCTCTGGAAAAGGAGCCTGAGGATCATGATGCGCTTGCTCTCATTCTTCTCGAGAGATGAGTTTGAAGCGCTTCGGCGATACACCAAAGAGCGTGGGGCCAGCGCTTTCGGTCCAAGCTTCGAGATCGAGTACGTCGAAATCGAAGAAGGCTTCGTCTCAGAAGTGCATACGTGCGGCTACAGCAGCTTCCTTAAGCGGCACGACGCAACACTCTTGCTGGATTTGTTTTGTGACTGGGACCGGATTTGGATTGATGCGCTCTCCAGCAATGTAAGCTTTCACCGCCCTCCCACACAAGCACATGGTGGCCGGACCTGCCGGTTCGAATTTAGGAGAAGATCCTAACCGCTCATGTCCGCTTCCAATTTAGGACACAACAAGCCAGCGCAAACTGCGTCCGCTTTTGGCGTGCTCGATGCTCGGAGTTTATAGCTGCAATCAGGTCGTTAGCGGGTATTCCGGAAAAGCTGTCCTACAGCACCCGATCCATGCCATTTCGGCCGGATGCAATGCTCCTCCGCCCACTCTGTACCGTGCCGGAACACGGCACGCGTACCCTCGGGCTTTTTAGCTCCTGGACAGTGTAACAGGCGGTCCATCTTTCAGCTTCATGGCCGCAGAGCTGAACGGATCACGCTTCCAGCTCGATGTCCCAATAGAGCCAGTCGCGCCAGGTTTCGTGCAAGTAGTTCGGCGGGAACTGCTTGCCGTGCTGTTGCAGCTGCCAATGCGTCGGGCGGATCGGCTTCGTGTAAAGCTGCATCCCGGCCTGCTTGGGCGTACGTCCGCCCTTCTTCATGTTGCAGGGCGCGCAGGCGGTGGCGATGTTCTCCCACGTGGTCTTGCCGCCTAGGCGGCGGGGGACGACGTGGTCGAAGGTGAGGTTGTTCATGGCGCCGCAGAACTGGCAGCTGAAGCGGTCGCGCAGGAAGACGTTGAAGCGCGTGAAGGCGGGAAATTCGCTCGGCTTCACATATTGCTTGAGCGCGATCACGCTGGGGATCTTCATGTCGAGGCTGGGAGAATGCACCTCGCGGTCGTAGGTGGCGATCACGTCGACCCGCTCGAGGAAGATGGCCTTGATCGCGGTCTGCCAGGGCCACAGGCTCAGCGGGTAATAGGACAGCGGGGTATAGTCGGCATTGAGGACGAGCGAGGGGCACGACTGCAGATTGCGCGTCGGATCTTCCTCGGCATTCCGGAACCTTGCGGCCCGTTCCAGCAATTCGGCCTTGAACACCTGTGCGTCCCTCCCGATAGCTTCGAGAATGCACTTGCAAGGAAAAGCGTCAAGCCTGTTACAGACAGGCTATCCACAGCCTGTCCACCAAAATGCCCACAAGCCTTAGCCCGTGACCGTCACCCGTTTCGCCCCCAGTCCCAACGGGCCGCTCCATCTGGGGCACGCCTATTCGGCGATCGTCGCGCATGATCTGGCGCGCGAAGCGGGCGGGCGCTTCCTGCTGCGGATCGAGGATATCGACGGCCCCCGCTCGCGCTCCGAGCTGGCGGACGAATTCCGCCGCGATCTCGAATGGCTGGGGCTCGAATGGGAGGAGGTTCCCGCGCAGTCGACCCGGCTGGCGAGTTACGAAGAGGCCGCACGCGGATTGCTCGAACGCGGCTACCTTTACCCCTGTACCTGCACGCGCGCGGAGATCGAGGCGATGGAGCCGCGCCTGGGGTCGCAGGGCGCGATCTATCCCGGGACCTGCAAGGGGCGGTTGCTCGATCCGGAAAAGCCGGCCGCATTGCGGCTCGATCTCGACCGGGCGATGGCCGATGCAGGCGAACTGACCTGGGAAGATGAACTGGCCGGACAGCAGATCGCCGATCCGCGCGAGGCGGGCGATGTGGTGATCGTGCGCAAGGACGCGCCGGCGAGCTACCACCTTGCGGCTACGCTCGACGATGCGGCCGATGCGGTAACGCTGGTGACGCGCGGGCAGGACCTATTCCCAGCGACGCATATACACCGGCTGCTGCAGGCGCTGCTCGGCTTGCCCGTCCCACGCTGGCATCACCATGCCCTGCTGCTCGATGAGAGCGGACAGAAGCTCGCCAAGCGCCGCGGATCGGGTGCTCTGGGCTTTGGGCTGGCCGATCGGCGCAGGGACGGAGAGGATGGACTGTTGCTTGCGGAGCAACTGCGCTTGCACCGTTTTCCGGCTGGTATTTCACTGCTGAGCGCCTAAATCCTTGGCCATGACAACCTTCCTCACCATCCTCCTCGTCATCCTCATGGTCCTGGTGGTCGCTTCGCTGATCCGCGGGATCGTCGCTTTCATGAAGAGCACCAAGATCGATCTCGAGAGCGGCGAACAGACCGACGCGAGCGACATGCAGCTGATGCAGAACAAGATGATGTTCGCGCGCATCAAGTATCAGGCGCTCGCGGTGGTCGTGGTCGCGGTGATCCTCGCCATCGCGAACTGATCCCAGCGCCGCGTGGTCAAGCTTACCAAGATCTACACGCGCACCGGCGATGACGGGACCACCGGTTTGGTCGACGGTTCGCGTCTGTCCAAACACGATGCGCGGATGGAAGCGATCGGCGCGGTGGACGAGGCGAATTCCGCGCTCGGGTTTGCTGTAGTGGCGTTGGCGGATGGCGAATATGCCGAGCCGCTGTACCGCATCCAGAACGATCTGTTCGACCTCGGCGCCGATTTGGCGACACCGGCTGCCGAAGACGACGATTTCGCGCCTTCGGACATGGTCTTGAGGGTCGTGGCCGCTCAGGTCGAATGGCTCGAGACCGCGATCGATGCCGCCAATGCCCGGCTCGAACCGCTATCCAGCTTCGTCCTTCCCGGGGGGAGCGAGGCAGCTGCGCGGCTCCATGCCGCCCGCGCCGCCACGCGCCGCGCCGAACGCGCGATGACCGCCATGGCCGCGCAGGCGCGAACCAACCCGCAGGCGCTGGCCTATATCAACCGGCTGTCGGACTATCTCTTCGTGTTGGCCCGGGTGGCCAATGAAGACGGGCGGGCCGACGTGAAGTGGATACCGGGCGCCAATCGCTGATCCGCTTGTAGCCAGAGGCCCGAGCCTTCGCTAGACCGCGCACTTTGCTGCACTTGCGAAGGGAAATCTCGATGAACGATACGGTCGCCATTATCGGTGCTGGGCAGATGGGCTCGGGCATTGCGCAGACCGTGGCCGCGCAAGGCATGGAGGTGCTGTTGGCCGATGTCAGCCTCGACGTCGCCGAGAAGGCGCATGCGGGAATCGACAAGGCGCTCGGCAAGCTGGTGGGCAAGGGCAAGATCGAGATCGCCGATGCCGAAGCGACGCTCAAGCGCATCACGCCCGTCGGCGACTATGCGCCGATGAAGGATGCGGGCCTGATCATCGAGGCTGCGACCGAGAAGGAAGCGATCAAGCAGGCGATCTTCGAGAAGGCCGGAGAAATGCTCGCGCCCGATGCGATCATGGCTTCGAACACCAGCTCGATCCCGATCACCCGCATGGCCAATTACTCTCCCGACCCGGCGCGGTTCATCGGGCTGCACTTCTTCAATCCCGTGCCGGTGATGAAGCTGATCGAGGTCATCCCGGGCCTCGCCACCGCGCAGACGACCACCGAACGCACGACGGATTTTGCCGAAAGCCTGGGCAAGGAAGTGGTGCTCTCGCAAGACGAGCCCGGCTTCGTCGTCAACCGCATCCTGCTGCCGATGATCAACGAGGCGGTTTTCGTCCTCGGCCAGTCGACCGCCGACATCGAGGATATCGACAAGGGCTGCCGCCTTGGTCTCAACCATCCCATGGGCCCGTTGCAGCTCGCCGATTTCGTCGGGCTCGACACCTGTCTCGACATCATCATGGTGCTCTACAAGACCACCCGCGACGCGAAATATCGCCCCGCGCCGCTGCTGGTGAAATATGTCGAGGCCGGCTGGCTCGGCCGCAAGACGGGGCGCGGGTTCTACGACTATTCGGGCGAGGTGCCGGTGCCGACGCGTTAGTTTGCTGCGTGGCTGCCGACATCCGTCGACAGCCTGCGGCGGCACCAGCCCACGCCCCACCCGGCCACCCACGGCACGGTAACTTATGGGTGGCCGGGTGGGGGCGTGGGCCGGTGCCGCAAGGTAAGCGCGGACGCGCTTACCGCACGCAACAAACAAATTCGGGAGGGGTAGCGGGATGGAACAGCAAGCCTTCGACGGATGTCGAAGGCGCAGCCAAAAACAACGGAACCCTCGCCCCATGCTCCCCGTTTCTCTCCCAAAGGAGACATTCGATGAGCAATTCCAAACCCGAGAGCCAGGAGATGCGCCAGTCGGGCCTCGCCCCGGAAACGCATAACGACGAGCAGGACGATCACCGCAGCCAGTCTCAGGAAGTGGCCGAGCAAGCGCAGCAGCTGACCAGCGAGACCGCCTCCCCCACCGAGAGCAAGAAGAGCGACAATGCTTCGGGGCCGATGGGCGATTCCACGCAGGATACGATCGACCATATGCGCGACATGGAAAGTTCGGGCCGCATCGACATGGATGCCTATACCGGCGAGCCGAACCATGACGACAATGTCGACAAATACGGCAAGGCGCGCAAACCCGACGGGCTGCGCGGCGATGGCACCTGATCAGTCGATCGAGCCGTCGTTCAGGATCCACAGGCCGGCGGTAAGCACTGCCGCACCGGTGGCGACGGCATAGGCCATCACGCGGAAGTTCGGCCGGGGAATCGCCTCGAACTGATGCGAGTCCAGCCGCTCCAGCGTGCGGCATGCGCGGCGCTCGGCGGTAACCGCCAGCCAGCCACCGCCGACGATGAACACCGTGGCAATGGCCTTGGCCAGCCAGGGTGGTTCGAAATCACCGAACACCGCTCTGAAGCCCAGGCCGATGCCGATGGCGGCAAAGGCGGTGCGCATCCAGCCCGCGAAGGTCCGCTCCATCGCCATGATGTTGCGGTCTTCCGCGAGGTCGGTGCGAAACTCCGCCCATTGCGTCGATTTGTCGGGTTTCTCCGGAGGATCGTCCTGCGCCATGCCCGAATAATGGCCGAGGGCTGGCCCCGGTTCCGGGCCTACTCGCCGCGTTCGACGGGCACGGGCGCGATTCTGACGGCGCCGGGTGGCGGTGCGGGCGCGCTTTCGATCATCGGCTGCGCGTCGTTGACGAGATGGCTGTGATCGATCGGGGTGGGCTGAAAGGGCTGCGGCTCGGCAGGACCGGCGGACTCGCTTTCGGCATACCAGGCGGACAGCGATGGGTCGTCCTCCCGCGACCGAGGCGTTCGCACCTGGTGGGATTGCGAGACGGGGCTGGCCGCCGCTGGGGGGCGCTCATCCGGAGGGACGTCGCCCAGCTGGCCGATGACGCCGGGATTGTCCTCTCCGCCGACCAGCAGCGCAACGGCCACCAGGAAGATGGCGACTATCGCCAGCTTCTTCGCCAAACCGGTGGAAAATTCGTGATCCATCGGGGCGTAATCTAGCCGGCGAAGGGTTAAACCTCGGTTTCGCTGGCCTTCGCTTTGAGCGTATAGAGCGTCTCGAGCGCCTCGCGTGGCGAGAGGGCATCGATATCGAGCTGCTCGATCGCGCTACGGAGGGGGTCCTCCTCTTCCTCCTGCATCTGCGCCGTGACAGCAAACAACGGCAGTTCGCCCAGCCCCGCGGCGAGCCCGCCGGTCGCCTCGCGGCCCTTTTCGAGCTTGTCGAGCACCGCTTTGGCGCGCTTGATTACCGGCGCGGGGACGCCTGCCAGCTTGGCGACCGACAGGCCGTAGCTGCGATCCGCCGGGCCCCTGGCGAGTTCGTGCAGCAGGACGAGATCGCCCTTCCATTCGCGCGCGCGGACATGATGCAGCGAAAGCGCGTCGCAAGTGTCGGCAAGGCGGCTGAGTTCGTGGTAATGCGTTGCGAAGAGGCAGCGGCAGCCGAGCTGTTCATGCACCGCTTCGACCACCGCCCAGGCGAGCGCCATCCCGTCATAGGTCGACGTGCCCCGGCCGACCTCGTCGAGAATGACGAAGCTGCGCTCTGTGGCCTGCGACAGGATCGCGGCGGTCTCGACCATTTCGACCATGAAGGTCGAACGTCCGCGCGCGAGGTTGTCGGACGCTCCAACGCGGCTGAACAGGCGGTCCGCCAGGCCGATCCGCGCTGTCGTCGCGGGCACGAAACTGCCGGCCTGCGCGAGCAGCATGATTAGAGCATTCTGGCGCAGGAACGTCGATTTACCGCCCATGTTTGGGCCGCCGATCAGCCACAGCCGATCGTCGGGTCCGAGCGCGCAATCGTTGGCGACGAAGCGTTCGCCCGCCTTGGCCAGCGCCTGCTCGACCACCGGATGCCGACCCCCGGTGACTTCGAGACACGGATCGTCGAGCATTTCGGGGCGCGCCCAGTCGCCCTCGGCGGCACGTTCGGCGAGCGCCGCGGATACGTCGATCCGCGCCAGCGCCGCGGCGGTCGCCGCGATCGCCTCGCGCGCGGCGACGACTTCGCTCACGAGCTGCTCGAAATGCGCCTCTTCCGCCGCCAGCGCATGCGCCCCGGCCTCGGCGATCCGTGTCGCCTCCTCGTGCAGACCGACCGAATTGAACCGCACCGCGCCCGCCATGGTCTGGCGATGGGTGAAACCGCTTTCGGCCGCCATCAGCTTGTCGCCATGCTTGGCGGGCACTTCGATGAAATAGCCGAGCACCTTGTTGTGCTTGATCTTGAGCGATGCGGTATCGGTCTCCTCGCGATACTTCGCTTCGAGCGCAGCGATCGCCTTGCGGGCATTGCCGCTGGTCTCGCGCAGTGCGTCGAGCGAGTGGTCGTAACCGCTGGCAATGAAGCCGCCCTGACTGCGTTCGGTCGGCGGCGAGGGGACCAGCGCGCGGGCGAGGTGATCGACCAGCGCGGCATGCCCGCCGAGCGCTTCGCTCATCCGCGCCAGCAGCGGGGGCAGGTCGCTGCTGGCGGCCAGCATGTCGCGCACTCGCCGCGCTTCGGCGAGCCCATCGCGAATCTGGCCAAGGTCACGCGGGCTGCCGCGCCCTGCCACCAGCCTGCCGAGAGCGCGCCCGATGTCGGGCGCCTGCCGCAGCACGGTGCGCAGGTCGGCGCGCAGCAGCGGATCGGCATGGAAATGCTGGACGCCGGCAAGCCGCTCCTCGATCGCGCTGCGTTCGGCGAGCGGGGCGGAAAGGTCCTCGGCCAGCTGGCGGGCCCCTGCGCCGGTGGAGCAGCGATCGACGCAGGCGATCAGGCTTCCCGTGCGCCCGCCGCTTTGCGCTTCGAGTATCTCGAGACTGGCGCGCGTGGCCGCATCCATTGCCAGATGCGCGCCCGATCCGCGTGCGACGGGCGGCAACAGGAAGGGCAGCGTGCCGCGTCCGGCATGATCGAGATAGGCGATCAGCCCCGCCGCCGCGGCCAGCATCGGCCGCGTGAAAGCGCCGAGCCCGTCGAGCGTCGCAACACCGTGTATGGTTTTGAGCCGTGCCTCGCCGTCTTCGCTGCGGAAGTCGGCACGCGGGCGGGCGATCACCTCGGCGGGCGCCGCGTCCCAGTCATCCGGCGCAACCACCTCGCTCGCGCTCATGCGGGCCAGCGCCGCATCGAGCGCCTGCGGGGCGCATTCCTCGAGCTCCATGCGCCCGGTCGAGATGTCGCAGGCGGCCAGGCCCACACCGTCGCGCACCGGGGCGACGGCGACCAGCAGGTTCGCGCGGCGTGGTTCGAGCAGTGCTTCCTCGGTCAGCGTCCCGGCGGTGACGAAGCGCACGATATCGCGCGCGACCAGCGCCTTCGATACCGGCGTGCCTTCGCGCTTGGCACGTTCCTTGGCTTGTTCGGGCGTCTCGGTCTGCTCCGCGATGGCCACGCGGCAACCGCCCTTGATCAGCCGCGCGAGATAGCCCTCCGCGGAATGGACCGGCACGCCGCACATGGGCACCGGTTCGCCATCATGCTCGCCGCGCGTCGTCAGCGCGATGTCGAGCACGCCCGCGGCCACCTTCGCGTCGTCG
Source organism: Erythrobacter sp. AP23 (assembly GCF_001542855.1). GTDB lineage: Bacteria > Pseudomonadota > Alphaproteobacteria > Sphingomonadales > Sphingomonadaceae > Qipengyuania. Next base: position 5,182 of record NZ_LNBY01000006.1, on the reverse strand, counting down.
AAGAACAGCTCGAAAAAGTCGCCCATGCGGTAGAACAGCAGCGCATCGCCCGCCTCGCGCTTCAATGCGAGATATTGCTGCATCATCGGGGTGGGCTTGCCGGACATGAATCGGGCCTAGCGAGCGTGGCGGCGATTCGGGAGTCGGCCCACCCTTGCTTTCCCCTATGACTTCGCGGTCCGAGCGGTTAGGGGCTGCAGCGCAAGACAAGAGGACGCCGATGCCCGACGAGAAATCCGCATTCACAACCCGCGAGGCGCTGTTCTACCACGAGACGATCCGTCCCGGTAAGATCGAGATCATCGCGAGCAAGCCGATGGCGAGCCAGCGCGACCTCAGCCTCGCCTATTCGCCCGGCGTGGCGGCTCCGGTGGAGGCAATCGCGGAAAACCCCAAGGATGCGGCGCGTTACACCGCGCGTTCGAACCTCGTCGCGGTCATTTCCAACGGCACGGCCATCCTCGGCCTTGGCAATCTCGGCGCGCTGGCGTCGAAACCGGTGATGGAAGGCAAGGCGGTGCTGTTCAAGCGCTTCGCCGATGTCGATTCGATCGATCTCGAACTCGATACGGAAGACCCGGAGAAGTTCATCGAGGCGGTCGCTTTGATGGAGCCCAGCTTCGGCGGCATCAATCTGGAAGATATCGCCGCGCCCGAGTGCTTCATCATCGAGCAGGCGCTGCGCGAGCGGATGAACATTCCCGTCATGCACGACGATCAGCACGGCACCGCGATCATCGCCGCTGCGGGCCTGATCAACGCCTGCCACCTGACCGGGCGCGAACTCAAGGACTGCAGGATGGTGGTCAACGGGGCGGGGGCCAGTGCGCTCGCCTGCACTGCGCTGATCAAGGCGATCGGCGTGCCGCACGAGAACGTGATCGTCTGCGACCGGTCGGGGCCGATCACGCCGGGCCGCGACAATGTCGACCAGTGGAAGAGCGCGCATGCGGTCGAGACCGCGGCCACCAGTCTGGAAGAGGCGCTCGAGGGTGCGGACATCTTCCTCGGCCTGTCCGCGGCGGGCGCGCTCAAGCCCGAATGGGTCGAGCATATGGCGGACAAGCCGATCATCTTCGCCATGGCCAATCCGGTGCCCGAGATCATGCCCGAGGATGCCAAGGCGGTGCGCCCCGACGCGATCATCGCCACGGGCCGCAGCGATTACCCCAACCAGGTCAACAACGTCCTCGGCTTCCCCTTCATCTTCCGCGGCGCGCTCGACGTGCAGGCGACCGCGATCAATGAAGAGATGAAAATCGCCGCTGCGCGCGCGATCGCCGAGCTGGCGCGCCAGCGCGTGCCCGACGAGGTCGCCGCCGCCTATGGCGTCAGCCACCAGTTCGGCGAAGACTACATCATCCCCGCGCCGTTCGATCCACGCTTGATGGAAGTGGTGTCGAGCGCAGTCGCCAAGGCGGCAATGGATACGGGCGTCGCCCAGGCACCGATCGAGGATTTCGATGCTTATAGGCTTGCGCTGAAGGTGAGGCTCAACCCGACCACCGCGGCGCTGACCAATATCTACGAGCAGGCCAAGGCCAATCCCAAGCGGATGGTCTTTGCCGAGGCGGAGGAGGATGTCGCGCTGCGCGCCGCGATCCAGTTCCGCGATTTCGGCTATGGCGAGCCGATCCTGGTCGGGCGGACCGAGAAGGTGCGCGAGAAGCTGGTCGAGCTGGCGGTGGACGATCCGGACGACTGGATCATCGAGAACTCGGCCGTGTCGGACAAGGTGCCGGCGATGGTCGACTTCCTTTACAAGCGGCTGCAGCGGCGCGGCTATACCGAGCGCGACGTGGGCCGGATGGTCAATCAGGAACGCAACGTTTTCGCCGCCCTGCTGGTCGCGCTCGGCCATGGCGACGGGATGATTTCGGGGCTGACCCGTACCTTCAGCCAGACCGCGCGCGAAGTCGCCCGCGTGCTCGATCCGGCGCCCGGCGCGGTGCCTTTCGGCGTCCATATGATGATCGGCAAGAACACCACCGTGTTCCTCGCCGATACGACGATCAACGAGCGCCCCACCGCCGAGCAGCTGGCGCATATCGCCAAGGAAACCGCCGCCGTGGCGCGGCGCATGGGGCACGAACCGCGGGTCGCCTTCCTGTCCTTCTCGACCTTTGGCAATCCTTCCGGCCAGTGGCTCGACAATATCCGCGACGCGGTGGCGATCCTCGATGCCGAAGAGCCGGGTTTCGAATACGAAGGCGAAATGGCACCCGACGCCGCGCTCAATCCCAAGGTGATGCAGCTCTATCCGTTCAGCCGACTGTCGGGACCGGCAAACGTGCTGGTCATGCCGGGCCTGCAATCGGCCAACCTCTCTGCCAAGCTGCTGCGCGAACTGGCGGGCGAGACCACGGTCGGCCCGATGATGATCGGCATGGAAAAGCCCGTCCAGATCGCGCCGATGACGGCCATCGCGCCCGATGTGCTGACGCTTGCGGTGCTGGCCAGCGCGGGGGTGGTGGGCTGAACCGGTGATCCCCTCCCAGCGGAGCCGCTTCGCCATCCCCGAGGGCGTGCACTACCTCAATTGCGCCTATATGGCGCCGCTTGCGCGGGACGTGAGCTCGGCGATGGTCGAGGGGGCGCGGCTGAAGGAGCAGCCGTGGCAGTTTCGCGCTGCGGATTTCTTCAGCGTCGCGGAGGAGTTTCGCGGCCGCGCCGCGCGGCTGGCGGGGGTCGAGGCGGACTGTATCGCGATCGTGCCTTCGGTGAGTTACGCGCTCGCCGTCGCTGCGCGAAACCTGCCTTTTGCCAAGGGCCAGCAGATCGTCACGCTGGCCGATCAGTTTCCGTCCAACGTCTATGCCTGGCGCGAACTGGCGAAGGAGAAGGGCGGCGAAGTGGTGGCGGTCCGGCGGCCGTCGCAAAGCTGCTGGAGCGAGGCGGTGCTCGATGCGATCGGCCCGGACACCGCGATCGTCGCGCTGCCGCACAATCACTGGGCCGATGGCCGGATGGTCGATCTCGTCGCGGTGGGCGCAAAATGCCGCGAGGTTGGGGCGGCGCTGGTACTCGACCTGACCCAGTCGCTCGGAGCCATGCCGATAGATTTCGCCGCGGTACAGCCCGATTTCGCGGTCGCCGCCTGCTACAAATGGCTTTTGGGGCCTTACGGCGTAGGCATGATGTACGTCGCCGCGCGCCATCACGACGGCGTTCCCATCGAGCACAACTGGATCAACCGCGGCGGATCGGAGGATTTCGCCCGACTGGTCGACTATCGCGAAGACTATCAGCCGGGCGCGCGGCGTTTCGACATGGGCGAGAAATCCAATCCGCCACTGCTGATGGGGGCGAGCGCAGCGCTGGATGTCCTGCTCGAGTTCGGCGTCGAAGCGATTTCCGACACTTTGGCCGCAGCGACTCAGACGATCGCCGACGAGGCCGCCAAGCTAGGGCTCTTATCGGCTCCGATTGGCATGCGCGCGCCGCATTTCCTTGCGCTCGAATGTCCTGCCGGCCTGCCCGATGGCCTCACCGAGAGGCTGGCTAAGGCGCAGGTGCATGTTTCGCAGCGCGGATCGTCGATCAGGGTCACGCCGCATCTCTACAACACTCCTGCCGACACCGAGGCGCTGATCGCCACCCTGCGCGAGTGCCTCGGCTAGAAGGGCAGGTCCTTGCCTGCGTAGTCGACGAAGCGGAACCCGCCACTGCCCGCGCCTTCGATCACATCGGCCAGCCCGCCGACGCTTTCTGCCACGGTCAGTTTGGCATTGGGTCCGCCCATGTCGGTCTGCACCCAGCCGGGGTGGAGCGAGAGTACGGAGATATCGCGTGGGCCGGCATCCTGTTCGGCAATGCCCTTGGCGAGCATGTTCAGCGCCGCCTTGCTGGTGCGGTAGAGCTCGTAGCCGCCCGAGCTGTCGGCGACCGAGCCCATCAGCGAGGACATGACCGCCAGCGTGCCGCCGTCCTTCAGGCTCGGCAGCAAAGCCTTTGCCGCGCGCGCTGGACCGAAGGCATTGGTCATCATCACTTCGGCCACCTCGTCGGCAGTTGCTTGCGAGGCGTCCTGGTGGCGGGCGCCGGTAATCCCGGCATTGATGACGATCGCGTCGAGCGTAGCGTCACCCAGGCCAAGCGCGCCATAGCTGTCCGGCCGGGTCACATCGCAGGTCACGATTTCGAGCGCCTCGCAGTCGAGCGCGTGCAGGTCTTCGCTCTTCGACCGTTCGCTCGCCACGACGTGCCAGCCGCGACCGAGAAATTCGCGCACCAGGCCAAGCCCGATACCGCGCGATGCGCCCAGGATGAAAACCGTCTTGCCAGCCATGCTTGTTTCCTCCGCGTGTTTCCTATCGAAGCGTCACGGCCTTCGGTGGGTTCCCTGTAACCTGCGATCCCCCGGTCGATTTTTTTGGCCGCCCATCGCTTTTCCTACACTTTGCGCCGTCCGGTTCATCGCCGTGCAAGCGCCGGATCGCCAACGGCGCCGCTGTGCAGACAAGCGCACACGAAAGGAATCGAAATGAAAAAGACAATCGCACTGGTCGCAATCGCAAGTGCCATGACTGCCGCGCCGGCCATGGCGCAGGACAGCAACACCGCACCCGGCGGCTTCTATGTCGGCGCGCTCGCCGGTTTCGAAGGACTCGACGTCGAATCGAGCGACGGCAGCGTTACCGCCGATGCGGATTCGGCAGTTTACGGGATCAACGCGGGATATGACCTCTCGCTCGGCAGCGCCTTCGTCGGTGTCGAGGGCGAGCTGTCGACCAGCGGCGGTTCGACCGAATTCCCCGGCAGCTTCGCCGGCGCGCGCGACGGGCTCGATGCCGATGGCCAGTATTACATCGGCGCCCGCGCGGGTTTCGCGCTGACCCCGGGCATCGCCGCCTATGGCAAGGTCGGCTACACCGCGCTCGACACGCGTGCCTTCACCAGCGCCGGTTCGCTCGGCGAGCTGGAAGAGAATGCCGATGGCATGCGCTTCGGCGGCGGCCTCCAGGTCCAGCTCCCCGGACCGCTCGAAGGCCGGCTCGAATATCGCCGCTCGAACTATAGCTCCGTGGGCGGCGATGTCGGCGATGTCTCGACCGATCAAGTCGTCGCCGGCCTCGGCCTGCGTTTCTGATCCGCACGCCGGTCATAGACGAATAAGGCGAGGCCGCCCGGGCGACCGGGCGGCCTCTTGCTATCTGCGCCGAAACCTGAAGTACCACACCTT
>NZ_LNBY01000005.1 GCF_001542855.1 Erythrobacter sp. AP23 | reverse complement strand
AGTGGTCATACTATCATAATAGACTGATATACAATCACAAATCGGCATTTTTTGATCCCCATTTTCTCGGCTAGCAATCACCGGGTAATCACCATGCCAAATTAGGCAAGCACGCGCCCCCATGAACGGATTTCTGCGTTTGCGATCATGACACAGGTGCTGCCAACCGGAAGCAGGTGGCGAAACGCTTGCGATCAGCCGCGCTTATCCCTGCTTTTGTGAATAGGTGTTCCCACCGTGTCGCTACGATTCTGCTCATGTCTTCGGCGATTGCGTTCGCGTCATCATGGCTGAGGTCGAAGACCGCGGCACCGGCGAGAGCGTTCTCGATCGTTGCAGCGCGGCCTTCCGGCCCGACGCCGAGGACGAGCCGGCGCTCCAGTCCCAGCTGAGGCTTCGGCACTACATCGTAAAGCGGCGAAAGCCGCCATCCCTCACCATCGAACAGGAAGCCATGATTACGTAGGTGATCATCATCATTGGTGACGAGGATATTGAACAGCATGCGACGAAATAATTCGTGCAGATCCTGGCGTACTTCGGTTCCGAATTGCCGGATCGCTCCTGCGAGATCGGCATAGCTGAAGCTGCTGACCTCGCTCTCATGCGCCCCGAGCATTGTGAGCCCCGAAGCAAAGGGCCTGCGTTCCAGCCAGTTGCCGTGAGGAATCCGATCGAACCGCTCGATCAGATAGATGTCACGATCAAGGACACAGCGGAAGTCGAGTGGCGGCACATCGAGACCACATTCGCTGGCAAGCCGCATTGTCGCCAGTTCGACCCGGCATTCGGGGAAGCTGTCTCCCCGCTTCTGAAATTTCGCGATCCAGGGTTTGTCGCCGATTTTTGTAGCAGCCTTCGGCCGGGCGCCGCCCAGAGATGACCCGGCGGCTAGCAACGCCCTCAAGTTCTCGTCGAGTTCGTCGACATGCTGCGCTCGTTCGGCGGCTTCTGCTAACTCTGCGAGCGTGAACTCTTCGCCCGGAGCAGGGCCGTCCCCCCATGGTGTAATTCTCTCAGGCTGGGCGGACGTCGGCCCAAAGGCGAGCGCACCCACGCGATGTTCGCCCGAGGCCAGAATGAGATCGATTTCGCTCGGCAAGCGATCGCCCATCGCCTTGTACATTAGGTATTGGCCCCAGCCGTCAGGAGCAGCATCCCGAATGCCACCGAACACGGCAAAGCCTTCTTCCGTCCTGAATGTTCGAGAAGTTCCAGCTTCGTGCAACGGCAGAGCTACAGGATCGACCGCAATACGGTCAGCGCGTTCCAGATAACGCCGCCCGTAAGCGAAGGTAGCAAACTGGTTGCGCGGTTCGTCGGTCATCGTGAGAAGGCCTGCCGGAACAGGCCCCTCCTCAAGATGCACGAAGACATAGGTGCGGATGGTCGTCACGGCTTGCTAGAAATCCAGATCATCGTCGCTGACAGCGTGGGTCTTCTGGGGCAGGCGGGACAAATCCTCGCTGATGCCAGCCCGGTCACTGTCTGGGGTTACCAGCTCGGCAAGGCGCTGTGTCATCCCCAGGACATGCAGGGCGCTCGCCAGAACCGCGAGGCCCACGGTAGGATCTCCCGCTTCGAGGCGTTGCAGCGTTTGAACCGAGACGATCATGCGCTCGGCCATTAAACGCTGGGGAAGTTTTCTCCGGCGGCGAGCAAGGGCGATATCCTTACCTAGCCGTGTAATCGCACGTTGGCTCTGGGGCGGTAGTCCGCTAGCAGCTCGAGACGAACGGGGCATGGCCCGATATATGACATATCATGCGAAATTCCGCAAATAGAAATGATATGTCATGTTTTTGTGCTCTTTCGCTTGAAGCAGATTTACCGAAGGAAGATGCTTCACCGCCTCCTGCACGAGGCTTACAATGACCATGACTGAGTGGAGAGGCGCTGGTGAGCGGTCGCTAGGCCGCGGCTTGACCATCGTACTTCAAAAGTCGCTGTGCAGTTGCGCGAATTGTCTCAGCGACTATATCGCAAACGTCACGCATGTCGGCACAAGCCGACAGCTTCGGAAGAATTCCGAGGTCCCGTCCTCCAGTTGGAGGTTAACCGGCGGACCCTGCAGAGGGTTCGCCGAATTTCGTTCGAACGCTCTCGCAGGTCCAACCCGATGGAGCATCGAATGCATTATTCAGACGAGGAAATCGAACGCGCGAAGACATTATTCGCTCGTGAAAATGATCAACCCGGCCATGGCAGAATGCCGGTTGCCGCGATGGCGGGAATGAGCAAGCCCGGCAAAATCAGCCATATCACTCATCGACGGACTTGGCGGGACTACCTTCCGAAGGCACGACGCGATTTGCAAAAGGAAAGATCGGACCGGAATTTTCGATTAGGTAACGTGTCGCATGATCTAAACTGACCAGGTCGTGGGGCAGCGATAAGGATCAATGGCGCTAGTGAGAAGTCACTACGAATAATCGGTAGACCTCGCGGGTGAGCGGCGATGTCGATGTGACGCTCAAATCGACGGGCTCGCAGTGCAGACGTGAATCCCCTCCGACCTGTTCTTACAACACAGAAGGGCTGGAGGGGAGGAGGGCCTTTGTGAGCGAGCCGAAAGGATCGCGATGTGCCATGTCCCACCGATATTCCACCAAGATAAGCTCTTTGGAAGAAGCCGCCCGCCGCATCTGTGAAAACCGGGGCGGCAAATGGTCCGGCACAAAGGGCATGGCCTGCTGCCCTGCGCATGACGACCGTACGCCGTCACTCGGTGTGTCGCTCGGCCAAAAAGCGATCCTTTTCCATTGTTTTGCGGGATGTGATCAGCAGAGCGTGCTGGCTGCTCTGGCGAGTGAAGGTGTCGACGCAACCTCGCTCTTCTCAGGTTCTGCGACTATCAACGGTCCCGAGCCGACCATAACGAGCAAACCCTCGGCGGCAGCGCTGAGGATCTGGCGCGACGCACAGCCACTGCGTGCCAGTCCGGCAAAGGCATATCTTGAGAGCCGCGGCATCCTCGCCGCATCTCCGGCCCTCCGCTTTCATCCCCAAACGCCGCTTGGCCCGAAGGGTCGCACCCGCTTTTTGCCGGCCATGATTGCGGCGGTCAGTCTCGACGAGGGACCGATCGCCATCCATCGCACATTCCTTTCGGGCAACTCCAAGGCCGACTTCGACAAACCGAAGCGCGCGCTCGGCGCGCTCGGCGAAGCTGCTGTCCGCCTCTTCGCTCCGGCCTCCGGCAAGCTCGGCCTTGCCGAGGGGATCGAGAGCGCGATGTCCGCCTATGCTCTTACCGGCATCCCCGCCTGGGCGACCCTGGGCAATGAGCGTTTCGGTCTCGTGAGCGTGCCCGAGAGCGTGACCGAACTCCACCTCTTCGTCGATCACGATGCTGGCGGCGAGCTGGCCGCGTCGCGTGGCCTGGCCGCTTATGCCCGCGAAGGGCGGACGATCCACGTTCGCAAACCATCCTCACGCGACACCGACTGGAACGATGAACTTAAAGCATGGCTGCGCCGCAAAGCGGCGCGGTAGAGGAGAGAGAGCTTCTCGAATTCCTGATCCGGCAGAGGGCGTGTCCCGATGCCCTCATCAGGAGGACGAATCGCCATGTTTCAATCAGACCTGTTTCCCGCCGGCGAGCAGATGCCGGCAGTGCCCCTGGCCTTCGCCATCGGTGCCCGGATTGCCGCGCTTCTCACCTCGGGTCGTCATCTTACCCGTGCCGGCATTTCCGGGCTGTTCGCCGAAGAGACCGGTGTTCTGGACTGGGGAGGTGCATGGACGATCGACGACTACAACAACGCGGTCGAGATCGGCGCACTGCTCTGGCTGCGAGAGTCTTCGCGCATCGATCTGGCGACAAGCATGCACGAAGCAGAAGCACGTTTTGACTGGCTCGAAGCTGCATTGCCGCCGCGGCACGTTCGCAGCGAAGCACAGGTCGAGCTCCAGCAGTTCTCGACCCCGCCGATGCTGGCCTGGCTGATGGCGAAGGCCGCAGCTGTTTCTTCGCAAGACACGCTGCTCGAACCGTCCGCAGGCAATGGCGCCCTTGCGCTCTGGGGCAGCGTCCAGAACGCCTCGTTGGCCCTCAACGAGATCGATCCGGCCAGACGAGACGGGCTGGGCCATATCTTCCCCACGGCCACAATTAGTGCACATGACGGAGAACTGATGGCCGACCTGCATCGCGGCCCTGTTCCGTCGGTCGTCTTGATGAACCCGCCGTTCGCCCGCAGCCAGGAACGCGGCAAGGATGGCGAGACGGCGCAGCGCCACCTACGCAGCGCGATCCGGGCCGTTGCCAATGGGGCGAGGATTGTCGCCATCATGCCTGAAGGCTTCGACGCTTCCACCTTCGCCAAGGTACAGGATGAAGCGTCGCTGTTCCTCGATGTCCGGCTGCAGCAGATGTTTCGCCGCGCAGGGACGGGGATTGCCGTTCGCCTGGTCGTGTTCGGCAAGACGCCGGTTGCGTCTTCTCCCGCAATCAACGGAGATACTGCCGACCTGATCGCGCTCCACGAGCTTGTCACTGCGCTTCCGCCCCGTGCGCAGACATCCGCCAGGACTCATCGCCTGCCAGTCGGCAAGCCAGTGCGCCTCGTGGGCAAGACGTCGACCCATCGCGCGCCGGTCCGGCCGCTGGCGCCGTTCGCCGCGACACCAGCAGCTAAAGCGAATGCGACCAATCTTGCCTATTCGGTCTTGGCCGACCCCGCGCCGGTACCCGAACAGACCGGCATCTACCTACCTTACCGGCCCAGTCGCATCACGTTCGAAGGCGCGCCGGTTCATCCCACCCCGCTCGTGGAATCGGTCGCCATGGGCTCGGTCGCGGCGCCCCAGCCGGACGTTCGCCCGCGCCTTCCCGCAGGCTGGCAGGCCAATGGCCTCTTGTCCGAAGCGCAATGCGAGACACTGGTCTACGCTACCCAGGCATTTGCGCGCGATCTTCCGGGTCAGTTCAAGGTTAGCCAGGAAGGCACCTCGCTGGAACTCTCCGAGGACGGACACTCCTACCGCCAAGGCTTCTTCCTCGGCGACGGAACCGGAGCGGGCAAGGGACGGCAGATCGCCGCGGTCATCATGGACCGCTGGCTCGCAGGCGAGCGCCGGCATGTCTGGATCACCAAGAACGAGGCGCTGCTCGAAGATGCACGCCGCGACTGGGAAGCGCTTGGCGGGCTGCCGCTCGATGTCCAGCCGCTCTCGCGCTGGAAACTCGGCCACCTTGTATCGATGTCCGAAGGCATTCTCTTCGTCACCTACCCGACGCTGCGCTCGGGACGCGTCGAGGATACGCGGCTCGACCAGATCCTTGCCTGGGCGGGTAAGCATTACGACGGCCTGATCGCCTTCGACGAAGCCCACGCCATGGCCAATGCCCTCGGGGGCTCATCGACCCGCGGCAAGGTCAAGGGCTCCGAACAGGGGATAGTGGGCCTCAGGCTGCAGAACCATCTCCCGCGCGCCCGCGTGCTCTACGCGTCTGCCACAGGTGCCTCGGAAATCGCCAACCTCGGTTACACTTCCCGGCTTGGCCTCTGGGGACCCGAGACCGCCTTTCCGACCCACGAGGCGTTCATGACCGAGATCCGCGCCGGCGGCGTCGCGGCGATGGAGCTCGTCGCCCGCGATCTCAAGGCACAGGGGCTCTACCTTGCCCGTGCGCTGTCCTTCGCCGGGGTCGAGTACGAAATCCTCGAGCACTGCCTGACCGAAGCGCAGGTGCGGATTTACGATGCCTATGCCGATGCCTGGGCGATCATTCACCGCAACCTCGAAGCCGCGCTCGAAGCAACCCGCGTGGTCGACGAGGACAGCGGCGATACGCTCAATCGCAACGCCAAAGCGGCAGCGCTGTCGATCTTCGAGGGTACCAAGCAACGCTTCTTTGCCCAGCTCCTGCTTTCGATGAAACTGCCAAGTCTGATCCCCGCGATGAACGCGGCGCTTGGCGAAGAGTATTCGGTTGTCGTGCAGCTGGTCTCGACCGCCGAGGCCATGCTCGACCGGCGCCTTGCCGACCTTACCGTGGAAGAACGCGAAGCGCTCGATATCGATCTCTCACCGCGTGAATATGTCATCGACTATCTTGCGAAGAGCTTTCCGGTGCGATTGATGCAGGTCTTCGCCGACGAGGACGGAAATCTTCGCTCCGAGGCGATGAGTGATGA
>NZ_LNBY01000004.1 GCF_001542855.1 Erythrobacter sp. AP23 | reverse complement strand
GCGTCGCTCATCGCCTCGGAGCGAAGATTGCCGTCCTCGTCGGCGAAGACCTGCATCAGGCGCACCGGGAAGCTCTTGGTAAGATAGTCGATGACGTATTCACGCGGGGACAGATCGATATCGAGCGCTTCGCGTTCTTCCAAGCTAAGGTCGGCAAGGCGTCGGTCGAGCATGGCCTCGGCTGTCGACACGAGCTGCACGACAACCGAATGGTCTTCACCAAGTGCCGCCTCCATCGCGGGGATCAGGCTCGGCAGTTTCATCGAAAGCAGGAGCTGGGCAAAGAAGCGCTGTTTGGTGCCCTCGAAGATCGAGAGTGCTGCTGCCTTGGCGTTCCCATTGAGCGTATCGCCGCTGTCCTCGTCGACCACGCGGGTTGCTTCGAGCGCAGCTTCGAGGTTGCGGTGAATGATCGCCCAGGCATCGGCATAGGCATCGTAGATCCGCACCTGCGCTTCGGTCAGGCTGTGTTCGAGGATCTCGTACTCGACCCCGGCGAAGGAAAGCGCACGGGCAAGATAGAGACCCTGGGCCTTGAGATCACGGGCGACGAGCTCCATCGCCGCGACGCCGCCAGCGCGGATCTCGGTCATGAATGCCTCGTGGGTCGGAAAAGCGGTCTCGGGTCCCCAAAGGCCGAGGCGGGAAGTGTAACCGAGGTTGGCGATATCCGAAGCGCCAGTGGCAGACGCGTAGAGCACGCGGGCGCGCGGGAGATGGTTCTGCAGCCTGAGGCCCGCCATACCCTGTTCGGAGCCCTTGACCTTGCCGCGGGTTGAAGAGCCCCCGAGCGCATTAGCCATCGCATGGGCTTCGTCGAAGGCGATCACGCCGTCGAAATCCTCGCCCGCCCAGGCAAAGATCTGGTCGAGCCGCGTATCCTCGGCGCGGCCCGAGCGCAGCGTCGGATAGGTGACGAAGAGAATGCCTTCGGACGTCGTTACGGGCTGGCCGAGTTTCCAGCGGGAGAGCGGCTGGATGTCGAGCGGCAGCCCACCAAGTGCTTCCCAGTCGCGGCGTGCATCTTCGAGCAGCGCCTCGTTCTTGGTGATCCAGATATGGCGACGCTCGCCGGCGAGCCAGCGGTCCATGATGACCGCGGCGATCTGTCGTCCCTTTCCCGCTCCTGTCCCGTCGCCGAGGAAGAAGCCTTGGCGGTAGGCGTGGCCGTCGTTGGCAAGCTCAAGCGAGGTGCCTTCCTGGCTGACCTTGAATTGACCCGGGAGGTCGTGTGCGAATGCCTGGGCAGCGTAGACCAGTGTCTCGCATTGCGCTTCGGACAAGAGGCCATTGGCCTGCCAATTTGCGGGGAGACGCGGGCAAACATCGGGCTGCGGTGCTGCGACCGAACCCATGGCGACCGATTCCACGAGCGGGGTGGGATGCACCGGCGCATCTTCGAAGGCGATGCGGCTGGGCCGGTAAGGCAGGTAGATGCCTGCCTGTTCGGGCACAGGCGCGGGGTCGGCGAAGACCGAATAGGCAAGGTCGATCGCATTCGCCGTGGCTGCTGGTGTCGCGGCGAACGGCGCCATCGGCCGAACCGGCGCGCTTTGGGCCGAAGTCTTGCCAACGAGGCGCACTGGCTTACCGAGCGGCAGGCGATGGATGTTGGCGGAGGTCTGTACGCGTGGCGGAAGCGCAGTGATAAGCTCGTGGAGCGAGATGAGGTCGGCAGTATCTCCGGTGATCGCAGGCGAGGACGCAGTCGGCGTCTTGTCGAACACAACCAGGCGAACAGCGATCCCCGTTCCTGTCCGGCGAAACATCTGCTGCAAGCGGACATTGAGCAGGAGCGATGCTTCGTCCTGTTCCTTGGCGAAGGTTGAAGCGTCGAAGCCTTCGGGCATGATCGCGACTATCCTCGCCCCAGCGGCTGACGCCCGGATTGCACTGCGCAGGTGGCGCTGCGCCGTCTCACCATCCTTGCCGCGTTCGTGGCTGTGAGCGAACGGCGGGTTCATCAGCACGGCCGACGGAACAGGGCCGCGAAGCAGGTCGGCGATCAGTTCCCCGTCATGCGCGGTGATCGGGGCCGCAGCGAAGATGTGGCCTAGGCTGTCTCGTCTGGCCGGATCGATCTCGTTGAGGAGCAGCGAGGCCTTCCGGACGCTGCCCCATAGGGCAAGCGCACCATTGCCGGCGGACGGTTCGAGCAGCGTGTCGTGCGCAGAGATAGCTGCGGCCCCTGCCATCAGCCAGGTCAGCATTGGCGGGGTCGAGAACTGCTGGAGCTCGACCTGTGCCTCGCTGCGAACATGCCGGGGCGGTAAGGCTGCTTTGAGCCAGTCGAACCGCGCTTCGGCTTCGTGCACGTTCGTCGCCAGATCGATCCGTGAGGACTCTCGCAGCCAGAGCAGTGCGCCGATCTCGACCGCGTTGTTGTAGTCATCGATGGTCCAGGCGCTTCCCCAGTCCATGACGCCGGTTTCCTCGGCGAACAGGCCGGCGATATCGGCGCGGGAAAGGTGACGTCCCGAAGCGAGAAGCTCGGCAATCCCGGCGCCGACGGCGTAAGCCAATGGCACTGACGACTGTTGCTCGCCGGCGGGAAACAGGTCTGATTGAAACATGGCGATTCGTCCTCCTGATGAGGGCATCGGGACACACCCTCTGCCGGATCAGAAATTCGAGAAGCCCTCTCTCCTCTACCGGGCCGTTTTGCGGCGCAGCCATGCTGTGAGTTCGTCGTTCCAGTCGGTGTCGCGCGAGGAAGGCTTGCGAACCTGGATCGTCCGTCCATCGCGGGCATAAGCGGCTAGGCCACGCGACGCGGCCAGCTCACCGCCAGCATCGTGATCGACGAAAAGGTGAAGCTCGGTCACGCTCTCGGGCACGCTCACGAGACCGAAGCGCTCATTGCCCAGGGTCGCCCACACGGGAATGCCGGTGAGAGCATAGGCCGACATCGCGCTCTCGACCCCCTCGGCAAGGCCAAGCTTGCCGGAAACTGGAGCGAAGAGACGAACAGCAGCTTCACCGAGCGCGCCGAGCGCGCGCTTCGGTTTGTCGAAATCGGCCTTGGCATTGCCCGAAAGGAACGTGCGATGGATGGCGATCGGCCCCTCGTCGAGGCTGACCGCCGCAATCATCGCGGGCAAAAAGCGGGCCCGTCCTTCCGGGCCAAGCGGCGTTCGTGGATGGAAGCGGAGCGCGGGAGATGCGGCGAGGATGCCGCGGCTCTCAAGATAAGCCTTTGCCGGAGTGGCACGCAGTGGCTGTGCATCGCGCCAGATCCTCAGCGCTACCGCCGAGAGTTTGCGGGTGCTGGTCGGTTCGGGTTCGTTGGTGGTCATAGAAGCTGAAAAAAGCGCCGGTGCCTCGAAACCTTCACGCGCCAATGCAGACAGTACGCCCTGCTGATCGCACCCCGCGAAACAGTGGAAGAGGATAGCCTGTCGGCCGAGCGACACACTCAGAGACGGCGTGCGGTCATCATGCGCGGGGCAGCAGGCCATCCCCTTTGTGCCGGACCATTTGCCCCCTCGGCTTTCGCAGATCTTGCGGGCGGTGTCCTCAAGCGAGGTACGTGACAGGGTTGAATTCGAAACGGGCATACCGGCTCCATCGCCTCACAATTGCCCCCTCCAGACGAACCCCTCTCCTCTCGGATAAACTTGCAAAAAAACGTTTTCCTACACCCATTCGTTCTATTTATGTTCTCTTGCGGATCGAGGCAAGGTGAAAGGTAATTCGATGCGAATGTCTCTGGTGGCCTGCGGTTGCGCTGCGCTCGCGATTGCGATTTCGGGATCCGCGCGCGCGCAGGAGTTTCAGGTCTTCGACCATGACCTCGCCACAGTTGAGGCTACAACCGACAAAGGGCGCGCTTTCAACCCGACTGCAATCTACTTGGGCAAGCCAGACGGCGGCAAGGCTTATATCGATAGAAGCTTCAAGGAAGCCTTGTATGAGCCACTCATCCGGCAAGCTGAAGCGCGATACCAATTGCCAGCTCGACTGCTTCAGGCCCTGATTTGGCAGGAATCGCGGTTCAACCCGATGGCGATCAGTCCGGCTGGCGCCGCTGGGCTCGCTCAACTCATGCCGGGAACGGCAAGAGAACTTGGTGTCAGCAATCGCCACGATCCGGCTCAGAACATCGATGGCGGCGCGCGGTATCTGAAGCAGATGCTAGAGCGCTTCGGTGCGATCCATCTCGCGCTGGCTGCCTACAACGCTGGACCCGGCGCCGTGTCGCAAGCCGGCGGAATACCGAAAAATCGGGAAACACCTGGATATGTGAAGAGCGTTATTGAGCGATGGATGGCATACAGCAGATCATGAATACGAATCGGAAAAGGATTAGCGGCCGACTTGAGCACCTCCCTCGAGGAGCCGCCATCGTAATCGATGCAGGGGGATCACTGGGTTCTCGAGGACTTTGAGCCGTCGATTGATGATTTCGGGTTTGAAGTCACCGCAGAGGGTGTCGTCGTCGGCCTTGATCGGCTGCGGGTAGAGTGGTTGAGTGCCTGCTAGTCGAGAGTCGCTTGGCAATCAAAGCACAAGTTGCGCTAAGGCCTCCTCAGCGTCGTTTCGAACAAGATGCCCATAGTGGCGTTCGATCATAGCGACACTAGTATCCGCCATTTGCGCAACCGTGAGAATGGGAAGGCCACCGCGAACCAAGTCGGTAATCACGCTGTGGCGCAAAGTGTATGCTGATGTTTGCGCAGGCAGCTCAGATGCCACCACAGCCTTCTTGATCGGACCCTTCCACATATCTTTCGACCATGGGATGCCGTCGCTGCGAGTAAACAACCATGCAGAAGGCAGTTTGCTTTTGGACTGCTCGCTCAAGAAGCTCGCGATGCTTTCCGGCACCGATATCTGGCGGGGCACGCCGTTCTTGTCGGACCCGATTGTAAGTGTTCTCGTCCGTTTCTCAAAATTGCTCACATTGAGCGCAGCCAACGCACCCGGCCGAAGCGGAAGCAAACATAGTGCGCGCACAAATGGCTCTATGTCGGTGTCGAGCTCGGAAAGCAGCCGACGACGTTCTTGCCTGTCCAGATAGAGGTCCCGTCTCCTATCGGCACCTTTGATGGGCTTCAACGCCTCTTGCCACGCCGCGTCCGTCTTCGGTGCGCCTGGAGGTAGAATTCGCCAAAGCGCAGCGCGAAGCGGCACCATGTCTCGGTTGATCGTGGCAGCCGAACGGGCTTTGACTCGTTTGTCGCCCTTCTTGCTCCGACTGATCAATGCGGGAGCATCTTCCAGGCGTTTTCGCCAGTCGCGAAGGTGTCGTCTCCGAAGCTTCGAAAGCTTGATCCGCGCGAGTGGATCGCCGAAAACATGGCGGCGAAACACGCCCTCTGCGATTGAGCCTGGCTTTTCGCTCAAATAGGCTCGACATGCGTCTGCCACGGTCTCAAGCTTCTCAACTTGGATACCTCCGCTTTCGACCAGTTCCGCAAACGTCTCGGCTTCTTTTCTGGCCGCAGCAAATACATCGTTGCCAGTCAGGGATCCAAACCGTCCGAGCGCCTTTCGGCGATACTTCCGCAAATCCTCATCGTAAGCGCGAGCAAACCAGGTTCCATGGCTCCCAAGCTTGGAAGGCCTATACCCGACATACCAACCAGCTTGGAGGCGTTGCCAATAAGGCTCCTTGTCTGCTCTCGGCTTCAATTTGTCGCGCGATCCAATCTTGCTGAGGTCCGGCAAGCCATCCTCCATCCGCGTCGCAAATCGAAAAAGTATGAAAAAAGTATGAAAAACTTATGCGCACGCTTGAGGATGACCATAGACGAAAGATGCTGTTTTTCAAGTATATTTTTCGTCCTCATGCTTCCGCATGAGTCCTAAAACCCATCTTTCACACAGGTGGGGTCGCAAGTTCAATCCTTGCCGCGCCCACCATCTCCTCCGATCCGGAACGACCAAGACCGCCCCTGACGAGGCGGCCTTTGTTCGCCTTATGCCGGAACGCTCAGGCGGCCTTCCTGCCGTTGTCCGTCTTGGGCGCGGTGGAGGTCTTGGATGGCGTCTGTTCCGGGCCTTCCGCCTGCTTCTTGTCGAGGACCTTCTTGGCGACATAGCCGCCGACGCCGAGCGCGACCATTGCAGGAACGCTCATCCGGCGTAGCACGCTGGTCGCGATCACACCCAACGCGGCTCCGCTGGCGCCGCCCAGGCCGCTGGTCCTGCGGGCGATCCGATCGCCCACGAATGCTCCGATTACCTTGCCGATCATGTCGAATTCTCCTTTGGGAGATCAACGACATCGCACACCTGCGGTTCCGCCCGTCATGCGTTGCTTCCGGCTATTCCCCTGGCGAGAAATGCGTTTGCGCGGCGCGCGACCTCCGCAAAATCCGGGTCGCCTTCGCGCGCCCAGATGACGTAACGCAGCCCCAGAAATACGTTCATGCCCATCAACGCCCAGGCCTCGGGCGGGCCGAGATCGGGACGGTATTCACCACCCTCGGCCCCAACCCGCAACCGTTCCTCGATACGCGCTCCGATGGTTTCGTAATGGGCACGATAGCTCTCGGGATCGACGAATTCCGCCTCGTCGATGATGCGGTAGATTTCCTTGTGCTCGGCGGCGAATTCGAGAAAGGCGCGCAGCGCGGCCCGTTCGACCTCGAGTGCGCCCATCGAGGGTTCGATCGCCTCGCGCGCCGCTTTGCCCACGCCCGCACTCATGTCCGAAACCAGCGCGCGGAAGATTGCATCCTTGCTGTCGAAATAGGTGTAGAAAGTCCCCAGGGCTACCCCGGCACTGCGCGTGATGCCGCTGATCGAAGCCTCGTGAAAACCCTTCTCGGCAAATTCGGTAGCAGCCGCATCGAGCAGCTTGCGCAGCGTCCGTCTGCCCCGCTCCGTCCGCGGCGTCTTGTCGCTTGAAACGTCCGTCGCAGCCATTGGTCGATCCCCCCGCAAACTGCGCAAACCTACCAAAACCGACCTGCCGCGCAACAAGAAACTTGAAAGGTGGTTCAACTTTCAGTATTGCTTCAGGCAGATAACAATTCGGGAGGGAGAAACCGCAATGCGTTCGATCAGGATTCTTGCCGCCAGCCTGCTGTGCGGTGCGGCTACGACGGCATTCATCGCCGCGCCGGCGCAGGCACAGCCGGATGACGATCCAATCGCCGAGGCAGCACCGGCCGACGACGGCAACATCATCATCGTTACCGCACGGCGCCGCGAGGAACGCTTGCTCGACGTGCCCGTGGCCGTCAGCGCCCTTAGCGGCGAAGAGCTGTCGCAGCGCGGCGCGCTCGACATTACCGATGTCGGCCAGACCGTGCCCAATGTGACGCTGGAAGCGAGCCGCGCGACCAATTCCACCCTTTCCGCCTTCATCCGCGGTATCGGCCAGCAGGATCCAGTTTCCGGCTTCGAGCAGGGCGTCGGGATCTATCTCGACGATGTCTATCTTAACCGCCCGCAAGCCGCGGTGCTCGACATTTACGACGTCGAACGGATCGAGGTATTGCGCGGACCGCAGGGCACGCTCTACGGCCGCAACACGATCGGCGGTGCGGTCAAATACGTGACCCGGCGCCTGCCGCAGGAGACCGCGCTCAAGGTGCGCGCGACCTACGGCACGTACGACCAGGCGGAAGGCGTCATCACCGCTTCGACCCCGCTCGGCGACCTTGCCCGTATCGGCGGTTCGTTCGCACGACTCTCGCGAGGCGGCTTCGGTGACAATCTCACCACCGGTCTGGAGAATTACAACAAGGATATCTGGGCGGGCCGCGCAAGCCTCGAGCTCGGCGGCTATGGCGAGCCGGTCTTCATCCGCGTCCAGGGGGATTACACCAAGGACAAGAGCAATCCGCGCGGCGGCCATCGTCTGATCCCGGGCCTGAACTCGGGAGCACCGGTGCTCGACAATGTCTTCGATACGCGCGGCGGGCTCAACGACCCCGAACAGGACGTCGAGTCCTACGGAGTGTCGCTGCACGCCGAGGTCGAGCTGGGCGATGCCCTGACGCTCCGTTCGATTTCCGCCTGGCGCAAGGACGACAGCTTCACACCGATCGACTTCGACGCGCTTCCCGCGGTCGATCTCGACGTGCCCGGCGCCTATTTCAACGAACAGGTAAGCCAGGAATTCCAGCTGCTGTGGGACGATGGCGGGCCGTTCAGCGGGCTGCTCGGCTTCTATTATCTCGACGCCAAGGCCGACACGCTGTTCGATGTACGCCTTTTCACCACCTTCCCAGGGTTTACCGCCTTCACTCAGGCCAATGTGGATACCGAAACCTATGCGATCTTCGGCGATTTCACCTACGATCTGAACGAGCAATTCAGCCTGTCGGTCGGGGGGCGCTACACCTGGGATGAACGCAGCGCCGAAATCCTCCGCCAGAACTATCTGGGCGGCGGTTCACCGGTCTTCGGCGGTGCCGGCGTTCCTTTCGGCGGGCCGAGCACCGACTTCGCAGGTAGCCGCGAGTTCAAGAAATTTACGCCCCGGGCCTCGATAAGCTTCAAGCCCACGCCCGATCACAATATTTATGCGAGCTATTCGAAAGGCTTCAAGGGCGGCGGTTTCGATCCGCGCGGGGTCGGCCTCAATGCGCCCACCACGACGCCGGGAGGCCCGACCGACCAGGAAGTCGCCGACTTCTTGAGTTTCGCGCCCGAAGAAGTCGACAGCTACGAGATTGGCTACAAGGGCAATATCGGTATCCTGAACATCGCCGCAGCGGCTTTCTATGCCGATTACACCGACGTTCAGATTCCGGGCTCGGTTGCGTGTGAGGTTGGGGGAGTGACGACCTTCTGCGGCGTCGTCTCCAATGCGGGCAAGGCCACCTTCAAGGGCCTCGAGCTAGAGGCCAATGCACGCTTCCCCGGCGGGTTCGGCCTTGCCGGATCGCTCGGCTATATCGACGCGCAATATGACGAATACATCACCAATATCAACAATGCGCCGGCCGAGGTTGCGGAATTCCGCGTGGTTCAGAACACGCCCGAACTGACCGGCAGCATCACCGCCAGCTATGACACGCCGGTGGGCACAGGCGATCTCTATCTCGCAACGACGCTGTCCTATCGCAGCAAGACCAGCCAATTCGAGATTCCCAACCCCTTCCTCGATCAGGACGGTTTCGCGCTGCTCGATGCCAGCGTGGTCTATACCGCGCCGGACGATCGCTGGAGCGTGGGGATTTACGGCAGGAACCTGTTCGACAAGGAATACAAGACCAGCGGCTATACCTTCGTAGCCACCGATCCGAGAACGGGAGCGATAGTCAACGGCGCGAACGGGTTCCCCATTCCGACCTTGGGCCCCGAAGGCACCTTGACGGCCTTCTACGGCAATCCGCGGCAGGTCTTCGCCACGGTCACCTTTACCTATTGATCTGGTAGAACGGCGCACGGGGTCGGGAGGATTGTTCCCGACCCCTTGCTATTTGGCGGCGCGCCGGCGCGAAGGCAGCGCCTGGTTTTCGACCGGGATGCCGAATGTCTCGGTATAGTCGGCAAAGCGTTCGTTTACTTCGTCTTCGCCGAGGCCGAATTCGGCCAGGCTATAACGATGCGGGTTCCGCTTCAGCTGTGCCGAACGGTCGAGATAGCGCTGCATCCCCGGCACCGCCGGTTCCATGTCGAGACCCAGGAAGCGATAAACCCGCTCCATCGTCGCGCGCCAGTCCTGCTCCATGTCCTCATACTGCACATCGATCATCCGCTCGCGCGGAATGGAATCGCGCGCGCAGCGCATCTTCGCGATCATCTGGTCGGTCTTGTCGAGCCACTGCCGCCCGGTTTCCTGCGGCGAAACGTGATCGGTGTAGATCGTCGTCTGGTTCCACGCCAGCGAGGCCGCGCTGCCGACCACCTGCCGCGGATCGCGATGAGTGAAGATCAGCCGCGCATCGGGAAACACCTCGAGCAGCGCGGGCAGATCGAGCATGTGTTGCGGGGTCTTCAGTATCCACGGCCGCAGCGAGCTTTCCTGCTGCGACCAGCCTATCAGCCGCAGCAGATTGGCCATGTGGCGATAGGCCGGCACGGCGGATTCGTCTGCGCACCAGTCGGCATATCCCGGCACATGCCACTGTGCCTCCCACTTCATCCCGTACATCGAGGCGGCAACCAGGCCGAGTTCTTCCTCGGGCTCGAACGCCCCTGTCGGGTGGATCGACAGCGTGCGCGGATTGGCCAGCCGCGCGACCTTGAGGATACGGCTGGCGAGCTTGGGCCGGAAATCTTCGGCCTCGCCGGCCAGCACAGCCTCGAATTCGGGGCGCGGCACGGGGCTGATCGTCTCGAAGCTACGCAGATGAGCGAAACGCTTGTCGCTCGCCAGCAGCCGGTGAAGACGCGTGGTGCCCGAGCGCATCGGGCCGACGATCACCACCGGGTTCTTGAGCGGCCGGGCGAGGATTTCGGGATGCCGCTTGAACCACATCTGCGTATAGAGCCGATCGCGCAGCACGTGATGGAACATCTTCATGGCGGAAAAGTCGCCCGCCGCATTGAGCTGTGCTTCGCTCCCGACGCTGTCGAGCAGGACGTCGAACGGGCGTTCGAACCAGGGGTCGCCGAAATCGTCGAGGCCGGTCGCATCGACCGCCTGTTCGAGCAGGAAACCTTTTTCGAGCCGCGCCGGGTCGATCACGCCCAGCCTGCGCCCACCCCGGATCACGCCGTCCGCGACATCGATGAAACGCGTGCGGCGCGGCGGCTGGATCGGCTGGTCGTGCAAGCTGGGTGGCCTTTCAAGCTCTTGGAATTGCCCCTCAACGTATGGACGCTAGAAGCGTGCCCGCAAAAGGACAAGGCGCGCCGGTCCGAAGTATCTGGCCAAGGCGAATGCGAAAAGGCATAGGCCCGGCCATGCACGATATTGCCTTTATCAGAGCCAATCCGTCCGACTTCGATGCCGCCCTTGCCCGCCGTGGCGCCGATCCGGTGGCCGACCGCATCATCGCGCTCGACGCCAAGAAGCGCGAGGCGGCAACCAGGGTCCAGCAGGCGCAGAACCGCCGCAACGAGGCCTCCAAGGCGATCGGCCAGGCAATGGGCCAGGGCGATAAGGACAAGGCCGAAGCGCTGAAGGCCGAAGTGGCCGAGATCAAGGCGAGCATGCCCGAATGGGAAGAGGCCGAGCGCGCTGCGGGAGCCGAGCTGCACGATCTGCTCGCCACCCTGCCCAACCTGCCCGCCGACGACGTGCCGCAAGGCGCCGACGAGACCAACAATGTCGAGCAGCACCAGTGGGGCACGAAGCGCGAGTTCGATTTCGAGCCGAAGGAACACGCCGACATCGGCCCCGCGCTGGGAATGGAATTCGAAACCGGCGCCAAGCTCTCGGGCGCGCGCTTCACCTTCCTGCGCGGCGATATCGCCCGGCTGCACCGCGCGCTCGCGCAGTTCATGCTCGACAAGCAGACGCGCGAAAACGGCTATACCGAATGCAATCCGCCCGTGCTGGTCGGCGACGAAGCGATGTACGGTACCGACAAGCTGCCCAAATTCGCCGAGGACAGCTTCCGAACGACCGACGATCGCTGGCTTGTCCCGACCTCGGAAGTCCCGCTCACCTATTCGGTTGCGGGCGATATCCTGCCCGATCTGGCCGAGCCGATCCGCATGACGGCACACACCTTGTGTTTCCGCTCCGAAGCAGGCTCGGCTGGACGCGATACGCGCGGGTTCATTCGCCAGCACCAGTTCGAAAAGGTCGAACTGGTCAGCGTCTGTCGCCCAGAAGACAGCGAGGCCGAGCACGAGCGCATGACGAAGTGCGCCGAAGGAATCCTCGAAGCGCTCAACCTCCCCTATCGCCGCATGCTGCTTTGCACCGGCGACATGGGCTTCGGCGCACGCAAGACCTACGATCTCGAAGTCTGGCTGCCCGGCCAGGGCGCCTGGCGCGAGATTTCGTCCTGTTCGAACACGGGCGATTTTCAGGCCCGCCGGATGAATGCGCGCTATCGCCCCGAAGGCGAGAAGAAGACGCGGTTCGTCCATACGCTCAACGGCTCGGGCCTGGCAGTCGGGCGCACGCTGGTCGCGGTGATGGAAAACTACCAAAACGCCGACGGCAGCGTCGATGTACCCGACGTGCTCGCCCCCTATATGGGCGGCATCTCGATATTGGTACCACGGTAGAATTCCGTTCGCCCTGAGCTTGTCGAAGGGCTGTCCTTTTCTTTGAGTGCTGTGCCTGAAGTGAAGAACGGTGCTTCGACAAGGTCAGCACGAACGGATAGAGAGAGTGTCGCTTTGAGAATTCTCCTCACCAATGACGACGGCATCCATGCACCCGGGCTCGAGGTGCTCGAAGCGATTGCGCGCCAGTTTTCGGACGATATCTGGGTCTGCGCGCCCGACGAGGAGCAGTCAGGGATGGGCCACGCTCTGACGCTGACCCGCCCGGTACGCCTTCGCAAGCATGGCGATCGCCGCTTTTCGGTAACCGGAACGCCCACCGATGCAGTGACGATGGGACTGCGCAAAGTCATCGACAGCCCGCCCGACGTGATTCTTTCCGGCGTCAATCGCGGCGCTAACCTGGCCGACGACATCACCTATTCGGGCACCGTCTCAGCGGCCATCGAGGGAGCGCTGGCCGGGGTACGCTCGATCGCGCTGAGCCAGGTCTACTCCAAGGAAGGAATGGGCGAGGACGGCCCCTTCGCACCGGCCATCGAATGGGGCGCGAAAGTGCTGGCGCCCCTGCTCGACACACCGCTTCCCAAGCGCACGCTGGTCAATGTCAACTTCCCGCCCGTGCCGCCGTCCGATGTGAAGGGCATTCGTGCCGTGCGGCAGGGATTTCACGACTATTCGCGCGGTACGGTGGTCGAAGGTCGCGATCCGCGCGGGTTCCAATATTACTGGTTCGGCCTCGAAGCGATCGAGCACACGCTCGACCATGGCACCGACCTCGAGGCTATCGACGAAGGGTACATCTCGGTCACGCCGCTGCAGCTCGACCTGACGCATCACGCCTCGCTCGGCGCGCTGGCGGATCGCTACGAAGGGTGAACGACCGCATTCCTATTGACCCCAAGGGGTTGCGGGCGCACCAAGGCGCGCGATGAGCAGCGACAAGCAGGTCGACAGGATCGCTCCTTCCAGCCCGCCCCGCACCTATCGCGGGCCGCGGTTCCAGCCGCTGAGGCGCGCGGTCAGGCTTCCGGTCTGGGGCGATCTCGGCATCAGGCTGGGTGCCGCGCTGTTCCTGATCTTCATCGTCATCATGGTCCACTGGTGGGACCGCGAGGGACTGGTCGACAATCTCGACGGCGAGGTCAGCTTTCTCGACGTCATCTATTTCACGATGATTTCGATCACCACCACCGGCTTTGGCGACATCGCACCGATTTCCGACCGCGCCCGCCTGGTCGAGGCCGTGATCGTTACGCCGATCCGCTTTGCCGTGTTCTTCATATTCGTCGGCACGGCCTATAACTTCATCATCAAGCGCAGCTGGGAGAAATGGCGCATGGCCCGCATCCAGGAACAGCTCTCCGATCACATCGTAGTGCTCGGCTACGGCATTTCCGGCTCCGAAGCGGTCAGCGAATTGATCGAACGGGGCACCGATCCTTCGTGCATCGTGGTGATCGATCCCAGCGAGGACCGCCTGCAAGAGGCCGAAGCGCTGGGCTGCAATGTCATGGCCGCCGATGCCACGCGTGACCAGACTTTGAAAGCGGTTCGCATCGCGCAAGCGCAGAACGTGCTCGTCTCCGCCGGGCGCGACGATACTACCATCCTCATCACGCTGACCGTGCGCGCGCTTGCCCCGCAAGTGCCGATCAGTGCGGTGGTTCGAGCAGACGACAACGAATCGCTCGCCCGGCAGGCGGGGGCGGACAATGTCATCAACCCGGTTCGGTTTACCGGCCTGTTATTGGCCGGCAGCGCTAAGGGTGAGCACATCGCCGAATATCTCGCCGACCTCGCCAGCGTCACCGGCCGCGTGCAATTGGTCGAGCGCACGATCACCGAGGAGGAATGCGGTTGCGCGATCAGCGAATTGCGCACCGGTGGCAGGGGCCTGCGCATCTATCGCAACGGAAAGGCACTCGGCTTCTGGGAAGAGGAGTGCCAAAACCTGCAACCCGGGGACGTGGTCGTCGAGATCGTGCCTACCACCAATGGCGAAACCAAGGGCGACGGACATGACCGCGACGATCGCATCGACGCCCAAGTCTAGCGGAAGTACAGGAATACACCGCCCATCGCGGCCATGCCGACGATGAAGTGCCCGGCATCTATGAGAAAATGGGCCAACGTCTTGCGTAGATAGAGATAATTGATGCCGATCGCCGGGACCATGATCGTGGCGCCAAAGCCGACCGCCATCATCATGACCGCCCGGTCGCTGGCCCCGGTACGCTGGATCGCATGCCACAGGGTCGAAGCGATGATCACTTCGGCCAAGAAAGTGAGAGCGAAAATCACCGCCATATTGCCGCCCTGAAGCTGTTCGTCGCTCACTCCCGCCGCCTTTTGCCAGGCCTTTGCGAACAGCACCCCGTACCAGATCGCCCCTACAAGGAAGAAGGCCAACGCGCCGAGCAATACGGGCAACCAATTGATCTCGCCCATCTATGTTTCTCCCCGATCTTCTCGATACGTTCGACGCTAGCCTAAAGCCGCGCATAGGTGTAGAGGCGCGCGCAATCATGACTACCCAGACGATCCCGATCCCCGACCAGAAGAAGGTCGGCATGGTTTCCCTCGGCTGCCCTAAGGCACTGGTCGACAGCGAGCGCATCCTGACCCGCCTGCGCGCCGACGGATATGCGATGAGTCCCGATTACGCCGGCGCCGACGTGGTGCTGGTCAACACCTGTGGCTTTCTCGACTCCGCCAAGGAAGAGAGCCTCCAGGCGATCGGCGAGGCGATCGCCGAAAACGGCCGGGTCATCGTGACCGGTTGCATGGGCGAAGAAGCCGATGCGATCCGCGCGGCGCACCCCAGCGTGCTCGCAGTGACTGGAGCGCATCAGTACGAGGCAGTCGTGGACGCGGTCCACGAGCACGCTCCGCCCTCGCAAGGCCCCTATATCGACCTGATTCCGCAGCCGGATGTCAAGCTGACGCCGCGTCACTACAGCTATCTGAAAATCTCCGAAGGCTGCAACCATTCCTGCGCCTTCTGCATTATTCCCGACCTGCGCGGGAAGCTCGCGAGCCGCCGGATCGATGCGGTGCTACGCGAGGCTGAAAAACTGGTCGCCGCGGGCACCAAGGAGCTGCTGGTCATAAGCCAGGACACCAGCGCCTATGGTGTCGACACACGTCATGAGGAACGCGTCTGGAAGGGCGAGCCGGTGCGCGCGCACATGACCGATCTGGCGCGTGAACTCGGCCAGCTCGATGCCGGCGACGGCACGCCGCCGTGGGTGCGGCTGCATTATGTCTACCCCTACCCCCATGTCGATGCGGTCATCCCGTTGATGGCCGAGGGGCTGCTGACGCCCTATCTCGACATCCCGTTCCAGCACGCCAGCCCCAAGGTGCTGCGCGCCATGAAACGCCCGGCCAACGAGGCCAAGGTGCTCGAACGGCTCAAGCGCTGGCGCGAGATCTGTCCCGAGATCGCCATCCGTTCTAGCTTCGTTGTCGGCTTCCCCGGCGAAACCGAAGAGGATTTCCAATACCTGCTCGATTGGCTCGAGGAAGCGCAGCTCGACCGTGTGGGCGCGTTCCGCTTCGAGCCGGTGGAAGGTGCGCAGGCAAACAGCCTCCCGGATCCGGTGACCGAAGAGGTCAAGGAAGATCGCTACGCCCGGATCATGGAAGTGACCGAGCGGATCAGCGCGGCCAAGCTCGCTGACAAGGTGGGCTTGCAAATTCCGGTGATCATCGACGAAATCGGCGCACCCGACGAGGATGGCGATGTCGGGGCCACCGGCCGCAGCCAGGCCGATGCACCCGAAATTGACGGCGCCGTCTACCTTCGCAACGTGCCAAAAGATCTCGCTCAGGGCGATATTGTAGCTGTTTCGATCGAGGACAGCGATGCGCACGACCTCTACGGTGCGGTAGCCTGATACACCGGGGAAAACGGTTAACTGTGAACGCTCACTGCGGCATCCTGCAGCTATCCCCCTCAACCGTAACGGAAATTCGTGAGAAATGGCGCGAGTTTTTTTGGTCCCTGCCAATGCGCCTTTACCCAAAACCCTAAAGCACTGTTTACCTTCGCAAGCCGCAGCAGCCTTGGGCTGTGGGGTTCTTCCATCGCCGCCATCAAATCTTTCTTAAACTTAAGAGCGCCATAAGGGCGTTCGATGGGTGAGACACGCTTCTCGAAACTTGCCGGGCCGATACTCGGTAGCGGGCGCGCGCTGTTCGGCGGGCGCCTGTTCGAACGCTTGCGGCACGTGCTGTGGGCGGGGCTGTTGAGCCTTGCGATGTTTGCAACCTACCTCCTGGAACCTGCAGATCAATTTCTCTGGCTGATCCAGTCGCGAATTGCAGACCGGAGTCCTTCGGGCGACATCGTTTTCGTGGCTTCTGACGAGGCGTTGAACGATCCAAAGAATCCCCAGCGACGCTACGAACTCGCCGCCGCGCTGGACGAACTCGACCGGCAGGGCGCCGGGAAGGTGTTTCTCGACATAACCTTCGCCGAATCCAGCGACCCTCGAGCCGATGAGCGGCTAGCGCAATCGATTGCCGATCTGGGTCCGAGGATCACCCTGGTCGACCGAATTGTCGAGGGAACCGCCGTCGAGGAAGTACGCCACGCTACCTCCCCCGCCATAGCCGGGCCGGTGAACCGGGTTGTATCGGACCAGACCGATCGCAACTGGTTGGGTTTCGCATGGAAGCTGCAACATGTTTATGATGTTGGCGGGCGCCCCATGCGCTCCTTCTCGTCTGCGATAAGCGGTATAGAACTAGAGAATAACAGCCGGTTTTCCGTCGACTACGGCTTTGCCCACAGTGAGATTGCAGTCATCCCTATTACTGCATTGTCAGAGGGCATTTCGAGCGTAGAAAAATTGCCGGTCGAAACAACAGGGAAGACCGTGATTGTCGGTCACTCCGGCTTGGTTCCCGGGAGCCAGCAACGGATACCGCGGAAAATCGACGCGGCGGCCAGCTATGTTGACATCTATGGCGGCGAGACCCTCAAGGCCGGCAAAACCGGACTGGTACGCGGACCGGCCGTACTGGCCCTTTTTGCCGCATTGCTGCTCATTGCCCTCACGCTCGGCACTAGTCGTAAACGCCGATGGATTGCATACTCCGGTATTGCCGTTCTTGCACCTGTTATCCTTCTCGCTACCGCAAAAGTCGGATTACGCATCGAGCTGTCTTATGCGCTCGGTTTCCTGGCGGTCTATGCCGCGCTCCGTTCCCGGATGCGTTGGAAGCGGCGCGTCGAAATGGTCAATCTGGAAACGGGATTGCCGAAGCTTCGCGCTCTCGAAGCGCGGCTTCTCCGCGATTCGATAGGCAATGGACACATCGTCATCGCCAAGATCCAAAATTACGAACGCGTGCTGAAGACGCTCAGGTCGGACGAAAAGGGCAGTTATGTCCTAAAGCTCGTCGACCGGCTGCGCGCGGCGGATCCGCATCTGGCGGTCTACAGCGAGGGCCACCATCTCGGCTGGTACGTGGCGAGCGACGAAACCGACGCGGTCGTCGAACATCTCGAAGGTCTTCGCGCGATCTTTGCCGCTCCGGTCCAGGTCGGTGGGTTTTCGGTCGACGTGGGCATTACGTTCGGAATTGCCTCGATCGAGGGCGATCCTCCGGCACGCCTCGCCGCGGCAGTCGCTGCGGCAGAAGAAACTTCCGAGGCTCACAATCCCATTGCGATTGCCGAGACCGGATCGCAAAGCGACCTCCTCTGGGACATCTCGCTAAGAGCGCGCATCGACGAGGCGATGGAAGCGGGCGAAATCTACTGCGTCTACCAGCCTCAGATCGATCTGAATTCGAAATCGATCGTCGGGGTCGAGGCACTGGTGCGCTGGCACGATCCAGCGCGTGGCTTCATCTCGCCCATGCACTTCATCCAGCAGTGCGAAAAAGCGGGACGGATGGAGCATCTTACACGCTACGTGCTCCAGAGCGCCTGTTCGGCCGGCCAGTTGCTGCATTTCCGCGGCCGAAAGATCTCGATGGCGGTGAACATCTCGGCTACTCTGCTCGGCGACATGCGGATTGCCGGAATCGTGCGAAATGCCCTTCAGGCGACGCGCTTCGATCCACGGTCTCTCGTCCTCGAGATCACGGAGACGGCCCGTATCTCGGATCATACGGTAGCGGCGAGCATCATCGAGGAACTCAAGGCGATCGGCGTCAAGATCTCGATGGACGACTTCGGGATCGGCTCATCCAGCTACGAAGCATTCTACGAACTGCCGTTCGACGAACTCAAGATCGACCGCCTCTTCGTGACGAACATGGCGCGCGACCCCAAGGCGCGGGCAATTGTCGCGAGCATTGCCGCAATGGGACGCGAGGCGCGAATCACCGTCGTCGCCGAAGGGCTTGAGAACCCCCAGGATATTGGTTTGCTGGAGGAAATCGGCTGCGAGCAGGTGCAGGGCTTCGCCTTTTCCAGACCCGTATCCCTATCTAACTTGTTGGAATTAAAGGACTTTGGCAAAAACAGGGCGGCGGCGAACATGGTTTAGACTTTACAAACAGACATGGTTAATGAATAGTTACCTCCACACTCAAAGGAGGTACGACCATGTGGAATTTCTGGGAATGGCTGTTCGACGGCTAAGCCGCGATCAAGCATAGAAGGTAAAGGGCCCCTTTTGCGGGGCCCTTTCTCATTTCAGGCACATTCCCATTGCCTCCCGAAACGAACCTGCTCGTGCCTCGTTGACCGGCCATATGCCGATTTCGATCGAATCCCGCTTCGCCTTCCAACTCCCCTCCCCGACCGATGTGCTGCTTCAATTCGAGGCCGCATCGATCCCCGAACAGAATATTCTGTCGCATTCGACACGGCTGAGCCCCAGCGATCACTGCGCCAGAGTGCCCGCGCAGGACGAAATCGGCGAACGGATCTGGATTCGCGCAGCGGGTGAATTCGAGGTCGATTATGAGGCGCGTGTCCAAGTCGATCGCCAGCTCGACAAGCTTGAGGAACTGGCCGCCCTTTCACCGCACGCCATGCCTGGCGAAGCGGTCGAATATCTATTCGACAGCCGCTATTGCCCTGCCGACAATTTCCAACCCTTCGTCGAGGCAGAATTTTCGGGCACCGATGGCGGCGCCCGAGTTGCGGCGATCCGCGACTGGATCGCTGCGAATTTCAGTTACATTTCCGGTAGTTCGAACAACGAAACCGGTGCTGCCGAGAGTTTCATCGCCCGTCGGGGAATTTGCCGAGACTATGCGCATGTTCTGGTGACCATGGCCCGTGCCAGCACGATCCCTGCGCGCTACGTTGCCTGCTATGCCCCGGGAGTCGATCCGCCCGACTTCCATGCCGTAGCGGAAGTGTTCCTTGCCGATCCAGAATCCCGAAAGGGCGGCACGTGGCAGTTGGTCGATGCAACCGGAATGGCCGACCCGGCCGAAACCGTAAAGATCGGCATCGGTCGGGATGCGGCCGACGTGAGCTTCCTGACGAGCTTCGGCCCCAGCACCTTCCGCTCGAGTGAGGTCAAAGTAAGGAAAGAATAGGAATGCAGCCGACTGGATTGCTTTCGTTCGCGCTGTTACCCGCTCTCGCGAGGAGACAGACAACGATGATGGCGCGGCCCCCGGCATGAGCGTTTCCGCAGACCGCCTGCTTCTGTTCGGCGCAACCGGCGACCTCGCCCAGCGTATGCTGCTTCCTTCGCTATGCGCGCTGGATGCGGACGGGCTGTTGGAACCGGACCTCCGGATTGTAGGCACGGCGCGGTCGGAGATGACCACCAAGGCCTATCGCGATTTCGCACGAGAGGCGCTGGAGAAATACCTTCCCGATCATCGCCGAGGAGGTGTCGCCGAATTTCTCAATCGGCTGAGTTATGTGCCCGTCGATGCAACGAAACTCGATGGCTATGACGAGCTGGCCAGGGAAGTCGGCGAATACACCAAGGGCTTGGCGATCTTCCTGTCGACCGCGCCCAGCCTGTTCGAAGCGACGATCGATGGCCTCGTCCATGCTGGACTGACTGAAGGCAATGTTCGCATCGGCCTCGAAAAGCCGCTCGGCACGGATCTCGCTTCGAGCGAAGAGATCAACACCGCCGTCGCCAAGGCGTTCAACGAAGACCGCATTTTCCGAATCGACCACTATCTCGGCAAGGAAACGGTCCAGAACCTTCTGGCTCTGCGCTTTGCCAATCTCCTGTTCGAGCCGGTCTGGAACGCGACCTATATCGATCATGTCCAGATTACCGTCGCCGAGACGGTCGGGCTGGAATCGCGCGTCGCCTATTACGACGACAGCGGCGCGCTGCGCGACATGGTTCAGAATCACATGCTCCAGCTGCTGGCGCTGGTAGCGATGGAGCCGCCCACCAGTTTCGATTCCACTGCCGTGCGCGACGAAAAGGTGAAGGTGCTTCGCGCCCTTCGCCCCATTTCCAGGGATGAGACAGTAACCGGCCAGTACCGCGCCGGTGCAGTGAACGGGCAAGCCGTGCCGGGCTACGACGACGAACTTGGCAAGGACAGCGATACCGAAACCTTCGTGGCGCTCAAGGCGCATGTCGACAATTGGCGCTGGAAGGGCGTTCCCTTCTATATGCGCACCGGCAAGCGCCTGCCCGAGCGCGTAACCGAGATCGTCGTGCAATTCCGCTGCATCCCCCACTCGATTTTCGAGGGTCGGGGAGCGAGCACGCAGCCCAACCGGCTCGTCATCGGCATCCAGCCGGAGGAAAACGTCCAGCTGTCGATGATGGCCAAGGTACCCGGCCTCGATCGGGAGGGTATCCGCCTGCGGCAGATCCCGCTCGATATAGCGATGCCCGATGCCTTCACCGGCACGGTGCGGCGGATCGCCTACGAGCGCCTGCTGCTCGACCTGATCGAAGGGGACCAGACGCTTTTCGTTCGGCGCGACGAGGTCGAGGCGCAATGGGAATGGATCGACGCGATCCGTGCTTTGTGGGAGCAGGAAGACGTCAGGCCCAAAACCTATGGCGCAGGCAGCTGGGGGCCAAGCGCGGCCATCGCCCTCGCCGAACGCGACGGAGTGAGTTGGCATGACGAATAAGCCGCTGAACGACACGATCCACCGCGTAACCCAGCGGGTGATTGCCAAATCGCGCGATAGCCGCTCCGACTATCTCGACCTGATGGACCGGGAGGGCGAGCGGCAGGTCAATCGCGGCTCGCTGTCCTGCTCGAACCTCGCCCACGCTTTCGCGGGCGCGGAAGAGGATCAGGAAGCGATCAAGGCCGCCAAGGGACCCAACCTGGGCGTGGTCAGCGCCTACAATGACATGCTCTCCGCGCATCAGCCCTATTACCGCTATCCCGAGCGGATGAAGATCTGGGCGCGCGAGGTCGGCGCCACCGTGCAGGTCGCGGGCGGCACGCCCGCGATGTGCGACGGAGTAACACAGGGCGAGGCGGGTATGGAGTTGTCGCTGTTCAGCCGCGACACCATCGCGCTGTCGACCATCGTCGCACTGAGCCATGCGATGTACGATGGCGTCGCACTGCTCGGGATTTGCGACAAAATCGTGCCCGGCTTGCTGATGGGCGCGCTGCGCTTCGGGCACCTTCCGGCCATTTTCGTCCCTTCCGGACCGATGGGGACGGGCATCTCGAACAAGGAAAAGCAGCGGACGCGCCAGCTCTATGCCGAAGGCAAGGTCGGGCGCGAGGAATTGCTCGCCAGCGAGATGGGCAGCTACCATTCGCCCGGCACCTGTACCTTCTACGGCACCGCCAATTCCAATCAGATGATGATGGAGATGATGGGGCTCCACGTGCCCGGCGCGGCCTTCGTCCAGCCCGGTGCCAAGCTGCGGCAGGAATTGAGCCGTGCGGCCACGCACCGTCTCGCCGCGATCGGCAAGTCGGGCGAGGATTTTCGCCCGCTGTCGCGCGTGGTCGACGAGAAGGCCATCGTGAACGCGGCCATCGGCCTGCTCGCGACCGGCGGGTCGACCAACCATGCGATCCATATCCCGGCCATGGCGCGCGCGGCGGGCATCCGGTTCGACTGGACCGACCTGTCCGAGCTGTCCAGCGCCGTACCGCTGATCGCACGCGTCTATCCCAACGGTTCGGGCGACGTGAACCATTTCCACGAGGCGGGCGGCATGGGCTATGTCATCGGCACGCTGCTCGAAGAAGGTCTTGCGCACTCCGACATCCTGACGATCTGGGATGGCGGCTTCGAGAGCTACAGCCGAGAACCGGGCATGGATAGCGACGCGCTTGCCTGGCGTGATCCGGGTCCTTCGGGCGACACGGAGATGCTGCGCCCGGCGTCCGACCCGTTCCAGCCCGATGGTGGCATGCGGCTCGTCGAAGGCAATCTCGGTCGCGCGTGTTTCAAATCTTCCGCCGTCAAGCGCGAACGCTGGACCGTCGAGGCCCCCTGTCGGGTATTCGAGACGCAGTCTGCCGTGAACGAGGCGTTCAAAAAGGGCGAACTCGACCGCGACGTGGTCGTCGTGGTCCGCTTCCAGGGCCCGCGAGCCAACGGCATGCCTGAACTGCACAAGCTCACCCCCGCCCTCGGCGTCCTGCAGGACCGCGGCTACAAGGTCGCGCTCGTTACCGATGGCCGCATGTCGGGCGCATCGGGCAAGGTGCCCGCAGCGATCCATTGCACGCCCGAAGCGCTGGGCGGCGGGCCGCTGTCCAGGCTGCGCGACGGCGATCTGGTGCGGGTCTGCGCAGCGACAGGCGAACTGTCGTCCGACGTCGATCTCGATGCGCGCGATCCGGCGCCCGAGCCAGCGCCCGAAACAGGCATGGGTCGCGAACTCTTCGCCATGTTCCGCAGCAATGCAGACGGAGCGGAACGGGGCGCTTCCTCGATGATGGCGATGGCAGGGCTGTGAGCATGGATCTCGTCAGCGTCGATATCGGCGGCACCCACGCCCGTTTCGCTATCGCGACGGTGGCCGATGACGGCGCGATCTCGCTGGGCGAACCCGAAACGCTGCACACCGAGGATCACGCCAGCTTCCAGACCGCGTGGGAGGACTTCCGCGAGCGGATGGGTGGCAGCCTGCCCCCCCGCGTTTCGATGGCCATCGCAGGTCCTGTGGGCGGCGATGTCATCCGCTTCACCAACAACCCGTGGATTATCCGACCGGGCTTGGTGAAGGAGAAGTTGGGCGTCGAGCGTTACTGCATCGTCAATGATTTCGAGGCGGTGGCGCATGCCGTGGCCCGCGTTGGCGAGGATCAGTTAATTCACCTGACCGGACCCGATAAGCCGCTGGCCCCGACCGGTCGCCTCAGCGTACTTGGCCCCGGCACCGGCCTCGGCGTCGCCCATCTATATCGCGAGCCCGACGGGACCTATCGCGTTTCGGCCACCGAAGGCGGCCATATCGACTTCGCCCCGCTCGACCAGATCGACGATGCCATTCTCGCCCGCCTACGCAAACGCCATACGCGCGTTTCGGTCGAGCGCGTCGTGGCAGGACCCGCCATCTCCGACATCTATCAGACGCTCGCCGCCATGGAGGGCAAGCCGGTCGCCGAGGAAGACGACATCGCGATCTGGACGCGCGGGCAGGATGGCAGCGACAGCCTCGCCGCCGCGGCAGTCGATCGCTTCTGCATGTCGCTCGGCAGCGTGGCAGGCGATATTGCACTGGCCCAAGGCGGGTTCGGCGGCGTCGTGATTGCCGGCGGCCTCGGTTACCGTATTCGCGAGACGCTGCTGAAATCGGGATTTTCCGAACGCTTCAAGGCCAAGGGCCGTTTCCAGGAGCTGATGGCATCGATCCCGGTCAAACTCATTGTCCACCCGCAACCGGGGCTGTTCGGCGCCGCTGCCGCTTTCGTCAGGGAACACGGATGACCATCGCCGACATCATGCAGACTGCGCCGGTAATTCCGGTCATCGTCGTCGACCAACTGGAACATGCCGAGCCGCTGGCTCGCGCCCTGGTGGCAGGCGGCCTGCCGGTACTCGAGGTCACGCTGCGCACGCCCGCTGCGCTCGACGCCATTCGCGCGATGCGTAAGGTCGAGGGCGCAATCGTCGGTGCAGGCACGGTCACCAACCAGCAGGATTTGGCCGATGCGATCGAGGCAGGCAGCCAGTTCATCGTTTCGCCCGGCCTGACCGAGCCGCTGGGCAGGGCGGCAATCCGTGAACGAATCCCGTTCCTGCCCGGCATTGCCAATGCGGGCGACATCATGCGCGGGCTCGATCTGGGTTTCACCCATTTCAAATTCTTCCCGGCCATGGCGGCAGGTGGGTTGCCGGCCTTGAAGGCACTCGCGGGTCCATTCAGCCAATGCCGGTTCTGCCCCACCGGTGGCGTTTCGCTTGCGAATGCCCCGGAATGGCTCGCATTCGATCCGGTCTTATGCGTCGGTGGCAGCTGGGTCGCCCCGAGCGGCGTTGTCGACGAACCTGCGGTTGAGGAACTGGCCAGAGAGGCGGCAGCGCTGGCCGGTTAGCGAACCCGCTTCACACTGTGCCTGCATGGGACGAATTCGGGGCCCTTGCTGGAAAATTCATGGGTTTGGGCCCATAAAGTACCCATGGACGTGATTCTGAAGTGGATCGGCGGAGGGACCGTGGCGGCAGCGCTCGTTTTGGCGGGCGTCGCCATTGGCGGTCGCGCGACGGCGGAGAACCAGTTGCCGGAAACCACATCCCTGGCCCAAGCAGCGCCCGCGCCTCAGCCCGTGTTTGCTCACGGCGCGATCGCTGCCAAGGCCGCTGCCGATGCCGAGCGCCTTTACACGGTGCGCCGGGTGCTGCCGATAGAGGGCCCGATCAAGTATGGCGAATGGCATTGGGACGACGAGGGAGTGCCCGACGGTCCGCTCCTGGTCACCGTCGACTTGCAGGCACGCGTGATATCCATTTTTCAGGGCGGCTATGAAATCGGCGCGGCCGCGGTGATGCTCGGAACCGATGAGCACCCGACTCCGACCGGGGTTTTCCCGATACTGTGGAAGCAGCGGCACAATGTGTCGGAGAAATACGGCAATGCGCCGATGCCCTGGAGCATGTTTCTGACCAATGACGGGATCGCGATCCATGGCGGGAGCGAAGTCGAGAACGGCTATGCCAGCCACGGTTGCATCGGCGTGCCCGACGATATCGCAAAGCGGCTGTTCGCCATCGCCAAGAAGGGCGACAGGGTCGTAATCACCGATGGGAAGCGCATGGGCCTCGGCGACAGCATCATCTGATCGTCGCTAGCCGCTGCGTCGCGGCGGTTCGGGCGTGCAAACAAAGGTCTCCTCGCCGGTCTCGATCAGAACTCCGGCCAGATTGCCCCGTTGCACTCCAGTCTTGAGAAACGCCGCTACCTCGCCATGCGAGGTCCGGCCCCCGAGGACGCCCACGGCCCTGGCGACAAGGCGGGCCGACGTATCGAGCAGGGCCGCCTTCGGAACGGATACGCGCCCATCCTCAACCGACGCACGATCGTCCCAGAGCCGGAGCGCGAGACTTTCCAGAGCCTTCTCGGTCTCTTCGAGATGCCCGGCGGAACGCGCAATGGCCAACGGATCGAGCCAGTCCGCATTCTCCAGCGCGCGCCTGATGCGCACGCGATCGTAACTCTCATCCAGATTGCTCGGGTCTTCCACGTGAGGCAGGCCCAATTGCTCGACAATGTCGCACAACTCGCGCTTGCGGAATCCCAGCAACGGGCGGACCACAGGCACCGTCCCCCCTTCGATGAGTGTGCAAGAGCGGATGCCCGCAAGGCCCGCCAACCCGCTCCCGCGATTGAGCCGCATAAGAACCGTTTCTGCCTGGTCGTCGGCATGATGCGCTGTGGCGATGGCTGCCAACCCACGCTCCAGCGCCCAAGCCCCCAGCGCGGAGTAGCGCGCTGCACGGGCCCGGTCCTGCACGTTCCCCGCGTCGACGTTCACCCTGAAGATGTCGCATGGAATTCCGCGCTCTTCGCATACGCGTACAACCAAAGCACATTCCTCGGCCGCTTCGGGTCGCAAGCCGTGATCGACAGTGGCAACCTCGACCTTCTCGCCAAGCAGTTCGTGCGCAAGCGCCAAGAGCGCCATGCTGTCGCTACCACCGGAAACGGCCAGACCAAGCTTGTTGCCATGCCACTGGCTGCCAAGCGCAGCCTCGAAACGCGTCAGCAGCGCCGGGTCGATATCCCCATCAATTGCAATTCACCTTGCCGCGATTGGCTTCGTACTGGCTCTGCAGGCGTCCTGCAGCCAGCGCCGGATAGGTCTCGGAAAACTCGGCGAGCGCAATGCAGGCCCGGCGCGTATCGTCGAGCGCGATCATCGCCTCGGCCAAGTAAAGAAGGCTGTCGCCTGCGCGCGCGCCGGTCTTGTCTTCCTGGTAGTTCTTGAGGAACCAGGGCGCGGCTTCCTTGGCCTTTCCGTCGTCGAGATAGGCCCGGCCCAGCAGGTTGCGTCCGTAGGTGGTGCGCCAGTGGCTGGGGTTCTGCTCGACGAACAGGGTCAGCTGTTGCTGCGCCTCGGGATAGAAGCCTGCATTCCACAGACGATAGCCATAGGAATATTCGTCGTCCGCCGGGTCTTCGGTTTGCGGCTTGGCGATCGACTGGACCGCGGCAAGGCGCTCGTCGCTCGGACCGGAAGGTTCAGCCGCCGCGACCGAACGCGCTGCGCCGCCCGCTGGTTGGGCGGCGGTTTCCGAAGCCGGTGCCGTCGCTGCGACCGCGCTCGCCGAGCTCTCCGAGCTCTCCAGTGTTGCAACCCGCTCGGTCAGCAGGCGGATTGCATTCGCGCTTTCCTCATTCTGCGCGGTTTGCCGTTGCAGCTGCGCTTCGAGCGCGTCGAGCCGGGCGAGGATATCGGTAACCGCGCTCGTCGAGGGATTGGTCACCGTCGAATCGACCGAAGGCGGCGCGCTTATCTCAGGTTCGAAGAAGCGCCCGTCGCCGCCCGGGAAGACCCTGCGCTGCAGCGCCCGCACCTCGGCTTCGAGGCGGCGCAGACGTGCCTCTTCATTTCCATCCTGCGGCAGCGCCGGGGCGGAAGTGGCGAGCAGGGCGAAACCGGCCCCGAGAAAGGACAGGTTGCGGGTGATCGATCCGAATGTCATCCGGTGGCTCCTCGTGGGATATCCGTAGGTTGCGAAAGTGCCCTAGCCCCGCGAATCTGTCGAGGCCATGAAGCGGGCTTATCCCCTTCCACAGGGTAAAAATCAGCCGCCGTTGGGAGGGGTGGCCCCATTTGGAGACGCAGGGCGATCGGCGCGGGCGAGCAGCGCCTCGGCGGTGATCGGAACGTCCTTCACCACCTCGTCTTCTTCCGAGAGCTTGGGCACGGCGCGACCGCCGATGGTTATCGCCAGTGCATATGGTCTCCCGGTCCAAACCTGCGGACCTTCGGCATCTGCGGGAACCGTAAAGCTGTCGCCCACCGCCATCTGGGCTTCATAGAGCCGTTCGCCATTGGCATCGTAGAACTTGACCCAGGTACCGTCCATTTCGCTGGTGAAGACGACCGGACCGGTCGGCGCAGGTGCCGCTGCCTGTACCGGTTCCTCCCCATTCTCCTCCACCTGCGCAGCCACCTCGTCGCGCGGATCCTGCAACGGCGCGGGCCCCAGGCCGGGCGCGAAATAGCTGTTGTAGAATGCGTAAATGCCACCGATGAGCAGTATGGCAGCGAACAACGCAAACCATGCCAGACCACGTCCCGGCACGCGCGCAGGATCGCCAGGTTCGAATTTCGCTGGCGCCGCGCCGTTCTCGTCTCCTTCGGCGAGTTCGTTGCGAACCTGTTCCACAATTTCCCGCTCATCGAGCCCGACCAGCCGGGCATAGGTTCGGGAAAATCCGACCGCATAGGTCCGGGCCGGCAGGTCGGCGAGCGAGCCGTTCTCGATCGTCAAAAGATGCCGCTGAGGAATGCGCGTTTCGGCCGCCACTTGCGCCAGTTCCAGGCCGGCGGCCTCACGGGCCTGCTTCAGCCGGGCGCCGACACTGCCGGATTCCTCGAGCTGTTCCTGATCAAGAGTTTCTTCGTTGCTCATGCGATCCCCGATAAAGCAGTCCCGCGGTTTTGCCGCATGTGGTCTTGACGCAGGAAAAGCGAACCGGCGGCATCCCTGTCAAGCACGCATCCTAACACAGGTGGTGCCTACCGATGAACAGAGGCGCTTTCGCGACGAAATCAGTCGCATTCGATTTCGCGCTCTGCGGCCCATCTTTGCAGTTCGCTGCGCATGTCGTCGGGCGGTGCAGCCAGCCAGCGGTCCATCTGTTCGGTCAATTCACCCAAATCGACCTTGCGCACCAGTTCCTTTATAGGCCCGACAGCCGCAGGCGTGATCGACAAACGCCGATAGCCGATGCCGAGCAGCGCCAGCGCCTCGAGCCTGCGTCCGCCCATCTCTCCGCAAACGCCGAGCCGCACGTCATGGCCGACCAGCGATCGCGACACCCGCGAAAGAAACCGCAGGATCGCGGGACTCAGCCAGTCGTAGCGCTCCGCCAGCTTGGGATTGGCGCGATCGGCCGCGAAAAGGAACTGCGTCAGATCATTCGTCCCGACAGAGATGAACGACAGTTTCGGTGCGAGCAGATCGAGCATGTCGGCCAAGGACGGCACTTCGAGCATGCAGCCATATTCGATCGTCTCGGGCACGAGTTTGCGCCGCTTCCGCAGAAACGCGAGCTGGTCTTCGAACACCTGCTTGCCGGCGTCGAATTCCCACGGTTCGCTGACCATGGGGAACATGACCGAGAGTGTCCGACCGGCCGCAGCTTCGAGCAAGGCCCGGGCTTGCGCCTTGAGCAAGCCCTCGCGTTCGAGCGATAGCCGCAGGGCACGCCAACCCATTGCCGGGTTCTCGTCGCGATCGGCTTCCGCATCACCGATATAGGGCACCGCCTTGTCGCCGCCGATATCGACGGTGCGGAATATCACGGGCCTGTCACCCGCCGCGTCCAGCACGTCAC
Organism: Erythrobacter sp. AP23; assembly: GCF_001542855.1. Classification (GTDB taxonomy): domain Bacteria; phylum Pseudomonadota; class Alphaproteobacteria; order Sphingomonadales; family Sphingomonadaceae; genus Qipengyuania. The sequence continues at coordinate 67,395 of NZ_LNBY01000004.1, read as the reverse complement.
GGTAGAGCCGCAACTGACGGTCACGCTGCGGCAGTGTGGAAGACACAAGAAACTGGAATTCGGTGCGGAACAGCCCGACCCCGTCCGCCCCACTCATCGCCAGCGCGCTCATATCGTCGCGCAGCCCGGCATTCATCATGACCGTGATGCGCGTACCATCGCGGGTAAAGGGTTCGACCTCGCGCAGCTCGGCATAAGCGGCCTGCTTCTCGCGTGTTCGCGCAAAGCGGGTCTCGAATGCGTCCAGCACTTGCTGGTTGGGCCGGAGCGTGACCGTAGCGCTGTCGGCATCGAGGATCACCTCGTCGCCTTCGGCCACACGCGTCCGGATGCCCGGAACGCGGCCCAGCACGGGTACGCCCATCGCGCGCGCGACGATGACGACGTGCGCCGTGAGCGAACCTTCCTCGAGCACCACGCCCTTGAGGCGCCGCCGGTCGTATTCGAGAAGTTCCGCCGGGCCGAGATTACGCGCGAACAGGATCGTGTCGCGCCGCAGACCCTGCGTCGCCGCCGTGCCCAGTTGGCCCGACACGATCCGCAATAGGCGGTTCGACAGGTCTTCCAGATCGTGCATGCGATCCTGCAGCAGCGGATCGTCGATTTCGCGCATGCGCATGCGGGTGCGCTGCTGCACACGCTCGATCGCCGCTTCGGCGGTCAGACCGCTGTCGATTGCCTCGTTGATGCGGCGGCTCCAGCCCTCGTCATAGGCGAACATCTTGTAGGTTTCGAGCACTTCGACATGCTCACCGCCCTTGCCGAACTCGGGTTCCTTGCCGAGTGCGTCGATCTGGTCGCGCATCTTGTCGAAGGCGCGATAGACACGCTGGCGCTCGGCCTCGATATCCTCGGCCACGACCTGGTCGATCTCGATGCGCGGCTGATGGAACACCGCCTGTCCGGCCGCGAGGCCTTTCACGAGGGTCAGACCTTCGAGCACGTCGTTTTCGACATGCGCGATCTCGAGATCGATCTGCTCCTCGTCGTCGACCAGCTCCTTGTGTGCGATCAGCTCCGAGAGAACCATCGCGGTGGTCTGCAGCGCTTCGATCTCGACATCTTCGTAGCGGCGCGGCTCGACATGCTGGACACACAGCACACCCACCGCGCGTTCGCGATAGACGATCGGCACGCCGGCAAAGGAATGAAACTTTTCCTCACCCGTTTCAGGGCGATAGGCGAAGTCGGGATGTGCCTTGGCCTCGGCGAGATTGAGCGTCTCGATATTGTTGGCGATCGTGCCGGTCAGACCCTCGCCCACTGCCAGGCGGGTGAGGTGAACCGCCTCCGGGTTAAGACCTTGCGTGGCGTAGAGCTCCAGCGCACCTTCGCGCAGGAGGTAGATCGAGCAGACCTCGCTCGTCAGGCTTTCGGCGATGATTTCGACAACGCGGTCGAGCTTGTGCTGGGCATGCGTACGCCCAGCCATGATCTCGTGCAGGCGGGTGAGGATCTGGCGGGCAGAAGCTGCGGCTGACATGGCGGCAGCCTATAGCAAATTCATCGGAAGGCGGAAGCGGGACACGTGGCCCCGCCTCCTCATTGCCAATTTCAGCAGGAAGCGAGCTCTTCCTTGATGCGGAGCTTCTGCTTCTTGATCTGCTGGATCATCGCGATGTCGGGCGCCGGTCGGGTTTGCTCCTTGTGCAGGCGGGCCTCGAGACCGGCGTGCTTGGCTTTGAGCGCGTCGACATGGGATGATTGCATCGGGCTGTCTCCTTGACGGTTGTGCGACCCCAGGAGCGACTCGTGCCGATGTGCGGCACGGGCCGCAGATCTGGTATCAAACCACAGGATTGATAATTTACAAAGGGCGATCTTGAAGGCATGCGGCAAAACGGTCGCGAGAAGCGATTTTCCGGGAAGGTCGGCGTGAACGAACAGGAACTGCGCAAGAGACTGGCTCTGCTCCGCAGCGAACACCGCGATCTCGACGTCGCGATCGCCGCGCTGACCGAGGCGGGTGCGCAAAGCGGTTTCGTCGACCAGCTGCAGATGGCCCGGCTCAAGAAACGCAAGCTGGCGCTGAAGGACCGGATCGCTGCGATCGAAGACGTCCTGCTACCCGATATAATCGCCTGATATCGGCATCTTGGGTCAGGGCACGTGTCAGCGCGGGACAAGCATGGTTAATCTGCTGGCGGCTTTTTGCCCCAAGGCGTATCCCCCGCGCCATGCCAGCTCGGGACATCAACGAAGAAATCATCGAGGATCTCTATTCCGAAGCACTGGTACTCGCGGACGATGCGCGGGCGGCCTTCGATCTGCGTGTCCAGGACGCTCGGTCAAATATGGGGGACCTGACCCGCGTGGCGCTGTCGATCGAAGGACTTCGTACGACGACGCGGCTGATGCATGTGCTCGCCTGGCTGCTCAACCAGCGCGCCTATCTTGCGGGCGAGTTGTCCGAACGGCAGCTCGAACGTTGCGGCGCCCTTCCCGAAGAGCGCGAAGCCGATGCCGATAATCTCGGACGGCTCGAGTCCGAGACCCGCGCCCTGATCGAAGAGAGCGAACGGCTTCACGCCAGGGTTGCCCGGCTCGATCGCGACTGGCGCTTGCAGCGGGATGAGGCAACTTCCGTGGCATCGCTGCAGGGCCGCATTGCGCAGGCATTCGCAACTGCCTGATCAGGCTGCGGAAAGTGCCTTGGCATAGCGGGCCAGGCGTGCCTCGCGTACATCCTCTGCCATTGCCGGAGTGAACGTATTTGCACCGCCGCGCATGGCCAGCGCAGCGTCTTCGAGTGAGGCTTGCATTCCGCAACCGACCGCCGCGAGAATGGCGGCGCCCAGCGCCGTCGTCTCGATGAACTCGGGCCGTTCGACTTCGAGGTCGAGGATATCCGCCAGATCCTGTGCCATCCACTCGTTGGCGCTCATGCCTCCATCGATCCGCAGATGCGACCACGGCGCGCCGTCGGCAGCGAAGGCGCTCGCCAGGTCATGGGTCTGGTGTGCCATCGCCTCCAGTGCCGCCCGCGCGATCTGCGCTCGCCCGCTTGCGAAGCTGAGGCCCGAGATCACGCCGCGGGCATCGGGTTTCCAGTGCGGAGCGCCGAGTCCTGCAAGCGCCGGAACGATGACCACCTCGCCGCTATCCTCGATCGATCGGGCCAGTTCCTCGGTCTCTTCCGCGCTCCCGATCAAGCCCAGCTGATCGCGCAGATACTGGACGAGGCTGCCGGCGACGAAACACGCCCCCTCTATCGCATAGGTTCGCTCGCCGTCTTCCTGATACAGCACGGTGCCAAGCAGGCGATTGTCCGAACGCGGAATGTCTCGCCCCTTATTGGTCAGCACGAAGGCACCCGTACCGTAGGTGGCTTTGGTTTCCCCAAAAAACAGACAGCCCTGACCGATGGTGGCGGATTGCTGGTCGCCCGCGAGACCGCAGATTGGAATAGCGCTGCCGAGCCATTGCGGGTCACATTCCGCCAGCGCTCCATGCGTATCGACCACCTCGGGCAAGGCTGCGCGCGGGACGCCGAACAGCTCGCACAAATCCTCGTCGAATTGCGCACCATCGAGTGCCAGCAAAAGGGTGCGGCTGGCGTTGCTTGCATCGCTCAGATGCGCCCCACCCGACAGTTTGTAGACCAGCCAGCTCTCGATCGTGCCGAAGGCGAGCGTGCCCGTGTCGGCAGCCGCCCGCACCGCTTCGTCATGATCGAGCATCCAGCGCATCTTGGTACCCGAAAAATAGGGATCGAGCAGCAGGCCCGTGCGCCGCTGCACTTCCGGCTCATGGCCGTAGTCTCTCATACCCGCACAGAACTGCGCCGTACGCCGGTCCTGCCAGACGATCGCGCGCGCCAGCAGCTCGCCCGAATTGCGATCCCAGGCGACCACCGTTTCGCGCTGGTTGGTGATACCGATAGCGGCGATCCGTCCTGTATCGTCACCGACTACCTCGCGCGCGCAGGACAGTGTCTTCTCCCAGATCTCGGCAGCATCGTGCTCGACCCAGCCCGGTCTGGGATAATGCTGCGTCAGCTCCGCCTGAGCCACCGCCTCCATCTTGCCGTCGGGAGCGAATATCATCGCTCTTGTCGATGTGGTTCCGGCATCGAGGACGAGGATACGATCGGCCATGCTTTCTCCCTGACAAGCGGCGGGACGTGACATGGCGCAGCCTTATCCCCATATGCAAGGGCATGGCTGGACCTCCTCCCAAACCGTGGCCGACCGGCAAGGCGATGCAAGTTGAACCGCTGGTGCGGCGCGTGCTCGCGCCGAACCCGTCGCCCTATACCTATACCGGCACGCAGACCTACATCGTCGGCCTCGGCGATGGCTGCGCAGTGATCGATCCCGGACCGGACGAGAAAGAGCACCTGCTCGCACTCGATGCCGCGATCGGCGAGGAACACGTCTGTGCGATCATGTGCACCCATACGCACCGCGACCATTCGCCCGCGGCAAGGACCCTGTCCGCCCGGACCGGCGCACCGGTCGTGGGCTGCGCGCCGCTGGTGATCGAAAGCGACCTTCCGCGTTCGGATGAGGCATTCGACCCGACCTATGAGCCGGATCGGGTGATGGAAGACGGCGAGCAGATGACCGGCCCCGGCTGGACGCTCACCGCCATTGCCACGCCGGGCCATGTTTCCAATCATTTGTGCTTCGCTTTGGAAGAGAGCGGTGCGCTGTTCACCGGCGACCACGTGATGGGCTGGTCGACCAGCGTCGTGATCCCGCCCGATGGCGACATGAGCGATTACATGAAGAGCCTGGAGAAACTCCATGCGCGCGAGGACCGGGTCTATTACCCGGCGCATGGCGAAGCGGTCGACAAACCGCGCCAGCTTGTCCGCGGCATGCTCGGTCACCGGCGCCAGCGGGAAAACCAGATCGTGCGGCACCTGAGCGATGGCCCACATAAAGCCAGCGATTTCGTGCCCAAGATGTACAAGGGCCTCGATGCGAGATTGCACAAGGCGGCCGAGATGTCGGTCACCGCGCATCTCATCGATCTGGAACAGCGCGGCCTCGTCGCCCGTTCTGGCGATGTATGGCAAACGATCTGAAGACCGGCGAAACCACCATCCAATCCGATGTGCGGCGCGAGCAGCCGCTGGCGCGCATCCAGGCTGTGCCGTGGCTGATCGTGATCGTCCTGCTGGCCGCCGTCGCATGGCTCGGCTGGCGCGCGTTCTTTTATCAGGAAGAGGGCGATCCGGTAGGCAGCGCGATGCTGGCCTTCGAGAAGCAGAATTCGCTCACCGTCTTCTCATCGCGGTTCGAAGTGGTTGCGGAAAGCGTCGACCGGCGCGGCGTGCTCAATCTCGACCTGCTTGAGAGCCGACAGGCGGCGATCATTCCCGCGACGGTCGAGTACCGGCTCGACCTATCGAGCATGGATCGCGACCGCTTCGCCTGGGACGAGGAAGGCGAGGAACTGACCGTAACCCTGCCACCACTGCGCATTTCGCGGCCCAACCTCGACGAAGCAGCGCAGAAGACGTTTACCGAGGGCACGTATGTCAGCCGCGATGCGAGCGCGGACCTGGCGCGCAACAATTCGCAGCAGGCCGAGCGCAAGGCAGCCGAATTTGCGAAAAATCCCCAAGTCCTCGCACTCGCCCGGCAGGCAGCGAAGGAAGCAGTCCGCCAGAACCTTGCCATTCCTTTGCAGGTAGCAGGCTATGGAGACGTCACGGTCGACGTGCGGTTCGACGGAGAAGCCGCCGGCTGATTTGACGACGCTCCCGCGAATTTTTATCCTCTGCAAAACGAAATCAATGGTCGCTTGGCTTTGAGGGGGGACTTGGGACCATGGCGACCATTGCCGATACACCGCCACGCACGGCAGCGGGCGAACACCGCTTTTTCCTGATTGCGACCTGGCTGCTCGCCGCGATGACGGTAGGTGGTTTCGCGCTCAATGCAGCGACGGGGCGGTCGAGTTTCGACGTTCCGCTGGTCTACCACCTGCACGCATTCGTCTTCATGGGCTTCATCGGCCTCTACGCGTTGCAGGCGACGCTGGCAGCGAAGGGAAACACGGCGCTGCACATGCGCCTAGGGCAGGTCGCGGTCGTCTATACTCCGCTCATGCTGATCATGGGCGTGTGGCTGACCTTTGCCACGCTGCGGATTCTCGGCGGACCGCCGTTTTTCGCGCAGAGCGAGTTCCTCGTGGTCAACCTGTTTCACCTGGCCGCCTTCGCCGCGCTTGCCGTCGCCGCGCTGCGATTGCGCAAGCGCCCCGACTGGCACAAGCGGCTGATGTTCGGCGCGATGGTCACCGTCAGCATTCCCGGCATTGCGCGCCTGCTGCCGCTGCCGTTCCTCATCCCCTGGGCATTCCCGATCATCTTCGGCGTCGCCTCGCTCTTTATCCTGGCGGGCATGATGATGGATCGCCGCGTCCGCGGCTCGGTACACGCGGCCTGGTGGTGGGCGCTGATCGGCCCGATCGCGGCCATGGGCATGGGTGAGGTCATCGGTGCGACAGGCTACGCCAAGACCTGGGTCGCGGGCCATGTCGCAGGCACGCCGGGAGGCGAGCGATCGCCCGATCCGTTTCTGCCTCCGGGTTTCTAGAACGGAACGCCCTCGCCTTCCCGTCCGTTCGGTCTATAGAGGCCCCAACAGGACCAGACGGGACACACAATGACCGCACAGACCGACCTGCCGACCGGACAGGATTTGCTCGCTGAGATCGATCGCCTCCGCAAGGAGAAGAACGCGATTATCCTGGCGCATTACTACCAGACCGCCGACATTCAGGACCTCGCCGATTTCGTCGGCGACAGCCTCGAGCTGTCGCGCAAGGCGGCCGAAACCGATGCCGACGTGATCGCCTTCTGCGGCGTCAAATTCATGGCCGACACGGCCAAGATCCTCAGCCCCGAAAAGATCGTCGTCCTGCCCGACATGGACGCCGGATGCAGTCTCGAAGACAGCTGCCCGCCGGAAAAATTCAAGGCCTTCCGCGAAGCGCACCCCGACCACATCGCGCTGACCTACATCAACTGCTCGACCGAGGTGAAAGCGCTCAGCGATATCATCGTCACCTCGTCGAGTGCGGAGACGATCATCAGCCAGATCCCCGAGGATCAGAAGATCATCTTCGGTCCCGACCGGCACCTCGGTGGCTACATGAGCCGCAAATTCAATCGCGAGATGCTGCTGTGGCCGGGCGTTTGCATCGTCCACGAGGCCTTCAGCGAAACCGAGCTGCTCAAGCTCAAGGCGCAGCATCCCGATGCGCCGATCGCCGCGCACCCGGAATGCCCGCCGACCATCGTCGACCATGCCGATTACGTCGGCTCGACCAGCGGTATCCTGCAGTTCGCGCAGACCTTCGAGGGCGACACGCTGATCGTCGCGACCGAACCGCATATCATCCACCAGATGGAAAAGGCCCTGCCCGAGAAGAATTTCATCGGCGCACCCGGCGCAGACGGCAACTGCAGCTGCAACATCTGCCCCTACATGGCGCTCAACACGATGGAAAAGCTCTACGCCTGCCTGCGCGATCTCGAACCGCGGATCGAGATCGAGGAGGGCCTACGCCTGAAAGCCAAGCAGAGCCTCGACCGCATGCTCGAAATGGCCAGCGGCACGATCGGCAAGGGCGATCTGGGCAAGGTCTAGGGTAACACTTCAGGGAGAGAACACCATGGTCGCACGCTTGGCGCTGGCCGCCGCGCTTTGCTTCACCGCCGCACCGCTCGTCGCGCAAGAGACCGATGCGGACGACCCCTATATCTGGCTCGAAGAAATCCAGGGCGAGCGTGCGCTGGCCAAGGTCGATCAGTGGAATGCCGATACGGAAGCCGTGCTGACGGCCCAGCCCGAATATCCGCTGGCCAAGGCTTGGGCAAAACAGATCCTCGACGATACGCGCCAGATTGCGATGCCCCATGCAATCATGGGCGACCGCGTAACCAACCTGTGGCGCGATGCGGACAATCCGCGCGGGCTGTGGCGCATCGCGACGCTCGAAAGTTACCAAGCCGGCGCCCCCGAGTGGCGTGTGCTGATCGATGTCGACCAGCTCGGCCGTGATGAGGGCCAGAGCTGGATCTGGCACGGCGCCAATTGCCTGGCGCCCGAATACCGGCGTTGTCTCGTATCGCTCAGCCCGGGCGGGACCGATGCCGACGTCGTGCGCGAGTTCGACGTGACCACCGGCGAATTCGTCGAGGATGGCTTCGCCCTTCCCGAGGCCAAGTCGAACGTAGCCTGGTTCGACGAGGACACGCTCTTCGTGGGCACCGACGAGGGCGAGGGTTCGCTGACCGATTCCGGCTATCCGCGGCTCGTCAAACTGTGGCGGCGCGGGACCGATTTCAGCGCGGCCGAGCTCGTCGCGGAAGGCGAGCAGACCGATATCAGCATGAACGGCTTTTCGGTGCTCGACGGCGACACGCGTTGGCGCTTCGTGCGCCGGGGGCCCGATTTCTGGACCGGCGAATACAAGCTCGTCCGTGATGACGGCACACTGGTCGAGCTGCCCCTGCCCCTGGACGCCGAATTCGAAGCCGTGCTCGACGGGTACGTCATCGCCAAGATGAATTCCGCTCAGGAACCGGACTCGGGCTGGAGCGCGCCCGTCGGCTCGCTGGTCGCCTGGTCGCTCGAAGATATTGCGGCTGGCCGTGGCAGCACGCCCTCGGTCATCTTCGAGCCGAGCGAATCGCAGGCGATCGAAGAGGTGGCATCCTCCGAGACCAAGCTCTGGGTCAAAGTGCTCGACGACGTTTCGGGCAAGCTGATCGAGCTAGCGCCCGGGGTCGATGGCTGGGCCGCGCGCACCATGGACCTGCCCAGCAACAGCACGATCCAGATCGCCGAAACCAGCGGAAAGGGCGACACCGCCTTCGTCACGGTCGAGAGCATGCTGACCCCGCCGACGCTGTGGGCTGTACCGAGCGACGGCGAGCCCGTCGCGATCGCCAGCGAGCCTGCGCAATTCGATGCGAGCAAGTTTGCGGTCGAGCAGAAGTTCGCGACGTCGAAGGACGGCACGAAAGTTCCCTATTACCTCGTCCGCCCGAAGGGCGCGGAAGGTCCGCTTCCCACGCTGATCCATGCCTATGGCGGTTTCCGCGCGGCGCAGACGCCCAAATACCTCACCGCCGAACCCTATCGCAGCGGGCCGCTGGGCCTTTTCTGGGTCGAGAGCGGCAATGCCTATGTGCTCGCCAACATCCGTGGCGGCGGCGAATACGGGCCTCGCTGGCACGAGGACGCGCTGCGCGAGAAGCGTCAGAACAGCTTCGACGATTTCCATGCCGTGGCCGACGATCTGGTCGCGAACCGTCTCGCCGATCCGGGGCATATCGCCGCCTCGGGTCGCTCGAACGGCGGCGTTCTCGTGGGCGCAGTCGCCAACCAGCGGCCCGACCTTTACGGCGCGATCATTTCGGGCAGCCCGCTGATCGACATGCGGCGTTACAACAAGCTACTCGCGGGCGCATCGTGGATGGCCGAATATGGCAATCCGGATGTGCCCGAAGACTGGGCCTTCATGCGCGACTGGTCTCCCTACCAGAATATGAGCGACGCGCCCGATGTGCCTGCCGCCTTCTATTATCTCTCGACGCTCGACGATCGGGTGCACCCCGGCCATGCGCGCAAGGCGGCGGCCAAGCACGAAGCCTGGGGCCAGACCTTCTATTATCACGAGTATCGCGAGGGTGGGCACTCGGTCGGTTCCGACCACGAGGAGGACGCCAAACGCGCCGCCCTGTTGCTGGCCTATCTCAACCGAGAGATCGGTAGCGGAGCGGAGTAAGGCACCCAATCGCAATTCGCGCGTTCATCCCCTGACCGCAACTGGCAGGGGATGCGCGCTTGACCGCCGACATACGCTTTTTCTGGGCACGGCTTAACGCGAATTACTGGTTCTATCCGGCGCTGTTCTCGATCATCGCAGCAGTGCTGGCCTTCGGCATGGTCGGGCTGGACCGTGCCGGCTTCGCCGAGTTCCTGAACGACGTCGACTGGCTAGTACCGGCCCGACCCAAGGGTGCATCGGACATGCTGACCGTGATGGCGGCCAGCATGATCGGGGTGGCATCTACCGTATTCTCGATCACCATTGCCGCGGTCGCCTATGCCAGCGGGAATTACGGGCCGCGCCTGCTGACGAATTTCATGGAGGACCGCGGCAACCAGTTGAGTCTGGCGACCTTTATCGGCAGCTTCGTCTACGCGCTGATCGTATTGCGCGCGGTGCGGGCAGAGGACGAAACGCCTGCCGCTGCGACCGATGCAGCGGCCACGGCACTCCCGGGCTTTACACCGCAACTCTCGCTGCTTGTCGCCTATGCGCTGATGGGCCTGTGCGTTGCGGTACTGGTATTCTTCCTCAACCACATTCCGTCCAGCATTCGCATCAACAAGGTGCTGGAGGGCATCGGCGAACGGCTGCTTCGCATCATTCGGGAAACCTATCCGGTCGAGGACGAATTCGGCGACGCGATCGAACCGCGCGGTGGCGAGGCGCTCACCGCCTGGGGGACGGGGTATGTACAGCTGATCGACTTCGAGGAACTTGAGGCCATCGCCCGCGATTGCGGCTGCACTTTCTCGCTGCGCGTTCGCACAGGCGATTTCGTTCACCGCGACATGCCCTTGATGGATATCGATGGATGCACTCCCGACTGCATAGAGGGCAGGACACGCGATTGCTTTACGCTCGGCTCCACCCGCACGCCCGAACAAGACCCGCAATTCCTGATCGACGAACTGGTGGAGATCGGCTTGCGCGCGCTGTCGCCCGGGATCAACGATCCCTTCACCGCCATTACCGCGCTACACTGGCTCGGAGCGGCAACGGCGGAGATCGGGCGGCGCGACCTGCGCAAGGACATTTGCGGCAAAGATGCCGACGATTGCCCGGTGATCCCCCTGCCCGACAATTTCGATCATTACGTAAGCCGCGGCTTCGGCGCGATTCGCAGTGCAGTTGCAAGTTCGCCGACGGCAGCCGAGGTCATGCTCGATACGCTGGCCAATGCTGCCGTACCGATCCGCGACGCCCGGCGGCAGGCCGTGCTCAAGGAACAGGCCGAGAGCCTGGCCGATCAGGCGAGACTGGTCCTCATCGGACCCGATCTCGAGCGCTTCGAATCCCATGTGGCCCAGTTCAACAAGGCCTTCTGGTGATCGCTAGCGAACCCGCCCCAGCCTGCCGCGTGTTCGCGCCAGAACCAGCGCCGTACCTACAAGCACCATGCCGAGCACATCGAGCGGCACCAGCAGCTCATCGAATGCGAACCAGCCCACAAGAGCCGCTATCGCGGGCTGCGTCAGCAGCGCCATGCCGATGATAAGCGGCGAAAAGTGGCGCAAGGAGAAGACGAGCAGGCCCTGTCCGACGATCTGGCTGCTCAATGCGAGGACCAGCACCGGCGTCCATCCCGCCGCACCGGGCAGCACGGGCTCGCCGGCCGCCACCGCGATACCGAAAAGCAGCGGCGAGGCCGATAGGCTCACCAGCAGCAAGACCATCCACGGCCCGAGTACGGTCCGTGCGCGCTGGGCGGGCAGAAGGTAGCAAGCATAGAACACCCCTGCGGCAAGACAGAACAGATCTCCGACGAATGTCGCTGCCGATATCTCAAGGCTACGGCCAAGCAGAATCGCAGCACCAGCCAGGGCCGCCAGCACGCCCCCAGCCTCTTGTCCCGTAGGTGCGCGGCGCGCTGCGACAAGCCCCCAGACCATCAGGATTACGCCTCCCGAATTGCCGAACAGAACTGCATTGGCGAGGCGTGTCCGCTCGATCCCGACATGCCAGCTGGCAAGATCGAGGGCAAAGAACCCGCCGGCAAACACGCACAGCAACGCGAGTTTCCGGTCCAACGGCGCCGCCGAGCGTGCCCGCCAAGCGAGCAAGGCCAGGATCGGCACCGGTAGCAGCAGGCGCCAGAATGCGGCCGCGACCGGTCCGGTATCGGCCAGGCGAACGAGCCACGGCCCCAGCGCCAGGGCGACGTTCCCGGCGATCAGCGCAGCAAAGTGCCATGCACCGGGCTGAAAGCCATTCTTGTCCGGCGTGGCGGTTGCGCTGCCCATGGCCCGCACCTAGCTCACTGGCCAAGCCGCGCCAGCAAAAAGGAATTGTCCCGCATGCACGATACCCTGTTCCAGCCGCTCACCATGGGTGCCCTCGAAGCCAAGAACCGCGTCTTCATGGCGCCACTTACGCGCGGTCGCTCGACCCAGCCCGGATCGGTGCCGAACGAGATGATGGCGACTTACTATCGCCAGCGGGCAAGCGCAGGGCTGATCATTTCCGAAGCCACCGGCATCAGCGTGGAAGGACTCGGCTGGCCCGCCGCCCCGGGTATCTGGAGCGAGGAACAGGTCGAAGGCTGGAAGCAGGTGACCGATGCCGTCCACGAGGAAGGCGGGCTGATCGTCCTTCAGCTGTGGCATATGGGCCGCCTGGTCCACCCGCTGTTCCTGGGCGGCAAACCGCCGGTCTCGGCCAGCGCGACAACCGCGCCCGGCCATGCGCACACTTTCGAAGGTCGCAAGGATTACGAACAGGCACGCGAGGCGAGTACCGAGGACATCAAGCGGATCGTCGAAGACTATCGCCACGCCGCCGAGAACGCGAAAAAGGCCGGCTTCGACGGCGTCCAGCTTCATGGCGCCAATGGCTATCTCGTCGACCAGTTTCTGCGCGACAGCACCAATCTTCGCACGGACGAGTATGGCGGTAGCCCGGAGAATCGGACGCGCTTCCTGCGCGAGGTCCTGACCGCATTGATCGACGTCTGGGGGGCCAATCGCGTCGGAGTGCGCCTTTCGCCCAATGGCGAAACGCAGGGCTGCGACGACAGCAACCCGGCGGTCACCTTCGGCGCGGCGGCAAAGGTGATCGAAGAGCTTGGCGTGGCCTTCCTCGAACTGCGCGAGCCGGGACCCGACGGAACCTTCGGCAGCACCGAGGTGCCCAAGCAGAGCCCACTCATCCGGCAGGTCTATTCAGGCGCTCTCATCCTCAACAGCGATTACTCACCCGAACAGGCCGTGTCGGATATCGAGGCCGGTCGGACCGACGCGGTCAGTTGGGGCCGCGATTTCATCTCCAATCCAGACCTGCCCCGGCGATTCCGCTTCGGCGCCGAAATCGCACCCAATGTAAACGTACCGCATAGCTGGTATGGTCAAGGTCCGGAGGGTTATATCGATTACCCGACGCTGACCGAACAAGAACCCGCTGCGGCCGAGTGATTCGCCCTGCGGCATTCGACTGGAGACGATGATGCGCTCGTGGATCCTGGTCCCGCCGGATAACGACAAGGCGCTCGACTCGATAGCCGGGTCGGGCGCCGATGCCGTGGTGCTGGATCTCGCGCGCGCAATGCCGCCCGCGCACCGGGCAAAGGCGCGGACCGAGGCGACAAACTGGTTGCGATCGCACCGTGAACAGGTCGTCGCTGCGCGCAAATTCGAACGTTGGGTTCGGATCAGCGCGATGGATTCCGCCGACTGGCGCGAAGATCTCGATGCCGCAATGGAAGGTACCCCGCATGGCGTGGTTCTGTCGCATTGCCGTGGATCGGAGGACATTCGCCAACTTGCCTCGGTACTTTACGAGATCGAGGACCGCCACGGCATCGCGGCCAACATCACCTGCATCTTACCCGAACTGGGATCCACCCCGGCCAGCGCGCTCGCGATCGGGCGGTTGGCGGACGAGCTCCATCCCCGCGTCGCCGCGCTTACGTGGGATGCGGTGAGCCTGGCCCACACCTTCGGCGCACGGCGCTTGCGCGGTCCGGCGGGGCGCTGGAGCGACGCCTTGGCCTATGTCCGCGCGCAAGTGCTGCTCATCGCGCATGCCCGCGGGATCGGCGCAATCGAACACCCCTTTCGCGATATCCGCGATACCGACGCCGGGGTCCGCATTGCCGAGACCGCGCGTGCCGACGGCTTTACGGGAATGTTCGCCATTCATCCCTCGCAGCTCGCCGGGATCAATGCCGCCTTCGCTCCTCTCGAAAGCGAAGTTTCCGAAGCGCTCAAGATCGTCTCGGCCTTCGCCACCAATCCCGGCGCGACATCGCTGGCCATAGGCGACCGGCTCGTCGACCGGGCCGAACTCGAACGCGCCAAGCGCCTGATCGGCGAAGACTAATCCGCGGCGGGTTCCTCGCCCGCCCCATCCTCTGTATCGGAGAGGGAAAGGCTCTCGGGCTCCGGCTCGGGTGAAATCTGCTCGCTGCTCGTCGGCGCAGCGGATGACGATGATTGCTCTTGGCGCACCGGTGGCGACTGCGACCGCAACCGGTCGAGCGGGATCATTTCATCGCTGATCGTGCCGCCGATGACCTCACCCTTGGCGCCGCGCTCGGCCTCTGCAGCGGACTCCTCGGCAGGCCTGTCGCCTCCGCAGGCCGAGAGCAGCAAAGCTCCTGCGAGGAGCACAGCGGTGGGTCTAGACATCATGGCAGTGCGCAGCCCTTTCCTTCAAGCGCCCCGAGGAAATCGCCGAAGCGGGCCTGCAATGCCTCATCGAATGCGGCGGGTGCAAGATCGATTCCGAGCCGCGCGAGGCTGGTAACGCCGAATTCCTCGATTCCACACGGCACGATTCCCGCGAAATGCGCCAGATCGGGGGCCAGGTTCACCGAAAAGCCGTGCATCGTTACCCAGCGCCGCACGCGCACGCCGATCGCTCCGATCTTCGCTTCCCCTCCGTCGATATCGCGCGTCCAGATCCCGATCCGCCCCTCGCTCCGCCAGCTTTCGACGCCGATATCGGCGAGGGTCGCGATGACCCACCCCTCGAGCGAATGGACGAAACAGCGTACATCGCGGCCGCGTTCCTTGAGATCGAGCATCACATAGCCGACGCGCTGGCCCGGCCCGTGATAGGTGTAGCGCCCGCCACGCCCAGCCTCCACCACCTCGAAGCGAGGATCGAGCAATTCAGCCGCGTCGGCGCTGGTGCCGGCGGTATAAACAGGTGGGTGTTCCAGCAACCAGACCATTTCGCGCGCCTTCCCTTCGGCGATCGCGCGATTGCGGTCTGTCATTTCGTTCAGCGCATCGCGATAGCCGATCCGGCTCTGCTCGGCGCGCCACTCGATCGTTTCGGGAACATGGGGCGACATGCGCGATTGCGTGGCGACTGGCGAAGCGCTTATCAAGGGGCAAACGGGAGTACCACTGAATGAAATTCGATCTCGACACCGCCTGGAAGGATACAACCGGGCTTATGTCGCGCAATCTGGGACTGCTGGCGGTCATAGCCGGTGTGTTCATCTTCTTGCCCAACGCCGGGATTGCCATCGCGCTTCCCGAAATGGGAAATCTGGAAGATGCGCAGGCGAGCGGCAATTTCGATGCCATGATGGCCGCGATAAACGATCTTTACGCCAGCTACTGGTGGGTATTCCTCATCCTTGCTCTGATACAGGGCGCAGGGCTCCTGGCCATGCTGGCGCTGGTACGGCGAAGGGCCAATCCGACCGTGGGCGAGGCCTTGTCGACGGGCGCGAAATCGGTCCCGTCATATGTCGGCGCTCAACTGCTGCAAACGGCCCTGATCGCGATTGCCGTAACCCTGCTCGTTGGCCTCGGCGCCGTTACGGGATTGCGCGCGCTGGCAGTACTCGGGGCAGTGATCGCATTCGTGGTGGTCTGCTACATCGTGACAAAGCTCTCACTCGCGGCGCCGGTAATCGCGATCGAGGGCGAACTCAATCCCATCAAGGCGTTGCAAAGGTCATGGTCGTTGACCGCCGGCAACAGCCTAAGGCTGTTCTTCTTCTACCTGCTCTTGATCGTCGCGTTCATCGTGCTGTCGACGGTCATCTCGCTGGTCCTGGGGCTGATCTTCGCCCTTGCGGGTGAACAGGCGGCATTGCTCGGCGAAGCAGTCATTTCGGGGCTGCTCAGCGCGGCGATGATCGTGGTGACTGCCTGCGTTCTCGCCGCGGCGCACACCCAATTCAACAGGTTGAAGGCCGCACCGCTTCCGCCGACCAACAACTAGCCCCGACGATCCTTCCAGCCCCAGAAAAGCTGGCAGGGGAGCACGTTCCACGGCTCGAATCCGCGATCGATCCGGCGGAAGTGCTTCGCCATGAGGTCGCGCGCCTTGGCTGAGAACTGGTAGACGAGAAATGCTCCGCCCGGGCGGATCACTTCGTGAGTCGCCTTGGCAATCGCCGGGCCGACCCCTTCGGGCAGCGTCGAAAATGGCAGCCCCGACAAGACGTAATCCGCATGGTCGTGGCCGTGCGCCTTGACGATCTCGACGACATCCGCCGCCGAGCCGTGGACCGCATGGAACCGGCTGTCGCGGAAGTGCTTGCGCAGATAGTCGATGTAGAGCGGATTGGTATCGATCACGATCAGCGTTGCATCGCGCCGCATCCGATCGAGTACGGGCTGGCAGAAGGTACCCACGCCCGGCCCGTATTCGACGAAGACTTCGCACTGCTCCCAGTCGACCGGCGCCAGCATCTTGCGGATGGTGAATCGCGAGGAGGGGATGATCGAGCCGACCATGCGAGGCTCTTCGAGAAATCCGCGAAAGAACACGCCCCATTGGCCGAAAAAGCGTGCCGCGCGTTTGCGCAAGCTTGTGCGCTCGATGACACCAAGGCCCTGTTGTCCGGTCAAAATCGCAAACCCTGTGGTTGTTTCATTGGCCCGCCGGTCTGGCAGGCCCGCTGCGCCATTGCAAGCTGACGGGCACCGGCCTACCGCCGGTGCGATGGCCGATGTCGACCCTACCAGCTCTGCAGCGCCGCCACGAGAAGGACCGAGAGCCATCCCGCGTGCGCGCATGGCGCTGCTCTTCGCGGTGATGCTGACCACTGCTGCGGGGAACACCGCGATGCAGTCGGTAATGCCATCGATCGGAACGTCGCTGGGGGTCGAGGACGTTTGGATCAGCCTCGCCTATAGCTGGTCGGCTCTGCTTTGGGTGATCTGCGCACCGATCTGGGCACAGCGCTCGGACAGGCGCGGGCGCAAGGCGATGATGGCCCTCGGCATGCTCGGTTTCATCGCCAGTTTCCTGCTGTGCGGAATCATACTGTGGCTGGGCCTCGCCGGCTTCCTCGCGGCATTCTGGGCCTTGCTGCTCTTCGCTACGGCAAGAAGCCTCTACGGCGGCTTCGGCAGCGCCGCTCCGCCCGCGGTTCAGGCCTATGTCGCCAGCCGTACCCCGCGATCGGAACGTACGCAGGCCCTCTCGCTGATCGCGTCCAGCTTCGGCCTGGGGACGGTCATCGGCCCTGCGCTCGCCCCGCTGATGGTGCTTCCGTTCTTCGGTCTTGCCGGCCCCTTCCTGATCTTTGCGCTGATCGGGACGGCCACCCTGGTCGCCCTGCGTCTGCGGCTACCCAATGACGAGCCGCAATTCCCGGCCAGGGGCAGCGCCTTTGACGCGCCCTATTCCGGCAGTCCTACCGCCGAGGTTTCGAAGGACGAGCAGGAAGAGGACGAGAGCGCCCCGGCAAAATTGCGCTGGTTCGAACCGCGGCTGCGCCCATGGGTCGTATCGGGCCTGATCGGCGGGCACGCCCAGGCAATGATTCTCGGAATTGCCGGCTTCCTCGTGCTCGACCGGCTCGGATTGCGCGGCGATCCGACTGCCGGGGCAGGCCCGGTCGGCCTCGTCCTCATGTCCGGCGCCATTGCCACCCTGCTCGCCCAATGGGGGCTAATCCCGCGGCTCGATCTCGGCCCGCGCGCGGCATCGCTATGGGGCATTGCGATTGCGGCCCTCGGCACGATTGTGTTGGGCCTGGGGCAGAACCTGCACACGATCGCGCTCGGCTATTCGATCGCCTCGCTGGGATTCGGCCTGTTTCGCCCCGGCAATACGTCGGGCACATCGCTGGCGGTCACGCGCGCCGAGCAGGGCCAAGCGGGCGGCGTCACAGCCTCGGTCGCAGGGGCGAGTTTCATCTATGCCCCTGCGCTCGGCGTCTTGCTGTACAACGTCTCGGACTGGCTGGGCTTCGGTCTGATCGTCGCGCTTTGCGCAGTCGTTTTCGCATATGGGTGGAGCGCGCTCCAGGCCGACAGCATGCTGACGCGAGACAGGCGCTGACGCCCTAGATGATTTCCAAAACGCGATCCTGCGGGCGACACAGGCGAACGCCCTTTTCGGTTTCCACCAGCGGGCGTTCGATCAGGATCGGTTCTGCCGCCATTGCGGCGAGCACGGTCGCGTCATCTGCGTCAGGGAGGCCACGCTCCCCGGCATCGGTCCCGCGCATGCGCAGGCCCTGCTGTGGCGTGATCCCCGCATCGGTATAGAGCTGGGCGAGCTTTTCCGCGCTTGGCGGATCTTTGAGATATTCGACTATCGTCACATCCACCTTCGAAAGGTTTTCGAGAATCGCGAGCGTCTTGCGTGACGTGCCGCATTTGGGGTTGTGCCAGATGGTCGCTTTCATGAGCCTAATCTCCTCCGTGTCGGGCGACGACTAAGCGAGTGTTGCGATCAGTGAAAGTCACGCTTGCGATTTTTTCATGCAGACAAGACTTGCAAGTGCGAATGGCTCTCAATAGCAGGCCTGCATCGATTGAGAATCACTCACAACATAAGAAAGTCTTCCATGAGGGATCGTTCTTCGCGCGCCGCGCTCCTCGCTGGTGCCGCCTTCGTCTTCGCCGCCACCCCCGCCCACGCCGATGAGAGCGTGCAGCCCGAACGCGACTATCTGCCGACCGACATCGTGGTTACCGGCGATCGCGGCACGGGCTACGACAATGAGGACGGCTCCACCGCGACCAAGACACCGACCCCGCTGATCGACGTTCCGCAGGGCGTCAGCTTCATCACCGAAGACCAGCTCGAGGATCAGTCGATCCGCCAGCTGAACGAAGCGCTGCGATATGTCCCGGGCATCAGCATGGAAACCGGCGAAGGTCACCGCGACGAGGTTTTCATTCGCGGCCAGGAAACCACCGCCGACTTCTATATCGACGGCCTGCGCGACGATGCGCAATACTACCGCTCGCTCTACAACATCGAGCGCGTCGAAGTGCTCAAGGGCGCCAATGCGCTGATCTTCGGTCGCGGTGCGGGCGGCGGCGCGATCAACCGCGTGTCCAAGCGCGCCGATCTTGCCGGTCAGGCGATTTCGGGCGAGGCCTCGGTCGACAGCTTCGGCGCCTTCGCGCTGCTCGGTGACGTCAACCAGCCGCTGTCCGACAGCTTAGCGCTGCGCGTCAACGGAACCTATGAAGAGTTCGACAGCCATCGCGACTTTTACGAAGGCCGGTTCATCGGCATTTCGCCCACGCTGACCACGCAGTTGGGTCCGCAGACCACGCTGATCGCCACATACAGCTATGACGACGACAAGCGCGTCACCGATCGTGGCGTGCCCTCGGATGGCGGCACCGGCCCGCTGCGCGGCTTCGACGACACCTTCTTCGGCGATCGCGATTTCAACGAGGCCGAAGCGCAGGTACATATCGGCCGCGTTCGTGTCGAGCATGACTTCGGCAGCGGTCTGACTGCCAATGCCACAGTGCAATATGCCGATTACGACAAGGTCTATGCCAACATCCTGCCGACCGGCGTCGATACGGTAGAGAACACCGTCTTCCTCGGCGGCTATCGCGACTACACCGATCGCGAAAACTGGATCGGCCAGGGGAACCTCGTCTGGCAGACCGGAAGCGACACGATCGAATCGACCCTGCTGCTCGGCTTCGAGGCCAGCCGCCAGGACACCCTCAACGGTCGCGACACGGTCAGCTTCACCCGCGCGCCGGACCCGAATGGGCTGGATCCGAACGAAACGCCGCTGGCCGATACGATCTTCGTGCCGCCCTTCGCGCTCAACATCGGCGCGCGTGCGCGCGACTCGCAGCTCGAGACGCTCAGCTTCTACATCCAGGAGCAGCTCCAGATCGGCGATCACATCGAACTGGTCGGCGGCCTGCGCTGGGATCGCTTCGATCTCGAGACCGTCAATCTGAACACCGGCATCAGAGGCGACCGCGTGGACGAGAAGGTCAGCCCGCGCCTCGGCCTGATCGTCAAGCCGAACGCGGACTTGTCGATCTACGCCTCCTATGCGGAGAGCTTCCTGCCACAGGCAGGCGACCAGTTCCTTCTGCTCAGCCCGACCTCGGCCCAGTTCGAACCGGAAAAGTTCACCAATTACGAACTCGGTCTCAAGTGGGCACCGCTCGACAAGGTGCTGGTGACGGCGGCGATCTTCCGTCTCGATCGCAGCAGGACGCCCTTCACCGACAGCCTCGGCAATACCACGCTGACGGGTGAGAGCCGCGTCGAGGGCTTCGAGATCGGTGCAGTCGGCGAGATCACCGACTTCTGGAAGGCCAACGTCGGCTATACCTATCTCGACGGCGAATTGCGTACGGCCAGCCGCTTCGGCCCCGCCGGTCAGCGCCTGCAGCAGACGCCCAAGCACCAGATCGCTGCCTGGAACCGCTTCGACGTGACCGAAGCGCTGGGCTTCGGCCTTGGCGTGATCCACCAGTCGGACCAGTTCGCGAGTTTCTCGAACACGGTCGAACTGCCGAGCTACTGGCGTGTCGATGCGGCGGCCTATTACACGGTCAGCGAGCGGCTCAGCGTGCAGCTCAACATCGAAAACCTGTTCGACGAGACCTACTATCCGAGCGCGCACGGCAACAACAACATCCAGCCCGCCGAACCCTTCAGCGCGCGGATCGGTGTGCGGTTCGAAATCTAGCCGCTAATCGTCGGGGGCGCTGATTGCGGGAACTTCCCGCGCGGCGTCCCCGGCGCTTATTCCGGGTGCCGGCGCAGCGCTGATCGTCTCGCTGCGGCGCGCCACACGGGCTGCCCGCTGCATCGCACGGACCAGACGCGGATAGACGCCGCAGCGGCACAGGTTCGGGATCGCGGCCTTGATTTCCTCGTCGGAAGGCGCCGCGGTCTTGGACAGCAGGGCGCTGGCAGCCATGACGATCCCCGGCGTGCAATAGCCGCACTGGATCGCCTGCTCTGCGACCATTGCCTGCTGCACCGGATGCGACCGGTCGCGGCTCAGCCCCTCGATCGTCGTAATGAACCGGCCCTCGGCCTCGGCGATGGTGATCAGGCAGGATCGCAGCGCCTCGCCATCGACATGGACCATGCAGGCCCCGCAATCGCCCTCGCCGCAGCCGTATTTCGTGCCCGTCAGATTGGCCGCATCACGCAGTGCCCACAGCAGCGGCGTGTCGGGGTCCATCAGGAAGCGCACCGGCTTCCCGTTGACGGTCATGCTGGTCATGCAGCGGGCGCCTTGGCGCTAGAGCTCAGTACTTCCAGCTGTCGTCGATCTTCGACACGCGGCGTTTCCACGCTTCGAAATCGAACACGCCGGCCCCGCCCTGCGACTGCATCACCGACAGGTCGCGCTGGTGCACGTCGACCACCTCCTGCGGGACGACATTAGCCGCGCCTTGGCTAAGCGTGGCGATCTGGATCTCGCAGGCGCGCTGCAGCGCCCACATCTTCACGAACATGCCGGGGATGGTCTTGTCCATCACCACCGGCCCGTGATTGCGCAGCATCAGGATCGAGTGATCGCCAAGGTTCTCGACCAGCCGCTCGCCCTCTTCCGGGCGAACCGTGACGCCTTCGAAATCGTGATAGCCGATCTGGTTCTGGAAATTGCAGGCGTAGAAATTGGTCGGCACCAGCCCGTCCTTGTGACTGCATACCGCCATGGTGGCAGTGGTGTGCACATGACAGATCGCATTGGCGCGTTCGCCCAGGTGCTTGTGGAAGTAGGCATGCTGGGTGAAGCCGGCCTTGTTGACCATATATTGCGACGGGCCGACATTGTTGCCCTCGACATCGATCTTGACCAGGTTCGAAGCTGTCACTTCGTCATAGAGCAGGCCGAATGGGTTGATGAGGAAGGTGTCGTCCTCGCCGGGCACGGCAACCGAGATGTGGTTGTAGATGCTTTCGCCCCAGCCGAGATGCTCGAAAATGCGATAGCATGCCGCCAGGTCCTGCCGCGCCTGCCACTCGGCATCGCTGCATTCGAAATCGCGGGACTTCATCTGTGTGGCCATGGCGTCGTCTCTCCGTAAGGGGTTTTGTTTCGAGACCTGTATCGCATGAGGACGCCGTGGTCCGCAAGCAGGCAGGACTTCATGCTAGGCAAGCTTGTCGTCGCCCGCTAACGCCCCGTCCGATGAGCGAGATGGCAAAACTCACCCGCGGCAGCATTCGCGGCCATCTCCTCGGCCAGACCATGCCCATGGTGTTCGGCGTCGCGGCGATCATGTCGGTCGGTCTGATCGATGCCTATTTCATCGGTCAGCTAGGGGCAAAGGAGTTGGCCGCGGTCAGCTTCATATTCCCGATTACGATTGCACTATCCAGCCTGGGCGTCGGCGTCATGGTCGGAATCAATTCGGTCATTGCCCGCGCGCTGGGCGAAGGCGATGTCGCACGTGCGGAGCGGCGAGCGAATTTCGGTGCGGTCTTCGCGCTGGGAACGGGCGTCGTCATGGGGCTGGCACTCTACGTCCTGCTCGACCCGCTGTTCCGGCTGATGCAAGCATCCGAGCAACTGCTCCCGCTGATCGGCGAGTACATGCGCCCCTATGCGCTAGGCCTTCCCGTCATGCTGTTGCAAATGGGGCTCAACGGCGTGCTGCGCGGACAGGGAGAGGCACGGAAGACCAGTTACGTTTCGATCACCTATTCCCTTGCCAATTGGGTGCTCGATCCGATCCTGATCACCGGCGCCTTCGGTTTCGGCGGTTTCGGCGTAGCGGGCGCGGCCTATGCGACGATCGCGGGTTTCTTCATCGCGATCCTCGTCGCGCTGTGGCTGATCAAGGGCGCGCAACTGCAGATCCATCCCGCGGCGATCCGCGAATGCGATGTCGGCGCATCGAGCAAGGCGATCCTGTCGGTCGCCGGCCCCGCCGCCTTTTCCAATGCGATCAACCCGATAGGCCTTTCGGTGCTGACCGCCTTGCTCGCCAGCCAAGGCGAGGCTGCGGTGGCCGGGTTCGGCGCGGCAGGAAGGCTTCAGAGCTTCGCTGTCGTGCCGCTACTCGCGCTGTCCGGTTCGATCGGGGCGATCGTCGGCCAAAACTGGGGCGCGCGCCGGGCCGACCGGTCGCGCCGGGCAATGTGGTGGTCGGGCTTGTTCTGCATCGGATACGGCCTTGGCACGGCGGTCCTGCTCTATGCGACCGGGGGATGGTTCGCGCGCTTTTTTACCGAAGATCCCGCGGTCATCGAGCAGTTCACACGGTATCTCGAGATTTCGGTCTGGGGTTATACGGGTTTTGGCCTGCTGATCCTCGCCAACGGCGCGCTCAATGCGGTCGACAAGGCCAGCTTCGCCCTTGGCCAGAGCGCGGCGCGCGTGTTTCTCGTGATGCTCCCCTTCGGCTGGATCCTGCGCCCGGACTGGGGGCCGGACGCAATCTATGCGGCAGAACTCGTCGCCAACCTCGCGGGCGGGATTTTGGCCGCTTTCGTTGTCTGGAAAGTCCTGCGTGCGGGGCCGGAAGATGCTCGCCCCTGGCCAAACCAATAGTTAACCATCTTGGTCCATAGCCTTTCGCGATCGTACGAGGGGCCTTGTATCATGGATGACCTGCTGGCGGATTTCGTCGCGGAAACCCGGGAAATGCTGGAAGCGAGCGGCGGCGAGATCGTCGCCTGGGAAGCCGATCCGACGGACAAGGCGCGGCTCGATACCATTTTTCGTTTCGTCCATACCGTGAAGGGCAATTGCGGTTTCTTCGATTTCCCGCGTCTGGAAAAACTCAGCCACGCAGCGGAAGACGCGCTGGCCGATTGCCGCGCCGGTCGCCGCGAGCCCGATGCCGCGCTGGTTTCCGCCGTTCTCGCGATTATCGACCGTATCAGCGAAATGACCGATTCGATCGAAGCCGGCGAGGAACTTTCCGACGGTGGCGACGACGAGTTGATCGCCGCCCTGCAGCCGGGTGAGGCCGAAGTTGCGACTGTCTCCGCACCCGCCGCACAAGCTGCCCCGACGCTGGATGCCAGCGCCGAGGACGCCCCGGCTCAAAAGGCGGCGCGCAATCCCGGCGTCCAGCGCTCGATCCGCCTCCCGACCGAACTGCTCGACGAGGTCATGAAGGGCGTGTCCGACATGGTTCTTGCCCGCAACGACCTGGCGCGGCGACTGCGCGAGGCCGGGGAACAGCCCACCATCGACGGCCCCTTCGATCGCCTGAGCACCATCCTCGCCGATGTCCGTAGTGCCATCACGCGTATGCGCATGCAGCGGCTCGAACATCTGTTCAGCTCGCTACCGCGCCTCGTTCGCGACCTTTCGAACGAGCTCGGCAAACAGGTCACGGTCGAATTCGAAGGCGGCGAGGTCGAACTCGATCGCGAAATGGTCGAGATGGTCCGCGACCCGCTGACACATATCATCCGCAACGCCCTCGACCACGGCCTCGAGGGTCCCGGCGAGAGGATCAAGGCGGACAAACACGAGACCGGCTTGCTCAAATTCGCGGCGCGGCAGGCAGGCAACCAGATCACCCTGGTGATCAGCGACGACGGGCGAGGCATCGACACGGCTCGGCTCGCGGTCAAGGCGGTTGCAGCGGGCATCTACAGCCAGTCGGAAATCGACGAAATGTCGGAGCGCCGCAGGCTCTACCTTATCTTCGAACCGGGCCTTTCGACCGCCGATGCGGTCAGCGCGGTTTCCGGACGCGGCGTCGGCATGGATGTGGTGCGCGCCAATATCGAACGCGTCGGCGGATCGATCGATGTGACCAGCAAGCCCGGGGAAGGCACCAGCTTTCATCTCAAGCTACCGCTCACGCTCAGCATTATCGCCGCGCTGACTGTGGGTAGCGGCGGCCAGCGCTATGCAATTCCGCGCAGCTATGTCGAGGAAATCGTTTTCGGTTCGAGCGACCATGTCGAATTCGCTCAAGCCGGCGAGCGTCGTCTCGTGACATTCCGCGGCATGCGCGTGCCGTGCCTTGCTCTGGGCGAGATACTGGGCACCGAAACGAACGCCGAAGTCGTCTGGGAAAGCAAGACACTGGTCCTGGTCCGCCTCGCCTCGAACGATGTATTCGCGCTCGCGGTGGACCGGGTCTTCGACCACGAGGATGTCGTCGTCAAACCCATCGCGCCGGCGATCATGGAAACCGGCTTCTATGCCGGCACCACCCTGCTCGACGATGGACGCCCCATGATGCTGCTCGACCTGCCGAGCATCGCGCAGAAGCACCACCTCGCGAACGAAATGCGCAGCGCCACGCGGGTTGTCGAAGAAGATACGGTCGAAGAACGCAAGACGCATCCGATCATGCTCTTCACCGGCCTCGATGGTCGCCGCCGCGCAGTCCGACTGGACCTGGTCCGCCGGATCGATACGATCGCCCGCGACGCCATCGACATCGAGGGCACACGCACTCAGGCTGTGATCGACGGCGAGATATTCTCGCTCGTCGGGCTCGAATATGGCGAGCTGCCCGAAGAGAAATGCCGCTTGCTGCGCCTCTCCGATGGCGATTGCGAGGTCGTCTATGCCGTGCGCGAAGTCCTCGACGCCGCCGAAATGGACGGCGAGATCGTTCCGTCGAGCGCCGATCCCCACGTCGAAGGCGTCGCACTGATCGGCGGTCAGCCGGTCCCGGTGATCGACGGGCACGCGCTGTTCGCCAACCACCGCAAGCCGAACGCGCACGCCCGGCCGGTTTCCTGCCGCCTGCCCTCCGATAGCGATTGGGCGCGCACGATCCTCGAGCCGCTGGTCGCGGCGGCCGGCTACAAGGTGTCGACCGACAAGGATGAAGAAACCGACGTGGCGATCGAACTCGTCGAGAGCGAGACGCCCCTCGCTGCCCGTGCTCGTCATGTCATACGCCTGCGCTCCGATCCCGAAGCGGATGGAAGCGGGAACGACAGCATTTATCGTTACGATCGAGAGGGGCTGCTCGACGCGCTCAAGCAAGCCCGCATGGGGAAGACAGCATGAACGAACTTCTTCTCATGTGCCTGATCGCCGGGCGTCGTGCCGCAATTCCCGCGGCCGAAGTTCAGTCGGTCATCGAAATCGACGAGATCACGCCCATACCCGGTGTAGCCCCGTTCATCCTCGGCCTCACCGCTCTGCGCAGCCAGGCGCTGACCGTGATCGACTGTCAGGTCGCCCTTGGTTTCGATAGCCGGCAGGATGTACGCGGCCAGCGCGCTGCCGTGGTGCAGGTCGACGGCCATCCCTATGCCTTGCTGGTAGATGCAGCCTACGATGTCGGCGAGGCCCGAAGCGAACCGATCGCCGTTCCCGGCGGTTTCGGCGCCGGATGGCAGACCGCCGCGCGTGGAATGGTGGAAACGGACGGCGGCCCCACTCTCATCATCGATGTCGAAGCGTTGGTATCGGGGCCCATCGCACGGGCAGCTTAAGCGATTAGTTACCTAACGCCGATAGACGATACTCGAAAACACCAGAGGTCATTGCAATGAAATCCTGCCTTATCGTCGATGATTCGCGCGTCATCCGGAAGGTTTCGCGCCACATTCTCGAAACGCTCGGCTTCAGTGTCGAGGAAGCCGAGAATGGCCGCGAAGGCCTTGAAAAATGCGCCGAAGACATGCCCGACGTTATCCTGCTCGACTGGAACATGCCGGTCATGACGGGGATCGAGTTCATCACGCAGCTGCGCCAGCGCGATGGCGGCGACAAGCCTAAGGTCGTGTTCTGCACCACCGAAAACGACGTCGCGCACATTCGCGAGGCGATTAGCGCGGGTGCGGACGAATACGTCATGAAGCCGTTCGATCACGAAACCTTGCAGATCAAGCTCCAGCTTGTCGGCATGGCCTGAGGAGGCGTGATATGGGCGCACTCCTCCGTTCCGATGCCTTAGTCTCGGGCGCTGATACCCGACCATGCAGCGATCCCGTGCGGGTGATGATCGTCGACGATTCACTGACCGTGCGCACCGTTTTCTCGCGCATGATCGAGCAGGAACCCGATATGCGGATCGTCGCGACCGCCAATTCGGCGGAATGCGGCCTTGCCGAACTCGCCACGGCCACGCCCGATGTCATGCTTCTCGACCTCGAGATGCCGGGCATGGGCGGTTTGGCGGCCTTGCCCAAAATCATGCAATCGGCGCCCGATACGCAGGTGTTGGTTATTTCCTCGCTGACCGCCGATGGAGCAGAGGCGACGGTCACTGCGCTGTCGCTGGGGGCCGCCGACACCATGCTCAAGCCGCGCCCGGGCGGCTTCAACGACGACTATCGCTCCACCCTTCTTGGCAAGATCCGTGCGCTCAGGGGTGACACGGCGGACGATGCCGCAGGCCTCGCGGTGGCGAAAACCGCCGCCGATCGCATTGGCAAGCCGCCGCAGCTCGTCGCCATCGGCGCGTCGACCGGCGGGATTCACGCGCTTAATCTATTCCTGCGTCAGGTGCCGAAGAATTTCGACCTGCCGATCCTGATCACGCAACATCTGCCTGCCAGTTTCATCCCCGTTTTCGCACAGCAAATGGAGATGGCTGCGGGCCGCGAAGCGGTCCTTGCCGACGATGGCATTCAGATCGAGCGCGGCAAGATTTATATCGCGCCGGGGCATGGCCACATGGTGGTGCGCAAATCGGGCGGACACCATGTCCTCGGACTGGCCTATCATCCGGTAAAAAGCGGATGTACGCCTTCAGTCGACCCGATGTTCGAAACTCTTGCCGAGGCGTATGACGGGCACGTCGCCGGCGTGCTGCTGTCGGGCATGGGGCGCGATGGTACCGACGGAGCCCAGTCGGTGGTGTCGGCGGGCGGCACGATATACGCGCAGAATGCCGAGACCTGCGCGGTATGGGGGATGCCGCGTGCCGTTACCGAGCTTGGGCTGGCTGCGGCCGTTCTGCCACCGGCCGAACTGGCGGACCGCCTCCTTGCAAGCGCAGGAGCCGCCGCATGGCGGTAGATGACGCGTCGCACCGCATCATCGGTGACCTTCTTGCGCAGCGTACGGGGCAGCAACTTACCGAAGGCCGTCGCTGGCGTGTCTCCGGCGCACTGTCCGGCCTCTTCCGCGAATTCGGTATCGAGAACGTCGATCAGCTCGCCTGCATGCTCGAGCGCCCCAGTGAGCATCGCCTCGCCACGCGGGTGGTCGAAGCGCTGCTCAATAACGAAACCTATTTCTTTCGCGATCATTCCTATTTCTCGGCTCTGTCGAACCAGGTCTTGCCCGATCTCGCACGCAAGCGCGAAAGCACGAAGCGGCTGAGGATCTGGTCGGCCGGCTGTTCGACCGGCCAGGAAGCACTCAGCCTCGCAATGATCTTTGCCGAACAACCCAATCGGTGGAAGGACTGGCGAATCGAAATCCTTGGCACCGACGTGTCGAACAAGGCGATCGAGACCGCACGCAACGGACGCTATACCCAGTTCGAAATTCAGCGTGGGATCAGCGTCGCGCAGATGCTGAACTTCTTCACCGAGGACGAGGGACACTGGCAGGCGGCGGACAGGATTCGTGCCATGATCCGCTTCCAGCAGCACAACATTCTCGACTATCCGCCCGCGCCGGGCCGGTTCGACCTGGTCATGTGTCGCAACGTACTGCTCTATTTCGACCCGGAGACGAGGGCTAAAGCCTTCGACAGGCTGGCCAGCGGGATCGCTGCCGACGGGTGGCTCATGCTGGGTGCCGGCGAGACGGTGGTTGGGCAGACCGACAAGTTCAAACCTTCCGAGTTCGGATCCTCGCTCTACTCTCCGATCATGGGTAATGTTTCGCGCGCCGAACAGCGATTGCGGGCTGCAGCCTGCTGAATCGCCCTTGGCAGCTGCGGGACAAGGTAAACCGCCGATTTACGCTTCTTTAGCGAATGCGCTCTAGTCCGACATGAAGGGTCGCAAAGAGGGGCGTGTGTCGAAAATGACTGTGGGTACGTATACGTCTCACGAAAGCGGCAGCACGCGGACCATCCTCTTCGGGCCGATGGCTGCGCTAGGCGGGAGTTTCATCCTGACCTGGTCGATCGCCGTTGCCAATCGCTTCCTCGACTTCGCGACGTCTTCCACGATCCTCGTCATCGGCGCCATCCTGTTCAGCATGGCGGCGGCGATCTGCGCCCATCTGACCGTCCGCCATTTGCGCCGCATCGAACAACTCTCGCGCAGCGACAGCCTGACACTGCTGCCCAATCGCCGCGCTCTCCATTTCGACATCCGTCACGAATACCGGCAGGGCCACGAAGTGGCATTGGCGATGATCGACCTCGACGGTTTCAAGCTGATCAACGATCACTACGGCCATTTCGTCGGCGATGTCGCTATTCGCGAATGCGCTGACATTTTCAAGCAGGTCAGCGATGGCGAAGCCAAAGTGTATCGGCTGGGGGGCGACGAGTATGCAATGATGATCGGGGGGCCGGTTGCCGGCACGCTGCTGGAAGGGCTCTGCCGGCGCATCATCGAACGGCTTGCCAAACCCGTTCACGTCGAAGACCGGCGCCTCACGCTGGGGGCAAGCATCGGCCTCGCTCGCCGGGCTGCGCAGGACGATGTCAGTTCCTCCGAGCTGCTGCGCCGCGCAGACATTGCGATGTATGCCTCCAAGCGCGGCGGCAAGATGCGCTGTACTTGGTTCAGCAAGACGTTCGACAAGAGCCGCGAGCAGCTCAAGGAAATGGACGACGATTTGCGCAATGCGCTCGCCAAGGACGAATTCCGGCTCAATTACCAGCCACTGGTGGACAGCAACACGCGCATGATCGTCGCGGTGGAATGCCTGCTGCGCTGGGATCGTCCGGACGGCAAGCAGGTCGGCCCGAACATCTTCATTCCCGTTGCGGAAGAGAGCGGGCTGATCAATTCGATCGGCTTGTGGGTGCTGCGCCAGGCTTGCTGCGACGCCCTCGATTGGGACGGCATCACGCTGTCGGTCAACATTTCGGCGGCGCAATTGCGCAACCCCGAATTCCCAATCCAGCTGGGCCACATTCTAGAGGAAACGCAATTCGACCCCGAGCGACTCGAGCTCGAAATCACCGAAACCTGCTTGGTACTCGATCCGCTGGTAGCGGAGCGCAGCCTCGCGGTGATCCGCGGTTTCGGGGTCAGGATTTCGCTCGACGATTTCGGCACCGGTTACGCTTCCATCGGCTTCCTGCGGCAATTCCGCTTCGAAAAGCTCAAGCTCGACCGCAGCCTTGTGGTCCAGGCGAGCGAAGACGACGGCAGCCGCGCCATGATGCTGTCCAGCATCACGGTGGCGCGCGCCATGAAAATGGCTGTGACCGCAGAAGGCGTCGAAACGGAGGAGCAGGCCGCCATGGTCCGCGCTGCCGGTTGCGACCAGATCCAGGGCTGGCTGTATTTCAAGGCAATGCCGGCCGAAGAAATCGCCCAACATCTCGGCAAGCCCATCGGCTTGTCATCAGAAGAAGCAAACGAGGATAGCCAAGTCGCATGAGCGCGCTCCAGGATATGGTCAACGGCATGGTTGCCGAACACGAAGCCTCGCCCCCCGACCATACGGTGGAGGCGCCCGAGGAGCCGTTCCTTACCGATCCAATCGAAGCCGACCCCGCCGAGAGTGAGGCCCCGGGAGGGCTCAAGGGCTGGCTGGACAACAAGTCGGTCGGTGAGAAGCTGAATGCAATCTCGCTTGCCAGTATCGCCGTTGTGGTGCTCAGCCTCTTGGGTACACTTGTCGGAGGCTATTTCGCGCTCGAAGCGCGTTCGGAACGCATGGCCATCTCCACCGCTGCGGTGACGGCCGAGCGAATGGTCGCCGATATCGATGGCGGACGCCTGTTCGTTCAGCGCTACGCAGTGACGGGCGATCCGAACGATCTGACTTCGGCCCTCGAAGCCTTCGCGGATACCGACCGGGACCTCAGCCGGCTGGAAGACGAGGTTGTCGGCGTCGCGCCTAGCGTGTTGCCCAGGATCGAGGACCTCAACAGCAAGCTGTCGCGAATTAGAATGCGTGTGACCGAGGCCCAACGCGCCCGCGGCACTCAAGCGCAGTGGCAGGACTTTTCGGACAGCGTCTATGTCGAAGGGCGCAGCTTCGTAGAAACGGCCGTGGCGACCCGGGAGGAGATCGAGCGGATCGGCAAGACTTCAGATGCCGCCTCGCAAACCATGATCATGTGGCTCTTCGTCGCCTTTTTCGGTGTTGCAGGCGTGGGAATCGCGGTTGCGTGGATGACAGCGCGATATCTCGGACGCGATGTGTCATCGACGCTCAAGCGCATGACCGCGGTGGCAACGCGGCTGGCCGAGGGCGACAAGGACGTTCACATCCCGGCGACCCGCCGGCACGATGAAATCGGCGATCTCGCCCGTGCGCTCGAGGTCTTTCTGCAGGCCGCCCGTCAGTTCGAAAACGTTGCGCAGGAACGCGAGGCGCTGCGACGGGAACGCGGTCAGGAAATGGTCCGTTTCGCTCAGCGCTTCGAGACGACAGTCGGGGAAGTGGTCAATGGCGTGGCTTCGGCGTCCGCGCAGCTCAAGACGACCGCAGGCTCGATGGCCGCGGCCGCCGAACAGGCTTCGACCCAGACATCCAGCGTGACTGCCGCCATGGGCCAGGCCTCGAACGGCGTGACCGCCGCCGCCGCCGCTTCGGACGAATTTGCCATGTCGATCGGCGAGATCAGCCGCCAGGCGTCTCATTCGGCGCAGTTGGCACGAAAGGCGACGGATGCCGCAAGCGGCGCCGACGAGACAATTTCGGCACTTGCCGTTTCGGCGGAACAGGTGGGGCAGATCGTCGAGCTCATCCAGTCGATCGCGCAGCGTACCAACCTGCTTGCGCTCAACGCCTCGATCGAGGCGGCCCGTGGCGGCGAAGCCGGACGCGGCTTCGCGGTGGTTGCCAGCGAGGTCAAGGAACTGGCCGCGCAGACCAGCCGCGCGACCGAGGAGGTCGCCGAGCAGATTCGCGCGATGCAGGATTCGACCGGTGCCAGCGTCGGCGCGCTGCGTTCGATCGCGGACCAGATCAAGGAACTCGAATCGACTGCCACCTCCATCGCCAGCGCTGTCGACCAGCAGTCGGTCGCCGGGCAGGATCTTGCACGCAGCATCGACCTTGCCGCGCGGTCGACCGACGAGGTCTCGGCCAATATCGTACAGGTTCGCGAAACCAGCCTGGCCACCGGAGCAGCCGCCAGCCAGGTGCTCAACTCCTCGACGGAGCTCGAGGCGCAGGCCAGCACGCTCAAATCGCAGGTCGCGCAATTCCTGCTGCACGTGCGCGCGGCTTAACGCGATCTCAAGCAATCGCCCTTACGGTTGCCACAACCTTAAGGGGGTGCTTGGGGATGAACGCACACAGTTCGATCATGGCCGACGAATTGGTCCGCGAAATCGCGGAAGTCGAGGTCATGAAAGCCGAGAACGGTCCGCAACTTACCGGACTGAACAAATGGTTCATGAAGCAATCGCTCGCCTCCAAAGCGAAGATTGCGTCGATATTCTCGCTCGGCGGGCTCGCTCTTGTCACCCTGATCGCGCAGATCGGTTTCTTCATCCCGTCCTTTGCCCCGATCGCGCAAGTGCTCACGCTGGTCATCCTCGGCATAGCGCTGCTGGGCGGTATTTCGAGCCTGCGCTTCGTGCTCAAGCATATCATCGAGCCCTATCTGAAGATCAACGAGGACATGTCCCGTCTCGCGCGGGGCGAACGCGATATCGAGGTATCGAATACCCATCGGCCGGATGAGATCGGCGATCTCGCCCGGACCTTCGCGGTCTTTCTCCGCTCGGGCCACAAGCTCGACGAGCTATTTGCCGGGCGCAAGCGCGCGGCCGAGGAACGCGAGGCCGAGCTGATGCGCATGGCGCGCGATTTCGAGACCGGAGTAGGCGATGTGGTAAGCGGGGTTGCCGCGGCTGCGACCCAACTCAACGCCACCGCATCCGGAATGGCGTCTACGGCCGAACAGGCCTCGAGCCAGTCCAGCCTGGTAACGGCTTCGATGGAGCAGGCGAATAGCGGCGCAACTGCGGCAGCAGCTGCATCCGACGAATTCGCCATGTCGATCGGGGAGATCAGCCGCCAGGCGGCCCATTCGGCGGAACTCGCCCGCAAGGCGACCGATACGGCGAGCGGTGCCGACGAGACGATTTCCGCACTCGCGTCGTCCGCCGAGCAGGTCGGTCAGATCGTCGAGTTGATCCAATCGATCGCCCAGCGCACAAATCTCCTCGCGCTCAACGCCTCGATAGAGGCCGCACGCGGTGGCGAGGCAGGGCGCGGCTTTGCCGTGGTCGCCAGCGAGGTGAAAGAGCTGGCCGCGCAGACCAGCCGGGCAACCGAAGAGGTCGCCGAGCAGATCCGCGCAATGCAGGACTCAACCGGTGCCAGCGTCGGCGCGCTGCGCTCGATCGCGGGCCAGATCAAGGAGCTGGAGTCGACCTCGGTCTCGATCGCCAGCGCGGTCGACCAGCAATCGGTCGCCGGACAGGACCTTGCGCGGAGCATCGACCTCGCCGCGCGGTCGACCGACGAGGTTTCCGCGCATATCGAGCAATTCCGCGAGACCAGTCTCGCCACCGGCACGGCAGCGAGCCAGGTGCTCAACTCGGCCAGCGAACTCGAAGATCAGGCCGGTGCACTCAAGAGCCGCGTCGACGCCTTCCTCCAGCAAATCCGCGCAGCCTGACGGCAATGGCGCAAGTGATGCGGAGAGGACGCGCGGGGAAGTGTTCTCCGCGCCCCTCCCCCCACTCTATTCCCACCAATAAGGCAGGCGGCGGGCGTTGCCCGTTTCGACCTCGTTCATCGTTCGTGCATCGTACAGCCGGCCGCCAAGCATGACACGGTCGATCCTGTCCGAATTGCGGATGCTCTCGCTCGGATCGGCGTCGAGGACGATGAGGTCCGCCAGCTTGCCAACCTCAAGGCTGCCGATGTCGCGTTCCATGCCGAGTGACTTCGCGGGTTCGATAGTGCCGGCCCGCAGCGCCTCGACCGCCGACATACCGCCACGGGCAAAGCTCCACAGTTCCCAATGCGCCGCGATGCCGGCCTGCTGGCCATGCGCACCGATACTGACCTTGACCCCACGATCGGCAAGCTTCTTGGCCTCGCGCGCGGCATCGTCGTCGACGAAGGCCCATTCGGGTGCCTTCACCCGCCGCGCGGTCTGCGCGATCAGCTGGCGCGGCGGCGTGTGGATCATCAGCGGATTGTCGAATACGTCGGTCGCCTGCCGCCAGTAGGGATCGCCCGCCAGCCCGCCATAGGTAACGGTCAGCGTCGGCGTATAGTTCGACTGCGAGCCCGCCCAGAACTGCAGCACATCCTCGTAGAGAACTTCGCCGGGCACATTGTGTTCGATGGTCGAATTGCCATCGGCGATGAGGTTCATATCCATACCGAACAGCGACCCGCCCTCGGCGACGACCAGCATGTTCTCCTCGCGCGAGGCGGCGACGACCTGCTGACGCTGGTCGCGCCGCGGCTGGTTGTAGTTCTTGATCGAGATACCGCCCTGGGCCTTGATCCGCTGGATATGCGCGAGCGCATCTTCATAGCTGTCGATCCGCGCATAGACGCTAGGCGCCTTGGCGCCATAGACGATCTCGGCGGTCGAGAAGATGCGTGGGGCGAGCAGCGTGCCGGCTCGCTGGCGCTCGGCCGCGGCGAAGATCATGCTGGCGCGCGACGAAGGATCGTGGATCGTCGTCGTTCCCATCGCGAGGTTCTGCACCAGCGACCAGTTCTGTTGCGGGACCAGATCGCCCGTGCCCTGCGGTCCGTGCGCATGCGCATCCACGAGGCCCGGCATAATCGTCTTGCCGCGGGCATCGATGACGGTCGCGCCCTCCGGAACGGGCACCGAAGAGGCCGGACCGATTGCCGCGATCCGGTCGCCGGTGATAACGATCGTGCCATTGGCAATCTCGCCCGCACCGTCACCTGCCATGGTCAGGATCTTCGCTCCGGTGATCGCCACCGTGCCGCGCGGCTTGTCGGCGGCAATCGTGCGCTCGAGCGACGTCCCGCTGGTCGGCGGCACGAATTTGGGCGCATCCTTGTCCTTGGGCGCGTCTGCGAACATCAAGGCCACACTCGCGCGGTAAAGCACCGGGCCCATCGTCCAGGTCAGCATGTCGCCGCCCTCCGTCCAACCGATATAGTCCGCCCCACCCTTCGATGCGCGCACGACAGGTAGCGAGCTGGCCTTCTCGCCCACGGTTACCGCCTGCCCGCCGGGCATCAGCGGCGTGGCGAAGACCTCGTAATTCTCGCGGAAGGCGACGAAATCGCCGCGCGGGCTGACATGGTATTCGGTCGCCAGCTCGCCTTCGGCATGCACTTGCCGCGCCTCGCCATCGAGGTCGGCAGACAGCAGTTGCAGCTTGCCGTCCTTGCGACCGAGCATGAACACGCGGTCGCTGTCGGCACCGAATTGCGGGTTGGTCGTATCGCGCGACACCAGCTCGGCCTCGCCGCCCGCTGCGCTGACTTGATAGACGCCTTCGTTCTCGGAAAACTCGGGCGATGTCAGGTATCCGCCCGAGCGCTTCTCGAACACGATCGTGCGGCCATCGGGCGAGAATTTCGGATTGGCGTAGTGGCCGCGCATTTGCGTGACCGCGCGCGCGCCGGAGCCGTTGGCATTGGCAGTCATGACCTGACCGAGTTCGCCATCGGTCCAGCGGACATAGGTAATCCGGCGTCCGTCGCGCGACCAGGACGGCCACAATTCGAGCGCCCTGTCATCGCTCGAGGTGAAGCGGCGTGCGGTACCGCCGGCAACCGGCTTGGAATAGAGCTTCCCGAGGCTTTCGAACACCACGGTGCGTCCGTCCGGCGATACGCTGGCGAAGCGCGGGATCTTTGCCGTGAAGCTGTCAGGCGCAACCGGGATCACCGGATGCGGCGCATCGGCAACGCCGCGCGTGTCGTTCACGGTGAACGGAATGACGCTGGCCCCACTGCCATCGGCGGCCACGCGTTTCAGCTTGCCGCCCGCCCAGAGCACGATCGAGCTGCCGTCGGGCGTCCAGTCCATCAGCGGATAGAATCCGTAGACCGCCCAGGTTTCCTGCATGTCCATGTCGAGATCGCCATAGATCATGCGTTGCTCGCCCGTCGCGAGATCCTTGACCCACAGTTCGGTCTGGTCCTTGTCGCGGCGGATGAACGCTATGCTCCTGCCATCGGGCGACGGCTGCGGGCGCACTGCCCCGCCATATCCGCTGACCGCCGTAGTCACCTCGCCCGTCGCCAGCTCGTAGCGTTCGATCGCGAATGTGCCTTGCGTCGAATCCTGCGCATATTCGAAAATCGGACCCGGCGTGACATTGCGCGAATAATAGACCGCCTCACCGTCAGGCGAGTAGACAGGCTCGCCCAGCTCCTTCTGCAGCTCTTCGCTGGCGCGAGCGACCAGTTTGACGCCGCCGCCGCCCGAGACGTGGTAGAGCCAGATTTCGCCGGTGCCGAGCGAACGCTGGGTGGTGAAATGCTTCTTGGCGACGATGTAATTGCCATCGGGCGACCAGCTGGGCTGGTTCAGGAGACGGAAATCTTCCTTGGTCAGCTGGCGCTTGTCCGAACCGTTCGCATTCATGATCCAGATATTGTCGCCCCCGCCGCGGTCGCTGGTAAAGGCGATGCGGCGTCCGTCGGGCGAAAAGCGCGGCTGCACTTCCCAGGCGAGCCCTTCGGCGATGCGCGTAGGGGCGCCGCCCGCGATCGGCATGGTGTAGATGTCGCCGAGCAGCGCAAAGGCCAGCATGCGTCCATCCGGCGAGACGTCGACATCCATCCACGTGCCCTCGTCGGTGCGGATCGGGACCTGCCGGATCGTCGCACCGCGCGGGGCGGAGATGTCCCACTTCTCATCTTCCTTGACGGCTCCGGGATTGGCGGAGGCCGGTGCCGCATCGACCGCCATGCCGCTGCCTTCGCCGGGACCTTCCTCGGCGGAAGCATCCACTTCCTGTTCCTCGACCGGGTTTGGACTTGGCTGCGGATCCTGCGCAAGAGCCGCTTGGCCAGCGAACAGCACGGCAAGTACGGAGGCGAGACTGGTCTTCATGGGTTTCTCCGGAATGGGAATCGGTACGGTCAACGCACGCTGGCGCGTTCGACGAGATGGACGGCGACGCGCCGCTCCGGCCGCTCGTCTTCGGAAGCGAGCGCAGTATCGACAAGCAGCGAGCCCGCCAGCGCAAAGTCGGGTTCGACCGTCGTCAGCGGCGGAGAACTGAATTCTCCCGAACCGAGCCCGTCGAAGCCGATCACGCCGACATCGTCCGGGACGGCAATGTCGCGCGCCGCGAGTTCCTCCAAAGCGCCGAGTGCCATCGCATCGCAGGCGAAGAAAAGGCCGTCGAAACTGGCACCGTCCTCGACCAGGCGGGCAATCGCATTGCGGCCCTGCGAAACGCGATCCTCGCCATCGCTCACCAGAGCATCGACGGGCTTCAGGCCCGCTGCCTCCATCGCGCTACGGTAACCTTCGTAACGCTCGCGGAACTGATGCTGTGACGAGGCGGTATCACCGACGAACACAACTCGTTTCGCGCCACTCCGCACGAGCCGCTCAACGGCAATGCGCCCGCCGTCGCGATTGTCCGACCGCACCCAGACGCTATCGTCGAAAGGCGAACCCCAGAACGCCATGCCGCTGGATTCCTCGGCACATTTGCGGAAATAGTCCCACGCCCCCTCGTTGGTCGCGGTGCCGATCACCACCACGCCATCGGCCTGGCGCCGCGCGACATAGTGACCGAACAACTCATCGGGCTTGGCCTGAAACGACACCAGCGCCTCGTACCCCCGCTCGGCGGCAGCGGCGCAGGTGCTGCCCAGCAGGCTGTAATAGAACGGGTTGATCGCCGCCGGCCCCTGCCCTTCGCGACCGATGACGACGATGGCGATCGTTCCGGTCTCGCCCCGCCGCAGGCCCGCTGCGCGCGTGTTGACGTGGTAACCCAGCTCCTCCGCCGCCATTTCGACGCGGCGACGGGTCGCTTCGGTTATCGTTTCCGATCCCGCCAGAGCACGACTGACGGTCGATTGGCTCACTCCGGCTCGCTCGGCAACGTCGATCGACGTAACACGACGCGGCCTGGGCTTCTCGCTGTTAGGCATCCTTCAAACGCACTCCCTGTGCAGCCGCACTAACGCAGGCTTTTACCGAAAGCGAGACCCAAGCCCGAATGCCGGATGGGGGGCTCTCTCAAGTGCGCCTACCGGATAAATTAGGTTGCGCACTGCAACCGAGGCTGGCGCTGGCACGCAAGCTGCGTTAGGTTCTCTTCACTTGGGAGAGACAGATGAACAATACGGCGACCGATTTCGATGTGATGATCGTGGGTGCGGGAATTTCCGGCATCGGCATGGCGGCGCATATGAAGGAGAAGGCGCCGGATCACGACTTCGTCATCGTGGAGCGCCGCGAGAACCTCGGCGGGACCTGGGACCTGTTCCGTTATCCCGGCATCCGGTCGGACAGCGACATGCATACGCTCGGCTTCGACTTCGAACCGTGGAAGCACGAGAAATCGATCGCCGATGGTCCCGCGATTCTCGAATATCTCGACCAGATCGTCGACGAGCGCGACATCCGCAAGCACATCCGCTTCAGCCACAAGGTGCTGGCCGCCGACTGGCGCGAAAGCGAGGCGCGTTGGCACGTGACGCTCGAGACCGAGCAGGGCGAGAAGAAGCACCTGACCGCCAACTGGCTCTATCTCGGCTCGGGCTATTACGATTACGACGAGCCCTACGATCCAGGTTTCGAGCTGGGCGAGTTCGAGGGCCAGGTAATCCACCCGCAATTCTGGCCCGAAGACCTTGATTATGCGGACAAGAACGTGGTCGTGATCGGCTCGGGCGCGACCGCAGTCACCATCGTGCCCTCGATGAGTGAGAAGGCCGCCAAGGTCACCATGCTCCAGCGCACACCTACATGGATGTTCAGTCGCCCGGCCAAGGATGCCCTGGCCAATTTCCTGCGCAAGATCCTGCCCGAAAAGCTGGCCTACCGGATCACCCGGTGGAAGAATATCAAGCTACAGGATTACGGCTTCAAACGCGCACGCACGAAGCCGGAGAAGATGGCTGCGGACCTGCACAAGCGTATCCGCAAATCGATGGGCGAGGACTATGATCTTGCGCCCTTCACCCCGCCCTATAATCCGTGGGAGCAGCGGCTGTGCCTGGTGCCCGACGACGATCTGTTCGATGCGATCAAGAGCGGCAAGGCCGATGTGGTCACCGGCCATATCAAGGCCTTCGAGAAGGGCGGCGTGCGTTTGACCGACGATCGTTTCCTTCCTGCCGACATCGTGATTACCGCTACCGGCCTCAAGCTCGCGGTGGCGGGCAAGATCGCGCTGTCGAAGGAAGGCCAGCCGATCGATCTGTCCGAACACTTCTACTACAAGGGCTGCATGTTCTCGAACGTGCCGAACCTGGCTGTGGTGTTCGGCTATCTCAACGCCAGCTGGACTCTGCGCGCGGATATCAATTCGGATTATATCTGCCGCGTGCTCAACGAGACCCGCCGTAGGGGTGTCGATGTCGCCGAGCCGGTGCTGACGTCTCAGGCGGAAGCGCAGATCGAGGAGGACGATATCTTCGACTTCTCCTCCGGCTACATTCAGCGCGCCAAATCGATCATGCCCAAGAATGCGGTCGAGTATCCCTGGCGGCTCAACCAGGAATACGTCGTTGATCGCAAGCGCATGAAGGACGACCCGGTCGACGATGGCCTGCTGCAGTTTCGTCGCCACGGGGCCAACACGCGCCGCGCCGACGAACAACTCGAAGCGGCGGAGTAGCATTCGCGCGCAACCCGCGTTACGCAATCCGTCATGACTGAACGCATCTATACTGCGGGACTTGTCGTGATCGGCGACGAGATTCTGTCCGGGCGCACGCACGACAAGAACATCGCCCAAGTCGCCAGTTGGCTGCAGGTTCAAGGAATCCGCCTGTCCGAAGTGCGCGTGGTCCCCGATGTGATCGAACGCATCGTCGAGGCAGTGAATGCATTGCGCGAAGCCTACGATTACCTGTTCACCACCGGCGGCATCGGGCCGACGCATGACGACATCACCGTCGACGCGGTGGCCGAGGCGCTGGGCGTCCCGGTCGTGATCCACCCCCAGGCTCGGGCACTCCTAGAGAAATACTATTCCGACAAGCCCGGTGGGCTCAACGAATCGCGGCTGCGCATGGCGCGCGTGCCCGAGGGCGCGGAACTGATACCCAACCACATGTCGGGGGCTCCGGGGATCAAGCTGGGCAATATCCACCTGATGGCGGGGGTGCCGCATATCACCGCCGGCATGCTCGATGCGCTCACCGGGACGCTCGAGGGAGGGGCTCCTCTGCTGTCGGAAACGGTCGGATGCTGGACCCCCGAAAGCGAGGTCGCCGACATCCTGCGACAGGTGGAGCAGGCGCACCAGGAATGTCAGCTCGGCAGTTACCCCTTCTTTCGCGATGGCCGGGTCGGTGCCAATTTCGTCGTCCGTTCGACCAGCGAGGGGGAACTGAGGAGCTGCGTCGACAGCCTGTGCGACGGGCTGGCGACCGCCGGTTTCGACTTCACGCCCGGCGGAATCTGACCGGTCGGGATGGTCATCGCTCCGTTAACCCTCGCATGTTAGGGTCCGGGGCATGACGGCGGTCTATATCACCATCGATACCGAGTATTCTGCCGGGCTCGCGGCACGCCTCGGCGTCGGCGCACGCGAGGAGGTATTCGAGCATTCGATTACATGTCGAACGCCCGATGGCGATGTGGGCATCCTCCACCAGATGGCGGTGATGGACGCACACGGGATCAAGGGGGTTTTCTTCGTCGATCCCATGCCGGCACTGATTTGGGGGACACGCGCGGTAGCCGAAGTGGTCGAGCCGATCCTCGAGCGCGGACACGAGGTACAGTTGCACCTGCATCCCGAATGGCTCGAGCTGGCCGGCGATGCCAATCCCTTGTCCGGCCGCACCGGGCGCAACATGCACGCGTTCACCGAGGAAGAGCAGGTCGAACTGCTTGCCTTCGCCCGAGACCAACTGATGCGCGCAGGGGCCCCTTCTCCCACGGCGTTTCGCGCGGGCAATTACGGTGCCGACGATGCCACGCTGCGCGCACTGGCACGTCTCGGGATCCGCTACGACAGCAGCCATGTGCCCGGCATTGCCGGCTCCGAGTGCTGCATCTCTCTTTCCGCCGAAGACAGGGAGGTCGTCCGTCACGAGGGCACGATCGAAGTGCCGGTCGGTTCGATTCGCAGCCATCGCGGCCAGCGGCATGCACAGATCACGGCGCTGTCGTCTTGGGAATTGGCAGCCGCGCTGCGCTTTAGCGTGCGCGAGGGTTCGGCGATGCTCAATATCGTTAGCCACAGCTTCGAACTGATGAGCCGCGACCGAACGCGGATCAATTCGATCGTGCGCGACCGCTTCACCCGCTTCTGTGGGAGCGTCGCGGCGACGCAAGGCGCACACAGCGCCACCTTCGGCAGCCGCCCGCCCCGGATCGGCGACGAGACCGGAGCTGCGACCATGCCGCGGAACGAAATCCGCACCGCTGCGCGGGTTGCCGAACAGCTGGTCTCGAACGCGCTCTACGGGGCCTCGTGAAAGACGGCCTCATGCCAGCGAGTTCACATCGCATCCCGTTCACGGTCGGATCGCGCCGCCTGCTGACGATCGAGCGCGAGGTCGCCACGTTGGCGTTCTCACTCCAAGACATCCTATCCAAGCGTATCCCACCGGTGCCCGTTCTGAACAATGTCGAGGGATTACGCGTACTGTCTGCGCCACCTGTCGCCGAAACCCGCCTGCGCGAAGCCATGCCCGGCTTCCTCGTCGGCGCGCGCGAGGAGTATGCGCGCTCTTACATCGACATGGCGGGAACCTTTGAGGAATACCTCGCGCGCTTTTCGGGCAAGACACGCTCGACCCTGCGGCGCAAGCGCCGTAGATTGGAGAAAGCAAGCGGGGGCGCGCTCGACCTGCGCGCCTACCGCACGCCCGAAGAGATCGATACCTTCTCGCAGCTCGCCCTGCCGCTTTCGCGCAAGACATACCAGGCGCGCCTGCTCGATGCCGGGCTTCCCGACAATGATGCGGAGCGCGCGGAAAGACGCGCCCTTGCCGGAAATGACCAGGTGCGCGCCTTCCTCCTGTTCCTCGAAGGCACGCCGGTAGCCTATCTCTACTTGCCGGTCGTGCGGGACACTCTGGTCTATGCCTACCTCGGCTTCGACCCCGAGCATGCCAGCCTGTCGCCGGGTACGGTACTACAGATGGCGGCGCTGGAGGTTCTCTTCGCTGAGGACCGGTTCCGCTATTTCGATTTCACCGAAGGCGAGGGCGCGCATAAGGCGTTGTTCGGTTCGGCCAGCGTGCGGTGCGCCAGCTTCGTGATGCTCCGCCCGACCTTGGCCAATCGCGCCCTGCTCGCCAGTCTAAAGGGTTTCGACTACGCGATCGCCTCTGCAAAACGGATCGCGCAGCGAACGGGGGCCGAGGGCCCGATCAGGCGGCTCTTGCGCTAGAGATCGACCTTGCGCTCCTGCTCTTCTTCGAGGTCGCGGCGCAGCTCGCGCGCACCGCGTTCCGCCTTCCGGTCGAGCCTGTCACTGGTCTTGCGATTGCGCGCCCACGCGTAGACGATCACGGCCAGTAGGAT
This sequence comes from Erythrobacter sp. AP23, assembly GCF_001542855.1. Taxonomy (GTDB): domain Bacteria; phylum Pseudomonadota; class Alphaproteobacteria; order Sphingomonadales; family Sphingomonadaceae; genus Qipengyuania. The sequence continues at coordinate 24,775 of NZ_LNBY01000004.1, read as the reverse complement.
GAACGGACCGACAACCGTGGCAATCGGGAGAATGGCTTCCATGGAATACTCCTGCGTTCTTTGCCCTTTCAACGCATTGCGGGGCTGATCTTTCCGCCGGGCAAGGAAAAGGGCCGGCGGGTCTGCACCCACCGGCCCTTTCGCATTTTCATTCCAGAGCAGGAAAACCTAGCCACGCCGAGGCGCGGCAAGGACCCCCGCGATCAGGCGCCTTCGACTTCGGCCAGGTCGACTTTGAGGCCCGGGCCCATCGACGAGGTCAGCGTGACCTTGCGGACATACTTGCCCTTGGCACCCGACGGCTTCGCCTTGACGATAGCATCGGTCATGGCCTTGAAATTGGCCTTCAGGTCCTCGTCCTTGAACGAGAGCTTGCCGATGCCCGAGTGGATGATGCCCTGCTTCTCGACGCGGAATTCGACCTGGCCGCCCTTGGCGTCCTTAACGGCCTGTTCCACGTTCGGGGTCACGGTGCCGAGCTTCGGGTTCGGCATCAGGCCCTTGGGACCCAGGACCTTACCGAGACGGCCGACGACGCCCATCATGTCCGGCGTGGCGATAACGCGGTCATAGTCGAGATTGCCGTTCTGCATGTCTTCCATGAGGTCTTCCGCACCGACCTTGTCGGCGCCGGCGGCCTTGGCCTTCTCGGCATTGTCGCCCTTGGCGAACACGGCGACCTTGACGTCCTTGCCGGTGCCGCTCGGGAGCGAAACCATGCCGCGGACCATCTGGTCGGCGTGGCGCGGGTCGACGCCGAGGTTCATCGCGACTTCGACGGTCTCGTCGAACTTCGCCTTGTGCTCGCGCAGCGTGGCGATGGCTTCGTCCACACTGTAGAGCTTTTCGCTGTCGAGCTTGGCGACAGCCTGCTGCTTCTTGGTCTGCTTAGCCATTATCTTAGCCCTCCACCACGTCGAGGCCCATCGAACGCGCGCTGCCTTCGATGATCTTGGTGGCCTGTTCGATGTCGTTCGCGTTCAGGTCCTTCATCTTCTGCTCGGCGATTTCCGCCAGAGCCGAACGCTTGATGCTACCGGCCGAAACCTTGCCCGGCTCCTTCGAACCCGACTTCAGTTTAGCAGCCTTCTTGATGAGGAAGCTGGCCGGCGGGGTCTTGGTCACGAAGGTGAAGGAACGGTCGGCATAGACCGTGATGGTGGTCGGAATCGGCATGCCCTTTTCCATGTCGCCGGTGGCGGCATTGAAGGCCTTGCAGAATTCCATGATGTTCACGCCGCGCTGACCTAGCGCAGGGCCGATGGGCGGCGAGGGGTTGGCGGTGCCGGCAGGCACCTGCAGCTTGATATAGCCGTCGATCTTCTTGGCCATGATTGGCCTCCTTTCTCACTTTCGCCACGGCACTTTCGAACCGGGGCTCATGGTAAGCGGTCAAGCGGTCTGACGGATCAGACCTCCCGCACGGGTTCCCGAGGATGACTTGGGAAGGCGCGCACATAGCGTTTTCGCGCGCGAATGCAAGCGATTCGCTAGGGCCGAGCCGCATGCGCGGCATGTCGAGAACGCCCCCTATGATATTCGTACATGCGGCTTTTCCCCAGTGACCTGGTAATAGCGCTGTTCACCTATCGCTTTGCAACGGATGTGCTAGGACCGAGCGCCACAGAAGGAGCGCACATGCAGAGTTTCGTCGATATCTGGCAATACATGCCACATGGGATGTGCCTGCTCTGGCAACCGTGGCTGGTCACGCTGTGGGCTGGCAGCGATCTGATCATCTTCCTTTCCTACACGGCCATTCCGCTTGCGCTGCTGACGGTGCTGCGAAAGCGCCAGGACATTCCCTTTTCCGGCCTGGTGGTGCTGTTCTCCAGTTTTATTCTGCTGTGCGGCCTTACCCACCTGATGGGCATCGTCACGCTTTGGTATCCCATCTATCCGTGGGTTGGCATGTTGAAGCTGGCGACCGGTCTCGTTTCGGCGGCGACCGCCGTGGTCCTGTTCCGACTGATCCCGACGCTGGTTGCCCTGCCGTCTCCGGCACAGCTATCGGAAGCGAACAGCAAGCTACAGGCTGAAGCCGACGCGCATCAGGACACTCTTGCCAAGCTGAAGAGTCTTGTGGCCGATTTGCAGGCCGAAGCGGCAGCGCATGAGGCGACACTGGCGAAACTCGAAGACTTGGTGGCGGAGCGGACCGAGGAGTTGCACGAGGCCAATACCAGGCTTGCCGTGCAAACTCGCGAAGCGGTGCACCGCAGTGCCAACCTGCTGTCGGTCGTAACCTCGCTCACCCGGCAGACGGCGCGGGGCCACGAGCGGACCGAGGATTTCATCGAAGCCTTGCTCGGACGCATTCACTCGCTGGCAATGGCCACATCGACCGTCGTGCGTGGCGACGATCATCTTTCCGGCGACCTGGCGACCATTATGCGCCAGCAGCTCGATCCCGTACTGCTGACATACGGCAAACGGGTCAATCTGGATGGGCCGCCGACCCAGATTGTCAGCGAAGCTGCGCAGCAGATCTCGCTCGCCGTTCACGAACTCGCCACCAATGCGCAAAAATACTCTCTCTCGCAGGATGCGGCTTCCCAGGTCACCATCAGCTGGGGTGTCGAGGGAGCCGATGAAGACCAGCGGTTCGTTCTCGTATGGCGCGAAACTCACCCGACTGGCGAGACGGCAAGCGACACGCCGGCAGGAGAAGGTGGTTTCGGCACGAAGCTGCTCACCCGCATCGTGCCCCAGGTGCTGCGCGGTGAAGCGACGCGCTCAATCGACGACGGCGTGCTCGAATATCGCCTCAAGGCACCGGCCTCTGCCGTGCTGGCCAATCCCGAGGATACCGATACCGCAACGCTCGCGGCCCGCTTGGTCGATGAGAATTTCGGGTTGAAATAGCCACGACAGGCCCTGGGCGATCTAGCGTCCGATACCGGCGTGGTGGTGCCGAACGGACTTGGCCAAAGTCGTCGATCGCACCCGACACTGGCAAGGCTCATTCCGCGGAGCGCTTGCCGCAGCATGGCTCGCCCGTCGAGCGCCGGCCGCCGTTGGTCGACTGGCGATGACGAAGGCCGACCATTAGTGTACGTTATTGTATTGTGATCAAAGAAGTGATCTCGACCGCTCTTGCTGCACTCTTGTGCACCGCGACCGTCGCCTCCGCGCAGGAGGCCCCCGTTTCGGGAGACTCCGGTTTGCGAATTCCCGAGATATCGCCGGCGGAGTTCGATGAAAACCTCGCCATAGGAGGTGAGGAGATCGGCGCGCGGAAACTGCGTAGCCGCATGACAGTGGATGTCATGGTCAATGGCACCGGCCCGCACAAGTTCGTCGTCGACAGCGGAGCGGACACATCGGTCGTCGGTGCAAGACTGGCTGGCGAACTTGCCATGCCACCGGGTACGCCGGCGATGTTGCACGGCGTTACCGAAAGCAAGGTGGTCGATCGCGTGTTTGTCGACGAGATCATGCTCGGCCCCACGGCAACCACCGAACTCGAATTGCCCGTGCTCGACGAGCGCGACTTGGGCGGTGATGGCATGATTGGCCTCGACGCGCTGGTCGAACAGCGTTTGCTGATCGATTTCGATGAACGTCACATCAGCGTCGACGATGGTTTTACTCCGGCCCCGCTGATGGACGGAATGATCATCGTGAAGGGCCGGCTGCAGCGAGGCCAATTGATCCTGACCGAAGTGACGGCGGGCAAGGAAAAGGTCGATGCGGTGGTGGATACCGGCTCCGAAATCACCATCGGCAACGTTGCTCTGCGCGACAAGCTGGCCCTCAGACGCACGAGCGACCTTCGCAAGATCAAGGTTTATGGGGTTACCGGCAAAGAACTAGAGCTCGACTTCCTAGTGGTCAGGGAACTGAAGCTGGGCCCCGTCCTATTGCGCAATGTTCCAATCGCCTTTGCCGACATTCCCCCGTTCGAGGTCTTCGGACTGGCAGACCAGCCGTCGCTGCTGCTGGGCACCGACCTGATGGAGAACTTTCGCCGGGTGTCGCTCGACTTCAAGGACCGCAAGGTGCGCTTTCAACTCAGGAAGTGCAACAGATCTCTGATCCAACTGCGCACGACCACGATTGCATCTCGAATCAAGGCGGACCGACCGAGCGCCTGTAGCTGAGCCCTGCGAGTGAATTGCGCGGGGCGTAGTCCACAAGACCGCGTCGTATGAAATGCGAGGCCCCGCCCGGACCGCTCCGAGCGGGGCTTTCCGAAAAGGTACGATTTCCGTCGGTTACTTGACCAGTTCGACCTGTTCGAAATCGAGTTCGACCGGCGTCGCGCGGCCGAAGATCGAGACGGAAACCTTGACCTTCTGCTTGTCGAAATCGAGTTCCTCGACGAGGCCATTGAAGCTGGCGAAGGGGCCGTCGAGCACCTTGACCTGGTCGCCGATCTCGTAGTCGACGCTGATTTCCTTCTTGGGCGCCGCACGGGCCTCTTCCACACCGCCGAAATAGCGCGCCGCTTCCTTCTCGGAGATCGGCTGCGGCTTGTTGTTGGTGCCGAGGAAGCCGGTCACCTTCGGGGTATTCTTGACGAGGTGGTAGACGTCGTCGGTCATGTTCAGCTTGGCCAGCACGTAGCCGGGCATGAACTTGCGCTCGACCTGGACCTTCTTGCCGCGCTTGACCTCGGTAACGGTTTCGGTCGGGACCTCGACCTCTTCGACGCCCTCGGACAGGCCGAGGCGCTCGGCCTCGGCGATGATCGAATCGCGAACCTTGTTCTCGAATCCGGAATAGGCGTGGATGATGTACCAGCGTGCCATGTGTTCTCGTTACCCTGTCGAAATGCGGCTTCGGCCCGGAAGGATCAGGCCAGCGTCAGCAGCCAGCGCACCACGGCGCTGAACAGCGAATCGATGCCGAGGAAAAAAAGCGAGAGGATGACCATCATGATGAACACAAAGATCGCCGTGCGCACCGTTTCCTCGCGCGTCGGCCATACGACCTTGCGTCCTTCGGTCTGCACCTGCCGGAGGAACTCCGCCGGGCTGGTCTTCTTGTCGTCTGCCATCGCTCACGTCTCTCGCGTAAAAATCGTGCCGCCTTCCGCCACGTCCCTTTCAGGTAGGGTCTCTCGCCGCCCCGGTTCAAGTCCGGGAGGGGCTTTTATCGGGTCCCAATGTCGGAAGACGGCGGTGCGTCTACTCTCGCATGCAGCAAAAGGCAAGCCGGGGACTCGCCCGAAACGCCCCTTTGCAAGCGCCCAAAGCGCGACTAGCCTGCGCGCTTTCCAGTTCAGGGACGCATGAGGGGAATTTTTGCAATGGCAACAAGCCAGGCACCAAGTCTGGGCGAGCGGCTGATCGAGCCGGTCACCAACCTATCCGATTTCATCTGGGGCGGGACATGGAACGGGGTCGAAGTGCTCCCCTTCCCACCCATGACCATCATCCTCTTGGGCATCGGCCTGTGGATCATGGTCGGTCTCAAATTCTACCCGATCATCAAGCTCGGCAGCGCGTTCAAGGGTCTGTTCGCGGGTCGCAAGAGCCAGGGCGAAGGCGAAATCTCGCCTTTCGCGGCGCTTTCCACAGCGCTTTCGGGGCAGGTCGGCACCGGCAATCTCGCCGGTGTCGCCACCGCGATCGCGCTGGGCGGCCCGGGAGCCATCTTCTGGATGTGGGTCACCGCACTGTTCGGCATGGCGCTGGCCTTTGCCGAAGGCTCGCTCGCCATCCGCTACCGCGAACGCACCAGCGACGGCGTTTTGCGCGGCGGCCCGATGACCTACATCATGATGGGCCTGGGCAAGAAATGGACCTGGCTCGCCATCGTCTTCTGTATCGGCACGCTGTTCTCGGCGCTGGTGACGGGCAATTCGATCCAGGCGAATGCGGTAGCCGACGGCCTCAACGAACTGTTCGGCATCGAAGAGTGGCTTGGGGGCCTGATCGTCGCCTTCCTCGTTTTCATCGTCATCATCGGCGGCATCAAGTCGATCGGTAGCGTGGCCGAGAGGATCGTGCCTTTCATGGCCGCCACCTATATCGTGATGGCGGTGATCGCGCTGATCCTGAATTTCGGCGATCTGGGCGAAACCTTCGGGCTGATCTTCCATGGCGCGTTCAATCCGCAGGCGGCCAGCGGCGGCTTCGTCGGCGCGGCCATCATCCTGGCGATCCGTGCCGGTGTCGCGCGCGGCCTGTTCTCGAACGAGGCGGGCCAGGGTTCGACCGCGATCGCGCACGCGGTGGCGCAGACCAACGATCCGGAAACGCAGGGCCGCATGGCCATGCTCGGCACCTTCATCGATACTATCGTGATCTGCACCATGACCGCGTTGGTGATCCTGACCGTGCGCGGCGATTTCACCGCCGGCGGCGAAGCTGTGGCCCATGCCTGGCAATCGGACAGGGTCGGCTTCGAAATGACCAGCGGCGCCTTTGCCGCAGCCTTCCCGATCGAAATCGCCGCGATCCCCATCGGTACGCTGGTCGCTTCGGTCGCGCTGATTCTGTTCGTCTTTACCACCCTGCTGACGTGGAGTTATTACGGCGAACGCGCGATCACCTTCATTTACGACCGGTTGAAGGGTTCGACCCGTGCAGGCGAAAAGAAGCTGCACATGGCTTGGCGCGTGCTGTGGTGCGTGGTGATCTTCATCGGCGCGGCGCAGCCGAGCGAACTGGTCTGGCGCCTGGGCGACATTTCCAACGCCGCGATGGCACTGCCCAACCTGCTCGCGCTGGCACTGCTGAGCGGAGTGGTCTTCAAGCTGGCGCAAGGTCAGAAGGACGCCGGCCCGACCCACACCGCCGATACGCCGGAAGAACCCGAGGAGTACTGAGCCCGAGTGCCTTGATGGGCTAACAAAAAAGGGCCGGGGGTCTATCCGACCGCCGGCCCTTTTCCTTGGTACGACTGAACCCTCAGCGCAACCCGAACAGACGTGCCAGGAAGCTCGGCTGTTCCATCGGCTGAATCTTGCCGTGTGTCCGATAGCGCAGCGAACTGTCGCTATAGGGCTTCGGCTGCACCCAGCCATCGGGGCGGCTGCTGTGGAAGGACAAACTCGACATGGTATACCTCCATGAAATTCTGCCCTCCGTCCTGATCAGTAAAAACACTAGGTCGACGGGGAGGTTCCCGCCTTGCGAACCCCGCCACGCGTCCAGACCAGCGCCAGCAGCGCCAGCGCAGCGAGCGGCATCAGGTTGATCCCGAGCGGAAAGGCCAATGCGCGGGTGGCGTAGGGCGCGAGATAGAGCAGGACGAGGCCGAGCTTTTCATAGGGCCGGAAACCGTGCTCGAGCCCCTGTGCGACCAGCCACAGCGTCGGGAATATCAGGAAGGGCAGATCGTAATTGAACAGATAGGGCGAAGCGAGCGCGGTAGCTGCCAATACTGCTGCCCCCGTCGCCCGCGCATCGTAACCGAAGCGCCGCCAAGCGAGCATGGCTACCGCGAGTGCTGCGAACCCGGAGATGACCGCCAACGCCACTGCCACGCCGTCTCCCGCCCACAGGCGCGCCTGCGCATAAAACGTCGTCATTCGCAGCAGGAAGTCGGGATTGATCCCCTCCATCAGCGCTTCGCTCGCACGCCAGCTGGTGGAATACGCGGCCAGTGTCTCCCCGCCGAAGGCAAGCCACGACAGGGCAAGCAGTCCGATGGCAGCGATGCCGGCCGCAAGGAAAGCGCGCCATTTTCCGCCTGTCGCCAGCCAGAAGGGCGCGAGCACTGCCAGATGCGGTTTGATTACCAGAACACCGATGGCCGCACCTGAAAGCGCCGGTCGCTTGCCCAACTCGTGCGCCGCCAATACCAGCAGGGCGCCGGTCAGCAGCCCGGTCTGCGCATGGCCCGCCGCGATCAGAGCGCCGGGATAGGCCACCACAAGCGGCCACAACCTTGGGAAAGCACGAATGCTCACCCAGGCCCATAGACCCCACGTAATCGCCACCCAGGCAATCCAGGCCAGTGGGAAGGGTAGCGATCCAAAGGGCGCGAGGACGAACAGGAAGGGCGGCGGATTGACGAAGGCGAACCATCCCTCGCTTCCCGTTCCGGTCTGGACGCCTTGCTGAACCGCCAAGTCGTAGGCCGCCTTCGGATCGCCCGCTGCGGTTACATGGCCCGCGCCCCAAAAGGCCAGGAAATCGGTTCCCGCCGGCCCCATGGCCTTGAGGTACGAATTGACCAGCAATCCGAGGCCGGCGAGCGCCAGCAGCAAGGCGTAGCCGCGTACCCGCTCGCGCGTCAGCCAGTCCGCCTGGCGCAGCCAGTCCATCGCCGCCCGTCCCCTCGATCGCGAGAATACATGCTCGCAGGGTTAGCGCGGCGACCAGACTGTCGCCAGTTCAGCCAGGCGGCAATCCCCGCCCGCGCCAGGTTCTAGATGGCCTTGGAGGCGATCCAGCGGTCGATCTTGGACTCCAGCACCGGCATCGGCAGTGCGCCGGTATCAAGCACCTGGGCATGGAATTCGCGAATGTCGAAATCGTCGCCCAATTGCTCTTCCGCCTTTTTGCGCAGCTCCTGAATCTTCAGCGCGCCGACCTTGTAGGCGAGTGCCTGGCTTGGGATGGCGATGTAACGCTCGACCTCGGCCACGACTTCGGTTTCGGTCATGCCGCTGTTTTCCAGCATGAAATCGATCGCCTGTTGGCGGCTCCAGCCTTTCGCATGAAGACCCGTGTCGACGACCAGGCGCATCGCGCGCAGCTGCTCGTCCTGCAGCGTGCCATAGCGGTTCCACGGATCGTCGAAGAAGCCCATCTCGTAGCCCAGCGTTTCCGAATAGAGTGCCCAGCCTTCGACATAGGCGGTGTTGCCGCCGAAGCGCATGAAGGCGGGAAGATCATCGTTTTCCCGCGCGAGGCTGATCTGGAAGTGATGTCCCGGCGCGCCTTCGTGCAGGTAGAGCGTGACGTTACCGGTCGTCAGGCGGCTCGGCAGGTCGTAGGCGTTGAAATAGAAGGTTCCCGGACGCGACCCATCGGGTGCGCCCGACTGGTAGGACCCGCCCGCCGAAAACTGCTCGATCGATTCGTCATAGGGCTTGATCTCGAGCGGGGTCTTGGGAACCAGCGAGAAGTACTCGCCGATCTTTGCGTCGACCTCTTCGCCGATATCGTAATAGGTTTGCGTCAGCGCCTCGCGGCTCTCCGGCTTGAACTGCTCATCGGTACGCACGAAATCGAAAAACTCGGTGAGCGTGCCGGTGAAGCCCACCTCTGCCTTGATTTCCTCGAGGTCGTTCTTGATCCTCGCTACCTCGGCCAGGCCCAGATCATGCAGATAGTCCGCCGTCAGCGGCAGCGTGGTGGTGCTCTCGATCATCTGTGCATAGAGCTTTTCGCCGCCCCTCATGTCGCTGAGGCCAACGCTTTCGCGTGCGACGGGCAGGTACTCGTCGCGCAGGAAGTCGCGCATGCGTTCATCCGCAGCGTAGATTTCCGCGGTCTTGGCTTCGTAGGCCGCGGTCAGGCGCGCCTTGTCTTCCTCCGAAAAGTCCTCGGGGAAGTTTGTCACCGGCTTCATATATTGCGATTCCGCGATCGGGATCGCCAGCATGGTGTCCAGCTGCTTGACGACGTTTCCGATAGTCAGCCTGGTCTCGAGGACGCCGCTTTCCATGCCTTCGCGGAATCTCTCGATCGCGCGGCCGGAAATCTCGATATAGTCATCGTGCCGCGAGAGGTTGTCTTCGTAATTCTCCAGCGTCTTGAACTGCGCCGCCGCATCGCCGCTGGCGAAGTTCGGATAGAAAGTGTGAAAGCCGGAGAAATGGTTGACCGGGCGCACTTCGGTAAGCGCGCGGATTTCATCGGTCTGCCCGCGCAATGCGGACTCCTGGTTGTACTTGAACACGTCGTAGGCGAGCTGATCGGTCTCGCTCAGCTTGCTGCGGTCGATCAACTCCAGCTTGGCGAGGTTGAGCTGCGTGTTCAGGCGACTGGCGTAGAACGACGAGTCGGTCAGAAAGTCACCCAGCCGATCGGCGTTCCTGTCGTCGCCGCGAAACAGCCGACCGAGCGGATTCAGCTCGAGCCCGCGTTCGTCGGCATCGGCGAAGAGCGCAAAGAGCCGGTCGTGCTCGCTCAGTTCGGCGGCAGCTTCCGAGTCTTCGTGACGATCGCGAGCAAGCGCCGGATTGGCGGTGATGACAAGAGCAAGAGCAGCGCTCGAGGCGAGCGCATGGCGGACGATTTTCATGGCATTTCCCCTGGGACCTGTGTTGCCGGCTTAGAACACATGCGCGGACAGCAGGGCAAGCGCATCGTCCGACGACGGTGCGACAGAAATCGACGAGCGGTACGTTCGACTGGAGTGGGGGCTAGAAGGTGTAGCCGATCCCCAGGGCCCCCAACCACTGGTCGGCATCGCCGCGAACCGACGTGAAGGGCGTGCGCTTGGCATCGCCGAGCATCCGGGAATAGCCGCCCAACACGATGAGCGCGAGGCCGCCATTGGCGAGGTCCCCGTCGAGATCGATGCCGGTTAGCAGGTTTACGCCGACGCTTTCCCAGCCGCCATCGGCCCGGAAGGGTGCCAGCGGCCCGCCTGCGGGAACCGAATAGTAATAGTCGGCATAATCGTCGTCGACGTAATCGCCGCCGACCGACAGCGAGATCGCCATACCGCGGCTCAGCGGCGTGAAATAGGTCACGCTGGGGCTGACGATGACCCCGTCATGGGCTCCGGCGACATCCCACAACGCGTCGACATTCACGCTGAGGCTGTCGAACTGGTTGAGCACGCCCGGAAAGCTGATACCGATGGTGGGGCCGACTTCGAATGCCGTGTCGAGCTCGCCATAGGTGAGAACCACCGGATCTTCGATCTGGACCGCTCGATTGCGATTGAGCCGCGCCGAAATCCCGCCGGATATAGTCGCGCCCTCGCTATCGTCGTTGACGAAATCGAGCGCGACCCCGGCCGGTCGCGGCGAAATGCCAACCGTGCCGAGCTGGCCCTGAACGATGGGTACCGGGGAAAAGACGTAATCGTCCGAACCGTTGTAACTCGGTGAATAGATCGCACCCAGACCGATCGAGATCCAATTATCGTCGAACACCGTTTCTTCATCCGTCGGCAGGCTTTCGACATCCTGGGCGAGAGCGGGCGCGCCGCTCAGAAGCAGTGCAAGGCCGGAGGCGGCAACGATCGATTTCATGCAGATTCCCTCGATTTTCCTGTTTGCTATCCAACTCCTGCCATACCGCCACGTTCCCGTCATGCTCAGCAAAGCGATTGCCGCGATCACGCTTCGGCCCTAAGCCCTGCTGCCAATGAGCGGGCGCACCATCGATATGGCCATCGTCGGAGGCGGGTTGGCCGGCGGGCTGGCGGCGCTGGCCGTGCACCGCGCGCATCCCGACTTGTCCATCGCATTGTTCGAAGCGGGTGAGAGCTATGGCGGCAACCACCGCTGGAGCTGGTTCACCTGCGACGTAGACGAGGCCGGTGCCGATCTTCTCGCGGCGTTCCCAAAGGCCGAATGGGCCCCGGGCTACGATGTGCTCTTCCCCGGCTATACGCGCACGCTGTCGGCGGCCTATCGGTCGCTGGCCAGCGCGGATTTCGATGCGACCTTGCGGCGTGCATTGCCGCAGGCGGCCATCCGGACGGGCTCGCGCGTGGCCGATCTGCGTCCCGATTGCGTGGTGCTCGATAGCGGCGAGCGCATCACGGCAAAGGTGGTGGTCGACTGTCGCGACTTCAGCGCCTCGCCCCATTTGCGTGGCGGCTGGCAAGTCTTCATGGGCCGGCACTTGCGCACCAGCGCGCCGCATGACGTCGCGCGCCCGATCGTCATGGACGCCCGGGTCACGCAACATGACGGCTACCGTTTCGTCTACACGCTTCCGCTCGCCGCCGACGAGCTGTTTGTCGAAGATACCTATTACGCCGACAGTCCTGTGCTCGATCGCGCGGTGCTGGCGGGACGGATCGATCGCTATTGCGACGACATGGGCTGGTCGGGCGAGACCATCGGCGGAGAAACCGGCGTGCTTCCCGTCATCACCGGCGGCGATTTTGCCGCCTTCCGCCGCGAACTCGGTGCGCCAGGCGTTGTGCGGGCCGGCGCCCGGGGGGGCTTCGTCCACCCGCTGACGAGTTACACGCTGCCCTTCGCCGTCGCCAATGCGCTGGTACTGGCGCGCAAGGCACAGCTTCCCGGCGAGCGGCTGGCCGAACTGTTCGAACGACGCGCGCACCGGCACTGGCGCAGGACGCGGTTCTATCGCGCGCTCGGGCGGATGCTGTTCGACGCCGCGAAACCCGATAAGCGCTATCGTGTCTTCCAACGCTTCTACCGCCTGCGCGAACCCTTGGTCGAACGTTTCTATGCCGGGCACCCGACACGCGCCGACAAGCTGCGCATCCTGACCGGCAAGCCGCCCGTAGCTATACCCTCAGCCATCCGCGCGCTGCTTGGCAAGGGCAGCCCGCTCGTCCATGAAAGATCGCCATGAACGCCGAAACGACTACTCCCGCCAGGCCCGCCGATGCGGGCGAGGCCGTGGGGCCGATCCCCAGCGGCAAGACCGCCTGCGTGATCGGCGCCGGGTTCGGCGGATTGGCACTGGCCATTCGCCTGCAATCGGCGGGTATCCAGACGACTGTCGTCGAAGCGCGCGACAAGCCGGGTGGGCGCGCCTATTTCTGGGAACGGGACGGCTTCACTTTCGACGCCGGTCCCACCGTGATCACCGACCCCGACTGTCTGAAGGAACTGTGGGCACTGTCGGGCCACGATCTCGCCGAAGACGTCGAACTGATGCCGGTGATGCCCTTCTACCGCCTGCACTGGCCCGACGGTACGCAGTTCGACTATTCGAACGACGAAGAGCAGCTATTCCGCGAAATCGCGCAGCTCAATCCCGCAGACGTCGCCGGTTACCAGCGCTTCCTCGAATATTCCGAAGCCGTTTACGAAGAAGGCTACGTAAAGCTCGGCCATAAGCCGTTCCTCGATTTCAAGTCGATGCTCAAGGCGGCGCCGGCGCTAGCCAAGCAGCAGGCCTGGCGCAGCGTTTATTCGATGGTTTCGAGTTATGTCGAAAACGAGAAGCTGCGCGAGGCACTGAGCTTCCATACGCTGCTGGTCGGCGGCAATCCCATGAAGACCAGCAGTATCTACGCGCTGATCCACAAGCTGGAAAAGGACGGCGGCGTATGGTGGGCCAAGGGCGGCACCAACCGGCTGATTGCGGGCATGGTCAGGCATTTCGAACGGATCGGCGGCACCGTGCGGCTGCACGATCCGGTCGTTCACCTCCATACGCTGGGCAAACACGTCACCGAAGTGGAAACGCACTCGGGCTGGCGCGAGCGGTTCGACGCCATCGCCAGCAATGCCGATATCATGCACAGCTACAAGGATTTGCTGGCCGGATCCAAGCGCGGCGCGGACTATGCCCGGAGGCTGTCGCGCAAGAGCTTCAGCCCGAGCCTGTTCGTGGTCCATTTCGGGATCGAGGGCAGCTGGCCGGGAATCCCGCACCACATGATCCTGTTCGGGCCGCGATATAAAGGCCTGCTCGAAGACATCTACGACCACGGCGTGCTGCCGCAGGATTTCTCGATCTACCTGCACCACCCCAGCGTGAGCGACGACAGCATGGCGCCCGAAGGCATGAGCACTTTCTACGCGCTCGTACCCGTGGCCCACATGGGCAAGCTGGCAGTCGACTGGGAAGAAATCGGTCCGCTGCTCGAGAAGCGTATCCTGGACGAACTCGAACGTCGCCTGATTCCCGATATCCATTCGCGGATTGTGACCAAGTTCCACTACGCCCCGCGCGATTTCGCGATGGACCTCAATGCCCACATGGGCAGCGCCTTCAGCCTGGAACCGGTGCTCACGCAGAGCGCCTGGTTCCGCGGCCACAATCGCGACGACGTGCTGGACAATTTCTACCTCGTTGGCGCGGGAACGCATCCCGGCGCCGGGATTCCCGGTGTGGTGGGCAGCGCGAAAGCGACTGCCGGCTTGATGCTGGAGGATCTCGCGGTATGAGCCGCGGCATGAAACGTCTTGCTATCTATTGCGGCTCGGCCTCGCCCGACGATCCGCGTTATATTCAGCTGGCCTACGACGTGGGCCGTGACCTTGCCCAGCGCGGGATCGGTGTCGTCTATGGCGGCGGCCGGCTCGGTCTGATGGGCGCAACCGCGCGCGGCGCACTGGAAGCAGGCGGAGAGGTGATCGGCGTGATCCCAGATGCGCTCGCCAACAGCGAGGTCGCCAATCACGACTGTACCCAGCTTTACACCGTCGGCGGCATGCACGAGCGCAAGCAGCGCTTCACCGACCTGTCCGATGGCTTCATCACCATCCCCGGCGGAGTCGGGACGATGGACGAACTGTGGGAAGCGATGAGCTGGGCACAGCTGGGCTATCACGACAGCCCGGTCGGCCTGCTCAACGCCTTCGGCTTCTACGACGAGCTCATCGCCTTCAATCGCAAGATGGCGGAAGTCGGCTTCGTGCGGCCCGTGCACCAGAACATTCTGGTCCACGATGCCACGCTCGACGGCCTGCTGGACCGGATGGCAGCCTATGAGCCGCACACGCCGATCTTCAAGATGAAGGCCGACGACCTCTGAACAGACCCCGTCCCCTCGTCCCGTCGCGTTACCTGCGGCCCACCCCGGCCAAGGCCGGCGGCGGCCGGGACCGGGCGATGCTGGTCGATAAATCGCTCGAATCGATCGAGCAAGGCTCGCACAGCTTCGCCGCCGCGTCGAAGCTGTTCGACAAGCCGACGCGTGAACGCAGCTGGTTGCTCTATGCCTGGTGCCGCCGCTGCGACGACATCGCCGACAATCAAGATAAGGGCGGGCCGCTGGGCGACCAGGGCACGCCCAAGGATGCCGAGGACCGGGTGCAGGCGCTGCGCGTCCTGACCAAGCGCGCCTTCGAGGAACAACCGACCGCCGATGCGGCCTTCGACGCCTTCGGGCTCGTCGCCGACGAATGCGGGCTGACGCTCGACGAGGCGAACGACGTCATCGCCGGCTTCGCGCTCGACGCCACGCGCTGGAGCCCGAAGACCGAAAAGGACATGCTGCGTTATTGCTACCACGTCGCGGGCGCGGTCGGCATCATGATGGCGCGGATCATGGGCGTACATCCCGACGATGGTGAAACGCTCGACCGGGCTTGCGACCTGGGGCTGGCCTTCCAGATTGCCAATATCGCACGCGATATCGTGGAGGATGCCGAGGCGGGACGTTGTTACCTGCCCAAGACCTGGCTCGACGAGATGGGCTGGGAACAGGGCGAACACGCGCTGCCCGAAAACCGCTTCAAGCTCGCCAGCCTGATGCCGCGCCTGATTGCGCTGATGGAGAAGCACGAGGCGGCGGCCAAGCTGGGCGCTAAACGGCTGCGATTTCGTCAGCGCTGGGCGGTGCTCGCGGCGGCGCGGATCTATGGGGCGATAGGGCGCAAGGTGCTCACCCGCGGGCAGCTTGCATGGGACACGCGCACGCGGGTGAACGGGTTGGAGAAACTTGGCCATATGACCGCCGCCTTCTTCGAAGCGCTCTGGAACCGACCCGACGGCCCGGCCGAGCCAATCATCTGGTCGCGTCACGATTTCCGTCCCGTTGCGGGCTGGTAGCTTGATGCGCGACGACGCTACGGCTAGCGCGCATCCATGATTTCAAAGCTCCTTATCGCCAATCGCGGCGAGATCGCCTGCCGCATCATCCGCACCGCGCGCGAAATGGGGATCGCCACGGTCGCGGTCTATTCGGATGCCGATGCCAAGGCGCTCCACGTGCGCAGCGCGGACGAGGCCATGCATATCGGTCCCTCCCCCGCCGCGGAGAGCTATCTGGTCGGCGAGAAGATCATCGCCGCAGCAAAGCAGACCGGCGCCGAAGCGATCCATCCCGGCTACGGATTCCTGTCGGAGAATGCGGGCTTCGCGCAGGCGGTCATCGACGCTGGCCTCATCTGGGTCGGACCGAAGCCGTCGAGCATCGAGGCGATGGGCCTCAAGGACGCCGCCAAGAAGCTGATGCGCGAGGCGGGCGTGCCGGTGACACCCGGCTATGAGGGCGAAGATCAGTCGGTCGAGCGCCTCAAGTCCGAGGCCGACGCCATTGGTTACCCGGTGCTGATAAAGGCGGTCGCCGGCGGCGGCGGCAAGGGCATGCGCAAGGTCGATGCGGCGAAGGATTTCGAAGCCGCGCTCGAAAGCTGCCGGCGCGAGGCCAAGGCGAGCTTTGGCAATGACGAGGTGCTGCTGGAAAAGTGGATCACCTCGCCCCGCCACATCGAGGTGCAGGTGTTCGGCGATGCCCACGGCAATGTCGTCCACCTGTTCGAGCGCGACTGCTCATTACAGCGCCGCCACCAGAAGGTGGTCGAGGAAGCCCCCGCGCCCGGCATGGACGAGGCCACGCGCGAGGAAATCTGCGCCGCCGCCGTGCGCGCGGCCAAGGCGGTCGATTACGAGGGCGCGGGCACGATCGAATTCATCGCCGACGCCAGCGAAGGCCTGCGCGCCGACCGCATCTTCTTCATGGAGATGAACACGCGCCTGCAGGTCGAACACCCGGTGACCGAGGAGATCACCGGGGTTGACCTGGTGGAGTGGCAGCTGCGCGTCGCGAGCGGCGAGCCGATCCCGGCCAAGCAGGACGAACTCTTCATCGACGGCCATTCGATCGAGGCGCGCCTCTATGCCGAAGACCCTTCGGGCGGATTCCTGCCCTCGACCGGACAGCTCGAACATTTCGACCTCGGCGTCGAAGGCCGGATCGAAACCGGGGTCGAGGAAGGCGACATGATCTCGCCCTTCTATGACCCGATGGTCGCCAAACTCGTCGTCTGGGGCGAAACCCGCGCCGAGGCGATCGATCAGCTCGCCGATATCGCCGAAAACGTCGAGATATGGCCGGTGAAGACCAACGCAGCCTTCATCGCCAATTGCCTGCGCGACGAGGATTTCGAGGAAGCCAATCTCGACACCGGCTTCATCGGATCCAAACTCGACCTCCTAGTGTCGTCCGATGAGGCGGATGCCGAGATCTGGCAGACCGCTGCCGACTTCGTCGCACTGGCCGAGACCGAGGAGCATGACGACCTGCCCATCGGTCTGCGCCTCAACGCGCCGGGCGTGCTCGACGCGGTGCTCACCCACAAGGGCGAAACGCGCAGTATTCCTGCTGCGCGAACGCATGCCGAAAGCCATGCAACCGGCTTCGTCGACCCCGAACGCGCAGTGGTCTTCTCAGACGGTCAGAGCTTCGTCTTCGAGCGCCAGTCGCGCGGTTCGGGCGCCGCCTCCGCCGCGGACGGTGCGATCCTCGCACCCATGCCGGGCAAGGTGATCGCGGTCGATGTGGCCGAGGGCGATGCGGTCAGCGCAGGCCAGCGACTGATGGTACTCGAGGCGATGAAGATGGAGCACGCGCTTACCGCGCCCTTCGACGGGACCGTGACTGAATTGTCCGCCAGCGAAGGCGCGCAGGTGCAGGTCGAGGCGGTGCTGGCGGTTGTCGAGCCCGCCGAAGATTAGCCGTCATCCCAGCGAAAGCGCGAGCTGACCGAAGGGCAAAGCCGGGATCGGTCCCTCACAGGTGCGAGTCTGATAGCGGACCCAGCTTTCGCTGGGACGACGGCTTGGTTATTGGTCGCGCATGGGCTGGGAAAGAGAACTCGAAGAACTGCGCCACCGCGAAGCGTTGGCCGAACAAATGGGTGGCGAGGAGAAGGTTGCCCGCCAGCATGCTCGCGGAAAAATGGATGCGCGCGCCCGGCTTGCAGCGCTTGTCGATGACGGCTCGTTCCGCGAGATCGGCAAGATCGCCGGGCGCGGCTCCTATGACGAAGACGGCAATCTCACCGGCGTCCTCCCCGCCCCGTTCCTGTTCGGCAAGGCACTGGTCAATGGCCGCCCCGTCGTCGCGACGGCGGACGATTTCACCATTCGCGGCGGCGCGGCCGATGCGGGGATCAGCCGCAAGATGGTGCAGGCCGAAAAGATGGCGCATGAGCTGAAACTCCCGCTCATCCGCATGATCGACGGCACGGGCGGCGGCGGCAGCGTGAAGACGCTCGAACAGATCGGCGCGACCTATATCCCTGCCGTGCCGGGGTGGTCGGACGTGGTGAAGAACCTCGATACGGTGCCGGTCGTCGCGCTCGCACTCGGCCCTACGGCAGGCCTTGGTGCAGCCCGCACGGTCGCCAGCCATTATTCGATCATGGTCAAGGGCCTTAGCCAGATCTTCGCCGCCGGACCCGCCGTGGTCGATGGACTGGGCGAAAGCTACAAGGGCTCCGACGACCACAGCCAAGCCAAGGAAGACCTGGGCGGGAGCGGCATCCACACGCGCAACGGCGTGGTCGACGACGAAGTCGCCAGCGAGGCCGAGGCTTTCGCCCGCGCGCGGCATTTCCTGTCATTCATGCCCGAGCATGTCGGTCAGCTCGCGCGCCGCTCCAACTGTACCGATCCGGTCCACCGTCGCGAGGAAGCGCTGCTCTCGCTCGTCCCGCGCGAGGAAAAGCAGGTCTATTCGATGCGCCGCTGTATGGAGATGGTTTTCGACCAGGGCACGGTGTTCGAAATCGGCCGCATGTGGGGCCGCGCCTGCATCACCGCGCTCGCCCGATTGGATGGCTGGCCGGTGGCGGTCCTGGCGAGCGACCCTAGCTATCTTGGCGGGTCGTGGGAGGCCAAGACTAGCGAAAAGGTCGAACGCTTCGTCAAGCTTGCCGACCAGTTCCGCCTGCCGATCGTCCATCTGGTCGACAACCCCGGCTTCATGATCGGGCGCGAGGCGGAGATGGCGGGCACCATCCGCTACGGCGTGCAGGCGATGAACGCGATCTACAAGGCGACGGTGCCGCTGGCATCGGTGGTGCTGCGCCGCGCCTACGGTATCGCGGGCAGCGCGATGAGCAATGCCGAGACCTTCCAGTATCGCTATTGCTGGCCTTCGGGCGACTGGGGTTCGCTTCCCATCGCGGGCGGGCTCGAGGTCGCCTATAAATCCGAACTCGAGGCCGCCGAGGACCCGGAGGCCGAGCTGTCCGCGATCCGCGACCGGCTGGACAAGGTCACCTCGCCCTTCCGCAGCGCCGAACGCTTCAACGTGGAAGACATCATCGACCCGCGCGACACACGGCCCCTGCTGTGCGAATTCGCCGACCTCGCCTGGCGCACGCTGCGCGCCGAGGCCTAGTCCAGATCCGGTTCCGGCGGGCCGAACAGTGAGCCGCGCTCGGAATAGAGCACGAAGATCAGGCTCATCGTCGCGGTCACCAGCAATGCCAGGGCCAGCGGGCGGGCAGTTCCGTCATAGGCGTAGCCCACAGCCGCACCCAGCAGCGCGCCGGTAGTCATGCGCAGGAAGCTCTGCGCGCTCGAGGCGGCCCCCGCGATATGGCGGAAGGGTTGCATCGCGATCGAGCCGAAATTGGCACCGATAAAGCCCAGCAGGCTCATATTGGCCGCCATCAACGGGATGAAGGTCCACAAGGTTTCGTCGGGCTGGCTGGCGAACCATAGCTGCAGCGCGGCGATGGCGATGAACAGGAACAGCGCGGTGTGGCTGACGCGGCGCGCGCCGAAGCGCTCTACGATGCGGCTGTTCGACCAGTTGGCGAGCGCCATGCATCCTGCGCAGAAGGCGAAGAGCAGCGGGAACATGTCGCCCGCGCCGAAAGCCTCGCCGATCAGCTGCTGCGACGAATTGATGAAGCCGAACAATCCGCCGAAAACCAGCGCGCTGGCCAGCGTGTAGCCGATGGTGGAGCGAAGCGTGACCGCGCTGCGCATGTTCATGGCGATGACCGAAATGTTGATCTCCTGGCGATCATCGTCGTGCAGCGTCTCGGGCAGGCGCACATAGACCCAGACCGTCATCACCACGCCGAGCAGCGCCATGGCGACGAAGATCCAGCGCCAGTCGCCGAACAACAGCAGGACTCCTTGCCCTATGCTCGGTGCCACTGCGGGGACGAGCAGGAAGATCACGAAGATCAGGCTCATCATCCGGGCCATCTTGTCGCCGCCCACGCGGTCGCGGATGATCGCCGGTGGCAAGGCGATGATGCCCGCCGCGAAAAAGCCCTGCAGCGCGCGCAATACGATCAGCTGCGTAAAGCTAGTGACGGCGGCACAGGCCACCGACAACAGGATGTATGCCCCGAGTGCCGAGAAGAGCACCGGTCGCCTGCCGAATCGGTCGGCAAAGGACCCGGGGATCAGCGTCCCGACGCCCGCCGCGAGCAGGTAGACACCCACCACGAACTGCCGGTCGTTGCCCTCGGCGCCGAGGCTTCCGGCAAGTTCGTCGAGCGCGGGCAGGATGGCGTCGATGCCGAAGGCATTGCAGGCCATCAGCAGGGCCATCATCCAGATCAGTTCGCGCTCGCCGATCATCGGGCGTTTGGCCCGGTCGGGTAACGGGCGTTCGCCGCTTGCTAGCTGATCGGTTCGCATCTGCACGAAATGGCAGGTGCGCCACAAGGTTCCGCTTTGCAACCCGTGCGCCTATCTTGGGGTCGCAATGAGTGACGCGAAAGACACGGATGATGCGGGAGAGGCCGCTGCGGAAGCGGATGGCCTTCGCAAGATCATCCACGTCGACATGGATGCCTTTTTCGCCAGCGTCGAACAGCGCGACAATCCCCAGCTTCGCGGCAAGCCCGTGGCGGTGGGCGGATCGAGCGGGCGGGGCGTGGTCGCAGCCGCAAGCTATGAAGCACGCAGGTTCGGCGTGCGCAGCGCCATGCCGTCGGTCACGGCCAAGCGGCTGTGCCCCGACCTGGTCTTCTGCAAGAGCCGCTTCGAAGTCTATCGCGAAGTCTCGCAGCAAATCCGCGCGATCTTCCGTCACCACACCGATCTCGTCGAACCGCTCAGTCTCGACGAGGCCTATCTCGACGTGACCGAGGACAAGCTCGGTATCGGCAGCGCGACGCGCATCGCCGAACTGATCCGCCAGGAAATTCGCGCCAAGACGAAGCTCTCCGCAAGTGCGGGGGTGAGCTACAACAAATTCCTCGCCAAAATCGCGAGCGACCAGAACAAGCCCGACGGGCTGTGCGTTATCCGCCCGGGCGAAGGCGCGCGTTTCGTGGCGGACCTGCCGATCCGACGGTTCCACGGCGTCGGCCCCAAGGGTGCGGAAAAGATGGCGAAGCTGGGCATCGAAACCGGGGGAGACCTGGCGGCCAAGGACATCGAATGGTTGCGTGCGCATTTCGGCAGCTTTGCCGACTACCTCTATCGCGCCGCGCGGGGGATCGATCTGAGGCCCGTGCGATCGAGCCGCATCCGCAAGTCGGTCGGCGGCGAGCGGACTTTCAGTCGCGACCTGTCGACGGGCAGCGAACTGCGCGAGACGATGGAGGACATCATCGACATCGTGTGGGGTTATATCGAGCGCGCAGAAGCCAGGGGCCGCACCGTGACGCTGAAGATGAAATACACCGATTTCCAGATCTTCAGCCGCGCCAGGACGCTCGACCGGCCGATCGCCGACAAGCAGGAATTCGCCGCTGTCGGCCGCGCGCTGCTGGAAGAGGTATTGCCGCTGCCGATGCCGATCAGACTGATGGGACTGACATTGTCGAAACTGGAACGCGATGGCGACGAGGAAGCGAAGCGCCCCGACGCGCAGCTTTCCCTGCTCTAGCTCTTACCCGACTGCCACAATTCCAGCCGTGCCCTCGTGCGCGGGCCAAGCGGTTCGGGCAGCGAGTGTATCGGGAAAAACCGCGCCTCGATCACCTCGCGGCCATCGGCCCTGGGCATCGCATCGACCACTCCTTCGAAAATATGCGCGGTATGGGGAGCTCCCGAGATCTTCTCCTCGATAACACCAACAATCGCCATTCGCTGGATTGCGCAGCCGGTTTCCTCCTGCAGCTCTCGCCGGGCGGCCTGATCGGGCGACTCCTTTCGCCCCACGCCGCCACCGGGGAAATACCACCCCGACGGGCCATAGCTGTGCCGTACAAGCAGCAGCTTTCCGTCGAGATCGCGCGCGATCACGCTCACGCCCGTCCCGGTCCTTCCGGTGGTTCGCCGCCAGCAGTGGCGCAGGGTGTGAGCGACCTTGAGGGCCAGCCGATACAGCGGCGCAGGGATCAGGTGAAGCATGTCACCGGTTGTGTAGCTGCCCGAAGCAGCCGCGCAACCGGCAGATCGTGTTCACCCTCAATTGCCTGGTCGAGCACGGCGCGCTTTTCCTCGCCGCGGATGACGAACATGATCCGATCGCTCGCCAGAAGCGACGGCAGCGTCAGGCTGATCCGATCGAAGGGCGCCTCGGGCGGTAGCGGGTCGGGCGTCAGGCGCAGAATGGCGCGCGATTCGTCGACCTGCGGATCGATGTTGGCAAACAGCGAGGCGATATGACCATCCGCGCCCATACCCAGCCAGGCGAGCGCGAAACGCGGCACCGCTTCCATCTCGCTCAGAGTGACGACTTCCGCGCCCGCCGGTTCGAACAGATCGCGCAGCTTGCCGGTATTCGAGGCCCGGTGATCCTCGGGCACCACGCGATCGTCGCCCGGCCACACGACCAGCCGCGTCCAGTCGAGATCGTGCTCGAGCAAGGCGTCCATGATCGGGAACGGAGTCGATCCGCCAGGCACGGTAATCGTGACCGGACCATCGCTGCCGTCGAGCGCCTTGCCCAGTTGCACCGCCAGCCAGTCCGCAATTGCGGCGTCGCTGGAACCCTCGACGATCGTCACATTTTCCATGTGTCCCTGATACACCAAGGCCGCCCGTCCCCAAGGGGAAAGGCGGCCCGCAGGCGCTTTCGCATAGCTATGCGCTTACTTGCTGGTCTGGTTGAGGAACCAGATGCGCTCCTCGGTCTGGTCGATCCAGTCGTCCACGATACCGCTGGTGGCATTGTCGCCGACTTCTTCCGCCGCTTCCTTCACTTCGCCGAGGCGCGTGTGCAGCTTCCGATTGTCGTCGCGCAATTCCCTGACCATCGCATCGGCAGTGAGGGTGACGTCGTCCTGGTCGTCGATGCGCGTGTGCTTCATCACGCTGCCGATCGAGGTGAGCGTATACTCGTCGTTCTTGCGTACGCGCTCGCCCAGATCGTCGACGGTGCCGATAAGTTGGGCGGCCTGCTCGTCGAACAGAACGTGGAGGTCGCGAAAGCGCGGCCCCGCCACGTGCCAGTGGAAATTCTTGGTCTTGAAATAGAGTGCGGTCGTATCCGCCAGCGCTCCATTTAGCGCGCTGACGAGACCTGCTTTCGAATTGTCGCCGACTTCGGCCATGTAGTGTTCCCCTTCGTGGATTGGATACTCACCTCACCAACGGCCAATTCACGCTTGGGTTTCTAGATTATAGGTAGTCGTTGTGATCGCCTTATCCGATTATACCGCGGGCGCTCAATCCCGTGATCATTGCGAGTATGAAAAGCACCACGGCAAGGCCGATCCTGATCGCACGCAGCGGCAGCCGTTCCTCCAGCCTGTTCGCCATCGCCCAGCCGACGAATACGGCAGCGCCGCCCCCCAGCGCTCCACCGAGGCCCGCCAACGGCCAGGACGCAAACACGACCGCAAACGCAGCCACGAGAAAGCGCGAGGCATCGGTCAGCTGGCGAGCAAACAGCACGATGGCGATCGCGCCGAGCGAGCGGGTGGGCTCTTTCGGCGCCTTCTCGCGGTTCGGCCAGGCGCATTCGAACGCCGCCAGCAGCAAAGCGATAGCCACGAACATGGTCGATGCGTTTTCGGACATCGTCTGCGACAATTGCGCCCCGAACCAAGCGGCAATCGCTGCCGTCGCCGCCGAACTGGCCAGCGCCACCGCCAGCAATCCGTGCGATCCGCCCAGCACGCCTGCCAGCCGCGAAACTAGCAACTGGTCGCGCGCGCCGGTAGCGGCAAGGAAGCTGGCGACCATGGCGAAAATCAGCGATGTCATGGCGGTTCCCGCTCCCCTTCCTATACCCGACAGCATGCGATAGCACGCCGCGGCGAGAAACACAGAGGGAGAGCATTTCGTGCAATTGACGAAGGGCATGGCGGCGGTCGTAACCGGCGGCGCATCGGGTTTGGGCAAGGCGAGCGCACAGGCGCTGGCGGACGCAGGGCTCAAGGTGACGATCTTCGACGTCAACGAAGAGGCGGGCGAAGCGCATGCCAAAGCGATCGGCGGCACTTTCGCGCGGGTCGACATCACCGACGAACAATCGGTGATCGGGGGTTTCGACAAGGCGCGCGCGGCACACGGACAGGAGCGCGTCACGGTCCATTGCGCCATGACCAGCCGCCGGGGCAAGACGCTGGGCTGGGACAAGGAAAACGGGCGCTACAAACGGCTCGCGACCGAGGATTACGCTTTCGGCGCGGAAGGCATCCTCGTCTCCTCCTATCGCATCGCCAGCCATTCGGCGCTGGGCATGGCCAATAGCGAGCCGCTCAACGAGGATGGCGAACGCGGTTGCATCACGCTCACCGCCAGCGTCGCGGCGCAGGACGGGCAGATCGGCCAGGTCATCTACGGCAGCTGCAAGGCGGGCGTGAACGGCCTCGTGCTGCCGATGGCACGCGACCTCATGGATATCGGCATCCGCGTAAACTCGGTTATGCCCGGCATATTCGCCACCCCGCTGATGTTGGGCATGAAGGATCGCAATCCGCAGATGTGGGACGAGCTCAACGCCAGCGTGCCCTTCCCCAAACGCCTCGGCCATCCGGAAGAGTTCGCCTCGCTGATCTGCGAGATTGCGCGCAACAGCTACATCAACGGCCACCAGTTCCGGCTGGATGGCGCGATCCGGATGCCGCCGAAATAGCGAGGGTTGGGAAGCGCTGGAGCGG
>NZ_LNBY01000003.1 GCF_001542855.1 Erythrobacter sp. AP23 | reverse complement strand
TGAAGGGAAGCCAAAAATTATTCTAACATCTTGGTATTTAACCACTTTCTGTGCTTTATCTGGCTGAAGCCCCCAATCAGGCCCCGAAAAAATTCTGCTGCGACCGAATTGCTAGGGATTCCTTGGGACGGCGTACTGTCTAGCTGTTACTGATCGGCCGCACTGGAATCACATCGCAAAATCAATCGATCCAGTCGATCAGCTCAAAATCGCAACATCAATCATCCGAGTCTGACTGCGGTAGGCTGTGAGAGAACAAATCGCATAGTGATGCGGCAGTTCACCGCTGCGTCCGGTGTGCCTGTCAAGTTCCAATGTGCGCGGGTGGTGCCAGTCTCATGGGCTAATCGATCTAGGGAAGCATTTGCCCTCTTCATCGATGGAGCGTGAGCAATCAACCCTGCGGCTGAATCTAGATTGGTTAAAGATCAATTGAGTAATAGACATCCAGCATTCGCAATCGTTACAGAGTGCAAGATTCTTGGATCATCCAATGACTCAACAGCGACGAGTATTTGGGACGGACGGGTAGTGCCATCTCTTCTTCCAGCGTCGAGTATGCGATTGATTGACTTGATCTCGCTTTGACGAAGATCGTCAGCGAGTTCGCGGGACACGCACTTGGCCTCGCTACTGTTCATCCCGTATGCGCGCAGATTTTTCCTGAGTTCGCCAGCAGGCGAAGCGCACCCTAAGAGGAATAAAGTCGGTACAATCGCAATCGCCGTTAGGGCAAATTTCACATCAAGCTCCAATGTCATCAACTTCGGTCACAATTGCGAACACTCGCCTGTGTAAGCCGAGAGAGTCTGTTCAAGTTTTCTACAGGAACCACAAAAGATTAGTTCGTGAGACCATTGCGGCGCCATGCCTCGGCAAGCAGCGTTTCAAGTAGCTCGCCATGGCTGAAGCCGGCTTGTGCAGCCGCCTTCGCCATAACTTTCTCTGACCACAAATTGCAGTTCAGATTGATTTCAATGAAATTGATGGCCCCTGTCTTAAGGTCGAGCCGGAATTCGATGCGACCGTAATCGAAGGGCACGAATTCTTGAGCGACCTTTGTGGCCATTTCTTCAATCTTCGGAGCTAGATCGCTATCATCGAAACGCTTGAGAGCTGCTTTCTCGGTGTTTTGAACCAGGTCGCGCTTCTCGTAGTACGTCCAAAGTCTCTGCGTATCCTCACGCTCATACCAGAGCATAGGTAGGGCAATGGGATCGTTATTTATCGTGATGAAGGCGCATTGGACATCGTAGCCGTCCAGATAAGGCTCGACGATCGCATCGTGACCCTGGCCGTGGATATCTGCGATCGCATTGGCCACACCCGCCCAGTCGAAAGCGTCTGAAATCCCCCAGCTTGCCGAGGAAGCGTTAGGTTTGATGACCCAACGCCCTTCCCGGGAAGCCGGGAGGTCACTCTCCAACACTGGGCCACCCTTGCGATAGCAAAACCAGGCCGCTGTCGGCACGCCAGCATGCTTGCACACCAGTTTGGAAACTGATTTGTCGTCTCCAAGACCTCTCAAAAAAGGCATCGCGCCGAGATAGGGAATTCGATGCATGTTGCAGAGCGTCGGGATCAGCATCTCGCTGTTCACAAAGCCTCCACGATTGAGCAGCGGAAAGACAAAGTCGACTTCAGGACGCGAGAAAAGCACGTCGTAACTGTCTGCAAACTCTAAGTTGAGTCCAAGTTTCTCAAGGGAGACGCGAACCTCGTGATGATAGATGGCGTGATTGCCATCTTCAGGATGCATACCTCCGCCCCAAAGCGCATGCTTCGCCATGAATAGCGTCCGCACACGTTCCTTCGCCTCATCAGGAATGGAAATTGGCTGGAGGTCAGTCATCGGAAGCCTTTCGGGTAATTTCCAAAACTTACTTGCCTCTCCATCCCTCGGCCATCACCTCGGTTTCAGTTTCCCGGCCAAAGGCGTCGCCAACCATCACATCGCTTATGTAGTCACTCACCAACCGAGCGTCGGAGGCTGAGGCAGTTTGGTAGCCGTTTTTGGTCCCAGCACTTTCAGACCGTACCGCAAAGTCGATGCGCCAAGAATTCCGCTCGCGGCAGGCTACAGCGCGAACCGCATCGTCAGAACCGACTGCCATAAACTCGCGGCACGGGTCTCCGCTCGCACTAGCAAAGCTAAGCATAGGCTGAATCGATCCACCTGCTTCACCGAAGGCAACCGACTGTCCGCTCGGAGTGGATTCGAGCGCTTCAAACAGCGGATCCCCAGGTGCGACACGGGCGGCAATTTGTGCGTTGCTCCCAACGGTATTTCCTAGACGCGCACCTTGATAGAGCACACCGATGGTCAGCCCTAAGACAAGCGCAATCGAAGCTGCCAGTGCCGTCGGCCAGAATCGAGAGCCTCCCAACCTTCTGGGGCGATGGGCTTTGAGCGGCGCGACCGAGGTCTTTTCGCCAGCGAGCATCGCCATGACCGATTGAGGCAACCGGCGATCTACAACATTAGACGCCGCATCGCGCATTGTTGCATCTGCCTGCTCGAACTTCGCCAAGCGCGCCCGAAGGGCCGGATCACTGTCTAGCGCTGCACGAACTTCATCGGCTTGCGATGCACCAAGTTCGCCATCGAGGAAGGCGGAAAGCATTTCATCTGTAATTGTTGTCATTTTCCACCCCGTTTGATTGGGACGACATTTGCGCTTTCGCCCTGCACGCCATCATCGCCATCTGATGAACCATACTCCACGAGCTGATGCCTCGCGCGAGCCAGGCGGCTCATCACCGTTCCAACAGGAATATCGATTAGTTCAGCGGCTTCCTTGTATTTCATTCCTTCGACCGCCACGAGCATCAAAACCTCTCGAAACTCCGGCGCAAGAGAAGCTATTGCAGTTTCTGCTTGCGACAGTTCGATGTGGCCTTCGATAGCTGCCTCACCATCGAATACTGCCGCATCGGGCATGTCACCGATGTCTTGAGCTGCTCTGACATTCCGAAAACGCATCTCATCGATCCATCTGTTGCGACAAATGCGGAATGCCCACTTGCGAATATCGGCATCGCTAGGAGCGCCGCGTTCTAACAGCCGTTCCAACGTGTCTTGCAGCAGATCGTCCGCGTCATACGGATTGCCTGTCAGCGAATAACAGTAGCGCCTGAGCGGTGTCAGAACCTCAATTAGCTCGGCATGAAGCCCGGTGGCATTCTTACCTTGCATATGGAAATGACGTCTCAGGACGAGGTTTTATTCCCCTCGATGCCACACTTCTTTTCGGTTTGCGGATCATGGCCGGATCAGGCCATAGCCATAAACTTCATCGCGACCTCGTTCGCCCAAATCGAGCGCGCGACTGGCCAGCACCGAATATTGACGACGTAGATTGCTACATCGGCCTTCGCGAGCTTCGCAACGCAAGAGAAAGGCGGCAGCGGCAAAGGGTGCCGCGAAAGACGTCCCTGATTGGATATCATAGGTTCGCGTGCCCGCAACAGCGCTGCGGACATCAACACCCGGAGCCGCAAATTCGATATGCTCACCGCGCCCGGCAAGTCGATAGACGCGATTATCGCGACCAACGGCGGTCACTGCAATTACGCCAGGATACGCAGCCGGAAATGCAGGGGCGGAAACGGGCCCGCCATTTCCGGCCGCCGCGACGATTACCAAGCCTCGTTCCTGCGCTCGTTCTATCGCGGTTTGCAGGATTGTATTGGGGGGACCCGAAAGGCTCATGTTTACGACCGGTACGCGCTTTTCGATCATCCAATCGATAGCGCGCACCAAATCGGCAGCGGTAGTCGTAACTCCAGAATCAGGGTGAGAGACAAAAACAGAAGCGGAATAAAGCTTTGCTTCAGGGATGAGCCCTTCAAAACCGCGATCTTGTCCTACGAGAATTGAAGCAACGGCGGTTCCGTGGACACGCGGCTGTGGGGAGCCAGCTCTAGCAAAACTACGTGTCTCGATATTGCGGTCGTCAAGAGCGGGATGGCGCAGATCAATGCTGGTATCGATCAAGCCTATCCGACGGTTCGCAACTCTTGCTGCTTGGCGACGACTCAGAAACGAGGCGGGGCGGTAAACACCCTCTTCTGATCCCTCCCTGCGTTGTAGCATGCTGGGGCGATAAATGTGATTGTCATCAGATTGCAGGTTTGAGATCTCGGGCCTCAGACGCTCGATTTCCCGATCAATATCTTTGCCAAACGTGGCGACCCGAACAAGCACCATCCCGATGCCGGATAGTTCGCGACTGTCTACGATTTCAAAGCCGTTGGCTTGCAACCGCGCGACGTCTTCTGCTTCGACCAATACGAGCTTCTCGCCGAGCTGAATTTCCTGGCCCTTGTCGTCGAAACCGATCTCGAATTCGCCGCTGAGAAAAGCACTTGTTTCCCCTTCGCGGCTTTCATTTTCGTTGTCATTGTCGTCGTCAGTTTCGCGTTCGCGATTGTCCGCTTGTTCGTCCTCGGATTCTTCGTTTGTCTCTTGAGCTTCCTCGGCGGATTCTTCTGCGGCCTCCTGAGCCTCTTCAGCAGCTTCTTGAGCTTCTTCAGCGGATTCTTCCGCCGCCTCTTCGGCGGCTTCTTGGGCTTCTTCAGCGGACTCCTCGGCAGCGTCTTCAGCGGCATCATCCGCTGCTTCCTCCGCGGCATCCTGAGCCTCCTCAGCCGCCTCTTCAGAAGCTTCATCGGCAGCCTCTTCGGCAGCTTCTTCGGCAGCTTCTTCGGCAGCTTCTTCGGTCGCTTCCTCAGCATCCTCATCGACCTCTTGAGCGCCAAGCGGAGCCATGAACACGGCTCCCAGCAGCACAGCAGAGATGACAGGGTAAAATGTTTTCATCAAGTTCGTACTCTTTGGCCTAAGTGGCCGCTCGCATTTGACAGTGTAGACTTCCGTGAGCACCGCGGCGCAAAACTATAGCCAACACCTGGCATTGAAGCTGAGTTCGCCAGCTATGGGGCGGATAACAGCAACTAGGTCTGTCTCACTCCGCCCCATAGTAATCCATGAAGTTCGCGCTGTCTCTACAGCTCGAATAGAATACCAGCGTTCAAACGATTTTCGGTGTAATCGGCGGAGGGCAGGTTTGAATTGCGATCAGTGTAGCGATAACCGACCTCGACACTGAACCTTTCGCTGATCGGCACTGTCAGCTCGACATCGCCGCGAAGCCGATCCTCGGTGCGAATTGCACCGATTGAAGGGGTGATCGAGTCGTAGTCACGGTCCCTGTAGTCGACCCCGAATTGAAGGCGCGGGCCGTCACGACCGCCAGCGATCGGAAGCCTTAAATCAGCTCCAACTACAAAGCCGCTGTAATCGAACGCCGGATCAACTGTGTCCTCTTCTTCCCAGCGTCCGCTGACGGAAACGAACCCGGCATTGTCGCTAAAGAACTTGAAGACGCTCGCTCCGACCTGGTTGCCTTTCGCGTCGCGCCCATCAAGGGTCGCAAAGTCCTTGTCATTGTAAGTGTAGAACGCCCGCGCAAACAGTCCGTCTGCCACGAACCCCGACACGCTCGGCGTTACCGTATGCATATCGAACAAGCCGTCACCGCCGAGCCGAAAGTGCGAGAAGGCATATCGCGCTCCCACCCGTGCGCCAGCAATCCGCGTTGAAGCGTTTACATCGGCCACATGCGACTGGAGGTTAAACTCGTCAAAGTCGAGATAAACTGACTGACCAAAATCGTAGCCGAATTCGAGCTCGAACGAATCTGTGTCTACCGGCTGATACTCTACATCGGCACCAAATCGGAAAGCGACATCTCCTTCTGCCTGCTCGACGTCGATTTCATCGACGACCAACTGGCTGTCATAGATGGCACCGGCTTCAAGCTCGAGCGAGAACTCGTCTTGGGCGAAGGCACTGACTGGAATCAGAACTGTCGAACAGGCCAGCACCCGCGCAACTGCGAAAATTTTCATGGTATCGCTCCTCATACGGCGAGAGCGCGCCGAACCCTGATGTGGCGCGCCCCATTAATCAAGATTTGAAAATCGACTTAGTCGTCGAAGTCGTCCTCAGCATCCTCTTCCGCTTCCTCTTCGGCGGCTTCTTCTGCGGCCTCTTCAGCTGCCTCGCGAGCTTCCTCTTCGGCTTCTTCTGCAGCTTCGCGGGCCTCTTCTTCTGCCTCTTCAGCAGCCTCCCGAGCTTCCTCCTCAGCTTCTTCAGCGGCTTCGCGTGCTTCTTCTTCGGCTTCCTCAGCGGCCTCGCGAGCGTCTTCTTCAGCGTCGGCGATATCCTCACCTTGATCGTCGAGATCCTCCAGACGATCTTCCTCGATATCCGCTAGGTCTTCCTGCAAGTCCTTTTCGATATCAGCTAGCTCCTCGGCCAGTTCGGCCTCTTCTTCAGCGAGTTCCTCGTCGAGCTCGGCCATTTTCTCGTCAAAATCGGCCTGGGCTTCGGCAATATCTTCTGCTGATGCCGTTGGGTCATTCAGAACCGCTTCAAGTTCGCGCTGAGCTTCCGCACGCTCTTCTTCGATCTCGGCGACTTCCTCTTCGAATTCAGCGAGCGCCTCGGCGGCGTCCTTGTCATACTCAGCCTGGGCTTCCGCCGCATCGGCATCATATTCGCTTTGGATTTCCGTCGACTCGTCGTCCGCAAAATCCTGGGCTGCCAGGGGTGTTGTCGCCCATCCTGCGGCAGCGGCGAGCGCGAAAAGCGAGGTGGAGTATTTCATCGTCTTCATCTCTCGTTCCTTTCGGATCAATCCTAGTAATGCGCTGGAATCCGCGCACTCACAGCAAGGACGATCACTGGCGCAGGTTTATTCCCGCCAGCGGGCATAATTTTTTCAGGTTAAGCCATGGTTTACCACTCAAGCCACGGTTCTTGCGGAGAGAAGCAAGGCGAATTACTCAGCCTGTAGCATGCGTTTGCTGCCGCCGGGATGGATCGTGTATGTGAGCGGGGGCAGTCCAGTCTAAGAAGCCGATAGCTTGAGCTTCGTGTGGTAGTGGCGTGGTAACCGAGCTCTGCCTATAGTTCTGCTCCTGTTATTCTACAGACTTTTGCAAGCGCCCGCTTGCCACCTCCGTTTGCGTCAGAGTTAGAACGCACCTCCGACATCGCCAGCCCATTGGAATGGGAGCACCCTCCCGCCCGATTTAAGAACGTCCAGATAGTCGCTCCACCATTGGGCCTTCGGACTAAACTCGGGTGCTGCGCCTTCGCTCGACCAGCCCTTTGAGGCTTTTCGTCAGCACCAGCGTTGAGCTTCCGAGTTTGACGATCTCGATCTCACCTCTGGCGATGAGCACATAGAGGGTGCTGCGTCCGATCCCGAGATAGCGGCAGGCTTCGGGTACACGCATAGCGATCGGCTCGATGACAGGCTGGTGCTTCTGATCCTGAAGATCATTTGTCGTGTCTACTGTCGCCATCCCGGCCGGTCCTTTCATCTTTTTAGGTGATGACGGACCCGCCTGGGGATATGAAGGGGGAACAGGCTAGGCCCGCCATCGACACAGAGTATCGGTCGAACAAGGCCTATATCGCCAGATGACGTTTCTACGCTGGAGCCTGCGTTCGTGCGATGCTGTGCCGACAGCGCTCGATCCGAACGCATTCCGGACAATCGGACATCCGCTCGTATGCGACTGGACATGGCGCTTGCTATGCGTTGGGTTGACCCAATTGGCGCTCAAAGCGCAAGCCGTCTCTTCTTGTATTGAAAACAAACGATAATTCGAAAGGACCGGCGACTGGCGATCTTCGGCGCCGTCGCATATTGCCCAGTAAAACCAGCCACCTGCAGCAAGGCCGACGGCGCTGCTTTTATCTCGCGCTCATTTTCTCACGATAAATCAGACACCTATGGACAATCACCAGGACCAAGACAGCGCTGCTTCTATTGCTTATCAAAGCAGGTGATGCACTTGCAATGTCGCTGCTTCTGCGAAGGCACGGCGAACCGATCCGAACGTGCAGCAGGATTGCATCGCCGCCATTAGAGATGGGGCAGTTGGCTTGCGATGGATACTTGGTTTGGATTGCACCATATGCGTCAGCAAGACCCAACTGGACCTACTTCCGGTTTACAACTGCAATGCATTAATTGTGCCAGCAGGCGTGCATCGCGATTGCAGCGGCGGCGCAGCGCTGGCACACGGTCTTGCATGACCGATGATACCCATGCGCGTCTTCTTGCTGCAGTCCAGCGCGCACCTGCATGGCTCAGAGCAGAGTTTGCTTCGAAGGATGAAGCTGTGCGCATACGTGCAGAAGAAGCGCTGGCAGCCATGCTGGACAATGCACTCAAGGCGGGCGATCAGGTCAGTAACGAGACCGTTTCAGCCTGACTTCGCAGCATCCGCTTTCAGCTTTGCCAACCGCTCCGAACACACCTCATGGACGACGCGGCCCAGCTCTTCGACCTGTTCGCCGAGCCACTCAAGCTCTTCCTTCGTGATGCGGTAATGCTTCGAGTAGCGCGCCTTGACATAGGCCTCTTTCAGCTTCTCGAAGCGCGCGCGGTCACGCTTGGTTTCGCGCGGCCAGACGTATGTCAGGCGCGGATCGATGCGTTCGGCCTGGGTGCGCAGGAAGCCGAGATTGTGCACATGCGGGGTGTAAAAGGTACAGACGAGAAGAACGCAGTGGTAGAGGCGCTCGGTCGCTTGGTGTGTTAGGAAGGCA
The DNA here is from genome assembly GCF_001542855.1 of Erythrobacter sp. AP23. Classification (GTDB taxonomy): domain Bacteria; phylum Pseudomonadota; class Alphaproteobacteria; order Sphingomonadales; family Sphingomonadaceae; genus Qipengyuania. Next base: position 2,252 of record NZ_LNBY01000003.1, on the reverse strand, counting down.
GCATCTTTCAGTCGGCCTTGGTCGACGCTGAATTTCGCTGTTTCCAACATGCCCGAAGCTGCTGGCATCCACTCATCAAAATACTCCTGCGCCATCGCTAGCGCCTGTTCGGGCGTCTTGGGCTTTGGAGTGTGCAGTTCGGTGTCGTCGGACTGGTAGAGCGCGATCCCGTCCTGCTTCACGTCCATGAAGAAATAGCGCCCGTGGGCGAGCCCGTCATTCACCTCCTGCAGCGTGTGAACGATGAAGTTGACCGGCGTTTTGAGCGACTTGGTCACACCATATTCGCGCATCAGCCGCTCATCGAGCTTCGACCAGTATTTCACCCGGTCGGTAAGGCGGTTGTCGTTGACGATGATGAGCAAGTCGTAATCCGACTGGTAGCCCTTGGCGGTGTGCGGCTCGTCGACCCAGGTGCCGCGCGCATAGCTGCCATAGAGGATCACCTTGAGGATGCGCCCCGCCTTCTTCCACTCGTGCCGAGCCAGCGCAAAGGCATCGTCGAATTCCTCGAAGATCAATTGCACCACGCGTTCGAGTTCGCGTTGCTTTTGCGGGGGCAGATGATCGAGGTCGGTCTTCATCGCTCACCCCCTAGCAAGCTGTTGAGATGCTTGCACCTGTGCGTAGCTTTACAATCCGCAATGATGAGCCATTCCCGACCGATCACACCGAGCCTGCAAGGTTGGCAGCACCAATCCACAACCGCCCTTGCCCAGCAAATTCCGCGCCAGGCGCGGCGACGGCGCATCCCAAAGCGCGAAAGGCGCCGCGCGCTGGCACTACAGCGAAGGCACAGGCAATCATGTTCAAACGTTTGCGCGACGTTGCAGCGGAACAACCTCGCCTCTTGCTCGCAGCTCATCCAGATAGTCGCTCCACCATTGCGCCATCCTCACCCGCTCATCCCAGTGTGCACCGCGATGATAGGCCGACCTGACCTTGTCGCTGTCGCCATGGGCCAATGCCCGCTCGATCGCATCGGGGTGCCACTTGCCACTCTCGTTGAGCAGGGTCGATGCCATCGCCCGAAAGCCGTGCGCGGTCATTTCATCGCTTGCATAGCCAAGACGACGCAAGGCAGCATTGATCGTGTTGTCGCTCATCGGGCGCGATCGGGTGCGGATGGACGGGAATACATATCCTGTGGGTCCGGTCATCGCCTTTGCCTCCTCCAGTATCTCAACAGCTTGGGTCGAAAGAGGGACAAGATGGGGTTTGCGCATTTTGGTCTTGGCCGCAGGCATCGTCCACAATGCACCCTCAAGATCGATCTCCTCCCATTCCGCGTGGCGCAGTTCGCCGGGACGGACGAACACATGCGGTGCCAGCTTCAATGCAAAGCGGGAGATTGGCTGCCCAGTGTAACCATCGATCGCGCGCAAGAGTTCACCGACGCGGGCAGGCTCGATGATCGCTCCATAGTGGGTGACGGTCGGCATTGTCAGCGCACCGCGAAGGTCGCGTGTCGGATCGGAAGGAAGCCTTGCCGTAGCAACAGCATAGCGGAAGACGGCTCCTGCCAGTTGCAGCGTTCGCCTCGCGCTTTCAAGCTTGCCCTGGTTCTCGATCCGGCGAACCGCTGCGAGCACGTCGATCGGCTCGATCTCTGTTACCGCCATGGGTCCGATCGATCCCGACAGAAGCGAGAGCAAATATTCGCATCGGGCGGCTGTGCTGGGAGCCCATGCCTTGTGGCCATCGCGCTTGCGCTTCTCGACATATTCGTTGGCTATCGCCGAGAAGGTGTTTCCGGACTGCATCTGCGCGCGAAGCCTGTTGCGTTTCTTTTCCAGTGAAGGGTCCTTGCCGCCTGCCAATAGATCCCGCGCCTCCCTTCTCCTGTTGCGTGCCTCTGCAAGGCCGACCTCGGGATAAATCCCGAGCGCCAGCTTCTTCTCCTTCCCGTTGAAGCGATATTTTAACCGCCATAGCTTTCCGCCACTTGGCTGGACGAGCAGGAACAGCCCATGGGAATCGCCCATCTTGTAGGGCTTCTGGCGCGGCTTGGCGTTGCGGATGGCGACATCGGTCAGCGGCATGAATCGGCTCCCAATCCTTAGACCTGGCCCCTCCCTGGGGGCCAGACAGCTCCACCCGGCCTACCACCGGCCCTCATTTGGCCCCCAAGCGCGATGGATGCGGGCGGAAAGCCATGATCGGTCCCGGACGGAACAAGCTCGAAAACCCGAGCTTTTCTAGGTGTTTAATACACCGTAACGGACAATTATGGAAGAAGGGAGTGGAGCGGG
>NZ_LNBY01000002.1 GCF_001542855.1 Erythrobacter sp. AP23 | reverse complement strand
TGAAGGGAATCGAACCCTCGTCGTCAGCTTGGGAAGCTGCTGCTCTACCATTGAGCTACACCCGCCTGCCGCGACGACGCCCTTGGATCGAAGACGACCTCAGGTCAATGGCCAGGGCATCGCGCGGTAACGAAACCCAAACCGAAAAGCGACCTCCGGCAAAGCGCGCCGGAGGTCGCTTTTCTATTAGAGTGCCTTGCGCCCTTCAGAATCGGTAGCTGACGCCCGCGCTCAGGACCCAGGGGTCGAGCTTGTGCTCGGTTTCGATGGCGAGCGTGTTGCCGGCGAACCAGCGCGCCGTGGTGTCGACGAAATAGCGCTTGGCATCGACGGTCAGGCCAAAGCCGTTTTCGCCAAGCGGGAGGTCGAGGCCGGCCTGCAGCACGAAGCCGAATTCGTCGGAAAAGGTGGTGCGCGTCACACCCAGCGGGATGGTGTCAGCGCCCGGTTCGACATCGACCCACCAGAAATAGGTCGCACCTGCGCCCACATAGGGCTTCGCGCCGCCGACATCGAAATGGTACTTCGCGGTGAAGGTCGCCGGGATCACCTTGGCGTCGGAAACCAGTTCCGCCCCGGGCAGGCCCGAAACCGCATCGACATCGTGCTGCGTCAGACAGCAGATCGTCTCGATCGAGACGTTCGGCGCGACGAAATATTCCACCGCCAATGTGGGCACGAAATTGTCGTTCGCCTCGGTCTGCGTGCCTGCCGGCAGGCCGACGATATCGGTCCTCAGCTCGGTAATCTCGCCATCGGGCGCGACAAGGGTGCCGAGCAGCTTGACCTGCAGCTTGCCGTCGTTGTCCTGCGCCTGTGCGGGGGTGGCGATCATTGCCGCACCGGCAAGAGCGCTCGCGAGCAACTTGTTCATTTCCTTGGTCCTCATGCGCTGCAGTGGTCGCCCCATGCGTCCCAGGATGGTTGCAGCGCTCGAAGCCCTTCTGGAGATCGAATTTTCCGCCTTCATTGATCTGCGTCAAAGAAATCCGCTTTGCGAAGCGCGACTAGAGGGCATGACGAATTTCCCCGAGGCCTTCGATCGGTTCGCACGCAAAATCCTGTCTGCGAACCTTTCCGACGCGGCACATCTCCGCTTTCAGTCGCTTGCCCGGCTGGTGGCGCTGGACAGGGACCGCGCCCTCGAATTCGAGGGCACCTCTTCGCAGCTCATCTTCGTCGGACACGGAGCAACCAAGCTGGTTGCCCATGCGTCGGAGGCGCGCGACCAGATCGTCGCCTTCCATTTCGTCGGCGACGTGTTCACGGTGCCCGAACAGGACAATTATTCCTATTCGGTCTGCGCCTTGCGCGATTGCGACCTGCTGACCTTCGGCGCGAACGAATTTCTCGACCTCGCGGCGAGCGAGGCACCGATCCTGCGCCACCTGCTCGACAACACCACCAGCTCGCTCAGGCGCTGCCGCGAGAAGACCATCGCGCTGGGGCGCAAGACCGCATCGGAAAGGGTAGCGGTGTTTCTCCTGGCGATGGGCGAACGCATCGGGGTGCGAAAGGGCGGATCGGTCCTGCTCGAACTGCCGATGTCTCGCCGCGACATCGCCGAAAGCCTCGGCCTGACCATCGAAACCGTCAGCCGCCAGCTCAGCCTCCTGCGCGAGGCGGGGGCGATCGCGACCACCGGCCGGTCGGGCATCGTGCTGCGCGATGTCGGGATGCTGAAGGCTCGCGCGGGGTACCTGCGTGATGCCGCATGATTTCTTTCGCCAAATTGATTCAGATCAATGCGGCTGCCGGGCCGGCAGCCTAGGCCGCGCTCAAACGGACGGAGACCCTTATGCACGCTGAAGCCGCGCTGGGCCGGATTGGCCTGTGGTTCATTATCATGCTCGCGGCGATCGGCGCGGCGGTTGCGGCCGCCGACGCAGGATTTGCCGCGCACGCCACGATAATCGCCGCACTCGCATTCGTGATGATCTGGATGAGCGCCTCGCGCTTCGATCCGCTGGGCAAGGCACAGGGCTTCTTCAAGATGCCCGACACGCCTTCGCGCTATGACGACGACGTGATCCGATGGGGCGTGATCGCGACGATGTTCTGGGGTCTTGCCGGACTGCTTGCGGGCGTGTTCATCGCGGCGCAGCTTGCTTTCCCGCAGCTCAATTTCGAGCCCTATCTCAATTTCGGCCGCGTTCGTCCGCTGCATACCAGCGCGGTGATCTTCGCCTTCGGCGGCAATGCCCTGCTCGCGACGAGTTTCTACGTCGTCCAGCGGACCTGCCGTACGCAGCTCGCCTTCCCCGGCCTCGCCCGTTTCGTCTTCTGGGGCTACCAGCTGTTCATCGTGCTGGCCGCGACCGGCTATCTGCTCGGTGTCACCCAGTCGAAGGAATATGCCGAGCCCGAATGGTACGTCGACCTGTGGCTGACGATCGTCTGGGTGGCCTATTTCATCGTCTTCGTCGGCACGCTGGCGAAGCGCAAGGAACCGCACATCTACGTCGCCAACTGGTTCTACCTCGCCTTTATCGTGACCGTGGCGATGCTGCACATCGTCAACAACCTCGCCATGCCGGTGAGCCTGCTGGGCGCCAAGAGCTATTCCGCCTTCGCCGGGGTGCAGGATGCACTGACCCAGTGGTGGTACGGCCACAACGCGGTCGGTTTCTTCCTGACCGCGGGCTTTTTGGCGATGATGTATTACTTCGTCCCCAAGCAGGCCGAACGCCCGGTCTATTCCTACCGCCTGTCGATCATCCACTTCTGGTCGCTGATCTTCCTCTACATCTGGGCAGGTCCGCACCATCTCCACTACACCGCGCTGCCCGACTGGGCGCAGACGCTGGGCATGGTCTTCTCGATCATGCTGTGGATGCCCAGCTGGGGCGGCATGATCAACGGGTTGATGACCCTCAACGGCGCGTGGGACAAGGTCCGCACCGATCCTATCATCCGCATGATGGTGATGGCGCTGGCCTTCTACGGCATGAGCACCTTCGAAGGGCCGATGCTGTCGATCAAGAGCGTCAACAGCCTGTCGCACTATACCGACTGGACCATCGGCCACGTCCATTCCGGTGCGCTGGGATGGAACGGGCTGATCACCTTCGCCTGCGTCTACTTCCTCGTGCCGCGCCTGTGGAAGCGCGAGCGGATGTATTCGCTGCGCATGATCAACTGGCACTTCTGGCTCGCGACGATCGGCATCGTCTTCTACGCCGCGAGCATGTGGGTTGCCGGCATCATGCAGGGGCTCATGTGGCGCGAATACGGACCCGACGACTATCTCGTCTGGTCGTTCGCGGACAGCGTGGCAGCCATGTTCCCGATGTACGTGATGCGCGCGATCGGGGGGATCATGTACCTCTCGGGAGCCCTCATCATGTCCTACAACATCTGGATGACCCTGGCAGGAAGGCTGCGTGAAGAGGCGCCGCTGCGCGATGCCGCCTACGACCCGCAGGCCGACCGCCCCATCGTCCAGCCCCGTCCCGAAACCGTTCCGGCCGAATAGGATCGCACGACCATGTCAGACCCCGTCGTCGAAGAAACCGTCAAGGGCCACAAGCGGCTCGAACGCAATATCACCCTGCTGGCCGTGGCGACCTTCGTGACGGTCGCCATCGGCGGACTCGTCCAGATAACGCCGCTGTTCTACCTCGAGAACACGATCGAAGAGGTTGAGGGTGTGCGGCCCTATACGCCGCTGGAGCAGGCGGGGCGCGACATCTACATTCGCGAAGGCTGTTATACCTGCCACAGCCAGATGGTCCGCCCATTCCGCGACGAGGTTGAGCGCTACGGCCACTACAGCCTCGCGGCCGAGAGCATGTACGACCACCCCTTCCAATGGGGCTCCAAGCGGACCGGGCCTGACCTAGCGCGCGTGGGCGGGCGCTATTCGGACGAATGGCACGTTCAGCACCTCGAGGACCCGCAAAGCGTCGTGCCCGAGAGCGTCATGCCGCAGTACGGGTTTCTCAAGGACACAGAGCTGGACATCGGCGATCCCAAGGCGACGCTCACCGCACTTCGCCGCGTCGGTGTGCCCTATAGCGACGAAGACCTCGAAAGGGCGCATGTCGACATGCTGGCGCAGGCCGATCCCGATGTCGATCCGGGCGACCTCGCCCAGCGTTATCCCAAGGCGCAGATCCGCGATTTCGACGGCGATCCAAACCGGCTGACCGAGATGGATGCGTTGATCGCCTACCTTCAGATGCTCGGCACGCTGGTCGATTTCGAAAGCGCGGCACCGCTCGAGGAACTGGCGGAGGAGAAGGGTCGATGAGCCTCTACGAAACCCTGCGCCATTTCGCCGACAGCTATGCGCTGGTGGCCATGCTGATCCTGTTCGTGGGGCTGTGTGCCTGGCCGTTCCGGCCCGGCGCCAAGAAGCGCAACCACCACGCCGCGACGATGATTTTCAAGGGACAAGACGATGGCGAATAAGCGCATCGACGAACCGACCGGCACCGAGACCGTCGGTCACGAATGGGACGGTATCGAGGAACTCAACACGCCGCTGCCGCGATGGTGGCTGTGGACCTTCTATCTGACGATCATTTTCTCGATCGGCTACGTGATCGCCTATCCGGCCTGGCCGATGATCGACCGGGCAACGGTGGGCGTCCTCGAATGGTCGAGCCGCGGCCAGCTGGCCAAGGAAATGAGTGCTGCCGACCAGGCGCGCGCCAGTGTGCGCGAACAGCTCGCGCGCGTGCCGATCGAACGCTTGCCCGAGGACAGCGCGCTGATGCAGCAGGCCGTTGCCGGCGGTGCGGCGGCGTTTCGCGTCAATTGCGTGCAATGCCACGGATCGGGCGCGGCGGGCAGTCAGGACCTGGGCTATCCCAACCTCAACGACGACGACTGGCTGTGGGGCGGCGACCTCAGGGCGATCGAATACACGCTGGTGCACGGCATTCGTGAAAGCGACCATCCGGAAACGCGGTTCAGCATCATGCCGCCCTATGAAGGTGTTTTCGATAGCGCGCAGCTCGATTCGCTCGTGGATCACGTCCTCTCGCTGAGCGGCAATGCAGAAACCAACGCTGTCGGAACACAGCTATATGCCGACAATTGCGCCGCCTGCCACGGACCGGCCGGCAGCGGCAATCGCGAGCTCGGCGCGCCGACGCTCAATGATGCGATCTGGCTGCGCGGCAGCAGCCGCGAGGCGATCAGGCGCCAGATCCTCCAGCCGCGCATGGGCATGATGCCCAAGTGGGAGGGACGGCTCGATCCGGTGACCATCAAGATGCTCGCCGCCTATGTCCATTCGCTCGGGGGAGGCGAAGACTTCATCGAGGTCGCCGAAGATCCCGAGGTAGAGGTCGATGAACAACCCTGACGAACGCAAACCCGGCGGCGACCGCGATTGGTCGGTCGTCGTCGAGGACGGGGTCGCGAAGACCAACGATCCCGTCTCGAGCGCGGTCGCCGAACCCGAGGCGACGACTCGCCGCCACGAGCCGCACGAACCGCCGCGCGAGCATTTGCCCGAACGGCTCTACGAAAGCCGCGCGGTCGTCCACAACAAGCGTATCGACGGGCCCTTTCGGCGTTTCAAATGGCTGGTCATGGTCGTCACGCTCGCGATCTATTACGTCACGCCGTGGATCCGCTGGGATCGCGGCCCTTACGCTCCCGACCAGGCGGTGCTGGTCGATCTCGCCAACCGCCGCTTCTACATGTTCGGCATCGAGATCTGGCCGCATGAATTCTATTACGTTGCGGGCCTGCTTATCATGGCGGGGATGGGCCTGTTCCTCGTCACCAGCGCGGTGGGACGCGCCTGGTGCGGTTATGCCTGCCCGCAGACGGTCTGGACCGACCTGTTCCAGCATATCGACCGCTTCGTCGATGGCGACCGCAACGCCCGCCACCGGCTCGACGCCGCGCCGTGGACCTGGGGCAAGGTGTTCCGCCGCGCTTCGAAGTGGACGATCTACCTGCTGATCGGACTTGCAACGGGCGGGGCGTGGATTCTCTATTTCGCCGATGCACCGACATTGTTTCGCGATTTCTTCGCCGGGACGGCCGATCCGATCGCCTATATCACGGTCGCTGTCCTGACGCTGACCACCGTTACGCTGGGCGGATTCATGCGCGAGCAGGTGTGCATCTACATGTGCCCCTGGCCGCGCATCCAGACCGCGATGATGGACGAACAGTCGTTGCTGGTGACCTACAAGGACTGGCGCGGCGAACCGCGTGGCAGCGTCAAAAAGGCGCAGAAAAACCCCGGCCAGTTCGGCGATTGCATCGATTGCCAGCAATGCGTGCAGGTCTGTCCCACCGGGATCGACATCCGCGAGGGGCCGCAGATCGGCTGCATCACCTGCGCACTATGCATCGATGCCTGCGACCGGGTGATGAAGGACATCGGCAGGCCGCGCGGCCTGATCGATTATGCGACGCTGGAGGATTGCGAGCGCGAAGCGGCTGGCGAGACCCCGAAATCGCCCTGGCGCACGCTGCTGCGCCCCCGGACGATCGCCTATTTCCTGATCTGGGCCGGGATCGGCGGGGCCATGCTGTTCGCGCTCGGCGTGCGCAGCCACACCGAATTGACCGTCGCGCCCGACCGCAACCCTCCCTTCATGCTGCTGAGCGACGGATCGGTGCGCAATGCTTACACACTCAAGCTGCGCAATATGGAAAGCCGCCCGCGCGAGATGGAAATCGCGGTCGAAGGCCTGCCCGGCGCGGTCATGTGGACCGAAACGATCAATCGCACCGCTGCGGCGTCCACGCAGACCGTTTCCGTTCCCGCCGACCTCGTCCGTCAGGTACGCGCCTATGTCGCAGTGCCCGCGGGCGTTACCTCGCAGGAATTCACCTTCCGCGTCACTTCGCTCGACGAGCAGCGCGAGAGCGATACCGTACAAACCCGCTTCGATGCTCCGGAGAGCGAACAATGAGACGTGAATTTACCGGCAAGGATATGGCCACGATCATGGTCGCAGGCTTTGGCATCGTGATCGCGGTCAATTTCTACATGGCCTCGCTCGCCATCGGCGGTTTCGGCGGGGTCGTGGTGGAGAATTCCTATGTCGCCAGCCAGAAGTTCAACGGTTGGCTCGAACAGGCGCGCGAGAGCGAGCGGCTCGGCTATTCGGCATCGCTCGAGCGGGATGCCGACGGGCGGCTCGCGGTGACGACCGACGGTGTCCCCGTCTCCGCGCTGCTCACCGCCAATCTCCGGCGTCCCCTCGGCACGCCGGAGGACATGAGCCTCCAGTTCGAACAGACAGGCGAAAACAGCTTCGTTTCGACCCGGGCGGTCCCGACGGGTCGCTGGATCGTGCGCCTTGCGATCGATGCAGGCGGCACGCCCTGGGTGGATGAAGTCCGGATCCGATGAACGCCCCGGTCCCTCTCGATACTTTCGATGCTGCGGTCCTGAAAGACACGCGTTTCACCGTTCCGGGAATGCGGTGCGCGGGCTGTATCGCCAAGATCGAGCGCGGGCTTGCGGACCTGCCGGGCGTCGTATCGGCGCGGGTGAATTTCTCGTCGAAACGCGTGGCGGTGCGCCACGACACCTCGCTCGGCGAACAGGCGCTGGTCGAGGCGATCGCGGCGATCGGGTTCGAGGCACAGGCCGTCGCCGACAACCCGCTGGCGCGCGACGACAAGGAAACGCGGACGTTGCTGCGCGCGCTGGCGGTTGCCGGCTTCGGCATGATGAACATCATGCTGCTTTCGGTCAGCGTGTGGTCGGGTGCGGGCGGCGTGACTCGCGACCTCTTCCACTGGCTGTCGGCGCTGATCGCAATTCCCGTGGTCGCCTATGCCGGGCGCCCTTTTTTCGCGAGCGCGGCTATGGCACTGCGCCACCGGCGGACCAACATGGACGTGCCGATCTCGATCGGCGTCCTGCTTGCCGTCGCACTGAGCATCTACGAAACCGCCACCGGCGGCGAGCATGCCTATTTCGACGGTGCGGTCATGCTGCTGTTCTTCCTACTCGCGGGCCGCGCGCTCGACGCGACGATGCGCGACAAGACCCGTGCCGGGATCGGTGCCCTGCTCTCGCGTATGGGCCGCAGCGCCACCGTGCTCGATGCGGACGGGACCAGCCGCACCGTGAGTGCCCAAGATTTGGAACCGGGAATGCTGATGCTGGTCCCGGCCGGAGAAGCGCTCGCGGCAGACGGCGTGGTCGAAGAGGGCGCATCCACGCTCGACAATTCGATGCTGACCGGGGAAAGCGCCGCGCAGGGCGTGGCAGCGGGCGAGACGGTCTATGCCGGGGCAATCAACCTCGGCAATCCGCTCAACGTCCGCGTCACTGCGGCTGCGTCGGACACCGCGCTGGCCGAAATCGCGCGGCTGATGGACGAGGCGGGCCAGTCGCGCAGCCAATACGTCCGGATCGCCGATCGCGCCTCGCGACTTTACGCTCCGGCGGTCCATTCGCTGGCGCTGCTCGCCTTCATCGGATGGATGCTGGCCGGCGCAGGCGTGTACCAATCGCTTGTCATCGCGATCGCCGTACTGATCATCACCTGCCCCTGCGCGATGGGGCTGGCGGTCCCCGCGGCACAGGTCGTCGCCTCTGGAGCGCTGGCCAAACGCGGGCTGCTGGTGAAGGACGGCAGCGCGCTCGAGCGGCTGGCCGAAGTCGATCTGGCGCTGTTCGACAAGACCGGCACGCTGACACTGGGCGAACCGGTGCCGCGGCTCGATCACCTTTCGCCCGACCAGGCCGGCGTGGCGCTCGCCCTGGCGCGGAACAGCCGTCACCCGCTCAGCCGGGGGATTTCCGGCGCGCTCGAGCGGCAGGGCGTCGTCGCGGCGCCGGTCGAGCACATTCGCGAGCAAGGCGGCCGCGGCGTGGTGGGCGTGCTCGGTGGCGTAGAAGTGGCACTCGAACGCCCCGAGAGCGAAACCGCAACCCTCTCGACCAGCCTTCGGATCGGCGATGCCGGCGTTATCATCGCCTTCGCCGACCCTGTCCGGAGCGATGCGCAGGAAGTCGTCAGGGTGCTGGCGCAGGACGGCATCGAGAGCCGGATCGTGTCGGGCGACCGGGCGGCCTCGGTCGAAGGCGTCGCCCGCGACCTCGACGTGGCATGGCAGGCGCAGTTGTTGCCGGACGACAAGCTTGCCCTGCTGGAAGGTCTCAAATCCGCGGGCCATCGTCCGCTGATGATCGGCGACGGGATCAACGACGGCCCCGCCCTTGCCGCCGCGCACGCCTCGATCGCTCCCGGCAGCGCGAGCGACGTCAGCCAGCAGGCCGCCGATGCGGTGTTTCTGGGCAAGGCCCTGATGCCGGTTTCGCTGGCGGTGGGTGTCGCCCGCAGGACGATGCGGATCGTGCGCCAGAATTTCGCTTTCGCGATCCTCTACAACGTCGTCGCGCTGCCGATCGCGCTGGCGGGGATGGTCACGCCGTTGATCGCGGCACTGGCCATGTCGCTGAGCTCGCTGGTGGTCGTCGGGAATTCCTTGCGCCTGGCAAGGGCCGCGCAATGAGCGGGCTTGCCTTTCTGATCCCCATCGCGCTCGGCATGGGCCTGCTCGGTCTGGCGGGGTTCTTCTGGGCCATGCGCAAGGGCCAGTTCGAGGACCTCGACGGCGCCGCCCAGCGTATCCTTATCGATGACGAGGAGGAGGACGAGCAGTGACCAATTCGCTTCTCCTCGGCCTTGCCGCTCTCCTGCCCCTCGCGGTGGGTCCGCCGCCCGCGCGGGCGCAGAGCATTACTGCGCAGATTTGCGGTGGCGGGACGATCGATATCCCGATCGAACGCGACCAGCAGCCGCAGGCACCGTGCACCACCAAAGGGTGTCATGCCGGTTCGTGCCGCAAGAAATTTGATCTCGCTCAATGACGGCCTGATGCGTCCTGCGCACAAGGCGCGCATGTGGACCTATTACCCAGACCTGCTCGCCAAGCCCGTGCCCCGTTACACGAGCTATCCCACCGCCGCCGAATTCGATGAGATACCGGCCGAAATCTACCCATCGGCGCTGCGGCAGGTGCGGGGGGAAATCTCGCTCTACGTGCACATCCCGTTCTGCGAGAAGATCTGCTTCTACTGCGGTTGCAACACCGGCAAGTCGAACCGGCGCCAGCGGCTCGAATCCTATCTCGCGGCCCTGCACCGCGAGATCGAGACCGTCGCACGCGAGCTGCCCGACGATGTGCGTATCGGCCGGATCGCCTTCGGCGGGGGCAGCCCCAATGCGATCACGCCCGACGATTTCCGCGCGCTTTTCGCCGCGCTCGCCGGGCATTTCACGCTGGACGAACCCACGCTGTCGATCGAACTCGATCCGCGCACGATGACGGCCGACTGGGCAAGGGTCATCGGCGAACTGAGCATAACGCGAGCGAGCCTGGGCGTGCAGACATTCGCCGATCATTGCCAGGAGGCCATCGGGCGCGTGCAGCCGGAAGACTGCATCGTCGAGACGGTCGACTGGCTGCGCGATGCGGGCGTCACATCGCTCAATTTCGATCTGATGTATGGTCTGCCCGGTCAGTCGATGCATGATCTGGAAGACACGCTGCAGCGTACCCGCGTGCTCGGCGCGGATCGGATCGCGTTGTTCGGCTATGCGCATGTTCCGCACATCGTCCCGCGCCAGCGCGCGATCGATGCGAGCAATCTGCCCGACCAGGCCGAACGCTTTGCCATGGCCGAGATGGGCTATGCCTATTTCGCAACGCATGGCTACACACCCATCGGGTTCGACCATTTCGCCAGGCCCGGCGGCGATCCGCTCGCCCGCGCCGCCTTCGACGGCACGTTGAAGCGTAATTTCCAGGGCTTTACCGACGACCAGAGCGAGGTGCTGATCGGGCTCGGCGCGTCCTCGATCGGCAGTTTCCCGAGCTTGCTCGCGCAGAACGAGAAGAACAGCGGTCGCTATCGCATGCTCTCCTCCCAAGGTTTGCTGTCCGCGAGCAGAGGCGTGGTCCGCAGCGCCGATGACCGCTATCGCGCAGCGGTGATCGAACAATTGCTGTGCCAGGGCCGCGCGCGGCTCGGCGCCTGTCTGATGCGCGAAGCCCATGGCCGGCTGCAGCCCTTCTTCGAACGCGGGCTGGCCACGATCGACCGGCAGTGGCTGGAAATCCTTCCCGAAGGCTTGCCCTACGCGCGTTCGATCGCCGCAATCTTCGACGCCTATCGCCCCGTCTCGACGCGCCTCTTCAGCTCCGCCGTGTAAGACCGCGCAGCGGCAATTGGCATTCGTCCATTACCGCGCTAGGCCGCGCGCAGAACGGAAACGACGGGCGGGGCCGCGGGGCGCATGATCAGCGACGACAGAATTGTTCTCGGGCTGCTGGCCCTCGTGCTCGGCTTCGTCTTCGCGACGCGCGACCGGCCCGGCTGGCAGCGCTTCTACGTGTTCGTGCCGATCATCCTCGTCTGCTACCTCGTGCCCAGCCTCATGACGACCTTCGGGCTGATCGACGTGTCCGAAAGCAATCTGTGGCCGGTGGCGAAGGACTATTTCCTACCCGCCGCACTGTTCCTGATGACGCTTTCGATCGACATCAAGGGCATCCTCGGCCTCGGCAACAAGGCGATCATCATGTTCCTGACCGCCACGGTGGGGATCGTGATCGGCGGTCCGCTGGCGCTGTGGATCGTCGCCCAGTTCGAACCCTCGATCATCGGATCGGGCGAAACCGCCGCATGGCGCGGCCTGGCGACCCTTGCCGGGAGCTGGATCGGCGGCGGCGCGAACCAGACCGCCATGCTCGAAGTCTATGGCTACCCGCTCGAAGGCTTTGCCGCGCTGCTCGCGGTCGACATAATCGTCGCCGAGATCTGGATGATCTTCCTGCTGTATGGCGCGGGCGCGCATGAGCGGGTCGACAAGTGGCTGGGCGCGGACAGTTCCTCGATCGCGAGGCTGCGCGATACGATGGCGAATTATACCGAAAGCATCGAACGCGTCGCCAAGGCCAACGACTACGTGCTGCTGTTTGGCGCGACTTTCGCCATCGTCGGCATGTCGCACTTGCTCGGCGGCTGGTTGGGCGGTTTCTTCGCCGCAATGCAAGGCGAGGAAGCGACGCTGGCGAGCGAGTTCTTCTGGGTCGTCGTGATCTCGACCACCGCCGGCCTCGCCGCCAGCTTCACCAGGGCGCGCGAGTTGGAAGGAATCGGCGCGAGCAAGTTCGGCGTATTGTTCATCTTCCTGCTGGTCGCGGTGATCGGCACCAGGATGGATGTGACCAAGATCGCCGATGCCCCCGCCTTCATGGCGATCGGCTTCATCTGGATGCTGTTCCACGTGATCCTGCTGCTGGTGGTAGCCAAGATCATCAAGGCACCGTTCTTCTTCGTCGCCGTGGGCAGCAAGGCCAATGTCGGCGGGGCGGCTTCGGCCCCGGTCGTCGCAGCGGCCTTCCACCCTGCGCTGGCGCCGGTGGGCGTGCTGCTGGCAGTGCTCGGCTATGCGCTGGGCACCTATGGCGCGATCCTGTGCGCGCAATGGATGGCCGCCATCGGCTAGCCGCGGATGTTGGCGATTTTGCCCGAACGCGGTTGATTTCGGACCTCTCGCGGCTATGGGCCGTTAGCAAGAAAAGAGAGGATCTATCATGCGTCAGGTTGACCATTTCATCGTCGGCGGTGGCGGCGGCTCCGCTGCCCGCACCCACCAGATCTGGAACCCGTCCACGGGCGAGGTGCAGGCTGAAGTCCCGCTGGGCGATGCGGCATTGCTGCAAAAGGCAGTCGATGCGGCGAAGAAGGTCCAGCCCGCATGGGCCGCGACCAATCCGCAGAAACGCGCGCGGGTGATGTTCGAGTTCAAGCGGCTGGTCGAAGCCAACAAGCAGGAGCTCGCCGAACTGCTCGCCAGCGAACACGGCAAGGTGGTCGACGACGCGCATGGCGACGTGCAGCGCGGCCTCGAGGTGATCGAATTCGCCTGTGGCATCCCGCAGGCGCTGAAGGGCGAATATACGCAAGGGGCAGGTCCGGGCATCGATGTCTATTCGATGCGTCAGCCGCTCGGCATCGGGGCGGGTATCACCCCGTTCAACTTCCCCGCGATGATCCCGATGTGGATGTTCGGCATGGCGATCGCGGTCGGTAATGCCTTCATCCTCAAGCCGTCCGAGCGCGATCCCAGCGTGCCCGTCCGCCTCGCCGAACTGTTCGTCGAAGCGGGCGCACCCGAGGGGCTTCTGCAGGTCGTCCACGGCGACAAGGAAATGGTCGACGCCATCCTCGACCATGAGGATATCGCTGCGGTCAGCTTCGTCGGCTCCTCCGACATCGCGCATTACGTCTACAAGCGCGGTGTCGCTGCCGGAAAGCGCGTCCAGGCGATGGGCGGCGCGAAGAACCACGGCATCGTCATGCCCGACGCGGATCTCGACCAGGTGGTCAACGATCTCGCGGGCGCAGCCTTCGGTTCGGCGGGCGAGCGCTGCATGGCGCTCCCGGTCGTGGTCCCGGTCGGCCACGATACCGCCGACAAGCTGCGCGAGAAACTGATCCCGGCGATCAATGGCCTGCGCGTCGGCGTCTCGAACGATCCCGATGCGCATTACGGCCCGGTCGTCACGCCCGAGCACAAGGCGCGCGTCGAAGGCTGGATCGACACGGCAGAGAAGGAAGGCGCCGAAGTCGTGATCGACGGCCGCGGATTCAGCCTGCAGGGACATGAGGATGGCTTCTTCGTCGGCCCGACGCTGCTCGACCGCGTCACCACCGACATGGAAAGCTACCAGGAAGAAATCTTCGGTCCCGTCCTGCAGATCGTACGCGCCAAGGACTTCGAGGAGGCCGTGCGCCTGCCGAGCGAGCACCAGTATGGCAATGGCGTTGCGATCTTCACCCGCAACGGCCACGCCGCGCGTGAATTCGCGCACCGCGTGAATGTCGGCATGGTCGGTATCAACGTACCGATCCCCGTGCCGGTGAGCTACCACAGCTTCGGCGGCTGGAAGCGCTCGGGCTTTGGCGACACCGACCAGTACGGCATGGAAGGCCTCAAATTCTGGACCAAGGCAAAGAAGGTCACCCAGCGCTGGCCCGACGGGGGCGGCGACGGCTCGAACGCCTTCGTCATCCCGACGATGGGATAGGGAATGAGCTGGGTGCGTTGGGGAGATATGACCATACGCCCGTTTCTTCCCGCCGCCCTGCCCGCCGCTCTGCTGCTCGCCGCCTGTTCGGGCAGCGACGATCCGGCGGGCGAGCCCGAAACCGTCGAAACCATGATGCCGGTCGAACCCGATGGCGGGATCGGCGACGGCGCCGGGCCACCCGCGCCGGTGACCTCGGATATCGTCCCGGCGGATTATCTCGGTGCCTGGGACTACGTCGAAGGCACCTGCGATCCGGCATCGGACCTGCGGGTCGAAATCGGGCCGCGTTCGATGCAGTTCTACGAATCCTACGGCGAGATCACGCGTATCGTGGTCGAAAGCCCGCAGGATATCGTCGTTTCGCTGGCGATGGAGGGTGAAGGCGAGCAGTGGCAGATGGAGCGCAGGTTCACCCTCTCTGACGATGGAAAAACCCTCACCCCTTCGGCCGTGGATGACGAGCCGTTCGAGCCAATGCCGCTGACAAAATGCGAATAGGGAGATAGTGCCATGCGTATTCCGATTCTCACCAGTCTCGCGCTGCCGCTGGCCGCTTGCGCAGGCAATGCCGAGCCCGCCGAAACACCGGCCGACCGGATGCGCCAACTGACGGGCGGCATGTGCGATGCGGATGCGGTGCAGAACTATCTGGGCCGCCAGGCAAATGACGAAATCGGCGAGGAGATCGTCGAAAAGAGCGGCGCGACCATTTTGCGCTGGGGCCCGCCCTATTCGAACTGGACGATGGATTACCGCAGCAACCGGGTCAACGTGCGCTACGACGCGGCGATGACCATTACCGAGATTACCTGCGGGTGACGCGCCGCCGTGCTTTCACCGGCTCTCCTTACGAGACGCAGTTCGGTTTCGCCCGGGCCGTGCGCGAGGGCAACCGCATCGTGGTCGCCGGCACA
>NZ_LNBY01000001.1 GCF_001542855.1 Erythrobacter sp. AP23 | reverse complement strand
GGGGAGGCCATTCACCTCCAACTGTCCAGCCAGGTCCACACGGCAAAACTATCCGGCCCGACCAGCGGCGCGCCGCTGATGATCGGGTAGAACCAGCCGAACACCAGGACGCTGCCCACCACCGGCGCCAGCGCGGTCTTGCGCCAGCCATTCTGCCACAGCGCATCGCAGGCGAGCGCCAGCGCGGCCAGCAATGCCATGGCGGGCAGGGCATAGTGATAATAGAACTGCACCGGCTTGCTCGCGACGATCCAGAAGCCGAGGCTCACCGCATAGAGCACACTCACGCCCAGCGCGGCCCAGTGGCGGCGGAACATGCCGTGCCAGGCGCACCAGGCCAGCGCGGGCAGGCCCAGCAGCATGGTCAGCGGATTGCCGATCAGCATGATGCCGCGCTGCACGCCCTCGACCGGCTCGTAGAGGTACCAGATCGAGCGGGCGTTCAGCACCCATTGCTCCCAGCTCGACTGGTAGGGGTGGGGCTTGAGCACCTGTTCCTGCTGCGAGAGCATGAACTGGTGGTGGTAGACCAGCCCTTCGGTGATCGGATGGAAGCGGAAGAAGTAGGCCGGCAGGTAGGTTGCGGCATAGACCGCCAGCGGCACCGCGCCGAGCCATAGCGCGGCCTCGACCAGCGTGGTGCCCGGCACCGGCGCGCCCCGGCGGCTGAGGAACAGGCGGCGGCGCCCGGCGGCTGCCCGCGCGAAGAAGAACACGAGGCCTGGCACCATGGCGACCACCAGCGCATTCCACTTCGCGCCCATCGCCAGGCCGAGCGCGATGCCGGTCAGCGCCAGCCGCCAGCGGCCCTGCTCGGGCTGGCGGATCGCGGCGGCGAACTGCCATGCGGCAAGGCTGAGGAAGGCGAGATAGAAGATGTCGAGCATCGCGATGCGCGCGTGGACGAACAGGTGAAAGCCGGTGGCCAGCAACACGCCATAAGCGAGCGTGGCAAAGCGACTGAGCGTACCGAACCACAGTGCGCGCATCCCCGCGAACAGCGCCAGCGTGCCGAACAGCGTCGGCAGCAGGCGCCAGCCCCACGGATTGTCCCCGAAGAGCGCGATGCCGACAGCGATCAGCTGCTTGCCCAGCAGCGGATGCTCGCGATTGGTGAACTCGCCCAGCACCAGCAGCTCGCGCGCGGCGGGGAGGTAATGGACCTCGTCGAAATAGGGTTTCTCGACGACGGTCAGGTGGGGAAGGCAGGCAAGCCAGAAGACCAGCGCCAGCGCGGCGCACCAGCGAATGGGATCCCTCGGTTGCTCGGGCGCGCGGCTCATGGCGCGGCGGTTTAGAAAGCCGCCGCGCCCGCTTCAAGCGCTAAGCTTCCGCGCGCGCACGCTTTTCCAGCCAGAACAGCCGCGCAACCATCGGCAGGAGGGAAATCGATGCCGTCATGCCCACCGCCAGTACCCAGAGAGGGACATTCATGCCCACCGCCCGGGCGCGCGGCACGATGAATACGAGCGCGACGACGACCACGATCACGAGATCGTACCATACCTGCGTGCCCCACAGGTCCTGCGTGTGGTTGGGCAGGAAGCCGAGCACACCGTCCTGTACGATGGGAAAGGCACTGAAGATGATGAAACCGGCGGCAAGCACGGCTGCCATCGACCAGCTTTCTTGCACTCGGCCGCGCAATGCCAGAAGAAGCACGGCAGGCAGCGCTCCGACAGCGCCGAGGACGAAAAGGATTTCAAGCATGGTCATGACGGGCTCCCGATGCGATGTAGCGAGTGCTACAGACCTTCAATGTAGCATGTGCTACATTTAGTCAATGGCCGATCCTCGCCTGTCCCGCGAAACGCTGCTTCCCAAGCTGGCAACCCATGTGCTGGAGCATGGATTGGCAGGGGCCAGCCTGCGCCCGCTCGCCAAGGCTGCCGGCACTAGCGATCGGATGCTGATCTATCACTTCGGATCGAAGGACGGCCTCGTGACGGCGTTGCTCGAACATGTCGCGGGCATGTATTCGGGCGCGCTCGAAATGGCCTATCCCACCGAGCCTGCCACGTCGCGGCGCGACTGTGCGCAGCGCCTGCTGGCGATCGGGCGAGCGCCCATGTTCGCGCCATTCCTGAGGCTGTGGTGGGAAATCGTCGCGGGCGCAGCCCGGGGCGATGCCGCCTTTCGCGCAAGCGCTGCAGCGATGATGGACAGCCAGCTCGACTGGTTTGCCGCTTACCTGCCACCCGACGATCCCGATCCCGCCGCAGGGGCCAAGCTTGTCGCGCTTGCGGTGGAGGGCGCACTGATGTTGGATGCGCTGGGCCTTGG
This sequence comes from Erythrobacter sp. AP23, assembly GCF_001542855.1. Lineage (GTDB taxonomy): Bacteria > Pseudomonadota > Alphaproteobacteria > Sphingomonadales > Sphingomonadaceae > Qipengyuania. Next base: position 880,680 of record NZ_LNBY01000001.1, on the reverse strand, counting down.
CGATGTCGGCGAAGCGGGACTTGCTGCCTTGGAAGGCTGACCCGCTTGCCGAGCGGGTACGCCGTGCTATCCCGCCCCACATGAAGAAGACCACCGGCACCGACCGCTCGATTACCTCGAAATGGCGCCCCGCGACGCAGGCGGTGCGCGGCGGCACCTGGCGATCCGAGCATGGCGAGACCAGCGAGGCGCTGTTCCTCACCAGCGGCTATACCTATGACGATGCGCAGACGGTGGCCGATCGCTTTGCCGGCGATGCCCCCGGCATGACCTATTCGCGCCTGCAGAATCCGACGGTCGCCATGCTCGAGGAACGCATCGCGCTGATGGAAGGCGCCGAGGCTTGCCGCGCGCAGGCCAGCGGAATGGCGGCGATGACCACCGCGCTGCTGTGCCAGCTGTCGGTGGGCGACCATGTGGTCGGCGCACGCGCCGCTTTCGGCTCGTGCCGCTGGCTGCTCGACCATTTGCTGCCGCGCTTCGGGATCGAAACCACCGTCATCGACAGCGCCGACGACGAAGCCTGGGAAGCCGCGATCCGGCCCAACACCAAGGCGTTCTTCTTCGAAACGCCCGCCAACCCGACGCTCGACGTGGTCGATCTCGCGCATGTCTGCGGGCTTGCGAAGGCGCATGGCATCACCACCGTGGTCGACAATGCCTTTGCCACCAGCGCATTGCAGAAGCCGCTCGATTTCGGCGCGGACGTGGTCGCCTACAGCGCCACCAAGCTGATGGACGGGCAGGGCCGGGTGCTCGCGGGCGCGGTTTGCGGCAGCCGGGAATGGATCGAGGAAGTTTTGCTGCCGTTCCAGCGCAACACCGGGCCCAATTGCGCGCCCTTCAACGCCTGGGTGGTGCTCAAGGGACTGGAGACGCTCGACCTGCGCGCGCGCCGCCAGAGCGAAAATGCGGTCGCGCTGGGCGGCTTCATCGAGCCGCGCGTCCCGAAAATGCTGCACCCCGGCCTGCCGAGCCACCCGCGCCACGCGCTGGCCACCAGCCAGATGGTCGCAACCGGCCCGATCTTCGCCTTCGATGTCGGCGACCGGGCAACCGCCTTCGCCATTCTCGATGCGCTGGAATTGGTCGATATCTCGAACAATATCGGCGATGCGCGCAGCCTGATGTGCCACCCGGCCAGCACCACGCATGCCGGGATGACGCAGGAAGACCGCGACGCGATGGGCGTGACCGAGGGCCTGCTGCGCATCAATGTGGGGCTGGAAGATGTCGAGGATGTGAAGGAAGACCTCGACCGGGCGCTGTCCGCGGCGGGGCTCTAGCGCAGCGAGCAATGGTGAGGTGACGAGCATGGTTTCGCGAAAGAGTATTCGCGATGCTCTATTCGAGGCGGAGAAGGTCTACGCCGATTTGTGGCCGATCATAGCCACATTGAGAGGCGACGGGGAACTCGAGAACCTTTCGGCGTTGCCCAAGTTTCAGGTAAACCTATTCGATGCACTCGCGACGCTTGAAGAGCTCTACAGGTCGCTGAAGCAGGAGGAAAAGCAACGGGTGGCGAGGCGCATGCAGGTCTCACCCAGGTGGTTCATTGCTCGCATGCGCAAGCTCAAGGTCTATCGGCAGCATGTCGTCGATATGATTGATATCGGGCGGGCGCTGGGCGATGCGTTTGCTTGGTGGTTCTACGAGAACGACCGTGAGAAACTGGCCGAGCATACGCGCAAGCAACGCCAGAAGTTGCTCCCGCCTGGAATCGGTCGTGCCGGAGAACGCGCAGTCGTAGAAAACCTGCGCATGTTCGGTGAAAAGATGATGCTGTATCACGGCATCACCGATAGCCTTCGAGTAGGCGATTTTTCGCTGATCGATCTTAGAGCCCGCCGCTGTGTCGGGTTGGTCGAGGCAAAGACGTCGCCGCCTGCCGACGGACGGATCGGCGTGTCGCTCAACATAGTCGCGGAGCAACCATTAGAGCTTCCAGAGGCAGGGCCATCGTCATCAGCCAATGAGGAACGGCCAACCGAACCTGCTGAGAATGCTTCCGAACAAACGATCGATCCACTGTTCATGACTCGGCTACGGCGGCAGATCGAAGAGATGAAGGTCACCTTGCGTGATCCGCAGCAGGTGGACGATATCGACCTGCTGAAATCGGTCGGGCTCCGCGCGTTCAACCATTTCGCCACCATCGATCAGGCAATGCGGGAAATGACACCGGGGAGGGCTGGTTTGGCCAGTACCGACGAGGGTCATCTGTTCGCTGCTGTCCCTATGACTGGCGTCCACCGTTTCGACCCTGCAAGGTCGATGTCGGAGGGAACGATAAATCGCATTTTCGCCGGTTTGGCGGATGAACTGATGGCAGTCATGCTTCCCGACAGGGCGGACAATGCCCTGCATATGTATACGCTCAACGATTGCGTTCGAGGATTTGGTGCACATCGCCTGCCGCTCCAATACTGGCCGCTCGATACGGAGCACGTGCGACGGATCGTTCTGGGCGAGGTCATGCTGGTCGCAGCCTATAATCCGGCGCATTTCCATCGCCGACTCGAAGCCATGGGTTTTGCGCTTGAACTCGACCTGGAAAAACGCCTGACTGCGGCGCGCAAGGTCATCGCCGATCGAGAGTTGCGGCTAGAGGCCTTCAGCTACTTCTACTCCGACCTCGCGACCGGTACGCTCTCGCTGGCCAATATCCAGTACATGTTCGAGCAAATGAGTGAAACGATCGATACGCGTGGCGGCAATCAGCGAGTCGATATCCGACCGGTGATGCATCGCTTCAAGCCGGCCTCGCTCGGTAGCTGAGCATCCCATGGTCGATACAAGGGCGGACGGTTCATTGGCCTCCCTGGACGCCGAGACCGCAAGACTGTGGGGTTGCAGGGTCGCCTAACGCCGCCAGCCGTTGCGGATCGCGATCCGCTCGAGTTCCTCGCCCAGTGCATGCGCGGCGGACATCGCCACGGGGCAGCGTGCATCGTCGGTCAGCACACCATGGACATCGAGACCGGCGCCGCCGATCAGCGCCATCAGCAGGCCTTCATCGCGTGTCATTCCCGCCGCGCAACACGGTGCGAGCAAGATCCGGCGACGCGATGTGCGGGCGAGATCGACCACGAGTGCGCGGGCCAGCAGCAACAATTTGCGGAACTCGCTCCCGGCCGCGTCGAACGCCAACATCGTCGCGCGCGCATCGCTCAGCCCGTGTCCCGCCAGCCTGCGGATGAGCACAAGTCCCAATGTCTGGTGCCGCCGCGCGGGTAGCGGAAGGTCGAGAGTGGTCGAATCATGCGAATGGGCCATGCGATCTCCTTTCCCGCCATGATATGCTACTGCAAATCATTCGCAAGTAAGAATCGAAGAACGCCCTCTCCGATATCTCCTATCTTCTAGGGGCTAGCGTCCGCGATAGGGCTCGCAAGCCACTCCGTCGTTGTCGCGGTCGAGCGCGCGGCGGTAGCCGGGCTGGCCGCGATGGATCGGCGCTGCGCCGGCGGCCCGCGCGGCATCGCAATTCGCAAAATAGACCCCGCCTTCGATCCGCGACGCGGGGGCCTGCTGCGTCGCGCGGCGATTGCGGTGACAATGATAGTCGCCCGTCTTGCGATTGTTGTGACAGCCCTCGGCATTCAATCCGCCCGGATGGGCGAATGCCGGCGAAGGCGGGCTGGCGAGTAGCGCCAGCGGCAAGAGCAGCACGAGGCGTTTCATCCTCGTATCCTTAGCACGAAATCGGTATCGCTCCCAGAAAAGGGAGGCCCATTGATGACCAAGACCATCGAATACATCTTCGATTTCGGCGCGCCGAACGGCTATCTTGCGTGGTATCCGCTCAAGGACATCGTCGCGCGGACCGGGGCGCAGCTCACCGTGACGCCGGTCTTCCTCGGCGGAATGCACAAGCTCACCGGCAATGCCCCGCCGATGATCCGCGATGCCGAAGTCAAGGGCAAGGTCGCCTATGCCGCGCTCGAGTTCCAGCGCTTCCTCGACCGGCATGCGATGGACAGGTTCAGGATGCATCCCGCGCTGCCGTTCAACTCGATCCTGCTCCAGCGCGTCCTGGTCGCCGCGCACGACGAGGCGGAGCGGCACGCGATCGTCGATGCGCTGCTGCCCGCGGTGTGGGAACGCAATATCGATTGCAGCAATGCCGAAGCGGTCGGGCGGGAATTGGCCGAAGCCGGCCTCGACGCCGAACGCCTTCTGGCAGCCACGCAGGACCCCGACGTCAAGACGAAGCTTGCCGAGAACACCGAACACGCCGTGCAGCGCGGCGCCTTCGGTATCCCGACCTTCTACGTCGATGACGAGATGTGGTTCGGCAAGGAACGCCTGGGCCAGCTCGAGGAATATCTCTCGGGCGGCAAGCCCTAGGCGGCGAGGAGCAGCAGCGCGGGATAGGGCAGGGCGAGCGCCAGGGTGGCGATGCAATCGCCGCCGCGATCGCGTTTCAGGCGTCGGATGAAGGCGAATAGCATGTCCCAAGGTCCCCGCTTGCCAAATGTGCCGCCCCGGCAACTCGATGCGACCGACCAGTCGTGTCGGCAGGCCGAATCCGTCGGGGATAGCCTTGCGACAATGCATGGATGGCAGTTAGAATTTTGTCATAATTCGCCGTAAACCCATCTTAACCATTGTTTGAAAGCCCGATTAAACCGTCAGGCAGGGGAAATTTGCCGCGTAGCGCTTGCGCAGCGAGGCTGCGGCTTTAAACTGGACCTGTGATAAAGGAACTCTTCCAGCATGCCGCCATTACCGACGGGATCACCGTCCGGGTGGCGGTCAATTTCCTGCCCGAGCAATCGCGCCCGGATGCGGGCAAGTGGTTCTGGGTCTATCACATCCGTATCGAGAACGGCTCTCACGAGCGCGTCCAGCTGATGACGCGCCACTGGCGCATCACCGATGGCGCGGGCACGGTCAGCCATGTCGATGGTGACGGCGTGGTCGGCGAACAGCCGGTTCTGATGCCCGGGCAGAGCCATGATTATGTTTCCGGCTGCCCGCTCGACACGCCGCATGGGTCGATGGAAGGCTTCTATACCTTCCACGCCGAAGATGGCTCGCCGCTGGAAGTGCGCATCCCCTTCTTCCCGCTCGCGGCGCCTGCCACCGCTGATTGATCGTCAACCGCGCAGCAACCGACGCCAGCGTCGCTGTCGGTGAGCGTAGAAAAAGCGCGCGAAGGCGAGCACGAAGGGCGTGAGGATTCCGGCGGCGACATCGATCCGGTCGGTGTAGTGCGTCCTGCCGCCGGGCGCGGGCCGGATAAAGATCCAGTGATCCCAGGTCTTCGCCAGGTGGCCCGATCCGTTGTCGCGCAGGACCATCCCTTCGGCGCCCTCGGGAAACTCGATCCCGATGGTCTGGCTGCCCAGCGGGATAATGCCGAACAGCCGGAGCGAAGCCCGGTAGCGACCTCCCGCCCACGTCTCGGGAAAAGCGCCGTCATGGGGATGGAAGGCAAGGATCGGCGAGGCGACGAAGTCCAGTGTATCCGACCGGCGAACAAGGTCCCAGACCCGCTGCGGGTCCGCCTCGAACACGCTCGAAACCCGCATTTGCACGGGGGCGCTACTCCTCTTCCTCTTCATCCTCGATACCGGAAAAGTCGAAGCTTCCGATCTTGATCTTCGGCTTGAGGTCGAGCCAGGTTGCGAGGATCTCGAAATCCTGGGTTGCCGGATAATTGGCCAGCGCGGCGCGGCTTTCGTCGAGCCGCAGAACGAGGCTCTTCTTCTTGCGGCGCAATGCGCTGGTGGTGAGCGAGACCCGGCTGCCCCCGCCGAGGCGGCGGGCCAGGCGATAGCCCAGCCCCCAGGTCATGCCCTCGCGCAGATCGTCGTCGCTGGCGAGTTCGCGCAGCTTCTCCGGCAGTTCGGTGCGGCCCATGCTGCCGAACAGGGCGGCGCAGATCATCGCGCGCCCACGCGCGTCGAGGTCGATCCAGCGCTTGCCCAGCGCCCATTCGATCGCATGGCTGACCCTCAGATTGGGCTCCACCCGCTGGAGCGCGCCGGACAGCTGCGCCGCAGCCAGCCGCAACCGCTCGTTCACGCTGCCGTCGCCATCCGCCAGTTCCACCGTCCACGCGACGAGCAGCGTCGCCTCGGTGATCGAGGCATCGCGCGGCTCGGCATAGGCGGTGACCCCGGCCAGCAGCGGGTCGGCCTTCATCTGCGCCGGCTCGAGCCGCTCGTAGAGCAGGCCTTCGCGGATGCCCCAGGAGGAGAACACCAGCTCGTCGGGCTCGATCTCGTCGAGCAGCGGGCGCAGCAGGGCGGCGGCATCGGGCAGGTAATGCGCGCGCATCGGGCTGATCCCGCTGATCTCCATCAGCTTTTCGGGTTTTGCGTCGACCAGCTCCTTGGCCAGGCGCCGCGCGTCGTCCGGAAGCAGCGTGAAGCCGTGCGGATCGGTCAGCGGATAGTCGAAATAGCGCATCGCATAGGCGGCCAGGGCCCGCCAGGTGCCGCCGATCATGTACATCGGCCCGGGATGCGCCGCGGCCCAACCGACCGAGGCTAGATGGTCGTGTACCGCGGCTTCGAAGGCATCTGGCCCGTCGGCGCGCAGCGCGGGAAGGCGCAACGTCCCGAGCGCCAGGCTCGATGCCTCGTGGCACTCGTTATCGGCGACCGATACCAGTTCGAGGCTGCCTCCGCCCAGATCGGCGACCACGCCCTTCGCGCCCGGGAACGCACCCAGCGCGCCCATGGCCGAGGCGCAGGCTTCTTCCTCGCCCGAAAGCAGGCGCGGCTCCAGGCCGAGATCGGCGACACGGCAGAGAAATTCCGCGCCGTTTTCGGCATCGCGCGCCGCCGCCGTGGCGACGGTCTGGACGTCTTCGATTCCCAGATCGCCGATAATCAGCGCATAGCGGGCGAGCGCGGCCAGCGCCTCGTCGGCAGCCTCCTCCGGAATACGCCCGGTTTCAGACAGGTCGCGACCGAGCCGCGCGGCGACCTTCTCGTTCCACACCACTTCGGGGGCGCGCGCGGTGCCTTCGTAGATCACCATGCGCACCGTGTTCGAGCCGATGTCGATCACCGCGCGGGGAGGCTGGATCAGGCGGCGCTGCCATTTGGCCGAACGCGATTTGTTCACTTGCCGGCACCCCGCAGCGTCAGGCGCGGCACTTCATGGTCTTCCAGCGCCGCGCCGCGCCCGGACAGCGAGGGGTTGGCCATGAAATATTCGTGGCAGTTGAAGCCGCCTTCGCCCTGTCGGATGCGCCGATACTGCCCGTCGGGCTCGAGCTCCCAGCTCTGTTCGGTATCGAGAATATTGGCAAGCATGACTTGTCCCAGCACCTGATCGTGGACGGTCTTGTTGGTGATCGGCACCATCACCTCCACGCGGCGCAGCAGATTGCGGCTCATCGCATCGGCGCTGGTGACGTAGACCTTGGCCTGGCGGCTCGGCAGCGCTTTGCCATTGGCGAAGGCCCAGACGCGCGAATGCTCGAGAAAGCGGCCGATGATCGACTTGACGCTGATATTTTCCGAAAGGCCGGGCAGGCCGGCGCGCAGGCTGCAGATGCCGCGGACAACCATGCGGATTTCGACCCCTGCCTGGCTGGCTTCGTAGAGCTTGTCGATCATCGCCTTGTTGGTGATCGAATTGAGCTTCACCCAGATGCCGGCCGGCTTGCCCGCCTCGGCATTGGCGATCTCGCGGTCGATCAGCGCGAACAGCTTTTCCTGCATGCCGTTCGGCGACAGCACGATCCGTTCCAGGTCGTCGGGCTCGATGTAGCCGGTGATGAAGTTGAACATCTTCGCCGCATCGCGCCCCAATGCCGGATCGGCGGTGAAGAAGCTGAGGTCGGTGTAGATCTTGGCGTTGATCGGGTGGTAGTTGCCCGTGCCGAAATGGCAGTAGGTGCGATAGCCGTCTTCCTCGCGGCGCACCACCAGGCTGACCTTGGCGTGGGTCTTCCATTCGGTGAAGCCGTAGATCACCTGCACGCCCGCGCGTTCCAGCTCGCTCGCCCAGTGGATGTTGCGCTCCTCGTCGAAGCGCGCCTTCAATTCGACCACCGCGGTCACCGCCTTGCCCGCCTGCGCCGCCTCGATCAGCGCAGCGATCACCGGCGACTGGTCGCCCGCGCGATAGAGCGTCTGCTTGATCGAGACGACCGCCGGATCGCGCGCCGCCTGGCGCAGGAAATCGACCACCACGTCGAAACTTTCGAACGGGTGGTGGATGACGATGTCTTTCTCGCGGATGGCGGCGAAGCAGTCGCCGTCATGCTCGAGGATGCGCTCGGGATAGCGCGGGCTGAAGGGTTCGAACTTGAGGTCGGGGCGCGGTTCGCTGCAGATCGTGCCGAGATCGGCGAGCCCGAGCATCCCATCGCTCTTGACGATCATCTCCTCATCGACCTCGAGCTGTTCGCGCAGCAGCGCTTCGGCGCCCTCGTCGCATTCCTCGTCGAGTTCGAGCAGCACAACGTGCCCGCGCCGGCGCCGCTGGATCGCGGTGCGGAAAAAGCGCACCAGATCCTCGGCCTCCTCCTCGACCTCGATATCGCTGTCGCGCAGCACGCGGAAGATCCCGTCGCCCAGGATTTTGAAGCCGGGAAACAGCTGGTCCGCAAAGCGCGTCACGAGCTGTTCGATCGTGACATAGACGGCTTTCTGCCCGGGCACGCGGACGAAGCGCGGGGCGCCGCTGGGGATGAGGACCATCTCGATCAGGTCCGCCTTGCGCCGCCCGCGTTTGAGGCGGAAAATCACGCCGATCCCCTTATTGGCAACGAAGGGGAAGGGGTGGCTGGGATCGATCGCCTGCGGCGTGATCAGCGGCAGGATATCGCTTTCGAAATATTCGCCGAGCCACTTTTGCTGGCTCTTCGTCAGATCGTCGATCGCGGCGAGCACGATGCCTTCCTCGGCGAGCAGCCCGCGAAGCGTTTCGAGGCTTTCCTGCTGGCGATCTTCCAGCCTGAGCAACTGCTCGCGGATCGCCGCGAGCTGCTGGCGCGGGCTGGTGCCGTCGATCCCCCGCGTCTCGATACCGCGCTGGACCTGCCCTTCGAGCCCGGCGATGCGGACCATCGTGAACTCGTCGAGATTGCTCGCCGATATCGAGAGGAAACGCAGGCGCTCCAGCAGCGGGTAACGCTCGTTCTCGCTCTCGGCGAGCACGCGGCGGTTGAACGAAAGCCAGCTGAGTTCACGATTGGTGTAGCGATCCGCCGGCGCGACGGGCGCGTCGATTCCGGCGTCGTTTGCCGGGATGCTCGGGGATGCTTCGGCAGTCATGCTGGTGCGGCTTTCGGGCATGGTCCTCGGATATGACGGTTCGGTTACAAGATGCTCTAGCGGCTCGCTAAAGGAAAGGTCTGGCCATCGCATCTTGTTTCCTGCGCGTGCCGCATTTATGTCGCATTGCACCATGAAGCGCACCCATCTGCCTCTCAACGCCCTGCGCGTCTACGATGCCGCTGCCCGGCATCTGTCCTTCACCCGCGCCGCGGACGAGCTTGCGGTAACGCCAGCCGCCGTGGGCCAGCAGATCAGGGCGCTGGAAGATCACCTGGGCACCGTCCTTTTCCGCCGCACCAGCAAGGGGCTGGAACTCACGCAGGAGGGCGCGGCCGGCCTGGACGCCTTGCGTGAAGGATTCCTCAAATTCGAGGAAAGCGTGTCCGCCATGCAGGCAGGGCAGGCTTCCGACAGCTACACCATTGCCTGTCCGCGCGAATTCTATGCGCAGTGGCTCGCACCGCGCCTGGCCAAATTCGGCGAGGAGAACCCGGATATCAAATTCGTGTTCGTCGCCGATGAGAACGCCGATTTCACCGAAGCCAATCTCGATTGCGCGATCCGGCTGGTCGACGGTCCCGGCGATCTCCAGGGTATCGAACTCGACGAAGCCCGCCGGGTTACGGTGGCACGGCCAAAGGATAACGGCGGCGCGCCCGACAAGTGGATCGACTGGGGCCTGCCGTTGCAGGATGGCGTAGCTGCGCATGTCACGGTGTCGAACGCCGGACAGGCTTTGTCTTCGGCACTTGCAGGGCTGGGCAAGGCGATCCTGCCCGAATTGCTGGCCAAGGAATCGATCGACGGCGGCAAGCTCGAAGTGCTCGACGGGCCGGATACCGGTACGCGCGCCTATTGGCTGGTGGCACCGACGCCGCAATGGCGGACCAAGAAGGTCAAGGCCTTGGTTGCGTTTCTATCGCAATCCAAATGACATTCGCGAATTGAGGCGATTTGGCGCGTGGAATCTCCGATCCGCTTGCACGCGGTTTCGGCGTGAGGAGATCCTTTCGGCTCGCTTCGAGCAATTCATGGCATCGATGACTGCGCGGCGGTTTTTCCGGATTTTCGAATTTTAGGAGCCCGTTAACCACACTGGAAAAACTGCCCTTAACGGTGATCCGGCTAGCGCCACCGCACAGGGGGCTATCCGAATGGACCGCATGCTGCGAAGGCTTTGGAAAGACACGAAAGGCAACACGCTGGCGATCTTCGCTGCAGCGCTTTTGCCGCTCGTCGTGGTCATCGGCAGCGGGCTGGACCTCAGCTTCGCCTATATGGCCAAGGCGAAGCTTCAGAATGCCTGCGATGCTGCGGCGCTGGCAGGACGCCAGTCGATGGAAGGCAATACCTGGACAACGGCCAACGAGACCGAAGCGCGCAAATTCTTCGATTTCAACTTCCCCGATGGAACGCTGGGAGCCGAGAATCTGGCTTTCGACATCGACCAGGACCCCGACGACAATTCGCAGATCATCGGCATTGCCAGCGCGGCCATCCCCACCTCGCTTATGCACATTTTCGGCTTCGATACGATCGACATCCAGGCCAATTGCGATGCCAAGCGCGATCTGGGCCACAACGACGTGATGCTGGTTCTCGATACGACCGGGTCGATGACCAATTCCCCCTCGATCGGCGGCAAAACCAAGATCGTGCGCCTGCGCAATGGCGCATCGGGCCTCTATCGCGCGCTGGAAGACAGCGCCAATGGATCGATCACCCGCTTCGGCATCGTGTCCTATTCGCAGACGGTGAATGTCGCGCGCAGCCTGAAGAACCGCGACATCCTGAAAGAGCAATCCTACAATGACGGCACCTTCACATGGTCCGAATGCGACGTGTGGTGGGGCTATCTCTACAATTGCGAAAGCGACGGCGAGGTATACGACACGATAGCCGACACGCCCTATATCGGCTGGAACGGCTCGAAATACGGCACCACGAGCTTCACGCATGTGGGCGAAAAGACAGTCCATATCGACGATACGCAGTGGGCCAGCGCGGGCAATACGACCAACCAGAACCGCCGCGATTTCCGCCAAAGCGGGGATGGATGCATCGAGGAGCGCTCGAGCATCGGGCAGACGGTGAGCCCGGTGACGATACTGCAGACCGTGTCGCAGAACGATATCGACGCCGTTGCCTCGAATGGCAACGACACGACCTATCAGTGGGGCCGCTACGACCCGGAAAGCCAGGAAGGCCAGAGTTCGAGCGCCTGTCCGTCCGAATCGCAGAAACTGGCGATATATGCCTCGGAAAGCGCCTTCAACACGGCGATCGACAATGCGACCGCCAACGTCACCGGCTATACCTATCACGATATCGGCATGCTGTGGGGCGCGCGCTTCCTATCGCCCACGGGCATGTTCGCAGCCGACAATCCGACATCGCATGGCGTGGTCCCGGTCAACCGGCACATCGTCTTCATGACCGATGGCGCATTGGTGACCACGGGCAGTACCTATTCGGCCTATGGTATCGACAATTACCATGACCGGATCGACGGTACGGATAGCTTGCAGAAAAAGCACATCAAGCGGTTTCATTCGATTTGCGACCTGGTGAAATCGACCGGCACCACAATATGGGTGATCGCGCTCGACGTGACCGATACCGAGGATATCGACGATTGCGCGACCAGTTCGGCGCATTTCTACACCTCCGACGGCTCGGATCTGGAGGAAATCTTCGAGAGTATCGGGCGCGGCATCGGAACTCTGAGGCTGACGCGGTGAGGCGGCTACGCGACATAAGGCGCCGTATCTGCGGCGACGAACGCGGTGCGACCATCGTCGAATTCGCGATCGTCTGCGGGCCGATGCTGGTGCTGCTGCTGGGCGGGCTCGAGCTTGGCTACAACAGCTATGTGCGTGCGACCATGCAGGGGGCGCTCAACGATGCGGCGCGTACTGCGGCGGTCGAGTCTCCGGTCATCACCGCGTCCGGCTCGACCATCGAGGAGCAGGTCGAGAACCTGATCAAGGACACGGTCAGGCACGTCGCGCCCACTGCAAAGATCACCGTCACGCAGCAGAGCTATTTCGACTTTTCCGAAATCGGCAATCCGGAAAAGCTGATGACCGATCATAACGGCAACGGCCAGTTCGATGCCGCGGATGGCGATTGCTGGGAAGACGCCAATGGCAATGGCAATTACGACACCGATGCCGGAAAGGCGGGCATGGGCGGAGCGGACGACGTCGTGCTCTACACCGCCAAGATCAGCGCCCCGCGGATCGTGCCGATCCACCACTTCCTGCCTTTCGCCGGGCCGACGATCGACTACACGCTGGAAACCGCGGTGCGCAATCAGCCTTACGACCAGCAGGCAACGGCGGCGGTGGTCTGTGCTTAGGACGCTGCGACCTTTGCGCGCGCTGCGGCGCGATACGCGCGGGCTGGCGCTGACCGAATTCGCCTTCGCCGCGCCGGTCTTCCTCACGCTCGTCCTCACCGGGCTCGAGCTGTCCAACCTCGCGCTCGCGCATTTGCGCGTCAGCCAGATGGCGATGACCGTGGCCGACAATGCCGGGCGCGTGACCACCGGCATCGACGAGGCGAATATCTACGAGGTCTTCACCGGCGCCGAATATGTCGGCAACGGGCTCGACTTCGCCGCCAATGGCCGCGTCGTGCTCTCCAGCCTCGAACACAACGGCCAGACCGGCTCGGACGAGGGGCAGACCATCGTCTGGCAGCGCTGCTGGGGCGATGCCACCACGGTCCAGCCCGCCTATGGCGTGGAAGGCGACGGGGCGGATGACGACAGCCTCGAAAGCGGCCTCGGCTCGGGCACCGACACGATCACCGCGCTGCCCGATACCGCGGTGATGTTCGTCGAGGCGACCTATGCCTACCAGCCGCTGGTCTCGACCGGCTTCTTCACTCCGCCCACGATCCGTTACGAAAGCGCCTTCAACGTGCGCGGGCGGCAGAACAACGCCATCACCAACACGCAAAGCCTCACCGTGATGAGCTGCTGAGCGCTGCCGAGGCGCGCGGTCAGCCCGCCGCCAGCGCATCGAAATAGGCGAATACGTCCGCAACCCCCGGCGGCTCGCATTCCATCCGCAGCCGTTCGAGCGCCGGGCCGATCTCGAGCCGGTATTCCGCCTGCGGCCCGTCCTGCCCAACGTGCTGCGCACCCAGCCGCCGGATGAAGCCGCGCGCGGCATCGTTCTCGGCGAGCACATGCGCGGAAAGCGCCTCCAACCGCCCGCGCGCATCGAGCAGCAGCGTCGCGGTCAGCAGCCGCCCCAGGCCGAGCCCGTGATACTCGTCGACCACGCCCACCGAGAACTCGGCCACCGGGTCGCCCGCATCGGGCCGCATCGCATGGACCACGCCCATCGCGGGCTGCGCCGGGTCCGACAGGTCGATCGCCCCCCAGGCGAGATGCAGCACCCCGTCGACGTCGAGCAGCCGCTCGATCACCCAGTCGGGCGGGCTCGCCCCGCCGGAGAAGAACCGCAAATAGCGCGAACGCGGACTCATCCGCGCGATCCCTTCGCGCAGCCGCCCCTCGTCCTCGGGCGAGACGGTGCGGATGCAGATTGCCCGCCCGTCCTCCAGCCGCGTATTGATCGAGGCCTCGCCGCAGGCGCCCTGCCAGCGCAGGTCTGCGGGAAACTCGTTTTCTTCAGCCATCGAGCCCGGCCTCCTTCAACGCAGCGCGACGCGCCTGCGTGCCACCCGCCATACAGCCTCGCCCGCCGGCATGCGAGCGTGCATCGCGGCGCTGCTCAGCCCCCATCGGGCCCGGTCCGCAGCCAGGCGAGCGCCCCCGGCGCCATTCCCTTGAACTTGGGCCAGCCCCCCGGCGCATCTGCCAACGGCGCGCAGGCGAGCGCGGTGCCTTCGGGCAATTGCCACTTGATCCGGTGGTAGAGCTTCGAGCGCGTCAGCCCCGAGCGCACCAGCCACAGCCCGTCCGCCAGCGGGTGCGCGTCGCCGTGCAGGTCGAGCGGCCCTTCCGGCGCAGCGGCCGGATCGTGCCACAGCAGGTAGAGCGCAGGCGTGGCGGCGGCGTCGTCGGCGTCGGTGTCGTCACCGGGCGGGTCGGTCTCGGCGGATGGCAAGCGCGTGTCTCCTTGCCCGGTCCAGCGCATGGGCGCCGCGCCGGTTCCACGGGGCCTTGCGCTCAGAAGGGCGGGTCCTCCTCCATCTCGGCGAGGATTTCGCGTGCGCGCTCCATCGCGGGACCGGACCAGTCGGGCAACTCGGGACAGCCGTCGGGCCCGCTCGCATCCCACGCGTCCTCGATGGGGCCGGCATTCGCGCCCGCCGCCTGCCGCTGACGCCAGAGCCGGCGGCGCCGGAACACCTGCAGCGCCATCGCGCGCGAGGTCACCTCCGCGCTCATCCGCCGCCGGATTTCGGCGATTTCGGCGCGCGCCTGCCCGGCCAGCTCGTCATAGGCGGGATGCCCCGGCCCCAGCTCCTGCGCCTGCGAGCCGTAGCGCGCGGGCAGGCGGTGCGCGAGGAGGAAGCGCAGCAGCGCATTGTCGGGCTTGTCCCACCAGCCGAGCACTTCGCCGCCCGAGACGATCGGCGTGCGCGTGCCCAGCATGGCGCGCTCCATCGCCATATCCTCCAGCCGCGCCGCCCCGCGCGCGAGCGCCGCGTCCCAGGCAGCCGCAAACCCCTCCGCCCCGGGCCGCGCACGCAGCTTGTAGAGCGCCTCGAGGCTCTTCCCGATCCGCCTGGCGGCGACCTTGACGATTCCGGTCGCGGCGAGCGTGGCGACAAAGCGGCGCTGCAGGTCGGGCGTGATCGAATTGCGGCGCGGGGCCTTGTGGAGGAAGGGAGCGAAGGCGAGGAGGGGATCGTCCTCGTCGGGTTCGTCGCCGACGTAGGCGACGGCGGAGGTGGCCTGACGGGCGATCTTGCGGGAGGGGATAGGGGAGTATGAGGGCATGGCAGGCCACAGGATGCATATTGAGGCGAAGTAGGAAAATGGTTTGGCGCCTTTAGTCGAAATCGAGCGATCATCTGCAGTCTATGTCTCGCGGTGATTGACAAAGAAATGCGCGATTCGATGCCGCTAAGATGAGGATCATTCTGGTTGGAATTGCGGGCGTCAGCTTTCGCGGTGGTTATTGCTAGCCAAGTGGCTTGCTCACAACTAGACTGCAGGGAGGTATATGGGGAAATCGCGATGGCTGCACCGCATTTGAAGAACGTGCAAATCGAAAATTATCGGATTTTCAACCGTTTCTTCATCGATAAATTTCGTCGGCTTAATTTGATTGCGGGCACAAACGGAACGGGCAAAACTACTTTGCTCGAGGCGATTTTTTTTCTTATGGATCGCGGGAATATTATTTCTCTCCTAAGGCCGCTCCAATGGCGCCAGCTTCCGCCAAGCTTAGAATTCGCGCGTGAAACGCTCTTTGGAAGTCTGAACAATGATACGATTCGGCTAGTGGCTGAAACGCGTGAGGGCCGCGCTGAAGTGGAATACAAGTGGGGGCCTCAAAAGCTTCCGGAAAATCAGGTTGTCGAAATAGGAAAGCTAGAAATAGATCGTAGATCTGAAATGGACGCAAAGTCCGAGTCACATGATATTGGGTTTTCTGTTTTGGTAAAATCTGATAATATCGTGAAGATGGCAAGAAATATTATTCCCGATATTGGGGGGATAAAAATTCTTGAGGTTCAGAATGATCTGAAGAAGCTTCCCCCCGCTGTCATGTTGAGTCGGTTTACAATGCATTTTGCAAACGACCTCGCTGAAAGATATAGTAGTATTGCAAGGAGTGGAAAAAAGGAAAAAGTAGTCGAGATTGCTCAGCGTATAAATCCGCAAATACAAGGGGTAGAGCTTTTTCAAGTTGGAAACGCGCCGCTTCTTCACGTTCAGCTTGGGAAGGGTTCAATGGTTCCCGCTTCATTCGCGGGTGATGGGGTGCTTACTATGTTGAGCATCGGCCTTGCGATTATGAATTGTGAAAAAGGTGTCGTAATTTTAGATGAATTCGATGCCGCAATTCATTACTCGCAGTTATCGACGGTGTGGGGCTTCATCGCGGAGATGGCGCGCGAATATGACTGTCAGATTTTCGCAGCGACCCATTCACGAGAGTGTATTGATGCGGCAGTCCAAGGGGTGACCGACAAGAAGTGCCAGAGTGATTTTGCCTACTTCAGGTTGGATCGTGTGGATGAGGAAATCATTCCCACCGCATACGATGCGGATGAGATTATCAGTGCAGCGCAAAATGACTGGGAAATGAGGTGAACTTCGGTCGCGGAAAATTCTTTGGCGAGGCCAAGGGGGGCGTTCTTGATAGCCGCGTTGGCTTATTGGTAGAAGGCAAAGATGATGCGCACCTAGTTGATTTCTTGTTGGATGATCTGGGGGCTGATCCGACTGACGTGAAGTTGGTCTTTTGTGGCGGCACGGGGGAGATGGAGAAATCCATCGCTAGTATAGCTAAGTCTAGGCCATATATTGTTCGCCAACTTAAAAAATTTGGCGTCATAAGAGACGCTGATGTTAACCCAACAGCGACGTGGGAAAGTCTAGGTGACGCTTTTGTCGCTGCTGGGTTGCCGGCAATCCCAAATGGTCAGATTGTGGGCTACGATGAGGGGCGGTCTGCCGGCGCGTTCCTGATACCGGCCTTGGACCAGCCGGGTGCGGTTGAAGAGCTTCTTCTGCAGATTGTCGACGCCGATCCGATCTACAACAGTTTTTTGGGCCCATTTGATGCGGCTAGTGAAGCAGCTGGCGGGCTCGATCGGCGCGCTAAGCGATTGATGCAGATATATCTAGCGACAAAGCACCCTCTGTGCAAAGGTGGAGGCTTAGGTCTGAAGGCTGGGCATTTCGACCAAAATCACGAGACCCTGCATGAGCTTAGGAATTTTCTAGCAGCGTTGATTGCATAGTTTCGCCATTTCCTGTCCCTTGACCCAACCAGCCTCTCGTTAATCCCCCATCGGCCAGATAGATCGGAACATTGTCGGCCATGTCCTAGGCATTTCCATTCTCAGACGCCCCTAGGCACCCCAGCGCCCACACGGTAACCATGCACCCATGTGCAATCTCTACCGCATGAGCAAATCCAATGCCGAAGTCGCGCGCTGGTTCGATGCGATCGAACAGCTTGGTGGCGCCAACTTCGCCGACGACATTTTTCCCGGCACGCCCGGCGCGGTGATCGCCGATGGCGCGCTTATGTCGATGAACTGGGGCTTCCCGCTCCAGCGCAAGGGCGCGAAGGGGCAGGCGCTCAAGCCCAAGCCGGTCAATAATGCGCGTGCCGACAAACTCGATGGCTTCTTCTGGCGCTACAGCTTTACGGAACGCCGCTGCCTGATCCCGGTGACCGCCTGGGCCGAGGCGGAGGGGCCGAAGGGCGGCAAGACGCGCAGTTGGCTGGCGCTGCCCGACGATCCGATCTTCGCAGTCGCGGGGATATGGCGCGACAGCGACGAATGGGGGCGCTGCTATTCGATGGTGATGACCGAGGCTGGCGGGGTCGCGGCGAAGTGCCACGATCGCATGCCGGTGGTGCTCGCTCCCGGCGACTACAATGTGTGGACCGGCGGGGATGCCGAAGCGGCGCGGGCGCTGTGCCGTCCGTGGGAAGGAGAGCTAGCGCTCGACCGCACCGACGAGCCATGGGCGGGCGGGGCGGCGGAGCAGGTTTCGCTGCTCTAGCACCCTTGACCCCGCACCCCCATCCCACTATGTGCGCGGCCATCCGGTGTTGGACCCGCCTCGCGTGATTCCCCCATCGGCCAGATAGAGCTGAACATTGCCGGTCATGTCCCGGGGGCCTGTCGCTTCATGCGTCGAGGCTCTTTTCTATTGCAGCTATCGGATGGGCCCCTGCCTTCGCAGGGGCTGCGCTTCCCGGAAGGGGAGCCTTCCGGGAAGCTTGGGGCAGCCGTCAAAGTAACCCGGTGGCCGTGTGGGCCCGATGGGTGGAGTGTTTCAGCTTAGACGTCATTCCAGCGAAAGCTGGAATCTCGTTCCGCAGGCGCCGACGCTTGTGGATGGCGATCCCAGCTTCCGCTGGGATGACGGGCTAAGCCAGACACACCACCGATCATCCCATTAGTCGTCACCTTCAACGCTTTGGCCCATCCGGGCCGGGCACACGGTGAAGAGAAGAGAATCTATGCCGACGATCAACCAGCTGGTCCGCAAGGGCCGCGTTCCGCAGAAGGCCAAGAGCAAGGTCCCTGCAATGGAGCAGAACCCGCAGAAGCGCGGCGTCTGCACCCGCGTCTACACGACGACCCCGAAGAAGCCGAACTCGGCGCTGCGCAAGGTTGCCAAGGTCCGCCTGACCAACCAGCGCGAAGTCATCTCCTACATCCCGGGCGAAGGCCACAACCTGCAGGAACACAGCGTCGTGCTGATCCGCGGCGGCCGTGTGCGCGACCTTCCCGGCGTGCGCTATCACGTCCTGCGCGGCGTTCTCGACACGCAGGGTGTCAAGGACCGCAAGCAGAGCCGCTCGAAGTACGGCGCCAAGCGGCCCAAATAAGGGGTTTTTGTTGGGTGCGCTGACGACATCCGTCGTCAGCTACGGCACCGGCCCGCTCCCCCACCCGGCCACCCATGGCATTATCCCGTTGGGGTAGCCGGGTGGGGAAGCGGACCGGCACCGAAGCCCAAGAGTTCTAACGCGGGGCCAGCCCTCTCCCCCACCCGGCCACCATGCGAAGGTAGTCTCTGGGTGGCCGGGTGGGGGAGAGGGCTGGAGCCGCAGGGCGCTCACGGAGGTGAGCGACCACTCCGAAGGAGTTAACGAAAATGTCACGTCGTCGTCGTCCCGAGAAGCGGGAAATCCTGCCTGATCCCAAGTTCGGTGATCAGGTCCTGTCGAAGTTCATGAACAACCTCATGCTCGACGGTAAGAAGGCCGTTGCCGAGAAGATCGTCTATGGCGCTCTCGACACGGTCGAAGCCAAGGCCAAGGCCAATCCGGTGGAGGTGTTCCACGCCGCGCTGGACAACATCAAGCCGCAGGTCGAAGTGCGCAGCCGCCGTGTCGGTGGTGCGACCTACCAGGTGCCGGTCGAGGTGCGCCCCGAGCGTGCCCAGGCGCTGGCCATCCGCTGGCTGATCTCGGCCGCACGCGGTCGCCCCGAAACGACCATGTCGGCGCGCCTCTCGGGTGAGCTGATGGATGCGTCGAACAACCGCGGCAATGCGGTCAAGAAGCGCGAAGACACGCACCGCATGGCGGACGCGAACCGCGCCTTCTCGCACTACCGCTGGTAAGGCCTGCCTCGGCGATCGTTTCCGCCTCATCGCGGAACGGTCGCCGGGCGGTCACATTAATGACCCATGGGGCGGCGAAATCGTCACCCCGAACCCACGAGGAATTCAACATGGCCCGCGATTATCCGCTGGAGCGGTACCGCAACATCGGCATCATGGCTCACATCGATGCCGGCAAGACCACCACGACCGAGCGTATCCTCTACTACACCGGCAAGTCCTACAAGATCGGCGAAGTCCACGACGGCGCCGCGACCATGGACTGGATGGAGCAGGAGCAGGAGCGCGGCATCACCATCACGTCGGCGGCGACCACGACCTTCTGGTCGGCCGAAGACGGTGAAGGCCCCAAGCACCGCATCAACATCATCGACACCCCAGGCCACGTCGACTTCACCATCGAAGTCGAACGCAGCTTGCGCGTCCTCGACGGCGCGGTCGCGGTGTTCGATGGCGTTGCCGGCGTCGAACCGCAGTCCGAAACCGTATGGCGCCAGGCCGACAAATACGGTGTCCCCAGGATGTGCTTCATTAATAAATTGGACCGCACCGGCGCCGACTTCTACTACTGCGTGCAGTCGATCATCGACCGCCTCGGCGCGACCCCGCTGGTGCTCTATCTCCCGATCGGTGCCGAAAGCGACCTGCAGGGCGTTGTCGACCTCGTCAACAACCGCGCGATCGTGTGGGAGAACGACGGCCTGGGCGCGACCTTCAACTACGTCGACATTCCTGCCGACCTCACCGACAAGGCGGCCGAATACCGCGAGAAGCTGATCGAGACCGCCGTCGAGCAGGACGACGATGTCATGGAAGCCTATCTCGAAGGTGAAGAGCCGGACGCGGCGACGCTCAAGCGTCTCATTCGCAAGGGCACCATGGAACGCGCCTTCGTGCCCGTGCTGTGCGGTTCGGCGTTCAAGAACAAGGGCGTCCAGCCACTGCTCGACGCGGTGGTCGACTACATGCCGTCGCCGCTCGACGTTCCGGCGATCAAGGGCGTGCTGCCCGACAGCGACGAAGAACAGACCCGTCCGTCCTCCGACGACGAGCCCTTCGCCGCGCTGGCCTTCAAGATCATGAACGACCCGTTCGTCGGCTCGCTCACCTTCACCCGCATCTATTCGGGCAAGCTGTCCAAGGGTTCGGTCCTGAACTCGGTGAAGGACAAGAAGGAAAAGATCGGCCGCATGCTGCTGATGCACTCGAACAATCGCGAGGACATCGATGAAGCATTCGCCGGCGACATCGTCGCGATCGCAGGTCTCAAGGAGACCACGACCGGCGACACGCTGTGCGATCCCTCGAAGCCGATCATCCTCGAGCGCATGGAATTCCCCGAGCCGGTCATCGAGCTGTCGGTCGAACCGAAGACCAAGGCCGACCAGGAAAAGATGGGCGTCGCGCTCAATCGCCTGGCTGCCGAGGACCCCAGCTTCCGCGTCAGCACCGACCACGAATCGGGCCAGACGATCATCAAGGGGATGGGCGAGCTTCACCTCGACATTCTCGTCGATCGCATGAAGCGCGAGTTCAAGGTCGAAGCCAATGTCGGCGCGCCGCAGGTTGCCTATCGCGAATACCTCGGCAAGCCGGTCGACGTCGATTACACCCACAAGAAGCAGTCGGGTGGTTCGGGTCAGTTCGGCCGCGTCAAGGTCAAGGTCACCCCGGGTGAGCGCGGCCAGGGCTTCGTCTTCGAAGACGAGATCAAGGGCGGCAACATTCCGAAGGAATACATCCCGGCGATCGAAAAGGGCTTCCGCGAGCAGGCCGAAAGCGGCCATCTCGTCGGCTTCCCGATCATCGACTTCACCGTCAACCTGTATGACGGCGCATACCATGACGTCGACTCGAGCGCGATCGCGTTCGAAATCGCCGGTCGCGGTGCGATGCGCGAAGTCGCAGACCGTGCGGGCATCAAGCTGCTCGAGCCGATCATGAAGGTCGAGGTCGTGACCCCCGAGGACTACCTCGGCGACGTCATCGGCGATCTCAACTCGCGTCGTGGCCAGATCCAGGGCACCGACAGCCGCGGCAACGCTCAGGCGGTCGACGCCTTCGTGCCGCTGGCGAATATGTTCGGTTACGTGAACGAGCTGCGCTCCTTCACCCAGGGCCGTGCTCAGTACTCGATGCAGTTCAGCCACTATGACGAAGTGCCGGCCAACGTCGCGCAGGAAGTCAAGGAGAAGCTTGCGTAAGCCAGCTTTGAGGTCTAGGGGCGGCGCCTGATTCCGCGGGCGCCGTTTCCTCCCCCGCAGAAATCCCAAATTTTAAGACAGAGGTTATTGGAAAAATGGCGAAGGAAAAGTTCGAGCGCACTAAGCCGCACGTCAACGTTGGCACCATCGGTCACGTCGACCACGGCAAGACCACGCTGACCGCGGCGATCACCAAGGTTCTCGGTTCGGCCGTCGACTTTGCAAACATCGACAAGGCTCCCGAAGAGCGTGAGCGCGGCATCACCATCTCGACCGCACACGTCGAGTACGAAACCGACAACCGCCACTATGCGCACGTCGACTGCCCGGGTCACGCCGACTACGTGAAGAACATGATCACCGGTGCCGCCCAGATGGACGGCGCGATCCTGGTCGTGAACGCAGCCGACGGCCCGATGCCGCAGACCCGCGAGCACATCCTGCTTTCGCGTCAGGTCGGCGTTCCGGCGCTGGTCGTCTACATGAACAAGGTCGACCAGGTCGACGACGAGGAAATCCTCGAGCTCGTCGAACTGGAAGTCCGTGAACTCCTCAGCGAGTACGGCTTCGACGGCGACAACATTCCGATCGTCAAGGGTTCGGCTCTGGCCGCTCTCGAAGGCCGCGATCCGGAAATCGGCGAAAACTCCATCAAGGAACTGATGGAAGCCGTCGACACCACCATCCCGCAGCCCGATCGTCCGGTCGATCAGGACTTCCTGATGCCGATCGAAGACGTGTTCTCGATCTCGGGCCGCGGTACGGTTGTCACCGGCCGTGTCGAAACCGGCGTCGTGAACGTTGGCGACGAAGTCGAAATCGTCGGCATCAAGGACACCACCAAGACGACCGTGACCGGCGTCGAAATGTTCCGCAAGCTGCTCGATCGCGGTGAAGCCGGCGACAACATCGGTGCCCTGATCCGTGGCGTCGGCCGTGACGAAGTCGAGCGTGGCCAGGTTCTGGCGAAGCCGGGTTCGGTTACGCCGCACACCGAGTTCAGCGCCGAAGTCTACGTCCTGTCGAAGGACGAAGGCGGCCGTCACACGCCGTTCTTCGCGAACTACCGTCCGCAGTTCTACTTCCGCACCACCGACGTGACCGGCGAAGTGATCCTTCCCGAAGGCACCGAAATGGTGATGCCGGGCGACAACGTGACGATCAACGTCAAGCTGATCGCTCCGATCGCCATGGACGAAGGTCTACGCTTCGCAATCCGCGAAGGCGGCCGCACCGTCGGCTCGGGCGTCGTTGCGAAGATCACCAAGTAATCTTCGCGCGCAAGCGCACTGAAATCGTGGGCCCGCTCCTCTTCCGCAGAGGGGTGGGCCTTCGCCTTTTAGTGAGGGCATGCAAGCTGCGCTGATGCACGGTTTGTCGCGTCCGGTTCCGTCTCGCAAATTCGGGCGGAATTGAGGGGTTGCCAGATACGCGTCTCACCCGTATATGCGCGCCCACAGACGGGGATTCGTCCCCGGCACACAGTTTCAGTAGGGCCGCCCACTGACGGGAAACCGCAACGTGGGGCCGGCCTTTGTTTTTTGAGGGGCGGAAACGCTCCTTTGGCTCTTTCGCATCGGTGTAGGTAATGGAAGCTCAGAATATCCGCATTCGCCTCAAGGCGTTCGACCATCGCGTTCTCGACCAGGCAACTGGCGAAATCGCAGACACCGCGCGTCGTACGGGTGCTCTTATTCGTGGCCCCATTCCCATGCCGACGCGTATCGAGAAGTTCACCGTGAACCGCGGCCCGCACATCGACAAGAAGTCGCGCGAGCAGTTCGAGGTGCGCACCTACAAGCGGTTGCTCGACATCGTGCAGCCCAACGCCCAGACTGTCGACGCGCTGATGAAGCTCGACCTTGCCGCGGGCGTGAACGTAGAGATCAAGCTCGCTTGATCCGATTCCCCGCGAAGGCGGGGGTTTCAGTCCGCCTGGTAGGACTCTAAACGACCGGGGAGTTCAGAGGTCGCGCCCAGCGGCCTGAGGTTTCTGCCTCCGCAGGAACTCTCGAAGACAAAAGGGATACCGCCGGATCTGATCCGGGCCTGCGTCCCCCGTCTCGCTACCAAGGCATTCTTGCCGCGGTGGCACTCAGCCCGGACGGGGCGACGCATCACAAAACGGGCTGGCAAGCACCTCGGATGGGCCGGGGTGCCTCTGTTTAGGAGTTTTACGATGCGCACTGGCGTTATCGCAAAGAAAGTCGGGATGACCCGCCTCTTCCAGGAGGACGGTCGGCACGTGCCGGTCACCGTTCTCGCGCTGGAAAACTGCCAGGTCACCGCTCACCGCACCGAAGATCGCGATGGTTACTTCGCGGTCCAGGTCGGCTCGGGCGAAGCCAAGCAGAAGAACGTGAACAAGCCGCAGCGCGAAGCTTTCGCCAAGGCCGAAGTTCCGCTGAAGATGAAGGTCGCCGAATTCCGCGTCGACACCGAAGAAGCGCTGCTTCCGGTCGGTGCCCGCATTTCGGCAGAGCACTTCATTGCCGGCCAGAAGGTCGACATCACCGGTCACACCCAGGGTAAGGGCTTTGCCGGCGCCATGAAGCGTTGGGGCTTCGGCGGTCTGCGCGCCACCCACGGTGTCTCGCTCTCGCACCGCTCGCACGGTTCGACGGGTAACCGTCAGGATCCGGGCCGCGTGTTCAAGGGCAAGAAGATGGCCGGTCACATGGGTGATCGCCAGCGCACGCAGCAGAACCTCGAAATCGTGCGCACCGACGCCGATCGCGGCCTGCTCTTCGTCAAGGGTTCGGTCCCGGGTTCGAAGAATGGCTGGCTGCTGGTCAAGGACGCGGTCAAGATCGATCACGGCGAGCTGCCGTTTCCCGGCGTGATGCGTCGCAACGAAGACCAGTTCAAGACCGAAGAGGCCGATGCCGGCCTGGTCGAGAGCGCTGCCGAGCACGAAGTCGGCACGGAAATTTCCGCCGAACAGCAGGAAAAGCTGCTGAAGGAACAGGAAGCCGGTGCCGAAAGCGAAACCACCACCGATACGCCCGCAGCCGACACCGGCTCGGACGAGAACAAGGAGGGCTGATCCGTGAAGGTGAAGGTCCAGAAAATCGACGGCAAGGCGTCGGGCGACATCGAACTGAACGATGACGTGTTCGGTGTCGAGCCGCGTGCCGATATCCTGCATCGCGTTGTCACCTGGCAGCTCGAGAACCGCCGCGGCACCGCCCGCCCGACGCGCGAGCGTTCGGACGTTGCCCGCACCGGCAAGAAGTGGGGTCGCCAGAAGGGCGGCGGCACGGCTCGCCACGGCGACCGCGGCGCCCCGATCTTCGTTGGCGGCGGCAAGGCCCACGGTGCGCGCAAGCGTGACTTCGAGCAGTCGCTCAACAAGAAGGTTCGCGCGCTCGGTCTCAAGATGGCCCTGTCGAGCAAGGCGAAGGACGGCCTCGTCGTCGTCGACAGCCTCGAGCTCAAGGACGCCAAGACCAAGGCTCTCAAGGGTCACTTCGACAAGGCCGGCTGGAACGGCAAGGTCCTCGTGATCGACGGCGAAAGCGTCAACGACGGTTTCAGCAAGGCTGCCCGCAACCTGCCCGGCGTCAACGTGCTGCCGGCCATGGGCGCCAACGTCTACGACATCCTGAAGCACGACACGCTGGTCCTCACCAAGGACGCGGTCGAAAAGCTGGAGGCCCGGTTCAATGGCTAAGAAGCAGGAAGTGGAAGCGCGTCACTACGACGTCGTGCTCGCACCGCACATCACCGAGAAGGCTACGCTGGCGTCGGAAAACAACGCCGTTGTCTTCAAGGTCGCCAACGATGCCACCAAGCCGCAGATCAAGGAAGCGGTCGAGGCGATCTTCGGCGTGAGTGTGACGGGCGTGAATACCATCAACGTGAAGGGCAAGACCAAGCGCTGGAAGGGCAAGCCCTACAAGCGCAACGACCTCAAGAAGGCCGTGGTCACCCTGAAGGACGGCGACTCGATCGACGTCACCAGCGGTATCTGAGGGCAGATAAGAAATGGCACTCAAGAACTACAAACCAACGAGCCCGGGCCGTCGCGGCCTGATCCTCGTCGACAAGTCGGGCCTGTACAAGGGCAAGCCGGTCAAGTCGCTCGTCGAAGGCAAGCGCAAGACCGGTGGCCGCAACAATAAGGGCCACGTCACGTCGCGCGGCATGGCCGGCGGCCACAAGCAGAAGTACCGCTATGTCGACTTCAAGCGTCGCAAGTGGGACGTCGAAGGCACCGTCGAGCGGATCGAATACGATCCCAACCGCACCGCGTTCATCGCGCTGGTGAAGTATGACGACGGCGAGCTGGCCTACATCCTCGCTCCGCAGCGTCTGGCTGTCGGCGACAAGGTCATCGCTGCCGAGAAGGCCGACACCAAGCCGGGCAACGCCATGCTGCTCGGCCAGATGCCGGTCGGTACGATCTGCCACAATGTGGAAATGAAGCCGGGCAAGGGCGGCCAGATCGCCCGCGCCGCAGGTTCCTACGTCCAGCTCGTCGGTCGTGATCGCGGCATGGTCATCGTCAGGCTCAATTCAGGTGAGCAGCGTTACCTGCGCGCCGACTGCATGGGCACCGTCGGTGCCGTGTCGAACCCGGACAACCAGAACCAGAACCTGGGCAAGGCCGGTCGTCGTCGCTGGATGGGCATCAAGCCGCTGACCCGCGGTGTCGCCAAGAACCCGGTCGACCACCCGCACGGTGGTGGTGAAGGCCGCACGAGCGGTGGCCGTCATCCGGTCACTCCGTGGGGCAAGCCGACCAAGGGCGCCCGTACCCGCAAGAACAAGCAGACGGACAAGATGATCATCCGTTCGCGCCACGCGAAGAAGAAGAGGTAATCCGACATGGCTCGTTCCGTTTGGAAAGGTCCGTTCGTCGAGCTCAGCCTTCTGAAGAAGGCCGAGACCGCCCAGGACGCCGGTGGCACCAAGCCGATCAAGACCTGGTCGCGCCGTTCCACCATCCTGCCGCAGTTCGTTGGTCTGACGTTCAACGTCTACAACGGTCACAAGTTCATCCCGGTCTCCGTTTCGGAAGAGATGGTCGGCCACAAGCTCGGTGAATTCGCGCCCACGCGCACCTTCCCGGGCCATGCTGCCGACAAGAAGGGTAAGCGCTGATGAGCAAGCAGAAAGCACCCCGTCGCGTAGCCGACAACGAGGCGCTCGCCGTCGGAACCACGATCCGTGGTTCGGCGCAGAAGCTCAACCTCGTTGCCGAGCTGATCCGCGGCAAGAAGGCCGAAGAGGCGCTCAACATCCTCGCTTTCTCGAAGAAGGCGATGGCGAAGGACGCCACCAAGGTTCTCGCATCGGCGATCGCCAATGCGGAAAACAACCACAACCTCGATGTCGACGCGCTGGTCGTTGCCGAGGCTTCGGTTGGCAAGTCGATTACCATGAAGCGTTTCCACACCCGTGGTCGCGGCAAGTCGACGCGCATCCTGAAGCCGTTCAGCCGCCTGCGCATCGTCGTCCGCGAGCAGGAAGAGGCGTAAGATGGGCCAGAAGAGCAATCCGATCGGTCTGCGCCTGCAGATCAACCGTACCTGGGACAGCCGCTGGTACGCCGAAGGGCGTGACTATGCCAAGCTGCTCAGCGAAGATATCGAAATCCGCAAGCACATCGTCGAGAGCCTGCCGCAGGCAGCCATCTCGAAGGTCGTGATCGAGCGTCCGGCCAAGCTGTGCCGCATCTCGATCTATGCGGCTCGCCCCGGTGTCATCATCGGCAAGAAGGGCGCGGACATCGAGAAGCTGCGGGCCAAGCTGGCGAAGATGACCGAAAGCGAAGTGAAGCTGAACATCGTCGAAATCCGCAAGCCGGAAATCGACGCCAAGCTCGTCGCCCAGGGCATCGCCGATCAGCTGATCCGCCGTGTCGCTTTCCGCCGCGCCATGAAGCGCGCCGTGCAGTCGGCCCTTCGTCTCGGCGCGGAAGGCATCAAGATCGTCTGCGGCGGCCGTCTCGGCGGCGCGGAAATCGCGCGTGTGGAATGGTATCGCGAAGGCCGTGTGCCGCTTCACACCCTGCGCGCCAACGTCGACTATGCGGAAGCCGAAGCGCTGACCGCCTACGGGATCATCGGCATCAAGTGCTGGATCTTCAAGGGCGAGATCATGGCGCATGACCCGACCGCGCAGGACCGCCTCATGATGGAAGCCCAGACCTCGGGCGTCCGTCCGGCGCGCTGATTGCAGGATTAGGAAAGAACCATGCTGCAACCGAAGAAAACCAAGTACCGCAAGGCCTTCAAGGGCAAGATCAAGGGCGACGCCAAAGGCGGCACGACCTTGAACTTCGGCTCCTACGGTCTCAAGGCGCTCGAGCCCGAGCGGATTACCGCTCGCCAGATCGAAGCGGCTCGCCGTGCGATCACCCGTCACATCAAGCGTCAGGGTCGTCTGTGGATCCGCGTGTTCCCCGATGTGCCGGTGTCGAAGAAGCCTGCCGAAGTCCGTCAGGGTAAGGGCAAGGGTTCGGTCGAATATTGGGCCGCTCGCGTGAAGCCGGGCCGCATTCTGTTCGAACTCGACGGCGTCGCCGGCCCGCTGGCTGCCGAAGCATTCGAACGTGCAGCGATGAAGCTGCCGATCAAGACCAAGGTCGTTGCCCGCCTGGGCGACACCGCCCACCTGGGAGGCGAATGATGGCCAAGACCGAAGACCTGCGCCAGAAGTCGGACGACCAGCTGGCCGAAGAATTGACCACGCTGAAGCGCGAGCAGTTCAACCTGCGCTTCCAGTCGGCGACGAACCAGCTCGAAGCGCCGGCCCGCATCCGCGAAGTCCGCCGCACGATCGCCAAGATCAAGACGCTGCAGAACGAGCGTTCGCGCTCGGCCGAAGCGAAGGCTTAAGGAGTAGACCATGCCCAAGCGTATCCTGATCGGGACCGTCACCTCCGACAAGACCGACAAGACCGTGACCGTGCTCGTCGAGCGTAAGGTGAAGCATCCCCTCTACGGGAAGATCATCCGTCGTTCGAAGAAGTACCATGCCCATGACGAGAAGAACGAGTTCACCCTCGGCGACGTCGTGCGCATCGAAGAAACCAAGCCGATCTCCAAGACCAAGACCTGGCAGGTGATCGATCGCGTTACCGCTGGCGGCACGCAGGCTGTCGAGGCCGACCTCGAAGTCGAAGCCGCAGGTAACTGAAGCTAGTTTGACGTAGGAACTGCCGGGCAAACGTCCCGGCAAGCCATTGAGAAGGAACCGGATCGATGATCCAGATGCAATCCAATCTCGACGTCGCGGACAACAGCGGCGCCAAGCGCGTCCAGTGCATCAAGGTACTGGGCGGCTCGAAGCGCCGGACTGCCTCCGTGGGCGACGTGATCGTGGTTTCCGTCAAGGAAGCCCAGCCGCGCACCAAGGTGAAGAAGGGCGATGTCCATCGCGCCGTCATCGTGCGCACGAAGAAGGACGTCCGCCGCCCCGATGGCAGCGTGATCCGCTTCGACAGCAATGCCGCGGTGCTCGTGAACAAGAGCGAAGAGCCGATCGGCACCCGTATCTTCGGACCCGTCGTGCGCGAACTGCGCGGCCGCGGCTTCATGAAGATCATCTCGCTTGCTCCGGAGGTGCTGTAATGGCCGCCGCTAAGATCAAGAAGGGTGACAGCGTCGTCGTCCTGTCCGGCAAGGACAAGGGCAAGACCGGTACCGTCGCGAAGGTCATGCCGAAGGATGGCAAGATCGTCGTTGAAGGCGTGAACGTCGCCGCCCGTCACCGCAAGCCGACCCAGCAGAACCCGCAGGGTGGCATCGACCGCTTCGAAGCGCCGATGGCCATCAGCAAGGTTGCGCTGGCAGATCCGAAGGATGGCAAGCCCACCCGCGTCCGTTTCGAAGAAAAGGACGGCAAGAAGGTGCGCGTTGCCGTGAAATCCGGGGAGACCATCGATGGCTGATTATACGCCCCGCACGAAGCAGCGCTATGACGACCAGATCGTCAAGGCGATGACCGAGAAGTTCGGCTACAAGAACCGTCTCGAAGTCCCGAAGCTGGAAAAGATCACGCTCAACATGGGCGTCGGTGAAGCCAGCCAGGACAAGAAGAAGGTCCAGACAGCTGCCGAGGAAATGGCGCTGATCGCCGGCCAGAAGCCGGTCATCACCAAGGCCAAGAAGTCGATCGCGCAGTTCAAGCTGCGCGAAGGCATGCCGATCGGCTGCAAGGTCACCCTGCGCCGCGACCGCATGTACGAGTTCATGGATCGCCTGGTGACCGTGGCAATGCCGCGCATCCGCGACTTCCGTGGCCTCAACCCGAAGTCGTTCGACGGCCGTGGCAACTACGCCATGGGCCTGAAGGAACAGATCATCTTTCCCGAGATCAGCTACGACCAGATCGACAAGGTCCGGGGGATGGACATCATCGTAACCACGACGGCGAAGACCGACGAAGAGGCGCGCGAACTGCTCCGCCTGTTCGGCTTCCCGTTCCCGGCCGAAGCGTCGGAAGAGAAGGAGGCGGCGTGAGCCGCTAGAAGAGGAACTTAAGTCCAATGGCGAAACTGAGTTCGATCAACAAGAACGAGCGTCGCAAGAAGCTCGTCAAGCAGTATGCGGACAAGTACGCGAAGCTGAAGGCTATCGCGAACGACGAAAGCCTCGATGAGAGCGAGCGTCTTATCGCGCGCCTCAAGATGGCGGAACTGCCGCGCAATGCGAACCCGACCCGGGTGCGCAACCGCTGCTCCACCACCGGCCGCCCGCGCGGCTATTACCGCAAGTTCGGCCTCAACCGCATCGAACTGCGCGACCTCGGCAACAAGGGCCTGATCCCGGGCCTGACCAAGTCGAGCTGGTGAGGTAAAGACAGATGGCTATGACCGATCCCCTGGGTGATATGCTCACCCGCATCCGCAACGGCCAGCGCGCGAAGAAGGACAGCGTCCTTTCGCCCGCCAGCAAGCTGCGTGCGAACGTCCTCGAAGTGCTCCAGCGCGAAGGCTACATCCGTGGCTACAGCGAAGACGCTTCGGCCAAGCACGCACAGCTGCGGATCGAACTGAAATATTTCGAGGGCGAACCTGCGATCAAGCACGTTGCCCGCGTCTCCAAGCCTGGCCGCCGCGTCTATTCGGGTTCGAAGGAGCTCCCGGTTGTGCGCAACGGCCTTGGCATCACCATCGTCTCGACGCCGAAGGGCGTGCTTTCGGACAACGAGGCGCGCACCGAGAACGTCGGCGGCGAAGTGCTGGCGGAGGTGTTCTGATGAGCCGCATCGGCAAAAAGCCGGTGGCGATCCCTAGCGGCGTCACCGCCAATATCGATAATGGCACGCTCAACGTGAAAGGGCCAAAGGGCACCCTCACCATGGGCCTGTCGGACCTGATCGAATACAAGCTTGAAGACGGCGAGATTTCGGTCAAGCCGGCCAACGACACACGCGCTGCCCGCAACCACTGGGGCATGCAGCGCACCATGGTGTCGAACCTGGTCGAAGGCGTGACCGAAGGCTTCACCAAGGTCCTCGAGATCAGCGGTGTCGGTTACCGTGCGCAGGCGCAGGGCAAGAAGCTCAAGCTTCAGCTCGGCTATTCGCACGATGTCGACCTGGACGTGCCGGAAGGCATCGAGGTGAAGACGCCCGATCAGACCACCGTCGAGATCAGCGGTATCGATAAGCAGGCCGTGGGCCAGTTCGCGGCGAACGTCCGCAAGTGGCGTAAGCCCGAGCCCTACAAGGGCAAGGGCATCAAATACCGCGGCGAATATGTCTTCCGCAAGGAAGGGAAGAAGAAGTAAGATGGCAAAGCTCTCTCTCTTTGAACGTCGCCGTCGCCGCGTCCGCACTGCGCTTCGCAACGTGTCGGGTGGCAAGCCCCGCCTGTCGGTGCACCGCACCGGCAAGCACATCTACGCGCAGATCATCGACGATGCTGCCGGCAAGACCGTTGCCGCCGCTTCGACGCTGGGCGCGAAGGGCTCGGGCGCCAATGTCGATGCCGCCAAGAAGGTCGGCAGCGATATCGCCGCTGCTGCCAAGAAGGCCGGCGTGACCACCGTCGTGTTCGATCGCGGCGGCTTCCTGTTCCATGGCCGCGTCAAGGCGCTGGCCGACGCCGCTCGCGAAGGCGGGCTGGAGTTCTGATGATGGCTGACGACAAGAAAACCGAAAACACCGAAGCGGAAACCAAGGTCGAGGAGACCAAGGTTGAAGCGACCGAGGCGAAGGCCGAGACCGAAGCAGCCGTGACCAAGGAAGAGCCGGCAGTAGCCGATACTCCCTCGGAAGCCGCCGCCAACCAGAGCCCTGCTCAGGGTGCCGAAGGGCAGCCGCAGCAGCGCGAAGGTCGTGGCCGCGGTGGCCGCGGCGGCAACGATCGCGGTCGCGGTCGTGGTGGCCGCGACAACCGTCGCGGCAACCGCCGCGAGGAAGAAGACGACGGCATCATCGAGAAGCTCGTCCACATCAATCGTGTCAGCAAGACGGTGAAGGGCGGTAAGCGCTTCGGTTTCGCTGCACTCGTGGTTGTCGGCGACGGCCAGGGCCGTGTCGGCTTCGGCAAGGGCAAGGCCCGCGAAGTTCCCGAGGCGATCAGCAAAGCGACCGCCGCTGCGCGCAAGAAGATGATCCGCGTCGCGCTGAAGGAGGGCCGTACCCTCCATCACGACGGCAAGGGCCACTTCGGTGCCGGCAAGGTCACCGTCCGCACCGCGCCTGCGGGTACCGGTATCATCGCCGGTGGTCCGATGCGTGCCGTGTTCGAGAGCCTCGGCGTCGCCGACGTGGTGACCAAGTCGGTCGGCACCTCGAACCCCTACAACATGATCCGCGCCACTTTCGACGCGCTGCAGGACCAGACTTCGCCGAAGTCGGTTGCCCAGCGTCGCGGCAAGAAGGTCGCCGACCTGCTCGGCCGTGGTGGCGCTTCGGAGGCCGAGGCTGAAGCCGACGCCGCCGCTATCGCGGAGTAAGATCGATGGCCAAAGCGAAAACCATCAAGATCAAGCAGATCGGTTCGCCGATCCGTCGCCCGGAAAGCCAGAAGAAGATTCTGGTCGGCCTGGGCCTCGACAAGATGCACAAGGTCGTCGAACGCCAGGACACCCCCGAGGTGCGCGGCGCGATCGCCAAGATCCCGCATCTGGTAGCGGTGGTCGACTGATCTCGCGCCACCCCAAATGTGAACAGGAAAGCCCCGGCCTCAGCGCCGGGGCTTTTTGTATGTAGCGTTCTGTCATTCGCGGCAGTCGCCCCAGACGGCAATCCTATCGAGCCGGTCCCGCATTGGCATGAGAACCTCGTCGACTTTTCGGCAATTATCACCAACGTATCGCAACACCATACGACGGGTTTCCCAATTGACTGGATATTGGCGGGGCATGGTAGCCAGCACGACGGTGCCCGGTGTGGAGGCGAGGACGTTCTTGACTTCCCGTCGTGTGGAAAGGTGGCTGACATCGCGCTCTATGTCATGGTTGAGGTGGGGAGGGAAAAAGAGGGGGGTCGGAGGTCGGCTTGGTATGGCGTCGTACAATAGGACTGGACCGTCATAGACGAATAGTCCTCGCTCACCGCCGTGCGCGCGGATGCTTTTGGCCATGCGATCAAAGGCGTACTGGGCCATTCGGGTCTGGGCGAAGTCCGTTGGTGGAGTAAGCCAGAAGACAATGGCCAGAGCAGTCGCCGAAGCGAGCGCCGCGGCGATCCAGTTCGACAAAATCGCGCCGGATAGGATTGCGAGTGGCATGAGTATCGGGAGAGCATAATGCGAATAGAAGTTGCGAAGCATAAGCAGTCCGACAAGGGCGGATAATGTCCATATTCCCAAGAGTTTGGCTTCTGGAAGCTTGCGCCATTTGATCCATCCTGCGACCGCTAGAAATGCGAGTGGAGCAATCAGCCGCATCATGAGATGGGCGCGGTCCGCTGCGGTCTGAAAATCATATGCCTTCGATAGATTGGAAACGACCATTGCGTGCCAATAGATATCCCAGTAGCCCACAATCCAGTATCCGGCTGCAATGGCCAGAGACGGTGCTGCGCCGATTAGTGCCCACTTGCCAGCTTGACCGGCCATACTTATCGGGCTTGGGCGGGCAGATCGCCACCAGTTCCAGCTCGCAAAGAGGCCGAGCGCTATCGCCTCGGCTATGACGCTTGTTTTGATGGTAAGCGCCAGCCCTAGCAGCAACATAGATGCCGATGTCGTTCTTGCCGTGCGTGCGAGATCCTCATGCACCGCCGTGCGTGTGAGGAGCAACACGGCTCCGGCGACCAAGGCATTATAGAATATCGGGGTTTGGACCGTATCGCCGCCGAACAGCGGAAGTTGGAGGATATACAGAAGACCCGCGGCTGTGCCGGCAACGTTTCCGAATCGGGCGCTTGTTATCATCGAAAGAATCAATGCGGTCGTGGCCACGAAGGCCATTGCCGCCAATTGAAATGTCGCCGGGTCATGCGACAGTGCGGCGATAGCTGCGAACAGCAGAAAATTGCCGTAAGGTTTGCGATCCCAAACGTCCACGAAGGGGATCGCACCCTGCTGCACTTCAATCCCCGATGCAAAATAGAATGCATCGTCCAGAAAGTAGTCGGGATGGCCCAGCGTAGATGCGCGTATCAGAAGCGTGGTTACAAGAAACAGAGTAAACTGCAGTGCGCATATCCTAGCGCTTAGCGGTTGCCTCACGGGGTTCATCTCGCACCATTGATCAGAGCCGAATTCCGATCGTCCCATCTCTTACCACTATTATAGTTTGGCTATAGATAAACAATAAGATTGGGTGAGATACAGCTAGTCGATGTGATAAAACGTACGGCGCACCAGCCAGGGGGTCGACAAGGTCGTTCAAACCGACTATCGGCGCCGACTTCCCAACAGCGCGATCCCCGTGAAGGGGCGTTAGAAAGCGAAAGCGAGTGCACTATGAAACTGAATGACATCCGCGACAACTCGGGCGCACGCAAGAACCGCATCCGCGTCGGCCGTGGCATCGGCTCGGGCAAGGGCAAGACCGGCGGCCGTGGCCAGAAGGGCCAGAAGAGCCGTTCGGGCGTGGCCATCAAGGGCTTCGAAGGCGGCCAGATGCCGCTGCACATGCGTCTGCCGAAACGTGGTTTCAACAACCCCTTCGGCAAGGACTACGCCGAAGTGAACATCGGCATGGTCCAGAAGTTCATCGACGCCAAGAAGCTCGACGGCAAGAAGGTCGTCGACCACGAAGCGCTGCAGGCCGCCGGCCTCGCGCGTGGTGGCAAGGACGGCGTCCGCCTCCTCGGCAAGGGCGAGATCAAGGCCAAGGTCAGCTTCAAGGTCGCCGGCGCTTCGAAGGGCGCCATCGAGGCGGTCGAAAAGGCTGGCGGCAAGGTCGAAGTGATCGCGCCGAAGCAGGCTGAAAAGGCTGACGCCGAATAATCGGCGGGAAATTCGGGGAGCGGGGTTCGACATTCCGCTCCCCGCTTCCTATCTAGCCTTCCTGTGCCGGGAGGGACCGGCGCCAATTCAGGATTGAACAGATTCCCATGGCATCACGCGCCGACAATATCGCGAGCAATATGAGCCTCGCAAACTTCTCCAAGGCCACCGAGCTGAAGAACCGTATCTGGTTCACTATCGGGGCCCTGATCGTCTTCCGCTTCCTAAGCTTCGTTCCGCTCCCGGGTGTGAATCCGCTGATCCTGAGCGACCTCTACGATCAGACGCGGGGCGGCATTCTCGACCTGTTCAACACGTTTTCGGGCGGCAGCCTTGAGCGCATGAGCCTCATCGCGCTCGGCGTCATGCCCTACATCACCGCCTCGATCGTCGTGCAGCTGGCCGCA
This sequence comes from Erythrobacter sp. AP23, assembly GCF_001542855.1. Taxonomy (GTDB): domain Bacteria; phylum Pseudomonadota; class Alphaproteobacteria; order Sphingomonadales; family Sphingomonadaceae; genus Qipengyuania. Next base: position 845,209 of record NZ_LNBY01000001.1, on the reverse strand, counting down.
GCGCTGCATCCGACGCTGGCCGCGCTCAAGAAAGAAGGCTCTGCCGGGCGGCAGAAGCTCAACCAGTACACCCGCTACGGCACCGTGTTCCTCTGCGCGATCCAGGGCTGGTTCCTGGCTTCGGGCCTGGAAAGCTTCGGCGCGCAGAGCGGCATGCAGGCCGTGGTCGATCCGGGCGTCATGTTCCGCGTGGGCGCGGTCATCAGTCTCGTCGGTGGCACCATGTTCCTGCTGTGGCTGGGCGAGCAGATCACCAGCCGCGGAATCGGCAACGGCGTTTCGCTGATCATCATGGCGGGTATCGTCGCGCAGTTCCCGACTTTCGTCTCGAACCTCGGTTCGGGTTATTCGGAAGGCTCGATCGCCACCGGCATCATCGTGGGCCTGATTGCCATGGTCGTGATCCTGATCCTCGTGATCTGCTTCATGGAGCGTGCGCAGCGCCGTCTGCTGATCCAGTATCCCAAGCGCGCGACCCAGAAGGGCATGATGCAGGCCGATCGCTCGCACCTTCCGCTGAAGCTGAACACCGCCGGCGTCATCCCGCCGATCTTTGCCAGCTCGCTGCTGCTATTGCCGCTCACGATAACCCAGTTCGCCGGCAATACGGTCGACACCGATACCGCCGCGGGCGGAGCTCTGCAGACGACGTTGCAATATCTCCAGCACGGCCAACCTCTCTACATGACGCTGTACGGCCTCGGCATCATCTTCTTCTGTTTCTTCTACACCGCGATCGTCTTCAATCCGGAAGAGACCGCCGAGAACCTGAAGAAGAACGGCGGCTTCATTCCCGGCATCCGTCCGGGCAAGCGGACCGAGGAATATCTCGACTACGTATTGACCCGCATTACCGTGATCGGGGCGATCTATCTCACGGTGGTCTGCGTGCTACCCGAATATATGATTGCGCAGACGGGCGTTCCGCTGTTCCTTGGAGGGACCAGCCTGCTCATCGTCGTCAACGTGACGGTCGATACGATAAGCCAGGTCCAGTCGCATTTGCTGGCGCACCAATATGGCGATCTCATCAAAAAGGCGAAGTTGAAGGGCCGCCTGCGATAAGGCACAGCAGGCGCGAAGGGGACTTTACGCAATGGACATCATCCTCCTGGGCCCTCCGGGCGCTGGCAAGGGAACGCAGGCACAGCGACTGGTCGAGCATCACGGGATGCGCCAGCTTTCGACTGGCGACATGCTGCGCGAAACGCGCAAGGCCGATACCGAGTTGGGCCGCAAGGTAGCGGACATCATGGATACCGGCGGGCTGGTGTCCGACGAGATCGTCTCGGCCATGATCGATGCGAAGCTGGCCGACATGGGCCCCGAGATCGGTGCGATCTTCGACGGGTATCCGCGAACCGCGGCGCAGGCCGACCAGTTGGACGAGATCCTCGCCAAGCACGGTCGCAAGCTCGACCACGTGATCGAGCTCGAGGTGAACGAGGACGCTCTGGTCGAGCGTATCACCGGCCGCTTTACTTGCGCGAATTGCGGCGCTGGCTATCACGATGTCTTCAATCAGCCGGCAAAACCGGGCGTGTGCGACAGGTGTGGCTCGACCGAATTCAAGCGCCGCCCCGACGACAACGAGGAAACCGTGCGCAAGCGGATGCAGGAATATCGCGGCAAGACCGCGCCGATTCTGCCGGGTTACGAAGCACGCGGTATCGTGACGCGGATCGACGGCATGGGCTCGATCGATGAAGTGACCCATGCGATCGACGCGATCCTTTCGCGCTGACGTCGCAGGTGCTTTCAAAGCTTCCTGACTTCGCTTAGGGCTTCTCCCCAATCAGGGAGAGAGGTCTTATGCGTCCAGTAGCCACCGTCCTAGCAGCCGCTGCCGCGCTCGCAGCGGCTCCGCTTTCGGCCAAGGTCGCCGAGACGAGCGCGACCGGCTTCGTCACACAGGACATGGCCGAAGTGGCGGCGAGTCCGTTGGACACATGGCTCGCGCTGACTCGCCCGGGCACATGGTGGAACGACGCGCACACGTGGTCGGGCGATGCCGACAATATGACGCTGACCCCGCAGGCCGGCGGGTGTTTTTGCGAGCGCGTACCCGGAGAAGATCGAGCGGACGGTTTCTCGCTCGACGGCAGCGTGCAGCACATGAGTGTCGTGCAGGCCTATCCGCTCAGAAACCTGCGTATGCGCGGGGGGCTCGGCCCGCTGCAGGGCGAACCGGCCACGGGCGTGCTGACGATCACGCTCGAGGGAATCGAGGGCGGCACGCGGATCCGCTGGGAATATGTCGTGGGCGGCCACATGCGCTACGAGATCGATACGATTTCGAAAGCCGTCGATGGCGTGATGAGCCAACAGCTTGCCGGACTGCGCGATCACCTCGGTGCGCTGGAAAGTGCCGATGCGCCACAGGCGGACGCGGATAATGTCCCGGACGAGGAACCGAGCATCGAGGCGCAGATTGATGCCATGCAGGACACCGAATAGGACAAGCTGAGAAGCACCCGGTTCGCGGGTGCCGCGGTCGCCTGGATCAATCGCCCGATCGGGCAGCAGGGGAGGTGCACCATGGCATCCGTCTATGACAGGCACGTGGATCTTTCGACCTTCATAGAGGGTGTGAAGAAGCGCAATCCGGGACAGGACGAGTTCGTCCAGGCGGTCCAGGAGGTGGCGCAGGACGTCTTCGAATTCATCGAGGACAAGGAGGAATATCACGAGGCGCAGATCCTGCGCCGGATCGCCGAACCCGACCGTGTGGTCAGCTTTCGCGTCTGCTGGGAGGACGACAATCATTGCATCCGCGTCCAGCGCGGGTGGCGGGTGCAGAACAACAATGCGATCGGGCCCTATAAGGGCGGCATTCGCTTCCACCCCACCGTCAACGAAAGCGTGCTCAAGTTCCTCGCTTTCGAGCAGACATTCAAGAATTCGCTCACCGGCCTGCCGATGGGCGGCGGCAAGGGCGGGGCGAACTTCAATCCCAAGGGCAAGAGCGACAGCGAGGTCATGCGCTTCTGCCAGAGCTTCATGACCGAACTGCAGCGCCATATCGGCCCCGATACCGACGTGCCGGCGGGCGACATCGGCGTCGGCAGCCGCGAGATCGGCTATATGTTCGGCCAGTACAAGCGGATCACCAACCGCTGGGAGGGCGTGCTGACCGGCAAGGGCACCGAATATGGCGGCTCGAAGATGCGGCCCGAGGCGACCGGCTACGGCGCGGTCTATTTTCTCCAGAACATGCTCCAGCATGCGGGCCAGGACGTCGAAGGCAAGACTGCGGTCATTTCGGGTTCCGGCAACGTCGCAACGCATGCCGCGGAAAAGCTCGTCAGCCTGGGCGGCAAGGTCGTCACCCTGTCGGACAGCGACGGATTCATCCACGATCCCGACGGGATCGACCAGGAGAAGATCGACTGGGTCAAGCGGCTCAAGAACGAGCGACGCGGCCGGATCAGCGAATATGCCGATCACTTCACCAATGCGACGTTTCACGAGGGCAAGCGTCCATGGAATGTGGACTGCGATCTGGCGCTGCCCTGTGCGACGCAGAACGAGCTCAATGAAGACGAAGCGAAGGCGCTGGTCGACAATGGCTGCATCGCCGTGTCCGAGGGGGCCAACATGCCGACCACGCTCGATGGCGTGAAGGTCTTCCACGATGCCAAGATCATGTACGGTCCGGGTAAGGCGGCCAATGCCGGCGGGGTGGCAGTTTCGGGCCTCGAGATGAGCCAGAATGCCGAGCGCATCAGCTGGAATCACGACCGGCTCGGCGAGATGCTCACCGAGTTGATGGAGGGTATCCACGGAAAATGCGTCGAATATGGCGAGAACGGCGACTACGTCGACTATGTCCGCGGGGCCAATATCGCGGGGTTCAAGAAGGTCGCGGATGCCATGCTTGCCTTCGGCGTGATGTAAGGGTTTTGACCTGGCCGCTCGCAAAGGCTAGAAGGGTTGCATCTTCCGGCGGGCCGCCCATATCGGTGGCCTCGCGCTTTTGCGTGCGCTGGACGGTTGACGCGGCAGGCGAATCCTCCTAAGCGCGCGGTTCATTCGACATTGCGGTGAGTCCGGCAGGCGGCAGCCAATTGTGCGCCATCCGGGCTTTTTGCGTTAGGCAAGCCGCCGGAACCATCGAATGAATGGAGCGATGAGATAGGGAAACCGGACACACCGGCCCCTGTGGAGCATGGAGAAGTAAGTGGCTCGTATTGCCGGGGTCAATATCCCCACCAACAAGCGCGTTATCATCGCGCTCACCTACATTCACGGAATCGGCCGCACCAAGGCCGTCGAAATCGCCGACAAGCTCGGCATCGATCACGCGCGCCGCGTGCAGGACCTGTCCGACGAGGAAGTCCTTCGCATCCGCGAAACGATCGATGCGGATTTCACCGTGGAAGGCGACCTTCGTCGCGAAACCGCGATGAACATCAAGCGGCTCATGGACCTCAAGTCCTATCGCGGCCTGCGTCACCGTGCCGGCCTGCCCGTTCGCGGCCAGCGCACTCACACCAACGCCCGCACCCGCAAGGGCAAGGCCAAGCCGATCGCCGGCAAGAAGAAGTAAGCTTCGGCTCGTCCGTCAGCTTTTCCCTTCTTGATAGACTGTAAGGAAGACACACCATGGCACGCGAACCCGGCCGCGTAAGGCGCCGCGACAAAAAGAACATTTCGAGCGGCGTTGCGCACATCAACGCCAGCTTCAACAACACGATGATCACCATCACCGACGCGCAGGGCAATGCGATCAGCTGGTCCAGCGCCGGCATGATGGGCTTCAAGGGCAGCCGCAAGTCGACTCCCTATGCCGCCCAGGTCGCCGCCGACGATGCAGGCCGCAAGGCAGCAGAGCACGGCGTGCGCACTCTCGAAGTCGAAGTGAAGGGCCCGGGTTCGGGCCGTGAAAGCGCGCTGCGCGGTCTCGCCGCAGTCGGTTTCACGATCACCTCGATCCGCGATGTGACGCCGATCCCGCATAACGGGGTCCGTCCGTCCAAGCGTCGTCGCGTCTGATCCGTACCTGCCTGGCGGCTTGGCTTGCTGAGCCGCCGACACCCTTTCACGGACCGGACGCTCCCATAAAGAGCGCCGGTCCCGCCCGCATCCGAACCAGGGGATTTTCATGTCCGTCAACATCAAGAACTGGCAGGAACTCAAGAAACCCAATGTCCTTGATATCAAGGAATCCGGCGACAAGGCCCGCAAGGCGACCTTCGTGGCCGAACCGCTCGAGCGTGGCTTCGGCCTGACGCTCGGCAATGCGCTGCGCCGCGTGCTCCTGAGCTCGCTTCAGGGCGCCGCGATCACCTCGATCAAGATCGAGAACGTCCTCCACGAATTCAGCAGCCTCGCCGGCGTGCGCGAAGACGTGACCGACATCGTCCTCAACGTGAAGCAGATCGCGCTGAAGATGGAAGGCGAAGGCATGAAGCGCCTGCAGCTTTCCGCAACCGGTCCGGGCGAAGTCAAGGCCGGCGACATCGCCGTTTCGGGCGACATCGAGATCATGAACAAGGATCTCGTGATCTGCCACCTCGACGAAGGCGCCACGCTCAACATGGAGCTGACCGCCGACACCGGTAAGGGCTATCGCCCGGCCGTCATGAACCGTCCGGCCGATGCGCCGATCGGTCTTATCCCGGTCGACAGCCTGTATTCGCCGGTCCGCCAGGTGAGCTACAAGGTCGAGAATGCCCGCGTCGGCCAGGAACTGGACTACGACAAGCTCTCGCTGACCGTCGAAACCGACGGCACCGTCACTCCGGAAGACGCCGTGGCCTATGCCGCGCGCATCCTCCAGGACCAGCTGACGCTGTTCGTCCACTTCGAAGACGGCATCCCGCAGCCGACCTCGGCCATGATCGGCCAGGCCGCGGAGCCGCAGGAAAGCGACACCAACCAGCTCAACCGTTACCTGCTCAAGAAGGTCGACGAGCTGGAACTGTCGGTCCGTTCGGCGAACTGCCTCAAGAACGACAACATCATCTATATCGGCGACCTGGTCCAGAAGACCGAGGCCGAGATGCTCCGCACGCCGAACTTCGGCCGCAAGTCGTTGAACGAGATCAAAGAAGTGCTCTCGTCGATGGGTCTGCGCCTCGGCATGGACATTCCCGGCTGGCCGCCTGAGAACATCGAGGAAATGGCCAAGAAGCTCGAACAGGAACTGCTGGGCTAAGACGATCGGTGAGCCCCGGCGAAGGCTGGGGCCTCCTTCCACCGGCGCTTTGCCGATGGAGGTCCCAGCCTGCGCTGGGACGCATGAATGGGCGAAGGTGACGGCCAAAACGGTCACCGGCTACGGGCTACCTAGAACGGGCCCCTATCGAACGAAGGACAAGATACGATGCGTCACAAGATTTCCGGCCGCAAGCTTCAGCGCAAGACCGGCCACCGCAACGCGATGTTCCGCAACATGGCTGCCGCGCTGATCAAGCACGAGCAGATCATGACCACGCTGCCCAAGGCGAAGGAAATGCGGCCCTACATCGAGAAGCTGATCACGCTGGCAAAGCGTGGCGGCCTGTCGAACCGTCGCCTCGCCATGAGCCGCCTGCAGGACGAAACCCAGCTCAAGAAGCTGTTCGATGTCCTCGCCGAGCGTTACGCCGATCGTGAAGGCGGCTACACCCGCGTGATCAAGGCCGGCTACCGCGGCAGCGACGCCGCCCAGATGGCCGTCATCGAACTTGTGGACCGCGACGAAGACGCCAAGGGCCAGGATTCGGGCCCGGTCATGAACGACGAGGACATGGAAGAAGCGTAAGCGCGTAGCGTCCTCGCGAAGGCGGGGACCTCGGGCCGCAAGCGCCGATCCATATTCCTGAGACCCCCGCCTTCGCGAGGGATCAATAGGGCCGGGAGGGAGACCTTCCGGCCCTTTTGTTTTGCGCGTGGGAGAAGCCGTGGCACAAGGCGCGCATGATCAGACACGCCCTGGCAGCTGCAGCGCTGCTCGCCTCAGCCCCTCTCGCCGCGCAGTCGGCCTCGCAAGACGAAATCGAGGCGCGCTACGACCGTGCTCTCGCGGCAGGCTACAAGGCGCTGTTCCTGTGCAGCGCGATTGCCAATGCCGAACGCAACGGAGCGACGCGGACGCCCGAAAGCGTCGAGGCATGGGAACTGACCGGTATTCAGGCGCCGCTCGACGAGATCGTTGCCGATTTGCCCTACCGGATCCTTCGCGATCCCGACGGAGAGTTGAACCAGGTATCGGTGGAATGGGCTGGCGACATGCCGCCGCGCGTTGCGGTGCACGATTCCCGCCGTGGTTGCCAGCAGATGCCAATCGGCGGGGCGCCGCATCCCATCCGGACCAAGCGACCACATGCCGGGAGCGAGCATATCGCGGTCGTGCCGCCGACCGGGCTACTGGCCGAGAGTCTCTCGCGCGCCTTTGACGGAGCGCATGGTGAAGGCACGCGGACCACTGCGGTATTGGTCCAGCGAGGCGCCAGCACACTCGCCGAGCAATATGCGCCCGATTTCGGGCCCGCCGTACCGCAGCGCACGTGGTCGGTCGCGAAGAGCATCGCTGCGACGTTGGTCGGTGGCGCGGTTCATCACGGGCAGGCGGAGGTGGACCGCAGCGCCGGTCTCGCGGTCGCGCCCAACGACCGCAGGCGAGCAATAACCATCGACCACCTGCTGCGGATGGCCTCGGGCCGATTCTCGGACACGGCGGGCAACCGAACCAATCCACTCTACTACGGTGGGTCGAGCGTGGCGGAGACGGCCATGCACTGGCCGCTGGTCAATGCACCAGGCACCGTGTTCCGCTATGCCAACAACGATACGCTCGCCGCGGTGAAGGCGATCGAGAGCGCGTTCGAAGCACAGTCGCCGGCCCAAGTCTTCGCACGGATCGGAATGCACGACACCGTCGCCGAGACCGACTGGCGCGGCGATTACATCCTCTCCAGCCAGGTCTGGTCGACCGCGCGCGATTTGGCGAGACTCGGGCGGCTCTATCTCGACGATGGCGTGCTGCCCTCGGGCGAGCGCATCCTGCCCGAAGGCTGGGTGGAGTATGTGTCCTCCCCATCCGGGCCGCAGCCCGATGGTCCCTTCGGCTATGGTGCGGGCTTCTGGCTGTTCGACAAGTCCGAGGGCATTCCCCCCGACACATTCGCCGCCATGGGCAATCGCGGGCAATTCATCGTGATCGTCCCGAGCCTGAATACGGTCATCGTCCGCCGAGGCGAGGATCCCGCCGGCCACCGCTTCGATATCGCCGGTTTCACGCGCGATGTGCTTGAAAGCCTTGCAGAATAGATGTTCAGAAAAGTATCCCTTAAACTGAACAATTCCTGTAACCCAAGTTCAGCGTGACCTCACGGCGCCTCGTCTAGAACGCTTCTCACAGCCGGGGCAGTCCCGCCGCGGCCTCGATGAGGAGGACCTCGAGATGAAACTATTTCCCAAGACGTTCGCGAAAGGTGGGATCGCAACGGCTGCAGTCGGCGCGATGGCGCTGGCCGGAGCCACCCCGGCGCAGGCCGGCGACCGCGGCGGCGATGGAATTTCCGTCGGCGACGTTATCGCCGGTGCCGTGATCATCGGTGGCATTGCTGCCATTGCGAGCGCGGCCAGCAAGGATCGCGATTATTACCGCGGCGGGCGCTACTATCGTGATGGTCGCTATTACCGCGACGGGCGCGACTATCGTCGCCATCACTATGCGCGCCGCGGCAATCCGCGCAGGGCCGTCAAGCGCTGCGTCAGGGCGGCACAGCGGGACGCTCGCCGCTATGGCTATCGCTATGCCCAGGTGACCGATATCCGCGATGTAGACGACACGCGCTACGGCTGGCGGGTCAAGGGTCGGATCGTGGTCGAGGGGCAGCGTGGCTATTACAACAGCCGCTATGATCGCCGGGGCCGTTATGACCGCTGGGGCGGCTACGACCGCGGGTACCACGACCGCGATCGCGGCAGGTTCACCTGCTATATCGAGCGTGGCCGCGTCGCAGGGGTCGATTTCCGCGGTATCCGCGGGCTCTAAGCCCCACATTACCCGAACGCCATGGGCGGTTCAGGCAGGATTTAGCCTGGACCGCCTATACGTATGGGATTGTCAGTCATGCGCCTTGGTGGGGGTGCGCCAAACGGGGTAACGGACCATGCCGTCCAAGCAATCGCTCTTAGCCGCGCCGGCCATGTTCGCAGCGCTGTCCCTCACCGCCACTCCGGTCCAGGCCGCCGAACTGCCCGCGCCAAGCGTGCCGCCGGCTGTCCATGTCGCGCCGGCATGGGCTCCCGGCGACGATACTGCAGCCAAACACCGTCGCTACCGCCACTATCGTCATCATCGCCATCGCGGTGTTGGCGCAGGCGATATCCTGGCCGGCATCCTGATCATCGGCGGGATTGCCGCAATCGCCAGCGCCGCCGAGAAGTCGCGCGATCGCTATCCGCGCCGCGAAACGCGGTATCCGCAGCCGCGCCGGGGCGATTATCGCTATGACGACGGGCGCGGGATCGACCGCGCGGTGACGATGTGCGTCGATGAGATCGAGCGCAATGCGCGGGTCGAAACGGTCGATACGGTCAATCGCAACGCACGCGGGTGGAGCGTTACCGGCACGCTTTTCGACGGCCAGGGCTTCACCTGCTCGATCGGAGAGGACGGCCGTATCGAGGCGCTCGATTATGGCCAGGGCAATACGCGCTATGGCGCTGAGGGTTCTACCGCCGGGGCCTATGGGATGGACACAGCGGAAGCGGACCGCCAGCACGGCGACGATGTCTATCGGGCGGCCCGTGCGCGCAGCGAGACGGCTCAACCCGCCTATCCCGGCGGGCCGCTGCCCGGCGAGGACGAGGGCGCAATCGATGCCGATATCGAATACGGCACCGGCTATCAGGGCGCGCCCCGTTAATCGCGGCCGTAGGCGGGCAAGGCGAGATTCCACCTGATCGCGGCGAGCCGCAGGCCATAGCCCGCAGCCGTCGCGCCGACCCAGACCCATTCGCGCATGATCCCGGCAAACTCGCCTAGAACGGTCAGGCTGGCCGAAAGCGCTGCTGCGGTCACATAGAGTTCGGGACGCATCAGGATCGACGGTCGCCCGGCGACGACGTCGCGGATAATCCCGCCCACGCAGCCCGTGATGACGCCCATCAGGGCGGCGGGCACCGGCGGCAGTCCGTATTCGAGCGCCTTGGCGGCGCCCAGCACGGCATAGGCGGCGAGACCCAGCCCGTCGGCGATCGACAGGAAGCGGCCCTCCCACCAGCGCGTGGGTGTGAACCAGGCGAATAGCGCGACGCCCAGGCACACGCCCGCCACCCAGGCATCGTGGATCCAGAACACCGGCGCGCCGATCAGCAGGTCGCGCACCGTGCCACCCCCGACGCCGGTAACCAGCGCGAAGAAGGCCAGCGTGACGAAAGTCTGCTTCTCCTTCGCCGCGACCAGCGCGCCGGTCAGCGCGAAGATCGCCACGCCGGCAAGGTCGAGCCAGTCGAGGACGGGTGTGAGGACCGCCGGGTTCACTTCGGCACGACGCGCGTTTTGCGGCGGCGGAACATCAGGATGCAGCCGAACAGCGCGCCGATCACCGACAATATGGCGAACAGGATCAGGATCGGGTGGCTCGTGTCCTCGCGGGTCTGCAGGTCCATGATATGCAGACCCCAGACGAAGTCGAAGGTGCGCCACCATTGCGTGCGCACGGCCTCGATGCGTCCGGTTTCGGTGCCGACATAGACGTGCGTGCCATCGGCAAGTGCAACCTGCCAGACGGGCATCGGGCGGCGGAAATCGAACGGCACGTCATCGGCGTCGAACCGCGCCGTCCCCGCCACGGCTTCGCCACCGACGATGCCCTCGGCGACGATCAGCCGCGCCTCGACCTCGCTCAGCGGGCCCATGGGGCTGCCATCGGGACGGAAGCGCTGGGTTGTCCCGTCCATATAGGCGATCCGCGTGATCGTCTCGCCGCGTTCGACCTGCGTGGTGACCGAGCGCACCGGCCGGGTGCTTTCGGCGGGCAGCGAGACCGCAATTTCGGTATCGGCGGGCAGCGCGCGTTCAGGCACGTCCATGCGCAGGTGGTTGCCGCGCACTTCTTCGATCGGCTTGGCGACCATGACGAGGCCGGTGACCGTCCACATCAGGATCGGGAAACCGACCAGCCACCCCAGCCAGATATGCCATTTGGCAAAGCGTTGCATGACGCGCTGATTGCCCATTGACGTCGTGGCTCCCTAGCCGTGGAGGATCTGTCCGATCGCTTCTGCCGCGGCGATGCAATCGAGGTCCGCCCACCTGCGCGATATGACCTGCATGCCGCAAGGCAGGCCACCCGTTTCGCCCACAGGCAAGACCGTCGCGGGGAGGTTAGGGAATGTCGCGAGGCCCGCCCAGCACAGCGTGCTGCCACCCGGCTGCTCACCGCCATTGATGGTCACCGTCCCGTCGAAGATGCGGCCTTCGCGATGCGGCACGGCGAGGACGGGCGCGGGCGGGGTGAGCATGAAATCGTAGGTCTCGAACAACTCTGCCCAGGCGTTTTCATTGCGCGCCTGCGTGTCGAGCATGTCGAACCAGTCGGTCGCGCTGGCGCGCTTGCCATTGGGTCCCGGCATTCCGCGCGCCATGGCGACATTGAGCATCCGCATATAGTCGGCCTGTTGGGCCTCGAGGTCGGGGACGAGATCGCTCGTGCGGTCCACTCTCACCCCTGCTTTCTCGATTTCGGCGAGGGCAGCCTCGATGGGTGCCCGCACGGCGTCGTCGGTCGGGCAGGACGGGTGATCGACCAGCGCGAGCAAGCGGCAGTGCTTCAGCGGTTTGTCCGTTGCAGTCAGCGGGATGGTCTGCGTCAGCCCGAGCAGCAGGCGCAGGTCGGCAGCATTGCGGGCCAGCGGACCGGCGATCGACAGCGCGCCGTCATGCGCATCGCGGCCCGCCATCAGCGGATGATCGTGCCCCTGTTTCGACACTAGGCCCCAGCTGCTCTTATGCCCCCAGATACCGCAGAAATGCGCGGGTACGCGAACCGATCCGCCGATATCGGTGCCGTATTCGCAGGGCACCATGCCACTGGCGACTGCGGCGGCCGACCCGCCCGACGAACCGCCGGGCGAGCGCTCGTGATCGTGCGGATTGTTGGTACGGCCATAGACCGGATTGTTCGATTGCCAGTCGGCAAGGTCGGGCGGGATATTGGTCTTGCCGAGGAAGATCGCACCCGCAGCCTTCAGCTGGCGCACGACTTTCGCATCGCGTTGGGCGATGTTGTCGGCATATTCCTCGTGCCCCCAGCAGGTCGGCAGGCCCTCAATGTCGAAGCTTTCCTTGATCGTCATCGGCACGCCGAACAGCGGCTGGTCTTCGCCTCTCTGCTGGTCCGTCATCTGCCTTGCGCGGTCTCGAGCGCGGTCGAAATCGGTGACCACCACGGCATTGATATGCGCATCGAGACGCTCGATCCGGGCAATCACCGCCTCGACCGCTTCGAGCGGCGACAGCTCGCCTTTTCGGATTGCTGCCGCAGTCTCGATTGCGCCCGGTTTTTTCGTCAGCTTCGGATAGCTCATCGACTTCCCCCCTCGGCGGAAGGAATGTCGGACTAGCAGGGCGCGGTCAATCGCACTCTTGGCCGGACCGATTGCGGTCGACTTCTTTGATTCGCATCGACAGAAGCGGATAGCCTGAACGGGAATGTCCCATTTCCTACCCACCGCGGGGTCGAGCTGCTTGTCGACGAAGTGCGCCCTGAATGGGTCGGCCCCGGTCGGCGGGTATCTTCAGGTGCCTTAAAGGGCCATGCGAACTCGTGAAGTGACACCAAGAAACCCGCGATCGATTGTCAGTTTTCTTCCAGACCCGTCGTAGTCGATCGAGCCCCGGCAACTGCCAGTCCGATGGCAAGGCCGAAGCCGAGGATCGGAGCCGCTCCATAGCCGATGAGGATGCTTGGATAATTGGAGACCACCGCCGCGAGCGAAAAGCCGAACAGGCAACCGGCCAGAGTGTGCCGAACCGCCTTTTCCGTGCGGATGCCATGCGCCATCAGAAAGAAGGATGCCAACAGCGCCAGGGCGAGCCCCAGCGCCGCGAGCGGTTGGTCGAAGGCCAGGCTTACCAGCACGCGCTCGACGAAGGGCTGAGCGGGCAATTCTCCTCGCAATCCTGCAACCAGGCTCGCGAAGAACGCGATCCCCGCCACCGGTACCAGCCGCCAGTCGCCGCGCGCATTGTAGAGCCCGACGGCCGCCAGCATTACCGCGAGGCCGGTTGCCGCATCGGGCTGGAGCGAGGCAGCCAACAGCGCAGCGAGCAGGATCGGCGGCGCGAAGTCCTCGTCCCGCGCGGCGAGTACGACGATGGAAGGGACAAACAGCGCGCCCGCATGCAGGGCGAAAGGGCCAAGCGGCAGCCAGCGCGCGATCCCGTTGACGTGCGGCCCGAAGAGGAGTGGCACGAAGAGCAGTGCGATGAGAACGACCGCAAGGATGTGGCGCGCCTTGGCAGTCTGGAGTGCCGGGACCGTGAGAACGAGAGCCGCCGCCAGACCCATCGCCGCCGCATTGATCACCCAATACGCCAGCGGCGCCGCCATCATCCAGAGATACGCGATCCCGGCGAGGACGGGGATTGCGATCGCTATGAGGGCAAGGCTGCGCCCGCGCATTCAGCGGGCCCCGTCGGTTTCGTAGAGGCCCGCCGTCATCGTCACGTTAGATGTGGATCGGCTTGCCCTGGACCGCCATGGCCGCTTCCTTGATCGCTTCGGAATGCGTCGGGTGAGCGTGGCAGGTATAGGCGATGTCCTCGCTGGTGGCGCCGAATTCCATCGCCTGGGCGGCCTGCGCGATCATCGTTCCGGCGACGCTGGCGATGGCCCAGACGCCCAATACGCGGTCGGTCTCGGCCTCGGCGATAACTTTCACGAAGCCGAAGGGCTCATGGTTGGTTTTCGCCCGGCTGTTGGCAAGCATCGGGAACTTGCCGACCTTTACCTTGGTCTTGTCGCCGCCCATCTTCTCGATGGCTTCTTCGGTGGTCAGGCCGACGCCTGCGAATTCGGGCCAGGTGTAGACCACGCCCGGAATGATATCGTGATTGACGATGCCGGTCTGGCCCGCGACATTTTCGGCGCAGGCAATGCCTTCATCTTCGGCCTTGTGCGCGAGCATCGGACCGGGGACGCAATCGCCGATGGCCCAGACGCCGTCGACCGCGGTGCGGAAATCGTGATCGATTTCGATCTGGCCGCGCTGGTTGACCTCAAGCCCGATGTTTTCCAGGCCGAGGCCCTCGGTGTTCGGGCGGCGGCCGATCGAGACCAGCACGCAATCGGCTTCGAGCGTTTCCTCGTCGCCGCCGGCGCTGGGTTCGAGTGTCAGAGTGGCTTTTTTGCCCTTGACGGTGCAGCCGGTGACCTTGGTCGACAGGCGCAGTTCCATGCCCTGCTTCTTGAAGATCTTGGCCGCTTCCTTGCGCACATCGTCGTCCATGCCGGGCAGCAGCTTGTCAAGGAATTCGACCACGACCACTTCCGCGCCGAGCCGGTTCCAGACCGAGCCGAGTTCCAGCCCGATCACGCCGCCGCCGATGACGACCATTTTCTTCGGCACCTTGGGCAGTTCGAGCGCGCCGGTGGAATCGACTACCACATGCTTATCGTTATCGACCTCGACGCCTGGCAGCGGAGTGACCGAGGAACCGGTGGCGATGATCACGTCCTTGGCGGTGACCGTCTCGTCGCCGACCTTGACCGTGTGGGCGTCCTGGAAGGTCGCGAGACCCTTCTTCCAGTCGATCTTGTTCTTCTTGAACAAGAGCTCGATTCCACCTGTCAGCCCCTTCACCGCATCGCGGCGCTGGGCGTGCATTGTCTCGAGATTGAGCTTGGGCGCGACCTCGATGCCCATGTCGGCCATCTTGCCGCTCGATGCGGCGTCGAAGTATTCGGACGCATGCAACATCGCCTTGGAAGGGATGCAACCCACGTTGAGGCAGGTTCCGCCCAGCGTCTCGCGGCTTTCCGCGCATGCGGTCTTCAGCCCCAGCTGCGCCGCGCGGATCGCGGCGACATAGCCACCCGGGCCGGCGCCGATGACGAGGACGTCGTAGTCGTAATTCTGATCAGCCATTGATTGCCTCCGCAGGCTCGCCTGCCGGTTCGCCCGGCTGCGCCTGCACACATGTTTTCAGAACTTCTTCGATGCGATCCCGATTGATTTCGAGCTCGCCATCCGCCGCATCGGCGGAGAATTTGTCGGCGCTGCATTCGCAGGCAGGCGCCACCAGCTCGCTCGCAAATCCATTGTCGCTGGCGATCTGTTCGCATTGCTGGACGAATTGCGTGCGGATCTCGCCCTTGATCGCATCGCCGGCCATTTCGGTGGCGACATCGCATGCGCCGAGCGAGACGGCGGCAAGCGGCAGAGCGAGGAATTGCGGTCGAAACGGCATGGAAAAGCTCCCCGGCGGGTTCCTAGAGGTCGATCAGCATCCGGGTCGGATCTTCGATCGCTTCCTTGATGATCTTGAGGGCGGTCACCGCTTCGCGGCCGTCGATCAGGCGGTGGTCGTAGCTGAGCGCGATATACATCATCGGGCGGATGACGATCTCGCCATCGACCACGACCGGGCGGTCCTCGATCCGGTGTAGGCCGAGCACAGCGCTCTGCGGCGGGTTGATGATCGGGGTCGACATCAGCGATCCGAACACACCGCCATTGGAGATCGTGAAGGTGCCGCCCTTCATGTCTTCCATCGTCAGCGTGCCTTCCTTGGCGCGCTTGCCGAAGTCGGCAATGTCCTTTTCGATGCGGGCGAAGCCCTTGTCCTGGGCATCGCGGATGACCGGGACCACGAGGCCGTTGGGTGCCGACACCGCAACCGAGATATCGACGTAGTCATGATAGACGATCTCGTCGCCCTCGATATAGGCGTTCACCGCCGGCACGTCCTTCAGCGCAAGGCAGGCGGCCTTGGCGAAGAAGCCCATGAAGCCGAGACGGATGTCGTGCTTCTTGGCGAACAAATCCTTGTACTTCGCGCGCGCTTCCATGACGGCCGACATGTCGACGTCGTTGAAGGTGGTGAGCAGCGCGGCGTTTTCCTGCGCGCCCTTCAGCCGCTTGGCGATGGTCTGGCGCATGCGCGTCATCTTGACGCGTTCCTCGCGGCGCTCGCCGGCGCTTGCGGCGGGGGCTGCCGAGCTTGCAGCCGGAGCCGAGCCGCCCGACTTCTTGGCCTGCGCCGCGGCGATTACGTCTTCCTTCGTCAGGCGTCCGTCCTTGCCGGTACCCTTGATGGTCGACGGATCGACCCCGTGTTCGAGCACGGCGCGGCGTACCGCGGGCGAGAGCGTCTGCGAGGCGTCGGAGGAGGCTGCGGATGCCGGCGCGGCAGCGCGCTCGTCCTTGCCCTCTTCGCGCTCTTCCTTGGCGCGGCCGGCTTCGTCGCCCTTGGCGGCGGGTGCGGCGCCTTCCTCGACGATCGCGATCACCGCATCGACCTCGACCGTGTCGCCGACCTCGACCTTGATCTCCTTGATCACACCGGCGACGGGCGAGGGCGCCTCGACCGCTACCTTGTCGGTCTCCAGGCTGATTAGCGGCTCGTCGACCGCGACGGCATCGCCGACGTTCTTGAGCAATTCGCCGACGGTCGCTTCGGTGACCGACTCGCCCAATGTTGGGACTTTGACTTCGGTGGCCATGTGTTGTGGTTCCTTCGGCCTTCTTGGATCAGTTGCAGTCGCTGCGGACTTTGGGGTCGGACCCGTTCAGGCCCAGCGCGATGTTGACGAGAGCTTCCTGCTGCACCTGGTGGCGGCTGGCATAGCCCGTGGCGGGCGAGGCGGCGACTTCGCGCCCGGCGTAGCAGGGGCGCATGCCATCCTTGCCCGCGGCGGTAAGCGATTCCTCGATCAGGCGGTCGACGAAGAACCAGGCTCCATTGTTCTTCGGCTCTTCCTGGCACCAGACCACGGTTTCGAGATTGCTCATGCGTTCGAGGCGCACCGCCAGCGGTTCGCCCGGGAAGGGGTAGATCTGCTCGATCCGCACGATCGAGACGTCTTCCAAGCCAGCTTCGTCGCGGCGCTGCATCAGATCGTAGGCGACCTTGCCGCTGCACAGCACGAGGCGCTTCACCTTCTCGTCGGCAATCTCGGTCATGTCGGACTTGATCCGCATGAAGTGGTGATCGCCCATGAATTCTTCGGCGCTCGATTTGGCCAGCGGATGGCGCAGCAACGACTTGGGCGTCATGATGACCATCGGCTTGCGGAAACTGCGCAGCATCTGGCGGCGAAGCACGTGGAAGTAGTTCGCCGGCGTGGTGATGTTGAGCACCTGGATATTGTCATTCGCGCAAAGCTGCAGGAAGCGTTCGAGGCGGGCAGAGCTGTGCTCGGGACCCTGGCCTTCATAGCCATGCGGCAGCAGCAGCACGAGGCCGTTGGCGCGCAGCCACTTGACCTCGCCTGCGGCGATGAACTGGTCGATCATGATCTGCGCGCCATTGGCGAAATCGCCGAACTGCGCCTCCCACATCACCAGGCTCTTCGGATCGGCCATGGCGAAACCGTACTCGAAGCCGAGCACGCCGTATTCGCTCAAGGGGCTGTCATAGACTTCGAACTTGCCATGCGGCAGCGTGGTCAGCGGGATGTATTTGCGCTCGTCCTTCTGGTCGACCCAGACGGCATGGCGCTGGCTGAAGGTGCCGCGTCCCGAATCCTGGCCCGACAGCCGCACGCCGAAGCCTTCGGTGACGAGGCTCCCGAACGCCAGCGCCTCCGCGGTGGCCCAGTCGAACCCTTTGCCCTTGGCGAACATGTCTTCCTTGGCCTTGAGCACGCGGCCCAGGGTCTTGTGGATCGTAAGGTCGTCGGGAACCGAGGTCAGCGTGCGACCGAGGCTGTCGAACAGCTTCTTCTCGATCGCCGTTTCGACATTGCGGCGCGCGGTTTCGGGATCGGCAGGCTTGTTCATGCCCGACCAGCGGCCCCCGAACCAGTCGGCCTGGTCGGGCTTGTAATCTTTGGCGGCCGCGAATTCCTGTTCGAGCAGTTCGGTGAACTCGGCGGTCAGATCGTCGGCATAGCCTTTTTCGATCACCCCCTCTTCCTCGAGGCGCGCCGTGTAGATCTTGCTCACCTTGGGGTGCTGGCGGATTTCGTCATACATCAGCGGCTGGGTGAACTTGGGCTCGTCGCCCTCATTGTGACCGAAGCGGCGATAGCACCACATGTCGATCACGATGTCGCGGCCGAAGGTCTGGCGGTATTCGATCGCCAGCTTGCAGGCGAAGGTCACCGCTTCGGGATCGTCGCCATTGACGTGGAGGATCGGCGCCTGGACGCCCTTGGCCACATCGCTGGGATAGGGCGACGAACGCGCGAACTGCGGGCTCGTCGTGAAGCCGATCTGGTTGTTGATGACGAAGTGCAGGCAGCCGCCGGTGTTGTAGCCGCGCACGCCCGAGAAGCCGAGGCATTCCCACACGATGCCCTGGCCGGCAAAGGCCGCATCGCCGTGGAGGAGGACGGGCAGGACCTGCTCGTGCTGCTTCAGATCGTCGCGGATCGCCTGCTGCGCCCTGGATTTTCCGAGCACGACGGGGTTCACCGCCTCGAGATGGCTGGGGTTGGGGACCAGCGACATATGCACGTTGATGCCGTCGAATTCGCGGTCGGTGCTGGTGCCGAGATGGTATTTCACATCGCCCGAACCGCCGACATCGTCGGGATTGGCGCTGCCGCCCGAGAATTCGTGGAAGATGACCTTGTAGGGCTTGCCCATCACGTTGGCGAGGACGTTGAGTCGGCCGCGGTGGGCCATGCCGTAGATGATCTCGCGCACGCCGAGCTGGCCGCCATATTTGATCACCGCCTCGAGCGCGGGGATCATCGATTCGCCGCCATCGAGACCGAACCGCTTGGTGCCGACGTATTTCTTGCCGAGGAAGGCTTCGTACTGCTCGCCGCGGATCACCGAGGCGAGGATCGCGCGCTTGCCTTCCGGAGTGAACTGGATCGTGTCCTCGGGCGTCTCGAACTTGTCCTGGAGGAAGCGGCGCTCCTCCGTGTCCGAGATATGCATGTATTCGAGCCCGACATTGCCGCAATAGGTCTCGCGCAGCACGCGGTAGAGTTCGCGCACCGTGACCCATTCGAAACCGAACACGCCGCCGACGTAGACTTCCTTGTCTTCCTGCTCGGCAAAGCCATGCCATTCGAGCGTCAGGTCTTCGGGTACGTCGCGGTTCGACAGGCCGAGCGGGTCGAGATTGGCGGCGAGATGGCCGCGCACACGGTAGAGACGCACCAGCAGCATGGCGCGGATCGAATCGTCGGCGGCCTGCTCGATGGCCTTGGGATCGAGCGCCTTGCCCGCCTTTTCCGCCGCCTGCGCGATGGCCACGCGCATCTGCGTCGGGTCGAGCGCAGCGGTCAGGTCGGCGCCGCTGTCGACCACTTCGGCCAGCCAGTTGGGGTTGCCCCAGCTCGGACCCTGCTGCGGGCCGTCCTGGTCGCCCATCTCGGGCAGGAAATCGTGGCTTTCGTTACCCATCGTTACGTCACTCATGAGCCCCAGCGCAGGCTGGGGCCTCCTTCGGGTTGGCGCGACCTAAAGACGCAGCGCAAGATCGTCCCAATCCGGGTTCATCTCTTCTATGCGCCTTATCTTCCATCCGCGCTTCCATGCTTTCATCCGCCTTTCGACTTCGCGGGCGTCATGAATATTCTCGAACTGCTCGAGCCAGACGAGCCGATGACGCTGATACTTCTTCGTGAAGCTGGAAACCGCGCCGGAGCAATGCTGCTCGATGCGTGTCGCCAAGTCATTGGTTACGCCGATATAGAGCACTCCGTCCTTTCGGTTCGTCAGGATATAGACGAAACCAGTCTTCAACCGTTCCTCCGAACATGATCCCCAACGCAAGGTGGGGACTCCGTCAATCTCCTAAGAGGCCGAGGGAGGTCCCAGCCTGCGCTGGGACTCATGGTCTTTCGTCACGCCATCTCCTTCAGCATCGCATCGAGCGTGGTGCCGAGTTCGCTGGGCGAGGGCGAGACGCGGATGCCCGCAGCCTCCATCGCGGCGATCTTGTCGTCGGCGCCGCCCTGGCCGCCCGAGACGATCGCACCGGCGTGGCCCATGCGGCGGCCCGGAGGCGCGGTGCGGCCGGCGATGAAGCCGACGGTCGGCTTCGAACGCCCCTTGGCGGCTTCCTGCTTGATAAATTCGGCCGCTTCTTCTTCCGCCGAGCCACCGATCTCGCCGATCATGATGATCGACTTGGTGTCCTCGTCGTCGAGGAAGAGGTCGAGCACGTCGATGAAATTGGTGCCGTTCACGGGATCGCCGCCGATGCCGACCGCGGTGGTCTGGCCGAGGCCGACCTGCGTGGTCTGGTGGACGGCTTCATAGGTCAGAGTGCCCGAGCGCGAGACGACGCCGACACTGCCCTTCTTGAAGATGCTGCCGGGCATGATGCCGATCTTGCATTCGCCGGGGGTCAGCACGCCGGGGCAGTTCGGGCCGATCAGGCGCGACTTCGAGCCTTCCAAAGCGCGCTTCACGCGGACCATGTCGAGCACGGGGATGCCTTCGGTGATCGCGACGATCAGTTCCATCTCGGCATCGATCGCCTCGAGGATCGAATCCGCCGCGAAGGGCGGCGGAACGTAAATGCAAGAAGCGGTCGCACCGGTTTCGGCCTTGGCTTCGGACACGGTGTTGTAGACCGGCAGGCCGATATGCGTCGTACCGCCCTTTCCGGGGGTCACGCCAGCGACCATCTGTGTGCCGTAGGCCAGCGCCTGCTGCGTGTGGAAGGTGCCTGTGTCGCCGGTCATCCCCTGGGTGATGACCTTGGTGTTCTTGTTTACGAGGATGCTCATTCAGATGTCTCCGAGAAAACGTATTGTGTCTTTAGGACGAGACCACTTTGCAGAAGCGCGGCGCCCGGATGATCTTGCGGGATGCTGCCAGCAGTCATCTTGATGCGGCCGGACCCGTCAGCACCTCCGGGCCACTCAATCACGTTGAGACCGTTCGCAGAGATATCCGTGATTGGCCGCTCCGAAGAAAGTCGTGCAAGCTCGTCAATGCTCATTGCAGGAGCGTTTGTATCGTAGACAGTGCAAGCGAGAAGATAGCTGTACGGTTCATCAACAAATTGCATTTCTTGGAATGCTGCTAACGCCCTCTCGCCCCTGGCCGACTGCCTCAGTACGTAGAGACCGGTAAGCGTCGCATCTTCTGCGCTGGCTTCTGCGCTCATGATCGCGGTTTCGATTATTCGAGCAGCCGGCTCGTCCGTGTCGGCGTCCGCATTTCTCCAACCATGCGCATCCGGATCGTCGATCACCGAATAGGCAGTGTCGAGTGATCCGCAGGTTCTTTGCCACAGGCCCGCCCATTCCTCGAATGGGTAGTCCTGTGCAGAAGCAGATGCGCTCATTCCGAACACTCCGGATCCAAGGAGGAAGGAGCCAAGAGCCTTCACCCCAGCGAGCTATCCAGACCCTTGCAGGCCTCGAGCAGTTCCTCGACCGCATCGGTCGAGACCTTGAGGTTGCTCTTCTCTTCGTCCGACAGCTCGATCTCGATGACATCCTCGGTGCCGTCCGCGCCGAGCACGGTGGGGACGCCCACGTAGAGGCCGTCGAGGCCATACTTGCCTTCGACGTAGCTGGCGCAGGGCAGGATGCGCTTCTGGTCGCCGAGATAGGCTTCTGCCATGGCAATCGCGCTGGTGGCGGGCGCGTAGTAGGCCGAGCCGTTGCCGAGCAGCTTCACGATCTCGCCGCCGCCAGCGCGGGTGCGCTTGACGATTTCGTCGAGACGATCTTCGGACACGCCCTTGATCTTGGCCATGTCCTTAACCGGGATGCCGTTGATCGTCGAATAAGACAGGACCGGGACCATCGTGTCGCCATGGCCGCCCAGCACGAAGGCGTTCACGTCCTTGACCGACACGTCGAATTCCCAGGCGAGGAAGGTAGCGAAACGCGCGCTGTCGAGCACGCCGGCCATGCCGACGACCTTGTTGTGCGGCAGGCCGCTAAACTCGCGCAGCGCCCAGACCATCGCGTCGAGCGGGTTGGTGATGCAGATCACGAAGGCGTCGGGGCAGTTGTTCTTGATGCCTTCGCCGACCGCTTTCATCACCTTGAGGTTGATGCCGAGCAAATCGTCGCGGCTCATGCCGGGCTTGCGGGGCACGCCGGCGGTGACGATCACCACGTCGGCGCCGGCGATGTCGGCATAGTCGTTCGAACCGGTGATCTTGGCGTCGAAGCCTTCGATCGGACCGCACTGCGACAGGTCGAGCGCCTTGCCCTGCGGCATGCCTTCGGCGATGTCGAACAGGACGATGTCGCCCATTTCCTTCTTCGCCGCGAGGTGGGCGAGGGTGCCTCCGATCATACCGGAGCCGATGAGGGCGATCTTCTTGCGTGCCATGGAGGGTAGCGTCCTTGTTCCTGCCGTGCGGGACAGTGATGATACCCGGACCGTCGCTGGGCCGCGCTACATGTGTCCCGCAAAGGAAGCACGGCACCCGGTCGATTGCGCGTGCGGCCTAGGCTGCCGCGCAGACGAATGCAACCGGCAATCGACCCTGGGAAAGAACTATCTTTGCAAATAGTTCGCAATTGCAATAAATAGGTGAAAACTCGACGTTTGCCTCGCATCGACGCATGGTGCGGCATTCGGTTCCGGGTGCAAGGGGCGCTGCGTCAACCGGCCCGCAGACGGGCCTGCCTGGCAGCGCCAGCGGTCCGCTCCTCGGCCAGCAACTGCGCTGCTATCTCGCTCGGGACCGCGCGGCCGAAATGATAGCCCTGGCCGAGCGTACATCCCGCCGCACGAACCAGCCGGACCTGCTTGCGCGTTTCAATTCCTTCGGCCACGATCTCGATCCCCAGCGTCCGGCCCATCTGCGCCACCGCATAGATGATCGCGTCGCTCTTGCGCCCGGCGCGCGCGCCCGAGACGAAGCTGCGATCGACCTTGATCTTCGAGAACGGCCACTGGCTGATATAGCCGAGCGAGGAATAGCCCGCGCCGAAATCGTCGAGCGCGAAACGCACGCCTGCCCGAGACAATTCCTCGATGAACAGTGCGATGTGCGGACTGTCTTCGAGAAAGAGGTTTTCGGTCACCTCGAGTTCGAGGCGTTCGGGCGGCAGACCCGCTTCGCGGATCGCCCTGAGGATGCCCAGCGCCGAACCGGGCGCCCGGATCTGGAGCGGCGAAAGATTGACCGCCACGCGCACGTCGCTCGGCCAGCTTGCCGCGGCCCGCGCCGCTTCGCCGGTGAGCCAGTTGCCCAGCGAGACGATGGCACCGCAATCCTCGGCAATCGGAATGAACACGTCGGGCCGAATCTCGCCGAGCTTCGGGTGGGTCCAGCGCGCCAGCGCTTCGAAACAGCGAATGCGGCCCGTCGCGAGATCGATGATCGGCTGGTAATGGACGGTCAACTCTTCACGTGTGAGCGCGAGGCGCAGTTCGGCTTCGATTTCGCGGCGCTGGTTGAGGTCGGCGGTCATCGCCCGGTCGAAGAAACGGACCTGGGAACGACCGACCGCCTTGGCCTCGAACAGCGCAAGATCGGCATGGCGCATCAGTTCGTCGGCTGTCGTGCCGTCGTCGGGCGTCAGCGCGATCCCGACCGAGGCATCCATCTCGATCCTCTCCCCCTCGACCCGCATCGCACGCCGCACCTCGCCGAGGATCTGGCTGGCGAGGAGCGAGGCGCCGGGGCGGCTTTCCACGGCGGCGGCAATCACGAATTCGTCGCCGGCAAAGCGGGCGACGGTGCCGCGCCCCTCGACGAGCTTGGACAGCCGCTGGCCGATCGTGGTCAGGACGGCATCGCCGACCTGGTGGCCCTTGAGATCGTTGACTTCCTTGAACCGGTCCAGATCGAGCCAGAAGAGCGCGATCTGGTAAAGCCCTTCGGCCTGCTCCAGCACTTCGGGCAGGCGACGGTTCAATCCGGGCCGGTTGGCAAGACCGGTAACAGGATCGGTCATTGCGATGACTTCCATTTCGGCTGCCAGCGCGGCGCTGCGGTCGGCGGCCTGCAGCGAATCGCGCAAGGCGCGGAAGATTGAAGAAACGATCGAGTACATCGCGGGGAAGAGGAGGGCGATCGTCAGCGCGAGGAAGGCGGCGGCGACCGACCCTTCGAAAAGAGCGGCGATCACGATCGGCGAACACACCAATGTGAGCTGGCCGAAAGCGATCGTGGGGCGCGCCGCATTGTGGGCGCAGATGCCGATACCATAGCCGATCGCATTCGAGATAATCAGGACCTGCGCCATGGGATCGATCTCGAGCGCCACGGCGGAGGCGGCGATGAGACCGAGGACGAGACTGAACGCGAATGCGCCGAGCCTATAGGTCAATTCCAGCTTGACCGGGCTGACATCCTCGGGCCCTTCCGCCGCTCGGCTTGCATTGAGGATGCGGAAAACGGCGATTACGCTGAGCAGCGATGTCAACGCATAGAGCAGCACGATGTCCGAAATGAAGGCGACCGCAGCGCTCGCGAGAGCACAGGTTACCGCACCGATCCCCAACGCTGCCCGGCGACGATATAGTGAACCGACGAGCGCGGTATGCGCTTTTTCGCTGAGCGGGTCCGCCGCGGCCTCGCACGCAAAAAATTGTTTCCATCGCAGGGACTTATTCCGTCCGTCCATACGCGCAACAATAGATCGGATCGATCATCGATTGGTTAACGGGGCGCTCCGAAAGAATAGCAGGTCGGCCGTAGCCCCCTGCCTTAGCGGGCCAGGAACGTCTCGATGGCGATCCTGTCCTCGAGCTGGCCTGCAAGCCGCCGGTCGAGCGTGCGGCACACGCCGAGCCACCAGCGATATCCTTCGCGATCACCGGTGAAATGCGCCTGTTCCGCCTGTTGCCGCGCCGCCCGAGCCGCACCGAGGCCATGTTCCGCGAAATGTCGCAGTGCCGCGCGCATCGTGTTGTCGAAACTCGAGGCCGCGGCCTGCATCTGCACGGCATCGCCATTGTCGTTGGCCGCGCGGGCATGCGCCTTCCGCGCCAGCGCGCGGGCGATCGGCGAATGCGCGGTTGAACGGGCGGCGGCGAAATGGAGGGGCATGCTTCTGACCTCGTGAAGCTCGTGTGCGACGATCTTCACCTAGCGGGTCCGGACTAAGCATCTCTTCCGCGACATGGTTGTGAGAAAGTAAAGAAATCGTCCCCTTGAACGCGAGGATCACCGCTTGCCCGGCTCGGCGATCCACCTGCCGGAATTGGCATATTCTTCCCGGACACTGCCCGATTGCGGCAGATTGTCCGTGTCCGGTGCGGAAGCGCTCGCGCCGACCGGGGCCTGGGTGCTGGATCCGACCGCGATTGCCGCATTCGAAGGGGGCGCGGCGGCACGTACCGGCCCCGGAACTTCGGCCTGGGCACGGCGGATATTGGGCCCGGCGAGCGGCTCGCCGCCGGCATAGGTGTCGGTGAACGCCCCGGCCGTTCCCGCGCCTCCCTTCCAGCGGTAGAAGCGATGCGCGCCGATCGCGCCGATGAAATCGAGGCTCGCAGCCCAATAGGGGTTCACGTAATTGGTGTGGTAATGCGTTGCGAGGCCAATGGGTGCGTAGACCTCGCCCGCCAGCGCGGCGAGCGCGACCGATTGCGCCGCGGCCCAGGCCCTACGCGACGGGGTGCGCCGCATTGACCCGTCGCAAGTAAAGCTGAACTGACAGCCGGTGGTCCGCTCCGATCCCTGGAACACGACCCCGCAGATGCTTGCCGGATAGGCGGGATGCGCCACGCGGTTGAGCACGACCTGCGCGACTGCCTGCTGGCCGGCGTAACTCTCGCTCGCAGCTTCGTAATAGACCGCCATCGACAGGCATTGCAGCGCGCGCGCCTTGTCGAGCCCGCTTCCGGCCTGGCGAAACGCCTGCGCTGCCGCGCCCGCGCCATGGCTCTCGGCGAATTCTACCGTTTCCAGCGTGCCTTCGCTCTCGCGCAGATCGGCCAGATCGGTGGCGAGCCGCGGGGCATCTTCGAGATAATAGAAGGCCGAGCCGGGAAAGCTTTCGCCCGGCGTCTCGAAGGGCATGGCGGTAAGGGCAACGCGTTCGTCTTCCAAGCCCAGGGCCAGCTTGAATTCGGACCATTCGCCTTGCGCCGCAGCGGTCGGAAGCGCAATCGCCGCCGCGAGAATCGCGCCGCGCGCCGCCCATTGCCGCCGATCGGTCGGGCGGGATTTGCGGCGGCGCGACCCTGCCGACGGCGCGCCGCGTGCGCGTCTCGCCTGCCCGGATCCCGCCGTCCTTCTGGTCACTAAGCTTCCTTCCATCGGCGCTGCATTCTAGCCCATTCGCCGCCTGGCCGACAGGCGCATGGGGCCACCATCCCTTTTCGGGACTCTGGCAGGCCGGCCCATAGCACTGCAATGTTTAACGAAGACCCATCTTGTGCATTGCGGCATCGCGGGCTAATCGGGCGCTCGTGTCACGGGTTGGCCTGTTCATGCAGGCCCTAAGAGGGAAGGAGGTGCCCCGAGGCCGCCGCGAGGCGGACAGGGAAATCCTCCGCTGCCCCCGCAACTGTGACCGGGGAGCGATCCCGCCACATGCCACTGGGCCTGCAAGGTCCGGGAAGGCGGCGGGACAGCGTCGATCCGGGAGCCAGGAGACCTGCCTTTGACCGTCGTTCGGCCACGGGCGGGGTGTACCGATGGCAAACGCGGAAGGCGCAATCCCGCACCTTCCCGTCATGGGCGGCATTTCGTCCATGATGGGAGGTTTTGTGCGTAAATATCTGCTTTTTCTATCCGTTTCCCTGTTTCCGTCCGCCGTCCAGGCGCAGGATGCGACCACTCGGGAAGCGACCCCAGACGACACCGAAATCGTCATTGCCGATTATCGCGAGCCGACGATCACCGTGACCGCCAACGGGCTGGGCACTGCGATCGTCACTACGGGCCAGGCCGTGACGATCGTCGATCGCGAGGAGATCGACAGCATCCAGGGTGCCGATCCCGCGCGCTTGCTGCGCCGCACGCCCGGCCTGTCGCTCAGCCGCAACGGCGGGGTCGGCGGCTTCACCGGGGTGAACCTGCGCGGCGCCAATTCGGAACAGCTCCTGGTGCTGGTCGACGGTGTGCGCGTGGCCGATCCGGCAGCGCCCGGTGGCGGGTTCGATTTCGGCAACCTGCTGCTCGGCACCGCATCCAAATTCGACATCCTGCGCGGGTCGAACAGCACGATCTGGGGCTCGGACGCGATCGGCGGGGTGATCGACATCTCCACCCGCGGCGAAACCGGCTTTGCCGGCAATGTCGAATACGGGTCGCGCGACACGCTGTTCACCAGCGCGGCGGGCGGCGTGAGCGGTGAGGGATATTATGCCGGGCTTACCGGTTCCTGGTACCGGACCGACGGCTTCTCCACCGCCGCTTCGGGCACCGAGCGCGACGGGTTCGAGCAGCTCGCGCTGGGCGGCCAGCTCTTCGTCGACGTGACCAGCAATCTCGAACTCTTCGCCCATGCCAACTGGAGCGAGGGCGATCTCGATCTCGACGGCTTCCCGCCGCCTACTTTCGCCTTTGCCGATACGCTCGACACGCAGGAAACGCGCCGCCATTGGGGCGATGTCGGTTTCGCCTGGTACGGCAACGATCTGACGCTGCGGGGTTCCTACAGCCTGTCGGACACTGCGCGCGACAATCTCGATGCCACCGGCTCCACCTCCTTCGCTTCCGACGGCCATTCCGAACGCGTCAGCCTGCGCGGCGAATATCGCGCGATCGGCCCGGTCACCGTCGCCTTCGGGGCGGACAAGGAATGGACCGACTATTCGGCCAGCTTCAGCCCCGATGGCGAGGCCGACATCTTCGGCGCCTATGTCCAGCTCGGCTTCGTCATGGGCCGCTTCGCCGCGCATGTCGGATCGCGCGTCGACGACCACTCGCTGTTCGGCAGCAATGCAAGCTACGGCGCCGACATCTCCTACGGCTTCGGCAGCGACTGGCGCGTGCGCGCGAGCCTGGGCGAAGGGTTCAAGGCGCCGACGCTGTTCCAGCTGCTGTCCAATTTCGGCAATACGGCGCTGCAGCCCGAGGAAAGCACCAGCTTCGACCTCGGCGTTGAGAAGGGCGAGCGGGGGCGCGGCACGCATCTCGCGCTGACCGCCTTTCGCCGCGATAGCGAGGATTTGATCGGCTTCGTCTCCTGCTTCGGCGTGACGGGCGGCATCTGCACCAACCGCCCCTTCGGGACCTACGACAACACGGCCCCTGCGCGCGCGCAGGGGATCGAGGCCGAAGCTGGCTTTGCCATTGCAGAGGGTCTGCGCCTGTCGGGCGTCTACAGCTATGTCGATGCGGAAGACCGCACCACCGGCCTGCAACTCGCACGCCGGGCGAAGCATCTCGCCACGCTGTTCGCCGATTACGAGGCTCCGTTCGGCCTCAAGCTCGGTGCCGATCTGCGGCTGGTCGGGGCGAGCTTCGACAATGCGGCCAATACGACCCGGCTCGACGGCTACGAAGTGTTCGACCTGCGCGCCGCCATGCCGCTTTCCGAAGCGGTCGAGATCTACGGTCGCGTCGAGAATGTGTTCGACAGCGATTACCAGAGCGTCGCGGGCTATAATTCGCCCGGTCGCGGCGCCTTCCTCGGCGTGAGGGCACGGATGTGAAACCCCTGATGTCCGCGTTGCTCCTGCTGCTCGCCGGCTGCGCGGGCGAGGGACCGGCGCGGGTCGGCGGCGAAGGGGGCGGGGGCGAGCGGCCGACCATCGTCAGTCTCAATCCCTGCAGCGACGCGGTGCTCGCCGAGGTCACGGCGCCTGGACAGCTGCTGGCGATCTCGCATTACAGCAAGGATCCGCGCTCCAGCTCGATGGACATGGCCACCGCCGCGCGTTTCCCGGCGACCGGAGGCACGGTGGAGGAAGTGCTCGCGCTCGATCCCGATGTGGTCGTGGCGGGCGGCTTCCTCGCGCCCGCCACGCGTGCGGCCTTCGCCGATCTGGGGATCGAGGTGGTCACATTCGGTATAGCGGGAGATGTTGCGGCAAGCATGCAGCAGGTCCGCGATCTCGCATCGCTTGCGGGGGATCCGGCTGCGGGCGAGCGGCTGGTCGACACGGTCGAAGAAGCGCTTGCCGAGGCGCGGCCTGCCGGTGACGAGCGGATCGAGGTGCTGCTCTGGCAACCGGGCGGGATCGTGGCGGGCGAACAGGCGCTGGTGAGCGATCTTCTCGCGCGGACCGGATTCGAGAACGTCGCTCCCTCTCGCGGGCTTTCGCAGGCCGATTATGTCGCGCTGGAAGACGTGGTCGCCGCGCCGCCGCGGGTCCTCCTCGTCGCCGGAAGTCAGACGGGCCAGCGCCATCCGGTGCTGGACGCCTTGCCCGATATGCGCCGCGAGCATTTCGACACCGGCCTGCTCTATTGCGGCGGGCCGACGATCATCCGCGCAGTCGAGCGGCTTGCCGAAATCCGTGAGGCGGCATCGTGAACCGCGCGACGCTCATCTTGGCAACGCTGCTGCTTCTGGCCCTGCCGGTCTCGCTGCTCGCGGGGCGCGTCTGGCTCGACCCGGCAACGACCCCAAACGCCGCGATCATCCTCGCCGAGCTGCGCCTGCCGCGCGCCATGTTGGCTATCGTGGTCGGCGCGGGGCTGGGAGCGGCGGGGGCGGCGATGCAGGGCTATCTGCGCAATCCGCTCGCCGATCCCGGCCTGTTCGGGATCGCGCCCGGAGCGGCGCTGGGCGCGGTGGCGGCGCTGTGGTTCGGCTATGCAATATCGCCCTGGTTGCTGCCTGCCTTCGCGCTGGTCGGCGCGGGCGGGGCTATGGCGCTGCTGGCCGCGATTGCGGGGCGGACCGGCGGGATCGCGCTGTTCACGCTTGCCGGACTGATGGTGGCGAGCCTTGCCGGGGCGCTTACCGCACTCGCGATCAGCATGGCCCCCAATGCCTTTGCGATGAGCGAGATCGTCCTGTGGCTCAACGGTGCGCTGACCGACCGTAGCTGGCGCGAAGTCTGGCTCGCGGGCCCGCTGGTAATGCTGGGGATAGCGCTGCTGTGGCGCAGCGGGACATCGCTCGACGCGCTCACTTTGGGCGAGCCGGTGGCGCGCTCGCTCGGGGTCGACACCCGCCTCCTGCTCTGGCTGCTGATCGCCGGGGTCGGTCTGACCGTCGGCGCGAGCGTGGCGGTCGCCGGGATCATCGGCTTTGTCGGGTTGATCGTGCCGCACCTCGTGCGCCCGCTGACCGACCGGCGCCCTTCGCAATTGATCGTGCCGAGCGCGCTTGCCGGGGCCTTGCTGGTCCTCGTCGCCGACAGCGTGGTGCGCGTGCTGCCGCTGGTGACCGAACTGCGGCTGGGCATCGCGCTCAGCCTGCTGGGCGCGCCGTTCTTCCTGCTGTTGCTGCTGCGCATGCGCCGGGGGCTGGTATGAGGCTGACCGCGCAAGAGCTGTCGATCGCCGAACGCCTTTCGGGCGTTTCGCTCACGCTGGAACCGGGCAGCATCACCGCCATCTGCGGCCCCAACGGGGCGGGTAAGTCGAGCCTGCTCGAGGCGCTCGCAGGCTTGCTCCATCCCGATAGCGGGGAGGTTGCCATGGAAGGGTCGGCGCTCGATGCAATGCCACCACGAGACCGGGCAATGACTATCGGCTATCTCCCGCAAGCGCATGAAATCGCGTGGGATGTCCCGGTGCGCAGCCTCGTCGAGCTGGGCCGTATGCCGCATGGCGACCGGCGTGCCGAACCGGTCGATGCAGCGCTGGAGGCGCTCGATATCGAACATTTGGCCGGGCGGCGTGCGCAATCGCTGTCGGGCGGCGAAACCGCGCGCGTCCTGCTCGCGCGGGTGCTGGCGGGCGAGCCGCGCTGGATTCTTGCCGACGAACCGCTCGCCGCGCTCGATATCGGCCACCAGCTCGCGCTGCTGCACCATTTGCGGCGCGCGGCGGAAAGCGGTGCGGGCGTGGTGCTCGTTCTGCACGATCTTGCGCATGCGATGAATCATGCCGACCGCGCGATCGTGCTCGATGATGGCCGCATCGCCGCCGACGGCGCATGCGAAGACGCGCTCGACCGGCAGGTGATCGAGCGCGTCTGGAAAGTGCCTGTCCGGTGGATCGGCGAAGCGGGCCACCGGGCACTGGTGAGCGGCTGATTACTCGGCCGCGTTGGCGGGCAGCGCGCCGTCGGACACTTCGCTGTCGGGAGCCTCGTCGCCCGGGATGAGGCCGCGTGCGGCCAGCATCGGGGTGACGTCGGGCTCGCGACCGGCGAAATTTTCGAACATCTTGAAGTAATCCATCGTGCCGCCCTGGCTGAGCACGGTGGCGCGGTAATGATCGCCGTTCTCGCGCGTCATCCCGCCGTTTTCGATGAACCACTTGCGGCTGTCGCGATCGAGCATCTCGGTCCACAGATAGCTGTAGTAACCGGCCGAATAACCCGAGGGCGAGCTGAAGATGTGGTTGAAATAGGTGCTGCGATAGCGCGGCGGCACGAGGTCGATCTCGAGGCCGAGTTCTTCGAGCGAACGGCGTTCGAAGGCATCGACCTTCTCCGGCGTGTCGATCGCGGCGGCCTCTTCGGGCGACAGCGCGCTCCACTTCATGTCGAGCAGCGCGGCTTCGACCACCTCGCCGAAGTCATAGCCCTGGTTGAACTTGGCCGCTTCCTCGATCTTGGCGATCATCTCGTCGGGGATGGTCTCGCCGGTTTCGTAGTGCTTGGCATAGTTCGACAGCACGCTCGGCCAGGTCGCCCACATTTCGTGGACCTGGCTGGGGTATTCGACGAAGTCGCGCGCGGTCGCGGTGCCCGAGAGGCTCTCATAGCGCTGGTTGGCGAAGAAACCGTGCAGCGCGTGGCCGAATTCGTGGAAGGTGGTGTTGACCCAGTCGAAGCTCACCAGCTGAACCTCGCCTTCGGGCGCCTTGGGGATGTTGAGCACGTTGTAGATCACCGGCTTGTTGCCCCACATGTGGCTCTGCGCGACGAAATTGCTCATCCACGCACCGCCGCGCTTGGAGGCGCGCTGGAACGGGTCGAAATAGAACAGGCCGAGTTCGCTGCCGTCGCGGTCGAACACGGTGTAGGTCCACACGTCGGGGTGATACACGGGTATGTCGGTGCGGCGTTCGAAGGTCAGGCCGTAAAGCTCTTCGGCCATGAAGAACACGCCGTCCTCGAGCACCTTGTCGAGCACGAAATATTCCATCACCGCATCTTCATCGAGATCGTAGCGTTCGGCCTTGATCTTGTTGGCGTAGCGATACCAGTCCCATGGCTTCACTTCGTAATCGCCGCCATCGGCGGCGATCGCTGCGTTGAGCATGGCCGCCTCGGCGCGCTGCGTGGCGGCGAGGGCGGGAACCATCTGCTCCATGAAGCCGAGCGCGGTGGCGGGCTTTTCCGCCATCCGGTCCCACATCGCATAGCTCGCCCAGTCGGGCTCGCCGAACAGCGCTGCCTTTTCGGCGCGCAGCGTGGCGATCTTGGCGATCAGCATGCGCGTGTCGACATCCATCTGTCCGTCGGCGCGGTGATAGCTGGCCATGAACAGCTTCTCGCGCGCGGCGCGGTTTTCCATGGTCGGGAGCAGGGGCTGTTGCGTGGTGTTCTGCAGCGCGATGGCGAATTTGCCCGGCTGGCCGTTTTCGGCGGCGAGGTCGGCAGCGGACTGGATGTCACTGTCCGACAGGCCGGCGAGATCTTCGCGGCTGTCGAAGAACACCGGATTGTCGTTCATCGCCGAACGCGCGAGCTGGCTGAATTCGGTGGTCAGCGTCGACAGCTCGGAATTGATCGCCTTGACCCGCTCGCGCTCGGCATCGCTCAGCA
Organism: Erythrobacter sp. AP23; assembly: GCF_001542855.1. Classification (GTDB taxonomy): domain Bacteria; phylum Pseudomonadota; class Alphaproteobacteria; order Sphingomonadales; family Sphingomonadaceae; genus Qipengyuania. The sequence continues at coordinate 812,366 of NZ_LNBY01000001.1, read as the reverse complement.
GCGCGCCGGCATGGACCATGCCTTCGTAGGTCTCCTCGAGCAGCTTGGCGTCTTCGCGCGTCATCGTCATCGAGGCGCGGTTGTCGTAGACCGCCTTCACGCGGGCGAAGAGTTCGGGATTGAGCGTGATCGAATCGCCATGCGCGGTCAGCTTGGGGCTGATTTCGGTATTGATGTCGTCGAGCCGGTCGGTCGTGTTCGAGCCGGTCAGCGCGAAGAACACGCGCGCCACGCGGGTGAGCATGCGACCCGATTTTTCCAGTGCAACGATGGTGTTTTCGAATGTGGGCGCGGCGGGGTTGTCGATGATCGCCTGAATTTCGCCCTTGTGGATGGCCATGCCGGTCTCGAACGCCGGGAGATAGGCGTCTTCCGAAATCTTGCCGAAGTCCGGTGCCTTGAACGGCAGCGTGCTGTCGTTGGCGAAATAGGCGGCCGCCCATTCGTTCGATTCGCTGGTGTTGGTGTCTTGCGCCATGGCGGGGCTTCCCGTTGCGGTGACAATGGACAAAGCTGCTACGGCGGTGGTGGCCAGAATGCGGGCCTTCATGATGTTCCCCTTAAGGATTGATGCGCCGGACGGTCGCCGGGCGCAGGAATGCGACAATGGGTGCGCGCTTGGACCGCTTCGCGTGCGCGCGCAAGCGCTGCAAAGTCGCCGGTCGGCGCGTTTCCTACATTGGTCGAATGCGGGAGAAACGCATTGTGTTCCGAAGCACTCGTCCTATCGCCGGATCACGAACTCGCCATCGCGCATCACCGCCGCGATCGATCGTGTCGCTGGCCACTTAGCGAGGCTTTTCGTCGAGGGGCACGACATCGCCGTCGTGCCGCTCGGCCTGGTCGCGTGCCGCGGCCAGCGCTTCGTCGAGCGCCTGGCGATTGACGGTCATCAGCCGCGGGCGCCCTCCGTCCTCGTCCACCACCAGCCAGATTGCGCCGAGGCCGAAATAGCCGCCCTGATCCTTGGCGACGCTCATGCCGGACAGGTCGAGCCGCTGCAGCAGGTCGAGCATGGCGGGATCGAAGATTTCGTCGAACACCGCTTCGACCTCGTCGCGATCCTCGATCTCGCGGCGGTTCCCCTGCGCATCGATATAGAGCAGCGGAATGCCGATTTCCTCGAGAATGCGCGCCTTGTTCCCGCTTGCCGCCGCGTCGCGCAGGGCGGCGATCGCGGCGTCGAACTGGCTGGCGCTGGTGCCGGTGGAACAGGAGATCGCGCCGCCATCGACGAAATCGTGCTCGCGGTCGAACTGCGTGCGGCGTTCTTCCTGGCTCGACCAGACCAGCAGCAGGCAATCTTCCGGCTGTGTCGCCGCATCGGCCAGCATCTGCCAGTCCGGCTTGCCATCGGGCGGCTGATCGGGTGCGCAGCCCGCAAGCGAGAGCGAGAACAGCGCCAGCAAGGGAAGGGTTGCGGTCTTCATGGCCATGGTTCGAGTGGATAGCGGACCACAGGCTCGTAAAACGAGCCCTCGGGCCGCAGGAATGCTTCGTAGAGAATATAGTCTTCCACCTGCCAGGGGCCAAGGCGTAGCCCTTGATGGCGCAGGAGAAAGGGATCGAGCGGCCCGGTCGACCGATTGAGCCGCGCAAGCGTGATATGGGGGTGGTATTTGCGGCGTTCGGGCTCGAGCCCCGCGTTCACGCAATACCGCTCGACGCGCCGTTGCAGGCGCTGGAGTTCGGGACTGTTCTCGATCCCCGCCCACAAAGTGTGTGCCCGGCCCTTCTTGGCGAAGGTTCCGACACCACGGACTGTCAGCTCCGGCGACGGGCAGTTCGCCGCGTGCAGGCGCCCGGCCAGCTCGTCCGCCTGGTGGCTGTCGACTTCCCCGATGAAACGCAGTGTCAGGTGCAGCTGGTCCTCGTCCTGCCAGCGTGCGCCGTCGACACCCTCCATCAGATCGATCAGCGCGTCGCGGATGGCGGCGGGTGGGCGGATGCCGATGAAAAGGCGGTGGGACATAGCTTCCGGACGCCGCTCGATCGGCGCATGGCAGGGGATTCAGGCGGCGAGACGCCGGACGCGCCGGCAACGGGCGCCTTCGCTCCGTAAAGCGCTTGGACCGCCTGTTGCAAGCCGATGCCGGCCCCTTTGCCGTGCATCATGGGCGATATGCCGACCGGGTTGCAAACGCACCGTTCAGGCCGAGCTTTGTGCCGCAGCCTCGCGCGGATTTTCGTATGATGCATCCATGAAGATCTTGGCGCGCCGTTCGCTGCGATATTGCAGTCCCTTGGCAAATTTCCCGCCGGCATGCGTATAGTCGAGTTCGTCGGCGATCGCCTCGTAATCGCCGGCATCGATAGCGGCGTTGAGCCGCGGGCTCCGGTCGGGAGAGACATTGCCGAAACCGACATTGTAGACGAGGTCGAGCAGCGCATCGAATTCGTGCTGGTATAATGGAAGGTCACCGACCAGCTGCCGTACGCCCTGTTCGGCTTCGGTGAGGTCGGCTTCAAGGAAGGCGAGGACCTGGCCCTCGCTCACCCGGTCGCCGACACGCAGATTGTCCTCCGGCTCGACCAGGTGGCCCACGCCCACGGTCGGATAGCCCGCGACATCGCGGTAAACCGTATAGCGCACGCCCTCTTCTTCGATCAGCGCCTGTTTGAAGGTGTCGCTGGCCTTGAGCAGGACGGCGGGCTGCCGCACGCTATGGGCGTCGTCGATTACCATTTGCGCCGTATTCAGCGGCTGCACGGGCTTGCGGGCCTTGGGCGGGCCGGTGAAGGCGGTCAGACCCAGCGCGCCGGCACCAAGCATCAGCGTGGCGCGCTTGCGCGTAGACAGCTGCGGCCGGACATCGAATGCCTTTGCTGCGGCTTTTCGCGCCCGACGCAGCTCCCGCCTGTGCTGGCGCTCGCGACGCAGGCGCTTGAGGAAGCTCTTCGGATTGTCGCCCTTCTCGCCGCGCAGCGAGGTATGCGACCAGTCCACTTCGTCGAGGGGACGGTGGAGGTCGTCGAGGAGCGCCTTGAGCTTTGCGCCCGAGCGGTCATTGTGTGCGGGGACCCGATCGGCTCCGCCTGTTTGGTTCGCGTTGTTCGCGGTGTCCTTTTCCATGTGGAGAGGCACCTTTCATTGCGTAATTGGTTCGGGACACCTGGATTGCGACCCGCACATGCGGTTCCATGTGCGCTGGCAAGGTGTCGGACTTGTATATGAAACGGTTCGGGGGAGGGCATCGGTCCCCAATTCGTCGCTGTCGCGGAACGTCCGGACGGCGAATCCTCGTGCTCAGGCGGCGCGACGCACCCTGTTTCGCCCGGTGTTCTTGGCCTCGTAACAGGCAATATCCGCGCGCAGCAGCGCATCGTCCAGACTTTCGCCGAACCGCCAGCCGGTGAGGCCGATGGATGCCGAAATGGCGATGCCCGAATGGCCGGTGAATTGCCCTTCGAGCTCGGTAATCGCGACCCGCAGACGTTCCGCCGCTTCGCTGACGACGGCATCGTCCAGCCCGCGCGCGATCACCAGAAACTCCTCTCCGCCGAGGCGGAATGCCTGGTGTTCTCCCCTGTCGCCCAGCGTCGCGCACCATTCGCGGATCGTATCCGCCGTCGCGATGATTACGTGATCTCCGACTCCATGCCCGAACGTGTCGTTGATCGTCTTGAACCGATCGAGATCGATCGTCAGCAGGTGGCGCGAAAGCGGGCTGCGGTCGCGGCGCGTGTCCTCGAACAGCATGCGGCGATTGAACAGGCCGGTCAGCGGGTCGCGCCAGCTGAGGAATTCGGCATGGGCAAGCGCGTCGGCGAGATCTTCGGAAAGCTGCCGGTTTTCGACCAGCATTTTCGCGGAGCTGTGAATGTGGTGTCCGGTCGAGGAACTGTAGATTCGCACACCGAGGACGGCCAGGGTCAGGACCGCGATCATGCCGGGATCGCCCGAAGCGGGATGGAACAGGATCAGCCCGCTGGCTGTCAGCCAGAAGCTTGCCAGCATGGCGTCGCGAGATGCGGGAAGCGCCGCAAGCGTGACCGATATTAGCGTCACGGCGACGATAACGACGACCTGGATCAGCCCGATCGCCACCATGGAGGCCCCGGGCGGCTGCGGCCACAACATCAGCGCCAGCGTGACGCCGGTCAGCGACATGGCCCCGAACAGGACGGCGCGCGCCGCCTTCACCGGCTTGCGCGTGCGCATGCGCCTTTCGAGTTGCGCGACCGCGCGACGCGTAAACAGGAAGGAGGCAAGGCGCAGGACCAGCAACAGCGCCATAAATGCGGGGTTGGGCAGCATCGCCACGCCGACTGCCAGCAGCCCAAGCCCAATCAGGCTCGAGACAAGCGAGCGACGCTCGCGTTCGAGCATGGCGATAACCGCCTCGCGCTCGATTTCGTAGGAATCGACCGGGGCGCGTGCGAGGACGCCAGCAATATTGCCGTCAAAGTTGTCGTCGATTCGCACCGGTCCCGGCGTCAACCCCCTCTCATCGTTGGAAAAAGGAGCATAGTGCCAATTCGTTAAAGAATCCGCTTATGCGCTCCGTTTTCCGGTGGCGGGGATAGGACGGCGCTGTTTGCCGGCTTCGTGCGTGATCCTGTCGCGCCTTTGCTTGCTGGCCGATGCGCGACAAGACCTCGCAATATCGCGATACGTTCCTAAGTCTGGGGTCGCGCGCCGCAGCGACTGCTGTCGCCTTCCGTATCGGCCCGGTCTTCGGCCTTCCTTCGTTCGAAATTCCGATGCGGAACGTGTCTTGACTTATGTGAACAATTTAGGAACATCGCTCCCCCATGGCTCTCACCAAGATCTCCGTCCGCGGCGCCCGCGAGCATAATCTCAAGGGGGTCGATATCGACCTGCCGCGCGATGCGCTGATCGTGATCACGGGCCTGTCGGGCTCGGGCAAGTCGAGCCTCGCCTTCGACACGATCTATGCCGAGGGGCAGCGGCGCTATGTCGAGAGCCTGAGCGCCTATGCGCGGCAGTTCCTCGAGATGATGCAAAAGCCCGATGTCGAGCATATCGACGGGCTCAGCCCCGCCATCTCGATCGAGCAGAAGACTACCAGCCGCAACCCGCGCTCGACCGTGGCGACGGTGACCGAGATCTACGACTATATGCGTCTGTTGTGGGCGAGGGTGGGGGTGCCCTATTCGCCCGCCACCGGCCTGCCGATCGAGGCGCAGACCGTCTCCAACATGGTCGACCGCGTGATGGCTTTGCCCGAAGGCACGCGGCTCTACCTGCTCGCGCCAGTGGTGCGCGGGCGCAAGGGCGAATACCGCAAGGAACTGGCCGAATGGCAGAAAGCCGGTTTCACCCGCGTGCGGATCGATGGCGAGATGTACCCGATCGAGGAAGCGCCCGCGCTCGACAAGAAATTCAAGCACGACATCGAGGTGGTGGTAGACCGGCTGGCGGTGAAGGAGGGCCTCGAAACGCGGCTGGCCGATAGTTTCGAAACCGCGCTCAAGCTCGCCGATGGGCTGGCCTTTGTCGACCTGGCGGACGGGACGGTGGCGGAGGTCATGGCACGGGCCCCAGCGAAGGCTGGGGCCTCAGGCGGTTCCGGCGCGACCCCGAATGAGGTCCCTGCCTCCGCAGGGACACCTGCCGAAGATGGCGGCAAGATGAAGGGCGCGGGCATTCCCGCCAACCGCATCGTGTTCTCCGAGCGCTTCTCCTGCCCCGTCTCCGGCTTCACCATCGAGGAGGTCGAGCCGCGCCTGTTCTCGTTCAACGCGCCGCAGGGGGCCTGCCCGACCTGCGACGGGATCGGCGAGAAGCAGCTGTTCGATCCGCAGCTGGTCGTGCCGAACGAGGCGCTGTCCTTGAAGAAGGGGGCGGTGGTACCCTGGGCGAAGTCGAACCCGCCATCGCCCTATTACATGCAGGTGCTCGCCAGCCTTGCGAAGGAATACGAGTTCAGCCTCGAGACCCCGTGGGAGGATTTCGACAAGGAAATTCGCGACATCATCCTCTACGGCACCAAGGGCCGCGCCATCCCGCTCACCTTCAAGGACGGGCGCAAGGAATATACCGTCAAGAAGCCGTTCGAGGGCGTGATCGGCAATCTCAACCGCCGCATGCTGCAGACCGAGAGCGCCTGGATGCGCGAGGAGCTGTCGAAGTTCCAGACCGCGCAGCCGTGCGAGACCTGCCACGGCAAGCGGCTCAACGAGAAGGCGCTGGCGGTGAAGATCGGCCAGGGCGACAACGCCACCGACATCGCCACCCCCACCAAGATGAGCGTCGCCGATGCGAAGGCCTGGTTCCTCGCGCTGCCCGATCAGCTGACCGAAACGCAGGGTCAGATCGCCAAGGCCATCCTCAAGGAAATCAACGAGCGGCTGGGCTTCCTCGACAATGTCGGGCTCGATTATCTCAACCTCGACCGCACCTCCGGCACCCTCTCCGGCGGGGAGAGCCAGCGCATCCGCCTCGCATCGCAGATCGGCTCGGGCCTGTCGGGTGTGCTCTACGTGCTCGACGAGCCCAGCATCGGCCTCCATCAACGCGACAACGACCGGCTGCTCGAAACCCTCAAGCGCCTGCGCGATCTGGGCAATACGGTGATCGTGGTCGAGCATGACGAGGACGCGATCCGCGCCGCCGACCATGTGGTCGACCTCGGCCCCGGTGCGGGCGTGCATGGCGGCGAGGTGGTGGCGCAGGGCACGCTCAAACAGGTGCTCAAGAGCAGGAAATCGCTCACCGCAGACTACCTCACCGGCCGCCGCGAAATCGCGGTTCCGGGCGAGCGCCGCACAGGCAACGGGGACCAGCTCACCGTCCACGGCGCGCGGGCGAACAATTTGCGCGACGTCACCGCCTCCATCTCGCTCGGCACCTTCACCTGCATCACCGGCGTTTCCGGCTCGGGCAAGTCGTCCTTCACCATCGACACGCTCTACGCCTCCGCCGCGCGCCAGTTGAACGGTGCGCGCGTGGTCGCGGGCGCGCACGAGAAGGTCACCGGCCTCGAATATTGCGACAAGGTGATCGAGATCGACCAGTCGCCCATCGGCCGCACCCCGCGCTCCAACCCGGCGACCTACACCGGCGCCTTCACCCAAATCCGCGACTGGTTCGCCGGCCTCCCCGAAGCGCAGGCGCGCGGCTACAAACCCGGCCGCTTCAGCTTCAACGTCAAGGGCGGCCGCTGCGAGGCGTGCCAGGGTGACGGGCTGATCAAGATCGAGATGCACTTCCTGCCCGACGTCTACGTCACCTGCGAGGAATGCGGCGGCAAGCGCTACAATCGCGAAACGCTGGAGGTGAAGTTCAAGGGCCTCTCGATCGCCGACGTGCTCGACATGACGATCGAGGATGCGGAAGGCTTCTTCAAGGCCGTCCCCCCGATCCGCGACAAGATGCACATGCTGAACGAGGTGGGGCTGGGCTACGTCAAGGTCGGCCAGCAGGCGACCACGCTGTCGGGCGGCGAGGCGCAGCGGGTGAAACTGGCCAAGGAACTGTCCAAGCGCAGCACCGGCCAGACGCTCTACATCCTCGACGAGCCCACCACGGGCCTCCATTTCGAGGACGTCCGCAAGCTCCTCGAAGTGCTCCACCGGCTGGTGGACCAGGGGAACAGCGTGGTGGTGATCGAGCACAATCTCGACGTGATCAAGACGGCCGACCACATCCTCGACCTCGGGCCGGGCGGCGGCGTGCGCGGCGGGGAGGTTGTTGCGCAGGGGACGCCGGAGGAGGTGGCTGCGGTGGCGGAGAGTTACACAGGGCAGTATCTCAAGCCGATGCTGGAGCGGCAGCGGGAGGCGGCGGAGTAGGTCTAAGCTCAAGAACCAAAACCAACTTGCCAAAAGACTGGTCCGATTTGGTTGAGCTTTGCTCAGGAGAGATGATTCAGCGGATATGTAAGTTCTCTCGATTGACGCCGAGAGAGGATTTGGCGATGAAAATTCCCGTGATACCCGAGGAAAGCGTGGCAAATATTAGTCCAACCTACACCAGCAGTTTGGGAGAGCTCTACGAGGCGGATTGCTTGACTGTATTAAAAGGATTGGATGATGAGGCCGTCGATACTGTCTTCGCCGACCCACCGTTTAATCTGAAAAAGCTTTATGGCACACGGTCAAGCGACGACCTGAGTGAAGAAAGGTATCTTGATTGGTGTCGCGAATGGATTGAAGAATGCAATCGCACGCTTAAGAAGGGCGGGAGCTTTTTTATCTTCAACCTGCCTAAATGGAACTTTCAGCTTGCGATGATCTTAACAAAGTTAGGATTGGATTTTCGACACTGGATAGCCGTCGAGCAAAAGAACTGCCTTCCCATTCAGGGTCGATTGTATCCCGCTCATTATTCTCTTTTGTATTTTACGAAAGGCCGTCCAAAAACATTTCATAAAATTAGGACCCCCATTGAGACGTGCAGACACTGCGATGGTGAGATTCGGGATTATGGTGGGCACCGAAAGGCGATGAATCCCAATGGCGTCAATTTGAAAGACATCTGGACCGACATTCCTCCAGTGAGGCATAGAAAGTTTAAGCCCGCTGGCCGGACTGAAAATGCATTGAGCACGAAGCTGCTCGAGCGGGTCGTAGAGATGTCTACCTTACCGGGCGACCTAGTTCTTGATCCATTCGGGGGAAGCGGGACAACATATGCTGTTTGTGAAAAACTTGAGCGTCGCTGGATAGGGTGTGAGATTGAAGACATATCGCCAATTTTAGCACGACTGACCGAAGAGGTAGAGCATCACAAGAATGACGATTTCGTCGAATACCCTCATCAATCGATAGCTGCTGAGTAATCTGTGCCAAAAATTACCCATGTGGAAGATTACGACGGCTTCTCTGAGCGAGTGAGTAGACTTGGACTTGCGCCGCTAGTGACGGAGGCTGAAACTGCTCTCAGCCAATTCGAACTGCTCCTGCGCGAGACGAAACATGCTAACGGTACGAAGGATTTGCGCATTGCGATTGATGATGGTTTTGAGGCAGCCGGTGATTGGACCAAACTGACAGTGGGTGGGATCGATTGGAGGAAATCCAATCGAAATGGTGGAGCTATTGGCGTGGAAGTGCAGGTTTCTGGTCGCAGCGATTTGCTGGCGGTCGATGTTCTGCACCTCAAGACAGAGATTTCATCCGGACACATCGACGCCGGCATCATAATTGTCCCTGACGATAAAACTTCAAAGTTCTTGACCGATCGCACGCCCAACTTTCGGACCGCGAAGAAACATGTAGAGCTCCATGCATCCGATCTGCCAATCCGCATTATTGCATTTGAGCATGATGGAATTGGGCCGCCGTTAAAGAAAATGCGCACAAATCTGGGTAAGCTGTAAGGACGGCAAGTCAGAAGACCAAATCCGGGAACAGAGGCAATTCCGAGGGAGCCCTGCGGGGACCGTCCTGACAGTATATCTAATTGATCGTAATTTCCGGCGGAACCCCGACTCCCTTGCTGCCCGAAACAGGCGGCGCACGGGGCGACTGGAGGGCGGTCGGCGCTGTCCTACACGTCCCCCGCGGTATAGATAACCCGATTCCCTTTCTCACACGCAGACGAAACGATGCATGCGGCCCTCGAAGCTCTCGCAATCCCACGCATCGTCCTCCACGCCGATCTCCTCGTCGAGGAGGACGACGACCGCGCTCCGCAGACGCAGTTCGTGGCCGAGCGGCAGGTGGCCTTCCTCGAGGCGCTGGCGGTCACCGGCTCCGTGCGCGGGGCGGCGCGGCGGGCGCGGGTTTCGCACCAGACCTGCTACCGCGCTCGGCGCTACACCGACTGAGACCCCCGCCTGCGCGCGGGATCGGGATGGGATTGCGGGGGATCGGGGCGCCCGGTGCCGGTGCTCGCGGGGAGGGGCGTGCGGGTGTCTCGTCCGCGCGCTCGCCGCACCCCTCGGCACTGCATCAATTGATAACGCGCGCGATCGCCCGAACTGCTAGGTCCCGCGCATCGTCGGCCGTATTCCTGGCTTTCCGGCGACCGAGAGAAGCTTCGGCATTGCTCCCGCCTCGTGCAACGGAGTGCCATCATGTCCGCGTGGCTTATCGTTTTCCTCGCCGTGCTCGGCACGCTCGCGTTCGCCGCGTTGCTGGGCGAATGGCTCGCGCGCCGCATGCGCCGTCGCGGCTGACCGCGCGCCGGGGCCTATGCCGCGCCGTGGGACGGCCAGATGTCTTTCCTTCATGGTCGGATCGGTCGCAAGGCTGGGGCGGGAGTAGCGTGCCGTAGGCACTTGGGATCGTAGCAGCCTGGCCCCGGATCAAGTCCGGGGTGGCGCAAGGTGGGGAGGTTTCCGAGTTTTGCGCTGGCGCCGCGCGGCATTCCCGCCTTCGGCTCCACATTCGGATAGTGGGTGAAAGAACCGCGGCGCCCCTCTTAGCCGTCGCCCCGGACCTGATCCGGGGCCGGTGCTTACTCTCGGCCGGTACCTGTGAGCGCAGCAACCCGCCCCCGGATCGGATACGGGGTGACGTATTGGAGCGGTAATCCTGTCCTACACGCCCACGACTGTATAGATGGCCCGGTTCCCTTCCTCACATGCAAGGTGAACCCAATGACCGACATGGCCAATCACCCCATCGTCCTCCACGCCGATCTCTTCGCCGAGGACCCGCGCGCGCCGCAGACGCAATTCGTGCTCGAGCGGCAGATCGCCTTTCTCGAGGCGCTCGCGACCACCGGCTCCGTACGCGCGGCGGCGCGGCGGGTGAAGGTGTCGCACCAGACCTGCTATCGCGCGCGGCGCAATTCGGCCGCCTTCGGGCGCGCGTGGGATGCGGCGCTGGTGGTCGCGCGCGGCGCGGCGGAGGCGAAGCTGGCGGATTACGCGATGAACGGCGTCGAGGAGGAGGTGTGGTATCACGGCGACCTCGTCGGCCATCGCAAGCGTTTTTCCGACCGGCTGCTGCTCGCCCATCTCGCGCGGCTCGACCGGATGCGCAGCGATATGCGGATCGAGGCGCTGGCGGAGGATTTCGACGGCCTGTTGCGCCGGATGCGCCAGGGCGAAGCGATCGATGTGGAAGTGGAAGGTGTCCCCGCCCCGGATCGTGGTCCGGGGCAGGCGGGGGCGGGGACCTCGGGCGGTCGTGCTTCACGGCCCGAGGCCCCTGCCTTCGCAGGGGATCGGGTGGGGGCGGATCGGGGCGGTGATAATTCTTCGCCTGGACGGTGTAACACCCGGTCCATGTCTGGCGAGCCGGACGCCGCCGCGCAGGCCCATCCGCAGGCCGAACCGCGCTGCGACTGTCCGGGCGCGGTGCACGGCTTCGACCGGGGCGAGCGGCACTGGCGGCGCGGGCCGCAGGGATGGGAGCCGATGCCCAATGTCGACGGATCGGGGCCGTGCTGCGAGCACCCCTCCTGGCCCGAGTGCCGCGCTTGCCCGCATTACCCGGCGGTCTCGCGCCTGCTCGCCATGGAGGAAGAACGGCCCGACGATGCGCCCTCCTACGCCGAGCTGACCGGCGATCCGGCGGAGATCGAGGAATGCCAGCTGGCGGCCTTCGAGGCGGAGGACGAGGACTGGTGGCGCTATGGCGAGGACTGGGTGCTGCACACGCGCGATGCGGACGGCATGTGGGTCGCGGAGGAGTGGGATGAGGAAATGGACGGTGCGGACCGGCCGGGCGCGCGCGGGCGCGGGCTCGCGGTTCCAAAATCGGGCGAATAGGCGTATCCTGCCGGTCTGCTGAGGCCGCCGCGAACGGCGCTTCGCCCGGTTCGTCGCGGTCCCCGCGGGATGAAGGGACTGCAGGATGATACGCACAGGCATGCATGGGGCGCGCATGGCGCGGGCTGCGGCGCTGCTCGGCGGCCTCGCCCTGGCCTGCGCATCGCCGGTGGCGGCGCAGGACGACAGCGCGGTGGTCGGCGCCAATCTCTATGGCGAATACGTCGTCGGCAAGGGCGCGGGGGAAGAGGCCAGCGGTGCCATCAACGCGCTGATCGAGCCGGGCGCGGGCCGGATGTGCTACTACCTCGAAGCCTCGGGGCTGGAGGGTATCGACGCCGCGCATATCCACGAGGGCCGCGAAGGCCGGAACGGGCCGGTGGTGGCGACGCTGGAAATGGCGCCGGACGACGAAGTGTGCGTGACGCTCGATCCCGCGCTGGCGCGCAGGATCGCCGCCGATCCGGAGGACTACTACGCCGATATCCACACAAGCGCGCTGCCCGATGGCGCGCTGCGCGGGCAATTGTCGGGGTAGGGGGCGGCGCGGGTCAGAAGGGGATCCACGGCGACACCGCGGCGCTCACCGCGAAGTGGGCGAGGATCAGCACGAGCAGGCCCAGTGCCCAGCGCGCGTGGCTCACGAAGGGCAGCGCGAGCAGGGCCAGCGTGCCGAAGGTGTCCGACCAGTCGGCCAGCGCGAACATCCACGCCGGATCGCGCAGCTCGGACTCCACCGAATAGACCGTGCGGCCCAGTTGGGCGATCAGCCCGATGCCGATCACGCCGAACCAGACGAAGCGACGGTGCGCCATGTAATAGGCGTCGAAATCGGGCCAGGCCTCGGGCGCGTCGGGCCACAGCATCGCGCTGATCAGGTAGTACCAGCCGATCAGCCCGAGCAGCGCGAGGACCGAGAGGAAGTTGAGCGGCACGTTGCCGCGCACGTCGTAGAGGAACAGCCAGAAGGTCGACTGGTGGCACAACACGACGAGCGCGGCGAGCGGGACGAGCCAGCCGATGCGGATCTGCTCGCGGTCGGCTTTGCCGGCCGTGGTGCCACGACCGTGGCGGATGCGGCTGCGCAGCTTGAAGGCGCGTGCGAAGCCCGCCAGCCCCTCGGCCATCGCCAAGCCGAGCAGCAGCAGGAAGAGCTCGAAGGTGATACTGAACTCGCTCATCCCATGCCCCTCCAGCCCCGCGCGGGTGTCTCCGCCGTCAGATGTTGATGATCCCGAACTTGAGCCCCTTGACCGCCGCCGAGGCGCGGTCCGAGACGTCGAGCTTGGTGAAGATGCGCTTGATATGCGTGGCGATCGTCGGCCGTTTGCTGCCGAGGATCATGGCGATCTCCTCATTGCTCTTGCCCTGCGCGATCCAGTGCAGGACCAACACCTCGCGCGGGGCCAGGCGCGGGCGCTCGAGCTCTTCCGCCTCGAGCTGGTCGATCCGCAGATGCGCGGCCTGCGCGATGGCATGGAGGACCGGCACGTCGGCATGGTCCACCCGGTCCTCGTGATCGACCTGGTTGATGCCGAAGGCCGCCAATTGCTGGCGCGGCCCGAAGGTGGGAAAGGCATAGCCGTCGGTCACCCCGTGCTCGCGCGCCTGTTCGATGAAGTAGATCTGCTCGGCGCTCAGCGACTTGTCCGCCGACAGATTGCTCAGGCGGACCGGTCGCCCGGCGCGCGCGACCAGCGCGGGGAAGGGGTCGAGCAGGTTGAGCCCGTCATTGTAGCGTTCGATCCAGGCGTCGGGAAAGCCGAAGCTGACGACATCTGCCTGTCCGGGATGGATGCGCGAGGGCTTGAGGTAGCTCAGCGCATTGAAGCCATGAGTACGATAGAAGGCGCGGGCGATGGTAAAGACCTCATCCTTGGTCATCGCCCCGGCAATCTGCCTGATGGCCCGGCTGTCATCCATGGAACTCGATCCCCATCTGCTTACCTGGACACAACAAACCTTGATCCGTTCGAATGTCATCCATCTGAACTACGCGCAACATTTCGATGCCCGCAGCGCTGTGGAAAGCACGAATGCCGGTAATCGGGCACCGCATCGCGTCAGTTCCCGTCGCGATTAGACGTCGCGTTTCGTCTATACGGATGTCATCCGATCGGACGACGTTCATCTGCATGACTAGGGCTACCACCCCCGTAATAATACTGATTCGACCTATGGCTGGGGAAAACGGGATCAACCTCGGTCAGAGCACTTGACAGGACATGGGGGTCGCACGGTCATGCACGAATCTACGTTCATCGTTGTCGATAGCGATTACAAGAGCCGCCACGAGCTGACGCTGGCGCTAGGCAAGATGGGCTATGTCATACCGGCAGATACTCTGGAGGAGCTGGGGGGGCGCTGGCCCGAGGAAGCCTGGTTGCTGGTGCATGACGAGGGGCTGCAGCTGTCGCGGACGCAGCGCGACATGCGCGAGGCGAACCGCTTCTATCCCCTGGTCGCCTATTCGAAGCAGGCCGGGATCTCGCACATTATGGACGTGCTGAGCGGGGGCGCCGCCGGCTATCTGGAATGGCCGACGCCGGACGAGCGGCTGCACCGTACACTCACCAACATCATGGCCCGCAAGTGGCAGAAATCGACCTCGACGATCGAACAGGCGCGCGCAAAGCAGCGCATCGGCCAGCTTTCCCCGCGCGAGCGCGAGGTGCTGACCGGCGTTTGCGAGGGGTTCTCGAGCAAGGAAGTCGCTCGCACATTGGGGATCAGCCCGCGCACGGTCGAACTGCACCGGGCCAACGTGCTGACCAAGCTGGGCGTGCGCAATGTGGCCGCCGCGGTGCGGCTATCGGTCGAGGCACAGTTCGACACGGACACCACCGAAATCGAGCAGCGCGAATTGGCGTTCTAGGCAGGCGGAGCCGTTTTCGGCTGGGGCTGCGGGCCCACTACTGATCGAGAACGGCCAGTTCGACCATGCCGTGGCCGCGGCGAATCAGGCCGATTTCCGACGCGGCGGCGCGGCTCAGGTCGATCGTCCGGCCATGCGCAAAGGGGCCGCGGTCGTTTATGCGCACGGTCACCGTCTTGCCATTGCCTGGATTGGTCACCTCCACCAGCGTGCCGAAGGGTAGTGTGCGGTGTGCGGCGGTCATCGCATGCATATCGAACCGCTCGCCATTGGCGGTGCGCCGACCGTGAAAACGCTTACCGTAATAGGATGCCACGCCGCGTCCGATCGGAGTCGCCGCGGGCGGCATTTCCACGGGTGCATCGATCGTGGCCATGTCGACCACATGGCCTGCGGGTTCGGGCGCGGGCGGCAGGGCTTCGAACCGCGCGAAGCTTGCCTCGAAACTGGTCTGGGGTGGGGACGTGCGCGCTCGGTCTTCTGGCTGAGCCGCGGTGGCGGGCAGTGCCAAGGCCGCGAGCAAGCATAGGCCGCGAAACGCGCTAGTGACCATGAAACGAACCTCCCGTTGGGTTCGGGCGTTTATACCGGAGCCGATCAGCGAAGTCCCCAGTTCGGGCGGTGCTTGCCCCATTCCTGCCACAGTTCGTCGCGCTTCAGGAACGAATTTCGGCTGATTGGCAATATCTGGAGGGTCTTCGACCGAGCCACCGCAAGCTGTAGGTCTGATCGTAAAAAGCAGCGAGCGCAGGCCCACAGCAAATGGGGCCGGCATCGCTGCCGACCCCACTCTCACCGATGCGTGGTCCTGCCCGAAAGCGGGAACTTGGCATCCGATGTTTTCCCTTCGGCTGCGTCCGAAGACGCCGCTTGAAGGTTCTGTCACCGGCGCTCGCACCGGCATCCGGCTCCACCCTCCAGCCTGCCCGGCAAGGTGCGCCTGGTCCGAAAACCTTCGCTTCCCTTCCCGACCGACCTTCGACGGGCGGCTCCGCGATCGAACCTTCCTTTGGTGGCTGGAGCCTCAAGCGGCGACATCGTCGATCCGGTCCGAAGACCTTCTCCAAACAATGCCTCCTCGGCATCCGAGCCTGGCTGGCCCGATCCATGAAAGACGTACGCTGTGTTCCGTCATCGACCCGCTTGCTTCCGACCGAAGTCTTCATCAAACAGTTCTCGGGAGACACATGGACAGCATCCTCCATGTCTTTCCGGTCTGGAAGTTCTCCGTGATTTTAAGCCGTTAAGCCATCAATCCGGTGGAAATTCCTCGCCGTTCCGATGAGTTGAAGCTGCTCTGGATCGGGCGATTCGGCAAGCGCGCAAAGCTCGAGTTTTCCACTTTCCCCCGAATCCGTTGTGGAGGGGAGTGGATAACTCAACTGCTCGTCGCAAATTTCGAATAGGGGTCGCGCGAGCAGCGCAATATTGCACTGCACAACACTGCCGCAGCGCAACTAACGGTCGCGCTTCGCGAGTAACCGCAGGCGCAGGGCATTGAGCTTGATGAAGCCTTCGGCGTCCTTCTGGTCGTAGGCGCCGGCATCGTCCTCGAAAGTGACATGCGCTTCCGAATAGAGCGAGTTTGCCGACCTGCGGCCAACGACCATCGCGTTGCCCTTGTAGAGCTTGAGCCGGACGGTGCCGCTGACCTTCTCCTGGCTGAGGTCGACCGCCGCCTGCAGCATTTCGCGCTCGGGGCTGAACCAGAGGCCGTTATACACCAGTTCGGCATAGCGCGGCATCAGTTCGTCCTTGAGGTGCGCCGCGCCGCGATCGAGCGTGATCTGCTCGATCCCGCGATGCGCGCGGGCGTAGATCTCGCCGCCGGGGGTCTCGTACATGCCGCGGCTTTTCATGCCGACGAAGCGGTTCTCGACCAGGTCGAGGCGGCCGATGCCGTGCCTGCGGCCGAGCTCGTTGAGCGCGGTCAGCAGCGTTGCCGGGCTCATCGCTTCGCCATTCAGCGCGACGCCGTCGCCGCGCTCGAACGCAATCTCGATATATTCGGGTGTATCGGGCGCATCCTCGGGATGGTCGGTGCGCGAATAGACGTAGTCGGGGGTCTCTTCCCAAGGGTCCTCGAGCACCTTGCCCTCGGACGAGGTGTGGAGGAGGTTCGCATCGGTAGAGAAGGGGCTTTCGCCGCGCTTGTCCTTGGGCACGGCGATCTGGTGCTTCTCGGCCCAGGCGATCAGCGCGGTGCGGCTGGTAAGGTCCCATTCGCGCCACGGGGCGATGACCTTGATATCCGGATCGAGCGCATAGGCCGACAGTTCGAACCGCACCTGGTCGTTGCCCTTGCCGGTCGCGCCGTGGGCCACGGCATCGGCGCCGGTTTCATGCGCGATTTCGACCAGGCGCTTGGAGATCAGCGGGCGCGCGATGCTGGTGCCGAGCAGGTAATCGCCTTCGTACCGGGCATTGGCGCGCATCATCGGGAAGACGTAATCGCGCACGAATTCCTCGCGCAGGTCCTCGATGAAGATGTGCTTGTCGGGAATGCCCATCGCGCGGGCCTTTTCGCGCGCGGGTTCGATCTCCTCGCCCTGGCCCAGATCGGCCGTGAAGGTGACCACTTCCAGCCCGCGTTCCACCTCGAGCCACTTGGCGATGACACTGGTATCGAGACCGCCCGAATAGGCGAGGACGACCTTCTTGATCTCGGGGGCTTTGATCTCTGGCACCGCATTCAACTCCGCTCTGGATTGCCGCGCCCGCTATCAGCCGGACCGCCGGCTCGCAACGGTGATCAGCTTTCCAGCAGCGAAGCCTCGCTAGCCTCGATATAGCCGCGCGTGATTGGCAGCGCGTGGCGGCTGCGAGTGAATTGGATCTGGTAATTGCACATCCCGCCATGCTCGAAAGCCGCGGTCGCACCGGCGAGGTAGAAGGTCCACATCCGAAAGAAGCGTTCGTCATGCATCGCGAGGATCGCCTCGCGATGGGCGAGGCAGTTGGCATACCATGCGCGCAGAGTGTGCGCATAATGCAGCCGCAGCATCTCGATGTCGCTCGCGATCAGGCGGTACTTCTCGCTGGCGGCAAGCGTTTCGCTCAGCGCCGGGATATAGCCGCCGGGGAAGATGTACTTGCGGGTGAAGGCGTCGGTTGTGCCCGGCGTGCCGATCCGCCCGATCGTGTGCAGCAGCATCACCCCGTCCGGCTTCATCAGATTGGCGCAGCACCGGAAGAAGGTCTCGAACTGCGGCCGGCCGACATGTTCGAACATGCCGACCGAGACGATCCGGTCGTAGCGCGTATCGCGCCCGGGCAGGTCGCGATAGTCGACCAGTTCGAAACTGACCTTGTCGGCGACCTCCGCTGCTTCGGCGCGCTCGCGGGCGAGGGCGAGCTGCTCTTCGCTCAGCGTGATCCCGTGGACGCTCACGCCCGCGCGCTGCGCGAGGAAGATCGCCATCCCGCCCCAACCGCAGCCGATATCGAGCACGCGCTGGCCCGGCTCGATCGCGAGCTTGGCGGCGATATGGGCGAGCTTGGCTTCCTGCGCTTCGGCGAGGCTCATGTCGTCGCGCGGCCAGTAGGCGCAGCTATATTGCATATGCTCGGCGTCGAGCATCAGGCGGTAGAAATCGTTGCCGATATCGTAGTGATGCGCGACATTGCGCCGCGCTCCGATCGCATTGTTGACCGCCTCGCGCGCGAAGCCGATCCGGTTGCGCAGCCGCCGCAGCCTGCTCGGGCCGCCGATCGACCCGCCGCGATCCCACGGCGCATTGGCGCGCAGCAGTTCGACCAGCTGCATCACGTCGCCGCGCTCGATGCGCAGCCGGCCATCCATAAACGCCTCGGCCGCGCCGAGCCGCGGGTCGAGCAGGATGTCGCGCGGGACCTTCGCATCGGTCAGCCGGATCGCGATGTCGGGAAAACCGGGGGCGGGCGTGCCGAAAGCTGCCGTATCGCCATCGGCAAAGGCAACCTCGATCCGGCCGCGCGTGACGATCCGCTCGAGGAACTTTCCGAGGAGGCGTTTCGACATGGGCTCGCGCGTTTACTCCGCCGCTTCTCGCAGCGCCGGATCGAACCGCCATTCCGGCACCTCGCCCCGCTCGCGCAGCCGCGCGCTTTCCTCGTGGATGTACTCGCGGGTCATCGGGATCGCGGCGCGGTCTTTCACATATTGCAGCTGCCAGTTGACCAGCGTGCCGTTGCGGAAGCTCTGTTCGGCGCCGGCGAGATAGAACAGCCACATGCGGTAGAACTGCTCGTCATACATCGCGGTGATTTCCTCGCGGTGCATGACGGTGCGCTCGTACCATTCCTTGAGCGTCCAGCAGTAGTGGAAGCGCATCGCCTCGACATCCATCACCTGCCAGCCGAACTTCTCGCTCTGCGTCACCAGCTCGCTCAGCGCGGGGATATAGCCGCCGGGGAAGATGTATTTGCGGGTCCAGGCGTCGGTGAATCCGGGCGGGCCGGCGCGGCCGCAGCAGTGGCTGATCATCACCCCGTCGGGCTTGAGAAGCCGGTGGGTGTGCTCGTAGAATTGCGGGTAGTGGATCGTGCCGACATGTTCGAGCAGGCCGACGCTCGAGATGCGGTCGAATTCGCCCTCGACGTCGCGGTAATCCATCAGCGCGAATTTGACCTTGTCCTCCACGCCCGCCGCCTTCGCGCGCTCCTTGCAGAAGGCGATCTGGTCGGGTGCGAGCGCGACGCCCAGCACCTCGCAATCGTACATCTGGTGGAGATAGAGCGCGAAACCGCCCCAGCCGCAGCCGATATCGAGCACCTGCATCGGCTTGCCGCCATTGTCCTCGGGCCGCTTGAGACAGAGCTTGGCGGCGAGATGCGCCTTCTTGTCCATCTGCGCCTGTTCGAGCGAGGTCGCCGACGGGTCGTCCTCGCGGTAATAGGCCATGGTGTATTGCCGGTCCTCGTCGAGGAAGCGCTCGTAGAGTTCGCGGGTCAGATTGTAGGTGTGCTCGGCATTCTTGCGCGCGCTGCCGCGCAGATTGATCCCGTCGAGCTTCGCCACCGCGCGCTGCAGCGCGGTTTGCAACCGACCCTTGGGCTTGAGCGCGGCATCGCCCAGCCGCTTGGCGTTCATGGTCACGAACAGTACCATGTCACGGATATCGTGTGGCTCTTCGACTTCGAGCCAGCCCCACATGAACGCCTCGCCCGCGCCGAGCTGCGGATAGCGCACGATATGATGGGCGGCCTTGCGGTGCGTCAGCCTGATCCGGATGGGACCCGGCCTGCCGCCGACTTCGGGCGGATAGTCCGCCCCACCGGGACCGTAGCAATACTCTCTCCCGTCGTGGTTGGTGACGGTCAGCCGGCCATGCTGGATCGCCTTGCTCAGAAACTTGTCGAGCAAATACATGTGTTTCTCCACCCCATAGCCAGTTGCTGACAGACTGCGTGCGCGGCGCTAGCCTGTCAATCGCAGAGTGGAGAGGACGATGGCCGAAGCGAAGACCCAGGTTACCGATGTCGATCCGGCCGAATTCATCGCCGCGGTCGAACCCGAGCGCAAACGCAATGAAGCCGAGGAACTCGACGCTCTGTTTCGCCGGGTTACGGGCGAGGAGCCGAAGATGTGGGGGCCGAGCATCATCGGCTACGGCAGCTACCGCACCACCTATGCCAGCGGGCGCGAGGTGCATTGGATGCGGACCGGCTTCAGCCCGCGCAAGGCGAAGCATTCGCTCTATCTGATGGGCGGCTATTGCGATGAGGCAACGGGCGAACGCCGCGACGAATTGCTGGCGAAGCTGGGCAAGTACAAGACCGGCAAGAGCTGCCTCTACGTCAACAAGCTGGCCGACGTGGATATTGAGGTTCTCGAAGCGCTGGTGCGTAACGACTGGGAAGGGATGAAGCGGCGCTATCCAGACTAGGTCGAACCCCTGCGCGAGGACTCAGATCCCCGCATACCACTGGTACCCGGCGCGGTCCTCCCAATAGCCGCCCTGGCCTTTGCCGATCTCGTCGAGAGTGGCGACCGCCTCGATCGCGGTGAGGTATTTGGCGTGCTTATAGCCCAGCTGCCGCTCGATCCGCATCCGCAGCGGCGCGCCGTTGCGGATGGGCAGCGGCTCGCCATTGAGGCTGTGCGCGACGATGGTCTGCGGGTGATAGGCATCGATCAGGTCGACGCTCTCGTAATAGTCCTGCCCGTTGAGATTGTCGGCGCAGCGGAAGACGATGAACTTCGCCTCTTCGCGCAGGCTTGCGGCGTCGAGCAGGAGCGAGAGCTGTGGCCCGGTCCATTCGCCGATCGCGCTCCACCCTTCGACGCAATCGTGGCGCGTGACCTGGCTGCGCTGGGGCAGCTTGCGGATATTCTCGAGACTGAGGCTGAGCGGCGTGTCGACCAGGCCGCGCACCTCGAGCCGCCAATTGGCGAAGCCTTCCTCGGCATGGCGCGGATAGTCGCCATTCTGCGGGTCGACGGAGCCATTGCCGCGCAAATAGGGCGAGATCGCGCTGCGCGGATATTCGGGGGCGAGGGCCGTGCGATCGGTCAGCAGCCGGTGTGCGCCTTCGTGCCACTTTTCCGCCGCGCCGAGGAGCGACTTGCCCGCGTCGGTTTCGGCGATCCTGTTGCAGCCCGCGACGAAGGCGGCGCCCGCGGCGACGAGGAAGTTCCTGCGCTTCATCCCTCGCGCCCCCCGGTAATCATGTCGCGGATCTGACGGTACGGCCCGGCGAGGATCACCAGAACGACATGCACCACGAAAAAGGCGGCGATGGCGAAGGCGAAGATGAAATGCAGGCTGCGCGCCGATTGCCGTCCGCCGAGCAGCTCGACCAGCCAGCCGAAGGTGGGCTCCATGCCGGGGCTGATGGCGATGCCGGTGAACACCATCATCGGCAGGAACACGCCCAGCACGAGGCCATAGGCGAGCTTCTGCAGGAAGTTGTATTTGCCGCCGTCATGGTCGAAATCGAGCTTGAGGTGCTGGACGATGTCATGCCGGATTGCGCCCGGCTTCCATTCCTTGCGACTGGTGACGATGTCGTGTTTGAAGTGGCGGTTGGCGAGCATGACGATCCACATGAACAGCAGCCCCAGCGCAAAGGGCCAGGCCATGAGGATATGCCAGTCTCGGGCCACGGCGAGGCTGTAATAGCCGGGGATCGTCATCCAGTCGGGAAAGCGCGGCACGGTGAGCCAGGCCTGCTCCGCCGCAAAGCCCCAATCGCCCCAGTAGAGCCGGCGATGCGCATTGGAGATCGTCAGGCCGGACATGAACAGTACGACCACGCAGACGAGGTTGAGCCAGTGCCACAGCCGCGTGCTGAGCGCGTGGCGCTTCATGCTTCGGCCCTCTCGCGGGCGAGATAGATCACGTCGCGTGGCTGAGCGAGCAAGTGCTGTCCGCTGTCGACATAGAGCGTCTGCCCGCTGGCGAGATGACCCTGCGCGAGGAAGAGCGCGGCATCGGCGACCTCCTCCGGCCCGGTCTTGCGGCCGAGCAGATTCATGCGATGCGAGACCTCGGTTTCCGCTTCGGTCTGGTCGTGGCTGGCGAGGATGGCGCCGGGTGCGAGCGCATAGACCCGATCTTCTGGGCGGGCCGCGCCCATCGCCAGCATCGGCACGGTCGCTGCCAGCGCGTGCTTGCTCATCGTGTAGCTGAAGAAGTCCGGGTTGGGGTTCGCAAGCTTCTGGTCGGTGAAGTGGATCACGCGCCGTCCGCCGCTCGCCTTCGCATGGGCGAGATAGGCCTGGGCCATGCGGGCGGGGCTTCGCGCGTTGATCTGCATGGCCCGGGCATTCGTCGCCGGGTCGAGTGCGGTTACAGCGTCATTGTCGAAGACCGCCGCGCAGTTGATGAGGGCTCGCCAGTCCGCCAGCCGCTCGGCCAGCGCCTCGACCATCGCGACTGCCGCATCGCCATCTTCGAGATCGCACTGCACCGCCTCCGCCGAGGGGAGCTGCTTCGCCAATGCTTTGGCCTCGCCGTGCGAGGAGCCGTAATGGACGAACACATGCCATCCTGCCTCGCCGAAAGCACGGGCGACCGCCGCGCCGATACGCTTTGCGCCTCCCGTTACGAGCACCGCTGGCCTGCTGTCGGTCATTGGCCGCAACCATAGCGCCATGACGCGCAAAGGGAAGGCGCGCCGCCACCCGAGGGGAAGGTGACGGCGCGCTGCATTTGCAACCCGAGGGTTGCTTCAAAGCGTTAGCGGCACTTCAGGCTACCGCGATCGATCTCGCGGCCGACCAGCGCGCCCACCGCGCCGCCGAGAATCGCACCCAGCGTGCGATCGCCGCGCCCGGCGATCTCGTGACCGGCCAGCGCGCCGACGCCTGCGCCGATTACCAGCCCGGTCGTGCCATTGTCGCGGCGGCAGTAATAGCGCCCGTCACGCCCGCGCCACATGCGGTCGCGGTGGCTGATCCGGCGTGGTTCGTAATAGCGGCCGTAACGGTCGTAGACCCGGTCGTGGCCGCGGCCGCGATGCCAGCGGCGATCATCGTCGTCGTAGTCGTCATCGTCGTCATAGGACGCGGTCATGTCGGCGATGGCGTAGGGTTGTGCGGCCGGAGCGGGGAGTTCGACAGCTGCGGCGGGTGTGGCCAGCGCGGCCAGCGAACCTGCAGCGATACCAAGTGCGATCTTCTTCATCGATACGTTCCTCATTTCGAACTTTGTGTTTCGATGACTCCCAAAATCGTGAGAGGCTCCACAACCTCGGATGAACGGCGCGTTGTGCGGCGAAAAACGCGGTGAACCGAACCGCTCCGAGCGACGAATCGCTACTTCCCGAGCTTCCGGCGGATGCGCGTTCGCCATTCCGCGCTCAGCCTTTCGAGTCCGGCGATGTCTTCCAGCTCTTCACGCGTCGCCTTGTGTCCGGGATCGTAGAGCTTGGCGAACAGCCGGGAGACGTTCCACCCGTCGTGCCCCGCCTCGATCCGCTCGAGCGGATCGCCCGCCAGCGCTTCGCCTTCTTCGACGACGCGATAGTACCAGCCGCAGACATGCTGCTTCACGATCCGCGCGACCATGCCCTTGTGGCCGAAACGGTGCTCGATCTTCCAGCAGGGCTGGCGCGGCTGGCTGACTTCGAGCAGCGCGCCGCCCAGGCGAAAGCGATCGCCGATCCGCACCTGGTCTTCGGTCAGGCCCGAGGCCATCAGGTTCTCGCCGAATGCCGCGGGGCCCGAGAGCAGCGGATGGCCACCGAGCCATTCGCCCCAGCCCGCATAGTGATCGTGCGGGTAGTGATGGACCGCCATGTCGACGCCGCCGTGGTTCTTGGTATCGGCGACCATGTCGCCTTCCAGGCCGAAGCTGCGGATCATGACCTTCCCCTCGACCGGCCGCTTGTCGATGGCGCTCAATTCCGCGCCGTTGAACGGTTTGGGCAGGCCGACACACAGGGCCTCGACACGCACGCTCATTGCGCAGACCCCGATCCTACGGCTTGGGAGACATGGACCGCATGGACCACCGTCCAGGCGGGAAAAACGCCAGTCGGCGCGAAGCGGCGGATTCCTGCGGGTTCGAGGTGATGGGTGCGGGCCATGCGAGCCTTTCAGCACATCGTCCTGGTGTAGGAAAGGGGGCCGGGCTTCCGGGCCTCAGCATGGACGGCGAAGCGTGAGCGCCAGCCAGTCGCGCTGCGTTCCGTCCGCTGCCTCTCCCGCGTAGATCTGCCTTTCCTCGATCGCGAAACCGGCGGCGCGATAGGTGTCCTGCAACCACTCGTCGCTCGGGAAATTATGCAACCGGCCGAGCAGGTCGCGCCCCTCGCCATCGCCGAGCTTGAAATTGGCAAAGTGCCAGCCTCCCGGCCGCAGCGCGCGAAGAATGGCGGTCAAGACGCCGGGCATGTCGTCACGCGGCAGGTGCAGCAGGCTGGCATGGGCCCAGACGGCATCGTAGGCCTCGATCGCATCGAGCTCGCCGAACAGCATGAGCCGGGCGCCGACCTCGAAGCGTTCGTTCGCCTTGCGCACCATCGCCGGTGTGCCGTCGGTCGCATCGCAATCGAAGCCCCGTTCGAGGATACGCGCCGCATCGCGCCCGCCGCCGCAGCCGAGTTCGAGCACGCGCGCCCCTGGTTCGAGCCGGTCGAGGAAGGGATCGAGGTGGCGGCTCGGCGCTTGCCCAAAGCTCAGCGTGTAACGCGGCGCGTTCGCCTCGTAGAATGCGATCGTGGCCGGATCGGTACTCATTCGTCTGCGGCTTGCCAGCGCGCTTCGGCGGGCCGATAGCGCGGCATCCGCTCGCGCCACGTCTCGCCGCGGGCATAGCGGAACACCAGGATGATCAGCACCATGGTGACCGGGAAATCCGCGAAAGTGGAATAGAACAGCCAGGTGTCGGTCGAAGTCCATAGCGCGACGACCAGGTTCGCCAGCGCCATGACCGCGCCAAGAACGCCCATGCCTAGGCCGAGGCGGACCGGGTCGATATCGGTGTAAGGCAGGTAGCGCATCAGCCGTTTGGAAAGGCGTTTGCCGCCCATTGCGCCATCGGCGAAGAACAGCGCGGCGCTGACCAGCCCGATCGCGGTGGTGCGGTACTTCACCGCCTCGTCGCTCTGGAACGCCAGCGCGAATCCCGCAGACAGTAGCAACAGCGCGATCCCGAACAGTGCAAGACCGCCCAGCAGGTCGATCTTCGTGAGGCGTTGGGCGACCAGCAACGCCAGACCCACGCCCGCGCCGACCAGCGCGGCGGTGGTAAGGTCGGTCAGTTTCGCTACCATGAAAAAAAGCAGGCCGAGCGCGATATCGACCCCGATCGGGATCCGGTTGCGCTTCCAGACGCCGGAATCGTAATCGCCGCTCTTGCCGGTAGCGCTCATCATCTTGCGCGCGCTTTCGGGCATTGCGATGGTGCGGCCGGGATGGCTTTCGTAGACCAGTTCGCCATCGACCCGCGCGGCGATGGCGATGGTAATCCAGTTGATATATCCGGCCTCGACGCTCAGCCGGCGTCCGTCGGGCAGGGTGGTTTCGAGACGATGATTGCGCGCGCCCTCTTCGCCGACGGCGGGCGTGAAATCGCCGGCGACCACTTTCCCGTCGACGCTGAGCGTGCTTTCGTTTCCGGCGAGCCCGCTACGGATCAGCACCTCGCAGGCATGCGGGCCCAGCGTGAACGGGCGTCGGTACGGGTATGCCCACTTTCCGACGCGCGCCGCCGCTTCGGTCATACGGTGGTCGCGGCCTCGGCGGCTTCCGCCGCTTCGCGATCCCGCTGCGCGCGGCTCTTCTTTTCGGCGGCAGTCTTGAGCTGGCCGCAGGCGGCATCGATATCGCGGCCGCGCGGGGTGCGCACGGGTGCGCTGATGCCGTGTTCGAAGACGATTTCCGAAAAGCGCTTGACCCGCTCGGGCGTCGAGCATTCGTAGGGCGCGCCCGGCCAGGGATTGAAGGGGATCAGGTTAACCTTGGCGGGCAGCTTGTACTGCTTGAGCAACCGGACGAGTTCATGCGCATGCTCGTCGGTATCGTTCTTGTCCTTGAGCATCACATATTCGAACGTGATCCGCCGGGCGTTGCTGGCGCCGGGATAGGCGGCGCAGGCCTCGAGCAGTTCCTCGATGCCGTACTTCTTGTTCAGCGGGACGATCTCGTCACGGATTTCCTTGGTTACGGCGTGGAGCGAAACCGCCAAATTCACGCCGATTTCCTCGCCGCAGCGTTCCATCGCCGGGACGACGCCGCTTGTCGACAGCGTGATCCGACGCTTCGAGAGGGCGAGGCCGTCGCCGTCCATCACCAGCTTGAGCGCGCCCTTGACGTTGTCGAAATTGTAGAGCGGTTCGCCCATGCCCATCATCACGATATTGGTGAGCAGGCGACCGTCGGAGGTGTAACGCCCGCTGTCCTCCTCCGTATCGAGGCCCGCCATCGAGCCCTTGGGCCATTCGCCCAGCGCATCGCGCGCGAGCATGACCTGGCCGACGATTTCGCCCGGAGTGAGGTTACGCACAAGCCGCATGGTGCCAGTGTGGCAGAAGCGGCAATTGAGCGTGCAGCCGACCTGGCTCGACACGCACAGCGTGCCGCGATCGGCATCGGGGATGAAGACCATCTCGAACTCGTGGCCGTCCGAGGTCTTGAGCAGCCATTTGCGCGTGCCGTCGGTCGAATGCTGGGCTTCGACCACGTCGGGGCGGCCGATGAAGAACCGCTCGGCCAGCCACGGGCGCATGGTCTTGGCGATATCGGTCATCGCCGCGAAATCGGTCACGCCGCGATGATAGAGCCAGTGGAACACCTGCTTGGCGCGCAGCTTGGCCTGCTTCGCGTCGAGCCCCGCTTCGGCGAACAGTTCGCGAATGCGCTCCTTGGGCAGACCGATCAGGTCCACGCGGCCATCTTCGCGCGGCGTGATGTCACGCGCGACGGGTACCGGGTCGACCTGCCCGGGGATGCTCATGAGTGTCGTATCGGCCATGGGAGCGGCGCATATAGGGCCTAATGCGGCGAAAGCAAAGCATGTGCGCGGGGCCGCGCGCAACTCGGCATGCGCACTCGCGTTCCCACCATTCGTCGCAAATCGCCGGCGCCAAGCTCGCCCCTTCGCAGATGCACAATCCGACGATGGATTTGCACGGTCGAACGCGCAACATGTGTTCAATCTGCAACTATTTCCTGTTGTACGAGGTTAATGAAACTGTTTCGACCTGGGCGGCGTTCTCCCGGCCCAAGCAGCGCAAAAGCTGCGGGTAACCAAGAACGGAGTTCGCACATGAATAAGATTTCCACCCTCCTCGTCGCCGGTTCGATGGCTGCCATCTCGGCCCCTGCCATGGCGCAGGATGCCGACGGCAATTTCGACGGTTTCCGCATCCAGGGCGTGGCCGGTTACGACGCCCTGCAGGCGGGCAGCAGCGTCGACGACGACGGCAACGACAATAACGACCAGTCGATCGACGGCGTGGTCTACGGTGTCCAGGCCGGTTACGATTTCGACCTCGGCGGGGCCGTCGTCGGTCTCGAGGCCGAGCTGACCGATTCCAGCGCCAAGACCGAATTCACCGATGGCGATTTCGAAGGCTTCGGCTTCGGCCGCGTCGATGCGGGCCGCGACCTCTTCCTCGGCGCACGCGTGGGTGCCAAGGTGGCGCCCGATGCGCTGATCTACGCCAAGGGCGGCTATACCAATGCGCGTCTGAACATCCTGTCGAACGACGGCACCACCGAGTTCCGGGAGAACTTCGACCTCGACGGCTACCGTGTCGGTGCCGGCGTCGAATATTCGATCAACCCACGCACCTTCGTCAATCTCGAGTATCGCTATTCGAACTACAGCGAAGGTGAAGTCGATTTCGACGGCGATCTGCCCGACAGCGACCGCTTCGACGTCGACCTCGACCGTCACCAGGTGATGGCCGGTGTGGGCGTGCGCTTCTAAGCGTCAAGCCGAACACAAAGATGCGGGCCGGGGAGCGCGAGGACGCTTCCCGGCCCGTTGCGTTTCAGCG
The DNA here is from genome assembly GCF_001542855.1 of Erythrobacter sp. AP23. Classification (GTDB taxonomy): domain Bacteria; phylum Pseudomonadota; class Alphaproteobacteria; order Sphingomonadales; family Sphingomonadaceae; genus Qipengyuania. The sequence continues at coordinate 784,430 of NZ_LNBY01000001.1, read as the reverse complement.
CCGCGCGCAGGCGAGCGTGGCGGCATCCATCGCGGTCGCGGCCCCGGCGAGCGAATAGCTGTTGGCGAAGCGCCGCCCGCGCCTGTCGGTTGCGCGAATGGTCATCCGGTCCGCCGAGCGCATCGCGGCAACGATCGCCGCGTCCATCGTGCGGTCCTGCGCCCAGGCATCGCCCCCGCCGCCGGTCAGCCGGAAACGCTTGCCGCCGACCGTCAGGGTGATGGTGCCGCGCTCCGCAAGCTGGCGCGACAGGCGGAAATGGACCTGCCCGCGCAGGTTGCGGCGCGGCCAGGTGCCGACCGTGGCGAAGGGTTCGAACTCGCGGCTCGCCTGGCTGGGGGCGGGGATTGCGATGGCATAGCAGCGCGGGACCGAGGAATCGCGGAAAGCGCCCCAGTCGGAAAAGACGCCGAGGCTGTCCTTTGCCGCGAGTGGTGCGGCCAGTCCGATCAGGAGCAGGGCGGCGAGCCTACGCATAGGCAATCGCCATCACTTCCCATTCCTTCAGCCCGCCGGGAAGGCGCACGCTGCGCAAATCCCCGATCGCGGCACCCTTCAGCGCGCGGGCAAGGGGCGAGGACCAGCCGATCCGTCCGGCGCTCGCATCCTGCTCGTCGTCCCCTACCAGAGTCACGACCTTCTCGTTGTCGTCCTCGTCGGCGAGTGTGACCGTGGCGCCGAAGAAGGCGCGCGTCTTGTCGGGCTGTGCGGCGGGATCGATCACCCGCGCGGTCTTCATGCGCCGCGCCAGATGCGCAAGTTCGCGGTCGATCTCGCGCATGCGCTTGCGGCCGTAGAGATAGTCGCCGTTTTCGCTGCGGTCGCCATTGCCCGCCGCCCAGCTGACGATCTCGACGATCTCGGGCCTCTCCGTGCCGAGCAAATGGTCGTAGCGCGCCTTCATCGCGGCAAAGCCGGCGGGCGTGACGGGATTGGTCTTGCCTTGCATCAGGCCAGCGGCCCTAGCGCAAATCAGCGCCGCAGGTAATTGGCGATATCGCGCTCGTACCCGGCCGACTTGTCCGGGTGCATGTTGGCATAGCTGACCGCGTTCCCGATCACGCGCATGACATAGTAGCGCGTCTCGAAATTCGCGGGGATCTGCTCGATCCAGGTCACCCAGTCGACGCCGCCGGTCCGCGGATCGCCATTGAGCCGCAGCCATTGGTTCACCCGGCCGGGGCCTGCATTGTAGGCGGCGAGCGCCAGCGGATAGGCACCGTCATAGCGGTCCATCAGCCGCGCAAAATGCGCATCGCCCAGGCGGATGTTGTAGCTCGGGCTCTCGGTCAGGCTGGCGGACATGTAGTTGATGCCGATCTTGCCCGCTTCCTCGCGCGCAGTGCCGGGCATCAGCTGCATCATCCCGCGCGCGCCGGCATGGCTGACGCGGTTACGGTCGAATTCGCTTTCCTGCCGCGCGATCGCATGGACCATGGTCCAGTTGGCCCCGGCGTGCGTCGGCACGGTCGGATAGCCGAGCCGCTCGAAACCCTTAAGACCGTGCTCGCCCGCAACCAGACCGGCCACGACGGCCATTTCCTCCAGACCCGTTTCGCGCGCGAGCTGGCCGACCAGCGCCATCTGCGCGGGCGTGTCGGCCTTGTCGGCGATCGCTTCGAAGAAGGCGCGCTCGGTGCGCCAGTCGCGGCGGTTGCGGGCGATCGCACGCAGCGCGCCGGTCAGCGGGTCGGCTTCGAAGGCTGCGCGATCGGCGTCGCTCGGCTGCGGCACCGCGGCAAAGCTGGGCATCGGCCGCCCGAGTTCGCTGAGCGCGAGCTGGCCGTAATACCAGTCGGGAAATTCGGCGGCCATTTCCCAATAGCGCTCGGCCTCGGCACGGTCGCCGGCACGCGCCGCGGCGCGACCGGCCCAGTAAAAGCCTTTCGAGCGGGTCAGCGGGGTCTTGGCGGCGGTACCATAACGATAGAACAGCGGCGCGGCCTGCGCGCCGTCGCCGAGCGACCACAGTGCCTTGGTCCCGCCGAGCCACATCAGGTCGGTATATGTGTCGCGCAGGGCGAAGGACCCGTCCGAGATATCGGTGCCGGGCGCGAAGATATCGTCGACCTTCGAGGCGATGCTGACCGCCTGGCTCGCCCCGGCGCTCTTCGCCACCGCCAGCGCTTCGCTGACGAATTGCGTCCCGTCGAAGGCGGGCGATGCAAAGGCGGCGCGCGTCGACAGCAGGTTCACCGCTTCATAGGGCTGGCCCGAATTGCGGTAGTGCCGTGTCAGATTGTAGACATAGCCCGCATCGTTCATCGCACCGGCGGGCACAGTCAGGCCGGCCTGCGAAGGCGTGCTCCCCTGCAGCAGCGCGAGCCGCGCCTGCGCCATCGGGCGATAGGCAGGCGACACGCGCGAAATATGGCGCGAGGCGGCTTCGTAATTGCCCTGCCACAGCAGCGCGTCCATGCGCGCGTCATGATCTTCGGGGGCGAAGCGGCTGCCGAACAGACCCTGCATATAGAGTTCGGCCGGGCCGCTCATCGTGCCTCCACGCCAGGCGGCGCGGGCCATTTCCAGGGCCTCGGGGCGGTCGAGCGAAGCCAGCGCCAATGCGTAGCGGGCCTTGGCGCTGTTGGTCAGCGGCGGATAGCGGTCGAAGAAGGCGACCAGCGCTTGCGGCGAGGGCGCATCGCGGTCGAGCGCGGCTTCGGCGCGCCGCTGCAGCAATTGCTGCTTGGGAAAATCGGGATAGGTCGTCAGGAAGCTGGCATAGGGAGCGAAGGGGAGCTCATCCTGGCTGGTGAGATACTCCCACTGCGTCACCGCCTGATCCATCCGCCCGGGCTGCTGCGCCACCATCTCGCTGCGCGCGCCATCCTGTGCCTGAGCCATTGCGGGGAAGGCCAGTGCGGAACCGGCCATAAGTGCTAGCGTGAGAACTGTTTTTCGACCCATGCTGGACATCGTGGCCGGCCTCTCCTTATCAGGCGCTGAATGAAAAGTGGCGGTGCCCATGAAAACGGGCCTTGTTTCCTATCTCTAACGCAGGACTTCGGTAAATGTTCTCAGGCTCGATTCCCGCTCTGGCGACTCCTTTTCGCGACGGATCGTTCGACGAGGCCGCTTTCCGCAAGCTCGTCGACTGGCAGATCGAAAACGGCAGCAAGGGACTGGTCCCCTGCGGCACCACGGGCGAGGCCTCGACCCTGTCGAATGCCGAACATCACCGCGTGGTCGAGGTCTGCATCGAACAGGCGGCGGGGCGCGTCCCGGTCATCGCGGGGTGCGGATCGAACGATACGCGCAATGCGTTGCTGCACATGCAGTTTTCGAAGAAGGCCGGAGCAGCGGCGGGTCTGTGCGTCGCGCCCTATTACAACCGCCCCAGCCAGGCCGGTCTGATCGCGCATTTCAGCTATCTGGCCGAGAACAGCGACCTGCCGATCGTGCTCTACAACGTGCCCAGTCGCACGGTCACCGATATCGAGGACGAAACGGTGGTCGAACTGGTGCGCAAGTATCCGGACCGGATCGTGGCGATCAAGGATGCGAGCGGCGACCTCTCGCGCGTGGCCGACCACCGCATGGGGCTGGACCACGAGTTCTGCCAGCTATCGGGCAATGACGAATTGTGGCTGCCGCATTCGGCAGCGGGCGGGGCGGGGTGCATTTCGGTCACCGCCAATGTCGCACCCGCACTCTGCGCGGAGTTCCACGAGGCGATCGCCGCGAACGATCTGGTCAAGGCGCGCAAGCTCAACGACCGGCTGTTCCCGCTGCACTATGCGATGTTCTCCGACGCCAGCCCCGCGCCGGTGAAATACGCGCTCAGCCGCGTGCACGACTGGTTCTCCCCCGACGTCCGCCTGCCGCTGTGCAATGCCAGCGAGGCAAGCCGCAAGGCGGTCGACGAAGCGCTGGCGATCGCGGGGCTGGTCTAAAGCACCTCGTCCTCGTCGAGCAGTGGAGCGGCGGGGAAGGGTGGTTCGCTGACCGCGAGTGCTTCGACGATGCTGTCGGCATGCTCGCCCGCGTGGTCGAGCGCTTCGACCTCGGCGACATGGAACAGCGCGTCTCCCTGGTTGACGATCGGCAGTGTCGCATGGCCAATGATCACTCCATTGCTCGGACTGACCAGGTCTTCCGGGTCCTCGCCGAACAGCCCGCCGACCCGCGCCAGCAGGTCGCCTTCGCGCACGACGTCGCCCGATCTGCACACCCGTCGCGATACGCCGCCGCGCGGCGCGCGGACCCAGCTGGATCGCGTCGAGCGCAGCGGAACCTCGACATCGCCGAGGCCATCGTCGCCTTCGACCATTCCGATATGGGCGAGCACGCGCAGCACGCCCACCACGCCGACATCGATCGCGAAGCGGTCGAAACGCAGGGCCTCGCCCGCTTCCAGCAGCAACATGGGCGTTTCGCGCTCGGCAGCCAGCGCGCGCATCGATCCGGCGCGCAGCGGGCTCTCGATGATGATCGGCGCCCCGAAGGCCATGGCCAGTTCGGACAGATAGGGACTGCCCGAAGCGATGCGGATCTGCGGCAGATTGTAGCGATGCTTGGCAGCCGAATGGATATCGATGCCGAGCGAACAGCGGTCGATCACATGCGTCAGGAATGTGTGGGCCAGCTGGGCAGCCAGGCTGCCTTTCTCCGAGCCGGGGAAGCTGCGGTTCAGATCGCGCCGGTCGGGCAGGTAACGGCTGTGCGAGGCGAAACCGTAGATATTGACCGCAGGCGCGAAGATGATCGTGCCCGCGAGCCGCTCGGGCGAAAGCTGCTCGAGCAGCCGCTGGATGACCGCGGTGCCAATGATCTCGTCACCATGGATCGCCCCGCTGACGAAGATCGCCGGGCCGGGCATCGCGCCATGCATCACTTTGAGCGCGAGCGCCGAGTTGAGTCCTGTGACCTGCTGGCTGACCGGGATCGCGACCGTGGCCTGTGAACCTGCTTCGATTGCGATGTCGTAGATGGAGAAAGATTGGATTGCGGTACGGTCGTCCATCGTGAGCATTCGCCACATGCCCAAGCGAGTTGGCAAGCGATTTCGCGTCTCGACCCTTTCCAAGCGCTGCCCTGTCGCCTACATGCGCCCGCCTTATGGCCCGTCCCAAACCCGCAACGTTCGACAAGCAGAAGGTCGTCGCCGACAATCGTCGCGCGCGGTTCGACTACTCGATCGAGGACACGTTCGAGGCCGGGCTGGCGCTGCAGGGTACCGAGGTGAAGGCCTTGCGTGCGGGTGAGGCGAGCATCAAGGAAAGCTATGCCGAGGTGCGCGACGGGCAGGTCTGGCTGGTCAATGCCAACATCCCGGAATACTCGCATGGCAACCGGCTCAACCACGAACCGCGCCGCCCGCGCAAGCTCTTGCTCCATGCGCGCGAGATCGAGAAGCTGTTCGGGGCGGTCGAGCGCAAGGGCATGACGCTGGTGCCGCTGTCGATTTACTTCAACAGTACCGGCCGGGCGAAGGTCGAGCTCGCACTGGCCAAGGGCAAGCAGGCGCATGACAAGCGCCAGTCGATCAAGGAGCGCGACTGGAAGCGCGACAAGGCCCGCCTGATGCGCGAACGCGGCTGATCCGCGCCGTTCACCCCTTAAAAATCGCGTCCCCGCTAACCACATCGCCAGCTATGCCGCATTCGTCGCAACCCGCTTCCCTCAACCCCTTGCGCCCGCCAGTGAGGCGGCGCATGGCAGGGTCGTGGCAATGAGCGAGCGCAGATCAAAGACATTCCTGGCGGACTGGCTCCGCCGGCACATGCCGACGCGCGAGCAAATGGCGAGGAACAAGTATCTGCGGCCGATCGCGCATCGCTTCCTGACGCCGGAACTGTGGCGTTTTACCCGCCGCAGCGTTCCGCGCGGTGTGGCGCTCGGAATATTCGCGGGCTTCATCATTCCGGTGGGTCAGATATTCCTCGCCGCGTTCATGGCTTTGCCGGCGCGTGCGAATGTGCCGCTTTCCGCGCTCGTGACCTTTATAACCAATCCCTTTACCTTCCCCTTCTGGGCGGTGGTGGCGAATAAGCTGGGTGCCTTCATCCTGAAGGTCGATCTGGCGACGACGGGCGGCGCCGCGCAGGACGAAATCAACAGCGGCCGCTGGGCTTGGCTGATCGAGATGTTCGAAGGGGTGGGGGTGACGGTTCTGGTGACGATATTCGGCTTCATTATAATGGCCGTCGTCGGTGCCGCGGTCGGCTATCTGCTTGCAGGTGTGGTCTGGCGTTTCGTGGTCGCGCGCAAGCGTCAGCGCCGCCTGCGCGCGATGGAGCGCCGTCTCGACGAGCGCCTGCATAAGGATGCCGAAGCATAATGCTGCGGGAGGACAACCCGGTCTCGCAATTTCCTCCGGTGCCTCTCCTGCTCGGGATACTGGTGGCCTGCCTCGTCTCGGTCGGGCTCGTCTGGATGGTCGGCCAGCAGTCCATCGTCGCGCTCGCCTATGGCGGAGCGCTCGTCGCAATCCTTTTGACGTTGCTGCTGATGGCCAGGCTGCGGGGCGCGCCGGTCGAGGAATTGGCATTTCAGGCCGACTGGTCGGTCACCAGCGCAGCGATGGAAAACCGTCGGCGCGGAGTGGCGATCATCGACCGGGCGAACCGGCTGGTCTGCGCCAATTCGACCTATGTCGACTGGTTCGATGGCGAGACCGCCCCTTACGATCTGCCGTTCGACGAACCCTCTCGCGAGGCGATCATGGATGCGGCGCGCGATGCCTGGCGCGACGGGAAGGCGAAAGCCGACGAGTTGCAGCTGTCCGGATCGGAGGCGCAATACCGGTTGCATGTCGATCGCAGCGGTCGGGGTGAATCCTATCTCGTCTGGCGGTTTGCCGAGATTCGCGAGGAGCGCAGCTATGACGGGCTGGCCGAACGGCTTTCGGGCCGGCTTGGCGACGTGATCTCGCGCGCAGGGCTCGAACTCGCGCTGGTTGCGCCCGACGGCATCGTGCTGACGACCACCCCGGGCCTGGCGGAGCGCGCAACCGGCAATCGCGAGAAGTCGCTTGCAGGCCATGAATTCGTGCAATTGCTGCGCTCGGACGATCGCGACCGCATTTTCTTCGCCCGCGAGGGCCAGCAGGGTTCGCCGCAAACGCTCGTTCACGTGCCGCTCGATACGCCAGCGAATGCGCGGCTGAGCGATGCCGATCAGGCCCCTTCGCTGATGTTGCTGATCGACAGCACGGTAGGGATCGGCGGCGGCTGGGAAGGCAGTGGCAAGGCCGCCATTCCGCAGCTCGAGGCGCTGCTGTCCGCGCTGCCGCTCGGCCTTGCGCTGACCGACCGCGATGGTCGCTTCCTGTTTGCCAACAAGGCGTTCCTGCGCGCGGTCGAACGCAAGGAGCAGGGACTGCCGCAATTCCCTTCCGACCTTGTCGTGCAGGACGACAAGGCCGCCATGGCAGATACCGTGCGGCGTTTTGCCAAGGGCGCGACCGCGAGCGGCGACATGGCCGTGCGTCTTTCCAACGACAAGGAAGAACCGGTCTCGATCGGCCTTGCCGGCATACGCGGGCTGGGCGATGCGGCTGTTCTGCTGTCGATCTCCGATTCCTCTGAGGAAAAGCGTCTGCGCCGCCAGGTCGCACAGGCCACCAAGATGCAGGCGGTGGGCCAGCTTGCGGGCGGCGTTGCGCATGACTTCAACAACGTGCTGACCGCGATCATCGGCTATTGCGACCTGATGTTGTTGCGCCACACGCCGGGCGACAGCGACTATGACGATATCCAGCAGATCAAGGCCAATTCGAATCGCGCTGCGAGCCTGACGCGGCAGCTCCTCGCCTTCAGCCGCCAGCAGACGCTGCGTCCGGTGGTGCTGCAACTGCCCGATGTCGTCAGCGAGGTAAGCCAGCTGTTGAAGCGCCTGATGGGCGAGAAGATCGAATTCTCGGTTCGCCACGACCGCGAGCTCGGTTCGGTTCGGGCGGATCCGCAACAGCTCGAGCAGGTCATCATCAACCTGGCCGTCAATGCGCGCGACGCCATGCAGGCGAATGCGCTCGAGCGTGGCAAGCAGGACTGGAAGGGACGTCTCACGCTCGCCACGCGGCGGGTCTCGGCGCGCGACGTGCGCAAGATGGGCATCGATATCATGCCCGCCGACGATTACACCGTGCTCATCGTGCAGGACACGGGCGGCGGCATTCCGCCTGAGCATCTCAACAAAATCTTCGAACCCTTCTTTACCACCAAGGAGCAGGGCAAGGGCACCGGGCTCGGTCTCTCGACGGTCTACGGGATCGTCAAGCAATCCAACGGCTTCATTTTCGCCGACAACGTCCAGGGTCCCGACGGCACTCCCATCGGTGCGCGGTTCACCATGTACCTGCCCGTGCATAAGGGCGAGTTGCCCGCCAGCATGCGCGGCGAGGCGGCGGAAGAGGCCAAGGCGACCGAATGGTCGGCAGGCGGCAACTTGCTGCTGGTCGAGGACGAGGACATGGTGCGGGCAGTGGCCGAGCGGGCGCTGGCGCGCGCCGGCTATACCGTGACCACCGCGACCGACGGGGAAGAGGGGCTGGCCGAAGTGGCCAACGGTTCGACCGAATTCGATCTGATCGTATCGGATGTCGTCATGCCCGCGATGGACGGACCGGCCATGGCGCGCGCGATCCGCAAGGTGAAACCCGACATCCCGATCCTGTTCATGTCGGGCTATGCCGAAGAGCAATTGCGCAACGAGATCGATATCGACAACATGCACTTCATTCCCAAGCCCTTCAGCGTGCAGCAGATCAACGCCAAGGTTGCCGAGGTACTCGGCGAACAGCGCGATTAGCGGGCGGACCAGTCGAATTCCGCGCGCTGGAACGAAACGTGAAAATAAATTTCGTTCCCCACTTGTTCTTTGAGAACAAAGCCGATACACCAATTGCCAGTTGAAGAGTCGAGACCCGGCTCTGGCCAAGCGCAGGAGGTAATGTCATGGCGGCAAGTCTGAAGCTCGTAGAGGACAAGAAAGTGGACGCAGACCGCCAGAAGGCATTGGACGCCGCGCTCGCGCAGATCGATCGCGCATTCGGCAAGGGCTCGGCAATGAAGCTGGGCCAGAAGGAAGCAATGCAGGTGGAGGCGATCTCCACCGGTTCGCTCGGCCTCGATATCGCGCTGGGTGTGGGCGGCTTGCCCAAGGGGCGCGTGATCGAAGTTTACGGTCCGGAAAGCTCGGGCAAGACCACGCTGGCGCTGCATGTACTGGCCGAAGCGCAGAAGGCGGGCGGCACGGTCGCCTTCGTCGATGCCGAACATGCGCTCGACCCGGTCTATGCCCGCAAGCTCGGCGTTGATATCGACGAGCTTATCGTATCGCAGCCCGACACGGGGGAGCAGGCGCTCGAAATCACCGATACGCTGGTCCGCTCCAACGCGATCGACGTGCTGGTGGTCGATTCGGTCGCCGCGCTCGTGCCGCGCGCCGAGATCGAAGGCGAGATGGGTGACAGCCACGTCGGCCTGCAGGCCCGCCTCATGTCGCAATCGCTGCGCAAGCTGACCGGTTCGATCAACCGTTCCAAGTGCATGGTGATCTTCATCAACCAGCTGCGCATGAAGATCGGGGTGATGTACGGCAATCCGGAAACCACGACCGGGGGCAATGCGCTCAAATTCTATGCTTCGGTCCGCCTCGACATTCGCCGCACCGGCCAGATCAAGGACCGCGACGAGGTGATCGGCAATTCGACCCGCGTGAAAGTGGTCAAGAACAAGGTCGCCCCGCCGTTCAAGCAGGTCGAATTCGACATCATGTATGGCGAGGGCATTTCGAAGATCGGCGAAATCCTCGACCTCGGCGTCAAGGCCGGCGTGGTCGAAAAGTCGGGCAGCTGGTTCAGCTACGACAGCGTCCGCATCGGCCAGGGGCGCGAAAACGCCAAGAAGTTCCTCAAGGAAAATCCCGAGATGTGTGCCAAGTTGGAAGCCGCCATTCGCGGCCGCACCGACGAGGTCGCCGAAGAGATGATGACCGGTCCGGACGCGGACGAGGACTGACCTCTCTTCAAGCGGGAGCGTGCCGGTCCCATTCCCCCGGGCGGCGCGGAAGCCGGACTGTCCCCCGGCGCTCCCGAACAAACGGAAAGCCGGTGCGCGCCGCCTCATGGCCGTACCGGCTTTTCCGTATCCCGGGTTGGCGCAATTGGGCCATGGCCGCTCCTCATCCGCGCGCCTAGGGTGCAGGCGAATCGCGAAAGAGGAGCGCCCGCATGACCATTACCGTCCACCATCTCAACAACAGCCGCTCGCAGCGTATCCTCTGGCTGCTCGAGGAATTGGGGGCGGATTACGAAATTATCCACTACCAGCGCGATGCGGAAAGCAATCTAGCACCGCCGGAGCTGAAGAATGCTCACCCGCTCGGCAAGTCGCCGCTGATCGAGGACGACGGTCTGCGGGTGGCGGAAAGCGGGGCGATAATCCAGTATCTGTGCGAGCGTCACGGCGGCGAAAGCTGGCTTCCTGATCCGAAAAGCGAGGACCACGTCCGTCACCTCGAATGGATGCAGTTCGGAGAAAGCAGCTTTTTCGTGCCGGTCATGCTCAAGATCTATGCCGGGCGCCTCGGCGATGCCGCGGCCCCGCTCATGCCGCGCGTCGATGAACAATTCGAAGCGCATGTGAAATTCGCCGAGGACAATATCTCAGACGATCTCCATTTCGTCGGCAATGACTGGTCAGCCGCCGACGTGATGATGAGCTTCCCGGCCGAGATCGCCGTGATGCAGGGATATGGGGAGAAGGCGCCGAAGCTCGCGAAGTTCGTCGAGGCGATCCATGCGCGCCCCGCCTGGCAGCGCGCCCGCGAGCGCGGCGGCGCCTATTTCATCTGGTGAGCTTTGCGGGGAGGGCAGGCTTGCAATCGCCCGCGCCTCCCCACAGAAGGCGAGCGCTGCCGAAGCACCGGCGGCCAAGCGGACCGAGGGTTTGGGAAGTTCGATGAAGATTGCCGTTTTCGGGCTTGGCTACGTTGGCCTGTCCAACGCCATCATGCTCTCGCAGCATAATACGGTCGTCGGCTGCGATATCTCGCCCGAGCGCGTCGCACTGCTGCAGGATCGCCAATCGCCAATTCAGGACGAATTGGTCGAAGAATATCTCAAGCGCGACGACCTCGATCTCGCCTTCACCACGGACGCCGGCGCCGCGATCGAGGGCGCAGATTTCGCCATCGCCGCGGTTCCGACCAATTACGATGTCGACACAAATTTCTTCGACACCTCCGCCGTCGATGCTGTGATCGAGCAGGTGCTCGGAGCCAACACCACCACCGTGGTCGTGATCAAGTCGACCGTGCCCGTGGGTTACGTGACCCAGGCTCGTGAGCGTTTCGCCAGCGACCGGATCATTTTCAGTCCCGAATTCCTGCGCGAAGGCAAGGCACTCTACGACAACCTCCATCCCTCGCGCATCATCGTGGGCGAGCGGTCCGAGCGCGCCCGGCGCTTCGCCGACCTGTTGCTCGAACCGGCGCTCGAGGACGATGTCCCGGTTCTTCTTACCGATGCCGACGAGGCCGAGGCGATCAAGCTCTTCGCCAATACATACCTCGCCATGCGCGTCGCCTTTTTCAACGAGCTCGACAGTTATGCACTCTCGCACGGCATCGACACGCGCCAGATCATAGAGGGTATCGGTCACGATCCGCGCATCGGCAGCCACTACAACAACCCCTCTTTCGGCTATGGCGGATACTGCCTGCCCAAGGATACCAAGCAGCTGCTCGCGAATTACTCGGAAGTCCCGCAGAACCTTATCCGCGCGATCGTCGACGCCAATCGTACGCGTAAGGATTTCCTGTCGGACCGGATCATCGCGAAAGAACCCAAGACGGTTGGGGTTTTCCGCCTCGTCATGAAGGCCGGCTCGGACAATTTCCGCCAGTCGTCGATCCAGGGGATTATGAAGCGCGTGAAAGCCAAGGGCATCGAGGTGATCGTCTACGAACCGGTGATAGAAGAGGACAGTTTCTTCGGAAGCCGCGTCGAGCGCGATCTGGAAAAATTCAAGGCCGAAGCCGACGTCATCGTCGCCAACCGGCTCGATCCGGACCTCGCCGAAGTGCGCGAGAAGGTCTTCACCCGCGACCTGTTCGGCGCCGATTGATGGGCGAAAGCCGTACAGCGCTGGTTACGGGATCGGCGGGCTTCATCGGCTATTTCACCTGCCGCCGCCTGCTGGCCGACGGTTTTGCGGTGATCGGGATCGACAGCCTTTCGGACTATTACGACCCCGAACTCAAGCGCAGACGCCAAGCGGGTCTGCTGCAGAACGCGGGCTTCACGGCGATAAACGAGGCGATCGAGACTCCCGGCCTGCTCGCCGACCTGTTTGCGCAGCACCAGCCCGACATCGTTATCCACCTCGCCGCTCAGGCGGGCGTGCGCTATTCGATCGACAATCCGCGGACCTATCTGGAAAGCAATCTGGTGGGCACGTTCGAACTGCTCGAAGCGGCGCGCACGCATCCGCCGCAGCATATGCTGCTCGCCTCGACGTCGTCGGCCTACGGCGCCAACACCGAAATGCCCTATCGCGAGACGATGAAGGCGGACCACCAGATGTCCTTCTATGCCGCGACCAAGAAGGCGACCGAGGCGATGGCGCATTCCTACGCGCATCTGTTCGAGTTGCCGGTGACGATGTTCCGCTTTTTCACCGTCTACGGCCCCTGGGGGCGACCGGACATGGCGCTGTTCAAGTTCACCCGCGCGATGCTCGAGGGCGAGCCGATCGACGTCTACAACCACGGCGACATGATGCGCGATTTCACTTACGTGGAGGACCTCGTCGAAGCGATCCGCCGCCTTGTCGACACAGCTCCCGAACGCCCGCAATCGCCGGAAGACATTGCCGAGGGCGACAGCCTCTCGCCGGTAGCTCCCTGGCGCGTCGTCAATATCGGCAATTCGCAGCCGGTCCAGCTCGGCGAGATGATCGCGGCGATCGAGGATGCGCTGGGGATCGAAGCGAAGCGCAATCTGATGCCGATGCAGCCGGGCGATGTGCCCGCCACCTGGGCCGATGCGCAACTGCTCCACTCGCTCACCGGCTATGTCCCGAAAACCGACATCCGCGAAGGCGTGCAGCGTTTCGTCGAATGGTATCGCGACTACTATCGAGTGTGAATTCATGACCAACCAATTCGAATGGACCGGCCAGGTCGGGAACGTCTGGGCTGCTGAGTGGCAACGGACCGATCGCAGTTTCACCCCCGTGACGCACCGTCTGCTCGAAGCCGCCCGATCGCAGGATTTCGCGCAGGCGCTGGACATCGGCTGCGGTGCGGGTGAGCTTGCCGTCTCGCTTGCTGTCGAGGCGCCCTCCGCAAGGGTGATCGGTGTCGACGTGAGCGACGAATTGCTCGCCATCGCGCGCGAACGCGGCGATGCCTTGCCAAACCTGCGGTTCGAACTCTGCGATGCGGCTGCGTGGTCGTCGGGCGAGGGGGAACGGCCCGATCTGCTCGTTTCGCGTCATGGCGTGATGTTCTTCGACGATCCCGTCGCCGCATTCGCGCATATCGCGGGCGAAGCTGCGCCCGGGGCGAACCTCATCTTTTCCTGCTTCCGCGAGCGAGGCGAGAACGCCTGGGTGCGCGAGCTCGCATCCGCATTGCCGCCGGGCGAGGGGCCCAAGCCGGACCCGAATGCACCGGGCCCCTTTGCGTTCGGCAATCGCGACCGGGTGGCGGGTATTCTCGCCGATGCCGGTTGGCGCGAGATCGACTTCGAACCGATCGACTACCCGATGCTTGCCGGGGAGGGCCCGGGCGCGGTCGACGAAGCGCTGTCCTATTTCCTGCGCATAGGCCCCGCAGCGCGCGCTGTGGCATCGCTCGAAGGGAAGCAACGCGAGGATGCGCTTGCCGGCATGCGCAACGTTATGGAGCGCAATCTGAGCGACACCGGTGTCACATTGCCCGCCGCCTGCTGGATCGTCACCGCCTGCGCGCCCGGCTGATCGCCGATACTGCACAGTCTGTCCGGGCATTCGCGCTTGTCGGCTGGGGCGCGATTGCCTAACTGCGCGCTCATGACTTCGACCAACGACATCCGCCGCAGCTTCCTCGATTATTTCGGCTCGCACGAGCACGCCGAAGTCGCCAGCGCGCCGCTCGTTCCCTTCAGCGACCCGACGCTGATGTTCGTCAATGCCGGCATGGTGCCGTTCAAGAATGCTTTCACCGGTCTCGAAACGCCGCCCGCACCGCGGGCAACCAGCGCGCAGAAGTGCGTGCGCGCCGGTGGCAAGCACAACGATCTCGACAATGTCGGCTACACCGCACGCCACCACACCTTCTTCGAGATGCTCGGCAATTTCAGCTTCGGCGACTATTTCAAGGAGCAGGCGATCGAGCATGCCTGGACGCTGCTGACCCGCGAATGGGGGCTCGACAAGGACCGCCTGCTGGTCACGGTCTACCATACGGACGACGAGGCTTTCGATCTTTGGAAGAAGCTGACCGGCTTCGCCGACGAGCGGATCATTCGCATCCCGACCAAGGACAATTTCTGGGCCATGGGCTCGGATGGGCCATGCGGGCCCTGTTCGGAAATCTTCTACGATCATGGCGAGCATATCTGGGGCGGCCCTCCGGGCAGTCCGGAAGAAGACGGCGACCGCTTCGTCGAAATATGGAACCTCGTCTTCATGCAGTTCACGCAGGAGAACGACGAGATCGTCGGCGACCTGCCCAAGCCGAGCATCGACACCGGCATGGGGATCGAGCGCATCGCCGCGGTGATGCAGGGCGTGCACGACAATTACGACACCGACACCTTCAAGAACCTGATCGCGGCGAGCGAAAGCCTGACCGGGGTCGAGGCAGCGGGTGATCGGACCGCCAGCCACCGGGTGATCGCCGATCACCTGCGCTCGACCAGCTTCCTGATGGCCGACGGCGTGCTGCCGTCGAACGAAGGGCGCGGATACGTGCTGCGCCGGATCATGCGCCGCGCGATGCGTCATGCGCACCTGCTTGGCGCCAACGAGCCACTGATGCACCGGCTTGTGCCCGCGCTCGTAACCGAGATGGGGCAGGCCTATCCCGAGCTCGTGCGCGGTCAGGCGCTGATCGAGGAGGTGCTCGAGCGTGAGGAAACCCAGTTCCGCCGCACGCTCGACAAGGGGCTCAAGCTGCTCGACGAGGCGACCGGCGACATGGGCGAGGGCGGCACGCTCGACGGCGAGACCGCGTTCAAGCTCTACGACACCTACGGCTTTCCCTACGACCTTACCGAGGATGCGTTGCGCAGCCGCGGGATTGGCGTCGACAAAGACGGGTTCGATGCCGCGATGGAACGGCAGAAAGCCGCCGCACGCGCCGCATGGAGGGGGTCTGGCGAAGCCGCCAGCGAGGACGTCTGGTTCGATATTGCCGAGCGCGAGGGCTCGACCGAATTTACCGGCTACAACTCGACCACGGGTGAGGGGGTGGTAGTCGCCATCGTCAAGGACGGCACCGAGGTGGAATCGGCCAATGAGGGGGATACGGTCGTCATCCTGACCAACCAGACGCCTTTCTATGGCGAAAGCGGCGGACAGACGGGCGATGCGGGCCGTATCTGGACGCCCGAAGGGCTCGACTTCGCGGTCGAGACCACCGACAAACCCCTGGGCCGCTTGCACACGCATGTCGGCACGATCGCCAAGGGCTCGGTAAAGCTCGGCGACGCGGTGCATCTCGAGGTCGATGCCGAGCGCCGCGACCGCATTCGCGCGAATCACTCGGCGACGCACCTCGCACACGCTGCTCTGCGCAACCGGCTCGGCGGACATGTGACGCAGAAGGGATCGCTGGTCTCCGATGACCGATTCCGCTTCGACTTCTCGCATCCCAAGCCGCTGAGCGACGAGGACATCGCCGCGATCGAGGCCGAGGTGAACGAGGAAATCCGCGCCAACGAACAGGTCGGCACGCGGCTGATGACGCCTGACGATGCGGTTGCCGCAGGTGCCCTGGCGCTCTTCGGAGAAAAGTACGGCGACGAGGTTCGCGTATTGTCGATGGGCCGGGCGGGCGACGAGGGTCGCAGCTATTCGGTCGAGCTATGCGGCGGCACGCATGTCAAGGCCACGGGCGATATCGGTGTGTTCAAGATCGTGTCCGAAAGCGCGGTCAGTTCGGGTGTGCGCCGGATCGAGGCCCTGACCGGAGAAGCCGCGCGCCAGTGGCTGGTCGCGCGCGATGAGGCGGTGCGCGCCATCGCCAATGCGCTCAAGACGTCCCCGGACGAAGCGCCTGCGCGGGTTGCGGCGCTGGTCGATGAACGCAAGCGGCTGGAAAAGGAACTGGCCGAGGCAAAGCGCGCCCTGGCGCTGAGCGGTGGCGGTTCGGGCGATGCCGGACCGGCGGACGAGGACATCGGCGGCGTGACCTTCTCCGGCCAAGTGATCGAGGGATTGAGCCCCAAGGAACTGCGCCCGCTGCTCGACGAGGCCAAGACCCACATGGGTTCGGGCATCGCGGCAATCTGCGCGGTCAATGACGGCAAGGGTGCCTTCGCCGTGGCGGTAACCGACGATCTGACCGAGCGTTTCAGCGCGGTCGACCTCGTTCGCATCGGCGTAGAAGCGCTGGGCGGCAAGGGCGGGGGTGGTCGCCCCGACATGGCGCAGGGCGGCGGTCCCGACGGCAGCAAGGCCGAAGCGGCGCTCGCTGCCGTGCGGGATGCGATCGCTAAGGTTTCCGCTTAACGAACAAGCGCAATCACGCGCTGGGGGTCTTCTTGGTCACCCCGCTGGAACCCTGCTCGATATCGTAGCCTTCGGTATCGCCCGGAGCGCCCCGTTTGCTCGTCGGCGCCTTGTCCTTCAGCGGGTCCTGTACGTTCTGCGGCTTGAATTTCTCGCTATTGGGCGTCGGTTCGGTCGGGTCGGGATTGCTCATGTCTTTCTCCTTTGCTCAACCAACGCGCGGGCAATGCGAAAGTTCAGGATTTCCGCAGGTGGGCGGGATCGAGCGAGGCATAGATGCTGCGCAGCGCCCGTTCGCAGCGCGCGATCCGCCCGCTGTCACGCACAGTGTGAAGCGATCCGGCGATTTCCCGCAATTCGCGGCCTACCTGCCGCAAATCTTCCTTCAGACCGTCTTGCGGTGCAGCCTCCATCGCCTTTTCGGCCAAATAGGCAAGGTCGCTGACCGGGCGCATGGCGAGGAAGGCCTCGATCATGGGGCGGAGCAGCGCCCGATCTTCGCGCCAGTCCCTGCCGCCGAACAATTGCTGGACCACATGCTGGCCCGCCCCAAAGCACTCGTAGCGGGTGCAGCCGGCAAAGCCTTGTTCGACACGATCTTCGTAGATCGTACACAGCCCGTCCTTGCCAAGCTTGGGGCAGGGCTCGCCTGCCGCCTTGGCGGCGGAGAACCCCGGCATGTCCTGGGATGGATAGGCGATGCAGCACAGCGCCGCGCAGCGGCTGCAGTCCGAGCGGGTCTCCAGCACGGGCGCCACGGCTCAGGCCTCCGTTGTGCTCGTGCGCAACTTGGGCTTGTAGGCGAGCGCACCTTCCTGCTCGATCTGCTCGCGAAACTCGTCGCGCTTTTCGTGGATCGAGGCGATCACCGGTCCCATCGCCACGCCGATATCGACCAGCACCGCCTCGGACAACTGAAGCGAGCTTTCCAGCGTTTCCGGCACTGCATGGCTGGCGCCGACGCGATAGAGTTCGGCGGCATGGCGCACATCGCGTGCGCGGCAAACGATCAGCAGGTCGGGATACTCCTTGCGCAGCTTGGAGACCAGCCGTTGCACCAGCACCGGTTCGTCCATGGTGAGGACGACGGCCAGAGCGTTTTCAACCCCCAACCGGGTCATCGAATCGCCTCGGGCCGCATCGCCGAACGTGGCGCGAAAGCCGCTGCGCTTCGCATCCTCGATCAGGTCCGGATCGGAATCGAGCGCGATATAGGGTTTGTCATGCGCGTGGAGCATCTGCGCAACCAGCAGACCCACGCGGCCTGCCCCGACGATGATGACCCTTGCTTCATTGCCCGTGTCCTCGGGCAATTCGGGAATGGGTTCGACTCTCCGCGCGATCGCACGACCGAGACGTGCGAGCAGCGGCGTGACGGTCAGGCCGATGGCGGTCACGATCTGCCAGAACTGGGCTGTGCCGGGCTGGATCAGCAGGGCCGAGCTGGCCGCGGCGATGATGATTAGGCTGGTCTCCGATGGGCTTGCCATCAGGATCCCCGTTTCCGCGGCCGTGCTGCGGCGCGCGCCCATCAGACGGAGCAGAACGCCGGTAACCAGCGCTTTGAACGGCAGGATCAGCAGCACAGCTGTCGCAATCAGGCCGAGGTTCTCCCAGATCGTCTGCAAGTCGATGCTCATGCCGACCGTAATCAGAAAAACACCCAGCGCGAGCCCCTTGAAGGGCTCCATGATCGTTTCGACTTCACCGTGATATTCGGTCTCGGCAATCAGCAGGCCCGCGATCAGAGCGCCGACGATCGGCGACAGGCCTACCGCCGCGGTGGCGAGACTGGCGCCGATCACCACCAGCAGGGAGGCGGCGAGGAAAAGCTCTGGGCTCTTGGTGCGCGCGGCCTGGCCGAACAGGCGAGGAAGGGCGACACGTCCCAGAATCATCATCGCGGCGATGACGAGGCCGCCCTGCCACAGAGTGGTGAGCATGCCTTCCCAGCCCTCTCCTGCCGCATTGGGTGCCATGGCGCCGAGGACGAAGATGATCGGCACGATCATGATGTCTTCGAACAGCAGCATGGCCAGGGCTGCGCGGCCGACCGGCGAATGCGTGCCGGCGATGGGCAGCACGATGGCGGTGGAAGAGAAAGCCAGCGCAAAGCCCAGGGCGAGCGCGCCGGTCCAGAATTGCCCCATCATCGACAGCGCGATCGCGAGGCAGCTGCCGATCACGATAAGCTCCATCGCGCCGAGCCCGAAGACCAGTTTTCGCATTTGCCACAAGCGGTTGAAGCTGAGTTCGAGACCGATCGTGAACAGCAGCAGGATTATCCCGAACTCGGCAAATGGCTCCAGCGCCTCGGGATCGGATATGGTTATGTGATTGAGCCATGGATGCTCGAAGACGAGCCGCCCGAGGCCATAGGGCCCCACGGCAATGCCGATCAGGATGAAACCGATGATCGGTGTTACGCGAAAGCGCGTGAAGACCGGGATGACGAGCCCTGCCGCCCCGAGAATCACCAGCGCGTCCGATACCGCCGGGCTTGCGAATTCAGCCGATGCCATGGACTTACTCGTAACCGCGCCTTGCTACGCTGTCACGACGCTTGCGCGGCCTAACCCCCGCCGGCATGCGAGGGGCCGAGCGGTTCGCGGCGCGGGCGTGGTTTGCCCGGGTGTTTGCCGTCCTCGTCCCATTCGATGCGGTAGAGGTCGAAGCGGCGGTCGGCGAGGTTGCGCACCGTCCCCTCGGCACGGGCCCAGCTGAGATCGGCGAGATTGATATCGCTGATCGTCAGCGTCTCCACATTCTCGCTCGCCTCGGCGGCGATCCCGTCGCGCGCGAAGGGGAAGTCGCAGGGCGTCAGGATGCAGCTTTGCGCATATTGGATGTCCATGTTCGCGACATTGGGCAGGTTGCCGACATTGCCGCTGAGGACGATGAAGCACTGGTTCTCGATCGCTCGCGCCTGCCCGCAATAGCGCACGCGCAAGTAGCCCTGGCGGCTATCGGTGCAGAACGGCACGAAGATGATTCGCGCGCCCTCGTCGGCCAGCCGGCGGCTGAGTTCGGGGAATTCGCTATCGTAGCAGATCTGCACGCCGATCGGACCGCAGTCGGTCTGGATCACTTCGACCTTGTCGCCGCCCTTGATGTTCCACCAATACCGCTCGTTCGGGGTGGGATGGATCTTTTCCTGCGCGTGGACCGACCCGTCGCGCAGGCAGACATAGGCGACGTTGTGAATGTCGCCATCCTCCATCCGTGTCGGGTGCGAGCCGGCAATGATGTTGATGTTGTAGCGCATCGCCATTTCCGAAATGTCGGTGCGCAGACGTGGAGTGTATTCGGATAGCCGCTCGATCGCTTCGACCGGCGACAGCTCCTTCTCCTCGAAACTCAGCAGCATGAGCGTGAAGAGTTCGGGAAAGACGATGAAGTCTGCCTCGTAATCGCTTGCGACATCGACGAAATAGCGAATCGCGCGCATGAATTCGTCGTAATCGGCAACCTGGCGCGCCTGGAGCTGGCAGGTCGCCACGCGCACCGCCTCGACCCCGCGCGGGAGTCGTTTCTTGACCGGTTGGTCGCGCTCCACATAGGGATTGCGCCAGACCATCATGACGGCATTGGCCATCGAGGCTTTGTCCTCGGGCAGATAGCCTTCCATGATCCGTTCGGGCTCGAAGCCATTGGCCAGTTGGAAGCGCAGCACCGGGTCGTGCAGTTTCCCTGCGACGACCTTTTCGAGATAGTCATCCGGTCCATCGACCCGCCGGCGAAAACGGCGATAGTTGGGCATCCGCCCGGCGAATACTATGCCGGTCAAATCCTTCTCTTCGGCGAGCGCGCGGCGTTCTTCGTAAAGCCGTCGCCCGATGCGCACACCGCGTACCTTGGGATCGACGCACATCTCGTAACCATAGAGCCAGTCGCCGGTGGGATCGTGCCTGCTGCCATAGCCATTGCCGGTGATCTCGTCCCAGTCGTGCGGCTGGAATGCGAGCGCCTGAGCCAGTTGCATGGTCGCGCAATAGCCGACCACCTCGTCGTCGAGCAGGGCGACGAAACAGCCTTCCTTGAAATTGTTGATCTGGCCGCGGATTTCTCCGTGGGTATAGGCGGGCATGTCCTCGTAGACCCGGCGAACGAGTTTCGCGATGCCGGGGATGTCCTTGATCATCGCATTGCGCACCTCGAGCCGGCGCTGGCCGAACTTCTCCGTGCCCTTGCGTTTCACACTGCGCGTCTTGGTCGGCTGCTTGGCCATTAGCCCCTCGATTAAAGTGTTTGCGAGCGACCAAAGGTCGCGCGGCAATCCATGCTCATACCGTGCCAGAAAAGCAAAGGGCGCCGCGTCATTCGACGCCGCGCCCTTTGCTTCCTCGCCATGCTCATCGCAATGACGAGCAAGCGGGGTGGTTCCTCATCAGGCCCAGGCCTGCATTTCCTTCTCGAGATTCTCGACGATCGCCTCGAAGAATTGTTCGGTGGTCATCCAGCTCTGGTCCGGACCGATGAGCAGCGCGAGGTCCTTGGTCATATTGCCGCTCTCGACCGTCTTGATGCAGACCTTCTCGAGCGTTTCGGCGAACTTCACCACCTCGGGCGTGTTGTCGAAGCGGCCGCGGTAGATCAGGCCACGGGTCCAGGCGAAGATGCTTGCGATCGGGTTGGTGCTGGTCGCCTTGCCTTCCTGGTGCTGACGATAGTGGCGCGTGACGGTGCCGTGCGCGGCTTCGGCTTCGACGGTCTTGCCATCGGGCGTCATCAGCACCGAAGTCATCAGGCCCAGCGAACCGAAGCCCTGCGCCACCACGTCCGACTGAACGTCGCCGTCGTAGTTCTTGCAAGCCCAGACGAACTTACCGCTCCACTTGAGCGCGGCGGCGACCATGTCGTCGATCAGACGGTGCTCATAGGTGATGCCGGCTTCCTTGAACTTGTCGGCGAACTCCGCGTCGAACACTTCCTGGAACAGGTCCTTGAAGCGGCCATCGTACTTCTTGAGGATGGTGTTCTTGGTCGACAGATATACCGGCCAGCCGCGGTCGAGGCCGTAATTCATGCAGGCGCGCGCGAAATCGCGGATACTGTCGTCGAGATTGTACATCGCCATGGCGACGCCCGAGCTTTGGAACTCGTAGACGTCGAGATCGATGTTCTCGCCGTTCTCGCCTTCGAACACCAGGCGCAGCTTGCCCGCGCCGGGAATGAGCGTGTCCTTTGCGCGGTACTGGTCGCCGAAAGCGTGGCGACCGACCACGATCGGGTCGGTCCAGCCCGGGACGAGCCGCGGGACGTTGTCGATCACGATCGGTTCGCGAAAGACGACGCCGCCGAGGATGTTGCGGATCGTGCCGTTCGGGCTCACCCACATCTTCTGGAGGTCGAATTCCTCGACACGCGCTTCATCAGGCGTGATCGTCGCGCATTTTACGCCGACGCCATACTTCTTGATGGCATTGGCTGCGTCGACAGTGATCTGGTCTTCGGTTTCGTCGCGCTTTTCGATCGACAGGTCGTAATACTTCAGGTCGACATCGAGATAGGGCAGGATTAGCCGTTCGCGGATCCACTGCCAGATGATTTTCGTCATTTCGTCGCCGTCGAGCTCGACGATCGGGTTCGCAACCTTGATCTTCGCCATGGGTTTCCTGTTCGTTCGGATGTGTGTTGCGCGCGCCATAGCAGAGCGCCGGGCGAGGGCAAGGGAGCGGTCGCACCATCGCGGCCCACCGAGAGCGAGCGAAGGTCAAAAGCACTGACCTGCGACCATAGGCCTTTGCCACGGCCATTACACGACCGGGCAGGATCGGCGGAGATAGGACACGGCAATGGCCCCGATGGACCGGTCAAGCGATAGATAAAGCGGCGATCGGAATTTACGCCGCACATGAAAAACCGGCCGCGGAAAAGCTCCGCGACCGGTTCAATCAAAATTCAGTCAGATCGTTAGACGCTGATCGGCGTGTCGTCGTCGTCGCTTGCAGCGGCGATGATGCCACCGATAACGGCCAGGCCAGCCAGGATAGCGATGATGAGGCCAGTGCCACCCAGTTCCGAGCTATCTTTGGCGCTCTGCGACGAACGCTCAACGGCAACCGAGGCAGCAGGTGCGGCCGAAGCAGCTACGGGCGCGAACGCCATTGCAGCAGCCGAAGCCGAGATCATTATTTTCTTTGCAATCATGTTTATCTCCGTTGCATTTTTTGTTCACGACAAGCGACACAAATTTCGCGCCGCAACGCGCCCGTTTTCGATTCTCTTGATAATTGAAGTGACGCGGTGTCGCAACCCCTTTTGTCCTCTGAATCGAACCGTTTGTCTGCTTGAAGCCCCAATAATTCCGATTGGTTCCCAGAAAGTTGACGTCTCAGCTATTTTCGGGCCCGTCGAACTTCGCTCTTCATAAGCCGCGTCGTTGAAGCAGAATGGTCCTCCGCCTCCCCGTCGGCGGAGCTTGCACGGAAGCCGGACGGTTTACTTTGGCCCAACCATTGCGTGGCCTTATCCCTAACGCTGCGATGTCAATCCTGCGCAGTTCAGCCCTGCCGATCTGGCAGCTATGAAGGACACTTTCTGACAATCCCACTATGGTAAGTGGACTGACCTAAGGCTATCGGCACCAACTTAGAAAAACCCGGCTGGTCTGAATTGCAAGTTGAGGCTAGATAGAGACAAGCGCCGCTAAGGCTCTCGGAGGAAAATCTTGTCAGTAAATTTGCCCTCGGCGATAGTTCGTCGCGGCTTATTCCACTCGTTGCGATTTGAGCTCGCTTTCGTTCTGTTGCTTGGTGTGGCAGTGCCGATTTTTGTACTCGCGGTGGTTGAAGTGGGTGCGCCTCCCAGCCCAGCCCGGGCGGTCAATTGGATCGCGCAAGGGCCCGCCGGGAATTCGCTCGTAGGCGTGACGCTCTGCGCCTTGGGTGCGATCGCGGTTCTTCGCCGATTGGGGTTCTATCCGGGCGTGGCTGTCGCGAGGTCGATTCTGCCAGTGATGGGGATCTCATTCGGATTGCTGATCGCGGTCATCGCCGGGTTCAGGCTCGATTATTCCAGTAAAGTACTTGCCACTGGATTTTTTGGCATCTTGACCGCGCGTTTCGCCATCACTGCAATGCGATCACGAGCCAAGGGTTTATTGTATTACCTCGTTCCGGGAGGGCGGGCAGATCTTATTGGTGACCTGCGTTCAGCGCCAGTCATGGTTCTGACGAGCCCCTCGCTAAGAAATCTGCCCGATTGTGCGATCGTAGCCGATGTGTATGCGGACCTCGCGCCCGAATGGGAGAGATTTCTCGCCGAGGCTGCGATCTCCGGTCGCCCCGTGTATCATTACAAGCAAGTCTGGGAGGCGGAGACCGGTCGGGTGCAGATAGAACATCTGTCCGAGAATAGCTTCGGCGCGCTCGTCCCGAACTTCGCTTATCAGAAAATGAAGCGTGCGATCGACTTGGCGCTTTCCTTGCTCCTGCTTCCGATTATCATCCCTCTGGTTTCTGTTTGTGCCCTGGCGATTAAGTTGGACAGTAAGGGGCCGGTATTCTTTCGTCAGCGGCGAATGGGGTTCCGCGGGAATGAGTTCCGTGTCCTCAAGCTTCGAACGATGAGCGAAGGGCACAACGGTGAGAATCGCGATCTGTCGATCACACGGTCCGGAGACAAACGTGTGACAAAGGTCGGCGGTTTCCTGCGCCGGACCCGGTTGGATGAATTGCCCCAGGTCATCAACATCTTGCGCGGGGAGATGAGCTGGATCGGACCGCGGCCCGAGGCGGTAAGCCTTTCGAAATGGTACGAAGGCGAGATACCATTCTACCGGTATCGGCATATTGTCCGGCCCGGGATCAGTGGATGGGCCCAGGTCAATCAAGGGCATGTGGCCGAAGTGGATGAAGTGGACGAAAAGCTGCAGTACGACTTCTACTATATCAAGAATTTGTCGTATTGGTTAGACATCATTATAGTGCTGAGAACCGTTAAAGTCATACTTTCAGGCTTCGGTTCCAAATGAAGATGGCGCCGCCTACATTGGATGTGGGGGTCGGAAATGGCCATAAACTAAATTATGGTGCTGCGTGTTCTCACCCGTTCGATCAACGGCCGGTTACAATTTCGACAATCGTAGGGGGCAGCATTAAGTCGCAGCGAACTCGGCTCACTAAATCACAACCCTCAAATCTGAACGCGGCATCGAAGAACGTATTGATTGGCCCATCATATCGATGAGCACCCACGCGCGTTCGTTCGCCGCCAATTTCTCCACTACTCCAAAAAAATTGGCCAAGGGCCCGTGGCTGATCTCAACCCTATCTCTTTCTGCGACGGCGACATGGTTCCGAATGCAGCCTTCATTGTCGCAACGGCTCATGAGTTCTCCGATGAGCTCCTCCGGCACGATCGCGGGTTCGAGACCAAAGCTCACCAATTTTGCTACCCCATAAGTGGAGCGTATTGCTCTCCAGGGTGTATCATCCGCCTCGATGCCGACGAACAAGTAGCCTGGGAAAAAAGGAGTCTTCACCGGCGTGAGCTGACCTCTTAATCGACGGGTCCGGCGGTCTAGTGGAAGGAAACACTTGAACCCCTGCCGTTCCAAGTTGCGCTTGGCTATGGAGGTCGAGTTGGGCTTCACCTGCGCAAGCAGCCAATGCGATGTATTTTCGGGTCTCATTTGGCTTGTCCCCTTGGGAAATCTGATGTTTTTCCGTGAGCAAACAATGCATTCCGGTGGAGAAGGCATTCGGTGAGGGTTACGGTGAAACCGATTGATGATCGTTGGGATCGGTGAAATCCATTTGCCCTTGACCGCTATGCGCAAGCTGATATCGCTCAAAGTTGAACGATGCAAATGCATTGTCACCAAGATGGTCCAGATTCCGTGCGGGTGGTGTTCACCAGGCTCGGTGCGGTAGCGTGCCTGATCTCGGTGTGATCGATGGCTGGTCGTCCTACAAAACTCAATGAAAGTGCGCGCTTTCGAGCGCTTCGCCTGCTCGAGAAAAAGCCCGACGTTTCTCAGCGCGAACTGGCTGAAGAAATTGGGGTCAGCGTGGGTAGTGCGAACTATGTAGTCCGCGCCTTGATTGAGAAAGGGCTGGTCAAGGTGGCCAATTTCAAGGCTGCCAAAGACAAGCGCCAATATTCTTACATTCTCACGCCCAAGGGACTCGCTGAGAAGGCTGCGCTGACCGGCCGGTTTTTGGTAAAGCGGCTAAAGGAATATGAGGCGCTGAGAAAAGAAATTGAGGAACTCAGATTGGAAGATCGGCCTCGATCCGGCGAAGGTCCCGAAGTCTCTCCAGTTGACGAAGACGGGGGGCGGTAATGGTATGCAACGGTATGTGTTGGCCTTTCTGGTCCAACCCCTTATCGCATCATTGTCGGAAGCATTTTGCTATCGATGGAGAATAAAGAAATCTTGATTGCGATGCTTTCTCGCTTAGCGTTATCGGAGGCTTGCGGTCACTTCTTACATATCCGGCTCTGGGCCGACTTGTCGGATGCTCAGGGTTTTTGCGTTGTCGGGGTTTTAAGTGCCTTGAGTGCGAGAGCGCTCTTGGCTGAATAACTGGGGGGAACCATGAATCAGAAGGAAGTTAAGGAGCTCGAAGAAATCGAGCGCGAAAAAGCTTTGGATCAATTGGTTATGATCGTTCGGGCACATGACCTTGAGATCGATGAGGTGTTGTCGGTGTTTCCGCAATTCAGGCAAAAAGACACTGAGAGCGGCGACTTGAAAATCGCAAAAAAATACGATCCGATTTTCAATCCCTACTAAATCAAAACATCAAATCCGGCTTTGCAAGAATGTGCGGCATTATTGGAATTGTGAGCGAAGAAGCGGTCGCTGATCGGTTGGTCGATGGCCTGCGGCGGATGGAATATCGCGGCTATGACAGCGCTGGCGTTTGCACGCTAAGCGACGGCGCAATTGTGCGTCGCCGTGCGGAGGGGAGATTGCTGAACCTTGTCGGCGTTTTGGAAGTGGATCCTGCGCCCGGCGCGATTGGGATTGCGCATACGCGCTGGGCGACACATGGTGCGCCGACCGCTGCGAACGCGCACCCGCACGCAACCGGTGAAGTCGCGATCGTTCACAATGGCATTATCGAAAATTTCAAAGAGCTGCGCGCTGAGCTGGCAGATGCAGGCCGCACTTTTGAAAGTGAGACCGATAGCGAGGTCGTGGCGCATTTGATCTCGCAGCGGGTCGAAACAGGCGATAGTCCGGAAGAGGCGGTGCGCAATGTGCTCCCGCGCCTTCGCGGAGCCTTTGCCTTGGCCATCGCATTCCGTTCGCAACCCGACCTGTTGTTTGGTGCGCGGCTCGGCTCGCCTTTGGTAGTCGGGCATGGCGAAAGCGAGATGTTCTTAGGTTCAGACGCGCTCGCGCTCGCGCCCCTTACTCAAAAAATCACCTATCTCGAAGAAGGCGATTGGGTCGTTATCGACCGCGAGCACGCCCGAATATTTGATGAACGTGGCGAGTCGGTTGATCGTCCGGTTCAATCTTCTGGAGCTTCGGCGGCTGCGGTGGAGAAAGGCAATTATCGCCACTTCATGCAGAAAGAGATTTACGAGCAGCCGACAGTCGTTGCGCAGACTCTTTGTTCTTATCTGCGCCGCGACGACAATTCGGTCGCATTGCCGCAATTCGATTTTGACGTGGCCGCAATTCGCCGCCTGACCATTGTTGCATGCGGCACCTCTTTCTATGCTGGAATGGTCGCGAAATACTGGTTTGAGAATTTTGCCCGCGTGCCAGTGGATATCGATGTCGCGTCGGAGTTTCGTTACCGAGAGCCTGTGCTGGAAGAAGGGGGCTTGGCGCTCCTTATCTCTCAGTCTGGTGAGACGGCTGATACTCTCGCAGCTTTGCGCCATTGCAAGGCCAATGGTCAGGTGATTGGCGTCGTTGTAAATGTGCCGACCAGTTCGATGGCGCGCGAAGCGGATTTGCTTCTTCCCACCCATGCTGGGCCGGAGATTGGCGTGGCGTCGACTAAAGCCTTTACCTGCCAGCTCGCTGTGCTGGCCGCGCTAGCGGCGCATATGGCGGTCAAGAAAGGCCTAATGACCCGCGATGAAGAGATTGATGTAGTACGTCATTTGTTGGAGACGCCAGCGGCTTTGAACGCAGCGCTCGCACATGATGATGACATTGCGGCTATGGCGCCGCTGATCACGCCGGCGCGCGATGTGCTTTATCTCGGGCGCGGGCAGGACTTTCCATTGGCGCTCGAGGGCGCGTTGAAGCTCAAAGAAATCAGCTACATTCACGCGGAAGGTTATGCATCGGGTGAGATGAAGGACGGGCCGATTGCGCTCATCGATGACGGCGTGCCAGTAGTGGTAATCGCCCCATCTGGGCCGCTATTTGAAAAGACGGTCTCCAATATGGAAGAGGTGCGCGCACGGGGTGGGCAATTGGTCCTGATCTCCGACGCAGAAGGTCTGAAACAAGCGGGGGAAGGTTGCATTGCCACGATCGAAATGCCGGTTGTCCACCCACTTATCGCGCCACTTGTCTATTCGATACCCGTGCAATTGCTGGCCTATCATGTGGCTGTGGTCAAAGGCACTGACGTCGACCAACCACGCAACCTTGCCAAATCGGTGACAGTAGAGTGAGTTTGAATGAGCAATAAGTTCAAGGTTTTGCTGGTATTTGGCACACGGCCTGAGGCCATAAAGATGGCGCCCGTAGTGAAGGCTCTCAAGGCTGCGCCCGAGATAGATGCAAGTGTTTGCGTTACAGCGCAGCACCGCGAAATGCTTGACCAGGTTTTGAGTCTGTTTGAGGTCGTGCCAGACTATGATCTGGATTTGATGAAGCCTGGTCAGGGCCTATTTGAGATTACCAGCGGCGCACTGCTCGGACTAAAAGAGGTCTTATCAAAGGCCTCACCCGATCTCGTTCTGGTGCACGGGGACACGACAACCACCCTTTCCGCGTCTCTGGCGTCCTATTATGAGCGCATCCCGGTTGGCCATGTCGAGGCAGGTCTGAGGACCGGGAACGTTTATTCACCATGGCCCGAAGAGATCAACCGCAAGATTGCGGGCGCGATTACGCGCTTGCATTTCGCTCCAACTAAGAGGTCGAAACAGAACCTGCTCACTGAGAATACGCCCGAAGAGCACATTTTCGTGACGGGCAATACAGTCATCGATGCCCTGCTGGACGTTGTCGAACGGCTAGAGTCAGATTTTGAAAAGAGCGCCGAATTCGATGAAGCTTTCAATATCGACCCTTCGCGGCGGATGGTGTTGGTCACTGGCCATCGTCGGGAAAGCTTTGGTGATGGCTTCCAGCGAATTTGTGATGCATTGGCCCAATTGGCGAAGCGCGATGATATCCAGATCATCTATCCTGTACACCTCAATCCAAACGTGAAAGGGCCCGTAGAGGAGAGGCTAGGCTCGCTTGATCAAGTGAAGCTGATACCGCCTCAGGATTATCTGCCTTTTGTACATTTGATGCGTCGTGCGGATGTTATTCTGACAGATTCCGGTGGCGTCCAAGAAGAAGCGCCTTCGCTCGGAAAGCCAGTTCTTGTGATGCGTGACACCACTGAACGGCCTGAGGCAGTCGCAGCCGGGACGGTAAAGCTTGTAGGAACCGACGTCGAACTGATCGTCAATGAAGTGACTTCACTGCTCGATGATCAGACGGCGTATGAGAGGATGTCGCGGGCGCACAATCCCTATGGCGATGGGCTTGCGTCAGGTCGCGTTCGCGACGGCATCCTTGCATTCGCAGAATCGCAGTGATGGAAAGTAGAATGGAATATCACTTCAAGAAAATATCTGTCGTAGGGCTAGGGTATATCGGCTTGCCAACGGCGGCTATGTTTGCGTCCCGGAAGATCGAAGTCGTTGGAGTAGATGTAAACCAAAATACCGTTGATACGATCAATAGGGGTGACATCCACATAGTGGAGCCAGACC
Organism: Erythrobacter sp. AP23; assembly: GCF_001542855.1. GTDB lineage: Bacteria > Pseudomonadota > Alphaproteobacteria > Sphingomonadales > Sphingomonadaceae > Qipengyuania. The sequence continues at coordinate 754,851 of NZ_LNBY01000001.1, read as the reverse complement.
TCGACATGGTCGTGCATTCAGCGGTAACGCAAGGCTATCTGCGTGCTGCGATGACCCCTGAGCCTGCTGAAGCTTTTCTTATCGCAGTGCCGACGCCGTTTAAGGGCGACAATCACGAGCCTGATTTATCCTATATTGAAGCCGCGTCCGAAGCGATTGGCCCGGTTCTTGAAAAAGGAAATCTAGTCATTCTGGAGTCAACATCGCCAGTCGGCGCCACAGAAGCGATGGCGGGCTGGCTGGCTGATGCCCGCCCTGATTTGTCTTTCCCTCAGGACATGGGCGAGGCATCGGACATTCGGATCGCCCATTGTCCTGAGCGAGTCTTGCCAGGCAAAGTCATGCAAGAGCTGATCACGAATGATCGCGTGATTGGGGGCATCACTAGGCGCTGCTCAGAACTGGCTGCTTCTCTTTACAAGAGTTTTGTAACCGCCGATTGCGTCATCTCATCGGGTCCTCGTGTCGCCGAGATGGCCAAACTCACTGAGAACAGCTACCGGGATGTCAATATCGCCTTTGCGAATGAACTTTCCGTCGTTGCTGAAAAGCTGGAGATTGATGTTTGGGAACTGATCGGCCTCGCTAACCGCCACCCAAGAGTTAACGTATTGCAACCGGGGCCGGGTGTGGGGGGGCACTGCATCGCAGTGGATCCATGGTTCATCGTTTCTTCTGCTCGCGAGCAGGCCAAGCTCATCGAAATGGCGCGCGGGGTGAATGATGCCAAGCCCGAATGGGTGCTTGCCAAGGTCCGAGAGAAAATTAGCCAAGCAATTGCTCGAGGCTCTGCGAAAACCGAAGACCAAATCTCGATTGCGGTCTACGGATTGGCCTTTAAGCCCGATATCGACGATCTACGTGAGAGCCCAGCGCTTCGCATTGTCTCCCAACTGGCCGCCTCACACAAGGGCCCGATCACGGTGATAGAGCCGAATATTACTGCACTGCCTGAGGAACTTAATTTGGAACAAGTGACTTTGACGACGGACGCCGCCAGTGCGGACATTCACCTGATGCTCGTTGATCACCAATCTTTCAAGCAAATGCACAAGCCTTCAGGTGCAATAGTAGACACTCGTGGAGTTTGGTGCACAAATGATTGCTGATCAAGACAAGCGAATTGGAGTGATAGGGCTTGGCTATGTGGGCCTGCCGCTTGCTGTTGAATTCGCCAAGCATTTTTCTGTGGTTGGTTTCGACATTAATCAAACCCGAGTAGAGCAATTGCGCGCCGGGCACGATGACACCCTAGAAACCTCAGACGAAGAACTCGCGCAGGCGACCAGACTGCATATTACCTGTGATGACGCAGACTTGGCGGCGTGCAACTTTTACATTGTGACAGTTCCAACACCGGTCAACGAGTTCATGCAGCCTGACCTTTCCGCCTTAGTGAGCGCCTCAGAGCTCATTGGCTCCATGATCTCTCAAGGCGATTTTGTAGTTTATGAATCAACTGTCTATCCTGGGGCTACTGAAGATGAGTGCGTTCCTGTAATTGAGCGCGTCTCGGGTTTGAGGCTTAATCAAGATTTCTTTGCAGGTTATAGCCCAGAACGCATAAATCCCGGTGACACAGAACGACGGCTGCCCCAAATCAAAAAAATCACTGCAGGCTCAACTACTGAGGCAGCTGCAACGATTGATGCCGTCTATAAGAAGATCATCAAAGCGGGTACATTCTGTGCAGAAAACATTCGCGTTGCTGAGGCTGCCAAGGTAATCGAGAATACCCAGCGAGACCTCAATATAGCCTTGGTCAATGAACTCGCTATCATTTTCAATCGTATGGGTATTGATACGCAAGCGGTTCTAGAGGCTGCTGGTACGAAGTGGAATTTTCTTCCCTTTAGACCCGGTCTGGTCGGCGGCCACTGCATCGGTGTCGATCCCTACTATCTCACACACAAAGCGCAATCTGTTGGGTATCATCCCCAGGTTATTTTGTCGGGCCGACAGTTGAACGAAGGAATGGGGATCTTTGTTGCTGAGCAACTCATTAAGGCTATGACACAAAAGGCGATTGACTTGCCAGGTTCGCGCGTATTGATCCTTGGCCTTGCGTTTAAGGAAAACTGCCCCGATCTCCGGAATACCCGCGTGATAGACGTTGTGCAAACTCTGCGAAGCTATTCTATCGATGTCGATATCCACGATCCTTGGGTAAACCCTTCCGAGGCCAAAGATAAATTGGATATCGAGCTTATCGCAAATCCACAGGTTGGCTCTTATGATGCTGTACTCATCGCTGTTCCTCACAACCAATTTTTGGAACGGGGCGGCGAGAGGCTCAGAGCTTTTGGGAAACCTATACATGTTCTCTATGATCTCAAATCGGTCCTTCCATTTGGGGAAAGTGATCTGAGGCTTTGACAGAATGGGGGAGATGTGGAGATAGTCAAAGCATTTCTCGCAACAAGTGTTCTTGACGCTCTTTTACAAATAATTGGATGTCAGATTAGTGGGCTTTAGATGTGAAGAATTGTGAAGCATGCGGCGGGTCAAGACTCTCGTTGCGCAAGGTGTCGCCAGATCTTGCTTATTGGCAGTGCAGAGAGTGCGCACATCACTTGATAGATGCGCCAGACGGTCTTGAAGCGGCGTTTAGAAATGCGCAAGAAAAGTATTTCGGCGATGAGTCTATACTTCTAACAAAAAAACCTACTGTAATGGAGCGAGAGATACTTGCCGAAAGGAAGCGGCTTTCTGAGCGGTATATCCCTGCACATGCAAATATATTAGAGGTTGGCCCAGGGTCGGGTTTTTTTGCCGACCTGCTTCAGAAGCGAGGCAATAGAATAGAGCTAGTTGAACATTCTCCCCAATTGGCTTCCGCTCTCTACAGCCGTTTGGAGACTAAAGTTCATGTGGGTGAATTTGAAGCGTTAGAGCTTTCTTTTGACGATACAGATGTATTTTGTTCTTTCCACGTGGTTGAGCATGTACAGAGCCCATTGGCGCATTTGCGTGCTGGGTTTAGCGCTGTTCGTCCAGGCGGATTAGGGTTGGTGGCCACGCCCAATGCAGCATCTTGGGAACAGAGCTTCTTTCCAAGTCTTTCTCCAAATTTTGACTACGCACATTTGCGTGTGTTCTCGCCAAAATCGCTTGCAATGTTCTGCGAGCAGGCTGGATGGAAAGTGGAGGTCGCGTTGACACAAGAGTATATGAGTAGCTGGCTGCGAGTTTTTTCAAAAGTGGTGAGAAGAGTGCGGCGAGAGCATGAAGTGGAAACAGCCGGTAAGTATGCAACTCCCTCAAAGCGTTTGGAGATGGCTTACAAGACAATAGCCAATCTCACTTGGCCATTTCGAAAGCTTCAAAGTGCGCTTGGAGGCGGTAACGAAGTTTTACTTGTCGTGCGTCGTCCATCAGATGGTTGGCGATGAGGGTCTCTAGAAAATCTGAGGTTTTGCAACGCCGCCGGAAAGCGACCTGCTGAAAATTCATATGGCAATGTTTTGCCGTTCGGGACCTGTTCAGCTTCAGTTTGGGGGTTGCGGCGTGGGGCTAGAGAAAAAAGACTGTTTGAACCGAATTACCAGTGAGAGCTCCCTTTGAGAATAGCACATCTTTGTCTGGCCGCCTTTTACATCGATAATTTTGGTTATCAGGAGAACATCCTCCCTCGGGTGCATAAGCGGATGGGACATGATGTAGAGATTATTGCCTCAACAGAAACCTACGTAGATCAAACGAAGCTGGGCTATGTACAGCCGTCCAGTTACATGAATTGCGACGGTATCTGGGTGCATCGACTGCCATACGCCAGTTGGGTGCCGAAGCCTATCAGAAGCAAAGTGCGCGCTTATCAAGGCCTATGGGAGAAGCTTACCGAATTCGCCCCCGATCTCATTTTCCTACACGATATCCAATTCTGGGATATCCTCACCGTGCGCAAATACGCTTTGCAGCACAAGGTTCCGGTGAGAGCTGACGGACACACCGATTTCATCAATAGTGCCAAGGGCCTTATATCAAAATACGTACTTCATGGGATGTTCTATAGAAGCCTCATCAAGACCGCTGATCCTGTTATTGATAAGTATTTTCCGACTCTTCCCGCGCGGGGCGATTTTATGAATGTAATGTATGGCATTGCACCGCATAAAATGGAACTGCTGCCTTTCGGATTTGATGATGGCGCAGTTTCTGGATTGGATCGTCAAGCTATAAGGTCTGAACTCCGAAAAAAACATGGCATCCCGGATAACGACACGGTTATCGTAACGGGCGGTAAGCTAGATATGCGCAAGAATATCCATGTTCTTGTCGAACGCTTTTCTCAACTGCATCAAGCGGGGAAGTTAGACGGAATGCACCTTGTTGTATTCGGCAAGGCAGACCCTCTAGTCAAACGCGAGCTGGATTGTATCAGACTGAGCAAAAATGTTCATATGCTGGGCTGGGTTAGCGCTGACGAGCTCTTCCGAGTTTTCTGGTGCGGTGATCTCGGCTTTTTCCCCGGAACACATTCGGTTGTTTGGGAGGAGGCTATTGCACATGGCTTGGGAGCAGTTTTCCATCGTTGGGAGGGGATGCAACACCTCGATCTCGGCGGAAACGCTATTTTTATAGATGACGCCGAACCTGCGACGCTTGATCAACTGTTATTGGATCTTGTGCGTGACAACAAAGCACTTGTTTCACAGTTGGGCCACATCGCCAGCACAGTCGGTCCCGAGATTTTCTCTTTCCAAGAAATTGCCGAGAAAGCAATTAAATGAGCGCATCTCTCGAAATTCTGTCTGCAGACAACGCGGATTTTGAAGATCATAAGATCATATGGGAAGTGTTCTTTGCCGCTCGATCACGCGGGCTCTCTTTGAAAGTACATGCGCCTTGGCTTTTCAGCGGTCCACCGTTCAAATGCATTCGAGCCAACTACATGGACAGTCGCGTCGGTTGCGCAATTTTAAAACCATGTCGGCAAGAGGGCATCGGTGCATTTGGTTTGATTGGGTTCGTTTGTGTAAGGTATGAGTTCCGAGGATGCGGTGTTGCTCAATCAATATTGTCCAAGTTATTGGATGAGGCAAAGTCTATGCAGCTGGCGTCTCTTATTTTGTGGACCCAAGCACCACAATTGTATGAGAAACTGGGCTTCTCAAGAAGCCAGGATGATGTTCTTTATGAACTGCCATCTTTGCCCGATTCAGAAGTAGTGCGCTTGCCGAAACCTTTGACCACTCCCTTGAAGGGACGATATGGGCCCAGAGGCTTACCACCATTTGCTTCGTCAGCTTACCAAATTAAAAACGGGCAAGCGGAACTGCTGGTTCTAGACTGTGGTGGCATAATGACTTTGGCCGAATGGAATGGGCCTGTTAACGATGTGATTGACGTGGTCATGAAAACCCGCGGCCAAGATTGGTGGGTTAATGCGCTGTTGGGCGATGAACTTCTCGAAGAGATACACGCCCGCTTGGGAGATACACTTGGTGAGCAACCGTCTGCCCGGATGGTTCTCAATCTGTCTTCGACTGGCGATGAATATACGCAGGATGTTAGGTTACTTGACAGAATTTAGATGTCTCAGGTTTCGACCGAAATCCAAATGTGACATGCTCGGCTTCGGCTAATAAAGATCGACGATCAGTGAAAGATTTAGATACAATAGTGCCTCTAGTCAAAGTTGCTATGCCTGCCCGCGAGAAGTTGATGCCGGCTCTTGAGAAAGTTCTCTATGGCGGATTTATAGCAGAGGGCGAACCAGTCTATGAATTTGAGAGGCAATTTGCCGCCAAATTTGAGCTGGGTGAGATTCTGGCAACCTCAAGCGGTACTGGCGCCCTACACATCGCGCTTTTGTTGGCTGGGGCAGGTCACGAAAAAGAAGTCATTTCCACCTCAATGACAGCGGAGCCCACCAACACAGCTATCCTACAAACGGGCGCAATACCAGTATTCGCAGATGTAGATCCAGATACCGGAAATCTTGATCCTGCCAGTGTCAAGCGAGCAATTAATGATAAAACGGCGGCGATAGTAGTTGTTCATTATGCTGGATATCCAGCAGATATGAAGCAATTGCGCGAGCTTGCAGATGCATCTGGCATACAGCTTGTTGAGGATTGCGCGCATGCCTTAGGGGCACGCTACGCCGATCAGCCAATTGGGACGTGGGGAGACAGTGCGATCTTCTCGTTTCAAGCAATCAAACATATGACTACGATCGATGGTGGAGCGCTTGTCTTACACGACAAAAGCCAGATGGAACGTGCGCGGCGCCTAAGATGGTTCGGACTCTCTAAAGGAGTGGCCAGGACGGAGGTGAATATCACTGAGGGTGGCTACAAATACAACATGAACAACGTAGCTGCGACGATTGGGTTGATGCAATTGTCCAATCTTGACGAAATGATACAAAGTCATAAGCAAAACGGGCAGTTTTTTGATAGTGCCTTTGAACCTGTGGCAGGAATAAAACCCGCCAAAATTCTTGCGGGCACTGAGCCAAGTTATTGGATTTACACACTACTCACAGACTGCTCCAAAGACGTGATACGTTGCCTAAATGACAATGGGGTAGCTGCGTCAAAGCTACATCGCCCAAATCATCTGCATTCCGTCTTTGCTTGCCCCAAGACGTCGTTAGGAGGTGTCGAGCAGTTCTATGACAAGTTAGTCCACATTCCCTGTGGCTGGTGGGTCGACGCGGTAGCCCGGGACAAGATTGCAGAGCTACTTAAAAAGGGCTGATCGAGACTATGCCACCTTTGTTCGATTGCCGTCTGTCGCCCGATGCCAGAGCTGCGATGATGCCCGTTCTGGAATCGGGTCAACTGGCTGCAGGAGCTAAAGTCCATGCTCTTGAGGACGCGATTGGGAGTCTCTCGAGTGGGAAAGAGGCTGTCGCCTTCTCAAACATGAGCATGGCTTTGACGATCGCCTTGGAGATAATTGGTGTTGGGGTTGGCGATGAAGTTTTGACACTTTCGCTAAATTGCTTGTCGTCAAACTCCCCGATCAAGAATGTTGGTGCAACGCCAGTCTGGGTCGATGTCAACCCTCAGACAGCGACCATGGATACCGAAGATGCTGAACGAAAAATCACGCCCAGAACCAAAGCGATAATTGTCTATCATGTCGCAGGATATCTTGCTGAAACTGAAAGACTGCGAGCAGTTTGCGATCAAGCAGGAATTGCGCTCATCGAAGACGCCAATGCTGCGTTTGGCAGTCAATACTCCAATGGCAGCAATGCTGGCAGCATAGGCGATTTTGCAGTATTTTCTTTCTACGCCAATCGCCAGGTCAATGGCATAGAAGGAGCCGCCCTGATCTGTCCCAATGCTGATACAGCCCAACGCGCCCGCAGGCTGCGGCGCTATGGGGTTGATGAAAATAGATTTCGAGATGAGCGCGGTGAAATTGACCCGACAGCTGATGTGGCTGAGATTGGGTATTCAGCCAGCATGACAAATGTCAACGCCGCCTGTGCCTTAGCCAATCTGAGGACGCTCGATGAGCGAATGGCTGCGGTTCGCAGGAACCGCAATCTCTACAACAATGCTCTAAAGAATGTTGAGGGAGTTGATCTTGTAGCAGCCTTAGATGGTACGGACCCCGCCAATTGGGTGATGTTGCTTCTGTGCGAACGTCGTGATGACCTTCTTGCCAGTCTAAAAGCTAGAGGGATAGGATCTTCCTGCCTACATCAACCCAACCATATCTACAGCGGCTTCGAAGGGCGAGAAAGCTCCTTACCAGGCACTCTCCACCTTTCACAGAGAATGATCGCAATTCCATGTGGATGGTGGATTGACACCCAAACAATAATGCAAGTGATCCAAGAGATTAGCGCTTCAATTAACAGCCTTGCATTGAATACACGCAAAAGCTGAGGTTAGAATGTTTAAAGACAAGACTCTGATGATCACAGGAGGTACTGGGTCCTTCGGCAAGGTGGTTCTGGAGCGCTTCCTGAATACTGACGTTGAGCGTATTATCATCTTCAGCCGGGACGAAAAGAAGCAAGAAGACATGCGCATATCTTTGCGAAGCCCCAAAGTATCCTTTGCTTTGGGTGACGTACGCAGTTTTGAGTCGATTAACCAGGCGATGAAGGGCGTGGATTATATTTTTCATGCCGCTGCATTGAAGCAGGTGCCGTCTTGCGAATTCCATCCAATGGAGGCTGTCCGTACCAACGTAAATGGGACGGACAACGTAACCCGAGCGGCAATTGAAAACGGCGTTGATAGAATGGTTTTGCTCAGCACAGACAAAGCGGTCTACCCCATAAATGCCATGGGCATTTCAAAAGCCATGGCTGAGAAAGTGCTGATCGCAAAGGCACGGACCGCCGGCAATGACGGCGTCGTTATGTGCGCGACCAGATATGGCAATGTAATGGCCTCGCGCGGCTCAGTAATCCCACTTTTTGTTGAAAAGCTAAAAGCAAAAGAACCGCTGCGTGTTACCGACCCACGCATGACCCGCTTTATGATGTCCCTAGATGACTCTGTCGATCTGGTCCTGAACGCATTTGAAAATGGTGATCAGGGGGATATTTTTGTACAGAAGTCACCTGCATGCACCCTTGAGGTTCTCAGTTTGGCATTGATGGAGTTGTTCAATGTCGATGTACCCATTGAAATAATGGGGACTCGGCATGGCGAGAAACTATTCGAAACTCTTGTGTCTCGTGAGGAGATGTCCAAGGCTGATGAGATTGGCAAATATTTCAGAGTGCCTGCGGACAATAGGGACCTTAATTATGAACTCTTCATAAGTGAAGGTAGCCCGGATAGGAATGAAATAGAAGATTACACTTCCCACAATACGCAGCGCTTAAGCGTGGAAGAGACAAAAGGCTTGTTACTAACTCTTCCTTTTATCAAGAGAAGCTTAACCCGTGGATAAATTTATCGATGAATCGAATAAGATCATTCTTTCTATAGCAATTCCGACAAAAGATAGGTCGGACTACGTCAAAGTTTTGATTAATGATTTGACGAGAAGTTCAAATGAAAGCTTCGAGATCGTAGTGCACGACAATTCAAGCCACTCTGGCTTGGGACAAACGATCGCCGCCTTGAAGGATGACAGGATCCGATACCATCATGAGCCTCGATGGTTGTCCGTAGTTGATAATTGTGATGCAGCGGTACGAGCGTGTCGAGGCACATATGTTTGCATGATTGGAGACGATGATGGCATCTTGCTCTCCGAGGCTCTTGATGCTTTGGCTACTTACAAACGCGACGGCATCGAAGCCGTCACCAGCCCCGTGCTACACTACGTCTGGCCTGATCTCGAACACCCTCTAATCACCGGCTACGCTGGTCGTCTCGCTAAGAAACCGATAAAGGGTAACTCGGCCATTAGCGATTTTAACCGACATGTAGGCTCTGTTTTTCGTCATGCTGGTGCTTTCGGTTTGCAGGGCTTGCCGTGCGTCTATCACGGTTTTATTGCAAAGATCGCACTCGATCGTCTTTATTCTCTCAGCGGAAGTTATTTTCCTGGACCTAGTCCAGATATGGCCAACGCGGTTGGCCTCACCTCAGTTTTGTCAAAAATCTCTTGGCACTCCAAGCCTTTGGTAATTACGGGCCATTCAGCTGTTAGCACTGCTGGCGCAGGTACCAGGAAAAGCCATCACGGGTCCATTGCTGCCCAACCTCATTTGCCAAAAGACACTGCGCAAACGTGGGACAAAGACATTCCCTTTTTCTGGTCTGGCCCAACAATTTACGCGCAGTCCTTGCGCTCCGCAGCAAGACGTTGCGGCAGGAGAGGTCAGGATGCGCGAAATCTCGCTTGCCTTTATGCAACTTGTCTTATTTATCATCGAGAGTACCTCCAGGATATACGCACGGCGATACGACATTCCGAATTGCAGGGTTTTTGGTTGTGGGTGCAAATCATATTTTTTGGCAGCAAGCTAACGCTCATGCGTGCAAAAAGCCTTCTGAATAACTTGATGCGATCAAAGAGGGGGCGCGGCAGCGGTTCTGTTGGAGCCAAAACGATTTCGGATGCGATGAGAATAGCCAAAGAATGGAGTCGGAGTTGAAGCCAACGGGAGCCAAAAAACGGCCCAATGTCGTAGCCTGGGTCGTTGCGGTGCTTAGTGGCATATGGCGCGAATTTATTCTTGCCCTCCCTATCGAGCTTAATCGGGTAAGACTACTCTACTATGGCCGGCGCGGAGTAGTTCTCGGGGGTAGAGTTGCAATTTCACCCAACGTTCGGCTGACAGGGAACATTGAAGTTGGTGAAGGTAGCTCGATTGCACAAAACTGCACTATCTCTGGTGAAACGGCGGGCGTGTCAATAGGACGGCACGTAATGCTTGCACCCAACGTTGTCGTTGTGGCGTTTGATCATGGCTTCGCAGATTTGGAAGTCCCTATGGCGCATCAGGCCAATGAAGAGAGCAAAGTGATCATTGAAGATGATGTATGGATCGGAGCGAATGTAACCATCGCAAAGGGTGTTACGATCGGCAGTGGTTCGATTGTGGGTGCTAATAGCTTCGTAAATCGTGATGTTCCAGCAGAAACGATAGTAGCCGGAGTGCCCGCTGTTCTGGTTGGTCGGCGATGAATCTGAGAACAAACTTGATTGCCAGCATAGGGAGCCGGGCTATATCCGCGCTCTCCACTTTTCTGTTTGTCCCATTCTACATAGATATCCTCGGCGTTGAAGCATTTGCTGTCATAGCCCTTTCCGTATCAATTTCAGCAATTTTGATGGTCCTCGACCTGGGCCTTTCCGCTTCAATTGGCCGTGAAATGGCTCGCACTGACACAGACGACTGCGAGCGGCATCGCTCATTTCGGGCGATCGAAAATGTGTATTTGCTTATCATTTGCTGCATTGCAATTCTTGGGGTTCTCTTCGGTCAGGCTTTGGCGAATAACACACTTTCTGGTACTTCGATCGATCGAACTGTGATAGCTTGCTGCTTAATGATCGTCGCAGTAGAGGCGGGCGGTCAACTACTCTTTCGTTTCTATATTAACGCGCAAATTGGACTTGAAAGACATATTTCTGCCAATCTAATGCTAATAGCGTGGACAATTTTTCGAAATGCCTTTGTCCTTATATTGATTGGGTATTGGCCGTACCTGATAACTTTCTTCATATGGCAACTTGGAGTTACTCTGCTTCTCGCAGCGCTCGGGCGACTGGCCTGTTCCCAGATGATGAAGAATTGGCCTACGCAAACGCGCGCCCTGTTCAACTTAGATTGGAAGGCGTTGAAGAAGCTTCGCCAGTTTGCGTTTGGTATGCTGATTATCTCGTTAATTGCTGCACTGAATACCCAGTTAGACAAAATTCTTGTTAGTGTCTATTTCGCTGCCGAACAATTGACTATTTACACATTGGCTAGCACGATGGGGACATCGATATTGATCTCAGCGAGCCCGGTGCTGACTGTGACCTTACCTCGCCTAACGGCACTCTTCACCAAGGGGCAGACACATGAGGCACTCTTGGTTTACCGCAAGTCAATGCGTGTAGTCGCATTGATTGCGTACCCTGCAGCTGCTGCAATAGCTTTTAACGCCGAAGAAATGATGTATGCTTGGACCGGAGACAGAGAGCTTGCACTGCACACGGCTCCACTCGTTCCCATGCTTTTGGTAGGTAACTTAGCGATAGCAGCCGCCACAATTCCCCACGCAGTTGCCATCGCAAATGGCTTTACAACGTACAGCAATATATTAGGTGTTTGTTCGTTTGTTGTATCCGCTTTCGGATATTACTTTGCTGTTATTTTCAACGAGCTGATCATATTGAGCTTTGTATATATGATGGTCCAGTCGATTGGTACCGCTGTATTTGGATGGAGTGTTTTCAAGAAATATTATGGAGCATCCTATTTCAAAACGCTGGCAGTTGACCATGGGCTCGTTCTCGCATCCGTTTTGGTCGCTGCTTTCGCAATCAACCATTATGTTCCATTCCCCTCTAATAACCGGGCTTTCGCAGGTATGGGTATATTGTTTAACGTGATCGCTTGTTTCTCAGTAGCCGCGTTTTCTGTCTGGTTGGCGCCCAAAATTTCCGACAGACAAGTAAAAACCCATCCCGAAGTAAGAAATGTCGAGCGGGTACGAAACCAATGAGAGCGCTATACATACCCGCACTTGCATTTCTTGCATTCAGCTATCCCGCCACAACTGTTTTAGGATTCTTCGCTAACACTCCCATCGATCAGGCAAACTTGGTGCTGAAGCTAGTCTTTGCAGCAATGTTCGGTATTTCACTTCTGGCAGCTCTCTCGAAAGGAAAAGTCAGACTCCCCTGGCTCAGTAAGCCTATTATGTTCTTCTTTCTTCTATATGGCCTTCGGCTTGGTTATGACATCTTCGTCAAAGGTATTGCACCTCCAAATGTTGAAGGCAGCTATATAGCAATTTATTTTTATTTTCTAACCTTGTTGCCAGCTCTGAGTATCGCTGTTGCATTTCAGCCAGGAGATTTGGCTAGGCTCAGAAGGGTGTCTTTCTACACGCTATTCGCTTCTTGTGTTCTTATTCTTCTTTATTTCTTGGAAAGTGGCGCATCCGCAGCCGACTTTCTTCGGGCCCAACGGCTTGAAATTAGGGGAGATGGTGAAGTAGCGGCAGTACTCAATCCTATCACAATCGGGATTACCGGTGGACTATTGGTCGCTTTCGCAATAGGTCAATTGGCTGTGAGGGGAAGTCTTTCGCGATCAGATTATTCGTTTTCATTTTGCGCATTAGCTCTTGGACTGGTCTGCTTGCTACTGTCAGGCTCGCGGGGGCCCTTTGTGGCCTTTATTTTCGCTCTGCTGTTCTACTTTGCCTCTGTGGTGGCGCGCTACCACCAGGCTGGGGGGCAATCTAAAGAATTAGCATCGAGATCGTTTCAGTTCCTATTCGCCTTAGGCTCAATTATTGGAGTGTATTTTATCATCAAGAGTGGTGACCTACTATTGTCAATAGCGCGTCTGGCAGAGACATCTGCCTTGAGCGGAGAGCGCGGGTCAGAAATCCGCAATCTGATCTATAGAGATGCAATTGCAAGTTTCGTTGATTCCCCGGTTTTGGGGCATTCCTATCTTGCTTATGGACAGACTGCATACGCACACAATGCGCTACTAGAAGCGTTCCTTGCGACCGGCCTAATTGGGGGGCTGATTTTTAGTTTTAGCCTTGTTGCGGTACTGAAGTCCGCGTGGACCCTAGCTACCAAGCTGCTGTCGCGTGACGCTTTGCCTTGGGCGCTGGTGACAGTAATGCTAGTCACACTTTCGATGGTTTCAAAAACACTGAGTCAGTCCCCCGACATCTGGCTGATAGCTGTTCTAACGTTATGCGCAGCGGAGAGAGGGGCTAGTCACAAAGCACTTTCAACATCTGCTCAGAAGAGTGGCAACGTGGGCCGACTTCCAATGACCTCCTGACTAAATAGCATTTAGGCGAAGTAGTTTCAGGCCCCAGATAGAACTCTCACGAGGTTCGATGAATGATTCAAGAAAAACAAATTTGCACAAATTGTGTGATGGACACAACCGACCGCGCAATCGTCTTTGATCACAAGGGCGTTTGTGATCACTGCAATACGTTCTACAGTGACATCAAGCCAAATTGGCACACTGGTGAGCGAGGCGCGGCAGATCTTGAGCGCATGGCAAACAAGATCAAAGCTGCGGGCAAAGGTCGCGATTTCGACTGCATCATTGGAATGAGTGGCGGTATTGACAGTTCATACTTGGTCTATGCAGCAAAAGAGAAGCTTGGGTTGCGGCCGTTAGTTTTTCATGTTGATGCAGGTTGGAATTCTCAGATTGCAGTGCACAATATTGAGAGACTGGTCGATGGATTAGGCCTGGATCTCTTTACCGAGGTCATCAACTGGGAAGAGATGAAAGACCTTCAGCGCGCCTTCTTTCGCTCAGGCGTTTCACATATAGATACGCCGCAAGATCATGCCTTCTTCGCGACCATGTATAAGTTCGCAACAGAGCATAATATCAAATACATCCTCACAGGCGCAAATCTATCAACTGAGTGCATCCGCAACCCGCTCGAATGGATGTATTTTCAATCAGATTCCCGCCAGATCAAAGATATCCATAGACAATTTGGCGAGCGCCCTTTGAAGACTTACCCTTTAACCTCAATATTGTGGCACAAAATATGGCTACCCTATGTCAAGGGGATCCAAGTGTTACGGCCATTGAACTATATGCCTTACATCAAAGAAGATGCTAAAACATTGTTGATGGAGCGATTTGGCTGGCAGCCTTATCCACAAAAGCACTTTGAATCGCGCTTTACGCGCTTCTACGAGAGCTATTGGCTTCCGAAGCGCTTTGGCTATGACGTCCGCAAAGTGCAATTTTCGAGCCTGATAGTGACTGGGCAAATGACCCGTGAGGAAGCCTTGGCAGAGCTTGAGAAGTCACCTTTCGATGAGGCTTCAATTGAACAAGAAATCGAGTTTATTGCCAATAAACTCGATATCACGGTGGGCGAGCTCAACGGCTATATGGAACTACCTAAGAAGAGTTATCTGGACTATGAAAACCAACAACAAATCTACAAGGTTGGCGCATTTGCAATGCGCGCGCTTGGCTTAGAGTTAGGGGGCAAGCGTTGATCGGCATTGTTGACTACGGCTTGGGCAATGTAGGGGCATTTGAAACGATTTTTCGGCGTCTAGGCCTGCCTGCGAAGCGGGCGCGGACACCGGATGATCTTGCAACTTCGGAACGATTGATTTTGCCTGGCGTTGGCGCCTTTGATTGGGCAATGGGAAAGCTTAATCGGTCTGGGATGCGGGCAATGTTAGACCGACGAGTATTGGAAGACAAAGTCCCGGTTCTTGGCGTCTGCGTCGGCATGCAAATCATGGCCGAACAAAGCGACGAAGGGAATAGCGCTGGACTAGGTTGGATCAAAGGACACGTCGAGCGGTTTCGTAGCTCTTGGTTTCAGCATAAAACTCACTTGCCGCATATGGGCTGGAATACTGTCTCGCCCAAGGCCGCTGAACCGACGTTCAAAGGCATTGATGACCCACAATACTACTTTTTGCACTCATATTTCTTCAAACCAGCAGACCCGGACCATATAATTGCTCATGCGCATTACGGGATTGAATTTGCTGCTGCGGTAAGAAGTAAGAACATCGTTGCGACTCAGTTTCATCCCGAGAAGAGCCACGATTGGGGCATTGGCCTACTTAAGAACTTTGCGATGTCCGCCTAATGCTTCGCCCACGCCTCATTCCGTGCTTACTGGTTCACAATTCCGGACTGGTGAAGACCGTGAAATTTGATGATCCTAAGTATGTCGGTGACCCTATCAACGCGGTGCGGATCTTCAACGAGAAGTCCGTCGACGAATTGATGGTGATAGATATTGATGCGACCCGACTGGGAAATGAACCCAATTATCGGATGATAGAAAATTTGGCCAATGAGAGCCGCATGCCACTTTCATATGGCGGCGGCGTGAACAGCGTAGAGCAGGTCGAGAGGATAATCGGCTTAGGTGTAGAAAAAGTGGCCATTTCCGCAGCAGCCGTCTCTAATCCTGATCTAATCCGCAAAGCGGCTGAGCGTGTAGGAGCGCAAAGCGTGGTAGTGGTACTCGACATTCAGCGAACTGGGCTTTTTCGACGGCCTGAGATCGTAACCCATAATGCCACGAAGCGGACCGGCCTTGAACCCGGCAAGTTCTTGAATGAGATCTCGCAACAGGGCGCAGGCGAAATAGTATTGAATTTTGTCGATCTCGATGGGACATTGAAGGGATATGACCTCGATTTGATTGACAGAGTTCGCCAGAATTGCAGCTTGCCCATGACGGTGCTAGGTGGCGCGGGGTCCCTTCAAGACATCGAACAGCTTTGGAATTCTCAAGGTTTGATCGGTGCCGCCGCCGGTAGCCTCTTCGTCTTTAAAGGTAGATACCGCGCCGTCCTCATCAATTATCCTAATCCGGAAGAAAAAGTGGCCCTGCTAAGACAGGTTCAACCTCTCTGATATGAAACAAGTCCTACAATCCTTGAAAGATGGAACCACCAGTCTTGAAGACGTGCCAATCCCGCGACCTGTCTCCGGCCAGTTGCTGATTAGCACTGATACGACGCTCGTCTCCGCCGGAACTGAGCGGATGTTGGTCAAGTTCGGCAAGTCTGGCTGGATTTCGAAAGCCCGTCAGCAGCCAGACAAAGTCAAGATGGTTCTAGGCAAAGCGCGGTCGGACGGGGTCGCGGCGACGTATGACGCCGTGAAGTCTAAGCTCGATCAGCCGTTAGCTCTTGGATATTGTAATGTAGGGCGCGTCGCGGAGATTGGCTCCGGTGTCGAGGGATACGAGTTAGGGGATCGCATCGTCTCGAATGGCAAACATGCCGAATTCGTAACAGTGCCAAGGAATTTGTGCGCTAAGATTCCAGCTTCTGTTTCCGCAGAAGAGGCTAGCTTTACGGTGCTCGGCGCGATCGGCTTGCAGGGCATCCGTCTAGCCAATCCCACTCTCGGTGAGTGCATTGTGGTAACGGGTCTTGGCGTGATCGGGCTTATGGTCGTGCAGATGCTTCGTGCGCAGGGATGCCGAGTGCTTGGGATCGACTTTGACGAGAGCCGCCTGTCGCTCGCCCGGCAGTTCGGTGCGAAAACCGTCAATCCCGGAGCTGGCGAAGATGTGCTCGAGGCAGCCGCCGCCTTTTCGCGCGGGAATGGCGTAGATGCGGTGATCATAACTGCGGCGTCCGATAGTGATGAGCCCATGCGTCAGGCCGCACATATGAGCCGCAAACGCGGTCGCATCGTGCTAGTAGGCGTGGTTGGCCTAAACCTGATGCGCGAGGATTTCTATGAAAAGGAGCTCACTTTTCAAGTCAGTTGCTCCTATGGGCCCGGCCGTTATGATCCGAAATACGAAGAAGGCGGACAAGACTACCCGCTCGCTTTCGTACGCTGGACCGAGCAGCGCAATTTTGAAGCTGTCCTTGATTTGATGGCTTCAGGTTTGCTGGACGTGAAGCCATTGATCACGCATCGCTTCGATATTGAGCAAGCTGCCCAAGCAATGGACCTGCTGACGTCTGGCGAACCATCGATGGGGATCCTCATCAACTACCCGGATACTGTAGATGCCGGCCGATTGGCGAAGGAGCGCAAGGTTGCGCTTGGCACAGCAAACTCAAAGCCGAGCGCGGGTAACGTCGCCTTCCTTGGTGCTGGCAACTATGCAGGCCGTGTATTGATACCCGCCTTTGCTGCCGCAGGCGCGCAACTCACAACTGTCGTCAGCTCCGGCGGGATCAGCGCAGTGCATTCCGGAAAGAAACACGGCTTTGTCAATGCGTCGACCGATGCAGCTGATGTATTCGAGGACGAAAATGTAGATACGGTCGTGATAGCCACTCGGCATGATGCCCATGCCGATCAGATCCTAGAGGTGCTAAAAGCGGGCAAGCATGTTTTCTGCGAAAAGCCGCTGTGCCTGACCGTTGAAGAGCTCAAGGAAATTGAGGCGGCAAAGGCTGATCGCCCTGATCAGCAACTCATGATCGGCTTCAACCGTCGTTTTGCCCCGCATGTTGTCCAAATGAAAGAACTGCTCGAAAAGGTCGATCAGCCCAAGGCGTTTGTGATGACTGTCAATGCTGGCGAGATACCGCCCGAACACTGGACGCAAGACCCGGTCGTTGGGGGAGGGAGGATAGTGGGTGAGGGCTGCCACTTCATCGACTTGCTACGCCACCTAGCTGGCGCACCGATCGTGTCTCATCACGCTATTGCTCTAGGTGATCATCCCGCCATTGCAGTGCGCGACGACAAAGCAACTATCACCTTGTCATTCGAAGACGGTTCAATTGGCACGATCCACTATTTCGCTAACGGACACAGCGGCGTGCCTAAGGAACGTCTCGAAGTGTTCGCCGCTGGTCGGGTGCTCCAACTCGACAATTTTCTGCGCCTGAAAGCTCACGGTTGGCCGGGCACAAAGGGCAGCAGGTTGTGGAAACAGGATAAGGGGCAAACCGACTGCGCAGCTGCCTTTATGGAAGCGGTACGCGGTACGTCGGGCCCAGCAATACCCGTCGACGAGGTCTTCGAGGTGAGCCGGGTTTCGATCGAAGTGGCCGACGCCCTCAAAAAGTAACTTCGGGGGCACAATCATTGCCTGAAACTGTCTCCACGCTAGGCAAGGTGGCGCGATTGTGGCGCACCGTGCGATATCTGAAACCAGTTCAGATTTATAGCCGTGCGCGATTTCGACTTACACGACCCACGCCGGACTCCGCTCCCGCACCACGTCGCCGAATAAGAGAGGGTGCTTGGCAAGTGCCCGCCCAGAGAGCGCCAAGCCTTTTGGCCCAAACCCGTTTTCGTTTCTTAGGTGAAGAGGCCGATCTGGCTGATGTTGGCTGGGACGAACCTACGCGAACAAAACTCTGGCGCTATAACCAGCACTACTTTGACGACCTGAATGCAAGTGGGGCAGCACAGCGTAGGGGATGGCATACTGCCTTGATCGAGCGATGGATCGTGGAGAACCCAGCAGCCAAGGGCTCTGGCTGGGAACCTTATCCAACCTCGCTGAGGATCGTAAATTGGGTCAAATTCGCCCTTGGCTGCGAGGCGCTATCCGATGCGGCATGTCACAGCCTTTCAATTCAAACACGCTGGCTGCGAAAGCGACTTGAATGGCATCTTTTGGGCAATCACCTCTTTGCAAACGCCAAAGCACTGGTTTTCGCCGGCCTCTTTTTTCAGGGCAAGGAAGCGGAAGAATGGCTGGCTGCGGGGATTGAAATCCTGCGCGATGAACTGCGCGAACAAATCCTTGCTGATGGCGCGCAGTTCGAACTCAGTCCGATGTATCATGCGCTCGCGCTTGAGGACGTTCTAGACCTAGTTAACCTCGCGCATTCCTTTGGCAGGAATGATCTGGCTCAGGAATTCGCAACTCGTATTCCTGACATGCTTGAATGGTTGCGCGCGGTGAGCCACCCCAATGGTGAGATCGCATTCTTCAATGATGCGGCACTCGGTATCGCGCCTAGCAATATCGAGCTGCTTCGCTACGCCCGTGATCTGGATTTTTCTGTAGAACCGCCAGCCACTGGCATTACGCAGAAAGTGGAATCGGGATATGTGCGCATGGAAGTGGGCGCAGCGGTTGTTATTGCAGACCTTGCTCAAATTGGGCCTGACTATCTGCCGGGTCACGCACATGCGGATACGCTCAGCTTTGAACTCGCTGTCGCTGGAAAGCGCTTGGTCACAAACTCAGGTACATCCGAATACGGGACCGGTCCAGAGCGTCAGCGTCAGCGCGGAACCGCTGCACACTCAACATTGGTTCTCGATGGTCAGAATTCGTCAGAAGTTTGGTCAGGTTTTCGGGTGGGCCGACGGGCCAGGCCGTTCGATGTTTCTGTCTGGAATGACGGGGAAAGCTTGATCGCACATGGCGCGCATAATGGTTACGCCCACTTGCCAGGTGGTCCGGTGCATCGGCGCAAATGGTGCCTTCGCAATGACAAGCTGATTATCGAGGATGAGGTCACTGGGGCTGGCGCTCATCACCTCGAGGCCTACTTTCACTTGGGCCCCGAGATTGTAGCCAACCTCGAAGCTGCAGGTGGCACTGTGGAGCTCAACGGAATTGATGGTGGACGCCGAGCGACATTTTCAGCGGAAGGGGGTGTGATCGAAGTCATACCATCAAGCTGGCACCCGGAGTTTGGGAAGAAAGTCGATACAATGGCAATCCGCGTTAGCGCCCAGCAGTCGCTGCCACATGCCTTAAGATACGAATTAGCCTGGAACTCCTGATGAAGCTGCTGATGCTCTCCAACTACTTCACGCCGGACTTAAGCGCTGGTTCGTTCCGTATGCAAGCTCTAGTCGACGCCCTCGAGCCTTGGAGCGCCGAGGGGCTCGATCTCGACCTCATCACAACTCGGCCAAACCGCTATGCTAGTCTGCGCGCGGAGGCACCAGCCTTTGAAGACCGCTCCTGGATTAGGGTGCATCGAATAGAGATTCCTTCACATAAGAGCGGGATGGCGGATCAAGCGCGGGCTTATATACGCTATGCTCAAGGCGTTCGGAAGCTCACACGCTCACAGCAATGGGATGCGGTTTTCGCTACCTCGTCTCGACTGATGACGGCAGGTTTGGGAGCCCACATTTCGCAGCGATTGGATGTCCCGCTCTATCTGGATATCCGCGACCTATTCACTGACAATATGGACGAGCTCTTGGCGGGCAGTCCCATTAAGTCTCTCATGCCGGTCTTTCGCATGATTGAGCGCAGAGCTTTCGGCCGAGCCTCGCGTATCAATGTGGTTTCGCAAGGCTTTGCATCGTATATTAAATCAATCGCTCCGAGAGCCCGGCTAAGAGTTTTGACCAACGGTATCGATTCGATCTTCTCAGATTCGGATTTTCGCAAGCCCAGTGGTGATGGCCAGAAGCCACTCATCGTTTATGCCGGGAATATGGGAGAAGGCCAGGGGCTGCATAGGATCGTCCCGCAAGTGGCCAGGCGGATTGAGGGTAGGGCTCGGTTTCGCCTGATCGGTGATGGCGGGCAAAAGAGCGCGTTGGAAGCTGCTATTGCAGCTGCCGAATTGGGCCATGTCGAATTATTACCCCCAGTCCCGAGAGCGAACTTGCTCGACCACTATCGCGAGGCTGATATTCTTTTCCTTCATCTCAATGACCTTGATGCATTTCGTAAGGTATTGCCTTCGAAAGTCTTTGAGTACGCCGCTACTGAGAAGCCGATCCTCGCGGGTGTTGCGGGACATGCGGCGGAGTTCCTGTCAGAGCACCTCCCCGATGCAGAAGTCTTCGAACCGCTCGATGCTGATGCGATGACACAAGCTATTGATCGGCTCCTTCAGAGTCCTCCCGAGCCAGACCGCACCGAGTTCCGAGAAGCTTTTGCGCGTAGCCAAATCATGGAGCGTCTGGCGAGCGATATCATAGATATGATTGATGAGCCTGCGGACCTCCGCGACCTCGCATGATAGGGGCTGTTTCGAAAGCTTTGATCAGACCGAAAAATCCTCAAACCAGGTAATCGCACATAGGTGCGGCTCGGTTTGCTGCCATTCAGACCCAGACGTTATGCTCGGCCTTCTCAAGATAACGGGCCAAGACATTCACTGATTTCCAGCCGCCCGCCCGCATGATGGCGGCTGTATCAAACCCCCGCTTCAAAAGGTCCTGCGCAGCACCCACTCGCATTGAGTGGCCGCTGAACGACGCGACCTGATCTTGGCGCAGGCCGCAGCGCTGCGCCGCTTCCTTGATCACTCTTCGGACCGTCGTTGTTTCTAGGCAACGATCAATCACCTTGTTCTGGTAGATAGGGCAGAACAGCCACTCGATCTCGGGGCCGCGATAGGCGAGCCATTCCTTAAGCAGGTTAGCAGTCGGCTTCGAAGTAAACGCGATCCGCCGCTGTCAGCTTTGCTGCGGCGGATTAGTACTCTGAGAGTTCCGTCGCACCTCTCGGTGATATCCTGATTGCGCAGCGCGATGAGCTCTGATCGTCGCGTCATCAATTCATAGCCGAGCGCCAACATCGCGCGATTGCGCAGGCCCCACGGCGTATCGGGCTCGCTTTCCAGAAATCTATCGAGATAGTTGCGCGTCAATCCCTTGGCCTGGCGGGGGCGGATCGGTTTCTGGCGCCTGACCTTGCGCATGGCGAGATTGATGTCCTCGTCAAAGGTTGGGTCGGGCAGTCGCAGCAGGCGGTGGACCTTGCGGATCGCATAGAGCCGCCGCTGTACCGTCGATGGAGCCTTGGCCTGCCCCTGGTCTTCGAGAAACTGGCAGACGGTTTCAACGCTCGCGGGGAAGGGTTCGTCGATCCGATTGTCCACGCACCAGTGCTCGAAAGCCTCGACATCCGCGCGGTAACTGCGCATTGTTGCTGGCGCATAGGCGCCTTCAAGGCGCTGGAGTTCGGAGCGCCAGCTAGATGGGCTCATATTGCTCTTTATGAAAATCATAGTGCTCAATATGAGCAAAGACAGGAAAAGATCAAGTGATAACTGCTGAGCAGATCCGCGCTGGGCGTGCCGCGGTTGGTTGGTCGGCAGAGCAGCTTGCTAAGGCGTCGGGTATCGTTCGTCGAACGGTCGTCGCAATCGAAGTCTCGACTGGCGTCCCTTCTTCAAACGCGCAAACGCTCCAGAAGATTCAATCTGCCCTTGAAGCTGAAGGTATCGAATTCATAGGCTCGCCCGATGATCGACCTGGCATCCGTATTGGCAAGCCGCCGGCCCCCTAGGACACTGGTACAAGCTTTCAGAAATCGTCGAGCATTTCCTTGCCGTCTTTGAGAAGCTCGCGGACATGCTGGCGGAATGCCTTCGCCTCGCGCGTATATTCGCCGTGTTTCAGCGCATTTTGATTGCCTATGGGCGCGCCCGATCCCTCGGCGCCGCCATGCATACGGCAGCGCTTTCTCCCGCTCACTGCTGGAGACTGGCATGGAGTACCCATTCGGGTTTTCGCGCCGCAGCGTGGGCTTTGCCGCATAGGGACGGTGTTGCGCTTATGCGTTCCCGTCACTTGCGTTTTCTCTGGCGGACTTTGGCCTTCTTGGGATTTGCCAGAGGCATCGTATCGTCTGGTTTATGCTCCAGCTCGGCAGGCCTGTTATCAGCTTCGCGCTTGCCGCCCGTTTCAACATTACCAACGATCGCTTGGCCACCTTTTTCGACACGGACATGCTCGACCGTGACTTTCTGCTGTCCCTTGCCGCGATGCTTGTTCAAGGTTTCAAGCTGCCGTGCATAAAGCGCCATCAGTTTGTGGGCGTGCTTCAGGTTGATGTCACGGCCCTCGAACGTCTGGTTCGGGACAGCTGCGCGCCGAAGGCAGTCTAGCGCCGCAAAATGTGTCCCGACCATTTGTTGAGCCAGCATGCCTTCAGCACCATCTGAAGGCTCGAGACTGTTGAAGTGCTCGATCGCCCGGGCAATACGAGTGTTGACCTGCTCCTCGCTCATCTTCTCGTGATGCCAAAGAAGATTGGCCAGTTCATTGACGCGGTCTTGCAGGTTCTTGACCTCTTTAACCTTGAGAAGCTCGCGCGCTTGCTCATCGGTTAAGAGCTTATGGGTCGGGAGAGGCTCCGGTCGCTTGTCTTTTCCATTGGGCATTGGCCGCTGTCCTCGAGCTGCAAGATTGGCGCACTGTACAGCCTATTCCGAGTCAATTCAGTGCCAAAATATGGTCGAACTCTACTGTGCAGGGGTTGTTTGCCAATTTCTGCTGGAGAGACCCCCACCCCAGTGATTTCGAGAGAAGGCATCCGTCATTGCTGAAAACAGATCGGCAGGGCCAAATGCCTGATAACGCGCAGCTTCAGGAATTCGGTCTTCTAGCAAGAATGCGATGTCAAGCAGCATTGGCGCTGGGTTCAAAGCGCTAAATGTCTGTGGACATTTAGGTCGCTATTTGGCCAACGCCGTTGCATACGGCTTGGACGCTGCAAAGGGTGCGCAGCCCGAAAGACGGAGGTGCAAACTACGATGGACGGTAGCCGTGAGCGACAAGGGCAAGTGGGAATAATGGAGGAAGGCCTAGACAGAGGCTGGATCGTACTAGGACTGCTTGCTCTCGTGTTGGCGTTTACGGGAGGGGCATCCAGATTTGATGCAATCCAAATCGTTCCGCTGCGCACTTTGTCCGCGCTCTTCTTGGTGTCATCACTTTTCTTTCTGACAAAGGAAAGACTTAAGGCCGAGCGTGCGCTCATCATATTGTTTGTATGCTTTGCGTTGATCGTGGTGGTGCAGCTCGTTCCGTTACCACCGTGGTTATGGCAGAGCCTGCCGCAGCGCGCTAACATCCTTCGATTGGACGCCGTGCTGGGTCTAGAAGGAGCCTGGCGCCCCTTGACGCTGACTCCGATGCGTAGCTGGAATGTGCTCGGGAGCTTGGTCGTGCCGGCAGCCGGCTTGTTTTTGGCAATTGCCCTTCGTGCGTCTTCTCTGACGCTATTGCGAATTGTTACAGGGTTGGGAGTTCTCAACGCGCTGTTGGGCCTTTTCCAGATCGTAATGGGAAGATCGAGCGTTTTCTATTTCTATGAAGTAACCAACAGGGGCGGGGCAGTAGGTGTTTTCGCAAATGAAAACCACGCGGCAGTTTTTGCGGCTTGTTCTATGCTGGTAGTGACATTGCTCGGTCTAAGGGTCCGTAAGGAGCGGAGTGCGGTTTGGGAGCGCTTGATCTATCCTGCTGCCTTTTTCTTGATCCTTTTTGTATCCTTGGCCGGAGGTTCACGGGCTGGCTTCGTAGCCGTCATCGGCGCGATTCTGGTCTCGATGACTATGCTCGCTTTGTCTCCGCGCCCTCGCAGGGGGCTTCACGCTGAGCAGTCAGTGGGTCGGTGGCTGGACCAGCACCCTCGCCTGATATTGGCCATTCCGGTCATTTTGGTATCGCTGACGGCAGCTGCATTTCTGACGCTTGACCGGACGCCAGCATTTCGTGAAATTCTTGTGAGAGATAGCTTTGAAGATTTGAGATGGGCATTGTGGCCGGTGATTATCGAGATGTTTGAAGGCCATTGGGTGCTAGGGACGGGTTTCGGATCCTTTGAACAAGTATATCATATCTATGAGCCATCGGCATTGTTGATGCCTTCCTATGTCAATCAAGCGCATAACGATTGGGCGCAGTTTATTATCGAGGGAGGAGTGCTGGCAGGGCTTCTTTTGACTGGACTTCTTGTTTGGATGATAAAGGCGATCGGGACCATATCGTTGCATCGAACGCGTAGGGTCGACTCAATCTTTTGGATGAGCATCTTTGCGATTGTCGGAGCTGCGTCGTTGGCTGATTATCCCTTGAGAACTCCTCTCTTTCAGCTAGTCACCATCTGGCTTTTGCTCGCCCTTTCGCGAGATGCCCGTGATATCAAAGCAACATAGTTTGATTGCTGCGGGAGTATCTGGGTCGACGCGGCTTTCATCGTTTCGGAGTTGCGCTAATGCGCGCATTATGAAGACAACAAGATCAGTCAAAAATCTCAGATTAGCCCTGAGCGGGTTGATGTTACCTCTTGCTCTTTCGGGGTGCGCAACGGATCGGACCTTTGGTCAGGCGCCCGGGATTGAAATTGCCGAGCTGGAAGAGCTTCCGGCTCCTCGTATCGAAAACCTGTATGTTATCGGTCCTCAGGAGGCGCTCGAAATCGAAGTCGTGGGTGCTGAACGGTTGAGCGGGAAGTATCTCACAGATGGAGAAGGTCGCATCTCCTTCCCGCTCGTGGGTTTGCTCGACCTTGGAGGGTTGGCGCCCAACGAGGCAGCTGACATGATCGCGAACTTCCTGCGGGGCAGCTATCTGCTCAACCCTCAAGTGCGCGTGATTCCAGAAGAAATTCCTCCCCCTACAGTATCGGTGGGAGGTCAGGTTGATGAGCCTGGAGAGTATCCGGTGCTCGGTCGGCAGTCTCTCTTGCGCGTTGTCAATCAGGCAGGCGGCTTGGCAGAGTACGCGAAATTGGATGACGTCCTGATTCTGAGGACCGTCGGGGGGCAGCGCTATATCGGCGCTTACAATATCCAGGCGATCCAACGAGGTAATTACGGAGATCCGACTGTATATCCCAATGACATAATAATCGTGGGGGATTCGCCGAACCGAAGGCGCCTGGACAGCATTTTGCGATTCGCGCCCTTGCTCTCGACTTCTGCTATTCTAATTGATCGGATTGGCCGTTGAACAATCTCAATTTTGCGTCTCATGAGCTCGCTGGACGAGATGATCGTCGTGAGCTGATCGATGATCGTGATTCCAACGATGACTCCTTTGCCATCGACCTTGAGCGGTATTGGCACGAAGCTATCGGTCTGAAATATTGGCTCGCGGGAATAATCGCGCTTGGCCTCCTGCTTGGTATTCTCATTACGTTGCTGGCGACCCCTCTGTACCAGGCCAGCGCACGCTTGGAAGTCTCTCAGGTGACGGCCGACGTCACGAATCTCGACTCACTCGAGGTTGATAGTCAGATATCGGAGCTCCAGTATCTCAACACACAGTATGAGCTTCTGGTTTCGAGGTTCATGGCCAAGCGCGTGATGGAGGCTGGTAATCTCTCCCGGGACGAAGCCTTTCGCGAAGCATTCGTGATCGAAGATGGAGAAAATCTCGATAAGCGGATCGAGGAAATACTATTCGACAATGTGAGTATCGATCCGATCACGCAGTCGAGCCTGGTCGATGTAAGGTTTTCCAGCCCCGATCCGGTTGTTTCCGCCGAAATCGCGAATCTCTGGGTTCAGGAATTCGTGGCGGCCAATTATGAAAAGCGCTTCGGTGCGAATATTGAGGCCCGAGATTTCCTTCAGAGCCAGATTGCGGAGCTTCGTGAACGTCTTTCGGAATCCGAGCAGGAACTCGTCGAATACGCAAATGCTAACGAGATTCTCGTCCTTAATGCGGGAGGCGATTCGGGCTCCGAAAGCGCGGGCCAAACGCTGGTAGGTGCTGATCTGGAGGCCCTCAATACTGCCCTTGCCGCTGCTGTCGCCGACCGGGTCAGTGCGCAGGCTGCAGTGGTCGGTGGAAATTTTCCCAGTAATGATCCGCGCAATGAATTACTTACAAGTTTGAGCGAGGCAGAAGCCGAACTCGCTGTTCTTCGCGCCAATTTCGGGCCTGATTATCCGGAGGTGCAAGAAAAACAAGCGGAAGTAGACTCGCTTCGATCGGCAATTTCTGGCGGTAGTCGCGATCTCCTTCAATCCGCGAGGATTAGAGAGGCGGAACTTCGCGATCAAGTCGAGCAGGTCAAGCAGCGCTTCCTCGGGCAGCAGGGCCAGGGGATCCGATATGGAATCCTTAAACGAGAAGTAGATACCAACCGCGAGATCTATGATGCATTGTTGCAGCGCTTCAAGGAACTCGAAGCCTCGGGCGCGGGTCAGAACAATATTCAGATTATTGACCAAGCCGACGTTCCTGCGGATCCCTATGCTCCCTCTTTGGTTCAGAACCTTCTTGTGGCGCTTGTCGCGAGCTTTGTATTCGCCGCAGGCTTGGTCTACCTCAAGGTGACCCTAAGCCAGACCTTACAGGATCCTGAAGACGTCCGCAGGCGACTGGGCCTTCCTCTCCTCGGCGCTATACCTCGCGAGATGGACGGCGATTTGACCGAGCGGCTGACTGAGCGTTCTTCGGAAATAAACGAAGCCTATACCACCGTTCGTACCAATATGAATTTCCTGACCCCCAAGGGCGCGCCGGAAGTTTTGATGTTCACTTCTTCGGTGCCAGCGGAAGGTAAGAGCGTTTCTTCGGTCGGGGTCGCCACCAGTTTTGCGCAGTTGGGCAAGCGTACACTGCTGATCGATGCTGACCTGCGTAACTCAAGGCTTAGGGATACGCTCGATCTGCATGGCTATGACAAGGGTGGGTTGGTGCCTCTCCTTGCCAGCCAGGAAACCGACATGGCGTCGCAGATCGTCTCACTCGAGCAATATGGCTTCGATTTTCTTCCAATGGGCCGCACCCCACCCAATCCGGTCGAGCTTCTTGCCGGCGAGCGGTTCGCACAGATTATCGAAGCTGCCCGCGAGGCTTACGATCAAGTCCTCATCGACGGCGCTCCGATGCTGGCCCTGGCTGACGCGGTCGAAATGTCGCGGGCCGTTGATGGCGTCGTTTTCGTCATCGAGGCAGAACGTATCAAGCTGCGAGGCATCGAGAATGCGATCGGCCGCCTTCAGCGCTCCGGCGCGCAGGTTTATGGCGCCATCGTTACCAAGGTGAGCCAGAAGAACTCCGCATATGGCTATGGCTATGGCTATGGTTATGGCTACGGCTACGGCTACGGTGAAGAGAAGCGCGAGGAACCGGCCTGATCGGCCAGACCTGATCGATGAAACTGGCTAACCCACTCCGTTTTGTGGCCATGGCAATCTTGGGCGTGGCACTCGCCATCGCCCTTGCGGCTCAGTCGGCGGGGATCGCTCTAACGCGTAAGGCGCCTGAGACTGCTCTGTCGCTCTTCCCGCTTAATGGTCTGGCGCAGGAGGAACTCGCGTCCTCGGCGTTTCTCTCGGTTGCCGAAGGTCTGGTTCCTGCCGAAGTTGGTATGCCGATGGCGGAGCAATGGGCTCTCGAAGCTTACCGGAAGGAACCTCTCACTCCCGAGGCGCATGCTATTCTCGCTCTGGCCGAAGAGGATGCAAGTGCCCGTTCGGAAATCGTGAGCCTGGCTTCGCAATTGAATCGGAGGAACCCAAGGCTCCAGGCGGTGGTTCTCCAGGAACAAGTGGCACAACAGGATTACCCCGGGGCCATCGCGACTCTCGATCGCATTCTACGCGTCCGGCCTTCGCGATCCGCCGAGCTGTTTCCCAGTTTGATCCCGCTATTCGCGCGAGAGGGAGCTGTCGACGAATTCGCTCGAATTCTCGATGGCACATCGCCTTGGCATGAGGTCTTTTTCCGTTACGCGGTCAGGGAACCGGCGGCGCTTTCCAATCTTCTCGAATTGCGCAAGCGAGTGTCCTTCGACAATCAGCAGCTGGATCAGACCCTGCTCAAGAATCTCGTTACCGAGGGCGAGCTCGATGCGGCTTACGGATTCTACAAGCAATTACGCGACGGTGATCAGTCCAGCGATCGCTTAGGAGTGCTCGACTGGGACAATACATTTGCGCCTTTCGATTGGGCATTCTCCGATCGCGCGGGATTGCGCGCTCAGCCAAGTTTGAGCGCGGAGCAGCTCGAAATCTCTGTGAAGCCGGGTGAAGGCGGCGTGGTGGCGCGACGCCTCATCAAAACACCCGACAGCCCGTTCATCCTGGAAATCGAGCACGACATCGAATCGTCTCAAGCCCTGCAGGATATTGATATCGGCCTTCGCTGTGGCGGTGCGGATAACTCTCTTGTGCTGGACCAAGACCTGGCGAGCCAAGGTAACGGATTCGAGATCGCCAACCTCCCTGACTCGTGCTCGTTCATCGAGATACTCATTGAGGCGAGGGCATGGTCGGGGCGCTCTGCCCTGAATGTGGAAATCGACTCTGTTCGAATTCGGAATTGACTGGTTGGTATCGGGCCGTTCGGGACGGTTCTGCATTGAAAGTTGATGCGATCGCTGCGCGTCCGAACTAACGCCGTGACACGATCTACGGTCCTCGACCGGCCAGGTGCCAGTCGAGGACCGTAGATCGATGCAGTGTCTGCGAAGGGGGAGCGATTGACTGGATACAGAGTGTCCCCAATCTGCCCGGCTTTCGACATGGGCCATAATTATCGACCGGTTCGATCCCGCCCAATTTGACCGAATGTCCAGGAATCATTGTCGCAGGCGCTCAGGGAACGCAAAAAGCCCGCCAAGATGGCGGGCTTTTTCATGCCTCATGGGGCTTCGATGGTGGGCGTACCAAGGTTCGAACTTGGGACCCCTACGATGTCAACATAGTGCTCTACCACTGAGCTATACGCCCACACCATCGGGCGCCCCGTTACGGGGCAGGCGGGCCATTTAGCGAGGCTTCGAATACCGCGCAAGGCCCTATCGCAGACTTATTGCAATCGCGCGTTGACCCGGTCATCCAGAACCCGTTCCACCTCGAGGACGAGGTCGCGCAAATGGAACGGTTTCGACAGGACTTTGGCATGCGGCTGTTCGCGGCTGGCCTTGAGCGTGACAGCGGCGAACCCGGTGATGAACATGACTTTGGTGTGCGGGCTCACGTCGTTGCAGCGTTGTGCAAGTTCGATACCGTCCATTTCGGGCATGACGATATCCGAGAGCAGAAGGTCATAGCCTCCATCCTCCAGCAACGGGATCGCATCGGTGCCGCGATCGACCGAATCGACTGCATAGCCGGCATTGACCAGCGCCCGTTCGAGATAGACGCGCATCGCATCGTCATCCTCGGCGAGCAGGATTCGTTGTGTCGGTGATTCCGTCATACGGTCTATGTACTCCGCGCGCTTTAAAAAAGCATGTATGCAAAACAGGGATCGTTAATGGGGCGGGAGGCGCGCGGCGGCTGGCACGACCATTGGCGTTTCCGATTCCTGCGCAGCCTGCCGGCACGCGGGTAAATCTCGCGCCCGATGAACAAATCCGAGCTTGATTAATGGGGCTGCGAGACCGACGATGAAATCATGAACCACGGCAAGGCGACACTGTCCGGCGATGCCGAGCAATTGACCGGGGGCGCGATTCCCGGACAGCCGGGGCCATCCTACAGACTGTGGCGGCGGTCGAAGGCCGACGTACCCGTGCTCATCGCGTCGCCGCATTGCGGCCGGTGCTATTCCGACGATGTTCTTGCCGCCTTGCGCGATCCCGACCAAGCGCGGTTGCGACTGGAAGATCGCCATATCGATGCGGTGGCGCACCCGGTTGCCGCCGCCTCGGGCAGCAGCCTTCTGCTTGCCGAGGCGCCCAGAGCGATGATCGACCTCAATCGATCGGTCGAAGATGTTGACTGGGGCATGGTCCGCGGCGCCAGACCCGGGCCGCGACGCCATTCGCTGGCAAACCGCCGCTCGCGGAACGGATTGGGTCTCGTGCCTCGGCGTATCCCCGGCATGGGCGAACTCTGGCGCCGACCATTGACCATGCCGGAACTCGATGAGTGGATCGAATCGATCTACCGGCCGTATCACGCTGCCCTGGGTGCCGAACTCGAGCGCCTGCGCGATCGATGGGGTGTGGCGCTGTTGGTGGATCTGCACTCCATGCCGCCATTGAAGAAATCCCATCTGCAGGACCGGCCGGCCGAATTCGTCATCGGCGACCGGTTCGGCGCGTCCTGCGATCCGGGGCTTGTCGACCTTGCCATCCGCTATCTCGGCAACCACGGTCGGCGAGTGGCGCATAATCGGCCCTATTCGGGTGGATACGTGCTTGATCGGTATGGGCAAACTGCGCGTGGCATCCACGCCATTCAAATCGAGGTCTGCCGCACCGCCTATCTCGATACGCGGCTCGACCTGCCCAGTGCGCGCGTGGCGGCGATAGCAAAGCTCCTCGCCGGGCTCGTGCGAATGCTCGGTGCGGAAACCAGGACCATGGGGCGGCGGGGGCAGATAGCCCAGGCTGCGGAGTAGTGATCCGCAACAAAAAACCACCCCGCGCTATGCGCACGGGGTGGCCAAGGTTCAGGGAGGAAATGCACTCGCGTGCATCTACCGGGAGGGCCATGAGGGGAAGCGCCGCCCGGCGATTACGAAATGGTGGTGCGACGCATCGGTTTCAAGCCCGCGGCGACCGCGGCTGCAGCACGGTTCGGCGCAGATATGGTGCGGCCTGTCAGAGCGACTTCAGCAGGTCGAATTGGGCTGAGCCAACAGCAAAAGGCAATCACCGGAAATTGACTGCGGATCGAAGTCCAATGCGAGAGCGCATTCCCCTGTGACAAGCTGGTCGTTACCAATCGAAGCCTCGCCTGAAAGCGGAATTAGGAGTGTGGGTCTATCCTCCAGGGGCGGGGCGGGACTGGAGCTGCCACATTGCCAGAAACTCAGGCTGAAGTGAGGACCATCGAGCAGCACGCCGGCATCGGTGTCGAGCCTGCTGCGATACTCAGACTGGTAAGGGCCAGTTTTGGCAATCTTCATTGCCTGATCTAGATGCAATTCTCGTGGGCGGCCGTAGTCGAACAGCCGAAAGGTGATATCGTTGTTTTGCTGGACCTCGATCAGGCTGACCCCGCCTCCGATCGCGTGGACGGTGCCCGCGGGGATGTAGAAAGTGTCTCGGGGTCGGACTTCGTGCCACACAAGCATGTCGACAATGCTGCCGTCGATCGCAGCCTGCGTCATGGCATTCGGAGTGATCTCCTCATGAAATCCGGCCGCGATGGTCGCGTCTGGCGCCGCGTCCAGAATGACCCAGCACTCGCTCTTGCCGCTACGTCCAAGGTTCATAGACCGCGCCTGGGCATCGCTCGGATGGGCCTGTACCGATAAGCGCTCGCTGGCAAATATGTATTTCACCAGCAGTTGTTGGAGCTCCGGGGGAGGTTCGAACCAGACCTCGCCGATGCGCTTCTTCGATGGATGGGAGAAGGGCGCAGGCAGCTTTTCGACACCCCAGACCTTCTCGACGAAGGTGCTGCTCAGCTTGCGGATCATTGGTCCTTGCATCGGCTTGCCTCACGGACACGTTGCACGGCACCGCGGGCGGTCACGAGGATATCCTCTCCATCGACCACCACGACCAGATCGTTAGCACCGATCAGAGTGACATGTGGTCCGTCGCTATCGATCATGACGCCTGTGGCACCGATAACTTCGCCCGGACCCACAATCACATTGTCGTCAGAGGGAAGCTGGCGCTCGCGGAACAGCGCATCCCAATTGCCGATGTCGGACCATCCCATGGAGACATCGACCATCGCGGCGTGATCCGTGTTCTCCATCACGGCGTAATCGACTGATTCTCCACGGATCTCCGCGAAGCTTTCTTGATCCGGGTGGATTGTGGCCCCTGCATTGTCTCCTCGCTCGAAAGCGCACTTGGTTGTCGCGAAAAGATTCGGTCGATGGCGCGACAACTCGGCCAGGAACTTGCCGGCCCGGAAGGCGAAGATACCTCCGTTCCAGGCGTATCCGCCATCCGCAAGAAATCCGAGCGCCGTGTCCAGATCGGGTTTCTCGACGAACCGTTGGACCCGATAGCCACCATCCAGCGCCTCCCCGCGACGGATGTATCCATAGCCTGTTTCGGGAGCCGTTGCGGCGATACCGAATGCGACCAGCCAATCCTCGGTTGCCATCTGCGCTGCGATCCGCGCAGCATTTCTGAACGCTTCCGGATCGGTTATGTGGTGGTCGCTCGGGCAAACAAGCATGATTTCGTCGGGGTCGAGGGCCAGGGCCGCCAGAGCGATGGCAGGCGCGGTGTTCCGGCCGAATGGCTCGACTACGAAAAGGGCATCGGGAGCATTGGCTTCGACCTGCTTCTCGGCAAATCGAAGGTGCCGCTCCCCGATAACAACCACGGGACGCGCGAAGATCTCGCGGTCCGCGCACCGCTCCAGCGTAGCCTGAAAAAGTGTCTGTTCGCCCAGAAGCGGAATAAACGGCTTCGGCATCGTAGCACGACTTCGCGGCCACAGCCGGGTTCCATTCCCGCCACACAGAACCACCGGTACGATCTTCGACAACGCTTTTCCCCAAAAAATCCCGGACCGATCGTCCCGCTCGGATATCGCGCCCCGACCGTAGCTCGCAAATGTTCGATGTCGAGGTGCTAGCGAATGGTGTTAGCGGTCGGCGGCTGCGGTATCGAACTCGGGAGAGAAATACCGCGACCAGTCGGCGAGGCCGTCGTCGCGGTCCTGCGCGGCGCGTTCGATCGTCGCCAGTTCCGCCTCGATGAACTCGACCCGTTCGTCCCAGCCGTCATGCGTGCGCTTGCGGAATATCCAGCCGCCGTGCCTGGGCCCCCAGGTGCGCATGAAGCGAATGGCGGCGCGCGGATCGTAGCCGGCGTTGTGGAGAAGCCAGGGCATCAGCCGGTCGGCGTCACGCTCGGACAGGCGCACCAGTTTGCGCTTCCAGCCGATCTCGCGAAAGGTCTGCGGGTGGCGAAGGATGTTGTGCGCCATTTCGTGGGCCACAGCGGCGGCAAAGGCGGCCTCGTCATATCCGAGGCCCGGGAAATTCTCACCTATGAGCACCCGGTTCCCGTCCGCTGCGGCGCTTTTCTTCGAATCGACAAGCTCGAAACGCGTCGGGCAGGCGGGGACGCCCTCAAGGCGTTCCGTCCTTACAAGAGCACCTCCGGGGGATTGCCAGGATATGTCGACGCCGCCGCGGGACAGTGCTGCATCGATCGAATCGCGTAGTGCGGAAACTCGCTCCCAGCGCGGTTCGGATTTAGGCCAGGCAACGGAAACGGATTTGCCTTCGATCGCCAGGATCGTGTCGTTCTGGACGATGCCGATGGCGGTGGCGGGCGATCCCGGGGCGACAGCCTGGGCAGCGATGTCGCCGGTTAGGCCGAACAGTGTCCGGACCGCGGCAGGGTCGCCATAGCTGTCGGCGTCGTGCAGCAGCAGGCCCGAGACCATGATCGCCCGATCGCAGAATGGGGCATTGGCCGTAGCCAGCCGATACCCGACGCGAAAAAGCCGGTCCTCGCTTTTTTGGAAAACCTCGAGCGGAACAGGCTTGGTTGTCGCCTCGCTACCATCTTCTGCCCTGGCCGGAATGGAGTGAGCCAGTGCTGCGCCGCCAGCCACAAGGCAAAGCGCGCGGAGAAAGGACGCCCGGCGATCCCATCGCCGGGCGCGTATTCCAGTTCGGTTATGCGGTCGGGACACCGGCAGTCGCGGCATCGGGCTGGGGAACCTTGCCCTGCTGGAGCTGGCGGCCGAAAATGGTCCGCATCATGTCCATCGAGAAGATCTGCGCCCAGATCAGCGGCAGCAGACCGTTCTCGGTCCACTTGCGCAGCTGGTCGCCGCGCAGTTCGCGCAGCTTTTCCTGATTGATCATCTGGAAACCGCGATAGACGAATGGCTTGTCCTTGCCCTGCTCGGTGATGGCGATTTCGCCTTCCATCAGCAGGTCGTGATCCTTGAGCTCCTTCATGAAAGCCTGGGTCCGCTGACCGGCCTGTTCGAATTGCTCGCAGAACTCGAGGATCTGCTTGGTGCCTTCGCTGGGTTCGCCATTCTCGAACAGCGGCTGGCCATCGTCGAATTCGCCAATGTTTTCCGCAGTCGGGTCGAAGCAGAGCGACAGGTCCTGGCTGTCCTGCTTGAGCCGGGCGAGCATGAAGGGATAGCGGCGGACATAGGCCGGGATGTAGATCTGTTCGGTTACGGTGCCTTCTTCGTCGACGAAGGTGTTGACGCCGTCGTTGAGGCCCATCAGCGCCAGCGGAACGGCATCCGGACCGGTCGAGAAGACGATCGGCATATCGCGCTGTGCCTGGACGAATTCGTCGACCGTCAGCGGCACGGCATGCTGCTTGGCAAGCCAGGGCGCCTTGGCCATCGGACGCGAGCGATAATTCGCATGGTCCTTGCTGTTGAGGGGCATCAGGTCATTGAAGAAAAGGGGCAAGTTGGGCTGCGGCGCGCTGGCCATGGATCTCTCCGAAATTCGATTGGATTGGGCGGCAAGCCCGATGGGCCAGCGCTCGGTAGGCGCGCTTTACGGCGTTGCAGCATCGGGCGCAAGCGGCACGAGCTTGCCCGGATTGAGTATCCCCTGCGGATCGAGGGCCTGTTTGATGTTGCGCATAAGGTTCAGCGCAACCGGATCGCCCAGTCGCCCGAGTTCGTCCCGCTTCATCTGGCCGATCCCGTGTTCCGCGCTGATCGAACCGCCGAATTCCGTGACGAGGTCGTGGACATAGGCGCTGATCACTTTCCCGTCGCTCTCTTCCCACTCGCCGCGTACCGCGCCTGCGGGAGCGAGCACGTGATAATGAATGTTGCCATCGCCCAGATGGCCGAAGCCGACCGCCAATGTGCCGGGAAAGCGGTATTCGATGCGCGGCGAGGCGGTTTCCACGAACTCGGCCATTCGCGCTACCGGTACCGAGATATCATGCTGCATTGCCGGCCCGATCGCGCGCTCGGCAGGGGAAATGCTGTCGCGTAGTTGCCAGAAGTCCTCGGCTTGGGTCTCGCTTGAGGCAAGTACGGCATCGTCTACCAGGCCAAGTTCCATCGCGCTCTCGAAGATATCTTCCACGAGACGGTCGAGATGGTCCGAGTTCCGATCTTCGGTCACCAGCTCGACCAGCGCATGCCAGGCATGGTCTTCGGTCAGCGGAGAACGAGCATCGGGCAGGTGCGCCAGGACCGATTCGAGGCAATGCGCGGGCAAGACCTCGAACCCCTCGAGCGCCGGCCCGGCCATTTGTTCGCAATGTCGCAAAAGTTCGCTGGCGGTCGAAATGCTCTGCACGCCGACCCAGGCGACCCGGCGTTCAGCGATTTGCGGCAGCAGGCGCAGTGTGGCGGCCGTGACGATCCCCAGCGTACCTTCCGACCCGATCAGCAACTGTTTGAGATCGAATCCGCGATTGTCCTTCTTCAGCGGTACCAGGCCGGAGAAAACCTCGCCATCGGCAAGCACCGCTTCGATACCGAGCACCTGCGCGCGCATCGTGCCGTGGCGCAGGACCTGTGTCCCTCCTGCATTGGTCGAGATCAGCCCGCCGATGGTTGCGGATCCCTTGCCGCCAAGGGTGAGCGGGAAGCGCATTCCTTCGGCCTCTGCAGCCTCGTGCAGCGACTGGAGCACGACCCCGGCATCGCAGGTGACCTGCATAGCATCGGCATCCAGCTCGCGAATGGTATTCATCCGGCGCAGCGACACCACCACACTGTCTCCGCTCTCGTCGGGGGTGGCGCCGCCCGACATCCCGCTGTTGCCTCCCTGAGGAACGATGGGCACGCCGTGGGCGCCGCACAGGCGAACGAAGCGGGCGAGCTCCTCGGTCGAAGCGGGCGACGCAAGGCCGATTGCCTTTCCGGTGTAGCGTCCCCGCCAATCGGTAAGCCACGGATCGACCAGCTCGGGGTCGGTGGTGAATCCTCGCGGCCCCAGGAGTTTGGTGGCAGCGCTGCTGAAGGTGTCGCTATTCGTCATGTGTGGTCCCCTTGCCACAGCTTGCCGCGCCAACGCCACCGCTTGCCAATCGAGGCAGAACAATTAAGCCCGTATTCAAGCGGGGGAGGGCAACGGACAAGTCCGCGATTTCCCGCACGTAAACCGGATCCCGGTCGAGGAGCGTTCGAATTTAATCCATGTCGCTTCTGTCTCCCCTGGCTGCCATGCTGATTGCATTGGGCACACCGCAAGGCGCGGTGGAGGATGCCGTCGTGCATCAGGGCGCGGCGAGCGAGAGCGGACGGATCGATGCCGAGGCGCTTTCGGCAAGAGGGTCAGCCTGGACCGGATTCATCGACAGTTTCCGAGTACCGGTGGCCAATCAGGTCCGGATCGAACGGCGTGTTATCTTGCGGATCAACCCTCGGCCAAGCAATATCAGGCGCGGTTTCCTTGCCGACCTGCCACGCCAAAGGGTTCCGGCGCGATTCGTCGAACGCCCGCATGGTAAATGTGTCGATGCTGGCGATATCGTCGGCGTGTCCGACCGCGGCAGTAGGCTCGTGATGTATATGCGCAACCAGCAGATGATTACCGCCGAACTCGAGAAGGCCTGCAGCCCGCGAGATTTCTATCTCGGTTTTTATGTCGAGCGCAATGAAGACGGGAAGCTGTGTGTCGATCGCGACCGGTTATTGTCGCGAGCAGGGGCGAAGTGCCGGATATCCAATCTCAGCCGGCTTGTGGCAGTGAGTGACGAGCGCTGAAGCGGCCCGCGCGCCGATTTCTTGACTTTTGGGGTATTTCCGGCGAAGGGCGCCGCTGCCGATGCTGCGAAGACGCAGATTTGTGTCGGCCAACGTTCCAGGGACAGTTTCGAACCGCATGACTTTCGCCGATCTCGGCCTTTCCGAAGACTTGCTCAAGGCAGTAAGCGAAGCCGGCTATGCCGAGCCGACCGACATCCAGCGCGAAGCGATTCCGCCGGTGCTCATGATGAAGGACATCATCGGCATCGCGCAGACGGGAACCGGCAAGACCGCGAGCTTCGTCCTGCCGATGATCGACATCATGGCCAGCGGACGCCGCCGGGCGCTGATGCCCCGCTCGCTCATTCTCGCCCCGACCCGGGAACTGGCGGCGCAGGTGGCCGAGAATTTCGAGAAATACGGCAAGAACCACGATCTCAAGCTCGCGCTGCTCATCGGCGGTGTGCAGATGGGCGACCAGGTCAAGGCGCTGAATGAGGGGGTCGATGTCCTGATCGCGACGCCGGGTCGCCTGATGGACCTGTTCGAGCGCGGCAAGATCCTTCTCAACGGCTGCGAGCTGCTCGTCATCGACGAGGCCGACCGGATGCTCGATATGGGCTTTATTCCGGACATCGAGTTCATCTGCTCGAAACTGCCCGAATCGCGCCAGACCATGCTGTTCTCGGCCACGATGCCGCCGCCGATCGAGAAGCTGGCGAAGAAGTTCCTCGACAATCCCAAGCGGATCGAAGTCAGTCGCCGCGCTTCGACGAACGAAAACATCACGGCTTTCAAGGTGCCGGTAAAGGCCCGCCAGAAGCGCGAGACGCTGCGCTGGTTGCTGGAAAACGATCACATCGAAACGG
The DNA here is from genome assembly GCF_001542855.1 of Erythrobacter sp. AP23. Lineage (GTDB taxonomy): Bacteria > Pseudomonadota > Alphaproteobacteria > Sphingomonadales > Sphingomonadaceae > Qipengyuania. Next base: position 716,683 of record NZ_LNBY01000001.1, on the reverse strand, counting down.
CGATCGTCTTCGCCAACCGCAAGACGACTGTGCGCGAGCTCAATAAGAGTCTGCAAAGCTACGGTTTTCGCAGCAGCGAGATCCATGGCGATATGGACCAGTCCAGCCGGATCAAGGAACTCGAACGTTTCAAGGCGGGCGAGGTCAACATTCTCGTAGCTAGCGACGTCGCGGCGCGCGGGCTCGACATCAAGGGCGTCAGCCACGTCTTCAATTTCGACACGCCTTGGCATCCGGACGATTATGTCCACCGCATCGGCCGGACGGGCAGGGCAGGGGCCAAGGGTCGCGCCTTCACCTTCGTCGCCGATGAAGATGCCGAAGCAATCGGGAATGTCGAGAAGCTTACCGGCGCCGAGATCAAGGTCTTCGGCAAGGAGGACGTACGGGTCGATTTGGTCGAGAAAGCTGCCGAAGCTGAAGCCGAAGACAAAGCCAACGAGAAGCCCAAGCGCAGCCGCAAGAAGCGCAGCGACGATTCTGCGGGCGAAAAGCCCGCGCGCAAGGCAAAGGCCGACCGCGCACCGCGGCGAAAACGGGACGAGGACGAGGCTCCTGTCGCACCGGGCGAATGGAACGGCCCGCGCCCCGGCTTTCTCGACGTCTCGGCAACCTGAGTTCTCGTAGCCGACGGCGGACCGGTTCGCCCGTGTCCGCCGCTGCTAATCCGCCAGCTTCACGAAGCTGTCGAGAACGCGTTTTTCGCCCGCTTTCTCGAATTCGATTGTCAGCTTGTTGCCTTCCTGATCGGTAACGCAGCCATAGCCGAACTTGTCATGGAACACGCGTGCGCCGATGGCGACGTCGCTGCGCGGCTTGGCGGCGAAACTCGCGGCGCTGCGACCGGGTTCGGCCAGCCGCTTTGGCGTGCTGTCGTAACCCGACGATAGTGCCCGTTGCCATCCCGGTCCGCGTGCACCTGAGCGATCCGGGCGATTCGACGAGACATGCGCGAAGGGATCGTCGGTCTCGCTCCAGTTCGCACGCCACAAGGAAGCGCCGCCGGTCATGGTGGTCTCGCTCTTGATGTGCTCCTCGGGCAGTTCCTCGATGAAGCGGCTGGGGATCGAGCTTGTCCATTGCCCGTAGATGCGCCGGTTCGCGGCGTGCAGGATCGTGCAGCGGCGCTTGGCGCGCGTGATCGCAACATAGGCGAGACGACGTTCTTCCTCGAGGCTGGCGAGCCCGCCTTCGTCGATGGACCGCTGGCTGGGAAAGACGCCTTCTTCCCAGCCGGGCAGGAAGACATGGTCGAATTCGAGGCCCTTGGCCGCATGCATGGTCATGATGGTGACCTTCTCGCCTTCGTCGGCGCGGTCATTGTCCATCACGAGGCTGACATGCTCGAGGAAATCGCCGAGAGACTCATACTCCTCCATCGCGCGGGCAAGCTCGGTGAGGTTTTCCAGCCGCCCGGCGCTCTCGGGGCTGCGGTCCTTCTGCAGCATGTCTTCATAGCCGCTTTCGGCGAGCACGGTACGCAGCAGTTCGGAAGGCGTGACCTTCTCGGCCATCTCGCGCCAATGGACGAACTGGCCCAGCAGACCGACGAGGCTGTTCTTGGCCCGCGCGGGCAATTCGTCGCTATCGCACAGGTCGAGGCTGGCCGCGGCGAGCGGCGTCTGCGTCCGGCGTGCGTGGCGGCGCATGGCTTCGAGTGTCTTGGCGCCGAGACCGCGCTTTGGCTGGTTGTAGATACGTTCGAAGGCGAGGTCGTCGGCGGGCTGGGCGATGGTACGCAGATAGGCAAGCGCGTCGCGGATTTCGGCGCGTTCGTAGAAACGGAAGCCGCCGACGATCCGGTAATTGAGACCGATCTGGATGAAGCGGTCTTCGAATTCGCGGGTCTGGTATTGCGCGCGAACCAGGATCGCGACCTGATCGAGCGGGGCGCCTTCCGCTTCCAGGCGCTCGATCTCCTCGCCGACGCGGCGCGCCTCCTCGGGCGCATCCCACACGCCGATGACGCGCACCTTCTCACCCGCCGGAAGTTCGGTCCACAGCGTCTTGCCGAGCCGTTCGCTATTGGCATCGATCAGACCCGAGGCGGCGGCGAGGATCTGCGGGGTGGAGCGATAATTCTGCTCCAGCTTTATCACCGCTGCGCCGGGAAAATCCTTTTCGAACTTGAGGATATTGGCGACTTCTGCGCCGCGCCATGAATAGATCGACTGGTCGTCGTCGCCCACCACGCAGATGTTCTTGCGCGTCTGCGCGAGCAGCCGCAGCCACAGATACTGGACCTGGTTGGTGTCCTGATATTCGTCGACAAGGATGTATTTGAAGCGCTGTTGGTACTGTTCCAGCACATCGCGGTGCTGTCGGAAGATATTGAGCATATGCAGCAGCAGGTCGCCGAAATCGCAGGCGTTGAGTGCTTTCAGCCGGTCCTGGTAAAGCTTGTAGAACTGCGCGCCCTTGCCATTGGCGTAGGCTTCGTTTTCCACTGCATCGAGATCGCTGGGATTGAGGCCGCGGTTCTTCCAGCGATCGATAAGCCCGGCGAGCTGGCGCGCGGGCCAGCGTTTCTCGTCGAGGTCGTTTTCCTGGATCAGCTGCTTGAGCAGGCGGAGTTGATCGTCGGTGTCGATGATCGTGTAATTGCTCTCCAGCCCGACCAGCTCGGCATGGCGGCGCAGCATGCGCGCGCCGATCGAATGGAAGGTGCCGAGCCACGGCATGCCTTCGACCGCATCGCCGATATGTCTGCCGACCCGCTCGCGCATCTCGCGTGCGGCCTTGTTGGTGAAGGTTACGCACAGGATTTCGCTCGGCCAGGCACGGCGGGTCGCGATGAGATGCGCCAGCCGTGCGGTCAGCGCCGCCGTCTTGCCGGTGCCGGCCCCGGCCAGCATCAGCACGGGGCCCTCGGTCGTCAGCACCGCCTCGCGCTGCGGTGCATTGAGGCGGGCCGCGTAGGGCGGAATGTCGCCGGTTTCGGCGGTCTGATCGGGGGATTCGGGAAGAGACATGGAGGCGTGAACAGTTAGGGAACAGGGCGCTCTGACGCAAGGCGACATACGCATACGCAGAAGGCAATCGCTGACAGGCTGTCGGAACACAAGGGACCGCCGCCGCGTTGCAAGGCACGTAAATCGCCGAATTCAAGGGAGAATACGATGAAACCCCTATTTGCAATCGCCGCTGCATCGGGCCTTGCTCTGACCGCCGCACCTGCCTTTGCCGACGAGCCCGGCACGAAAGCCAATTCACCGGAAGTGGTGGAGACGAATGCCAGGGGCCAGGCCACCAAGGTGCGGATCGATGGCAAGGTCTATGACGTCTGCATGAAAGACGATCAGGACGGCTGCATCAACCCGCGCGCCGCCGGGCTCAAATGGGGCAACCGACCGCTGAGCTACTGGCCTGGCAAACCGGCGAGCGAGATCGAAGGGCCTCTCCCGGCCGAAAAACCGGACAGCTAATCTCGGCTTTTCGCCCGCGCTCCCTTCTTACCTGGGTTAGAGCGCGGCGCTTGGAGGGGGCGGGGCTGCCATGGCGGCTCCGCCCCTTTTTGTGCCATCTCTGGAAGAGACCACCCGACGTGAATTTCGAACGACTGACGCCGGAGCGTTCAGAATGCAGGATGTCGGGGACGGCGCTGGCTTGCGCAGCTATTCCTCCCCACCGATAAGGATCGCACCTGAAGGGAAGGGTCAGGGTCGCGTTCGTCGCGCATGTAGAAATCCGCGGAGGATCACATGCGTAAGACTTTTTGGTATTTCATCGGTGGCCAGCTCGCCACCATATCGATTCCCGTAGTGGCGCAGGATACCGAGCCGGCTCCGCAAGTTCAGCCAGCTCCGCTGCCTACAGAGCCGGGGAACGTCCCGCTCTCGCCCGACCAACAGGCGATTGTCGACACGTGGCCCGCCGAGCGCCAGGCGGAGTTTCTTCGTTGGCCGCCGCAGGTGCAGGCATATTACTGGGCGCTTCCGCCGCAACGACAGGACATGCTTTGGCAGCTGACCGACCGTGATCGCCTGGCAATTGCGGATATGGACGAGGCCGGGCGGGACGAAGCCTGGGCGATCATCGAGAGTCGCTTGCAGGCAAACCCGATGGACGATCCGCCTGCCAATGAAAAGCCTCAGCCGGACCAGCCGGGCGAACCGCCCGAGGTCGACGAACCGACGCAATAGGTGGCTCGGCAGGTTAGATAGGTTAAGCCGCGTCGGCGGCTAGTTTCAGCAGGCTGAGCTTGGCTTTGCCGACGCGGCGATCCTTGGCGATTTCCAGTCCCTTGACGGCGATCTGTTCCTTCGCACCGGTCTCGAGCGCGATCCATGTGGCCGGACCGATCCAGCCGAGCCGTAGCATGCGATCGAGTGCGACCTGTCCCGCTCCCGTATCATAGGGTGGGTCGAGCAGGACCAGGTCGTGCGATTGTTTGGCAGGACCCAGCGACATGACCGATGCCTGCTGAACCGTGGCGCGCGGGCGGGCGTCAAGCGCATCGATATTGGCCCTGATCGCCTTGATCGCCGCGCTTTCCTGTTCGACGAAAAGACACGACGCTGCGCCGCGCGATAGCGCTTCGAGACCCAGCGCACCCGATCCCGCAAAGAGATCGAGCACCGAAAGGCCCTCGAAACTGCCCAGACGGCTGGCCAGCATGTTGAACAGCGTCTCGCGCGTCCGGTCGGCAGTCGGCCGCGTCACTTCGCCTGCGGGCGCGGCAAGTTTTCGCCCCCGCCATTCACCCGCGACGATTCTCACTGGCGTCCTCCGCGGGCCAGTTCGCGCTTGAAGGCCATGACGTCGCCGCGTTTGATTTCGAGTGCCTGCCCGCGCGGAAGATCGCCGATGTGGAACGGGCCATAGCCGATCCGCAGGAGCCGGTTCACTTCCAGCCCGAGATGTTCGAGCACCCGCCGTACTTCGCGGTTCTTGCCCTCGCGCAGGGTCAACTCGATCCAGCGGTTGCGGCCCGAGCCACGTTCCAGATCGGCTTCGATCCGGCCGTAGCGCACACCATCGACCTCGATGCCTTCGATCAGCTTGTCGAGATCTGCCTGCGTCACGTCGCCGAATGCGCGGGCCCGATAGGTACGCGGAACGCCGCTCGACGGCAGTTCCATCGCGCGCTTCATCTCGCCGTCATTGGTCAGCAGCAGCAGGCCTTCGGTGTTGTAGTCGAGCCGACCCACCGGCATCACGCGCCCTGCATCCTTGGGCAGCGCGTTGCGCAAGGCGGCGTAGATCGTCGTCCGACCCTTGGGGTCGTGTTCGGTGGTCAGCATGCCGGCCGGCTTGTGAAAAGCGAACAGGCGTGTTTCCTCGACCTTGCCGACAGGTTTGCCATCGACCGTTACGCCTTTGAGGCTGGTCAACTTCACTGCGGGCGTGTCGAGCACCTTGCCGTCGATCGCTACGCGCCCGTCGGCGATCATGCGTTCGATCTCGCGGCGGCTGGCAACGCCTGCACGCGCGAGCAGCTTGGCGATCCGGTCGCCTTCTTCGGGTAGTCGGTTGTCGGCCATGGCCGCGCAGCTAGGCCTTCAGTTGGCAGCCCGCAAGGCCTCTTCGACGGTCTCGTGGTAGCGCCTGATACCGCCTTCCATCGTGCCGAGCGTGAGATGCGGCACCGCGCCGGTCGCCAGACCCTGCTGGCCGAGCTCGGCCGCGCGAAAATCCTCGGAAGCGAAAACCCCGCCGTCGAGCAGCGCCCAGCTGCGTTCCCAGTGGTCGCGCGCCTTTTCGGTCGCGGGGTGCTCGGGAATGAGCATGAAATCCTCGACCAGCGTGCGGTCGTGCGCCTGCGGCATCATCACCATGACGTTGATGTAATCGGGGCTGGGGATGATCAGCGCGCCGGGGAGAAGCTGATAGGCATAAGTCACCACGCGGCGTAGCGCGGCCATATCCTCCAGGTCGATCCCTTCCATCTCCTCGAGCCGCCCGACGGCGCTGCGCGAATGCGGCCCGATCATGTCGCCGCTGGTGGCGCCGTCCTTGAAGAACGGGCCGATCGTCTGCGCGTGAAGCCGTGTCACATGGTAGCTTTCCAGGAAGGCATCCATAATGAGCTTCCAGTTTCCCGCGACTTCATGCGTCTTGCGGCGAAACAGGACCTGATCGCCCATGCCGAGCGCGTCGAAATCGGCGCCAAGTTTCTCGGCATAGGAAAAGTCCGCGGTCTCTTCCCGCGGGCAGAACCAGATCAGCCCGCCGGTTTCGCTGCTCGGCAGCTCGACGAGGCCATATCCGGTCTTGTCGAGGCCCGGAAACGTATCGGGGCGGGGCAGGGCGAGCAGACGGCCGTCAACCGAGTACGTCCAGGCGTGGTAGGGGCAGACCAGCTTCTTGGTACACTGCACATCCTCGCCCTCGACCAGTCTTGTGCCACGATGACGGCACACATTGAGGAACACATGCGCCTTGCCCTCCGCATCGCGCGTGATGAGGAGCGGACGGCCGGTGGCATCATGCGGAACCGCCATGCCGGGATCGGGCAAGAGTGCAGAGGGGCACAGGATCTGCGGCAATCGGTCGTAGATCGCAGCCTTTTCGCGCGCCCAGTAGTCGGGATCGATATAGACGCTTGCCGGGACGGTCGTCGCTTCCGACGCATCGCGCTTGCGACCCTCGGCAATGTCCTTGGCCAGCGCAAGCATGCCGTCCGTCGGGCGGCCTGTGGGTTGTTTGGTGTCGACAGCGCTCATGACGCCTGTTCCTTCCTCTCTCTCACCGCTAGTGTCGCAAAAAATACGCTGGATTGGAAGGACGCTAGGGAATGGCCGCGGTCGCAGAAGAAAAGAAAAAGATCTCCGCCTGGCGCGCGCTCGGCATGGCGCTGGGCAATCGCAAGACCGGTTTCATGCTGCTGTTCGGTTTCGCCAGCGGGCTGCCCTTTGCGCTGTTTCTCGGCACGCTGTTCGCCTGGCTGACCGAGGCCGAGGTCGATCTCGAGACCATGGGGATATTCTCGCTGATCGGGCTCGCCTACGCCTTCCAGTTCCTGTGGTCGCCGCTGATCGACAAGGTCAATATTCCGCTGCTGCGCAAGCTTGGGCGCCGGAAGCAGTGGATCGTCCCGATGCAGTTGCTGCTGGGCACTATTCTCGTCACGATGAGCCTGCTCGAGCCGCGCTCCCAACTCGGCATGTTCTCGCTGCTGGCAGGAATCGGTGCCTTCGCCAGCGCAACGCAGGATATTGCGATCAACGCCTGGCGTATCGACGTGGCGGACGAGGTGGCGACGATCGATATCCTCTCGACCGTCTATCAGATGGGCTACCGGCTTTCCTCGCTCGTCGGCGGGGCGCTCGGCCTGATCATCGCCGCGCGGATCGGTTGGCCGGAAACTTATGCGCTGATGGGCGCGATCCTGCTTTCTGTGGGCTTTGTCGGTCTCTGGGCGCCCAATGCCCGGGAGAATGCCGTCGATGTCGCCTCCGAAAGCGAAAAACAGGTTCGCGCGCTCAGGCAGGCCGGGGAACTCGCGCCTGCGATCCGCAACCGCGCGTTGGCGCTTGTCGCAGTTCTGTGGGCGGGGGCAATCGGCGTAGTTCTGGCCTTCATGATCATGTCGATGACCTACGCGCCGGAGGATCGGCCCAATCCGACCGAATTCACCGTCAATGTCGGGCCGTGGATAATCGTCGCGACCATTATCCTTCCCGCGCTGATTGCGGGATGGCTCGCCGCGAAGAAACGCCGGGGCGAACACCTGCTGGCTGCCGATGAAACGCCTGCGACCGGCGGTGCCTACGCGCTTGATCACCTTTACCGTGCGCTGGTCCTGCCGCTGGTCGAGCTGGTCGGGCGAATGGGCTGGTCGCTGGTGCTGATCTTTGCAGTCGTGCTGACCTACCGGATCTGCGACGCGATTTGGGGCACTTTCGCTTATCCGTTCTATCTCGGCGAACTCGCCTATACGAATGACGACGTGGCCTTCGCTTCGAAGTTCTTCGGCGTCGGCGCGATCATTGCCGGATTGGCTCTGGGAGGATTGATGCTCACCGCGATCGGTCGCATGCCGACCCTGCTCATCGGCGGCGTGCTGGCCGCGCTGACCAACCTGCTCTACGCCGACATGGCCATCGGCGGTGCCAATATGCAGGCCTTCAGCGACGCGGTGGGCTTCACCTATCTGATCGAGCAGGTGCCCGCGATCGGCGACGCGGACCTCGCCAAGCTGACGATTACCATCGGGTTCGAGAACCTCGCCATCGGTATCGCCGGGGCGGCCTATATCGCCTGGCTCTCCTCGATCGTCTCGAAGAAGTTCAGCGCGGTGCAATATGCCCTGCTGTCCTCGCTCACCCTGCTGGTCGGCACGCTCGGTCGCGGAGCCTTGGGCGAGATGATCGAGGAACAAGGCTACTTCGATGTCTTCATCCTGACGACGTGGATAGGGCTGGCAGCAGCGGTGCTGGTGTGCATCGAATGGTGGCGCGAAAGCCGCTCCAAAGCCGCCGCGGGGATCGTCGCGCCCGAAGCGGGGGAAGCCATGCCGGCAGAATAGGCTGGTAAATCGCAGTAGCCGCTGGAAAGCTTGTCGTAACCATCGCAGTGTAGTCTCGGTCTCCATGACCGACACTACGCAACATGTTTCGCCGCTGCGCCGCGATTACCAGCGGTTGACCCTCGGCGTTCCGGCGATCCTCGAGACGATCGACGCACGGCACCGCGTGGAAATCGTCGACATTTCGCAGGGCGGGGCGCAGCTGGTCTTGCCACGCAAGGATGCGTTCGCACAGGAATGCCTGCTGATCTGGTTGCATTACGAAGCATTCGGATCGGTCAGCTGGCGCAAGGGTGCGCATATCGGCCTGACTTTCGATGAGCCCCTGTCGCACAAGACGATCTTCGAAACGCGCAGGAATGCGGAGGCGATCGTCAGACAGGATGCCGAGCGGACCCAGAACGAGGCGAGGAATTGGGCCCAGGGCCCGCTGCGGTTCTAGTCCGGCATCTCATCGTTCAACTGCAACACTGCCCCCGCGAGATAGAGCGAGCCTGCGATCAAAATGGGATAATCGTCGGGCGCGATGTTCCGCAGCGCTTCCTCGGCACTCCCCGCAAAGATGGCACCTTCGCCGAATGCATCTGCGGGATGGCTCTCATGGCCGGGTACCGGGACGATCTGCAGCGAGTGGATACGGCCCGCTAACGGATCGAGCAGGGCGCGCGGGTCCTTGTTGGACAACATGCCCAGGATGAGGTGAAACCGCTCACCGAGCGCGCCGGCGATTGCTTGACCCGCATCCCGATTATGCCCGCCATCGAGGAGGATGCTGTGGCCCTCCGCAAGCGCCGTCAGCGGCCCGGACGCAAGGGGATGAAGCCGTCCGGGCCATGTCGCCTCTCGCATCCCCGCGACGATGGCACTTTCTTCGACAGGCAGTCTGTCCTGATGGCTCAGCATGGCGGTTGCCAGTCCGGCGTTCCCATATTGATGTTCGCCGGGCAGCGAGAGTTCGGGCAACTCGAAATGGTATCGCTTGTCGCGATATTCGCCGCCCTGCCAGCCATCGACGTACCAGTCCCGCCCGGCTTCGAAATGGGGGGCCGCGTGGCGCTTGGCCTGTTCGCGGATCGATGCGATCGATTCGGGCGGATAGTGCGCCATTGTCACCAGCGGAACGCCCGGTTTGGCGATGCCCGCCTTCTCGAAGGCGATACGCGCCATCGGTTCTTGCGGTACGTTCTTCTCCGGCGCGAGCAGGAAGCGCTCGTGATCGAGGCCCAGCGACGCGATCCCGCAGGCAGCGAGGACATCGGGCTGCAGCACGTTGGTTGCATCGAACCGTCCGCCGAGGCCGACCTCGACCACGCAGGCATCGGCGGGGACGCGTGCGAACTCGGTGAAGGCGGCGGCGATTGTCACTTCGAAGAAGCTTGGATTCAGGTCATCGCTTGCGTCGAGCACCTCGCGCAGCAGTTCGGCCAGTCGATCATCCTCGATCAGCCTGCCCGCCACGCGAATTCGTTCGTTATAGCGCACGAGGTGGGGGCTGGTCGTGACGTGGACCGCGTAGCCCTGCGCTTCGAGCATCGCGCGCAGGAAGGCGCAGGTCGAGCCCTTGCCGTTGGTCCCCGCAACATGGAACACGGGCGGGAGCCTGCGATGCGGGTTGCCGAGGCGATCGAGCAGCGCGCGGATCGTCTCGAGGCCGAGTCTGCCGTCGGGCACGGAGAGCTGACCCAGCCGGTCGAGCTGGGTCTGTACCCCTGCGTGGTCGGAGCGGGCGAAATCCCGCATGGCGCGGCTCAGGCGGCCTTGGCCGGCGCCAGGTAGTCGAGCAACGTTGCCAGCGTGTCCTTCAGGTCGTGGCGGTGGACCACCATGTCGACCATGCCGTGCTTGTGCAGGTATTCGGCGCGCTGGAAGCCGTCGGGCAGCTGTTCGCGGATCGTGTCCTGGATCACGCGCTGTCCGGCAAAGCCGATAAGCGCGCCGGGCTCGGCGATATGGACGTCGCCCAGCATGGCGTAGCTCGCGGTCACGCCGCCCGTCGTCGGGTCGGTCAGCACGACGATGTATGGGAGCTTCGCTTCCTTGAGGCGGCGCGTCATCACGGTCGCCTTGGGCATCTGCATCAGGCTGAGGATGCCTTCCTGCATGCGCGCGCCGCCTGCCGCGGTGACGACGATATAGGGGCAGTGCCGGGTCAGCGCGCGCTCGGCGCCCTGGCAGAAGGCGGTGCCCACGGCCATGCCCATCGATCCGCCCATGAAGCCGAAATCTTGTACGCCGACGACCGCGGGCTTGCCCTCGATCGCACCAGAACCGACGAGGAAGGCATCCTTGTGCGGGCTCTTGGCGCGCGCCTTCTTGAGGCGGTCGGTATATTTCGACGTATCGCGGAACCTGAGCGGGTCTTCCTTCACATCGGGAATCGGGAGGACCTCGTAGCCCTCGTCGAGCAGCTGGCGCAGGCGCTCGTCGGCGCCGATCCGGCCGTGGTGGTCGCAGCGCGGGCAGACGAAGGAATTGTCCTCATACTCCTGCGCGAACACCATCTGCTGGCAGCTGGGGCACTTGACCCACAAATCCTTGTCGGTGCTGCGCTTGGACAGCGAGGTGATCGAATTGCGGACGCGGGTGAACCAGTTCATGGGTGGGCCTATAGTCGGGTTGTCACAAAGCTCAAATAGGCAGCGAACCGGCGGAAGACGGTCATCCCTGCGCAGGCAGGGATCCAGATGAGCTAACGTCAGTCTCCAAGAACCGAGGTTATCTAGGCCCCTGCCTGCGCAGGGGCGACGAACTAGCGGGCGGCGCGAATGGCCCCGGCCAGCTCTGCGGTCAGCTCACGCAGCCTTTCCGGGGCGTCGGCGCCATGTTCGGCGACCAGATCGACCAGCGCCGAGCCCACGACCACGCCATCGGCCACGCGCGCTATCTCGCTTGCCTGCTGCGGCGTGCGTACGCCGAAGCCGACAGCGACGGGAATGTCGGTCGCCTTCTTGATCCGGCCGACGTTGGCCTCGATCGATTCTATCGCCGCCTGCTGCATTCCCGTGATGCCAGCGACGGCGACGTAGTAGAGGAAACCCTCGCTGCCTTCGACCACGGCAGGCAGCCGCTTGTCGTCGGTCGTCGGGGTGGCAAGCCGGATGGGGGCAATCCCCGCCTCACGAAGCGCCGGACCGAGTGCCTCGTCTTCCTCGGGCGGGATGTCGACGCAGATCACGCCGTCGACGCCTGCTTCTTTCGCAGCGGCGGCAAACCACTCGGGACCGCGCCGGATCATCGGATTGGCATAGCCCATCAGCACGAGAGGCACCTCGGGATGACGCTTACGGAACTCGGTGGCCATGCGCAGCACATCGGCGGTGGTCGTTCCGGCGCCGAGCGAACGGATATTGGCCTGCTGGATCGCGGGACCATCGGCCATCGGGTCGGTAAAGGGCATTCCCAGCTCGATCACATCCGCGCCGCCCGCGACCAGCGCATCCAGATTGGCCGCCGTGTCGCCATCGCCTGCGGTAAGGAAGCAGACGAGCGCGGGGTGGGGCTTGGCGAAGGCGTTGGAGAGGCGATTCGAGCTGTTCATAGTGTCAGGTTCGTTCATCTAACTCGGCAGAAGTCTGAGACATGGACCGGGTGTTACACTGTCCAAGCGAAGAAAAGCTGGCTGGTATGGAGAGGGGTTCTGCAATTGGGGTGCGCTGAAGGAAAAAGCGGATCATGCGGGCATGATGGCATATTCTGCGCGGTGTAGGACAGAGAGAGCATCAGCGCATCCCCCTCTCCCCTCGACGGGAGAGGGTTAGATTTCCACTCCCAGCTTCTCCGCCACCGTGAAGATGTCCTTGTCGCCGCGTCCGCACAAATTGGCGAGGATCACGCTGTCTTTCGGCATATCCTTCGCGCGCTTGGCCACGGCGGCGATGGCGTGGCTGGGTTCCAGCGCGGGTATGATGCCCTCGGTGCGGCAAAGAAGCTGGAAGGCCTCGAGCGCCTCCTCGTCGGTGACGGCGGTGTATTCGACGCGTTCCATATCCTTCAGCCAGGCGTGTTCGGGGCCGATGCCGGGATAGTCGAGCCCGGCGCTGATCGAGTGGCCCTCGGTGATCTGGCCGTCCTCGTCCTGCAGCAGATAGGTCTTGTTGCCGTGCAGCACGCCGGGGACACCGCCGAGCAGGCTCGCGGCGTGCTCGTCGCCATCGAAACCATGGCCCGCCGCCTCGACGCCGAGCAGCTTGACCTCCGGATCGTCGAGGAACGGATGGAACAGGCCGAGCGCGTTGGAGCCGCCACCGATGCAGGCGACCGCAAGGTCGGGCAGGCGACCGGTGCGATCGAGCATCTGCTGGCGTGCCTCCCTGCCGATAACGCTTTGGAAATCGCGTACCAGCTCGGGATAGGGATGCGGCCCTGCGGCGGTACCGATGATGTAGAAGGTGTCGTGGACGTTTGCTACCCAGTCGCGCAGCCCTTCGTTCATCGCGTCCTTGAGCGTGCCGCGCCCGCTCGTGACCGGCACGATCTCCGCACCCAGCAGCTTCATGCGGAAGACGTTGGGCGATTGCCGCTTCACGTCCTCCGCGCCCATGTAGATCACGCAGGGCAGGCCGAAGCGCGCGCAAACCGTGGCCGTGGCGACGCCGTGCTGGCCCGCGCCGGTCTCCGCGATGATCCGCGTCTTGCCCATGCGGATCGCCAGCAGGATCTGGCCGATGCAATTGTTGATCTTGTGCGCGCCCGTGTGATTGAGCTCGTCTCGCTTGAACCACACCTGCGCCCCGCCGAGCGCTTCGGTCAGCCGCTCGGCGAAATAGAGCGGGGAGGGGCGACCGACGTAGTGCTCGAGCAGGTCGTCGAATTCGCGCTGGAATTCGGGATCGGCCTGCGCCGCGCGATACTCACGCTCGAGGTCGAGCACCAGCGGCATCAGCGTCTCGGCGACATAGCGCCCGCCATAATCGCCAAAATGGCCGCGCTCGTCGGGCTGGTTGCGGAAGGAGTTGGGAGTGGAATCGGTCATCGCGACATCCAATGCCGCCCTGTCCGCATGAAGTCGAGACAAGATAGGTTGCGATTGTAGTATCGTGTCTTGCTTGTCGCGAACCGGTCAGTCGGCGCGCACCGCGTTGCAGAATGCGGCAATTCTTTCCGCATTCTTGACTCCCGGCGCGCTCTCGACGCCGCTGGACGTGTCGACCAGCGGCGTGCCGGTTTCCGCAATCGCCTGGGCCACATTCGAAGGGCTCAATCCTCCCGCCAGGCCCCAACCGGCCTTGCCGCGGTAACGCGAAACCAGCGACCAGTCGAACCGCAGCCCCATGCCGCCGGGCAGCGCTGCATCCTTGGGTGTCTTGGCATCGAAGAGGATGAGATCGGCTGCACCGCGGAAGTCCTGCGCCGCCGCGACATCGTCCGCGGTAGCGACGGGCAGCGCTTTCCATACCGGGACGCCGAAGCGCTGCTTCACCTGGGCTACGCGCTGCGGCGATTCTCCACCATGCAACTGGATTGCATCGAGGCGTGCCGCGTTCACACCTTCGGCGATTTGGCCATCGTCCGCATCCACGAAAAGGCCGACCCGCCCGATCGTCGATCCCGACCGCGCCGCCAGCGCCGCCGCTGCATGGGCATCGACATGGCGGGGCGAGGGTGGGAAGAAAACGAAGCCGACGAAATCGGCCCGCGCGGCGATGGCCGCGTCGAGCGCGTCGGGGGTCGAAATTCCGCAGATTTTGATCGCGACGGACATGAGGCAGGAGCTAGAGCGTCGCCTCGATCTCGCGCGCGGCCTGGGCGGGGTCCGCCGCGCGACTGATCGGGCGGCCGATGACCAGCACGCTGGCGCCATGGTCGCGCGCCTGTCGGGGAGTGACCACGCGCTTCTGGTCGCCGACCGCGTTGCCTGCGGGACGCAGGCCGGGGACGACGAAGAAACCATCCTTCCACCGGTCGTGGACCGATTTCACTTCCTGTCCCGAACAAACGATCCCGTCGAGCCCGCTTTCCTGTGCCAGGTCCGCCAGGCGCATGACGTGATCGTGCGCATCGCCTTCTATTCCGGTACGTTCCAAGTCGCGCTGATCCATACTGGTCAACATGGTGACACCGACGACCTTGGTGTTTTCTCCCGCAGCGGCCTTCGCATCCTCCATCATCGCCCGGCCCCCGCTCGCATGGATCGTGACGATTTCGGGTTCGAGACCATGTATCGCGTGCATCGCACCAGCGACCGTGTTGGGAATGTCGTAGAGCTTGAGGTCGAGGAAGATCGGCAGGCCGAGCTGGCCAATCATATGCACGCCGTGTGCGCCATGCGCGCAGAAGAACTCCAGCCCCAGCTTGATCCCGCCGACATGCCCCTTGACCTTCTTCGCGAGAGCCACGCCGTCGTCGAGGCGTGGAACGTCGAGAGCGAGGTAGATCGGATTGGTCATGCCGGTTTCGACGGTTCGGGTTCGACCGGATTGTCCGGCTCGGGAGCACTCTCTTCGGCCGGGTTGTCGGTGGCTGTCGTCGGTGCGGATGCCGGCGCCGGCGTCGCCAGTCGGTTCGTCGCCGCCTCGAGAGCACTGATGCGCCGCGCCGCCCGCCACTTGCTCGCCCGGTGGAGCAACCACATCGGAACCAGGCCAAGCAGGAAAGCGACGATTACCAGAGCTGGCAGCTTCGTCTCCAGCACGAGGTTAGACCAGATCTGCACTTCGACCGGCTTCCAGTTGAAAAAGCTGAAAGCCAGCAGCGAGAAGAGCAACAGGGCCCAGACGATGGTACGCACGATCTGCATGGAGCGATGTCCCCTCTTGTGTATCGTGACCGGATGCTAGGCTGCGGTGACCTGCGCGTCTAGCCGAAGACCCTCGCGAAGATGGTGTCGACATGCTTGAAGTGGTACTCGAGGTCGAATTTCTCTTCGAGTTGCGCTTCGGATAGGGCCGAGGTGACTTCTTCGTCCTGCTTGAGCAGGTCGAGCAGCTTCAGTTGTCCGTCGGACTCCCACACTTTCATCGCATTGCGCTGGACCAGGCGATAAGCGTCCTCGCGGCTTACTCCGTTCTGGGTCAATGCCAGCAACACGCGCTGCGAATGGATCAGGCCGCCCATGCGGTCCATGTTGGCCTGCATGCGGTCGGGATAGATCAGCAGCTTGTCGACCACGCCGGTGAGGCGGGCGAGCGCGAAGTCGAGCGTGATGCACGCATCCGGTCCGATGAAACGCTCGACCGAGGAATGCGAAATATCGCGCTCGTGCCAAAGCGCCACGTTTTCCAATGCGGGCAGGGCATAGGCGCGGATCATGCGCGCCTGGCCGGTGAGGTTCTCGGTCAGGATCGGGTTGCGCTTGTGCGGCATTGCGCTCGACCCCTTCTGGCCGGGCGAGAAGTATTCTTCCGCCTCGAGCACTTCGGTGCGCTGGAGATGTCGCACTTCGACCGCCAGTCGCTCGATCGATCCGGCGATCACTGCGAGCGTGGAAAAGAACATGGCATGGCGGTCGCGCGGGATGACCTGGGTGGAGACGGGCTCGACCGACAGGCCGAGCTTGTCGGCGACATGCTGTTCCACTGCGGGATCGATATTGGCGAAGGTGCCCACCGCGCCGCTGATCGCACAGGTCGCGATTTCCTCGCGCGCGGCGATGAGGCGGGTCTTGCAGCGATCGAACTCGGCATAGGCCTGCGCGAGCTTGAGGCCGAAGGTCACCGGTTCGGCGTGGATGCCATGGCTGCGGCCGATGGTCGGGGTGTATTTATGCTCTTCCGCGCGGCGCTTGATGGCCGACAGCAGGTCGTCGAGATCGGCGAGCAGGATATCGGCCGAGCGCGCCAGTTGCACTGCCAGCGTGGTGTCGAGCACGTCGCTCGACGTCATACCCTGGTGCATGAAGCGTGCTTCGTCGCCCACGTTTTCTGCCACCCAGGTGAGGAAAGCGATCACGTCGTGCTTGGTGACCGCCTCGATCGCATCGATCGCCTCGACGTCGATCTCGGGATCGGTCGCCCACCAGTCCCACAGCGCCCTGGCCGCACTTTCGGGCACGACTCCCAGTTCGCCGAGCTTTTCGGTGGCATGCGCCTCGATCTCGAACCAGATGCGGTATTTCGCTTCGGCTTCCCAGAGGGCAGTCATTTCGGGGCGGGCGTAACGGGGGACCATGTGTGAACTCCAGGTGCGCTCTGGCGGGATTCGCGGGATGCGCGGCGGCTAGGCGGAGCGGCCCGGAATAGCAAGGTTCGCGCATTGCATCCGAAGCTGTGTTGTGCGCGCCACTTAGGACGATGAAACGGTTCACCTTTGCGACGAATTCTTGTGAGGAAGCCGCAAATACCATAGGCTTGGCGAAAAAAGGGGGAGTTCCAAAAACTTGTTGTACCGTTCGCTTGTCATCGCACCGATGTTCGTTCTCGCTGCGCCTGCCATCGCAGGGGAAGAGGTCCGCTTCGTCGAGCCGCCGGCCTGGGTCGAGCCGCTCTATGACGGCGGCATAGCTGAATCGCGCGAAGACGTGCCGCTTTACGACCGCCAGGTACGGCTCGAAGACGGGACGGTCACCCGCTACACCGATATCGCCTATCGCCTCGATACGACCCAGGCGCTGCAGCAGATGGGCACCATCCAGCTGGCCTGGTTGCCGGACAAGGGCGACCTGTCGATCCACCGCCTCCAGATCCTGCGCGATGGCGAGATCATCGATCTCGTCGCGGACGGACTGCGTCCCGAAATCCTGCGCCGAGAGCGTGAACTGGAAAAACGATCGGTCGACGGCGCGCTTACCGCGGCTTTCGCGATTCCGGGGTTGAAGATCGGCGATGTGTTGCGCGTAACCTCTTCGACCAGCCTGCGCGACCAGGCGCTGGCGGGCGAGATGCAGGCGATCGAGACGATCCTCGCCGAACCGACCAAGATCGGATTGGGTCGCCTGCGGCTCTCCTGGCCGGAATCCGCGCCGATACGCTGGGCGACGTTGGGCGATGTCGCGGATCCCGAAAGCTGGAGCGAAAACGGCTTTACGATATTGGACTTCAACCTGCCCGTAACCCAGCCTGCAGCGATGCCAGAAGATGCTCCGGGCCGTTTCAAGGTCTCGCCGCACATTCAGGTCGGCAGTTTCGCCGACTGGGCGGATGTCTCGAGCACGATGGGCGGATATTTCGCGACCGAAGGCACCATCGCACCGGGCGGTTCGATCGCTCAGGAGATCGAACGGATCGAGCAGGCGACCACGCAGCCGCTCGAACGTGCGGCCCTGGCATTGCGGCTGGTTCAGGACGAGGTGAGCTACCTGCTGAACGGGATGGCCGGGGGCAACTATCTGCCTCAGTCTCCGGCCGAGACCTGGGCCAAGCGCTACGGCGACTGCAAGGCCAAGAGCCTGCTGCTGCTGGCGATGCTCCGCGCCATGGAGATCGAGGCGGAGGCCGTGCTGGTCGACAGCCGGAACGGCGATGCGGTGGCGATTTCGCAGCCGATCCCGGGGGCTTTCGACCATATGATCGTGCGCGCGACTATCGACGGCAAGGACTATTGGCTGGATGGCACCAGCGCAGGCACGCGCCTTGAAACCATTGGGGAAGTGCCCGACTTCACATGGGCGCTGCCGCTTCGCAGCGAGGGCGCCGGATTGATACCCGTCGAACAGCGCTGGCCGAGCGTGCCGGACAGGGTGCTGAAGGTCACCTACGACATGTCGGCCGGTGTCGATATGCCGGTGCTCTATGCGGCTGATGTCGAGCTTCGCGGCATCATGGGCGCGCGCCTTCGCGCGCAGGCCGCGCGCGACGATCGTATGACGCTGGTCGGGGTCGCGACAAAATATCTCGAAGACGTGATCGGCGGGCTCGTTTACGACGCGCGCATCACCTACGACGATGAGGCCGGGATCGCACGCCTGGAAGCCGAGGGAATGACCTTCGACCAGTTCGGGTTCGATCGCGGAGTGGCCAGTCATGCGATTCCGGGGGCGACCGTCAACTGGAGCTTCAAACCCGACCGCGCGCGCTCCGCCTGGCGCGACATACCCTATCGCACCGGCGGTCCGCTGACGATGCGGGAACACTGGACCTACCGCCTGCCCGAAGCTGCGGGCAGCATCCAGATGACCGGCATCGCCGAGCTCGACGAGACTGCGGCCGGGGTTCGCTTCAAACGCAGCACGAGGTTGGGAGACGGCATCTTCGAGATCGCCGATTCCACTTCCTATATCCCAGCCGAGATTCCGGCAGCAGAACTGGGCGATGCGCGCCGCGCCATGCGCCGAATAGCAAGCGGCGACCCCGAACTGAGATTGGAAAACCCGCAGCGGCTGTGGGAACTCGACGATCGGGCTATCGCCCGGCGGCTCCAACCGCATATCGATGCAGCATCGACGCTGATCGACCTGCAGGACGATATGGCGGCATTCCATAATTTCCGCGCCAGCCTGTTGAGCCTGGCGCGCGATTACGAGGCTGCGATCGCCGATTACGATCGCGCGATCGAACTCGAAGCGACCCCGGAAATGTATCTCTTGCGTGGCGAAGCCTATAATGCGCTGGGGGAATACGATGCCGCGCTGGCCGATGCGCAGACCGCGTTCGACCTTCAGGGCGATATCTCCTACGCTTCCAACCTCGCCATACAGCTTTCCCGCGCGGGCCGGGCCGATGAAGCGCTCGACCTCATCGACCGGCTGGGCCTCTCGGGCGACGAGGGTGTCGATGCCGAGATCGTCTGGTCGGAAATCGCCGGCCATGCCGATCGCGCCGCGGAAGCATGGGACCGATTGCAGGTCGCGCTCGACGAGCGCCCGGACGAGGCAGCCCTGCTCAATTCGCAATGCTGGACCGCAGGCATCTGGAACTACGAGGTGGAGCTTGCCGAGGAGGTCTGCGACCGCGCGGTTGCGGTGTCGGGCAATTCGCCCGGCGTGCTCGATAGCCGCGCGCTCGCCTACTATCGTCTCGGCCGAAAGGACCGCGCCATGGCGGATCTCGACGCTGCACTGGCCCAGGAACCGGGACAGGCGGCGAGCCTTTTCCTGCGTGGTCTGATCCGTCTCGAAACGGGGGACAAGGGCGGTCGCGAAGACCTGGTCAAAGCACGCCGCATCAGCCCGGATATCGATCGCCAGTACAAGGGCTATGGCCTGGTACCGCGCTGATCAAATCAGGCCTTTCGCCCGAAGGCTGACATGCCCGTCGCGCCCGACGATCACGTGGTCGTGCACGGTTACGCCCAGCAACCGGCCCGCTTCGGCGATGCGCGCGGTGATCGCGATGTCGGCGCGGCTCGGTTCCGGATTGCCGCTCGGGTGATTGTGCACGAGGATCAGCGCGGTCGCGCCGATGTCGAAGGCCTTGCGGATCACCTCGCGCGGATGGATCGCGGCCTCGTCGATCGAACCCTCGCCCAGCATGTGATCGAGGATCAGGCGATTCTGCGTGTTGAGATAGAGCACCCTTACGCGCTCGTGATTGAGATGGGCCATATCGATCGCGAGATAGTCGAGTAGCGCCTGCCAGCTTCCCAACACCGGCTTGTCTTGTACGGCTCCGCGCGCCATGCGCCTCGCGGCAAGGTTGACCGCATGGAGCGCAGCGGCGCTGGCTTCGCCCATACCTTTCACCTGTTTGAGCGCCTGCGGATCTGCCGCCAACACTGCCGACAACGATCCGAAATGCCGGATCAGCGCCTTGGCGAGCGGCTTGGTATCGCCCTGCCGGATCGCCGCGAACAGGAGGAATTCGAGCAATTCGTAATCGGCCAGCGCTTCTGCCCCGCCGGATAACAGCCGCTGACGTAGTCGACCGCGATGCCCCGCACCCGTGTGTGCTGGCGAAATTTTTCGATCCCCCGGCAACCATTCCCCCATGCACGGCGTTTCAAGCACTTGCATTGCCTTCGGCGAGCGCTAGGCGCAAGTGTGGGATCGATGGAGCGGGACGCAAACGACGATACTATGACGGTCGATATCGATCCCGTCCGCCGTGCGCGCTGGCGCCGAAAGCGCTGGGCGATCCCCGGCGTCCTGCTTGCCCTGCTTGTCGTCGCGGGCATTGCCGTGTGGTTCTCGCGCGAAACGATCGTCGACGACATCATCCGCGACCAGCTCGAAACCAACGGCGTCCCGGCAAGCTACACGATCGACCGGGTAGGTGGGCAGACGCAGGTCCTGTCGGACGTTGTCGTCGGGGATCCCAATGCCCCCGATTTCACGGCCGAGCGCGTCATCGTCGACTTGCGCCACCGCTTCGGCACGCCCGAGATCGGCGGTGTCACGCTCGTCGCGCCGAGGCTTTATGGCACCTATGTCGATGGCGAAATCAGCTTCGGCAGTCTCGACAGCCTGATCTTCGGGCCAAGCGAGGAACCTGCGGGCCTCCCGAATATCAATCTCGCGATTCGCGACGGGCGTGGGCTGATCGAGACCGAATTCGGTCCGGTCGGGCTCAAGGTAGTCGGATCGGGACTGCTGAGTCACGGTTGGGAGGGGCGACTGGCCGCGGTCGCGCCGGATCTTGCCTTGACCGGCTGCGAAACGGTGCGAGCGAGCGCCTACGGCCGACTTTCGACGACTTCGGGCGAGCCGCAGTTTTCCGGGCCCGTTCGCCTGGCTTCGCTCACTTGCGAAGAGCCCGACCTCGCCCTCGCCGACTACGCGATGGATTTGACTGTCGCCGCGGATACGAGACTGGCCAATCCCTCGATCGAGGCGCGGATCGAGGGCGGAGACACGCGTTATGCGGAGAATTCGGCGTCCGCAGTGCTGGGCACCATCCGTGCGCAGATGCGCGACCGGCTGGTCACCGCACGGTTCTCGCTCGCTGCGCGGGGGGTCGAGACTCCGCAGGCGCTGGCAGCGGTCATGACCGCCGAAGGACAGTTGCGCGCCAATGACGGGTTCGCGCGCGTCCAGCTGGACGGCAATCTCGAAGGCAACGGCTTGCGGCTCGGCCGCGATTTGGTTGCGGGCGTGGAGGGACTGGCGCGCACGGGCGAGGGCACTTTCATCGCGCCGCTTACGCGCAAGCTGGCGAATGCGCTGCAGGCGGAAACCCGCGGCAGCGCGCTCGATGCCGAAATCCGGATGCGGCTCGATCCCAATGGCTATTCCTTGCTGACACCGCGGGCGGAGCTTCGCGGAGGCAGCGGTGCGCGCCTGGTTTCGCTCTCGCGGGTCGAGATCGCTGCACAGGGTGGCGAGATGCCGCGAATCGCGGGCAACATCGCGACGGGCGGGGCGAATATGCCGCGGATCACCGGACGCATGGAGCGCAGCGAATCGGGCGGCTCGATCTTCCGCCTCGCCATGGAACGCTATGCTGCCGGATCGTCCGCTTTGGCCGTTCCGCAGATCGTTATCGCGCAGGGCAGTTCGGGGGCGCTGGGCTTTTCGGGCCGCGTCCTCGCCAGCGGCCCGCTTCCGGGCGGTTCGGCAACCAATCTCTTGCTGCCGGTGGAAGGACGCTACGGCAACCAACAACTCGCGCTGTGGCGCAAGTGCATGGATGTGCGCTTCGACCGGCTGGAGTATGCCGATCTCGCCTTCGAGAAGCGCGGGCTGACGCTGTGCCCGGTCCCCGGTCGCGCGATCCTGACCAATGGCCCGGGGGGCATGCGGATCGCCGCCGGAACGCCGTCGCTCGACCTCGAAGGCTACCTTGGCGAAACGCCCATGAGGCTCACCACGGGACCTGTCGGATTTGCCTATCCCGGCGTGATGACGGCCCGCTCGATCGACGTTGCGCTCGGGCCGCCGGACACCGCCAGCCGCTTCCGTGTCGCAGATCTCGAAGCGCGCATCGGCGAAAACGTCGCGGGTACGTTCACCGATGCCGACGTGGCGCTCGCGGCAGTGCCGTTGAATCTCAACGGGGCCAGTGGAAACTGGCGTTTTGCCGATGGCCGGCTGGCGATCGATCAGGGCGCGTTCACGCTGGTCGACCGCGAGAATCCGCCGCGGTTCGAACCGCTCGTTGCGCGCGGCGCGACCCTGTCGCTCGTCGACAATCTCATCCTGGCCGATGCCGAGCTGCGCAACCCGGCGAGCGATCGGCTCGTGACCACGGTCGACATCCGTCACGATCTTGCGAGCGGCGCAGGCCATGCCGATCTGGATGTGCCCGGAGTGCAGTTCGACCGCGGCTTGCAGCCCGACGAGCTTTCCCGTCTCGCGCTGGGCGTGATCGCCAATGCCGAAGGTGTCGTAACCGGTTCGGGTAGGATCGATTGGGCGCCGGACGGCACGATCACCAGCTCGGGCGAGTTCTCCAGCGACGATCTCGATTTCGCCGCCGCCTTCGGACCGGTGAAGGGGGCCAGCGGGACGGTCACGTTCACCGATCTGCTCAACCTGACGACCGCACCGAATCAGACGATCAGGGTGGGCTCGGTCAATCCGGGCGTCGAGGTCTTCGATGGCGAGGTGGCGTTCGAATTGCGCAATGGCGAACTGCTCGCCGTGTCGGGTGGCAGCTGGCCGTTCATGGGCGGCCAGCTGATCCTGCGCGATGTCGATCTCAACCTCGGGATCAGCGAGGAACGGCGCTACATATTCGAGATCGTCGGTCTCGACGCGGGAACATTCGTTACCGAAATGGAGCTGGAAAACCTGTCCGCCACCGGCCGGTTCGACGGCACGGTTCCGATCGTCTTCGACGAGAACGGCAATGGCAAGATCGACACCGGCGTGCTGATTTCCCGTCCACCCGGCGGCAATATCTCCTATGTCGGCGAACTGAGCTATGAGGATCTCTCGCCGATCGCCAATTTCGCCTTCGATGCGCTCAAGAGCCTGGACTACTCGCAGATGCGGGTGATCATGGAGGGGCCGCTGACCGGTGAAATCGTGACCCGCGTCCGGTTCGACGGCGTCAAGCAGGGCGATGGCGCCAAGTCCAACTTCGTCACTCGGCGCCTCGCCGCGCTGCCTTTACAGTTTCGCATCAACATCAAGGCGCAGTTCTATCAGCTGCTGACCAGCCTCAAATCGCTTTACGATCCCGCTTCCGTGCGCGATCCGCGCGAACTGGGCCTGCTGTCCGACGACGGCACACGCCTGCTGCGCCGCTCGATCACCGGCGAGGAAGCCGAACCCGACATCGATCCGGAAGATATCCTTCCGGATGAATCCACTATTCAGGAGCAGGAAAGCGAGTGAGGGCTATGACTCATGCCAAATTGACCGGGAGGATGGCTGCCGCCATGCTTGGTACCGTCGCGCTCGGAGGATGTATTACGGTCAATGCGCCCGAAGAGCCGATCGTGATCGAGCTGAACGTCAACATCCGCCAGGAAGTGATCTACCGGCTCGCGGAGGATGCGGGCAATACGATCGAGGAAAACGCGGATATCTTCTGATGGGTGACATGATGAAATCAATAACCAAATCGGTTCTTGCGGCTACGGCGTTCGCCACCGCGCTCGGTGGATTTGCCGCGCCTGCCTTCGCTCAGCGCGATCCGGCATACGCCGCCGCGCGCGCCGCCGGTCAGGTCGGCGAAAAGATGGACGGCTATCTCGGCATCGTCGTTGCCGAAACGCCCGAACTGCGGCGCATCGTCAACGATATCAACATCAAGCGGCGCGCCGTCTATTCGGAGCGCGCGCAGGCCAACAACGCCACGCTTGAGGAATATGCGCTGACGGCGGGCTGTCAGGCGATCCTCGCGACAGCGCCGGGCGAGAAGTACCAGGCCCCCGATGGCAGCTGGCAGACGCGTGGCACATCGGCCCCACTGCGCGATCCGCGTTGCCCCTGACTTGATAGGTGCGCTCGCGACGTCCGTCGCAAGCTTTCGGCTGATCCGGCCAATCGCGCCGCACTCCATGTTGACTCGCCACCACCCCCCTTCTAAGGGGGCGGCGCCCTCGGCGGGCAAGTCCGTGCCCGTGCCGCGCAACCCCCTTCAAGGAGCAAGGCATGAGCGACGACGAGCCCGCACGGGAACCTATCGAGGAGGATGCGCGGATCGACGCGCTGGAAAAGCGGCTAGCGGCCGCCCAGCAGCGCGAAGAGCAGCGTAACCGCCCGCAAAGTTCCGGGGCCGATGCGAATTATCGCAGCGGCAACCGGGTCCTGGCGGACCTCCTTGGCGGGATTCTCGGTGGAACGGTGATCGGATATGCCATCGGCTATTTTACCGGCACCAACCCCTGGGGTCTGTTGGTCGGCCTGTTCCTCGGAATAGTGGTCGCCTTCAGGAACGTAATTCGTGCGGCAAACAAGCGCCCCGAGGAATGATCTCCCAAGCGGGAATTTCCGGGGCGTTGTTCTTAGGGTTTAGGGATTAGCAGACGTGGCAGCCGATCAAGCCAAAGTCGACCCGATGAAGCAGTTCGCGATCGAGCCGATCGCCGGAACGCAGGGTTGGGAAATTGCCGGCCTCAACATCGCCTTCACCAACAGTGCGATGTGGATGCTGATCACGACCGTGGTTCTGTTCTTGTTCGTGCTGGGCGGCATGAGGCGCGAGCTGGTTCCCGGTCGCTGGCAGATGATGGTGGAGACCTTCACCGGCTTCATCGACAACATGCTCGAAGCGAACATCGGCAAGGAAGGGCGCAAATATGTGCCCTATGTCTTCAGCCTGTTCATGTTCATCCTGATCGCCAACCTGATCGGCCTGCTGCCGCTGGGCCTCGTCGGCATCCACCCGTTCACCTTCACCAGCCATTTCACGGTGACCGGCGTGCTGGCGATCATCAGCTTCTCGATCGTGCTGATCGTGGGCTTCTGGAAGCACGGCCTGCATTTCTTCAGCCTGTTCGTACCCCATGGCACGCCGTTGCCGATGGTTCCGGTGATCGCGCCGATCGAGTTCATCTCCTTCATGGTGCGCCCCTTCAGCCTCGCGCTCCGTCTCTTCGTTGCGATGATGGCCGGTCACGTGCTGCTCAAGGTCCTGTCCAGCTTCGTGATCGACGGTACCAATGCCGGTATCGGCTTCGGTGCGCTGGTCGGTCTGCCGAGCTTCCTGCTGATGATCGGGATCAGCGCCCTCGAAATTCTGGTGGCGGGCATCCAGGCCTATGTTTTCGCCCTGCTCACCTCGCTCTACATCAACGATGCAGAGAACCTTCACTAAGTTTATCCCTCAATTGCCTGTTTTCCAAAGGAGTTTGTCATGGAAGTAGAAGCTGCAAAGCTGGTTGGTGCCGGTCTCGCTGCAATCGGTGCCGGCATGGCCGCCATCGGTGTCGGTAACGTCTTCGGTTCGTTCCTCGAAAGCGCCCTGCGCAACCCGGGTGCAGCCGACGGCCAGCAGGGCCGCCTGTTCATCGGCTTCGCCGCTGCCGAGCTTCTCGGCCTGCTGGCGTTCGTCGTCGCGATGATCCTGATCTTCGTCGCCTAAGCACGACTGCCGATTTCGCACCGGCCGGGGAATGCCTCGGCCGGTGCCGTGAATTTATCGTACCCGCCTTTCGAGAGCTGCAATGCCCCAGATAGCACAGCTTGCCGATACATGGTCCAGCCAGGTCTTCTGGCTGCTGGTGTTCTTCGGCATCACCTTCTTCGTCATCGGCCGCGGCATGGTGCCCAAGGTGATGGAAACCGTCGCCCAGCGTGACGGCCAGATCGCCGCCGACCTCGCTGCCGCCAAGGCCGCGCGCGAGGCCGCCGACGAGCAGGAAGAAGCCTGGCGGGTGCGCGAGAACGAGAACCGCGCCGCGGCGCAGGCGATCGTCGCCAAGGCCAAGGACGAGGCTGCGGCCAAGTCCGAGAAGAAGCTGAAGGCGGCGCAGACGCGGCTCGACAAGAAGCTCGCCGAAGCCGAGACCCGTATCGCCGAGGCGCGCACCGCGGCACTCACGGAAGTGGAGTCGGTTGCGGTCGAAGCGGCGCAGGACATCGTCAAGACGCTCGCCGGCGTGAAGGTGACCAAGCCCACCGCCGCCAAGGCGGTGAAGGAGGCGATGGCCCATGGCTAATCCCACATCCGATCTGCCCGAAGTAATCGCCACCGAAGCCGCCCAGACGGAAGCGGTGGTCGATATGGGCGCAGCCAAGCTCGTCGGCCCCGAACTGTGGGGACTCGAGCCCTACCAGATCGTCTCGGTGGCGATGCTGGCGCTGCTCGCTTTCGCCTTCTTCGGCGCCAAGGTGCACAAGATGATCGGCGGCGGCCTCGACGGCAAGATCGCCTCGATCAAGGAACAGCTCGACGAAGCCAAGCAGCTGCGCGCCGAAGCCGAGGCGCTGCGCCAGGAATATGCCGACAAGATCGCCGGTGCCGAGAAGGACGCGGAAGCCATGCTCGCCAATGCGCAGCACGAAGCCGATGCGATCCTCGAGAAGGCCGAGGCGGACAGCAAGGCAATGGTCGAACGCCGCAAGCGCATGGCCGAAGACAAGATCGCCGCTGCCGAGCGCGAAGCGGTCGAGGACGTGCGCAACCGCGCCGTCAGTGCCGCGACCGAGGCCAGCCGCACGTTGATCGCCTCCAAGCACGACGCGGAAGCGGACAAGGCGCTGGCCGACAAGGTCATCGCCGGGATCTGAGCGACCCTTGATCGAAGAACCTTCGAGAGGGCGGTCCTGCGGGGCCGCCCTTTTCG
Organism: Erythrobacter sp. AP23; assembly: GCF_001542855.1. Classification (GTDB taxonomy): domain Bacteria; phylum Pseudomonadota; class Alphaproteobacteria; order Sphingomonadales; family Sphingomonadaceae; genus Qipengyuania. The sequence goes on along the minus strand of NZ_LNBY01000001.1, from coordinate 689,727 downwards.
TATGTCGCAAGTCCCAGCGAAGGCCGGGACCTCAGGCAATGACGCGCCAACCCTCCCGAGACCTCTGCGTTGGCCGTCGGCCAGCTCTGCTTCCGCAGGAGATCACGGTTCAAGCACGATCTTCCCGACGATCTCGCCGCGCTGCATGGCCTCGAAAGCCTCTCGCCAGTCGGTGAGGGGAAGGGTGCGGTCGACATGGGGCCTGATGCGCCTCTCCGCAGCCAGCCGATCGATTGCCTCGGCGATCCGCGCACCTCGATCGGGAAAGCGCCGCGCATATTCGCCCGCCCGCACACCGACGACCGAGAAGCCCTTGATCAGCGGGATGTTGACCGCGATCTCCGGGATGCGACCCGATACGAAGCCGATTACCAGCAGCTTGCCGCCGAAGGCCACGCAGCGCGTGCTCTCGTCGAATACGTCGCCGCCGATGGGATCGTAGACGAGGTCGCACAATTTCCCGTCGGTCAATTCCGAGACGTCTTCGCGAAACCGGCCGGTGTTGAGTATGACGGCATCGGGCCTGGCGATCCTGCGCAATGGCTCGATCTTGTCTTCGCGATGCGTCGCCGCGATGACTGTCGCTCCGAGAGCACGCGCAAGATCGCAGGCGGCAAGCCCCACGCCGCCGCTCGCGCCGTGGACCAGAATCGTCTGCCCCGCCTTCAGCCCGCCGATCTCTACCAGCGCGACATAGGCGGTATGATAGGCGGCGCCCATGGCCGCTGCCGTGGCGAAATCGAGATTCTCGGGCATTTTGCGCAGCGAGGCGGCGGGCAGGGCGACATAGTCGGCAAAAGCGCCGGTCTTGGCCCCGCCGCGTACCCTGTCGCCGGACACGAAGCCGCTATCCGCAGGGGCTTCGACCACTTCGCCCGCCATCTCGAGTCCCGAGACGAAGGGCGGCTCGGGTTTGAACTGGTACTCCCCTCGAGTCATCAGCAGGTCGGGATAGTTGAGCGAGGCGGCGCGAACGCGCACCAGCACCTCGCCTTCCGGCTGCTCGAGCTCGGCCAGCTCGACACCCGAAAGGTCGGGCGACAGCTTGCTGACAAAAACGGCTTTCATTGCTGCTGGGCCGGCAGATCAATAGTTACCGTATGTGACTGGGAATCAGGGGGAGCAAATAGCACAGCCATCCCGGCTACGATCCCTACCGCCCCCCAAGTGTATTTTCGCTGTCGAATGTCGGCAAAAGCCCGAGCAAAACAATAAAGGGCTGCGCCAAGTAGTATCAACATCCAGAACATGTTCAGAAATGGTCCTTGGCGGTGCGCAATGCGGCGAAGGTTTCGGCAGGGCTGTTGCCGCCCCAGCGATCGCGCAGATCGGCATCGTCGGCCCGCAGGAAGGGATTGGTTGCAAGTTCGCGGGAGAGAACCGTCGGGACCGTCGGCTCGCCCTTGGCGCGCTTCTCGTCGATCCGTGCGGCATAGAGGCGCAATTCGGCATTGTCGGGGTCGGCATGAAGCGCGAATTTCGCATTCGCCTGCGTATATTCATGCGCGCAATAGAGCAGCGTGTTGTCGGGCAGCTGGCGAATACGGTCGAGGCTGTTCCAGAACTGCTCCGGCTGGCCTTCGAACATCCGGCCGCATCCCAGCGCGAAGACGCTGTCGCCCACGAAGGCCATATCGGCATCGGCGATGTGATAGGCGATATGGCCGTTGGTGTGGCCCGACACGTCGATCACGCGCGCCTGCCAGTCGCCCAGCGCCACGCTGTCGCCATTACCTACGACGCGGTCGATCGGGCTGAGCTTCTCGACTTCCCTGGGCGCAATCACCTTGGCACCGGTTGCCTCGGTGATGGCCTTGTTTCCGCCCGCGTGATCGGGGTGCCAATGGGTGTTCCAGATCTGCGTGATTTCCCAGCCCTTGGCCTCGGCCTGCTTGAGGTACTCCGCGCCATCGGGCGTATCGATCGCCGCAGTCTCGCCGCTATCGGGATCGTGGAGGAGGAATCCGTAATTGTCGGACAGGCAGGGGAACTGGTGGACTTCGAGCATGGCGGGCAAGGTAAGCGCTGCCGCGCCAAAGGGAAAGGCCCGCCTGCCGGACTGGCAAGCGGGCCTTCCTTTGTCGTCTGGATCCCCGCCTGCGCGGAGATGACGGTGCGGTAAGCGCCCGCTTCGCAGGCGCCAACCTGTTACCGTCAGTCTTCCTTCTTCTTCAGCGCTTCGCCGAGGATATCGCCGAGCGATGCGCCCGAATCCGACGAACCGAACTGCGCAACCGCTTCCTTCTCTTCGGCGATCTGACGCGCCTTGATCGAGAAGTTCGGCTTCTTCGAGCGATCGAAGCCGGTGACCATCGCGTCGACCTTGCCGCCGACCTGGAAGCGGTCGGGGCGCTGTTCGTCGCGGTCGCGCCCGAGGTCGCTGCGCTTGATGAAGCCGGTCGCGCCGTCTTCGCCAACCTGCACTTCGAGGCCGCCATCGCGGACTTCGAGAACGGTGACGGTGACGGTTTCGCCCCTGCGCAGCGAGCCCGAAGCGCCTGCTTCGGTCGGCGCGCCCTTTTCGAGCTGCTTCATGCCGAGGCTGATGCGCTCCTTGTCGGTGTCGACGTCGAGAACGACGGCTTCGACCTGCTCGCCCTTGCGGTGCAGCGCCAGCGCGTCTTCACCCGAGATGCCCCAGGCGATGTCCGACATGTGGACCATGCCGTCGACGTCGCCATCGAGGCCGATGAAGAGGCCGAATTCGGTGGCGTTCTTGACTTCGCCTTCGACCTTCGAGCCGACCGGGTGCTTCTCGGCGAACTCTTCCCACGGGTTGCGCTGGGCCTGCTTGAGGCCGAGGCTGATGCGACGCTTTTCGCTGTCGACCTCGAGGACCATGACTTCGACTTCCTGCGAGGTCGAGACGATCTTGCCCGGGTGGACGTTCTTCTTGGTCCAGCTCATTTCCGAAACGTGGACCAGGCCTTCGATGCCCGGTTCGATTTCGACGAATGCGCCGTATTCGGTGATGTTGGTCACGGTGCCAGTCAGCTTCATGCCGACCGGGTACTTGGCCGAAACGCCGTCCCACGGATCCGATTCCAGCTGCTTCATGCCGAGGCTGATGCGCTGCGTTTCTTCGTTGATGCGGATGATCTGGACGGTCACGGTCGCGCCGATTTCGATCATTTCGCTGGGGTGGTTGACGCGCTTGTAGCTCATGTCGGTGACGTGGAGCAGGCCGTCGATACCGCCGAGATCGACGAAGGCACCATAATCGGTGATGTTCTTCACGACGCCGTCGATCACCTGACCTTCGGCCAGCTTGTCGATCAGTTCGCTGCGCTGTTCGGCGCGGGTTTCTTCGAGGACCGCACGGCGCGAGACGACGATGTTACCGCGGCGGCGGTCCATCTTGAGGATCTGGAACGGCTGAGCCATGTCCATCAGCGGGGTCACGTCGCGCACGGGGCGGATGTCGACCTGGCTGCCGGGCAGGAAGGCCACGGCGCCGTCGAGGTCTACGGTGAAGCCGCCCTTGACGCGGCCGAAGATGCGGCCTTCGACGCGCTTGCCTTCGCCGAATTCGCTTTCGAGCTTGTCCCAGGCGGCTTCGCGGCGGGCGCGGTCGCGGCTGAGCATCGCTTCGCCTTCGGCATTTTCGACGCGGTCGACATAGACTTCGACTTCGTCACCGACGCCGGGCGCGGTTTCGCTTTCGGAGCGCTGGAATTCCTTGAGGTCGACGCGGCCTTCGCTTTTCAGGCCGACATCGATGTGCGCCATGCCGTTTTCAATGGCGGTGACGGTGCCCTTGACGACGCGGCCTTCGAAGCCGCCGTCATCTGCGCCGCCGAGCTGCTCGTCGAGCATTTTCGCGAAATCGTCGCGAGTGGGATTGGCTGCAGTTGCCATGTGTGTAGTCCTAACGTTCGTTTTGCTACCGGCCACCGGTTTTCCCGGGGTCTTTACCCGTCTGCCTGCGCACCATTGCACGGGCCGTACGGGGCAAGAGGGCCGATGCCGCGCGGGGCCGGATGCCGTCGCACGGGTCCACTCAATCCAGAGATTGCGAGAACGGGCGCGCGCCTAGGCGAAACGGGCACGAAAGGCAAGTGAATTGCGGGAGCGTCGTCCGGAGACATGGACCGCATGTTACACCGTCCAAGGCGAAAACCGTCGCCGCCGGTTCGGGGACGGAAAACGGGGGGATTGGGAGGGTTTCGAGGTCGGGCGAGGGCATCGGGCAGGTCATGCCAGCGCAGGCTCCCTGTAGGAAAGCGGCCATCCCCGCGATGCGGTCATCCTGTGTAGAGCATTGCGACATCGCAACGATCGTAGCGCGCGGCATAGCGCTCCATCACTGCCCGATCGTGTTCGAAGCCGAGCTTCTCGTACAGATGGATGGCCGGGGCGCACTTGCTGTTGGTGAGGAGGTAGAGCGTCTCGGCACCGAGTTCGCGCGCGCGCTCGATTGTCGCGGCGAGCAGGAATTCGCCCGCTTTCAGCCCGCGCGCGCTTTCGCGCACGCCCATCTTGGTGAGTTCGAAGGCGCCCGGACCCGTCTTGAGCAGCGCGCAGGTGCCGACGATGCCGAGCCCTGCAGCTTCGACGAACAGGATATCGCCGCCTGCATCGATGATCCGCTCCTGCGGGTGTTCGAGGATCTCGCGGTCGGCCTCTTCCATCGCGAACATGTCCTCGATCCATTCACGGTTGATGTCGAAGAATTCGTGAGCGAGCGAGCGATCGTATTCGCGCAGGGAGAGGGGTTGCGGAACGGTACGGGCGGCGCGTTCGGCGATGGAGGCCTCGGCAAGCGCCTCTTCGATAATCGCCAGCTGGCGAAGGAAGTCGCCATCGACGCGGGCGAGGATTTGCTCCGCGGCGGCGCCTACCTTGGGCCATACGTCGCTCGCGATGGTCTGCGCCATGCGCTCGCCTTGCTCGGTAAGCGAGATCATGCGGCTGCGCTGGTCCGCGCAGGCTTCGTCCGTGGCAAGGCCGAGCTTCTTCAGGTGCCCGATCGTGCGCGTCATGCCCGGCTGGCTGGTCCCGCTGGCTTCGGCGAGCTGGCCGACCGTCTTCGGTCCCGTCCTCAGCGCCGCCATCGCCGCCATATGGCCGGGTTGCAGCGGGATACCCGCATCCGTCAGGACGCTCGCCGCGCCTGCCTGCATGCGCTCGCCAAGCCGCTTGAGGCGGCTGCCGAGAAAGGCGGGGCCCATCTGGGCAACGACATCGACCATGCGAATCTCCATAGCGTGATATATAACATGATATGGATATGGGCGAAGTATGGCAAGGGCGGGAGAGGCAGCTTAGGAAACGGCTTCAGTCACAGCCTCGATCGCGGCGGCGATGGCCTCGTCCTTTCCCAGCGCGCTGGTGTCGATCACCATCGCGTTCTCGGCAGGGATCAGCGGCGCCACTGCACGGTTGCGATCGCGCTCGTCGCGGCGGCGCAAATCGTCCTGGATTTCGAGCAAGGTCACTCCGGCCCCGCGCTCGCGCATCTCGACGAAGCGCCGCTGGGCGCGCGCTTCGACGCTCGCCGTGATGAACAGCTTCGCCTCCGCCTCCGGCGCAATGACGGTCCCGATATCGCGTCCGTCGAGGATCGCTCCGCCATCCTGCGTGGCAAAGGCTCGCTGCCTTTCGAACAGCGCCTGCCGAACGGCCTGATGGACCGAGACGCGGCTGGCGAGTCCGCCGGTTTCCTCGTCGCGCAATTGGGGATCGTCCAGCAGGCTGTCCGCAAAGCCCGTCGCCGCTAGCGCATCCTCGGCATCGTCGGGATTGCCGCCATTCAGCGAGACCTGCCTCCCGACCGCGCGGTAGAGCAGCCCGGTATCGAGATGCGGCAGGCCGAAGTGCGCGGCCAGCGCCTTGGCAATCGTGCCTTTCCCGCTGGCAGTGGGTCCGTCGACGGCGATAATCATACGCCCGTCCTGCGCGCCCGCACCGCTTTCGCCAAGCCCCAGATGGCAATCGCTGCCCAGAATCCTTCGAGCACGAGGCTGGGCCAGTTGGTGTGCACCAGCAGCGAGACGGTCAGTAGCGCCGCGCCGGTGAGATTGGTGCCGTGCAGGACGAAGGGGTTCGGGTCTTCCTTCCAGGTGAGATAGGCATAGGCGGCAATGATGCAGGCCATCCCGACGAAGCCGATGAGCGTATAGATGTCGAGCTGGTCGGTCACTCGGCCGCCTCGTCCAGCAGGGCGGTGAAATTCGGGAAACTCGTCGCGATCGGTTCGATGCTGTCGATTTCGACGCCGTCGCGGCTGACCAGTCCGGCGATTGCCATGCTCATGGCGATGCGGTGATCGAGGTGAGTGGCGATGGGGCCACCTCCGGCAAGGGGCTTACCCCCGGTCCCCTCGATAACCAGGCCATCGTCATTCTCCTCGACATTCGCACCAGCGAGGCTGAGCGCCTCGGCCATGGCCGACAGACGGTCGCTTTCCTTGACGCGCAGTTCCTCAAGCCCGCTGGTGATGGTCGTCCCTTCGGCCAGCGCAGCGGCGACGAACAGGACGGGAAATTCGTCGATCATGCTCGGTGCGATGCCGGGGTCGACCTCGATGCCTTTCAGCGCCGCATGGCGCACGCGCAGGTCGGCAACCGGCTCGCCGCCGACTTCGCGCGCATCGACGTCCTCGATGTCGGCGCCCATCAGCTCCAGCACGCGGAAGATGCCGTCGCGTGTGGGATTGAGCCCGACGTTCTCGATCACGAGATCGCTGCCCGGCACCACGCTTGCCGCTACCGCGAAGAAAGCGGCGGAGGAGGGGTCGCCCGGCACGGTGATGTCGCAAGGCTTGAGGTCGGCGGGGCCATGAATGCGGATCACGCGCTCGCCCTGGTTCTCCTCGACCGTCAGTTCGGCACCGAAACCGCGCAGCATGCGCTCGGTATGATCGCGCGTCGGCACCGGTTCGATCACCGTGGTGATGCCGGGGGTGTTGAGACCGGCGAGCAGCACCGCGCTCTTTACCTGCGCGCTCGCCACCGGCAGGCGGTATTCGATCGGCACGGCCGGTTGCATGCCTTCCATCATCAGCGGCAGCGTACCGCCGGGCGAGGGGGTGAAGCTTGTGCCCATGGTCGAAAGGGGATCGATCACCCGGCCCATCGGTCGCTTCGACAGGCTCGCATCGCCGGTAAAGGCCGCGGTGATGCTGTGGCTTGCGACGAGGCCCATGAGCAGCCGGGTGGAAGTGCCCGAATTGCCCATATCGAGCGCCTGATCGGGCTGGAGCAATCCTCCGACACCCACGCCGTCGACCACCCAGTCGTCACCGTCGCGCTCGATCCGCGCGCCCATGGTGCGCAGGGCCGCTGCGGTCGCGAGAACGTCCTCGCCCTCGAGCAGGCCCGAAATGCGGCTGCGGCCCACGGCCAGCGCGCCGAACATGAGCGAACGATGGCTGATCGATTTGTCGCCCGGTACACGGATGCGTCCGGTCAGCGGTCCTGCGGGCATGAAGCGGTGAGCGGTCAATCGGGCGTCCCGGTGATGGCATGGATAGGGATGCGGCGCTTTGACAGCGCACATACGTTCTGGCAAGGCGCGCGCGCTGTTGATTCCTGCCCAGCGGGAACCCATCAAGACAATTACGAATTCACGACCCCGCGGCGCTACGCCGGGGGCGGCAGACTCTAAGGATTACACATGGTCAAACCTGAATGGGGCACCAAGCGGACCTGCCCGAACTGCGGCACCCGCTTCTACGATCTGAACAAGGACGATCCCGTCACCTGCATCGAATGCGGCGAAGAATGGACGCCGGAACCCGTGCTCAAGTCGAAACAGCCGATCCTCGCCGAGGAAGAGAAGAAGGACAAGAAGGGCGAAGCCGACAGCGATCTGGGCGGCGACGACGACGATGACGATCTGGACATCGACATCGACGAGGACGACGATTCGCCCGACAATGAAGTCGATCTGGGCGGCGACGACGACCTCGGCGTCGAGACGAAATCGAAGGGCGACGACGACGACGCCGATGAGTCCTGATTTGCGAACCCGCCTCCGCGGGTTCGTCCTCGCTAGACGCGCAGCATAGCTGCGCACGCTACGGGCGGCCGGTTGGCCTTTGACTGCCGTGACCAGGAACCGGGCCGGCGGAGGCCCGGCAAGGGCGACCGCCCGCCCGCAGGCGCCCGTAGCGTAGCGGAGGGATAGCGCCGAGGACGCGCCCACGGATGTGGGTGCGAAAAACTGAAAAACATTCTTGCAAAGAATGGAGGCCCCTTATATTGGGCGCCTCCCGCAAGGGTGACGCGCCTCCCAGGACGCGTCGCAGGAAATGGCTCGGGGCCTTAGCTCAGCTGGGAGAGCGCTACAATGGCATTGTAGAGGTCAGCGGTTCGATCCCGCTAGGCTCCACCATTTCCGGACTTACCGTCTGACGGCCCAGACCGGGCTGCAAATGACGGCTCGGTGCGCTTCCGGTGCTCACGGACCTTTAGTCCGCTGCGCTCCGGTTCTCCCGATCCATCATTTTCGCTTCCGGCCTGAACCGACATCCGGCAAGTCCGCAGACCGGATTTGATGGTAGCAGGTCGTGGCGACGGCTGCGGCTTGCTTCCACCACACCCGGGCATGAGTTTGGGTTTCATCGGGGAATTCCCCACGCTGGCCGACGAGTTCTCGTCCGCCGGCGATTTTTGCGTTTCCGGGAGTTTCCCAGAAAAAGTGGCTCCCACTTTTTCGGTTCGGGAAGCGACCAAACAAGAGCTCGGGCCGGTCATGGTTCGATAAGGAGTTTAGGCAGTCATGTTCGACAATCTGTCCGACCGCCTCGGTAATGTCTTCGACCGCCTGAAAGGGCGTGGCGCGCTGTCGGAAAACGACGTGCGCGAGGCGATGCGCGAAATTCGCATCGCGCTGCTCGAAGCCGATGTCGCGCTGCCCGTCGTGCGCCGCTTCATCGACGCGGTCACCGAAAAGGCGATCGGTTCGGAAGTTCTCAAGTCGGTCACGCCCGGCCAGCAGGTCGTCAAGATCGTCGACGACGAACTCACCGCCATGCTGGGCGGAGGCGAGGATGCCGATCCTGCCGACCGCGAGCTGAATTTCGCCGCCAAGCCCCCGGTTGTGATCATGATGGTCGGCCTGCAGGGCTCGGGTAAGACGACCACCACTGCCAAGCTCGGCAAGCTGATCCGCGAAAAGCACGGCAAGAAGGCCATGATGGCTTCGCTCGATGTCAATCGGCCCGCCGCGCAGGAACAGCTCAGGGTACTGGGCGAACAGGTCGATGTCGCGACGCTGCCGATCATCGAAGGCCAGCAGCCGGTCGACATTGCCCGCCGCGCGATGGAAAGCGCCAAGCTTCAGGCCGCCGACGTGCTGCTGCTCGATACTGCGGGCCGCCTCCACGTCGACGAGGCGTTGATGGCCGAGATGAAGGCGATCGCCAGCGTCTCCGCACCCACCGAGGTGCTGCTGGTGGTCGACAGCCTGACCGGTCAGGACGCGGTCAACGTGGCGCAGAGCTTTACCGGCGAAGTGCCGCTGACCGGCGTGGTGCTCACCCGCATGGACGGCGATGCGCGCGGCGGTGCGGCGCTCTCGATGCGCTATGTCACCGGCAAACCGATCAAATTCGCGGGTACGGGTGAAAAACTCGACGCGATCGAGGCTTTCGATCCCAAGCGCGTGGCCGGCCGAATCCTCGGCATGGGCGATGTCGTGTCGCTGGTCGAAAAGGCCGCCGAAACCATCAAGCAGGACGAGGCGGAAGCGCTCGCCAAGAAGATGGCGAAGGGCGAATTCGACCTCGAAGACCTGCGCATGCAATTGAAGCAGATGCAGAACATGGGCGGACTTGGCATGCTGGCAGGCATGCTTCCGGGCATGAAGAAGGCCAAGCAGGCCATGGCGGCCTCGAACATGGACGACAAGGTGCTCGTCCACATGGATGCGATCATCGGTTCGATGACGCCCAAGGAGCGCAAGCAGCCCAAACTGCTCAACGCCAAGCGCAAGAAGCGCGTGGCCGCCGGTTCGGGCACGCAGGTGCAGGACGTTAACAAGGTGCTGAAGATGCACCAGGAAATGTCCCGCGCGATGAAGCAGATCAAGAAAATGGGCGGGCTTAAGGGCCTCGGCGCGCTGTTCGGCGGCGGAGGCATGGGGGCTGCAATGCCCGGCCTCGGCGGTCCCGGCGGCGCATCGGGCGGCCTTCCCGGAATGGGCGGCGGCAAGGGCCCCGGCGTGGACCCCGGCACGCTCCCGCCCGACCTTCAGGACCTCCTTAAGAAGAAATAAATTTCAGACGTTTACATTCGAAAGGTAATACCAAATGGCAGTTGCAATCCGTCTTTCCCGTGGTGGTGCCAAGAAGCGCCCATACTACCGCATCGTCGTCGCCGACTCGCGCGCTGCGCGCGACGGCAAGTATCTCGAGCAGATCGGCACCTACAACCCGATGCTGCCGAAGGATTCGGGTGAGCGCGTGAAGCTCAACGAAGACCGCGCGCGTCATTGGCTGTCGGTCGGCGCAACGCCGTCGGACCGCGTCCACCGCTTCCTCGATGCCGCCGGCATCCTCGAGCGCGCGCCGAAGAACAACCCGAAGAAGGGCGAGCCGGGTGAAGCCGCCAAGGAACGCGCCGAGGAGAAGGCCGCCAAGATCGCTGAAGCCGAGGAAGCCAAGAAGGCTGCCGAGGAAGAAGCCAAGGCTCCGGCGGAAGAAGCTGCTTCTGAAGAGGCTCCGGCTGAAGAAGCCGCCGAAACCGCTTCGGAAGACGCTTCGGAAGACAAGGGCGAGTAATCGCGCCCATGTCGGACAAACCCGTCACGCTGGCTGCCGTCACCGGCGCGCATGGCGTGACGGGCGAGGTTCGGCTGAAGCTGTTCGGCGAGGGCGTCGACGCGCTCAAGCCGCATAAAAGCTTCAACGAGGGTGCGCTGACCCTCACAAAAATCCGCAGCGACAACAAGGGCGGTGCCATCGCGCGCTTTGCCGAGGTGACCGATCGCACCGCGGCCGAGCTGCTGCGCGGCACCGCCCTTTCCGTCTCGCGCGACGCCTTGCCCGCGCTGGACGAGGGCGAATTCTACTTCTCAGACCTTGTCGATCTCGCGGTGGTCACCGACAAGGGCGACACGGTCGGTCGGGTTTGCGCGATCGAGAATTTCGGGGCGACCGACATCGTCGAAATCGAAAAGCCCGACGGCAGGAAATTCATGGTGCCGTTGACCAGTCAGGCCGTTCCCGAATGGGATGACACGCGCCTGATCGTCAGTGCCGATTTCGTGGATTAGCGCCGAAGGGGTGCCTTTTCCGACAGGTGGTTGCGGATGGTCGTCGCCGCCACGCCCGCCTGGCCCATCGCATGGCTGATCTGGTCGAGCCCGAGCACGACGTCGCCCGCGGCGAATAGGCCGGGGACGCTGGTCTCGAGATGGTCGTCGACGATGATGCAGTCCTTCTCGCTCACCTTGGCGCCGCATTTTACGGCCAGTCCCGAGCGCACCACCGACCCCAGCGCGGGATAGACGCTGTCGAACGCCAGACGTCCCTCGGCAGTGTCGAACGCAATCTGCCCGTTCTCGATTGCATAGCCGCCGCAGGGCCCCGCCACGCGGGCAATTCCCGCGTCGCCGAGCACAGTCGAACATTCTTCCGACAAATCGTGATCGCCGCCTGGTGAGACCAGCGTCAGGTCCTTCGTATAGGCACGGATGAATTGCGCCTCTGCCGTGCCGTGCTCGCCCGTGCCGATGACCGCCACGCGCTTGTCGGTCACTTCGTAGCCGTCGCAGATCGGGCAATAGCGGATCAGCCCTCGGCTTACCGCCTCGTCGTGAAGCTGGTCCTCGATACCCTCGGGCCGGTTGTTGACCACGCCGGTGGCCAGAAGGACCGAGCGGGCCCGATATTCCTCCCTGTCGCAGCAGACCGTGAAAGACTCGCCGTCGCGCCTGAGGTCCGTAACGCGTTTCGGCTCGCGCAGAGCGCCATATTTCGCCGCCTGTTCGCGCATGCGTTCGAGCAGTTCGTTGCCGTTGATGCCATCGGGAAACCCGGCGTGGTTGTGGCTCTTCGGGATCCAGCTTGCCCGGCTGGTCCCGCAATCGAACAGGCGAATGTCGAGATGGTAGCGCGCAAGGTAGATCGCGGCGGTCAGTCCGGCAGGGCCAGCGCCCACGATGATGCAATCGTCGACATCCATGGCAGGGATACGCGCGGGATGGCCATACGGTGCCCACCGGGTTAGCAAGCGGGCCATGACCAAGCTTCCCGTCGCCATCGTGCAGGCCGCTCCCATTCCGCTCGCCATCGGCGAAGGGATCGAGAAGGCGGTTCGTTTGGCACGCGAAGCGGTGGAGGGCGGGGCAAAGCTCGTCGCATTCGGCGAGACCTTCCTCGGCGGCTATCCATTGTGGCTCGACGAGGCACCCGGCGCGGCCTTGTGGGACCACCCCGGCACAAAGGCGCTGCACCGCATCCTGCTTCAACAGGCGGTGGTCGCGGACGACGAGCGGCTGCTGCCGCTGCAGGAACTCGCCGACGAAAGCGGCGCGGTCATTAGCATCGGCGCGCATGAGCGGATGCGGCAGAGCCTCTACAACAACCAGATGACTTTCCGGCCCGGCCTGCCGGTGCTCGACCACCGCAAGCTGGTGCCCACGCATGGCGAGCGGCTCGTCTGGATGCGCGGCGACGGCTCGACGCTGGGCGTCCACCAGGCCGAATGGGGCAAGGTCGGCTCGCTGATCTGCTGGGAACACTGGATGCCCCTGGCGCGCGCGGCAATGCACAACCTCGGCGAGAGCGTGCACGTCGCCGCCTGGCCCACCGTGCGTCAGGAATACGCGCTCGCCTCGCGGCACTATGCGATGGAGGGCCGCTGCTTCGTGCTGGCAGCAGGACTAGTGCAGGCGAAGAACGACCTCTTCGACGGGCTGGAGCGGGCCGGAGGGGGCGACAACGCTGCCGCGCGCGAACTGCTGGAAGCCATCGAAGCGGAAACCCTCAATCGCGGCGGCTCGCTCATTATCGCCCCCGACGCGCGCATCCTCGCTGAGGCGGGCGAGGGCGAGGAAACGCTGTTCGCAGAGCTCGATCTTACCGAGATAGACGAAGGCTTGGCATCGCTCGACACCGACGGTCATTACTCGCGACCCGATGTATTCGAGCTGCGTGTCGACACGCGGGCCAAGGATGGGGTGGAGTGGAATGATCGATAATGCAGTTTTCCTGATCGCGGCCTATGGCGCGATGACCGCGGGGCTCAGCGCCACGGTTGCGAAGGTTTCGCCGAGCATCGGCCCGAAGCTGCGCCACCTGTTCTCGGGCGCAGCCCCGCTTGCCGCGGTGCTCGCTGCGCGTCTCGAAGGCGCGGACAGCGTGACCTTGCAGGGGATGGACCTGTTTGCCGCGGGCGGATTGGTCGTTTTCGGGGTTCTTACCTCGAGTGTGGTCGGGAAATTCGTGCCGAGCCAGCAGACCGGCGAGAAGCGCCTGACTTCGCGCTGATCGCGCCGGGATGGAATTGCGCTCGCCGACCCGCTAAGGGCGCGGCCGATGACCTTCGCCGCTACGATCCTAACTCTCTATCCCGAGATGTTTCCCGGGCCGCTTGGCGTTTCGCTTGCAGGTAGGGCGCTCGAGCGAGGGGACTGGTCGTGCGAAACGGTCCAGATCCGCGACTTCGCCAAGGACAAGCACCGCACGGTCGACGATACGCCGGCCGGCGGCGGTGCGGGCATGGTGCTTAAGCCCGATGTGCTCGGGCGGGCGCTCGATAGCATCCTCCCCGGAACGGGGAGGGGGACCAGCGAAGCTGGTGGAGAGGCACTATCCCCTGATCAGAACGGTTCCGAGCAGCCGACCGTGCCCCTCCACCATCCTGCGGATGGTTCCCCTCCCCCGGTGGGGGAGGCTATTCCCATCCTCGCGATGACACCGCGCGGGAAACCGATCACGCAGGCGCGTATCCGCGAAATCGCACAGGGGCCCGGCGTCGCCATTCTGTGCGGCCGGTTCGAGGGCTTCGACGAGCGCATTTTCGAGGCCTACCCGCAGATCGAGCAGGTCAGCCTGGCCGACATCGTCCTGTCTGGCGGAGAGCCCGCCGCGCTGGCGATTCTCGACGCTTGCATTCGCCTGCTTCCCGGAGTAATGGGCGCGCCCGATAGCGGAGTCGAAGAGAGCTACGAAAATGGCCTCATCGAATATCCGCAATATACCCGACCTGCCGAATGGGAAGGGCGCACGATCCCTGAAGTGCTGCGATCGGGGGATCATGCGAAGATCGCTGCTTGGCGCAAGGCAAGGAGCGAGGAAGACACACGGTTACGCAGGCCGGACCTTTGGGAGCGTTACAGTGACGCTCGGGACCAGTCTGCCTCTGGCGCGCGGCGAAAAGACTAAGGATATGGTTCGATGAACCTCATTCAGCAGCTCGAAGCAGAAGCTATCGAGAACCTCGGGAAGGACGTTCCCGAATTCCGCGCCGGTGACACCGTGCGCGTCGGCGTCCGCGTTGTCGAAGGCAGCCGCGAACGCGTCCAGAATTTCGAAGGCGTCGTCATTGCCCGCTCGAACCGCGGCATGGGCAGCAACTTCACCGTGCGCAAAATCTCCTTCGGTGAAGGCGTGGAACGCGTGTTCCCGCTTTACTCGCCGATCGTCGACAGCATCACCGTGGTCCGCCGCGGCGTGGTGCGTCGCGCCAAGCTCTACTACCTGCGCGGCCGCACCGGTAAGCGCGCCCGCATCGCCGAGCGCCGCGAGAACGCGCCCAAGGCGTAAGCCAGACCCGTTTTCTCGTCACTGGAGAATGAAGGGCGGCCTCCCGAACGGGAAGCCGCCCTTTTTCGTGGGTATCGCATGTGAAGACCGCAATCGGTGTCGCCCGCTGCCCCGCTCCGTCGCTGCGTATCAGGCCATGGAAAGGCGCGTGGATAGGTTGACGGGATTCCCGACACGTGCGTGCAATGCGAATCTGCCCAAAGCAGCCATGCAGCGGCTTGCACGCTCCCGCCCATTTCTCCATCACCCACCACATCGATGAAGGAGAGATCGTTGCGCCACCTGACTTTCGCGACCGCACTGGTCCTCGGCACATGCCTTGCCGCCCCGCTTGCCGCACAAGACCCCACGCAGGAAACGGAGAACGCGCCCATGGAGCTGACTTTCGAGCGCGTATTCGCCTCGCCCGACCTTACCGGGCCTGCCCCGCGCAAAGTCAAGCTGTCGCCCGACGGTCGCTATCTCACCTTGCTGCGCAACCGCGAGGACGACCGCGAGCGGTACGATCTGTGGGCCTACGACCGCGAGGCGAGCGAGTGGACGATGCTGGTCGACAGCGAAGCGCTGGGTACGGGCCGGGAATTGTCGGAGGACGAAAAGATGCAGCGCGAACGCGCGCGCGTCGGCAGCCTGAAGGGTATCATCGATTACCAGTGGACCGAGGATGGCAGCGGCGTGCTCGTCCCGCTCGACGGCGATCTCTATCTCGCGCGATTGGGCGGCGAGGTCCTGCGCCTCACCGATACCGAGGAGAGCGAACTCAATCCGGCCCTGAGCAGCAAGGGCGGCTATGTTTCCTTCGTGCGCGACCGCCAGCTGTGGGTCGGCGAAGTCGGTGGCGAGGCGCAGCCGATCACGCCGAAGGAGGGCGAGGCGATCCGTTGGGGCGAGGCCGAATTCGTAGCCCAAGAGGAAATGGCAAGGCTTACAGGATACTGGTGGGGGCCGAACGACCAGCGCATTGCCGTTCAGCGTTTCGACGAGAGCATGGTCGGTATCGTCACTCGCGCCGCGATCGGCGCGACCGGCACCAAGGTTTTCGACCAGCGTTATCCGGTCGCGGGCAGCGCCAATGCGGTGGTCGAGCTGTTTGTGATGGACCCCGATGGCGAGAACCGCGTGAAGGTCGATCTCGGCGAGGAGACCGACATCTACCTCGCCCGCGTCGACTGGGCGCCCGATGGCAGCGCGCTCTATGTCCAGCGCCAGAACCGCGAGCAGACCGTGCTCGACATGCTCAAGGTCGATCCTGTCACCGGCGAGAGCGAGGTGCTGTTCACCGAACGCGCCGCGATGGACGATTACTGGATCAACCTCGGCGACGACTACAAATGGCTCGACGATGGCAGCCTGATCTGGTGGTCGGAGCGCGATGGCTTCGGCCATCTCTATCGCTATTCCGAGGGCAATTGGACCCAGCTGACCAGTGGCGAGTGGGTGGTGACCAAGCTGGTCGGCATCGACCAGCAGGCGGGCCGGGTGTTCTTCCAGGGGACGAAGGACGATGTGCTGGCGCAGCAGGTCTATTCGCTCGACCTGGCCGATCCGGGTACGATCACGCGGCTGACCGATACGGACTACGTCAACAGCGCGACGATGGATGCGAAGGGCCAGACACTCGTCGTCACCCGCTCCAACGACGATACCCCGCCGCACAGCTATATCGCCGACCAGCAGGGCAATCGTCTGGCCTGGATCGAGGAAAACGCGCTCGATGCGGACCATCCTTACGCGCCGTTCCTGGCCAGCCACCGGCCCACGCAATACGGGACGATCCCTGCCGAGGACGGCACGCCGCTCTATTGGGAGATGGTCACGCCCGAGATGGAGCCGAGCAAGCGCTACCCGGTCTATTACTACCACTACAGCGGGCCGGGGCCGCAGGTCGTCAACAAGGGCTGGAACGGCGCGCTGCGGCAGGCGATCGTCGACAAGGGCTATATCTGGTTCGCGCTCGACAATCGCGGCAGCGCCAATCGCGGCGTCGCCTTCGAGCAACCGCTCTACCGCGCCATGGGCGGGGTCGAGGTGCGCGACCAGAAAACGGGGGCCGAGTTCCTCAAGACGCTCGACTTCGTCGATCCCGACAAGATCGCGATCGATGGCTGGTCCTATGGCGGGTACATCACCCTGAAGCAGCTGCAGGCCGATCCGGGCCTTTACGCCGCCGGGATCAGCGGTGCGCCGGTAACCAAGTGGGAGCTGTACGACACCCATTACACCGAGCGTTACATGGGCAAACCGCAAGAGAATGCAGAGGCGTATGAGAAGGCCTCCGCCATTCCGGATGCCGCTAAAATCTCAGATCCGCTGCTGATCATTCACGGCATGGCCGACGACAATGTGGTGTTCGAGAATGCGACCGAAGTGATCTCGGCGATGCAGGAGGCCAATGTGCCGTTCGAGATGATGCTCTATCCCGGATATACGCACCGCGTCTCGGGCGAGCAGATTTCGCCGCATCGCTACAACACGGTTTTCCGCTTTCTCGAGGCCCACGGCGTAACGCCGCCCGAATAGCGCTTTAGGCCGCGCAATCGAATGTGCGCTTGCGGGGGCGGGGGTAATCGCTATCTCGGCCGCGCACGCAAAGTGGAGATGGTGAATTGGGTTATCGTGTTGCCGTTGTCGGCGCGACCGGGAATGTCGGTCGTGAAATGATGCAGGTGCTCGCCGAGCGCGGGTTTCCCTGCGACGAGGTGGCGGCGGTTGCCAGCAGCCGTTCGCATGGCACCGAGGTCGAATTCGGCGACACCGGCAAGATGCTCAAATGCAAGAATATCGAGCATTTCGACTGGTCGGGCTGGGACATTGCGCTGTTCGCAGCGGGCAGCGGCCCGGCGAAGGAGTATGCGCCCAAGGCCGCGGCCGCCGGCTGCGTGGTGATCGACAACAGCTCGCTCTATCGCATGGACCCCGACGTGCCGCTGATCGTGCCCGAGGTGAACCCGGATGCAATCCACGATTATGCCAAGCGCAACATCATCGCCAATCCCAACTGCTCGACCGCGCAATTGGTCGTCGCACTCGCGCCATTGCACAAGGCGGCAACCATCAAGCGCGTGGTGGTTTCGACCTACCAGTCGGTCTCCGGCGCAGGGAAGGCGGGCATGGACGAGCTGTTTCAGCAGAGCCGCGCGATCTTCGTCGGCGACCCGATCGAGCCGGTGAAGTTCACCAAGCAGATCGCCTTCAATGTCATCCCGCATATCGATGTCTTCATGGATGACGGCTCGACCAAGGAAGAGTGGAAGATGGTGGTCGAGACGAAGAAGATCCTCGACCCCAAGATCAAGCTCAATGCCACTTGTGTGCGTGTGCCGGTCTTCGTCGGCCATTCCGAAGCGGTGAATATCGAGTTCGAGAACGAGCTGTCGGCCGAGCAGGCGCAGGAAATCCTGCGCGAGGCGCCCGGCATCATGCTGATCGACAAGCGTGAGGACGAGGGATACGTCACCCCGGTCGAAAGCGCGGGCGACAGCGCGACCTATATCAGCCGCGTGCGCGACGACCCGACGGTCGACAATGGCATTGCCCTGTGGTGCGTCAGCGACAACTTGCGCAAGGGCGCGGCGCTCAACGCGGTGCAGATCGCGGAACTGCTTGGGCGCGAGTGCCTTAAGAAGGGATGATCCGACAAAGCCTTCTCGTCGTCCTCCCGCTGGCTCTTGCCGCCTGCGGCGAAGCCCGGACCGAACCCGAGCCGATCGAAACATCGGCAGATACGGTGGAGGAGGCAAAGGTGTTGGTCGATGCCAATGGCCTGGGGCCGGCGGGAGCGGCGCCCTTCCGTTTCGGTGCGGCGCGCGCGGATGTCGACGCGGCCATCAGCGAAGCGCTCGCCATCGCGCCGGGACAATCGCGCAACGAGGAATGCGGTGCGGGTCCGATGGATTTCAGCCAGTTCGGCCCGCTTCAGATCGCCTATATGGATGGCGAACTTCGCGGCTGGTTCCTGCGCGAAGGCGAGGGCGTGGCGACCTCCGACGGCGTGCAACCCGGTACGACCACGTTCGAAGGGCTCAAGCTCGAAAAGCGGGTGCGCGAACTTGACACCACGCTGGAGGGCGAATTCGAGTATACGACTGCCGATTACGGGACGATCACCGGCTTTGCCGAAGATGGCGAGAGTGTGACCGCGCTGCAGGCCGGGATAAGCTGCTTCTTCCGCTAAGGCGCTGCGCGCGTATAAGGGCCGCATGACCCTGTCCGCAGACCTCTATTTCAGCTTCCGCTCACCTTACAGCTTCCTTTCGGTCGGGCGCTACCGCGCGCTGGCCGAAGAATACGATGTCGATATCGCACTAAGGCCCGTCTATCCGCTCGCAATCCGCCAGCCCGATTTTTTCGAGCGTAACCATCCGAACTGGATGGCCTATACGATCCGCGACATGATGCGCGTGGCACAATACCACTCGATCGCCTTCGGTCCGCCGCGCCCCGACCCGATCGTGCAAGACCCCGATACCCGCGCGATTGCCGATGAACAGCCCTATATCCGGCGCGTCACCCGCATGGGGCAGGCCGCTGCTAGGCGCGGCAAGGGCCTTGTCTTCGCGCATGAGGCGGGCAGGCTCATCTGGGGTGGACAGGAGAACTGGCACGAGGGCGACCATCTTGAGGACGCTTTGACTACCGCCGGGCTCGATGCGGCGAAAGTCGTTGGCGAGGTGGAGGCGCAGGGGAAGGAACTCGACGCCGAGATTGCGGCCAACCAGGATGCGCTCGAAGCCGCCGGGCATTGGGGCGTGCCCACGCTGGTATTCGAAGGCGAACCCTTCTTCGGCCAGGATCGGATCGAGATGGCGCAATGGCGAATGGAGCAAAACGGGCTCGCCAGGCGGTGAAAGGCGAGCTGACCGGCGGCTGCCTGTGCGGCGCCGTGCGCTATACCTTGCACGAGGGCTTTCGCCTCAAACCCTATGCCTGCCACTGCACCGACTGCCAGAGCCGAACCGGTACGGCCTTCAGCGAGCATATGCTCTTTGCACTCGCCGATCTCGAAATCTCGGGCGAACTCGACACCGGCGAGTACGATCAGCCCAGCGGAGCCCATTCGCGCATCCTCGGCTGTGTGACATGCAAGGCGCGAGTCTATGCGGTGAACGACGCTCGCGAGGGCTTCGCCAGCCTGCGCTGCGGCACGCTCGACGACAGCGCGTCGCTGGTTCCCGCGGCGCATCTGTGGGTGAAGAGCAAACAGCCGTGGATCGGCCTGCCCGCGGATGCGAAGGTCATGGACGGACAGCCGCACACCACCGAGGAGTGGATCGAATTCGTGGGGATGGCATGAACGGACCGGTGACCGAAAAATTCGAGAGTTTCGACGGGACGAAACTCGCCGTCCATCGGCACGGCGAAGGGCGAACGCTCGTCTTGCTGCATGGTCTATTCTCCAGCGCGCAGATGAACTGGATCAAGTGGGGCCACCACGAAGCGATCGCGGCGCAGGGCTTCGAGGTACTGATGCTCGACTTTCGCGTGCATGGCGAGAGCGAGGCTCCGCACCAGCCTGAGAGATATCCCACCAATGTCCTGGTACGCGATGTGGCAGCGCTGGTGGATCACTACGGGCTCGACGAATACGATCTCGGCGGCTTTTCGCTAGGCGCGCGCACTTCGCTTCATGCGACCGCGCATGGCGTGCTCGAGCCACGGCGGCTGATCGTGGGCGGGATGGGGACTGCAGGGCTGGGCGAATGGCATCGCCGTGCGGCCAAGTTCCGGCGCGTGATCGACGAGTTCGATGCGATCCCGCGTGGCGATCCGGACTATTTCTCGATGCAGTTCCTCAAGTCGCAGGGAGTCGATCGGGTTGCCGCGCGGCTGCTTCTCGACACCATGCCCGATCTCGACCTTGCGCTGCTCGATGCCGTCACCATGCCCACTCTGGTGGTCTGCGGCGACGAGGATCGCGACAATGGCTCGCCCGAGGAGCTCGCCGACCTGCTGCCGAACGCCGATTTCGTCGAGGTTCCCGGCACGCATATGGGCAGCGTGACCAAGCCCGATCTGGGGCAGGCGATCGCACGTTGGCTTGGGGGGCAAACATGAGAGAACCGAAACCGAACCTGCGCTGGTGGCTGTGGGGCCTGCTGGCATTCGTGATCGTCATTCCGCTGAGCATGGCGGTTACGCATCCCGAAAGCGTGACGCTGGGCATTGCCAAACACCAGGCGGCGGGCAGCGCGGCGCGGGTGGACGAAATACAGGACCAGTGGCGCGAAGGGGGCGTACGCACGCTCGCCATTATTGCGATGCTCGGCGATCTGGTTTTCATCGGCATCTATGGCTGGGGCAGCTGGCTCGCCGGCCGCAGCTTCATGGCGATGCGGGGTTCGGCAAGGATGCTCGGCATATTGATCGCCATTTCGGCGATCATCTTTCTCGTCACAGACTACACCGAAACCATTCTTCAGGTGGTCCAGCTTCTCAGCGAACAGGGTTCGGACTGGATGGCAGCAGTCGCTGCCACGGTCCGCCCGGTGAAGATTCTCGCCTGGATCGCGACCTTCGGCGGGGTGCTGATGGCGCTCGCCATTCGTCGATTTGGCGCGCCTGCCGCTTGATTAAGCGTCTCGGCAGGTGCAATCCGGTAGCACGTGAAACTACACGCAAGAATAATCCCTGAGAGGACAACCATGAAACTCGCATCCGTCGCCCTTTCCGCGCTCGCAATTTCGCTCGCGACGCCCGCGCTCGCCGATCATCACGCTGCCGATACTGACATGGCCAGCGCCTACCCGTTGACCCCGCAGGGTGCGGCCGACTGGGTGGCGATGGTCGAAAAGGACATGTTCGATTTCTCGGTCGAATATGGCCGGGTGCTGTGGATCAATTCGACTTACATCATCCACGATAGCGACCAGCTCGCCGCCAAATACGGTGCCGAGGCGACCGAGAAGTCGGTCAAATACGCCAATGAAGCAGCGAAGTATGCGCAGGTTGCAGGGCTCGATCCAGAAGTCGCGCGCAAGCTCGACATCCTGCGCAACGGCATCGTCATGCCCGCGCCGGTCCGCGATGGTGCGGCGACCGAGCTCAACGAAATCGCCACACGGCTCGGCTCGGCCTACGGCAAGGGCAAGGGCACGCTCAACGGCGAGGAGATCAACGGCAGCGATATCGAGGCCGAAATGGGCAACCTCGACCGCACGCCTGCCGAGAAAGCCGAAATGTGGACCAGCTGGCACGACAATGTCGGCGCGCCGATGCGCGAGGATTACCAGCGCATGATCGCCATCGCCGGCGAGGGCGCGAAGGAGCTGGGCTTCGACGATCTGGGCGCGATGTGGCGCTCGAATTACGACATGTCGCCCTACCAGTTCGCCGCCGAGACCGAGCGCATGTGGCAGGAAGTGAAGCCGCTCTACATGGCGCTGCACACCTATGTGCGTGGCAAGCTCAACGAGAAGTACGGCGACGAGGTGCAGGCCGCCACCGGCCCGATCCGCGCCGATTTGCTCGGCAATATGTGGGCGCAGGAATGGGGCAATATTTATCCGCTGGTCGCGCCTGCGGGTGCCGGCGATATCGGCTACGACCTCACCGAACTGATCGAGCAGAAGGACCTCGACGAGGTCGAGATGGTCCGCGTGGGCGAGCAGTTCTTCTCCTCGCTGGGATTCGAACCGCTGCCCGAGACGTTCTGGCAGCGCAGCCAGTTCGTGAAGCCCGCCGACCGCGAAGTGGTCTGCCATGCCAGCGCCTGGGACGTCGACAATGTCGACGACCTGCGCATCAAGATGTGCATCAAGCGCAATGCGGACGACTTCAAGGTCATCCACCACGAGCTCGGCCACAACTACTACCAGCGCGCCTACAACCAGCAGGACTATCTGCACCTCAACGGCGCAAACGACGGCTTCCATGAGGCTATCGGCGACATGATCTCGCTGTCGATCACCCCCGAGTACCTCGTCCAGATCGACATGCTCGACCGGGCCCAAGTGCCCAGCGCCGACAAGGACATCGGCCTGCTGCTGCGCGAAGCGATGGACAAGGTCGCATTCCTACCCTTCGGCCTGATGGTCGATCGCTATCGCTGGCAGCTCTTCGACGGCACCATTCCCGCAGAGGGTTTGAACAAGGGCTGGAACGACCTGCGCCTCGAATACCAGGGCATCGTGCCGCCGGTCGAGCGCGACGAGACCAAATTCGATGCGGGCGCGAAGTACCACATCCCGGGCAACGTGCCCTACACGCGCTATTTCCTCGCACGCATCCTGCAGTTCCAGTTCTTCAAGGCCGCGTGCGACCAGGCCGGCTGGGAAGGCCCGCTGCACCGCTGCTCGTTCTACGGCAACGAAGAGGTCGGCAAGAACCTCAATGCGATGCTCGAAATGGGCGCCAGCAAACCTTGGCCCGACGCGCTCGAAGCCTTCACCGGCGAGCGTCAGATGAGCGGCAAGGCGATGGCCGAATACTTCGCCCCGCTGAAGGCATGGCTCGATGAACAAAACGCGGGTAAGACGGAAGGGTGGTAAGTCGCTTCGCCTCGCTCCTGGTCCTTCCGCTCGCGGTCGCCTGTGCGCCCGTGGCGGGGGAAGGGGATGCCGCCTCCCAGCCTATTGCGAGCGATGTCGAGGGCGCCCTGTTCGTCGCGGGCAAGTTCGGCAACACGCTGTCGAAGGTCGATCTTGCTACGGGCCAGCAGGTCGTCAGCGTCGACAGCTGTGCCAATCCACACGAATTGGCGACTTCACCCGATGACAGCCACGTCGCGCTGGCCTGCTACGGCGGCACGAGCGTCGACATCTTCAAAACTGCCGATCTTTCGAAGGTTGCTAGCGTCGACCTCGGCGAGAACGCGCGGCCGCACGGCATCGTGTGGCATGCGAATGGCGATCTCTATGCGACTGCCGAAGGGCGCCAATCGATCTTCTGGATCCGCGACCCGCTGGGCGCGGCAGAGACCTTCGAATACGGATCGGGCCAACGCGGGACGCATATGCTCGCGGTTGCTCCCGACGGCACGCACGCCTGGACCACCGATCTAGGATCGCGCACCGTCACGCTGATCGACCTCAAGACCCGCCGGTCACCGCAATCGGTCGAGGTCGGGGAAGAACCCGAAGGCATCTGGCTGTCGCAGGATGGCGAAACCCTTTGGGTGTCGGCGCGCGGTTCGAACGCCGCTTTCATGCTCGACCCGCAATCGCTCGAAGTGCGCCAGAGGATCGAAACCGGCGCGTTCCCTCTGCGCATCACGCTGCGCCCGCAGGGCGACTATGCGGTCACATCCGACCTCGCCGATGGCGGCTTGACCGTGATCGACACGGCCACCGGCAAGGTCGTGCGCAGCATCGCCGTGTCGAGCCCGTCGGAGGCCGCGGCGCGCGCGCAGGTGACGATCCTCTTCTCGCCCGATGGCGAACGCATTTATGTCGCCGAAACGCGCAACGATACGATCGCCGAAGTCGATTTCGACACCGGTGAGGTTCTGCGCCGCCTGCCGGGGACCGGTGGCGGCGACGGGATTGCAATCATCGAATGAGCGCCCAACGCAGGGATCTGCCGGTGGTCGGCTGGCGCGAGCTGGTGCACCTTCCCGAACTGGGATTGCACGACGTCCCGGCGAAGATCGACACCGGCGCGCGGACGTCTTCGCTTCATGGCACGGTGATCGAGGAATTCGAACGCGATGGCGAGCAATTCGTCCGCTTCGCGGTGGATTTCGAACAGCAGCACGTGCGCCAGGTTTGCGAGGCGGTGCATGTCGACATTCGCGGTATCACCAGCTCGAATGGGGAAACGCAGCGACGCTATGTGATCAAGACTCCGCTCAGGATCGGGGACGTCGAATTCCGCGCGGAAATCAGCCTCGCGGATCGCCGGGACATGCGCTTTCCCATGCTGATCGGCCGATCCTCGCTGCGCCGTCGATTCGTAGTCGACAGCGGCTATTCCTGGCTGCAGACGCCCGAACGCAAGACCACGAAAGGGCACAAGCCCTGAGGAGAACACCATGAAAATCGCGATGCTGGCGCGCAATGCCAATCTCTATTCGCACCAGCGCCTCAAGCAGGCGGCGGAGGAGCGCGGACACCAGCTCGATATCCTCAACACCACGCGTTGCACGGTCCATATCGCCAGCCACCGACCCGAGGTTTACTACAATGGCGAGCCCTGTGTCGGTTACGACGCGGTGATTCCGCGGATCGGCGCGTCGATCACCAATTACGGCCTGGCGATCCTGCGGCAATTCGAAATGCGCGGCTGCTGGCCGCTCAACGAGAGCGTCGCGATCGGGCGTAGCCGCGACAAGCTGCGTTCGATGCAGATCCTCGCCAAGCATGGGTTGGGGCTGCCGCTGACTGCCTATGCCAACGATCCCAAAGCGGCCGAGGAAATCATCAAGGCGGTCAATGGCCCACCCGTGGTGATCAAGTTGCTCGAGGGAACACAGGGCATCGGCGTTGTGCTGGCCGAAACGATGAGCAGCGCCAAGTCGGTGATCGAGGCCTTCCGCGGGGCCAACGTCAATATCCTTGTGCAGGAATTCATCAAGGAGGCCGGCGGTACCGATATCCGTGCACTGGTGGTCGGCGGCAAGGTCGTGGCAGCGATGAAGCGCACCGGCGCGCCCGACGATTTCCGCAGCAACCTTCACCGCGGCGGCAGCGCGCAGCTGATCAAGATCACGCCCGAAGAACGTTCGACAGCCGTCCGTGCGGCGAAGCGTATGGGGCTCAACGTGTGCGGCGTCGACATGCTGCGCAGCAACCACGGACCGGTGATTATGGAGGTGAACTCCTCACCCGGCCTCGAGGGCATCGAGAAGGCGACCGAGAAGGACGTCGCCGGAATGATCATCGAGTTTATCGAGAAGAGCGCGAAGGACGGCAAGACGAAGACGAAGGGGCAGGGGTAGGATCGGGATTGACCGCGATGCGCAGATCGCCCTGATGCGCGTCGAATTCGATCCAATGAGGGATGCCGTTGGCGTTATCGCGCGGCCACGGTTCGGCCATCCCTGAGGGCAGTTGGGGCGGGCCGGACCGCCGTGCGAAAGCGATTACGGCTCGAGAGACGGTCTCGTCAGCCTCCACCTCCATGCAAGCTGCCATCGCGATAGCGCCGGCGCTTGAATCGTCTGCGGATTGCGGCGATCGGTCTGCCGTCGATTGCCGCGAGTCCGAGGCCGACGAGAACCATGCCCGCGACATGCTTCGCGGCCAATGTTTCGCCGAGCACCACCACTCCGAGTATGATCGCGCTGATCGGGATCAGGAAGGTGACCAATAGCAGGTTGGTGGCACCCGCCGTCGAGAGAATCCGGAAATAGAGAATATAGGCGATCGCCGTCGACAGGATAGCCAAGCCCAGAAGCGATGCGATTGTGGACGGGGATGGAACGGCCAGAGTCCAGGGTCGATCGACGATCATTGCAACGGGCATCAGTATGATCGTGGACATCGTAACCTGGCCGGTTGCCGTGGCCATGGGCTGGACGCCCATTTCCTTGAACCGCCGGCCGAATATGCCTGCCAGCGCGTAGGAAAGCGCTGCGGCGAGTACAGCCAGTTGGGCGAGCGCATCCATCTGGATCGAACGGAACACCGCTATGCCGATCATGATGGCAACGCCGCAAAATCCGAGCGAAACCCCGATGAATCTGGCTCTGGTCAGCCTTTCGTCGGCGGTCAGGAAATGTGCCAGGACCACAGTGAAGAGTGGGGTCGTCGCGTTCAGGATCGATGCCACGCCACTGGCAATATGGGTCTGACCCCAGACGATCAGGCTGAAGGGAACGACGTTGTTGAGCAGGCCCATCGCGAGAAATGCCAGCCAGACTTCGCGTTGTAATGGCAATTTATTCCCGCGAAACGCCATGATCGCGAGCAGGGTTGCCGCCGCGATGGCAAGCCTGGCAGTGACGATCGTTAGTGGCGGGAGCTCATTTACCGCGACTTCGATGAAAAAGAACGAACCGCCCCATAGCACCGAAAGGCCAACGAGCAGGGCCCATTCCGCGCCCGACATGGAATGATTGTTGGCACGCTCCATATGCGGGTTGCTCCGTTCGCACAGACAGTCCGAACAGCATTGTCAGGCATTGGGTCGGCAGACGTCCCGTTTCTTGCGCTCAAAGCAATCGCGACACGTCAGGGTACGGGTTCTTCGCCGCGGTCACGGACTAGCTTACCTGAACGGCGGCTCGTTGAAAGCGCGCAGCTTGCGGCTGTGGAGGCGCGGGCCTTCCTCTTTCAGCCTGCGGCAGGCGGTGACACCGATCTGGAGATGCGCGGCAATCGCCTGCTCGTAAAAGGCGTTGGCCTGGCCGGGCAGCTTGATCTCGCCATGCAGCGGCTTGTCCGAAACGCACAGCAGCGTGCCGTAAGGCACGCGGAAGCGGAAACCCTGACCGGCGATGGTGGCGCTTTCCATGTCCACCCCGACCGCACGGCTGAGGCTCATGCGGTGTGCGGAATTGGTATAACGCAGCTCCCAGTTGCGATCGTCGGTGGTGACCACGGTGCCGGTGCGCATGCGTTTCTTGAGGTCCGCGCCGTGTTCGCCCGATACCTCTTCCGCCGCACCGGCCAGTGCCTGCTGCACTTCTGCGATGGCGGGAAGGGGGATTTCGGGCGGAAGGACCGGGTCGAGCACATGGTCGTCGCGCAGATAGGCGTGGGCGAGCACGTAATCGCCGATCTTCTGGCTTGGCCGCAGACCGCCGCAATGTCCGATCATCAACCAGGCTTCGGGACGCAGTACCGCAAGATGGTCGCAGATGGTCTTGGCGTTGGACGGGCCGACGCCGATATTGACCAGCGTGATGCCTTCCTTGTTGGGGCCGACGAGATGGTAGGCCGGCATCTGATGCCGCCGCCATGCCGTGTCGGACAATTGCTCGCGCGCATTGTCGGTTTTCTCGGTCAGCATAAGCCCGCCCGCGCCGGCGAGTGCGGTGTAACCGTTCGATCCCAGCTGCGAACCCGCCCAGTCGACGAATTCGTCGACGTAGCGGTGATAGTTGGTGAAAAGGACGAAGCGCTGGAAATGCTCGGTGCTCGTGCCGGTATAATGCGCCAGGCGCGCGAGGCTGAAATCGGTGCGCAGGCCGTCGAAAAGCGACAGCGGGATCGCATCGTCGGGACCTTCAAGCACGATGCCGTCGGCCAATTCGTCGCCGATATCGGCGAGCTCGGTCGAGGGAAAATGCCGCGCGATCAGGTTGGGATCGACCCCGACCAGTTCGGCGCCCGCTTCTCCATCGAGGACATAGGGAAAGGGGATCTCCTGCCGCGAGGAGCCCACTTCGAACTCGACCTCGTAATTTTCGGAAATCAGTTCGAGCTGCTCGCGCAGGTAATCGCGGAACAGCGCAGGGCGCGTGACCGTGGTGGTGTAGAGACCCGCCGCGTTCAGCCGACCGAAGGCACGATTGCGATCCTCGGGCTGGTCGCCGCCGCGAAAGCGCAGGCGCAATTCGGGATAGGCGTAGCTTCCGTCGCTGCGGCGTTCGGGCGCGGGCAGTTCGCGCTCGCGCCCGAAAGCGATGACGTCCTCGCGCAGCCGCTCCACCGCCGCGTCGTAAATCGTCTCGATTCGGTCGAGCGTCTGTTCGATCGATTCCATGGGCGCTTCTCCTGCCTCTTGTTGTTTTCGCTTTTGCGTCTCGCCCGCAGATAGGGATTGCGGGCGTCTCTTACAAAAAGGGCGCGGGGGCCGAAGCCGCCGCGCCCTGAATGTTCTCGTCGCCGAAGGTCAGGCGTCGTCGCCGTCGGGCGCGGTCGCTTCGATCTTGGCTTCGGTTTCGCTCACACCTTCGGGCGTGCTGACGCCGTCTTCGAGCATGTCGGCGGGAATTTCGCCGGGCTCGAGCGTCGGGTCGACGCGGTTGGCTTCGGCCTGCTCTTCGATCTCGCGCTGTTCGTCTTCGAACATCTGCGCCATCACGTCGATGCCCTGGCTCTGCAGTTCGGCTTCGTCGTCCGAGCGAGCGACGTTTGCCTTGATCGACACCGAAACCTCGGGGTGGAGGTCGATGCGGACTTCATGCATGCCGATCGTCTTGATCGGGTCACCCATGATGACCTGCTTCTTGTCGATGTCGTGGCCCTTGTCGTTGAGCGAGGCGGCGATGTCGCGCACGTTCACCGAGCCGTAGAGCTGGCCGGTGTTCGACGAGGCGCGGATCAGGACGATCTCTTCGCCATTGACCTTCTCGCCGGCCTTTTCGGCTTCGCTGCGGCGCTCGGCGTTTTCCTTTTCCAGGCGCTCGCGGTTCGCTTCGAAGACCTTCTTGTTGGCTTCGTTGGCGCGCAGGGCCTTCTTCTGCGGGAGCAGGAAGTTGCGGGCATAGCCGTCCTTCACGGTGACGACGTCACCGATCGAGCCGAGCTTTTCGATCCTCTGAAGGAGAATGATATCCATGGATTTTCCCCTTACTTCACGATGTACGGCAGCAGGCCGATGTGGCGCGCACGCTTGATGGCCTTGGCCAGTTCGCGCTGCTTTTTCGCGCTGACGGCGGTGATGCGGCTGGGGACGATCTTGCCACGTTCGGACATGAAGCCCTGGAGGAGGCGGACGTCCTTGTAGTCGATCTTGGGGGCGTTCTTGCCCGAGAACGGGCAGGACTTGCGGCGGCGGAAAAACGGGCGGGCCATCAGTTACGCTCCTCACGGTCGCGGCGCTTCTTCGCATCGCGCTCGTTCTTGCGCATCATCACGCTGGGGCCTTCTTCGTGTTCTTCGACACGGATGGTCATGTAGCGGATGACGTCTTCGTTGATGCGCGTCTGGCGCTCGAGCTCTTCCACGACGGCACCGGGGCCCTCGATGTTGAGCATGACGAAATGCGCCTTGCGGTTGCGGTCGATCTTGTAGGCGAGGTTCTTGAGGCCCCAGGTCTCCGTCTTGGTGACCTTGCCTTCATTCTTCTCGACGATCTCGGTGGCGGTGGCGGCGAGCTGGTCGACCTGAGCCTGGCTCAGGTCCTGTCGCGCCAAGAAAACATGCTCGTAGAGAGCCATGCCCTTGTCCTTTCACTTAGCGGCCGATCGCTGGCTGATCCGCGGGATTGCGGGGCCCCTCCGGCTTTCTTCGAATCCCCCGGGGCGGACCCGAGGGATGCGCGCACATAGCGGGATTGGCGCGGAATGCAAGCCTCTGCATTGGGTCGCGAGGTGACCGAAACATACAATCAATCGCACTTATCGTTGATGATGAAGGGGGTGGAGGTAGGGGGTATGAAAAAGTTTCACTCATGGTCGGCAGTATTCGGCAGTTTCGCGGTCTTGTTCGCTCATTCCGCTGTCGCCCAGACGCCACCGGAAGCGCAGGATGGGACGACCATCGTCCAATCCACCGATAGTTTCCGTATCGAAAAGCTGGCAACTGGCGGTCAGTCTATACCCGACAACGCGTACACTCGTCTCGTAATCGAGGCGGACCCCGAGGCGCTGAAAACGCTCGGATACGGTAAGCGTTCGGCATTCTGGCGTTTGGCAGCCGGCAAGAAATACAGTTATGCGGCCGTCCTCAAGGCACAAACGGGGCGATTTTCGGATACGATTCCGATCTATGGGCGTGATTATGAGAGCTCGCGCAAAATCGGGGAGAGTTTCGAACGAAAGGTCAGCGGCGACATTCTGGCCTTCCCGTACTTTCTGGTTGGTAGCGAAGCATCCGCCGGCATCGTAAGCTTCGTGTTCGATGCGAACATGACCGAGACCACCAGTACGGAGATTTCAGCCAATACGCTCGGCGTCGTACGAAATCTCCTCAAGGCAGTCGCCCCATCGTCCAGCGTCGTCACTACACTGACCGCAGATTCCAGCCGGTCGGTGGCCGATAAGATCGACGGGCAGGTCAACAAGCTTTTCGGAACGTCGATGGCCGAGGGAAAGACCTTCGACCTCAATATGAGAACGACAAACTCATACAGGATTACGGTTTACGCGCCATATCGGGAACTGAACGAGATGGAATATGATCGAACGGTGGGCCGCTGGACCCTTTCGGTCGCTCAGCCCCGGGCATCGATGTTCGTGGAATCCGACTGCAGTTCTTCTTGCGACTGGGCCGGCGCATTCGAGGGTGCCACGGCCAATCCGTCGAACGTCCTGCAGTTCAAGCTTGTCGATCAGATAGGCGACCAAGGCGACGTTGCGGCATATCTGCAAGCCAGAGATTGGTGGACCGAGACCGTTTCCAGCCTCGAAGACGGCAACAATCAGGAAAAGGATTTCGGCAAATTCTGCAACAAGATACGCGATGCGATTCAAGGCCTCGGGTTCAATTTCACGGACGGCACAATCGTCGCTGCATCGGTGGCACGCTCTGGATTGGTCTCATCCGGCCTGGGTGCATCGATGCAAGGTGAATCTTCCTGCAAAATTCAACCAGCTTGAATTGGCTGCCGCTCGCGGGCAATGCGCTCGCTTTAGCTGGAGGAGTAACGCGTGCCCGGTGGACTTGTAGCCCTGCTCGACGACGTATCGATCATTGCGCGTGCAGCGGCGGCCTCGGTCGACGATATCACCGTTGCGGCCGGCAAGGCAGGTTCGAAGACGGCCGGAGTGGTGATCGACGATGCGGCGGTGACACCGAGCTACGTGACGGGCCTCAGCCCGGCGCGAGAGTTGCCGATCATTTGGAGCATCACCAAGGGTAGCTTCAAGAACAAGCTCATCATCCTGCTGCCCGGCGCTCTATTGCTGAGCTGGCTGCTGCCGAGCGCGATCATCTTCATCCTCATGCTGGGCGGGGCGTATTTGTCCTACGAGGGCGCCGAGAAGGTGATGGAAAAGCTCGGCGGGCAAAAGCACGGCCAAACGGTCGACGATGTGATCGACGATCCGGTGGCGTTCGAAATGAAGCGCATAAACGGTGCGATCCGGACCGACCTGATCCTGTCGGCGGAGATCATGGCGATTACGCTGAACGAGGTCGCATCGGAAGATTTCGTGGTGCGCGCCGGCGTGCTGGCGATCGTCGGGATTGCGGTAACGGTGGTGGTCTATGGTTCGGTTGCCCTGATCGTGAAGCTCGACGATATCGGCCTGCATCTCAGGGAGAAATCCTCACAATTTGCGCAGGCGTTCGGCCGCTTCCTCGTGAACTCGGTTCCTTACCTGCTGACCTTCCTCTCCTTCATCGGGACCATCGCCATGCTGTGGGTAGGCGGCGGGATCATCCTCCACGGCCTCCACGAACTGGGTATCCACGGACCTTCAGACTGGGCGCATGGCTTGCAACACACGGTCGAGGCGGCGACCGGGGAGATGTCCGGCATTCTCGGCTGGACGACGTATGCAGGCCTGTCGGCGCTGGCAGGCCTCGCGCTCGGTTTCGTCATCGCGATCCTGCTGCACAATGTCTTGGGCGTGGGTACCGCGGAGAAGGCGCATTGAGATCGTATTTTCCAGGCGCCGGCGAATCCCTTCGCGCCTGTTTTCCCTTTTCGGCACACCATGGATTCCGGTGCAGGCGGGAGTTTCGCGGATTGATAGGCTGGTGCGCTAACGAATAACGAAGATAGGGCGGAAGATAGGGCAAGGGTGCGGCGGTTTTGTGCAATCATGGCAGGATGCTTTGGCCTGATAACGGCCGCACCTGCTGCCGCCCACGCAATCGATCTCGAAGACAGGGTGTGTACCGGCGGCGCCGACAGCGTGGAAGCCGCATTGGACCTTCCCACCCAAGGCCTCCAATGTTCCGGTAACCGTTTCGATCTCCAAGACAGGTTCGTGCGCACTTCGGTGCAATTGGAGGATCTCTTTCTCCCTCAAATCTCCGAGATGATGTGGCAGCCGGTTGCATCGAATTTCGAGTCGATGCTCATTCGATTTACCTATGCGGACGGGACCCAACGGATCGTCGACGTGGACCACCAACTGCCTGCACGCGACTGGTTTGCGGGAAATCGCTTCAACGTTCCGGTCCCGTCCTATCCGGAGCAATTGGTGGCGGTCGACACGGTTATAGAAGAACCGCATTCGCGAATGACCATCCGGAGTCCGCGCCTCATGGCGCAGGACCATGTGGAGCAGGATAACTTCGGGCGATCTCTGGTCTACGCACTGGTGCTCGGGCTCTTGATCCTGCCGGTTTTCTACGACCTGCTGTTTTTTCGCATCCTGCGGCAGAGTTTCATAATCTGGCATCTGGTCACGGTCGGCAGCATGGCGGCCTATACCCTCTTACATTCGGGCCTTATCTACGTCGTCATCCCGAACCTGGGCCTCGGAGCCCGGTGGTGGGGTATGGTCTCCAGCTTCGTCTTCTCGGTCTCTTCTGCGATCTTTCTGGTTCGCGGACTCATCGAGCGCCGCTGCATGACGCGACGCATGCTCGTGACCATGAACATTGCAGCCATCATTCCTCTTGCGTTGCTGGTCGTCTCATTCGTCGGGGTCGACCAATTGCGAATAGTATCGAATCAGCTGCAATTGCTCGGCTTCATCCCTTCGGCACTCATGGTGCTGGCGGTCTTGTTGATTGCCCTCGCCAAAGGCAGCCGCGGCGCAGTCTGGGCGATGCTGGGTCTTGGCGGGCTGATCATCGTCGGCGCGATGCGGCTGCTTAAGGGGCTCGATCTATATTTTCTGCCTTTCCCGGTGGCGGATATGATCTTTGCGGCGATGGTGGGGCTGTCGGTCTTCACGACCTTTGGGGTGGGCGACAGGTTCCTGAGCCTGCGCCGGGACCGCGATTTTGCGCGCGATCAGGCGATCCGGCTGCGCCAGGTGGCCAATACCGACGGGCTTACAGGCCTCGCCAACCGCCGCGCTTTCGACATGATGGGGCGTCTGAGCAAAGGATACGGGCTGCTGGTCATCGACGTCGATCGCTTCAAGCAGGTCAACGACAGTCACGGGCATCAGGTCGGCGATGCGGTCTTATGCCAGCTCGCCAGCGTGCTGCGCGCGGCTCTCGAGGATCGACCCGGTGCGCGCGTTTTTCGTCTAGGAGGGGAGGAGTTCGCGGTCATCGCCAAGGTCGGCGCCAGGGAGGCCCTGAGAGACTTGGCCGAAGATCTGCGGAACCGTGCGGACGGTTCGGACGAAATGACCAAGAACCTCGACCTGCCGCCCGTCACGGTCAGTATCGGCGGCGTGCTGGGCCAGGGCCAGTTGATCCACGAAGCGTTCGGCAATGCCGATGCGGCGCTCTATCGCGCAAAGGAAACCGGCCGCAACCGAACGGTGATCTTCCCCTACGATCAGGATCAAGAGCGACGCCGCGAGATGCGTTTCGAGCGTCTCGGCGGAGGCTAGTTCAACCTGCCGAAGAGATCGCGCGCGAAGGCGCTCAGCGTATCGTCCCGCGCGCCCATGATGACGATGCGATCGCCGGGCCGCGCGATACTCGCCAGCCTTTCGCCTACCTCCTCGCGCGAAGGGACGTATTCGGCATCGCCGCCAGCATCCTCGATCAGCCGCACGATCCGCTCGCTACCCTGGCTGCGATCGACCGTCCCCCCGAAATAGACCGGATCGCACAGGATCACACGATCATCTTCGTCGAGTTCCTGGGCGAAGGTTTCTGCCAGCTCTTCGCCCATCTGGACAAGCGGGCCGTAGCCATGCGGCTGGAAGAATGCGAGCACGCGGCCCGGATGCGCCTTGAGCGTGCGCAGCGTGGCGGCGCATTTCTCCGGATTGTGCCCGAAATCGTCGATCACCGTGATGGCCGAGGTACTGGTTCCGACCACGTCGAAGCGGCGTGCCAACCCCTCGAATGCAGCGAGCGCCTCGACCGCCCTGGCCACCGGGATGCCCGCCGCAGCCGCACCGGCAATCGCAGCGAGTGCGTTCGACAGATTGTGCCGCCCGGGCAGATTGAGCATAAGCGCGTGCTCGCTGCCATCGTGCCGGTCGATCACCATCGCCGCCTGGCGCATCGGACCCTCGGCAATCGAACCTGGCACGATGCCGATTTGCGCCTTTTCTTGCTCGATGCCGAAGGTAATCGTTTCCTTGGCATGCGGCAGCAACGCAAGCGCTTCGGCATCGTCGGCATTGATCACCGAGATGCGGCTACGCGCGAGATATTCGCCGAAAAGCTGGCGCAGTTCCTCCATGCTCTTGTGGTCGAGGCTGACGTTGAGCAGCACGCCCACTGCCGGGCGGTAGAGCGCGATCGAACCGTCGCTTTCGTCGACCTCGCTAACGTAAAGGGTCTGCCCGCCGACCACTGCGCTCGCATAGGGACGTTCGGGAGCGACGAAATTTTTCATCACCGCGCCATTCATGATCGTCGGCTCGCGCCCGCAGGCGTGTAGGATCCAGCCGAGCATTCCGGTAACGGTCGACTTGCCGCTGGTGCCGGCCACCGCGATCCCGGCGCCGCTGGTATTGAACAGGATCGAATTGAGCTCCGCGCGGCTGAGACGCAGGCAGCCAAGCTCCTTCGCCCGTTGCACTTCGGGCACGCTGTCCTCGACCGCTGCGCTTGCAACCAGGATCTGCTCCTTCGAAACCATACCGCTGCCGTCCTGCGGATGCAGCGCGAAACCCTGCCGCTCGAGCGCGCCGAATTTCTCGGGCGTACGGCCCTGGTCGCGGCTTCGGTCCGAGCCTTCGACCGTGCAGCCGCGCCCTGCCAGGATCTGTGCCAACGGCAGCATTCCCGATCCGCCGATCCCGCAGAAGAAGAAGGGACGGGCGAAGAGTTCGTCTGGAGTGGGCATATCGCTCATCCGCGTGCAGCTATTGAGTTGTGCCGCCCGATACAAGCGCGCTAGCAGACGCAGATGGTCAGAATTGCGATCTGCGCCCCCGGAAAACGGTTGAAGCGCGAGCGGGCCGAGGCTCTCGAAGCGTTGGTCGCGCGGCGCGACGATGTTTCGCTGCACTTTCACGAGCAGTGCTTTCTCGAGGACGGTCATTTCGCCGGGAGCGACGAAGTACGGCTCGCGGCCTTGCTCGAATGCGCCAACGATACGGATTTCGATGCGGTATGGTTCGCTATGGGCGGCTACGGGTCGAACCGCATCGCAGCGCGGGCGGTCGCGCAGATGAACAATGCGGCGCGCGGCAAATCCTATCTCGGCTATTCGGACACGGGATTTTTGCTAGGCGCGCTTTACCGGCATGGCATCGGGCGCGTGGCGCATGGGCCGCTGGCGGGCGATATCAGGCGCGATGGCGGCGAGGCGGCGATCGAGCGCGCGCTCGATTGGCTCAAGGGCGGTTCGCAGGGACTGGAACCGCATCTCGACCAACGGCCCGCCGCCGCATTCAACCTGACCACGCTCGCAATGCTGGTCGGGACCGAACTGGCGCCCGACCTTTCGGATCATGTCGTCATGGTCGAGGAAGTGGCCGAGCATCTCTATGCAGTCGACCGGATGTTCTTCCATGTGACACAGCACCTGTCCGGCATAGCGGGCTTGCGACTCGGGCGGGTTAGCGAAGTGCCCGAAAACGACCGGCCGTTCGGCAGCGACGAACTCGCCATCGCGCAGGATTGGTGCACGCGCAGCGGTATCCCGTTCCTCGGGCGCGCCGACATCGGTCACGATGCAGCCAACACAATTGTTCCCTTCGGGCTTGAGGCGCGCCGCACACGAGCCTAGGCGCGCTCGCGAGGAGATTTTCATGACTGCATTCATCTTTCCCGGACAGGGCAGCCAGAAGGTCGGCATGGGTGCCGCACTCGCCGATGCCAGCGCGCATGCGCGCGAGGTGTTCGAAGAAGTCGACGAGGCTTTGAAGC
Source organism: Erythrobacter sp. AP23 (assembly GCF_001542855.1). Taxonomy (GTDB): domain Bacteria; phylum Pseudomonadota; class Alphaproteobacteria; order Sphingomonadales; family Sphingomonadaceae; genus Qipengyuania. The sequence goes on along the minus strand of NZ_LNBY01000001.1, from coordinate 653,337 downwards.
AGAAGCTTTCCGCGCTGATGAAGGACGGGCCCGAGAGCGAGCTCACCATGACGGCCAACGCGCAGCCGGTGATCATGGCCAATTCGGTCGCCACGGCGCGCGTGCTGGAGAAGGAATTCGGCGTTGCGCTCGCCGATGCGGCCGATTGCGTCGCAGGCCACTCGCTGGGCGAATACAGCGCGCTGTGCGCTGCCGGAGCCTTCTCTCTGACCGATACCGCCAAGCTGCTGCGCCTTCGCGGTATCGCCATGCAGGATGCCGTCCCGATCGGCGTCGGCGCGATGGCCGCCCTGCTCGGCGCCGATATCGACAAGGCGACCGCCCTTGCCGAAGCTGCCGCACAGGGTCAGGTGTGCGAAGTCGCCAACGACAACGATCCCACGCAGGTCGTGATTTCCGGCCATGCCGAGGCGATCGAGCGCGCCATAGAAATGGCCAAGGATCACGGCGTCAAGCGCGGCATCAAACTGCCCGTTTCGGCGCCCTTCCACTGTTCGCTGATGGGTCCCGCTGCCCTGCGCATGAAGAACGCGCTGGAAGAGACACCCCCTCAGGCCTTCACCGTCCCGTTGTTCGCCAATGTCACCGCCGCGCGCGTCACCGACCCGGCGGAAGAACAGGGTCTGCTGGTCGAACAGATTACCGGTCGCGTGCGCTGGCGCGAGAGCGTCCTCACGATGCGCGAGGCGGGGGTGGAGCGCTTCGTCGAACTGGGCGGGAAAGTGCTCGGCCCGATGGTCGGCCGCATCGATAAGGAGGCGACCACGGTCAACCTCGTCACCATGGAAGACCTGGAAAACTTCGCGAAGGAAATTTGAACGCTCACGGAGGCGCTGAGGCGCAGAGGCCATGGAGATCGACCTCAATCGCTTGACCGGCGCCGTGATCGAGGAGTGCATTCGCATCCACCGCGAACTTGGCCCTGGCCTGCTCGAATCCGTTTACGAAACGGTTCTTGCCGGTAGCCTTCAGCGCCGCGGATTCAAGGTCGACCGGCAAGTGCCGGTCGACATCCACTATGACGGGCTGACCTTTTCGAAGGCGTTCCGCGTCGACCTGCGGATCGACGGCGTGCTGCTCCTCGAAATCAAATCGGTAGAGAAGCTGTCTAACTTGCACGCCAAGCAGTTGCTGACCTATCTGCGGCTCACCGACAGCCGATTGGGGCTGCTGCTGAATTTTTCCGGCGAAACCATGAAAGAGGGAATTCGCCGCGTCATCAACGACTAGGGTGCATCCCCTCTGCGCCCCTGCGCCTCTGTGAGCGCATTGAGGAGGAAATATGTTCTCACTTGAAGGCAAGACCGCCCTCGTTACCGGTGCCAGCGGCGGGATCGGCTCCTCGATCGCCTATGCGCTGGCCAAGCAGGGCGCACGGCTCGCGCTATCGGGTTCCAACGGAGACAAGCTGCGCGCCTTTCGCGAGCAGTTGAACGACGAATTCGGCCACGATCATGTCGAGATCACCTGTGATCTGTCGAATTCGACACAGGTCGAGGAGCTGATCCCCGCCACGGTCGACACGCTCGGCAGCATGAACATCCTGGTCAACAATGCCGGCATCACGCGCGACAATCTCGCCATGCGGATGAAGGATGAGGAATGGGACGATGTGATCCGCATCAACCTCGAAGCCAGCTTTCGCCTGATGCGCGCGAGCGCACGCCCTATGATGAGGGCAAAAGGCGGCCGGATCATCTCGATCACCAGCGTGGTCGGTCACACGGGTAATCCGGGGCAGATGAACTACACCGCGGCGAAGGGCGGACTGACTGCCATGTCGAAGAGCCTCGCGCAGGAGCTCGCCAGCCGCAACATCACCGTCAACTGTGTCGCCCCGGGCTTTATCCGCACCGCGATGACCGATGCGCTGACCGACGAGCAGAAGGCCGCGATCAATGACCGCATCCCGATGGGCCGGATGGGCGAGGGCGAGGAGATCGGCGCAGCCGTGACCTATCTCGCCAGCGACGAAGCAGCCTATATTACCGGCCAGACGCTGCATGTGAACGGCGGCATGGCGATGATGGGGTAGGGAATAGGGAAGAGTTTGGTGGCGTCTTTCTGCGTCTGACTGCGTCAGTCGCTGGAACAGTGAAGTGAAGCGCGGAGGCGCTCCGCGCACACGACAAAAACCCCTACTTTTCCCCAAGGAATCACTCCTCAGCGGCGTCCAGCCTTGCTCCACATGTCGGCCCCGCTAGGGTGACTATCCGTATTCCGGCGCTGGTGGGGCGATTCCGGCCTGCCCAGTGCCCAAAAGGGACGAAAGTAGGACCATGAAGGCCACCATCGAACGCGCGACGCTGTTGCGTTGTCTCAGCCACGTCCAGTCGGTCGTAGAACGCCGCAACACCATCCCCATCCTCTCGAATGTGCTGATCGAGGCCGAAGGTGACAATTCGCTTAAGGTGATGGCGACCGACCTCGACTTGCAGGTTGTCGAGCATATGGACGCGAGCGTCGAAAGCGCTGGTTCCATCACCGTTTCCGCGCATCTGCTGTTCGATATCGCGCGCAAGCTGCCAGAGGGTTCGCAGGTGAGCCTGGAAGCGGCGGAGAACCGTATGGCGATCAAGGCGGGCCGCAGCCGCTTCTCGCTGCCGACCCTGCCGCGCGACGATTTCCCGGTGATCGTCGAGGGCGACCTGCCCACCAGCTTCGAACTGCCCGCGAAGACGCTGGCCGAACTGATCGACCGCACGCGCTTCGCCATCTCGACCGAGGAAACGCGCTATTACCTCAACGGGATCTTCTTCCACGTATCGGACGATGCCGACCCGGTGCTCAAGGCTGCCGCGACCGACGGCCACCGTCTCGCACGCTTCACGCTGCCGCGCCCGGATGGCGCCGAAGGCATGCCAGATGTGATCGTGCCGCGCAAAGCCGTGGCCGAACTGCGCAAACTGCTCGAGGAAGCGATGGACGGGAATGTCCAGATCGACCTGTCGGCCAGCAAGATTCGCTTCACTCTCGGCGGCGAGGGCGGCGTAGTCCTGACCAGCAAGCTGATCGATGGCACTTTCCCCGATTATTCGCGCGTGATTCCAACGGGTAACGACAAGCTCCTCAAGCTCGATCCGAAGAGCTTTCACGAAGGTGTCGACCGTGTGGCGACCATCGCCACCGAGAAAACGCGCGCGGTTAAGATGGGCCTCGACAAGGACAAGGTCACGCTGACCGTCACCAGCCCTGACAACGGCACGGCGACCGAGGAAGTGCCCGCCGAATATGCCTCGGACGGCTTCGAGATCGGCTTCAATGCAGCCTATCTCAAGGATATCCTCGGTCAGATCGACAGCGACAATGTCGAGATCCACCTCGCCGATGCCGGCGCGCCGACCCTCATCCGCAAGGACGAGAACTCGCCTGCCCTTTACGTCCTCATGCCGATGCGGGTCTGACCGGCTTTCTTCAGGCGGCGGGAACGGCGGCTCGGGGCCGGGCTTGCTGCACGCGCGCAATGAGCCATACACGCGCAGGCCTGTCGCAAAACCGGTCGAGTGCCAGCGATAGCGCCGCTATCGCAGCGCATGCGCTTGCAATCACGAGATTGCCGCCTCCGGCTGCCAATGCGATCAGTGGTACGTGGACGCAATATAGCGGGTAAGAGAGGTCGCCCAGTACGGCCGCTGACCGGCGCTGGGGCAGTTCGATCCGCGCCGTCCATGCGACGATAAGCGGGACGCCGATCAGGGCTGCGACGACGGCCGCATTGTTGTCTGCCGTACCGATTGTGAGGAAGCCGACCACAGCCAGGCCGATGGGAAGCCAGGCGCCATTGCCAGTGTGCCGCCGGTCGATGCCTTGCCTGCGATAGATCAACACGCCCGCAGTAAAGCCGTAGCCAACTCGTGCGAGACCGCCCACGATCGATGGCCAGTCGGCTCCGAAGTCCGCAAACCTTCCCGGTGAAAATGCCATGTTGATCAATACAAGGGCGCTCACAGCCATGATCGCGAGGAGCATTATTGCTTTCAAGCGGTAGAGCAGCAGGGCGAAAGCGAAATAGGCGAGCATTTCGAACATGAGCGACCACAGCGGCGGGTTCGCGGGAAACAGCAGGGTGGGTGATTTCCAATTGGGAAGGAGGAACAGCATACCTGCATGTCCTCCATGCAGCATCATGCCCAGCACCGCGCCCAGTGCGAGCATCGGCCAAAGCCTGACAGCTCGCCGAAGCAGGAATTCGCGCGTCGAGAACCCGTTCCTCAATCGCTGTTCGTAGGCATGAGCGATGACAAAACCGCTGAGACAGAAGAACAGGTCAACGGCGAGAAAGCCGCCGGTCATATGCAGAGCAAAGCTGGCCTCGGCATGGAAGAGCATGACACAGACGGCTGCCACACCGCGTATCGCATCCATGGTTGCGAAACGGCCGTCTGCTGGGGTGCTCCTGCCCATTGTTCCGCGCTAGTCCAACATGATTAAGGAAGGCTTGTCGGTGACCTATCGCCAGAACCTTTTCCGCACGCTAGCGTGACATTGAAGGAGAATTCACGATGGTCACGCAGGTTCATGTCAACAAGTCGGATATCGGCAAGGCCGAGCTTGCGGAATTGGCCACGGAAACGCTTGCCGACAGTGCTGTACGGCTCGCGATCGAGAGTTTCTCGGTCACCGCCAACAACGTGACCTACGCGGTGGTCGGCGACGGTTTCGGTTACTGGAACTTCTTCCCCGCGCCGGACGGCAAGGGCATCGTGCCGATGTGGGGGCACGCCCGGGTCGTCGAGAGCAACCACCCCGACATCGCCGTTGGCGAACGGGTCTATGGCTACCTTCCGATGGCGAGCCATCTCGACGTGCTGCCGGGCAAGGTCTCGACCGGCGGCTTTACCGACATGGCCGAGCATCGCCAGCCGATGAGCCCGATCTACAATCAGTATTCACGCCTTGCAGCCGATCCCGAGCACGATCCTGCACGCGAGGGCGAACGGATGATCTTCGGGCCGCTGTTCAAGACCGGCTTCCTGATCGAGTATTTCATGCGTTCGGAAGACTGGTTCGGCGCATCGCAGGTCATCCTCACCAGCGCCTCGTCCAAGACCGCCATGGGCCTGGCGAGTGTGGCCAAGCATCGCTCGCCGCAGGTAAGGCGGATCGGGCTGACTTCCGCGGGCAATGTGGACTTCGTGAAGGAAAGTGGTCTTTACGACGAGGTGCTGGCCTATGACGATGTCGGCTCCATCGCAGCCTCACCCAGCGTATCGGTCGATTTCGCCGGCAATTCGGGTCTACTCAAGTCGATGCACACGCATCTCGGCGAGGCGCTCAAATACTCCTGCCTCGTTGGCGTGACGCATATCGACGAGCGTGCCGGCGGGACCGAGGACATTCCGGGACCCACGCCGACGCTGTTCTTTGCGCCGGACCATGCGGTGGCGCTGTTCAAGAATGTTGGGCCGGAAGAGGCTGGCAAGATGCTGGCGGAGAGCTGGCACGCCTTCCTCGCCGATGCGGGAGACAGCGTGACGATCGAGCGCCGCCAAGGGCTTGCCGCCGCACGCGACGTCTTTGTCGAAATGGTTGGGGGGACGGTCGATCCCGCGAAGGGGATCGTAATCGAGCCCTAGATTTCCACCGCAATCTTGCCGAAGTGGCTGCCGCTTTCCTGGTGGCGGAATGCATCGGCGAGGTTTTTCAGCGCAAAGCTGTCGCTGATCTGGGGTTTGATCCCATTCGCGTCGATCGCGGCGATCATTTCCTGCTGCATCGTGCGGCTGCCCACGGTCAGGCCCTGCACCTTGAGGTTTTTCGAGAACAGCAGCGCGGTCTGGACCGGTCCGGCGAAGCCTGCGAGCACGCCGATCAGCGCGATATGTCCCCCGACGCGCGTTGCCAGCATCGACTGGTCAAGCGTTCCGGCACCGCCGATTTCGACCACGCAATCAACGCCGCGCCCGCCGGTGATCTCGAGCGCTTTCGGACCCCAGGCCTGCACTTCCTTGTAATTGATGAGATGGTCCGCGCCCAGTTTGCGGACGCGTTCCAGCTTCTCGTCCGAGGAGCTGGTGGCGATCACCGTCGCACCCGCCGCTTTTGCGAATTGCAGCGCGAAGATCGATACGCCGCCTGTGCCCTGCACCAGAACGGTATCGCCGGGCTTCAGCGAATAGTCGACGAACAGCGCACGCCAGGCGGTCAGCCCCGCGCAGGTCAGCGTCGCCGCCTCGGCGTGGCTGAAGCCCTCCGGGGCCCGCGTGAACCAGTGCGTCGGCGCGGTGATCGCCTCGCGCGCATAGCCATCGATCCCATCGCCCGGAACGCGGGTGAAGGCGGTGGCGGGCGGTTCTCCGTCGAGCCAGTCGGGAAAGAAGGTGCTGACGACATGGTCGCCGACGGCGAACTCGGTAACGCCTTCGCCGATAGCGGTAACTTCTCCCGCACCGTCCGACATTGGGATGCGGCCCTGCTGGGTCGGGATCATGCCTTTGACCACGGCATAGTCGTGATAATTGAGCGAGCTCGCCTTCAGCCCGACTGTGACCTCTCCCGGTCCCGGGGCAGGTGCATCGTCGATCTCGCAATAGTCGAGCGCTTCGAGTGTCGAGGGGCTGGCGCCGGTGCGGATGGCTTTCATTGCGAACTCTCCGAATTTTTGAATTCCCCGTGACGTCCGGTCCCGGCGGCGAAACGCGCTGCCCCCGATTGCGTCTCGCCACTTTCGACTATGGCCATGCCGAGCTGCATTTCATTGCGGATGGCATCGTCCTCTTCGAGCGACCATTGCTCGATGGCGGAACGCCGGTCGCTGCGCATGCAGGCTTGCGGAAAGCTGGCGATCTGGTTGGCCAGCGCAAGGGCATGTTCGAGGGCACCCCCGCTGGGAGACACCCGGTTGGTCAGCCCGATGGATTCGGCTTCTTGTGCATCGACCGGCCGGCCCGTCAGGATCAGGTCCATGGCGCGCGAGTGGCCGATGAGCCGGGGAAGTCGGATTGTACCCATGTCGATCAGCGGCACGCCGAAGCGGCGACAGAACACACCGAGCACGGCATCTTCCGCCATGACACGCAGGTCGCACCACAGCGCCAGTTCGAGCCCGCCGGCGACCGCATGGCCTTCGATTGCCGCGATCACCGGCTTGGACAGCTGCATCCGGCTCGGGCCCATCGGTGCATCGCCATCGAGCGCCAGACGATTGCCGCCGCCCTCGGCGATCGCGTGCAAATCGGCCCCGGCGCAGAACGTGCCTCCCGCGCCGGTCAGGATCGCGACATTCGCCTCGGCGTCGGCATCGAATCTGGTGAACGCCTGCACGAGCGCTTCTGCCGTCGGGCGATCGACGGCATTGCGGCGTTCCGGCCGCTCGATCGAGACGATCGCGACCGGTCCTTCGCACCGGTATCCGACCGTCATGCGCTTATTCCGCAGCCTCCAGCATCTCGACGCGCTGCGGCCCACGAATCAGGCCGCCGGGGGTTTCGCCGGTCCATTCTCCCTCGCGGAAAGTGACCTTGCCGTTCTTGATCGTCGCGACATAGCCTTCGGCCTTCTGCAGCAAGCGCTTGCCACCGGCGGGCAGGTCGAAGGCGAGCCACGGCTTGCCGAGCTTCAGCCGGTCCATGTCGATGATGTTGAGATCGGCGAGATAGCCCGGCGCGATGATGCCGCGATCTTCGAGGCCGTAGAGGCGCGCGGTGTCGTTACACTGGCGCTTGATCGCATTTTCGAGCGTGATCGTGCCGCGCTCGCGGTCGCGTACCCAGTGCTGCAGCATGAATGTGGGCGAGGCTGCATCGCAGATCGTCCCGCAATGCGCGCCGCCGTCGGACAGCGAATTCACCGTGTCGTCCGACTGCTGGAGGTCCATCAGGAAGTCGAGATTGCCATCCGCGTAATTGAGGATGGGCAGGTAGATGAAGCCCTTGCCATCGTCGCTGCACAGCAGATCGTAGGCATATTCATCGCCCGACTTGCCAGCGGCCTTGGCGCGTTCGAGGATGCTCTCGGCCGCGGTCGGCTCGTAGTTGAAATCGGGGTCCATCTCGAACTGCATGTTCCACCCGCCGCAGACCACCATGATCAGGCCGATGATATCCTGATTGACCTCAGAGAAGTCGTGATGTTCGGCCAGCAGCTTTGCCTTGAATTCGGGATCGAACAGCTTGGCCTTCTGCTCTTCCCACGGCAGGTCCTCGATGTCCTTCCAGCTCGGCTTGAGACGGAAGGGGTGGACGGTGCCCTGCCAGGCCATCACGATGCCGTTCCCGCGCAGGGCGATCTGCGCGACGATATTGGCGCCGTTGTCATTCTCGGCGCGCATGCTCTCGATCTGCTCTTCGAGCGGAAGCTCCTTGGCGATCGACTGGAGCGCGGCGAATGTGACGGGCAGGCCGGTCTCGCGGCTCATCTTGCCCATCCAGCCGAACTCATCCCATTCGCGCATCATGTCGGATGCCATTTCGAAGACGCCGTGACCCGCACGGCCCATCGCGCGGCCGATCTCTACCAGTTCCTCGGCGGTGGCGGTGGTGCCCGGGACGACTTCGCCGTCGATGTCTCGGTGGAGCACGGTACGCGAGGTGGAGAAGCCCAGAGCGCCTGCGCGAACGCCTTCTTCGACGATCTGGCTCATCTGGGCGATGTCGTCCTCGGTCGGCACGGCGCCGGGGCGCTCGCGATCACCCAGCACATAGGCGCGCACCGAACCGTGGGGCACATGCGTACCGACATCGACCGTGCGCGGCATCTTCTCGAGAGCGTCGAGATATTCGGGGAAGGTCTCCCAGTCCCAACTCATCCCTTCGGCGAGCGCGGTGCCGGGGATATCCTCGACTCCTTCCATCAGGCCGATCAGCCATTCGTGCTTGTCGGGCTTGGCGGGGGCGAAGCCGACACCGCAATTGCCCATCACGACCGTAGTCACGCCGTGCCAGCTCGACGGGGCCATTTCCTGGTCCCAGGTAGCCTGCCCGTCGTAATGCGTGTGAATGTCGACAAACCCAGGGGTGACCAGGTGGCCGCCCGCATCGATTTCCTCTTTCGCATCGCCGCTGACTTCGCCGACCTGGGCGATCAGTCCATCCTTGATTGCTATATCGCCGGAAAAGCGGTCCTGGCCGGTGCCATCGACGATTGTGCCGTTGCGAATGATCAGGTCGAATACGGGCATGATTGCGTGCTCCTCTCTCCACGGAGGAAGGTTCCACATTGCAACCGATGAGTCCAGCGGTGTTTAGGTAGTGCGTGCGGGCATTCGGACCGCGAGCAGGACGCCAAGACCGATGACGAATAGCAGGTGGATCGAAGTCATGCCGATCCGCTGATCGCCCGACCAGAGCGTGAATTGTTCGACCAGCAACGGTCCCATCCAGACAGTGATTGTGCCGGCGATGGCATAAAGCCCGAAGAACTCGCCACTGCGCCCCGGCGGGGCGAGCGTGACGAGCATCGTACGGCTGGAAGAGATGCTCGCGGTTGCAGTCACCGCGATGATGCTGATCGACCCGAGGTAGACGAGGTCGGAAAGCGTCCGGAAAACGAGGCCGTCCCACACCACGAAATTGTCGACGAGCCCGAGAAACAGGCTTTCGCGGGTGATCGTAAGCTGGAACAGGCCGACCAGCACCATGCCGAATATCTCGAGCGCGAGCGCGCGTTTGACGCCGACCTTGCCTTCCAGCCAACCGCCGAAAATTCCGCCGCCAAATGCGCAGGCGCTGGCGAAAATCGCGTAGCAGAGCATTTCGAGGAAGTTCCAACCGAGGAACAGTGCGACATAGACGGCACCCAGCGCAAGCAATGCTGCCATGCCATCCGCATAAAACATCCGCGCTATGAGAAATTTGAGCAGCTCGCGGTATTTGGTCGCCTCGCGCACCGTGCGCCAGACACTGAGCGCACCTTCGCGAAATGCTGCGATCCAGCTTGCTCCGGGAACACCGGGATCCTTGGCGTTGGTGAAGAAGGGGATCGAAAAAAGCGCGAGCCAGACCGCGCAGATGGGGCCGGCGAGACGGGCGTGCTCGAATTTCGACAGGTCGACACCGAATTGCGGGACGGCGAAGGGCCAGCCGACCATGGCGGGCAGGACAAAGAGCAGCGCGATGGCAAGGAATATGAGCGTTGCCGCGCCGTTGCCGAGACCAAGCCCCAGGCCCGAAATCATAGCGAGCCGCCTGGGCTCGCCCGACACGCTCAGCATCGCGTTGTGCGTCACCTCGGAATAGGTGTAGCTGACATAGGCGATCACCAGCAGCGCCATGATCGCCGATACGGGCAGGCCCTGTCCGCCCGGCATCGCAAACCACAGCAATGCAGAGCAGATCGTTATCGAGCCCAGGAAGACGGCAAGGATCGGTTTGAGCCTTCCGCCCCGATCGAGCGCGGCCCCGAGAAAGGGGGCGGTCAGCGCGGCGATGAAACCTGCCCATTTGGTAACCGAGGCAATGGTCGCCTGACCCTGTGCATTTGCGGCTGCTCGCGCATCTTCTTGCGACAGATCGTCGAGCGCGCCGCTCGTCAGCAGGTCGGCCCCGATGATGTCGCGCGCGAAATAGGGCGCGAAGATGTAGATGACGATCAGGATGTAGTAGGGGTTGCGGGCCCACTCGAAGATCGCCCAGGCAAAGCCTGTCCTGCCCAGCGCCCCGCCTTCACCGGTCGTCTGTCTGACGGGCTGGTTAGCGAGCGGGTTGGCGGAAAGGGCTGGATCGGTGGCCATCGCTTGTCCCTGTCCGATCCCGCTGCAAGCCCAGTCAGGCAGCCCGGGCCATCTCCGCTTCGGTGGCCGGCGCATCGAGGAAAGTGCGTAGCTTGGCCACGCTGTCGTCGGCATGGGTCAGCAGAAACAGGTGCCCGCCGCCCTCGATCACGTCGAGCTGGGCATTGGGTATTGCCATAGCAAGGATGCGGCCATTGACGAGCGGGACGATCTGGTCGTCGTCGCCCATCATCACCAGCACCTCTTTGCTCAGGAAGGGCAGGGCGGGTAGGCTCGTCCAGCCGAGCATGGCGATGAGCTGATAGAAATAGCCGCGGGGCGAGGGCGGCTTGAGACGGCCGATATGGCTGTCCTTCTGGTGTGCCTGTCCATCGGGATCGATCCCGCCATAAAGCGTCTGAAAATGCTCGTTCATGAATTTCGGATCGATGTAGCGGCGCGGATTGGCCATCTTGGTCAGCGCCTTGGGATTACCCGGCACCATCAACATGCCTGCCGTGGTCGCGGCGAGCACCAGGCGGCGCGTGCGCTTGGGGTATTGCAGGGCAAAATGCTGCGCCATTGCGCCGCCCCAGCTCACTCCCATCACATCGACTTCGTCCACGCCGAGCTGGTCGAGGATAAGGCTCGCCGTCCAGCTCATGGTGAAGGGGTTGTAAGGCAGAGTGGGATCGGGGCTCTCGCCCGTGCCCGGCATGTCGAACATGACGAAGGCACGCTCGGTCAACATCTCTGCGAGCGGTGCGACCGCCTCGATATTGGCGCCGATACCGTTGAAGAACAGAATCGGCGGATGGTCCGATGGCTCCTCCAGCCGCCAGTAAGCGACGCGTAATGTCCGACCACCCGCCTCCATCATCTGGATGTTCGCGGTCCCAGAGGATTCTTGGGGCTCGTACTTGCTTGCGGTCACTCGCGCGTCCTTTGTGCGGCTGCTCAGCAGGGTTCCATAACGTAGAGACCCGGGGCCGGGTCCAGCGGCGTGTAGTCCTTGTTCCCCAGCTTAGCGGGCGCTTTCTTCTTCTCGCCCGCGCGCGTCTGCACCCATTCCATCCAGAACGGCCACCAACTCCCGGCGACCTCCTCGGTGCCCTTGAGCCATTCGTCCGCCGTGTCGGGCAGCTTCTTCTTCGGGTCCTTCTGGACGTAATACTTCGCCTTGGGATTGCCCGGCGGGTTGAGGATCGCCTGCATGTGCCCCGAATGGCTGAGGACGTAGGTCACGTCTTTCGACCCGAACAGGCGGGTCGAGCGATAAGTCGCTTTCCACGGGGTGATGTGGTCGGTGACCCCGCCGAGGATGAACAGGTCGCTGGTGACCTTCGACAGGTCGATCTTGTGGTCGACCATTTCGACTTCGCCCTGCCTGGTGAAGGCGAGCGTTTCGAAGATGGTCAGGAAGTCTCCCATCAGGCTGGCCGAAAGATTGGTCGCATCGGCATTCCAGAACAACACGTCGAAAGCGGGCGGGTCCTGGCCGAGCAGGTAGTTGTTGATGACGTAGTTCCAGATGAGATCGTTCGGCCGCAGCCAGGCGAACCCGCGCGCGAGGTCGTCGCCCTTGATGACGCCCTTCTTCTCCGCCCGGCGGCGGGCGAGTTTCAGACCGTTTTCGCTGACCAGCGAACCGGCCTCGATATCGTTCTGCTTGGGATGCAGCACACAGACCATCAGGGTGAGCGCGCCCAGCAGATCGTCCCCGTCCGCGGCCATCTTGGACGCAAGCATCGCGGCGGTCTGCCCGCCCGAGCATCCGGCCGAGACATTGACCTTCTTCGAACCGGTGATTGTGCTCACCGCCTCCATCGCCTCGCGGCAGGAACGGACATAATCGGCCATGTCCCACACGCCCTGTTCCTTGCTCGGGTTCTTCCAGCTGATGACGAAGGTCTGGATGCCGTTGTCGAGCTGGTACTTCACCACCGATTTCTCCGGCGAGAGATCGTTGATGTACATCTTGTTGATCTGCGGCGGGATGGTGAGCTGCGGGATCTCGTAGACCTCGTCGGTGGTCGGGGCATACTGGATCAATTCCATCATCTCGGTGCGCAGGACGACCGAGCCTTTCGACGTCGCAACATTCTCGCCCAGTTTGAAGGGCTTCTTGTCCACCTGGCTGACCATGCCCTTGTTGTAGACCATGTCGTCATAGGCGTTCTTGAGGCCCTTGATCAGGCTCAGACCGCCACTGGTGATCGCCATTTTCTGCGCGCTGGGATTGCCGACCAGCGTATTCGTGGGCGCAAGGCCGTCGATGATGATGTTCGAGATGAACCGCGCGCGGTCGCGCTCGAGTTCGTCCAGTTCGAGATCCTCGAGCCATTTCGAGGCGCCCTTCTGCACCGCGAGGTAATATTGCATCCCGGCGCGCATGAACGGGTTGTACTGCCAGGCGGGATCCTGGAAACGCTTGTCCTTGGGGTGAGGGGCGAGATCGCTCTGGCCGGTCATGATCTTGATCATGTCCTCGCCCATCGCCTGGCTGTGCTTGACCAGGCGTTGGGGGTCCGAAGCCGTTTCGCGCAGCATGACCGCGACTGCGCCGAAGATATCCTCGCGGGTCAATCCGACCAGTGGTCCAAGGGCGCTGGTGGACTGGGCGGCTTCGTCTTCGAGCTTGGCCATATTCGAGTTGTTCTCCATCCTGCTTCGCGCCGTTCTGCAGCGGCTTGTCCCACGGGTCATGCGGCGTACGGACGAGCAATGCAAGCGAGCCCTATCCGCTGCGCGCGGCAATCATGCTTTCGACATCGACGAATTTCTCGCGCGGAGCGCCTTCTCGCGCGGCGGCGATTTCGGCTTCCTCGATCTTCTGCCAGTCGCGGAAAGAAACCACGTCGAGCCCGCGCGCCTCGGCCAGCTCGTCGAAGCCTTCGCGTCCGCGCTTTCGCGAGGAGGACGCAAAATCCTGATCGACGAGATCGATTACCGCGTAGCCGTCGGGCCGGTTGGTCCCGATCGTCCCGCTTGGCCCACGCTTGGCCCAGCCGACGCAATAGAGGCCGGGCAGGATCCGCCCATCGTCATTGGCGAACCTCCCCGCGCGTTCTTCGAAGGGGACACCTTCGATGGTGTTCGTCTGATACCCGATACAAGTCACCACCAGATCGGCGGGGAGGCGATAGACTTCTCCCGTGCCGACCGCACGCCCGGCTTCCACCGTGGTCCGCTCCACCTCGATCGCGGTGACCTTTCCTCCCTCGCTGACGATCGCATTGGGGTTGGCGAAGAAGTCGAAGTTCAGGGAAAGCGGCTTCTCGCCATGGATGCTTTCCGGGATCGCTGCGAATTCGCGGAGCAGCGTAACCGACTTGCGCAATCCGGGCTCGAGAATCGCATCGTCTTCCACCGGCGGCAGGTCGGCCGGATCGACACGCGGGCTGGCGCGCTCCAAATGCAGCAATTCTCCCAATTCCTTGGGCGTCATCATGATTTGGTGCGGACCGCGCCGACCGAGAATCGTTACCGTTTCGATCTTGCTCGCTTGTAACGCGGCGAGGGCATGGGCGACTATGTCCGAACCGGCGAATTCAGCCTCGGTCTTGGACAGTATGCGCGCGACATCGAGTGCGACGTTGCCCATGCCGATCACCACGGCGTGCCGCCCCGAGAGATCCGGGTCGAGCGCGGCAAATTCGGGATGGCCATTGTACCACCCGACGAAGGCTGCGCTGCCGACGACGTTTTTCGCGTCCGCCCCTTCGATATTCAGCGGTCGGTCACTTGGCGCGCCGGTAGCCAGCACGACGGCATCGTAGAGCTCTCGAAGCTCGGCGATCGAAATGTCTTTGCCGACGGTAACATTGCCAGCGAAACGCACCGTGTCGCCTACCGCAGTTTTTTCGTATCGCCGCGCAACGGCCTTGATCGACTGGTGATCGGGGGCGACACCGGTCCGGATCAGGCCGAAAGGCACCGGCAGTCTGTCGAATACGTCGATGCGCGCGTTTTCGCCCCATTTCTTCACCGCCGCTTCCGCCGTGTAATAGCCCGCCGGTCCCGAACCCACGATAGCGATGTGACGCATGCCCCTCTCCCACAAGACCAGCACTCAATGCACATGTGCCGCATGACTGGCAAGATAACGCAATCTCGCAGAAGGTCAGTGCAGACATGGTTATCCGTTTGGAAAGATATCGTCTCTATAGATGACGATTGGCGCAAGGCGTCAGAGACGAGACCCGAGAGTTTTCAGTTGGGAGTTCGATAGCAGATGGGAGGGTTCTTCTCACGATCGGCACGGGCAGTTGCCGATGGAGATTTCGCGCCGGAGAATGCGCCGGTAAACCCGATTGTCGCATCCGACGCCGTTCGCCGGGTCGAACTCCTCGACAGCTTCGAGGCTGCCGGCCTCGGCCGGTTCTGGGCAACCGACGCCCAGGGACGGCTCATCTATCTATCCGACAATGCCGCCCGAATGCTCGGCTGGACCGATGGCGAGGCGATCGGGAAGCCGCTCGGCGAGCTGTTCATTCCCGAACGAGCCGGAGATCCGGACAAGGCCGAACGTCCGCTTGCCTTCCTCTTGGGCGCGCGCAACTCGATCAGCGGGCTCAATGTTCGACTGGCTGTCGAGGGGCAGGAAGTCTGGTGGGAAATTGCCGGCAAACCGCAATTCGACGACAAGCAGCGCTTCACCGGCTACCGCGGCAGCGCAAAGGACATTACTGCCACGCGGGAGAGCCAGCGCGATGCCGCACGTCTTGCGCAATATGATCCGCTGACGGGCCTTGCCAATCGACATCGGATTACCAGGCGATTGACCGAGACGCTCAAGGCCTACCGCAATTCGAAGCGCACCTGTGCGCTGGTGATGCTCGACCTGGACCGGTTCAAGCAAGTAAACGAAACGCTCGGGCACCAGGCTGGCGACGAATTGCTCAAACAGGTCGCCACGAGGCTCGGGCGCATCGTCGACAACAAGGGCGAAATCGGCCGACCGGGGGGTGACGAGTTCCAGATCATTCTGCCCGATATGGATGATCGCGGCGCACTCGGCGAACTGGTTCAACGCCTGATCCAGATGGTCTCGCAGCCCTATTCGCTCAACGGCACGCGTGCGATCGTCGGGACGTCGGCCGGTATTGCCATTGCTCCTTATGACGGCCTCGAAGCCGAGGAACTCACTGCGGCTTCCGATCTTGCTCTACATGCTGCCAAGGGTGGGGGCCGTGGCCAGTATCGCTTCTACTCAAGCGACCTCAAGGACGGCGCAAAGAACCGCCGCCGGATCGAAGAAGACCTGCGCGACGCGATCGAGAACGGTCAACTTTCGATGCATTACCAGCCGCTGGTCTGCGCCAAAACGCATGAGGTCCGGTGTTGCGAAGCGTTGATGCGCTGGGAACATCCCGATCGCGGTGAAATCTCTCCCGCGGAGTTCATTCCTGTCGCCGAAGAGGTCGGAATCATCAAGGAAATGGGCGAGTGGGCCTTGAACGAGGTTTGCCGCCAGGCGAAACAATGGCCCGTCGACCTGCGCGTAGCGGTCAATGTTTCGGCCGTGCAATTTGCGGATGACGATTTTCCGCAGGTCGTCAGCAACGCCTTGGACAATACCGATTTCGAGCCTGAGCGCCTCGAACTCGAAATTACCGAGAGCGTGTTTCTCGGCGATGCGGGCCGTGCGGAGATCATCTTTGGCAAGCTCAAGGCGCTGGGCGTCAAACTTGCACTCGACGATTTCGGAACGGGTTATAGCTCGCTCAGCTATTTGCGCACCGCGCCATTCGACAAGATCAAGATCGACCAGAGCTTCGTTCGCGGCGCGACCGAAGAAGGCAATAACAACGCTGCCATCCTCAGCGCGATCGTCAGCCTCGCCGGAGCTCTCAACATGGAAACGGTGGCCGAAGGGGTTCAGGCAAAGGACGAGCTGGATCTTGTCACCGAACGCGGAGCGACTCTGATCCAGGGGCAGATTTTCTCCCGTGCCCTGACCAATGACGATTTCCTCGGCCGCCTGCAGGAAGGAAAGATCAAATACGAACCCAGGGGGCCGGCGAAGTACCGCGCCGATCGCAAGAAGGTGTTCCGTCGGATCGGGCTGATCCACGAAGACAGTCGCTACAAGGTGGTGATGCGCAACCTCTCGAAAACGGGGGCGATGATCGAAGGTCTGCTGGAAGTGCCCTTGGGGACGCAGGTGGTGCTCGATCTCGGCGGTGGCCAGCTGGCCGTTGCGACGGTGCGTCGGTCCAAGGGATCGGTGCAGGGAGTAAAGTTCGAAACCCCGCTGATCAGCGACGGCGCGGATGGCCTGTGCACCCGCCATCGGGTTTCGCCTTATCAAATAGAGGCAGCCGGTCGCCCCTTGGCCGCGCTGCCGCACGATCCCTATTCGCTTATCATGGCCGAGCGGATGGGCGCCGGCGCGCCTAAGAAATTCGTCGAGGTCGAAGTCGGCACACCCAAACCCGGCGCCAGCCGCGGATCGTAATCCGTTCGCGACTAGGCAAGCGCGTGCGTCGCGTGGCATGGGCCTTAGCGGATTGGCCCGCGTTGCTCGGTCGAAAACCACCTGGGCGGCAGGGAAGTTGCTACGCGCGCTTTGCTAGCTGACAGGGGGTTTCTGTGCGGCTAAAGGGCGCTCGCAATGACTGACCTTTCCAAGATCCGCAATTTTTCGATTATCGCGCATATCGACCATGGCAAGTCCACGCTGGCCGATCGGCTGATCCAGCACTGCGGCGGGCTGACCGACCGCGAGATGTCCGAGCAAGTCCTTGATAACATGGACATCGAGAAGGAGCGCGGCATCACCATCAAGGCGCAGACCGTGCGCCTCGACTACACCGCGCGCGATGGCGAGACCTATGAGCTCAACCTCATGGACACGCCCGGCCATGTCGACTTCGCCTATGAGGTTTCCCGCAGCCTCGCCGCATGCGAAGGCGCGCTCCTCGTCGTCGACGCCGCGCAGGGCGTGGAGGCCCAGACGCTCGCCAATGTCTACCAGTCGATCGAGCACGACCACGAGATCGTCCCCGTCATCAACAAGATCGATCTCCCCGCCGCCGAGCCAGAGCGCGTGGCCGAGGAGATCGAGGAGATCGTCGGCATCGAGGCCACCGGCCCGTGGGAGGAAGGCGGCGCCGTCCTCACCTCGGCAAAATCCGGCATCGGCATCGAGGAAACGCTCGAGGCGCTGGTCAAACGCATCCCGCCCCCCAAGGGCGACCGCGACGCACCGCTCAAGGCCATGCTCGTCGATTCGTGGTACGATCCCTATCTCGGCGTCGTCATCCTCGTGCGCGTGATGGACGGCGTCATCACCAAGGGCCAGCAGGTCAGGTTCATGCAGGGCGGCACGCAGCATTTGATCGACCGCGTCGGCTGCTTCACCCCCAAGCGCACCGATTTGCCCGAGCTCGGCCCCGGCGAAATCGGCTTCATCACCGCGCAGATCAAGGAAGTCGAACAGGCCCGCGTGGGCGACACCATCACCACGGTGAAGGGCGGGGCGGACACGGCGCTGCCGGGCTACAAGGAAGTCCAGCCCGTGGTCTTCTGCGGCCTGTTCCCGGTCGACGCCGCCGATTTCGAGAAACTGCGCGAGAGCATCGGCAAGCTGCGCCTCAACGATGCCAGCTTCAGCTACGAGATGGAAAGCAGCGCCGCATTGGGCTTCGGCTTTCGCGCCGGTTTCCTCGGCCTGCTGCACCTGGAAATCATCCAGGAACGCCTCTCCCGCGAATACGACCTCGACCTCATCACCACGGCCCCGTCCGTGGTCTACCGCGTCCACCTCGCCCACACCAAGACCGAGGACGCCAAGGTCATCGACATCCACAACCCCGCCGACTGGCCCGACGTCAACCGGATCGAGGCGGTGGAGGAACCGTGGATCAAGGCGGTGATCTACACGCCCGACGAATATCTCGGCGCCATCCTCAAGCTGTGCCAGGACCGCCGCGGCATCCAGACCGACCTCACCTATGTCGGCGGCCGCGCGCAGGTGAGCTACGAGCTGCCGCTGAACGAGGTGGTGTTCGACTTCTACGACCGCCTCAAATCGATCAGCCGCGGCTATGCCAGCTTCGATTACGAACAGATCGGCCTGCGCGAAGGCGACCTCGTGAAGATGAACATCCTCGTCAACAACGAGCCGGTCGACGCGCTATCGCTGATCGTCCACCGCAGCGTGGCGGAAGAGCGCGGCCGCGGCATGTGCGAGCGGCTGAAAGACCTCATCCCGCGCCACCTGTTCAAGATCCCGATCCAGGCCGCGATCGGCGGCAAGATCATCGCCCGCGAAACCATCGCCGCGCTGCGCAAGGACGTGACGGCGAAATGCTATGGCGGCGACATCACGCGCAAGAAAAAGCTGTTGGAAAAGCAGAAAAAGGGGAAGGCCCGGATGAGGGAGTACGGCAACGTGTCGATCCCTCAGGAAGCCTTCATCGCCGCGCTACGCATGGGTGAAGAGTAGCCCTCATTCTGAGGATGCGGGCGCGCCCGAATGGCGGCCTGTCCCCGCGTAGGCGTGGAGGAATGTGAGCATCCCGCAGGAGGCATCCTGCGGGCAAGAAAGTCGTGGAACTGGAGCTACCTCAACGCGGTAATGGGCGGTCGGCAACGATACAATGTACTCGAGCACCTCTTCAGTTCCAGTGAGTATAGTGCTTCATCGTCAGTTGAGTTTAAGACCTGACCTTCAAACTCTTCGCGCAAAACATTCTCAAATTCAATAACATAGAACCCAATCTCAGTTTCTTCGAGGCCGCTAACATCTGAAGCGGCGAGCGATTGCATGGCAAATGGTTTCACTGCCTTGATCGTTGGCTCAGTTAGATTTTTTGTTATTTGAAACGCTTTCATTACCTGCTCGCGAATCTGATCAAGCAGAATTCTTTCTACTCGTTGCTTGACCTCACAGGTCACATAGAACGCAAACTCTTGCCCCTCACCATCGGACGCGCTTGCCACATAGCCGGCATCGATCTCGGGCTGTGTTTTGATCCCAGTCTGAAGAAACGATACATCTCGCAAATCCGCAATGTTTGGGTCTTTAGTGAAGATCGACAATTGTGTTTCGACTAATCGCAAGTTCACGGCTATTTGTGTTAGCCAAGTTTCTTCGGTCCGCCCGAGTTGCCTGGATATGAACGGCAGAGATGCTGTTTGTATAAGGTAATCATTTGTGTCTCCGTCAGGACCAAACTCATCCGGGAAGGGCACAGTTTGGCCGGCGTCATACGGATAAAATTGGAGCACGCGCTTCTGACCATAGCGCTGACGAGCCGTGATCTGCTTGTCTTTCAAAAATTTTGGCCAATTCTCATTGGCCCGTTTGTTACGAATTATGTCCTTAAGAAAATTGGCGGGGTTTCTCTTGCTTAAATCTGCGCCGAGGTGGTCGATTGCGTTTGCAATGTCATCATTTGTCACGACTGAAAATTTATTTGGATCGGCAAGATATTTCTTTCCGAGATATTCTATAACCTCGGTCTTAGCAGACGCCATGGTCTCTATCCATTCATTCGCTTAAGCATTTGAGCTTCGATTTCTTCCTGCTTTCGCTTTTTAGCGCCGCTTTTATGAGTGCGCTTCGAGGGCGGTGCATCGATGCCGAAGAATTCGGCAGCCTGTCCGACGGTGAACCTGAGAAGGGCGTCATCTCCAAGGTGGATCGTTTCTTCTGGTTCACCGATCAACACTTCCATAGCTTTGATGACTTGATGACCAATGGCGCGCGCGAGCGGCGGCGGGACTGAATTGCCGATTTGCCTCGCGCCGTGCCATTTAGTTTCGTTGAAACGGAACCAATCGGGGTAGCCATGTAGCCGCGCCATTTCTCTAACGGTGACGCATCGGTTGTACTTGGGGTGGATTGGGCGAGGACTAGTGAAGGCACCTCGGGCGCCGTCTGTACCGGCCCGAAGGGTGTTACTGAGACCCTTGGGATGAAGCTTGTAAAACCGTGAAATTGGCTCTGTTTCTCCACCGGCTGTTTTCGAAAAGCGCCGGCGAGAGATTTCCGTGTGTTCTGTTCTTGCGCTCGAGGTGAGCAGTTTGCGATCCCAATCACGGATCTCTCCGAGGTGCCAAGCCGAATTTGTTCTGCAACGCATTTCGAGCGCATAGGTCGAGCCTTCAACCCAGTCGTCAATGGTCACTTCGTCGGTATTCCGCAACTCTTCGAATTTTTCGGCATCTGGAACGTCGCTTAGCGCGTCTGCTACCGAGGGACCGAGCGGTAGACCTTCATAAGTTCTCCGCTTCCCGTCGGCAGGATTGGTCCAAGGCATTGGATATTTTGGAAGCGTTTCACCTTTCTTCGCACCGAGAAGAATTAGGCGTTCGCGATGTTGGGGCACGGCATAGTTTGCAGCATCAAGAACCTGCCATGGCTGGCGGACCTGATAGCCAAGGTCATCAGCATATTCGATGAATTCGTCGAGAAACTTTCGATGTTTCCCGACAGTCAACCCTTTCACGTTCTCGAATACGAAATAAGTGGCATCTAGCTCCGAGACGATGCGTAAAAAGTCGCGCACTAGTCGATTGCGAGGATCGTCAAGAACACGCTGCCCGATCATCGAGAAGCCTTGGCAAGGCGCCCCGCCGAAAACCACATCCACAGTGCGGTTGCCGAGACCTGCCGCCACGCGAATTTCGCTACCCTTCAAGCCCTCGACCGAACGAGGGATCACAGCGCATTTTGGAAAATTAAACTTGTGCGTAGCACAATGAACAGGGTCGATTTCGACTGCGGCTTTGATGTCGAATCCTGCCTGCTCGAAGCCTAGGCTCATTCCACCTGCACCAGCAAAAAGGTCGACTCCTATGGGACGCATAATCAACTCCTCTGCCTGACTAACGCTGGAACGTTAGCAGAACATTTAGCGGATGTCGATCGCTTTCTTGGGTCCGAGGAAGGTTTGCAAACGCTCCGCAAGCACTTGGAAATCCTTGATTTCACATTGCCAAACTTCTTCGACCTGCCAGCCAATCTGCTCCAATTCGGACCTTTTCTGAGCGTCACGCTCACGATTCCGCGCGATTTTTGGCAGCCAGAATTCCAGATTCGATTTTGGTGGCTTACCAATCTTACAACCGTGACCATGCCAGTAACATCCGTGCACAAAGATCGCTTTCTTGCGGCCGATGAAAACGATGTCCGGTTTGCCCGGAAGCTCCTTTCGATGAAGCCTAAAGCGATATCCCATGCTGTGAAGCATAGAGCGGACAGCGAGCTCGGGCTTGGTATGCTTTGAGCCGATCCGCGACATCAACCTGCTGCGGCTCTCTTTCGTGCGGTTATCCACCATCATACGAAGATAGTGTGGTCACAACAAAATTCACGTCTTGGCGCGGATGGCTTCGATCCCCGCCTGCGCGGGGACAGGAAGGTCCAGCGGTGATGCGACCCTTGGTCGTATCGCCTTCGGCATAGGCAATGGCATCGGCCAGCCCGATTGCCCAAGCTGTGCCTGCGCGCTAATGCCGGTCGTGCAGCGGGCCAATTCCCGCTGTGAGGCGTCGTAACCTCCCAATACGTACACCGGTCGAACAAATTTCGGCCGGGTGGCCGTCACGCATGTCCAGGGTCCGCCTAAAGGTGGCGGCGCTCCGACGTACGTGCGGGGTTACGAACACCCGGCTTTGCGGACCGGTCCAGCCTCTTGAAACAAAGAGGCGGAGCCAATGGACCAACCCAGCGAGAAAGAAGAGCGGAGAGGATCGACCCTCTGGGTGAACCTGGAGGCGTGTCTGATCGGCGTGGCGGCATTTGGGCCAGGGTTGGTCTGGCTATGGGCGTGGCTGTTCTAGGCCTGTTCGGCATTTCGCCTGCGGCGTTTTCATCTAGGCCGCCACGCGCCGTTTCGCGATTACTGGTGCAATCGCCTGTGCCAGGCGCGGGGTTTCACTCCCACCCCTCATCCTTGAGCGAGCGTCGGCGCGGGTTCTCCGGGGCCTCCGGCTCCTCCTCCGCCTCGCGCTTAGCCCAATCGGGCGGGGGTAGGGGCATCGGGTCGGGTTCGCGGGAGGCGTGCTCGCGGTCGACATACATCGGGTGCTCGGGGTCCTCACTGGCCGGTAGCCGCGGGCGGCGTCTTCGTCGCGCAGGCGTTCGAATTCGGCGCGGGCGGCGAGGGTGCGGGGGCTCAGCGTCATCTCCTGCTGGCGGCGGAAGGCCTCGACCTTGCGCTCGATGCTGGCGCGCACCTCGGAGGGGGAGACGCGGCGCTGCTCGGCCTCCCATTCGGCGCGCCACTTTTTCTTCAGCCGCTCCTCCTCCATCCGGCCGACCGCGTTGAGGGCCTTGGGGCGGCCTTCCGCAAAGCGCTCGGGCGCGCGGTTTCGCAGCATGAACATCAGCAGGCGGTCGTTGTGGACGGTGCGCGTGCCGACGAGCTTGCCGTAGCTGTAGACGGGCACCTCCACCCCGTTGAGCGCGCGGTCCATCGCGGTGTCCTCGATCCGCCGCATGCCGAGATCGAGCGCGGCTTCCCATGCGGCGGCGAATTCCTCGGCGCCGGGCTGGCGGCGCAAATGGTAGGCGCCGACCGTGCTGCGGCGGACCATCCGGCAGGCGGCAGCGACCGAGCCGGTATCGGCCAGCGCCTCGATGAAGGCGCGCTGGACATGCGGCTTCCATCCGTTCGAACGGTCCTTCTTGCGCGGGACCGGGGTGAAGCTGGGGAGGGTGGAAGGGGA
This sequence comes from Erythrobacter sp. AP23, assembly GCF_001542855.1. Classification (GTDB taxonomy): domain Bacteria; phylum Pseudomonadota; class Alphaproteobacteria; order Sphingomonadales; family Sphingomonadaceae; genus Qipengyuania. The sequence goes on along the minus strand of NZ_LNBY01000001.1, from coordinate 630,005 downwards.
TTTCGGGTCGTTGCTCATTGCGCAGGATGAAGCAGATTCGGCGCGAGTAGGAAAATCGGGGGAGGGAGGGGAGAGAGTTCTTGTTTTGCGTACCCGCCTCCGCGGGTTCGTCCTCGGGGCTGTCCCTCCGCTTCGCTACGGGCCCCTGCGGGTGCAGCTTGCTGCACGTCTAGCGAGGACGAACCGACGGAGGTCGGTTGGCAAACCAAAAACCCACCCGGTTCGAAAACCAAGCTCTCTTGCCCCGGCGAAAAAGCGCAATAGGATTGGGGGGAGGGAGGCCCGACGATGCTCGAACGCCTGCGCGGCCTGCGCGATGCGCCTGCGATCCTTGCGGGGCTGATCGCGCTGGCGCTGGTGGTGGTGCTCCAGCTGGCGCAGCCGGGGGCGTTGGGACGCGTGGGGCTGGCAGTGTTCGATGCCTACCAGCGCGCCGCTCCCCGCGACCTGCCCGGCGAGGAGCGGGTGGCGGTGGTCGATGTGGACGAAGCCTCCATCGCGCGGCTCGGTCAGTGGCCCTGGCCGCGCACCGAGCTGGTCACGCTTACCGAGCGGCTGACGGATGCGGGCGCCGCGGCGGTGGTCTACGACATCGTCTTTTCCGAACCCGACCGCACTTCGCCCGAGCAACTGACCGCCTCGCTCGACCTCGGCGAGAGGCTTGCGGACCTGCCGTCGCACGATGCGCTGCTGGCGCAGAGCTTTTCCGCAAGACCCGTGGTCACCGCCTATTTCCTCGACCGCGAGCCGCGCGGCGGTGCGATCGAGCCGAAAGCGAGCTTCACGCTGCACGGTTCGCTGCCATCGCGCGACGTGCCCGGCTATGCGGGTGCGATCCAACCGCTCGCGGTCCTGGAAGGGGCCGCCCGGGGCAGCGGTTTCGTCAGTCTGGAAAGCGATGCCGACGGGATCGTTCGCCGGATACCGCTGGTCGCGATCCATCGCGGCGTATTGGTGCCTTCGCTGGGCCTCGAGGCGGTGCGGGTCGCCGAAGGAGCCGGTTCGCCCAATCTCCTCGCCAGCGATGGCAGCGGGGAAACGCAGGGGGCGGGCGGGGCGGCGGTGGCCGTGCGGCTGGCGGGGCGCGAAATCCCGGTCACCGATGCCGGCGAGATGTGGGTGCATTTCCCCGCCACCGAGCGGGCGTCGCTGCCGGCCTGGCAGATCATCGATGGGGCTATCGACGATGCCGCGCTGGCCGAAGCGGTGCGCGGGCGGATCGTCTTCATCGGCGGGAGCGCTGCGGGGCTGCAGGATCTCGTCTCGACCCCGGTGGCCGAGCGGGTCGCGGGCGTGACCGTCCATGCCGCCGGGGTCGAGCAAATGCTGGCCGGCCATTTCCTCGAGCGGCCCGACTGGGCCTTCGGACTCGAACTCGTGCTCGTGCTGGGGCTGGGTGGAGTGCTGGCATTGCTGCTCCCCCGCCTGGGCGCGACGCTGGGTGCGGTGGCGGTCATCGCGGGGATCGCGCTCGTCGCCGGGGGAAGCTGGCTGGCCTTCACCCGCGCGCAATATCTACTTGACCCGACCTGGCCGGTGCTGGCGCTGGTCGCGGTCTATGCGGTGCAGACGGTCGCCGTCTTCTACCGAGAGGAGCGTCAGCGCGCCTATATCCATTCGGCATTCGACCGTTATCTCTCGCCCGAGATGGTCCGCCGTATCGCCGCCGATCCCGACCAGCTCGAACTGGGCGGCGAGGAACGCGACATGAGCGTGCTGATGTGCGACATCCGCGGTTTCAGCCGCATGTCGGAGCGCTATTCCCCGCGCGAGGTAATCGACTTCCTGATCGAATTCCTCACCCCGATGAGCGAGATCCTGCTCGCGCGGAAAGCCACGCTCGACAAATATATCGGCGATGCCATCCTGGCCTTCTGGAATGCCCCGCTCGACGATCCCGACCACCACCGCAACGCCGCGCGCGCCGCGCTCGAAATGGTTGCGATGGTCGAAGAGCTCAACCGGACCATGCCGACCCGCAAGGGCGTGGTCTGGCCGGGCGAGGTCGGGATCGGGATCGGGCTCAATTCGGGATTGTGCTGCGTCGGCAACATGGGCTCGCGCCAGCGGCTGTCCTATTCGCTGATCGGCGATACGGTGAACATGGCCTCGCGCATGGAAGGGCTGACCAAGCAATATGGCGTGCCGATCGTTACCGGAAGCGCGCTAGCGAAAGAACTGCCGGGTTTCGCGCTGATCGAGCTGGATCGCGTGCGCGTCGTAGGTCGCGATGCGCCGGAGACGATCTTCGCGCTGCTGGGCGATGAGGCGCGTTCGAGCGAAGCCGATTTCGCACGATTGTCCGCCGCCCATCACGACATGCTCGTAGCTTATCGCGCGCAGGATTGGGACCTGGCCGATGCGATCCTGGCCAAGGCGGAGGACCATTATGCGGCGCTGGGCATTCCGAAACTGTGCGCCCTCATACGCGAGCGGATCGAAGCGCTGCGCAGCGACTCGCCGCCACCCGAATGGGACGGGGTCTACCAGGCCACCAGCAAATAGCTCTACGTAGGCGCGGCGCGCCTACCGATTGCGATAATTGTTCGACTGGTTGCGATTGTGGTCCTGCGTCCGGTCGTCGGGCTCTTCATCGTCGTCCCCGTTGCTGCCGCTGAGCAGCGCGCCGACCGCAATGGCTCCCGCAATCGGGAGCAGCGCGCGCAGCAAGCCGCCGCCACCGCTCGCCGCGCGGGCAACCTCTGGCTGGAGCTGGTCCTGCACTTGCGCCAGGCCGGGGCTCGAGATGAAGAACGGCCCGATCGGCTGGGCGCCGTCGCGCGGGATGTAGGCGGCGAGGCCCGGCTGGTCGAGCAGCACGGTCTTGCCCGCAGCGCTGACTTCGGCCTGCCCGACGGTGAGGCCGCCCGCGGTTCCCGCACCCGGCCCGCGCAGCACGACCAGCGTCGCCTCGTCCCTGTCGCTGTCGACATTGCCGACGAACTCCTCGTCCTCGGCGATATCTTCGGCTTCCTCGCCGACCAGCATGTCGAGCGCGGTGCCGCGAATGCCGATCCGCCCCGAGGGTGTCTGGATTTCGCCGCTGTTGTCGCCTTCCGCGCTGCCCGAGAAGAAGCGCAGCGCGCCCTTGACGAAGGTGGCGAAGAAGCTGCGCCCTTCGTTCGGGTCGTAGACGAAGCGATCGATCCGCACGCGCGAACTCGCGCCGATGCCGAAGCTGGAGCGGTCGAGCAGGAGGATCTGCAATTGCGATTTTCGGGCCGTGTCGATCAGATCGCCCCAGGCGATGCGCTGCTTGCGCTGGATCTTCGCGGGTTTGCGGATTTGCGCATTGCTCATCCGCACGTCCCCGACGACGGTGGAGGCATTGCCCACCTCGACCCGCTGCTGCGCGGAAAGTGGCGTGGCAAGCATGCCGCCCGCGACGAGCATGGCGGTGATTTTCAACGGTGCGCCCATCACTGCACCTCTCCACCGGCTTCGCAGGCGCTGCGGGCATCGGCGAGCGTTTCGCGACCGAATTCGCGCTCTTTCAGCTTGTCGATCTCGACCAGCCCGCCGCGGATATCGTCGATCCGGCACAGGTAGAGTGCATGCAGCAGCCGCCCTTCGGCGGATTTGGGATTGACCGCCAGCATGCGTTCCAGCGTCGCCAGCGCCTCGAGATAGGCGCCTTGCCGGGCGAGTGCCTGCGCGGCCTCGATCCCGCCGCGCTCGTCCTGCGCGGCATCGGACAGGGCGTCGAGCTCGGCCAGCGTCTCGGCCTGTAGCGCTGCCGACGGCAGGCAGGTGGCACCTGCCAGCAGCATGGCGCCCATGATTTCCTTGGGTGTCATAACGTGTTCCTCCCCGGAAAACGCATGATGCGACCAGGGAGGAAGATAAAGGAAATTCGGCGATTTCTCCAGTCGCGCGCGCGACTGGCAGGTTTACGGGCGTGTCTGACCCTCGCCGTGGACGAGATATTTGAAGCTGCACAGCTGTTCGAGACCGACGGGTCCGCGCGCGTGCATCTTGCCCGTGGCGATCCCGATTTCGGCGCCCATGCCGAATTCGCCGCCATCGGCAAACTGGGTGCTGGCATTGTGCATCACGATCGCGCTGTCGATCGCGGTCATGAACCGGCGCGCTGCATCGTCGTCCTCGGTGATGATCGCATCGGTATGATGACTCGAATGCTCGTCGACCCAGGCGATGCCTTCTTCAAGTCCGTCAACGATCTTAACCGAAGCGATCGGATCGAGATATTCGGTACCCCAGTCGTCCTCGCTGGCGGGCTTCAACCGGTCGTCGATCGCGACCGCGTCGGCATCGCCGCGCAGCTCGCAATCGCCGGCCATCGCATCGGCGAATTTGGGAATGAAGGCCTCGGCCGCAGAGCGGTCGACCACCACGCTTTCGGTCGCCCCGCACACGCCCGTACGGCGCAGCTTTGCGTTGCGAATGACCCTGACCGCCTTGTCGATATCGGCTGCGGAGTGGACATAGCTGTGACAATTGCCGTCGAGGTGGAGGAGCGTGGGAACGCTCGCCTGGTCGCGCACCAGCTCGACCAGGCCGCGCCCGCCACGCGGGATCACGAGGTCGACGAATTCATCGGCCTTGAGCAGTGCGGCGACAGCGCCGCGATCGGTGGTCTGGACGGTCTGCACCGCATCTTCGGGCAGGCCCGCGGCCTTTAGCCCGGCGCGCATGCATTCGACGATCACGCGGGTCGAATGGCGGCTCTCGCTGCCACCGCGCAGGATCACGGCATTGCCGCTCTTGAGGCACAGAGCGCTGGCATCGGCGCCGACATTGGGGCGCGATTCGTAGATCATCCCGATCACGCCGATCGGCACGGCGACGCGTTCGATGGTAAGGCCGTTGGGCCGCTCGAACGTCGCCAGCTTGCGACCGACGGGATCGGGCAACTCGGCGATTTCCTCGAGCGCGCCCGCCATGCCCTCGACACGGTCCTCGCTCAAAGCGAGACGGTCGATGAAGCTGTCGGGCTTGGTGCCGCGTACGCTTTCGACATCTTCGGCATTGGCTGCGAGCAGTTCGGCCGTCCGCTCGCGCAGGGCCTTGGCCGCTTCGCGCAATGCGGTGTTCTTCGCCTCCGTGCTGGCGGCGAGCAGGCCGCGCGCAGCCTGGCGAGCGCGCTGGCCGAGGTCGTGGATATGGATTTGCGGGTCGAGTGCTTGGTCGGTCATGGTCTCTTCTCTTCTGTTTCGTGCGGGGGCGGGAGGCGCTGCGATCAGCGCAGCTCGACCGCCCGGTCGTAAGCCGCCTGCAATGTATCATGCAGGCGGGTCGATAGGCCACCGTCGCCGTTGAGCGCGTTCAGGCCCGCAGCGGTAGTGCCGCCTTTGCTGGTCACCGAATTGCGGAGGTCCTCGAGGCTTGGCGCACCCGGCTCGCTGGCCATGGCGATCGCGCCGCCGATGGTGCCGAGCACCATGTCGCGTGCTTCGTCCTCGTCGAATCCCTGTGCCATCGCGGCCTCGGCATAGGCGCGGGCGATCTCGAAGACGTAGCCCGGGCCGGAACCGGCGACCGCGGTCACGCGGTCGAGCTTCTCTTCGCTATCGACGGTGATGGTGGATCCGGCGCGGCGCATGAAGCCTTCTGCATGCGCTGTGTGATCCGTCGTCGCATGCGGGCCGGGGCAGATGCCGCTGACCCCGCGACCGATGGCGGCGGGCAGGTTGGGCATGGTGCGGATCACGGGCGCGCCGCCCATCAATTGCGACAAGCGCTCGGCCGAATAGCCCGCTGCGATCGAAAGCACGTAGCCTCCGGGCGCGAGCAGCTCTGCATAGTCGGCGAGGATGTCGTCGATCAGCTGCGGCTTTACGGCCGCGATGATCAGGTCGAAGCGCCGGTCGGCAACATCGGCCCGGTCTGCGACCAGCTCTACACCCTCGGGAACGTCGCTGCCGGCCGGATCGACGACGGTGATGGTTTCGGGCCCTTCGACCCATTGCGAAAGTAATGCGGACCCCATTTTTCCGCATCCGACAATGCAAGCAGTTTTCGTAATGACTAAAATCCGTTTCCGAGCGCAGCAGCTCTTGTTGTATCTTGCCTGTTCTTGAATATGGAGTTGAGATCGACGTAGTTATTTCCCTTAACTATATCGAATACAATCCTCTTCTATATGTATCGGTCCTTTCGAATGAATGCCGATATTCTTGAAAATCCGGTTGTGCAGTGCACAACCTCTATCTATATTGCACGCAAGAAATTTCAAGCCTAAGCAACATTCGAAAATCATGACCCAAAAGCGAAACATCGTCGTCAAAATCGGTTCTGCGCTCCTCGCCAACCAGGACCTCCTCACGCCCCGCTACGGTTTCCTTCAGCGGCTGCTGGAAGACATTGCCCAGCTGCGCGCGGAGGGCTCCAACGTCATATTGTGTTCCTCCGGTTCGGTCGCTCTGGGCCTGCGCATCATCGGGGAAACGCCCGAAAGCGCCGGAGTTTCCGACAAGCAGGCCGCTGCCGCCTGCGGAATGCCGTTGCTGCTCAATGCCTACAAGCAGGTGGGGCATGAGTTCGGATTCGAAATCGCGCAGGTCCTGCTGACGCTGGGCGATTTCGAGGATCACCGCCGCTTCCTGAACACGCGCAACACGGTGCACCGGCTGCTCGAATCCGACGTCGTCCCGATCGTCAACGAGAACGACACGATCACCACCGAGGAGATTCGCGTCGGCGACAACGATCGGCTGGCGGCCAAGGTCGCGCAGATGGTCGGCGCGGACGATTTCGTCATCCTTACCGGCGTCGACGGCCTTTACGACCGCAATCCCGACGATCCCGAGGCGCAATTCGTGCCCGAGGTGGAAGACGTCGGCATGTATATGGACGCTACCAAGGGCAAGAGCACGCTGGGCACCGGCGGAATGGGTACCAAGCTGCAGGCCGCCAACATGGCGCAGGAAGCGGGCGTGACCACCTGGATCGCGCAGGGCGAGGTCGACCGGCCGGTTTCCAACGTGCTCGACGGGACGCGCCGCGCGACCAAGATCCTGCCGCATCCCAATCCGCTGTCGGGCTGGGACAGCTGGATCGCCAATCGCTTGCAGATGGCGGGTAGCATCGTGATTTCGGACACCACTGCGGCGGCGCTCAGCGGCGACCGTCCGATCCGCCGCGAAGACATTATCTCGATGACCGGCGATTTCACGCGCGGCGATGTGCTGCATATCTATGACAGCAAGGGGATCGAGCGGGCGCGCGGCCTGAGCGACTTCACCTCCGAAGAACTGCGCGTGCTGATCAGCAACCCCGATACGCAGGCGGAAAAGCTGCTCGGCTATCGCACCAAGGGCGAGGTGATCCGCAGCGCCAACCTCGTCATGCTGGATAATCGCCACCTGCTGTGGGATGCGCCCGAGGAAATCGTGGGCGGCGAAATGGGGCGATCCGCAACGGCCTAGGGTCTTGCTTGCCGCTGCCGGGGGACAGCGGCGCGAACTTCACTTGGCGTTCATGGGGACGCTGGCTATAGGCTGCTTCCCATGACGATCCAGACCCGTTCCCCGATCAAGCTCATCCTCGGCGCCGCGCTCGCGGGTGCGACGCTTCTCACCGCCGGATGTGCGGGCCGCGACAATGGCCCCCAGGATACCGCCTATGTCGCGCGCGATGTGGAAACGCTTTATTGGGAGGCCAAGCGCCGCCTCGACCGGGGGCAGGCGCAAATCGCGGCCGCCCTGTTCGACGAGGTCGAGCGTCAGCACCCCTATTCGCCCTGGGCCCGCCGCGCCCAGCTGATGAGCTCTTTCAGCTATTACGTCGCCAAGGATTACAACAAGGCGATCCAGGCAGCCCAGCGCTTCCTGCAGATCCACCCCGGCAACAAGGACGCGCCCTATGCCTTCTACCTGATCGCGCTCAGCTATTACGAGCAGATCAGCGACGTGCAGCGCGACCAGAAGATCACCGACCAGGCCCTGACGGCGCTGAACGAGATCAACCGCCGCTTTCCCAACACCGATTATGCCGCCGATGCGCGGCTCAAGATCGACCTCGTGCGCGACCACCTCGCGGGCAAGGAAATGGAAATCGGCCGCCATTACGAACGTTCGGGCAAATGGATCGCGGCGCAGATCCGCTTCCAGAACGTGGTCGACAATTACGAGACCACCAGCCACGCGCCCGAAGCGCTCTACCGCCTGACCGAGACCAGCCTCGCGCTCGGCATTCCCGAGGAGGCGGTGAAATATGCCGCCGTGCTCGGCGCGAACTATCCGGGCAATGAATGGTACGACAAGGCGTATGAGCTGGTGCAGGATCACGCTGCGGGCGTGAGCCCGAGCTGATCGCCGCGTCAGGCGCGCATGGCCTCCAGTTCGCCGCATTGCTCCGGCGGCTGCTGTGTTTCGCCTGACGCCATGACCCGGTTCCGTCCTTCGTTTTTCGCGCGATAGAGGGCCCGGTCCGCACGGCCGTAAAGCGCGGTCCAATCCGCCGCGCCGGCGATGTCGCCCTCGGCCACGCCGATACTCGCGGTGATCGGCTCGCCATGCGGCATGTAGGCTCCGCGAATTTCGACGAGCAATTGCAGCGCGATCGCCGAATCCAGCGCCTCGACCGGGGCCAGCAGCGCGAATTCCTCGCCTCCCAGTCTTGCGGCACAGATTCCGCCGCGTGCATGGATCTGCACGAGTTGGGCAAAGGCGCGCAGCACTTCGTCGCCGACATCGTGGCCGTAGCGGTCGTTGATCGCTTTGAAGCGATCGATGTCGACCACCATCAGGCGTACTCTTCGCTCCCGCGCGGCAAGATCTTCGAACCGCTCCATCAGCGCGCGGCGATTGGACAGGCCGGTAAGCGGATCGCGGCGTGCCAGGCGAGCGGAATTGTAGCGCTCCTCGACGAGGTTCAACAGGAGGCTCTGATGCCGTTTCATCATCGTTACCTGGAACCCGATCGCCAGCACCATCGAAATTCCGAGGACGAGGTTCATCGGCTCGCCGGTCGAGGCCAGCACGACGGCCGCAGGGCCTAGCGTCACCAGCAGCACCGACAGGCCGACACCGCGGGCTGCGGTCAGACAATAGCCCAGCGTAAGGGCGCCCAGCGACATGATCGCGGGATAATAGATGCGCGTCTCGACCGGCGCGCTTGCCCAGCTGGCGATGCACCAGATGCTGCCGATGGTCGCGGTTGCCAGGCACAATTGCCACACCAGACCGATGGCCTTGCGCGCATCCGCGTTGCTTTCTTCGTATCGGGCGGGATCGTGGAGCACGACGAGGCCGAGCGTACACAGCGCGAAAATGACCAGCGGCAGGCCATAGGCGACCAGTGGGCCGGCACCCGGGCTCGCCCCGTAGACCGCCATCGGCAGGCTGAGAATGAAACCGGCGAACAGCAGCCGCGCCTGGCCGCGCATGTGATGCGCCGTGAGCATGGTGAAATCCTCGCGCAGATGCGCGGGGATGTCCGGCCCAAGCAGGCCGACGATAGTGCGTCCCAAGCTCACCTGACGGTCCTATTGCGCCAAATGCTAATTCGACGTTTATGCGCGCAGAAGATTGTTCGGCAACCAAGCTTGTCGATTGCCGTTCGCGACATGCTGACTTGAGGTGCGGCATTGGCTAGGAAGCAGCGGCATGCTGACCCGGCTATCCATCCGCAACATCGTGCTGATCGAGGCGCTCGACCTTGCCTTCGGGCGCGGGCTCGGCGTGCTCACGGGCGAAACAGGTGCGGGCAAGTCGATCCTGCTCGACGCGCTCGGCCTCGTCCTCGGCAACCGTGCCGACAGCGGGCTGGTGCGCAACGGCGAGGACAAGGCCAGCGTCACCGCGACCTTCGAATTCAACCATTTGCCGCGCGGCCTGGCCGATCTGCTCGACGATGCCGATATCGCGATCGAGGAGGGCGAGCCGCTGATCGTGCGGCGGCAATTGAAGGCCGACGGCAAGAGCAAGGCCTTCGTCAACGACCAGTCGGTTAGCGTCGGCCTGCTGCGCGAAATGGCAGGGTATCTCGTAGAACTCCATGGCCAGCACGACGACCGCGGGCTCGTCAATCCGCGCGGCCACCGTGCGCTGCTCGACCGGTTCGCCGGGGCCGACACCGCCCGGCTGGCGGCTGCGTGGGCCACCTGGCGCAAGGCCGAGGATGCGCTTGCCGAAGCGCGCGAGGCGGTCGAAACGGCCAAGGCCGACCAGGACCTGCTGCTCGCGCATCTTTCCGAACTGACCGCGCTCGAACCCAAGGCCGGCGAAGAAGCGCGGCTCGCCGAAACCCGCGCGGACATGCAGAAGGGCGAGAAGCTTTCGGGCGATCTGGAGGAATTGCGTCACCTGTGGGAAGGCTCGGATTCGCCGCTCGCGAGCTTACGCGTGGCGGCGCGGCGGCTCGACCGGATCGCGCCCGAACACCCGCTGCTCGCCGAAGCGCTCGCCGCGCTCGACCGGGCCGTGATCGAGGCGGGCGAGGCGGAGGACAGGCTAGAGGCGGCAGCCGAGGCGCTGGTCCACGACCCGGCAGAGCTGGAAGCCGCCGAAACGCGGCTGTTCGAATTGCGCGCGCTGGCCCGCAAGCACCGCTGCGAAGTCGACGAACTGCCCGCCAGGATGCGCGAGATGCGCGCGGCGCTCGAAAGCATCGAGGGTGGGGAGGCGCAGCTCGACGCGCTCGAGGCGGCGGCGAAGGATGCGGGAGCGCGCTATCGCGCCGAGGCCGAGGCGCTGCATGGCGCGCGGGTGGCGGCGGCGTTGCGGCTCGACGAGGCGGTCGCGCGCGAGCTCGCCCCGCTCAAGCTCGATGCCGCGCGATTCAGGACGGCGGTGACAGAATTGCCCGAGGACAAGTGGGGCGCGCATGGGATGGACGCGGTCGAATTCCTCATCGCGACCAATCCGGGTGCCGATTTCGCGCCGCTCGCCAAGATTGCGAGCGGGGGCGAATTGTCGCGCTTCATCCTCGCGCTGAAGGTTGCGCTGGCCGAACAGGGCGGGGCGGCGACGGTGATCTTCGACGAGATCGATCGCGGTGTCGGCGGCGCGGTCGCCAGCGCGATCGGCGAGCGGCTCGCGCGGCTTTCGGCCGACGGGCAATTGCTCGCCGTCACCCACAGCCCGCAGGTCGCCGCGCGCGGACGCACGCATTACATGATCGCCAAAAGCTCCGACGGGACGGTGACCAAGACCAGCGTCGCGCTGCTCGACGAAGCCGGCCGCCAGGAAGAGATCGCACGGATGCTGAGCGGCGCCGAGGTCACGCCCGAAGCGCGCGCGCAGGCCGACCGGCTGCTGGAGGGGGTGTGATGGGCGCTCCCAAAGCCCCCTCTTCTTCAGAGGAGGGGGTTGGGGGTGGTGGCGTCTCGCCAGAGACGCTGCGGGCCAGAGCCGCGCGTATGCGCCGCGACATGCCAGAACCCGAGCGGCGCTTGTGGCAGGAGTTACGTGGCAGCAGGTTGGGTGGTTTCAAATTCAGGCGCCAGGTCGTGATTGGAAACCGGATCGTCGATTTCTTCTGCCCGGCCAAAGGGCTGGTGATCGAAGTGGACGGCGATACCCACGATCCCGAAGAGGATACGAAACGCGATATGGCGATGTTTCGCGACCATGCCTTTACGACCCTGAGGTTTACCAACCATCAGGTGATACGAAATCTCGATGGGGTGCTGGAGAAGTTGAAAAGCGTGCTCGACGAAACTGCGGATCGCTGGCCGAGCGGGTCCAATCACCACCCCCAAACCCCCTCCTCTGAAGAAGAAGGGGCTTTTTGATGGCGCTCGACATCACCGAGGCCGAAGCCGCCAACGAATTGATGCGGCTGGCGAAGGCGATCGCGAAGCACGACCGGCTCTATCATGCCGAGGATGCGCCCGAGATTTCGGACCCCGAATACGATGCGCTGGTGCGGCGCAATGCGGAGCTGGAGGCGGCGTTTCCGCATCTGGTGCGCGCGGATTCGCCCAGCCGGAAGGTCGGGCACACCGCATCCGCCTCGCCGCTTTCCAAGGTTCGCCACGAGGTTCGCATGATGAGCCTCGACAATGCCTTCAATGCCGAGGAGGTCGAGGAATGGGTCGCGCGCGTGCGGCGGTTCCTGTCGCTGTCCAAAGACGATCCGGTAGCCTTCACCGCCGAGGACAAGATCGACGGGCTGTCCTGCTCGCTGCGCTACGAACAAGGCCGGCTGGTTCGCGCCGCCACACGCGGCGACGGACAGGTGGGCGAGGACGTGACGCCCAATGTCGCGCACATCGCGGATATCCCGCAGCAGCTGGATCGCGATGCACCGGAGGTGTTCGAGATTCGCGGTGAGGTCTATATGGCCCGCGCCGATTTCGAGGCGCTCAATGCGCGGCTGATGGACGATGCGCGCGCCTTGGCCGAGGAGAAGGGCGAGGAGTTCGACCCGTCCAAGATCCGCCAATTCGCCAATCCGCGCAATGCCGCCGCCGGATCGCTGCGGCAGAAGGATGCCAGCGTAACCGCGCAGCGACCGCTCAAGTTCTGGGCGCATGGCTGGGGCGCGGCGTCCGATGTGCCGGGTGAGAGCCAGGAGGAGGTCGTGCGCCGGATCGAGCGCTGGGGTGTGCCCGTCTCGCCGCTGTTCGCCCGTTTCGACAGCGCAGGCGACATCCTCGCGCATTACGAGACGATCGCTGCGCAGCGCGCGACGCTGCCTTATGAGATCGATGGCGTCGTCTACAAGGTCGACCGGCTCGACTACCAGCAGCGCCTCGGATTCGTCGCCAAGGCACCGCGCTGGGCGCTGGCGCACAAATTTCCGGCCGAGCAGGCGGAGACCACGCTCGAGAGCATCGATATCCAGGTCGGGCGCACGGGCAAGCTGACGCCGGTGGGTCGTCTCGCGCCGGTGCTGGTGGGCGGGGTGACGGTGACCAATGTCACGCTGCACAATCGCGACGAGATCGCGCGGTTGGGCGTGCGCCCGGGCGATCGCGTGGTCGTCCAGCGTGCGGGCGACGTTATTCCACAGCTTGTGGATAACCTCACACGCGACGAAACCCGAGAACCCTTCGTCTTCCCCGACCGCTGCCCCGAATGCGGCAGCGAGGCGGTGGCGGAGGAGGGCGAGGTCGACGTGCGGTGCACAGGCGGTCTCATATGTCCCGCGCAACGCACTGAAAGGCTGAAACATTTCGTCTCGCGCGGGGCGCTCGACATCGACGGGCTGGGCGAGAAGACGATCGACCAGTTCTTCGCGCTCGGCTGGCTCGAAAGCCCCGCCGACATTTTCCGCCTCAAGCAGCGCCGCGAGGACATCCTCGCGCTCGACGGGTGGAAGGAGCGGTCTGTGGACAACCTGTTGGCTTCTGTGGAAGCCCGGCGCGAACCGGATGCTGCGCGGCTGCTGTTCGGCCTCGGTATCCGCCATGTCGGCGCGGTCACCGCGCGCGATCTGATGAAGGGATTGGGCGATATCCGCCTGTTGCCGCGAAAGGCGGGTGAATTCGATGCCTACCGGTCGGACAATCCGCGCGGTGAGGACGAGAAGGAAAGCCCCTTCAACACCCGCATGACCGAAGCGGTGAAGAGGATATTCGAGGTCCGCACCGATGGCATCGGGACCGCGGTCGGCCATGCACTCGCCGACTTCTTCCACGAAGAGCACAATCGCACCGTCTGGAACGATCTGATCGGTGAGGAACCGGGCAAGGGCGTCGTCGACCCGCCCCGCTACGAGGTGGAGACGAAGGAAAGCCCGGTCAGCGGCAAGACCGTGGTCTTTACCGGCAAGCTCGAGACGATGAGCCGCGACGAGGCCAAGGCGCAGGCCGAACGCCTGGGCGCCAAGGCCAGCGGCTCGGTCAGTTCGAAGACCGACCTGCTGGTCGCCGGGCCGGGTGCGGGCAGCAAGCTCAAAAAGGCCGCCGAACTCGGGATCGAAGTGATCGACGAGGCCGGTTGGGCCGAGATCGTGAAAGCGGCCGGATAGTCGCTCAATCCAGGGGGAATTTCCAGATATGTTGATCGTCGATGCGCAGGCCGACCTGCGCCGTGCCTATACCGATGGCGGGCCGGGGGTGCTGATTTCGGGCCTGGTCTGGCTCGCCGCATGGTTCGCGGAAAGCCGCAGCGGCATCCCGACCGGCTTCGCCGTGCTCTTCTTCGGCGGAATGCTGATCTATCCGCTCGCGCTGTTCGCCAATCGTGCACTGCTGCGCCGCGCGGGCGAGCAAAAGGGCAACCCCGGCGGGCCGCTGGTCATGGAATCGACCATCGCAATGATCGCCGGATTGTTCGCCGCCTTCCTGTTTCTCGACCATGCGCCCGAACTGGTCATGCCGCTCGCCGCGATCATGGTCGGCACGCATTATTTCGCCTTCAAGACGGCCTATGGCGACAAGGCCTTCTGGCTGCTTGGCGCCGTCATCACGCTGCTCGGTTTCGCCGCGATCTATCATTTCCTGCCGCTGCCCGGATCGGTCACGCTGCAGGTAGCGGTGGTCGAGATCCTCTTCGGTATCGGCCTGACGCTGCGCGGCACCAGAGGATGATTGCCGAAACGCACGAGCAGGCCGCGCGCATCGCAGGGCTGCTGCGCGACCGCGGCGAGACGATCGCGGTGGCCGATGGCGCGACCGGCGGGCTGATCGCCGCCTCGCTGCTGACGGTGCCCGGCGCGCTCGATTTCTTCGTCGGGGGCGGCGTGGTCTATTCCTTTCGCGCCCGCGACGTACTGTTCGACCTCCCGCGCGAAGCCTATGCGGGCATGCGCGGTGCGAGCGAGGATTACGCGCTGCTGCAGGCGCGCGCGATCCGCGACAATTTCGGCGCCGCCTGGGGTCTCGCCGAAAGCGGCTCGGTCGGCGGGTCGAACCACCCCAGCGGTGCGCCTGCAGGCCGCAGTTGTGCGGCGGTGGTCGGGCCCGACGGCTTCGAGTTCACCCGCGTGACCGAGACCGGCAGCGACGACCGGATCGCCAATATGGAGGCATTCACCCGCGCTGCCTTGCAGACGCTCGAGGATGCGCTGAGCCGCTGATCAGTCGTTGGGCATGATGTGCACTTCGCGCACCGCCGCCGTGCCCGGCTGCGACAGCGCGAAGACCACCGCGTTCGCGACATCCTCGGGCTGGATCTTGTCGGGCTTGGGCTCGTCGAAGAAGGGTGTGTCGACCATTCCCGGCGTGATGACCGTGCAGCGACCGCCCCATTCGCGCATCTCCTCGGCGAGGTTGCCCGCAAAGCCCTGCACGAACCACTTGGTCGCGCCATAGACCGAGCCTTTCAGATGGTCGCGTCCGGCCTTCGAGCCGGTGACGACGAACTGACCCCTGGTCTTGCGCAGATGCGGCAGTGTGGCATGCGCGGTGGTGAGCACCGCGAGCACGTTGAGATGGATCATGGCGTGCCATTCGTCGGGATTGCCCTTTTCGATCCCAGGGTTCGATACGCCGGTGCCGGCATTGGCAAAAACCGCGTCGAGGCTGCCGAAGTGCGCGGCGGCTTTCTCGATCGCAGCGTTCAATTCGTCGTGATCGGTGATGTCGCAGGGCAGAGCCAGCGCGGCCTCGCCGATCTCGCCGGCGAGCTTTTCCAGCTTGTCTTTCGAACGGGCGAGCAGCGCGACGTTCCAGCCGTCCGCCGCGGCGGCGCGTGCGGTTGCGGCGCCGATCCCGCTCGAAGCGCCGGTGATGAGCAGGGTCTTCGACATGCAATCTCCTGTAGGATGTGTTTCTTTCCCAGTGCCGGGGCGGCATCTTGGTTCCAGCCTCGCACCATGTCGTTCCTATCCTCGCTTCTGCTGGTATAGATGGTTATGGTGCGATCACAGGGGCTTGGCAGGGGGTACGCCATGATCGGGAGCAATCTGAGCAGGAGCGAGCGCCGCGCCGATGCGCGCGCCATAGGGACCGAGGGGAAGCGCTGGATCCGTTCGTGGATCAACGTCTTCCGCTGCGAGACCGAGGCACGCGTTCCCGCCGACGAGGCGCGGCTCGCCGAGTTGTTGCGCGAGGGGAAGTTCAGCTGCGTGGGCAAATCGCATTCCTACAATGGCGTGCAGGTGGTGCCCGGCGTCACCGCGATGATGATGCGCGAGGGCGGGCTGACGACGCTGTCCTACGACCCGGCAACCGAAACCGTCCGCGTGGGCGCTTCGGTCTCGGTGCGCGATCTCAAACTCTATCTGCGCGATGAGCATGGCCGCGGCTTGCACAATTCGGGCAATTACATGGAACAGTCGGTCATCGGCGCATTGGCGACCGGAACGCACGGTTTTGGCCCGCGCGCGGTGATGGCCGACAGCATCGTCGAGCTGACTTTCCTCGACGGCGCGGGCCAACGGGTGACGCTGAAGCGCGGCGAACCCGATTTCGCCTATGTCGCGCTGTCCTTCGGCACGATCGCGCCGATCGTCGAGCTGGTGCTCGAGACCAAGCCGCTCGAACCCTATGTCTCGGTCAGCTCGATGAGCCGGCTGTCGAAACTGGACGAGCTCAAACAAGGCTCGATCGCCGCGAACTGGGCGGTCCTGCCCTATACCGACAAGGACGATCCGGTAATCATGCTCCACGCGCTGGCCGAGTGCGACAAGGGGCAGGAACCGCCCGCGCATCCGGAAGCCAAGGGCGGCAGCGGCTGGTTCGCCAAGTGGTTTCTCAAGCGTTACTACAAGTTCGACAAGTTCCTGCCGTGGCTGCGCCGCCCGCTGCAGCGGTTCATCGACTGGCTCGATCTCAAGCAGAGCGAGCGCGTGATCACCGATCCTGGCGACCTCGACTATCTCTACGATCCCAAGCCCGGGCTGAAGGAAAATCGCGCGCCGAGCATTACGCGCGGGCTCTTTTCGACTACCTACACGGGTTACAACCTCGCCTTCTTCGTGCCGCTGGAGAAGGCGCCTGCGGTGGTGAAATACATCATCCGCGAGGCGGATGCGCTGCGCGATCTGGGGTTCTTTCTCAAGGGGATCGTCTCGGTGCGCGAATTGCCCGGCGAGGCGGGGCCGCATTTCGCCGCCAATGCGCGCCGGTCGATGGCTGCGATCGACCTGTTCGCCGACCCGCGCGACTATGCCTGGCTCGAGCGGCTCCAGCGGCTGGTGATGCATTACGAGCCCGCCACGCGCCCGCATTTCGGCAAGAGCGCGCTGGGGCCGGAATTCTGCAGCAGTCTCGACCAGCACCATCTGGACGAACTGATGAAAATCCATCGCAAGCATTTCCCGCAAGGCAATCTGATGTTTTCCGAACGTGTTCGCGCGATGCTCGATGTGGGACGTCCGCTGGCAGGTGAATCGGTCGCAGCAGCCGGGCTCGCCTGACGCCGAGGAACCTCGCCAGAACAGGGCGTTGTTTGGGTGTGACCCTGTCGTTTCGCTTTCTGCTGATCCTCGTTCCCGTTCTCCTGCTGGCGCTGCTCGTCGTGTGGCTGCCGCGTCTGCAGCCGGCGGCTGGGAGCGATCCGCTGGTCGAGCAGGCTGTGGAAGAGGCCGAAGGCCCCGAACTGAGCCCCGCGCAGCAGCGGCTCGATCGCGAACTCAGCCGGATCGGAAGCACATTTGCCGGCCATGCCGGGATTGCAGTGCGCGACATGGAGGCTCGCCGGACGCTGCATTTCAACGGTCTTGAAGCCTTCCCGCAGCAGAGTGTGAGCAAGCTGTGGGTGGCGATGACCGCGCTGGACGAGGTCGACGAGAAGCGGCTGGACCTCACCGAACGGGTCGAGATCCGCGCTCGCGACCTCACGGTCTTCTACCAGCCGATCCGCGATATCGTGCGGCGCGACGGCCGCTTCGCCTCCGACTACGCCGACCTGATCGAACGCGCCATCGCCGAAAGCGACAATACTGCGAACGACCGCATCCTGCGCCGGATCGGCGGACCAGAGGCGGTACAGGATTTCCTCGATGGTCACGGCCTTTCGAGCATTCGCTTCGGCACCGACGAGCGGAGCAAGCAAAGCGCGATCGCGGGACTCGACTGGCGCCAATCCTATGCCCAGGGCCCGGCCTTCTTCGAGGCACGCGATCGCGTGCCCGATGCGCGGCGGCGCGAGGCGTTCGAGACCTATCTCGCCGATCCGGTGGATGGTGCGCCTCCGGTGGCGATCGTCGAGGCGCTTGCGCGCCTGTACCGGGGCAATTTGCTGTCGAATTCCTCGACCAGCCTGCTGCTCGGCGCGCTATCGCGGACGAAGAGCGGACCGCAAAGGCTCAAGGCGGGAGCTCCCGAGGATTGGTTGGTGCGCCACAAGACCGGCACCGGCCAGTTCTTCGATGGCGAGCAGTCGGGCTATAACGATGTCGGACTGGTCACTTCGCCCGAGGGACGCAGCTACGCCATCGCAGTGATGATTGCCCGCACGCGCGAGCCCACTCCGCTGCGGATGGAAATGATGCAGGAAGTGGTTCGTGCCGTGGCGCGCTACGATGCGGCGCAATATGGCGATCAGGCCTCGAGCGGTTCAGTCGCCGGACCCGCCGCCCCTTCGCGCAGCGCGAAACCATAGCCAATTTCCGCCCACACGCAGTTGTGAACGAAGCACCGTGCCCGCTTACGGACCGCTTCCTGCCCGGCGATCGAGGCGAGGGCGCGTATCGGGTATCCAGCGCATCACGCCGCCTGCGAGCGGCGTCCACAGCCCCATCTCGATCCCCGCATGGGCGAGCACGTCGCCGACCCACTGGTTGCAGGTGTTCGTCAGCGTATAGCGGCCGAGTGCATCGTAATTGCGCGCGCCGCGCTCGAAGCTGTCATAGGTGATACGGGTTTCACCCGCAGCAAGCGGCGGCAATGCCGCCTCGACCTGCTCGACCAGCCGGGCATATTCCTCGCGCCGGAGGGTAAGCGGGCGGTGGTACTCGCTCGTCGCCGGGCGCACGTAATGGCCAACGCGCATCAGTCCCTCTCCGCCGAACAGCGCGATCCGCAGCGCAGTGCTCAGCTTGAGATCGCCCCAGGTCGGCGTGTTGAGAAATACCTCCTTCTCGCCCCATCCGATCGCGACATGCGTTGGCATCTGCCCGTCGAAACGCGCCTGACCGGCGGAGGGGAAGGTCGTCCGCCAATCCTTGACCGGGCTGACCACCGGCATGACGATCCCGGTATGGACGCCATTGGTCTCCACCATGATGGTGATACCCTCTTCCGGTTCGGTCCATCCCGCATTGCGCGGTATGCTGCTGCCGATCCACGCAGTCAGGAGGAAGATCGCCACGAGGGCGACGGGGAGGGCGACCAGCCCTGCGAGCCAGCGCCGCCAGTGCCTCATCGTACGCGGCTCTTGCGCAGCCACAGGATCGACCAGTCGCCATTGACCAGCTTGCGCGACAGACGGAAGCCGAGCGCGCGGTAGGCGCGGCGCACGCGGCTCTCCTGCGTTTCGAGCAGGCCGGCAAGCAGCAGGTTGCCGCCCGGTGCGATCGATTCGGCGAAGGAAGGCGCAAGCTCCACCAGCGGCCCGGCAAGGATATTGGCGATGAACAGATCGTATGGGGCGCGCAGCGCGAGAAGCGGATCCTCCATTCCGTCGGCGATCACCATGGTCAGTTCGCCCGGTCCGTCGCCCTCGGTAATGGCATTGGTCGCCATATTGTCGCGCACCACCTCCGCGCAGACCGGATCGATATCCGATGCGGTGGCCGTGGCGTTCGGCCAGAGGTGCATGGCGGCAAAGGCCAGCAGGCCGGTTCCCGTGCCGATATCGACGTGGTTGCGCGCGACCACGCCCTCGCGCTTCATCAGATCGAGTATGGCGAGGCAGCCCGCCGTCGTCTCGTGCTGTCCGGTGCCGAACGCCTGGCTCGCCGGAATGACGAAATCGACCATCGCCGGATCGGCTTCATGCTCTGGCGTGCGGACGTGAAAGCGACCCGCTCGGATCGGATCGACGCCTTTCTGGCTTTCGGTCACCCAGTCGGTGTCGGGCAGTTTCTCTACCGAAAGGGCGGGAGGCGTGCCTTCGAACAGCGCGGCCACGCGCTTGAGATCGGCCGGTTTGGGCTTGCGGTCGAGATAGACTTCGAAAGTCCATTCGTCGGGCAGATGGTCGGCGACTTCCATGCCGGTGACCACCCATTCGACGGGCCAGTCGAGCGCATCCTCATGCGCGACCAGCGCCGCCCTGGCGACCGATTTGGATACCTCGGCATGGATTTTCCAGGCGTCACCCACCGGCGAGTTCCTTGGCGAGGCGCTGGTCGAGGCGGGCTTCGACGGCATCGGCATAGCGCGTGCAGCTCATCCCGCCGACCAGCGATCCCCCGGCCGCGCGTTCGACCATCTTGCTGGCGGAGGGATGCGGCGTGAGCAGCAGGTCGCAGTCTACCTCGCGCAAGGTTTGCAGCCCGGCGCGATAGGCGGCGACATAGTCGGGATGGTCCGAAAAGCGATAGGCATCGCCGCTGACCGGCGACAGCGAGTCGGCATAGACGATATCGAGGCAGTCCCCCGCTGCATCGCAGGATTGCCATGTCCAGCTCAGCGCACCGGGCGAATGACCGGGCGTGGCGAGGGCGGTCAGCGTGGCGGTTTCGGTGCGGACCGTGTCGCCATTCTCGACCACCACGTCGACACCGACCGGGCGCATGGCATCGTGCATGCCGAATTGCGGATCCTGCGGGTCGGATTCGCCCGTTCTCAGGACCTCGACCGCTCTGCGCGAGGCGACGACATGCGCGCCGCTGGCTTGTTTGATCAGCGCGTGTCCGCCGGTGTGATCGAAATGTTCGTGGCTGTGCAGCAGGCTGGCAACCTTATTGGGACGGAAGCCGAGCTTGCCGATATTGTCGAGAACGACTCTGGCGCCTGCCTCGGTCCCGCTATCGATCAGCACGTGGCCCTGCTCGCCTGCGACAAGGATCGCCGAAATGCCGCAGGTGCCGACGTAATAGGTCGATCCATGTATGCGATAGGGCGGGGCGGGCTTTTCCCAATCGTCCCATTTCGTGCAGCCGGCCGCCCATTGCTGCGGCGAGACGCGTTCGGGCTCGGGCAGCGGATCGGGCCGCTGGATCGGCGGGGCGCAGGCGGTAAGCAGCGCAGTCAGAGCCAGCGCGCAATTCACTCTAACGGACATAGCTGGCTCCATTGGCATCGAGCGTCGCGCCGGTCATGCTCGGCGGTGCATCGAGCGCGCAGAAGGTGATGAGCTTGGCGATTTCCTCCGGCTCGGCGACACGGCCGAGCGGGATGTCGGCGAGCAGCCCTGCGCCGCCCCGGCTTTCGAGATAGTCTCCCGCCATCGACGTGTCGGTAAAGCCCGGCGTGATCGCGAAGCTCAATATGCCCTCGCTGGCATATTGGCGCGCGATGGTCTTGTGCATCGCCAGCATTCCGCCCTTGCTCGCCGCATAGTGCCAATGCGCGGGCGAATCGCCGCGATGGCCCGCCCGGCTGGCAACATGGACGATGCGCCCCGGCACGCCGCGTTCCTGCCAGTGCTTCACCGCGAAACGGCTGAGCTGCGCGGCAGCGGTCAGATTTATCCGCATGGTGTCTTCCCAGGCATCGAGCCACTCGATGTCCGATCGCTCGATCGGATTGGGATCGAACAGGCCGGCATTGTTGACCAGCACATCGATCGCGCCGCCGGACCGGGCGAGGGCCGCGAGCCACAATTCCTGCGGCGCACCCGGTTCGGTGAAATCGGCGGGCACCGTGTCTATGGTGCTGCTCCTGGTCGCCTGGCCGACGACCTTCGCGCCGCGCGCTTCAAGTGCGGTCTTGGCCGCCGCGCCAATTCCGCGACTGGAGCCGGTGAGGAGGATGCATGTCATGCAAACACCCTTCGAAAAATTTGCGCAGCTTGTCGAGGCCGCGCGCCTTGTCACACACTGTCATATCGCTAAGGGAGGCGTTCCAATCTCTTCTACCGGACGAAACGCATGGCCAACCGCCCGATCGCACCGCACCTTCAGATATGGAAATGGGGACCGCACATGGCGGTCTCGATCCTCCACCGCATCACTGGCGACGGTCTTGCTATCGTCGGGCTGGGGGTGCTGCTGTGGTGGCTGGGCGCGATGGCAGCGGGTCCCGCGGCATACGCGACCTTCGAAATGGTCATGGGCTCGCCGCTGGGCATGGTCGTGCTGGTGGGCCTGTCGTGGGCCTTCTTCACGCACATGATGAGCGGCCTTCGCCACTTCGTCCTCGACATCGGTGCCGGTTACGAGCTCGACACCAACAAGACCTGGTCGATCCTCTCGCCGCTGCTCGGCATCCTCCTCACCGCGGGCTTCTGGGCCCTCGTCCTTCTCAAGTGAGCTGACTGAACATGGGTAACGGAACCTCCATCGGACGCGTGCGCGGGCTCGGCTCGGCGCATGAAGGCGCGCATCACTGGCTGGTGCAGCGCTTCACCGCCATCGGCAATCTGGTGCTGATGCTCTTCCTCGCGATCAGCCTCGCACTGCTGCCGAACTATTCCTTCGCTACCGTCACCGGTTGGGCCTCGCAGACATTGCCCGCGACCGCGCTGGCGCTGCTGATCGTTTCGGTCTTCTGGCATGCGCGCCTCGGCCTGCAGGTGCTGATCGAAGACTATGTCCACGACGCCGGAACCAAGTTCGGCACTCTCGCCCTTCTCAACCTTGCAACCATCGGCGGCGGCGCCTTCGGCCTCGTTTCGATCGCCCGCCTCGCGCTTGGAGGAGCCGCCTGATGGCCCACAGCGATACTTTCAGCATCAACGGCCGCGAATACCCGATTACCGACCACACTTATGACGTGGTCGTCGTCGGCGCGGGCGGCAGCGGCCTGCGCGCCACCATGGGTGCGGCCGAAAGCGGCCTCAAGACCGCCAATATCACTAAGGTCTTCCCCACGCGTTCGCACACCGTCGCCGCGCAGGGCGGCATCGCCGCCAGCCTCGGCAACAACACGCCCGACCACTGGTCGTGGCACATGTACGATACCGTCAAGGGTTCGGACTGGCTCGGCGACCAGGACGCGATCGAATATCTCGTGCGCGAAGCCCCGCAGGCGGTCTACGAGCTGGAGCACGCGGGCGTGCCCTTCAGCCGCAACGACGACGGCACGATCTACCAGCGCCCCTTCGGCGGCCACATGCAGAACATGGGCGAAGGCCCGCCGGTGCAGCGCACCTGTGCCGCGGCCGACCGTACCGGCCACGCCATGCTGCACGCGCTCTACCAGCAGAGCCTGAAATACGATGCGGACTTCTTCATCGAATATTTCGCGCTCGACTTGATCATGAAGGACGGCGAGTGCGTCGGCGTGATCGCCATGTGCCTCGATGACGGTACGATCCATCGCTTCCGTTCGAAGGCGGTGGTTCTGGCGACCGGCGGCTATGGCCGCTGCTATTTCACCGCGACTTCGGCCCACACCTGCACCGGAGACGGCGGCGGCATGGTTCTGCGCGCAGGCCTGCCGCTGCAGGACATGGAATTCGTCCAGTTCCACCCGACCGGCATCTACGGCGCGGGCGTGCTCATCACCGAAGGTGCGCGCGGCGAGGGAGGGTACCTCACCAATTCCGAGGGCGAGCGCTTCATGGAGCGCTATGCGCCCAGCGCTAAGGACCTCGCCAGCCGCGACGTCGTCTCGCGTTCGATGGCGCTCGAAATGCGCGAAGGCCGCGGTGTGGGCCCCGAGAAGGACCACATCTACCTCCACCTCGATCACATCGACCCCAACGTGCTCGCGCAGCGCCTGCCGGGCATTACCGAAAGCGGCAAGATTTTCGCCGGCGTCGACCTGACCCGCGAACCGCTCCCGGTCACCCCGACCGTGCACTACAACATGGGCGGCATCCCCTGTAACTATCACGGCGAAGTGATGGCGGGCGACGCGAACGATCCCGAAAAGATCGTCCCCGGCCTGTTCGCGGTGGGCGAGGCGGCCTGCGTCTCGGTCCACGGTGCGAACCGCCTCGGCTCGAACTCGCTGATCGACCTCGTGGTCTTCGGTCGCGCGACCGGCCATCGCCTCAAGGAACTGATCAAGCCGGGCACCAGCCATGATGAGCTGCCCAAGGACAGCGCCGAGCTTTCGCTTACCCGTCTCGACCACTTCCGCCACGCCGACGGCGGCACGCCCACCGCGGCGCTGCGCGCGGACATGCAGAAGACCATGACCCGCCACGCGGCGGTGTTCCGCGACAGCAAGCTGATGGCCGAGGGTGTCGAGAACCTGAAGCAGATCAACAAGCGCATGGAGGACGTGAAGGTCCACGACCGCTCGCTGATCTGGAACAGCGATTTGATCGAGACGCTCGAACTCGACAATCTCATGGCGCAGGCCAATGTCACCATGGCATCGGCCGAGAACCGCAAGGAAAGCCGCGGCGCCCACGCGCACGAGGACTTCCCCGATCGCGACGATGCCAACTGGATGAAGCACACCATCGCCTGGTTCGACGGCTGGGGCGGAAACGGCGGCGGTGTGAAGATCGACTACCGCCCGGTCCACGAATACACGCTGACCGACGATGTGAAGTACATCGAGCCGAAGAAGCGGGTTTACTGATATGGGGGTGTGATTGCCAGTTCCTGGAGCCATTGAGAGCGCGACCAGTGCAATCAGCCTCGCATCGAGCGTGGCGGAACTGGCGAGGGAGTCGCGCCACAATAGGCGTCGGTTGAAGCCGGTCATTCAGTCACTTCGAAGAATTTATTTCACCCCTCGCGGCACCAGAAAGATACTCAGAAATCTAGCAGAAGGGCGTCGATCCGAGCAGGATGATATCCGGGATGTTTTGATCGATTTCAACGACGCAGAATGGGAAGTAAGGCGTGAACTGGATCGCCTTGATTTTCGCGAGCTAGAGCGTTTTGGTGACTTGTCGTTGCGTCAACGTCGGACTTTGGACGAAATTGCATATGGAAAAAGGGTGTTGCGTCGAGATCTTCAGGACGCACTAAATGAGGCGCTTCATCACGATCATGCGATTGAAGCCGACGATGCGAAGGCCCTTTTGACTCGGATTGAAGCGCTGAATTTTATGATCGAATCGCTGGAAGAAGAGTTTCTCTAGACCAACGCCTCCCAATCCCGCGCCACATGCACGATATTGACGATCTCGATTGCCTCGTCTGACACGCGGTAGAAGACCAGATGCTGGCCGCAGCGCATTTCCCGGATGCCCGCCCTTTCGGCGACCTCCGGATAGCGTAGCGGATACCGGCGGAGCGCCTTGATTCGCTGGCGCAGTCGTTCCGTATATCGTCGGGCCTGTTTCTCACCCCATTCGCGTTTCGTATAACGCGCGATACGGCGCAACTCGGTCGAGGCCGCTGTGCGATAAATGAGTCTCCTCATTCCTTGCCGAATTCGCCCTCGAACCATTGATCAATGTCGAAATCTTCGTCGATCGGGCTGGCCAGCCCTTGGTCGATTCGTTCCAGCAGCCTCGAACGGAACTGCGCGCGTTCTTCATGCAGGCGCAGGGCATCGCGGATCACTTCACTGGTCGAAGCATATTCGCCGGATTCGACCTTCTTACGGGTGTATTCCGCGAAGCGCTCGCCCAAGGCGATAGAGGTATTCTTGGCGGCCATTCGCAAGCGATACCAAAATTTAGTATTTGCGGCAAACGCGTTGACTTGCGGGGATCGAAACCGTCAATTCGCGCGATGCGTTTCATTCTCCCCGTGCTGGCAATTGCAGCCTCCTTCGCTTGCCCCGCTGCCGCCCAGCTCACCGCGCCCGAGCAGGCCATCGTCGAAACCGTGGAGAGCGGGTTCGAGACCGATGTCGCGCTGCTCGAGGAAATTACGCTCATCAATTCGGGCACGCACAACCATGCGGGCGTGAAGGCGGTTGCCGATGTGCTGGCGCCCGAGTTCGAGACGCTGGGGTTCGCGGTCGAGTGGATCGACCAGTCGGCGAACGGACGGGCGGGGCATCTGTTTGCCCGGTATGAGGGCACGCCCGGAACCACGAAGATGTTGCTGATCGGGCATCTCGACACGGTGTTCGAACCCGATTCCTCCTTCACCGGTTTCGTGCGCGAGGGCGACAGGGCGGTGGGGCCGGGCGTGGTCGACAACAAGGGCGGCATCGTGGTGATCCTCGCCGCGCTGCGCGCCATGAAAGAGGCAGGCACGCTCGATGGCGCGAATATCGTGGTCGCGCTGACCGGCGACGAGGAAGATGCGGGCGAGCCGCTCGAGGCGGCGCGCGCGGACCTGGTCGAGGCGGGCAAGTGGGCCGATGTCGCGCTCGGCTTCGAAGGGCTGTCGGTGCTCGATGGTAAGGATGCGGGTGCGATCGCGCGGCGTTCCTCGGGCAGCTGGACGCTGACCACCAGCGCGACAAGCGGGCACAGTTCGGGCATCTTTTCCGATCACGCGGGCTACGGCGCGATTTACGAAATGGCCCGCATTCTCGACAGCTTCCGCCGCGAGCTGCCGGAAGAGAACCTGACCTACAACGTCGGCTTCATGGCGGGCGGTACCCCGGCAGAACTGGGCGCAGACGCGCTTTCCGCCACCACCAGCGGGAAGACCAATATCATCCCGTCGAGCGCGGTAGCGCGCGGCGATCTGCGCGCGCTGACGCCCGAGCAGAATGAGCGTGCGGCGGAGACAATGCGCGCGATCGTCGACCGGAATTTGCCCGGCACCGATGCCGAAATCAGAATCGAATTCCGCTATCCCCCAATGGCGCCGACCGATGGTAACCGCGCGCTGCTCGACAGGTTGAACGCTATCAATGTCGATCTCGGGCGCGAGGTGATGGAGCCCTATCCGCCCTCGCGCCGAGGGGCCGCCGACATCAGCTTCGTCGCACCCTATGTCGACGGGCTGGCGGGGATGGGACCCGCGGGCAGGGGCAGCCATGCCGAAGGCGAGACGATCGAGCTGCGCTCGATTGTGCGGCAGGCGCAGCGCACCGCGATCCTGTTAAGCCGCCTGGCGAAAGAGCCATCGGCGAACTAGCTTTCCCGATGCGATTTCTTCCAGTCATGGCCTTTGCAGCTTTGCTCGCATCCTGTGCGACCACCGCCGGTGCGCCGCCTGAAAGGCTGGGGGCGCCGCCGTTCTACCAAAAGCATGTCGATGCGCACGGCATCCCGATCCTCTCCTCTTCGCGTGTGCCCGACGAGGCGCTGTTTGCCGCGCGCGACATGATGCGCGGGATGCTGGCGCATCGTCCCGATCTCGCTGCATGGCTGGCCGCCAACGATTACCGCGTCGCTCTGATCGCGCGCGACGAGGCGCTGCTCGACCTGCCCGAGAACGCCGGTTGGACGAAGCCCGGGCGCGACGATCCGCGGCTGACACGCTGCGAGATCAAGCATTACGACGTGCGGATAGGGGCCAAGACCGCGCGAGAATATTGGGACGAACGCGCGCGCGGCATCGGCGGCGAACGCATGGTCGGGTCGGAAGAGGATGTGCTCGGCCTGCCGATCAGCCGCTATTTCGGCGAGACGATCTTCGTCCACGAATTCGCGCACAATGTGCTCTTCGCGATCGAGGGCGCGGACCCTGCACTCTATGCGCGCGTCGAGGCCGCCTATGCCAACGCGCTGGCGAACAGTCTGTGGTTCGAGGAATACACCACCACGACGGTACAGGAGTATTGGGCGGAAGGTACGCAGTTCTGGTTCAATTCGAACCGCTTGCAGGCATTCGACGGTCGGCAGATCCTCAACCACACCGACCTTCGGGCCTACGATCCGCAGCTTTACGCCGTGCTGGCGGAGGCCTATGGCGACCGGCACGAGCTGAAGTCCGATCCCTTCCACATGCATCCCGCGCGCACGCCGCCCGGACCGCCACCGGAGAATACCGCCGAAGTCTGCTAGTCGCTTTGCGCGGGCAGGTCGTCCATCCGCCGCATGTCGACGATCTCAACCGGATCGGCCAGCAACTGGCCTTTCATCCAGCCTTCGCCTTTCTCGGGATCGATCGGCGCGGCGTGGATTGCGTGGACGACGTCCATCCCATCGACCACGTAGCCGAATACCGCGAAGCCCAATTGCAAAGTGGGATCGGGCGATTCCGGCGTGGCATCGAGCCCGGTCTGGTCCTTGATCATGATCGAGAAATCGCCCGTCGCGCTGCCGGGATCGTACCGCGCCATCGACAGGGCGCCGTCGGTATGGCTGAGCCCCGTGACAGTGGTCGGCTCATGCGCGATCGGATCGAGAACGCGTTCGGGATGCATCTGCGTACCGCCTTGCAGCAACCCGTTGGGCGGCTCGCCCCAGTCGAGATGCATGGCGCGGTAGAATTTGGTTCCGTCGAAGCGGTCCTCGTCGACATAGCGCAGGAAATTGGCAGCCGTTATCGGGGCGCGTTCGGTCTCGATCGAAACGGTGATGTCGCCCTTTGTGGTCTCGATCACGACCAGCTGCGTATCGAAGGTCGGCTCCTTGGCCGGGGATTCCCCCTGCGCCGACAAGGGCGAGACGAACAGGGCGAGCGGGGCCAGTGCGGCGACGATCCGTGTCATTCATCCAGACTGATATGTCGTTGGTCGATAAGCAAGCGCCTTTACCGCCCATTCATCCACGCTTCAGATTTACAAGCGTAGTCGTTTCGGCTACAGACGTAATCGAAGAATTACGCATGTCGGATCAGGAGTAGGAAATGGCCAAGCGCAAGAACGCCCCGGGCGAGCGGATCAGCGAAGCCGAGCACGCCGTTATGGAAGTGCTGTGGGACAAGAACCCCATTTCCGCTGCCGAGGTCTGCGACCAGGTCTGCGCGCAGCGTGACTGGTCGATCCCCACGGTGAAGACGCTGCTGAGCCGTCTGGTCCAGAAGGAAGTGGTCGGCACCGAGCCCGACGGTCGCAAGTTCCTCTACCGCCCGCTGATCGCGCGTGCCGACTATGTCGGGGGCGAAAGCCGCCGCCTGGTCGAACGCCTGTTCGGCGGCCGCGCCGCGCCGTTATTCGCGCAGCTCGCCGAGAGCGAAGCGCTGACCGAGGACGATCTCGCCGAAATCGAAGCGCTCTTGAGGGAGATGCGCAAATGACCGAGCTTATTCGCGAATATTGGGACTGGTTCCTGTTCGATACGCTGGTGTGGACCGGGGCCTTGCTCGGTCTCGCGCTGCTCTTGCGCCGTCCGGTGGCAAAGCACCTGGGCGCGGGTGCGGCCTATGCGCTCTGGTTCCTGCCACTCGCGCGGCTGCTGTTTCCACCGGTCACCTTGCCCGCATGGATGCGGCCTGGCTTTCTCGAGAGCGCGCCTGCATCGGCACCCGTGGTTTCCGACCTTGCGCTGGCACCGGCGGCCGAAAGCGGTTTCTCCTATACCGAATTCGTCGCCCCGGTCGCGCCGGTCACACTGGATTCGCCGATCGACCTTGTGACGCCGCTGGTGATCCTGTGGCTGCTCGGTGCGGCCCTCTTCATGGGGCGGCGCTTCTGGCTCTATGGCGAGCTGCGCCGCGAATTGCTCGAGGATGCGCGCCCCGTGGGCGAGGTCGGCAATATCCGCCTGGTCGAGACCACCGCGATATCCGGTCCGATGGCTTTCGGCGTGATCGACAAGGTCGTGGCCTTGC
The DNA here is from genome assembly GCF_001542855.1 of Erythrobacter sp. AP23. GTDB lineage: Bacteria > Pseudomonadota > Alphaproteobacteria > Sphingomonadales > Sphingomonadaceae > Qipengyuania. The sequence goes on along the minus strand of NZ_LNBY01000001.1, from coordinate 600,623 downwards.
CCGACGGTTTCATGGTCAGCCGCGAACGCCAGGTCCGCGATCTCGCCATCGCGCATGAACTCGAACATCACCGCGGCCACGACATCCTCGTCAACGTGCTGATCCAGCCGCTGTTCGCAGTGCACTGGTTCAATCCGCTGGGCTGGATGGGCTGGACCGCCATGCGCCGCGACCAGGAAGCTGCCTGCGATGCCCGCGTGGTTGCCAGCCGCAGCCGTGACGAGCGCGCCGCCTATGCCGCGATCATCGCCGATTTCGCCCGCCGCCCGCAAATCGCTCCGCGACCCGCGCTGGCGGCGCCGATGGCCTGTCCGGTGCTGGGCGACAAGTCGATCATCCACCGGCTGCGCAGCCTGCCGATGACCGATGATTCACGCCGTCGCCGTTTCGCCGCGCGCGGAGCGGTTGCCGCTGCCGTCCTCGCGCTGCCGATGACCGCCAGCATCTGCTACGTCGGCGCAAGCCCGGCGCTTGCCAGTGCGGCTCCGGAAATGACCGAAGTGGTCCACCCGGTCGGCTACGAGGACGAGCAGCCGGTGGCTCGGCGAGCGGAGCTTGCGTTTCTCGATACCGAAGCCATGGCCGAAGTGGTGCAGGAGCGCGTAGAGGAACGCCGGGAAAAGGCTGCGGAAGCGCGCGAGCGCGCCCATGCCTTGCGCGAGGAAGCGCACCGGATGCGCGAGCGGGCCCACGCTAGGCGCGAAGACCATTCGGCAGAATATTCGGAAGAGCGGAAGCAATGGGTCGAGGGCCGCATTCAATTCGCACGCGGTCGCCAGCAATGGGCCGATGGACGTCTCCAATGGGCCGATGGCCGCGTGCAGCATGCCAAGAACGAGGCCGAACACAGCAAGGCGCGTGCGGTTGTCTATGCTTCGGCAGGTGAGTGGGAAGAAGAGCTCGGCGAAGCGATCGAGGAGAGCGTCGCACTGGCCATGAACCATGTGCCGGAGGTGATCGAAAGTTGCCGTTATCCCGACAGCCCGGTGACTACCATCCACAAGGACGACAAGGCGGTAATGTATATCTGCGATACCGCAGGTGATCGCCTCGCTCTCAAGGCGCTCAAGAATGCCCGCCGCGGGATCGAAACCGACGATCGTGTGTCGGAAGAAACGCGCCGCGAGATTATGCGCGACCTGGATGCCGAAATTCGCGAACTGAAGCGTAGCATACGCGGCTGATCGTACACTCGGGCCTGTACGCCGAGCCCCGTAGCGCGAAAGGAAGGGCGCAGCCGCCAAATGCTGCGCCCTTCTTCTCGCTTGTCCGGATTGTCCCTCAGCCGATCGCGGTGATCCGGTCGCAGGCGCGATCGTCGCCCTGTAGGCCTAGTCGCAGCGCGTCGCTACGCTGCTGGCTGGTGCCGTGGGTGAAGTTCTCAGCCGATACACGCCCCCGGGTCAGCCGGTCGTCGCCAATGGCAGCGGCGGCCCGCATACCCTCCTCGATATCGCCGGGCTCGATCAGGTTGCGGTTCTTGCCCGCCCACACGCCGGCATAGCAATCGGCCTGCAGTTCCATCAGTACGTTAAGCTGGTTGGCCTGGCGCGGGTTCTGTTGCTGGGCACTGCGGATCTGACCGGAAATACCGGTAATCGTCTGGATATGGTGCCCGTATTCATGCGCCAGCACGTAATAGCGGGCAAAGTCTCCTCCCGCGCCAAGCTGTCGTTCGAGCGTGTCGTAGAAGCTGGTGTCGATGTAGATCGTCTGGTCGGCAGGGCAGTAAAACGGACCCATGGAGGAACTGCCGCTGCCGCATGCGGTGCGCACTCCGCCGCCGCCATAGAGGTCGAGCGTGGGCTGCTGGAACCGGTCGCCGAGGCCCTGTTCCGCAAAGGTGCGCGCCCAGGTCTGGTTGAGCGATTGGAGCCCGTTGCAAGCCTCGCGCGCATATTCGCTGCTGGTGCAGATTTCCTGTTCGTTGGTGTTGGCGGGACCGGATGCGACCTGCCCTTGTTGCACGCTTTCGACCATGCCCGCTGTCTGCATCGGATCGAGCCCGAACACGAAATAGCCCAGCGCCGCGATCACGATCGTACCGCAGCCTAGACCGCCGGCCTTCCCTCCGGGCAAGCCTCCCCCGCTCGAGCGCACCTTGATATTTCCGGTATTGAACGGATTGAGCCGCATGCGCTCCCCCATGGTTCTGGCCGCTTTACAGCGCACTCCATGTGCGCGATGGCCGTATCTGATTACTGACCTAACGCCTGGAGCCCCGAATGTTTCTCGAAGGAAAGCGCGCACTTGTCACCGGATCGACCAGCGGCATCGGCCTCGCCATCGCGCGGGCGCTGGCGGGCGAGGGCGCCGAGGTCGTTCTCAACGGCTTCGGCGACGAGGGCGAGATCGCGGAATTGTGCAAGGAATTGGGCGCCAGCCACAGCGGCGCGGACCTGACGGACGTGGCACAGGTCGAGGCGATGATGGAAGAGGCGGGCGAGATCGACATCCTGGTCAACAATGCCGGGGTCCAGCATGTCAGCCCGGTCGAGGATTTCTCAGTCGACAAGTGGAACCTCATCATCGCGCTGAACCTCACGGCCGCCTTTCACACCACCCGCCTCGCGGTGCCGGGCATGAAGAAGAAGGGCTGGGGCCGGATCATCAACACTGCCAGCGCGCATTCGAAGGTCGCGAGCCCGTTCAAGAGCGCCTACAACGCATCGAAGCACGGCATCGCGGGCTTTACCAAGACGATCGCGCTCGAGCTCGCCGAGCACGGCGTGACCGCGAATTGTATCAGCCCCGGCTATGTCTGGACGCCGCTGATCGAAGGGCAGATCCCCGACACGATGAAGGCGCGCGGGATGACTCGCGAGCAGGTCATCAACGACGTGCTGCTGGTCAAGCAGGCGACCAAGAAATTCGTCCAGCCCGAGGAAGTGGGCGCGCTCGCCGCCTTCCTCTGCCGCGAAGAAGCGCAGAACGTCAACGGCGCCAACTGGAGCGTAGACGGCGGCTGGACGGCGGAATAACGCGCGATGTCGGTCACCCTGGCTGCGTTTCTCGCAGCTGCCGCCGCGAGCTTGATGGTCAGCCTTGCCGCATGCGTCACCGTGCTACGCGAGCCGGGGCTCCGGTTCAAATTCGTCTGGGCTCCGTTTTGTTTTGTCGGGATGGGCGGAGGGGCGCTGGTTTTGGCAGTGCCGGACCAGATCTATTGGTTCTTTGGCATCGCATTACCAACTGCGTCCTTCTCGACTGTCGATGGTAGCTTGCGGCCGGAGCTGGTCCGATTCCTGTTCCCGGCGGGCGCATTTCTGGCTGGCGCGCGCGTCTATCGGCATCGCGCCGTCAAGGCGCGCGATGCAGCTGATGCCCGAGCCTCTAGCTAATCCCACAATCCGTCGTTACATGGGCCGCCACATTTCCTCCGGCAGGCGATTCTTAAACGTGGCACAGCTCGACATTCCCCTCGGTCTTACTTTCGACGACGTTCTCCTGGTGCCGGCCGAGAGCGATATCCTTCCGTCGATGGCCAATACCGCCACGCAGCTGACCCGCGAGATCGGGCTCAACATCCCGGTCATTTCATCTGCTATGGATACCGTGACAGGGGCGGATATGGCGATCGCCATGGGGCAGCTCGGCGGAATCGGCGTGCTGCACCGGAATTTCGAAGTCGAGGACCAGGCCGCCGCCGTGCGCGCGGTGAAGCGCTATGAAAGCGGCATGGTGGTCAATCCGATCACCATCCATCCCGACGCCACGCTGGGCGAGGCGCAGGAAATCATGGCCAAGAACCGGATCAGCGGCATCCCGGTGACCGACCGCAGCGGCAAGCTGGTCGGCATTCTCACCAATCGCGATGTGCGCTTTGCGGAAAATCCGCGTCAGCCGGTCAAGGAATTGATGACCACCGACAACCTCGCCACCGTGCCGCTCGGCACCAGCCAGGAAGAGGCGCGCCGCATGCTGCACCAGCGCCGGATCGAAAAGCTGCTCGTGGTCGATGACAACGGTCGCTGCGTCGGCCTCATCACGGTCAAGGATATCGAGAAGGCGGTCGCCTATCCCGACGCCACCAAGGATGCGACCGGCCGCCTGCGGGTCGCGGCGGCGACCACGGTGGGCGACAAGGGCTTCGAGCGTACCGAAGCGCTGATCGACGCCGAAGTGGACGTGGTGGTGATCGACACCGCTCACGGGCACAACAAGGATGTCGCGCGCTCGGTCGAGCGGGTGAAGAAGCTTTCCAACTCGGTCCAGGTCATCGCCGGCAACATCGCTACCGGCGAGGCGGCCAAGGTGCTCGCCGGCGCGGGCGCCGATGCGGTCAAGGTCGGGATCGGTCCCGGATCGATCTGCACCACGCGCGTCGTCGCGGGCGTGGGCGTGCCACAACTGACTGCAATCATGGACTGCGTAGAGGAAGCGGAAAAACAGGGCGTGCCCGTGATTGCCGATGGCGGCCTTCGCACCAGCGGCGATGCGGCCAAGGCGCTGGCGGCCGGTGCCTCGTCGATCATGATCGGCTCGATGCTCGCCGGAACCGAGGAAGCGCCGGGCGAAACCTTCATCTATCAGGGCCGCAGCTACAAGGCGTATCGCGGCATGGGCAGCGTGGGCGCGATGGCACGCGGCAGCGCCGACCGCTATTTCCAGGCCGATGTCAGCCAGCAGAAGCTGGTGCCCGAGGGGATCGAGGGCCAGGTGCCCTACAAGGGCCATGCCAGCGCGGTCGTCCACCAGCTCGTTGGCGGTATCAAGGCCGCGATGGGCTATACGGGCAGCGCATCGATCGAGGATCTGCGCAAGCGCGCGAAGTTCGTGCGTATAACCAATGCGGGCCTGACCGAAAGCCATGTTCACGACGTGTCGATCACCCGCGAGGCGCCGAATTATCCCACCCGATGACATTGCGAACGTCATCGTGTGAGTCCCCGCGCAGGCGGGGATCTTGGGCCGGCTTCCCTTCGTCTGCTGCGCGAGACCTCTGCCTTCCCGCGGGATCGGTGAGGAGTAAATCATGACCCCCGCCGCTCGCGTCCAGACCTCGATCGAACTGCTTGATGCAATCATCGCGGCGGCACGCGGCAAGGGCGCGCCCGCCGACCGCATCCTTGCGGACTGGTTCCGCAACAACCGCTTCGCCGGATCGAAGGATCGCCGCGCAATTCGCGAGCTCGTCTATGCCGCAATCCGCGCCTGCGGACCGGTGCCGGAAACGGGCCGAGCCGCGATGCTCCGCCTCGCCGAGCTGGACGAGAGCATCGCCCCGCTGTTCGATGGTTCGACCTATGGTCCCGCGCCAATCGGCAAGGGCGAGGGCTCGGCACGGGGCGGCGTGGCTCCGGTGTGGCTCGAAGAGCGGCTTGCCGGATCGGGCATCGCCGGGCCCGAGGCCGAAGCGCTGCTTGAGCGCGCACCGCTCGATCTGCGAGTCAACACGCTCAAAGCGGATCGCGCGAGATTGGATCTCCCGGCAGAGTTCGCGCTCACCGATGCGCCCCACGGCCTGCGCCTCGAAGCTGGAACGCCGGTCGAGCAATGGCCCGCCTTTCGCGAGGGCCAGATCGAGGTGCAGGACACCGGTTCCCAGCTCGCCTGCCTCGCCGTCGCTGCGCAGCCGGGCGAAACGGTGATCGATCTGTGCGCGGGCGGGGGCGGCAAGACGCTCGCGCTGGCCGCTGCGATGGACAATCGGGGGCGGTTGATCGCTTCGGATACCGACCGCAATCGTCTTGCACGGCTTGCGCCGCGAGCCGAACGCGCAGGGGCCGCCAATATCGAGACCATCCTGCTCGATCCGCAAAAGGAGCTGGATGCGCTCGCCGAATTCGCAGGGCAGGCCGATGCCGTGCTGATCGATGCGCCGTGTTCGGGCACGGGCACTTGGCGCCGCAACCCGGAGGCACGCTGGCGGCTCGACGAAAAGGAGCTGGCGCGGCTGTGCGCAGTCCAGGCGCACCTGCTGGATGTGGCGACACGCCTGGTCAAGCCGGGCGGACGGATCGTCTATGTCACCTGCTCGCTGCTCGACGAGGAAGGGGCGGGGCAGATCGACGCCTTTCTGATGCGCCACCCGCAACTGGCGGCGCGCGAACTTGCGCTTCCGTTGGGCCGGAAACGTGGACAAGGAACGCGGCTTTCACCGTTCCATGACGGCACGGACGGTTTTTTCATCGCCTGTGCAGGGTGAACATGGTAGCCCTACTGATTATGGCTGACACGCCAAGCCTTGGACGGAATACACTTCTGGAGACGATGATGCGTTTTGCCCCTGCTGCCGCAGCCCTTTCTCTTGTCTTTGCCGTGACCTCGAGCGTGGGCTGGGCCGGCGACCGCGAACCCGCGCCGCGCGCGGGCGTGCTGATCGCCGAGGGCAAGGCCGCGCTGGCGCAGGGCGATACGCAGGGCGCGATCGACGCCTTCGAAGCCGCGCTGGCAGTCGACCCGGGCCATACGCCGATTTTCCTGCGACTTGCCGAAGCCGCGCGTGCCGACCGGCTGCAGGGCAAGGCGATCCGCTATTACCGCGAAGCGCTGACCCGCGATCCGCGCAACCTCGCCGCGATTGCAGGCGAGGGTGAGGCGCTGGTGGAAAAGGGCGCGGTCGAGAAGGCCAAGGGCAATCTCGCCAGGCTCGAATCGCTGTGCGGCGCGAGCTGCCCGGAAACGATGACCCTCTCGGCCCGCATTGCGGCTGGCCCGCCCGCGCGCGTGATGACCGCCGAAGCGGTGCTGCCCGATGCGCCGGTAGCGCAGACGAATTGAGCGGGCATCCCCGCGAAGGCGGGGACTTCGCTCGGCAAGCGGTTCTCTATACGCCTGAAAACCCTGCCGTCGCCGGGGCTCGCGATCAGACCAGCTCGCGGAACGCCTCGACCACCGCGCGGTAGACGCGTTTCTTGAACGGCACGATCAGCTCGGGAAGCTGCTCTGGCTCGACCCATTTCCAGTCGCAGAATTCGGGCGGGTCGTGCGCCTCGAGGTCGATGTCGGCATCCACGCCGGAAAAGCGCGCGAAATACCACACCTGTTCCTGCCCGCGATACTTGCCGCCCCACAGCTTGCCGATCAATTCCTCGGGCAGATCGTAGCGCACCGGTTCGTCCATCGCCTTGAGGATCGTGACATGTTCGGGCCTCGCGCCGGTTTCCTCGCCAAGCTCGCGCAGCGCCGCCTCCTTGAGATCCTCGCCATCGTCGACGCCGCCCTGCGGCATCTGCCACCAGTCGCCTTCCTTGTTGTCGATCCGGCGCCCGACGAAGACCTTGCCGTCGCCGTTCACCAGCATCACGCCCACGCAGGGCCGGTATCCGAGCGGTTCGCTCACCTGTATCGCTCCACCATCAGTTTCGTCGCATCGAGGAAGGCCTCGAGATCGGTCTGGCCGCTCGGTATCGCTTTTCGCAGCGTCGTAAACCCGTGAATGATGCCGGGAAACTCGAGATAGACCACTTCCGTGCCGAGTTGCACCAGATGTGCGGCGTATTCCCGTCCGGAATCGCGCAAGGGATCGAGCCCTGCGGTGCATAGCACGGTGGGCGGCGTGTTCGTGCAATCCCCGACCATCGGCATGTTGCGCGGATCCGTGCTGTCGGCGCCGTATTGATCGGTGAACCATGCCATCGCTGCGCCGGTCAGCAGGAATCCTTCGGCGAACAGCGCGAGGCTGTGATGCTCGCTGACGTCCGAGGCGACCGGATAGATGGGCGCCTGGACGATTACCGGGACGCCCGCCGGATCGTTCATCAGCTGGTTGGTGGTGACGATGGTGAGGTTGCCGCCCGCGCTGTCGCCGGTGATGACGAGGCCGGTAATCTCGCGCTCGAGCTCGCCCGGCGAGGTTGCGATCCAGCGCGCCGCCGCCTCGCAATCGTCGGGCGCGGCGGGGAAGGGATGCTCGGGCGCCAGACGATAGTCGACCGAGACGACCGGCAGGTCGAGATGGTGCGAAATCTCGGTGCACAGCGCGTTGTAAACCTCAAGGTCGCCGATCACGAAGCCGCCGCCGTGGATGAACAGCACGCAGGGGCCCGGTGCGCGTTCGGCCTTCACGTCGTAGAAGCGCACCGGGATCGGACCGGCGGGGCCGGGGCAGGTGAGGTCTTTCTGCACGGCCATGGTGCGCGGTTCGGCTTCGGCGATGGCGCCCATCGCGCGCATTTGCTGGCGACCTTCTTCGGCGCCGACCTCTTCCACGCCCTTGCCGCCCATGGCCTCCAGCATGTCGAGGAAGCCGCGCACATCGTCGCGGACATAGTGTTCGGTATCGGCCATTGCGCTCTCTCCCTTTACGTTTCTTTTCGGGACTTAGCCTGTTCGCAGCGCTTTTCCACGCCGCTTTTTTCCCCTAGCAGAGAAACTTCATTGCGAGAGGCAGGGGCCCATCCTAGGTGCGGTCCCGGACTGAAAACGGCGCCGCAGCAGACGGTGCAGACAAGGAATTCACGGATGGCAACAGCCGCCACCCAACCGAAAGACGGCCTTACCGCTGCTCCCGAAGCCATCGTCGTGCGATTTGCCGGCGATTCCGGCGACGGGATGCAGCTTACCGGCGGGCAGTTCACCCTGTCCACCGCGCTGGCCGGCAACGATCTCGCCACCTTCCCCGATTTCCCCGCCGAGATCCGCGCGCCGCAGGGCACGCTATTCGGCGTCTCGGCCTTCCAGATCAATTTCGGCAGCCGCGAGATCGACACTGCGGGCGATGCGCCCGACGTGCTGGTGGCGATGAACCCGGCCGCGCTCAAGGTGAACCTTTCGGCGGTAAAGCCGGGCGGGCTGATCGTTGCCGACACCGGTGCCTTCACGAAGCGCAATCTCGACAAAGCCAAATACGAGAGCAACCCGCTCGAGGATGGCAGCCTCGCCAAATACGACCTGCTCGCCTTCGACATCAGCGAAAAGACGATCGAGGCGGTCAAGCCGTTCGGTCTCGGCAACAAGGATGCGCTGCGGTCCAAGAACATGTGGACGCTCGGCCTTGCGCTGTGGATGTTCGGCCGGCCCCGCAAGCCGATCCACGACTGGCTGCGCCAGAAGTTCAAATCCAAGCCCGAGATCGCCGATGCCAATATCGCCGCGCTCGATGCGGGCCATGCCTATGGCGAGACTGCTGAGCTCGCCGGGCCGTTGCGCCAGGTGCATCTCGATCCGGTGCCCAGCGCGCCGGGGCTCTATCGCACGATCACCGGCGCCGAAGCGGTCGCGCTGGGCCTCGTCGCGGGTGCGCGCCTGCTGCGCCTGCCGATCTTCTTCGGCGGCTATCCGATCACTCCGGCGAGCGCGGTCCTGCATCACCTCGCGCGGATGAAGGAATTCAACGTCACCACCTTCCAGGCGGAAGACGAGATCGCCGCGATCTGCGCCGCGATCGGCGCCTCCTATGCTGGACAGCTGGGCGTGACCTCCTCCTCGGGCCCGGGCATCGCCTTGAAGACCGAGGCCATGGGCCTCGCGATCATGACCGAACTGCCGCTGGTAATCGTCAATTCGCAGCGCGGCGGGCCCAGTACCGGCCTACCGACCAAGACCGAACAGAGCGACCTCTACCAGGCGATCTACGGCCGCAACGGCGATGCGCCCATGCCGGTGATCGCCGCGCGCAGCCCCGCCGACGTTTTCGAATGTGCGATCGAGGCGTGCCGCATCGCGGTGCAATACATGACCCCGGTCATGCTGCTGACCGACGGCTATATCGCCAATGCCAGCGAGCCTTGGAAGGTGCCCGATCCGGAAAGTTTCGAGCGCATGCCGGCCGAATTTCTCACGGAGGCCAACGGGCCCGACGGCACGCTGCTGCCCTACGCCCGCGATGCACACGGCGCGCGTCCCTGGATCAAGCCCGGCACGCCCGGCCTGATGCACCGCATCGGCGGCATCGAGAAAGCGCAGGGCACCGGCAATATCGACTATTCGCCGGACAATCACCAGGCGATGACCGATTCCCGTCGCGACAAGGTTCTCGGTGTGCAAGTCAGCGACCAGAAGGTCGAGATCGGCGAAAAGACCGGCAGGCTTGCCGTGGTGGGCTGGGGCAGTACCTACGGCCCGATCCACCAGGCAGTCAGCCGCGCGCGCCGCAAGGGGTTAGACGTCAGCCACATCCACGTGCGCCACATCTGGCCGCTGCCGAAGAACCTCGGCGAGCTGCTGCGCGGCTTCGACAATGTGCTCGTGCCCGAAATGAACACCGGCCAGTTCAAGACCGTGCTGCGCGACCAGTTCCTCGTCGACGCGCAGCCGCTGACCAAGACCAGCGGCCAGCCGTTCCAGATCGCTGAACTCGAAGAGGCCATCGCGAAGTTCTTCGACGACATCCCCGGCAACGAAGGCGGGCAGGTCCCCGCCAACGACCAACAGCTTCCGAGCACGGAGGGCTGAGTGATGACAGCTAAGGCAAAAGGTAACCAGGGCAGTTGGTTTGCTGAGGTTGAGGCTCCTCGACATCCGGAAGTTGATGGAAAATCACTGCCCTGCATATGGGACTACTGGGTCCATGGCGGGACCAAGTATGTCGATCCCGGCTATGCGGCAGGAAATTCGAAAGCTCAGAAGGTCGTTGAAGCGCTAAGGCGCGATGGCTTTGCAGTCATGCGAAAGCGCGGCAAGGATGAAGGGAAGGCTTGGCGTTCTGCTGGGTACATAGCTGTATTCGAAGTCGCTAATGTTGAATTTGATGAAGCGCTAACTTTCGACATCGTCCGTCGTGTTTGCGAGCTGAGGTAAAGCTATGAACGCACCCGTAAAAATCGAAACCACGCTCAAGGACTGGGAAACCGACCAGGAGGTTCGTTGGTGCCCGGGTTGCGGGGACTATGCGATCCTCAAGGCTGTGCAGCGCACGCTGCCGCAGCTCGGCTGCGATCCGGCCAACACCGTGTTCATCTCGGGCATCGGCTGTTCGAGCCGCTTTCCCTATTACGTCGAGAGCTACGGCTTCCACACCATCCATGGCCGCGCGCCGGCAGTGGCGACCGGCGTCAAGCTGGCCAATCCCGATCTCGATATCTGGCTGGTGACCGGCGACGGCGATGGATTGTCCATCGGTGGCAATCACTTGATGCATGTTCTTCGACGCAATGTGAACATGCAGATCCTGCTGTTCAACAATGAGATCTACGGGCTCACCAAGGGTCAGGCCTCGCCCACCAGCCGCATCGGCACCAAGAGTCCGTCGACCCCGACCGGTTCGGTCGACCGACCGACGCGTGTTGCCGCCTTCGCGCTGGGCGTGGGCGCGCGTTTCGTGGCGCGCGGCTTCGATGTGTCGAAGAAGCTGCCCGAAGTGCTCAAGGCCGCGCACAAGCACCAGGGTGCCGCGATCGTCGAGATTTACCAGAACTGCATCGTCTACAATAAGGACGTATTCGACGGTTTCGCCGCGCCCAAGGGCGCCGAGGATTCTCAGCTCTGGCTGGAAGACGGCGAACCGATGCTGTTCGCGAACGGCACCAAGGGCATCGCGCTCGACAGCGAGAAGCTCGCGCTCAAGGTCGTCGACGTAGTCGATGGCGACTGGCAGGCCGCCGGCGTCATCCGCCACGACGTGACCAACCGTTCGATCGCGCATATGCTGGTCGAGCTGCCCTTCGGTCCGTTCCCCAAGGCGCTCGGCGTACTTTACGACGATCCCAAGCCGACCTTCGAGAGCCAGGTGATCGAGGAACGCGAGCGCGCCACCGAGGGCAAGGAAGCGAACCTCGCGAAACTGCTTGCGAAGGGGCAGACCTGGACCGTCGACGGGACCGCGCAGGATCCGGTCTAGACGCACCACCGTGCCACAATTCGGCCTTTTTCGGACCGATTGCCGCTCGGGCCCGTTATTCGTCTGATACCCTCGCGATGTGCGGGGGGTGGATAGACAATGACGGAGAACACATGACTAAGCTCAAGACGACCGCTCTTGCTTCCGCTCTGACCCTCGCGATTGCCGCTTGCGGCGAGGCCGAAGAACCCGTGGTCGACAATGACCTTGCCGATGAGCAGGTGATCGACACTGCCGAATACGACCCGATGACGCGGGATTACCTGCTGTCCGACGACGCGGCAGAGCGTCGCGCCGAATTCAGCGAACCCGATTTCCGTAGCGAATATCGAACCTATCGCGACGAGATCGTAAGCGAGCAGGTGCGGTTGGTAAACGAAGCCGGCGATGACGCGGACATGTCGGAAACCGATCGCGAAGAGGCAGAGGCCGCCGCGCAGCCGCGCGAGGCTAACACCAACATGCGCGCTCGCGAGAACATGACCTGGGGTTATCTCGACCGGAACGACGACGACCAGCTCTCGGTTGCCGAATATGCGATCTGGGCGATCCCGCTCAATCCGCAAAACGAGGCGCTCAACGACCAGGGCCAACCCGAGCTTAAGGCCGACACGATCAACAAGGCCGCCGACAGTTTCTTCTATTACGACCTCGACGGCGATACCTATCTCGACCGCCGCGAGTTTACGGCTGCCCGCCGGGGCGAGAATTTCGACCTCTGATCGGATCGGCACGAGACCCCATCGGGCGACGGACCATTCTCCGTCGCCCTTTTCATTTGCGTGTGCGCCACTAAGGCTGCGCACCAATGGACAATTTGACACACAGCCTCGTCGGGGCGCTGATCGGACAGGCGGGGCTCAAGCGGAAGACCGGGCTTGCCATGCCCGCGCTGATTATCGGCGCGAACCTTCCCGATGTCGACGCCGCCTGCCTCTTCTGGCTGGAGGGGGTCGAGCATCTCGGTTTCCGCCGCGGGATCACCCATGGGCCGATCGCCTGGGTGCTTCTGCCGATGGTCCTGGCGGGGCTGCTCTACGGCTTCGACCGCTGGCAGGCGAAGCGTGGCACGCGGCCAGCTGGACGGCTGCCGGTGGACCTCAAGTGGCTCTACTTGCTGAGCTTCATCGCCTGCCTGACCCACCCGGCGCTCGACTGGCTCAACGTCTACGGCATTCGCCTGCTCGAACCTTTTTCGTCGCAATGGTATTATGGCGACACGCTGTTCATCATCGACGTCTGGCTGTGGGCGCTGCTGGGCTTCGCGACCTGGTTCTCGCTGCGGCGCGAAAAGCGGGGCGAGGAGTGGCAGCGACCGGCGCGTGCGGCGATAGCGGTGGCGCTGGTGTACATTGGGGTGAATGGGGTGATTTCGTCGTTTGCAGGAACTGCGCGGTACGACGCACCCTATCTGCCGGGACAGATTGCCATCGCAAGTCCCATGCCGCTGCTCTCGTGGAAGCGCGAGGTAATCGTCGGAATCGAGAACGATTGGTGGGTCAAGGACCCCAAGACCTTCAAGATGGAGCGCATTACCCGAGATCGTTGCGCATGGCCCGACATGAACCGGCTGCGCAAAGACAATGGTGAACTCGATGCCTTCCTCTTCTGGTCCCGCGCCCCCTTCGCTGAACGCGCGTCCGACGGCTCGATGATCCTACGCGATGCGCGATTCTACGATCCCCGCGCCCGAGACCGTTTCGCCGTTGCGCTGCCGGATGTGGAATGTGAGGAACTATCGGCGCAGTAGGCAGGTTCGGCATGAAAGCCCCCTCTTCTTCAGAGGAGGGGGTTGGGGGTGGTGGCGGCGCGCGAGCGCCGCGCGTGCCGCTCTCACCACCCCACTGCGACTAGGGTTTGCTGCGCAAAGCCAAGTCTCGTTGCCCCTCCTCTGAAGAAGAGGGGATGAGGAGCGTCATGACTTCACCCCAAATCGTCTGGCTGCGGCGCGATCTGCGCATGGCCGACCAGCCCGCGCTCCATGCCGCGGCCCAGGCCGGTCCCGTCATTCCGGTCTATGTGCTCGACGACGCGCGCGCGGGCGATCATGCCTATGGCGGCGCCTCGAAGGTGTGGCTGCACCATTCGCTCCAAAGCCTCGGCAAGTCGCTGGGCAGCCGCCGCTCGCAGATCGTGCTGCGCAAGGGCCATGCCCCGCAGATTCTCGCATCCATCGCCGACGAGGTGGGGGCCTCCTGCATCCACGCGATGCGGCATTACGAGCCGTGGTGGAAGGAGGCCGAGGACGAGCTGCGCGATGCACTTTCGAGTTTGGGGGGCGAGGACCGCAAGCTGTGCCTCTACGACGGCAATTACCTGCTCCCCCCGGGCAGCGTGACGACCGGATCGGGCGATCCCTACAAGATCTACACGCCGTTTTCGAAGGCGATGCTCGAGGTCATGCCCCCGCGCGATCCGCTGCCCGAACCCGGGACGATCCATTCGCCCGATAGCTGGCCTGAAAGCGATAAGCTCGAAGATTGGGGCCTACTCCCGACAAAACCCGATTGGGCAAGCGGCATCCGCGACTTCTGGGAATTCGGCGAGGCGGCGGCGCATGAGCGCCTGGATTGGTGGACCGACCAGGTCGCCGAGTATGACGAGGGCCGCAACCTGCCCTCGGACGACATCACCTCGCGCCTGTCGCCGCATCTGCACTGGGGCGAGATCAGCCCCGCGCAGGTCTGGCACAAGCTCAAGGACAAGCGCTCCGACGGCTGGAAGACCTATGCCAAGGAGATCATCTGGCGCGATTATGCGCAGAACGTGATCGACCAGTTTCCCGACTATCCGCGCGAGAGCTACCGCGACTATGACGAACGCAGGCTGTGGCGGAACCCCAATGCGGGGCACCTCATCCGCGAAGACCTCGAATGCTGGCAGCGTGGCATGACCGGCTACCCCATCGTCGATGCCGGGATGCGCCAGCTGTGGCAGACCGGCTGGATGCACAACCGCGTGCGGATGATCGCGGCGAGCTTCCTCGTGAAGCACCTGCTGATCGACTGGCGCTTCGGCGAGCAATGGTACTGGGACTGTCTCGTCGATGCGGATTATGGCAATAACGGCGTCAACTGGCAGTGGATTTCGGGCACCGGCGTCGACAGCAATATGTTCAGCCGCATCATGGCCCCGCTCACGCAGAGTGAGAAGTTCGACGCGGCAGGATACATCCGCGAATACATTCCCGAGCTTGCCGAACTGGACGACAGCGAAATCCACGACCCGCCCGACGAGAAGCGTGGCGACTATCCGGCCAAGATAATCGGGCACAAGGAAGCGCGCGAACGGGCGCTTGACGCGTACAAGGCCAGCAAACCGTAGCGGACTTGTCGCACCTTTCCCGGCGCGCCATAGGCAGCGGGATGGAGATGCGGACAAGCCAGCGCGGACGCGACCTTCTGGACGGAGCGAGAAGCTTCGCCCGCAAGCCGGGGCTCCTCGCGCGCCTGTTCGCACCCGGCTTCGGCAAGATCCTCGACCGGATCGACGAAGCGCTGGTTACGGGTGCGATCCATGCGACCCTGCCCGATGGCAGCCGCCGGACCCTGGGGGGCCGCGCCCCGGGTTTCGTCTGCCAGGTCGAGCTGCGCAGCTGGAATGCGCTTGTGCGGCTCGCCACCAATGGGTCGATCGGCTGGTACCAGGCGTGGGAGGCGGGCGAGTGGGCCAGTCCCGACCCGGTGCCGCTGTTCGCGCTGTTCATGGCCAATGGCAGCGAACTCGGCGACACCGGTCGCGCGCATGGCCCGTTCCGCTGGGCCGCGCGGTTTGCGCATTGGCTCAACCGCAACACGCATTCGGGTGCGCAGAAGAATATCAGCGCGCATTACGATCTGGGCAATGATTTCTACGCCGCCTGGCTCGATCCGACGATGAGCTACTCCTCCGCCCTCGCTGTCGCCGAAGACGGGTTGGAGGCGGCACAGCGACGCAAGTGGGATGCGCTGGCACTGCGGCTCGGCAATCCCGCCAGCGTGCTCGAAATCGGTTGTGGCTGGGGCGGGTTGGCGGCCATGCTGACCTCACGCGGCAGTGACGTCACCGCGATCAGCCTTTCCGACGCGCAACTCGCCTGGGCGCGCGAACGCCATCCCGGGGTCGATTTTCGCAAGCAGGATTATCGCGATACCGCAGGGCGTTACGATGCCGTCGTCAGCGTCGAGATGGTCGAGGCGCTGGGGCGCGAATACTGGCCCGCCTTCATGGACTGCATCGCGCGCAACCTGAGACCGGGCGGGCGCGCCGCGATCCAGTACATTTCCATGCGCGACGAGTTCTTCGAAGCCTATGCGAGAAGCGCGGATTTCATCCAGGCCTATATCTTCCCCGGTGGATTGCTGATCCGCACCAGCGAGTTTCGCCGTCTGGCCGAAGCGCGCGGGCTAATCTGGCAGGACCAGCGCGATTTCGGCCTCGACTATGCCGAGACGCTAAAATGCTGGCGCGAGAATTTCGACGCGGCGGAACGCGAAGGGCGCCTGCCGCAGGGTTTCGACAGGCGTTTCTGCGACTTGTGGCGCTATTATCTGATGTATTGCGAAGGCGGGTTCCGCGGGGGCGGGATCGACGTCCACCAGGTCACGCTGGTGAAACAGGGAGAGAGTGAATGAAGGGGTTTTGGATTTCGACTGCGGCGCTGGCGCTGGCAGGGTGTGCGACCGCTTACGATGCCGCGCCCGTTCCCGAGGTTGCGGCGGCGCCGCCTGCGGTCACGCAATCCATGCCCGAACAAATGGCGAGCATGGATCCGTCCGATTCGATCCTGTTCTGGAGCGATGAACGCCGCTCGGCTGCGTTTCGCGACATGGAGGGGCTGTTTCCCGGCCTCGAAGTGGCACCCGCCAATCGGGTGCGCGAATTGCCGCGCGCAGCCGGCGCACTGCCGGCGGATGTGCAGGCCGAAATCCGCGCCTATATGGCGCAAACACAGGCAGCGGGCGTGATGGCGCTCAAGGACGGCGAAGTGGTGTTCGAGGAGTACGGCCTCGGATTTGGCGCGGATGACCGCTGGACCAGCTTCTCGGTCGCCAAGAGCTTCACTTCGACCCTGCTCGGCGCGGCGATCGAGGACGGCGCGATCGACAGCGTCGATACGCCGGTGACCGAGATCATTCCCGCGCTCGCCGGGACGGCCTATGACGGGGTCAGTGTCGGCCAAATCGCGAGCATGACCTCGGGCGTCGCCTGGAACGAGGACTATACCGACCCGAACAGCGATGTCGCCAGAATGCTCGCCATCGCGCCGGTGGCGGGCGAATCGCAGGCGGTGACCTATGCCCGCACGCTGGAACGCGAGGCACCCGCGGGCGAGAAATGGGTCTACAAGACGCTCGAAACCAATCTGCTCGGCCTGATCGTCGAACAGGCAACCGGCCAATTGCTGGCGGCCTATGCGGCGCAAAAAATCGTCGAGCCTGCGGGCTTCGAGGGCGGCATGTTTTGGATGCAGGACCTCACCGGCGGCAATATCGGCGGCTGCTGCCTGTCGCTGCGCCTGGCCGATTATGCCCGCATGGGTCAGTTTGCGCTCGAAGGGGGCGAGGGCATTGTCCCCGCGGGCTGGTTTGCCAACGCGGGTTCGCCACTGGTCGATTTCGGTGAGCGAGCGCCGGGTTTCGGCTATGGCTACCAGTGGTGGACCTATCCCGGCGATACCTATGGCGCGCAGGGCATTTTCGGCCAGGCAATCACTATCGTCCCGGAAGAGGAGCTGGTCGTCGCGATCGTCAGCAACTGGCCGAGCGCGACCAGCAGCGATCATCGCGCCGGGTTCCGCACGCTGGTCGGGAAAATCGCCGCGGCGCTCGACGACTGAGCGGGCGGGGCTGCGGCCCCGTCAGTAGGAGCGGTAGGCGCCTTCGCCGCTGTAACGGGCGAGGATGCTGTCGTGCACGATCGGGCTCAGCAGCTCGCTGAAGGCGCAGCCGACCATGCAGTTCTCCCACCACACGACCTGCGCCTGGAGCGACTCGAGCCCGGGCAGGGTCAGCCAGCACAGCTGACCTTCGTGCATCCGGTTGAGTGCTGCGGCGGAAAAGCCGGAGATGGAAAGGTCGTGGACCACCGTTTGGAACGCGCGTCCGCCGCTGGCCCGCAGCTGTCCGGGAATGGTCAGCTTGGTCCGCGGGGCGCAGCGATCTTCCTGCGCTGCGAGTTTGTAGCGATCCTTCGATTGATGGATCATGACAGGCGGCCTTCCTCGATCGATGCGACTCAATACACCCCGCGACCGGTCGAGCCGCGATCGCTCGAGGTGATTTGAACTTTCTGCCGGGATCAGGGTTGAAAAGCGCTGAACGCGCGTGGTTAACCTAGCCTTCGACGCGCTCGCGGTGGAAGCCCTCGAAATCGTTAACCAGAAGCTCGACAAGGCGATCGGCGACCGCCTCCGGCTCCTTTACTGTCGTCGGGTCTTCACCGGGATAGGCCTTGGCACGCATGGCAGTGCGGGTCGCCCCGGGATCGATCAGCGCGACGCGGACCTTGGAGACTTTTTCGACCTCTTGCGCATAGCTTTCCAGCAGGTTGTCGAAAGCTGCCTTGGTGGCGCCATAAGCCGACCAATAGGCGCGCGGTGTCGCGCCGACGCTGCTGGTCAGGCCGATGACGCGGCCCGCATCGGCACGCTTCAGCAGCGGATCGAAATTGGCCAGCAGCGCCTGCGTGGCAAGGAAATTGACCGTCAACGCCTGGCTTAACTGCTTGCCGTCGATCTGCGTGACCGGCGTCAGGGCAGGCAGGTATGCCCCAGAAACCACCAGAAAATCGAGCTTGTCCCAACGCCCGCCGATGGCCGATGCAAGGCGCGCGATGCCATCGCTTTCAGCCAGGTCGACCGGCGCGATGGTCGATGCGCCGCCGGCGTCGTGAATGGCATCCTCGACCGTTTCGAGTGCACGCACGTCGCGCCCCGTCAGCACCACATGCGCGCCAGCCGCGGCCAGCGCCCGCGCGGTAGCGGCACCGATCCCCTTGCTCGCCCCGGTCACGAGAGCGAGGCGATTGTCGAGCGGTTTCGTCATCAGGCAACCTGTTCGGAAGGAAATGCGAGTTTGTGTTGCTTGTCCTCTCACCGCGTCATGTCCGTCAGCGAGGTCGGATAATCCCCGGTGAAACAGGCGTCGCAGAATTGCGGGCACCCGGAATTGCGCGGCTTTTCGCCAACTGCCCGGTACAGTCCGTCGATCGAGACGAAAGCGAGGCTGTCGGCCCTGATGAACTCGCGCATCGGTTCGACATCCATGCGCGCGGCGAGCAGCTTGGAGCGCTCTGGCGTGTCGACGCCGTAGAAACAGCTATGCGCGGTAGGCGGGCTTGCCACCCGGAAATGAACTTCGGTAGCCCCGGCATCGCGCATCATCTCGACGATTTGCATGCTCGTGGTGCCGCGCACGATCGAATCGTCGATCAGCACGATCCGCTTACCTTCGACCAGGGCGCGATTGGCATTGTGCTTGCGCTTGACGCCTGCGTGGCGCGCGCCGTCCGAAGGCTGAATGAAGGTGCGCCCGACATAGTGTGAGCGGATAATGCCAAGCTCGAAGGGAATGCCCGATTCCTGCGCATAGCCGATCGCAGCGGGTACGCCGCTGTCCGGCACCGGAATGACGAGATCGGCTTCGACCGGCTTTTCGCGGGCCAGCTCGGCGCCGATGGCCTTGCGTGCCTCGTAGATGTTGCGCCCGTCGAATACCGAATCCGGGCGGCTGAAATAGACGTGTTCGAAGATACAGGGACGCGGCGCATGATCGCCAAAAGGATGAAGCGAATCGACATTGCCGTCGAAATCGACCTTGATGACTTCGCCCGGTTCGACCTGGCGGACGAACTGCGCCCCGACCACGTCGAAGGCCACGGTTTCCGACGCGAAGACGGTGGCATCGCCGATCCGGCCCATCTGCAAGGGGCGTATGCCCAGCGGATCGCGGCAGGCGATCATGCCCTCGGGCGTCATCACGATCAGCGCATAGGCCCCTTCGAGCAGGCGCAGCGCGTCGATCAGCCGGTCCATGATCGTGGGATAGCGGCTGGTCGCGACGAGGTGGATGATGACCTCGGTATCGCTGGTCGACTGGAAGATCGACCCGCGTCGTACAAGATCGTCGCGCAGCATACCTGCATTCGAGATATTGCCATTATGGGCGACCGCGAATCCGCCGCTGGCCAGGTCGGCATAGAGCGGCTGGACGTTGCGCAGGCCCGCACCGCCGGTGGTCGAGTAACGGACATGACCCGCGGCCATCATTCCAGGCAGTTCCGCGATAGCCTCTTGCGAGGAGAAATTCTCCGCCACATGGCCAAGGCCGCGGCGGGTGTAGAATTCCGTACCATCGAAGCTGGTGATGCCGGCGGCTTCCTGCCCGCGGTGCTGCAGCGCGTGAAGGCCGAGCGCGGTCGCGGCTGCCGCATCGGTTGCATTGACAGCGCCGAACACGCCGCACTCCTCGCGCAGCTTGTCGCCATCCTCGTCGAGAAACGGGTGGGTGAGGTTCATCGAATGGCCTGTCCGCGGCGACTGATCGGGATGGGCGCCCCAATGGCGATGTTACGCGCGGATTACAAGGGTAGAGCGACGGATGCCCCCCGACTGGATGACACGATTTCATTGCACGGCAAGCTTCGGCTGCCTAAACGCCCTCGCAACGCACCGAAAGACACAAGGGCCGTCTTGATCCTCTCTCCCTTCGAATGGACCATCGCCAAACGCTACTTGCTCCCGGGCAAGGGCGAGGCATTCATTGCGCTGGTCGCGAGCATTTCGATCGGCGTGGTTATGCTCTCGGTTGCGATGCTGGTCGTGGTGATGAGCGTGATGAACGGCTTTCGCGCCGAACTGCTCGACAAGATCGTCGGCCTCAACGGCCATGCGATCGTCCAGGCCTATGGCGGCCGGCTCGACGATTGGGAAAATGTCCTCGCACGGGTCGAGGAAACGCCGGGCGTAGTCAGCGCCTCGCCGCTGATAGAGCAACCGCTGCTGACGAGCTTCAACGGCCGGGTCGAGGCGATCCTGGTGCGCGGGAATACGCCGCAGGACCTCCAGGACCTCTCGACCAAGGCGATCAGCGGCAATTTCGATGCGCTGCAGCCCGGCGCGAGCAAGGTCGCGATCGGCGTCCGCCTTGCCGAGAATATCGGCGCGCGGGTGGGCGACACGATCACCATCATCAACCCGCAGGGCCGCTCTACACCATTCGGCACGGTTCCCCGGCAGGTCGGTTACGAAGTCGCCGCGATCTTCGAGGTCGGCGTCTACGATTACGACGGGGCCTTCGTGGTCATGCCGATGCAGGATGCCCAGACGCTTCTGCTGATCGGGGATACGGTGGGCATGATCGAGGTCACGGTGGAAGACGCCGACGAGGTCGGCGAAATCCTCGATCCGGTGCAACGCGCGGTTCAGGGCAGGGCGGTCGTGTCCGACTGGAAAACCATCAATTCGACGCTATTCGAAGCGCTTCAGGTCGAACGCGTTGCCATGGCTTTCGCGCTGAGTTTCATGGTCTTGGTGGCAGCTTTCAATATTCTTTCGAGCTTGGTCATGCTGGTGCGCGCCAAGACGCGCGATATCGCGATTATGCGCACCATGGGGGCGACCCGCGCAAGCCTGATGAAGATTTTCGTCACTACCGGCTTCACCGTCGGGGCCATCGGGACCGTGGCGGGCCTGGTGCTGGGCTTCCTGATCCTTGGCTTCCGCCAGCAGATCGTCACCGGCATCGGCTATCTGACGGGGGTCGAGTTATGGGACCCGCAGGTGCGCTTTCTCACCATGCTGCCGTCCAAGACCGATCCGGTCGAAGTGGCGCTGATCGTTCTGCTAGCGCTCGTGCTGAGTTTCCTCGCGACACTGTATCCGGCGTGGAAGGCGGCGAGCACCGATCCGGTCCAGGTGCTGCGCTATGAGTGACACGGGCATCGAACCGGTGGTCGAGCTCAAGGGCCTCACCCGCAGCTTCGAGCAGGGCGGCGTGCGCATCGACGTGCTGCGCGGCGTCGATCTCGCGATCAAGCCGGGCGAAATCGTCGCGCTGCTGGGCCCATCGGGCTCGGGCAAATCGACCTTGTTGCAGGCGGTCGGCCTGCTCGAAGGCGGGTTCGGGGGCGAGATCGTCATCGCGGGCCATTCCGCCGAAAAATCGGATTCGCGCGCCCGCACCGTGCTGCGGCGCGAGCATCTGGGCTTCGTTTACCAGTTCCACCATCTGCTGCCCGATTTCGACGCGCGCGAGAATGTGATCCTGCCGCAACTCGTCGCCGGCAGGCCGCGCGCCGAGGCCGAGGCGCGCGCCGAACAGCTGCTCGTCGCGCTGGGCCTCGAACATCGGCTCGACCATAGGCCGAGCCAGCTTTCGGGCGGCGAGCAGCAGCGCGTGGCCGTCGCGCGCGGGCTCGCCAACAAGCCCGATCTCGTGCTGGCCGACGAACCCACCGGCAATCTCGACGAGGCGACGTCCGACAGGGTGCTCGCGGAGTTCCTCGCGCTGGTACGCGGGGAGGGCAGCGCGGCGCTGATCGCGACGCATAACGAGCGCCTGGCAAAAAAGATGGACCGCGTGGTGCGGCTGCACGAAGGCCATCTCGAATAGCGGACCCGGATGCGCTCTCGCCCGTTGGTTGGTCGAAGGAGATTTGCATGACCGATCATCCGAGTACCTACCGAGGCGAAAACACGCACCAGGAGGGCATAGAGTGGGACGACCGTGCCAGCCTGCATCGAAAGGACGACGGCGATGGTGTGCTCGATTCCGCCAAAGGGCTGCGCTCCGGCACGTTCGCCGATCTCATCCGGCACATGATGCTGATGCCGGAGCACGAACGCGCCGATTACTACATCGAAAAGGCCGGTGACCGAGAGTATCACGCCGACGAGGTGGCAAGCCTATCGCAGCGCGACGACTTCCCCCGCTCGTAGGATGGGGTCGTTTTTTCGTCGATAGCGGGTCGCCCGATCCGCCCTACCGACGCAAGGTGGCGGCATCAGGGGAGAACCGACCATGCTGACCGCCGCTTTCGCGCTTGCCGTTGCGCAAGCCACCGCGCCTGCCGCTGCGCCCACGCCGCCACCAGCCTGTGAAGGCGTGAACCACAAAGCCTTCGATTTCTGGGTCGGCGAATGGGATGTGTTTCCCAATGGCGGGGACCAGCAGGTTGCGAACAGCAGGATCGAAAAGGTCAGTGCGGGCTGCGCGATCCGTGAGACCTGGATGCCATTTCAAGGGCGTGGCGGCTCAAGTCTGAGCGCCTATGATCCGCAAACCGGCGGCTGGCATCAGCTATGGGTCGGCGGTTCGCCCGGCCGCGTCTTCTTCGATGGCGGGGCGGTCGATGGCGGCATGGTGCTGACCGGCTATTGGGGCCGGAATGCGGAGGGTGACCGGATGCTCGTGCGGATGACCTATACTCTTGAAGAGGACGGCAGCGTGCGACAATACGGGCAGGCAAGCGCGGATCACGGCCGGACGTGGTCCGACGCTTTCGATTATATCTACCGCCGCAAGGAATAGCGCGCCCATGACGACCATCGCCGATTTCACCGTCGACACCAACACGGGCGACCAGCTCGACCTGTCGGAAAAGCTCGGCAAGGTGCTGCTGGTGGTGAACACCGCAAGCAAGTGCGGGTTCACCCCGCAGTATGACGGACTGGAAGAGCTGTTTCAGGATTACAAGGACAAGGGCTTCGAGGTCCTCGCCTTCCCTTGCAACCAGTTCGGCAATCAGGAACCGGGCGATGCGGACGAGATCGCCGAATTCTGCAAGGTCAATTTCGGCCTCACATTTCCGCTGATGGCCAAGGTCAACGTCAATGGCGAGGATGCCAGCCCGCTGTTCGACTGGATGAAGGCGGAAAAGCCGGGCCTGATGGGCTCGCGCGCGATCAAGTGGAACTTCACCAAATTCCTCATCGACCGCGAGGGCAATGTGGTGAAGCGCTACGGCCCCGCCGATGCGCCCAAGACGATCGCCAAGGATATCGAAAAGCTGCTGTAGTCTCTGCTCGATGGCCGTCGCCCCTGCGCAGGCAGGGGCCTAGATAGGCTCGCGTCTGGCGACCCGCCGGCGTTATCTGGATCCCTGCACGCGCAGGGATGACGCAGTGGAGGAAAGGACTGGGTCGGCGGCTTGGCGAATCCCCCATCCCTCCGCATATTGTCCCGATGTCGTTCAAGCCTTTCGTCCCGTTCCGTATTCTGTCGGCCTATACGATGCTGGAGGGCGCGATCGATCCCAAGGCGATGGCGAAGCTGGCGAAGGAGCGCGGCTTTCCGGCGATCGCGATTGCCGACCGCAACGGCCTTTATGGCGCGGTGATGTTCGCCAATGCGTGTAAGGCAGAAGGCATCCAGCCGATCATCGGGACCCTGCTTGGCGTGGCGCGCGACAAGGAAGGCAAGCAGGTCGACTACCTGCCGCTCTATGCCCAGGACGAGGCGGGTTACGACAATCTCTGCCATCTCGTCTCAAATGCGCATCTCGAGCGCCCGCTGGAATACGAGCCGCATGTCGCCATGGCGGATTTCGACGGCCATACCGACGGGCTGATCGCCTTTACCGGGGCGAGCGAAGGGGCGCTGACCAAGCTGCTCGCCGAGGGTCAGCAGAGCCATGCCGAGGCGCTGCTCGACCGCCTGCAGGGCCTTTTCCCTGACCGACTCTATGTCGAACTGGCGCGCCGTGGAAACGATGTGGAGGAGCGCGCCGAGGCCGCGCTGGTCGAGCTCGCCTATGCGCGCGACCTGCCGCTAGTGGCGACAAATCCGGCCAATTTTGCCGAGCCGCATATGCATAAGGCGCACGACGCCATGCTGTGCATCGCCGGCTCGACGCATATCGATGCGGAGGAGCGTGCCCGGTCCAATCCCGAAAGCTACGTCAAGACCTACCACATGATGGAGGAGGCCTTCGACGATCTGCCCGAAGCGGTGGAGAACACGCTGGTGGTCGCTCAACGCTGCGCTTACGCACCGCCCTATCGCGATCCCATTCTGCCAAGCCTTGCGGGCGATCTCGAAGGCGAGGCGCGCATGCTGGAGGAAGACGCGCGCAAGGGCCTCGAAGCGCGGCTCGAACCCTATGGCGAGATGAGCGACGAAGATCGCAAGGTCTATTTCGACCGGTTGAAATTCGAAGTCGACATCATCAACCAGATGGGCTTCCCCGGCTACTTCCTGATCGTTGCCGACTTTATCAAATGGGCCAAGGATCATGACATCCCTGTCGGCCCGGGCCGTGGTTCGGGTGCGGGCAGCCTGGTCGCCTGGGCGCTGACCATCACCGATCTCGACCCGATCCAGCTGGGCCTGCTGTTTGAACGCTTCCTCAATCCGGAACGCGTTTCAATGCCCGACTTCGACATCGACTTCTGCGAAACGCGGCGCGGCGAGGTGATCCGCTACGTCCAGCAGAAATACGGACACGACCACGTCGCGCAGATCATCACTTTCGGTAAGCTGAAAGCGCGCGCCGTGCTGCGCGATACGGGCCGCATCCTCCAGATGAGCTACGGCCATGTCGATCGCCTCTGTAAGATGGTGCCCAACCATCCGACCGATCCGTGGACCCTGCCGCGTGCATTGAACGGGGCGGCGGACTTCAAGCGCGAATACGACAATGACAACGAGGTGAAACGCCTCGTCGATCTGGCGATGCAGCTAGAAGGTTTCCCGCGCAACAGCTCGACCCACGCGGCGGGCGTGGTGATCGGCGATCGCCCGCTCGCCAAGCTCGTCCCGCTATACCGCGATCCGCGCTCGGACATGCCGGTGACGCAATACGACATGAAGAATGTCGAGAGCTCCGGCCTCGTCAAGTTCGACTTCCTCGGGCTCAAGACGCTATCGGTGCTCAAGAAGGCGGTCGACCTCCTCAAGCGACGCGAGATCGATATCGACCTCTCGCAGCTGCCGCTCGACGATCCGAAGGTCTACGAGCTGATGAAGGCGGGCAACACGGTCGGCGTCTTTCAGCTCGAATCCGAAGGCATGCGGCGCACGCTGACTGCGGTGAAGCCGACCAATTTCGGCGACATCATCGCGCTCGTCTCGCTCTATCGCCCGGGCCCGATGGACAACATCCCGCTGTTCGGCAAGCGCAAGGCGGGCGAAGTCGAAATCGAATATCCGCACGCCAAACTCGAAGGCATCCTCGCCGAGACCTACGGCATCTTCGTCTACCAGGAACAGGTCATGCAGGCCGCACAGATTCTCGCCGGCTACTCGCTCGGCGACGCCGACCTGCTGCGCCGTGCGATGGGCAAGAAGGTGCAGGCGGAGATGGACATCCAGCGCACCCGTTTCGTCGAAGGGTGCAAGGAAGTCTCGGGCATCGAGAAGAACGAGGCCAACGCGCTGTTCGACTTGATCGACAAGTTCGCCGGCTACGGCTTCAACAAGTCGCACGCCGCCGCCTATGCGCTGCTCGCCTACCAGACCGCCTGGCTCAAGGCGCATTACCCGGAGGAATTCTACGCCGCCTCGATGTGCTTCGACATGCACCAGTCGGAAAAGCTGGCGATCTTCGTCGACGATGCGCGGCGCGGCGGGATCACGGTCCTGCCGCCTTCGCTCAACCATTCGGAGGCCGAATATACGGTCGAGCAGACTGACGACGGCTATGCTGTGCGCTATGCGCTGGCGGGCATTCGCAATGTCGGCGAGCGCGCGATGGAAGCGATCGTCGAGGAGCGAGAAGCGGCGGGCAAGTTCGAAAGCCTGAAGGGTCTGTTCGAACGCCTCCCCAAGGGCTCGATGAATTCGCGCCAGCTCGAAGCGCTGATCAGCGCAGGCGCCTTGGACGAATTCGAGCCCAACCGCGCCAGGCTGATGGCCAATACCGACATGCTGCTAGCAGTCGCCGATGCGGCCGAGCGCGAGCGGTCGAGCGGGCAGGCGGGGCTGTTCGGCGGAGAGGATGCCGCGGTCGAGGATACGCTGCGGCTGAAGGATGCCGAAGACTGGTCGCTCAGCGAGGCGCGCAGCCGCGAGAAGGAGAACCTGGGCTTCTCCTTCAAGGAACACGCGACGGCCGCCTATCGCGAGATCGCCAGCGCGCAGGGCGCCCGTTCGCACGCCTCGCTGATGGCGGGCGGTGTGCCGGGCGGCGGGCGCATGGGCGCGGTCATGGCGGTGCAGGTCGAAGGCGCGAGCAAGGGCACGACCAAGCGCGGCAAACCCTTCATCCGCGCCGATTTTTCCGACGCGTCGGGCCAGTTCAGCGCCGCCTGTTTCGAAGAGGGGCTGGTCGACAGGATCCTCGAATGGGCCGAAAACCAGACCTGTGTGAAGCTCGATGTCGAACTCGACAGCCCGAGCCCCGACGAACCGCCGCGGATTACCGTGCGCGGTGCGGTGCCGCTGGAGGCGGTGAAGGGCTCCATGGCCATGCTGCTCACGCTCGAGGTGGAAAGCGTCGATGCGCTGACCCAGCTCGCGCTTGAGCTCGGCGAGGATGGGGCAGGGGGCGACGAGGCCATTGCCACGCTGCTGACCGGGGATGCGACCCCGCCTGTGATGCGATTGGGGCGAAGCTTTTCTATCGACGGCGACCTCGCCGAACGCTTGGCAAGCGTGCCCGGCCTTGCCAAGGTGCAGCTGACCGCGCGACGGGGGAAGGCAAACTTGCGCCTCGTCGCCTGAGCCATTGGGCCTGATACAGGTAAGAGGAGAGAGTATGTCGCTTGGCGCGATGCAGGACTGGACCATGCGCATTGGGCATGTGATCGACCACGCTGCCCGGGAAGCCCCCGACCGTGAAATCGTCACCCGCTGGGCCGATGGAAGCGAAACCCGCACCGACTGGGCGGGCATCCATCGCGATGCGCGCAAGATGAGCCAAGCGCTGCTCGCGCTGGGCCTGAAGAAGGGCGACAAGGTCGCGAGCCTGGCGATGAACCACGCGCGCCACCTCGTCAGCTGGTTCGGCGTGGCGGGGATGGGCGGCGTGCTGCACACCTGCAACCCGCGCCTGTTCGAGGACCAGCTCGAATACATCGTCAATCACGCCGAAGACAAAGTCATGCTCTACGATGCGGCGTTCCAGCCGATCATCGACAAGATGCGCGACAAGTGGCCGGGCGTGGAGCACTACATCTGCTTCGACAGCGGCGAGCACGCGCCCAGTTTCGAAGACTGGATCGCCGGGCAGGATGGTGACTACAAATGGGCCGAGGTCGACGAACGCGACCCCTGCATGATCTGCTACACCAGCGGCACCACGGGCAACCCCAAAGGCGTCCAGTACGAACACCGCTCCACCATGCTGCACGCGATCGCCGGTTTGCAGCCCGCTGCGTTCAACTTCAGCGCGTCGAGCGTGATGCTTCCCGTCGTGCCGATGTTCCACGCGGCGAGCTGGGGCCTGCCCTATGCAGGCGCGATGGCCGGCATCAAGTTCGTCTTCAGCGCGGTCAACGATCCCGCCGTGCTCGACGAGCTGATGAAAACCGAAGGCGTCACCGATTCCGCCGGCGTGCCGACGGTGTGGCTGGCGCATTTCCAGTATTGCGACGCGCAAGGCATCGACCTGCCCAAGCTGCGCGCGGCGACGATTGGCGGTTCGGCCGCGCCGCGCTTCATGATCGAGCGGCTGATGAAGAACGGCACGCGCGTCCAGCATGCCTGGGGCATGACCGAGACGAGCCCGATCGGCACCGTCGGCGGACCAACCGGCGACTGGGACGAACTGACCTTCGACCAGAAGGTCGAGAAGACCATGAAGCAGGGCCGCCCGATCTTCGGCGTCGAACTGCGCACGGTCGATCTCGACGATCCGACCAAGGTGCTGCCGCGCGATGGGGAAAGCTCGGGCGCGCTGCATATCCGCGGGCCGTGGGTGGTGAAACGCTATTTCAAGGCGGAGGAAGACGCGATCGACGCCGATGGCTGGTTCAACACCGGCGACGTGGCGATCCTTCACCCCGACGGCACCATGCAGATCACCGACCGGACCAAGGACGTGATAAAGTCGGGCGGCGAATGGATCAGCTCGGTCGAGCTGGAAAATGCCGCCGTCGGCCATCCCGCCGTCGCCGAGGCCGCCGCGATCGGCATGCCGCACCCCAAATGGGATGAGCGCCCCGTGCTGTTTGTCGTCCGCAAGGAAGGGCAGGACGTCGGCCCCGAGGATCTCACCAGCTTCCTTGCCGACAAGGTCGCCAAGTGGTGGCTGCCTGATGCGGTCGAATTCGTCGACGACATCCCGCACACCGCCACCGGCAAGATCAGCAAGAAGGACCTGCGCGAGCGGTTCAGCGACTATACGCTCGGCTGAGCCGCACCTTTCCGCGCTATCCGAAGAACCAGGGACTTCTACGACATGAAACGCCGTCCGCTTTCGATGCTGCTCGCCCCGCTCGCGCTGCTTGCCTGTACGCAGGCCGCCGCTGCCACGGTGATCGACGTGACCAAGACGCCGTGGTGCGGGTGCTGCAGCGAATGGGTCGAGCGGATGGAGGCTGCCGGCTTCACCGTCACCACGCGCGATGTCGACAAGCTCGACCCGGTTGCGCGGGCGGCCGGGGTGCCCGACACCTTGCGGTCCTGCCACACGGCCAGGGTGGAGGGCTACACGATCGAGGGGCACGTCCCAGCCGCCGACATCCGGCGGCTGCTCGCTAGCCGACCCGATGCGGTCGGCCTCAGCGTGCCGGGTATGGTCGCGGGGTCGCCGGGGATGGAGGTTCCGGGACGGTCGGACCCCTATATGGTCGTGCTGATCGGGCGTGACGGCAAACACCGCGTATGGGCGCGCTACGAAGGCGGCGCTCCTGCGCACCGGCACTGAACAACACAGGGGGAGACCCGATGAGCGCAACCTATATCGATCCGAGCCCGGCCAATTTCCGGGCTTTCAAGGACCTGCCGCGCGACGAGCCGATCCACATGCTCAACCTGCTGCTCTACCGCGACGAGGCGGAATATCCGGAAGGGCACGAGCATCACGGCAACGGCTGGAGCGGACGCCGCGCCTATGAAGAATACGGCAAGACCAGCGGCCCGATCTTCCGCCGCGTGGGCGGCGATATCTTCTGGCGCGGGGCGTTCCAGACGATGG
Organism: Erythrobacter sp. AP23; assembly: GCF_001542855.1. Classification (GTDB taxonomy): domain Bacteria; phylum Pseudomonadota; class Alphaproteobacteria; order Sphingomonadales; family Sphingomonadaceae; genus Qipengyuania. The sequence continues at coordinate 570,844 of NZ_LNBY01000001.1, read as the reverse complement.
TGACCGGGCCCGACGACAAACGCTGGCACGATGGCTTCGTGGCGCAATACCCCAATGCGGGCGCCTTCTTCGAGATGATCAAGGATCCGGACTACCAGCAGGCGGTCGTCAACCGCACCGCAGCGCTGGCGGACAGCAGGCTGATGCGGTTTGCGCCGGGCGAGGCGGGCGAGGGGTTCTAGCCTCCCCGGAACGGGGAGGGGGACCACGTAGTGGTGGAGGGGTACCCTCACCGGCTCAAGAGACCATCCGCCCGCGCTTCGCAAATATCGGCAAGCCGAACCATCACGGCTTCAACACTGTCCAAGACTGCCTTCGCCGGAATGCGCGTCGTGGCAATGCCCTGCGACCGGAGGAATGCCGACCTTTGTCTGTCCCTCGCGATCGTCTTAACGCTGTCGTGCGCCCATCCATCGACCTCGACGGCCAATCGCAGCCGCGCGCAGTAAAAGTCGAGCACATAGATGCCAGCCGGGTGCTGGCGTCGAAACTTGAACCCGCCCGGACGTTTGCGAAGGTGCTGCCATAGAAGCCGCTCGGGCACGCTCATCTCGCTGCGAAGCTGGCGTGCTCGCTTGATCGTTTCGCGTGATCCGGTGATCATAGCATGTGCCCCTCCACCACTACGTGTTCCCCCTCCCCCTGTGGGGGCGGACCTTTCATAGCAACCGCAACTGCCCGCCCACCGCTGGCGGCCTGAACAGCGTGCAGTCCAGTTCGAATTTCGCCTTGCCGAGCCCCGCACGCTTGCAAGCCACACGGAACCGCGCGCGGAACAGGTCGGCCCACACGCCCTCCGGCTTCAGGCGGGTGTGGAAGTCGGGATCATTGTCCTTTCCGCCGCGGATAGAGCGGACGATGCTCATCACCTTGTCGCCGCGTTCGGGGAAATGGACCGAGAGCCATTCGCGGAACAGCGGGGCGACCTCGTGCGGCAGGCGCAGCGGGATCCAGCCCACGCTGCCGGTGCCGATGGCGGCAACGCGCTGTACTATCTCCTCCATGAACTCGTCGGTGATCGCGGGGATGATCGGCGAGACAGAGCAATGCGTCGGCACGCCCGCCTCGACCAGTTTCTGTAAGGCCTGCAGGCGCTTGGCGGGAGCAGCTGCGCGCGGTTCGAGCTTTCCCGACAGTTTGGGGTCGAGCGTGGTCACCGATATCGCGACCGCCACCAATCGGCGCTCGGCGAGCTGCTCCAGAAGATCCAGATCGGCCAGCACGCGGTCCGACTTCGTGGTGACCGTCACAGGATGGCGAGCGTCGAGGCACACTTCGAGCACCTGCCGCGTGATCCGATACCGCGCCTCGATCGGCTGGTAGGGATCCGTATTGGTCCCCATCGAAATCGGCTTGGGGCGATACTTCGGCTTGGCCAGCGTTGCCCGCAAAAGCTCCGCCGCGTTGGGCTTGGCGAAGAGCCTGGTCTCGAAATCCAGCCCGGGCGACAGGTCGTGATAGGCATGCGTGGGCCGCGCGAAGCAGTAGACGCAGCCATGCTCGCACCCGCGATAGGCGTTGACCGACCGGTCGAAGGGCACGTCGGGCGACTGGTTGAAGCTGAGGATCGTCTTCGGATGCTCCTCGGTCACCTGCGTGCGCAGTTTCACCGGCGGGCCCCCTTCGAGATTGGCCAGCCGCTCTACATAGTCGCGCCAGTCGCCATCCACCTCGCGCGTAGCGAGGCCGAAGCGCGTGGGCACCTCGGCACCCTGCGCACCGCGACCGGCAATGGCAGGGGCGAGTCGGCGTTTCATATACGAGAACATACATGGAACAAAAGGCGCGGTCGAGACGCTATCCCAAGCTGACCTGAAGCACCGCGCCACCGAACCACAGACCGATCAGCAGGACCGATTCCCAACCGATCCCGCCAGGGCCCTGCCGTTCGCGCCGCAGCAGGCCGAGGAGCAGCACGGCGGTCATCAGGGTGGCCAGTGCCATCCAGAACACGGTGCGCTCGGTGATGGCATTGTAAATGCTGCCATCGCGATAGGCGACATCGCTCGCGGCGACGAACAGCGCATCGAACATGTTGCCGCCGATGATCCCGCCGACCGCAAGTTGGAGCGCGCCGCGACGCACGGCGGCGATGGTGGTGACGAGCTCGGGCAGCGAGGTGACCACCGCCGTGCCCAGCGCGCCGACGACGCCTTGCGAGATGCCGAGCCGCTGCGACAGTTCGAGTCCGGTGGCGCCGACCAGCCAGCCGCATAGGCCGACGACGCCGACCATGGCCGCGAACAGCGCTGCTAAGAGCCAGATCGGCCGGTCATCGTCGCACTCATCCTCGTCCTCGTCGCGCGTATCGCTGGTGCTGCGCGGTAACCACATCGGCTCCTGCTTGATGCGGTGGGCGTTATGCAGGCCGACCAGATAGGTCGCGACTAGCACGGGGGTGAGCAGGTTGACGCTCCAGATCGCAATCGGCGGTGAGGCCCAGGCCATTATCGGCAGGATCAGGAGGATGATCAGCACGCTGGCCTGACCCAGGTTGACCGGGCTGGCGGCGGCATGTTCGAGATTGACCCGGCGATAAGCGACATCGGCGATGGCCAGGAACATGGTCTGTGCCGCGATGCCTCCCACCGCATTGGATATGGCGAGGTCGGGGGCGCCGCTGGCCGCCGTGCTGGTCGAAGTCACGATACCGGCGATGCTGGTCCCTGCACCGAGGAGGACCGAGCCGACCAGTGCCTCTCCGAAACCTGTGCGATCGGCAAGCGTATCCGCCAGCCCTGCCATCCTTGTGCCGACGAGCGCGATGACCAGCGCCGTCGCACCAAACAGTAGCAGGACCGTGCTTGTGGAAAGCAGGGCGATGTCGGGCAGGTCGCGTCCCCTTGGCAGCTTATCCTGACGACGCGTGGGGAAGGAGGGAGGTTCCTCAGCGCTCGCGCAGGCGCGGCATCAGCTCGACGAAATTGCAGGGGCGAAAGCGGCTGTCGAGCTGGTGGACGAGGATCTTGTCCCACCCGTCCTTCACCGCGCCGTTCGAGCCGGGCAGTGCGAAGATATAGGTCCCGCGCGCCAGCACCGCGCAGGCGCGGCTCTGGATCGTGCTGGTGCCGATGGTCTCGTAGCTGAGCCAGCGGAACAGTTCACCGAAGCCGGGGATGTCCTTGCTCTTGACCTTGTGGAGTGCTTCGGGCGTCACATCGCGCCCGGTGAGGCCGGTACCGCCGGTACAAATGATGCAATCGATGCTTTCGTCGTCGATCCAGCGATGCAGGTGCGCGGTCAGCTCGCCGACATCGTCGCGGCTGATCTCGCGGGTCGCCAAATCGTGGCCAGCGTCCTCGATCCGCTGGGCGAGTATATCGCCCGAGCTATCGTCGGCCGGCGTGCGCGAATCCGAAACGGTCAGCAACGCGATGCGGACCGGCTTGAAGGCAAGGCTTTCGTCGATCGCCATGGGGGCAGGCTCCTATCGGACGCGGGGGAATAGCGGCCAGTCGTTTTCGGCAAGGTCGGTGCGGCTGGGGGCAAGGGCATTGGCCTGGCGCAGGTACATCCAGTAATTGCGCATCACGATCGCGACATAGCCGCGGGTTTCCCAATAGGGGATCGATTCCATCCACAACAACGGATCGTCCTGGTCGCGGATCTCGCTTTCCCAGCGCATCACCGGGCTTGGGCCGGCATTGTAGGCGGCCATCACCTTGGGCAGCTTGCCCTGCGTGTAATTCGCGCTGCCGAGCGCTTCGAGCGTGCGCTGACCGAATGCAAGGTTGACCGCCGGGTCCTTGAGGTCGGCGCCCGCGCTCATGTTGATCGAGGCGGCATATTCGCGGCGCGTGATCGGCATGATCTGCATCAGGCCGATCGCTCCCGCCGGGCTGACTACGCGTTCGCGGAAATTCGATTCCTGCAAAGCGTGGGCAAAGGCTAGCGCCGGATCGACCCGCCAGCCGCCCACGGGTGCGCGGAAGGTAACCGGATAGCGCAAGCTCGGGTGCGCCGCTTCGCCGCGCGGGGCGTTGTAGGCCATGTAATTCTGCGCGCCGGTCAGCCCGAGTGCGCGGGCAAGGCGGGCGAGCGCGCCGAAATCGTCCGGATCGCCGGTGCGTACCAGCCACAGGATGTCGTTCTCCGCCTGCTCGCGCTGGCCGATCTCGGCGAGCATGACCGCCTGGCGGACTGCCTGTTCGTCCTGCAGCCGGCGCCAGTCGTCGGCGGTGAGGTCGGGCTCGGTATGCGTGGGCGGCAGGTCGCGCCCCATCTGCTCATGCGCGAGCATGCCGTAGAGCGTTTCGGGGAAGCGCGCCGCTCCGCGCAATTGCTCGTCCGCCTGCTCGGGCATGCGGCAGCGGATCAAGGCGCGGCTGGCCCAGTAATGCGCGGCGGCGCCGAGTTCGGGATTGACTGCGCCAGCGGCAGAGCGCTGGAAGGCCTCGGCGGCGCGCTCGCAATCGCCCAGTCGCCAGGCGGCGAGCCCGGCGGCCCAGTCACCTTCCGCCACCCAGGCGCCGCTGCCGCCGTCGCGTACCGTGTCGGCAAGCGCCCAAGCCTGAGCGTCCCGGTTCTCGATGTAATAGCTCCAGGCGACGCGATAGCGCCATTCGGCGCGCGCCTGCGGAGAGAGCGTGGCATCGACCCCGTCGAGCAGCAGCCGGGCGCCGTCGGGATCGTCATTGGTTATCCGCTCGAGGATCGCCGACTTCACGCTTTCGGGCATCGTCCCGTCCTGGACCGCGCGCGGACGGATGCGCTTGGTCATACCGGGCTGGCGGACGAGATTGCGCTCGGCGCGAAGGCGTGGCGGGTTTTCGAGTCCGCGCGTCTGCCCCAGCCGGACCATCGCCTCCGCCTCGGGAAGGTCGGCGTAACGGGCCAGCCAGGCCTCGATCCGCGGCAGTTCGATCCGCGGGCTTTCGGGGTGGAGGTAATAGCTCGCCAGCGCCGCGCCGTGCAGCGGACCATCGGTGCGGCCAGCGAGCATCACCTCGACCCGGTCCCAGTTGCGCGCATCGATCGCTTCGAACAGCGAACCGTAATAGGCGCGGTCGTCGGTCGAGAGCATTTGCGGCAGGGCGGCGGCGCGCGAGCGGGTGAAATAGTCGACGCTGCCGTTTTGCGCCATCGCCGTCTCGGCGGAAAATGTGGCGGTGGCAACGGCGGCGAGGGCAAGCGAGCGTAGGATCATCGGGTCCAATCCAGCCAACGGTTCCAGAAAGTCTCCCGCCGGGCAGCCGAGCGGGCGAGATTGCGCAGATCGGGCGCAGCGAGCAGCGCGACGGGATTGCCGTCGCATTCGATCGACAGTGGCTCGCGCGCCTGCTCGGGCGTCATGCCGAACAGCGCCAGTTGTGCGCGGCCGAACAGTACGACGCGTTGCGGTGCGGCGAGCGCGATATGATGCCGGACGACGTCCCCCCGACCGGAAGCTGTCAGTTGCGCCCAGTCGGGCATCGCCATGGGTGCGGGCAGCGCGCTGGCATAATAGGCCTCGTGCTCGGCGATCCCCATCGCCTTAAGCATGGAATTGACGAACTTGCCCGCGCCGCCGGTCAATACGCCTTCGGCATCGTCATCGAACGGCTGGGAAACCAGCAGCATCAGTTTGGCTCCAGCAACTCCGCGCGGCGGCACGCGGCGGTCGAGCGCGCCCTCGGCAAGCGAGGGGTCGCTCATCCACCATTCGCGAAATTTTTCGAGACTGTCGGGCAGCGTGGCCGGATCGATCCTGGTCGCAGGTATTTCAGGCTGGGCGAGCGCACGCTGGAGCGCGGTCTTGCGCTCGATCTTCTGCGGCGGGGGCGGCGGAGGAGCCGCTACGGCATTCTCGGACTCGGGCTCCGCCAGCCAACCGCTCGCCTCGTCGGCGAAATCCGCGTCGACGCCCGCCTCGCGCCACCAGTCGAGCGCGCCTTCGAGGCTTTCGAGCGCTGCGAAATCGCGCGTTTTCGGGGTGTCGGCGTGCATCATTCCTTGGGTCCGGGTCTTGACCTCTATAGCGCCACCAATCAAGGCATTCGCAACAGTTACGCGACAAAAAGAGAGAGACATGAGCGAACGCGAATCGATGCCCTGCGACGTCGTCATCATCGGCGGAGGCGTAGCCGGCCTTGCTGCGGCGATCCGGCTGAAGCAGATCAACGAGGAACTCGAGGTCGTCGTGCTCGAAAAGGGCAGCGAAATCGGCGCTCATATCCTCTCGGGCGCGGTGGTCGATCCCAAGGCGCTCGACGAGCTGCTGCCCGACTGGCGCAACATGGATTGCCCGATGGCCGAAACGCCGGTCACCGAGAACCACCATTGGGTCCTGTCGGAGAGCGGCAAGTCCGACCTGCCCGAATTCCTCCTGCCGCCCTTTATGGGCAATCACGGCAACTATACCGGCTCGCTGGGTAATCTCGCGCGCTGGCTGGGCGAACAGGCCGAAGGGCTGGGCGTGATGGTCTTCCCGGGCTTCCCTGCTGCCGAAGTGCTGTTCGACGACGTCGGCGCGGTGACCGGCGTCGTGACGCAGGACATGGGCATCGCGGAGGATGGCTCGCAGAAGGGCGATTACCAGTCGGGCATGGAAATCCACGCGAAATACACGCTGTTCGCAGAGGGCGCGCGCGGCAATCTGACCAAGCAGATGAAGGCGAAATACGACCTCGAGGCCGATTGCCAGCCGCAAGTCTACGGCCTCGGCGTCAAGGAATTGTGGGACATCGACCCCGACAAGCACGAGCCCGGCCGTGTGATCCACACGCAGGGCTGGCCGCTTTCGGAAACCGGCACCTGGGGCGGCGGTTTCCTCTACCACCAGGCGAACGGGCAGGTCGCGCTAGGCTTCGTGACCGCACTCGATTACGCGAACCCCTATGTGTCGCCCTACCAGGAATTCCAGCGCTGGAAGCACCATCCCGAGATCGCCGCGATCCTCGAAGGGGGCAAGCGCGTGGCCTATGGCGCGCGCGTCATCAACGAAGGCGGCTGGCAGAGCGTGCCCAAGCTCGCCTTCCCGGGCGGCGCGCTGATCGGCTGCGCGGCGGGCTTCGTCAACGTGCCGCGCATCAAGGGTAGCCATACCGCGATGAAGAGCGGGATGCTCGCGGCCGAAAGCATCGCCGATGCGATCGCCGCTGGCAGCGAACACAGCGAGCTGATGGATTACGATGCGGCGGTGCGGAGCAGCTGGATCGCCGACGAACTCAAGAAGGTGAAGAACGCGCAGCCTGCCGTCGCCAAATATGGCGAGGATCTGGGCACGGTGCTGGCGGGCATCGACATGTGGATGCGGACGCTCAAGATCGGTCTGCCGATCACGATGAAGCACCACCGCGATCACGAGATGCTGCAGCGCGCAGACCTGTTCAAGCCGATCGCCTATCCCAAGCCCGACGGGAAGCTGAGCTTCGACAAGCTGACCAATGTCAGCTTCAGCTACACCAACCACGCCGAGGACCAGCCGGTCCACCTCAAGGTGCAGGACATGGAGCTGCAGAAGGCGAGCGAGCTGGGCATCTATGCCGGCCCGTCGAACCGCTATTGCCCGGCGGGCGTCTACGAGTGGCTGGAAGACGAGGATACGGGCGAGATGAAGTTCCAGATCAACTCGCAGAACTGCGTCCACTGCAAGACCTGCGACATCAAGGACCCGAACCAGAACATCGAGTGGACCACGCCCGAAGGCGGCGGCGGGCCGAATTACCCGAATATGTGAGTGCGTTCCGCGGGTCCCCACAATTTCCCGTCATCCCAGCGAAAGCTGGGATCGCTCGCGGATGATGGAAGGTCCATGATTGGGTGGCTGGGTCTACATATTGTCGAACAGGCGGGACGGTGTGCTGTACATTGGCGTGACGGCTGATCTTGCGGCCCGCATGGTTCAACACCGCAGCGGCAAGGGATCTGCATTCTGTCGTCGCTATGGCCTGACGCGCCTCATCCATGCCGAGGAGTACGAAGATATCTCCGATGCAATCGCGCGCGAAAAGGCGATGAAGGCCTGGAAACGCGCGTGGAAGATCGAACTTGTTGAGCGCGCCAACCCGGAATGGGACGACCTCTTCGAGCGATTCGGCTGAAGGACAGCGATCCCAGCTTTCGCTGGGATGACGAATGAAGGACAGAGTGCCGGCTTATCATGCGTGAAACCGCCTATGCCAAGATCAACCTTGCCCTCCATGTCCGCAATCGGCGTGAGGACGGCTATCACGAACTTGAAACGCTGTTCGCATTCGTCGATGGGGGCGATGTGCTGACGGCGAGCACAGCCACGCAGGATAGCGTGCGGGTGCTCGGCGAATTTGCCGGCGGGCTCGACGACCCGTTCGACAATCTCGTCGCGCGGGCGTTGGGCAAGCTGCCGCGCGCCGATGGCCTCGCGATCACGCTGGAAAAGAACCTCCCCGTCGCAGCGGGGCTGGGCGGGGGTTCGGCCGACGCGGGCGCCGTGTTCCGCATCGTCAAGCAGCGCTACGGCCTGCCCGAGGACTGGCACGTACGCGCCACCGCGCTTGGCGCCGATGTCCCGGCCTGCGTGGAAAGCCGCACCTGCATCGGACGCGGCACCGGGACCGAGCTGGACCCGGCCGACGACAGCCTCGCGGGCACGCCCGTGATGCTCGTCAATCCGCGCGTCCCGCTCTCCACGGGACCGGTGTTCAAACATTGGGACGGCGAGGATCGCGGCGTGCTGCCGCAGGGGGATGCCCGCACAATCGCGCTTGAAGGACGCAACGATCTCGAGGCACTCGCGATTTCGCTCTGCCCACAGATTGCGGGTGTTTTGGAAGCGCTGCGCGGAACTTCGCCCTTTCTCGCCCGTATGTCCGGTTCGGGGGCGACGTGTTTCGCGCTCTACGACAGTGCGTCCGCTCGCGACGTGGCTGCCCAGCAAATAGAAAAGCGCCACCCGGGCTGGTGGCAGATGAAAGGGTTCCTGCGATGATGATCGACAACCTCCCCTATCGCCAGGTCGGCACCGAAGACCTGCGTCCGGGAGGGCTCCTGTGCGTGGCCGATCATGCTTCCAATTACGTTCCCGAGGAAATCGAACTCGGTATCGATCCCAAGCTGCTCGAGGAGCACATCGCGCTCGATGTCGGAGTTGAAGGCATCGCCGAGCGGCTCGCACGGCGCCACAATATGCCCGCGCATATCGCCTGCGTAAGCCGCCTGGTGTGCGATATGCACCGGCGCGAGGACGAGCCCGCCGTGGTCCCGACCGAAAGCGACGGAAGGCTGATCGCGGGCAATATCGGCGCCGATGTCGAAGCCCGGCTCGCCCGGTTCCACCGACCCTATCACAACGCGCTCGCCGATCTGATCGAACAGGCGAAACCCAAGATGCTGGTCGCGCTACACAGTTTCACGCCCGCCCTCGAAACCAGCGACGAGGAGCGCCCGTGGGAAGTCGCGCTGCTTTACAATCAGGACGATACCGCCGCCCGTCATGCGATCCGCCTGTTCGGCGAGCAGGGGCTGACCGTGGGCGACAACCAGCCCTATTCGGGCAAGCAGCTCAACGCGACGATGGACCGGCATGCAGAGGCCAACGGCATTCCCTATTGCACCGTCGAGATCCGCCAGGATCAGATCGAAACCGAGGCAGGGCAGGCGCGCTGGGCGCTGCTGCTGGCCGATGTGATGGGGCGCGTGGCGCTGGAGGTCTAAAGCCCAGCTTGACCCGCCCGGCACCAATCCTCCGTTAGCGAGGGGACCTCTCTCTGCTAGGCTTCGCCCGAAGCCAAGAGAGACCCGCCATGCCCGCCTATCGTTCCCGCACCACCACCCATGGCCGCAACATGGCCGGCGCACGCGGCCTGTGGCGCGCCACAGGGATGAAGGACGACGATTTCGGCAAGCCGATCATTGCCGTGGTCAACAGCTTCACCCAGTTCGTGCCGGGCCATGTCCATCTGAAGGACCTCGGCCAGCTGGTCGCGCGCCAGATCGAGGCGGCGGGCGGGGTGGCCAAGGAATTCAACACCATTGCGGTCGATGACGGCATCGCCATGGGCCATGACGGCATGCTCTATTCGCTGCCCAGCCGCGACCTGATCGCCGACAGCGTCGAGTACATGGTCAATGCGCACTGCGCCGATGCCATGGTGTGCATCTCCAATTGCGACAAGATCACGCCCGGCATGCTGATGGCGGCCATGCGATTGAACGTGCCCGCCGTGTTCGTCTCGGGCGGGCCGATGGAAGCGGGCAAGGTCGTGGTGAAGGGCAAGGAGGTCGCGCTCGACCTCGTCGATGCCATGGTCGCCGCGGCCGACGAAAGCTACACCGACGAGGAAGTCACCGCGATCGAGCAGAATGCCTGCCCGACCTGCGGCTCTTGCAGCGGCATGTTCACCGCCAATTCGATGAACTGCCTGACCGAGGCGCTGGGCCTCTCGCTGCCGGGCAACGGCTCGACATTGGCCACGCATGCCGATCGCAAGAGCCTGTTCGAGCGCGCGGGGCGGCTCGTGGTGACGCTCGCGAAGCGGTATTACGAGGAAGACGACGAAAGCGTGCTGCCGCGCTCGATCGCCAGTTTCGCGGCGTTCGAGAATGCGATGAGCCTCGATATCGCCATGGGCGGGTCGACCAATACCGTGCTCCACCTGCTCGCCGCCGCGCATGAGGCGGGGGTCGATTTCACCATGCAGGACATCGACCGGCTCAGCCGCAAGGTTCCATGCCTCAGCAAGGTCGCCCCCGCGAAAGACGACGTGCACATGGAGGACGTCCACCGCGCGGGTGGGATCATGGCGATTCTGGGTGAGCTGGAGAAAGCGGGGCTCCTCCACACCGCGCTGCCCACCGTGCACAGTCCGACGATGGGCGATGCGCTCGACGATTGGGACATCGGTCGCACGCAGAACAATGCGGTGCGCCAGTTCTACTCGGCCGCGCCGGGCGGCGTGCCAACGCAAACCGCCTTCAGCCAGTCGGCCCGGTGGGACAGCCTCGACCTCGATCGCGAGGCAGGCGTGATCCGCAGCGCCAGCCACGCCTTCAGCCAGGATGGCGGACTGGCGGTGCTCTACGGCAATATCGCGCGTGACGGCTGCATCGTGAAAACCGCTGGCGTCGACGAGAGCATCCTGACCTTTTCGGGCCCCGCCAAGGTCTATGAAAGCCAGGACGATGCGGTGACTGCGATCCTCACCGGCCAGGTTGTCGAAGGCGACGTGGTGGTGATCCGCTACGAGGGACCGCGCGGCGGGCCGGGCATGCAGGAAATGCTCTATCCGACGAGCTATCTCAAATCGAAGGGGCTGGGCGCGGCCTGCGCGCTGGTTACCGACGGGCGCTTTTCGGGCGGTACCTCGGGCCTGTCGATCGGCCATGTCTCGCCCGAGGCGGCTCAAGGCGGCGCGATCGCGCTGGTTGAAGATGGCGACCTGATCGAGATCTCCATCCCCGAGCGCACGATCAACCTGGCCGTGCCGGACGATGTGCTCGCCGAAAGGCGTGCGGCGCAAGAAGAAAAGGGCTTTACCCCCGCCGCCCCGCGCGAGCGCCGCGTGTCGCCCGCGCTCGAAGCCTATGCGGCGATGACGACCTCGGCCGCGCGCGGCGCAATCCGCGATGTCAGCCAAGTGAAGCGACGCTGAGGCTTGCCCCCGCGCTGCGTGCGTGGCAGCGCCGAAGCATGGCACGCGCGTTTTCGTTTATCTTTGTCCCCATCCCGGTCTTGTTTGCGCTGGGAGCATGTGGGATCGCCCCCGATATCGCGTCCGAGGGAGGCACGCCCGTCGCGTGTGCCCTGAATGGCGCGAGCGATTTCGCCAGCGAATGCCGATTGGTCGAAATGGGCGAGGGCGGCTCTACCTATTTCATGATGCGCCATCCCGACGGCGGCTTCCGCAAGCTCGCCCCCGCCGCCACGCCCGCCGGTCTCGTCGAGTTCGATGGTTCGCAACAGGCCGCCAGCACGCGCGAGGGAGACCGGATCACGCTGACGATCGGTGAAGACCGCTATCGCTGGGAGGCGGGTGCCGATGACTGACGCCGTCCTCACCGTCGATCAGATGCGCGCTGCCGAGCAGGCGGCCATGGCTGGCGGGACCAGCGAATGGGCGCTGATGCAGCGCGCGGGCGAGGGGGCGGCGCAATGGGTGATGCGCGTTGCGGCGGGCAGGCCCGTCACGGTTCTGTGCGGTCCGGGCAATAATGGCGGCGACGGCTACGTGATCGCCGAGGCCGTCCATCGGAAGGGCAATCCGGTCACCGTGATCGCGCCGGTCGAACCGAAGAGCGAAACTGCGCAGCATGCAAGGACGCAATTTAGAGGCGAGGTTCTGCGCAGCGGTTCACTCGAGCATCCCGTCGTCGTGGACTGCCTCTTTGGCTACGGGTTGGATCGCGAGGTTTGTGGTGCTTTTGGCGAATTGCTCGAAGAGCTCTCTGCAACCGACTGTTACAAAATAGCAATCGACGTTCCGAGCGCGGTGCAGAGCGATAGTGGATCGGTGCTCGGACCCTTGCCGCACTATGAATTGACGCTTGCCCTCGGCGCGTGGAAACAGGCCCATTTCCTGATGCCCGCCATGGCCTCGATGGGTTTCCGAAGGCTTGTCGAGATCGGCCTCGAACTTACTGATGTTTCTGCGCGTTTCTCCAGCCGACCGCAATTTCACGCGCCTACTTCCGACGCGCACAAGTACCGCCGCGGGCTGCTCGCGATCGTGGCGGGTGCCATGCCCGGCGCGCCTTTGCTGGCAGCCGAGGCGGCGATGCGGGCGGGGGCGGGCTACGTGAAACTGTTCAGCGAGCATTCGCATCCCGATGCGCCCGCCGATCTGGTCGTCGAGCAAGGCGAATTCGCCGAGAGGATCGATGACGAGCGGATTTCCGCCTTTCTCGTCGGTCCCGGCCTTGGGCGCGACGAACTCGCGCGCGAGCGGCTCGCACAGGTTCTGGCGAGGAAGGTGCCGACGGTGCTCGATGCCGATGCGCTGCACCTGCTGGACGCGAAACTGCTCGACGATGCGGACACGGCATCACTGTGCATCACGCCGCATGAAGGCGAGCTCGCCCGGCTGTGCGAAACCTTCGGCATTGCGGGAGAGGGCAAGCTCGAGCGCGCGCGCGGCTTGCACAAGGCCACCGGCCTGACCGTTCTCGCCAAGGGGCCCGACACCATCCTGCAAAGTGACGTCATGACATCATTCTTCCCGCGCGGGTCGAGCTGGCTGTCGGTTGCCGGCACGGGCGATGTGCTTGCGGGCGTTACGGCATCGCGGCTCTCTGTTCATGGCGATCCGGCGCGCGCCTGCGAGGAAGCCGTGTGGCTCCATCACGAAGCGGCGCGGCTCGCGTCCCCGGCCTTCTCGGCGGGAGACCTTGCGCACGCAGTCAGGCCGGCCATGGCGGCATTGCTGTGAGCGGGACCGAAACCATCGAACGGATTGCGGCGCGCGGCGATGGCGTCACCGCATCGGGCAAGCACGTCGTGCGCGGCGTGCCGGGCGATAGGGTCGCAGCGGACGGGACGCTGACGCCTGGGCCGCATCATGTCGAGCCGCCGTGCCGACACTTTCCAGGATGCGGGGGCTGCCAGCTCCAGCACGCCGACGAGGAGGCGCTGCGCCAATTCGTCACCGACCGCGTTGTCCATGCAGCCGAAGCGCAGGATATCACCATGGGCGCGGTCTTGCCCACGCATCTCTCGCCGCCGCATTCGCGCCGCCGCGCGAAGTTGCACGGCCTGCGCACTGCGAAAGGCGCGGTGCTGGGCTTTCGCGAGGCTGGTTCGCATCGGATCGTCGACATGCGCGAATGTCATATTCTGGTGCCCGAATTGCTCGCGCTGATCGCACCCTTGCGCGCGCTGGTCGCGGGCCATGGCGAACGGCAGGCGATCGATATCGAACTGACGCTTGCCGACCAGGGGGCGGACTGCACGATCAAGGGAATCGCAGCCGAAGGGTTGGCGGCGACCGAAGCGATGCTCGATTTCGCGCGCGATCGGGCGCTGGCGCGGCTCTCGCTCGATCGCGGCTATGGCCCCGAAACGGTGTGGGAGCCCGAACCGTTGACCGTGACGCTCGGCGGATATGCAGTCCCTTTTCCGCACGGCAGCTTCCTCCAGCCGACGCGCGACGGCGAGAGCGTGCTTGTCGGGGACGCCGCGGATTTCCTCGAGGGCGCTTCGACCGTCGCCGATCTGTTCTCCGGTCTCGGCACCTTCGCCTTTGCGCTTGCAGGTCCGCGCAAGGTGCTGGCGGTCGAGGCGGCGCGCGATGCGCATCTTGCCTGCAAGGCAGCCGCCAATGCGCGCCAGGCATCCGTCCTGACGCTTCACCGCGACCTGTTTCGCAATCCGCTCCAGCCCGAGGAGGCGAGCCGCTTCGGTGCGCTCCTGCTCGATCCGCCGCGCGCGGGAGCGCGCGAGCAGGTGGCACAGATCGCCGCGAGCACGGCGACCCGCGTCGCCTATGTCAGCTGCAACCCGGCGAGCTGGGCGCGCGATGCGAAGGTTCTGGTGGAGGCAGGCTTTCGGCTCGAGAAGCTGCGGCCGGTGGGCCAGTTCCGCTGGTCGACGCATGTCGAACTGACGAGTTATTTCACCCGCTGAGCGCGCAGCAACTTGAGGATTTGTTGGCGCAGCCAGGCGCGTGCCTCTTCGCTCGAATAGGCATGATCGGCACCGGGGCACCGCATGATGCGCGCGTCATCCGCGTCCCAGCGCTCGACAAAGACCTGCGCGGTGCGATCGCCCTCGGCGAGCAAAATGATCGCATCACCGGCGAACTCGGCCAGTCCGGCCCGCATTCCCTCGGCCAGCGAAGAGGACGCGCTGTGCGTGCGCCCGGCCCGAAGCAGGCCGCGCGCGAGCTTCTTCAGATCGACCTTGCCTGAAACAAGGCGCATAAGCTCTCGTGGATTCTTCAGTTTTTCGGCGTAGCGCGAGCGTATCGCCGAAGGTGGCGGTGCATCGTCCTCGTCATCTTCTATGGTCCAGGGATTGCTCAGCACCAGCGCATCGCAGCCTGCGCCGCTCGCCAGCATCAGCGCGGAGGAGGCGTCGCAATTGCCGAAACCGACGACTCGCTCGACCTGCGGCGCGATCGCTCGGAATGCAAGCAGCGCGGCGGCGATATCCTTGCGGGATTTGCGAAAGCCCCGGTTCTCGCCCTCGCTGTCTCCGATCCCGCGGCGATCGAAGCGGAATACGGGAAATCCCGCCCCGGCGATCTCGGCTCCAAGGCGCGCCTGTCCGTTGAAGGCGCCCGCGCGGATCTCGTTGCCACCGCTGATCAGCAGAAGTCCGGTGGTGCCCGGCGCATTGTCGAGCGTCGCGCCGCAGCGCTTGCCCTGGCATTCGAAGGCGAGATGCAGCCGGGTCATTCGACGCCCAATCCGGCGATCAGGATGGCAGCCAAGGCATCGGCCTGCGCGGGATCGTCGTCGTTCTCCGCGCGCAGCCACAGCGGCTTGCCCCCGACTTCGCCCTGTTCGATCGGGATTGCGGCGGGAGATGCGGCGAATTCACCTTCGTCCAGTTCGCGGATCAGGGGCGCGCCGAGGTCCCATCCGGCGAGCGTGAGCCCCTTCTCGCGTCCCTCGGCCAGCAAGTCCTCGCTGCTTTCGCTGACCCCCGCCTCGCGCGCGGCGAGACTGCGGGCGCGCAACATGCCACGCAACACCTGGCGCGCCTTGACCGGCGCATAGACCCAGCCGGGGAGCGTGTCGGGGACCAGCCATCCGCCCGAGCGCACGGCGAAGACATGCGTCGCCGCGAAATGCGTCGCGGCCGCGGCAGTAGCTGCCCGCCAGCCCGCGATGGTCTGCGCGGGGAGGGGGGCGATGCTTTCGTTGCAGCCGGGCAGGTCGGGCAGAAAGCAATCGATGTCCTGCGCATCAACCCTGCGCATGATTTCAACGATTTGGTGGCGAAACTTGTTAGCTTCATCGAACAGCGGCGGGATCACCAGAACACGTTGCTGGCGGGCCCGATCGAAGCCGAGCACCATTTCCTCGCCCGCAGTGCCGTCCGGCAGCGGGCAAGGCCATGTCGCATACATGCCGGAAATCAGCCCTCGACGATCTTGGCTTCGGTGAAAGCGAGCAGGCCGCCGTAGCTTTCGAGCATCTCGCCATCGACGTCCTCGTCCTCAATGACGATGTCGAGCCGATCCTCGATCTCGGTCAACAGGCCGGCGACAGCCATGGAATCGAGTTCCGGCAGGTGCCCGAACAGCCCGGTATCGCCATCGAACACGTCGACTTGGGCCTGGTCGAGCCCGAGCACATCGCGCAGGATCGCGCGCAGCGTCTGGTCGATGGCGCTGCGGCTCGGCCCGGTCGATGCGGTGCTGGCGGTTTCGGCGGTCATTCCTTCGGCTTCCCCTGCATTTGGCCCTGCTTTCGGAGGCGATGCCCTTAGCTGGGCCGATTGTGCGGTGCAAGCTGGCGGCCCCATGCCTTCACGATGGCGGGCCAGGCGCGGGGTTGGCGCCAGTCGAGGCAGGTCAGGCGATATCGCGGCCGGTTCACCTCCATCCAGTCGCGCTTGTAGGCATCCGATCCGGTGCCGAAATCGACCAGCGCGACCCGGTCCGTTTCGATCACATGCTCGAACAGCGCGGCGCTCAGCGTGGTTCCGGCCGACAGCGGCTTGGCCGCTTCGATATGTGCGAGCTTGTGGATATAGGCGGTGCCGTTTTCGACCGTCCAGAATTGCGCGGCCACCGGCTGCCCCTCAGCGCGGGCGATGCCGAGGCGAATGCGCCCCGCTGCGCCCTCCGCCCGGGCGAAGGCCTCGAGGATGTCGGCGCGCTCCTCCCCCGGTTTCCAGCTTTCGGCATAAACCGCCTGATAATCGCGCCATGCTCGCTCGTCGAAGCGGGTCAGGATCTCGACCTCGACCCTTTTGGCCTTGCGCTTGAGCGTGGTGCGCATCTTGCCCGGGCGCTGCGCCCAATATTCGGCGAAGCTGCGGCCATCGACGGGAAGGACATGGTTCTCGTCGCAGGGCTCGCAAAAGACCAGCCATCCGCCCGAGCGCAGCGCCCGCGCCAGTGCGTCGAGGCTGCCATCCTCGCCCGGGACCGGGTCGAGCACGATGCGGTGCGCCCGATTGCGCAGGTCGCGGGCAAGCGCGGCAAGCAGGCCGGGCGAGCGACCGAGCGGGCGCCAGGTGAAGCAGAACCAGTTGGTCAGGCTGGTCAGCCCGTCGCCCGTGCGTTGCAGGGGCAGCATGGCGCGTTCGTCGCCATGTTCGGCAACGGCGAACAGCGGGTCTTCGAGCAGTGCGAACCATGCGAGCCTGTCGAAAGGGCCATCGGCAGGCCATTCCAGCCCTTGCAGTTTGGTAACCGTGTCGTGATAGCTGACCGCGATGTCCAACGGATTTCCCTCGCCCAGGAGCGTTAATGCCTGATCCCACGCCCTTTCCGCTCGATCAACTGGCCGAGCGCGGGAGTGCACAGGCGCCTGCGCTGGTGCTGCGCGACCGTGTGCTTAGCTTCGATGAGTTGAGGAAACGTGTCGCGCTGCTCGCCGGGTGGCTGGCAGGCCAGGCGCCGAAGGGCGCGCGCGTGGCCAGCTGGGCGGCCAAGGGCGAGCTGACCTGCCTGCTCCCGCTGGCGGCAGCGCGTGCGGGGCTGGTGCATGTTCCGATCAACCCGCTGCTCAAGCGCGCGCAGGTGGCGCATATCCTCACCGATAGCGGCGCGGTGCTGCTGATGGGAACCAAGGCACGCCTCGCAACGCTCGAGGCGGCGGATGTGCCGGCAGGCTGCAAGCCGATCGACGAGGCCGAGGTATTTGCCCTGACCGAAGACACGGGCGCCTCGCTTGCGCCCTCCGACCACGATCCGGAAGATCTGGCGGCGATCCTCTATACCAGCGGATCGACCGGCAAGCCCAAGGGCGTGATGCTCAGCCATGCGAATATGTGGCTCGGTGCGGTCAGCGTGGCGCATTACCTCGGCATGACAAGCGACGACGTGACGCTGGCGGTGCTGCCGCTGAGCTTCGATTACGGGCAGAACCAGCTGCTTTCGACCTGGTATGCCGGTGGGGCGGTCGTGCCTCTCGATTATCTCTTCCCACGCGATGTCGCCAAGGCCTGCGCCAGGCATGGCGTCACGACGCTAGCCGCGGTCCCGCCGCTATGGGTGCAACTGACCGAACTGGATTGGCCCGCCGAAGCGGTGGCCTCGATGCGGCGGCTGACCAATTCGGGTGGTGCGCTGACCGCGGATCTCGTCCGCGACTTGCGCTCTATCTTCCCCGAAACGCGCATCTTCCCCATGTATGGCCTGACCGAAGCTTTCCGCTCGACCTATCTCGAACCGGAGCTGGTCGAAACGCATCCGACCTCGATGGGCCGGGCCATTCCCCTTGCCGAGATCCTCGTCGTGGCCGACGACGGCTCGCTTGCCGAGCCCGGGGAGGAAGGCGAGCTGGTCCATTGCGGTCCGCTGGTGGCGCAGGGCTATTGGCAGGACGCGGAGCGCACGCGCGAGCGTTTCAAGCCGGCACCGGATGTCTCAGAATACGGCGGGACCGCGGTGTGGTCGGGCGACCGCGTGACGCGCGATGCGGATGGCCTGCTCTATTTCGTCGGTCGGCGGGACGCGATGATCAAGAGCGCGGGTAATCGCATCAGCCCGCAGGAAGTCGAAAGCGCGGCGCTCGGCACAGGGCTGGTTGCCGAGGCGGTCGCGCTCGGGGTGAGCGACGAACGCCTGGGCCACGCCATCCATCTCGTCGCGCGCCCGGCGAGCGACGCGACCGACCATGAGGCGGCGCTGCCCAAGGCGCTGCAGAAGGAGCTTCCCAATTTCATGCAACCGCATGTGATCCACTGGCGCGATGCGCTGCCGCTCAATCCCAATGGCAAAATCGATCGCACGGCCCTCGCGGCGGAGATCGGCGCATGAAGCCACTGGGTCCCATTCCCGCCGGCTACGAAGCGATCGACGGCGAACTGGCAATCGGTGGTGCGCCCGCGAGCCACTGGGTCGAAGCGATCGGGCGGACGCCGCTATTCGTTTATTCGCGTGACCGCATTGCGCAGCGCTTTGCCGATTTGCGGGCCGCAATGCCGGATAGATTGAAGATCAATTATGCGATAAAGGCCAATAGCTTCGCACCACTTCTTAAGTTCGTTTCTACACTAGCCGACGGGCTCGACATTGCCTCGGGCGGTGAGCTGGACATGGTCCGCGCCGTCGATTTCGACCTGTCGCGCGTGAGCTTTGCCGGACCCGGCAAGCGCGATTCCGAACTCGAAGCGGCCATCGGTTCCGGGGTTACGCTAAACCTCGAAAGCGAGAGCGAGGCCGAACGCGCGCTGGCGATCGCCGAACGGTTGGGCAAGACGCCCAGCCTCGCCATTCGCGTCAATCCCGATTTCGAGCTCAAGGGCTCGGGCATGAAGATGGGCGGCGGCCCCAAGCCCTTCGGCATCGATGCCGAGCGCGTTCCGGCACTGATCCGCTCGATAATCGGTGCGGGCTGCGATTTCCGCGGTCTGCACATCTTTACCGGCAGCCAGGCGCTGTCGGCCGAGGCGGTGATCGACATGCAGGCCAAGGTGCTCGATTGCGCGGACCGGCTGGCAAGCGAGGCGGGCGTGAACCTGCCCAAGCTGAACATGGGCGGCGGCTTCGGCATTCCCTATTTCCCCGGCGACAAGCCGCTCGATATCGCGGCGGTCGGTCACGCGCTCGACCGGCGTTTCGCGGAACTGCCGGACACGCTGGCCGGGGCGGAGCTGTTCCTCGAACTCGGTCGCTATCTGGTTGGCGAGGCTGGAGTTTATCTGACCCGCATCGTCGATCGCAAGGAAAGCTACGGCGAAACCTACCTAGTCACCGATGGCGGATTGCATCACCAGCTCGCCGCCTCGGGCAATTTCGGCACGGTGGTGCGGCGCAATTACCCCGTGGCGATCGCCAGCCGCTTCGATGCCGAGGCGGAAGAGACCGCGAATGTGGTCGGGTGCCTGTGTACCCCGCTCGACCGGCTTGCCGACAAGGCGCATCTGCCGCGAGCCGAAGTCGGCGATCTGGTGGCCGTGTTCTGCGCCGGAGCCTATGGTGCAAGCGCCTCTCCCAGTGCCTTTTTGGGACAGGGGCCGGCAGAGGAAATGCTGGTCTGAAAACCGCACGCTAAATGCCAAGAATCCCGAGATTTATGCGACTACGCGGCACCATGGCTAACGGTCTGTTCACCTTTTTCGGGCAATGATTGATCCAAATAGGGGATTAGCGGGCGCCTTTCGCGTCCGCGATCGCCTGCGGACGATGCCAGGGAAACCACTTATGCGCCTTACCCGAACTGCCACGCTCCTCGCCGGATGCGCTGCGTCGACCCTCGTGTTGAGCGGCTGTGCGCGCGGTGGCGGTGACGAACTCCCGCCCGCGACATTCGTCGCGATGCAGGAAGGGCCGGGCGAGGAATATGTTATCGGCCCGCTCGACGAGCTGACGATCCATGTCTGGCGCAATCCCGAACTCGGCGCGGAGAACATACAGGTCCGTCCCGATGGGCGTATCACCATCCCGCTGGTCAAGGACATGCCTGCGGTGGGCAAGACGCCCTCGATGCTGGAAGAGGATATCCGCCTCCAGCTGAGCCAGTATATCGAGGATCCGCTGGTCTCGGTTATCGTGAACGAATTTGCGGGCACGTTCAGCCAGCAGGTCCGCATCGTCGGTGCGACCGAGCAGCCCGCCTCGCTGCCCTACCGGGCCAACATGACCGTGCTCGACGCAATGATCGCGGTCGGCGGCTTGTCCGAATTCGCCGCAGGGAACCGCGCCAAGCTGATCCGCTTCGACAAGCAGCTCGGCCGGCAGCGCGAATATGCGCTGCGCCTCACCGACCTGCTCAAGCGCGGCGACAGCAAGGCCAATGTGCTCCTCCAGCCGGGCGATGTGATCATCATCCCCGAAAGCACCTTCTAAGGGAGCGCGGGGGGCATGCAGGAAGTCTTCGACGAATTGCGCAGTGCGCTGCACACGGTATGGAACCGCCGCTGGATCGCGCTCGGCGTGGCCTGGGGCGTGTGCCTGCTCGGCTGGCTTGCCGTCGGCTTCATCCCCAACAGTTACGAAAGCCGCGCGCGGATTTACGTCGAGCTCGAGGACGTGCTTTCCGAACAGCTCGATATCTCGGGCGACGGCAAGCAGGCGATCACCAAGGTCCGCCAAACGCTGGTCAGCGCGGTCAATCTCGAGCGGGTGGTGCGAAGCACAAAGCTCGGCGACAAGGTCGCGACCGACAATGAGATGCAGAATGCGGTCCAGAACCTGACCGACAGCATCGTGGTCGAGAGCGAGCAGGACAATTTGTTCACGATCACTGCCACCATCGGCAAGTCGAGCCTGAGCGATTCAGAAAATGCCACGCTGTCCAAAAATGTGGTGCAGAGCCTGATCGACATTTTCCGCGAATCCAACATTGCCGGCAATCGCGGTGACGTTGCCGATACGATCGCCTTCCTCGACCAGCAGCTCGAAGATCGCAAACGTGAACTCGAAGCGGCCGAACAGCGCCGCCTTGCGTTCGAGGCACAGCACCCCGACCTGATCGGTGGCAGCGGGACAGTGACGGGTCGTCTGCAGGGCATGCGTACGGAAATGCGCGGGATCGATGCGGATATCGCCGCCGCACAAAGCGCGCTGGCGGCCATCAACGGGCAGATTGCCAGCACTCCACCCAGCATCGTGACGGCCGGTAGCGGCGGAGCGCGCGGTGCTCTCCTGCAGGCGCAGTCGCAATTGGCGGCAATGCGCGCGCGCGGCCTGACCGACAGCCATCCCGACATACAGGCTCAGCAACGCCAGATCGCGACGCTGCGCGAACAGGCGGCCAACGAACCCGCCGGTTCGGGTGGCTCGCCCAATCCGGCCTATACCTCGCTGATGTCGATAAGGGCCGAGCGGCAGGCCAATGTCCAGGCGCTCCAGGCACGCAAGGCGGCGCTGCAATCGGATATCTCCGCGCTGATTGCGGCGCAGGCGGACGAGCCCGCCGTCGCTGCCGAAGCCAATCGCATCAGCCGCGACTATGAAGTGCTCAAGGACAAATATGACGACCTGCTCAAGGATCGCGAGGAAATGCGCCTGCGCGGCCAGGTCGAAACCGAGCGCAGCGCGTTCCAGTTCGAAGTGATCGACCCGCCCACCGCACCGCGCGCACCGGCGGCGCCCAACCGCCCGATCCTTCTCCTAGGCGTGCTGATCGTCGGGATCGGTGCGGGCGCCGGTGTGGCCTTCGTGATGGGGCAGCTGAAATCCAGCTTCACCACTGCCGACAAGCTCGAAAGGGTGCTCGATTTGCCGGTCATCGGAACGATTTCACGCTCGATGACCGAAGCGGCACGCAAGCACGAGAAGCTGCGGCTCAAGCAGTTTCTCGCCGGTGCCGGAGGGTTGGCAGGCGTCTGCTTCCTGCTGCTCGTAGTCGAAATGGTCCAGGTCGGCTCGGTGGCCTGAGGGGGGAATGTGTCAGTGAACAAGCCCACCAATATCACGCCGCCTGCGGATGGGGAAAAGAATGGCTCGCAGGATGTCGCGAAGGAGCCGAAACGCGGCTCGCTGCTCGAACGTGCCAGCGGGCTGTTCGGTCTCGACAAGCTCGTTCCGGCGGCAGTGCCGAACAAGCTTGAAGGCGACAAGGCCAAGAAATTCGCACCCAAGCGCCAAGCCGTGCAGCCTGCACCCGGGGAAACCCCGCCCCGGCGCGCCTCCGACTGGATCGGCGAAGCCGCATCCTCCTCGGCCCCGACGCCTGCGGAGCCCACCGCACCGCCCGAACCGAACGATCCTGCCATCACCTTCAGCGGTGCCAGGCACGAGGTGTCGCGTTCGCTCTTGCGCGAGCAGGGTCTGATCGATCCGGACGGCGGCGCATCCACGCTGCTCGAGGAATTCCGGATCGTTAAACGTCAGGTCTTGGCTTCGGCCAAGACCGAGGGAGGGCCGCAGGCGCGCCGCGTGCTGGTCTGTTCGCCGCATCCCAATGAGGGAAAGACCTTTTGCGCGCTCAACCTGTCCATCGCGCTGGCGGGTGAGCGCGATCTGGAAGTGCTGCTGGTCGATGCCGATTTCGGCAAGCCTTCGATCATGGGCAATCTCGGCCTCGAAAGCGGCAAGGGCTTCATGGACGTGCTTGCCGACCCCGCCGCGAATGTCGAGGATGTCGTCGTCGGCACCGATATTCCCGGCCTGTGGGTGCTTCCCGCTGGGAAACGAACGGGACGCGACAGCGAATATCTCGCCAGCGAGCGCACCTGGACGGTGCTCAACAGCCTGACGCGCGGTGCGCCGAATCGGATCATCGTGTTCGACAGCCCGCCAGCGCTCGCTGCGACGCCAGCCGCCGAACTTGCGAAGCATGTCGGCCAGGCATTGCTGGTGGCTCGCGCCGACATGACCGGGCGCGCCGCGCTCGAGGACGCGATCGACCTTCTGTCGGCCTGCCCCGACATCAAGCTTCTGCTCAACGATGCGACATTCAGCCCGAGCGGTCGCAGGTTCGGCAGCTATTACGGATATGGGGAGTAGACCCGTGGCCTATCGTCCAAGAACCCGCCGCCTCGTCGCAGTCGCACTTTCGGCTGCGTTGGTGCAGGGCGCGCCGTTGCAGGCGCAGTCCTATCAGGGCGCCGAAGCCGGCGAGAGCGAAGCCGGGGCCGAAAGCGCGTCCGCGAGCCGAGGCCGGACGAGCATCGATCCCTATATCGAGGCTAACACGATCGCGAGCTGGCAGATCTCGCCGGGCAATGACGTGCTGACCTATACCCAGCTCGCCGCAGGCGTCGATGCTTCGATCGTCGGTCGCAACAATGGCGGTAGCGTTTCACTGCGTTACGAACGCAATTTCGCGCATCAGTCGGACGGTGCGGATTCGGATTCGATCACCGGCGTCGCGCGTGGCTACGCCTCGATCGTGCCACGCGTCCTCACCGTGGAGGCGGGTGCGCTGGCCAGTAGCACGCGCGTGGACGCTCAGGGCCGATCGGTGTTCAATCCGACGGTCGACGACGATCTCTCGACCCAGACCTATTCGGTCTACGCCGGACCCAACCTGCAAACCCGCGCCGGCGACGTCGATGTCAGCGCGAATTATCGAATCGGCTATACTCGCGTCGACGGTCCCGACTTCGTGACACCTGCGGGCACCTCGGCCGACCTCTTTGACGAAAGCGTCACTCACAGCGCTACCGTGCGTGCGGGTACGCGTCCGGGTCAGCCGCTTCCCGTGGGCCTTGCCGTTGGCGCCGGTTATTATCAGGAAGACGTCTCAAATCTCGATCAGCGCGTGCGCGATGCCTATGTTCGCGGCGATGTCACCGTGCCGATCACGCCGACGCTGGCCGTGGTCGGTGGTGCGGGTGTCGAGGATGTCGAAGTATCGAGCCGCGATGCGCTGCGCGATGCAGACGGCAATCCGGTGATCGGCAGCAATGGTCGCTTCGTCACAGACGAAGCCAGCCCGCGCATTATCGCTTTCGAGGCAAGCGGGCTGATCTGGGATGTCGGCGTGGTCTGGACGCCCAGCAGCCGGACGCAGCTCGAGGCGCGTTTTGGTCATCGCTACGACAGCGAGACATTCTACGGCAATTTCAGCTGGCGCCCGAGCAGCCGCAGCAATCTCCAGATCGGCGTCTATGACAGCATCCAGGGCTTTGGTGGACGCCTCAACAACTCCCTGGCCGCGCTGCCCACCGACTTTACCGTTACGCGCGACCCGGTCACGGGTGAACTGACCGGCTGCGTCAACACGCTCGACGGTAGCGGGTGTCTCGACGGACTGCTCGGCTCGGTTCGCTCCTCCGTGTTCCGGGGCCGCGGCGTCGTTGCCAGCTATACCCGCCAGATTGGCCGCATGACGGCCGGCGTCGGCGCGGGCTACGACCGCCGCAAATTCATCGGTGCTCCAGGAACGGTGCTCGCTCTGGCCGATGGTCTGGTCGACGAAAGCTATTACCTGACCGCAGGCCTTTCGGGCCCGGTCGGACCGCGCGGTAACTTCTCGGTCAACACCTATGCCAGCTGGTTCGACAGCGGCACCGCCGGTACGGACGATGTACGCGTGATCGGCGGATCGGCGAGCTATTCGGAACAGGTCTTCCGCAACCTGTCCGCCCGCGCGGCAGTGGCGATCTCCATGCTCGACAGCGACATCGTTGCCGACGACCTGACGACCGCCTCGGCCCTGCTCGGCCTGCGCTACGATTTCTGAGAGGACCCACGCGATGTACGAACAATTCTACGGTTTCAGCGAGCGGCCCTTCCAGCTCACGCCCGATCCGGCGTTCTATTTCGAGAGCGTCACGCACAAGAAGGCCCTGAGCTATCTCGGCTACGGCCTCAACCAGGGCGAGGGCTTCGTGGTCATTACCGGTGAGGTGGGCTCGGGCAAGTCGACGCTGGTTGCGCATCTCAAGCAGAAGCTGGACGACGATCGCATGACCGTGGGCGAAGTGGTCACCAGCGCGCTCGATGGCGACGAAATGATCCATGTCGCCGCACGCAGTTTCGGCCTCGATGTCACGGGCCGCGACAAGGCGGCCGACCTCGCGGCTATCGAGCTGTTCCTGCACGAGGAAGCCCGCAATGGCCGCCGCACGCTGCTGATCGTCGACGAGGCGCAGAATCTGTCCATCGGGGCACTCGAAGAGCTGCGCATGCTGTCGAATTTCCAGCTCGGTTCGCATCCGCTCTTGCAAACGCTGCTGCTCGGTCAGCCCGAGTTCAAGCAGTTGCTCGCGCATTCCGACGAACTCGAACAGCTGCGCCAGCGCGTGATCGCCGCGCATCATCTCGAGCCGATGCAGCCCGGCGAGATCGAACCCTATGTCCTCCACCGCCTCGGTCACGTCGGATGGGACGGCAACCCCAAGCTCGACAAGGGCCTCTGGGTAAAGCTTCACAAAGCAACTGGCGGCATTCCGCGCAAGGTCAACCAGGTTATGACCCGCCTGCTCCTGCTCGGTGCGGTCGAAGAGCGCGACTTGCTCGATACCGACATGCTCGATTCTGTCATCGAGGAAATGAGCGGAGATGCCGCTCCGTCCGACGAAGCCCGGGCCAAGCCTCGCCCCGATCGCGATCTGCCCGCGGCCGAGGCGATCGCCCGCGCCAAGAACGAGGGTCAGAATGCAGCACCCGAGCCCACACTCGAATCCGGTGCGCCCCGGGGCACGGATGCGCGCGACAAGGGCCTGCTCGACCATCAGATCGAAGCGATCGAGGCGGGATTCGCCGAGCGCGACAAGCATTTGGCGGCATTGCGCCGGGAGGTCGCGAAGCTGGCCGAACAACGCGTTTCTGGCGGTCTGCCAGACGATGTCGGCCAGCGCCTCGCATCCATCGAGGCCCGGCTCGACGAACAGGAACGCTCGTTGCGCCACGTGCTGACCATGATGATCGATTATTTCGAATCGCAGGGTTCGCGCGCGGCTGCCTGAAGCCGGGGAGGGGGCGTTGAGCGACAGCAAAATCGTCAACGGCCTTTCGGTCGATGTAGAAGACTGGTTCCAGGTCGGCGCGTTCGAAACCACCATCGCGCGTCACGACTGGGACGGTCTGGAACTGCGCGTGGGCGACAATGTCGCACGGATACTCGATCTGTTCGATCGATCGGGGGTCAAGGCGACCTTTTTCACACTTGGCTGGGTGGCCGAACGCAATAAGGCCGCCATGCGCGCGATCGTCGAACGCGGGCACGAACTGGCGAGCCACGGCTATGACCACACGCGCGTGTTCACGTTCTCGCCTGCCGAATTCGCAGAAGATCTCGCCAAAGCCCGCGCAATTCTCGAGGATGCTGGCGGTCAGGCGATCACCGGTTACCGCGCGCCCAGCTTTTCGATCGATGCCCGCAATCCCTGGGCGCACGAGGTGCTGGCGGAACAGGGCTATACCTATTCTTCCAGCGTCGCTCCGGTGGTGCACGATCACTACGGCTGGCGTGAGGCACCGAGGTTTGCTTTCAATCCTGTGGTGGACAGCGAACTGGTCGAGATCCCGGTGACCACC
Organism: Erythrobacter sp. AP23; assembly: GCF_001542855.1. Taxonomy (GTDB): domain Bacteria; phylum Pseudomonadota; class Alphaproteobacteria; order Sphingomonadales; family Sphingomonadaceae; genus Qipengyuania. The sequence continues at coordinate 543,899 of NZ_LNBY01000001.1, read as the reverse complement.
GCCATACTGCGCGGCAAGCGGCTTGCCGCGGGTGGGGGCGGCTTTTTCCGCGTGCTGCCCTACGGCTTCAGCCGCTGGGCGATCGGCCAGGTCAATCGCGAAGGTCGTCCCGCAGTATTCTATTTCCATCCATGGGAGATCGATCCCGACCAGCCGCGGGTCGCTGGAGCGCCGCTGCGCTCGCGCCTCAGGCACTATACCAATCTTGCGAAAATGGCCGACAAGCTCTCCGTCCTGCTCGGCGATTTCGCGTGGGATCGGATGGACGCGCTTGCGGAGCGCGAAAAGCCGTTCAGCCTAGAGTGGGCAGCATGAATGCGCCTGTAAGCCATGCAGTGACTGTTCGGCAGGCCGATCTGAACGATGCGAGGGAATGCGCACGGATCGAGGAGTTCGTCGCTGAACATGACGCGACGCCGTTCCATCGCCCGGCATGGCTGGCCGCGATCGGGAAGGGCACTCGCCAGAACGCGCTAGGGCTGGTCGCCGAACGCGCGGGCGTGATAGCCGGCTGGCTGCCGCTGACCGAGGTGCGTTCGCCATTGTTTGCGCCTGCTCTTGTTTCGAGCGGTTTTGCCGTCGGTGGCGGCCCGCTGGCCGACAGCGGTGCCGCATCCGAGCTGCTGTGCCGCGCGGCGGAAGAACTGGCCCGGCGGCTGGCGGTGAGTTCGGTCGAATTGCGGGGAGGGACCGCGCCCGATGGCTGGCAGGCTATCACCGGAAAACATGCCACCTTCTCGCGACCGCTGGCAGAAGATCGCGAATCGGAACTGCTGGCTTTTCCGCGCAAGTCCCGTGCGGAAGTGCGCAAGGCGCTCAAATCCCCGCTCGAGATCGTGACCGGGCGCGATCCCGAGCATTTGGTGGCATTCTATCGTTGCTATGCCGACAGCGTCCATAATCTCGGAACGCCTGTATTCCCGCGTAAGCTGTTCGCTGCGGTGCTCGACCACTTCGGTGAGAATGCAAATATCATCACGGCAGTATACGAAGGTCGGGCAGTGTCGAGCGTGCTGTCGCTCTACCACGAGGGCGCAGTGATGCCCTATTGGGGTGGCGGGGGGATCGAGGCGCGTGCGCTCAAGGCAAACGAACGGATCTATTTCGAATTGATGGACCACGGCCGGATGCGCGGTTGCACTCGGTTCGACTACGGTCGATCGAAGGTCGATAGCGGGCCCTACAACTTCAAGAAATGGCAGGGGTTCGAGCCCGTTCCGCTCACCTACTGGACCTGGACCCCGCCCGGTCGCACGGCGCGCAACATCGATCCTACGGACGACGGCTATTCCTCCGGTATCGCCCTGTGGAAGAAGCTGCCGCTGTCGGTAGCGACGCGTATCGGACCCTGGATCGCGCGAGGGCTGGGCTGACATGGGAGGAGTGCTGTTCCTCGCGCACCGGGTGCCCTTTCCGCCAGACCGAGGGGACAAGATACGTTCGCACCATTTGCTCAAGGGCCTGGCCAAGCTCGGCCCCGTCCACGTCGGGACCTTTGGCGAGACGCCGCAGGACTTGGCGCAGAAAGCAGCCTTGGCCGAGATTGCTCGCACGCATGCGCTGATCGAGCGTAACAAGCCACTGCCGCTGGCGGGTCTCGAAGCCCTGCTCAGACGCAAGCCGGTCAGCCTGACCGCGTTCGATCATGCGGCCATGCATCGCTACGTCGCCAAGACGCTCGGCAATCATCGGATCGACACGATTTTCGTGTTTTCGGGCCAGATGGGACAATATGTGCCCGACAGTTTTGCCGGCAGGGTAATCGTCGACCTGTGCGACGTCGATAGCGCGAAGTTCGAAGCCTATGCGCAGGCTGGCCAGCGCGCGTGGATCAATCGGCGCGAAGCGCGGCTGCTGAGGCGCGAGGAAGAACGAATCGCGGCGCGTGCCGATGTCACGCTGTTGATCAGCGAGAACGAGGCCGATCTCCTTCGCTCGCGGCTCGATAGTCCCAACGCGGTTCGCTTGCGCACCTTGGGTAATGGTATCGATGCGCAGGCCTTCGATCCGGAAACTGCTGAACGCCAGCTCGATCTAGACGAGGGCGAGGATCCGCAACTCGTGTTCACCGGGCAGATGGATTACGCGCCCAATGTGGCCGCAGCCGAATGGATGATCGCGCACGTCATGCCGGCACTGCGTCGAACCTATGCCCGGGCGCGCTTCCATATTGTCGGTCGTGCTCCGGTCCGGGCGCTACGGGATCGCCATGGTGAAAATGGCACGCGGGTGTGGGGCGAAGTGCCCGACATGCGACCGTTTCTCAAATCCGCCGATCTCGTCGTGGCACCGCTGCTGATCGCGCGCGGCGTGCAGAACAAGGTGCTGGAAGCGATGGCCATGGCCCGACCGGTGGTGCTGACACCCGGTGCAGCCACCGGCATCGATGCAATCGACGGGCGCGATTTCACGGTGGCGGAAGCGGATCCCGAAGCGATGCTTGCGAAGATCGAGGCCCTGCTGAGTTCCCCCGAGCTCGCGGCCGAAATGGGTCGCTGCGCGCGGCGATACGTCGTCGAGCGGATGAGTTGGGACAGTGTCGAGACCGCGCTTGCCGAATTGGTCGGCGCGGGCGAGAATGCCCGCAATGCCGCCTGAAACCGTCCTGGAGCGGACTTCCGCTCGCCCGGGGATATCACCGGGTGCCCTGCTGACCGTGGTCGCCCTGGCGTTGTTTGCTCTCACATTCGCCGAATGGCGCGCGATGGCGCATCAGTGGTGGAACATCGATACCTACAGCCACATCCTGCTGGTTCCGCCGATCATTCTGTGGCTGGCGTGGATACGCCGCGACGATTTGGCAAAGGTCCGCGTGCCCGGTTGGTGGCCGGGGCTGCTGTGGCTTATCCTCGGCCTGTCGGCGTGGCTCCTCGGCAGGGGTCTCGAGATCAACACCATAGCGCAAGGTGGAACGATCGTCGCCATGCAGGGCGCCGTCGTCGCGATCCTGGGGTTGCGTGCCGCGCTCGTGCTCGCGTTTCCGCTGGCCTATGCGTTTCTATTGGTGCCGTTCGGCGACGAGATCATCCCGCCACTGCAGATGATCACTGCGGAAATCGCCACGGCGCTCACGATATGGAGCGGCATCGAAACCGTGGCACAGGGCATCAACATCGATACGCCCGCGGGCCTGTTCATCGTCGCCGAGGAGTGCTCGGGCGTGAAATTCCTCATCGCCATGTTGGCGCTCGGCCTGCTCGTCGCGCACACTTGCTTTTTCAGTTGGAAGCGACGCGCCTGGTTCCTGCTGGCATGCATCGTGGTGCCGATCGTCGCCAACGGCATCCGCGCCTGGGCGACCATCTTCCTCGCCCAATATGTTGGCGCGGAGGCTGCCGGGAGCTTCGACCATATCGTTTATGGCTGGGTCTTTTTCGGCATCGTCATCGCGCTGGTGCTGGGCGTCGCCTGGCGCTGGTTCGAGCGCGAACCCGAGGAGGCCGGCTGGAGCGCGGGCGAGATCGCTGGAATGCCGCTCGTCCAGCGTTTCGAGGGAACGCTGGCCAATCCGACATTGGTCTTCGGCGCGGTGCTGGTCGCCGCATTGGTCTTTGCCGTGTTGGCACGGCTGGTCTAGGCACCGTCGCCTATGTGCGGGATCGCGGGGATTTTCCATTACGAGACGGTGAAGCCGGTCGATCCCCGCAGGGTCGAGCGGATGAGCGACGCGCTTGCGCATCGCGGGCCCGACGGCAGCGGCGTCTGGACCGCGCCCGGTGTCGGCCTCGGCCATCGCCGCCTGTCGGTCATCGACCTCGAAGGATCGCCGCAGCCCATGCATTCGGCCGATGGGCGCGCGGTGATCGTCTTCAATGGCGAAATCTACAATTACCGCGAATTGCGACGCGAGCTTGAGCAGGGTGGGGCGCAACTGCGCACCGATGGCGATACCGAAACGATCCTCGCGGCGTGGCAGAAGTGGGGCCCCGATTGCTTGTCGCGGCTCGATGGCATGTTTGCCTTCGCGCTCTACGACCTCGACAGGCGTCAGCTGTTTCTAGCGCGTGACCGCTTGGGGGTTAAGCCGCTCTACCTAGCGCCGCTCGAAGGCGGAGCATTGGCCTTTGCCAGCGAACTCAAGGGCCTGCTGGCGCACCCCTTGATGCGGCGCCAGATCGATCCGCTGGCGATCGAGGATTACATGACCTGGGGCTATGTCCCCGATCATCGGGCAATCCTGAAAGGCGTCGAGAAGCTTCCGGCGGGCCACTTCCTACTGCTCGAACATGGGCGCGAGCCCGGCCCGCCGCAGCGCTGGTGGGACGTCGGCTTTACAGAGCGCGAGAAGGGACGGACCGAGGATCTTTCGGCCCAGCTCCTCCATCTGATGCGCGAGGGCGTGACCAGTCGCATGACGGCAGACGTTCCGCTGGGCGCGTTTCTCTCGGGCGGCGTCGACAGCTCGTCGGTCGTCGCTCTGATGAGCGAGGCGAGCGCCGCGCCCGTCACCAGTTGCTCGATCGGCTTCGATGTCGAGAGCGTCGACGAGACCCGCTATGCGCGCCAGGTGGCCGAGCTGTTCGCGACCGACCATCACGAGCGGATCGTTTCGGCCGACCAATTCGGCGAGATCGACCGGATCGCGCGGATCTTCGACGAGCCCTTCGCGGATGCGAGCGCACTGCCGACTTTGCGTGTCTGCGAACTGGCGCGCGAGCATGTCACCGTTACGCTGTCGGGTGACGGCGCCGACGAAGCCTTAACCGGCTATCGCCGTCAGCTTTTCCACGCGCGCGAAGAGCAGGTCCGATCGGTCCTGCCGCATGCGATGCGCAGGCCCGTGTTCGGCACGCTTGGACGGCTCTGGCCCAAGGCCGACTGGGCACCGCGCCCCCTGCGCGCCAAGACGACGCTGCTGTCGCTCGCGGAGAGCGGGGAGGCTGGGTATGCGCGGGCGCTGTCGATCCTTGCGCCCGAACAGCGCCAGGCGCTCTATGGCGAGGCCATGCTGCGCGAACGCGGCGATTACCGCGCCGAGCAGCCGTTCGAAAAGCTCATGCGCGATGCGCCCGCCCGCAGCGGTCTCGATCGCGCGCAATACGCCGATCTGAAATTCTGGTTGCCCGGCGATATCCTCACAAAGACCGACCGCACCAGCATGGCGGTGGGACTCGAAGCGCGCGAGCCGCTGCTCGATCACCGCCTGATCGGATTCGGCGCGCGTCTGCCGCATCGTCAGCGCTTTCGCGGGACGACCGGCAAGTGGCTGATGAAGCGCACGATGGAGCGCTATCTGCCCAAGGAGATCCTCTATCGCCAGAAACAGGGTTTCGTGACGCCGCTGGCAGATTGGTTCCGCGGGCCGCTGGCGAGCGAGGCGAGGGCGGTTGCCTCGAGCGAACTGCTCACCGGCAGCGGATGGTTCGCCCGCAAGGCGCTTTCGCGCCTCGCGGACGACCATATTTGGGGCCGCTCCGATCACGGCCGTGTGCTGTGGCAATTGCTGATGCTGGAACGCTCGCTCCGGCACTTGAGGCCAAGCGCCTAGCGCGCGTCGACCAGCACGATCTCGGCGTCGTCGAGCGCTTCCACCACGATCTCGGTCTCGTCGGTCACGGCAATCCCGTCACGCGGCTGCGCTTCGTGTCCGTTGACCTTCACGCGGCCCTTGGGAGCGACAAGGTACTGGTGCCGCTCGCCCGAGGTAGTCCATGTTGCGCTCTGCCCGGCGGCAAGGGTAGCTGCCGCAACCTTGGCATCGGTCCGGATCGGCAGGGCATCGTCGGCTTCGGAACTGCCGCTGGCGAGAACTTCGAACCCGGCCTCGCGCGTGGCCTTGGGAAACTCCCGCTGGCCCCAGCTGGGCTTTTCGCCGGCGCGATCGGGGATGATCCAGATCTGGAACAGCGTCGTGTCCTCGTCCTCGAGGTTGTATTCGGCATGGGTGATGCCGGTGCCCGCGCTCATCACCTGCACGTCGCCCGCCGCGGTGCGGCCTTCGTTGCCGAGGCTGTCGCGGTGGCTGATCGCGCCTTTGCGCACGAAGGTGACGATTTCCATGTCGCGATGCGGATGCGGCGGGAAGCCGGTCTGCGCCTGAATCGTGTCGTCGTTCCAGACACGGATATTGCCCCAGCCCATGCGGTCTGGATCGTGATAATTGGCGAAACTGAAATGGTGCCGCGCGTCGAGCCAACCGTGGTCTGCATGCCCGAGCGAGGCAAAGGGACGGATATCGATCATAGCAATTTTCTCACATCGGCGGGGTGTTGACGCCGGAAGTGGATGTCATGTGGTTGGCGCTTTTGCGGCTGCAAGAACGCACACCGGTGTGACTACCCAGCCAGCCCGTCAGGCGAGGCCGTGCCCCCGCGCCATGTAGTCGGCGCTCTGCATTTCCCTGAGGCGGCTGACCGTGCGCTCGAACTCGAAGGCGCCGTCGCCTGACGTGTAAAGCTCTTCCGGTTCGGTTGCGGCGGTGACGAACAGCTTCACGCCGTTCTCGTACAGCGCGTCGATCAGCTTGGTGAACCGGATCGCCTCGTTGCGATTGTCGGGCGACATCGCCGGAATGCCGACCACGATCACCGTGTGGTAGGCATGCGCTACGGCGAGGTAGTCGGCAGCGCCGCGGTTTTCGCCGCACAGCCGCTTGAAGCTGAACACGCCGACGCCCTTGAGGCTCTTGGGCACGTGCAACGTGCGGCCCCCGCCAAGCTCGAGTTCGGCGCTCGGCACGTGCTCGGCATCCTCGGGTTTGTAGTCCGTCAGCCGGAAGAAGGCCTCGCGCACCTGTGCCGTGGCAGCATCGCCCAGCGGCGAATGCCAGGTCGCCATGTCGCCAAGGCGATCGAGCCGGTAATCGGTCGGTCCATTGAGCGGCAGCACGTCCATCTCCGCCTCGACCAGGTCGATGAAGGGCAGGAACAGCGAGCGGTTGAGTCCGTCCTTGTAGAGATCGCGCGGCGGGCGGTTGCTGGTGGTCACCACCGTCACACCCTGGTCGCGGATCAGCGCGGTGAACAGGCGCGCCATGATCGCGGCATCGGCGGTGTTGGTGACGACCATTTCGTCGAAGGCCAGACAGCGCACGTCCTGTGCGATATCGCGTGCCACCTTGCCCGTTGGGTCGCCCGGGTCGCTCTCGCGTCGGGCGCGCATGCGGCGGTCGACTTCGAGCATGAATTCGTGGAAGTGTGCGCGCCGCTTTTCCGCGATCCCGAGCGTTTCGACGAAGAGGTCCATCAGCATCGACTTTCCGCGTCCGACACCGCCCCACATGTAGACGCCCTGCGGTCGCGCTTTCTTGGGCCGGAACAGTTGCGCCAGCAGCCCGCCGGTGGTTTCCGCTTCCAGTTCCTTCTGCAGCCGGTCGAGCCGTTCGGCGGCGCGCCGCTGATCGGAATCGGCCTGCAATTCGCCCGCGGCGACGAGCCGCTCGTAGCGGGCGAGCATTCCGGTCATGTGGCGATGCGGCGCTTCATCTTCTTCACGATCCCGGAGAAGCTGGCAACCGTATGGTCCTCCTGCACGACCGTCCCGCGCACGAAGACCATCCTGCCGGTCTCGCGGACGATCTCGCATACCGCGTCGAGCGGTTGATCGGGCTTGCCGCCGCCGACGAACTGGGTCGAGAGCTCCACTGTGACCGATGGCCCGGCATTGCCGCTGCCGATTGTGTGCATCGTCGTGAACAGGCTGATATCGATCAGCGACAGTGTCACCGCGCCATGGACGATGCCTTGCAGGTTCTCGTGCCGCCGTTCGGGGAACATGCGCAGCCGCGCCTTGCCGTCGTCATCGACGCGGGTGATGAGCTTGCCCATCACCGCGCCGTTGAACAGCGACTGGTCTTTCAGGTTCCAGTGGCGCCAACCCGGGTTCTCCGGGTCGGGGCCGTGTTCGAATACGTCGTCGGTCAGACCCATCAGATCGCGCGTTCGGCGATCATCTTCTTGGTTTCGGCGATCGCCTTGGCCGGGCTGAGACCCTTGGGGCAGACATTCGCGCAGTTCATGATCGTGTGGCAGCGATAGAGGCGGAAGGGATCTTCCAACTGGTCGAGCCGCTCGCCGGTCATCTCGTCGCGGCTATCGGCCAGCCAGCGATAGGCTTGCAACAGGATCGCCGGGCCGAGGAACTTGTCGCTGTTCCACCAATAGCTGGGGCACGCGGTCGAGCAGCAGGCGCACAGGATGCACTCGTACAGCCCGTCCAGCTTCTCGCGCTGTTCGGGCGACTGCAGGCGTTCCTTGCCGCTCGGCGTGGTCGAGACGGTCTGCAGCCAGGGGCGGATGCTGGCATATTGCGCGTAGAAATGCGTGAAGTCGGGCACGAGGTCCTTGATCACGTCCATGCTCGGCAGCGGGGTGATCCGGATTTCGCCCTTGAGATCCTCGATCGCGGTTGTGCAGGCGAGGCCGTTCTTGCCGTTGAGGTTCATCGAGCATGAGCCGCAGATGCCCTCGCGGCACGAACGGCGGAAGGTCAGCGTGGGGTCGATCTCGTTCTTGATCTTGAACAGCGCATCGAGGACCATCGGCCCGCAATCGTCGAGGTCGAGCTCGAAGGTGTCGTAGCGCGGGTTTTCGCCGCTGTCGGGATCGTAGCGATAGATTTTGAACTTGCGGATGCGCGTGCCGCCCTCTGCCTTGTGTGCACGGGCCTTGCCGGTGATCTTCGAATTCTTGGGAAGGGTGAAGGTCGCCATTACGCTGTCAGTCCTGTTGCTTAGCGAAACCCATCTAGCGGTTCACACGAGGGGCGCAAGGCCGAGAATGCCGCATTTCCCGCAATGGTGATCCTACACGATCGAACACATGGACCGGGTGTTACACGGTCCAGAGCGAAAAACTGCATCGACTGACAAAAGCCCGGCCTTGCGAGCGTTTCGGAGGAACTTCCGGGCCATCTGGGCGGTCTAGTTGTGTAGGATGGATGTAGGAAAGACATTTCGGCGCGCTGCGATCTTCGGCGCCAGCGGCGGCATCGGCATGGCACTCGCACAGGCCGTCGCGCATCGCGGGGCGCAGGTCTGGGCGGGCAGCCGATCGGGCGTGGAAACGCAGGATTGTACGAGGGCCTTCCGCTTCGATCTTACCGATGAAGACAGCATCGCTGCCGCCGCCGACACGATGCGCGATTCACCGCCCGATCTCGTGATCGTCGCCAGCGGCGTCTTGACGCTGGAGAATGGTGCCGGCCCGGAACGCGCAGCCCGACAAATCGATGGCACCGCGATGGAGCAGGTCTTTCGTCTCAACACGATTGGACCCGCGCTGATCGCGAAGCACATGCTGCCATTGCTGCCCCGCGACAGGCGCAGCGTGTTTGCCGCCCTGTCCGCGCGCGTCGGCTCGATTTCCGACAATGGGCTGGGGGGCTGGCATAGCTATCGCGCCAGCAAGGCGGCGCTCAACATGCTGCTGAAGAATTACGCGATAGAATTGGCGCGCACGCACAAGCAGGCGGTGGTGGCCGGCTTGCATCCCGGCACCGTCGACACCATGCTGTCGCAGCCTTTTCAGTCGAACCTTCCAGAGGGTCAGCTGACTGCCCCGCACGAGGCGGCGGACAATCTGCTGGCCGTGATCGACGGGCTAGAGCCTGCCGACAGTGGCAAGGTGTTCGATTGGCAGGGCGAGGAAATACCCGCCTAGCCGGCCGGGGCCACCAGCCCCTCTCGCCGCCAGCTCTCGGCGAGCAGCGTCTCGAGCAGGTCGGCATGGCTGAAACCGGCCTGGGCAGCGGCCTTGGCCATGACCTTCTCCGACCACAGATTGCAGTTCAGATTGATCTCGATGAAATTGATGTCGCCCGTCTCGAGGTCGAGGCGGAACTCGATCCGGCCGTAATCGAAAGGCACGAATTCGCGCGCGACCTTCTTGGCCATTGCCTCGATCTTCGGTGCCAGCTCGGGATCATCGAACCGCTTGAGGGCGGCCTTTTCGGTGTTCTGCACCAGGTCGCGTTTCTCATAATAGGTCCACAACCGCTGCGTGTCTTCGCGCTCGTACCACAGCATCGGCAGCGCTATGGGCTCGTCATTGATCGTGATGAAGGCGCACTGGACGTCGTAACCGTCGAGATAGGGTTCGACGATCGCATCGTGACCTTCGGTGTGGATGTGCCACACCGCATTAGCGACCTCGGTCCATTCGCGCGCATCGGTGATCCCCCAGCTGGCCGAGGAAGCATTGGGTTTGATGACCCAGCGTCCGGCGTCCTTCGCGGGCAGGTCCTTTTCGAGGACGGGTGCGCCGCGGCGATAGCAGAACCACGGTGCGGTCGGCACGCCGGCGTGGTCGCAAACGAGCTTGGATACCGACTTGTCGTCGCCCAACCCCCGCAGGAAAGGCATCGCGCCGAGATAGGGAATGCCATGCTTGTTGCACAATATGGGGATCAGCATCTCGCTGTTCACGAAACCGCCGCGATTGAGCAGCGGGAAAACGAAATCGACATCGGGCTTCTGGAACAGCACCTCGTAACTGTTGGCCAGTTCCATGTTGAGCCCGAGCTCCTCCAGTGTCGAGCGCACCTCATTGTGGTAGATCGCGTGATTGCCGTCTTCGGGATGCATTCCACCACCGAACAGCGCGTGCTTGGCCATGAACAGCATGCGGATGCGCTCTTTGGCTTCTTCGGGAATGCGGAGAGGTGCGATGGATTTGGTCATGTGGGCCCGTTTGCTGTGCTTTTGCGCCCTTTAGTCGTGTGGTGCATGCTCCACCAGAGCTTTTCGGCGTGCAAGTTTCCGCTTGCTGCCAGTCGAAATGGCGATAGCGTTGAAAAGTCGCGCAATCGGAGGGTCTTGCTCCGTGGGTATAAAAAGCTGGTACGATAGCCACATAATGCCGCGCCTGGTGACGGCCGCCTGCGGACAGGAGGGAATCGAGGAGCGTCGCCACCAGATCGTTCCGCTCGCCGAAGGACGCGTTTTTGAGATCGGCTGCGGCGGCGGCCTCAATCAGGCGCTCTACGATACCGAAAAAGTGACGTCTTTTGCGGGGATCGATCCGCACGCAAAGCTGCTCGATGGCGCTCGGAAGCGGGCGCAGGCCAAGGGATGGGATACCGACATCCGGCAGGGCGTGGGCGAGGATATTCCCTTTCCCGCCGGTTCTTTCGATACCGTGGTGTGCACCTATACGCTATGTTCGGTCGATAATCCGGCCCGCGTGCTGGCGGAGATGCGGCGCATTCTCGCTCCGGGCGGCCGGTTACTCTTTCTCGAGCACGGGCGCGCGCCCGACGCGGGCGTGGCGCGCTGGCAGGAACGGATCGAACCATTGTGGAAACCGCTCGCGGGCGGCTGCCATCTGACCCGGCCAATCGGCACCTCGCTGCGCGCGGCGGGATTCGCGGTCGAGCCGCTGGGCCAGGCCTATCTCAGCAAAGCGCCCAAGGTGATGGGCTGGATGGAATGGGGCGTGGCACGCAAGGCCTGAGGGCCGGCGGGCGTACTGCCCGCCGACCCCTTAAAACCTATTCGTCGCCGAATGTGCGCTGCCACCAGCCGCGCTTGGGCTTGGTCGGTTCGCTTGCTTCCGCAGCAGCCTCGGCGACCGGTTCCGGAGTGGGCTCGGGCGCCGGTTCCGCGGCCGCTTCGCTCCGAGCCTCGGTCTCGGCCTTCTTCTTGCGCGGAGCACGCTTTTTCGGCGCAGGTTTTACCTTCGCGCCAGCATCCGAATCCGCATCCGTGGGTGCTTCGCCGGCGCTGTCGGCCTCGGCCTTCTTCTTGCGTGGAGCCCGCTTCTTGGGCTTGGGCTTCTCCGCCTCTTCGCCATCCGGCGTTTTGTCATCGGCGGCCTTGGCATCCGGTTCGGCCTCGGCCTTCTTCTTGCGCGAGGCGCGCTTCTTCGGCTTGGGCTTCTCGTCGTTCTCGGCTGCCGCCTCGGCCGCTTCTGGCGTGTCCTCAGGTCCGGCGACCACGGCCATATCCTCAACCACGGCCTCGGAGACCTGTTCGAGGTTCTCGGCGTCTTCGGACGTTACGTCTTCGGACTGCTTGCCGCGACCGCGGCCACCCCGGCGGCGACCGCCGCGACGGCGGCGTTTCTTGTTTTTGTCGTCGCCGTCGTCGTCGCCTTCGCCGGCCTCATCCTCATCGGAAGATTCGGCTTCGGCCTGGTCCTGATCGGCGTCGTCGCGCTGGCGGTTCTTGTTCCGCCCGCGACCACCGCGGCGGCGGCGGCGCTTCTTGCGGGGGCGATCGTCGTCGCCATCGTCTTCGTCCGCCTCATCGACGATGTCGTCATCGTCCTCGTCGTCGACTATCGGGTCCAACTTGGGCGCGTCCTTGGGCTTGGGGCCGTGGCTCGAAACGGTCATCTTCGCGCCTTCGTCTTCGCCCTCGGGGACGACTTCGACGGTCACGTTATAGCGCTGCTCGATCTCCATCAGATCGGCGCGCTTTTCGTTGAGCAGGTAGACCGCCGCTTCTGTGCTGGCCGCGAGGCGGATCGTCGAACCCTTGCCCTTGGCCGCCTCGTCCTCGATCAGGCGCAGCGCCGAGAGACCGGCCGATGAGGCTGTGCGCACGAGGCCGGTCCCGTCGCAATGCGGGCAGTCGCGCGTCGTCGCCTCGAGCACGCCGGTGCGCAGGCGCTGGCGGCTCATTTCCATCAGGCCGAAGCTGGAGATGCGGCCCACCTGGATCCGCGCGCGGTCGTTCTTGAGCGCTTCCTTCATCGCCTTCTCGACCTTGCGCGTGTTGGAGTGGTGCTCCTGGTCGATGAAGTCGATGACGACGAGGCCGGCCATGTCACGCAGGCGCAGCTGGCGGGCGATCTCGCGCGCGGCCTCGAGATTGGTGTGCAGCGCGGTCTGTTCGATATTGTGCTCCTTGGTGGAGCGGCCCGAGTTGATGTCGATCGACACAAGCGCTTCGGTCGGGTTGATGACCAGATAGCCGCCCGATTTGAGTTGCACCATCGGATCGTACATCGCCTTGAGCTGGTCTTCCGCGCCATAGCGCTGAAACAGCGGCACGGGATCCGAGTATTGTTTAACTCGCCGGGCGTGGCTCGGCATCAGCAGTTTCATGAACTGCTTGGCCGATTTGTAACCGTCCTCGCCCTCGACCACGACTTCCGTAATGTCGCGATTGTAGATGTCGCGGATCGCGCGCTTGATGAGGTCGCTGTCCGAATGGATCAGCGCCGGTGCGCTCGACGACAAGGTACGCTCACGGATCTCGTCCCACAGGCGGGCGAGATAGTCGAAATCGCGCTTGATTTCGGTTTTGGTGCGGCTGAGCCCGGCGGTGCGGACGATCAGCCCCATGGTGCGTGGCAGGTTGAGGTCGTTGACCACCTGCTTGAGCCGCTTGCGGTCCGAAGCGCTGGAAATCTTGCGCGAAATGCCGCCGCCGTGGCTGGAGTTGGGCATCAGCACGGTATAGCGACCGGCGAGGCTGAGATAGGTCGTCAGCGCGGCGCCCTTGTTGCCGCGCTCTTCCTTGACCACCTGCACGAGCAGCACCTGGCGGCGCTGGATGACGTCCTGAATCTTGTAGCGGCGACGCAGCGCCATGCGCTTGGCGCGCGCTTCGTCGACTTCCTTGGCCCGAGCCCGCCCCTTGCCCTGGCGACGACCGCGTCCGCGGCGGCCCCGGCCCTTGGGCTTGTCTTCGCCTTCTTCGTCGTTCCCACTCTCGTCGTCGTCCGATTCCTCATCGGAATCGTCATCATCGTCCTTGTCGAGATGGCCTTCCTCGATCGTGGCGACGTCATCCTTGTCCGAGGTGTCGACTTCTTCGAGGCCATCCTCGGCGAGATCTTCGGCGAGCGCTTCGGAGCTTTCGTCCTCGGCATCGTATTCTTCGCCGGGCATTTCTCCGCGCTGTTCTTCCTCGTCGCGCAGGCGCGCCTCTTCCTCTGCGGCTTCGGCTTCGGCGGCGAGCAGCGCTTCGCGATCTTCCTTGGGAATCTGGTAATAATCGGGGTGGATTTCGCTGAAGGCGAGGAAGCCGTGGCGATTGCCGCCGAAGTCGACGAATGCCGCCTGGAGCGAGGGTTCGACCCTCGTTACTTTCGCTAGGTAGATATTGCCCTTGATCTGCTTGTGATCGGCAGATTCGAAATCGAATTCCTCAATCCGGTTGCCCTTGAGCACCGCCACCCGGGTTTCTTCCTGGTGGCGCGCATCGATTAGCATGCGCGTTGCCATTGATAAGTCTCCAGCCGCAGCGGGGCAGGAACGAGCCTGCCGGGCTGCGGCGTGTCATGTTGGAAAATCCGCGGCCCGCATCGGGCGTCGCGGTGTTTGCGAACCGGCCATGTCCTGCATGTGAGAGGGGCCGGGTATTCGTGACTGCGGGATCGGCCCTGCGCTGCGTATGCGCTGTCCAGCCCGACATGGCCGCACGGGCAGGCGCCTGTGCTGCTGTTGTCGGGGAAAAACGGGCCATGTCCGGCATCAACCTGTAGTGTCTTGGGCCTGGGCGGAAAGCCGCCGCAGCCTGAAAAGAAACGGTTTTTCCCGATGACCCTCTTCGTCGCGCAGAAATCGCGCCGATCGGAGGCATCCGAAAACCGATAGCATGTCGCTAGCACCGTGGGTTACGCACGGCAACCATATTGCGTCATTCGGTAACAAGGACGTAACCATGCGGGCGATGTCGACCCGCGCGCAAATCTCACTGCTGGTTGTGCTGCCAGTACTGGTGGTTGCAGCGCTGATCGCGACGGCGCAGCGCGTCCCGGTTCCAGAGATCGGGCGCGGTTATGTGCTGCGCGTCGAGCTGCCCTCCGCCGATGCGACGAGCATATTGCCCGAAGTGGCGGGCAGGGAAGGCTTGCCGCTGGTCGTGATCGACCCTGGTCATGGAGGGCACGACCCCGGCGCCTCGGGACAGGGGTTTCGCGAAAAGACCATCGTCCTCGGGCTCGCACGCGCGCTGCGTGACGAGTTGGAGAGGCAGGGCGATGTGCGCGTGGCGATGACCCGCGACGACGATCGCTACCTCGTTCATGCCGAAAGAGTCGAAATTGCCCGGCGGCTCGATGCCGATCTGTTTCTGTCGATCCATGCAGATAGTGCGGGGGATGCCGAGGAGGTGACCGGCGCCAGCATCTACACGCTCTCGAACGAGGCTTCGAGCGAGGCCGCGGCGCGCTTCGCCGAGCGCGAAAATGCCTCCGATCGCCTCAACGGTGTCGATGTGGGGGGGCAAAGCGATGTCGTAAGTACCATCCTCGTCGAGCTGTCGCAGCGCCGCACTCAGGAACAGTCCGGCGAATTTGCCCGCCTGATCCTGCGCGAGGGCGAGGGCACGATCCGCTTCCATCCCCGCGCGCGCAATTCCGCTGCGCTCAAGGTGCTGCGCGCGCCCGACGTGCCGTCGGTCTTGTTCGAAAGCGGGTTCATCACCAACGAGACCGACGCACAGCGCCTTGCCTCCCCGGAAGGCCGCGCTCGTTTCGCCGAGGTGATGGCCCGCGCGATCCGCATCTATTTCGCTCGTCAGCAAGAAAGCTGATCGACCGGCGCTGTTCGTTCTGGCGATTTGCAGAAGTGGCGTGCTAGAGGCTCCCTCAACACCATGTCCGACCAGTCTGCCCTTCACTATTATCGCTACCGCATAAGCCGCGATCCCAAGCGGCTGATCGCGTGGTTCAACGACAATTGGGCGCACAACCGCAAATTGCGCTTTGCAAGCTATCTCGGCGGGGTTGCCGTGGTCATGCTGGTGCTCGCCTGGGCGACGCTGGGGCGGAACCTGCCAGATGCCGAATCGCTGCTCGAATATGAGACGCCATTGCCCACCGTGGTGCGCGGCATCGATGGCGAGATCGTCCACACCTATGCGCGCGAGCGGCGCGTCCAGCTGCAATATGTCGATTTCCCCGACCGGCTGATCGAGGCTTATCTCTCGGCCGAGGACAAGACCTTCTTCAGCCACGGCGGCGTCGACATTACCGGCACCGCCAATGCCGCGATCGATTATGTCACGAAATTCGGCTCTGGCGAACGCGCGGTCGGCGGCTCGACCATTACCCAGCAGGTCGCCAAGAACCTGCTGCTGGGAGACGAATATTCGATAACCCGCAAGCTCAAGGAGATGATCCTTGCGACACGCATCGAAAGCGTGCTGACCAAGGAGGAAATCCTCGAGCTCTACCTCAACGAAATCCCGCTCGGCCGCCGCAGCTTCGGCGTCCAGGCGGCCGCGCGCGCCTATTTCGACAAGGATGTCGGCGATCTCGACCTGCACGAGATGGCTTTCCTCGCGATCCTGCCCAAGGCGCCCGAACGCTATGGCCGCGAACGCTACCGCGATCTGGCGATCGTGCGGCGCAATTTCGTGCTCGACCAGATGGTCGCCAACGATTTCATCAGCAGCGAGGAGGGCGCGGCCGCCAAGCGCATGGATCTGGGGCTGGTCCAGCAGCGCAGCACGCGTTCCGCCGATGCGGGCTATTTCCTCGAGGAGGTGCGCCGCCAGCTGATCGACGAATTCGGCGAAACCGCCGATGATGGCCGCAACAGTGTATATTCTGGCGGCCTGTGGGTACGCACCTCGCTCGATACCGAGCTGCAGGATGCGGCGCGCGATGCGTTGCGCGCGCAGCTCATCAGCTATCACGGCAACCGCGGCTTCACCGGACCGATCGCCACGCTCAACCCCGACAATGGCAATCTCACTTCGCAGCTCGCCTCTTCCAACATCTCGATCAACTACCGCGACTGGCGCGTCGGTGTCGTCACCGCGCCGGGCCGCATCGGCTTTACCGACGGGACGGAATTCGCGCTATCGGGCGGACCTGCATCGCTCGGACCGGGCGATGTGGTGGCCGCGGCGCCGTCGGGCACCGGCTATGCCATTCGCGGCGTGCCCGAGGTTTCGGGCGCGTTCCTGGCCGAAGCGCCGCAGACGGGCAGGATCCTTGCCATGCAGGGCGGTTTCGATAGCCGGCTGGGCAGCTTCAATCGCGCGACGCAGGCGCTGCGCCAACCCGGATCGACGATCAAACCCTTCGTCTATGCGGCCGCGCTCGACCAGGGAATGACGCCCGCGACGCAGGTCCCCGACCAGACCTTCTGCGTGTGGCAGGGCGCCAATCTGGGCGAGAAGTGTTTCCGTAATTTCGGCGGCGGCGGGGGCGGGGTGCACACCATGCGATGGGGCCTCGAACAGAGCCGCAATCTGATGACCGTCCACATCGCCGACGACACCGGTATGGACAACGTCATCAACACGATCGACCGGGTCGGCATCGGCGAATACGAGCCTTATTACTCCTTCGCGCTGGGCGCGGGCGACACGACGGTGGCGCGCATGGTCAATGCTTATGCGGCGCTCGCCAACTGGGGTCGCCAGAACGCAGGCTCGGTGATCGATTACGTCCAGGATCGCGACGGCAGGGTCATCTTCCGCACCGACGCGCGCGATTGTTCGGGCTGCAACATGGAAGAATGGGACGGCCAGCCCATGCCGCGCTTCGATGTTTCCGGCCGGCAGGTGCTCGATCCGCGCACCGCGTTCCAGATGGTGCATATGCTGCAGGGCGTGGTGACGCGTGGCACCGCGGTGCGGCTGCGCAGCCTCGAGCTGCCGCTGTTCGGCAAGACCGGCACCACCAACGGCCCGACCAATGCCTGGTTCGTCGGCGGCTCGCCCGAGATCGTCGCGGGAATGTATGTCGGTTTCGACCAGCCGCGCAATCTGGGTGGCTGGGTGCAGGGCGGCAACACCGCCGGACCGATCATGAAGCGCTTCATCGAGGCGACCAAGGATCGCTGGACGGCGGAGGACTTCGTCGCCCCGCCTGGCGTCCGCATGGTCAAGATCGATCGCCGCAGCGGCAAGCGCGTGTTCGACGGCACGCCTTCGGACGATCCGACCGCCGCGATCATCTGGGAAGCTTTCAAGCCCGATACCGAGCCGCCGCGTGCCACCCGCTCGGACGCGATTGCCGCCAAGCGCAACGAAATCCTCGAGCTCATTCGACGCGGCAGGCAGGGCGCGACAAGCGCTGCCGCCAACGGGCGCGGCGACGAGCCGAGCGACTTCGTCGAGGATCAAGGCGGCATTTACTGAAGCGCGCGCCTGGCGGGCGCTGCACTTTACAATCCGCGCTCGCGCTTTAGGGGCGGACCCAATCCCAATCGAAGGAACTATCTATGCGTGCCGAGGGGCAGGCCCATATTGACAGGATCGAAGCCGCGCTGTCGCTGGTGCGCCAGTCGCTCGACTGGGAACGCGCGCTGCGCCGGCTCGACGAACTCGATGCCCGCGTCCAGGATCCCACGCTGTGGGACGATCCCAAGCAGGCGCAGGCGATCACGCAGGAACAAAAGCGCCTCGAAACGGCGATAAACACCGTCCGCGAGATCGAAAGCGAAATGGCCGACGCCGTCGAATTCGTCGAGATGGGCGAGGCCGAAGGCGACACCGATATCGAGCGCGAGGGACTCGATACGCTGGCGAAACTCGCCGAGCGCGCCGACCGCGACAAGGTGCAGGCGCTGCTTTCGGGCGAAGCCGACAGCTACGACACCTACCTCCAGATCAATGCCGGCGCAGGCGGCACCGAAAGCCAGGACTGGGCCGACATGCTGCTGCGCATGTATGCGCGCTGGGCCGAACGCCGCGGCTTCAAGGTCGAGACGGTCGAGTATGCCGCCGGCGAACAGGCCGGGATCAAGAGCGCGACGCTGCTGATCAAGGGTGAGAACGCCTATGGCTATGCCAAGACCGAGAGCGGCGTGCACCGCCTCGTGCGAATCAGCCCCTACGACAGCTCGGCGCGCCGGCACACCAGCTTCAGCTCGGTCTGGGTCTATCCGGTGATCGACGACGACATCGACATCGAGATCAATCCTTCCGACCTGAAAATCGATACCTACCGCGCATCGGGTGCGGGCGGCCAGCACGTCAACACGACCGATTCGGCCGTGCGTATCACCCACCAGCCCACCGGGATCGTCGTCGCCAGCCAAAATGACCGCAGCCAGCACAAGAACCGCGCCACCGCCATGAACATGCTCAAGGCGCGACTGTTCGAGCGCGAGATGGCCGAGCGCGAGGCGGCGGCATCGGGCGAATACCAGGAGAAGAGCGATATCGGCTGGGGTCACCAGATCCGCTCCTATGTTCTGCAACCGTATCAGATGGTGAAGGACCTGCGCACCGGCGTTCAGTCGCCCACGCCCGACGATGTGCTCGACGGCGCACTCGACCCGTTCATTTCGGCCGCGCTCGCCCAGCGCGTGACAGGCGAAACGGTCGAGGTGGAGGACGAGGATTGAGGCTCCGCTCTGCCTCGATCTCCGCGCTGGCGCTGCTCGCGGCCTGCAATGGCGAAGCGATGAGCGGCGAAGACGCACCGCGCTTCCCCGAGCCCGACCGTCCGGTTTCCGAGCTGGGTTCGAACCAGTTCTCGACCGAAGACCAGCGCGACCGTCGCGGCGAAGCGCAAACCGTGATGGATCTCGCCGAGATCGCCGAGGGCATGACCGTTGCCGATATCGGTGCGGGGAATGGCTATTATACCGTTCGCCTGGCCGAACGCGTCGGCGACACGGGCCGCGTGCTGGCGCAGGATATCGATGGCGATGCGATCAGTCGGCTCGGTCGCCGGATCGAGCGTTACCGGCTCGAGAATGTCTCGATCCGCCTGGGCGAACCTGCCGATCCCATGCTTCCCGAAAGCAGTTTCGACCGGATCTTCATGGTCCATATGTACCACGAGATCGAACAGCCCTATGAATTCCTCTGGCGGATGTGGCCCGCGCTGCGCGATGGCGGGCAGGTGGTCGTGGTCGACATCGACCGGCCGACCGACCAGCACGGCATCGACCCGCTGCTGCTGAGCTGCGAATTCGAGGCGGTCGGCTATGAGTTGATGGCCTTCAAGGACGCGCCCGAACTGGCCGGGTACTATGCACAGTTCAAGGCAGCCGCTACGAGGCCCGCACCTGGAGAGATAGAGCCCTGCCGCGGCGATCGCGCGGCATTGGGCGAGGGGACGGAGCGCCCCGCCAAGAAAGAGAAAGCGTAAACCAAATGAGTTTCAAGGGTCTCGAGCCGATTACCTATGGCGGCAAGGAAGTCTGGCCGCTGGTAGAAGGCGGCAAGGGCGTATCCGCCACCAACCACATGAGTTCGGGTGCCTGGGCGGCTGCCGGTGGAATCGGCACCGTCAGCGCGGTCAATGCCGACAGCTACGACGAGGATGGCAACCCGATCCCGCAGGTCTATCCGCAGGCCACCCGCGTCGAACGCTTCGAGCAGTTGATCCGTTACGCCATCGATGGAGCGACCGAACAGGTGAAGCGCGCGCACGATATTGCCGGCGGCAAGGGCGCGATCAACATCAACGTGCTCTGGGAAATGGGCGGTGCGCAGCGTGTTCTCGAAGGCGTGCTCGAAAACTGCCAGGGTCTCGTCACGGGTGTCACCTGCGGTGCGGGTATGCCCTACAAGCTCGCCGAGATCGCCGCGCGGCACAACGTCCACTACCTGCCGATCATCTCTTCCGCACGCGCCTTCCGCGCGCTGTGGAAGCGCAGCTATTCCAAAGTTCCCGAGCTAATGGCGGCGGTGGTCTATGAAGACCCCTGGCTCGCGGGCGGTCACAACGGCCTGTCCAATGCGGAAGATCCGCGCAGCCCCGAGGATCCCTATCCCCGCGTCAAGGCGCTGCGCGAGACCATGCGCAAGGAAGGCGTTTCCGAAGACACCGCGATCGTCATGGCGGGCGGGGTGTGGTTCCTGCGCGAATGGAGCGACTGGATCGACAATCCGGAAATCGGCAAGATCATGTTCCAGTTCGGCACCCGCCCGCTGCTGACCAAGGAAAGCCCGATTCCGCAGGTGTGGAAGGACATGCTGCGCACGGTCGAGCCGGGTGACGTGCTGCTGCACAAGTTCAGCCCCACCGGCTTCTATTCCAGTGCGGTCAAGACGCCCTTCCTCTACGATCTCATGCATCGTTCAGAGCGACAGATCCCGATCTTCAAGCGCGATGAGGAAGAGGGCACGATACCGCTTCTGGATCACGGCAAGGCGAAGTATTTCTTCGTGCATCCCGGCGATCAGAGGAAGGCGCTCGCCTGGATGCACGAGGGCTTTACCGAACCGCTCAAGACGCCCGATGACACGGTTGTGTTCGTCACCCCCGAGAGCGCCGAACGAATTCGCGCCGATCAGCAGGGCTGTATGGGCTGCCTGTCGCATTGCCAGTTTTCCAGCTGGAAAGACCACGACAACCACACGACCGGCCGCCTCGCCGATCCGCGTAGTTTCTGCATTCAGAAGACGCTCCAGGACATCGCTCATGGCGGCGACCCCGACGAGAACCTCGCTTTCGCCGGCCACGCGGCTTACCGTTTCAAGCAGGATCCGTTCTATTCGAACAACTACACCCCGACGGTGAAGGAACTAGTCGAGCGGATCTTGACGGGGGATTAGGACGCGGCGCTTATCGCCACAGTTGCATCGAGCGGATCGCGGCCGACATTTGCTCGTCGCCGTCGGGGCGGGAAAGGACCCGTTCGACGAGCTTCCATTTTCGCCGAACTTTCGATTTTTGCCACAGGTCGGTAACCCAGCTGTCACCGCTCCAATCGTGATTGCCCATCTTCGCTTCCAAACCCACGCGTGTCGCGAAGACCGCGACGTTGCCGTGCCGACGGACGTAGACTTCGTCGAAGCGATAGCCGGTACAGCGAAAGCGCGTCGTCGCCGCTTCCAGCCAGCTTGCGCGGTCGAGGATGGTGGGATTTTCCGAGCCGAGTAGAAAGATGAAATCGCGGGCAGCAAGGGCTTTCATCTGGTTGCGGTCACGCTGCATCCATGCGCGCATCCACAGATGCTCGAGCGCTTCGATCTTTGCCGAGAATTCGTCCATGGTGCATGCGCTTACAGTATGGCGCGCGGTGGGCAAGTCTCGTTAGCCCAGCCCGGTCAAAACCTGATCGGGCGGCCTGTGCCCGTCTGCCCACATGCGGATATTGGCGATGACCTTGAGACCGCTTTCCTCGCGTCCTTCGCGCGTCGCGCTGCCGATGTGGGGGAGGGTCATCACGTTCGGATGGCGGATGAGCCGGCGATCGACATTGGGCTCGTCGGGATAGACGTCGAGACCCGCACCCGCGAGCCTGCCGCCTTCCAGTGCGGCGATCAGCGCCTCCTGGTCGACAAGGTCGCCGCGCGCAGTGTTGATGAGGCTGGCGCCATCCTTCATCAGGCCGATCCGCCGTTCATCGATCATGTGATGCGTGCCGGGCCCGGCCGGGCAGTGCAGGGTGAGGATATCGGCCTCGCCCATCAATTCGTCCAGGCTTTCGACCCAGCGCGCTTGGAACATGCGCTCGACCGCTTCGGGCAGGCGTTTGCGGTTGTGATAGGCGATCTCGAGCCCGAAGGCCCGTGCGCGATGCGCTACCGCCTGGCCGATGCGTCCCATGCCCACGATGCCGAGTACCTTGCCCGCGAGCTTGGTGCCGAGCAGCGCGGTCGGCGTCCAGCCGCTCCACTTGCCGCTGCGGATCAGCTCGACGCCCTCGCGGATCCGGCGCGGAACGCCGATGATCCCTGCCATGGCGAGATCGGCGGTATCGTCGGTGAAAACGCCCGGCGTATTGGTGACCATGATGCCGCGACTTGCGGCAGCTTCGAGATCGAGATGCTCGGTCCCCGCGCCGAAATTGGCGATCAGGCCGAGGTCTGCGCTCGCCTGCGCGAGCATTTCGGCATCGATGCGGTCGGTGACGGTCGGCACCAGCACGTCGCAGTCCTGCATCGCGGCTACCAGCTGCTCGCGCGTGAGCGGCACGTCGTCGGTATTGAGGCGCACGTCGAAGAGCTCACCCATCCGTTCCTCGACAAAGGGCATGAGGTGGCGGGTGACGACGACGCGCGGCGTGCGCTCGAGGCGCTTGGCGGGGCGGGTTTCGGAACTTTCCATGTTGCGCCAAGCGCTAGGACGCGGGGCGGGGAGCGGTCAAGGATTCGCACCGTGACGGCATGCGCCAAGGGCGTTGACTGTCGGGCTACTTTGGCCGATTCATGACAGGCATGGGTGCACGCCTTTTCATATTTATTCTGTTGTTTGTCGGAATGACCGGTCCGGTCCAGGCGCAGGATCGCGAGGTGCCCTATTGGGCGTCCATTCGCGCCAGCGTGCTGAACATGCGCGTCGGACCGAGCGCCGATTACAAGATAGACTGGGTCTATCGTCGTCCCGGCCTGCCGGTAAAGGTGCTCCGGCTGATGGAAGGCTGGCGGCTGATCGAGGACCCGGACGGTGCGCGGGGCTGGGTCGTCGCGCGCCTGCTCGATCCCGCTCGCGGTGCCATCGTCATCGGCGATGGCCTTGCCGACATGCGCGCGAGCGACAGTCCGCAAGCTCCCCTCAAATGGCGAATCGAGCCGGGCGTGGTGGGTGCCTTGGGCGATTGCGAGGACGGATGGTGTGAATTCGCTGTCGGCAATCGTGCCGGCTACATCCGCGAATCGCGCCTGTGGGGCGCGGGCGAGCCGTAGCGTAGGGTTGCCGCGCTATTCGGTCGCGGCGCTCTCGGTCTCGCCGGTGTCTTGGTCGATTTCGGCATCGATTCGGCGCACGCTAGACTGGACCTCGCCATCCTCGCCGCGCAGTTCGAAAGCGCCGTCTTCGCCCGGGGCTCCGCCCGCATAGCATTCCTCGCCCTCATCGCCCTCGGGGTCGAAGCACATCCGGCCTTCGTCGCCGAGCCGCCAGGCGCCGCCACCCGTGCGGGCGCCTTCGGGCGTGGTTTCGACATAGGTCCCGTCGGCATTGATCGTCTGGAGGATGACGGTGCCGTCGGCCATGGCGATCTCATAGGTGCCGGACAGATCGCCCATAGCCGTGCTCTCGAGCGTCGCGTCGACCGGCTCGGCCGGCTCTTCAGTTTCTTCGGCGCTCCCGCAGGCGGCCAGGCTAACACTGGCCGCCGCGAGGATGATAATCGTCTTCACGGCACTCCCCCTATCCCTGGACTCGAAGCGGCAGGGCTGGGGGATTGCCCGAACCATCAGACGAGCTCGACTGCAACCGCGGTCGCTTCGCCGCCGCCGATGCACAGCGAGGCGACGCCGCGCTTCTTGCCCTGGCTCTTGAGCGCATTGAGCAGCGTCACGATAATGCGTGTGCCGCTGGCGCCGATCGGATGGCCAAGCGCGGTGCCGCCGCCATTGACGTTGATCTTCTCGTGCGGAATGCCGATGTCGCGCATGGCGAACATGGCGACGCAGGCAAATGCCTCGTTGACTTCCCACAGGTCGACCTCGTCGGCTTTCCATCCAGCCGCATCGAGGACCTTCTCGATTGCGCCGATCGGGGCGATGGTGAATTCCGAGGGCTCCTGCGCGTGCGCCGCCATGGCGACGATCTTGGCGACCGGCTCCTGACCGTTGGCCTTGGCCACGCTCTCGCGCGAGAGCACGACGGCGGCGGCACCGTCCGAGATCGACGACGAGGTCGCCGCGGTGATCGTGCCGTCCTTGGCGAAGGCCGGGCGCAGCTGCGGGATCTTGTCGGGGCGGCCCTTGCCGGGCTGCTCGTCATGTTCGACCGTCACGTCGCCCTTGCGGGTCGAGAAACTGACCGGGACGACCTCGCCCGCGAAGGCACCGCTTTCGATCGCGGCATTGGCGCGGCGGAGCGACTCGATCGAATAATCGTCCATCTCTTCGCGGGTCATCTGGTAATCGTTGGCGGTCGCCTGGGCGAAAGTGCCCATTGCGCGGCCTTCCTCATAGGCGTCTTCCAGCCCGTCGAGGAACATGTGATCGTAGGTGGTGTCATGACCGAGGCGCGCGCCCGAGCGGTGCTTCTTGAGCAGATAGGGCGCGTTGGTCATGCTCTCCATGCCACCGGCGACGACGTAGTCTATCGTGCCGCTGGCGAGCGCTTCGGCGCCCATGATGACCGTCTGCATGCCGCTGCCGCAGACTTTGTTGACGGTTGTCGCCTGCACCGACTTGGGCAGGCCGGCCTTGATCGAAGCCTGGCGCGCGGGGGCCTGGCCGAGACCGGCGGGCAGGACGCAGCCCATATAGGTACGGTCGAAATTGTCGACGGGAACGCCCGAGCGCTCGACCGCGGCCTTGACCGCCGTGGCGCCGAGATCGGTCGCGGACACGTCGGCAAGGGCGCCCTGCATGCCGCCCATGGGGGTGCGCGCGTAAGACAGAATGACGACGGGATCGGATGCGCTGAACTGGGTCATGCTTGTGTATGTCCTTCGGTTCTGGAATATCGGTTGCCAATGGCGACCTATCGAGTTGCCCATATCCTACTGCTGCATTGCAGCAATATCAAACGGAGAGAGCGATGGCGGACGACCGGAAGAGCGAAATGGAAGCCGTGCTGCGCAAACAGCGGGCCGCGCACCACCAGATGCGCCCCGAGCCGATGGCGCTGCGCAAGGACCGCATCGAGCGGGCGATGAAGCTGCTCAAGGATCATGGTGACGACCTGTGCAAGGTCATGGCCGCCGATTTCGGCAATCGTTCGCCGCACCAGTCGATGATCACCGACATCGCGGGTACGGTGAATTTCGGGAAGTATTGCCTCAAGCACATGGACAAGTGGGCGAGACCGGATAGGCGCCACGTCCAGTTCCCGCTCGGCCTGCTCGGTGCGAAGGCCGAAGTGCGCTACGAACCCAAGGGCGTTGTCGGCATCCTCAGCCCGTGGAACTTCCCGGTCAACCTCAGCTTCGGTCCGCTGATGCAGATTTTCGCCGCCGGCAACCGGGCCATGATCAAGCCGAGCGAGTTCACAGAAAAGACCAGCCTGCTGACCAAAGAGCTGGTCGAGGAATATTTCACGCCCGACGAATGCGCGGTGTTCACCGGCGGTCCCGAAGTGGCTGCGACCTTCAGCGAACTGCCCTTCGACCACCTTATCTTCACCGGATCGACCGCAACGGGCCGTAAGGTGATGGAAGCCGCGTCGAAGAATCTCGTCCCGGTGACGCTCGAACTCGGCGGCAAGAGCCCGGTCTTCATGGGCGAGAGCGCGGATTTCGCCAAGGCGGGCGAGCGCGTCGCTCTGGGCAAGATGATGAATGCGGGCCAGATTTGCCTTGCTCCCGACTACCTCTACGTCCCCGAAAGCAAGCAGGATGAGGCGATTCACGGCGTATGGCAGGGGACCGCGAACATGTATCCCACGCTGCTCGACAACGAGGATTATGCCAGCGTCGTCACCGACCGGCACTTCGACCGCCTGCAGGACATGGTTGCCGATGCGCGCGACAAGGGTGCCGAGGTGATCGAGGTCAATCCGGGAAATGAGGATTTTTCCAGCACCAATTCCCGCAAGATGCCGCTTACGATCCTCAAGAACGTCAACGAGGACATGAAGGCGATGCAGGAAGAGATCTTCGGTCCCGTGCTCCCGGTAAAGACCTATGGCCATATCGACGAGGCGATCGACTATGTGAACGAGCACGACCGCCCGCTCGGTCTTTATTACTTCGGCCAGGACGGCGAGGAGCGCGAGAAGGTGCTGGCGAGGACAATCAGCGGCGGCGTCACGGTGAACGACGTGATTTTTCACGTCTCGATGGAGGACCTGCCGTTCGGCGGCGTGGGATCGTCCGGAATGGGCAGCTATCACGGAGTCGAGGGTTTCCGCGAGTTCAGCCATGCGCGCAGCGTCTATACGCAGCCCAAGATCGACGTGGCCAAGCTGGGCGGGTTCAAGCCCCCCTATGGGCCGGCTACCGAAAAGGCGATCAAGACCATGATGAAATAGGGCGAAGGCCGGCCCTGCGCGGGTGCGGGCTCCTAAGGCGCGACACGCAACTTATTGTGCAGGAATTGCGCCATGCGCACCCTTGCACCATCCCGGCGAGCCGCCTAGAGGCGGGCGCGAACCAAGCCCGACGCCTAGGAATCATTCGTGGTCGACCTCGAACAATATCTGCCCATCCTGATTTTCCTGTTTGTCGCCGCAGGCCTTTCGGCGCTATTCGTGTTCCTGCCCATGGGTGTTTCGCGGCTTACCGGCGCGCACAAACCCGATGCGGAAAAGCTGAGCGAGTATGAGTGCGGTTTCCCCGCCTTCGAAGAGCCGCGCAGCCAGTTCGATGTGAAGTTCTACCTCGTCGCCATCAGCTTCCTGCTGTTCGACCTCGAGGCGTCGTTTCTGTTCCCTTGGGCGGTCAGTCTGGAGTATACGGGGTGGACCGGCTGGATCGCCATGGTGATCTTCCTCGGCATCCTCGCGGTCGGGCTTGCCTACGAATGGAAGATGGGCGCACTGGACTGGCAGTAAGATGAGCAATTCGACGATCATAACTCCGCCGCAGAGCGTACCCGCCGCGCAAGGTGGCGAGGTGCGCCAGCCCGATGTGGACTATTTCAACGCGCTGCAGACCGAGGTGAACGACAAGGGATTCCTCGTCACCTCGACCGAGGACCTGTTCCAGTGGGCGCGCACCGGCTCGCTCTGGTGGATGACCTTCGGCCTGGCCTGCTGCGCGGTCGAGATGATCCACGTGAACATGCCGCGCTACGACATGGAGCGTTTCGGCGTCGCTCCGCGCGCGTCCCCGCGGCAGAGCGACGTGATGATCGTCGCCGGTACGTTGTGCAACAAGATGGCCCCGGCGCTGCGCAAGGTCTACGATCAGATGTCGGAGCCGAAATACGTCATCTCTATGGGCAGCTGCGCCAACGGCGGCGGCTATTACCATTACAGCTATTCGGTGGTGCGTGGCTGCGACCGGATCGTGCCGGTCGACATCTATGTGCCCGGTTGCCCCCCGACCGCCGAAGCCTTGCTTTACGGCGTGATGCAGCTGCAGCGGAAGATCCGCCGCGCGGGCACGATCGAAAGGTAAGTGGCGATGGCAGTGTTACATTCCGCGCCCCGTTTCACGCAGATCGACGGGCTCGAGGCTACGCTTACCCGGGCATTGGGCGATCATCTGCTCGAAGCGCATGACGAGCATGGCGAACTGCTTCTCACGGTGAAGCGCGACAGTATCGAAGAAGTGTTGCGCATCCTGCGCGACGATCACGCCTACCAGCAGCTGATGGAAATCGCGGGCGTCGACTATCCGTCGCGGCCCGAGCGTTTCGAAGTGGTATACATGCTGCTCTCGCTGACCACCAACAGCCGCATCATGGTGAAGTGTACGGCCTCCGAAGACACGCCCGTGCCCACGGCCACCACGCTGTGGCCCAATGCGGGCTGGCTCGAACGCGAGGTCTTCGACCTTTACGGTGTGCTGTTCGCGGGCAATACCGACCTGCGCCGAATCCTGACCGATTACGGTTTCGAAGGGCATCCCTTCCGCAAGGACTTCCCGCTTACCGGCTATCACGAGCTACGCTATTCGGAAGACGAAAAGCGCGTCGTTTACGAGCCGGTCGAGCTTGCGCAGGACCTGCGCCAGTTCGACTTCATGAGCCCCTGGGAAGGTGCAGATTACGTACTTCCTGGCGACGAAAAGGCGGACATGCCTCCGGTCGACGACCCCAAAACCACCGAGAGTCCAAAGCAGACCGGTGCCGGTGCCAAGGCGGATTACAAGGCGGCCGATAAGGTCAGCGCCGATGCTCCGGCGGAGAAGGATGGCGGCGAGGACGCGGCATCGCCCGAACCGACCGAGGACCAGCCTTCGCGTGCCAAGCGAAAGGGCAAGACGAGCGACACCGCCAGGGCAACCGAGCCGAAAAAGAAGGACGAGAAGTGATGCGTCGTCTATTCCTTCCCCTTGCCGTGCTCGCGCTCGCAGCCTGCTCTTCGGAACCGGCCGAGCAGGAAAGTGCCGAAGATTTCGCCGACCGTATCGGTCAGGCCGGCGAGAGCGCGCAGCTCGATCCGTCGCAGCCCGATCCCGACGCCCCCAACACCGCCAATGATGCGCCGCCCGCCGGGGCCGACCTCACCAGGCTCGCCAAGCTCGGCGATATCGGGGGCGTCAATCTCGGGCCGCGCGACGGCGGCTGCACCCTGATGGTCGGCAGCGAGGAAATGCTGATCGCGGCGGGCATGCGCGACAAGGCGTTGCCCGGCAAGGCCGTGGTGCGGGTCGGCGACAGCCTGACCATGGTCGATGCCGATGTCGGCGGTCTCGATGCGATCAAGAGCGGTACTACCTTCAACGGTGAGGGGTTCACCATCACGGTCGCTCCCGCAGCCGGCGACCAGCAGAGCCGCCCGGCCAACGTCACCGTGCGTGACGCCTCGGGCAAAACCCAAACCTATAGCGGCAACTGGATCTGCGCATGAGCCACGCCATGCATCTCGAAGAGTCGCCGACGACCGGCGACGAGGTGATCACCAACTACACGATCAACTTCGGGCCCCAGCACCCCGCAGCACACGGCGTGTTGCGCATGGTGATGGAACTCGACGGCGAGATCATCGAACGGATCGATCCGCATGTCGGCCTGCTGCACCGCGGCACCGAGAAGCTGATCGAGCACAAGACCTACCTGCAGGCGCTGCCGTATTTCGACCGGCTCGACTACTGCTCGCCGCTGGCGCAGGAATACAGCTACGTCCTCGCGATCGAAAAGCTGCTCAATGTCGAGGTGCCCGAACGCGGCCAGTACCTGCGCGTGCTGTTCGCCGAGCTGACCCGCATCTGCAACCACATGCTCAACATCGGTGCGCACGTCATGGACGTGGGCGCGATGACGCCGAACCTGTGGGTGTTCGAACTGCGCGAAGACTGCATGAACTTTTTCGAGCGGGCGTCGGGCGCGCGTATGCACGCGGCCTGGTTCCGCCCCGGCGGTGTCCACCAGGACGTGCCCGAAAAGCTGCTGGTCGATATCGGCGAGTGGGTCGATGGACGCCTGCAGGAACTGTTCGGCGATGCGATGAGCCTCGTGCTCGACAATCGCATCTTCAAGCAGCGCAACGTCGATATCGCGGTCGTCGGCAAGGACGACGCGGTCGCCTGGGGTTTCTCCGGCCCGATGATCCGCGCCGCCGGCATTCCGTGGGACCTGCGCAAGTCGCAGCCCTACGACGTCTACGACCGGATGGAGTTCGACATTCCCGTCGGCACCAATTCGGACTGCTACGACCGTTTCGTGGTGCGCGTGAAGGAAGTCTACGAAAGCGCGAAGATCATCAAGCAGTGCCTCGCGCAGATGCCCGGAGGGCCTGTCGCGAGCGATGACCGCAAGGTCGCGCCGCCGAAGCGCGCCGAGATGAAGCAGTCGATGGAAGCGCTGATCCACCACTTCAAGCTTTACACCGAGGGCTTCCACGTGCCCGCAGGCGAGGTCTATGTCGCGACCGAAAGCCCCAAGGGCGAGTTCGGCGTCTACCTGGTCAGCGACGGATCGAACAAGCCGTATCGCTGCAAGATCCGCCCGACGGCGTTCAGTCACCTTCAAGCGATGGATTTCATGTCCAGGGGCCACATGCTGCCCGATGCGACCGCCATCCTCGGCGCGATCGATGTGGTGTTCGGGGAGTGCGACCGCTAATGGCGCGTGAACTGTTCATCCTCGTCGCCGCGTTCGCGGCGTTTGCCTCGGCGGTCGCGGCCTATCTGGCTGCCTTCCATGGCGAGGCTTCGCTCAAGGAAATTCTCTCGACGGCCTTCGCTGCCGTCATCGGCCTCTATGTGGGCCGTTATCTGCAACACAGGCTGATCAATGGCTGACCGTTCCCCCGCACCCGATACTCCCGAGCTGCGCGAACGCTGGGGCGCTTTCGAGTTCACCGAAAGCTACCGCGCGAAAGCGGACAAGGCGATCGCCCGCTATCCCGAGGGGCGCCAGCGCTCTGCCGTCATGCCGCTGCTCGATCTTGCGCAGCGGCAGGTTGGCGAGGAAACCGATACGCAGGGCTGGCTGCCGCTGCCGGTGATCGAATATGTCGCCGATTATCTCGACATGCCGGTGATCCGCGTGCTCGAGGTCGCGACCTTCTATTTCATGTACAATTTGAAGCCGGTGGGTAAGTACCATGTGCAGGTCTGCGGCACGACGCCCTGCATGCTGCGCGGGTCGGACGGGCTGTTCGAAACTTGCAAGCAGCGCGGCATGAAGAAAGGCCACGTCTCCGAAGACGGGCTGTGGACCCTCACCGAGGTCGAGTGCATGGGCAATTGCGCGACCGCGCCGATGGTCCAGATCAACGACGACAATTACGAGGACCTGACGCCCGAGCGGCTCGACGGCATCCTCGACGCTCTGGCCAAAGGCGAAAGCCCCAAGACCGGTACGCAGGAGCCGGGCCGTCACACCAGCGAGCCGGCGAATGCGCTGAGCTCGCTGCCCGAAATGGTCGACGCCAATCACGACTACCGGAAGGACTGGTGATGAGCATCGCCACCATTCTCATCGCGCTGATCGTCGGCTTCATTGCCTGGAAGCTGCTCGTCGGCCTCGTGAGATTCGGCGTGCTCGCGGTGATCGCGGTCGCCGCCATCTATATCCTCTCGCAGGGGGGTGCATTCTGATGCTCGCTGACAAGGATCGCATCTTCACCAATGTTTACGGGTTCCAGGATTGGGGCCTGAAGGCAGCGCAGCAGCGCGGCGACTGGGACGATACCAAGTCGCTGATCGCGCGCGGTCATGACAATATCATCGAAGAGATCAAGGCTTCGGGCCTGCGTGGCCGGGGCGGGGCGGGCTTCCCGACCGGCCTCAAATGGTCGTTCATGCCGAAGGAATCGAAGGACGGCCGTCCCAGCTTCCTCGTTGTCAATGCCGACGAATCCGAGCCTGGTTCGTGCAAGGACCGCGAGATCATTCGCCACGATCCGCACAAGCTGATCGAAGGCGCACTGGTCGCCGGCTATGCCATGCGTGCGCGGGCCGCCTATATCTATATTCGCGGCGAATACATCCGCGAAGCGGAGGTACTCCAGGCGGCGATAGACGAGGCCTACGATGCCGGGCTGATCGGCAAGAACGCGTCGAAATCGGGCTACGATTTCGACGTCTTCCTGCACCGCGGTGCTGGCGCCTATATCTGCGGCGAAGAAACCGCGATGATCGAAAGCCTCGAAGGCAAGAAGGGCCAACCGCGCCTCAAGCCGCCATTCCCGGCAGGCGCGGGCCTCTATGGCTGCCCCACCACGGTCAACAACGTCGAATCGATCGCCGTCGTCCCGACCATCCTGCGCCGTGGCGCGAATTGGTTCGCGAGCTTCGGGCGCGAGAACAACAAGGGCACCAAGCTCTTCCAGATCAGCGGCCATGTGAACAAGCCCTGCGTGGTCGAGGAAGCGCTTTCGATCCCGTTCAGCGAGCTGATCGAAAAGCATTGCGGCGGCATCATCGGCGGCAAGGACAATCTTCTCGCCGTGATCCCCGGCGGGTCGTCGGTTCCGCTGGTTCCGGCCGAGCAGATCTGGGACGCTCCGATGGATTTCGACGGTCTGAAGGACCTCGGCTCGGGCCTCGGCACGGCAGGCGTCATCGTGATGGACAAGTCGACCGACATCGTCCGCGCGATTTCGCGTATCAGCTATTTCTACAAGCACGAGAGCTGCGGCCAGTGCACGCCCTGCCGCGAGGGCACGGGCTGGATGTGGCGCATGGTGGAGCGCCTGCGCAAAGGCGATGCGGCAATCGAGGAAATCGACATGCTGCAGCAGGTCACCAAGCAGGTCGAAGGCCACACCATCTGCGCGCTGGGCGATGCGGCCGCCTGGCCGATCCAGGGCCTCATCCGCCACTTCCGCCCCGAGCTCGAACGCCGGATCGAAGAGCACAACGCCAAGTTCGCGGAGGCGGCCGAGTAATGTACATTGCACAGCTCAATATCGGGAAGTTCCGATACGCTACCACGGACGAGAGAATGTCCGGCTTCATGCAGAATCTGGATTTGGTGAACGGCATCGCCGAGCGAAGCCGGGGGTTCATTTGGCGGCTTAAGGACGATAGCAACAACGCAACCAGCTTTCGCGTTGGCGACGACATGGCGGTGAACCTGTCGGTCTGGGAAGATGCCAAAGCGCTCGAAAACTTCGTTTTCAATACGCTCCACGTGAAATTTTACCGCAACCAGGAAAGATGGTTCGAAGCGTCACAGGGCGTGCATCTCGTGTTCTGGCATGTTCCAAAAGATCATCAACCCACGCTCGATGAGGCGTGGGGACGACTGCAAGACCTTGAGAAGAACGGGCCAAGCGAGCGCGCATTTGGCTGGGCGGAGATTATGGACATTGAGCGCATGCGCGCTGTGCGATGCGCGGTGGGGGGTTAAATGCCTAAAGTCACCGTAGACGGACAGGAAATCCAGGTTCCGGACGGCGCGACCGTCCTCCAGGCCTGCGAGCTTGCGGGCAAGGAAATCCCGCGCTTCTGCTATCATGAGCGGCTGAGCATTGCCGGCAACTGCCGCATGTGCCTGGTCGAGGTGAAACCCGGGCCGCCCAAGCCGCAGGCATCGTGCGCGCTTCCCGCGACCGAAGGCCAGGAAATCCGCACCGACACCGAGATGGTGAAGACCGCGCGCGAAGGTGTGATGGAGTTTCTGCTCATCAATCACCCGCTCGATTGCCCGATCTGCGACCAGGGCGGCGAATGCGACCTGCAGGACCAGTCGATGGCCTATGGCCGCGGCGCGACGCGCTACGAGGAGAACAAGCGCGCCGTCACCGAGAAATACATGGGCCCGCTGATCAAGACGGTCATGACCCGCTGCATCCACTGCACACGCTGCGTGCGTTTCTCCGAAGAAATCGCCGGTGTCGATGAAATCGGTGCGGTGGGACGCGGCGAGGACATGGAGATCACGACCTATCTCGAACAGGCCGCCGAACACGAGTTGAGCGCCAATGTGATCGACCTGTGCCCGGTCGGCGCGCTGACCTCGCGACCCTATGCCTTCGAGGCGCGTCCGTGGGAGCTCAAGAAGACGCTCAGCATCGACGTGTCGGACGCGGTCGGCGCAAACATCCGCCTCGACAGCCGTGGCCGCGAGGTCATGCGCGCGCTTCCGCGCATCAATGACGACGTCAACGAGGAATGGATCTCGGACAAGGCGCGCTATCAGGTGGATGGCCTGTCCAAGCGTCGCCTCGACACGGTTTTCATGCGCAAACGCGGCAAGCTGCAGGCTGCAAGCTGGGACGAGGCGTTCAAGGCGATTGCGAGGGCGAAGCCGGGCAAGGACATTGCTGCCATCGCGGGCGACATGGTCGATTGCGAAACTATGTTCGCCGCCAAGGCGCTGCTCAAGGCCTGCGGTTCGAACCTGATCGAAGGCCGCCAGACCGGCATGGATTACGACGTGTCGAACCTTGCCGCGGTCAATTTCAACTCGACCTTCGCGGGTATCGAAACCGCCGATGCGATCCTGATCGTCGGCAGTCATATCCGCTGGGAAGCCCCGCTGGTCAATGTGCGAATCCGCAAGGCGGTGAAGCGCGGCGCCAAGGTCTTCGTCATCGGCTCGCGTTGGGACACGACCTACCCGGCCGAATTCCTTGGCGAGGACCTGTCGGTCCTGTCCAAGCTGCCGAAGGAAGCCGCCGAAGCATTCAAGGGCGCCGAGCGTCCCGCCATCGTCATGGGCGGCGCGGCTCTCGCCAAGGGCGCGCTGGGGGCAGGCCTTGCCTTCGCCGAGACTTACGGTCTCGCGAAGGATGGCTGGAACGGCTTCAACGTCCTCCACTTCAGCGCCGCGCGCATGGGCGGTCTGATGCTCGGTTTCGCGCAGAAGGGCGGGATGAAGGATATTGCCGCGGCCAAGCCCAAGGTCGTCATCAGCCTCGGTGCGGACGAGATGGATTTCGAACCCTTCGCCGACGCGCTAAAGGTCTACATCGGCCACCACGGCGACCGCGGCGCCCATGCGGCGGACATCATCCTGCCGGGCGCGAGCTATGCCGAGAAGGACGGGACCTACGTCAACACCGAAGGCCGCGTGCAGTTTGCCGAGAAGGCCGTCTTCGCGCCGGGTGACGCGCGCGAGGACTGGACCATCCTGCGCGCGCTGGCCGATGCGCTGAAGGTGGAGGTCGGCTTCGACAGCTTTGCGCAGCTGCAGGCGGCAATGATCGCCGAAGTGCCCGCGCTGGGAGAGGAAGGCCTTGCCGATTACGGTGCATTGCCCAAGGCAGATGCCAAGACCATGGCGGAAGGCACGATCAGCGCCTACCCGATCAAGGATTTCTATCTCACCAATCCCATCGCCCGCGCCAGCGCGGTGATGCAGCAGTGCTCGAGCGAATTGCTCGGAAGCGGCGAGCTGGCGGAGGCCGCGGAATGACCGAATTCTTCCAATCCCTCGGCATGACCTACGAGCTCGCGTGGTTCACGGCCACGATCGCGGGTATACTGCTGATCGCCTTCCCCCTGATGGCGGCGGTGGCGATGGTCATCTATGTCGACCGCAAGGTCTGGGCGGCGATCAACCTGCGCCGCGGGCCCAATGTGGTCGGCCCTTTCGGCCTGCTCCAGAGCTTTGCCGACGGCATCAAGGTATTCCTGCAGGAAACGATCATTCCTTCGGCCGCGAACAAGGGCATTTTCCTGCTCGCGCCGATCATCACCTTCACCGTCGCGCTCGCAGCCTGGGCAGTCGTGCCCTTCAGCGCAGAGGCGGTACTGGCCGACATCAATATCGGGCTGCTCTACATTCTAGCGATCAGTTCGCTGTCGGTTTACGGCGTGGTGATGAGCGGATGGGCGAGTAACTCGAAATATCCGTTCTTCTCGGCCATGCGCGCGGCCGCACAGATGATCAGCTACGAAGTCTCGATCGGCTTCATTGTGGTCTGCGTCGTGCTGTTCGCGGGAACGTTCAACCTGAACGATATCGTCCGTGCGCAGGAAGGCTTCGGTCTCGGGGTGATCAACGCCTATATCGTGCATCCGCTTCTGTTCCCCATGTGGGTTATGTTCTTCATCTCCTGCCTCGCCGAGACGCAGCGCGTTCCCTTCGACCTGACGGAGGCGGAGAGCGAACTGGTCGCCGGCTACCAGACCGAATACTCCTCGATGAGTTTCGCGCTGTTCTGGCTGGGTGAATATGCCAACATCCTGCTGATGTGCATTCTCAACGCGCTGCTGTTCTTCGGTGGCTGGCTGCCGCCGATCGACTGGGCGCCGCTCTATGCCGTGCCCGGCATCGTCTGGCTGTTGCTCAAGACCTTCTTCTTCTTCTTCTTGTTCAGCTGGGTCATGGCGACCGTACCGCGCTATCGCTACGACCAGCTGATGCGCCTGGGCTGGAAGGTCTTCCTTCCCATCAGCCTCGGCTTCGTCGTCGTCATTTCCGGCTATCTGATGGCCACGGGACATTACGGATGAGTATCGCGCAAACCATCAAGGCGTTCACCCTGTGGGAATTCGTGAAGGCGCACGCCCTCACGCTGAAATACTTCTTCAAGCCCAAGGTGACGATCAACTATCCGTTCGAGAAGAACCCGATTTCGCCCCGGTTCCGCGGCGAGCATGCGCTGCGCCGCTATCCCAACGGGGAAGAGCGCTGCATTGCCTGCAAGCTGTGCGAGGCGGTGTGCCCTGCGCAGGCGATCACGATCGAGAGCGAACCGCGCGAGGACGGCAGCCGCCGCACCACGCGTTACGACATCGACATGACCAAGTGCATCTATTGCGGTTTCTGCCAGGAAGCCTGCCCGGTCGATGCGATCGTCGAGGGGCCGAACTTCGAATATGCGACCGAAACGCGCGAGGAACTGCTCTACGACAAGGCGAAACTGCTGGCCAACGGGGACAAGTGGGAGCGAGCCATTGCCGCGAACCTTGAAGCCGATGCGCCGTATCGCTAACCGCCGCGCCAACGAGACACAGGGGCCATGATTCAGACTTTAGCCTTTTACCTGTTCGCTGCGCTTGTCATCGCCAGCGCCGTCATGGTCATCATGGCGCGCAACCCGGTGCATTCCGTGCTGTGGCTGATCCTCGCCTTCTTCAACGCCGCGGGCTTGATGGTGCTTGTCGGCGCCGAGTTCATCGCCGCGTTGATGGTGATCGTCTATGTCGGCGCGGTCGCGGTGCTGTTCCTGTTCGTGGTCATGATGCTCGACATCGACTTCGCCGAATTGCGCGCCGGTTTCATCAAGAACTTCCCGCTCGGAATTGCGATTGCCCTCGTGCTGCTGGCCGAGCTGGTGCTGGGTATCGGCGCTTATCAGGCGGGTACCCTGGAACTCGGCGTGCCAAGCGGCGCGGCTGCTCCCCTTCTCGGCGATTCGAACACCGCCAGCATCGGCGCGATTCTCTATCGCGACTACATCTTCCTGTTCGAGGGGGCCGGTATCATCCTGCTCGTCGCGATGATCGGCGCGATCGTGCTGACCCATCGCAAGCGCCCCGCCGGTTCGCGCAGCCAGCAGGATATCGGCAAGCAGAACCGGCGCAATCCGAACGAAGCCACCGTCATGAAACAGCCCCAAGTGGGCGAAGGGGTCGAGCTGTGATCGGCATCGAACACTATATCGTCGTCAGCGCGATCCTCTTCGTGCTCGGCGTGCTCGGTATCTTCCTCAACCGGAAGAACATCATCGTCATCCTGATGGCGATCGAACTGATCCTGTTGAGCGTGAACCTCCAGCTGGTGGCCTTCAGCGCCTTTCTCGGCGACCTCGTGGGGCAGGTCTTCGCAATGTTCGTCCTGACCGTCGCTGCGGCCGAAGCCGCCGTCGGGCTGGCAATTCTCGTGATCTATTTCCGTGGCCGCGGCACGATCGCGGTGGACGATGTCGACCGGCTGAAGGGGTAAGCCACGGTGGAAATTCTTGTTATCGTTTTCTTGCCGCTGGTCGCGGCAATCGTCGCGGGGCTGACCAACAAAGCCGCGCCGCCGGTTTTCGCCAAGGCGATCACCACCGGTGCGTTGTTCGTCAGCGCGGCGCTGAGCTGGCCGATCTTCCTTAGCTTCGTGAACGGCACTGCCGAACCCTCGGTCGTGCCCGTGTTGACCTGGGTGCAATCGGGCACGCTGGCGTTCGACTGGGCGCTGCGCGTCGACACGCTGACCGCGGTCATGCTGGTGGTGATCAACACCGTCTCGGCGCTCGTTCACCTCTATAGCTGGGGCTATATGGAGGAAGACCCGGACCAGCCGCGCTTCTTCGCCTACCTCTCGCTGTTCACCTTCGCCATGCTGATGCTGGTGACCGCCGACAACCTCGTCCAGATGTTCTTCGGTTGGGAAGGCGTGGGCCTCGCCAGCTATTTGCTGATCGGTTTCTGGTTCAAGAAACCCAGCGCCAATGCCGCCGCGATCAAGGCCTTCGTGGTCAACCGCGTGGGCGACCTCGGCTTCATGCTCGGCATTTTCGGCACCTACCTCGTGTTCGACACGGTCTCGATCAGCGAGATACTGGCGGCCGCGCCCGGCATGAGCGGCGCGACGATCGGTTTCCTCGGTTACACCGTCTACACGATGGACGTGCTGTGCATCCTGCTGTTCATCGGCGCGATGGGCAAATCGGCGCAGCTCGGCCTGCACACCTGGCTGCCCGACGCGATGGAAGGCCCGACACCGGTATCGGCACTGATCCACGCTGCGACCATGGTGACCGCAGGCGTATTCATGGTCTGCCGCCTGTCGCCGATGTTCGAGACCGCGCCCGTCGCGCTCGCCATGGTGACCTTCATCGGTGCCGCGACCTGTATCTTCGCCGCAACTGTCGGCACGACGCAGTGGGACATCAAGCGCGTCATCGCCTATTCGACCTGCTCGCAGCTCGGCTACATGTTCTTCGCTGCAGGCGTCGGCGCATACGGCGCAGCCATGTTCCACCTGTTTACGCATGCCTTCTTCAAGGCGCTGCTGTTCCTCGGTGCAGGCTCGGTCATCCACGCGATGCACCACGAGCAGGATATGCGCTATTACGGCAATCTGCGTAAGCACATCCCGCTGACCTTCTGGGCGATGATGGCCGGTACGCTCGCGATCACCGGTGTGGGCATCTACCACCTGGGCGCTGGTTTCGCAGGCTTCTGGTCGAAGGATGCGATCATCGAAGTGGCCTATGGCCGCGGTACGGAACTCGGCCAGTTCGCCTTCTGGATGGGTGTTTTCGCCGCCCTGCTGACCAGCTTCTATAGCTGGCGCCTGATGTTCCTGACCTTCTGGGGCAAGCCCCGCTGGGCCGACAGCGAGCATATCCAGCACGCGGTCCACGGCCAACACGAAACGCCCGACGAGGAACACGGCGACGCCGCCCATGAGGACGTGCATCCCCACGAAGGGACTGCAGGCTATCATCCGCACGAAAGCCCGCTGACGATGCTGATCCCGCTGGGGCTGCTATCTATCGGAGCGGTATTCGCGGGGCAGCTCTTCGCGCCGACATTCCTCGATGACGCGGCCTTCTGGGGCAGCTCGATCTTCTACAACGCACCGCTGATCGACGCGATGCACGCCGTGCCTTACTGGGTTAAGTATTCGGCGCTGATCGTGATGTTGATCGGCCTGTTCGTCGCCTGGCTGGCCTACGTCAAGGACACCAGCATCCCCGGTAAAACCGCAGAACAGCTCGGCCCGATCTATCGCTTTCTCTATAACAAGTGGTATTTCGACGAACTCTACCACTATCTCTTCGTGGTGCCGGCCTTCTGGCTCGGACGCCAGTTCTGGAAACTCGGCGATATCGGCATGATCGACCGTTTCGGACCCAATGGCATCGCCTGGGTGGTCGAGAAGGGCTCGGTCGGGGCGCGCAAGTTCCAGACCGGATATCTCTATAGCTATGCGCTGGTGATGCTCCTCGGGCTCGTCGCCGCGATCACCTGGGTACTTTTCTGATGGAATTCCCCATCCTTTCGCTGATGCTCGCCGTTCCGCTGGCGGGCGCCATCGCCTGCCTGTTTCTTGGCGCGCAGTCGGCTCGCATGGTCGCGCTGGTCGCGACGCTGATCGACCTCGCGCTGGGGGTCGTGCTGTGGATGAACTACGACATCGGCGGCGCCCAATGGCAGTTTACCGAGCGGGCCGAGATTTTCGCCGGGTTCAGCTATGCGCTGGGCATCGACGGTATCGCTCTGATGCTGATCATGCTCAGCGTCTTCCTGATGCCGATCTGCATCCTCGCCAGTTGGGAAGCCATCGACAAGCGTGTGGGCGAGTACATGAGCGCCTTCCTGCTCATGGAAGTGCTGATGATCGGCGTGTTCGCCGCGCAAGACCTGTTCCTGTTCTACATCTTCTTCGAGGCAGGCCTGATCCCGATGTATCTGATCATCGGCGTGTGGGGCGGCGACAATCGCATCTACGCTTCGTACAAATTCTTCCTCTACACGCTGCTCGGCTCGGTGCTGATGCTGATCGCAATGATGTGGATGGTGAACGAGTCGGGCACCACCGACATCCCGACGCTGCTCAATTACGATTTCAGCCCGGCGGCACAAACCTGGCTGTGGCTGGCCTTCTTTGCCAGCTTCGCGGTGAAGATGCCGATGTGGCCGGTGCATACCTGGCTGCCCGACGCGCACGTTCAGGCGCCCACCGCCGGTTCGGTCATCCTCGCGGGTGTGCTGCTCAAGCTGGGCGGCTACGGTTTCATCCGTTTCAGCCTGCCGATGTTCCCCGAGGCTTCCGAACAGTTCGCCTGGCTGGTCTACATCCTCTCGATGGTTGCGGTGATCTACACCTCGCTCGTCGCGCTGGTGCAGAACGACATGAAGAAGCTGATCGCCTATTCCTCGGTTGCCCACATGGCTATCGTGACGGTCGGCCTGTTCGCCTTCAATGTGCAGGGGATCGAAGGCGCGATGATGGTCATGCTCGGCCACGGCCTCGTCTCGGGCGCGCTGTTCCTGTGTGTCGGCGTGATCTACGACCGGCTGCATACGCGTGAGATCGCGCGCTACGGCGGGCTGTCGATCAACATGCCGAAATATGCGCTGTTCTTCCTGCTGTTCACCATGGCCAGCATCGGCCTGCCGGGCACCAGCAACTTCATCGGCGAATTCCTCGCGCTGGCCGGGATCTACAAGGTCTCGACGCTGGTGACGCTGGTCTGCACCACGGGCATCATCCTGGGTGCCGCCTATATGCTCTATCTTTACCGCCGCGTGGCGTTCGGCGAACAGAAGAACGCCGATGCAGCGGCCATGCTCGACCTCAATGCCCGCGAATGGGCCATGCTCGCCCCGATCGCAGCCGCCGTGCTGTGGATGGGCGTCTATCCGGAAAGCTTCCTTGCCCCCATGCGTCAGGACATTGCCGCACTCGAGGCCCGCATCGCACGTGCCGCGCCCGATTTCGATGCCGACAACGTGATCGGCACCCCGCGCGAACGGCACGCCAATTTCGTCGAGGCCACGCATGGCTCAGCCCATGGTGAGGAGGGAGCGCACTGATGTCCTACGCAACCTCGCTCTACCTGACCGGTGCCGAAATCGGTCTTTCGCTGGCTGGCCTGGTTTTCCTGCTGGTCGCCGCCTGGGGTGGCCCCCGATCCGCCCGTATGCTCACCAGTCTCACGGTGACGGCGCTGATCGTCGCGGCCATTTTCAGCGCGCAGCTGTTTGAGCAGGCGACCGGGGAAGTCGCCGGACGGGCCTTCGGCGATCTCTACCGTGCGGGTGCCTTCGGCAGTTTCGCCAAGATCCTGATCTACCTCGCCGCTGCCGCAGTGCTGGTGGTCACACCGAGCTTCTTCGAGCAGCGCGGCGCCTATCGCGGCGAATATCCGGTTCTGATGCTGTTCAACGCGGTCGGCATGGGCATGATGGTCTCGGCGACCGACCTGATGACACTCTACATCGGTCTCGAGATGTCGAGCATTGCCAGCTATGTGCTCGCCAGTTTCCTGCGCAACGATGAC
Source organism: Erythrobacter sp. AP23 (assembly GCF_001542855.1). GTDB lineage: Bacteria > Pseudomonadota > Alphaproteobacteria > Sphingomonadales > Sphingomonadaceae > Qipengyuania. Next base: position 502,236 of record NZ_LNBY01000001.1, on the reverse strand, counting down.
CGATCGGCCGAGGCGGGCCTCAAATATTTCGTCCTCGGGGCGCTCGCGTCGGGCATCATTCTTTATGGCGTGAGCCTCGTCTACGGTTTCACCGGTACGACCAATTACGAGGGCGTCCGCGCGGCATTTGCTGCCGATTTCGCGACCGGCGCGCTGTTCGGCGTGGTCTTCGTGCTCGCCGGGCTCGCCTTCAAGGTCAGCGCGGTCCCGTTCCACATGTGGACCCCCGACGTCTACGAAGGCGCGCCCACGCCGGTCACCGCCTTTTTCGCCAGCGCCCCCAAGGTCGCGGCGATGGGCATGCTGGTCCGCATGGCGATGGATCCCTTTGCGGGCGAGGTCGACAGCTGGCGCCAGATCGTGATCTTCGCCGCGCTAGCCTCGATCGTGGTCGGCGCGCTGGGCGCTATCGGGCAGCAGAACCTCAAGCGCCTGCTCGCTTACTCCTCGATCAACAATGTCGGTTTCATCCTGATCGGCCTGGCTGCCGCGACCCCCTCCGGCATTTCCGGTGTGATGACCTATCTCGCGATCTATGCGGCAATGGTCGTGGGCAGCTTTACCGCGCTGCTGATGCTGCGCGATCCGGAAGGCAATAACCTCGAAACCTTCGCCGATATCTCGGGCCTTTCGACCCGGCGCCCGGCGTTGGCCTGGTCGCTGCTGGCGCTGATGTTCAGCCTCGCCGGGATTCCGCCGCTGTTCGGCTTCTGGGGCAAGTTCGTTGTTTTCCAGGCCGCGGTGCAGGCCGACCTCGTCGCGCTGGCGGCAATCGGTATCGCCGCCAGCGTCATCGGCGCGTTCTATTACATCAAGTTCATCAAGGTGATGTTCTTCGACGAGCCGGTCCGCGAAGTCGAGGCGACCAGCCCGATGAGCCACTGGGTGGTGCTGGCGATCTGCGTGGCGATCATCTCGCCGCTGGGGTACCTGCTGACCATTCCGTTGGGTGAATGGACCGCACAGGCCGCCGCTTCTTTCGTCGCGGCGATGTGATCCGCTTCGTTACCGAGACCGGTTCGACCAATTCCGATCTCGCCGCGCAATTGCGCGCGGGCGAGTCCGTACCCGAGGGGCAATGGCTCGTCGCCGACCGTCAGGTTGCAGGACGGGGGCGCCAGGGGCGTAATTGGTCCGACGGCAGCGGCAATTTCATGGGCTCGACGGTCGTGCATATCGCCCCGCGCGATCCGAACCCTGCTACGCTCGCGCTTGTTGCTGGAGTGGCTGCCTACGAGGCTGTCTCGAAGATCCTCGCTGATCCCAGCCAACTCCGCCTCAAATGGCCCAACGATCTCATGCTCGGCGATGCCAAGCTGGCCGGCATACTGCTCGAGCGCGAGCGCGACACGATCATCGTCGGCATGGGGGTGAATCTCGCCGCAGCGCCCGAACTGCCCGATCGCAAGACCATCGCGCTATCGGCGCTTGGTCCAGCACCGGACCGGGACCACTTTGCGCAATCACTGGCAAGCGCCTTCGATCTCGAAGTCGAGCGCTGGCGCACCTACGGGCTCGAACCGCTCACGCGGCGCTGGACTGCGGTCGCGCATCCGCCGGGGACACCGCTGGTCGTGCAGCCTCCCGGAGAAGACCGGATACAGGGCGGTTTTGCCGGCCTGACCGTCGATGGTGCTTTGACCCTGCGCTTGGCGGACGGCTCCACCCGTGCCATCCACGCGGGCGATGTAATGCTCGTGAACGAGGAGAGCTGAGCCATGCTGCTCGCAGCCGATGTCGGAAATACCAATGTCGTCTTCGCCCTGTTCGAAGGGCGCGAGATCAAGGCCCGCTGGCGGATTGCCACCGACCCGCGGCGAACCGGCGACGAATATGCCGTCTGGCTGTTGCAACTGGCCGAATTCCAGGGCTTCGACAGTGCCGATATCGACCAGGTCATCATCGGTTCGGTCGTGCCTCGGGCGATCCACAACCTCACCGTCCTTTCGGAAAAATATCTCGGCGTTACGCCGCTGATCGCGGGGCAGGGCAGGGCCGAATGGGGGTTCGAACTCGATATCGAGCAGCCCAGCTCGCTCGGCGCCGACCGCGCGCTCAACACGCTTGCTGCGCATGCGAAGTATGAAGGTGATCTGATCGTGGTCGACTTCGGCACCGCCACGACGTTCGATGCGGTCGATTTCACCGGCGCCTACAAGGGAGGGATCATCGCGCCTGGTATCAACCTTTCGCTCGATGCGCTGGTCGGCAATACCGCCAAACTTCCGCGGATCGCGATCGAGCGGCCGGAAAGCGACAGCGTGATTGGACGCAATACCGAAGACCAGATGCTGGTCGGTGTGTTCTGGGGCTATGTCTCGCTGATCGAGGGCCTGATCGCGCGGATGAAGGACGAGATCGGCCGGCCGGCCAAGGTCGTGGCAACGGGCGGTCTGGCGATTCTGTTCGATGAACACACCGCGCTGTTCGACGCGGTCGATACCGACCTCACGCTCGAAGGGCTTGCGATCCTTGCGGAGCGCGCAGCTTGAAGAAGGACTTCACTCCCGAAGACGAACTGCTCTTCCTTGCGCTGGGCGGGTCGGGCGAGATCGGCATGAACGTCAACCTCTACGGTTGCCAGGGCCGCTGGCTGATGGTCGATCTAGGGATGACGTTCTCGGGCGACCAGTATCCCGGCGTCGACCTCGTCTTTGCCGACCTCGAGTTCATCGAGGACCGCGCGGACACACTCGAGGCGATCGTGCTGACGCACGCGCATGAGGACCATATCGGCGCGGTCCCCTATTTCGCGGCCGAGCTGGACGTGCCGATCTACGCAACGCCGTTCACGGCCGAGCTGGTCCGCCGCAAGCTGCAAGAGGCAGGGCTGGAAGACCAGATCGACCTGCATGTGATCCCCGACGACCACGGCAGCTTTGCGGTCGGCCCGTTCGAGGTGACCTATATCCCGCTCGCGCACTCGATTGCCGAAGGCAATGCGCTGCTGATCGACACGCCGCACGGTCGGATCTTCCATACCGGCGACTGGAAGCTCGACGAGGATCCGATCATCGGCGAGCCGACCACCGAAGAGGAATTGACCGAGATCGGAGACGAAGGCGTGCTCGCGCTGGTCTGCGACAGCACGAATGTGTTCAATCCCGCGCCGAGCGGCTCGGAAGGTGCCGTGCACAAGGGCCTGCTCGAAGAAGTCCAGCGACATCAGGGCAAGCGCGTGCTGGTGACGACCTTTGCCAGCAATGTCGCCCGGCTGCAGACACTTGGCGATGTCGCGCGCGAAACCGGCCGCCAGATCTGCGTCGCAGGACGGTCGCTCGATCGGATTATCGAGGTCTCGCAAGACAATGGCTATCTGGAGGACTTCCCTGAGCCGGTGGATTTCGACACGGCCATGGGCCTGCCGCGCGGCGAGCTGCTGATCCTCGCCACGGGCGGGCAGGGCGAACCGCGGGCAGCGCTGGCGCGTATTGCCGACGAGAACCATCCGCTCGAACTGGTCGGCGGAGATGTCGTGCTGTTTTCGAGCCGCCAGATCCCGGGCAATGAGATTTCGATAGGCGCGGTCCAGAACAAGCTCGCCGCGCGCGGAATCACCATGGTCACCGACCGGCAGAGCATGATCCACGTTTCCGGACATCCCGGCAGGCCCGAGCTCGAGGCGCTCTATGGCTGGCTGCGGCCCGAGATCCTCGTGCCCGTCCATGGCGAGATGCGGCATATGCAGGAGCAGGGCAGGCTGGGCAAGGCCAGCGGGATACCCGATCAGGTCGTACAGCAGAATGGCGATCTTGTGCGGCTCGCACCCGGTGCACCGGGCAAGGTGGCCGAAGTGCGGGCGGGGCGCCTCGTGCTCGATGGGGACATCATCGTGCCTGCCGATGGCGAGGCGATCGCCATGCGGCGGCGGATCATGCGCGAAGGCGTGGTCATCGTGGCGCTGGATGGCGATCTCAATCCGCGCCTCGACAGTCTCGGCCTCCCGCTGGACGAGGATTACGAGGACTTCATCGCCGAGGCGAGCAGCGACATCCGCGCGGCAATCGCCAAGCTACGGGGACGCGATCGTCGCGATGAAGCCAGCATCCACGAGGCCGCGCGTCTCGCCGCCCGCCGCGCCGCGCAGCGCTGGTCGGGCAAGCGCCCGCAGGTGCGGGTGATCCTGCCCAATCTTTAGGAGCCAGAGCGATGGAATGGACCAGTATTCTCGCGATCTACTTCCTGTTTTTCGTCTTCAGCGCTTTTCTGCTGCTCCCGTTCGGGGTGCGCACGCATGACGAAGCCGGCGTCGAGAAAGTGCCCGGTCAGGCCGATAGCGCGCCGGTCGAATTTCGACCAGGTAGGCTGCTACTGCGCGCGGTGATCCTGGCGGCCGTCGTGACCACCGCCTATGTGCTCAATTACATCTATGGCTGGATCACGGTCGATCACCTGATCCTGTGGGGACCCGACGCCTGACGCGCTATTGACGCAGCCGTTCGAGTGCTTGCGCCAGCACGACGTACAGCTTCCCCATGTCGCTGCTCAGCAGTGTGACGCTGACCGCATTTCCGTCGCGCGTCGAGAGCATGGTGCGCAGCATGGACTCGAAATCGTGAATATAGCGGCTGACATGCTCGCGGAAATCGGGATCGACATCGTAGAGTTCGGCGATTTCGCGCGCCTCGGTGTTGTCGATCAAGCGCACTGCGCGGCGGGTGAAGATACCGCGATCGCCGCGAAGATAGCTCGCCCAGGCCGTATCGGTGACCTCGGTCGAAAGCGCCTTGGCGATGTCGATCGCGTTCGAATTGAGGCTTTCGGTTATCAATGCGACGCGGCGCGAGAAATCGTTGTCGACCTCCTCGCTAGCCCGCTCCCGCGCATGCGCAATGCGGTTTTCCAGATTACCGGTAAGTTCGTTGACCTTGGCCAGTTGGTCGCGCAGCTGGCGCATGACCTCGCGGCCCGCCTCGGCCGACCGTTCGGTCGCGCGATCGAGTGCTGTGATCGCTTCCTGTGTATGGTCGCGCAGGGCCTTGTCGATCGCCTCTGCGCTCTGTTCGCCGACCTTGCCGGCAATCCCTGCGATCCGCTCGGCCTGTTCGGTCTCGATTGCGGCAAGCGCTTCGCGGGCACTGGTTTCGAGCGCGGTAATCGCGTCGCGCAATTCGCCCTGCGTACGCTCCGAAACAGTGGCACTTTCATCGCCCAGCGCAGCCACGCTGGCGCGCAGACGTTCGATGCCGTCTACCTGGGCGCCTGCCGTTTCGCCGAAACGCGCCTGAAATTCGTCGACCTCGGCCATCGCCTCGCGGCTGCGGGTGCCAGCTTCGTCCATGCTCGCGGTGAGCGCTTTGCCCGCTTCCTTTGCCTGGTCGAGCAGGCTTTTCACATCCTCTGCGCGCCGCTCGATTTCGGCGAGGCGTGCCTCGCTCGCCTCCATCGCCACCGGCAATTCGTCCCGGCTGTGCTTGGCACTCGCCTGGATGAGTTCGAGCAATCGAACGCTGGCGTCGGTTAGCGCGGAGACAGCGGCATCCGTTCCCTCCAGAGCCTCGCGGCTCTCCCCCAGTTTGGCATCGAGAGTAGCGATACCTTCGGACAGTTCGTCGCGGGCCATTCGACCCTGAGCGGCAACGGAATCGAAAGTCGTGCCCAAGGCGGCGATCCGTTCGCCCAGCTCTTCACCTTCTGCCGCCATGAGCGAGAGCTGCTCCGCTTGTGCGGCCCGTCGCTCGGCGATTACGTCGTCGAGCGCGGCAAGCCGGTCTCTCATGCTGGAATGCGCCGCATCTTCGGCTTCTGAAAGCTCCGCCTGTCGCCGACCCGTCTCTTCCGCAAAAAGGCGGTTCCGTTCGGCCAGGCGGGCGTCCACCGTCTCCGCCTCGGCGAACAGCTCCTTGAGCTTGGTATTGGCCGCAGCTAGCGCCGCTTCGTCGATCCGCGTGACCTCGGCAACGGCTTCACGCAACCGCTCCTGCATCGCATCCACCTGGCTGGCCCAGGCGGTCAGTGCGTGCGCTTCGCCATCGCGGATTGTCTCTGCGGCTTCGGCGGTTTCCCTGCGAAGGGTTGCAAGGCGTTCCTGCAAGCTATCCATCGCGGTCTCACGTTCGGCAGCCGCTTGGGTCTCGGTCTCGTCGAGTTCGCTGCGTAACTTCTCGAAGCGGTTCCGGATCGAGGCGAGCGCCTCGACTTCGCGACTGTCGAGATCGCCGCGAAACGCCTCGCTGTTCTCGCGCAGTTCGGCGAAACGTCGTTCGGTTATCGCGCCCAGTTGCTCGGCCTGCTTGGTAAACGCTTCGAGCGCCGCGTCGACACGTTTGCGCAGCGAGGCCACCTGTCGCTCGCTCGCCGCGCCGAATTCATTGAGTCGCTCGAACCCATGGACCAGCTCGTCGAGCTGGGCTTGTGCTTCACGGCCTGCCCCGCCGATTTGGTTCGATACGTCTTTTGCGGAATTGGCGATAACCGGGAGATTGTCCCGCAATTTATCCATGTTTTCCAGCGCGGTAACGCTGACTCGTGCGATCGATTCGACCTGTTCGCCATTCGCTCCGATGAGCGATTGCAACCGATCGGCATTTTCCGATAGCCGATCTGTTGCGGTCCGGCCCAGATAATCCAGCTCTTTCGTCTGCGCGGTCAGAAATTCGCGGGCGAGGCTCAGTTCGCGGTTTACCACGGCGAGGCGGGTCTCGAGTTCGGCCGATTGCGCCGACAGATTTTGCGCGACCTCGGCGAAGCGCTTTGCCTCGCGTGTCGAATTGCGCATGGCAAGCAGCCAGATACTGACAACGAGCAGCACCGGGATCGCCCATTGTGCGATCAGGCCCGTCAATTCGCGCGGAGTGGGTTTTGCGAGGATTTCGCTCTGGTGCGCCCAGCCGAAGAAGCCCGTCCAACCGAGGATCGCCAGCACTGCCAGAAGCGGGAAAACCCAGGCAAAGCTGCGTCCGGGCTGTGGTTCCTCGTCCCACTCCTCCTCGATATCCTCTTCAGGATCCTCCGAGATATGTTCGACAACCCCTTCGGAAACTTCAGTTTCCGGTGGGGTTTCATCGGCCGTTTGGTCGACGGCCTGGATCAGCGGGCGCTTTCTCATAGGTTTGAAAGCTATCACCAAAGCGGTTGGGCTTAAACAGCAATTAACCGCTTTGGTGGCAGGCTGTGGCCATGGCGTATCACTCTACCAGCTTCGATGCCGCACTTGCCACTGCGGCAGGCGACGATCCGTCGCTCAGGCTTGAGCTGCGCGCGGCCTTCACCGACAGCGTCGCTCGCCAATTGGACCTGTTGCGTCGCGCCCGGTGCGACGGCAATTGGGAAGTCGCCGCCAGCAGGTTGCACGCCATTGCGGCGAGTTTTCACGCCCCGGAACTGATGGACCTTGCTGAAGAAGCGCGTACCGCTGCGCCAGGTGAGCCCACGGTTCTCCAGCGCATAGACACTTTCGTCGAAGCTCTGTCCTGAGGGAAAATAGGGCTCGCGACTTGGCGGGCGGTGGCAGACAGCCCTAGAAGCCGGGTTCGATCAACCCTCGCAATCGGAGTTCAGCGTGCGCGTCGCCCTGCTGTCAGTCCTCGATGGCCCAGCCGAACCGCGCAAGATCCCTGCGCCGTTCCGCATGCTCGCGGGTGCGCGCCTGGTCGAACGGCAACTCGATATCGCGCTGGCCGCGGGCTGCGAGAGCATCGCCTGCCTCGCCACCACGGTCGGCCGCGAAGTCATCGATCTGCAGCACCGCGCGGAGGCGGCAGGCGCGCGGTTCATCGCGATCCGCGAGCCGCGCAAGCTGTCGGGTATCGTCACTGCGCAGGACGAACTGCTGGTCCTCTCTTCCGGCGTCTTGCCCGACGAAGATTCGATCGTGCGGCATCTGGCCAAACCAGGCGTGCTGGTCTTCCCGGAGGACCCGGCGGTGCAGCGCGGTTACGAGCGGATCGACGCGCATTTCGCCTGGGCCGGTGCGTTACTGGTGCGTGGTAATGCGGTCGAGAAACTCGCTCAGCTGCCGACGGATGTCGATACGCCCTCGGCGCTGTTGCGCATCGCCCTCCAATCGGGGGTACGAACGCATCCGCTCGAAACGCGCCTGCTCGATGAACATATCTGGCTGCGCGATCCGACAACCGAGGAACTCGCCATGCGGGAGCGGAGCTGGGTGGCGGGCCATGCCGACGTCGCGCCGTTTAGCGCACCGGGTCTGGCGATTGCCGAGCGTATGGGCGCGCGCCTCGCGCAGGACACAATGGGCGGACGACTGCCGCGTTTTCTTGCGCTCGGAGCCGCAGCAATGGGCCTTCTCGCCCTGTCGCTGGGTCTTGCCGGGTGGATATTGCCCGGCTTCGGCCTTGCGGCACTGGCGGTCTTGCTCTTTGCGATGGAAGAAGTGGTTCGCCGCATTTCCAATGCCGGCCAAGTACGCCCGAGCGTACCGGTTCTGGTCCAGGCGCTTGGGATTCTGCTGGACCCACTGCTGGTCGTGCTCGTCGCCATGGCATCACCCGAAGATACCACTTGGCTGCGACTGTTCGTGCCTGCGGTGTTGTTCGGCTTGCTGCATCTGGGGGAACGACTGAGTACGGCGCGCTGGCGTCGCAGCTACGCCGATCGCGTGCTGCTGACGCTGGGGCTATTGCCGGCCGTGCTCTTCGGCGTCGCGCAACCGTTTGTGGCGGTGCTATCGCTGGCGGTGCTGGTGACGCTTTTCCTCACGTCGGAACCAAGGGACTAACGCGCGCTTAACCATGTCGATGCTAAGCCCGAGCCATGCTGATGCCTGACGCTGCATCCCCCGAGGCCGCTGCCGATCGGGAACCCCTGCGCGACGCGATCGCGCGCGGCAATGCGATGCTTGCCCGGATTGCTCCCATCCTGTCGCATTTGCTGGCTACCCCCGACCATTCGTTGTTCAGCGACGAGATCGTCGCGCGGATCCGCGGCATGTGCCACAATCTCGCATGGCAGGTCCTGCGCGCGCAGGCCGAGGCTGCGGGGCAGGCGGGCAGCGAAGCCTTCGCCGAACGCCATGGCGAAGCGCTGGCCGAGCATTTTTTCGGCAGTCCCGCTCTGCTCGCGCATTGCCATGCGCTGGCGCTGGAATGGCAGCTGACCGAACGGCTCGAGGCCCAATACGGCATCGACCCGGTGCTTTCCCCGCTGGTGCAGGAACTGATCGCTTCCGATGATAGCGCCCTTGCCAGCGCCGCGATGTCAGCGCTTACCGCGCAGGCACGCTTTGCGCAGACCCAACGCAGGATGGAATTGCCGCTGGGTGAGTTGCCCGGCGACCTGTTTCACGATTTGCTGATGGGCTGGCGCGCCTTTAGCGGACAATTGCGTTCCGATGCGATGATCCGCGCGGAAGCCAAGCTTCGCAACGCTTATGACGAGGGAGCCGGACGACTATCGCTGCTGGGGCGGGTTGTCACCGGAATGGGCAATGCGGCGCTGCGGGCGCTCGATGTCGATCAGGCAGGTCCGGCGCTGTTTCTTTCTGCGCTGGCGGCACGCTCGGGGCAGTCGCGCGTCGCTGCGGTGCTCTCGACCCACCATCAGCAGACCGCGCGCCTTGCGCTGGGGTTGCGCGGGGCAGGGCTCGACAGCGCCGATGTCGAGCGACAGGTGCTGCGGCTCAATCCGCAAGCGATCCCGCTGCGGGAGATCGCCGGCATGGCTGCCGAGGAGGCGCGCGGCCTGCTTTCTCAATCCACGCCGGTCGGAGCAGGCTGACGATGGCCACCGTCGGAACCCGATACATTGCACGGGCCAGAGCGGATGCGGACCGCAAGCTTGTCGAAGCCGACGACCCGCTGGCGGAGCTGCAGCAGGCCTGTGGCGGCTCGATCGGGTCGCGGATTGCGATTCCCGAGCTTCTGGCGCTCGTCGAAGAGGCGCAGCGTTACGGACTGCGCCTTGCGCGCCAGTTCGAGGCCATCGACGGCGAGAAGCGGATTACGGCCTGGGTCGAGATTTCCCCGATCACAGACGAATCGGGCGAGGCTGACGGCTGCGCGATCGACGTGGTGAGCTGGCATAGTGAGGAACTGCCGCCCGAAAACGATATCGATGCAGCGCGGCGCCGCCTCGAGATCAATCGTCACCTTGCCGACTGCACCGCAAGGCTCGACTCAAACCAGCGTCTGCTGTCGATCGACACCGAAGCCGCCGACCTTGTCGATTTCGCCGAGAAGGCGCAGGCCAACGTCGGCAAGCCGTGGACCGACTTGGTACGCCTGCCTGGCAATACGCATCGGCAACCGCTCCATTGGCGGCTGCTCGACGGCGCCAGGTGCGAAATCGATGGTTCGGGCCGCAGCTGGACCGCACATCTTGAACCGCTCGGCCAGCCGCAGCCGGGCAGTGCCGGTTTCGTCCTCTATCTCACCGCCGACAGCCCGCTCGCGGAGGATGGTTCGGGCGCTGACAGCGATAGCGAAGACGGACCATCCTTTGGCCGCGACCTCACGCCGGTCCTGCGCCAGCCGATCAATCGCATCATCGCCAATGCCGAAACGATCCGGACCAAGCTGGCGGGGCCTTTGGCCGATGAATACAGCTCCTATGCGTCCGACATCGCCACCGCGGCACAACACCTGCTTGCGCTGATCGACGATCTTTCGGATCTCGAAGTGGTCGAATCGGAGGATTTCGCGACCGCTCCCGACCGGATCGAACTGGCCGACGTCGCCCGCCGTGCCTGCGGTATCCTGGGTGTGCGGGCGCGCGAGAAGGGCATTACGCTGGTCGCGCCGCCGGAAGGGGAAAGCCAGCTGGCCATCGCCGAGTTCCGCCGGGTGCTGCAAATCCTGCTCAATCTGGTCGGCAATGCGATCCGCTATTCACCCGATGACAGCCAGGTGTGGATCCGGCTCGACCGGATCGGCAATCGCGCCTTGATCACTGTGGCCGACCAGGGTCACGGGCTCGAGGAGGAACAGCAGCAGCAGGTGTTCGAGAAGTTCGAACGGCTCGGGCGCAGCGGTGATGGCGGCTCTGGCCTTGGACTCTACATTTCGCGGCGGATTGCGCGCGCGATGGATGGCGATCTGACGGTGGAGAGCGCGCCGGGACAAGGCGCGCGCTTTACCCTGTCGGTTCCGGCAGCCGAGGATCTGCGCGAAAAACCGCGCTGATCAACCGCGGCGCGATCCGCTGCGAAACAGGAACAGACCGACCATAAAGGTTATCGCGCCATAAAGCGCCCATTCGCGTTCCGCGAGCATGAAGCTGTCGGCGGGCCACATAACGAGGCCCAGACCCTGGAGCGTCCACAGGCCTCCGGAGAGCATCAATGCCGCTCCGAAGGCCATGAGGACGAAACCCATGTCAGCGCTGGCCGATGGCTACGTAGTCGCGCTCGGTCGGGCCGGTATAGAGCTGGCGCGGACGGCCGATCACCTGCGCGGGGTCCGAGATCATCTCGTTCCACTGTGCGACCCAGCCGACCGTGCGGGCGAGGGCGAAGAGCGCGGTGAACATGGTCGTCGGGAAGCCGATCGCCGAAAGGATGATGCCCGAATAGAAGTCGACGTTCGGGAAAAGCTTCTTTTCCTTGAAGTAATCGTCGTTGAGCGCAAGCTCTTCGAGTTGAAGCGCGGTCTCGAACACCGGATCGGTGACGTTGAGCGCCTCGAACACCTCGCGCACGGTCTTCTGCATGACCGTCGCGCGCGGGTCGTAGTTCTTGTAGACGCGGTGGCCGAAGCCCATCAGGCGGAAGGGGTCGTTCTTGTCCTTGGCGCGCTCGATATAGTGCGGGATGCGATCGGGCGTGCCGATCTCCTGCAACATGTTGAGCGCGGCCTCGTTCGCGCCGCCATGCGCCGGGCCCCACAGGCAGGCGATGCCGGCCGCGATGCAGGCGAACGGGTTGGCACCCGACGAGCCGGCAAGGCGCACGGTCGAGGTCGAGGCATTTTGTTCGTGGTCGGCGTGGAGGATGAAAATCCGGTCCATCGCCTTTTCGACTGCCGGGTGCAGCTCGTATTCCTCGGCCGGAACGCCGAACGTCATGCGCAGGAAATTACCCGTATAGCTAAGCGAGTTGTCCGGCTGCATCATGGGCTGGCCGACCGAGTACTTATAGGCTGCGGCGGCGATCGTCGGCATCTTCGCGATCAGGCGGTGGCTGCTGATCTTGCGGTGCTCGGGATCCGAGATATCGGTGCTGTCGTGATAGAAGGCCGACAGTGCGCCGACCACGCCGCACATGATGGCCATCGGGTGCGCATCGCGCCGAAAGCCCTGGTAGAACTGGCGCAGCTGGTCATGCAGCATGGTGTGCCGCGTGATCGTATAGGTGAAATCGTCCAGTTCGGCCTGCTGCGGCAGCTCGCCGTTGAGTAGCAGATAGGCGACTTCCATGAAGCTCGAATTTTCAGCCAGCTGGCCGATCGGATAGCCGCGGTGCAGAAGGACGCCTTCCTCGCCGTCGATATAGGTCAACGCACTTTCACAGCTGGCGGTGGACTTGTAGCCGGGGTCGTAGGTGAACTTCCCGGTCGTACCGTACAGCTTGCGGATGTCGACCACATCGGGCCCGACGCTGCCCTGCAGCACGGGGAATTCCTGGGTCTGACCGCCCAGATCGAGGGTTGCCTGCTTGTCGGCCACGCGTTTCTCCTACTCGTTCTCTTCGGTGCCTGAGGGCGAGGCCTGCGCATCGATACGCAGGAGCGACTCTTCCTTGCCCAGCAGGACCAGCACATCGAAAATGCCGGGCGACGTGGTCGTGCCCGTCAGCGCTGCGCGCATGGGTTGCGCGAGCTTGCCAAGACCCAGTTCGAGCTGCTCGGCATACGATTTCGTAGTGGCTTCCAGCGCCTCGATTGTCCAGTCATTTTGCACATGCAGCATTTTTGACAATCCGGCGAGGCGCGCACGTGCGTCGTCATCGAGAAGCTTGGCGGCCTTCTCCGTCATTTCCAGCGGGTGTTCGGTAAAAAGAAAGGCTGCGCCCTCAGTGAGTTCGTTGACGGACTTCGCGCGCGTTTTCAGCACGGGCATGGCCTCGGTAAGCAGTTTTGTGTCTGCTTCCGGTCCCATCCTGGCGGCGACGATTTCCGCCAGTCGAGCATCGTCCGCCTCGCGAATGTAGTGGCCGTTGAGATTCAGCAGCTTCTTGCTGTCGAAGCGCGCCGGTCCCTTGCCAACGCCGTCGAGGTCGAACAGTTCGATGGCTTCCCGCTTCGTGATCTCTTCGCGGTCGCCATGGCCCCAGCCAAGACGCAAGAGGTAATTGAACAGCGCTTCGGGAAGGATGCCTTCCTCGTCACGATAGGCTTCGACGCCGACAGCGCCGTGCCGCTTCGACATTTTCGCGCCGTCGGGCCCGTGGATCAGGGGGACGTGGGCGTAGACCGGATCCGGCCAGCCACCCTCTATCTGGTCCATCGCCCGTATGATCGGCAATTGACGGAAGGCATTGTTGAGATGGTCGTCGCCGCGGATGATATGGGTGACGCCCATGTCGTGATCGTCGACCACAACGGCGAGCATGTAGGTCGGCGTGCCATCGGCGCGGAGCAGGACGTAATCGTCGATCTCGGCGTTGTTTACCGTGACCTTGCCCTGAACGGCGTCCTCGATCGTCGTCTCACCTTCGGTCGGCACCTTCAGCCGGATCACGAAGGGCGCGCCGTCGGGCGCTTCGCTCTCGTCGCGGTCGCGCCAGCGCCGGTCGTAGCGCATCGGCTGCTTGTTCGCGCGTTGCTGGGCGCGCATCTCCTCGAGTTCCTCGGGCGTGGCAAAACATTTATAGGCATGGCCCGCCTCGAGCAACTTATGTGCGACTTCGGCATGGCGTTCGGCGCGGTCGGACTGAAAAACCGGTGCCTCGTCGAAATCGAGGCCCAGCCAGTCGAGCCCGTCGATAATCTTTTCGATCGCATCGGGGGTGCTGCGCTTACGGTCTGTGTCCTCGATCCGCAGCAACGCGCGGCCGCCATGATGCCGCGCATAGAGCCAGTTGAACAACGCCGTTCGCGCCCCGCCGATATGGAGGTAGCCGGTCGGCGAGGGAGCGAAGCGGGTGACGACCTGCCGGGTCTTGCTGCCACTAACGCTTGCCATTGTCTCTCGCTTCCTTTCAAACACTTGCATGGCGACACGGGGGACGCCTTCGATACCGATGGGGGAGGCGGGCGACGAGGCCCGCAATATGGTGCCGCGCCCTTGGCGCATGAGCGCTCTCTTGTCCAGTTTTGCGCGGCGTTTCGAGGCATTTCTCGCCGCTGCGGAATTCGATCGCGGACCGTGGCTGGTGGTCGCCTTTGCAGCCGGGATCGGGTTCTGGTTCTATCTCGGTACCCCCTGGCAATGGCTGGCGGTCATGGCAGGCGGAGTCGCCGCGGTGATGCTGGCGCTGGCCACATGGCGGAGCGACGAGCGCCGCGTCTACACGCTTGCTGCGGTGCTCTCGGTCGGGCTGGCCTTGGCGGCAGGGACCGCGCTGGTTTGGGCGCGTTCGGGAATGGTCGGTGCGGAACCGATACCCCATCCGCGCTTCGAACTAATCGATGGTCGCATCCTGGAACGCGAGGAGCAACCTGCAGAAGACCGCGTGCGCCTCGTCCTTGCGGCGCGCGATGCCGAGAGCGGGCGCGCGGTTGCCTATCGCGTCAACCTTCCGGTCGATGCGGATCGCAGGATTTTCCGCGAAGGCGCCCGTATCCGCCTTGCGGCGCGCCTGATGCCGCCATCGCCGCCGATCGTGCCAGGCGCCTACAATTTCGCGCGGCGTGCTTGGTTCGAGGGGCTGTCGGCAACCGGTTCGGTGGTGGGCGCGGTAGAATTGGTGGAGCCGCCACCGCCGGCGGAGTTATCTCTAGCGTCGATCCAGCGGCGCCTGTCTGCGCATGTGCGCGCCAACCTCGGAGGCACTTCGGGTGCAATCGCCGCGACACTGGCCAGCGGCGACCGCGGCGCGATCCCCGAAGCCGACGAGGAGGCGATGCGCGATTCCGGGCTGACGCACCTGCTGTCGATCAGCGGTTTGCACGTCAGCGCAATCATTGCGGCGACCTACCTCGTCGCGCTCAAGTTGCTCGCGCTGTGGCCTTGGCTGACCTTGCGCGTGCGCTTGCCCCTGGTCGCGGCGGGCGCGGCGGCATTGGCAGGGATCGGTTATACGCTGCTGACCGGCGCCGAGGTTCCGACCGTGCGCAGCTGCATCGGAGCCTTGTTGGTGCTTGTCGCCCTGGCGCTGGGGCGCGAGCCGCTGTCATTGCGAATGGTCGCGATCGCTGCGGGCGTGGTGCTCGCGCTGTGGCCGGAATCCCTGGTCGGGCCGAGCTTCCAGATGAGTTTCGCTGCGGTGATCGCGATCGTAGCGTTGCATAATGTCCAACGGATAAGGGACTTTCTGGCGCCGCGCGAGGAGAGCTGGGTGCGGCGCTTTGGCAGGCGGGCAGCCATATTGTTCCTGACCGGGCTGGTGATCGAGCTGGCGTTGATGCCGATCGTGCTTTTCCATTTCCATCGTGCCGGTGTCTACGGCGCGGCGGCCAACCTGATCGCCATTCCGTTGGTGACTTTCGTATCCATGCCGTTGGTAGCGCTGGCCTTGCTCCTCGATCTCGCAGGCGCGGGAGCCCCGGCATGGTGGCTCGTCGGACACTCGCTCGACCTCTTGCTTGCCATTGCGCACTTCTTTGCCGAGCAGCCGGGTTCGGTAAAGCTTGCCCCGCGGATCGGTATGGGGGCGATGGTGCTCTACTTAGCTGGGGCGCTTTGGTTGGCTTTCTGGCAGGGCGGAGCCAGGCTTTGGGGATTCGCGCCGGTTGCGGTCTCTGCAGGAATGATGGCGACGGCGCCCGTGCCCGATATTCTAATTACCCGTGACGGGCGCGATATCGGCGTTGCGAACGAAGACGAACGCTTGCTGGTCTTGCGCGACAGCGAAGGCGGTTATGCGCAGGACAACCTTCTCGAGCTGGCAGGGACCGACCTTGTACCGATCCCGCTATCGCAATGGCCACGCAGCAAATGTAGTGCCGAATTCTGCACGCTATCGATCGCTCGGGAAGGGCGCGACTGGTCGATTCTGGTAGCCCGCAACCGCGATCTCGTCGCCGAACGTGCTTTGGCGGCGGCCTGCCGACATTCCGATATCGTGATTGCCGACCGTTTTCTGCCGCGAAGTTGCAAGCCGCGCTGGCTCAAGGCCGATCGGCGGTTCCTCGATCGCGAAGGCGGTACGGCGATCTATCTGGATGAACCGCGCATCGAAACCGTTGCACAGGACGAGGGCGAGCATGGCTGGTGGCGCGCATCCGCCCGCTGAGAACCGCGGGGCGCAATGCCCGTCAGTGATAGCGCCGCAGCAGCCCTGCGAGCTTGCCCTGAACCTGCACGCGGTGCGGTTCGTAGACTTGCGGCTCGTAAGCGCCATTGGCGGGATCGAGCACGACCCGTCCACCATCCTTGCGCAGATACTTGAGCGTCGCTTCCTCATTATCGACCAGTGCCACTACGATCTCGCCGTCGCGTGCGCTGTCGGCGCGCTTCACCAGCGCGTAATCGCCATCGAAAATGCCCGCCTCGATCATCGAGTCGCCCGAGACCTCGAGCGCATAATGTTCGCCGGGGCCGAGCAGGGCGGCAGGAACCGGCATGCTCGACTGCCCTTCGATCGCCTCGATCGGCGCGCCGGCGGCAATCCGGCCATGGAGCGGTACGTCGATTATGTCGTTCGCAGGATCAGGCGCGACGGCTTTCGCGGGCATGGCGGCGCTGACAGGATCGTTCGCCGGAGCAGGCCTCGGCGTGCCCATCACTGCATCCTCGGGCAGTTTGACCACTTCGAGCGCGCGGGCGCGATTGGGCAGGCGGCGAATGAAGCCGCGTTCCTCGAGCGCGGAAATCAACCGATGAACACCCGACTTGCTCTTGAGATCGAGCGCTTCCTTCATCTCCTCGAAACTCGGCGAAATGCCGGTCTCTTCCAGCCGCTGCTGGATGAAGCGGATCAATTCGTGCTGCTTGGCGGTCAGCATGGTGCGCACTCCCGTTTCGCCTGTTCACAAACCTGTGAACGAATGCGGAACAAGTAAGCAACCTGATTCGCCAAGTCAAGCAATAGCGTGATTTTCGAACGGTTTGCGGTGGAACAATTGTTCCCGGTTCGGTCCGGCGTGGAGAGTTCAACCGCCAAGCAGCGCTCGCGTCGCTGCCTCGACATCGGCCTGGCGCATCAGGCTTTCTCCGACGAGGAAACTGCGCACTCCCGAGCGTGCCAGACGCTCGCAATCGGCATGGGTGGCAATTCCGCTTTCGCCGACCAGAAGGGCATCGTGTGGCGCGATCGCGGCCAGCGTTTCGGTGGTCGCGAGATCGGTGGTGAAGGTCTTGAGATCGCGATTGTTCACCCCGATCAATCGCGACTGGAGACAGGTTGCACGTGCCAATTCGGTGCGATCGTGAACTTCGACCAGCACGTCCATCTTGTGTTCGATCGCCGCCGCTTCGATCTCGACCATGGCGCCGTCCTCGAGCGCGGCAACGATGATCAGGATCGCATCGGCACCGATTGCCCGGGCTTCGGCGACCTGCCACGGATCGACCATGAAATCCTTGCGCAGGACGGGCAGGGCGCAAGCCGCGCGGGCCTCGACCAGATAGTCCTCGTGCCCCTCGAAATAGGGCGCATCGGTCAGCACAGAGAGGCACGCGGCGCCGCCCGCTGCATAGGCGTGGGCATGGTCGGCGGGGCGGAAATCTTTGCGTATCAGACCCTTGGAGGGAGATGCTTTCTTGATCTCTGCGATCAGCCCGAAGCCGTTCTCCTGTGCCTGCGAGAGCGCGGTCTGGAACCCGCGGGGGGCGGTTTGTTCCTTGGCTAGGGCTTCGAGATCGGCAAGCGAGCGGCTCGCCTTGCGAGCAGCCACTTCCTCGCGCTTGGTCGCGCAGATTTCTTCCAGCTTGTTCATGTCACGCGGCCATTGCGATCCAGTTGTCGAGCAGAGCCTTGGCCTTGCCCGAATCCAGCGCTTCTGCAGCGATTTCGGCGCCTTCGGTCCAGTCGTCGGTGCGATCGGCGACAATCAGCGTGGCAGCGGCATTGAAAAGAACGGCATCGCGATAGGGACCCGGAGTACCGCTGAGCAGTGCCTCCAGCGCGCGCGCATTGTGGTCCGGATCGCCGCCGCGAATGGCTTCGACAGGTGCGTGCGGCAGGTTGGCCTGAACCGCGACCACCCGACGCATTTCGAATTCGTTGCCCTTAACATCGGCCAGTTCATTACCGCCTGCTAGGCTCAACTCGTCGAGCCCCTCGTCGCCCGAGGCGATAAAGGTGCGATCGGTTCCCAGCTTGGCCTTGGCCGCCGCGTAGATCGGAACATAGGCGGGCCGCGCGATGCCGATGAGCTGGCGACGCACACCGGCAGGGTTCGACAGCGGACCCATAAGATTGAAGATCGTACGCACGCCCAATTTCTGGCGAATGGGCTGGATCCGCCCCATCGCCGGGTGATGGTTCTTGGCGAAAAGGAAACAAATCCCCAGTTCCGCCAGGGTCTTCTCGGCGCTTCTTCCCGCCGCTTCCATGTCGAGACCGAGCGCCTCCAGCGTGTCGGCCGCGCCCGATTTGCTGCTGGCCGCGCGATTGCCGTGTTTGGCAACGGGCACGCCGCAGGCAGCGACGACCAGGCTGACCGCCGTCGACACATTGAGCGTGTGATGGCCGTCGCCGCCGGTGCCGCAGCAATCGACCGTTCCCTCGGGCGCATCGACCGGGATCAGCCGCGCGCGCAACGCTCGCGCCGCCCCGGCGATTTCGTCCGAAGTTTCGCTCCGCGCCGACATGTCGACGAGAAACCTCGCGATGTCCTCGTCTGACGTTTCGCCGTCGAGGATCCAGCCAAAGACCTCTTCGGCCTCCTGCTCGCCAAGGTGCTGCTTTGCGTCGGGAAGTCGTTTCATGCCGGGACCTTGGCGGCGATACCGCAGATGTCGAGGAAGTTGGCGAGCAGCGCGTGACCGTGCTCGGTGGCAATGCTTTCTGGGTGGAACTGGACGCCGTGGATCGGCAGCTCGCTGTGGCGAAAGCCCATCACGCTGCTGCCGTCGAGGCCGGGCGTCTCGCTGGTGGCGTTGATTTCGAGGCAATCGGGAATGTTCTCGACCACCAGCGAATGATAGCGCGTCGCCGTGAAGGGCGAGGGCAGGCCGGCAAAGACCCCGCTGGCATCATGCGTCACCGGTGACGTCTTGCCGTGCATCAGCCCACCACGGACGACCCGCCCACCGAAATGCTGGCCGATGGACTGATGGCCGAGACACACGCCGAGTAGCGGCTTGCCTGCATCGGCGCACGCCGCCACGAGGTCGAGGCTGACCCCCGCCTCGTTCGGCGTGCAGGGGCCGGGCGAGATCAGAAAGCCCGCGTGATCTGCGGCCAGCGCCTCGCTCGCCGAAATGGCGTCATTGCGCACCACCTCCACACGCGCGCGCATTTCCATGAGATAGTGGACGAGATTGAAGGTGAAGCTGTCGTAATTGTCGATTACGAGGATGGTGCGAGTGTCGGTCATTCGTGGCGTCAATGAAGCCCTGGCGCTGTGCTTTCAAGCAAGGAAAGCTGCGAAAGGCGAAACGTCAGCGTGGCGTTACGCCCGCTTGCCCGCCAACTGGTCGGTCGCGCGAACCAGGCCGTCGACGATACCGGGTTCGCTGGCGCTGTGTCCGGCGTCGTCCACCATCCACAACTCGGCTTCGGGCCAGGCCTTTTTCAGAGCCCAAGCAGCACTCGGCGGAGTGCAGATGTCATGGCGGCCCTGCACGATGATTCCGGGAATACCGGACAGCCTCCCGACCTTCTCGAGCAACTCGTTCTCCTCGAGGAAGAACCCCTCGAGAAAGAACTTGGCGCAGATCCGTGCGAAGGGAACCGCCTTGGCCGGATCGCCGAAGCTTTCGAGCAGGGACTCGTTCGGCAGCAGCGTGGCGACATGGCCTTCCCACAGCGACCATTCGCGCGCCGCCGCCAGCCGGGTGGCCTCGTCCTCGCTGGTCAGGCGATTGTAGTAAGCGCGCACCAGATCGCCGCGTTCCGGTTCGGGGATGAGGCCGATGAACTCGTCCCACTGCTCGGCCATGATTTCGCTTGCGCCGTAGCCATAGAGCCAGGTCTTTTCCTGCTCGCGCGCTAGGAACACGCCGCGCAGCACGAGTTCGCTGACACGTTGGGGATATTTCTCCGCATAGGCCAGGGCAAGGGTCGAACCCCAGCTGCCTCCGAATGCCTGCCATTTGTCGTGACCGCACATGTCGCGCAAACGCTCGATGTCTTCGACGATCCGCCAGGTATCGTTGTGCTCGATCTCGGCGAAGGGTAGCGACTTGCCGCAGCCGCGCTGGTCGAACAGCAGCACGTCGTAGAGCTCCGGATCCCACTGGCGACGATGGTCGGGCGACATGCCGCCGCCGGGACCTCCGTGGAGGAAAACCGCAGGCTTCGCGCCCCTGGTGCCGACCCGCTCCCAATAGAGTGAATGGCCTTCGCCGACATCGAGCATGCCGGTCTCGAAGGGTTCGATCTCGGGATAGAGCGTGCGGCGGGCTTCGGTCATTCGGAGGCCTTCTTCTTGACGACGACGATGGGACCGATGGGCGCCCCCGTGTCGAGCCGGTCGGTGGAAGGGTTCCACATCAGCGAGACGTTTCCGTCGAGGAACAGCGCGTTCTTAACGTCCAGCTCGTCCTTGTAGAACCGGGCGAGCTTGCCGAAAGAGATCGGCGCGTTCGATATCACGAAATGCGCTCGGCCATCGTCATCGACGCCGACGGCGTTGCGGACCAGGCGAGAAGGCCCGTCATGCGTAATCGTGGGGTGAATTTTGCCGTCGATAACAAGCATCGGTCCCGACTGGGTGCCGAATTCCGGGCGGTCGGTGACATTGGCCAGGAAGCTGTCGGTACTGCGGACAACCCATTCGCCGCCGCTGCCGTAGAACACGCCATTGGGCTTCATGTGGAAATTGCCCTCGCCATCGGCGGTGTTGAGCGTTTGCAGGCGCTGCGAGTTCTCGACGAAATACCCGATAGGCTTGCCTTCATCGTCGAACATGCCCGCGTTCATCGCAAAGGCGATGGAGTCAACTTCCTGGGCGCGGGCGAAATCCGTCAGGCTTCGAAAGGGTGCAGCGCTATCTGGCCCGAGCTCCATGGCGATGCTGTGCCGCGAGGGAACCGCCAGGCAGTGGCTGAGCGGCGTGTCCTCGAAAATGATCGATCGGCAGGCGCTCTCGACCTGGCTCGCAAGTGTTGCGGTCGGGCTTGGTTCGGGAGTGGGTGACGCGGTGGGCTGCTTCCCGTCGATGCGCGCACGCGCGACGGGTTCGCCTTCGGGCTGTGCTTCACAGGCTGTCAGCGCAAGCAGAACCAGCGCAACGATAGTTGTTCTCATTGACCGAACCCGGGCTCCATCGCGAGGCGTACGGCTTCCTTTGCCGCAGCGAGCAGCGCGCCCGCCTTCGCTTCGCATTCTCTCTGTTCATAGGCTGGATCGCTATCGGCGACGATCCCGGCGCCTGCCTGCACATGCATCGTACCGTCTTTGACCACGGCGGTTCGCAGGACGATGCAACTGTCGACAGAGCCGTCTGGCGCGAAATAGCCCACACCGCCGGCATAGGGGCCGCGGGTGGCCGGTTCGAGTTCGGCTATGATCTCGCACGCACGCACCTTTGGCGCGCCGCTTACGGTGCCTGCCGGGAACCCGGCGAACAGCGCGTCGATCGCATCCTTCGATGGATCGAGCCGTCCGGTGACATTGCTGACGATATGCATGACGTGGCTGTAACGCTCGACGGTGAAGCTCTCGGTGACGGTAACGCTGCCCGATTCAGCCACCCGACCCACATCGTTGCGCCCCAGGTCGAGCAGCATCAAGTGCTCGGCCCGCTCTTTCGGGTCGGACAGCAGCTCTTGTTCGGCGAGCCGATCTGCAGCCTGCGTTGCGCCGCGCGGACGGGTGCCGGCAATCGGCCGGATCGTCACTTCGCCGTCGCGCACGCGGACGAGGATTTCCGGGCTCGATCCGACGATGGCGAAGCCGGGCATGTCGAGGAAATAGAGGAATGGTGACGGATTTACGCGCCTCAGCGCGCGATAGAGCGCCATCGGTGGCAGCGCGAAGGGCGAGGTGAAGCGCTGCGAGAGCACGACCTGGAAGATGTCGCCCGCCTCGATGTAGTCCTTCGCGCGCAGGACCATGGCCTCGTAATCGGCTGCCGGCATGGTGGGGTCGAGCGCCGGTTCGGGATGGTCGGCAAGGTGGTCGCCCGCATCCGCATGGGGCTGGGCCAGCTTGCGCAGAACTTCGTCGATCCTGTCGCCTGCTCGCTCGATCGAGCCGCCCTGCCACACCGGTGCAATGCAAAAAAGCGCATCGCTGAGCCGGTCGAAAACCAGCAAGACGGTCGGGCGCACGAACAGCATGTCCGGGAGGTCGAGTGGACCTTCGGATGGGCGCGGCAGCTTTTCGACCAGTCCGATGGTTTCATATCCGAAATGGCCGACAAGGCAGGCCAGCGCCGGCGGCAGTTCCTCGGGCACGGAGCAGCGGCACGAGTCGACCAGCGCGCGCAGGCTGTCGAGTGTTCCGTGCTGGCAAGGCTCGAAGCCATCGCGCGCGAATTGCCATTGCGGATTGATCTCGGCGCGGTCGCCGGTGGCGCGAAACACCAGGTCGGGATCGAGCCCGATGAGGCTGTAGCGCCCGCGCACCTCGCCGCCCTCCACCGATTCGAGCAGAAAGTCGCCGCGACCGTCCTCGAACAGCTTGAGCGCAGCGCCAACCGGTGTTTCGGTATCGGCTACGATTTCGCGCCACACCAGCGCAGGAGTGCCCCGCGCCAGCGCTTCGTGCGCCCGTTCGACGCCCTTCAGGCCGCTGCCCAAGCGCGCCTCAGTTGCCGGTGAGCTGTCTGCGGACAGCATCGATGGCCGTCTGATTGCGCGACACGCCCAGTTCCTGCCGCATCGCCAGCCCGAGCTGTTCGGCATATTCGTCGCCCAGCAGGGGACCCATCTGGCGCCGAGCCTGGGCGATCAGCGGGTCGTCCTGGGCGATGTCGTCCATCGCGATCTCGTCGACCTTGACCACGAAGAAACCGGCATTCCCTCCCGCGTCGAGCTTCTTGACCGTGCCTTCGGCCATGCTGAAGAGCAACGCAATTGGCGGTGGAATGCGCCGCTCGCGCTGGCGCGCGAGGTCCTCGCGGGTCATGTCGATCGACTGGGCCGGGGGCACCCGGCGATCTTCCGCAGCCAGAGCATCGGCGATCGAGTCGCCATTGCGGAGGCGGGCAATCACGCGGTCGGCCGCTGCCTGTGCCGCCTTCATCCCTTCGCTGGCCCGCCAGCGCGCCTCGACCAGTTCCTCGATTTCTGCATAGGGAGCCACGGCAGCAGGAGTGATGTCGCCGACTTCGTAGACCAGATAGGTTTGTCCGCCGTTGACCGGAGCGATCTCGGGTTCTTCCTCATCCATCTGGAATGCCGTTGCCAGCGCCGGCTGCAAGACTTCGGGAACCGTTTGCTGCGGATTTTCGAACAGGCGGCCGTTCGCGAGCGCCGGGCCGACGGTCGTCAGCTCAAGGTCGATTTCGTCGGCCACCTCGGCCAGCGTGGCGCCGTCGGCGAGCTGATCCTCGATTTCGGTCGCGAGGTCGGCGAGGCCGCGAACGCGTTTTTCCTCGCGCAAGCTGTCGGCGATCTCGCCGCGAACTTGGGCGAGGCTCTGGGCGGGTCGTGAGTCGATCGAATCGATTCGTGCCAGGTGCCAGCCGAGCGGGCTGCGTGCCGGTCGGGTCATCTCGCCACGTGCGGCGGAGAAGTAGGCGGCGGCGACAGCTGGCGAGGCCTGCGCGGCCAAGCCTTCTCGTGCAACATCGACGACCGGCGCAGCGCGCAGTCCGGCTTCGCGGGCAACCTGTTCGAAGGGTGCTCCGCCCTCCACCCGTTGCCGGATCGAGTTGGCCGCGGCTTCGGTGGGCACGATCAATTGGGTGAAATCGCGTGTCTCGCTAGCCGCATATTGCTCGGCGTCGCGCTCGTAACGTGCAGCGATCTCGGCAGCAGTCGGTTCGATGCGGTCGCCCAACGCAGCCGAATCGAAGGTCGCGTAGCGGATCGTACGACGCTCCGGCCGGACGAAATCGTCTCGGTTGTTATCGTAAAAGGCGCGTAGCACTTCCGCATCGGGCTCGCCCGAGGGAGCATAGGTTGCCGCGGGGAGGAGCGCGATCGAGCCTTCCCGACGTTCCTTGAATAACTGCGCGTAGCGATAGGCCAGCTTGTCCGGCACGGTCGCGCCGAAGCCTGCCGGAAACAACATCTGCTGCGAAAGGAGGCCGATTCCGAGATCCTCACGCACCTGTGCATCGGTAATGCGCTGTTGCGCCAGCGCCTGGCGATAGGTGTCTTCGCTGAAATTGCCATCGGGCCCGCGGAAGGCCGGGATCATCCGGATCTCGCTGTTGACCAGATTGTCGCCCGCACGAATGCCATGCTCGTCGGCATAGGCCTTGATCGCAGCCCTATTGATCAGGGCCTCCAGAGCCGAGTTCAAACCGCCGTCGCGAAGAAATTCCCGCATTGTCGCAGTGGGTTGTTCCTGCCGTACCCGGTCAAGGCTGTTGTTCGCGCCGCGCAACAGGTCCGAAGTCGAGATTTTTTCGTCGCCGACCACCGCGACGCGATCGCCGCCGGCAATACCACCGAAGGTTCCGGTGCTCGAAACATCGGCGCTGGCAAAGGCAAGAGCGATCAGACCGAGGAACGCCAGCGCAATGGCAAGGCCGAGCTTCGTCTTGAAGAAATTGCGGAAAAACTGGAACATGGCGTGCGGGCGATCCCGTTGGCTGGCTGCTGTCGTTCAGGCGGTGCCTGGATGGGTTGGGGCGCTTTATCCCCCCTGCGACCCGTCGGCAACAGGTTGCAAAGGGTTTTGACGTGGGAACAATCCTTCTCTAGCGGAGCGCAGCTCAAGCCCCATATAGCGGGCCATTCAACCAGACATATCGCAGGATCTACCCATGGCCGAACGGCCCTACATCGTCGGAAACTGGAAAATGAACGGCACGCGCGCAATGCTTTCCGAAGCGCGCGCGATCGACCGTGCTGCGCAGCGCTATATGAAGGTCGAAGTAGCTGTGGCGCCTCCCTACACGCTGATCCATGCCGTGCATAAGGAGGCCGAGCAGATCGGTGTCGGGGCGCAGGATTGCCACCCGGGGGTAGAAGGCGCACATACGGGCGACATCAATGCTTCGATGATCGCCGACGCCGGTGCGAAGTTCGTAATCCTCGGCCACAGCGAGCGGCGCCAGGGACACGGCGAGTCCAACGAGCTGATCAACGCGAAGATCGAATCGGCGCTCGAAGCAGGCCTGCGCGTGATCCTGTGCTGCGGGGAAACGTTGGAGACGCGCGATGCCGGAGATGCCGAGAGCTTCGTACTGAATCAAATAAAGGCGGCTCTGCCGCTGTTCGGGGAGCCGGCCGAGCGGCTGACGATTGCCTACGAACCGATCTGGGCAATCGGCACCGGTCGCACCGCCACCTCGGAAGACATCGAGGCGATGCATCGTTCGATCCGCGAACTGCTTAACGAGACATACGGTGAAGAAGCTTCCGCGGCGGTCCGGATACTCTATGGCGGATCGGTAAAGCCCGATAACGCGCCCGAAATTCTTGCGACGCCCGAAGTGGGCGGGGCGCTCGTCGGCGGGGCCAGCCTCTCTGCCGAGACTTTTCTCGGAATTGTCGTCGGCGCCTCGGAATCCGAAGAGGCCTGATCGCCAGCCGCTTGCCGTTTTGCCGAGGCGCGCCTAAATGCGCCTCAGCCCGTTGATACCAGTCCCAAGAGTACCCGCATGTTCCTCTTCCTCACCGTCCTCCAGGCGATCGTCGCCGCCGCGCTTGTCGGCGTCATCCTGATGCAACGCTCCGAAGGTGGCGGTCTGGGTATCGGCGGCAGCCCCTCGGGCATGCTGAGCGCGCGCGGTGCGGCGGACTTCCTGACCCGTTCCACAAAATGGCTGGCGGTCCTGTTCGTGATTCTCTCGATTGCGCTGGCTGCCGTCGCGGTGGACACGACGGGCGGCGATGCCATCGAATCGACGCTCGATCGATCAGTCGCTCCGGCGGCGCCCGTCGATCCGCTCGGCCCGGCAACCACTGGTGAAGAGGCCCCGGCAAGCGACGATCCGCTTGCCGACGTCACCCCGTAACTCACACCCCAATCGCTGGTGCTTTCGATTGCGCCGCCCGCGCGGTGCGATTTGCGGTGCTTTGCGCTTGCCCCGACTCAACGAATAAGCTTAAGGCCCGACTCCCATGGCGCGGTATATCTTTATCACCGGCGGCGTGGTCTCCTCGCTTGGCAAAGGTCTCATGGCAGCATCGCTTGCTGCCCTCCTCCAGGCGCGTGGCTACAAGGTCCGCATTCGGAAATTCGACCCCTATCTCAACGTCGATCCGGGCACGATGAGCCCGTATCAGCACGGCGAGGTCTATGTGACCGACGACGGGGCGGAAACCGACCTCGATTTGGGCCATTACGAACGCTTCACCGGTGTTTCGGCGCATCAGGGCGACAACATCACGAGCGGAAGGATCTACCAGGACATCATCGCCAAGGAGCGCCGCGGCGATTACCTCGGTGCGACGGTTCAGGTGGTCCCGCACGTGACCGACGAGATCAAGGCTTTCGCGCTGGCGGGCCAGGGCGACCACGATTTCATCCTGTGCGAGATCGGCGGCACGGTGGGCGACATCGAAGGCCTGCCCTTCATGGAAGCCATCCGCCAACTGCGGAACGAGCTCGAGCCGTGGCAGACGCTCAGCGTCCATGTGACATTGGTGCCCTACATCGCTGCAGCAGGCGAGCTGAAGACCAAGCCGACCCAGCACTCGGTGCGCGAACTCGCCAGCCTGGGTATCAAGCCGGACGTGCTGCTGTGCCGCGCCGAGCATCCAATTCCCGATGGCGAGCGCCAGAAGATCGCCAACTTCTGCAACGTGCGCAAGGAAGCGGTCATTCCAGCGCTCGACGCTCCGTCGATCTACTCGGTGCCGCTGCAATATCACGGCGAAGGCCTCGATACCGAGGTGCTGCGCGCCTTCGGCATCACCGATGCACCCGATCCCGATTTGTCACGCTGGTACGATGTGGTCGATCGGCATTCCAATCCCGAAGGCGAGGTCACGATCGGTGTGGTCGGCAAGTATGTCGGCCTGCAAGACGCGTACAAATCGTTGAACGAGGCGCTTGTCCACGGAGGTATGGCGCACCGCGTCAAGGTCAACCTCAAGTGGATCGACGCGGAAGTCTTCGAAGGCGACGACGCGGAAATCGTCGCCAAGCTCGAGCCGATGCACGGCATCCTCGTTCCCGGCGGCTTCGGCGAGCGTGGCAGCGAAGGCAAGATCGCGGCGGTGCGCTTTGCGCGCGAACGCAAGGTACCCTTCCTCGGTATCTGCCTCGGCATGCAGATGGCATGTATCGAGGCGGCGCGTTCCGCAGGTTACGAGCAAGCCTCGTCGACCGAATTCGGCGAGACCGAGCAGCCTGTCGTCGGGATAATCACGGAGTGGATGACCGAAGAGGGCCTCCAGACCCGCGAAGCCGGTGGCGACCTGGGAGGCACGATGCGGCTTGGAGCCTACGACGCCAAGCTGGCTGGTAACAGTCATGTGTCGGGCATCTATGGGGGTGAGACGACGATCTCCGAACGACACCGCCATCGTTACGAAGTCAACGGCGCCTATATCGAACCGCTAGAGAAGCAGGGCCTGATCTTTTCGGGCATGTCGCCCGATGGCCTTCTGCCGGAGATTGTGGAGCGTCCCGACCATCCCTGGTTCGTCGGCGTGCAGTTCCACCCGGAGTTGAAGTCGAAACCGTTCGATCCGCACCCCTTATTCGCCGGATTCGTCGGAGCTGCGCTGGAACAGGCGCGCCTGGTCTAGCAGCCCTGAAAACCCGAAAATCTCTAAGATTATGATATTGTTGAGTTCCGTGAGCCGGAACTTGTAAGCACGCGACAAAATCCAATCCGGCCCGCGCAGCGGGTTTATCTTTTGATACATGTCGGGCACTATGACGTTGTTTCCCGGCGGATTTGCGCGGGTTTTCGAGACAGACGCTTCGCCAGCAAGCGGTGGGGCTTGCCTCGATGACGGTTGTCTTCTGCGACCCGGACGGCCGATTTCGGGGTAGGGCGGCGTACAACGTCGCGGGGGCGGAACCAGGTTCCGCCCCCTTTTCGTGTTCAGTCTGTGTGTTGGAAGAGGCTCAAGCAGCCTTGCTGTCGCCGCCCTGGTCTTCGTCCTTGACCACTTCGAGCGGCTGCTGGCCGCCGATGGCGATCTTCTTGGGCTTCATCGCATCGGGCACTTCGCGTACGAGGTCGATCACCAGCAGGCCATCGGCCAGGTCGGCATTGGCGACCCGCACGTAGTCGGCCAGTTCGAAGCGACGCTCGAAACCGCGATTGGCGATGCCGACATGCAGCATTTCGCCTTCGTTCGACTCGTCGCGCTTCTTGCCGGTCACGACCAGCAGGTTCTGCTGCGCGACGATATCGAGATCGCCCTCGCGGAACCCGGCCACGGCCAGCGTGATGCGATAGTCGTCATCGCCGCGGCGCTCGATATTGAAGGGGGGGTAATTGTCGCCGCCGGCGTTGCGCGCCTGGCGTTCCATCAGGTCGAACACGCGGTCGAATCCGACGGTTGAGCGGCGGAATGGGGTAAGATCCATACGGTTCATCGAAACAAATCCTCTTGTGAGCGATTCTATCAGGGCGGGGCCCGTGATCGGCACCCCGTCGCCGCCACACCCATTGTGGCGACACACTCGAGATAGGAGCGCCGAAATCGCTTTCAAGTGGTCCGACGGCGCGCTAGCTTGATCGCTGAAAACAAGGGAGTTTCGATGAGCCAGCCCCAGGTCGACATCTATACCAAATTCGGCTGCGGATACTGTTTCCGCGCCAAACGCCTGCTCGATGAGAAAGGCGTGGATTATGCCGAACACGATATCACCATGGGTGGCCCGAAGCGCGAGGAAATGCTCCAGCGCGCGCCCAACGCGATGACCGTACCGCAGATATTCATCGGTGAAACGCATGTCGGCGGTTCGGATGAGCTCGCCGCGCTCGAGCGTTCGGGCAAGCTCGACACGCTGCTGACGGGCTGAATGCCGAAAATCGCCGTCCTCCAGATGACCTCGGGCATCGATCCCGAGGCGAATGCCGACGTGCTTGCCGAAGCGGTCGAGCGCGCTGCGGGCGAGGGTGCCGAAATGCTGTTCACGCCGGAAATGTCGGGCCTGCTCGACCGCGATCGCAAGCGCGCTGCGGCCTCGATCCAGCGCGAAGAGGATACTGCTGCGCTGACAAGGGTCCGCAATGCCGCGCACAAGGCGGGGATCTGGGTTTCGCTTGGTTCGCTTGCCGTGGAAAGCGAAGGAACACGCTGGGCCAATCGGGCTTTCGTGATCGATCTGCTAGGACAGATTGTTGCGCGTTACGACAAGATACACATGTTCGATGTCGACCTCGCCAGCGGCGAGAGCTGGCGCGAATCGAATGCCTACAAGTCCGGCGCGCATGTCGTCACGGTCGACGACACGCCGGTCGGCAAGCTTGGGCTCACAGTCTGTTACGACATTCGCTTCCCGGCGCTGTTCGAGGCGCTAGGCCGGGCCCGGTGCGATTCTATTGCGATTCCCGCAGCCTTCACCGTG
This sequence comes from Erythrobacter sp. AP23, assembly GCF_001542855.1. Taxonomy (GTDB): domain Bacteria; phylum Pseudomonadota; class Alphaproteobacteria; order Sphingomonadales; family Sphingomonadaceae; genus Qipengyuania. The sequence continues at coordinate 472,529 of NZ_LNBY01000001.1, read as the reverse complement.
CCCACGGGCAAGGCGCACTGGCATGTACTCCAGCGCGCCCGCGCCATCGAGGCGAGCGCTTTCGTGGTGGCCGCGGCACAGGTTGGCGAACATGCCGACGGGCGGCGGACCTATGGCCACAGCCTGGTGATCGATCCCTGGGGCGAAGTGTCGCTCGACATGGGCGGTGAGAAACCGGGATTGGGCTTTGCCGATATCGACCTCGCACGCATCGCCGAGGTGCGGGCACAGGTTCCGAGCCTTGCCAACCGGTGCGAAATCCCCAAATAGGCCGCAGCAATGATCGTATTCGACCTCTCCTGCAGCGAAGGCCACCAGTTCGAGGGCTGGTTCGGTTCCTCGGACGATTTCTCCGAACAGAAGGCCGCCGGCCTTTTATCGTGCCCGCAATGCGGCTGCGCGCAAATCGGCAAGGCGCCTATGGCCCCTTCGGTCCCGGCGAAGGGCAATGCCCGCACGATCGAGCGCACCGAAACCACGCAGATGGCCACGGGCGAAATGCCTGCAGCGGTCAAACAGGCGCTCGAAACGCTTGCAAAAGCGCAGGCCAAGGCGCTGGAAAGCAGTACGTGGGTCGGCGACAAATTCGCGGAGAAGGCGCGTGAAATGCACTATGGCGAGGCCGACGAAGCCCCGATCCATGGCCGCGCCACGCGTGACGAGGCCGAGGACATGGTCGCCGAAGGGATCGCGGTGGCTCCGCTTCTGGTGCCCGTCGCCCCGCCGGAAGAACTCAACTGATTGCCACGCGTTTTCGAAGCGCTATACGGGGGCGGGAAGCGCCCGTAGCTCAGTAGGATAGAGCATCAGATTCCTAATCTGGGGGCCACAGGTTCGAATCCTGTCGGGCGCACCATTACCTTCCATAGCGACGCCCCACCATGGCAAGGCCGCTGAGCACCAGCGAGCACGCGCCCAGCAGGATACAGGTACCGGCCCAGCCGAAGGCATCGTAGGCGGCGGTGCCGGCCCAGCTTCCGAGCCCGCCGCCAATGAACATGATGACGACATAGACCGTGGTCAGGCGCGTCCTGATCGCGGGATCGAGCGCGAGGAAGGTCATCCGTCCCGTGACGTCGACGCCCGGCCCGACGAGGTTGGCGATGAACAGCGGCACGAGAAGGCCCCATAGCGACCCTCCCAGCGGCCATAGGAGGAGGATGCCGATGAGCTGGACGACCGCAAAAATGGTACGCGCCTTTCGCGGGCCGACATGGTCTGCCCATCGCCCCAGTCGCGGGGTCGACACGATGCTGACTGCGGCGAGACCCGCCAGATAGCCCACCGTATCCGTACCGTAGCCCATCTTCGGCGAGGTCAGGTAGAGCGCGAGTCCGAGCCAGACCGCGATGAATTGCGCAAAATTCAGCCCCTGGATGGCGCCCGACAACAGGATCTCGCGGTTGCGGGTGACCAGCGGAAAGACCGAAAGAAGCAGGCTGCCGTAGGATTGCCGGTCGCCGGCCGAACGTTCGCCGCCCTCCATCAGGCGGGGGAGGGCGAGGGTGACGGACAGCATCAGCGCTGTCGCGATCCAGTATACGGCGCGCCAGCCATAATATTCTGCGACGACACCGGCGCCAACCCGCGCAACCAGAATGCCGAGAATGACGCCGGCGGCGAGTTTGGCCGTGACCTGGCCGAGCCGTTCCGGCGCGACGCGTTTTGAGGCGTAGGCGGGCAGGAGATAGGGCGCGATGGTGAAGTAGCCGAGCAGGGTGGAGCCGATCACGAACAGGGTGAAGCCCTTTGCCAGCGTCATGATAGCCAGCGAGGCGGTCTGGCCGGTGGCGAAGGCGATCGTTAGCCGGCGGTTGGAAATCCGGTCGCCCAGTGGCAGCAGCATGAAGATGCCGACCGCCAGCGCGAGCTGGTTGAGCGCGGGCACGAGCCCGATGCGCGCATGGCTCACGCCGAAATGGTCGGCAACGTCGCCGATGATCGGATGGATATAATAGGCGTTCGCGGTCACCACCGCGGCTGCGATGGCGAGCGATGTCTCCTGCGCTTCGGTCAGTCGCGCGGGGTGGTTCAAGCCAGATGGCCTGCCTTGCGCGCCATCTCGATGACGCCCTGGGCAAGCGCTTCTGGTTGGTCTTCCTGACAGAAGTGCCCGCATGTCGGGAGGGTGCGATGGGGCTGGCCTTGCGCCCCGGCGATCCGCTCGATCAAAAGTTTCTCGCTGCCCTTGGTGATCGGATCGTCTTCGCCGAACAGGGTGAGAAAAGGTTTGTCGTAAGCCGCCAGCGCTGGCCAAGCCCGCTTGTTGTCCTCGACCCCGGGCATGCCCTCCTCGACCGGGACGAGCGCGGGGAAGGCGCGCGCTCCGGCCTTCGAGGGTTCATCGGGGAAGGGCGCGTCATAAGCGGCGATTTCAGCTTCGCTGCGCGACGTGGCCGTGGCGCGATCGAGCAGCGGCCCGATGTGGAAATCTGGCGAGCTCTTGGCAAATTCGCGCCAGGCGAGGAACGCCTGGCTCGGCGTCCCGCCCGCAGGCAGGAAAGTGTTGCTGGCAACGACGCAGGCGAAGAGATCCGGATCGTGGGCGACCATGCGCAACCCAAGCAATCCGCCCCAGTCCTGACAGAACAATGCGGCGGGCCGCGGTTCGACTGCCGCGCGCCACTGCTTGAGCCAGTCGACGTGGCGAGCATAGCTGTAAAACGCAATGTCGTCCGGCTTATCGCTTTTGCCGAACCCGATGAGGTCGGGTGCGAGGACGCGGAAACCGGCGTCGGCGAGGATCGGGATCATCTTGCGATAGAGAAAGGACCAGCTGGGTTCGCCGTGGAACAGCAGCACCGGCGGGGCATCCTTCGCGCCCTCGTCCACATAATGCTGCCGCGCCGTCAGCCCGTCGCCGAGATCGACCTCGAACCAGTTCTCGGCAAAGGGGTAGTCGGGAATATCGGCAAAGCGTTCGGCGGGTGTGCGCAGGATCTGCATCGGTCTCTCCTCCCAAGAGACCGAAAAACCCGGTCTCGATTCGAAACCTTAAGGTGTCTTGCGACTGGTGTCACCCAATTGGCTGACCGGGACGGTCTCCTTGAAGGTGTGGGTGACATAGGGGAAGGGGATTTCGATTCCGGCTTCGTCCAACGCGGCCTTGATCGCGCGAACCACCTTGTCCTTGCTCTCCCAGCCGTCACGCGGGGTCGAACCCGCCCACCAGCGGACGAGGAAATCGACCGAGCTGGAATTGAATTCCTGCGCGAAGATATCGATGCCCTTGCTCGCCAGCACATCGTCGATGTCCTCGACCGCGCGGCGGATGACGTCGGCCGCATGATCGAGTTGCGTGTCGTAGGAGACGCCAACCACCACTTCGTGGCGCCTTTGCTCTTCGTCGGTGAAGATCTCGACCGGGTTCTTGAACAGGATCGAGTTGGGCACGACGGTCAGCTCGCCCGACAGCTTGCGCACATGCGTTTCGCGCAAAGTGATGTGTTCGACCTTGCCGGTGATGCCCTCGCACTCGATCACGTCGCCGATGCGCATCTTCTCGCGCACCATTATGAGCACGCCGGCGAGGAAGTTTTCGAAGATGTCCTGGAAGGCGAAGCCGATCGCCACTGCGCCGATGCCGAGACCTGCCAGCAGGCTGGCGGGTGTCATGCCCGGCATCACCACGATCAGCGCGACCATCAGCCCGATGATCCAGATCGTGAGGCGCACGATGGTGTCGATCAATTGCTTGAGGCTGGGGCGGATTTCCGAGCTGCCGATGAGCCGGTCCGCGATCCGGACGGCGAATTTGGCCACGATCCAGGTCAGCAGCAGGACAAGCAGCGCGATCACCATGCCAGGAACCGCGCGCACGACCCCTTCGGCCATGTCGACCAGCTGGTCCTGCAATGTCGAGAAGGTGTTGACCGTCTGGTCGTAGGTTTCGCCGGCCGGCGTGGTTTGCGTCGCTTGCATGAAACTCCCCGCTTGTTCCGATCTCAACGGGACAGGCGGGGCCGGGTTCCGGCGTAATTAACCCTTTGCCTTTTCGGCGTGTTCCTTGCGCGCGATCTCATGCAACCAATCGGCATGGCGCGGCGCTTTCTTGGTCTCGCTCCATTCGTCGAGCATCAGCGGCGCGACGCGTTTCAGTTCGGCATATTGCTCGTCGGTTCCGATGTCGGCCGCCAGTTCGACGCGGTGGCCGTTGGGATCGAAGAAGTAGATCGACTTGAAAATGCCGTGATGCGTTGGGCCGAGGACGTCGATGCCGAGGCTCTCGATATGCTCCTTCGCGGCGACAAGGTCTTCCTCGCTTGCGACGCGAAAGGCCAGATGCTGGACCCAGGCGGGCGTGTTCTCGTCGCGGCCCATATCCTTCTGGTTGGGCAGCTCGAAGAAGGCGAGGATATTGCCGTTACCCGCGTCGAGGAAGACATGCATGTAGGGATCGTATTCCCCGGTCGAGGGCACGTGGTCTTCGGCAAAGGCGGTGGTGTAGTCCATTCCCAGCACCTTGCCGTACCACTCGACGGTCTCTTTCGCGTCCTTGCAGCGGTAGGCGGCGTGGTGGACCCCGCCCAGCTTTACGGGATGGTCGGCAACGTCGCTCATTCGGCAGGCTCCGCTTCGACCGTTTCCGCGTCCTCGACATTGAGCACGCCGCGGCGAACCTGGTCGCGCTCCATGCTTTCGAAAAGCGCCTTGAAGTTGCCTTCGCCGAAGCCTTCGTCACCCTTGCGCTGGATGAATTCGAAGAACACCGGACCGACCTGCGCCTCGGCGAAAATCTGCAGCAGCAGGCGCGGATGGCCGCCTTCGGTGGTGCCGTCGAGCAGGATGCCGCGCATCTTGAGTTCGTCGACGTTCTCGCCATGGCCGGGCAGGCGTTCGGACAGCATCTCGTAATAGGTTTCGGGCGGGGCGGTCATGAAGGGCACGCCCAGTTCCTTGAGGTTGTCCCAGCACTTGACGAGATCGTCGCAGATCAGCGCGATGTGCTGGATGCCTTCACCGTTGAATTCGCGCAGGAACTCTTCGATCTGGCCCTTGCCACCTTCGCCTTCCTCGTTGAGCGGGATGCGGATCTTGCCGTCGGGCGCGGTCAGCGCCTTAGATGTCAGGCCGGTGTACTCGCCCTTGATGTCGAAGAAGCGGATTTCGCGGAAATTGAAGAGCGTTTCGTAATAGTCGGCCCAGTATTTCATGCGACCGTTGTAGACGTTGTGCGTCAGGTGATCGATCACGTTGAAGCCTGCACCTTCGGGCCACTTTTCGACGCCGTCGAGATATTCGAAATCGATGTCGTAGATCGACAGGCCTTCGCCTTCATCGTCTGCATAGCGATCGATCAGATAGACGATCGCGCCGCCGATACCGCGGATGGCGGGGATGCGCAGTTCCATCGGGCCGGTCTCCACCGCCACCGGCTCTGCGCCGCGCTCGAGCAGTTCGTCGTAGGCCTTCTTGGCGTCGCGGACGCGGAAACCCATACCGCAGGCCGAAGGACCGTGTTCGCGCGCGAAGAACCATGCCGCGCTCTTGGGTTCGTAATTAAGGACCAGATTGATCTGACCCTGACGCCACAGATGCACGTCCTTCGAGCGGTGCGTGGCGACATGGGTGAAGCCCATAGCTTCGAAAACCGGCTCGATGACGCCCTTTTCGGGTGCGCAGAATTCGACGAATTCAAAGCCGTCGAGGCCGATGGGGTTTTCGAAGAGATCAGGCATTTCAATCCTCTGGGATTACTGTTTGGTTTCAATGGAAACTAGTTACGCCTCAACCGTCGCCCTGTCAAGGAACCAACGGGTCGATACCATGCGATGTTCCGCGTATGAGACGAGTCGTTCGAGCGAACAAGAATTGGCTTGCGCGAGGGGTTTAACTGTGATTCTGTGCCGTCATGAGGCGTTTGGGTTCCATGGCTGCGATTCAGAAGGGGAAGGCCACCCAGCATGCGGCGCTGGCGGTACTGCTCGTCATGGGCGGCTTTGCCATCGCCGGTCCCTCTGGCCTTCTCGCGTGGAGCGAGAATCTGCGATTGCTCGATCAGCGCGAGGCCCAGCTCGCCGAACTCGAGGCTGAGCGCAAGGCACTCGCCAACCGCGTGGCACTGCTCAATCCCGATGCGGCCGATCCCGACATGGTCGGCGAATTGCTGCGCAAGCAGCTCAATGTCGTCCATCCAGACGAAGTGGTCATAAAGCTCGAGGACTGAAGCGGGCGCAACCTTCGCTTTCCGTAAGGGTTTTCGTATGCACACGCGCTCTGCCGTTGCGCGTGGCCCGCGCCTGTGCCTATAGGCGCAACCGATATTCCTCCCCGGAAGAACAAGGACAGAAGTCTTGGCCAAAGCCCCCCGGAGCAAGAAGAAGCCCGCGAAGTCGCCTGCAGAGGATATCGACTTCGTTCTCCACTCGCTGCAAGACGCGCTGGAGAAGGACAGGCGCTACGATGCGACCAAGGAGCAGATGCTCCATTTCTACGAGCAGATGCTGCTCATCCGTCGCTTCGAAGAGCGTGCCGGCCAGCTCTACGGCCTCGGCCTGATCGGAGGCTTCTGCCACCTCTACATCGGCCAGGAAGCGGTCGCGATCGGCCTGCAATCGGCGCTCGACGGCGACAAGGACAGCGTGATCACCGGCTATCGGGACCATGGCCACATGCTTGCTTATGGCATCGATCCCAAGGTCATCATGGCCGAGCTGACCGGTCGCGAGGCCGGCATTTCCAAGGGCAAGGGCGGGTCGATGCACATGTTCTCGACCGAGCATAAGTTCTACGGCGGCCACGGCATCGTCGGCGCGCAGGTCGCGCTGGGGGGCGGGCTCGCGCTGGCCCACCAGTACAACGAGGATGGCGGGTTGTGCCTCGCCTATTTCGGGGACGGTGCGGCAAATCAGGGGCAGGTCTACGAAACGATGAACATGGCCGCTCTTTGGAAGTTGCCCATCGTCTTCGTGGTGGAAAACAACCAGTACGCCATGGGCACCAGCACCGCCCGTTCCAGCGCGGAAACCGAGTTCCACCGCCGCGGTACCGCCTTCCGCATCCCCGGCATGGATGTGAACGGCATGGACGTGCTCGAAGTGCGGCAGGCTGCTGAAATCGCGTTCAAGCACGTGCGCGACGGCAAAGGCCCGGTGCTGATGGAATGCAACACCTATCGCTATCGCGGCCACTCCATGTCCGATCCCGCGAAGTATCGGACGCGCGAAGAGGTGCAGGATGTGCGCGAGCACAAGGACCCGATCGAAGGGCTCAAGAAAGTCTTGCTCGAAAAGGGTTCGACCGAAGACGAGCTCAAGGCCATCGACAAGGATATCCGCAAGGAGGTGACCGAGGCTGCCGACTTCGCCGAGAATTCGCCCGAGCCGGAGGCATCCGAACTCTACACCGATGTTCTGGTGGGGGAGTATTGAGCCATGGCTATCGAACTCAAGATGCCCGCGCTGTCGCCCACCATGGAGGAAGGCACGCTTGCCAAGTGGCTGAAATCCGAAGGTGACGAGATCGTCGCGGGCGATATCATTGCCGAGATCGAGACGGACAAGGCAACGATGGAATTCGAAGCGGTCGACGAAGGCACGCTCGGCAAGATTATGGTGGAGGAAGGCACCGAAGGCGTGAAGGTCGGCACGGTCATCGCCATGCTGGCGGGCGAGGGCGAAGACGCGTCCGATGTGGAGGCGCCTGCCGCAAGCGAGCCGGTCGAGGACGTTCCCGGCGAAGGCAAGGACGTTGGCCGACCCGACAACTCGGGCGAGGGCAGCGAAGCGGATATCGCCAAGCCTGCACGCAAAGCTGACGTGAAGGACCCGGACGTTCCGGAAGGCACGGACTTCATCTCGACCACGGTCCGCGAAGCCCTTCGCGACGGCATGGCCGAAGAGATGCGCAAGGACGAACGCGTATTCGTCATGGGTGAGGAAGTCGCCGAGTATCAGGGAGCCTACAAGGTCACGCAGGGCCTGCTCGACGAATTCGGTGCCAAGCGTGTGATCGACACGCCGATCACCGAATACGGCTTTGCCGGTATCGGCACGGGTGCGGCGATGGGTGGCCTGCGCCCGATCGTCGAGTTCATGACCTTCAACTTCGCCATGCAGGCGATCGACCACATCATCAATTCGGCGGCGAAGACCAATTACATGTCGGGTGGCCAGATGCGCTGCCCGGTGGTCTTCCGCGGACCCAATGGCGCAGCGAGCCGGGTCGGCGCGCAGCACAGCCAGAACTACGGCCCGTGGTATGCCAGCGTGCCCGGCCTGATCGTGATCGCCCCCTATGACGCGGCCGATGCCAAGGGCCTGATGAAGGCCGCGATCCGCTGCGAGGACCCGGTGGTTTTCCTTGAGAACGAGCTGGTCTACGGGCGCAGCTTCGATGTCCCCGACATGGATGATTACGTCTTGCCGATCGGCAAGGCCCGGATCATGCGCGAAGGCTCGGATGTGACCATCGTGGCCTATTCCATCGCCGTCGGCCTGGCGCTGGAAGCGGCCGAGGAATTGGCAGACGAGGGCATCGATGCCGAGGTTATCGACCTGCGCACGCTGCGCCCGCTCGACAAGGAAGCAATCCTGACCTCGCTTGCCAAGACCAATCGACTGGTGATTGCGGAAGAAGGCTGGCCGACCTGCTCGATCGCCTCGGAAGTCATCGCGATCTGCATGGAGGATGGCTTCGACCATCTCGATGCGCCGGTTCTGCGGGTGACCGACGAGGACGTGCCGCTGCCCTATGCCGCCAATCTCGAAAAGCTCGCGCTGATCGACACGCCGCGCATCGTCAAGGCCGCGAAAAAGGTCTGTTATCGCGACTGACGCGCAAGAAAGCGGGGCGGGCGCCGGCAACCTGCTGGACGAATGTCCGGAGGTAGCGCGCGTCGCTTTCGCCAGCGCGCGGCCCAACCCGGATATCTGGCTCGGCGCGCTTGCGCTCGACGGGCGGATCGGGCGCATGGTGCTTGGCGCCAGCGAACCTTTGCTCGGCCAGATGCGCTTGGCATGGTGGCGCGACCAGCTTGGCAAGACTGTTTCGCAGCGACCACGCGGAGATGTCCTTCTCGACCTGCTCGGCCAGGCCTGGGAGGGCGGCGAGCCTGCCTTGCTGGCGCTGGTCGACGGTTGGGAAGCCCTGCTTTCGCCGCGGCCGCTGGAGGATGCCGCGATGGCCCGGTTCGTCGATGGCCGCGCGGCACTCGCGACGGGTCTGGCCGAACGAGCGGGGCAGTCAGCAAGCCGACCAGAGGCCCAGCGCGCCGGTAAGCTGTGGGCATTCGCCGACTTGGCCATTCGCGCACAGGACGAAAAAGAACGGGACGCCGCGCTCGATCACGGGATCCGACTCGCCGAGCAGCGATTGGCGCTGCCAGGCGAATTACGCCCGCTGGCCGTGCTCGGCGGATTGGCGCGCCGCTCTCTACGTTCGGGTGGTCGTGAGATGCTCGGCGACCGATTCAGCCCACTTGTGGCCTTGCGGTTGGGACTGTTCGGACGCTAGGTTAAGCGCTTGGGGTTACAGGGGTTTGTCCGATGAACCGGATCGTGCTCGGAGCATTGGTGACGCTTGCGCTGGTCGGGCTGGGGGGCTTCTGGTGGCAGGGCAGGGCCGCGATCGAACGCGGCGCGCCGCCTCCCCAACCCATCGAGACCAGCGAACCCTTGCCCGAGATCCCGGCTTCCGACCCGGGCGACATGGTCGGCCCCGAGCCGCCGACCGCATCCGAATTGACCAAGGAACAGCGCCGCTTTTTCCGCTACGATCGCAACCGCGACTGGCGTATCACGCGCACGGAAATGCTTTCCAGCCGGACTGCCGGGTTCCGAAAGCTCGACAAGGACGGCAACAACCTTCTCGATTTCGAAGAATGGGCCGTGGCCACGGTCGAGAAATTCGAGGGTGCCGATGCCGATGGCGACAACCAGCTTACCCCTGGCGAATTCGCGACCACCGCGCCCAAGCCAAAGAAAAAGCGGCGCTGCGCCTGCTAGGCGGGCTCTGCCTCCATTCCCGTCAGCCATTCGCCGAAATCGGCCTTGGCGCGGGTCGTATAGGCTTCCTTGCGAACCTTCTTGCTCACATCGTGCAGCGGCGGGAAGAGGCCGAAATTGACGTTCATGGGCTGGAAGGTGTCGGCTTGGGCATCGCCGGTGATGTGCGCCAGCAGCGCACCGAATGCGGTCGTGCGCGGTGGTGCGGCCCAGTTACGGCCCGACAATTCGGCAGCGGCCATGAGACCGGCCATCAGTCCGACCGCCGAGCTTTCGACATAGCCCTCGCAGCCGGTGATCTGGCCGGCGAAGCGGATATGCTCCGCCCCACGCAGGCGGAGCTGGCGATCGAGCACGAGCGGAGAATTGATGAACGTATTGCGATGCAGCCCGCCGAGCCGGGCGAATTCGGCATTCTCCAGCCCGGGAATCGTCCGGAACAGCTCGACCTGCGCGCCATATTTCAATTTGGTCTGAAAGCCGACCATGTTCCACAGCGTGCCAAGCTTGTTGTCCTGGCGCAGCTGGACCACGGCATAGGGCCAGCGGCCCTGCGGATGCTCATCGGTTGTGTCGTAGGGATTGTCGAGCCCCACGCCCTTCATCGGACCGTAGCGTAGCGTTTCGACCCCGCGCGCCGCCATCACCTCGATCGGCATGCAGCCATCGAAATAGGGGGTGTCCGCCTCCCATTCCTTGAACTCGGTCTTCTCGCCGTCGATCAGCCCTTGGTGGAAGGCGAGGTATTGCTCCCTGGTCATCGGGCAGTTGATGTAATCGCCGTCCTCGTTGCTGGCTTCGGTCCGCTTGTTCCAGCGTGACTGAATCCAGCACTTGCTCATGTCGATGCTGTCGCGATGGACGATGGGCGCAATCGCATCGAAAAAGGCGAGGCGGTTCTGACCCGTCGCGCCGACGATGCTTTCGGCCAGCGCCTGCGCAGTCAGCGGACCGGTTGCGACGATGGCGGAGCCTTCGGTTGGCAGCGCATCGACCCGCTCACGTACCACCGTCACATTGGGATGCTCTTCCAGCGTCCGCTGAACTTCGGCGGAGAAGATGTCGCGATCGACCGCCATCGCCGAACCGGCGGGCACGCGTGCGACTTCGCCGGCGCGCATGACGATGCTGTCCAGCCGCCGCATCTCGTGATGCAGCAGGCCGACGGCGTTCTTGGTGTCGTCGTCGGAACGGAAGCTGTTGGAGCAGACGAGCTCGGCCAGCCCATCGGTCTGATGGGCAGGGGTCATCTCACCGCTGCCGCGCATTTCCGACAGGCGCACCGTAAATCCGCGCCGGGCAAGCTGCCACGCCGCCTCGCTGCCAGCCAGGCCGCCGCCGATTATGTGGATATCATGGGTCATTGCGCGCGCCCTAATGCTTGCATGGGCCATTCGACAAGGCCTAGCGAGAGATCATGCCGCACGCTGCCCTTGCCAAACATCGCCCTTGGCTGTTTGTCAGCCTCGTCGCGGGCGTCAGTTATTTCTTCGTCTCCGACGACCCCATCGGAGGCGCCTGGCTGATGCTGTGGAAGGGGGCGGGCGTGACCTTCCTCGCTATTTACGCGGCGTTTCGTGGACATGGGCTCGATGGGCTTCTGATCGCAGGCGTCCTGACCTTCGGGGCGCTCGGCGATGTCGCACTCGAAGTCAGTTTCCTGATCGGAGGGGCATTCTTCGCGCTGGGCCACCTCGTCGCGATAGCTCTCTATGTGCGCAATCGGCGCTCGCGGGCCAGCGGCAGCCAGACGATGACGGCGCTGTGCCTACTGCTCCTCACCCCCTTGATCGCGGGACTGATGACCTATCCGCTGGACAACTGGCTCCTTGCGATTGCCTATTCGGGCCTTGTCGGAGCCATGGCGGCGGCGGCATGGACCAGCCGTTTCCCGCGATATCAGGTAGGAGTGGGCGCGGTATTGTTCGTGGTCAGCGACCTTCTGATTTTCGCCCGCGAAGCGACGGCGCTGCCCGAGGCGATCACGGGCTGGCTGATCTGGCCTCTCTATTTTGGGGGGCAGTTCCTGATTGCGGTCGGCGTCGTACAGACGCTCCGCATGGACAGGAACCGGATACCTGCCTAGCCCTGCCAAGCAGCGATGGTGGTCCGGTGCAGTTCCCTGCGATGCCCCTCGTACCCACCGGTAGCCTTGTGCAAGACCGAACGATTGTCCCACATCACCAGCATGTCGGGCTCCCACTTGTGTCGATAGACGAACTCGTCGCGCGCCTGCCACTGCGCGAGTTCGGATAACAGGGCGAATGCTTCGGCCTGCGCCATGCCCTCGATGCCGACGATGTAGCCGAGCGTCGAATAGAGGCATTCGACCCCGGTTTCGGGATGGCGCTGGACAAGCGGGTGGGGTTGCGTGGCTCGCGCGCTGCCATCGGTCTTGATCGCCATGGACCGACCCACGTCGCGTTCGCCATAGGTGCCTTCGGGTGCGTAGGCGAGCTTGGCACTATGGATGGCCGTCAGCGTACGCAGATAGTCTTGTCTTTCTTCAGGTAGGGCGGCGAAGGCGGCGGCCTGATCCGCGAACAGCGTGTCGCCGCCGGATGGCGGTATGTCGATCGCCAGCAGACAGGTTCCGGCAGGCGGGCGCTCCAGAAAGCTCCAGTCGCTGTGCCAGTTTTCCGCGAAGAGCGGACTTTGCTCGTCCGCTTCGCGCAGGATCGCGGCGACATGCTCACGCCCCTCGATCGGAGCGAAGAAGGGGTCGTGGCCGAACCCGCCCATCGCCTGGGTGAAGGCTTCGAGCGCGTCATCGTCCATGGGCTGTCTCGGAAAGGCGAGCACCTTGTGTTCGAGCCAGATCGAACGAATTTCCGCTGCTAGTTCATCCGTTATCGGTCGCGACAGGTCGAGCCCCGTGACGCGTGCACCGCATGCGTCGCCACTGGGCTCGACCAGCAGACTCATCCGCCGGCTTCCCCATCGATGTTCCGGTCAGAATGCTTGGTTGTATAGGGTTCGGTCCTGTCGAGCCCGCCCCGTTTGGCGATCTCTTCGGCCACCGCGGCTTCGGCTTCGTTTTCCGGTTCTTCTGTCTCGTCGATTCGCGCCGCTTTGACGATCTGCTCGCCCTTGGCGACATTGAATATGCGGACGCCCGAGGAAGTGCGGCCGGAGATCGAAAAACCCTCGTGGCTCTCGAAACCGCCTTCGATCAGATGGCGAAAAGCGAGCGGCAAACGGATGAGCTTCGCCTGGTCGGTGACCAGCATCAGCTGCATCCCATGCCGGACCGGGAAGCTCGCAACCACATGACCGTTGCGTTCGGGATTGCTCGACGGTTCGCCGATATTGGTCAGGCCCTGGCCGCCGCGTCCGGTGGTCCGGTATTCGTAAGCCGAGGAAATCTTGCCGTACCCATTCGCGGTGAGCGTGAGGATGAACTCCTCAGCCTCGGACATTTCAGCGACCTTTGCGGGGTCGAGCGTCGGCTCGTTCTCGTTGTTTTTCCACTCAGCTGCGCGCAGATAGGCATCGCGCACCTCGGTATCGCGTTCGCCAGCATCGAGCACTGCCATGGAGACGACCTGCTCGCCGTCCTTCAGTCTCATCCCGCGCACGCCAATGCCCGTGCGGCTCTTGGTTTCGCGAGCGTCGGTGGCAGAGAAGCGGATTGCCTTGCCGGCGTCGGACGCAAGGAAAATCTCCTGGTCCTCCGTCAGCAGGCGCACACCGATAAGCCGGTCGCCGCTACCTTCGACGAAGCCCATCGCATATTTGCCGTTGCTCGGAACATTGGTGAATGCATCCATCGAATTGCGGCGCACCATGCCCTGCTCGGTCGCGAAGACGATATTGAGGTTGGACCACTCGCCTTCGTCCTCCGGTAGCGGGAGCACGTTGGTTACGCGTTCATCGTCCCCCAGCGGCAGCAGGTTGACCATCGGCCGGCCCTTGGTCTGCGGGCCACCTTCGGGCAGCTTCCACACCTTCAAGCGGTAGACGCGGCCGGTATTGGTGAAAAACAGCACGGGATTGTGCGTCGAGGTGACGAACATCTCGACCACGGCGTCTTCTTCCTTGGTGGCCATGCCGCTGCGGCCCTTGCCGCCGCGTGCCTGCGCGCGGAAGGCGTCGAGCGGGGTGCGTTTGATGTAGCCGCCATGGGTCACGGTGACGACCATCTCCTCGCGCTCGATCAGGTCCTCGTCCTCGATCCCGTCCCAGGCCGGGGCGATCTCGGTTATGCGCGGAGTAGCGTAGGTGTTGCGAATCTCCTCGAGCTCTTCGCGCAACACGCCATAGAGCTTCACACGATCGGCGAGGATCGAGAGATATTCCTCGATTGCGAGGCTGAGCTCCTTGAGTTCGTCGCCGATCTCGTCGCGGCCGAGCGCGGTGAGACGATGGAGACGGAGGTCGAGGATGGCCTTCACCTGTCGTTCCGACAGGCGATAGGTTCCGCCGGCCTGTTCGTCGGTCGGCTCGATCGCTTCGACCAGCGCGATATATTGCGCGATGTCGCCGATCGGCCATTCCTTGGCGAGTAGCTTGGCGCGCGCATCGGCCGGATTGGACGAGCCGCGGATCATCGCCACGACCTCGTCGAGGTTCGAAACCGCGACCACGAGACCGAGCAAGATATGCGCCCGCTCGCGCGCCTTGTTCAGTTCGAATTTGGTACGGCGGGTGATGACCTCCTCGCGGAAGCCGATGAAGGCCTGCACGAAATCGCGCAGGGTGAGCACTTCGGGCCGTCCGCCGCGGATTGCCAGCATATTGGCCGGGAAGCTCGCCTGCGCCGGCGAGTACCGCCAGATCTGATTGAGCACGACTTCTGGTGAGGCATCGCGCTTGAGGTCGACAACGACACGCACGCCCTCACGCGAGGATTCGTCGCGGATGTCGGAAATGCCCTCGATCCGCTTCTCCTTCGCCGCTTCGGCGATCTTCTCGACCAGGCCGCTCTTGCCTACCTGGAAGGGGATCGAAGTGAGTACGATCGACTGGCGATTGCCTTTGGTTTCGACCTCGTGACGGGCGCGCATGAGAATGGAGCCGCGGCCCGTGGTATAGGCAGCGCGCGCGCCCGACTTGCCGAGGATCAGCGGGGCGGTGGGGAAATCGGGCCCCGGGATGATCTCGAACAGCTCTTCCGACGTGATCGCCGGATTCTCGATAAATGCCAGGCAGCCGTCGATCACTTCGCCGAGATTGTGCGGCGGGATATTGGTCGCCATGCCGACCGCGATACCGCCAGCGCCATTGACCAGCAGGTTGGGGAAGCGGGCAGGCAGCACGGTCGGTTCCTGACGCGAACCGTCGTAATTGTCGGCGAAGTCGACCGTGTCCTTGTCGAGATCGTCGAGCAGGGCATTGGCGACCCGGGCGAGGCGCGCTTCGGTGTAGCGCATCGATGCCGGCGGGTCGGGGTCCATCGACCCGAAATTCCCTTGACCGTCGATCAGCGGCACACGCAGCGACCAGTCCTGCGTCATGCGAGCGAGGGCATCGTAGATCGCAGCGTCGCCGTGGGGGTGGTAGTTACCCATGACATCGCCGACGATCTTGGCGCTCTTGCGATAGGGGCGACCGGCGACGAAGCCGCCTTCCTGGCTGGCGAAAAGGATGCGGCGGTGGACCGGCTTCAGCCCGTCGCGCACATCGGGCAGTGCGCGGCTGACGATCACGCTCATCGCGTAATCGAGGTAGCTTGTTTTCATCTCATCGACGATGTCGATGCGTGCATATTCGTGACCGCCGGGGGCGGGGGTATCCAGGATGTCGGTATCGTCGGACAAAACGTATAATTCCGTATTGCGAACTGCTTATGTTCTGGTCGGATGAAGCTTAGGCGAAAGGGGGGGGCAACGCCACTCGGGGGCGGGAACCAAACCCCTCTATCGCGCGCTTTTCCACATATGGGTAGCCATCCGACGGATAGTAACCATGAACCGCGGGCGGGGTAGGCATTCAATGGCCGTTCAGCCCGGTACCGCTAGAAGAATTTGCAATGAGAGCCCGCACGCGGCATGTGCCGCCCGGACAAGTCCGAACCGGAGCCGGGAGCGCTCGATCCCCCCTTTCCACTCTTGGGAGTTCAATACATGATTTTCACTAATCTCGCCCGCAAGAATGGTGCGGCCTCGACCCTTGCTCTGGCTATAGCCCTGGCCACTGGTGGTGCGCTTGCAGCGACTGCGCTGGAAACACCCGCTTTCGCGCAGAAGAAGGAAGAGGAATCGAAGCCTGAATATTCTTCGGGTTTCATCGAGGCCTACAAACCGCTCGAAGCCATCGCGGGGACGGAGCCCCTCGACTACCCAACGCTCAAGGCCGGTTTCCCGGGATTGAGCGCGGCCATCGAGAACGATGACGATCGCTATGCCGCCGGCAGCTTCATTTACTCGAATGCAGCAAGGCAGCAGGACCAGCCTGTCGCGCTGCAGGGCATGGAAATGATGCTTCAGAGCGGCAATGTGCCCCAGGAAAAACTCGGTCAGTTCAACTTCGTGGCCGGCCAGCTGGCTTATTCGCTCAACGATTACGCGAAGGCGCGCACCTATCTCCAGACAGCAGCCGACGCCGGTTACACGGACAATGACCCGCTCATCTTCGTTGCCGAAAGCTACTTCGCAGAAGGTCAGCCGCAACAGGGCCTGACTTACCTCAGCGAACTCATCAACGCCAAGGTCGCGGCAGGTGAGACGGTTAGCGAAGAATGGCTCCGCCGCGGTCTGGCCCAGGCCTACAACAACCAGCTGGCCTCGGAGGCGAACAAGTATTCGAGCTGGTATGTCAGCCAGTATCCGGGGGCGGACAGCTGGGGCGATGCAGTCGCCATCCTGCTCAATACCGGCGGATACGAAAATCCCGAGATCCTCGACCTTCTGCGCCTCGGTCAGCGCGTAGGCGTGCTGCGCGACGACCAGCTCTATCTCGAATATGTCGAAGCTGCCGACTATCGCCGCCTGCCGGTGGAAGTCGTCTCGATTATCGACGAGGGCTATGCTGCGGGCAAGCTCGACAGGACCGATCCCTATGTAATCGATACGCGCCGCCAGGCGGCGGAACGTGCCGCGCAGGACCGTGCGGACATCGACGGCCTCATCGCGGATGCCAATGCGGCGGGTGCATCGATCAACACGGTGCTTGCGGCAGGGGACACGCTCCTCGGTCTGGAACGTCCCGCCGATGCGGAAACCTTTTATGCCAAAGCGCTCAACATGCCTGGTGTGAACACGCCGATGGTCATGACGCGCCTGGGCATCGCGCAGTTCGACCAAGGCAATTATGCCGAGGCCGAAGCGACCTTCAACAAGGTCGAGGGCGCGCGCAAGGCGATCGCCAACCTCTGGGCCATCTACGCGACCCAGCAGGCTGCCGAAGCCACCATGTAAGGGCTGAAAGCCTGTCTCGAAACGAAGGGCGCGGACTGCGGTTCGCGCCCTTTTTTCTTAGCGCAGTCGCTTGACGAAGCTCTGCCCGTTGGCACGCCGTTCAACCGAGAAATTGGGGATCGCCTCGATCAGGTCGGTGAGGCGCGCGAAGCCGTAATTGCGCGTATCGAAGCTGGAGCGGTTGCCCGCACGCTGACCGACCTCGGCGAGCTTAGCAAACCCGTTCTCGTCGCGCTTGCTGGCGGCATAGGCGTCGAACAGCAGGTCGAGCAGGTCCTGATCGAGCACGTTTGAATCCTTGCTCGGGCCGCTCTTGCCGTTGCCCTCCTTCTCTGCCCTGACCAGCGCGTTGACGTCGATGAAGCGGGTGCAGGCTTGGCGGAAAGCCTCGGGCGTCTTGGCTCCTCCAAAGCCATAGACGGGTAGGCCGTCCTGTCGGATGCGCATGGCGAGCGGCATGAAATCGCTGTCCGAGCTCATGATGCCGAAGCCGTGGACCCGCCCGCGATAGAGCATGTCCATGGCATCGATGGTCATCTTCATGTCCGTCGCGTTCTTGCCCTTGGTCATGTCGAACTGCTGCTGCGGCTCGATACCATAGCGGTGCATCAGGTCGATCCATCCCTTGAGGCTCGTTTTGCGCCAATTGCCGTATGCACGCCGGATGTTGACCTGGCCGAGTTCTGCAAGGACGGTCAGGACCGGATCGATACCGGCCGGGCTCGCATTGTCGGAGTCGATCAGGAGGGCGATGTTGCGCTGTTCGAATTCTGCCATAGGCGCGCTACATGGCCGTGCGAACGGGGCGGGGCAAGGCCATTGTCCAGCGTTTCAATCTTCGGGCAGGAACTCGCCGGTTTCTTCGTCGAGTGAGTAGAGCACGCCTTCGTAGATCGAGAAATGCGCGCCGCGCAGCTTGAGGTCGCCCGCCTGCTCCTTCTCGGCAAGCCACGGGAAAGTCCGCAGATTGGCAAGACTCTGTCGAATTGCGGCGAATTCCATCGCCATTTCCGCTTTGCGACCGTTGGTACCATACTTGCGAGCCACCGGCTCGCGCGCCCCGGACAGCAGGTTGATCCAGTTGGCCACGAAGCCGCCTTCACCCGGAGCTGCGCTCGAGAAATTCTGTGTAAGCGCCGCCTTGCACCCGCCGCAGCGTCCGTGGCCCATGACGACGATCTGCCTCACCTCGAGCATCTGCACCGCGAATTCGACTGCGGCGGAGACGCCATGCAGGCCCGGCGTCGTCTCGAACGGCGGGACGAGCGCCGCGACATTGCGCACGACAAAGATATCGCCGGGATCGACGTCGAAGATCTGCGCGGGATCGACACGGCTGTCCGAACAACCGATCACCATCAGCTTCGGGTGCTGGCCCTCCATCGCAGTTTCTTCGAACCGTGCGCGCTGGCGTGGATATGTATGTTCGCGAAAGCGCTGATACCCCTTCAGGAGCTCGGCATATTCGGGCATCAGAATCGCTCGCCGCGGATCACCTGAACAT
Organism: Erythrobacter sp. AP23; assembly: GCF_001542855.1. Classification (GTDB taxonomy): domain Bacteria; phylum Pseudomonadota; class Alphaproteobacteria; order Sphingomonadales; family Sphingomonadaceae; genus Qipengyuania. Next base: position 453,723 of record NZ_LNBY01000001.1, on the reverse strand, counting down.
CCCACATCGACAAGAGCAAGCCATGGCTGGTGAGGATGGGGGCAATGTCCTCGGCCAAGGCCATCGCCTTGTCTTCGGGCGCGATGGTCAGGACGAGGACCTTGTCCGTCCCCATCACCCGCTCCTCGCGCCAGTGGCCGTCGCGGCCCTTGCCCGATTGCACCGGCGTGATCGTCCAACCTGTGATATCGGCACGGTCGATCGCGTCGGTCACGCGGCGTACCAGAGCTACGTCGGAGAGGATTTCGATCCGCTTGCGGATTACCGTTTCGATCATGGGACGAGACCTCCCTGGCCGGCGATCATCGATGCGAAGGCGCTGATCAAGCCGATATTGACGAGTACGTTGAAGGGGAAGGTGATGCTCAGAGACATCGTCAGATAGATGCCGGGATCCGCTTCGGGCAGGGCAAGCCGCATAGCGGCCGGGACGGCAATGTAGCTGGCGCTGGCGCACAGCACGCCCAGCGCGGCGGCCGAGCCGACGTCCAGTCCCACAACGGTGCCCAGGATCGTACCCACCGCGCCGTTCACCAGCGGCAGGAAGATCGCGATCGCGCCGAGGCGCCAGGTCACGGCGCGCGAATCCATCATCCTGCGCGCGGCGATCAGGCCCATGTCGAGCAGGAAGATGCACAATACGCCCTTGAAGCCAGCCTCGAAGAAGGGGCTGACATCGGCAAAGCCATCGGTTCCCCCGATGAGCCCGATCGCGAAGGCGCCGAGCAGCAACACCACCGAGGAATTGAAGAACACCTCATGCAGCATCTCGCGCATGCTCTGGCCGTTCTCGGCACCGAAGCCGCGCGCCAGCAGCAACCCGGCAAGGATCGCGGGACTTTCCATCGTGGCCATCACCGCCACCATGTAGCCCGCCGACGGCTTGCCCTGGAATTCGAGGATTTCGACTGCGGTGACGAAGGTCACGACGCTGATCGAGCCGTAATGGGCGGCAACGGCACCGGCGTTGATCCGATCCAGCCGTCCGAAACCGCGGATCAGCCAGAACGCGAGAATCGGAAGAATAAAGCCGGCGGCGATCCCGGCTACCAGCGCGATGACGACGGTTACGCTGAACCCTGATTCGGATACCGCTACCCCGCCTTTCAGCCCGATCGCGGCCATCAGGTAGAGCGACATGCCTTTGGCGATGGCTTCGGGAATGGCAAGGTCGGATCGGGCAAGGGCTGCCAGAATGCCGAGCACGAAAAACAGAACCACGGGCGAGGTGAAGGTCTGTAGCGTTGTCGCGTCCATGGCGGGGCCGTAGCGCGGGGTCACAGGCCCGGCAAGAGCGGTGCGAATAGCTATGCCGCTTGCCCGCGGGCGGGTGGCCCCCTAGATGGGCCTCGACATGAACGATCTCTCCTCTGCACCCCGACCCGATGGCGAACGCCCCAAGATGCAGCGCAAGCCCGACTGGATCCGCGTCAAGGCTCCGGTCAGCAAGGGCTATCAGGAAACTCGCAAGCTGATGCGCGAGCTGAACCTGCACACCGTGTGCGAGGAAGCCGCCTGCCCCAATATCGGCGAATGCTGGACAAAGAAGCACGCCACGGTGATGATCCTCGGCGACACCTGCACGCGCGCCTGCCGGTTCTGCAACATCAAGACGGGCATGCCGATGCCGGTCGATCCGCTCGAACCCGAACACACCGCTGCCGCCGCGGCCGCGATGGGCCTCGAACATATCGTCATCACCAGCGTGGACCGCGACGATCTACCCGATCGCGGAGCGGGACAATTCGTCAAGGTCATCAACGCACTGCGCCGCGAAACACCTGACACGACGATCGAAATCCTGACCCCCGACTTCAAGGGCCGGATGAAGCAGTCGATCGCCGAGATCTGCGAAGCGGGGCCCGACGTCTTCAACCACAATCTCGAGACGGTGCCGCGGCTCTACCCGACGATCCGCCCGGGTGCGCGCTACTATGCCTCGCTGCGCCTGCTCGAAGAGGTGAAGGTGCACAACCCGCTAATCTTCACCAAGTCGGGCATCATGCTCGGCCTTGGGGAAGGCCGGCTCGAAGTGCATCAGGTAATGGACGACATGCGCAGCGCCGACATCGATTTCATCACCATGGGCCAGTATCTCCAGCCGACCCCCAGGCATGCCAAGGTCGAGGAATTTGTCACGCCGAAACAGTTCGCCGCCTATGGGTCGATCGCCCGGGCCAAGGGGTTCCTGCAGGTCGCTTCGAGCCCGCTGACGCGTTCGAGCTACCATGCCGGCGACGACTTCGCCGAAATGCGTGCCGCCCGAGAAGCGAAGCTGGCCAAGCAAGGCGCCTGATGCCGGGAATTCGCGAGAAGCGCCGCCTACCCTATAGCCAGGAGCAGATGTTCGACCTGGTTGCCGATGTTGGCAACTATTCAAAATTCCTTCCCTGGGTGATCGCCACGCGGGTCAAAACCGATAGCGAGACGGAAATGATCGCCGACATGCTGGTGGGCTTCAAGGCGATTCGCGAGAAATTCACCTCGCGCGTTCTCAAGAACCGTCCCGAGCATATCGAGGTGATCTATGTCGACGGGCCGCTTAAGGACCTCGACAACAACTGGACCTTTTCTCCGACCGAAGACGGCGGATGCGAAGTCGATTTCTGCGTCGACTTCACCTTCCGCAATGCGGTGTTCGAAGCGCTGGCGGGGCAATATTTCGACCGCGCCTTCCGCAAGATGGTCCAGGCCTTCGAGGACCGCGCGGACGAGCTTTACGGGCGCGAGAACGCGGCTGCCAACCTCTAGGGCAGCAATAGCTCCAGCGCGCAAATCGTCGCCTTGCGGCGAATGTCGGCGCGCGTAGTCGGGTCGAAGAGTTTGAGTTCACCCTCCGGTTCGCCGTCTTCACCCCGCACCACGCGCGCAAAGACAACCGTTCCGACAGGCTTGAGGTCGGTTCCTCCTCCCGGGCCGGCTACCCCGCTGATCGCTACTGCGACATCGGCGTTGCTCTTTTCGAGGGCGCCCTTCGCCATGGCCCAGGCGCAGGCAATCGATACCGCGCCGAAGGTTTCGATGATCTCCAGCGAAACATCGAGGCATTCCATTTTGGATTCGTTCGAATAGGTCACGAAGCCGCGGTCCAGCACCGCAGAAGACCCTGCAATCTCGGTCAGTGCGGCGGCTACCAGACCGCCGGTGCAGCTTTCGGCCAGCACGAACTTGCGCCCGGCGGCGGTGTTCTCTTCGACCACGCGTTTCGCCAGCGCATCGATATCTTCGGGGAGGAGGGCTTCGAGGGGCATGGTGTTCCTCAATTGCTCAGGACGGTAGCGATCGCCTGCGCCGCGATCCCCTCGCCGCGCCCGGTGAAACCAAGGCGCTCGGTAGTGGTGGCCTTTACCGATATCGCGCCGATGTCAACGGCGAGCAGTTCGGCGATACGCTTGCGCATGGCGTCGCGGTGCGGGCCGATCTTCGGTGCCTCGCAAATGATCGTGAGGTCGATATTGCCGACACGATAGCCAGCGTCGCGGACCAGACTGGCGGCGTGGCGCACGAACCGGTCGCTGCTCGCACCCTTCCATTGCGGTTCGCTGGGCGGGAAATGGCTGCCGATGTCACCATCGGCAATCGAACCGAGAAGGGCATCGACGATGGCGTGGAGCGCAACATCCGCATCGCTGTGCCCGGCTAGGCCGCGATCGTGTTCGATACGCACGCCGCCCAACCACAGCTCCTCTCCTTCGGTCAGCCGGTGGACATCGAAGCCCGTTCCGGTCCGCACGGCGGGCAATTCGGTCATGAAATCCTCCGCATATGTCAGTTTGGCGAGGCGTTCGTCGCCGGGGACATGCACGACAGCGCCACCCGCCGCGCGCAGCACCTGCGCATCGTCGCCCGCGTCGGCGTCGCCCTGCCAGGCGGCGTGGGCGGCGAAAATGTCGTCAAACCGGAACGCCTGCGGTGTTTGGACCCGGCGCAGGCTCTCGCGTTCGGCAGAGCCCGTCATCACGCCGTCGGTGTCGATCGACAGGCTGTCGACGACCGGCAGGACGGGTATGGCTCCGGAATGATCGGAAAGAGCGGCAAGCAGACGCGCGATCACCTCACGCGGCAGGTCCGGCCGGGCGGCATCGTGAATGAGGACCCGCTCTGCCATCCCAACGGCTTCGAGCGCGCGGGCCACGGATTGCTGCCTGGTCGTTCCACCGATCACGAGATCATAGCCGTCGAGGCCCGCCAAGGCTTGCTGGGCGGCCTCTTCACTGTTTTCGGGAATGGCGACGACCAGTGGGCTGGCGCCCGCCGCCAGCAGGGTTTCGACCGAATGCCGCACGACCGGTTTCCCGCGCCATGGCGCGAACTGCTTGGGCAGCGGCTGCCCGGCGCGCAGGCCTTGGCCGGCAGCGACCACGATGGCGGCGAAGGAGGGGAGGGGACTCGTGTCCTGCATACGAAAGCTGCGCGCTAGCCGCTTGCCGTTTTCGCTGCAACGCACTATGTGCCTGCCCAATATTTAGGCAATGAAACCCGGCATGACCACGCATCCCCTTCCTCCGGCGCCGCCGAAGCCGATCCTCGTCGGCGACGTGTCGATCGACACGCCGGTCGTGCTCGCGCCCATGACGGGTGTGACCGACCTGCCGTTCCGCAAGCTCGTGCGCCGCTACGGCTCGGGGCTCAACGTCACCGAGATGATTGCCAGCGAGGCCGCTATCCGCGAAACGCGGCAGAGCATCCAGAAGGCGGCGTGGGATGCGACCGAAGAACCGGTCTCGATGCAGCTCGTCGGCTGCGATCCCGCAAGCATGGCCGAGGCGGCCAAGCTGCAGGAAGGCAATGGCGCCGCGATCATCGACATCAATTTCGGCTGCCCGGTCCGCAAAGTCGTCGGCCAGCTCGCCGGTTCCGCGCTGATGCGCGAGGTGCCGCTGGCGACCAAACTCATGGAAGCGACCGTCAAATCAGTCGACGTGCCCGTCACGGTCAAGATGCGTATGGGCTGGGACCATGCCGATCTCAATGCCCCCGAACTCGCGCGAATTGCCGAGGACCTCGGGGTCAAGATGATCACGGTCCACGGCCGCACGCGCAACCAGATGTACAAGGGGCATGCCGACTGGGCCTTCATCCGCAAGGTCAAGGAAGCGGTATCGATACCGGTCATTGCCAACGGCGATATCTGCACGATCGACGATGCCGCAAAGGCGCTCGATCAATCCGGTGCCGACGGCATCATGATCGGCCGCGGCGCCTATGGAAAACCGTGGCTCTTGGGTCAGGTCATGCATTGGTGGCGCACGGGCGAAGTGCTCGAAAGCCCGAGCTTCGACGAGCAATACGAGACGCTGGTCGAGCATTACACAATGATGCTCGACCATTATGGCGAGGGAGTGGGAGCCAAGATCGCGCGCAAGCATCTGGGCTGGTACACCAAGGGAATGCACGGTTCCGCCGAGTTCCGAAACTTTGTCAATTTCATCGACGATCCTGCCAAGGTTCTTGAGGAAATCGAACGCTTCTACGAACCGTTCCTCCGGCGCCGGGCCGCGTGAGCACGCCTGTCGGCGCACCCGACGCGCGTGCCCAGATCGCCGCGCTGATCTTCGCCGTCCTGCTGCTCGACGAGGACGACCGGATCGTCGAAGCGAACCACGCGGCGGAAGAAATGCTAGGCCGCAGCGCGCGCAAGTTGTGCGAAAAGCGGATCTGGGACGTGGTGGGGATTTCCGACCAGCGTCTGAGCGACAAGCTTTCGACCTCCGACTCGCAAGTCATAGCGCGCGGTGTCACGATAGCGACGTCGATCGGAGACCGCCGGGTGAACATCAGCAGTTCGCCGATGCACGGGGCTGCGGGATGGCGGGTCGTCACGCTCTCCGATGCCGGCCAGCAGGACAATGACGAGGACGAGACCGAGCGGGTCGAGCTCCGCGCGCCTGCCGTCCTGGCGCACGAAATCAAGAACCCCCTATCCGCCATTCGTGGGGCCAGCCAGCTACTGACCCGCCGGGCGGCCGGCAAGGACAAGCCGCTCGCACGGATGATTTCGGCCGAAGTGGACCGCATCGCAGGGCTGATCGATCGCATGCAGCAGCTGGGAGCAAAGCCGGTCGAGATCACCGGCCCCTGCAACCTCCACCAAGCGATCCGCAACGCCATGGCCACTGTGAGGGCAGGGCGCAGCGAGCCCTGCGAGCTGGTCGAGGAGTTCGACCCCTCGCTCCCGCCCGTGGCCGCCGACCAGGGTGCGCTCGAGCAGGTACTCATCAACCTGATCGCCAATGCTTGCGATGCGAGCAAGGATCGGGACCAGCCCGTCATCGTTCGAACTCGCTTCGTCAGCGGTCTGGTGTTCAACACCATCCGCCTGGGAAAGGCGACGCGCCTGCCTATAGAAATCACTGTTACCGATAGCGGTCCGGGGATCGATCCGGCGTTGCGCGACCATGTCTTCGAACCCTTCGTTTCGAGCAAGCCGCACGGCCAGGGTCTGGGCCTCGCCCTCGTCCGCAAGCTCTTGCGCGACATGGGTGGTCGCATCTCGCACGAGCGCGACGATCGTGCGGAGCTAACGCATTTCCGCATTAACCTGCCGGTCGTGGGTTAGGGGATAACGATGACGCACTCAGTTCTGCTGGTCGAGGACGACAAGGGCATTGCCACGGTCATTACCGAGGCCCTGCGCGAGGAAGGCTTCGACGTAACGACTTGCGAAAGCCTCGCCAAACGCGACGCCTTGCTCGCCGAACACCAATTCGACGTCATTCTCACCGATGTTATGCTCGAGGATGGTGACGGACTTGCCTCGATCCATACCGTCCGCGCTCTCGCGCCCGATGTCCCGGTAATCGTCCTGTCCGCGCAGAACACACTCGATACGGCGGTCCGCGCCAGCGACAGCGATGCCTTCGAATACTTCCCCAAGCCGTTCGATCTCGATGAATTGACACAGGCGGTTGCGCAGGCGGTCGCCAGCCGACCTGCCCCGGAGAATGTGGGCGAGGGTGAGGACAGCGCCTTGCCCCTGATCGGGCGGAGCCCGGCGATGCAGGGCGTATTCCGCATGATCACCCGTGTGCTGCGCAACGACCTTACGGTGTTGATTACCGGGGAAAGCGGCACCGGCAAGGAACTCGTCGCCGAAGCGATCCACGAGCTCGGCGCACGCAAGACCGGTCCGTTCGTCGCAGTCAATATGGCGGCCATCCCGCACGACTTGCTCGAAAGCGAATTGTTCGGACACGAGCGCGGTGCCTTCACCGGCGCTATCGGCCAGCAGATTGGCAAGTTCGAACAGGCCAATGGCGGGACACTGTTTCTGGACGAGATCGGCGACATGCCGGCCGAGGCGCAAACTCGGCTTCTGCGCGCTCTGCAATCGGGCACCATCCGCCGGGTCGGCGGGCGACAGGAAATCGGGGTCGACGTCCGCATCGTCGCAGCAACCAATCGCGACCTTGCACCGATGATTGCGGATGGCCGGTTCCGCGAAGACCTCTATTATCGCCTCAATGTGGTGCCGATCCACCTGCCTCCCCTGCGCGAGCGCCGCGAGGATATCGCCGCGCTGGTGCGGCATTTCCTCGGCCAGGCGTCGGATGAGGGCTTGCCTGCCCGGGTGGCGAGTGCCGATGCCATTGCAGCGCTCACCGCGCGCGAATGGCGGGGAAATGTGCGGGAATTGCGCAATGCTGTGTTCCGTCTCGCATTGATGGCACGCGAAGACACGATCGACAAAGGCGCGGTCGACGATATCCTTCCGCCTACCAAACCCCGCGACGAAGGGGACGACAGGGTCGGCCTCGAATCAGCCGTGGAAGCGTGGATCGAGAGCGCCCGCCCGGCCGATGGCGCATTGTATCACGCCGCACTGGCAGCCTTCGAAAAGCCGCTCTTCGAACTCGCTCTCGAACGCACCGAGGGCAATCAGCTGCGTGCAGCGCGGCTTCTGGGCATAAATCGCAACACGCTGCGCAAGAGGCTCTCGGAACTGGACATCGCGCCGGAAGCATTCGCGCGTAGGCGTTAGTCGCAGCACTGCGGCTGGTGCGGACCTCCGTTTGTCGATTTTGTACTTGCAAATGTGCAACAGGGCAGTTGTAAGCGCGCCACGATGGCGACGAGCGTAGCAGGAACGAGGCGGCAGACGCCGCGCTGGTGGCGCAGGTTCGTCGTGACGGCACGGCGGCAGAACATCTTCGCCTATATCGAAGCGCTGGCCGCCGTCGCCTTCCTCGTGATGGTGGCGAGCACCTGGGCTACCTTCACCAACGCCCCACCCAACGGCGCTCTGCTGCCTTCGCGACAAGTCGCGGGCCTGCTCATCGGCACGCTCGTCCCGGCGATGGCACTGCTCGTCCTCGCAGGTCGCCGCATAGCATTACGCCGCGCTGCGGGGAGCACGGCGCGGCTGCATGTCAGGCTGGTGTTTTTCTTCTCGATGATCGCGGCCGTGCCGACGCTCTTGGTGGCGGGATTCGCGGCTTTCCTGTTCCAGTCCGGCGTCGATTTCTGGTTCTCCGACGATTCGCGAGGGCTGATGGAGAATGCAAATCAGCTTGCCGAGGGCTATTACGAGGAGAACCAGCTCGATCTGGCCAACGAGACCATATCGATGGCGATGGACATGCGCGCGATTCTCGGTCGGGTACAAGTGACCGATCCGAATTTCGCGCTCGTCTACCAGTACCAGGCCGAACCGCGCGATGTCATCGAGAGCGCCATCCTGCAGGCAATGCCCGACGCGACGATGCGCACCGCTGTCGTTTATGGCCTCAACGAGGAGAGCGACCCCCGAGCCTTCGCGCAGGATTCGCTGGCGCAGCTTTCGGGCGGGGCGCAAGTAGCGGTACGTGGCAGTCCCGAGCGGATCGAGGCGGTCGCGCCGATCGACCGCGAGGCCGGGATATACCTCTACACCGCGCGCAATGCCGAGGCGGGCACCTTTCGCAGCTGGCAATCGGCGCGTTCTATCTCGACCGCCTATGATGAATTGACCAAGCGCGCTCGCGCGCTGCAGCTACGCTTCAATCTCGCGCTATTCTTCGTATCGCTGGCCCTGGTCGGACTGGCTGTATGGTTCGCGCTGCGGTTTGCCGACCGTCAGGTGGAACCCCTGACAGACCTCGTCGCAGCCGCAGACAAGGTGGGCGCGGGTAACTTTGCGCTACGGGTCGAGGGGCGCACTGGTGCGGATGAAATCGGCCTGCTCAACCGGGCCTTCAACCGGATGACCGCACAGCTCGAAAAGCAGACCGATGCGCTTCTGTCCGCGAATACGGAGCTAGAGGAGCGCCGCAGCTTCATCGAAGCGGTGCTGGAATCGGTCAGTGCGGGCGTGATCTCGGTCGACAGCGATCTCAACATCCTTTTGATGAACGCCCCGGCGCAATCCATGCTCGGCCAGGACACGGGTGTGAGAAGCCCGCCGGGAACGCTCGACGAATTGGCGCCTCAGATCGGTGCCATGGTGAAGGCGGGGCTGACGCAGGGAGTCGTATCGCATAACCGTAACGGCGAATTGCTGACACTTGCGGTGAAGATCGGCCGCGAAAGTGACGGGCACGTGATCACTTTCGAGGATATCACGCGCCAGTTGCTCGACCAGCGACAGGCCGCCTGGTCCGATGTCGCGCGGCGTATCGCACACGAAATCAAGAACCCGCTGACTCCGATCCAGCTCGCCACAGAACGTCTCAAGCGCCGCTATCGCAAGCAGATCGAAAGCGATGGCGAACTGTTCGACGAATTGACGAGCACGATCGTGCGACAGGTTGGCGATCTGCGTAAAATGGTGGACGAGTTTTCCAGCTTCGCACGGCTTCCGAAGCCAAGCTTTCGGCCCGAGGATGCGCTCGACCTGGTGCGCCAGTCGCTGTTCCTCCAAGAGGTTGCACATCCGGAAATCGACTACCGGCTCATCGCGCCCGATGGCGGCCCCATTCGCATCCAATGCGACCGGCATCAACTCGGCCAGGCACTAACCAATACATTGAAAAACGCCTACGAGGCGATCGAAACTAAGGCGCAGTCCGCGGATGTTGACTATCGCGGGAAGATTCTGGTCGAGGTCCAATCCGACGATGAGGCACTGGCCGTATCGGTCCAGGACAACGGAATCGGCTTGCCACAGGACCGAGAAAACATCCTCGATCCCTATGTCACCACGCGCGAGAAGGGCACGGGACTGGGCCTCGCGATCGTCAACAAGATCGTCGAGGAACATGGCGGCGAAATGACATTCACCTCGGTCGATACCGGGGGCACGCGCGTGACGATGCGGTTTGCGCGCGACCCGCTCGCCAGCGTTGGCGATGCGCAGGCAAGTATGAGAAGAGAAGGATAGGGACGCATGGCGCTGGATATTCTGATCGTCGACGACGAACGTGACATCCGCGAACTGGTCGCCGGAGTGCTGAGCGACGAAGGCTATGAATGCCGCACCGCCGGTGACAGTACGTCGGCCCTCGATGCGGTCGACGAAAAGCGGCCGAGCCTCGTCTTGCTCGACGTCTGGTTGCACGGCAGCCCGATGGACGGGCTGGAGGTGCTCGACGCGATCAAGGTACGCGAACCGGACCTGCCGGTGATCATATTTTCCGGTCATGGCAATATCGATACCGCGGTCAGCGCAGTCAGCCGCGGCGCTGTCGACTTCATCGAGAAGCCGTTCGAAGCCGAGCGCTTGCTCCACCTCGTGGAACGCGCGACGGAGACCGAGCGCCTGCGCCGCGAGAACACGCGTCTGCGCGAAAACCTTGTTCAGGGAGACGAGTTCACGGGGAATTCCGCGGTCATCAACGCGGTTAGGGCGACGCTCAAGAGGGTTGCCGGCACTGGCAGTCGGGTTCTCGTAACCGGCCCGGCGGGGGCCGGTAAGGAAGTCGCCGCGCGCCTGCTGCACAGCTGGAGCCATCGGGCGGATAAGGCCTTCGTGATCGTGAATTCTGCCCGCATCACGCCCGAACGTTTCGAAGAGGAGCTGTTCGGAGAAGAAGCCGAAGGAAAGCTGGTTCGGCCGGGCCTGCTTGAGACGGCGGATGGGGGCACCCTTTTTCTCGATGAAGTGGCGGACATGCCGCTTTCCACCCAGGCGCGCATCCTGCGGGTGTTGACCGAACAGAGCTTCGTCCGTGTTGGCGGCACGCGTCAGATCGGCGTCGATGTTCGGGTCGTTTCGTCCACGTCGCGCGACCTTGCGACGGAGATGGAGGAAAAGCGCTTTCGCGAGGATCTCTTCTATCGCCTCAACGTGGTCCCGGTGGAGGTTCCATCACTCGCCGAGCGACGCGACGATATACCCTCGCTCGCCGACAGCTTTTTCGCCCGCTATGCGACCGAGCAGGGTTTGCGTCCGCCCACGATCAGCGAGGAGGCGATGGCGGCGCTTCAAGCCTATGACTGGCCGGGTAATGTGCGCCAACTGCGCAATGTGGTCGAACGCACCATCATCCTGACGCCGCGCGAAAACCTCGAGCAGATCGAGGTCGACATGCTGCCCGAAGAGGTGCTGGGCGGGAAGGCCGGAGGAAACGGCGGTGTCGGAGCGATGATGGGCGCCCCGCTACGCGAAGCGCGCGAGAATTTCGAGCGCGAGTATCTTACCGTGCAGATCCGCAGGTTCTCCGGAAACATTTCCAAAACCGCGAATTTCATCGGCATGGAACGATCGGCGCTGCATCGCAAACTCAAGCTGCTCGGCATGGTCGAACGCAAAGGTGCCGATCGCAAGAACTGATGCGCACGGCCCAAGTTGCGCGTTCTCTGACACAATCAGGAATACGTTGCGCCATTTGAGATTATCTTCCACGATACCTATGTTCCTACCGATTGGCGAACACACTCGGGCGTGGTGGGCGCCCAGATTGCGGTCTTTCGAAAGGCCGCCAAGAAACGGGAAAAGACATGTCCGGCGATCGAACACTCTCGGCACGACCGCGTTCAAAACCGCCCGAAAGCGGGCAGGGTAACCGTCCTCCGAACCTGCAGGACGCGTTTCTGAATTTGTTGCGCAAGAACAAGGCCCCGGTGACGATGTTTCTCGTCAAGGGCGTCAAGCTGCAGGGCATCGTAACCTGGTTCGACAATTTCTCGATCCTGCTGCGCCGCGACGGCCAGTCGCAACTGGTCTACAAGCACGCGATCAGCACCATCATGCCCGCGCAGCCGATCGATACCAGCCAGTTCGTCAGCCAGGGCTCGGGTGCCAAGCAGCGCCTGCTGCAGGACGTTTTCCTCAGTCGCGTACGGCAGGCCGAAGCACAGGTGACGATGTTTCTCGTCAACGGCGTGATGCTGCAGGGCAAAATCGCTGCTTACGACCTGTTCTGCATGCTCCTGGAACGCGACGGCTATGTGCAACTGGCCTATAAGCACGCCGTATCGACGGTCCAGCCAGCCACTCCGGTCGATCTGACCGAGGATTGGGAAGAGGACGACAGCTGAGTTTCGACGATGATTTGATGGGCGAGGTCTCCCGCGGGGCGCGGGCCCTCGTGGTGTGTCCGGATATCCGTGGCATGGCCTACGACCTCGATGCCCAGTCGCGCCTCGCGGAAGCGGAGGGACTTGCTCTCGCGATCGGGATAGTGATCGCCGAAAGCTTCGTCCTGCCGGTGCGTGACGTGCGTCCCAATCTCCTGTTCGGCGCCGGGCAGGTCGACAATATCCGGACCTCCTGCGAGCAGAACGAGGCCGAACTGGTCGTCGTCGATGGGGCACTCAGCCCGATTCAGCAACGCAATCTCGAGGAAAAACTCGGGCGCAAGGTGATCGACCGAACCGGGCTGATCCTGGAAATCTTCGGCGAACGCGCTGCCACCGCGGAAGGGCGCCTGCAGGTCGAACTGGCGCATCTCGATTACCAGCAAAGCCGCCTGGTGCGCAGTTGGACCCACCTCGAACGCCAACGCGGCGGTTTCGGCTTCCTCGGCGGGCCGGGCGAAACGCAGATCGAAGCCGACCGGCGAATGATCCGCCAGCGCATGGGCCGCCTGCGCAAGGAATTGGAGCAGGTCCGCAAGACGCGTGGCCTGCACCGCGAGCGGCGTGAGCGTGCGCCGTGGCCGGTAGTCGCGCTGGTCGGCTATACCAATGCGGGCAAATCGACGCTGTTCAATCGCCTGACAGGGGCAGGCGTGATGGCGGAGGATCTGCTTTTCGCCACTCTCGACCCGACGATGCGCGCGATTGCCTTGCCGGGGGTCGAGAAGGCGATCCTCTCGGATACGGTCGGGTTCATTTCAGACCTGCCCACACAGCTCGTCGCGGCCTTTCGCGCGACATTGGAGGAAGTGACGTCGGCGGATGTCATCTGTCACGTGCGCGACATTTCGAACCCTTCAACTGCTGCGCAGAAGGCGCAAGTGCTGCAGGTCCTGCGCGACCTCGACGTCGTCGGGGGGGAGGGGGAGGATGCCTCGATACCGATCCTCGAAGTCTGGAACAAATGGGACCGCCTAACCCCCGAAGCCGCAGACGATCTGGCTGCGCAGGTAGAGGCCGATGAGCATATCGTCGCCACATCTGCCGTAACGGGCGAGGGCCTCGACCTCCTGCTCGAACGGCTTGGGGAAATGCTGACCCGCAATGCCTCGCTTCAAACCTTCGAGGTTCCGGCCAGCGACGGTCGCAGGATCGCTTGGCTGCATGCCCATGGGGAAGTGATCGAGGATGTCGCGGACGATGAGGGCGGCGCTGTGCGGCGTATTACGGTGCGGCTCAATCCCAAGGAGCTGGGCCAGTTCGAGGCGATCGGCTAGCCTATCTCGCGCTTGGCGCGCTGCCAGTATTCTTCCTGCGAATCCAGATCGAGACGAGAGAAATCCTCTTGCTCACTTGCAGCTATCTTCTCCATCTCCCTGAAGCGCCTTTCGAATTTTGCATTGGAGGCGCGCAAAGCCTGTTCGGGATCGACGCCGTAACGGCGCACAATGTTGACCGCGGCGAATAGGACGTCGCCGGCCTCCATCAGGCGATCTTCGTCCGTCTTCGCCTGGTCGAGTTCTTCGATTTCTTCCTGAAGCTTCGCGATTGGTCCTTCGACATCGGGCCATTCGAAACCGACGCGTGCCGCTCGTTTTTGGAGTTTGTGCGAGCGAAGCAGCGCCGGGAGCGCCTTGGCCACGCCATCCATGGAGCTCGTCGCGCCGGAAGCCGCGCGCTCGGCCGCCTTGAGGTCTTCCCAGCGCCGATCTTCCATAACGCCGCCTTCGTCGCCGAAGATATGCGGATGGCGAGCAACCATCTTGTCCGAAATGTCCCGAGCGACGTCCTCGTAACGAAAAGCTCCGCTTTCTTCGGCCATCCGGGCGTGGAAGACGACCTGGAAGAGCAAATCGCCCAATTCGCCGCGCAGTTCGTCCATGTCGGCGCGCTCGATGGCGTCGGCGACTTCGTAGGCTTCCTCGATCGTGTAAGGCGCGATTGTCGCGAAGCTCTGGGCGGTATCCCATTCGCATCCCGTTTCCGGGTCGCGCAGCCGCGCCATGATCTTCAGCAGTCTGTCGGTCTGGTCGGACATCGGGCCAATCTAGCCAGTGGGGCAGGAGCGCGATAGAGCACGCGCGACACCATCCCCATCCTGACTACTGCGACGATAACATATATTATGTTAAATGCACGATGTCGGGAAACGTTGGCTGGGGCGAACGATAGAACGTCGCAGGATGCCGGCTGATTGGCGTCAGCCCCATAAAATTTCAGCCGTGAACCGCGTCATTTGCATTGCCAATCTCGCTTTCTATGCTGACTAGCTATCGCAAAACTCGCGCCGCCATGCGAATTGCGACAGCGCCAAAGACGGCACCCACAATCCAAGAGGAAATTCTGACCGATGACAGCCCGAAGCGACACTCCGGTTGCGCCACCCCTGGTCGAGCTTCCGATCGAAACGCATGACCGCGGTTTCTACGATGGCTTCAGTCGGGCGGTTACGATCCCTTCCAAGGTGATCGTTTCGCTGCTGATTATGTGGGCGATATTTTTCCCGGTCAGTGCAAGCGAGACTCTGACCGCCGCCAATTCGAACATCATCGCCTCCTTCGCGGGCTGGTACGTCTATCTCGTCGCTTTCCTCATGTTCACCTGTTTCATGCTGGCCCTTGTTCCCCAGTCTGGTAACCTGCCCATCGGCAATCCGGGCGAGAAGCCGGAGTTCGGGCGTTTTTCCTGGTTCGCGATGCTGTTCGGAGCCGGCATAGGTATTGGATTGCTAACCTATTCGACCGGCGAACCGCTGGCGCATTTCACGGACAATCCAGAGATCATCCGCGGCTCGATCGAGACGCGATCGGCCGAGGCGGTACGCTCTGCCTATACCTTCACATTCCTGCACTGGGGGTTCGCCGCTTGGGCAACCTACGCGCTGGTCGGCCTGGCGATTGGCTATGTCGCCTATCGTCGCAACCTGCCGCTCACGGTTCGCTCGGCGCTTGCACCGCTGTTCGGGCTGCATCTGTCGGGCAGATGGGGTCACCTGATCGATATCGTCGCGGTCGTCGCGACCATTCTCGGAGTGGCCGTAACCATGGGTCTCGGCGTAGAGCAATTCGTGGCCGGCCTCTCTCGCCTCGGGCTTGGCGACTGGCTGCTCGAGCCCGACGGTTCATCTTCGGCCATGGCGATCATCGTGGCCCTGGTAATCCTCATCGGTGCCTCGACCCTCAGCGCTCTGTCGGGCGTGGGCCGAGGAATCAAATGGCTGTCGAACCTCAATATGGGCCTGTCATTCGCGCTCTTGGCCCTGTTCGTCATCGCAGGTTCGGGCTTCTTCGGCCTCCGGCTGCTGGGTGTAGGCCTGTGGGATTATTTGCGCACGCTCGTGCCGAATTCGCTCACATTGTTCGAGCCCGGCGGCGCATTCGGCGCTGCACTGGTGCAATGGCAGCTCGACTGGACGGTCTTTTATTGGGCGTGGTGGATCGCTTTTGCACCCTTTGTCGGGATGTTCATCGCGCGCATCTCGCGTGGCCGGACGATCCGTGAATATGTTCTGGGCGTGATCCTAGTACCCTCGCTCATGTGTTTCGTGTGGATGACCATCGTCGGCGGTACCGCGATCGATCTCGAACTCAGCGGAGCCGCGCAAGGCAGAATCGTCGATACCGTCATTTCCGACCAGCTCTACGCCACGCTTGCCGTGCTACTCGATCCTGCGATCGCCGCGATCGTTTCGGGCCTCGTCGTTGTCCTGCTGATGACCTACCTCATCACTTCGACCGACAGCGCAATCCTGATCGTCAACACGATCAACGGGGCGGGAGATACCGAAGGCGCTCGCCGCTTTCACATCCTATTCTGGGGCGCAGCGCTGGCCTTCATCGTGGGGAGCATGCTGATCCTGGGCGGGATCGAGGCGATCCGCATCACCATGATCATCGGAGCATTGCCGTTCAGTTTCGTCGTGGCCCTGATGGGCGTCTCGATCTTGAAGGCGGTTGCGTTCGACATTCGCCGCAAGCGTCATGGCGTTCCCACTACTGCGGATGGCTGCGCGGATATGGAAGTCCAGAAATAGCGGAATTCTCGGCGTATTCTCTACGCCAGTGCTCCATCGCCACGCGACCCAATCGATGCCCAAAGTGCGATTAGCGCACCATATCGATGAACAGGATCACGATTGCGAAGATCCCTGCCCACGCGCCCGCCATGAAGAAGCCTTTCTTCCATCCCACATTGTGCGAACGAAAGCCCGACGCGATGAAGATCAGGAAGCCGACCAGCGAGACCAGGGAAACGATCTGATATTCGTTCATGCCACCATCTCCAGTCCGTCATACCCGACCGTGACGTGATCGGGGACCTCGGCGCATAGGCTGCGATAGTCCATGCTTTTGTCCATATGCGTTAGCACCGTCCTGCGAACCTTGGCCTTGCGCGCCAGCTCAAGGGCCATGTCGAGATTGGCATGCGTGGGATGCGGTCGCCTGCGAAGGCAGTCCACAACGAGGATGTCGGCGCGTTCGAAGCAGCGGACCATGGCGGGCGTTATCTCGCTGAAGTCGGTAGCGTATACAATCGACTTGCCATCCGCTTCGAAGCGGAAACCGGTGCTGGTGACCGGCCCGTGCGGCATCTCGACATGGTCGAAGGAGAAACCCGCAACCAATTGAACACTCGTGATATCCTTGAGCCCGATCACTGTAGGATAGCCGAACTGACCCTCGAAGACGTAGTCGAAACGCCGGCGCAGCCGCTCGCAGGTGACCTTGCTGGCAAATCCGGGCAATGGGTTGCTGCGATCGTAGCGCATCACGCGCAGATCATCGATGCCGTGGCAATGATCCGCATGGTCGTGCGTCCAGAAGACCGCGTCGACTTTTGCGATTCCATTGGCCAACAATTGAGCGCGCAGATCGGTCGAGGTGTCGACCAGTATCTTCTGGCCCGTGTCGTTCTCGACAATGATCGACACACGCGAGCGGCGGTTGCGCGGTTCGCGGGGATCGCATTCGCCCCAGTCATTGCCGATCCGCGGCACCCCGGTCGAGGTGCCCGAGCCGAGCATCAGCAGCTTCATGCGGACGCCTTATTGAACAGCGTGTAGAAGTTTCGTGTGGTGTAGCCTGCCAATTCGTCGAGGCTTTCGGACCGCAGATCGGCGAGGAACTGCGCCGTGTCACGCACGTAACCTGGCTCACACGTCTTGCCGCGATGCGGGACGGGGGCGAGGAACGGGCTGTCGGTTTCGACCAGCAGCCGGCCTTGGGGAATGCCCTTGGCGAAATGCTGCAAGTCCTTCGCGTTCTTGAAGGTGACGATGCCCGAGATAGAAACCGATAGGCCGAGGTCGAGCACACGCTCGCCGAACTCGGCCGAGGCGGTGAAACAGTGGATCAGCGCGGGGAAGGCCCCCTTCCCCAATTCATCCTCCAAGATTGCCAGCGTGTCCTCTTCCGCATCGCGCGTGTGGATGATCACTGGTAGCTGAACCTCACGCGCCACATCGATGTGGAGGCGGAAAAGCCTCTGCTGCGCCTCGCGGTCCGAATGGTCGTAAAAATAGTCGAGACCGGTTTCGCCGATACCGACGACCTTGTTATCGCGGGTCGCCTCGAGCAATTCTTCGCGGGTCAGGTCGAGATGCTGGTCCGCATGGTGCGGGTGGATCCCGACGCTGGCGAAGACATCGGGCTTGGCCTGCGCCGTGCCGACGACCTGACCCCACTCCGCTCGCTTGGTCGAGATATTGAGGAAAGCCTGAACACCCGCGTCCCGTGCGCGATCGAGCACACCGGCTTGGTCATCGACCAGACCTTCGTATTCGAGGTGGCAATGGCTGTCGACCAGCATCAGGCCGGCTCCTCGGCCAGTAACTCGAGACGCGGGAATACCGGGGTGGGTTTGGCGATCGCGTGCCCGGCGGAGACAAGAGCGTGGAACCACCCGGCATCGGCGAGATCGGCATAGCTGCGACGATGTGCATCGACACCGAGTTGGTCGAGTACCGCAGCGGCCTTTTCCGGCACCACGGGCTGGATCGCGATGGCGAGGTCGCGAATGGCGATGAACAGCGTCTGCAGCACGGCCTTCATGCGTTCCGGATCGGTTTTCTTGAGCGCCCAGGGCGCCTGCTCGTCGACATAGGCATTGCAGGCATAAACGGCCTTGAGCCAGGCATCGATCCCGACAGAAAAGGCGAGCCGATCGAATTGGCGCGGCAAGGTTTCGGCGCACGCTTCGCCTACCTTGGCGAGCAGCGCCTTGTCGTCACCCTCCGGCTCGAAGGTCTCGAGCTTGCCGTCCATGTTCTTGGCGATCATCGAAAGCGTGCGTTGCGCGAGGTTTCCGAAGCTGTTGGCCAGCTCGGCATTCACCTTGTTTACAAGCGCTTCCGCAGAATAGCTTCCATCTTGTCCGAAGGTAACCTCGGCCATCAGGAAATAGCGCAACGCATCGACGCCGAATTTGTCGGCCAGTTCCATCGGATCGGTCACATTGCCGGCCGATTTCGATTCCTTGACTCCGCGGTTGAGCAGGAAGCCGTGTCCGAAGACCTTTTTCGGCAAGGGCAGGTCCGCACTCATCAGGAATGCGGGCCAGTAGATCGTGTGGAAGCGGACGATGTCTTTGCCGATCAGGTGGAGATCGGCGGGCCAGAATTTGTCCCACAACTCGCCGCCATCGGGGTAGCCTACGCCGGTGATGTAGTTGGTCAGCGCATCGACCCAGACGTACATTACGTGGTCGTCGCTATTGGGCACCTTCACGCCCCAGTCGAAACTTGTGCGGCTGACGGAGAGGTCCTGCAGGCCGCGCTCGACAAAGGCGATCATCTCGTTGCGGCGGCTTGCCGGTTCGAGGAAGCCCGGTGTGTTGAGCAATTCGAGCAGCGGTTCGGCATATTTCGAAAGGCGGAAGAACCATGTTTCTTCCTCGGTCCATTCGACCGGCGTGCCCTGGGGCGAGAGTTTTTCGCCCCCCTCCCCTTCGACGAGTTCTTTCTCGTCATAATAGGCTTCGTCCCGGACCGAGTACCAGCCTTCGTAGCGGTCGAGATAGAGGTCGCCTTTCGCCTCCATCGCCTGCCAGATGGCCTGGCTGGCGCGATGGTGGTCGGCATCGGTAGTACGGATGAACCGATCGTAGGAGATGTTCAAAACATCGAACAGCTCCCTGAAATGGCCGGACATTTCATCCGCCAGCTCACGCGGGGTCTTGCCCAGTTCGCGCGCCTTCTGGGCCATTTTCAAACCATGCTCGTCGGTGCCGGTCTGGAAACGCACTTCACGTCCACGCAGGCGCTGGAAGCGTGCGATTACGTCGGCCGCGATCGTCTCATAGGCATGGCCGATATGCGGCTTGCCATTTGGATAATGGATCGCGGTGGTAAGGTAATAGGGTTCAGCCATCGGCCCGCTCGCTAGCCGCAGCCGCCTTCGCGAGCAAGGTACCGATTTCCATCGCGAGCAGTCCGGCATCGAAATTATAGGTCGGCTGCTCGCCCGTGAGCCGGACGAGCTCACCATGCGTGTCGATAATCGGCCCTGGGTCGGCCATCGCGCCGTCGAGACGTTGAGCGACCACCGAACGCGCGAGTTCGAGTACCGCGCGGATGCGATCGCGATCGGGCCGCGCGCCGATCAGTCCGGCAAGCGTGCCGCGCAACCGAAAATCCGCGTCGCCGCGCTCGAGGATATCGCGCATCGCCTGCGCGACCTTGCCCAGCTCCATGTCGACGAATTGCAGTGCGGCGCCCGGCGATCCGGCAGCTGCGGCAATCGCGGCCGCGCGGGTTGGATCGTCGGCCTGGGGCGAAAGGTCGCGCAGCAGCCGGTCCATCTCGGAATCGGGAACGGTCGGGAACCGCAGCACGCGGCAGCGCGAACGGATCGTCGGCAGGAGCCGTGCGGGACTGTGCGCGACCAGCAGGAAATAGGTCCCGACCGGCGGTTCCTCGAGGCTCTTGAGCAGGGCATTGGCCGCGTTGCGTTCGAGGTCGTCTGCCGGATCGATGATGATCGCGCGCCGCTCTCCCATTGTCGGACGCGTGCCGAGGCGGGACTGCATCGCGCGGATTTGCGCGATGCGGATGCTGCGCGCCAGCTCGAAGGGTTTGCCGTCGGCGCGCTTACGCTCTTCCTTGTCGTCCTTGGGCGCATAGGTGAGCGTGTGGATATCGGGATGGTGCGCCCCCTCCCCATCCGCCGCGCCCACGAGTTCGCGTGCCGCGGCGAGCGCGAAGCTGCCCTTGCCCACGCCGCGCCGCCCGGCGAGCAGCCATGCATGGTGCATCCGCTCGCCGGCCATCGCCTTGCGCCATTCACGCCAGGCTTCATCGTGCCCGAGCAGCATCACCCGGTCCCCGCCAGGCGGTAGCCAACCGTTTCGAGAACCCGTTGGTGCACCTCTTCGACCGAGCCGCTGCCATCGACAACCGCGAACTGATCCGGTTCCGCACGCGCAAAGTCGAGGAAAGCCGCATTGACCGCGGCATGATAGTCGGCTGTCCGCCCGCCGATGGCATCGCTGGTGGCGCCATCCCGCGCGGCGAGGCGGTCGGCGACATCGGCGGTCGGCACGTCGATCACGATGGTAAGGTCGGGCAGCAGACCGGCGCTTCCGAATTCATGCAGTGCTCTTACCGCGTCATCGCCGAGACCGCCCGCAACGCCCTGGTAGGCGCGGCTCGAATCGAGGAAACGGTCGCAAATCACCCAGGTCCCGCGATCGAGCGCCGGACGGATCTTGCGCGCCACGTGGTCGGCGCGCGCTGCGGCGAAGAGCAATGCCTCTGCCTCCAATGTCCATCCCTCGCCCGGCGGTGCCAAGAGAAGCTCGCGGATTGCCTCGGCACCCGGCGTGCCGCCCGGCTCGCGCGTCTGTTCGACCGTCAGGCCGCGCTGGCGCAGGTGTTCGGCAAGCAGGCGGGCCTGTGTCGATTTGCCCATGCCCTCGCCGCCCTCGAACGCGATGAAACGACCGCGGCTCACGTAATCCAACTCCGGAAAGCGTTGAACACGCGCTGGAGCATCGTCGCATCGAGCACTTCCTCGCTTGCCACCAGCGGTACGCGGTGTTCGGGCATCCCGGCGATCGCGACGACCAGCTCGGCCACCTGCTCACCCTGGGCGATGGGCGCCCGCAAGGGGCCTTCGTACCGCAGCGAAAGGGCGACCTCGGGATTGGTCCCTTTGGGTATGGAAATCCGCACGCCGCTCGGCGCCTCGAGCCCCACCTCGGGAGCGCCGCCGCCCTGCACGCGGGCGCTCGCGATCCGTGCCTCGGGGGCGAAGAGGGTCTTGCCCTCGAACTCCTGGAAACCCCATTCGATCAAGGATCGCGAGGCACGCGCGCGTTCGCGACTTCCGGGGCTTCCGGCAACAACCATGATCAGTCGCCTGCCGTCGCGTTGCGCCGATCCCAGGAAACCGAAGCCAGCCTGGTTGGTGTAACCGGTCTTGATGCCGTCGGCGCCGCGCACCACGCCCGAAATCGGATCGTGGTTGCGCTGCGCGATTCCGTTGTATTTCAGTTCGCTGGCGCCGACGAAATGGCGATATTTTGACGGATGACGCGTCACCATGGCCTGAGCCAGAGTGCCCAGGTCGCGCGCGGTCACGAAGGTCCTGCCCTCGTCCATCCAGCCATTGGGATTGCCGAAATGGCTGTTCGCCATCCCGATTTCACTGGCCTTCGCATTCATTGCCGCGACCCAGTCCTCGACCGATCCGGCCGCCCCTTCGGCTAGGACGATTGCGCCGTCATTGGCCGATACTGTCGTTACACCGTGTATCAGGTCATCCACCGTGACCCGCGCATCGGCAGGGAGGAACATGGTCGATCCCTTGCGGCTCCATTGCCGGAAGGTTTCCGGCCTGATGCCGTAGACCTGTTCGGGAAAAATCCTCCCCTCCTCCATCCATTCGAAAGCGAGGAATGTCGTCATCACCTTGGTGATCGAGGCGGGCATGAAACGCCGGTCGATATCGCGTTCGAACAGGACTTGTCCGCTCGATGCATCGAGCAGGTAGGCGATCGGTGCATCGTTTTCGTTCGGAACCGCTGGTGCAGGCGGTTTCTGGGCACCCACCGGCGCCGCGAGCATTGCCGTTGCGAGGGCAGCCAACGATTTCACGCAGTAACGCAAGTGTGCTCCCGTGCCGGGCGAGAGCCGCGGCGTATCAGTCGATAAATCGGATCAGGGCGTCGCTATAACCGCGCTCGCGGAGCTTGGCGAGCGCCTGCTCGGCCTGTCCACGGGTTGCGAATGGTCCGACTCTCACCAGCGCAAGACTGCCGCTGATTTCGACATAGCCCTGAACTTCGCGGGCCAGGCGATCGGCATTCCCACGTATGGCGAAGGCTCCAAGCTGGACGGCAAACCGGCCGTCCGGGTCGGTCGGAACCATCACGGGTGCACGCGCCGGACCGCCATCGACCGCCATCGGCAATTGCGGGCGTAAGACCTCAGGCGCGGGGGCGACAGGTTGCTCGTTCACATCGTCTGGTGCGGCAGCAGTCACGGCGGCCTCCTCGTCGGAATCGAGCGTGGCGATGGTGCCGGGCGTTGGCACGACCCCGCTGACCTGTGTCTGGCGTGGATCGCCCAGCGGAGCCGAACCGCGTGCGGGGAGGCGCCGTTTGAGGACTTCGAGCAGGCCCGTAGGCGTATCCATGCGCAACGGCGCCTCTCGCCCCGCGCGCAGGTCTGCCCGGTGTTCCTCGGGCGGATTGACCCGGCGCATTCGGATGGGGGCGCCCTCGCGCACGCCAAGCTGAGTCAGCGCCGCGCTCGACAGGGCCAGCAGCCGGTCGTTGGTCATCGGACCGCGCCGTTCGAGCCGCACGAGGATGGTCCGCCCCGTATCGAGCGCGGTAACCTCGACATAGCTCGGCAAGGGGAGCGTGCGATGCGCGCCGGTCACGCCCATCGCTCCGGGGTCGTCTCCCGTCACGTAGCCGACCTGGTCGTAATTGAGCGTATCGACCGGCGTGTAGGTCACGCCATCGATGGTAAACGGATCGCCGAGGACGATCGGGTAATCCGCTGCCGGACCGTTCTCGATCGAGCGTGTCGCCGGTGCCGGCGCCGTCTGCGCAGTGCTCGCGCATGCGCCGAGACCGATCGCGCCAAGCCCCGTCAATGCAGCGAAAACGATCCTATTCGGCAATCTCATCGGCCAGCAGCCCCACACTCATCGCGTAATAATTCGAGCAGTTGTATTCGAGGATGACCCGATAATTCGAGGTTAACAACCACGCCGCTGTCCCCGGCCCATCGGGCTGGAAGAGAGTCACCAACACATCGTCGTCGATCGCGCGCTGGGGCTGCACGCCCAGATCGCGCCATTCGCGCACGGTCTTGTAGACGCTGTGGCGCCCGTGGACGCGCGAACAGACCGGCGCGACCAGCCGGGTTCGATAGGCCGAGACGTCGAAGCCGGAGGGGACATAGGCACCCACACCCCACGGCTGCCCGGACCGCCAACCCGAGTCGCGAAAATAGTTGGCGATCGATGCCAGGGCGTCGGCCCCGTTGTTCATGATATCGGCGCGGCCATCGCCATTGCCATCGGCTGCGAGGCGCAGATAGACGGAGGGAAGGAATTGCGGATTGCCAAAGGCGCCCGCCCAGCTGCCTTTCAACTCGCTTCTGGAATAGCCTTTGTCGGCAACCTTCATCAGCGCCACCCATTCGCCCGCGAACAGATCGCGCCGCCGCCCCTCCCAGGCCAGCGTGGCCAGCGCCTGAGACAGGTCGAACCCGCCCTTCACCGCGCCATAGGCGGTCTCGTGCCCCCAGATCGCGACGAGGATTTCGCTCGGCACGCCATATTCGCGCTCGATCGCGCGAAGGGTGCGCGACCAGCTTGCATGCGCATCGCGCCCTCCCCGAATACGCGCCGCATCTACATGCCGCGCGATATAGGGGGCAAGCGCGGGATAGCCCGCGCGCGTCGGGGCTCCGGGCTGGCCGCGGTCGAGTTCGATCACGCGATAATTCGGCTCGAGCCCGGCGGTCATGCGCTGCAACGTGGTCTCGCTGACGCCCTCGGCGCGTGCCCGGGCAATGAGCAACTGGAGATAGGCATCGAAACTCAGGCTGCCCTGCGCCTGTGCCGGCATTGCGGGGAGAGAGAGGGCGAGCGCCCCGAGGGCGGCGAGCAAGCGGCGTGAAATCATACGGCGATTGTCGCAGAGCGAAGCTTAACGGCAAGTGTCATTTACCGAATACCAAGAACCTCTTGTCGATGTTCCCGCTAGGGCGTGACAATCTTCGCCGATGTGACTAGCGAGGGCGCGCTCGCGGACAGGTGGCAGAGCGGTTGAATGCACCGGTCTTGAAAACCGGCAAGGGTGCAAGCCCTTCGTGGGTTCGAATCCCACCCTGTCCGCCAGCTATTCCTTCTCTTCCCCGGATTTGCGAATCAGCGACTGCGCCTGACGGTCCTTCTTCGGATAGTCCGCGGGATCGACCGCCGACTGGTTCTTCAGCGCCCGGTGATCCTTGATGATCGCGCTGTCGCCGGATTCTGCGGCGGCGTCCTTGTCGTCCTGCTGCCGGGCCCTGTTGGGGTTCGTCATTGGTATCTCCTTTCAGCCCCAACGCCCGAGCCGGCAAGCGGTTGCGCATCAGCGGCCGCGCTGCGCGATCTCGTCCATTGCATCGCGCAGCTTGGGGTCCCACTCGGCCTTCAATTCCCTGATCTTGGCGAGCAGTTCCTCGTTCTCATAGGGCGGGATGTCGAGCCGATAGGCATCGGCGACTTCGCGCATCGATGTGCGGTCCATCTCCTCGAAGGCGTCGGCCATTGCGATCGCCGCCTGCCGGTCGTGCCCCAATGCCTCGTAGACCGAACGGCCCATGCGCAAGGCGCTGTCGTAGGTCTCGCGGATGATGTCGCGGCAGCCCATCGCCCACAGGTGGTAGACGTGGTCGCGATCCTTGGCGCGGGCGACGACGTGGAGCTTGGGGAAGTTGTCGCAAGCATAGCGCACGAGCTTGTCGATCTGCTCGCGCTCGTCGAGCGCGACGACGAGGATCCGCGCACGCTCGATCCCGGCGCTCGCAAGCAGGTCGGGCCGCGTTGCATCGCCGTAATAGGTGGTGATGCCGAACTTCTTGAGGTTTTCCAGATGCTGGCTGTTGTAGTCGATCACGGTCGCGCGGTGCCCTGCAGCGTCGAGCATGCGATCGACGATCCCGCCGACCCGCCCACGCCCGGCGATGATGATCGGGTTCTCCTCGTCGATCGGGTCGGGCTCGTCGGGTGCCTGGCCGGTGCAGTAGGCATGCGCGATCAGCTTGTCGTATAGGATGAACAACAGCGGGGTGACGAGCATGGTCAGCGCCACGACCAGCAGCAACTGGTCGGCAAAGGCCTGGTCGAACACGGCATTGGCGACGCCGAAGGCGATCAGCACGAAGGCGAATTCGCCGGCCTGCGGCAGGCTCAGGCAGAACAGCCACAGTGCCTGGCGGCGCAGGCCGTAGAGCCAGCCGACGACCAGCAGCACCGCCATCTTGGCCGCGATGGTCACTGCCGCCCAGAAGACCACCGATTGCCAGATCGTGCTCGCCAGTACGAAGTCGATCCCCGCGCCCACGGTGATGAAGAACAGCCCGAGCAGCAGGCCCTTGAACGGGTTGATGTCGCTTTCGAGTTCGTGGCGGTATTCGCTGGTTGCGAGCACCACGCCCGCCACGAAGGCGCCGAGCGCGGGCGATAGCCCCACGAGCGACATCAGCAGCGCGATCCCGATCACCACCAACAGCGCCGCGGCGGTGAACAGCTCGCGCAAATTCACCTTGGCGATATAGCGAAACAGCGGACGGATTGCGTAGATGCCGATGGCGATCACTGCGGCCACCGCGCCGATCCGCGTCACGCCGGCCAGCCATCCCGGCATATGCGCGGTGAGGTCGATACCGCCATGCGCGCCGCCCCCGCCATGCGCCGCAGCAGCGCCGGCAAGCTCCGGCACGGCAAGCAGCGGCAGCAGCGCGAGGATCGGGATGACCGCCACATCCTGCACCAGCAGCACCGAGAAGCTGGCTTCTCCGCCCTCGGTCCTCAGCAGCCCTTTCTCGGTGAGCGTTTGGACGATGATCGCGGTCGAGCTGAGCGCCAGCACCATCCCGATCGCCAGCGCGGTCTGCCAGGGCTGGCTGTCGATCAGCGCAATCCCGGTGATGATCAGCGTGGTCAGCAGCACCTGTCCGCCGCCCAGCCCGGCCAGCTTGCCGCGCATCGCCCATAACCGCCTGGGTTCCATCTCGAGACCGATGATGAACAGCATCATCACCACGCCGAACTCGGCGAAGACCTGCAGCGCCTCGACATCGACATCGAACCGCGCAAGCAGCGGGCTGATCGCCATGCCTGCCAGCAGGTAGCCGAGCACCGAACCGAGCCCGAACCGGCTCGCCAGCGGCACCGCCAGCACGCCGGCGACGAGGATCATGAAGGCGAGGATCAGGAAGCTCGTCACTCTTGTCGCACCCTCCCCCTAGACCTCGCCTCGTCAAATATGCAGCGCGCGCCCGTAGCTCGCAAGCACGCTTTCGTGCATCGATTCGCTGATCGTCGGGTGCGGGAAGATGGATTGCATCAGCTCCGCCTCGGTCGTCTCCAGCGTCTTGCCGACGACGAAGCCCTGGATCATCTCGGTCACTTCCGCGCCCACCATATGCGCGCCGAGCAGTTCGCCGGTCTTCGCATCGAACACGGTCTTGCACAGGCCTTCCGCCTCGCCCAGCGCGATGGCCTTGCCATTGCCGATGAAGGGGAAACTGCCCGCCTTGACCTCGTAGCCCGCTTCCTTCGCCTTGGCTTCGGTCATGCCGACGCTGGCGATCTGCGGGTGGCAATAGGTGCATCCGGGGATGTTGTTGCGGTCGAGCGGGTGCGGGTGAACGTCCTTGTTGCCCAGCTCCTGCGCGATGGCTTCGGCGCAGGTGACGCCCTCGTGGCTGGCCTTGTGCGCCAGCCAGGGGCCGGGCGTGCAATCGCCGATGGCCCACAACCCCTTCGACTTGGTGCGGCCGTAATCGTCGATCTGGATGAAGCCGCGATCCATCTCGGCCAGCTTGTCGAGCCCGATGTTCTCGGTGTTGGGCACGATGCCGATGGCCACGATGCAGTGCGTGAACTCGGTTTCGCTAGTCTTGCCGTCCTTGTTCTTGATCTTGGCCTTCACGCCCTTGTCGGAAACCTTGAGGTCCTCGACCCCGGCGCCGGTCATGATCGACATGCCCTGCTTGGTCAGGCTCTTCTCGAGGAAGGCGGAGACGTCCTTGTCTTCCACCGGCACGATCCGGTCGAGCATTTCGACCACGGTCGCCTCGCAGCCCATGTCGTTGTAGAAGCTGGCGAACTCGATCCCGATCGCGCCCGATCCGATCACCAGCAGCTTCTTGGGCATTTCGGGCGGGGTCATGGCGTGACGATAGGTCCACACGCGCTTGCCGTCGGCAGGGGCAAACGGCAGGTCGCGCGCGCGTGCGCCGGTGGCGACGATCACGTGCTTGGCGCTGAGCTTCTCTTCGCCCTTCTCGCCCTTCACGGTGAGGCTGGTGGGGCCGGTCAACGTGCCCTCGCCCATATGCACCGCGATCTTGTTCTTCTTCATCAGCCCGGTGACGCCGCGATTCAGCTGCTTGGCCACCCCGCGGCTGCGCTTCACCACGGCTTCGAGGTCGGCCTCGATCTTGCCCGCAATCTTGAGGCCATAGTCGCTCGCATGCTGCGCGTAGTGCAGGATCTCGGCCGAGCGCAGCAGCGCCTTGGTCGGGATGCAGCCCCAGTTGAGGCAGATGCCGCCGAGCAGCTCGCGCTCGACGATGGCGGTCTTCAGGCCCAGCTGCGCGCAGCGGATCGCCGCAACGTAGCCGCCGGGTCCGGAGCCGAGAACGATGACGTCGTATTGAGTATCAGCCATTCAGATTAAGCCTTTCAAGCCTGAATGATGTTACACCTGTTACACGGTCCAAGCGCAAAAAAGCCTCGGGTCACAGATGCGGAATCTGGGGTTCGATGGGTGCAGGGTTCAAGGCGCGGCCGACGGATCATGCAGACACCCTGGCACGATCGGCGCACTGTAGGACAGCGATCATGCCCACCGCTCCGAAATCGCTCGCGGACGGTCGTTCTCGTCGAGCAGGACGAATTTGAACGTGCCCTCCGCCACCTTGGTCTCGGCCTCGCCATTGCGCTCGCGGGCGATGGCCTCGACGGTGATGGTGAGCGAGGTGTTGCCCGTCGCGGCGATCTCACAATAGACCGAGAGTTCGTCGCCCACCTGCATCGCGCCGGGGAAGGCGAAATCGGTTGCCGAGACGACCACCGCCTTGCCCTGCCCTTCGCGGCTCGCGAGCGAGCCCGCGCCGAGCGCCATCTGGCTCATCAGCCACCCGCCGAACACCCCGCCATAGGGGTTGAGGTCGGTCGGCATGGCCGTGACGCGGATCTGGGGGGCGCGGTCAGGCATTGGATCTTACCGCTTCCAGAATCGCAGCAGCGACCGCGTCGCTATCCTGCAATATGTCATTGTTCCAAAACCGAAGGATTCGAAATCCTTGCGAGGTGAGCCAGGCATCGCGGGCCTTGTCCGCGTCGCTATCGATGTGGTGTGAGCCATCCGCTTCGACGATCAGCCGCGCCTTGAAGCAGACGAAATCCACAATGTAATCGCCCAGCTGCTCTTGCCGCTTGAATTTCGCACCAGCCATTCGACCTCCACGGAGGATCGACCATAGACGACGTTCGGCTTCGGTCGGCTCGCGGCGCATTCGTTTTGCCAATGGCAGGAGATTGCGCTTTCCCCCTCTCCTTCCCACCGCTGCGCGGCGGGCCCCTTCCTCTCCCGCAAGGGGAGAGGAGGGAGGTGCCTGATTCCTCTCCGCTTGTCGGAGAGGATACGCAGACTTGCGAGCATGCTCGCTAGTCGGAGTTGGAGAGGTCAAACCACCAGCCCCATCGGGTTTTCGACCAGCTGCTGGAAAGCTTCCATCAATTGCGCGCCGTCGGCGCCGTCGATGGCGCGGTGATCGAAGCTGCCCGTTGCGCTCATCACGGTGGCGACGCCCAGCGCGCCGTCGATCACATGCGCACGCTGCTCGCCTGCGCCGACCGCGAGGATCATCGCCTGCGGCGGGTTGATCACCGCGTCGAATTGCTTGGTGCCGAACATGCCGAGGTTGGAGAGCGAGGCGGTACCGCCCTGGAATTCATGCGGCTGCAGCTTCCCGTCGCGCGCCTTGCCCGCCAGTTCCTTCATCTCGGTGCTGATCTGCGCGAGGCCCTTCCTGCCCGCATCGCGGATGATCGGGGTGATGAGGCCCGAGGGCGCGGCCACCGCGACCGAAATGTCCTCGCGGGCATACTGGAACAGCTCGTCGCCCTGGAAGCTGACATTGCAGGCGGGGACGCGCTGGAGCGCGCGGGCCAGCGCCTTGATGAGCAGATCGTTGACCGACAGCTTAACGCCGTCCGCCTCCAACGAGGCGTTCAATTGCTTGCGCAGGTCGAGCAGCGCATCGAGCCGCACGTCCACGGTAAGGTAGATGTGCGGGATGGTCTGCTTGGCTTCTGTAAGGCGCTTCGCGATGACCTTGCGGACATTGTTGAGCTTGGTCGCTTCGTAAGGCGCGTCGAGATCGCTTTGGACCCGATCCCCTGCGGAGGCAGGGGCCTCGGTCGGTTTCGCCTGGCTGCTGGAGGCCCCAGCCTTCGCTGGGGTTCCGGCGCCCTCGACATCCGCCTTGACGATGCGGCCGTTGGGACCGCTGCCCTCGATCGAGGACAGGTCGATACCCTTCTGCTCGGCAATGCGTTTGGCCAGTGGCGAGGCGATGATGCGGTCGCCCGAGGGTTTGGGAGCCGTCTCTTTCCGAGCCCCTGCGGAGGCAGGGGCCTCCTTCGGTTGCGCGTCATCGTTTGAGGCCCCAGCCTCCGCTGGGGACCGGTCGGCATCGGATTGCGCATCCTTGGAAGGCGCCGCCGCGGCCGCCTCCTCCAGATCCTCACCCTCTTCGGCGAGCATGGCGATGACTGTGCCGACCTTCACGCCCTCGGTGCCTTCCTCGACCTGGATTGCGGCGATCGTGCCTTCGTCCACGGCTTCGAATTCCATCGTCGCCTTGTCGGTCTCGATCTCGGCCATGATGTCGCCGGCTTCGACCGTGTCGCCCGGCTTCACCAGCCATTTGGCGAGCGTGCCCTCCTCCATGGTGGGCGACAGGGCGGGCATCTTGATCGGCGTGGGCATGGTTGTGACGTTACGTCCTCGCTGGGGAGTGAGTTCGAAGGCACCTCTGGCGAAAAGGTCGGTGCGCCGCAAGGTCCTTGCGCAGAATACGAATTACCGGATAGGTCGCGCGCAAGGGAGCCGGGGAGCACTATGCGTACATACCTTGTCGTGATGGACGAGACCGAGGAGGCGAGGATCGCGCTGCGTTTCGCCTCGCTGCGCGCGCAGAAGACCGGCGGATCGGTACATATCCTCGCGCTGGTGCCGCAGCAGACCTTCAACGCGTTCGGCGGCGTGCAGGCGACGATCGAACAGGAAGCGCGGGAACGCGCCGAGGTCATGGCCAATAGCGCGGCGGGGAATATCTTCGGCGAAATGGGCAAGATGCCCACCATCGCGGTGCGCCCCGGTCCGCCCGCCGACGTGATCCGCAAATATATCGAGGAACACGGAAATATCGCCGCGCTGGTGCTGGCGACGAGCGCCGAGGGCGGCTCGGGCCCGCTGGTGACGCATTTCGCGGGCCATGCCGGGCATCTGCCCTGCCCGCTCTACCTCGTCCCCGGCGGTCTCAGCCGCGAACAGATCGACGCGCTCGCCTGACCGCTCAGCTCAGCGTTCCGCGCGTCGGATAGTCGTTTTCCAGCGTGAAGGTCAGACCGCTGAGCAAGTCGTCGAGATCGGGGCGCGTGAAGGGCGCGTTCTGGACCACCGCGAAATGCAGCGTGCCATCGGGTTTGACCAGGAACAGGCCCGGCTCTGAGAAGACGTCGGGTTCCTCGCTACCCTCGCGCTTTTCACTGATGTAAAGGCCCCATTCGCGGGCCGCCTCCTCGCTCAGCGAATGCGCGATTGGCAGGTCACCAGTGTCCCATTCCTCGTGGCTGACGGCGGCGCGCTCGGGGCTGTCCATCGACACGGCGAAAACGTTGATGCCCTTCTCGGTAAATTTGTCGAGCTTGCTGCCGAGTTCGTTCAAATATTTCTTGCAGATCGGGCAGTGCTTGCCGCGATAGAACACCAGCATGGTGAAGGCGTCGGGCGCCTGCTTGGACAGTTCGAAACGCGCATCGATGGTGAGCGGCAGGTCGAGATCGGGGACGGGCTGGCCGGGAACGAGTTGGGGCATGGTATCTCCTTTGTCCCTCCAATGACCAGCCAGCCCGGTGCGTTCCGTTACTTCTTCTTGCGGCCCTGATGGCGGATGTTACCCGGTCGGCCGCGCCTGCCTTGCGCATGCGCCTGACGCGGGGCGCCGGTGCCTTTCTTGGGGCCACGCTTCTGATGCGTGCGCTTCTTCGCGCGAACGCGATTGCCGCGCGGTTCGATGCCCGAACCATCGCTGTCGGGCACTTCGAATTTCAGGGCACCGGTCAGCGCATTGGCCTCGGCCAGCTTCAGTTTCAGCCGGTCGCCCACGGCATATTCGGTCCCGCTGCTTTCGCCGATCAGCTTCTGCGCTTTCTCGTCGTAGCTGAAATATTCGCGGCCCAGCGTGCTGACCGGGACCAGCCCGTCGCCGCCCAGCTTCTCGATCGTGGCGAAAAAGCCGAAGCCCTGAACGCCGGTGATGCGCGTATCGAACGTCTCGCCCACGCGGCCCGAGAGCCATGCCGCGACATAGCGATCGATCGTGTCGCGTTCCGCCTCCATCGCGCGGCGTTCGGTCTGGCTGATCGCATCGGTGATCTGGTGCAGCGCGGTCCTGTCGCGGTCGGACAGGCCCGAGGTATCGGGCAGGTCCAGCTTGGGCTTGGGCTGCTCCAATTTGTAGGCATCGACTAGTGCGCGGTGGACCAGCAGATCGGCATAGCGGCGGATCGGCGAGGTGAAGTGAGCGTAGCTGCCGAGCGAGAGGCCGAAGTGCCCCGCGTTCTGCGGCCCGTAAAAAGCCTGCGTCTGGCTCCGCAGCACCGCTTCCATGATAAGCGCCTTTTCGGCCGGGTCTGCGATGTCCTTGAGCATGCGGTTGAACAGCCCCGGCGTGATCACCTGCCCCAGCGCGAACTTCTTGCCCTGCGTGGCGAGATACTCGCGGAAGGCGAGCAGCTTTTCGCGGCTTGGCTGTTCGTGCACACGGTAGACGACGGGCGCG
The DNA here is from genome assembly GCF_001542855.1 of Erythrobacter sp. AP23. Lineage (GTDB taxonomy): Bacteria > Pseudomonadota > Alphaproteobacteria > Sphingomonadales > Sphingomonadaceae > Qipengyuania. The sequence goes on along the minus strand of NZ_LNBY01000001.1, from coordinate 420,983 downwards.
GCCTTGGCCTCGAGCGCCTTCGCCGCGGCGACATTGGCGGCGATCATGAAATCCTCGACCACGCGGTGCGCATCGAGCCGTTCGCGTACGGCGATCTCCTCGATCACACCCTCGTCGTTGAGCCGGACCTGCCGTTCGGGCAGTTCGAGATCGAGCGGATCGCGCGCCTGCCGCGCCTTGAACAGCAGCTTCCACGCACCCCACAAGTTTTGGAGGTATTCGGGCGCGTCGCCGGCATCGATGGCGGCCTGCGCATCCTCATAGGCGATGTTCTTTGCGAGCCGCACGATCGCGCGAGTGAAGCGCCAGTCGCTGACCTTGCCGTCCTTGTCGATATGGATGTGGCAGGCCATCGCCGCGCGGTCGACGTCCTGCTTGAGGCTGCAGACGTCGGCGCTCAGCACTTCGGGCAGCATCGGCACGACGCGATCGGGGAAATAGACCGAATTGCCGCGCTTCCTCGCCTCGCGGTCGAGCGCGCCACCGGGGCGGACGTAATAGCTGACGTCGGCGATGGCGATGATCGCGCAGTAGCCGCCCTTGCCGTCGGGCTCGGCCCAGATCGCATCGTCATGGTCGCGGGCATCGGCGGGGTCGATCGCAACGATGGGTATGTCGCGCAGGTCCTCGCGATGGTCGGGCGAAAGCGGCAGGTCGACCGCACGCTCCGCCTCGGCGATAGTTTCCTGCGAGAAGATGTGCGGGATGCCGTGCTTGGCGATGGCGATCAGGCTGAAGGCCTTGGGCGCAAGCGGGTCGCCGATGACCTCGACGACCTTGACCTTGGAGCGGGCGGATTTGCCCATGCGCTCGGCCAGCACCAGCTCGCCTTCCTTGGCCTCGCCCACATCGCCGATGGGCGCACTGTCGCGCACGCGCTTGTCGACGGGGGCGAGCCAGTAATTGCCGCTGCCATCCTTTTCGACGACGCCCATCAGACCTTCGGTGCGCGCGGGCAGCTTTTTCATCGGCGTCGCGCGCCACCCGCGCTCGGTTTCTTCATTGCGCGCAAGAATCCGGTCGCCACGCTTGAGCGCAGCCATCTTCTTGCTTTCCTTCACCATCAGGCGCGGCGGCTTTTCCTTGTTGTCCGGAGCCCAGTTCTCGGGCTCGGCGACAGGTTCGCCATCTTCGATCGCAACGATCTTGAGGACGGTCACCTTGGGCACGCCGCCCATCCGGTGATAGGCAGTGCGTTTGCCGTCGATCAGGCCTTCTTCGGCCATGTCCTTGAGGCGCTTTTTCAGCGCAATCTTTTCCTGCCCCTTCAGCCCGAATGCCTTGGCGATCTCGCGCTTGCCGGCAGGTGTGTCGGAGGTCTGGATGAATTCGAGAATTTGTTCTTTGCTCGGCAGTCCCTTGGGCCGCCGATGTTTGTTCTTTTTTGTCATGCGCGCCATATGGGGATGGGCAGGCGACATGTCACCTCTTCCGCCTCACTGCGTCAGCCTCCCCATTCGTGTCGAGCGAAGTCGAGACACTCTGGCACAGCGCAGCAGTATCTCGCCTACACGCTCCGCGCTCCGCTCGATACGAACGGTCGGTGTCAGTAGGCCTTGGCCAGCAGGATGCGCTCGACCGCCGCATCGCCGGTGAAGATGCAAGTGCCGTCGGCCGGTGCGGTGTCCATCGGCACGTTGCGGATGGTGAGCTTGTGTTCCTTCAGGCGCTCGACGACCTTGTCAAGCGCGTCTCCCGTGGGCTTCGACCACTGGACCTCGACCCAGCCCGGATAGCGCGAGGCGGCGAAATGTGTCTCGACCTCGGCGAAATCGGTGACGCCGCGGGTGATGTTCGCATCGCGGCGTTCGGCGGCCTGCGTCAGCAGGGCGTTCTGCATGTCGGCAAGGATATCGGGGATGGTCTGCCCGGCAACCTCGCGCGTGGGGTTCTGGAAGGCGGGCTTGCCGGTTTCCGCGTTCCATAGCTGATCGCGGCGCAGCAGGCTAACGACGCCGTTCTCCATGTCGCGGCCGCCGACCTCGACAATAACCGGCGCACCCTTGCGCACATAGTCCCAGCGCTTCTGCGCGGCCTTGCCGGGGCGCGTGTCGAGCAGCACGCGCAGCGGCTCGCCGAGCACGTTCTGGCTCGCCAGCGTCGCGCGCAGCGCCTCGCAATAGTCGATCAGGGCTTTGTCCTCGGGCTTGTCGCGCAGCATCGGCAGGATCACGACCTGCTGCGGTGCGATCTTAGGGGGTAAGCGCAGGCCGTCGTCGTCCCCATGGGTCATGATAACGCCGCCGACCATCCGGGTGGAGACGCCCCAGCTCGTCGTATGGGCAAGACTTTCGCTGCCTTCGCGGTTCTGAAACTTGATCCCGCTCGCCTGCGCGAAATTGGTGCCGAGATAGTGGCTGGTGCCGGCCTGCAGCGCCTTTCCGTCCTGCATCATGGCTTCGATCGACCAGGTTTCGAGAGCGCCGGGAAAACGCTCGTTCTCGGGCTTCTCGCCGGGAATGACGGCCAGCGCCAGATCCTCGTCCGCAAAGGCGCGATAGACCTCGAGCATGGTGAGCGTGTGCTCCTTCGCCTCGGCCTCGTCGGCGTGGGCGGTGTGGCCTTCCTGCCAGAGAAACTCGCTGGTGCGCAGGAACATGCGCGTGCGCATTTCCCAGCGCACGACATTGGCCCACTGGTTGAGTTTCAAGGGAAGGTCGCGCCAGGACTGGATCCAGCGAGCCATCGCATCGCCGATGATGGTCTCGGAAGTCGGGCGGACGACCAGCGGTTCCTCCAGCTTGGCTTCCGGATCGGGTATCAGCCCACCATCCTTATCCGCGATAAGGCGATGATGCGTGACGACCGCCATTTCCTTGGCGAAACCTTCGACGTGTTTCGCTTCACGCTCGAAGTTCGATAGCGGAATGAAGATCGGGAAATAGGCGTTCTCGTGACCTGTCGCCTTGATCCGGTCGTCCAGCAAACGCTGCATGCGCTCCCATATGCCGAATCCCCACGGCCGAATGACCATGCAGCCGCGCACCCCCGATTCCTCGGCCATCTCGGCAGCGCTGATGACTTCCTGGTACCATGCGGCGAAATCTTCTTCGCGGCGTGCATTCAAGGCATGGCGGATCTGGGCCACGGTGCGGTCTCACTTCAAAGTTGAATTCGCATCGCCCCTAGCCGCTCGTGTCGAGCGAAGTCGAGACACCAATTTGCTCTGCCAGCCAGTCTCTCGACTACGCCGGAGACGAACCGAGCTGGCAGGCTTGGCCTACTTGCTCATCTCGTCGAGCTTCTTCTGCATTTCCGCCATTTGCTTGCGCATCTGCGCCAGCTCGTCCGACTGGTCCGCGCCACGATCTTTCCGGGGCGTGGCGCGATTGCCCGGAATGAACGCTTCGGCCGCGTTCTGCATCATCTTGAAGTTGGCCTCCGCCATCTTGGCGAGCGGATTGCTTTCGATCCCCTTGGCGAAGGCCGCCTGGAGCTGCTCGCGGTTCTTGCGCAAGTTCGCCATGCTCGCTTCGAGATAGCTCGGCATCATCGCCTGCATCGAATTGCCGTACATGCTGATCAGATCGCGCAGGAAGCTGACCGGCAGCATTTGCGTGCCGTGGCTTTCCTCCTCGACGATGATCTGCGTCAGGATGGTATGCGTGATATCGTCGCCCGTCTTGGCATCGAGCACATGGAAATCGACATTTTCGCGGACCATTTTCGCCAGATCGTCCAGCGTGATGTAGCTGCTGGTATCCGTGTTGTAGAGCCGCCGGTTGGCGTATTTCTTGATGATGATCGGTTCGCCTTCGGCGGTCCGCTTGGCCATGTGCGCCTGCTCCCAATTGTGCGTTGCGACGAGGCTTAGCACGTGCACAAACTGCGGCGCAACATGACGCAAAGGTCAACCGAAGCGATTGCCCAGCAAGGTCAGCAGTTCGTATTGCGAAACAGCGGTTTGCTGCGCAGCATCGGGAAGGTGATAGGGCAGTTCGACCCAGTCGCCTTCGGTGAGCTCGGGCGCCTCTGAAAGATCGAGGACGATCATGTCCATAGACACCTTGCCGAGGATCGGAAGGCGGCGATCGCCCGCGATGAAATGCGCACCGCCCCAACTGCGCAGGATGCCGTCGGCATAGCCGAGCGAGACGACACCCACCCGCATCCGCTGCCTTGCAGTGAAGGTGGCATTGTACCCGACCGTCTCCCCCGCATCGATCTCGCGGGTCTGGATCAGCGCGGCTTGTGGGTGGACCACCTGCCCGATCTTGTCTTCCAGCTCCGCGCGCTGGATCCCGCCGTATAGCGACAAGCCCGGCCGGGTGAGGTCGAAACCATAGTCGCTACCCAGCGCAATGCCCGCGCTGTTCGCGAGGCTGGCCTCCTCATGTGACACTATCGGAAGGCAGGCCCGGAATGCGTTCAGCTGGCGCGCGTTCATTGCGCTGTCCTCGTCGGCACAGGCAAGGTGGCTCATCACCACGTCGACATCGAGCGCCTGAATCGCGGGATCGCTCGCTTCTGCAGGGGCAATGCCAAGCCGGTTGATGCCCGTGTCGATCATCAAATGGCAGGGTCCGCCCCCGCCCTCGTTCCAGAGTTTCGCCTGCCGCAGGCTGTCGATGACGGGACGCACACCCGTAGCGCGCGCATAGCCGACCTCATCCGCAGTGAGGGGCCCGTGAAGCACCGCAATCCGATCCGCCGGGACATGCGCGAGGACAGCGGGCACCTCGCTCCAATGCGCGACGAAGAAATCACGACAACCCGCGTCGCGCAGGACCGGCACGCACCGGTCCCCGCCCAGACCATAGCAATCGGCCTTTACAGCCGCCCCCGCGCGAGCCTTTCCGGACAGCGTGTGGAGTGCGCGCCAGTTGCTGGCCAACGCGCCGCTGTCGATACGCAGCCGCAGGGTCGGCGGCGGGAGGTCGGTCATCGGAAGCTCACGGAAGGACCGGCGATGCGGGCGGATCCTGCCCGCTATCCTTGAAATCGCGCGGCGGACCATCGGGGAGGCCCCACCAGGCGACTATCAGGCCGAAACCGACGACGGCGATGGTGTACCAGAGCCCTGAATAGGCATTGCCGGTCATCGCCACGATATAGCCGGCGATCAGCGGCAGGAAGCCGCCGAGATACCCCGCTCCGATGTGGTAGGGGATCGACATCGAACTGTAGCGGATCTTGGCCGGGAACATCTCCGACAGTAGCGCCGCAACAGAACCATAGGTCAGCGCGGACAACACGCCGAGTACCAGCAGCAGACCGATGATCCCGAGGATGCTCGTCAAAGGCGGTGTCTGGCGCGCGAAGTCGTAGCCATTGGTCTTGAGCCAGGCCTGGATGATCGCCCGGCGCGTTTCGTCGGGCAGGTCTTCGTAGCTGTAGCTTTCGCTGCCGATCGTGACTTCGGCGGCATCCGCCTCGCCGATCGAATAGGGTACGCCCAGCGCGGTCAAATCCTGCAGCGCGCGGCCGCAGGGACTGGCCTGGACCTCGGCGAAGGGATCGTACTCGCAAGCGGCACCGCTGACGGTGACAGGCGCAGCGCGCGCGCTTTGCTCCAGCCCCGGATTGGCGAGCGATCCGATGCCCCAGAAGATCGGAAACAGCAGCGCGAGCGAGGCGATCGCACCGATGATGATCGGCTTCTTGCGCCCGACCCTGTCGGACCACTTGCCGACGACGATGTAGAAGCTCATCGAGATCGTGCCCGCGATCAGCAGCATCCATTCGACCACACTCTCATCCACGCGCATCGGTCCGCGCAGGAAGGACAGGCCCGAAAAGAACGCGGTGTACCAGATCGTCGTCAGGATTCCGGTGATCCCGAACAGCGCGACGAAAATGCGCTTGGGATTGCCCGGATAGGTCAGGCTCTCCTTGAACGGATTGGCGCTGGTTTCGCCCGCGGCCTTCATTGCCTGGAAGACCGGGCTTTCGGACAGTTTGAGGCGCATCCACAGCGAGATGAACAGCAGGATAATCGACAGCAGAAAGGGAATGCGCCAGCCCCAGTCGAGGAAATCCTGTTCGGGGATCAGTGCGCGGCAGGCGATCACCACCGCGATCGACAGCACGAACCCGCCGACCACGCTCGCCTGGATGAAGCTGGTGTAGAATCCGCGCTTTTCGGGCGGTGCATGCTCGGCGACATAGATCGCCGCGCCGCCATATTCGCCGCCCAGCGCCAGCCCCTGCAGGATGCGCAGGCAGATGACGATGATCGGTGCGGCGAGACCGATGCTCGCCGCGCTGGGGATCAGGCCGACACCCGCCGTGGCGATCCCCATCAGCGTGACGGTAACGAGGAAGGTGTATTTCCGCCCCAGCCTGTCACCGAGGAAACCGAACAGGATCGCACCCAGCGGACGGAAGCCGAAACCGACCGCGAAGCCGGCCCATACCAGCAGGATCTCGAGCGTTTCGTTGTCGCTCGGGAAGAAGGCCGCGCCGATCAGCCCGGCCAGCGTGCCGTAGATGAAGAAATCGTACCATTCGAAGACCGTCCCCGCGCTGCTCGCGGCGATGACGAGACGGATTTCCTTTTCGGTCGGCTCCCTCTGCAATGTGGCGGCACCCTCGGCCATGTCGCGCTCCCTCCCTCGCGATTGTTTTCGTTGTGGGAAGCGGGTCTAGCGGGGGGCGGAGGGCTTGGAAAGCGCGTCCAGCGCGGCTCTCCACGGCAGGAGGATCGCCTCGTGCCGTCCACGATGGGGCCGGGCGGGTTCGAGCAATTCGAGGCGCGGGAGAATCGTGCTTGGCATGTCGCCTTCGAGCCAGCTGGCGAGCGCGGAGACCATCTCGCTCACTGCAGCCGCATCCATCCCCTGTGCCTCGCGCGCGAAGATGGCTCCCGAGGCCTGGCCGACGGCGCAGGCAGTGACCTTGAGGCCGACCTCGGCCAGATAGTCGTCATGCGCAGAAGAGAGTTCGATCACGCTGCCACAGCTGCGCGATCGGGCATTGCCCTGCGCAATCGCCTCGCGATCGAGCGGATGATCGGCCAGCTCCACGGCTAGCGCCAGCAATTCGGGCGAATAGAGGACGGGTGCGCGCGTGGCCGCCATCATTCTTCGCCAGCGGCCTGTTCGCGCAGCCGCGCCCGCCGCTCGGCCAGCACCTCGACCAACGCCCGCGAGCTTGCATCGACCAGTTCGTAACTCCGCGCGGTGGTGATCCAGCTCGGCCGCCCCTTGTAGCTCCACACGCTGTCGTAGCCGAGCACCAGCAGCGAGAAGGCGATGACTACGATCACCGTGCCCTTCAAGGCCCCGAAACCGAAGCCGAGAACCCGGTCTACCGGACCCAGCACCGACCCGCGCGATACGCTGCCGACATTATTGGCGATGACCTTCATCGCGGCATAGGGGATGAGCAGCAGAAGCGCGAAGGCCAACAGCGAGGTGGTGATATCCTCGCCCAGATGATCCTGCAGCGCCAGCGTAAGCGGCGTGTGCAGGAAGCGGATGGCGAAACCGGCCAGCACCCAGGCGGCGAGCGACAGCACTTCCTGCATGAATCCGCGCATGAAGCCGCCCGCCGCGGCAATGCCGACGATCAGCAGGACCAAATAGTCGAAACCCGTCATTACCCTTCCTTGGGCCGGGACTTATGAATTCCCGATTATCCGGTCAACGAGATTGGCCAGTTGTCCCAATCCGTCAAAGGTCAGCTTGGACGAGCCGCCCTTCACGTCCGACGGCCCGAAACCGCGATCGAAGCCGAGCTTGGCCGCTTCACGCAACCGCAGTCCGCCATGCGCGACGGGCCTGATCTCTCCGGCGAGCGAGACCTCGCCCAGCCATACGCTGCGCGGCGGCAGCGGTTTGTCGGCCATTGCACTGACCAGCGCCGCAGCCACGGCAAGATCGGCTGCCGGATCGGATAGTCGGTACCCGCCCGCTACGTTGAGATAGACTTCCGCAGAGGAAAAATTCAGCCCGCAGCGCGATTCCAGAACCGCCAGCAACATGGCGAGGCGACCGTTGTCCCAACCCACGACCGCGCGGCGCGGCGTCGCCCCCGATTGCAGCCGCACGATCAGGGCCTGGATCTCGACCAGCACCGGGCGTGTACCCTCGATAGCGGGGAAGACGGCGCTGCCCGCCATCGGCTCGTCACGGCCCGAGAGGAACAGCATCGAAGGATTGTCGACCTCTTCCAGCCCCTCCCCCGCCATGGCGAAGACGCCGATCTCGTCGACCGCGCCGAATCGGTTCTTGAGCGCGCGCAGGATACGGTACTGGTGGCTGCGCTCGCCCTCGAAGCTCATCACCACATCGACCATATGTTCGAGCACGCGCGGGCCGGCAATGTTGCCGTCCTTTGTGACGTGACCGACCAGCACCAGCGCAACGCCGTTTTCCTTGGCGTAGCGGATCAGTTCGAAGGCGCAGCCGCGCACCTGGCTGACCGTGCCGGGCGCACCCTCGATCGTGTCCGAGTGCATGGTCTGGATCGAGTCGATAACCAGCAGCTTGGGCGCATCCATCGTGCCGAGCGTGGTGAGGATATCGCGCACGCCGGTGGCCGCCGCCAGCTTGACCGGAGCATCCGACAATCCGAGCCGCGCCGCACGCATGCGCACCTGTCCCGATGCTTCTTCGCCGCTGACATAGATGACTCCATGCCCCTCACGCGCAATCTTTGCAGCGGCCTGCAGCAAAAGCGTGGATTTGCCGATGCCAGGATCGCCGCCCAGCAGGATCGCCGATCCGGGCACCAGCCCACCGCCCAGCGCGCGGTCGAATTCGGCAAGGCCGGTGGGCTGGCGTGTGGGTAAGGCACCCGGCTTGTCGAGCTCGACGAATTGGACCGCCCTGCCCCCGCTCGACAGATCGTGCTTCATCGAAAACACGGTGGCGGGCGCATCTTCGACCAGCGTGTTCCATTCCGCGCAATCGGCGCATTGCCCCTGCCAGCGATGCGACACACTGCCACAGGCTTGGCAGACATAGCGTTTCTTGGGCTTGGCCATGGCCCACCGCTAAACGGAACATTTACAGAACGCAATTGCCTAAAGCGATTTATCCCTTCATGACGGTGAACGATGCGCCAGAAGGAATTGAGGATCGCACTGGTCTGCTACGGCGGGGTAAGCCTGGCGGTCTATATGCATGGCGTCACGCGCGAGCTTTGGCAACTCGCCCGGGCGAGCAGGGACTTCCATACCGGAGCCACTCCGCGTCTCGGTGTCGACGCCGTCTATCGCGCCCTGCTCGAGACGGTCGCCGAGGAGAGGGACCTTCGTTTGCGCGTGCTGCCCGACATCATGAGCGGCGCTAGCGCGGGTGGGATCAACACCGTATTTCTCGCACAGGCAATCTATTCCGGACAATCGCTCGAGCCGCTGACCAACCTGTGGCTGGAAGTGGCGGATGTCGACGAGCTGGTCGATCCCGCCGCACGGCTGAAATGGCGCTTCTCGAAAATCTGGGCGCAGCCGTTTGCGACCTGGCTGCTCAGCCGTCCCGGCACCGATCTGGCCGACGAGGTCGCTCCCGAGACGCAGGCGGAGGTCGAGCGCAAGGTTTCGCATCTGATCCGCGGGCGCTGGTTCGAACCGCCGTTTTCGGGACTCGGCTTTTCACGACTGCTCGAACGCGCCTTCTCGGCGATGGCCGACAGCGAAATCGAGGACCCCTTGCTGCCGCCGGGCCATCCGCTCGATCTCTATGTGACCGCGACCGATTTTCATGGGTATCTGGAGCTGCTGCGACTGCACAGCCCGCCGGTGGTCGAGGATACCGAGCACCGCATGCCGATCACCTTCCGCGCGCGGACACCGCAGAAGGGCGGAACCGACCTGGCGAACCCGCTCGAACTCGTTTTCGCTGCCCGCTCGACGGCGAGCTTTCCGGGTGCCTTCCCGCCGCTGCGGATAGGGGAAATCGACCGGCTTTCCGATCTGACCGAACGCGCCTGGTCCGGTCGCGAAGATTTTCTCGAGCGCATCATGCCGGTCCATGTTGCGCGGGAAACGCTTGATAACGTATCGCTTATCGACGGGTCGGTGCTGGTCAACAAGCCGTTTGCCGGGGCCATATCGGCCTTGCAGGGAAGACCGGCGCAGCGCGAGGTCGACCGGCGCTTCATCTATGTCGATCCCCGGCCCGACCGGACTACCGGGAGCGGCAAGGAGAGAAGCGAGCCCGTCGGCTTCTTCTCGGCCATCTTCGGCTCGCTTTCGACACTTCCGCGCGAACAGCCCATCCGCGACAATCTCGAACAGCTGGAAGAACAAAGCCGCGAGGCCGAGCGGCTCAGCCGCATGGTGTCGGCGCTGCGGCCGGAAGTCGACGGTGCGGTTGAAAAACTGTTCGGACGCACGCTGTTCCTCGACCGGCCGACACCGCCCAGGCTCAAGAACTGGCGGCAAAAGGCGCAGCAGGCGGCTGCGGAACGGGCCGGCTATGCCTTCCATGCCTATGCCCAGGCGAAATTTGCGGGAATAGTCTCTCGGCTCGCGCGCCTGACGCTGACTGCCGCTCCCAAGCTGGGTTTCGACGAGCCGTCGCCGATCGAGGCGGTACTCCGCGAAGAGCTCGTGCGGCGCGGTCTCGATACGCTTGCCGCCCCCGCCGGCGGCGCATCTCCCAAGGCGATCGCCTTCTTCCGCGAACACGATATCGGCTTTCGCATCCGCCGATTGAGGCTGCTCGCGCGCCGGCTTGCGCGCGATTGGGAAATCGATCCCGAGATTCCCGACGATGCGCTCGAGACGGGCCGCGATGCGGTCTATCGCATTCTCGCCCTCTATTTCGAGAAGGAAGGAACCGCTCCGCTGGGCGCGGCCTTCGAGCCCCTGGCGGAAGGCGTCATGCGCGATCCCGGCACGCTGCTCGACATGATCGAGGCGAAGCGGCTGTTGCCCGACCTCGACGACCGTGCCGAGGAACTGCTTGCCGCCGCGCTCGAGCAGATGCCCAAGAACCTGCGTCGGCGGATGCTGCTGACCTATCTCGGTTTCCCCTATTACGACGTCGCCACCCTGCCCCTGCTGCGCAACGAAGGCCTGACCGAATTCGATCCGGTCAAGGTCGACCGCATCAGCCCCGACGATGCGCGCAGCATTCGCGAAGGGGGGACCGCAGCGACGCTGCGAGGCATCGAATTCTATAATTTCGGCGCCTTTTTCAGCCGCGCCTATCGCGAGAACGATTATTTGTGGGGTCGATTGCATGGAGCTGAGCGGATGGTCGATCTGATCTGTTCGACACTCGTCAAACCCTTCGACGACAACACCTGCCGTCACTTCAAGCGCGAGGCCTTCCACGCAATCCTCGACGAGGAGCAGGCGGCGGGCCGGTGTTCTCAGCGGCTCATCGATGCCATCCGCGCGGAAGTGGTCGAACGGCTGCCCTAGCCTCTCGTGCGGGCGAAGAAGAGCAGCATGACCAGGCGCGCGCTTTCGGCATCGGTGCCGAAACCCGGCGCGGCATTGTGGAATTGCCAGGGCGAGAACAGCACCAACCGGTTGAAGCGCATCGGAACGCGCATCACGCGTTCCCATCTCGATGGCTGGGTCGTGTCCTTGTTGACCACGTCGCCGACGAGCTCGTCGAGACCGTCATATCCGGTAGCAGCCAGTTCGGCGCCATTCGCAGGGACGCGCTCCAGCCCGGTGCGCTTGTGGCGGTAGAAATCGGTCCCGCCCGCCCCCGGCTTGACGCAGTCCTCGGGTCGCGAGAGATAGAGAATGCCGGAATAGAAGGCAGGGTCGATATGAACTCCGCTGCGCCCCTTGTCCGATTTCAGCGTGATGCGGCAGTGACCATGCTCGGTCCCCTTCGCGCCCGTCAGTTCGACGCCGACATGACGTGAGACCGAGGCGTTGATCCCTTCCACCGGAAGCGCGCTCGTAGAATCGCGACCCGGGTAGTTACCGCCGCTACCCGGCCGGGCATATTCCAGCGCCAGCGCGGCGCGGCGCGCCGCCCAGGGGTCGGTGAGAAAATCGTCGATAATCGTCAGCGAGGGCAGCATGGGACGCGCTTTATCGCCGGCTCCACGCAGCTTGGCAATCACCCGCCGAAGGCGTCCTTCAACTTGTTGAAAAAGCCGCGGCTTTCGGGACACTCGTCCCCCGTCTCGAGTTCGCGAAACTGTTCGAGCAAGGCGCGCTGCTCCTTGCTGAGCCTCGTCGGCGTTTCGACCGCGATCTCGACCACGAGATCACCGCGACCACGCCCCTGCAATACCGGCATGCCCGCGCCACGCTGGCGCAGCTGCTTGCCCGACTGGATGCCGGCCGGAATCTCGATCGTCACGTACTCGCCATCGAGGTTGGGAATGTCGATCGACCCGCCGAGTGCAGCGGCGGTGAAACTGATCGGGACCCGAGTGGCAAGCGTAGTACCCTCGCGTTCGAAAATGTCGTGCGGCTTGACGTGGATGAAGATGTAGAGATCGCCCGGAGGCGCACCGCGCGGGCCCGCCTCGCCCTTGCCCGACAGGCGGATGCGCGTGCCGGTATCGACGCCGGGAGGAATCTCCACCTCGAGCGCCTGCGCCTTGTCGATCCGTCCTTCCCCGCGACAGTCGCGGCAGGGCGACGTGATTACTTCGCCGCTGCCGTGGCAATTGGGGCATGGCCGTTCGACCACGAAGAACCCTTGCTTGGCACGGACCTGGCCCTGGCCATGACACAGGTTGCAAGTGCGTGCACGGGTTCCGGGCGTTGCCCCAGACCCGTGGCAGGTGTCGCAATTCTGCGAGACTTCGATCTCGATTTCGGTCGACTTGCCGTGGAAGGCCTCCTCGAGGTCGATCTGCATGTCGTAGCGAAGATCGGCGCCGCGTCGCGGACGGGCGCGGCCGCCGCCACCGAAGGCGCTGCCGAAGATGGTCTCGAAAATATCGCCGATATCGCCGAAGTCCGCGCCCGGGTGGCCGCCACCGCCGCCGCCGTTCTGGAAGGCGGCGTGGCCGTAGCGATCGTAGGCCGCGCGCTTTTGCGGATCCTTCAGCACTTCATAGGCGGCACTGACCGCCTTGAACGTGCTTTCGCTCTCGTTGCAGCCGGGATTGCGGTCGGGATGGTGCTTCATCGCCAGCTTGCGGTAGGCGGACTTGATCGTCGCGCCATCGGCATCGCGGCTAACCCCGAGCAGTTCGTAAAGGTCTGTTTCGGTCGTCGACATGGCTTTCCAATGGCTAATCGCCACCGGTGCAGAGCAGCACCGATGGCGATTGGCTTCTCATCAGGCGATCAGTTCTTCGCGTCTTCGTCGACTTCGGAGAATTCGGCGTCGACCACCTCTTCTTCAGCGCCGCCCTCCGCGCCTGCGTCACCGCCTTCCGGAGCGTCCGAGGCAGCCTTCGCCTGCTCCTGCTCGTAGATCGACTGGCCCATCTTCATGGCCGACTGCGACAGATCCTGCGCCTTGGCGTTGATGTCGGCAGCGTCGTCGCCCTCGAGCGCGGTCTTGAGCGCGGTGACCTTTTCCTCGACTTCGCTCTTCAGCGAAGCGTCGATCTTGTCGCCATGCTCTTCGAGCTGCTTCTCGGTCGCGTGCACCAGGCTGTCGGCCTGGTTGCGGGCTTCGGCGCTTTCGCGGCGCTTCTTGTCCTCGTCTGCGAACTTTTCGGCGTCCTGGACCATCTGCTCGATGTCGTCGTCGGACAGACCGCCCGAGGCCTGGATGCGGATCTGCTGTTCCTTGCCCGTGCCCTTGTCCTTGGCCGAGACGTTGACGATGCCGTTGGCGTCGATGTCGAAGGTGACTTCGATCTGCGGCACACCGCGCGGCGCGGCGGGGATACCGACCAGGTCGAACTGGCCGAGCATCTTGTTGTCCTGCGCCATCTCGCGCTCGCCCTGGAAGACGCGGATGGTCACCGCATTCTGGTTGTCTTCCGCGGTCGAGTAGGTCTGCGTCTTCTTGGTCGGGATCGTCGTGTTGCGGTCGATCATCTTGGTCATGATGCCGCCCAGCGTTTCGATACCCAGCGAAAGCGGGGTCACGTCGAGCAGCAGCACGTCCTTGACGTCGCCCTGAAGGACGCCGGCCTGGATCGCCGCACCCATGGCGACGACTTCATCGGGGTTGACGCCGGTGTGCGGCTTCGAGCCGAAGAATTCCTCAACCGTCTCGCGCACCTTGGGCATGCGGGTCATGCCGCCGACGAGGATGACCTCGTCGATCTCGTCCTTCGAGACGCCGGCATCGGCCAGCGCCTTCTTGCACGGATCGAGCGTGCGCTTGATCAGATCGCCGACGAGCTGTTCGAGCTTCGAACGGCTGAGGGTTTCGACGAGGTGCAGCGGAGTCGAGCTGCCGCCTTCCATGCGCGCGGTGATGAAGGGCAGGTTGACTTCTGTCGAGGCCGAGCTCGACAGCTCGATCTTGGCCTTTTCGGCTGCTTCCTTGAGGCGCTGCAGGGCGAGCTTGTCGGTCCGGAGATCCATGTTCTCCTTCTTCTTGAACTCGTCCGCGAGATATTCGACGATCGCGCTGTCGAAGTCTTCGCCGCCCAGGAAGGTGTCGCCATTGGTCGACTTCACTTCGAAGACGCCGTCACCGATTTCGAGGATCGAGACGTCGAACGTGCCGCCGCCAAGGTCGTAGACGGCGATGGTCTTGCCGTCTTCCTTGTCCATGCCGTAGGCGAGCGCCGCGGCGGTCGGCTCGTTGATGATGCGCAGCACTTCGAGACCCGCGATCTGGCCGGCGTCTTTGGTCGCCTGGCGCTGCGCGTCGTTGAAATATGCGGGAACGGTGATCACCGCCTGCGTGACGGTTTCACCGAGATAGCTTTCGGCCGTTTCCTTCATCTTCTGCAGGATGAAGGCGGAAACCTGGCTGGGCGAATATTCCTCGCCGCCGGCTTCGACCCATGCGTCGCCATTCTTGCCCTTGACGATGTCGTAGGGGACGAGCTCCATGTCCTTCTTGGTCAGCGGATCGTCGAACCGGCGACCGATAAGGCGCTTGATCGCGAACAGCGTGTTGTCCGGGTTTGTGACCGCCTGACGCTTGGCGGGCTGGCCGATCAGGCGCTCGCCATCCTTGGTGAAGGCGACGATCGAAGGCGTCGTGCGCGCGCCTTCCGAATTCTCGACGACCTTGGGCTTGCCGCCGTCCATCACGGCAACGCAGGAGTTGGTGGTGCCGAGGTCGATACCGATAACTTTGCTCATGGTTTCCCCATCTCTTTCAAGTCGTTGGACACCGCATCTTTGGTTCCCCGATCATGGCGGAACCGGTCGGCGGCTCTATCCGGTGGTGTGTTACCCGGGCGATATAGGTGCGGTTTTTCTTGGCACAAGGGAGAGGCGGCGCTAGTTTTTCAGGACCACGCAGAGGGGAACAAATCCATGAAATTTACCCGTTTCGCGCCTTTGGCGCTTGCATTTACGACGGTCGCCTTGGCTGGCTGCTCGGGTGAAGCGGAAGAAGCAGCCGCGCCCGCAGCCGAGGATGTGACGCTGGAAGTTAGCAATGCCCGGCTGATGTTGCCCGCGGTTTCCGGTCGGCCCGGCGCGATCTATTTCGATGTCGAGAACACCGGCGAAAAGAACTACGCCATCCGCCGCGCCGATGTCGAAGGCGCGAGCAATGCCGAACTCCATGGCTCGATGGAGATGGACGGCCAGATGATGATGGACAGCGTGGGCCAGATTCTGGTGAACGCAGGCGAGAGCGAGAGTCTCGAGCCCGGCGGTTTTCACGTGATGGTCTTCGATCTCGATCCGGCGCTGGAAGCGGGCGGCTCGACCGAGATGACTCTGACTGTCGTGGGCGGGAAGACCAAGACATTCCCGGTGGAAATCCGGGCCGCGGGTGACGAACGCTGAGCGCTGCGCGCGACACCGGCGGGGACGATCCCCGCGACGACAGTGTCGCGCAAACCTGCCCGGTAGGCGGCGAACGGCCGTTGACACCCGGAGAGATTGCGCTTGCGCGTACCGTATTCGGGGATGCGATCGACTATACCAAAGTCACGATCCGGCGGCGGAAGTGGTTTCCCTTCCAGCCACGCCGGATCACCATGGCTCCGCGCGGCCATGTGCATTTCCATCCTGACGGTGACGCCTATTGCGAGGATTTCTCCAAAGCCGACGTTTTGCGGCAAGGCCTGCTGGTCCACGAATTGGTGCACGTCTGGCAAGTTCAGACGAAAGGGGACTGGTACCTGCTAACGCACCGGATGCCCTGGGCACGGTATGCCTATTCGCTTAAACCGGGTTGGCCGCTCGAACGATACGGAATCGAGCAGCAGGCCGAAATCGTCAAGCATGCCTTCTGGCTCCGCAACGGCGTAAGGCTGGCCGGGGTCTCCGACCCGTCCGCATACGATGTGCTCGTCCGTTTCCCTGGCGCTGGCTCCTGACGTTACGGCATCGCATTTTTCCACCTTCGTAAACTTGAGCGAACAAGTTTCATTGGATACGATTGCATGCATTGACCGGGCGGCCCAACCCGCGCCCGGCGATGAGTCATCACAATGGAGCTTTCCGATTATGGTTTGAGCCGCGAGCGCGGCTATCTTTCGCATTACGAGATCGACGAGATCACGCTTCCGGCCCCCTTCGCTTCGGTCACCGAAGCGGCAGGTCGGCTTTCCGAGCTGCTGACGTCGGGCCGCGCGCGCCAACTGCTCGGCAGACTGCCCGAGCCCGACATTGGCGATTGGGCCCGCAATGCCCCCGAAGAAGAAGTCCGCACGGCAATGGTGCACTATTCCTTCCTCGTGCAGGCCTATGTCTGGGGCGAGCCGGAACCGCCTCCATCCCTGCCGGCCAATCTCGCCCGCCCGATCTGCGCGCTGGCGGATCGCCTGGGACAGGCCCCGCTGCTGCCCTACTCCGCCTATGTGCTCGACAATTGGTGCCGGCTCGACAAATCGGCACCGATCACGCTCGACAACATCGCCATGTTCCAGAACTTCCTCGGCGGGATCGACGAGAACTGGTTCGTCCTCGTCCATGTGGCGATCGAGGCGGAAGCCGGTGTCCTGCTCGACAATGCCGCGAGGCTGGTCACTGTCGCCAGCGAAGGCATGGAGAGCGAAGCCATCCGCCTGCTGCGGGAAATGGATCGGGCGTGGGAGCGCATCTACGCCAATTTCGCGAGAATGCCCGAGCGCTGCGATCCCTATATCTATTTCCACCGCGTTCGGCCCTACATCCATGGCTGGGCGAACAATCCTGCGCTTGCGGGCGGTGGTCTGGTCTACGAAGGCGTCGAGCGCTTCGGAGGCAAGCCACAAGCCTTCCGTGGCCAGACCGGCAGCCAGTCATCGATCGTCCCGGCGATGGATGCCCTGTTCCAGGTCGGTCACAGCGAGGATCCGCTCAAGAGCTTCCTCGACGAGCTGCATCATTACCGCCCTGTCGAGCACCGGCGTTTCATCGAGGACTTGGCGAGACAATCGACGCTGCGGGATTTCGTCGGCAAGAGCGGTAACGAAAAGCTCGAGGAAGCCTTCAACGCCTGTGTCGAACAGTCAGCGCGGTTCCGCACCCGGCACCTCGAATATGCGGCAAGCTATATCAACAAGCAGGCCGGCTCGATCGAGGGCAACAATCCCGATGTCGGTACGGGCGGCACCCCGTTCATGAAATATCTCAAGAAGCACCGCGACGAAAACCGCGCGCAAGTCGTTTCGTGAGAGTAGCAGGGCCGTCCTCGCGGGCGGCCCTTACCCACGCCCGAGCTATTGCCTACCAATAACGCGCGTAGCGATCGTCATAGCGGCAGTCGTCGTCGACATAGCGCCCGTCGCCGTAGTAGCCGTCGCAATCGTCGTCTTTGTCGGTGGCGTACCCGATGACACCGCCGATGGCCGCGCCCGCCAGCGCATAGGTCTTGATGTCGTCACCAAGGATTGCGGCCAGGCCAGCTCCGGCTGCTGCACCGGCCGCGGTTCCTTCGACGGCGTAGTTCTGCGCGCAGCCACCCAGTGTGAGAGTCGATAGGGCGAGTGCCGGGGCGAGAAAGACCTTGCTGTTCATGGATTGTCTCCGTTTGCGTCCCTGTTGGGAACGGTACGGGCCAGCCAGGGCGTTGGTTCCGCTTTGCCTAAAGCGTCCGGAGCGCAGGTAGCGCATCCTTGTCGATCGACTGCGACCGATCCTCCATGGGATATTTGAGCCCGGTTGCGCAGTTGAACAGCACCGCTTCGTCATCGGCGGCGACCCATCCTTCGGCAAGCGCCTTGCGATAGGCGGCAAGCGTCGCCCCACCTTCGGGACACAGCAGCAGGCCGTCTTGCATGGCGCTGTCCGAGGTCGCGCGGATGATCTCGTCTTCATCGACCGCAACCGCCTTGCCGCCACTTTCCCGCACCGCGCGAATGATGAGGAAATCGCCCACCGCCTTGGGCACGCGAATACCCGCTGCGACCGTGTGTGCATCTTCCCAGCGTTCGGCATGCTCCTCGCCCTGTTCGAAGGCGCGCACGATCGGGGCGCAGCCGCTCGCCTGCACCGCGAACATCTTCGGCCGCGCGGATCCGATCCAGCCCAGTTGCTCCAGTTCGTCGAAAGCTTTCCACATGCTGATCAGACCCGTGCCACCACCGGTCGGATAGAAGATCGCCTTGGGCAGCCGCCAGCCGAGCTGCGCGGCCAGTTCGAGGCCCATCGTCTTCTTGCCCTCGATCCGATAGGGTTCTTTGAGCGTCGAGAAATCGAACCACAGCCCCTCGGCCGCGCCCTGCCCCACGATCGCGCCGCATTCGTCGATCAGGCCGTTGACGCGATAGACGCGCGCGCCCTGCGCCGCGATTTCGCGGACGTTTATCTCGGGGGTGTCGGAGGGGCACAGCACGACCGTCTCGATACCCGCACGGGTCGCATAGGCGGCCAGTGCCGCGCCCGCATTGCCATTGGTGGGCATGGCGATGCGGGTGACGCCCAATTCCTTGGCCATGGCCACCGCCATCACCAACCCGCGCGCCTTGAAGCTGCCCGTGGGTAGGCGTCCCTCGTCCTTCACGAGCACTTTCGATCCGCCCGACTTCGGAATCGGAACCAGAGGGGTCTCGATCTCGCCCAGGCTGACGATGCTGTCGGTATGGCGGACTGGCAGAAGCTCACGCCAGCGCCACAGGTCCGTAGGCCGCGCCTCCAGAGTCGCCTTGGATAGCGCCCTTCCGGCCGCTTCCAGATCGTAGCGGACCAGCAAGGGGCGCCCCGCGTCGGACAGGCCATGCAGCCTGTCGGCCTCGTAACGCTTGCCTGTGATCGAGCATTCGAGATGGGAGACGAAGGTTTCCCTTTCGCCTTCAAGGTTCGAGGTCAGCATCAGTCGTAGCTCACTCCGGGAAGACCCTGTCCGCCATCGGCGATGAAAGCATCGATCCGGGCTTCGAGCGCCGGAAGCGGGACCGAGCCGAGCGAGAGCACGACATCGTGGAACTTGCGGATGTCGAAATCCTCGCCCAGAGCCTCTTCGGCCTTTGCCCGCACGCGGCGCATGGTCATCTCGCCGAGCTTGTAGGCCAGAGCCTGGCCGGGCCAGCTGATATAGCGGTCGATCTCGGTCCCGACCTCGCGCTCGGACAGCGCGGTATGGCGCGACAGGTAATCGACCGCCTGCTCGCGGGTCCAGCCATAGTGGTGGATACCGGTATCGATCACCAGCCGTGCCGCACGCCACATTTCGTAGGAAAGCTGGCCGAACCGTTCGTAGGGAGTGCGGTAGATGCCCATCTCGTTGCCGAGATATTCGACATAGAGGCCCCAGCCCTCGCCGAAACCGGAGAAATAGGTCTGGCGCCGGAAGCGCGGGGCGTCCTCGCGTTCGAGTGCGATTGCTGCCTGGAACGAGTGCCCCGGCGCGCATTCGTGCATCGTCAGTGCGGGGATGTTGTAAACGGGGCGCGAGGGCAGGTCGTGCGTATTGATCTGGCAGTATTCGAGCCCGCCCCTGCCCGCGGTGTAGAAGGGGGCGATCGCAGGATCGACCGGACGCAGGCCATGGCGATAGCGGGGCAGGAAACCGAAGTATTCGCCCAATTTGTCGTCCACGCGCTTGGCTGCATAGGCCGCGACACCCATCAGCTCGTCGGGCGTGTCGGCCACGAATTGCGGATCGGTGCGCAGGAAGGCGATGAATTCTTCCAGCGTGCCTTCGTATCCGGCCTCCTGCTTGGCCTTTTCCATCTCGGCGGTGATCCGCGCGACCTCAGCTAGGCCGATTGCGTGTATCTCCTCGGCGGTGAGGTCGAGCGTGGTGTATTGGCGGATCTCCTGCGCGTAATAGGCCGCGCCATCGGGAAATTTGCTCGCCCCCAGCGTGGTGCGCGTGTTGGGCAGGTATTCGTCGCGGAAGAACGCCAGCCATGCGGCATAGGCCGGCGTGACCCGGTCGCCTATCGCAGCCCGCGCCGCATCGCGCAGGCGCTCGCGTTCACCCTCGGGGATGCTGCGGGGCATGTCGGCGAAGGGGCGCCAGAAGGGGCTGTCCTCGGGATCGTCGACGACATAGGAGGCAATCGATACGTCGCGCCCTTCGAGGGTGACGCGCGGCACCGAGAAACCGCGCTCGAGACCGGCCCGCGCATTGGCCGTCTGCTCGGCGAAATAGCGCGGAATGTCGCGCATCCGGCCGATGTAGTTCTCGTAATCCTCGACGGTCGAAAACCCGCTGCGACCCGCTAGGTAGGACCAGAAATTGCTGTCGCTGTCGAAGGGCATCTCCCATTCGGCAAAGCGGGCATCGCCGATCTCGGCCTCGAGCAGCGTGCGCAGAACCAACGCATTGGTGCGTGTCTCGCCGCTCAATGTGGCGGGGTCCATCGCCGCGAGCTGGTCGTGAAAGCGCTGGTATTGCGCCGCACGCGCCCGCTGGGCCTCCGGCGTCACCGACGCCAGGCTGTCGCCTTGCCGCACACCGCCTGCGTCAGTCTCGGTCAGGCCGTATTGCTCGAGCCGGTAGTCGTAATAGGCATCGGCCAGCGCGGCGAGCCAATCCTCGGCGCTGTCCTGCGCAAACAGCGGCGAGGCGAAAGTGGAGGCGGCGAGGACCGCCGCTCCGAAAATGGCAGTCCTCATCGTCTCTCCCCTATCCGGTCGGGTCAGTCCGGCTTCTTCGCCACGCCGACCATGGCCGGGCGCAGCAGACGATCCTTGATCATGTAGCCGGCCTGCATTTCCTGCACGATGGTACCGGGTTCGGCCTCGTCGGTGGGCACTTCCATCATCGCCTGGTGCTGGTTCGGGTCGAGCGGCATGCCCTTGGCGGCGATCCGCGTGATTCCGTTATTGTTGAAGACCTTCTCCATCTCGCGCTGGGTCGCCTCGATCCCGGCGATGAAGTTCTTGGCCTTCTCGTGCTCGCGCAGTTCCGCGGGCACGTGTTCGAGCGCGCGCGACAGATTGTCGGCCACGCTCAGAATGTCGCGGGCGAAGCTGGTCGCCCCATAATTGCGCGCATCCTGTACGTCCTTTTCGAGACGGCGGCGCACATTCTGGGTTTCAGCGCGGGCATAAAGCACGTCCTGCATCGCGGTTTCGAGATCGCCGCGCAGCTTGGCGAGCGCTTCCTCGAGCCCGTTGTCCTCCTCGGTCTCACCGTCGTCGCGCAGGTGCTCGGGAACGCCCTCCATCTCGCGCGCCACTTCTTCGTCGACCGCCTTTTCACGCGGTTCGTTCTTGTTCTCGTCGTTCACTGGAAAACCCTGCTAGCCAATTCTCTTGCCCAAGGATCGGGCGGTGAAATCCACCATGGGGACGACCCGCGCGTAATTCAACCGAGTCGGCCCGATGACTCCCAGCACGCCGACGACCTTGCCCTCGCGGTCGCGATAGGGCGACGCGATCACGGATGAGCCCGAAAGCGAGAACAGCCGATTCTCGCTGCCGATGAAAATTCGCATTGCATCGGCCCGGCGCGCGCGTTCGAGCAGGCTGGCGACCGATTGCTTGCTTTCCAGATCGTCGAGCAGTGAGCGGACGCGCTCGATATCGTCCAGCGCCGCCTCGTCGAGCAGATTTGCCTGTCCGCGTACGATCAGCACCGGTCGGTTGCTGGCATCCTCACTCCATGTCGCAAGACCCCGCTGCACCAGATCGCGGCTCGCCTCGTCGAGCGCCGATTTTCCGCTGCTGATTTCCTTTTCCACCACATTGGCGGCCTCGGCGAGCGTGCGACCGGACGTCCGCGCAGTCAGGTAATTGCTGGCCTGTTCTAGCGAGGTGCCGAGCGCTTCCGCAGGGAGCGCGAGAATCCTGTTCTCGATATGCCCATCCTCGCCCACCAGCACGGCGAGCACGCGATTGGCATCGAGCGGGGTCAGCGACACCTGGGCCAGTTTCGGCTCGCGTGCCGGCACCATGACCATGCCCGCAGCACCCGAAAGGTCAGAGAGAAGTGCGCTGGTCTCTTCCAGCGCGCGCTCGATCGGGCCGGGTTCGGCCAGGCGCTGCTCTATGGCGGCGCGTTCCTCGCGGGTGGGCTCCCCCACCTGCATCATCGCATCCACGAACAGGCGCAGGCCCGTCTCGGTCGGCATTCGCCCTGCGCTGGTATGCGGTGCTGCCAGCAATCCGCGTTGCTCAAGCTCGGCGAGGACAGAGCGGATAGAGGCGGGTGAGAGGTTTACCCCGCTCTCGCCCGCGAGTGCCTTCGACCCCATCGGCGCACCGCTATCGAGATATCCCTCGACCACGAGACGAAAGATCTCTCGCGCACGGTCTGACAAGTCGGTTAGCGGCAGGGAATTCATGCGTTCTATCTAGCCACTCCCCTTGCAGCCTCAAGACCCATGCGCCACACGCACGCCTGAGATTCGACTGCAATGGAGAAGCTGAATGCGACCTTCCGGCCGTGCGCCCGACGAAATGCGCGCCATCACTATCGAGACCGGCTACACCAAACATGCCGAGGGCAGCTGCCTGATCAGCTTCGGCGAAACGCGCGTGCTGTGCACCGCGAGCGTCGAAGAACGGATTCCGCCATGGCTGCGCGGCAAGGGCGAAGGCTGGGTTACCGGGGAATACTCCATGCTCCCGCGCGCCACGCACACCCGCGGCCAGCGCGAAGCAGCCAAGGGCAAACAGAGCGGACGCACGCAGGAAA
Organism: Erythrobacter sp. AP23; assembly: GCF_001542855.1. Lineage (GTDB taxonomy): Bacteria > Pseudomonadota > Alphaproteobacteria > Sphingomonadales > Sphingomonadaceae > Qipengyuania. The sequence goes on along the minus strand of NZ_LNBY01000001.1, from coordinate 398,001 downwards.
TCCAGCGCCTTATCGGCCGTAGCTTGCGCGCCGTAGTCGACCACAAGAAGCTGGGCGAGCGGCAGATCACGCTCGATTGCGATGTGATCCAGGCCGACGGCGGCACACGCACTGCGTCGATCTCGGGCGCCTGGGTCGCGCTTCGCCTCGCGGTCGACGAATTGATGAAGTCCGGGGCGATCACCCAAGACCCGATCAGCGCGAAGGTCGCCGCCATTTCCTGCGGCATCTACCAGGGCACGCCGGTGCTCGACCTCGACTACCCCGAAGACAGCGGCGCCGATGCCGATGCCAATTTCGTGCTGATCGAAGGGGGCAAGATCGCCGAGGCGCAAGCGACCGCCGAAGGTGCGCCCTATGACGAGGAAGCCTTCCTGCGGCTCCTTCGCCTGGCGCAGATGGGCTGCGCACAGGTGTTCAAGGCTCAGGACGAGGCGACGCGCAAATGACACGGCGCATCGGTTCGGGCTCGCTGGTGATCGCCACGCATAACGAAGGCAAGCTGAAAGAGATTTCCGCGCTGCTCGAACCGCATGGTGTGACATGCATTTCGGCCGGATCGCTGGGCCTGCCCGAACCGGCCGAGACGGGCACCACCTTCGTCCAGAACGCGCTGCTCAAGGCGCGCGCGGCGGCGGAATCGTCGGGCCTGGTTGCCCTGGCGGACGACAGCGGGATGTCGGTCGATGCGCTCGACGGTCGGCCCGGCGTCTACACTGCCGACTGGGCCGAGCGGCAATGGTTCGAAGGCGAACCGGGCCGCGACTGGTTCATGGCGATGGGCAAGGTCGAGGGTATGCTCCAGGCACAGGGCGCCGATGTCGACCGCTCATGCGCCTTCCACTGTGTCCTCGCCCTCGTCTGGCCCGATGGCGAGCAGGCAGTCTACGAGGGCACCGCGCCCGGCACGCTGACCTGGCCACCGCGCGGCACGATGGGGTTCGGATACGATCCGGTATTCGTACCGAAGGGACGCAAGCTGACCTTCGCAGAGCTCGATCCTGCAGAAAAACACGCCATCAGCCACCGCGCCGACGCCTTCGCCAAGCTGGTCGCCGAACAATTCGGCTGAAACTCAGTAGGCTTTCTGGCCCCAGACATTGCCGGCCGGCCAGTAACGGCACACGAGCACGTCATTGCCGCGCGCCGTGACCACTGCACAACCGACTTCCTTGGTCTCGCGCCAGACGATCTGCGTATAATGGCCGACATCCGCCCAGTTCCCGGTCTTGGAGATATTGGGGAAGTGGGCGTGGCGGTAATACTGCTTTTCCGCGATGAACATCCCGACCATGGTTTCGACCGGCCAATGTCCGGCAGTGCCCATCCAGAGGTTCTCTCCGGTCCGGTTGCGGGTCTTCTGGCTTGCATGTTGAAGCATGCCCTTGCGCGAGAGATGCTGCGCCCATTCGCGCGCCTCCCGTTCGAGATGAACGTTCCATTTGAGGGGCTTGAGGCGAAGCGCCTCGCGTTCTTCATTGTGCGTCCGCAGGATCCGCGCGGCCAGATGCAGGTCGGAGGTTCCGCGCTGGTCGATCGACCGCGTCGCGGGAAAGGCGTCGAACGAGGATGCCGTCGACGACGATCCGCTTGCGGCCACACCGCTCCCCGTGGCACATAGCAGCGCGACGACGCCGACGAGCGGCGCGATCCATTTTCTCGACCCGTCCATGACGCCCGAGATTCCGTTCCGACGATTAAGAATAGCTGAAGACATCCTTGGCCCGCGCTCTCTACATCCACTGGCCCTTCTGTATTGCAAAATGTCCTTATTGCGACTTCAACAGCCATGTCCGGGAATCTGCGGATATGGCGGCGTGGAAAGCCGCCCTGATTGCGGACATGCGCCACGAATTTGCCGAGGCCGGATCGCAGGGATCGCTGGCCAGCATTTTCTTCGGTGGCGGAACGCCCTCGCTTATGCCGCCGACGCTGGTTGCGACCCTTCTGGCCGAGGCAGAGCGCCTGTGGGGTTTCGATCCGGCAATCGAAATCACACTCGAGGCCAATCCCAGCAGTGTCGAAGCGGCCAATTTTGCCGACCTCGCTGCGGCGGGCGTCAATCGCGTTTCGCTCGGGGTGCAGAGTCTGCGCGACGATGCCCTCAAGTTCCTCGGCCGCTTGCATGGCGTCGACGAGGCGCTGGGCGCGGTCGAGCTTGCACAGCGCCATTTCGGACGGGTTTCGATCGATCTGATCTATGCCCGCCCCGGTCAGACCGAAGCACAATGGCGAACCGAACTCGGCGAAGCGCTGGCGCTCGGTACCGACCATATGTCGCTCTACCAATTGACCATCGAGCCGGCGACGCGCTTCGCCACCGATGTGCGGCGGGGCATTTTCGAGCCGCTCGACGACGACAACGCAGCCGATCTATTCGCCCTCACGCGACAAATGACCGCCGCAGCGGGCCTGCCTGCCTACGAGATCAGCAACCACGCGCGCCCCGGGCAGGAAAGCCGGCACAATCTCACCTACTGGCGCTATCACGACTATATCGGCATCGGCCCCGGAGCGCATGGACGGCGGCGCGACGTCGCGACGGTACGGCATCGCAAGCCGGAGAACTTTCTCTCCGCAGTGAGGGCGCAGGGCCACGGGATCGGCGAAGCGCGCAGGCTCGATCGCGGCGAGCAGGCCAGCGAAGCATTGCTCATGGGGCTGAGACTTGCCGAGGGTATCGATCTCGCGGCACTCGCCCGCCGGTTCGACGGCACCCCATCCGCGCTCGTCGATGAAGCCAAGCTGGCGCTCTATCGCGACCTCGGTCTCGTTTGGATGGATCGGGAGCGGATCGGTGTCACGCCGCAAGGCATGCCCTTACTCGACGCGCTCCTGGGCGAGGTGGTCCGCACCGACCTCGTGACGTCATGAGTAAGGCCGACCTGCTCGGGGCTTGGCACGATCACCTGGCGCTCGGCCTGCGCCGCTCGCCGCATACGGTCCGGGCTTATTGCAGAGCTGCGGAGCGGCTGCTTTCCCGTCTCGACATGGCCTCATGGCATGAGGTCGCCGACATCACTGCCGCGCGCTTGCGCACTCATCTCGCCTCACGCCGCGCGGACGGCTTGTCCAATGCTTCGGCTGCGCGCGAGCTTTCCGCGCTCAAAGGATTCATCGCGTTCGCGCGCGCGCAGGCGGGCCACGCCGTTTCCGATCCGCCACGCGTGCGGGGACCGCGGATCAAGAAGGGGTTGCCTCGCCCCGTCACGCCCGACGATGCGCTCGGACTGGCCGACACGGTGGAGGCGCTGGCCCGAGAAGACTGGATCGGCGCGCGTGACCGTGCCGTCCTCATGCTCCTCTACGGTGCTGGCATGCGCATCGCAGAGGCGCTTTCACTCACGGGCGCCGCGCTTCCCTTGGGTGAACGGCTGACCGTGACCGGCAAGGGGGGCAAGCAGAGGGTCGTGCCGCTGCTGCCGATCGTGCGCGATGCGGTGGCCGACTACGCCGCCCGCTGTCCCTGGCCGCTGGCGAAGGACCAACCGCTGTTCCGCGGCGCGAAAGGTGGGCCGCTGTCGCAGGGCATGGTCCAGAAGGCGACCGCCGGCGCGCGCAAGGCGCTGGGCCTTCCCGACAGTGCCACGCCGCACGCACTGCGCCACAGTTTCGCGACCCATTTGCTCGGGTCGGGAGCGGACTTGCGCAGCCTGCAGGAATTGCTCGGCCATGCCAGCCTCGGGTCCACGCAAATCTATACGCAGGTCGATGCGGCAAGCCTGCTCGATGCCTATCGCAGCGCGCACCCGCGCGAGAAGGATTAATCCCGGTTCCGCGGTTTCCAGGTTGCGACCCGCCAGAGATAGCCGCCTATCGCCACGACGAAGATCGCGAGGACTAGCCAGCCCAGCAGTTCCTGCGAACGTGCCAGCCTGCGACCAAGCTCGACCATCAAGAGGTTCCAGACGAAAGCGCCCGCGAAGGTGTAAACCAGGAAGCGCGTCGTTCCCATGTGCAGCAGTCCCGCGGGTATGGAGATCAGTGTGCGCAGCACCGGGGTAAAGCGCATAGCGAAGACCACCCACGGCCCGTGCCGGCGGAAGAAGGCCTGCGCGCGCTCGACATCGTGCCAATCCATTGTCAGCCATCGCCCGTGCCTTGCGACGAAAGGCTCGAGACGGGTTCGCCCCCATCGGTCGCAAATCCAGTACCACCAATAATTTCCGAGCGTGGTGCCCGCGCTGCCGACCACAAGCAGCGGCCAATAATCCATCGTTCCGCGTGCAACGGCGACCCCACCCAGCCCCATGATGATCTCGGACGGAAGTGGCGGGAAAATATTCTCCAGCGCCATCAACACGAAAATGCCGAACAAGCCGCCGAGTTCGATGGTGCGGATGATGAATTCGGTCATTGATCAAGCGGTCGCGGGGTCACATCGCCGCGTGGCGTCGCTCGATCGCGTCCCAGATCAGGCCCGCGGTATCGGTGCCGTTGAATCTGTCGATCGCCACGATGCCGGTGGGCGAGGTGACGTTGATTTCGGTCAGCCACTTGCCGCCGATCACGTCGATTCCGACAAACACAAGCCCACGGCGTTTGAGTTCGGGGCCCATGGCGGAGCAGATTTCCTCTTCGCGCTCGGTCAGCGTTGTCGCCTCGGCATGGCCGCCCTGCGCGAGGTTCGAACGAAACTCACCCTCGCCGGGGAAGCGATTGATGGCCCCTGCGAATTCGCCATCGACGAGCACGATCCGCTTATCGCCCTCGCTCACTTCGGGGAGGAAAGGCTGGACCATGTGCGGTTCGGGCCAAGTCTGGTCGAAGACCTCCGAAAGCGCGGAAAGATTGGTGCCGCGTTCGTCCAGGCGGAAGATCGCCCGACCGCCATTGCCGTGCAGCGGCTTGACCACCACCGAGCCGTGCTTCTTCTGGAAGTCGCGCAGATCGTCGAGATGCCGCGCGACCAGCGTAGATGGCATGTATTGCGCATAGTCGAGCACGAACATCTTCTCGGGCGCGTTTACGACCTCGCGCGGATCGTTGACCACCAGCGTGGTGCCCTTGAGCCGGTCGAGCAGCAAGGCGCTGCTGATATAACCCAGGTGAAACGGCGGATCCTGTCGCATCAGCACGACATCGATATCGCGCGCGAGATCGATCCGCCGACGTTCACCCGCGCTGTAGTGGTCGCCCTCCACTCGCTGCACGGTAACCGGGGCGGCGTGCGCGGTTATCCGGCCGCTCGGCGTTCCGTCGCTTTCGTAGGCGAGGCTGGCGACATCATAGTGCCAGAGCTCGTGCCCGCGCGCCTGCGCGGCCAGCATCAGCGCGAACGAGCTGTCGCCCGCGATTTTGATGCTCTCGAGCGGGTCCATCTGGACGGCGACGCGTAGCGGCATTCTAGTCTCCGATCATCCCGGCCCGCCTCACGATCAGGGCTGCCAAGCATTGGCGATGTGGCGAGGGAAACTGCCCGGCGCAAGCAGGATCACGTCGATGCGGATATCCTCGCCGTTCTCTGCATAGCGATGGGCGACCGCCTCGACTGCTCCGGCGACGCGCGACAAGCGGTATTCATCGATCGCATGGTCGAGATCGGCGCGCTTGCGGCGCCACTTGACCTCGATGAAAGCGACAATGGCGCCCCGTTTGGCGACGAGATCGATCTCGCCCGCCGGTGTCTTCACGCGGCGATCGAGGATTTGCCAGCCCTTGGTCCTGAGCCAGATCGCCGCGCGGGTTTCGCCTTCACGGCCGCTCTTCTCGGCCAGCTGGCGTTTCATGCCGAGCGCAGTTCCATGGCCCGGGCATAGAGGGTCTTGCGATCAACGCCCGTCGCCTTGGCGACCTGCGCCGCGGCCTGCGAGGCCTTCATCGTGCGCAGCGCATCGATCAGCATGGCATCGGCATCCTCCTCGCTGGCAACCCGCTCGGGAGGCGGGCCGACCAACAACACGATTTCACCCTTGGGCGGATGTGCCTCGAAATAGGCGATCAGCCCCGCAGGGAGGCCGCGGCGCAATTCCTCGTGCAGCTTGGTCAACTCGCGCGCCACCGCGACTTCGCGATCCGGCAGGACCTCGCCGATCGTGGTGAGCGATTTGATCAGCCGGGGCGCGGTTTCGTAGAATACCAGCGTGCTATCGATGGCCGACAGTTCCTCGAGCATTTCGCGGCGAGCCTTCTCCTTGCTCGGCAGGAAGCCTGCGAAAAGGAACCGATCGTTGGGCAGGCCCGACAGCGCAAGACCGGCAACGGCCGCACATGCACCCGGAAGAACCGTGACCGGGATGCCCTCCGCACGGCAATCATTGACCAGGCGATAGCCCGGATCGGACACCATCGGCGTTCCAGCATCGCTGACCAGCGCTACCGCGCGATCGCGCGTGGATTCGACCAGACGCGAGCGGTCGCGATGCTCGCTGTGGTCGTCGTAACGCCACATGGGCTTCGAAATCCCCAGGTGCTTCAGTAGCTTGCCGGTCACCCGCGTGTCCTCGCAGGCGATCCCGTCGCAGCGCTTCAGCACGTCGATCGCCCGCAGCGTGATATCGCCGAGGTTGCCGATCGGGGTGGCGACGATATAGAGCCCCGGAGCAAGTGAATTTTCGGGTTGGGTCGCATCGGTCACCCTTCCCCCATGAACCATCAATGAGGGACGCGGCAAGATGAAGCGCTGGACTTTCGACCGTCGGGCAATCGTAACGGTGGGGCTGGCCGCCCTGCTCGGCGCCTGTTCGGTCATCCCCAAGGGCGCCGAGCGTCCGGCCCCGGTTGTGACGACACCGACGCCCGAACCGACCGAGAGCCTGCCGACCGACCAGACCCGCCACCGTATCGCGTTGCTGGTACCGATGTCTGGCCGCAACGGTCCGGTCGGCCAGTCGATCGCCAATGCGACGACCATGGCACTGCTCGACACCAATGCGAGCAATCTGCGGATCACCACCTACGACACCGCAAAGGGTCCCGAGGCCGCCGCGCGCCAAGCGATTGCCGAAGGCAACAAGCTGATCCTTGGCCCGCTGCTGGGGTCGAACATCCCCTCGGTGACCAATACCGCGCGGGCGGCCGACGTGCCCGTGATCTCCTTCTCCAACGATACCGGTGCTGCGGGGCCCGATGTGTTCATCATGGGACACATCCCCGAGCAGTCGATCATGCGCACCGTCCAGTACGCGCGCGCACGCGGCTCGCAGAACTTCGCGATCATCTCGCCCGATGGCGAGTATGGCGCGCGCGCCGAGGACGCGATGCGCCGCGCAGTTTCGGCCTATGGTGGCACCGTTGTCTGGACCGAACGCTATGCGCGCGGAAATACGTCGGTGGTCAGCGCCGCCGAACGGCTCAGGGCGCATGGCGGCTACGATACCGTGCTCGTCGCAGATGGCCCGCGACTAGCTGCGCAGGCGGCCGGGGTTTTGTCGCCCGGCGGCGGCGGGACGATCCAGCTCCTCGGCACCGAGCTGTGGAGCGGCGAAGGTTCTGTCACACGGGCCTCGGCGCTCGACGGCGCGCTGTTCTCGGCCGTTTCCGATGATCGCTACAAGCGCTTCGTCGACAGCTACGAGGCGCGGTTCGGCGGGCAGCCCTATCGGATCGCCACGCTGGGCTACGATGCCGTCCTGCTGACGCTGCGTGTCGCCCGCGACTGGCGTGTAGGCCGCGATTTTCCCGACGGCGCCCTGCGTAGCGAAGACGGCTTTCTTGGCCTCGACGGCGCCTTCCGCTTCCGTCGAAATGGCTTGGTCGAGCGCGCCTTCGAAGTGCGCGAGGTGCGTAATGGAGCAGTCGTGGTGGTGGAGAATGCACCTACCCGCTTCTGAGCAGAGCGGATAACGTCGCCAGCCAGCTTGCGAGGCCGGGTGGGCGCGATATAGCCTGTCCCCATGTCCGACGATCTGTTCGAAAACACGCCCACATCCAGCGGCGACTATGACGCTTCCTCGATCGAGGTTCTCGAAGGCCTCGAACCGGTGCGCCGCCGCCCCGGCATGTATATCGGCGGGACCGACGATCGCGCCCTCCACCATCTCGCTGCCGAAGTTCTCGACAATGCGATGGACGAGGCGGTTGCGGGCCACGCGACGCGGATCGAGATGCGGCTGGAGGAAAGCAACCGAGTCGTGATTGCCGACAACGGTCGCGGCATCCCGGTCGACGAGCATCCGAAATATCCCGGCAAGTCTACGCTCGAAGTGATCCTGTCGACGCTCCATTCGGGCGGCAAGTTCTCGGGCAAGGCCTATGCCACCAGCGGTGGTTTGCACGGTGTGGGTGTCTCGGTGGTCAATGCCCTGTCCAGCGACACGCGGGTCGAAGTCGCGCGCGACAAGCAGCTCCACGCACAGAGCTTTTCCAAAGGGCAGACGCTGGGCCCCATCGAACAACTCGGCCCGACGCCCAACCGCCGCGGCACAACCGTCAGCTTCGTGCCGGACACCGAAATCTTCGGCGACCGCAAGTTCAATCCCAAGCGCCTGTTCAAGCTCGCACGCTCGAAAGCCTATCTGTTTGCAGGGGTCGAAATCCGCTGGAAATGCGCCGAGAGCCTCGCCAGCGAAGAAGTCCCGGCCGATGCGGTGTTCAAATTCCCCGGCGGCCTCGCCGATCACCTTGCCGAACAGATCGGCGCGCGCGAATGCGTTACCGCGCAGCCCTTCACCGGCAATCAGGACTTCCCGGACGAAGCAGGCCGCGTCGAATGGGCGATCGCCTGGCCACTCTATTCGGACGGTTCGACGAGCTGGTACTGCAACACCGTGCCGACCCCCGACGGCGGCACGCACGAGCAGGGCCTGCGCGCGGCACTGACCAAGGGCCTGCGCGCATTCGGCGAACTGACTGGGATAAAGAAGGCGAAGGACCTTACCGCCGACGACGTGATGACCGGTGCGGAAGTCATGCTCAGTGTTTTCATCCGCGATCCGCAATTCCAGAGCCAGACCAAGGACCGCCTCACCTCGCCCGAGGCCGCGCGCCTGGTCGAGAACGCGGTACGCGACCATTTCGACCATTTCCTCGCCGACAATATGGACCGCGGCAAGGCGCTGCTCGGCCAGGTGATGGAGCGGATGGACGAGCGCCTGCGACGGAAGCAGGAACGCGAAATCAAGCGCAAGACCGCGACCAATGCCAAGAAGCTGCGCCTGCCCGGCAAGCTTACCGACTGTTCGGGCGAAGGCGATGGCGAGACCGAACTCTTCATCGTCGAAGGCGACAGCGCAGGCGGCAGCGCCAAGCAGGCGCGCGATCGCAAGACACAGGCGATCCTGCCGATCCGCGGCAAGATCCTCAACGTCGCCAGCGCATCCGCCGACAAGATCCGCGCGAACAGCGAAATCGCCGACCTCACGCTGGCGATGGGCTGCGGCACACGCAAGGATTGCGACCCGGAAAACCTGCGCTACGACCGCATCATCATCATGACCGATGCCGATGTCGATGGCGCGCATATCGCGACGCTGCTGATGACCTTCTTCTTCCAGGAAATGCCCGAGGTCGTGCGCGGCGGGCATCTCTACCTCGCCCAGCCCCCGCTCTATCGCCTCACTGCAGGAAAGGAGAGCCGCTACGCTCGCGACGACGCGCATCGCGCCGAGCTGGAGGAGACGGTATTCAAGGGCAAGAAGGTCGATGTCGGACGGTTCAAGGGCCTGGGTGAAATGAACCCCGCGCAATTGCGCGAAACGACGATGAACCCCGACACCCGCAGCCTGATCCGCATCACCCTGCCGCCCGAGTTCGAGGACCGCGCGAAAGTGAAGGAACTGGTCGACCAACTCATGGGCCGCAATCCCGAACACCGCTTCAACTTCATCCAGAACAATGCGGGCGACATGGACCGCGAGATGATCGACGCGTAGACTGGGCGACCGGTCTGCGCGCCGATATCTCTTGCGTCACGCTATGCCGTCGGTGGTGTGTGCTCGACCTTATGCTTTATCTTGAGGCCCAGCCCGACCAGGTCGAGCAGGATCATCGCGACCTTGGCCGCAGCTGCCGCGCCACCTGAAAGCGCCCCGGCTGCGATCCAAGCGATCATCTTCGCAATGGCGACGACATAATCCTTCCACGACATGTCCGCGAACATGTGGGCGAAAAACTCCGAGAATATCGTCCAGAATTCGGCCTTGTGGATCAGTTTCAGAAACTTCGCCCAGTTCTTCGCTTTGATGGCGTAAAGGATTGCTTCCCATAGTTCCTTGTTCCGCCCGGTCTGTCGCCAAGTTTTCATCGCTTCGCGCAAAGCTGCCGAACTGGCCTTCTTCGGCGGCTTCATCTTCAGGCCGATCGCGCTGGTCAGCGTGCCGATGATCTGGATGAGTACATCTACGTAGAATGCGGCTTCAGCAATGGCGCTTTCGTCTGAGATGTTTTCGCTCAAATATTCGACCTGTCCATCATTGTATACCGCCAACAAGCTATCGCCATTGCGCACCATCACCGGAGTGGCGGCCTGTACATTCGCATAGGCCAGCGCGCCGTCGCACTTCGGAATATCGCAGGCGTCGATAACGAATGCCTCGATTTCAGGCCGGATATCCTCCCAATCATGTTTGCCCAATGCCCGCCGACCCGCAGCCTGCAAGGCAGTGTCCAGTCGATCCGGAACTTCCTCCAGGACCAAATCGACAAGCTCGCGGGAGGCCCGGAATGGTGCCTCGATTTCCAGAGGGTCGATCGTCCGCAAATAGGCATCTATTCCCGCGGATCCCGAAACGATCGATTGCAGAGATTCGCGTTTAAAAAGGGTGTCCTCCCTGTGCGGTGGAACCCGGTTCAATACTTTAGCCGTAGACATTGAAATCCTCCTCGAGATCGAAAAGCGACCCGTGGGGACCCGAATTCATATAGACCAAAATACCAAAATATTTGCGGAATGACACCTGGCGTAGTTTCGCAGCGCTAAACCCTAACGATAAGCGCGCTTTTCGCCTATGAAAGAAGAGAGGGGCAAGATTAGTCCCGGTCCGCTTGGACCACAGCATGCACGTGCAGCTCGCCCTCGAGCGTGCGGTGCACCGGGCACTTGTCTGCAATCTCGATGATCCGTCGGCGCTGGTCCTCGTCCAGGTCTTCGCCGTGCAGCGCTATTTTCCGATTGAGCGCCTGCATCTGCCTGCCCTCTTCCATCGCCTCGACGTGGTCGCATTCGTCCTTGTGGTTGCGCTCGTGGATCACCTCCACCGTCACGCCTTCGAGCGGCCAGCCCTTTTTGTCGGCGTACATCTTCATCGTCATGGCGGTGCAGGTGCCGAGCGCGGCATTGAGGAGGTCGTACGGTGTCGGGCCGGTATCGTCGCCGCCATAGCTGGTCGGTTCGTCGGCGACGAAGCGATGGCTCTTCGTGTGGACCTCGGTGCCGAACTTGCCGTGGCCGGTTTTGACCACCACCCCGTCCTCGGGCATCGGCCAGTCTTCGTGCATGGGTATGTAGCGACCGGCCCATGAGGCGATCACGCTTGCGGCGAAATGCGCATCGGCATCGTTCAGGAGCAAGTGGTCTGCGCCTTCGAGGCTGACGAAACTCTTCGGATGCTTGGCCGCGCGGAAGAGAGCGCTGGCATTCTCGATTCCTACCACGTCGTCGGTGGGGGAATGGAGGAACAATAGCGGGCGCTTCAACCGCGCAACCTCTTCCAGCAGATCGGTGTTTTCCACCTTTTCGAGGAAGTCCCGGCTGAGCGCGAAATCGCGCCCTCCGATGGTCACCTCTCCCTCGCCTTCCTTACGGATTGCTTCGAGATCGCCGTCGATGCGCTGAAGGACGTGCGGAACATCGCTGGGCGCGCCGATCGTGGCGATGGCCGCCACCTTGTCGAAGCCGAGATCGTCCGCGGCGGCAAGCACGGCCGCACCGCCCAGACTGTGCCCCACTAACAGAATCGGCTGCGCGAAACGGTCGAGCAGTTCCTCCGCCGCCGCAACGAGATCGGCGACATCGGTGGCAAAGCCCGCGCGTCCGAACTCGCCCTCGCTTCCGCCCAGCCCGGTGAAGTCGAACCGCAAGCAGGCGATACCTTCCTTGGCCAAGGCCCGCGAGACGCTGACCGCGGCACGGCTCTGCTTGGTGCAGGTGAAGCAATGCGCAAACAGCGCAGCACCACGCACCAGGCCGGTAGGCAATTCGAGCGAACCTTCGAGCGTATGGCCCGCATCGGTGGCGATGGTGATCTTCTTGGTCGGCATAGGTCCTCCACATCCGTGTGCCGCGGCACACTGGTTACAACGCCCCCTTGCACGAGCGGTGCCCGGCCCCTAACGCTCGCGTAAAGTTGCAAGGGAAAACCGATGACCGATCAGACCTCCGAGCCGGCCCGTTTCGAAGGCACGAAATCCTATATCGCCACCGACGACCTCAAGGTCGCGGTCAACGCTGCGGTAACGCTGCGCCGGCCGCTGCTGGTCAAGGGCGAACCGGGAACGGGTAAGACGGTCCTTGCGCACGAGATCGCTCAGGCGATCGATGCGCCGCTGATCGAATGGAACGTCAAGTCGACCACCAAGGCGCAGCAGGGCCTTTACGAGTACGATGCAGTCGCCCGCCTGCGCGATGGCCAGTTGGGCGACGAGCGGGTCCACGACATTGCGAACTACATCAAGAAGGGCAAGCTGTGGGAGGCCTTCACCTCCGAACAGCTCCCGGTCCTGCTGATCGACGAGATCGACAAGGCCGATATCGAATTCCCCAACGACCTGTTGCAGGAACTCGACCGGATGAGCTTCGACGTTTACGAGACGCATGAGCGGATCGAGGCGAAGGAGCGCCCGATCGTGGTAATCACTTCGAACAACGAAAAAGAGTTGCCCGACGCTTTCCTTCGCCGCTGCTTTTTCCATTACATCAAATTCCCCGACACCGAGACGATGCGCGAGATCATCGAGGTTCACTTCCCCGGCATCCAGAAGAGCCTCGTCACCAAAGCGATGGAAATCTTCTACGAAATCCGCGACGTGCCGGGCCTCAAGAAGAAGCCCTCGACCAGCGAACTGCTCGACTGGCTCAAACTGCTGCTCAACGAGGACATGCCGCTCGAAGTGCTGCAGGATGCGAACCCCAACGCGGCGATTCCGCCGCTTCACGGTGCGCTCCTCAAGAACGAGCAGGACGTGATGATGTTCGAACGTCTCGCCTTCATGGCGCGCCGCCAGAGCTGATCGGCGGATCAGGCAGGAAAAAGGGGCGCGTACCGATCACGGTCCGCGCCCCTTTTGCTTGCTATTCCAACGATCGCTAGAAGCTGTAGGCCAGCTCGAAGTCGCCCCAGCGGCGGCCGTTAATGTGAAGCGGCACATAGACGTTGCGCACCACCAGATAGTTCTTCCCGTCGCCTTCCTGGCGATAGACCGCCATCGTGTAGGGATCGCTCGTCGCCTTGGCGACATGGTCGATCCCTTCGAGCAGGATCCGCCCGTTGCGGCAGTATTTGGTATCGTGCGCGAGCTCCCCGGTGGGCTTGCGCGAATGTTCGGTCACATGGGTGGGCAGGAAGCCGTTCATATCGGCCTGCGAACACATGATCACCCCGCCCCCCTCGCTGCTCACACGGTCGTTGAGCGGACGCCAGTTGGCATCGGCCCAATCGCTCAGGCTGGTCCGGTATAGTGGCGGATTGGTGCCCGGAACCTGGCGGTAATCCCGGTCGAAGAGTTGTTCCATCGTCAGGTCGCCTGCCTCGATGGCTTTCTCTGCGAGTGCGACGATTTCCTGCGCGTGGCCTTGAGCCTTCTCGACCATCGCGCTGTCCTGCGGCGAGAGACCGGCCTTTACCAGCTTGTCGAACATGTCGCTGGCTATCAGCTCCAGCTCTTCCATCCGACCGTGTGCGGTCGCCAGCTTGTTTTCGTTTTCGCTGACTGCACCGTCGAAATCGCCGAGCACGTCCTGCACCCGGTGAACGTGGTCCGAAATCGTCGAGGTATTGCGCGCGATCTGGTCCTGCTGCCCGTCAACCTCGAGCAGTAGCGCGGTGACGCTGCGCATCGTGTCCTCGATCGAGCCGACCGAGTTCTTCGCCTGGCTGCTCGCCTCGGCGCCGCTCTCGATCTTCTCGATGACCTGCCCCGCTTCGTTCCCGAGCATGTCGATCGTGCGGCCGATTTCCTCGGTCGCCTTGCGTGTCTCGCTGGCGAGCGATTTCACCTCGTTGGCAACGACTGCGAAGGTACGCCCCTGCTCGCCGGCACGCATCGCCTCGATCGTGGCGTTGAGCGCTAGGATGTTGGTCGTCTCGGCGATCTGGTCGATCTCCTGGCTCGAACGGCGGACCTGGTCCATCGCCGCGGCAAAGCCGGTGACGTGTTCGGTCAGCGTTTCGACGAGGCTGAGCAAATTGCCGATCTCGTTCAGCGAATTGCTGATCATCAGCGAGCCGTCATTGAGCCGCTCGATCGCGCGTTCGGACAGCAGGCGCGCTTCGTCGCTTGCCTCCAAGACCTTGCGCTGATCTTCGTCGAGCGCACGGACCGTACCCTGCAGTTCGACATATTCGCTGCGCAAATGACCGAAGGAATCGATAACGCCCTGCACGATGCCGGCGACGTCCGAGCAGCCCACGGTAACCTTGCCGCAGGCTTCGGGAATCTGGTCGAGGGCCGATGCGCCCCTGGCATCGATCGCGCTAAGTTCCATTGTCCAATTGACCCCTGTTTGGATTCTTATGCGACCTCCGTAGGGTAGGATGGTTAGCGGAGCGTAAAGAGAATGTCATAAATCGGGCACTGGTGCAGGGTGCAGGCACGCGCTAGACCGGCTGGCATGTTCTTCAATTTCGTCGACGAGCTGCGCGCTGCGGGCATTCCCGCGAGCTTTAAGGAACACCTCACGCTGATCGAGGCGCTGGATCGCGATGTGATCGAGCAATCGCCCGAGGCGTTCTACTACCTGTCCCGCGCCACCTTCGTGAAGGACGAAGGTCTGCTCGACCGGTTCGATCAGGTTTTCCAGAAGGTCTTCAAGGGCATATTGACCGATTACGGCCAGAACCCGGTCGACATTCCGGAAGACTGGCTGAAGGCGGTGGCCGAGAAATTCCTCTCCGAGGAAGAGATGGAAGCGATCAAGAGCCTGGGCGACTGGGACGAGATCATGGAGACGCTCAAGAAGCGGCTCGAGGAGCAGGAAAAGCGCCACCAGGGCGGCAACAAATGGATCGGCACCGGGGGCACCTCGCCCTTCGGCAATTCGGGCTACAACCCCGAAGGCGTGCGGATCGGCGGCGAGAGCAGGCACAAGCGCGCGCTCAAGGTGTGGGACAAGCGCGAGTTCAAGAATCTCGACAACACCAAGGAACTGGGCACGCGCAACATCAAGATGGCGCTGCGTCGGCTACGCCGCTTCGCGCGCGAAGGCGCGGCGGACGAGCTCGATCTCGATGCGACGATCGAGGGCACCGCCAAGCAGGGCTGGCTCGATATCCACATGCGGCCCGAGCGTCACAATGCGGTCAAGCTGCTGCTGTTCCTCGATGTCGGCGGCTCGATGGACCCGTTCATCAAGCTGTGCGAGGAGCTGTTCAGCGCGGCCACCGCCGAATTCAAGAATCTCGAATTCTTCTATTTCCACAACTGCCTTTACGAAGGCGTGTGGAAGGACAACCGCCGCCGCTGGCAGGAACGCACCAAGACCTGGGACGTGCTCCACAAATACGGCCACGACTACAAGGTGATCTTCGTCGGCGATGCGGCGATGAGCCCTTATGAGATCACCCATCCGGGCGGCAGCGTCGAGCATATGAACGAGGAAGCCGGCGCCACCTGGATGCAGCGTGTGACCAACACCTATCCCGCGACCGTCTGGCTGAACCCCGTGCCCGAGAAGCAATGGAGCTATTCGCAGTCGACCAAGGTGATGAAGCAGCTGGTCAACGACCGGATGTACCCACTGACGCTCGACGGACTCGACGACGCGATGCGCGAGTTGAGCCGCAAGGCGGGCGCCTGATTTGAGGCACAGCCGCTTCGAGGCGGTTCGCCTCCGCCTCGAACGCTTCGATCCGGGAACAGGCTGGCGGCTCTGGCTCTACGAATTCCTGCTGTTCGGTTTCAAACAGGCATGGGCCTGCCTGTTCGGCGGGTTGCTGCTCGCGCTGCTCCTGGCGACGCATTTCTTCTACCCGGACAACGCAGCACTTCACCGCTACGACTTTCTCACCCTATCGGCGTTCGCGATACAGGCAGCCATGCTGGGCTTCCGGCTCGAGACCTGGGCCGAGGCAAAGGTAATCCTGATCTTCCACGTCGTCGGCACTGTGATGGAGCTGTTCAAGACCGCTGCCGGATCGTGGATCTACCCGGAAGCCAGCGTGCTCCACATCGGTGCGGTGCCGCTATTTTCGGGCTTCATGTACGCGGCGGTCGGAAGCTACATCGCGCGCGTATGGCGGATCTTCGACTTTCGCTACACCGACTATCCTGCGCGTTGGACCACATGGGTGCTGGCCGCAGCGATCTACATCAACTTTTTCGCGCACCACTGGCTGCCCGACATTCGCCTGGTACTTTTCGCCGCGACCATCGTGTTGTTCTGGCGCACGCGCGTGCATTTCCGCAACTGGCGCGAGCATCGCTGGATGCCGCTCCTGCTCGGCTTCCTGCTGGTCGCGCTGTTCATCTGGGGGGCAGAGAACATCGGCACTTTCGCGCAGGCCTGGACCTACCCCGGACAGGAGGACGGTTGGCAGATGGTCAGCCTCGCCAAGCTGGGCAGCTGGTTCCTGCTGATGCTGATCAGCTTCGTACTGGTCGAGCTGGTCTCGCCCGTTCGCGCGCCCGACTAGCCCTTTTGGTCGAGCTCCTCGTTCAACCGGAGCGAGCAGCGCCAGAAGAAGAATGCCGGGACCAGCCCCAAGAACGCGGCGCCATAGAGCACGTAGCGCACGCTTTCTTCCCCATATTCGGGGCGCAGCACATCCGACAGCATGCCGAAGAAGAGCGGCCCAAGCCCCAGGCCGATAAGGTTCTGGAAGAACAGCAGGACTGCTGCCGCGATCGCCCTTGCCCGCAGCGGCACCAGCCCCTGCGCGGCCGAATAGGTCGGCCCATAATAGAGCGAATTGAAGAGGGTCGGCAGGAACAGCAGCGCCAGCGCGAATGCCCAGTTCTCGGCCTGGTAAGCAAAGAAGGCGAGCGGTACGGCCAGAGCCATCCCCACTGCGGGTGCGGTCAGCACATGCCTGCGGTTCTCCGCGCCGTACCGGTCGGCAATCCAGCCTCCCAGGAATGTGCCTGCGATCCCTGCGGCGCCGTTGACCACCCCGAACCAGAAGCCCACTTCACCCGGTGTAAGCCCATGCGTGCGCTGGAAGAAGATCGTCGTCCAGGTCGTCTTGCCATAGGCAAGGAATGCGGCGGCAGAACCTGCGACCAGCAACAGGACGAATGCTTTCGAACCCATGACCGATCGCACCGCCTGGCCGAGCGGCATGGTCGGCTGCGCATTCGATGCGGCCTGCGCCTCCGCCATGGTGCGGCGTGGCTCCTTGAGGACATAGGCCACGACGAAGGCCAGCAAAACACCCGGTACGCCGACGATAAAGAACGCCATGCGCCAGCCCACCAGGTCGGCCAGCACCCCGCCGATCATCATCCCGAGCAGCGTGCCGATGGGAATGCCCAAGGCATAGAAGGCGAGCGCCGAGCTGCGCTTCTTGGGTTCGACCATGTCCGCGATCAGTGAATGCGCGGGCGGCGTGCAGCCCGCTTCCCCGATCCCGACACCGATGCGTGCCAGCAGCAATTGGACGAAGTTCTGCGCCATCCCGCACAATGCGGTCATCGCCGACCAGGTCGCCAGCGCGATCGCGATAAGGCGGGGGCGATGCGTCGAGGGCCGGTCCGAAAAGCGGGCGATCGGCAGGCCCAATACGGTGTAGAACAAAGCGAAGGCCAAGCCCGTCATCAGCCCGATCTGCGTATCGCTCAACCCCAGCTCGAGCCGGATCGGCTCGGCGAGGATATTGACGATCTGTCGGTCGATGAAATTGAAGATGTAGACGACCAGCAGGATCCACAGGGTGACCCTGACCGACCCGCCGGCCTGGCGCGCTGCCGCAGTTGCCATGAAAATTCTCTCCCGAAGCGCGGGTATGCCCGTCGCTGGATCGCAAGCTCCATTGCTCCGGTGGCTTCGTCAAGCCCATTCGTCGAAAATCGAAGAATGGGTCGGTTTTCCGGTCGAGTCGTTTTGGCCGCGCAGAGTCCCCTGCGCGGTCGGCGATCAGCTGTAGATCAGGTGCGGCGCGATGGTTTCGCGCCACGCGGCCTCGTCGGCAGCCGCGAGTTCGTCGAGATCGTTGGGCACGGCGGTCTTGTCCTCGACCCATTCGCGCAGTGCCGGGCCGCCGTTGATGACATCGATCGCAAGCCGGTCGAACTCGTACTCATAGGGAAAATCGCGCCAGATCGGATAATCGGGATACAGGCTGCGAATCGCCTTGAAGGCCAGCGCCTGCAGCCGCCAGGGCTGGAAGGCGTGATGGTCGTAGAACTTGCCCTCGGCATGCACCATCAGCCCGTTGCACAGCGTTCCGGCGTGCTTGTGAAAGGTCGGCTCGAACCAGCATTCGCGCAGTGCGCAGCCGCGCAACCACACGGGCGCGAGGCGCTCCATCTCGGCGAGCACCGCCTTGGCATCGATATCGGGCGCGCCGAACAGCACTTCCAGCGGACGGGTGGTTCCCCTTCCCTCGCTCAGCGTCGTTCCCTCGAGCATGACCGTACCGGCATAGGCGCGCGCCATGTTGAGGGTTGCGGCGTTGGGGCTGGGATTGATCCAGACGCGCCCATCGGGCCACCCGTATCCCGGGGCCTTCCCCGGCTTCCAGCCCTCCATCTCGATCACCTGCAAGTCGACATCGAGCTTGAAATGTTCCACGAACCAGCCCGCCATTTCCCCCATGGTAAGGCCATGGCGCATGACCATCGGGCCCGCGCCGACAAAGCTTTCCTGTCCCGGCACGAGCAACGTGCCTTCGACCGGTCCGCCCGCGGGATTGGGGCGATCGAGCACCCATACGCTCTTGCCCGTCTTCGCGGCCTCTTCGAGCAGGTACAGCAGCGTTGTGACGAAGGTATAGATGCGACAGCCGAGATCCTGCAGGTCGAACAGGAACACGTCTGCGCTCGACATCATCTGTCCCGTCGGGCAGCGTACTTCGCCGTAAAGGCTAAAGACGGGGATGCCATACTGCGGATCGGTCTCGTCCGCGGTTTCGACCATGTTGTCCTGCTTGTCGCCCTTGAGCCCGTGCTGCGGACCGAAGGCGGAAGACACGCTGACACCGCGATCGATCAGCGCATCGAGCGAATGGTCGAGATTGGCGGTGACCGAGGCGGGGTGAGCTATCAGGGCTACGCGCTTGCCCTCGAGCGGCTTGCGCAGTTCCTCTTCGGTGATGAGACGATCGATACCGAATTTCATGCGCCGCTGGGTGCCGCAAGCCGCGCGGTGAAGCAAGCCGGATCATGGAAATCGGGCTGCTCCCCCCCATGCGCCAGTGCCCAGTAGCTCTTGTGCCCTCCGATTTCCTCGATCACGCAGGTCGGTGCCATCGCGCAACCCTCTTGTGGGAGGCCAACTGTCGGAACAGCGGCATCGAAGATGGCGAAGCTGCTGCCCAGACGCATGGTGCAACCCGGCTCGCGCGGCATCGGCCGTTCGGTCATGCCTTCGCGGCGGGCCGTGAAGTCATAGGCGTTCCAGCGTTCGGAAGGCGACAGGTTGAACTCACAATAGGCCTGTCCGCCGTCCGGCTGCAGGAACAGCTCGAAGCAGGTGGTTTGCCATAGATCGTCCGCCCTCCCCTTGCCCGCGAAAGGAGGCACGACGAGCCTGCCCGATCCCTCGATCCGCCAGCGCAGGCGCAGCCAGTTGTCGTCGCGCCCGATCACGCGGGATTCCACCTTCGCAACCGCCAGCGGTGGATGGGCGGAATGAGGGTGCAATCGATACGTTTCCATGCTGCCCCTTACCTGCTAGCGGGCGCTTCGTCATGAGCAACTACTCTTCCGATCTCCTGCGCCTGCTCGACGAGCGCGGCTATATCCACCAGGTCACCGATCCTGAAGGCCTCGATGCCCTCGCCGGCAAGCAGATCGTGCCCGGCTATATCGGCTTCGATGCCACCGCGCCTTCGCTGCATGTCGGCAGCCTGGTGCAGATCATGATGCTGCGGCGCCTGCAACAGGCGGGTCACAAACCGATCGTGGTGATGGGTGGAGGGACCACCAAGGTCGGCGATCCCAGCGGCAAGGACGAAAGCCGCAAGATGCTCACCAATGAGGATATCGAGGACAACATCGCGGGCATCCGCAAGGTGTTCGAACGCCTGCTGACTTTCGGCGACGGCCCCACCGACGCGGTGATGGTCAACAATGACGAGTGGCTCAGCCAGCTCGGCTATATCGACCTGCTGCGCGACGTCGGACCGCACTTCACGATCAACCGCATGCTGACCTTCGATTCGGTCAAGCTGCGACTCGAGCGCGAACAGCCACTGACCTTCCTCGAATTCAACTACATGATCCTGCAGGCCTACGATTTCCGCGAGCTGGCGCAGCGCTACGGGTGCCGGTTGCAGATGGGCGGCAGCGACCAGTGGGGCAATATCGTCAACGGGATGGAGCTCGGTCGCCGGATGGACGGGACGGAGCTGTTCGGCCTGACCACCCCGCTCCTGACGACCGCCGACGGCGCCAAGATGGGCAAGACTGCGGCGGGCGCCGTCTGGCTCAATGAAGAGCAATTGCCCAGCTACAATTTCTGGCAATATTGGCGCAATGTCGACGACCGCGACGTCGGGCGCTTCCTGCGCCTGTTCACGGATCTGCCGCTCGACGAAATCGCACGGCTCGAGACGCTCGAAGGGTCGGAAATCAACCTGGCCAAGACTGTCCTTGCCAATGAGGTAACCAAGCTCGTTCGAGGTGAGGAGGCAGCCAGGCTGGCCGAGCGAACGGCTGCAGAGACCTTCGCCGGTGGCGGTGCGGGCGCCGACCTTCCCTCGCTCGAAGTGGGCGATGACGGCATGCGTATCGGCGCGGTACTGACAGCGCTCGGATTCACCGCCTCCAACGGCGAAGCCAAGCGTAAACTGGCCGAAGGCGCGGTGAAGCTCGACGGGATGGTGGTGACCGATCCGGGGTTCCTCGTGAATGTCGATCGGAACGACGAAGCCAAACTCAGCCTGGGCAAGAAGAAGCATGCGATCATTCGGTGCTAACTCTCGACGAATTGCGCCTTTTTCGCTGCCGATCCGATGTTGCGGTTTACCAATTGGCAGCCTTTTGCACGCATAAGGGTGTCTGATCGTTTCACCGCAAAGGGCCCCCCGGCATGAGTTCAGGTGCACAACTGAGCGTTACCGACCAGCGGCGCATGGCGCGCCATCCGGTCGACCACCCGGTTATCGCCGAACATTTCGGCAAGGGCGACGTGCGCCTGCATATTGCGAATATTTCCGCCAACGGCTTCATGATCGACAATGCCGAGGACATCGGCCGCGGCGAGCGCGTGATCGTCCGTCTACCGGTCATCGGCCGCATCGAAGCCTATTGCATCTGGACGCGCGACAACCGCGCCGGCTTCCAGTTCGAACGTATCATCCGGGTCGACGATTTCCTCGCCATGATCGATACGCTGCAGCCCAATCCGCGCCTGCGCAAGCTGCGTTAGGCACGCAACACCTTCTACTGGAACGACAAGCAGGCCCGTCTTCACAACCGAAGGCGGGCCTGCCATGCGTCCGGGGTGAGCGAAACGACTGCGCCTTCCCCTGACACGTCGCCCCTTCGGATCGCGAATTTCCGCGCCTATTGGCTGAGCCGGCTGTCGATGACGCTGGCGCAATACGCGATGATGCTGATCATCGGGTGGCAGACCTATAATATCGCGCGCGACGGCGGGATGGATGTTGCCGCCGCTTCCGGCCAGTTGGCGCTGATCGGCCTGCTGCAATTCGTCCCGCTGTTCCTGCTCACACCGTTTTCGGGCTGGGCGGCAGACCATTTCGACCGGCGCGATTTGGCGCGTCTCACCATTCTGGCGCAACTCGGCTGCGCCGGAGTGCTCGCATGGCTCACTTGGAGTGGCAGCCTGACCCTTATCGCGCTGTTCGGCGTCGCGGTCGTCCTCGGCATCGTGCGTGCGTTCAACGGTCCCGCCCTGTCCGCACTGGCGCCCAATCTGGTACCCAAGGCGATCCTGCCCAATGCCATCGCGCTGTCGAGTATCGCCTGGCAGGTCGGCATGATCGTGGGCCCGGCGATCGGCGGCTACACCTACGCCATCCTGCCCGCCCTGCCCTATATCGCCGCCAGCGTGCTGTTCGCGGTCTCGCTAACTGCGCTGTCCTTCATCGGCAAGGTCCCGCAGCCCCCGCGCGAAGCGAACAAGCGGCCGATCCACCAGATGGTCGAGGGGTTGCGCTATGTCGTGCGGAACAAGATGGTGCTGGGCGCAATCACGCTGGACCTCTTCGCGGTTTTTCTCGCCGGCGCGACCGCGCTGTTTCCGGTCTATGCACGCGACATCCTCGAAGTTGGCGAGACCGGCCTGGCGCAGCTCGCAATGGCACCGGCCGTGGGTGCCGCGCTCACGGCCCTGTGGTTCAGCTTTCGCCCGCTCAGAACCAATGTCGGGCCCAAGATGCTGTGGGCGGTGGCGATCTTCGGCCTGGCCACTGTGATCTTTGGCCTGTCGGAATCGATGCCGCTCAGCCTCGCCATGCTGTTCATCGTCGGCGCGGCGGACATGTTCAGCGTCTATATCCGCCAGTCGCTGATCCAGCTCCACACGCCCGACGACAAGCGCGGGCGCGTATCCTCGGTCAGCCTACTGACCATCAGCGCCTCGAACGAATTCGGCGACTTCTTCTCCGGCAGCCTCGCGTTTCTTGTTGGCCCGGTGCTGGCGGTGGTCGGCGGCGGCGTAGGTGCGATCGTTACCGTCGCCCTCTGGGCGCGCATTTTTCCGGTTCTGCGGACAACGCGGACCTTTGACCCTCCGCAAGAATTGCTAGACACTCCCCCTAAGAGAAATTGAAGGAGCAGATGCCATGAAAGCCGACTCCGTCCTCGCCACGATTGGCGGCACCCCGCATATCCGCCTGTCGCGCCTGTTCCCCGACCATGAGGTCTGGGTGAAGAGCGAGCGCGCCAATCCGGGCGGTTCGATCAAGGATCGCATCGGCCTCGCCATGATCGAGGATGCCGAGAAGGCGGGCAAGCTCAAGGAAGGCGGAACGATCATCGAGCCGACCAGCGGCAATACGGGCATCGGACTGGCGATGACCGCCGCGGTCAAGGGCTACAAGCTGGTGCTGGTCATGCCCGAAAGCATGAGCATCGAGCGCCGCCGCCTGATGCTCGCCTATGGCGCGACGTTCGACCTCACGCCCAAGGAAAAGGGAATGAAGGGCGCGATCGAGCGCGCGCAGGAACTCGTCGAGACGACCGAAGGCGCCTGGATGCCCAGCCAGTTCGACAATGAAAGCAACTGGAAGGTGCATGCCCGCACCACCGCCAAGGAAATCCTCGACGATTTCGCCGATTCGCCGATCGATGCACTGATCACCGGCGTGGGCACGGGCGGCCACCTGACGGGCTGCGCGGAAGTGCTGAAGGAGCACTGGCCCGAAATGAAGGCCTGGGGTGTCGAGCCGACGCTCTCCCCGGTCATCAACGGCGGCCAGCCCGGCCCGCACCCGATCCAGGGCATCGGCGCAGGCTTCATTCCCGGCAATCTGCACACAGACGCGATCGAAGGCGCGCTCCAGGTCGACGCCGCGGACGCCAAGGAAATGGCACGTGAATGCGCGGTCAAGGAAGGCCTGCTGGTGGGCATCTCGAGCGGTGCGACGCTCGCCGCGATCAAGGCCAAGCTGGCCGACCTGCCCGCCGGTTCGCGCGTGCTCGGCTTCAATTACGATACGGGCGAACGGTATCTGTCGGTGCCGGATTTCCTGCCCGAGTGATGGAGTTCGAGAAGGTCGGATACCGCGATGGCGCGGTCGAACTGACGGCGCTTCACGCGCGGCCCCAAGCGAAGCCGCGCGGCGCGGTCGCGATTTATCCGACCTTCATGAACTCGACGCCCGGCGTGGAAACGAAAGCCATGCAACTCGTCGAGGCGGGTTATGCGGTGCTGATAGCGGATTTCTACGGCCCCGATGCCCCGTCGGACTTCGACGAGGCGTTCGAGGCCATGCGCAAGCTGCGCAGCGATCCGCACGCGATGCGGCATAGGCTGCGCGCGGCGCTCGACCTGCTTCGAACGCTCGAGCCGGACGTACCTCAGCTGGCGATCGGCTTCTGTCTCGGTGGCATGGCCGTGTTGGAAATGGCGCGCGACGGGCAGGACCTCGCAGCGGTTGCCAGCTTTCATGGCCTGTTCGAAACCGCACTGCCTGCAGACAAGCCGATCAAACCGCGCATCCTCGTTTGCCATGGCGATGCCGATGCCATGGTTCCGCGCGAACAGGTGGCGGCGTTCTGGGAGGAAATGGACGGCGTCCAGGCCGACTGGCATTTCCACAGCTATGCGGGCATCGAACACGGCTTCACCAATCCGCGTATGCTCGACGGCTCACCCAACCCTGCCTATGACGCCAGCGCCGACCGACAGAGTTGGGCGGCGATGCACAGCCTGTTCGACGAGGTCCTCGGCTGAAACGAAAAAGGCCCGGACGTCTCCGCCCGGGCCCTTTCATCGATATGCGCCCGTGGTTCAGGCCGCCGTGGCGAAAGCGTCCTCGCCCAGCGCCATCATGCTGTCCGCCCCGCTTTCGAGCTTGCGGCGCAGCGCGCCAGCATCGGGCAGGAAACGGTCCATGTAATAACGGGCGGTCGAAAGCTTGGCTTCGTAGAACGCCGTGTCTTCTGTGCCCCCGGCCAGCGCCGCCTGCGCGACCTTGGCCATTCGCAGCCACATCCAGCCCAGCGTCACAATGCCCATGATGTGCATGTAGTGATGCGCGCCAGCGCCGAGATGGTTGGGGTTTTGCATCGCATTGTTCATGAACCACATGGTCGCGGCCTGCTGCTGACCGAGCGCCTTTTCGAGCTGTTCGGCCATGGCGCCGAGATCCGCATCGCCCTTGGCGGCTTCGATGTCTTCGCCGACGGCCTTGAAGAAAGCCTGGATCGCAGCGCCGCCCTTGCTGGCGAGCTTGCGACCGCAAAGGTCCATCGCCTGCACGCCATTGGTGCCTTCGTAGATCTGGGCGATGCGCGCGTCGCGCACGAACTGGCTCATGCCCCATTCCTCGATGTAGCCGTGGCCACCGAAGACCTGCTGCATATTGGTGGCGACTTCATAGCCCTTGTCGGTGCCGTAACCCTTGATGACCGGGGTCAGCAGGCCAATCATCTGGTCGGCTTCGGCACGTTCTTCCTCGGTCTGCGCCTTGTGGCTCAGATCGACCTGCAGGGCGCCCCACAGGCACAGGGCGCGCATGCCTTCGGTGAAGGCCTTGGCGTCCATCAGCATGCGGCGCACGTCGGGGTGCACGAAGATCGGATCGGCCGGTGCCTCCGGCTCGGCCGGGCCGGTGAGCGCGCGACCCTGGCGCCGGTCGAGCGCATAGGCGACCGCATTCTGGTAGGCGGCCTCGGCCTGGCTGAGCCCCTGGATGCCGACGCCGAGACGCGCTGCATTCATCATGATGAACATGGCGGCGAGACCCTTGTTCTCCTCGCCGACCATCCATCCCTTGGCGCCGTCGTAATTGAGGACGCAGGTCGAGTTGGCGTGGATGCCCATCTTGTGTTCGATCGAGCCGCACATCACCCCGTTGCGCTCGCCCACCGAGCCGTCCTCGTTCACCAGGAACTTCGGCACGACGAAGAGCGAAATGCCCTTGGTGCTGTCGGGCGCACCCGGCGTCTTGGCGAGCACGAGGTGGATGATGTTGTCGCTCATGTCATGCTCGCCGGCGGAGATGAAGATCTTCGTGCCGGTGATCGAATAGCTGCCGTCGGCCTGCGGTTCGGCCTTGGTCCGGATCATGCCGAGATCGGTGCCGCAATGCGGCTCGGTCAGGTTCATGGTGCCGGTCCATTCGCCCGAGACCATTTTCGGCAGGTAGGTTTCCTTCTGTTCCTGGCTGCCCTTGGCGATCAGCGCCGCGATCGCGCCATTGGTGAGGCCCGGATACATGCCGAATGCCTGATTGGCGCCGGAAATGTATTCTTCCATCACGAAGCCGAGGACGTGCGGCATGCCCTGCCCGCCGAATTCCTCCGGATGCGCCAGCGTGCCCCAGCCCGCTTCGCGGAACTTGTCGAAAGCGTCCTTGAAGCCCTTGGGCGTGGTCACCGAACCGTCGTCGTGGCGGGTGCAGCCTTCCTGATCGCCCGACTGGTTGAGCGGGGCAAGCACCTCGGCGCAGAACTTGCCGCCTTCATTGACGACCGCATCGGTCACGTCGGGGCTGACCGCCTCGAAGCCCGGGAGATTGCCGTAGCTGGCAAGGTCGAGCATCTCATTGATGACGAAGCGGGTATCGCGGGTCGGCGCGGAGTAGATGGGCATCTGCGTGTCCTTGGGTTGGGGGTCGGTAGGGGTTCTCGCCGGGAAGGCTGATTAGTCGAGGTCGAGCGTTTCGATATGTTCGATGAATTCGGTGAGTTCGTTGATCGAGCTGTCGATATCGTCACGCTGTTCTTTCAGCTTGGCGACATGCGCCTTGCATTTCTCGATCGTGACGCGGCGCTGTTCGACGCGGCCGTCGCCCAGATCGTAGAGATCGATCATTTCGCGGATTTCGGTCAGCGAGAAGCCGACGTTCTTGGCGCGCATGATCCAGGCCAGACGTGCACGGTCGCGCTTCGAATAAATGCGGGTCAGGCCGATGCGCGAGGGCGCGATCAGCCCCTCGTCTTCGTAGAAGCGCAGTGCGCGCGCGGTGCAGCCGAATTCACTGGTGAGGTCGGAAATCGAATACTGCTCGCGACCGAGTTCGTCCGGCCGTTCGATATGGGCGCCGGCATGGCGACGATCGCCATTCGCGGCGGCTTGATCCTTCGAGAGCGGCTGTGTCATGCCACTCCAATAACCCAACGTTTACGTAAGCGTCAAGTATTGACGGGTTGGAGAACGTCGCCGTCAATGACGCGATAGAAGCAGCTCGTCGCTCCGGTATGGCAAGTGGGCCCGGCGGGACGGCATGACAGCACGAGCGCATCCTGGTCGCAATCGACTCGGATTTGCTCCACTGCCAGCACATCGCCCGAGGTCTCGCCCTTCTTCCACAGTTTGCCGCGGGAGCGCGAGTGGAAATGGGCAAAGCCGGTCTTGCGCGTCGCGGCGATGGCTTCGGCATCCATGAAGCCCACCATCAGCACCTCGCGGGTTTCGTGATGCACGACGACGGCGCTCAACAGGCCCTTGTCGTCGAACTTGGGCATGAAGATCATTCCCGCCTCGCGCTCGGTCTTCTCGTCCACACTTCCGCCTTTCGAACTCGGATCGATGGGCCACGCTTGTTGCAAGATAACCACAAAGTCGACCCAAAATCCGGCAATCCTGCAAATGCTTGTTTGAACAATGCGGCATTTGAGGAACAAATGCATCTGCAGGCAAGTGAGGCCTGCCCACCGGAGCAGCGGTGCCAGCAGAGCGCCAGGTTCAGGGGGTCAACGGATCCGCTGCCGCGAAGAGGGTTTACGCGGCGCATCCGGAACGATGAGGGATGGACCGAGGGTGCATGCTGGGGGGCTGCACCCGTGCCGCAAGGCCGGTCCGGTAATATTCGTCACGTGGCGCCCGGGATCGCAAGGTCCCGGGCGTTTCACATGGGCCGGTCAGTGGCCCAGCGCCTCGTCCAGCACCCGGGCGAAGCAGGCGATCGTCACGCTCCGCGCGCCGTCTCTTTTAAGCGCCTTCACGCAGGCAGTACTGGTGGAGCCACTGGTCAGGACATCGTCGACCAGCAGGACATCGCGCCCTCGTATCGCCGCGGTGCGTTTCGCATGAACCCTGATCGAGCCCGCCAGCACCTTCGCCCGCGCCTTCTTGCCCAGGCCGCCCAGTGTCGGCGTCGGCTTCGTGCGGACCAGCCCGTCGACACACATGCATCCGTGCCCCATCCTGGCTAGCTGTCCGCCCAGCAAGGCCGCCTGGTTGTAGCCGCGCTGCCACAACCGGCGAGGGTGCAGCGGTACGGGGACGATCACCCGGTCCGCATTCGGTTCGGGTAGCCGCGCCGCGATCAGCCGCGCCAGCATCGGCGCGAGCGCGATCCGGCGGCCGTGTTTGAAGGCGAGCACCAGCTTGCGCGAAACGTCGGTATAGAGCGTGCCCGCCGCAATCCCGTCATGCAGCGGCGGATCGGCGAGGCAGGGCGCACAGATGGCGGCCTCGTCCGGACCGCGATCCCCAAAGGGCCGCTGGCAGGCGGCGCAGCTCGGTTCGGACGGGATCGCCAGATCCTCCCAGCACACCGCGCACAAACCGCCCTGCTCGGCGATCGCACCGCCGCAGGCCGGACAGCGGGGCGGATAGACGAAGTCGAGCACCGGCGCGATGCTTGCGGCAAGGAGGCGGCTTGTCGACACATTCGCATGCTGCCGCGCTTGCGCGAGGCTGGCAAGCGCGGCAGGGCGTGGCGCGATGGCAAGCCAGGCCCCTCCCCGGATATTCTCGCGCCGCCGCCGGATCGCCGGTCTACGCCGCGCCCGCGTCAGGCAGGCCAAGCGCGATGCCGCGCGCTATGTTCTCGACGACATGGTCGAGGACGTGCTCGACCGGCTCGAGTTCATTCGCCTTTCGCCGCAGCGCGTCCTCGTCATCGGCGACTGGACCGGTACGCTCGCGCTGTCGTTGCGCGGGGGCGGGTCGCTCGTCGACGAACACGACGTTGCGACGCTCGACGAAGAGCACCCGATCGAGGCGGAGCCCTACGACCTCATCGTCAGCCTGTGTTCGCTCGACCGGGTCAACGACCTTCCTGGTGCGCTGCTGCACCTGCGCAACGCATTGGCGCAAGGCGGCCTGATGATTGCCAGCATCGTCGGCGCGGGAAGCCTCGCCAACCTGCGCCGCGCGATGCTTGCCGCCGAGCCCGACCGGCCGGCGGCGCGGATGCATCCGCTGGTCGACAACCAGGCCGCCTCCGCCCTGATGCAGCGCGCGCTGTACAAGCGGCAGGTGGTCGACAGCCGCACGCTGACCGTGTCCTTCGGATCGCTCGACCGGCTTGTGTCGGACCTGCGGGACCAGGCTCTCGGCAGCGCGCTCGCCAGCGCGCCACCGGCGCTGGGCAGGCCAGCCAAAGTGCGCGCCGAAGAGGCGTTTCTCGACGCCGCGAACGAGCGCGGCCGTGTCCTCGAAAGTTTCGAGATACTGACCTTAACCGGCTGGAAAGACTGAGTCCTCGTACATCGACCTGCGCCCCCCGTCTTCGCAGGGGATCAGTCTTTCAGGCTTGCCTGGGCCGCTGCCAGCCGCGCGATCGGCACGCGGTAGGGCGAGGCGCTGACGTAATCGAGACCGGTCTTTTCGCAAAAGGCGATGCTGGCCGGATCGCCGCCATGTTCGCCGCAGATGCCGAGCTTGAGCCCGTCGCGCGTCGCCCTGCCCCGCTCGGCCGCAAGCTCGACCAGCTGGCCGACGC
Source organism: Erythrobacter sp. AP23 (assembly GCF_001542855.1). Lineage (GTDB taxonomy): Bacteria > Pseudomonadota > Alphaproteobacteria > Sphingomonadales > Sphingomonadaceae > Qipengyuania. The sequence continues at coordinate 368,440 of NZ_LNBY01000001.1, read as the reverse complement.
CATCGACATCGAGGCTGACGAAGGGGTCGCGCGCGAAGATGCCCTTGTCGACATAGGTCGTCAGGAACCGCCCGGCATCGTCGCGGCTGACGCCGAGCGTGGTCTGCGTCAGATCGTTGGTCCCGAAGCTGAAGAACTCGCCCACTTCGGCGATCTCACTGGCCATCAGCGCTGCGCGCGGCAGTTCGATCATCGTACCGACGAGGTAGTCGACCGAGGACCCTGAGGCCTCGAAGACCTCCTGCGCCACACGGTCCACCACGTCCTTGAGCAGCGCGAGCTCGCGCCGGGTCGCCACAAGCGGGATCATGATCTCGGGCACCGGCGCTTCGCCGCTATCCTTTGCCACCTGGCAGGCGGCCTCGAAGATTGCGCGCGCCTGCATCTCGTAGATCTCGGGATAGGTGATCCCGAGACGGCAGCCGCGATGGCCCAGCATGGGGTTGAACTCATGCAGCTCGCCAGCACGGCGGCGCAGCTTGTCCACATCGACGCCGGTCGCGTCGGACAGCTCCTCGAACTCGGCATCGCCATGCGGCAGGAATTCGTGGAGCGGCGGGTCGAGCAGACGGATCGTGCAGGGCAGGCCTGCCATCACCTCGAAAATGGTCACGAAGTCGCTGCGCTGCTCGGGCAGCAGCTTGTCGAGCGCGGCGCGGCGGCCCTTTTCGCTGTCCGCGAGGATCATCTCGCGCACCGCGCTGATGCGGTTCGCGTCGAAGAACATGTGCTCGGTGCGGCACAAGCCGATACCCTCGGCGCCGAACTGGCGTGCCATGCGGCATTCGGCCTCGGTTTCGGCATTGGTGCGGACCTTCATCCGGCGATGCTTGTCCGCCCATTCCATGAGCGTGCCGAAGTCGCCTGCAAGCTCGGGTTCGATGGTCGCCACCTCGCCCGCCATCACCTGGCCATTGGCACCGTCGATTGTGATGACGTCGCCTTCCAACAGATCGCGATTGCCGATGCGAAGGCTGCGCCCGGCGCGGTCGATCGACACGGCAGATGCACCCGAAACGCAAGGTCGGCCCATCCCGCGCGCGACCACGGCAGCGTGGCTGGTCATGCCGCCGCGGGCGGTGAGGATGCCGGTGGCGGCGTGCATGCCGTGAATGTCCTCGGGGCTGGTTTCGACCCGCACCAGGATCACCTTCTCGCCGCGCCCGGCCCAGGTCTCCGCCGTGTCGGCATCGAGCACGATCCGGCCGCTGGCGGCGCCCGGCGAGGCGGGCAGGCCGGTGGTCAGTACATCGCGCGGCGCATCGGGATCGAGCGTGGGGTGGAGCAGCTGGTCCAGCGCCATGGGATCGACGCGCAGGATCGCGGTTTTTTCGTCGATCAGCCCCTCGCCCACCATGTCGACCGCCAGCTTGAGCGCGGCCTTGGCGGTGCGCTTGCCGTTGCGCGTCTGGAGCAACCAGAGCTTGCCCTGCTGCACGGTGAACTCGATGTCCTGCATGTCGGTGTAATGCCGCTCGAGCAGGTCGAACAGGCGCGCCAGCTCGGCGAAGGCCTCGGGCATGGCCTCCTCCATGCTCGGCTTGTCGGCTCCCGCAGCTTCGCGTGCCGCCTTCGTCAGATATTGCGGCGTGCGGATGCCCGCGACGACATCCTCGCCCTGCGCATTGACCAGCCATTCGCCGTAATAGGCCTTCTCGCCGGTCGAGGGATCGCGAGTGAAAGCCACGCCGGTGGCGCTGGTGTCGCCCATATTGCCGAACACCATCGCCTGCACGTTCACCGCGGTGCCCATGTCGTGCGGAATGTCGTTCAGGCGGCGGTAGATCTTGGCCCGCTCGGTATCCCAGCTGTCGAACACCGCGCCGATCGCGCCCCACAGCTGTTCGACCGGATCCTGCGGAAACGGCGTGCCCAACTCTTCCTCGACGATCGACTTGTACTGACCGACCAGCGTCTTCCACTCCTCGGCGGAAAGCTCGGTATCGGCGTAATAGCCATTGTCTTCCTTGGCGATTTCGAGCGCTTCTTCGAACAGGCCGTGATCGACGCCGAGCACCACGTCGCCATACATCTGGATGAAGCGGCGGTAGCTGTCCCAGGCGAAGCGTTCGTCGCCGCTGGTCTTCGCCAGGCCCTCCACGGTCTCGTCGTTAAGGCCGAGGTTGAGCACGGTATCCATCATGCCCGGCATCGAGATCGCGGCGCCCGAGCGGACCGAGACGAGCAGCGGATCCGCCGCATCGCCGAAGCCCTTGCCGACCGTTGTCTCGACATGGTTCAGCGCTTCGGCGACATCGCCGCGCAGCTTATCGGAGAAGTCGCTGCCGCCCGCGAGATACTTGAGGCATTCCTCGGTCGCGATGGTGAAGCCGGGAGGGACCGGCAGGCCGATGCTCGCCATTTCGGCGAGGTTTGCGCCCTTGCCGCCGGTAACGGTCTTGTCCTTCTGTCGTGCATTCGAATGCGGAGCATCGCCGCCGAAGGTGAAGACCGTTTCGTTCATGTTAGTCCCTGTTAAGCTGAGACATGGACCGCGTGTTACACGGTCCAATAGAGAAAAACCTATCCCTCGATCCGAGAGAAATCGGCGACTTTGTGCACTGCAGCACGAAAGGCTGCAAGCAGGTCGAGGCGATGTGCCCGCTTGTTTTCTTCTTCCGCATTTACCGTCACTTCGTCGAAGAAGCGGTCGATCGGTGCGCGCAGCGCGGCGAGCGCCGCCATTGCGCCCGAGAAGTCTTCCGCCTCAATGGCTCGCGCGGCCGCCGGTTCCGAAGTTGCCAGAGCATCCATCAGCGCCTTTTCGGCCGGTTCGGGCGTGTAGGAAAGCGCTTTGGCATGGCGCTCGGCCATCTTGGCGTCGATCACCGCCTTCATGTCGGGATCGTCGACCAGCGCCAGCGGATCTTCCTCGCCCGTGCGCGCGATCTCGCCCTCGACGCCGTGCCAGTCTTCCTTCTTGAGGATGTTGGCCGCGCGCTTGTAGCCGGCGAGCAGGTTGGCGCCGTCTTCGGTGTCCATGAAGGACTGGAGCGCCTTTACGCGAGCGAGCAGGCGGACAAGATCGTCCTCGCCGCCGAGCGCGAAGACCGCGTCGATGAGATCATGGCGAACTCCGGCCTCTCGTTGTTGGACCTTAAGGCGATCGGCGAAGAAGTCGAGTACCCCCCGATCGCTGTCATCTTCCCAATCTACACTAGGATATTGATATGCCTTCAGGATTGTTGGCGATACAAGGACAAGTGTGTCACCATAATATAGCTTCGGCTGTTCAGCAGTGTGATCGACCCAGAAGTTACGGTCTTCGGTATCCTGCAATCCAAAGTGCTCATGCCACTCGAAGTCAGCAATCAGGGCTGAGAGCATGTGTTCGCTAATCGCGACGGTTGTTGCCTTTCCGAGCGCCATTCGCAGACTGTTTGTTTGGAGTAACCTCAAAATTCCCAGAGCGGCTCTGCGAAGTGCGAAGGGATCTTTCGAGCCGGTCGGCTTTTCATCAATGAGGAAGAACCCAACCAAGGTATCCAGCTTGTCTGCCAAACTCACCGCCACCGTCACCGGCGCGGTCGGCACATCGTCGCCCTGCCCGACCGGCTTGTAGTGATCGCGGATCGCGTCGGCGACTTCGTCGGGCAGTCCCTCGGCGCGGGCGTAATAGCCGCCCATCAGGCCCTGCAGTTCGGGAAACTCGCCGACCATCTCGGTGACGAGGTCGGCCTTGCACAATTCGGCGGCCTGTTGCGCCCAGTCCGCCAACTGCTCCTTCGTCACCCCGGCCCCTGAGCCGGGGTCGTGCTTTTCTTCTGCAGCGCCGGAAGAAGCACCACCCCGGATCAAGTCCGGGGTGACGATATCGGATTCCACCAGCCAGCGAGCCAATTTCGCCACGCGCTCGACCTTGTCGGCGACGGTGCCCAGCTTCTCGTGGAAGGTGATCCGCTCCAGCCCCTTGGCGTGCTCGGCGAGGGTTTTCTTGCGGTCGACGTCCCAGAAGAAGCGCGCATCGGCGAGGCGCGCGGCGAGGACCTTGCGATTGCCGTCGACCACGCGCGCACCGCCGTCTTCCGCTTCGATATTGGCGGTGCAGATGAAGGCGTTGGCGAGTCTGGTCTCCCCGGCACGGGGAGGGGGACCATCCGCAGGATGGTGGTGGGGCAGGTTCGGCTGCTCGGACCCGTCGCGATCGGCGGAAGGTGCCCCTCCACCACTTCGTGGTCCCCCTCCCCCGTCGGGGGAGGATGTGCACACGAAATACTTCTGGTTCACGCGCGCGGTGAGCTGGATCGTTTCGGGCGGGACTTCGAGGAAGTCCTCCTCGAACCGGCCGAGCAGCGGGACCGGCCATTCGGTGAGGCCGGCGTTCTCGACAACCAGCCCCTCATCCTCGACCAGCGTGAGGCCGGCTTCGGAAGCGACCTTTGCGGCGCCGGAGCGGATCAGGTCCTGCCGTTCCTCGTGGTCGACGATGACGTGGCCTGCGCGCAGCTTGATCGCGTAGTCGTCGGCATTGCCGATGGTGATGTCGCCCGAGTGGTGGAAGCGGTGGCCCAGCGTGACCGCGCCCGAGGTGACACCATGCACTTCGCATTCGATGACGTCGTCGCCCAGCAGCGCGACGATGCCCGAGAGCGGGCGCACCCAGCGCAAGGATTCGGTGCTGACCGAGGCGGCACCCCAACGCATCGACTTGGGCCAGCTGAAATCGCGAACGATCGCGGGGATCGCTTGGGCGAGCAGGTCTCTCGTTGCACGGCCAGGGATGTTCTTGACGACGAAATAAGTCGCCCTGCCCTTGACGTCGCGGGTTTCCAGATCGCCGCGTTCGACACCGGCCTTGCGGCAGAACCCGTCGATCGCCTGATCCGGCGCACCGACCGGCGGCCCCTTCAATTCCTCACTCACAGCCTCGGTGGCTTCGGGAAGCCCGCGGGCGATCAACGCAAGGCGGCGCGGGGTCGACCAGACGGTGATTGCACCGGTTTCGACACCGGCGGCGTCCATTTCGCGACGGAACAGTTTCTCTAGTTCCTTGCGCGCGCCGGCCTGCATGCGGGCGGGGATTTCTTCGCTGCGCAGTTCAAGGAGGAAATCAGACATCTGTGCCCCCCATGCTCCGTTCGTCTCGAGCGAAGTCGAGAGACCGCATCTGTGCGCCAGGCCAACGTGTCTCGACTGCGCTCGACACGAACGGATGTGTGGTCGTCGGGCTCATTTCGACCACTCCGGATATCTCTCGGCCCACGCGGGCGCTTCCTTTTCCATATGCGCTTCGCACGATCCGCGAGCGAGGTCGCGGACGCGGCCCATATAGCTGGCGCGTTCCTGCACGCTGATCACGCCGCGCGCCTGCAGCAGGTTGAAGATGTGGCTCGCCTCGACCGCCTGCTCATAGGCCGCGATGGGCACGTCGTTGGCGAGCGCGTTCTTGCACTCGGCCTCGGCCTTGTTGAACAGGTCGAACAGCGCATCGGTCTCGGCGACTTCGAAGTTCCACTTCGACATCTGCTTTTCGTTCTCGAGGAAGACGTCGCCATACGACACACCCTTCCCGTTGAAATCGAGATCGTAGACGTTGTCGACGCCCTGGATGTACATGGCGAGCCGTTCGAGGCCGTATGTCAGCTCGCCCGCGACGGGCTTGCAGTCGAAGCCGCCCATCTGCTGGAAATAGGTGAACTGGGTGACTTCCATCCCGTCGCACCAGACTTCCCAGCCAAGCCCCCATGCGCCCAAAGTCGGGCTTTCCCAGTCGTCCTCCACGAAGCGGATATCGTGCTTCAGCGGATCGATGCCGATCACCTCGAGGCTCTTGAGGTAGAGCTCCTGGATGTCCGGCGGGCTCGGCTTGAGGATCACCTGGTACTGGTAATAGTGCTGCAGCCGGTTGGGGTTCTCGCCATAGCGGCCGTCTGTCGGTCGGCGGCAGGGCTGGACGAAGGCCGCGTTCCACGGCTCCGGCCCCAGCGCGCGCAGCGTGGTCGCGGTATGGAAGGTCCCCGCGCCCATGCGCATGTCGTAGGGCTGGAGGATGAGGCAGCCGTTCGCGCTCCAGAAATCGTGCAGCGCGAGGATCATGTCCTGGAAGGAGTGCGCGGGGTCTCTTTGGGGATTGCGGTCCATGGCGCGCGGCAATGGCGCAAGCGCGAAACAGGGTCAATGCCGCAGCGCAGCAACGGGCGCGGCGCGCGTTTGTGCAACTCCTTTGCCAGCGGGGTGCCCGCTCGCTATCGCAGGACAAATCTACAAGGAATCGCAGCGCATGATCCGTTTCTCCAACCGCCCGGCCCTCGCCTGCCTTGCCACGCTGGCACTGTCGCTGCAGGGCTGTGCGACCTATCCCGATGCCGAAGTCGCGACCGCGCCCGCTACCGCCGAGGCCCAGGCGCCTGTCGGTCCGGGCCTGTGGAAGGTCGCGGACGAGGATACCACGATCTACCTCTTCGGCACGGTCCACGCGCTGCCGGAAAACGTCGAATGGTACGAGGGCCCGATCGAGACAGCGCTCGCCGCCTCGCAGGAATTGGTTACGGAAATTCCCGGCAATGCGGCCAAGGATCCGGCCTCGCAGCAAATGGTCATGGCGAAGGCATTGCTTCCGGCAGACGGGTCTTTGCGCGAGATGCTGACCGAACCCGACCAGACCAGCTACGAAATGGCGTTGACCAGGCTCGGCATGCCGCCCGCCTCCTTCGACCGCTTCGAACCGTGGTTCGCGGGCATGACTCTCGCCGTGGTCCCGCTCTTGCAGGCAGGATATGCCGCGGAAAGCGGAGTCGAAGTGAAGCTCGAACAGCTGGCCCCGCCCGATGCGAAGCGCGCGGCGCTCGAAACGCTCGAGCAACAGATCGAGCTGTTCGACACGCTGCCCGTGGAATCGCAGATCGCCTTCCTCATGGTTTCGGCGGACAATATCGATCGGGTGGTGCCGATGATGGACCGTATGGTCGCCGAATGGCTGGAAGGCGATGCCGATGGCCTCGCGGCACTGATGAACGAAGGGCTGACCGATCCCGTTCTCGCCGATGCCCTGCTCTACAGGCGCAATGCCAGCTGGGCCGAATGGATCGACACTCGGCTCGACACCCCGGGCACCGTATTCATCGCCGTCGGTGCCGGTCATCTCGCGGGCCGGGACAGCGTGCAGGATTATCTCGCCGGACGCGGCTTGACCGTGTCGCGCGTTCAGTAATCGTCCCATCATCGGGCAAGAGCGATTGCAGACTTGCGCAACCCGCCGAACCATGCAGGTAGGCGGCATGTCCTTGCGCTTCATTCCCTCGCTCTGCGCAGCGCTCCTTCTGCTGCTGGCCGCCTGCTCGCAGGAGCCCGACACCGCCAAAGCCGAAGGTCCCTATCCCGCGCTGTGGGAAATCGCCAACAGCACGGGCTCGGTCGAGGGCTGGATGTTCGGAACGATTCACGCGCTGCCCGACGACACGCGGTGGCGCTCTCCCCAGCTCGACACCGTTCTGGGCCAGGCCGACATGCTGGTCGTCGAGGTCGCCGATCTCGAAGACGGCGCGGCATTGTCGGCAATGTTCGAGGAAATGGCCTTCGATCGGCCCGCGGGCCCGATCGTCGACCGGATCGATCCCGACCTGCAGGGCGAATTCGAGGAACTGCTGGTCAGGGCGAATGTCCGGCGTACCTATTTCGATCCGATGGAAAGCTGGGCCGCCGCCCTGGCACTGGCGCAGGTCGCGCAATCGGGTAAGGCGGAAAATGGCGCCGACCGCGCGTTGCTCGCGGCTTTCGACGAGCGTGAAGTGGTCGAGCTGGAAGGCGCGCGCGGCCAGCTCGCCATCTTCGACAGCCTGCCCGAAACCGAGCAGCGAGACCTGCTCAACGCCGTGCTCGGTGAATCGCGGGAGTACCAGGGCGAAATCGGAAGGCTGGCGAAGGCCTGGCTGGAAGGCGATACGGAGCGCCTCACACGGCTCACCCGGCGCGGCATCCTGGCCGATCCCGAACTCGCGCAGGTGCTGCTGCGCGATCGCAACGCCGATTGGGCCGCACAGATCGAAAACCTGCTGTCGGCGAGCGACAAGCCCCTGATTGCCGTGGGGGCAGGTCATCTGCTCGGCGATTCGGGCCTGCCCACGCTTCTCGAAGCGCGCGGGTTCACCGTGCGCAGGATCGAATAGGCCGGTTCCGGCAAGCCTTCATGCTTGCTTTTCCCGCGCGGCCTGCTAAGCGCGCGGCCTTCGGCACCATGGTCATCCCTGGAGGCGTGGTGGACCGGAACCGTAACCAAATGCATTTCGAAAGGTAAGCGACATGAGCGATGCTCTGACCCTGCCGGCCGAGACGCGCGAACGGGCTGGCAAGGGAGCCTCCCGTGCACTGCGTCGCGAAGGCCGCATCCCCGCCGTGATCTATGGCGGCAAGGAAGAACCCACGATGATCCACGTGGAAGAAAAGGAGCTGGTCAAGCAGCTCATGACCGGTCACTTCATGAACTCGATCGTCGAGATCGAGCTGGGTGGCAAGAAGGTCAAGACGCTTCCCAAGGACGTGTCGCTTCACCCGGTCACCGACCGCCCCGAGCATGCCGACTTCTTCCGCCTCGCCAAGGGCGGCAAGATCGAAGTCTCGGTCCCTGTCGTCTTCCTCAATGAAGAAGACAGCCCGGGCCTCAAGAAGGGCGGCGTTCTCAACGTGGTTCGCCACGAGCTCGAGTTGGTCTGCGACAACGACAAGATTCCCGGCGAAATCGAAATCGACGTCACCGGCAAGGAAGTCGGCGATTCGATCCACATCAGCGAAGTGACCCTGCCCGCGGGCAGCGAGAGCGCGATCACCGATCGCGACTTCACCATCGCCACGCTGGTCGCTCCTTCCGCGCTCAAGAAGGCCGAAGGCGACACCACGCAGGAAGGCGAGGAAGAAGTCGATGCCGACGACGTCCCGGCCACCGAACAGGGTGCCGACGAGGACGCCGAACAGGAACAGGAAGACAAGAGCGAATAATCGCTTTTGCCTGTTGCAACGCAAGCGCCGGTCCCCCGCGGGGCCGGCGTTTTGCTTTTGCGGGCGGCAAAGCTAAGGGGCGCGCATGCAGATTTGGACAGGCCTCGGAAACCCCGGACCGAAATACGCGCTCCACCGGCACAATGTCGGCTTCATGGCGGTCGATGTCATCGCCGAGGTCTTCGGCTTCGGCCCGGTTCAGAAGAAGTTCTCCGGCTGGGTGCAGGAGGGACGGATCGGCCCGCAGAGGATTCTCCTGCTCAAGCCCGCAACTTTCATGAACGAAAGCGGCCGCGCTGTGGGCGAGGCATTGCGGTTCTACAAACTCGAAACCGATGCGCTCACCGTCTTCCACGACGAACTCGACCTCGCGCCCTTCAAGGTCAAGGTGCGCAGGGGCGGCGGCCTTGCGGGCCACAACGGACTGCGCTCGATCAACCAGCATCTCGGCCCCGATTTCCGCCGCGTTCGTATCGGCATCGGCCATCCCGGATCGAAGGAACGGGTGCATGGCCACGTGCTTGGCAATTACGCCAAGGCAGAGATGGACGACCTCGCGCACATGCTCGCAGGTATCTCCGCCGAGGCGGAGTGGTTGGCGAAGGGTGACGATGCCCGCTTCATGAGCGAACTGGCTCTGAGATTGCAGAACTAAAGCAGAAGCGTCGCCAGCCCCAGGAAGACACCCATGCTGGCGACATCGCTCATAGTCGTGAGGAAGATGCTCGATGCCGTCGCGGGATCGGCACCGACCTTCTTGAGCGTCAACGGAATGAGCGCCCCTGCAATCCCGCTGATGGTGCATGCCAAGACCATCGCAATCAGCACCACGATGCCGAACCAGATCGGGTCAGCCTCTCCCTGGATCAACGCATAGGCATACATGCCCGCCCCGGCAGTAAAGCCCACGAGCAAGCCATTGGCGAACCCGAGCATGCCTTCCTTGCGGATCAAATGCCCTGCGCTGTCGGCCTTGACCTCCCCCAGCGTCATCCCGCGAAGCGCAACCGCCAGCGCCTGACATCCCGTATTGCCCGTCTGCCCCGCCATTACGGGAAGAAACACGGCGAGAATGACGAGGCGGCTGAGCGTGTCTTCGAACATGCCCACCACCGCCGCGGCCACGAAGGCGGTGAGCAAGTTTACCTGCAGCCACGGGTGGCGCAGCTTGAGGCTTGTCGACAGGGGCGTGAACAACCGCTCTTCCTTCTCGACACCGACCATCTCGCCGGCCTGCGCCGACAGCTCGATCGCGCGATTGGCGAAAAGCTCGGGGCCCCGGACCAGGCCAACCAGTCGATAATCGTCGTCGACGATCGGATAGACCGGAAAATGCTTGTGCAGTGCCGCCTTAAGCGCATCGCCCAGTGACATGTCGCGCCGCAGGGCGAAAGGTTCGGCAATCATGATGTCCTCGAGCCTAGTCTCGGGTGTTGCGAGCAGCATTTCGCGCATGACCACCAGGCCAAGCAGGTGATTTTCGGAATCGACGATATAGAGATAGGTAATGAAAGCGCTGCGAACCTGCTGACGCAGCATCTCGGTCGCCTCGGCTACGGTCGCCGTCGGGGCGAATATGCCCACGGCCGGCTGCATCAGGCTGGCGACCGTATCGGCCTTGCCACCCTTGGCATCCGGTTCGTCCGCAAAGCCCTCCGGCTCGCTCAGGACAATGGTCGACATATCTAAGGACCCCCGTTGGCGATTCGTGCGCGACCCGGCCCCTTGTGTTGTGTGCGCGAACCTAGAGTAAAGTGCTGCAGGAGCAACAGACTTCATTCGCTGGCAAATTTCGCGACCGGAAGGCATGATGCGCTCGACAGGAGACCAGACATGCCCGAATTGACACGTCGCACACTGCTCGCCGGTGCCGCCGCCACCGGTGTTCTAGCCTCGACCGCTTCGCTGGCGCAGGACGATTTGGTCGGGGGCGCGCCCGACCTGCGTGGCAAGGCGATACTGATTACCGGATGCTCGTCCGGTTTCGGACGGCTGATGGCGGAAGACTTCGCGCGCAAGGGGGCCAAGGTCTTCGCCACGATGCGCAACCTGCCCCGCCCCGAGGCCGATGAATTGCGCTCGCTGGCCGAGGCCGAGAGCCTCGATCTGCACGTCATAGAAATCGATGTCACCGACGATGCCCAGGTCGCGGCGGGTGTTGCCGAGGCGGAGCGGATCGCCGGCGGCGCGCTCGACGTGCTGGTCAACAATGCGGGCATATCGACCGCCGGGCCGATCGAGATCCAGGACATGGCGGCAACGCACTTGCTGTTTGATACCAATGTCTATGGCCCGCACCGCCTTGCCCGCGCAGCGCTTCCGGCCATGCGTCGGCGCCGGTCCGGCCAGATATTCAACGTCAGCTCGCAACTCGGGCGAGTGATGGTGCCCGGATACGGCCAGTATTCGCCCACCAAATTCGCGCTCGAAGCGATGAGCGAGCAGATGGCCTATGAACTCGTCCCGCATGGTATCGACGTCACGATCATCGAGCCGGGCGGTTATCCCACGAAGATCTGGGAAAACGCCAACCGCCTGACGATGGCATTGCTGGATCGCGCGGACGAGAGGCACCTGGCGGGATATCCCGCGATGATCGAGCAGCTCCGGCAACGCGGCGGCGGCGGCGGATCGACCGATCCAATGGACGTGCCCAACGCGATCGCCGCGATCATCGGCATGCCGCCCGGTACCAGGCCGTTGCGCAAGCCCGTCCATCCGGGACCCAAGCCGCAAATCCCGATCAACGAGGTCAGCGCCAAGGTCCAGGTCGGCTGGCTCGGCGAATCGCCTTTCGGCCCGATGATCAAGGCGGTGCACAACGTCTGACCCACTGGCAATTCGTGTGAGGCGCGGCTAAGGCGCGCGCCATACACATTTTCCGGAGTTTCTGATGGGTTTCCGCTGCGGGATCGTCGGCCTGCCGAATGTCGGCAAGTCCACCCTTTTCAATGCATTGACCGAGACGCAGGCCGCACAGGCCGCCAACTATCCGTTCTGCACGATCGAGCCCAATGTCGGCCAGGTCGCCGTGCCGGACGACCGTCTCGACCGGATCGCGGCGATCGCCAAGTCGGCCAAGGTGATCCCGACGCAGCTCGCCTTCGTGGATATCGCGGGACTGGTGAAGGGCGCGAGCCAGGGCGAAGGCCTGGGCAACCAGTTCCTCGGCAATATCCGCGAAGTCGATGCGATCGTCCACGTGTTGCGCTGCTTCGAGGACGACGACATCCAGCATGTCTCGAACAAGGTCGACCCGCTGGCCGATGCCGAGGTGGTCGAGACCGAACTGCTGCTCGCCGATCTCGAAAGCCTCGAAAAGCGCGTACCCGCAGCAGCCAAACGCGCCACCGGGGGCGACAAGGAAGCCAAGCTTATGGCCTCGGTGCTCGGCCAGGCGCTCGACTTGCTCAAGGACGGCAAGCCCGCCCGCCTGACCGAACCCAAGGACGAGGAAGAAGCGCGTATCTTCCGCCAGGCGCAGCTGCTCACCGCGAAACCCGTGCTCTATGTCTGCAACGTCGCCGAAGAAGACGCGGCAAGCGGCAATGCGCTGTCCGAACAGGTCTTCGCCAAGGCCGCCGCCGAAGGCGCCGAAGCCGTCGTCGTTTCGGCGGCGATCGAGGCCGAACTGGTCGCCATGCCACCGGAAGATCGCGGCGAATTCCTCGCCGAACTGGGCCTCGAGGAAAGCGGCCTCAGCCGCGTGATCAAGGCCGGCTACAAGCTGCTCGGCCTGCAGACCTTCTTCACCGCGGGCCCCAAGGAATCGCGCGCCTGGACCTTCCCCGCCGGGGCCAAGGCTCCGCAGGCGGCGGGCGAGATTCATACCGATTTCGAGCGCGGGTTTATTCGTGCTGAAACAATTGCCTTCGATGACTACGTCGCTCTCGGCGGCGAAAGCGGCGCGCGCGAAGCGGGCAAGCTGCGGCAGGAGGGCAAGGAATATCTCGTGCAGGACGGCGACGTGATGCTGTTCAAGTTCAACGTCTGAGGACACGCAAATGAAGCGGATCGCGGCAGCGCTGGCCCTTGGCTTTGCGAGCATCGTCGGAGGCTGCGCAACCTATCCCGATGCGCCGGTGGCCAGCGCACCGGTCGAGCAGCGGGAACCGGTCACCATCCTCGTCTCGATCGACGGGTTTCACCCCGATTATCTCGACCGCGGGCTGACCCCGACCCTGTCGCGGCTCGCGGCGGAGGGGGCGATCGCGTCGATGCGCCCTTCCTTCCCGACCAAGACCTTTCCCAACCACTGGACGCTGGTCACGGGCCTGGTGCCCGACCATCACGGTATCATCGCCAACCGGATGGAGGACGAGGACCGGCCCGAAGAGACTTTCACCATGGCGACGGTCGATCCCTATTGGTGGAGCGAAGCCAAGCCGGTCTGGGTCGAGGCGGAGGAAGCGGGCATCCGCAGCGCGGCGATGTTCTGGCCCGGCTCGGCGGTTCCGTGGGGCGGGACGGCGGTTCGCTTCGGGCCCGTCACCGACGGCATCATGCCAAGCGACTGGCAGGCCTTCAGCATGCAGGTCTCGAACACGCAGCGCGTCAATTCGGTGCTAGACTGGTTACGCCGCCCCGCGGAAATCCGCCCGGAATTCGTGACACTCTACTTCGACACAATCGACACCGCCGGACACGATGACGGCCCGGTCGGTGAAGAGATCGACGCCGCCTTGCACGATATCGACGGCCACATCGCCCATCTCGTCTCCGGTCTCGGCACATTGGACCAACCGGCCAATCTGGTGATCGTCTCGGACCACGGGATGGCAGCGACCAGCTCCGAGAGGATGATCGTACTCGCCGATGTCGTGGACCCCTCGCTCTATCGCCTTGTCGAACGCGGGGCTTACGCGACCTTCGAAGCGACCGAAGGCAATACCGCCGCGCTCGAAGCGGCGCTGCTGCGCGACCATCCCAACATGGAATGCTGGCGCAAGGGCGAAATGCCCGCGCGCTTCCAATATGGCACGCATGAGCGGATACCTCCCTATTTCTGTCTCCCGGACACGGGCTGGACGATTACGTCCAGCGCTTCGGATGCGACATGGAGTGGCGGGAATCACGGTTATGACCACTTCGCGCCCGAGATGGCCGCATTGTTCATCGCCCAAGGCCCGGCCTTTCAGAGCGGCGTGATCCTCGACGGTTTCCAGAACACCGCGGTCGCGCCGTTGCTGCGCCATCTCCTGGGATTGCCGCAGGCAACCCGAGCAGACGGCGAGTTGGCCGATGTCGCAGGAGCGCTCGCCCAGCAAAATTAAGTGCTTGCCGGAACGAGCGCGCGCGCATCCCGTTGCCTTGGAAAGCTCAACGGGGAGAGATACGTGGTCGATAAATCGGAAAAATTCAGCGCCCTGGTGCGCGTCGGCTATTTCAGCCGCGCCATTCTCTATTCGGTACTCGGCCTCATCGCGCTCACCAGCGCCGGCCGGATCAGCGAAGGAACGAATGGCATCTTCCAGGCCATCCAGGATTTCCCGCTCGGCACTGGGATCCTCTGGCTCATGGTCGTCGGGCTGTTCGCCTATGCGCTGTTCCGGTTTGCTTCGACCTTCTTCGATATCGAGAATCATGGCAGCGACAAAACCGGCTGGGCCAAGCGCATCGGCCACGCCGGCAGCGCGATCGGTCACCTTGCCCTTGCCTATTCGGCATTCAACTTCGCCACGTCCGGAAGCGATAGCGGGGGCGGCGCGCAGGAGGCCGCTTCGGGTGTCCTTTCGATGGAGTTCGGCGGCGCGATCCTCGGATTGCTCGGTGTTGCCTTCTTCATCACCGCTTTCTTCCAGGCCAAAAAGGGATTGAGCGGCAGTTTCATGAACCGGATCAGCGCGCAGGCTCCCTCGCAGACCCGCCTGATCGGGGGCATCGGCTATGTCGCCCGCGCGGTGGTTTTCCTGGTCATCGGTTGGTCGCTCTTCCAGACCGGATTCATGGCCGGCGGATCCGAACAGGTGAAGACGCTCGGCGATGCGGTCGCGAGCCTTGCGGGTGAGGGTGTGATCTTCACTCTCGTGGCGATCGGCCTGCTCGCCTTCGGCCTCTTCAGCCTCGTGCTGGCGCGCTATCGGATCATTCCCGACATGGGCTCGCATGGGAAGGTACCCGCGTTTCGTTCCTAGGTTGATATATACCCCCCTAGGGTATATTCGACCGCTATGAAGAAGACTGCAGAACTCTACCGCATGGTGATGGACAAACACGTCTGTCCCTATGGAACGAAATCCAAGTGGCTCCTCGAGCGGGAGGGTTTCGCAGTCGAAGACCGTCACCTGTCCACGCGCGAACAGACCAACGCGTTCAAAGCGGAGCATGGTGTCGAGACAACCCCTCAGACATTTATCGATGGGGCCCGCATCGGCGGCTATACGGAACTCCGCAAGCACCTGGGTTACGACAAGGGAAGCGAGGACGAGACCAGCTATACTCCCGTCCTAGCTGTCTTTGCGGTGGGTGCCGCACTGGCTGTGGCGCTGAGTTTCTTCAGCTACGGATCCCCCTTCACCATCCGCACCGCCGAATGGTTCGTCGCCTTCTCGATGGCCATGCTGGCCATGCTCAAGCTCCAGGATGTCGAGCAATTCTCGACCATGTTCGTCGGATACGATTTGCTGGGCCAGCGCTGGGTGCCCTACGCCTATGCCTATCCATTCCTCGAAGCGACCGCCGCGATCCTGATGGCCGGACGCCTGCTTCCTTGGCTGTCGATCCCGATCGCGCTGACCATCGGCACCATCGGTGCCGTCAGCGTGTTCTACGCGGTCTACATCCAGAAGCGCAGCATCAAATGCGCCTGCGTCGGCGGATCGGGCAATGTACCGCTGGGTTTCGTCTCGCTGACGGAAAACCTGGCCATGATCGGCATGGGCATTTGGATGTTGCTTCGCCCGTCATTGTGATCCATTGCATTTTGAAATGCAGTTCTACGAAGATATCGAGATCGGAAAAAGGCGGAGCTTCGGCCGCTACGAAGTCACGCGCGAAGAGGTGATCGAATTCGCGTCGAAATACGACCCGCAGCCTTTCCATCTCGACGACGAAGCGGCGGCACAGACGCATTTCGGTCGATTGTCTGCGAGCGGGTGGCACACCTGCTCGATGACCATGGCGATGATGGTCGAGAACATGGCGAAGGAGAAATCCGCCGGCCTCGGCTCGCCGGGTGTCGACAACCTTCGCTGGAAGAAACCGGTCTATCCGGGCGACACGTTGCGCTGCGAAACCGAGATCTTCGAGAAGCGCCGCAGCGCCTCACGGCCCGAAATGGGCATCTTCAAGACCAGGATCAGGACCTTCAACCAGCATGACGAGATCGTGCTGGAGATGCAGTCGAACGGACTGATCCGTACACGCGATCCGCAGGGCACCGACTAAGCTAGGCCCCGCACTGGGCGATGCCGCTCTTGCGATACACGACCTGTTCGTTCGCATCGCGGATCGTCAACGTCGCCGGGAAATCGCTGACTTCCTCGCCTGCCTGCTCGCCCTCGGCTTCGTCTAGATCGATCGTCATCGAATAGCTCGTGCCGTCATATTCGCGCCTCGCGAGGTAGGGTAATTCCACGCTGCCTTTATCCGCCGCTAACGTAACCAGCTCACCGCCGCGCAGGAAATATCCGGTCTCGGCCATTGCCAGCGCGACTGCCGACAGCCCACCGCCCTCCGGCGCGAAGCTGCAGCCAGGACCGTAGAGATCGTGCTGTTCGATTTCGCGGTAGCGAATGGCGTCGAGCTCGAGTTGCTCCGGAGCCGGGGTCTGGTTCGCCTCGACCTCGGCGACCGCTGCAGCGCGCTCCTCGTCGGTCGGTTCGGCCGAGCATGACGCCAGGGCCACGGAGAGGGGCAGGATTATGGCGCGCATCAATATCTCCCTTACTGTTCGTCAACGGATTTCCTCGACCGTTCCGCCCACGGCGCGGCCTCATTGGTTTTCCGGCCTCTCTCCCATATTCGCGGAACTGAGACCGTACCAGTCTTGGTCTCGTTCACTGAACCTTGGATCTGTGACCGCAGTGCAGTTTCTCGGCACGGCAGATCGAGCCAGATCCGGCTGGAATGCCCACCATTCGCTCCGAAGTGCGAACGAAATGGCCTTTCGCGATCGGTATGACGTCGGCGTGTCCCGCACGGGTGGGCGGTCGCCTAGATCAGACCGACCAGCTGTGCACTGTCTTCCCAGAGTGCGCGGGTTGCCGCCTCATCGCTCGCCAATTCGGATGGATCAGGCCACGTCAGCCGACCCTTGCGCAGGGCGCAATAAACGCGGTCGTCCGGGGCCCTTGCGGCCGTGGCCAGTTCGCTAAGCCCGCGGCCCGCATGCGCCAAGGTGTTCATACTCTTCGCGAAGGGAACGAACAGCGGCAGCAGCGGCCAGACCAGCGTCCGCACGATCCAGGGCTGGCTGCGAACGAGCCCGGTGCCCGGCGTGAGACCGGGATCATAAGCGAATACGGACCAGTTTCCGGCGCGTGCCTCATTCGTGGCGGCGAGGTAACGTGCCGTCATCAGATTGCACAGCTTCGACGCGGAGTATGCACGCATCCCGCCGACGGCAGCGACTCGGTCGCCCTCTGGGTCGCGATCAGGATGCGCCAGCAGTTCGGCATCTGCGTGACGTGGTGGCGGAACACCCGTTTTTTCGCGCGGATCGTGCGTGCCGCTCGATGTGATAACGATGTGGGCGCCGGAGCCGAGCCTTGGCATGACGAGGCGTAGCAGCAGGTAATGCGCCAGGTGGTTGGTTGCGAAGGTCGTTTCAAAGCCATCGACGGTGCGGGTGGCGGCGGTCGCTCGCTGTCCACCTGCATTCAGAACCAGATGTGTGATGGGCTCGTCCGGAATGGCCTCACAGAAAGATCGCACGGAGGCGAGGCTGGCAAGATCCAGCGGTTTTCCCTCCCACTGTGGAGGCAAGGACGCGTCGCCACGCACGCCCATGATTTTTCGACCCGGCAGCGAGGAAATTCGCTGCGCCGCGACGCGGCCCAGCCCCCGCGTGCCACCTGTCATCACAACAGCCATGACCAATCCTTACGCAGTAAAGTTTACGCTGCATAGTTGAGGTGCTAGGAGGTGTCAATGCAAGCCCGAGACGACCAACGCTATCATCACGGAGATCTCCGCAGCGCGCTCCTCACCGCCGCGCTCGACAGGCTCGAAGCGGACGGTCCGTCCGCGCTGTCGCTTCGAGCCCTGGCGCGTGCGGTCGGCGTCAGCCCAATGGCGCCCTATCATCATTTCAAGGATCGAAAGGCGCTGCTGGCCGCCGTCGCAACTGCGGGTTTCGAGCGCTTGCAGCAGCATAAGCTGGAGAACGAAGCCGCCCACCGGAACGCCCGCGAAGCGTTGCCGGCGGGCGCCGCGAATTATGTTCGCTTCATCCTTGGCAACCCCAATCTCTACCGGCTCATGCAGAGCTCCGAATTCGCGGAACGTGACACATATCCCGAGCTCCACAGAGCAGCCGCCGCACCGGCAGGAACCCTGAGAAAGCTTATCGCTCGAGCTTTCGAAGAGCACGGAGTGCAAGGGCGGTCGATAGAGGATTGTGCAAGAATGGTTTGGGGTCTTGCCCATGGCATCGGCACGCTTGCCCTCGACGGGCAGATCAGCCGGGACGCCGCGCCCGAATTGGCCCAGTCGGGAACCGCGGCAATGGTCGAAGGCTGGCTAAACCGATAGTGTTTAGTGTGCAGCGACGTCCGCTTGCGCACCGTCCCGCTCCACTGGCGAACGTCCACAACCGGCGTCGTGATCGGAACCTTCTGGTGACTGTCTAAATCACGCGAAGGCCGCCCCTTCTTTAGAGTTGCGAGACCACTCTCTTAGTGTCGCCCAAACAACTTCTCGACGTCCTCAAGGGCTAGCTTCACCCATGTCGGCCGGCCATGGTTGCACTGCCCCGACCGCGGCGTGCGCTCCATTTCGCGCAGCAGTGCGTTCATCTCGTCGACACGCAGCACCCGCCCGGCCCTCACCGAACCGTGACAGGCCATGGTGGCGAGCACGAGGTCGAGCTTCTCGCCCAGCAGCAGCGCCTCGCCATTGAGCGCAAGATCGTCGCCGATGTCGCGCAGCAGCTTTTCGGGATCGGTCCGCGCGATCGCGTGCGGCAGGCTGCGCACCAGCATGGCGGAGGGTCCGAACCGCTCGATCGCCAGGCCGTGCTCGGCGAGTTTCGGCGCCGCTTCCTCGAGCCGGTCGCAGCTGGTCTCGTCGAGCTCGACCACCTCGGGGATCAGCAGCGCCTGGCTGCGCGCGACCGCTTCCTCCGCGCCTGCTGCCTTGAGGCGTTCGAGCACAAGCCGTTCGTGCGCCGCATGCTGATCGACCAGCACCAGCCCGTCCTTCGCCTCGGCCACTATATAGGTGTTGGCGACCTGACCGCGCGCGATGCCGAGCGGATAGTCCCGCGCTTCCTCGGCAACGGGCGCTGCTTCCTCGGCGCGGCCTCGCGGCTCGGCCATGACATCGGCATCGGCACCCGGCCACGCTGCGCTCGGCTCGGAAACCCGCTGCTGCGGGGCCGACCAGTCGCGCCCCTCGAAGATCGAGCGCAGTGCGGGCGATGCTTCCTCGCGCACGGGCTCCTGCTGCCAGCGGCTCATGGCGCCCGCATCGGGCGTCTGCGCGCTGCGCTTGTCGCCGGTCGCCAGTGCCTGCCGCAGTCCCGAGACGATGAAGCCGCGCACACCCTGCGCATCGCGAAAGCGGACCTCGGTCTTGGCGGGGTGGACGTTCACGTCGACATCCTCGCAGGGCAGTTCGAGGAACAGCGCCAGCACAGCATGGCGATCGCGAGCGAGCATGTCGGCATAGGCGCCGCGCACGGCACCGGTGAGCAGCCGGTCCTTTACCGGGCGACCGTTGACGAAGAGGTACTGGTGATCGGCCACGCCGCGATTGTAGGTCGGCAGGCCGGCGATCCCGGTCAGCCGCATCGCCCCGCGCTCCATATCGATGGCTACGCCATTTTCCTTGAGTTCGCGCGCGATCAGCTGGGCAATGCGGTTGGCCAGCCCTTCCCCGCCCTGCAGCCCGAAAATCCGCCGCTCGCCATGGTCGAGCGTAATCGCGACGTCCGGCCGCGCCATCGCGAGGCGCAGGACCACATCCTTGCAGGCGGCATATTCGCTGCGCGGCGTGCGCAGGAACTTGCGGCGTGCCGGGATTTTGGCGAACAGGTTCTCGACCCGCACCCGCGTTCCGGGCGGCAGCGCTGCGGGACCCTCCGCCATCGTTTCGCCGTGATCGACCACGCGTTTCCAGCCCTGCTCGGCATGATGCGGGCGGCTTTCGAGCGTGAAGCGTGCGACGCTCGAAATGCTCGGCAGCGCCTCCCCCCGAAAGCCCAGCGTGGCGACCTGCTCGATCGCTTCGTCGGGCAGCTTGGACGTCGCGTGGCGTTCGAGCGCCAGCGCCATGTCGTCGGGCGTCATGCCACAACCGTCGTCGGTCACCTCAAGGCTGTTGAGGCCGCCCTCGACAAGCTTCACCGCGATCCGCGTCGCGCCCGCATCGATGGCATTCTCGACCAGTTCCTTGAGCGCAGAAGAGGGCCGCTCGACCACCTCGCCGGCGGCGATGCGATTGACCAAATTCTCGGGCAGGCGGCGGATTTGCGGCATGGTCTCGCCATTCTAGCGACGAAGCGCCGGGAATCCGAGATGGCGTGTTCAGCTATCCCCCGCAGTAACGGCGGAAATTTTTGGCATTCCATGCGTAATCTCGCTAAGGCTCCGCGACCATTTCCCCACGGATAGGTGCGAGCGGGCCGCATCCCTCTCGCCGGATCACGCGACAACACGGAAAATCGAACAACAATGGGCTTCTGGAACAATCTCTTCAAATTCGGCGTGCAGAACATGGCGATCGACCTGGGGACCGCCAATACGCTGGTTTACGTGCAGGATCAGGGCATCGTCCTGAACGAGCCGAGCGTGGTCGCGCTCGAAACGATCAACGGCATGAAGCGCGTCAAGGCCGTGGGCGACGATGCGAAGATGATGATGGGCAAGACCCCCGATTCCATCGAAGCCATCCGCCCGCTGCGCGACGGCGTGATCGCCGATCTCGACGTGGCCGAAGAGATGATCAAGCACTTCATCCGCAAGGTGAACGGCCGCAAGAGCCTGATGCGCTATCCCGAGATCACCATCTGCGTGCCCTCCGGGTCGACCAGCGTCGAACGCCGCGCGATCCGCGATGCCGCTTCGAACGCGGGCGCCAGCCAGGTCTACCTGATCCTCGAGCCCATGGCTGCCGCGATCGGCGCCGACATGCCGGTGACCGAACCGGTCGGTTCGATGGTCGTCGACATCGGCGGCGGCACCACCGAGGTCGCCGTGCTCTCGTTGCGCGGCCTGGCTTACACCACCTCGGTCCGCACCGGCGGCGACAAGATGGACGAAGCGATCGTGTCCTATGTCCGACGACATCACAATCTGCTGATCGGCGACAGCACCGCCGAACGGATCAAGAAGGACTTCGGCGTCGCCCGCCCGCCCGAAGACGGCGTGGGTGAAAGCATCACGATCAAGGGCCGCGACCTCGTCAACGGCGTGCCCAAGGAAATCACGATCAACCAGGGCCATATTGCCGAGGCACTTTCCGAACCGATCGGTGCTATCGTCGAAGGCGTGCGTATCGCGCTCGAAAACACCGCCCCCGAACTGGCGGCCGACATCGTCGACCAGGGCATCGTGCTCACGGGCGGCGGCGCGCTGATAGGCGGGCTGGACGAATATCTACGCGAAGAGACCGGCCTGCCGGTCACCATCGCCGAAGATCCGCTGTCCTGCGTGGCAGTGGGCACAGGGCGCGCAATGGAGGACCCGATCTATCGCGGCGTCCTGATGACAGCATAGGAAGGCATAGGGGATGGCGCCGACAGGCTCACGGCGCTCGGGGTATTCTCGCAGGGCGCAATACAACCTCTTCACCGGTTACGTGATCGCGGGCGTGGGCGCGCTGATTGGCGCGATCCTGCTCGCACTGTCGTTCTTCCAGCCCCAATTCTTCGGGGGGCTGCGCGGTGTGGCCCAGGATGGGGTTTCGCCCGCGACCGAAACGGCCGCTACCGTGCGCACGGGTTCGAAAGGGTTCTGGGACACGGTGAGCGGTTATTACCGCGCCGGCTCGAAGAATGCCGAACTCAAGCGCGAGATGGAGATCGCGCGTATCCGCCTAGCCGAAGCAGAGGCGGTGAAGCAGGAGAATGTGCGCCTGAAGGGCTTGCTCGACCTGCAGGATGAGGAGCGCGAACCTGTGGCCGTGGCCCGTTTGGTGGGCTCTTCGGCTTCGAGCACCCGGCGTTTCGCCTATCTAGGCGCAGGCTCGAACGACGGCGTTACCATCGGCATGCCGGTGCGCTCGCCGCGCGGAGTGGTGGGCCGGATCCTCGAAGTCGGCAGCGAAAGCTCGCGCGTGCTGCTATTGACCGATTCCGAGAGCGTCCTGCCCGTCCGTCGGGCCGGTGACGAAGTCGTCGCTTTCGCCGAAGGACGCGGCGACGGTCTCCTGCGCATCAAGCTGATCAATCTGGGGATCAATCCCCTCGCCCCCGGGGATGTGTTCGTTACCAGTGGCGCGGGTGGATACTACCCACCGGGTATCGCAGTGGCGATCCTGACCGAAACTACCGACGATGGCGGCCTGGCGCGGATCGTCAGCGACCCTGCGGCGACCGATTACGTCAGCGTCGAGCCCATATTCGAACCCGAAGCGGCGCTCGGCGCGGCCACGCCGATCGAACGCGAGCTGTCCGAGTGATGGAACGCAACGACCCGCGTTCGCGCAGCGATGCCTACGGAAGCAGGATCAATCGTTCGCATTCTCCACTGCTTGCCAATTTCGTACCCTGGGCGTCGATCGTCCTGGCATCGATACTGCCGATCTTTCCCGTCGCGACCGCGTTACCGATCGTCCCCCCGCTCGGCCTGCTGATGCTGCTGGCCTGGCGGCTGGTCCGTCCGGGCTTGCTGCCGGTCTGGGCCGGAATGCCGCTGGGTCTGTTCGACGACCTCTACAACGGCCAACCTTTCGGTTTTGCGATTCTTACCTGGTCGATGATCATGCTTGCCGTCGAACTGATCGACACCCGTCTGCCATGGCGCACCTTCTGGCAGGACTGGTTCAGCGCGGGTATACTGATTTTCGGCTATCTGGGTGCAGGCTGGCTGCTTTCGGGTGGCCAACCGACCGTCCACTCGCTGATCGCCCTGGTTCCGCAACTCGTGCTTACCATCCTCCTTTTCCCAATTGCAGCGCGGCTTGTCGCCACGCTCGATCGGTTCCGGCTGACCCGGTGGAGGGCCGTCTGATGCGGCTGCGCAAACGGGCGCGTCCGCGCGAAGTCGTTACCCAGTCGACACTCGAAAACGCATTCGATCGCCGCACCTTCGTCATTGGAACGGCGATGGGCGGACTTGGTGTGCTGCTGGCCGCCCGCATGGGCTATATCGCCATCGCCGAGAACGAGAAGTACGAGCTAGAGAGCGAGAGCAACCGCGTAAACCTGTCGCTGATCCCGCCCCGTCGGGGGTGGATCCTCGACCGTAATGGCGCCCCGCTGGCGTCGAACCGGGCCGATTTCCGCGTCGACATCATTCCCGAACGCACCCCCGATACCGACGCGACGATCGATGCGCTGACCAGCATCCTCGATCTCGACGAGAACCAGGCGGCGGACATCCGCAAGCGGGTCGAAGACGGTCCAGGCTACCAGCCCGTCGAAATCGCCTCGGGCATCAGCTACGACGATTTCGCGGCTGTAAGCGTGCGCTTGCCCGACCTGCCCGGAGTCATCCCGCAGAGGGGTTATTCGCGCTTCTACCCGACCGGTCCTACGGTGGGCCATCTCCTCGGCTACGTCGGCACCGCCAACGCCGAGGAATATGACGAACAGGACCGCAACCCCCTGCTCGTCACGCCGGGATACAAGATCGGCAAGGATGCGCTCGAAAAGCAGTTCGAACAGGAATTGCGCGGCGTCCCCGGTGCACGTCGCGTCGAGGTTACCGCATCGGGCCGTATCGTTCGCGAACTCGAAACGCGCGAGGATGTGCAGGGTGATCCGGTACGCCTGACGATCGATGGTCCGCTGCAGGACTATGCTGCGAGGCGCATCGGGCTGGAGAGCGGCTCGGTGGTCGTCATGGATTGCGACACCGGCGATCTGTTGTGCATGGCTTCCATGCCCAGTTTCGACCCCAACAGCTTTTCGCAAGGCATCGGCCGCGTCGAATACGCCATGCTGCGCGACGACGAACGCGTTCCGCTGCGCAACAAGGTGCTCAAGGGCCTCTACCCGCCCGGTTCGACCATCAAGCCGATGCATTGCATGGCCTTTCTCGACGCCGGCGTTAAGCCGGAGGAATCGATCATCTGCGGCGGTGGGCGACGCGTGGGCAATCGCTTCTTCAACTGCTGGAGCAACCACGGCCGCGTCGATATGGCGAAGGCCATCTACCAAAGCTGCGACAGCTATTTCTATCATTTCGCCCAGCAGGTCGGGTTCGAGAAGGTGGCACAATGGGCGCACAAGATGGGCCTCGGCGAAGAATTCGATCTGCCGGTGGCCAGCCAATTCTATGGTACGGTGCCCGAACCCGATTGGAAGATGCGTAAGTTCGGCCGCGAATGGCAGAATTACGACACCGTCAATTCGTCGATCGGTCAGGGCTATTACCTCGCCAGCCCGCTCCAGCTCGCAGTGATGAGCGCCCGCCTGGCAACGGGCAATCGCGTGTTGCCGCGTCTGCGCCGAGGCAGCGACAGTATCCGGTTCGAAAGTTTCGGGTTCAGCCCGGACGAGATCGGTTATGTCCGCCAGGCGATGAGCGACACGGTCAACGGGCCCGGTACCGCAGGCCGTGCGCGCCTGCCGATCGAAGACGTCCTTATGGCGGGCAAAACGGGTACGGCCCAGGTCGTTTCGCTCAGCAAATCGGACGGCAAGACCGGGCCGTGGAAGTTCCGCGATCACGGCCTGTTCGTGTTCTTCGCCCCCTTCGATAATCCCAAATATGCCGGTGCCGTCGTGATCGAACATGGCGGCGGTTCGGGTGCCGCCTACCCGATCGCTCGGGACGTGATGACCTTCATGTTCGATCCGGCGAAAGGGATGGAAGCGTTGCGCGCTCTCGAACAGCAGTGGGGCGGCACGGCCAAGGAGCGGCTCAACGCCAAATATCGCAACTACGCGGCAGCCGAGGGCCAGGTCATCCCGCCGGCACCAGCCCGCGACGAGGATATCTTCGATCAGGTCGAGGCCGAAGCCCGGCTTGCTGCACGCCAGACCGAAAACCTTGCCGAGCAGGCGAGCCCGTCGCGCGTCGACAATCGCACGGCCGCTGAGGTCTCTCGTGGCTCCGACGCGGCCAACCGGGACGACTTGCAGTGACCGGTATCGTCCCTGCCCCCGTTGCGCGGCAGCCCTGGCAGATGCTCTTTCCGCTGTTCGTCCTGATCGGCTTCGGCGCGCTGGTCCTGTTTTCGGCGGCCGCCGGAAGCTGGGATCCTTACGCTTCATCGCATGTGATCCGGTTCGGCGTTTTCCTTGCCATGGCCTTCGTGCTCAGCCGCTTTTCGCGCGAGCTGGCGATGTTCTTCGCCTTTCCGATCTATATCGTCGTGCTGCTGATGCTGGTGGCCGTGGAGGCGATCGGCTTCGTCGGCGGCGGCAGTCAGCGCTGGCTGGACCTCGGCTTCATGCAGCTGCAACCCTCGGAATTGATGAAGCCGGCGGTGGTGCTGATGCTGGCCCGTTTCTACGCCACGCTCCCGATCGGAATGATCCCGACGTGGCGGGCCTTGATCCCGGCAGGCGCGCTGATCATGACACCTGTCGCGCTGGTCCTGCTCCAGCCGGATCTCGGTACCTCGCTCGCCATCGTGTTCGGCGGGGCGATGGTCATGTTCGCGGCCGGTCTGCCAATGCGCTGGTTCCTGGGTGCCGCCGTCGCCGCGGCGGTGCTGGCCCCATTGGCATTCTTCTTCGGTCTGCAGCCTTACCAGCAGCAGCGCGTCTTCACATTCCTCGACCCGGAGAGCGATCCTCTGGGCGACGGCTATCACATCACCCAGTCCAAGATCGCGATCGGTTCGGGCGGCTTTTCGGGCAAGGGCTTCAACGAAGGCTCGCAAAGCCATTTGCACTACCTGCCCGAACCGCACACCGACTTCATCTTCGCCACCATGGCCGAGGAATGGGGCTTCGTCGGCGGTCTCGTGGTGATCGGCGCCTTCGCAATGATATTCCGATGGGGGCTGTCGGTCGCGCGCGCCAGCAGCGATCGCTTCGCCAAGCTGGTTGCGCTGGGCATGACCGCGACGATTTTCTTCTACGTCGCCATCAATCTGATGATGGTCATGGGGCTCGCGCCCGTGGTCGGCATCCCCCTGCCCTTCATGAGCCATGGCGGCAGTTCGATGTTAACCAACATGATCTGCATCGGCTCGCTGATGATGGTCCACCGCTGGAACCGGAAGGCTCCGCGCACCGGATTGCTTCGCTAGAGTTCGACGAGGCCCAGCTTTAGCGCGCGAACAGTCGCGGTGACGCGATCGTTGGTCTGCAGCTTGTCGTAGATCCGGCGCGTATAGGTTCGCACGGTTTCGGGCGAAATCTCGAGGATCGTCGCAATATCGTTCGAGGATTTGCCCCGCCCCATCCATTCGAGGACCTCGCGCTCGCGCTCCGACAGGACGACCGAAGGCTTGCCTTCGTCGATGACCTTGCAAATCTGCAGATGGGCAGCGAGCAGCAGGGATTGCACCTGCTGCAGCCGGCCCATCGCAAAATGGTCCGGGTCCTGCCCGAACCGCACCAGGGCAAAGGCGTCGCGATTACGCGGTCCGAAGAGCGCGAAGGCCACCCAATTGTCGACACCCAATTCGTCCAACCGCTCGAAATAAGCCTCCGCTTCCCGGTCTCCCTGCGCCAGCTTGCGGGCCCCCGTCCATGTCAGGATCGGACCGTGTTCGAACGTCAGCTGGGGCACGGGATCGCGGCGCCTGTAATCCGCGCCGATGTAGAGCTTCTGGTATTCCAGAGGATATTCGCGGGCCCAGATGAAAGCCTTTTTGGACGTCTGCGATTCGAACGCCGGGGTGAAATGATAGCTGAACCAGCTAGCGCCCTCGTCCTTGCAGCTCGCGTATACGTATTCGAGAATCGCCTCGCAATCGTCCATTCTCGCGATATGTGCCGCAAATGCCTGCATCGGTCGATCAGCTTTCGGGCCTGTCCCCTTACTGAGGGACTGGAACCTATCATTTGTTTGGCTAAAGGCCCACCAGAATGAACGCCAACGCTCGGTGGGGGGCAATCGTTGGCTCGTTAGAAACGCACATTACCATGACCCCCGAGAATCACCGGCGACGGGCCGGCGACGATATCGATTGCGACTGCGACAACCTCGCCGGGAAGGTCGGAGACGACACCTGCGACAAGGTATTGGTCGAAGTCTGCCGAGCCAACAAGCTCGGTGTGACGATTACCATCTGGGATCTGCCACAGGTCACAGGGCTGCCGCTGCACGAAGCTTTTGCAGCCGTCCGCGCGCTGGAATTCGGTCGAATCCTGTCGATCGGCGACGATCCGGCCAACCCCTTCGGCGCGACACTGCATATCCAGGACGCTGCAATGATGCGGCTGGACAAGCTTCGCGCAGCCTGAGTTGGCGATTAGGGCTTTTCATCGCAAAAAAGCCCGCTATATGGGCGCCTCCCGAGTCGGGAACGCCTCTTCCCAAGAGGCCGCGGCACGCCGCAGTGTGGACGCATAGCTCAGTTGGTAGAGCAGCTGACTCTTAATCAGCGGGTCCTAGGTTCGAACCCTAGTGCGTCCACCATTTTTTCAGTTACTTAGGGCCGCGAAAGCGAGCCACCGTCTTAAAAAGACGGTGGCTAAGACGGTGACACACTATTGCGCGCCGCAAGCTCGGCCTTCGTAGGCGGTGGCGCGATTAGCGCCCCTCCACGGCTAGATCGATGCAATTCGACCATAGAGCCCTCCACATCTGGCACCTGCAACCTGTCGCTAAAGAACATGGCCTCCCGCCCACGCAGAACGTTCCGCGCGCTGTAGCCAATCGTATATTGGAGCGCTTGCAAGCCGTTATACATCGCTTGGATGGGGGAGACGTCATCGTAGGAGACGATCCAGTGGGCGTTAGTTAGAGAGCGGACCGCCTGTGATACAGCCTCGTGATCCTCATTTGAATAGTAATCGTAATAGAGCTGGCTGCCCTTCTCGTAATATGGAGGATCGAGATATACGAGCGTCTTGGCGGGCCACTTCGGACTGTAGGTTTCGAGAAAATCGATTGCATCTAGGTTGGTCAACTCAATTCGTCGTCGCGCGGCGGCTATGCGCTCTATTCGCTGTATGAGATCAGCCTTGTTGTAGCGTGCGTCGATCTTCCACTTACCGGTCTGATCGCGCCCGCCAATTACGCCGCCATTGAGTATCCCGGAGCGATGCGTGCGGTTCAGGAAGAACATCGCGAAACCAAGCTCAAGGTCGCTTGCGTTGTCCTGCGCAGCGAGCACCGCCTTGAGGCGATCCCGATCCTCAACAGTGACGGGGGTGTCCGCGATGAGGGCGGCCAACTCATCAGTCTCATTAAGCACGCTGTGCCAGAACGCATACACCGGGCGGCTCACATCGTTGATGGCGACCCGTCGCACTATGCCGGTCAACAGCAACTCCCAGGCGACCGCCGCGCCGCCCGCGTAGGGCTCAACGTAGAGGCCATCTGAAATATCGTTCGATTTGATGAGTGAGGATACGAAGCGCGCGAGCTTCCCCTTGCCGCCCGGATAGCGCAGCGGGGAGTATCGTCCTGACGGCGGTATTCGCCCTTTGATGCGCTTGCTCATGGTGCACCATAGACCGCTACGAAAAGCGGCTCAGCGGTATCCCACGCATTCCGCAGCACGTCGGCGGCAGGCACATCATACTTGTCATGGTGGTAGTCGTTCAGGGCCTGAATTGATGCTGGATCAGTCTTGCCTGTCAGTGTCCGCTTAACGCCCCTAAGGTCCGTGCCGGTGGCCCTCTTGTTCGCCACCAAATGCTGAATGACGCGCTCAGCCTTCTGCGCGAGGTTCAATTGAACATTGTTACCTTTTTTGTTGGCCTCCCACATCGGCAGGCCCTCATCGGTCATATATTTCTCCACGGTATGTTGGAGAAAAGCGCGCAGAACAAACGCCGCCGACAGGGGTGTCTGCGCGAGGCGCAGACGAGAGGCCTCCCGCACGAGCGCCTGTCCCTTGGCGGTTTCCGGCTGGACAAAGCCATGCTTGGAGGGAGCCAATGTGGCGCGCGGGCCTTTGGTTCTGGTCGTTTTCTTCTTGCCCGTGCCCTTTCCCTTGCTGTCGCTTGATTTGGAAAGGCGCGGGCGCTTCTTGCCATCGTTGATCTTCACGTCGCGGAAGGCGGCACTGTTCTTGCTTGGCTTGCCAGAGGGGTGCAGCCGCTTGGGCAAGGCATCGAAATAGGTCTCGATCTCCGATGCCTTGTTGTGGCTCCGGGTGTCGATCTCCTTGTCGTGAATACCCTGGAATATGGTCGATAGGACATCCAGAACGAACTCAGCCTGGCGGTTGAATACAGGTATCTTCTGGCCATCCTTCTCAGTGGTGGACATACCCAACCAATCCCGGCCCTTCTTCGACTCCAAGAAGCGGGAGAGAACACTTGGTTTCGCTTCAACCTCCGCCCGAATTTGTGCCCAATCGTCATCGCTGAACGTCGAATTGCGCTCCACGAAGTCAATTACATCGAGGACCGTGCGGTCATTCTGGAAGCGCTGTATTTCCAGCGTGCCCCACGGGATGCGCGACTCGCCCTCCATGCCCCGTCCATGGCGACGCAAGATCCACTCGTTCGCATCGGCCCGGCTATCGAACTTGGCGCAGCTAATTAGTTCTGCCGAGGCCGCATCGAAATCTTCGGCGGCCTTCACGAGACGCTTTACGATGGTCTCGCCCAGCCCAGTGCCATTCAGGACCGCCGGTTCATGGAGCACCTTCAGCGCCGCGAGGCGGCGGTTGCCGTCCACAACAACCCACTCGTCACCATCACCCTCATCTACGATGTAGAATGAGTCGCCCGGATCGAGGCCATGCTCGCTGATGCTCAGCATCATCGTGCGGAAGTGGCCAGTATCCAGCCTGACTATAGCTTCAAGCGCCTCCGCTTGTGTCTCCACACGACCAATACGCGGATTTTCGAGGTCGAGTATAAGGTCATCAACAGACAACTCTTCTCTCGCCATAAGCCCCCCTGATTTCAGCTCAACTGTGCGCGTTGACCCGAATTAGGGGAGCGCCGCTCAAACTGATAGACGGCTCGGCCGAGCATTGTCTACCGCTACGACAGCCCGAATGCTCGGATGTAGCTTACACCTTTCGATTGCCTCTCCGCATGTTAAGCCCCATTGTGACCACGGAGCTGCCACGCACGGCTCTGGGGCGTAGTAACCCCGAACACAGCGGTTGGACTGCCCGTAGCAGTCC
Source organism: Erythrobacter sp. AP23 (assembly GCF_001542855.1). Lineage (GTDB taxonomy): Bacteria > Pseudomonadota > Alphaproteobacteria > Sphingomonadales > Sphingomonadaceae > Qipengyuania. Next base: position 337,969 of record NZ_LNBY01000001.1, on the reverse strand, counting down.
GACACATCCTTGACCCTATGGTCGGGGAGCCTGCGACGTATGTCCAGGGCTCTCGGGCCTAAAGGTCGTAGGGACCGACTGTGTTCGGTTTACTAACTCCCCGATCACCAGAGGATCAGGTGTGAAGTCGAAAGCGGGGGCGTACCGCCATCGACTTCCGGGGAGACGCACCATGCCAAGAGGTGCGAGACACATAGAGACCGGAACACTGCGCCCAGGGCGATGGGGATACTCGCTGGAAATGGATGGCGGCGGGGTATGGCAACTCGACATTACTAGGTCGGCTCGCCGCTATCTCGGTCAACGCGTAACCGTCGAAGGGGTCCGGTCAGGTTTTGACCTAATTGATGTTCACCGCATCCGACCAGTTGCAGGAAACAGAAAGCAACGAGGTTTCTGGCAAAGCCTGCTTGGCTCGCAATCAACATGATCGCGTTGCGTTGATTGTTATCCGACCATAGCCAACGCCTTGAGACTGCCCGCCGCCTTCATCGCCGGGGCCTGCCGGAGCTGCATGACCCTGCCGAACCGACCGGACAGCGCGTTGCCCGCGTTCATCACCTGCCGCAGCGCCGAGTCCGTGGCATCAAGCTGAGCGCTGTCCACCGGGGCGAACGTCGAGGCGGCGCGCTGGCGGATGGTGCCATGCGTCTCGTCATCAAGCCCGGACAGGAACGGTGGGGCATGGATGACCGCCGCGACGGTCGTGCGATCGTCGCGCGCGACGGCCTTGTGGATGAAGCTCAGTCGCTCCTCTGGCTTGGTCATGCCCTTGATGTGCGCGCGCACCTCCGCCGCGAGCGACAGGCCCTCCGGCGTCCGGCGGTGCGGATGGTCCAGCGCGCTCTCTACGCGGCTCGCCAGCTTGTCGCGATAGCCGCGCAGCTCGCGCACCCTGCGGTCGATGGCGGGCGCGATCCGGTCCATCGCCCTCTCGGCGGCCTTGATGAACTCCTCGGCATCGACGACGCGCGTGGGTGTGCCGTCGATCATGCGGACGTTGTCTGTCATCTGGCTGCGACCGCCCTTGGCCGCTGGGTGCTGGCGGCGCACGGCGGGATCGGCGATTGCCTGCAAGTCCCGCTCCGCGTCGGCAAGACGGCCGATGCCGTCGTATACGAGCCGCAACGCCTCACGCGCGGCGGCCAACGCGGACGTGCCGAGCGTGTCCGGCTCGTTCAGCGCCGATGCGACGCCCAAGAGGCTGTCGGGGTGGTAGTCGAGCGGAACGTCCGCCCGAACGGGTGTGCTGTCTTCGGTCATGTACTTCTCCTTTCAATAGAGGCCGGTGGTCCGGTTGAAGCGGGCAACTTGCAGGGGTGAGTTGACGAGGTATCGGACGGCGTCGGCGAAGTGGTCGTTGGCGGACGTATCCACGTCCTCCATGCGCACGTCGTCGCGCGGCAGCAGCGGCAATGTCTCAAGCGCCAGCCGGCATCGCTCCGAGAACCAGAGGCCAGGCGTGTCCGGGTCGTCCTCGCGCGCGGCGGCCATGAGTGACTTGACCTTCACCCAGCCGCTGATGCGGTCCTTCTGCGGCTTGGTCAGTGACAAGCCGTGCAGCGCTAGCTGCTCAAGCAGCGTGTCGTTTTGCAACCCCCGCGCGTCATCACCCACGCCGCGCGGACGGACGCCCCAGCGCTCGCAGGCGGCCAGCACCTCCTCCGCGACCATCTGCGGCGGCCAGCCCTTGCCGAGCGAGGGATCGTCGGAGCGGGCGGTGTGCACCTCGTCGACGATGATCCACGAACCCTTCGGATAGACCCGCCCGCCGGGGCCGATCAGGCCGGGCCGCATGGGATGAAGCGCGAGCACGGCGGCGGTCGGCGCGGTCCAGCCCCAGTCCAGCGAGACGCAGCTGTAAAAGCCATGCTGGCTTATCGACCCGGATGGGAGCCGGAAGGTGCTGTCCGGGATGATGCAGTGATCGCCGAATACGTCGGCAAAGAACGCCCCGGCCAGCTCCGCCCAGTTGTTCTCTAGCCACGCTGATGCCAGCGCCCGGTCGCCACCGGACGATGCGATGATGGACCGTGCGTAGCGCTCCGTGTCGATGGTCGGATTGTCTAGGTAGGTGGAGGGCGCGTAAACCCATCGCGATCCGTCATCCAGCTCGTAAGGCCGCCACGGCGCGCGCCCGGTTACATGCATTCGCGCGATGGTCGCGTGCAGCGGTCCGCCGGGGTTGCCGAGCACGATCATCCGCGTCGGGACGCCCGCCGGGCCGCGCAGGTTGGCCTGTAGCATGTTGATGTGCCGCAGCGTCGTGAAGTTGGTGATCTCATCGACCGCCAGCAGGTTCGCCTCCTGCCCCTGCCACTTCGCGACGTCCTTCGCACTGGACAGGTTGCCGAGCGTGACCACCGCTCCGTTCGGACAGCGAATGATGAAGTCGGCACGGTTGGAGTTGACCCCGCCGGGGAAGGCGTCCCGAAACAGCGCCTCAATATCATCCCAGAGATTGGCGAGGCTCTTATAGGTCGCGCGCAGAATGAGAACGCGGGCGTTGTCGGCGTGCTGAACGCAGTGGCGCAGCGCCAGCAGGGCGAGCGCCGTCGTCTTGCCTGATCCGCGACCGCCCAGCAGCGCTAGGTTCAGATGCTCCGGCACGGACAGAACGCGGGCCTGCCAAGGCGTCGGCTCGGTGAGCTTAGGCGTGTTCATCAGTGCCTCTCTCCGCCTCTAGGGGTCCCCGCCCGCCCTGACCGGGGGAGGGGCCAGAGGAACCCTCCCCCTCGATCATGGTCGCGTAGGCGCGCTCATCCATCGCGCCGGGCAGGTTGATCTGCACGGCGACCTTGGGCGCGGCGTCGGTCTGTCCGTTCTCGCGGTAGCCGTGGCGCGTCTTGAGCAGGAACATCGCGGCGGCGACGTTGCCCTTGCGCGACGCGGCCAGCAGGCTGTGCACCAGTTCATGCTCCAGTCCGCCCAGCCCGGCGGCCAGCGCCTCCTCCACCTCCACCTGCCGCCTGCGGCACTCACGGAAGACACGGCCCGACATGCCCAGCGAGGAGGCGATAGAGGCTATTGGATGGCCGCCGCGCGCCATCGTCTCGATCACCTCAAGGCCGGGCTGGTGGATCGTGACCTTCCCGTCCAGTCCGCGCGTTGTCGGCAATGTCTCGGCAGTATTGTTCATGTTATGTTCCATAGCTCATTTCGCGGTGCATGACCGTCTGTTTCACCGTCTTTTCTTGCTGACGCGGCGGCGGATGCAGCGGCTTTCCGGGGCGCGGCGTGGCGAGAGATACTGACTGTCCGTCAGCGGGTGGGGAATTGGGGCGTCGCGGTCCCCTTTTTAGGGCGCACGAGGGTGTGTCAGGCGGGTTTATTAGTCCCTCGGCGCAGTGATGGACGTTCCCCCCGTTCCGGGTGCCGTTCCGCCCAAGGGGGAACGTGAGATCGCTGGGAAGTCCTAGGCTACAGTAACCGTTCCCCCCGTTCCCCCTTATTCTGAAGCAAGGAGGTAGAGAGGCAGGGGATACGATAGCCCTCTGGGCAGTATAGCAAACCGGCCGGAACGGGAGGAACGGGGGAACGCTTGCCAGAAAGTGCTGGCAGCTCGGAGACTTAGGTGTTCCCCCTACCCCGTTCCCCCTGTGGGCGGTCATGCACATCAGCCCAGCTCCCGCCCCGTATCGGTGACCACGGCGCGCCCGCCATCAGGTCGTCGCACGAAGAGCTGGCGAGCCTGCTCCTCTGACGTGCCCTTCGCGTAGGCGTGCTCTGGCCCATCGCCGAACCGCAGCTTCTTCCGCGTCCAGCCCAGCTCCCGCATCGCCTCGCCAAGACGCGCGTTGTGCTCCTGCGTTCGCTGCCCAGACGGGATATCGAGAATGTCCCAGGCATCTGCCGCGCGCAGCTTCCCGGTTCGACCATCCAGCGCCCGCGCGAGGATATCCACGTAGGGGTCTTCAACCCGCCGATCCTCCTGCGCGGCGGCGGCCATCGGCCACAGCTCGGGATCGAGGCGGATCGCCTCCCCACCCTCCTCTATTGCCGCCGCCTCGGCCCACAGCTGATCGCGATCCCGGCGCAGCGCGTCGAGGTCGAAGGCCGCTATCCTCACCGGCCAGAACCGCCGGTTGCCGGTCGCATCTCGCAGGTAGCGCTCGCTGTTAGTCGAGCCGACGATTATACACTGGCGTGGCACCTCCTCCGCGAACCGAGCGTAGGCCGCTCTGGCCCGGTCGTTCTGCCGCGATAGGAGCGCCTTCAAGTGCTCGACGTCGCCCCGCCGCAATCCTTTCAACTCAGCGGCCTCGACTATCCAGCGCCCGGTGACACGCTCTATCACAATCTTGCTGTCGGCGTTCAGCGGCAGGTCGTCGGTGAACCAGTCGTCGCGCACCGCCATCACAGCCAGCGCCGACGACTTGTTCGTGCCCTGCTCGCTCTCGAAAACCACCATCTCGTCGAACTTGCAGCCCGGCTTTCGGATGCGCCGCACGGCGGCAACCAGCATCAATCGCCCAACCGCGCGCACATAGGTGCTGTCGTCCGCGCCGCCGTAGTCGATGAGCCATCGGTCGATGCGCGGCGTGCCGTCCCACACCAGCCCGTCGAGATAGTCCCGAACCGGGTGGAAGGCCGCGCGACGCGCGGCATCGACCACGACGTCACCGTAGAATTCCTTGCTTGGGAGGAAGCCAAAGCGCTCCTCGGTCAGAAGCCGTAGCCGCCGCACCGCTCCATCATCGAGCGCGGGGCCGAAGCCCTCCAGCCCCTCGACGAGGGTGCGGTCCTGAAACTGGTCATAACTCAGTCGGACGCCGAGGCGAGCGAGGGCGACGCGAATGTTCTGCTGATTGGCGAGCCGGACACCCTTCTCGGTTACGATGAACTCCGTGTTGTCTCGCGCCACCTCCTGGCGAGCGCGCGCAATCTGCCGGGCAGCGTAGCGCAGCGCCCCGCGCCCCTTGTCGAGAACACTCGCGGAGATGCCAAAGTCAGGGTCGGTGAGCACCGCCATTATGGTCTCGTCCGGCACCTCGCAGCGAACGAGCTGGCAGGCGACGTCGAAGAGCCATGCCGAGCGGCTGTCGTCGTGTTCCTTCGGATGGTCAGGATCGCGGCCCTGGACAACGACAACCTTCACCCGGTCGGGGACGCCCCAATCGTCCAGATCATCCACTGTCGCGAGCGGTGCAGCGGGCGACGGTATAGGCGCGTCAGACGCAGCACCTCCACCGCCCGGCGGCACGCTGTGCGGCAAGTTCTCCGGCGCGACAGTGCCCGGATCGTCGCGAAGGACCGTCGCCAGCGCGCCGGTCTTGCTGTTGCGCGTAAACGGCACGCGCGCGACCCGGTCGATGTTGTGACAATGATCGCCGCCGAGCATGTCGGCCAGCGCGTAGTTGATGGCCTCGACCTCGTCGGGCGGCGCGCGACGGTTCAGCCGCCACAGCGTCCAGAGGCCGCGCCCCGACGAGATGATGATGTGGGGCGATGGCGCATCGAGCTGGTCAATCCGGCGCAGCGTCTCCGTGCGCCACTCCTCCAGCTCATCCGCTGCGGTGACATCGCCCGGCGGGTCGATGTCTACCCACGCCCAGCGCGCTCCAAGGCAGTCACCCTTCTTTGGCTTGCCGGTTACCGCGTCGCGCAGCTCAGCCAAGGCAAAGTAGAGGTCGCCATGCGCGTTCGCCGCGAGGAAGTCGCGGGCCGCCTCTGTTGTGGGCAATGCGGGGTGGAGGCAGCGGCCATCGCGAAACGACATAACCGATGGCGGCGCGAAGTGGCGCGCAACGAAGTCGGCGGCGGCAGAGGCGTCGATGCGGGGCGGCTTTACATCGGCCATAAGCGCAGCATCCTCTCCGCCTCCCGGCGAACCACCGGGATGATACCGGGCGGCAAGTGCTGGGTGAGCGCGGCTGGCGGCGCGTCGCAGCGGTGTTGCACGCGGCTGGCCCAGTCCAATCCGGCGGCCTCAAGCTCGCCCTCGAACACAACCTCGGCAAAGGCGGCGGCCTGTCGGGCGGCATGGTCTACCGCGAACGGCAAGTTGCTGATTTCGGGTCGTGCCCAAGGCCGGTATTCAGGGTTCAGCTTCGTGGTCTTGGTCCGGCCCGGCTCGCCCGCCCCCTCATACGGGGCGGGCACATCTCTCTTAGCCATGCTCCTCTCCATCGGATCGAAGCCACGCGTCGAGATCGTCACGGTGGTAGCGGACGACGCGCGCGCCAACCTTGTGGAAGCGGGGGCCGGTGCCCTTTGCGCGCATGTCTTCCAGCCCGCGCACAGAGAGGCCGAGATAGGTAGCCGCGTCGTCGGGCGCGAACCATGGCGATAGGATGGGCGGATCAGCGCGAAGGCGCTCCGTCACGATCTCTGCGACGTGACCCGCGATCTTATTCCAGCTTTCGTCAATCTGTTGCACTTCACCCTCGTTCGCTTCGGCAGACGCCAAGATTTGGCTATGGGGCGGCAAGGGATTTGCCGCTGTTCTCCCTTTCTGCCGATGCGAACCGAACCCCCGCAGGTAGCTCTATTCGGGCATCGAGTGCGGCACGGAGTGGCCTGCAACTGAGAATGAATTTAGGTCGCCACGCCTCGCGCGGCAAGAGGTTTCACGAGGTCATACGTTAAAACTGATTAAGTGGACCGGAGAATACTTTCCTTTTATGTTGCCTTTTGTGTCGGCAACTATGCCGCTATTGCCTCCCAGCCGTCAGCGAGGAACCAACACGCAGTGCCAGCACTGTCGCACAGCACAGCATCGTGCCCCTCGGGCCACGAAATATCGTTCTCTGCATCCTCGACGATGGCAGCCGCCTCAGAGCGAGTCACGTGGGCACGGACGACGGTTGCATTACCGTCGCGCTCGGCGCGCAGCTCGAAGCGCTCGTCCTTTACCGGGACCTGCGCCATAATGTGCGCCGATATCCGCTCCTGCTCAGCGACAAGGCGGGGCCACATACGGTCACGGTCGCCGTAGCCCATCGTGACGTCCTGCGTCTTGTGGTTCAGGAGCCGCTTCAACGTGCGCTCGGATACATCGACCCACTCTGCCGCGATGGTATAGGTCTGGCGAAGCTGCTTGCCCCACTTCGCAAGCTCCGTCCTGTCCTCCTTCCACTCGCTCAGGTGGCCGCTGCGGCTCTTGTTCGCCGGGAAGATGAAGGTCGCCGACTGACGCGGGCACAGCTTTCTCCCAGCCTTCCGCGCTCGGATAAGGCAGGCAAGCATCGGGCGAGATAGTGGAATGTCGAAGGCACGATCCGGCCCGCCCTTAGGCTCAGTTATGCGCAAGGCACGCCGCCGAACGTTCAGGTCCGACCAGCGTGCCTTGCTCAAAGCGTCAGGGCGGGAGCCGGACAGCAGTGTGAACAGGTGAAACTCGCGCCGAACCTCATTGCTAAGGTTGCCGAGCTGAACGAACCAGTCGCGCAGCTCCTCCTCGCCCATCCCATCCTTCGACCGCTGCTCGCGGTTGAAGCTGATGACCTTACCCCATGCGATCAGCGGCAGGGTCGGGTCGAGCTTCGCCTGCGCATAGTTATAGAGCCGCCGAAACGCGCGCCCGAAGTGATTGGCGGCGTAGGGGCCGTTGTCGCGCGTGACGGCGCGGTGCCGCTCCACCACCAGCCTAGGATTGTCAGCGAACTTGCGCAGCGTCACGTCCCGCCAGTCGCCCATCAGCCGGTCGATCGTCTTCTGGTATCCCTCGACGGTGCGGGGGCGCGACCCCTTCGCGGGTAGCTCATAGTCTCGCATATGCTCCCATGCCTCGCGGACGGTCCACTGCTTGCGGCGCTCCTCGAAGCGCCCAGCGACTTGTAGCGCGCCCAGCTCGGCCTTCGCCCTCGCCCGCGCCTGCTTCACGGTCAGCTCGCCATGCCGACCGAGTGCGAGCTTCTTCGTCCGCCGACGGCCCAGCTCGTCGCGGACGTCGCACTGGACGGTGAAGGTCTTGGCGCGCTTGCCGACGACGACGTAGAAGCCGGGCAGCGTGTCGCGCTGGACATATGGCCCAGCGCTGGGCGGCGGCAGGCTGGATACAAGGCTATCGGTAAGTTCGATCCGCTCGGTCATGTGTGGCTCCATCAAGACGGTTTCTAAGACGGTCGAGACGGTCCACGGATCAGCGTGGCCATTCCCGGCCACGCCTCGTTATTGCCACTATGTGCATGAAAGACAATCGTTTTCTGCCGCATCGCGTGGTGATGCGTGCCAAGGCAGGGAGCCTGATTTCGTTCTCTTAATCAGCGGGTCCTAGGTTCGAGCCCTAGTGCGTCCACCATTTTTTCAAGCACTTACGGATGATTGCGCGGCTCGTTTCTCCGCGTGGGTCCCAGTGGGGTCACAGAGCCGGATCATACGCCCACCGCAGTACGCCCAGGTATCGGAAATCCAGATACCTCGGCCATTGAAGTGCCGGCGGGCACGAAGAATGCGCATCCTGGGTCCGGAATAGGTGTGCAGGCTCACTTGCTGCACAAGCTATCCGCCCTACGTAGTTCAAGCCGTTAGCGGCAAACCAACGCGCTCTCCGGGTCATCTAACCCCCTGCCAATATGTCCACGTCGCATCAGGGTGCCGACAAATATTGCAGAACATAGTTGGTCGAAGTGCTGACCCATCCCAGTTCGAGATGGTTGACCGCGACCGTGACGCTGCCGCCATGCGTCGTCATGCCCACGGTGTCGCGGCAGCTCGCGATGAAGACCACGCCGTCCGACGGTCCGGTATGCTCGTTGTGGAGCAGTGCGATGTCGGGCTGGTTGCCGCAGATGTTGTGGATACGCACATTGCTGGGCGATGGCGCCTGGCGGATCACGTCGACCAGCGAGCGCGACAGATAGGCCGACAAGCCCGGCCCCGAGCTGTAAAAGCCCTGGCCGCCATGAAAGGTCGTATACCAATCCTGTTCGTAGGTGGGCAGGCCATAGGTTCCGCTCCAGTCCTTCAGCAACTGGGCCGATCCCGGAAAATAGGCCGAGCTGTAAGTCCATTCCGGGCCCGAGCGCCACAGGCCGTAGCAGACCAGCTTGTCATGCGGTGTCGGCCCGTTGATGACCCCACCGCAGGCCGGATACACCGTCAGGCTGAATGTCCATCCGTGGCGGAAAGACAGATCGATGCCGTTGTTCGCCGACCCGAGCAGGATCAGGCGGCGGACGTCGCCGCGATAGGCCGTGCCCCAGGATTTGCGGACGCTGGAGACATACATCCGCGCATTCGACGCGGCTTTGGACCATGCGACGACGTCGACCTGGCCGGCACCCGTTCGGGATTTGATAATGGCGATCGCATCGGCAATCTGTTCGGACCAGAAATAGCCATCGCCATTCTTGTGCGGCAGGCCGAGCGCGAAGACGCGGTAGCCACTGCTCGACAAGTCCTGCATCAGGCCGGTGGAGGGGCAGCTTGAACGGCCACATCCGTAGCTGCCCGCTTCGTTGGGATCGGCCCAGGCGATATCGGCATCCTGATTGGCGCCATGTACGAGCAGGACCGGCACCTTCGTTCCCACATTCCAGTTGGGCGCGTAATAGAGCAGAAAGCGCGAACTGTGCGGCCGGGCGGTTCCGAAGAAGGTCGCACGCTGTCCGGATTGATCGCCCCGACCGTCGCTCGGGAAACTTTCCTGGGTGAAGGCCGTGAGATTATCGCGCCACCGTTCGACCCGTACCCATCCATTGTCGATCCCGTTGGAGAAGGTGGCTTCCAGGGTGGTCGATCCAGCGGTGGCGGGAAGCCCCCATGCGAGCGCACATAGGCTCAGCAGTAATGTCCATATCCGTTTCATCGTCGCTCTCCCTTTAAGATGTCCTACTGTGTCGGTGGCTCCATCATTCGATGCAGATAGTCGGCGATCATGCGGCGGGTGGCCTGCGCGATGTCGAGGACCCCGAACGACAGGAAGGCATGGATCGTGTCGCGGGCGCAGTGGTGGACACTGTCGATGCCGGCCGACCGTAGCTTTTCGTGATAGGCGATCGCTTCGTCCCGCAAGGGATCGAAGCCCGCCGTCACGATCATCGCGGGGACCAGATCGTCGGGAACCGGCGCCAATAGCGGCGAGATGCGGGGATCGTGTGGCTCGGCGACATTGCCGGCGAGGTAGTTCTCACGCGCAAATTCGATCGCTTCGGCCACGAGAAAGAAGTCGCCGCCGCCAAATCGGGCGCGAGACGGAAAATGGGTATGAGGGCTGGCGATATCGGTCATCGGATAGATCAGCACCTGGCAGGTCAGCTGCGGGCCGTTACCGAGAGCAGCTTCGCGCGCGAGCACCGCGGCAAGATTGCCTCCCGCGCTGTCGCCGATCACGGCCAAGCGGGCCGGATCTCCGCCCATCGATCCGCCTTCCCGATAGAGCCAGTCGAGCGCGCTTCGGGCATCGCGCAGCCCGGCGGGAAAAGGATGTTCGGGGGCGAGCCGGTAATCGAGGCTTAGGATCGCGACCCCACTGAGCGCAGCAAGCGACCCCACCAATCCGTCGTATGCGGATATCCCGCCCAACGACCAGCCACCGCCATGCAGGAACAGCGCCAGGGGCGTGGCTGCATCGGCGGGAACCGCCGGCCGGTACAGCCGGGCAGCCCGCTCACCGTCGCCGCCCGGCACTGCGAGATCGATAACGTCTCCCGGCGCGACGTCACGGTCAGGCCCGCGAAACCGATCGAAAACGGTATCGGCGAACGCGCGCGATGCCGCCATCCCCTCGGCGGCAATGCGATCGGTCCATTCGCTGCGCATGGCGTCGTAGCCACGCAGCAGCGCCCAGGATTGCCGATCGAGCGATCCCTGTTCGTCAGGACTGTTTTGCGACATCAGAATCGCAGGATAAAGCGCAGATCGTATGTGGCCGGCGCGCCGTAAAAGCCGAGCTGCACGCCCGGGAAATCCGCCAGGTTGAACCCCTGCACACGCACGGCGTTGTCGGTGAGATTTTCCACACCGGCGCGAAGTTCCCAGCGCTCGTCGCGGTCGCCAAGCGCCACGAATCCGTTGATGCGTTCATAGCCGGGCTGACGCAGCACCGGGGAATCGGTGATCTCCGTAGCAACCTCGGACCGGTAGGATCCGTCCACGTGGATAGTCAGCGCCAGGTTATCGGAGATCGGCCGCCGCCAGGTGGCGCCAAGGCTCGCGTTAGAATCGGGTGCATTCACCGGACGTCGATCGCTCACATCGGTGACCGCGCCGCCGACCAGAATATCGAATTCGCGATATTCGGCATCCAGCAGGCCGAGCGATCCGGTCAAGGTCAGTTCATCGGTCGGGCGCGCGGTTAGCTCGAATTCCGCGCCATAGGCGCGCGAGGAGGCAGCGTTCGTGAACAGGCTGACGAATACGCCGGTTACGGGATCGGACCCGAAGGATGTGACCTGCACATCGGTGTAGTCATTGTAGAAGAAGGCCGCGTTGAGGACGAGGCGCCCGTCGAGCCAGCTGGTCTTCGCGCCGCCCTCGTAGCTCCAGACATATTCGGGGCGGAAGGGACGGAACCCGAAATCGGTATTGGCACGCCCATCGAACCCACCGCTCTTGAACCCGCGCGAGGCGGACAGGTATACCATCGCATCGGGGCTCACCTCATAGCTGATCGAAGCGCGCGGCGTGAACGCCTCGAAGCTCGCCTCACCGGAGATCGGCGTTCCGGGCACGCCCACCCCGGTCAGGAAATCGGGCGTATTCTCGATCACCGAGACACTCGGATCGAAGAAATTCTCGAAGAGCCGGGCCGAACTGCGATCTTCCCAGGTATAACGGGCGCCCGCCGACAGATTGAGCCGCGGCGTCAACGCGTAAGTGAGATCGGCGAAGATAGCGTAGCTGTCGGTTACCTGGCGGGTCTCGGCAAGGCTGGAGGTCGGGAAACCGAAAGCGGTAACCGGAAAGCCGAACAAGGTTGCAGCCCCATTGTCGACGCCCGAAAATGTCGTGTCGTCATCATGGAAGTAGTAAAGGCCCGCGGTCAGGCTCAGCCCGCCCGGGTCCTCATAGGTAACACGCAGCTCCTGGCTGAACTGCTCCTGTTCCTGAAGCAGCAAGATATCCAGAATGGGCAGGGGCGAACCGTCGGTATCGAGATTCAGGTCGAAGTCGAACCACCGAAGGGCGGTGATCGACTCCAGAGTTACCTTGTCGCTAGCCTCGAACCGGCTGGTCAACGCAACCCCATAGCCGGTCTGATCGCTCAGACCGTTGGCATTGACGTCTACGCGATAGGGGTCGTTCGATGCCGGGAATGTCACATTACCGGTTCCGTCGAAGCCCGTGATGGACGTCTCGCGAACCGGGCTGCGCGAGGTATCCGGCCGGTCGATCCGGACATCGCCGCTGAGCAGGAACTCGATTCTGTCGGTGGGCTCGAACAACAGGCTGACACGCCCGGCGAGGGTTTCGACATCGCCGTCATCGCGTCCCGTTACGCTGTTTTCGGCATAACCGTCGCGCTTGGTATAGGCCGCTGCCAGCTTGCCTTTGAGCCCGTCACCCGCGAGCGGACCGCTGATCCGGCCCCTGGCCGTGACCATTCCGAAATTGCCGACACCCGCCTCCATATAGGCGGACAGATCGTCGGTCGGTCGGGTGGAAACGAACTTGATCGCGCCGCCGATGGTGTTGCGTCCGTAAAGCGTGCCCTGCGGCCCGCGCAGCACCTCGATCCGCTCGACGTCGAACACTTCGAGAAACGCCGCTTGCGACCGGGCGATGAACACGTCGTCGACATAGACGCCGACGCCCGGGTCGGCGAAAGCGAGGGAGTCGTTCTGGCCGACCCCGCGGATATAGATGACGGCATTGCCGGCATCCCCCTGATCCAGATAGAGATTGGGCGTGGCGTACTGGATACCCGACAGCGTGTCGGCCTGAAGATTGGCAAGGCTTTCCGCGTCGAACGCCGAAATTGCGATGGGCACGTCCTGGAGCGACTCCTCACGACGCCGTGCGGTTACGACGATAGTATGGCCTTCCTCGGCGCGCGGCTCGGCGGATTGCATCTCCTGCTGTGCCATGGCCGGCACCGCATGCGCCATTGCCGAAGTGGCGCACAGAGCGGCCAGCAGACGCGCGCGTCCTCTTGCGTTTTTCATCATGTCCTCCCCGTTCGGCCGCGCATGTCGGCGGCCGTTATCTCGTGGAGAAACTGCAGCGAGTATGGCTACCGAGTCGAGGACGCGCTCGCGCAATCATGCAGGACATTTTCGCTCAAGACGTCTGCCGCGAACCGCGCTGGAGTCGTTCCGGTCCATTGCTTGAAAGCGCGAGAAAAACTGCGACCATCGGCGAAGCCGAGGAGGTCGGCCACGGCCTCCGGCGACCGTCCCGCTTCCAGCAATCGCCTGGCCCGGCGATCGAGTGTTTCGGCCCGTAGTTGCCGGAAATTGCACCCGCTTTCGAACAGTCGTCGACGCAATGAGGCAACGCTCATGCCCAGGGCCCGTGCCACCTGGCTCTGGTCATCCATGCCGGTTTCGAGCTTGCTGCGGACGCGTGTTACGAGGTCGCGGCGCTTCGTGGTCACAGGCCCATCCGGCCTGGCGAGAACGGCCAGGATCCGATCGTAGACATCGATCGAGTTGAGCGTCTGGCCCCGAGCGGCGGGGGCGAGATCGGCTGCCGTGCCGACATATTCCAGCATATAGGCCGGTGCTCCCAACCGCACAGGTACCGACCAGTAACCGAGCATGCCATCCGCGCCGCGGCGCGCCCGGCGACTATGGACTGCGCGAAGATGCGGCGTCAGTTCACGCCCTGCCCATAGCGACAGCAATGTGTGAACGAAGATCATGACCCCTTCCATCACCGTTGCGCGCATCGAGGGGCCGTCGTCGAAGGCGAAGGGAAACTCGGCATCGTCGATCCGGTAGAGGATGCGGCTCCCCTGCCGCTCGATGCGATTGTAGTTCCCGCCATGAAGCAGGTTGTAGGTTTGCGCGGACAATCGCATGGCATCGCCGAGGCTGGCCGCGTCGCGAATGCGTTCACCGACAAGATTGGTGGCGCCCAGCAATAGCGGGCGAGTCGACAGGGCGCAGGTCTCGTCCTCGATTTCCGCCAGCCTGATCCGCATCATCTTGAAGTATTCATACGGCGTAAGATCGGGATCGATGGCCTGGCCATCATGCACCGGATCGTGATGCTTATCCTGAACCATCAAAGGTCGCCTCGACATCGCAAAAGGCTAAGTCAGCGCCTTGCAGGCGTCAATTGCCGACGAGCTCGACCGCATATGTCATGCCGGATCACGCTTCATTCCGGTATTTCAGGAAGTAAGCGGGGAAGCGCTGCGCAGGCCGATTTCATGGTGCCAGCGAAATGACCCATTTCCATCGGTATGGGAAAGCCTACGCGGCATGCCATATAGACGGTCAACAGGTTCGAGCCCGATTGCGTTGACCAACCGCCTTTCGTCTTCCTAGGCACAAAACTAGCGCCGGGAAGCGCTCGTCACATTCGATGTGAATCGCTATTGGAAATCACATTGTAATGTGATAGCGCTGGCGACATGAACACGATCGAAAAAGTACGCACGCTCGTTTCGCAAGGGCTTATGACCCGCGCCGGGCTCGCCCGTGCCGCGGGACTTCATGCCAATACCCTGCGCGATTGCAGCGAGGAAAGCTGGAACCCGACCGCCGAAACGCTCGCGAAACTCGAGGCCTTCCTTGAAGCCAACGACGAAACACCGGTCATCGTCGGCGCCGAGGAAATCATCGACGAAGCGCGCAACGGCCGCATGTATATTCTGGTCGACGACGAGGATCGCGAGAACGAAGGCGATCTCATCATCCCGGCGCAGATGGCTACGCCCAGCGCGATCAACTTCATGGCGACCCATGGTCGCGGACTGATCTGCCTGTCGCTCGACCGCAAGCGGGTCGAAGCTCTCGGCCTCGAGCCCATGAGCCGCGACAATCGGGAGAGCATGCAGACTGCCTTCACGACCTCGATCGAGGCGAAGGAAGGCGTTACCACCGGCATCAGCGCGGCCGACCGCTCGCGCACGGTTTCGGTCGCCATCGATTCCACCAAAGGCCCCGACGATATCGTCACCCCCGGCCACGTTTTCCCGCTCACCGCGCGCGATGGCGGCGTCCTGGTTCGCGCAGGTCATACCGAAGCCGCGGTCGATATCTCGCGGCTCGCCGGACTCAATCCCTCGGGCGTCATCTGCGAGATCATGAACGAGGACGGGACCATGGCCCGGCTCGAGGATCTGATCGGCTTCGCACGCAAGCACGACATGAAGATCGGCACGATCCGCGACCTGATCGAATACCGGATGCGCCATGACCACCTCGTCGAGCGGGTCGGCGAGGACAGCTTCGAATCCGATTATGGTGGCGACTGGCGCCTGCTGACCTATCGCAATACGGTCGATGGCAGCGAAAGCTATGTGCTGCAGAAGGGCCACGTGGTCGAAGGCAAACCCACCCTCGCCCGCGTGCATCCGATTTCGATCTTCGATGACGTCCTCGGCAAACCCGGGCCGCGCAAGCGCACGCTCCAGCGCGCCATGCAAGCGGTGGGCGAACATGGTGCAGGTGTCATCGTCATCATTACCGGGCGCCCGGCTTCGAACAGCGGGTACAGCGAGAACGATGCGCGGCGCAATGTGGGCATCGGCTCGCAGATTCTCGCCGATCTCGGGATCGAGGACATGATCCTGCTGAGCAATTCGCAACCCAATGTCGTGGCGATCGAGGGCTATGGCCTCAACATCGTCGACCACAAACCCATTCCGGAGTGACCTGCATGGCCCGTTTTCTCATCGTCGAAGCCCGTTTCTACGATCGTCTCAACGACATGCTGATCGCCGGCGCGCGCGCGGCGCTCGAAGCGAAAGGTCATGAGGTCGAGGTGCTCACCGTTCCCGGGGCGCTCGAAGTGCCGGGCGCGATCGCGCTCGCATCCGAGAGCGATCAGTACGACGGCTATGTCGGCATCGGCGTGGTCATCCGCGGCGAGACCTATCATTTCGAGATCGTCGCCGGCGAAAGCGCGCGCGGGATCATGGCGCTGACGATGGACGGCATGGCGATCGGCAACGGCATCCTCACGGTAGAGAACGAGGACCAGGCGCTTGTCCGTGCCGATCCCGAACAGAAGGACAAGGGCGGCGAGGCGGCACAGGCGGCGATGGCGCTGCTCGATTTGCAGGGCAAGTTCGCGGCCTAGGCAGCGCCGTCGAGAAACTCCTCGAGCCCCAGCGGCGCGAAGGGGCCGATAATCAGCTGTTCGAAGACGCCGATGCCTTCGGCGCCATCGCTGCCGGTCACACGCATCGGGACCTGGACGTGCAGATTCTCTGGGGCCAGCGGGTCGAGGTCGACAAGTTCGATGTCCTCGCGCTGCACCTTGAGCGGGCCGTGGTACATGCCGTGGCCCCATTCGGGATGGGTGTAGCCGAGACCGCGCATCTGGAACCGGCCGAGCGGTTCGAAGGTCACCTGTTCGGGCGCGCCGCGCAGCGCCAGCGAAAGCGTGCCGCCCGAGGGCCAGCGCGTACCCGCCTCGAGCCGCGTGCGCATGCTGCCGTGGCCTTCGGCGACATCTTCCGCCGCTGCGCCCTCCCCCGCCCAGGCCGCGCGCGTATTCCACGCATTGCCATGTTCATCATTGTTGACGTGGAAGAACAGGCTGCCTGCAGGAAAGTTGATCGGCGTCCATTGCCAGAAAAAACCCGGCATGGGCGCGCCGGGCATCGGTTGCATGTCACGCGCTCCAACCGGGCGGACGCCCCAGCTGCGATCGCGCGTACCCATCGTGCCGTCGGCCAGCTCCTGCTTGTCGCCATCGAGTTCGATCCAGCCCCGGTAGCGCCCGTTCTGCGTCAGCCGCGTATAATCCATGAAGGCGCGTGGACCGATCCGGTGCGTAAAGCGCGGTTCCTCGATCGGAAAGGCGCGGCCGGTAAAGGTGATGTCGGCCGCCATGCCATCGAATGGTTCGAGCCGGATGCGCAGGATATTGAGTGCCTCGATGATCTCGACCGAGATCGGCCCCGCCGCCATTGCCATGCGCTCCATCCCCAGCTCGGCGCTGGCATGGACGCAGTGCTGCACCCCGTCGCGTATGACCGTGAAATGCGCATCGATCACATCGAGATGGGGATAGATGCCGAGCGCCGCGGCAAAGAATCCGCTGCCGTCCGGCGCATAGCCGTTGAAGAAATAGCGGTCGTAGAAATTCCGATCGGTGCCGGCATAGGCCACCGGCTCCGGCGTCTGGTGGATCGGATAATCGTCACCCCGGCTCAGGACCACTAGGTCGCCTCCTTCAATGCCTGGATACTATCGCGTGCCAGGGCCAGCGAACAGGCCCCGCGCGCCATGGAGAGAAAATTGGCGTCGCCGCGCTCGGTCCGCTCGACGAATGCCGAGCTGAAAACGGCGGTCGAGACACCGTGCAGAATGCCGAGCCGATAATCCTGCTCGATCTCGTCATGCGACAGCGGGACACCGCGCGCCCGCATTTCCGCGCGCCACAGGTCGAGCAACTCGCGCTCGTGATTGCGCCACAGGCCCTCGCCCACGCCGCAGCCGAGGAAATAGCCGACATCGATCATCGGCCTACCGACCGCTACGGTCTGCCAGTCGAGGATGGCGATGGGCTCGGCACCGCCGCGAATGTCGAACAGCATGTTGTCGAGCCTGAAATCGCCGTGAACGAGGCATTGGGGCGGGTCATCGCGCTCGAACCAGTGCGCGCTTGCCTCGCCCAGTTGGTCGCAGATTGCCATGTATTCGGGCTCGAGCGTATCGGCATAGCGTTCGCGAAAGATCGCCTGAGCTTGCGGATACATGCTGCCGAGCCGCTCGCGCAGATCCGGCGGCGGGGCGAGCCATTGGGCGGCAAGCAGGTCCTCCCTCCCCCAGCTCGGTGCGTGGATGGCGGCGGCCTGGCGGATCGCCGCGCGCGCGTCACCGATCCCGCATCCCCTGATCTGATCGCCCTGCCGCGCCGGTCCGACATCCTCGAAGAGAAGGACGAACGCGCCTCCGGTTTCGTCGACCTCGGCGAAATGCACTTGCGGCACCCGCACGTGAAGGAGCGGCGCAGCCTGGCGATAGAATTCGACCTCCTTCCGATAGAGCCCGAACATCGCGGCGGTCCCGCGGCTGGTCGCATCGGCGGCGGGGAACTTGCCGGCTATCGTCTTCGGCACATCCTCCCCGGACAGGTGAAAGCGCACGCTGTCGCCCACCTGACCGGTGCCGATCGGCTCCCAGCGGACGTGAGACACTTTCGCGCCAAGCACACCGCCCAGCCACACTGCATCGACCTCGTCCGGATGTACCGGAAATCGTTCCAAGCCCCTCTCCCACAAAGAGCAATCGGCGGAACGCTAGCCGGCACAAAGCGTCGTGACAATCATGCAGGAAGAAACATCATGAACGGTCCCTTCGAATGGGCCGCATCGATCGGAACGGTGCTTGCCGCATCCATGATCGCCTTCGACATGGGACGCCGCGCGACCGCCTGGGGCTTCGTCCTGTTCTGCGTGGTCTCGACCCTGTGGATCTATATCGGACTGACCGAAAACGCGATACCACTCGCCGCGATGAACGGCGTCCTGCTGCTCATCAACGCCTGGGGCGTATGGCAATACTGGTTCCACCCGAAAAACAGGACTTGAACCTCCGCGGCGGCGGAAAGCTCAGGCTATCGGCGCGATCGGGAACGACGCCCCCACCTTCGTGGGGATTCGCGCGTTAGGCGCCAATCCGTCCGAAGCATTCACGCCCGGCAAAATGCGCGCTGTCGCCCAGCTCTTCCTCGATGCGGATCAGCTGGTTGTACTTGGCGAGCCGATCCGATCGCGCGAGGCTGCCGGTCTTGATCTGTCCGCAATTGGTCGCGACTGCCAGATCGGCGATCGTCGCATCCTCGGTCTCGCCCGAACGGTGCGACATGACCGTGGTGTAGCCCGCGCGGTTGGCGATGCTCACGGCATCGAGCGTCTCGGACAGCGTGCCGATCTGGTTGACCTTCACCAGCAGCGAATTGGCGAGACCCTGGTCGATGCCTTCGCGCAGTCGCTGCGGATTGGTGACGAACAGGTCGTCGCCGACCAGCTGGACGGTATTGCCGATGCGGTCGGTCAGCGCCTTCCACCCGTCGAAATCGTCCTCGGCCATGCCGTCCTCGATCGAGCGGATCGGATAGTCGCGGCACAGCTTGTCGAGGTATTCGGCCATCTCGTGACCGTCGAGCGATAGCTTCTCGCCCGAGATTTCGTATTTGCCGTCCGCGAAGAATTCAGTCGAGGCGCAATCGAGCGCGAGAGCGATGTCCTCGCCCGGCGTGAAGCCCGCCTGTTCAATCGAGGCCATGATGAAGTCGAGCGCATCGCGCGTGCTGGCGAGGTCGGGGGCAAAACCGCCCTCGTCCCCCACGGCCGTGGACAGGCCTTTTTCATGCAGCTTCTTCTTGAGCGTATGGAACACCTCCGCACCCCAGCGAACGGCTTCGGCGAGGCTGTCCGCGCCGATCGGCATGACCATGAACTCCTGGATGTCGATCGGGTTGTCGGCATGTTCGCCGCCGTTGATGATGTTCATCATCGGCACCGGGAGGACATGAGCCGAAACGCCGCCGATGTAACTGTAGAGCGGCAGGCCCCGCGCGTTGGCGGCCGCCTTGGCCACCGCCATGCTGGTGCCGAGAATGGCGTTGGCGCCGATGCGGCCCTTGTTGGGGGTGCCATCCAGAGCAATCATCGAGAGATCGATATCGCGCTGGTCTTCCGCATCGAAGGCGCCGATCAGCAGGTCACGGATTTCGGCATTCACCGCGTCGACTGCCTTGCTGACGCCCTTGCCGAGATAGCGTGCCTTGTCGCCATCGCGAAGCTCGACCGCTTCATGCGCGCCAGTCGAGGCGCCGCTCGGCACTGCCGCGCGACCGAAGCTGCCATCGTCGAGCAGCACGTCGACCTCGACAGTGGGATTGCCCCGGGAATCAAGAATTTCGCGGGCGTGGATGTCGATGATCGCGGTCATGGTTGCTGGCGCTCCGGGACAAAGGTGTTGTAATATGCTAAAACACCCCCAGGTGGGGAGTCGGCAGCGCTCTATGCGTCGGAACATTGCGGCGCAAGTTGCGTTGCAACATCGATGGCCAGTCAGGCGAACGAATACGAATTGAGGGCAAGGACGAGTACCATGGCAGAAACCACCGCAGGCGGCGCCTCGGGCAAGCGCAAGAGCGCAGCCGCCAAGAAACCCGCAGCCAAGAAATCGACAGCCGCCAAGACGCCGCGCAAGACCGTGGCGAAAAAAGGCGAAGCGAAGGAGACCGCCCCCGTGACCAATACCGCAAAAACTCCGCAAACCCCGGATCATCGTACCGAAGCCAAGTCGCGCTTCAATGCGGCCCTGGAAGAAGCCAAGGCCGGTGCCGCCGCGCTGAAGGCCGAAGGGAAGGACCGCGCGGTCGCCTATCGCGACCAGGCCAAGGGCAAGAGCGACGACTGGGTTGCCGATGCCAAGGCCTATGGCGACGAAGCCAAGGTCAAGGGCCGCGAACTGGCGACCGAAGGCAAGGTCAAGGCCGGTGAAGGCCTTCGTTCGCTGAGCAAGCTGGTGAACGAAAACGCTCATCAGGTCGATGAAAAGCTCGGCGCGAAATATGGCGATTATGCCCGCAGTGCCTCCAAGTCGCTCGATGGCTATGCCACCAGGCTGGACGAAAAAAGCGTCGACGACCTCGTCGAAGACGGTCGCCAACTCGTGCGCAAGAGCCCTGGCAAGGCGCTCGGCATCGCGGCGGTTGTCGGCTTCATGCTTTCACGTCTATTCCGCGGCTCACGCTGAGCGACTGTCGACGGGGGTATGAATGCGGGAAGACGAAAACGAGCGGGCCGACGACCATTCCGGTCCGCTCGATCTGCCTGACGAACATGAGCCCCCCGAGACGGAGGAGGATGACGACCAGCAATTTTCGCTGACCGATGACGTCCTCGCGCTGCTCGAAGACGGCAAGACCTATGCCGAGGCGGAGTTGCGTTACCAGAAGAGCAGAGCGGGCTTCATCGCCAATCGCGTGAAAGGCGCCGTAGCTTTCGGGCTCGGCGCCTTTGGCGTCTTACACCTCGCCCTGATTGCAGCGACCGTCGGTCTGGTTATCGCGCTGGCGCCCTTGATCGGTCCATGGGGCGCAACTGCCATCGTCACCCTCGCCCTCATTGTCGCCGGAGCGATCCTGTTGCGCCTGCTGAAAGGGCGTATCGACGATATCCGCGACGCCTTCGAGGAGGATGAGACGGAATGAGCTATCGGCGCACCCGCATGCTGGAAGACAAATATCTGCGCGATTCCGCGCGCGCCTTGGTCGAAGCCGATATCGAACATCTCAAATCCGATTTCGCGCACAAGGGATTGGCCGAACGTGCGCTCGACCGAATGAAGGAGGGTGCCACCGATCTCTATGAAGAGGCGGTTGACGTCGCCGAGGACAACAAAGGCGCGCTGGCGGCGCTCATTGCGGCAATCGTAGTCTGGTTCGCCCGCAACCCGATCATGGAATTGTTCGGACTGAATGCGGAAGCTGACGACGATTGCGATGAACTCGAAGGTGAGTCGGAACGTTAAGTCGACGAAAACCGTTGGTCTTGCGAACACGAATCCCGGAGGAAACCGATGGTCGATACAGCCGAAAACAATGTCACCCCGATCAGTGCCGACAGCAAGTTGAGCGATGAGGAAAAGCGCGAGCAACTGCGCGCGCGGATCGAAGCGGGCGAACAGCGCAACGAAGAACGCAGCCTTGCCGATCAGGCCAAGGATGCTGCCGACAGCGCCCTCGAATTCACCAAGGCGCATCCGTTCGCTGTCGTGGGCGGCGTATTGCTCGCCGGGCTTGCAATCGGCGCGATGACGCGCCGTGGGCGGCGCCTCGGGCGCCGTGGCGGCGTGTTGGCCGGCCTCGCGACCGACGCCGCAATGGCCTATGGTGCACGCATGATCGACGGCGTCCTGGACGGTGCGCAATATGCTGGAGACCGGATCGAAGATATCGGCGACAGCGCCTCGACCACCGCGCGCGGTCTGCGCCGCGACGCCGCCTACAAACTCGATGTCGCGGGTGATGCGCTACGCAGCTCGGGCCGTAAGGCCACTCGCAAAGGCAGCCGTGCCTATCGCGCTCTGCGAACCCGTATCACGCATTGAGCGAACGCATCCGACCGAATGCCATAGCGGCGCGACAGGCTTGCCTGTTGCGCCGCTTTCGCTATGTGGCGCAGCCAATCCTCCCTCCCCCAAGAGAAAGATATCCCGATGGAAGAAACCGAGAGCAAGCAGACGCTCTATCTGGTGATGGGTGGCCGGGTTGCCGACCCGCGCAGCGTTACCTTCGCCGATCCCGAAAGCATTCACGTGGCCGGCGTATTCAGCAGCTACGATGCAGCTGTCGACGCCTGGCGCTCGAATGCCCAGCGCACGGTCGACGATGCCGAGATGAAATACGTTATCGTCCACCTGCATAAGCTGCTCGACCCCGGCGCCTGAATAGCCCCATGGCCTATTCGATCAGGCCATATCGGGACGACGACGCCGAGGCGCTGGCCGAGGTAAATGCCGCCGCGATCGCGGAGATCGGCCCGCACGCCTATTCGACCGAGCAAGTCGCGGCATGGATGGCGCGCCATCCCGGTGCGGAACGGTACCGGGAACGTGTTGCCGCGGGCGATGTAATCTTCGTGGCCGCCGATCGGGACGATCGACCGGTAGCCTATGCGCTGATCGAGGCGAACGGCCATCTCGATCATCTCTACAACCATCCGGATCATACGCGCCTGGGTCTGGCCACGCAGTTGCTGGCAAGGGCCGAAATCTACGCGCGGGCGCATGGAATCGAGAGGCTCTACACGGAGGCGAGCGACCTCGCCCGCCCCGCATTCGAGCGGGCAGGTTATGTCGTGACCGATAAACGCGAATTCACCATCGCCCATGATGGCCGGGATGTCCCGATCCACAATTGGGCGATGGAAAAGGCGCTTAGATGAATTCGATCTTGTCGATGAGGTAGAACTTGTCGCCCGAGGGTACGGTCACCTCGACCTCTTCCTCGAGCTGCTTGCCGATCAGTGCACGACCGATGGGCGAGCTGTAGCTTATGCGGCCCTTGGCGGCATCCGCTTCGGTCTGGCCCACGATCTGGTACTTCACCGGCTTGTCGTCTTCGTCGAGCAGCGTGACGGTCGCACCGAAGATCACCTTATCACCGCTGAGCGTGGTCGGATCGATGATCTGCGCACGGCTGATCTTGTCCTCGAGCTCGCCGATCATCGCCTCCACCTGCCCCTGGCGTTCCTTGGCGGCGTGGTATTCGGCATTCTCCGACAGGTCGCCATGCGCCCGCGCTTCCTCGATCGCATCGACGATCTTCGGGCGCTCGGCACGCAGGGCTTTCAAGTCTGCCGTGAGCTTTTCGTAGCCCTCGGCCAGCATCGGCACTTTTTCCATCGGACCCCTTTTGTCCTTCCTGTTCCGGCCAACCTCCGGGACAATTCGAACCTGGTCCGCCGGAATGCGGAACCCAATCGGTTCGGATGTCGGGGGGTGAGCTGAGTGTTCGTCGTCAGCTATAATAGTCTTGCAACGAACGCACTTCAAGCTGGTCCGGCGAAACCTCTGCTATTGCTTGCGCGACGGCAAGCGATGCGGCGGCCGTCGTGTAGTAGGGAAGCTTCTTTTCCAACGCGGCCTCGCGGATCGATTTGCTGTCGAGCAGCGACTGCCAGCCCTCGGTGGTGTTGAAGATCAGCTGCACTTCGCCGTCGATGATGGCATCGACGATGTGTGGGCGCCCTTCGGCTACCTTGTTGACCGGTTCGACGTCGAGGCCCTGTTCGGCAAGGTAGGTCTGCGTGCCGCCGGTGGCGATGACCCGGAAGCCCTTGTCGAGCAGCGTCTTCACCGCGGGCACGATCAGCGGCTTGTCGCTATCCTTGACCGAGACGAACAGCGTGCCCGATTGCGGCGGCGTCATGCCCGCGCCCAGCTGCGATTTGAGGAAGGCTGCGGCAAAGCCGCGGTCGATGCCCATGACTTCGCCGGTCGACTTCATCTCGGGCGACAGCACCGGATCGGCGCCCGGGAAACGCGCGAAGGGGAACACTGCCTCCTTCACCGCCATGTGGTCGGGATAGAGGTCGAACGGCTCGAATGTGTGCAGCCCCTCGCCCGCCATAACGCGTGCGGCGACCTTGGCGATGGGCTGCCCGATGGCCTTGGCGACGAAGGGCACCGTGCGACTGGCGCGCGGGTTCACCTCGATGAGGTAGACCTCGCCGTCCTTCACCGCGAACTGCACGTTCATCAGGCCGCGCACCTTCAGCGCCTTGGCGAGCTCGGTCGCCTGGCGGGACATTTCCTCGATGATCTCGGCAGGCAGGCTGTAGGGCGGCAGCGTGCAGGCGCTGTCGCCCGAGTGCACCCCGGCCTCCTCGATGTGCTGCATGACGCCCGCGATGCGGACCTCGAAGCCGTCGGCGACGACATCGACATCGCACTCGATCGCATCGCGCAGATACTGGTCGACCAGCACCGGGCTGTCGCCCGAGACGTTCACCGCCGTGTTGATATAATCGTCGAGCTGCGCCTCGCTGTCGACGATTTCCATCGCCCGTCCGCCGAGCACGTAGCTCGGGCGCAGGAGTACCGGATAGCCAATCCGTGCAGCCACGGCGGCGGCCTCGTCGCGGCTCTTGGCGATACCGTTCATCGGCTGCATCAGCCTGAGCTTGTTGACCAGCTTGGCGAAACGTTCACGATCTTCGGCAAGGTCGATCGCGTCGGGGCTGGTGCCGAGGATCGGGATACCTTCGCGCTCGAGCGCGGCCGCCAGTTTGAGCGGTGTCTGCCCGCCGAACTGGACGATGGTGCCGACAACCTCGCCCTTCGACATTTCGACGCGCATGATTTCGAGCACGTCTTCTTCGGTCAGCGGCTCGAAATAGAGACGGTCGGAAGTGTCGTAATCGGTCGAGACGGTTTCCGGGTTGCAGTTGACCATGATCGTCTCGAACCCGGCTTCGGCGAGCGCGAAACAGGCATGGACGCAGCAGTAGTCGAACTCGATGCCCTGCCCGATGCGGTTGGGTCCGCCGCCGAGGATGACGATCTTCTTGCGGTCCGACGGCATCGCCTCGTCCTCGGGCTCGCCGAAGCTGGGCGCCTCGTAGGTCGAATACATGTAGGGCGTGATCGCCTCGAACTCGGCGGCGCAGCTGTCGATGCGCTTGTAGACCGGATAGACCCCGAGCTTGCGGCGCAGATCGCGCACTTCCTGTTCGCTGGTCGCGCCCGCCATGGCACGCAATGCGTCGTGTAGCAGGCCCGAGCGCTTAGCCTGGGTTTCGCCCAGACCGCCTGCGACGCCGACCGAGCGCACGGCCAGCGTGGCAAGGCGCTTGTCGGAGAAGCCCATGGCCTTGAGGCGGCGCATTTCGGCTGCATCATTGGGCAGGCCGTTGTGGCCGATCATCTTCTCTTCGTAGATGATTGCCTCGATCTGGCGCAGGAACCATGGATCGAACCCGGTGATGCGCGCCACCTCCTCCACCGTGAAATCCTCGCGGAAGGCCTGCGCGATCTTGAGGATGCGGTCTGGCGTGCGCTGCGATAGCGAAGCGGTGATGACCTCGCGGCTGACGCCCTCGAACTCGGCGATGCGGTTGAAGCCGTCGAGCCCGGTTTCGAGACCGCGCAGCGCCTTCTGCATGCTTTCCTGGAACGAGCGACCGATCGCCATGACTTCGCCGACCGACTTCATCGCGGTCGACAGTTCGTTCTTCGAACCCTTGAACTTCTCGAAAGCGAAGCGCGGGATCTTGGTGACGACATAGTCGATCGTCGGCTCGAAACTCGCGGGCGTCGCGCCGGTAATCTCGTTCTGGATCTCGTCGAGCGTGTAGCCAACCGCCAGCTTCGCCGCGACGCGGGCGATGGGGAAGCCGGTGGCCTTCGATGCCAGTGCCGAGGAGCGCGAGACGCGCGGGTTCATCTCGATCACGATCAGGCGGCCATCCTTGGGATTGACTGCGAACTGTACGTTCGAACCACCTGTTTCCACGCCGATTTCGCGCAGCACGTTGATGCTGGCGGTGCGCATGATCTGATATTCCTTGTCGGTCAGCGTCAGCGCCGGCGCGACGGTGATGGAATCGCCTGTATGCACACCCATCGGATCGACATTCTCGATCGAACAGATGATGATGCAATTGTCCGCGCGGTCGCGCACCACCTCCATCTCGTATTCTTTCCAACCGAGGAGCGATTCCTCGATCAGGACTTCGGTGGTGGGCGATGCATCGAGACCTTCACGCACGATGCGATCGAACTCGGCCTTGTTGTAGGCGATGCCGCCGCCCGTGCCGCCCAGCGTGAAGCTGGGGCGGATGATCGCAGGCAGGCCGGTGCGTTCGAGCACCGCAAAGGCCTCGTCGACCGTGTTCGCCACCCCGCTGCGCGCGCTTTCGAGGCCGATTTTGTCCATCGCTTCGCGAAAGCGCTGGCGATTCTCGGCTTTGTCGATGGCATCGGCATTGGCGCCGATCATCTGCACGCCGAATTTCTCAAGCACGCCCTGGTTTGCAAGGTCGAGCGCACAATTGAGCGCCGTCTGCCCGCCCATCGTCGGCAGCACCGCGTCGGGTCGCTCCTTCTCGATGATCTTGGCTACGATCTCGGGCGTGATCGGCTCGACATAAGTCGCGTCGGCCATTTCCGGATCGGTCATGATCGTGGCCGGGTTGGAATTGACCAGGATGACCCGGTAGCCCTCCTCCTTCAGCGCCTTGATCGCCTGCGTGCCCGAATAGTCGAACTCGCAGGCCTGGCCGATTATGATCGGACCGGCGCCGATGACGAGGATCGAGGAGATGTCGGTTCTTTTGGGCATCAGAGAGGAACTTCCGAAAGCGTTTCGAGACTGGGCGTATCCTGCGCCAGCGGCGAGGCGGGTGGCGGGAGGACGACGGTGAAATCGGTATGCAGCCGCGCGAGCCGGCGATAATCCGCCTTGCTCACGCCGCTGCGACGCGGAAAAACGCAATCGCGACGGATCGAGACGATATCGTCGCCCGTCCGCACTGCGATGTAGGTCAGCACATGATAGCGCAGCGGGCCGGTACCACGCATGGTGACGTCGAGCTGGCGCACCTGCTCGCCATCCTGTTCATGCCGCTCGATCTCGGTCAGTCCGCGTGAGGAGAGGCGGTCTTCCTGTGCCGCGTGAACCCCGTCGAGCGCAAATAGCGCTGCCGAGAAAGGCGACCATCCCGCGGTTGCGCGGCAATCCATGCGGCCGGCCACGGGCCCGGCGGCGGTTTCGTACTGCATCGGACGCCAGAAGGTTGCGATCACGGTGCCATCGACACCTTCGAGCCGCTCGATCCCGCCGTCGCCGGTGAAGGTGACGCCGGGCGTGAGCTGCACTTCATGTGGGTCGGGCTCTTGCGCGACGGCAGCCGTCGCCAGCCCCACCGCAAAAAGGGCCGCGACACGCATCAGACGCGGGCCTGCGTGCCCGAATAGTCGAACTCGCCGGCCTGGCCGATGGTGATCGGACCGGCACCGATGACGAGGATCGAGGAGATGTCAGTACGTTTCGGCATTAGGAATCCAGACCAATGAGAAGAGCGATTAGTCGGGTTGCTAGCTCGCCTATCGATTTATCAGCAAAAGTTTTTGCGAGGTAACGAAGTGTTGGGAGAACGAGTGCCCGCAATCGAGAAACCCGGACACGGCTCGCAGTCATCAGCGTATTGGCTGCTTCAATCTCACCCCGGATTAGATCGTCGTTTTCGGCTGTCTCTTCGGCGAATGAATTGCTTTTATCAATTTCACGCCCGAGCATTTTGAGGTTCTCAGCAACCGCCGAGAACTTCTCCGGCTCATGCAGCCGAGACAGGATCAAATCCGCATCTGGGGCAGGTTCGTAATCATCAATGTCCACCCCGCGCTCTTCGATCAAGCTCTCAGCCTTTGCGATCCCATGTTCAGTCAAAGCAAATAGATCTGATTTGAGAACGTCCGAACCGCCCTGCTCGACCAACTTTTCGGCTATCAACGCATCGAGTGACCTCTGCACAAACGCACCGGACGCCGAAGGCGGTAGCGCCTCCGTTATAGCTGGGATACTGAACCAAAAACCTTCATGATCAGAGGTCAGCATGTAATCATAGAGGATAAGTAGAATATCGTCCTTCAGTTTAGCGATGCGGATAGCCATCACCCCAACATCCCCACGAATCTCTCGAACAGGTAGAAGCTGTCCTGCGGGCCGGGGCTTGCTTCGGGGTGGTACTGGACGCCAAACGCCTTCTTGCCCTTGATCGCAATGCCGCAATTGGTGCCGTCGAAGAGCGAGACGTGGGTCTGTTCGACCGTTTCGGGCAGCGTCTCGCCGTCGACCGCGAAGCCGTGGTTCATGCTGGTAATCTCGACGAGCCCGGTGCTCTCGCCCCACCCTTCCCCGACGCGCTGGACGGGGTGGTTGGCGCCGCGGTGGCCCTGGAACATCTTGGCGGTCTTCGCACCCGCCGCGAGGCCGAGCATCTGGTGGCCGAGGCAGATGCCGAACAGCGGCACATCCGCCTCGAGCAGCGCCTTGATCACCGGCACGGCGTATTCACCCGTCGCCGCCGGATCGCCCGGACCGTTCGATAGGAACACGCCGTCGGGGCTCAAGGCCATGATTTCGTCGAAGGAGGTGCGCGCGGGCACGACCGTGACCTTCGCTCCCACCTTCACGAGATTGCGGAAGATATTGTCCTTCGCGCCGTAATCGATCGCGACGACATGCGGCTTCTCCGCCCCGCCCTCGGTATAACCGAAACCGAGTTGCCAGTGGCCGCCGGTCCAGTCTTCCTGTCCCTCGCGCGTCACGCCGGGGACGAGGTCGAGCCCTTCGAGCCCGCTCCATTCGGCGGCCTGCTTCTTCAGTGCCTTGAGATCGAATTCACCCCGCGGACTGTGCGCGATCACCGCATTGGGCGCGCCCGACAGCCGGATGCGGCGAGTCAGCGCACGGGTGTCGACCCCCGACAGGCCGATCTTGCCATGATCCTTCATCCATTCGACGAATTCGTTCTGCGCGCGGAAGTTCGAATGCGGGGTCACTTCCTGCCGCGTCACGCAGCCGACCGCACCCAGCCCCCGACTCTCATGGTCTTCCTCGTTCGCGCCGACATTGCCGATATGCGGGAAGGTGAAGGTGACGATCTGGCTGTCGTAGGAAGGATCGGTCATCACTTCCTGGTAACCTGTCATCGCGGTGTTGAAGCAGACCTCGCCCACCGCCGAGCCGCTGGCGCCGAAGCCCTTGCCCCAGATGACGGTGCCATCTCCCAGCACCAGGACTCCCGTGGCATCTTTAGGTTGCGCGTGCGAAGATGCGGACAGGGCCATGGGCGCTCCGGGTAAGAGGGTTTCCAGCGATGTTGCTAAGCCTCAGCCGCTAGAGCCGTGGACCGGTTCCGTCAAGCGGAACACTTGGCTTTGCGCCAGCTTCTTCTAAATGTGGCGCCAACCATCCACAGCTTAGCGCAAAGAGGCAGCATGCTCCGCGAAAAAATCCAGTCCGAGACCGTCACCGCCATGAAGGCCAAGGACAAGGACCGCACTGCCGCGCTCCGGCTGATCGGCGCGAAGATCAAGGATCGCGATATCGAACTGCGCACCGCCGACAAGAAACCCGAGGACGACGAGATGGTCACCGACGTGCTGCTCAAAATGGCCAAGCAGCGCCGCGAATCGATCGAAATGTACGAAAGCGGCGGCCGCACCGAACTTGCCGAGAAGGAAAAATCCGAACTGGCGGTGATCGAGGAATTCCTGCCCAAGCAGATGAGCGAGGAGGAAACCCGCGCCGCGATCGCCGCTATCAAGGAAGAGCTTGGCGCCGAAGGGATGAAGGACATGGGCCGGGTGATGGGGGAACTGAAAGCCCGCCATGGCGCTACCCTCGACATGAGCAAGGCCAGCGGCCTCGTAAAGGAAGCACTGTCATGACCAAGACGCCCGTCGCCCTCTCCTTCGCACTCGTGCTTGCCGCCTGCGGCTCCGGCGCGGACGATCCGCCGACCGACCTTGAAACGGCAGCGAGCGATGGCGAAGCGGAGGCGTTGGCGCGCAATATCGAAGCGGTCGACTTCCTCGATCTCGAGTTGGGTGCGAAGATCGTCGGCCCCCAGGGCACCGAAGTCGAAACCGCGCTATCCAATCCGGAAGGCAATTTCGCCGATATGCGCAGCTATGTCGCCTGCCCGGCGGGCATGGCCGAATGCGACCCGGCAACCGCGCCCGAGGGCACGGTCTATACCTATGTCCATGTGGTCTATCCCGGCGAGGACAACGAGCCCGACAGCGGCAGCGGGGAAGGCGCCGATTCTTCGGATGTCGAGCGCGCGACCGCCTTCCGCATGACGCGTCCCGCCACCGGATTCACCGGCGCGGTCGGCTATTCGAAGGACGAAGCGATGGCCGCGATCGGGGCCAAGGCCGATGTCGTCGTCACCTGCGACGACGGTGCGCTGGTGTGGACCGTCAGCGCCGGCGATGGCGGCGACCAGTGGGAACAGGCCGAACCGCTCACCTTCTGGTGGCAGTCCACCGTGCCCCCCGCCGGTCCCGCACCGGCCTATGCGATCAATGCCAATTACACCCGCGCGACCGGCGCCGGGCCTTATCCCGGCGATGCTCCGGGCGCGGCCAACGCCTGCAACGCCCCTGCCCTGTGAGGCGAGGAAGGATGTCCTGACGATGCGCCTGTCGACGATTGCGATCTCCGCCGGGGTCTTGATGCTCGCCGCCTGCGGGTCTGCCGAACCCGAACCCGCGCCCACTCCCTCGCCAACCATCGCCGCCCCCCGAACCCTTGTCGGTGCCGATCTCGACCTTTCGACGCTGGGCGCGAAGATCGTCGGGCCGCAGGGGCCGGAAGTCGAAACCGTGCTGAGTGCCGGCAATCGCCAGATCGGGACGCTCGTCAGCTATGTCGCCTGCCCCGCGGGAGTGGCGGCGTGCAATCCCAGCGAGATGCCCGCAGAAACCGCCTATACCTACGTCCACCGGATCACGCTTGCCGACGCGGACGAGACCGCCGAGGCCGCGCCTACCGATGGTCCCGAGGTGGTCGAAACTGCGCCCACCCTCTTCCGCACGATCCGCAAGGCAAGCGGGTTCAACCAATCGATCGGTTATTCGACCGCCGAAGCCGAGGCCGCGTTGGGCGATCCCGATGCAATTTCGATCAGCAGCGACAATGGCAGCCTGATTTGGCGCGTGGTTCGTGGATCCGGATGGAAGCCGGGCAGCACGATGACTTTCTGGTGGCAGTCCACCCTGCCCCCGCAGGGGCCGGCAGAAGCCTATCTCCTCGAGATCGAAGGCAACCAAGTCGCCGCCACCGGCCCCTTCCCGCCTGAGGATAAGCCTGTGGAGGGTTCGCGTAACTAATTGCTAGGGGCCCTCGACTTCGCTCGAGGCGAACGGCACACTGGTTGAATCCCAAAACATCCGTTCGTGTCGAGCGCAGTCGAGACACACTGGCCTGGATATCCGCGATGCCCTTTTGGTGCTACATTTTGAAATGCGCTGACGGGAAGTATTATACCGGCCATACCGACGATCTCGAGCGCCGCATCGCGGAACATCACCATGGCGGATACTGCAAATTCACGACTCACCGTCGACCGGTGACATTGATTTGGGCCGACGAATTCCCAACGCGTGACGAAGCTCTCGAAAGCGAATTGCGCGTGAAGAAATGGTCGCGTGCCAAGAAGGAAGCGCTCGCGGCAGGAGATTGGGATCGACTATCCTATTTCGCCAAACCGCCGCGCGAGCGTGTCTCGACTGCGCTCGACACGAACGGAGATGGGTGAGCCGTGCTAAGCCCCCAATGGCTCGACGAATTGCGCATGCGGACCACCTTGTCCGCAGTGATCGGTCGTACCCTGCGGCTGACCAAGGCCGGGCGCGAGTTCAAGGCGTGTTG
The DNA here is from genome assembly GCF_001542855.1 of Erythrobacter sp. AP23. Taxonomy (GTDB): domain Bacteria; phylum Pseudomonadota; class Alphaproteobacteria; order Sphingomonadales; family Sphingomonadaceae; genus Qipengyuania. Next base: position 306,001 of record NZ_LNBY01000001.1, on the reverse strand, counting down.
CCCGTTCCATAATGAGAAGACGCCCAGCTTCTACGTCAATGACGAGAAAGGCTTCTACCACTGCTTCGGCTGCGAGGCGCATGGTGACGCGATCCGCTGGCTGACCGACCAGCGCGGCATGCCCTTCATGGACGCGGTGAAAGAGCTGGCGGCGGAAGCCGGAATGGAAGTCCCCGCGCCCGATCCACGTGCCGCGCAACGGGCGGAGAAGCGTGCCAGCCTGCACGATGTCACCGCCGCCGCGCAGGAGTGGTTCGAAGGCAATTTGCGCGGGGCCGAGGGTGCGCAGGCGCGCCAGTATCTCGGGCGCCGCGGCTTTTCAGATGCCACCATTCGCGAATTCGGCCTCGGTTATGCGCCCGAGGACCGGCAGGCGTTGAAGCGGGCGCTGAGTAGATTCGAAGAGCCCATGCTGATCGAAGCGGGCATGCGGATCAGGATCGATGACCCCGGATCGGGGTCCAGGGCAGGCAACGAACCCTACGACCGGTTTCGCGGGCGGCTGATGCTGCCGATCCACGATACGCGCGGGCGCGTGATCGCCTTCGGCGGCCGCATCCTCGACAGCGAGGCCAATCCCAAGGCGCCCAAATACCTCAACAGTCCCGACACACCGCTGTTCGACAAGGGGCGCACGCTCTACAATCTCCACCGCGCCGCGCCCGCCGCGCGGCAGAGCGGGCGCATCATCGTGGTCGAAGGCTATATGGACGCGATCGCGCTGGCGAACGCCGGTATCGGCGAAGCGGTAGCTCCGCTTGGCACGGCGCTGACGGAAAACCAGATTGAATTGTTGTGGCGCCAGGTCGAGCGACCGATCCTGTGCTTCGATGGCGATAATGCCGGCCAGCGCGCCGCAATGCGGGCAATCTCGCGCGCGCTGCCGATGCTGCGCCCGGGCCATTCGCTGTCGATCGTCCGTCTGCCTGCCGGTCTCGACCCGGACGACCTGCTGCGCGAGCAAGGCGTCGGTGCGCTGGAGGATTTGCTCGCGCGACCTGCCAGCCTGCTCGACACGCTGTGGGAGTTCGAGAAGTCCTACGCCCCGCTCGATTCTCCGGAAGAAAAGGCGGGTCTCAAAGCGCGCCTGCTCGACCACGTAGACAGCATCCAGCATCCCGATATCCGCGCGCTCTACAAGCGCGAACTGCTCGAACGGTTTTCCGCTTTCGCTTTCCCGCCCAGAGCGCCGCGCGAATTCCGGCCTCGGGGTGAATGGAAGAAAGGCGGGATCAGGCAGCCGGCGCCCACGCTTTCGCCCGATGCGCGGGATAGTTTGACTCGCGCGATGAAGGGCGGTGCACGCGACGCATTCACCCGCGCCGTCATTGCGGGACTGGTCAAGTTTCCCGACCAGATCCTGCGCCACGAGGACGCGCTTTCCGATCTCGCGCGGCGTGACCAAAATGTCGGCCCCGCGCTCGATTCGTTGCTTGAAGCCGCCGAGACGCTTGATTTGTCCGCGCAATCGACCATATCGCTCGAACGAGGCCTTCCTGCCCCACCGGAAAAAGCTCATTTCGCCTTCCTCGATGAAGGCACAGACCCAGGTGACGCGCGCGAGGATCTGGCCGAGGCCGTGTCGCTGCTGGTCGAAAGGCCGGCGCTGGAATCCGCCCTGGCGGAAGCAACAGCGCGTTTCGAACGCGATCCGGAAGGTTCCATCGCCGAACAGGCCCGATTGCGCGAGCGGTTGCTGGCACTAAACGAGCGGTTGAAGCGTTTCGGTCGCAGGAAAGCTGCGGCAGACGGCGAATCGGATGCATGATCTTGGCGGGAACGCGGCCCGCCGGAAGTATTAGACTGGATTTGAAATCTCTATGGCCACCAAGTCGAAGACCAAGGACGACGGCGACGCTCCCCTGATCGATCTCAACGAAGCGTCGGTCAAGAAGCTCATTACCAAGGCGAAAAAGAAGGGTTACGTCACTTACGACGAGCTCAACGACGCCTTGCCGCAGGGCGAAATGAGTTCGGACCAGATCGAGGACATCCAGTCAGCGCTATCCGACATGGGCGTCCAGATCGTCGAAAGCGACGAGGAGGCCGAGGCCGCTGCCGAAGAGGCCGCCGAGGTCGAGGAAATCGCCTCCGACGCCAAGAAGGATACCAAGGCCGCGGCCAAACCCGCCGCCAAGAAGGCCACCGGCGGCGAACGCACCGACGACCCGGTGCGCATGTATCTGCGCGAAATGGGCGCGGTCGAACTGCTCAGCCGCGAGGGCGAAATCGCCATCGCCAAGCGGATCGAGGCCGGCCGCGACATGATGATCATGGGCCTGTGCCAGAGCCCGATCACCTTCCACGCCATCATTCAGTGGTCCGAGGCGTTGAACGCCGAGGAAATGCAGCTGCGCGAGATCCTCGATCTCGACGCCATGCTCTCGAAAGAACCCCCGCCCGAAAAGCTGGAAGAGGGCGAGGACGAAGACGACGACGGCGAGATTTCCGAAGAGACCGCCGGTCCCACGATCCGCGACGATGACGACGACGGCGATTCGGACGAAGACGGTGAGGACGGCGAAGAAGGGTCGTCCAAGAGCGACGATGACGAGGAAGAGGACAACACCATGTCCCTCGCCCAGATGGAGGCTGCGCTCAAGCCCGACGCCATCGAACGCTTCGCCCGCATCACCGACCTGTTCGGCAAGTTCGAGAAGCTCCAGAAGGAGCGGGTCGATGTCATGGCGAAGGGTGAAGCATTCTCGCCGGCCAAGGAAAAGAAATACGAGGCGCTTTCCGAACAGCTCACGGCCGAAGTCGAAAGCGTCCAGTTCCACGCTACCAAGATCGAGTTCCTGGTCGACAACCTCTATGCCTTCAACCGCCGCCTGACCGCGCTGGGTGGCCAGATGCTGCGCCTGGCAGAGCGGCACAAGGTCAAGCGGATCGACTTCCTCGATGCCTATATCGGCAACGAACTCGACGACAGCTGGCTGAAGGAACGCGCCAAGAAGGACAAGAAGTGGGCCGCCTTCGCCGAGAAGGAAGCCGATGCGGTCGAGCGCATTCGTGCCGAGATTTCGGACATCGCGGCGCAGACCGGCATGGCGCTGGAGGAATTCCGGCGGATCGTGAACAAGGTCCAGAAGGGCGAGCGCGAGGCGCGCATCGCCAAGAAGGAAATGGTCGAGGCGAACCTGCGCCTCGTGATCTCCATCGCCAAGAAATACACCAACCGCGGCCTGCAGTTCCTCGACCTGATCCAGGAAGGCAACATTGGCCTGATGAAGGCGGTCGACAAGTTCGAATACCGCCGTGGCTACAAGTTCAGCACCTACGCGACATGGTGGATCCGCCAGGCGATCACCCGCTCGATCGCCGACCAGGCGCGCACGATCCGCATCCCCGTCCACATGATCGAGACGATCAACAAGCTGGTGCGCTGTTCGCGCCAGTTCCTGCACGACCAGGGCCGCGAGCCGACGCCCGAAGAGATGGCGGAAAAGCTCTCCATGCCGCTCGAGAAGGTGCGCAAGGTGATGAAGATCGCCAAGGAACCGATCAGCCTCGAAACGCCGATAGGCGACGAGGAGGACTCACACCTCGGCGATTTCATCGAGGACAAGAACGCAATCATCCCGGTCGATGCGGCGATCCAGGCGAACCTCAAGGAAACGGTCACCCGCGTCCTCGCCTCGCTCACCCCTCGCGAAGAACGCGTGCTGCGCATGCGTTTCGGCATCGGTATGAACACCGACCACACGCTCGAGGAAGTCGGCCAGCAGTTCTCGGTGACCCGCGAACGTATCCGCCAGATCGAAGCAAAGGCGCTGCGCAAGCTCAAGCATCCGAGCCGGTCGAGAAAAATGCGCAGCTTCCTAGACCAATAGGGGACAAGCCCGACCCACGGCGCCACATCTTTGGCCGCGAGCCGAAGGCCTTCTGCCTTTCTCGGTGATCGCTGTGATTGTCGGGAACAACCCGCTCAGTAAGCGATTGCGTGATGTAGATGGACGGCGGCCCGCAAGGCGAGTGGAGCCAGCCTCGGGGGACACGCGCATTCTCGACACCGTTTCAGCAATCGACTTCGAGGAGCTCCTTGCGAGTTCGCCCAATCCCTATGTCCTGTTCGACCGCGATTACGCGATAGTCTGGATGAACGAGGCCTACCTCACGGTCACCATGCGCGATCGTGAGGAGATTATCGGTCGTAACTTGTTCGAAGCTTTTCCGAGTGAGGGCGAAAGCTTTCGCAAACTGAACGGATCGCTGCGCCGCGTAATCGAGACCGGGAAGTCCGACGAGATTGCGCATATACGCTATGACATCGCCAACCCCTACGGCACCTACGACACGCACTACTGGAGCGCGACCCACACACCGTTGTGCAATCCCGACGGAAGCGTGGCATGTATCCTCCAGCATACCGTCAACATCACCGAGCTCGAGGAATTGCGCCGCCTACGCGATACCGCAGGTGTCGTCGAACGCGCTCGAAGCGTGGAGAAGCGGTATCAGAGCGCCGCGGACGAATTGGTTCGCGTGAAGAACCTCATCGAGCAAGCACCCGGTTTCGTTGCGGTCCTTACCGGCCCGGAACACCGATTTCTCCTGGCCAACGCCGCTTATCGCTCCCTGCTCGGCAATCGCGAACTGGTGGGACGCACCGTATCGGAAGCAATCCCGGAAATCGTGGAACAGGGGTTTGTCGATACACTCGACAAGGTCATGAATACCGGCCGCCCTTACTTCGGGAACCGCGAACTTGTCGCGCTGACCCAGCCCGATACGGGAGCAAGACAGGAATTCCATCTGGAGTTCATCTTCCAACCCATTTCCGAACCCTCGGGCGACGTGACCGGCGTCTTCGTCCAGGGTTACGACGTCACGGAGGAAGTAGAGGCGCAGGACCGCCAGAAACTGCTGATCAACGAGCTGAACCATCGGGTAAAAAACACGCTGGCGATCGTACAAAGCCTGGCCCAGCAATCCTTTGGTAAGCTTGGGGAGAGGGCAGGCCTCGACATCTTCCTTGCACGATTGGCAGCTTTGGCCAGCGCGCATAATCTTCTGACCGACTGCAACTGGAAAATGGCCGATCTGGAAACGATCGTCCAGCAGTCACTGGCCGCTACGGCCGGCAGCGACACGACGCGTTATTCCGTAGAGGGGCCAATCGTAACCCTCCACCCGCAAGAGGCGGTCGCACTGGCCATGATAATCCACGAGCTGGCAACCAATGCCCTGAAATACGGCGCGTTATCCAACGATAAGGGACGCGTAGCCATCGACTGGGAATTGCACGAAGCGGACGGTTCGCCACGCCTCATCCTGGATTGGCGCGAAAGTGGCGGCCCACCTGTCGAGCAACCCGATCAACCGGGTTTCGGGTCGCGCCTGATTTCACGCGGCTTCGGCAATCGCGATGATCGGGTTTCTCTCGAATACAACCGCGACGGGCTACATTGCCACTTGGAGGCATCGCCATGAATTTCGATGGGCGCCATGTACTGATTGTCGAAGACGAGCCGATCATTGCGTTCGGACTCGAGGACATGCTGGTTGCCGAAGGTGCGAGTGTATCGGTCGCGACAGCGCTGGACGAGGCCGAGGATTTGCTGGCCGATATCAAGCCTGATTGGGCTATTCTCGATGTCAACTTGCGGGGCACGAAGAGCTACGGTTTCGCATCCGACCTTGAGGGAAGAGGCATCGGCTACATTTTCGCCACCGGTTATGGCGATGCGGAGCATCCTCCCGATTTCCAGCGGGTTCCCACCATCACTAAGCCCTATTCTATCCAGCATATCCGCGATGCGATCACGCGCCTGACCTGAACTCCACCGGAGTGACCCGTGGATGACCACTCAAGACGGTGGATTGCCGGTCCGTAAATCCCTATGTGGCACCCATGCGTATCGCCATTGCCTCCGACCATGCCGCCATCGACCTCAAGGCCGAGCTGCGCGACTGGTTGATCGAGCAGGGCCACGAGGTCGCGGACCTTGGCCCCGAGACCACCGAGAGCGTCGATTATCCCGACTTCGGCTACAAGCTGGCGAGCGTCGTTGCAGATGGCACAGCCGAGCGCGGTGTCGCGCTGTGCGGCTCGGGTATCGGTATTTCGATGAGCGTCAACCGCAACCCCGCCGTGCGCTGCGCGCTGGTCTCGGAACCACTCTCCGCCAGCCTCGCGCGCGAACACAACAACGCCAACTGTATCGCCATGGGTGCGCGCCTGACGGGCAGCGACATGGCCAAGGCGTGCCTTACCGCCTTCCTCGATTCCGAATTCGCCGGCGGTCGCCACCAGCGCCGCGTCGACAAGCTTTCCAATCCGGAGATCTGATTTGGCCACCCAGCCCGCAAACACCGACCGCGACCCGATGGACCGTTTCTGGCACGACACGCTCGCCGAGGCCGACCCCGAGATCCACTCAGCGATTCGCAAGGAACTTGCCCGCCAGCAGGACAAGATCGAACTGATCGCGTCGGAGAATATCGCTTCCACCGCAGTGCTCGAAGCAACCGGTTCGGTGTTCACCAACAAATATGCCGAGGGCTATCCGGGCAAGCGCTATTACGGCGGCTGCGATTATGCCGATGTGGTCGAAACGCTGGCCATCGAACGCGCGAAGCAGCTGTTCGGATGCAGTTTCGCCAACGTCCAGCCCAATTCGGGCAGCCAGATGAACCAAGCGGTGTTCCTTGCGCTGCTGCAGCCGGGCGACACCTTCATGGGTCTCGACCTCAATTCGGGCGGTCACCTTACCCACGGCTCGCCGGTCAACATGAGCGGCAAGTGGTTCAATCCGGTCAGCTACGGCGTGCGCAAGGACGACGAGTTGATCGACATGGACGAAGTCATGGCGATCGCGAAGGCCAACAAGCCCAAGCTGATCATCGCCGGCGGCACGGCCTATTCGCGCGTCTGGGACTGGGCGGCGTTCCGCAAGGTGGCGGACGAGGTTGGCGCCTATCTGATGGTCGATATGAGCCACATTTCGGGGCTCGTCGCGGGCGGCGCACATCCCTCGCCCTTCCCGCATGCGCATGTCGTAACATCGACCACGCACAAGAGCCTGCGCGGGCCGCGCTCGGGCGTAATTCTGTGGGACGACGAAGAGCTGACCAAGCCGATCAACATGGCGGTGTTCCCCGGAATGCAGGGCGGCCCGCTGATGCATGTTGTCGCCGCCAAGGCGGTCGCCTTCCGCGAGGCGCTGCGCCCCGATTTCAGGGATTATGCAAATAGTGTGGTCGAAAACGCCCGCGCGTTGGCCGAGGGCATCGAGGCAAACGGCCTGCGCGTTGTCTCGGGCGGCACCGACAATCACTCGATGCTGGTCGACCTGACGCCCAAGGACGTCACCGGCAAGGCCGCCGAAGCCGGGCTCGATCGCGCGTGGCTGACCTGCAACAAGAACGGCATCCCCTACGACACCCGCAGCCCGTTCGTGACTAGCGGCATCCGGCTCGGCACCCCGGCCGGCACCACGCGCGGTTTCGGACCTGACGAGTTCCGCCAGATTGGCGCGCTGATCTGCGAAGTGGTAGACGGTCTGTCGCGCAATGGCCCCGAAGGTGATGGCCAGGTCGAAGAGCAGGTGCGCGGAAAGGTCGCCGAATTGTGCGCCGCTTTCCCCGTCTATCCCGGCCGCTAAGGAGACAGACGATGGACGACAAGGAACCCCAGGGGCACGAAAACCGGTATCAGGATCACGATCTGGTTTCCGACGCCGGTGACGAAATCAAGGGCATGGCCAAGCAGGGTCTCAACCATCCGTCTACCAAGCCGGTTCTGACCGGTGCCGCAGTCGGTGCGATCGCGGGCGGCATCCTGCCGGTCGTGACCTGGCCCATCGGCCTCGTCGCGGGCGCGGGCTTCATGCTGTACAAGCGCCTCCGACCGTAAATGCGCTGCCCATTCTGTGCCCATGACGACAGCCAGGTAAAGGACAGTCGTCCCACCGAGGATTCGACCTCGATCCGCCGCCGCCGCCAATGTTCGAGCTGCGGCGCACGTTTCACGACCTTCGAACGCGTGCAGCTGCGCGAGGTGACCGTGGTCAAGTCGGGCGACCGTCGCCAGCCCTTCGATCGCAGCAAGCTCGAGCAGTCGATTTCGCTCGCCTGCCGTAAGCGCGACGTGCCGCAGGAACGCATCGACCAACTCGTATCGGGCATCCAGCGGCAGGTCGAAACTGCCGGCGAAGCGGAAGTGCCGTCGCAACGCATCGGCGAGATGGTGATGGATGGGCTCAAGGGTCTCGACAGCGTCGCCTATATCCGCTTCGCCAGCGTATATCGGGATTTCAGCGAGGCGCGCGATTTCGAGGAATTCGCCAGCACCGTCCATGAAGCGGCCGCCAATGAGCGAGGCTGACACCCGCAAGCCGATCGTGGTGCTGGTCCGCCCGCAACTGGGCGAGAATATCGGCAAGGCTGCGCGCGCGATGCTCAATTTCGGCCTGACCGAAATGCGGCTGGTCGAGCCGCGCGACGGCTGGCCCAACCCTTCCGCGGGGCCGGCAGCATCGGGCGCCGATACCGTGCTCGAACGCGCGCGGGTCTATGCCTCGACCGCCGAAGCGGTCGCCGATTGCGCGCATGTCTACGCCACCACGGTCCGCAAGCGCGGCGTGACGAAACCGGTCGTCACGCCCGAGGAAGCGAGCCGCGAGATGGCAGGGGCGCAAGGGCGCAGCGCGATCCTGTTCGGCCCCGAACGCTCGGGGCTGGAAACCGAGGACGTGGCGTTGGCCCGCGCGATCCTAACCGTCCCGATCAATCCCGAATTCGGCTCGCTCAATCTCGCCCAGGCGGTGATCCTGTGCGCCTATGAATGGTCGAAGCACGAGGCGTTGGTGCAGCCCACGCAGGAAGAGCTGCTGCCCCCCGCGCCGCAGGAGGACCTCGACGGGCTCATCGCCCATCTTGAGGCGATGCTCGAGCCAAAGGGTTATTTCCGACCCGAGTCCCGCGCCGAAGCCACGAGACGCACCTTACGCGGTGTGTTGACCAAACCGGGCTGGAACCACCTCGAAGTACGCACCCTGCGCGGTGTGCTGTCCTCGCTCCAGCGCGAGCCTAAGTTCTGATCCGATCCCATTCGACCAGTTCGTAGGCGATCGAGGTCTCGACGAGCTCTTCCCAGATCTTCACAATCCCGTCCGCAGGAAGTCCCCTGCCCTCCGCATCCGCACGGGCGTTGGCGATAACCTCCGCCTTGCGCCCTTCGTCGCGCACCACGCTGCGGTCGGTCTTGATCCGGGCGGCGGCCCGCATGTAGCCGAAACGGCGGTCGAGCAGTTCCATCAGCTCGCGGTCGGTGGTATCCACCCCAACACGCACTTCGGTCATGTTCGTGCAGTCTTCAGGCAGTTTGAATTCGTCACTCATGGCACTGCGCCCTGCCGCGCTTGAACCCGCTTGTCGAGCGCCTATGTTACCGCTTGACGCGCTGCACGATATTGCTAGGAGCGCGCCTTCGCGAATTGGCTCCGCACCCCGGTGAAGCGGAAGCCGCGCTGATCGACGATCAGCGGTGCTATGCCGGGTTGGATGGTCACCGATGGGGTGGCCCAGCAAATTGAAGGAAATATCTATGACGAAGCGCACCCGCGCCAAGTACAAGCTCGACCGCCGGATGGGTGAAAACATCTGGGGTCGCCCGAACTCCCCGGTCAACAAGCGTTCCTACGGCCCCGGCCAGCACGGCCAGCGCCGCAAGGGCAAGATGAGCGACTTCGGTCTGCAGCTGCGCGCCAAGCAGAAGCTCAAGGGCTATTACGGCGACGTCACCGAGAAGCAGTTCAAGCGCACCTACCAGGAAGCCTCGCGCATGAAGGGCGACACCGGCCAGAACCTGATCGGCCTGCTCGAACAGCGCCTCGATATGGTCGTATATCGCGCCAAGTTCGCGCCGACCATTTTTGCCGCCCGCCAGATCGTGAGCCACGGCCACATCTACCTCAACGGCGTGAAGACCAACATCGCCTCGGCCCGCGTGAAGGTCGGCGATGTCGTCAGCCTCGGTAGCAAGGCGAAGGAAATGGCGCTGGTCATCGAAGCGCAGAGCCTGCCCGAGCGCGACATTCCCGACTACGTCGCGCCCGACGGCAACGACAAGGTGACCTTCACCCGCGTGCCGAAGCTCGACGAAGTGCCCTATCCGGTCACCATGGAACCGAACCTCGTGGTCGAGTTCTACTCGCGCTAATAAGCCGCAAGGAAAGCGAGATTGAAAAAAGGGCGGTCCCTAGCGGGGCCGCCCTTTTCGCATAGCGGTATGGCGGGCGTCAGTAGCGACTCGCGATCTGCAGGGATTTCCAGACCATCGCGACGATGGCGACGGTGATCGCCCCGCCCCAGAACCAGTAGGGCAGGAACAACGCATCGGCGATCCGCCCCGTGTCCGAGAGGACCAGATGTCCCCCGACATAACCGCCCGGGCTGAACAGGTAGCCAAGGTCCTGGTAGACGCTCACCGCTCCTTGCACGCCGAGAAATTCGACCGCGATCCGCTGCCATTTCTCGTTTCCGCGCAGCGCTATGTAAAGCGAGACGACCGCAATCGCCGGCAGCACGATCCATCCGACGATCGACCGGACCCAGATCAGCGTGGAAACTGCAAGCGCCGCCCCCAGAGCCAGCAACACCCACCGGGTAGCGCGTCGCGAACGGGAGGCGATGATCATCAGGCACCCGGCGATCGTCGGACCGAGCAGTCCGGTGGCAGCCACGATCGCCTGCCCGATACCCCACATGCGGCCCGAATACTCGGCAAATCCCGAACCGTTTGCGTAGATCACGAGCCGTTCGAAATCGGCGCCCAGCGCGACCGCTGCAAGCCCGTGCGCCATTTCGTGAAACCACGTTGCCAACAGCGTAAACGGCAGGAGGGCGAGCGTTCCGATTTCGGTCTGCCAGGCGATGATCGTCAGCACCGCGATGGCGACGATATAGCTCTGCTCGCGTTGGATCGTAGGTTTCACTTCGTCCTCCGCGTAGGGTAGGCCCCACTTGGCGGGCACGACGAGCGACTGGGTGTTTTTCTCCATGTCCGGCAGACTATATCCGTCCTGCCTTAACGCAAGTAATCCATGCGAAAATCGTTTGCGAAAGCCGAAAAGCGACCTTCGCGGATGGCATCGCGCATGGCCTGCATCAATTGCTGGTAAAAGGCGATATTGTGCTCGGTCATCAGCATCGCCCCGAGGATTTCCTGCGATTTGACCAGGTGGTGCAGGTAGGCACGCGTGTAGGTCCCGCAGGTGTCGCAGGCGCAGCGGCTGTCGAGCGGCTCCTGGTCTTCGGCAAACCGCGCATTGCGCAGGTTGATGGGGCCGTTCCAGGTAAACGCCTGCCCGTTCCGGCCCGAGCGGCTAGGCAGCACGCAGTCGAACATGTCGACGCCGCGCTCAACCGCGCCGACGAGGTCGTCCGGCTTGCCCACCCCCATGAGGTAGCGCGGGCGATCTTGGGGTAGCTGACCGGGAGCGAAATCGAGCGTGGCGAACATCGCCTCCTGCCCCTCGCCCACGGCGAGGCCGCCGATCGCATAGCCGTCGAAACCGATCTCGGTCAGCTTCTCGGCGCTGATCCGGCGCAGTTCCTCGTCGAGCGCCCCCTGTTGGATGCCGAACAGGGCGGAGCTCTCCGCATGCTCGCCGCCCATATCGAAACCGTCGCGACTGCGCCTGGCCCAGCGCATCGACATTTCCATGCTCGCCGCGATTTCGTCGCGCGGACGGTCAGCGCGCGGGCATTCGTCGAAGGCCATCACGATATCGCTGCCGAGAAGTCGCTGGATCTCCATGCTGCGCTCGGGCGTAAGCATGTGTTTCGACCCATCGATATGGCTGCGAAACTCGACCCCCTTCTCGGTCAGCTTTCGCAAGTCCGACAGGCTCATCACCTGGTAACCGCCACTGTCGGTCAGGATCGGCCGGTTCCAGTTCATGAACTTGTGCAGGCCGCCGAGCTTGGCCACGCGCTCGGCCCCGGGACGCAGCATCAGGTGGTAGGTGTTGCCGAGGATGATGTCCGCGCCGGTCTTGCGCACGGTTTCGGGTTTCATCGCCTTGACCGTGGCGGCCGTCCCGACGGGCATGAAGGCAGGCGTTCGAATATCGCCGCGCAGCATCTCGATCCGTCCGGTGCGCGCGGCACCGTCGGTCGCATCGATGGTGAAGCTGAAACGTTCGGCCATGGTCAGAAGCCGTAGATAAGCGTTGCGCGGGTCAGCGTGTCGGTCGACACCTTCCCGGCCGGCGGGTTGCTGTCGTAATCGAGCTGGTAGGACATACGCGCACGCAGACGGTCGCTGACCTGGAAGTTCAGTCCGGTCACCAGGTTGACCGTCGTGTTGGCGCTGTCGATCAGGACCACGGCTTCGCCGCCTGTCTCGGCGACGGCGCTCGCATCCTGGGTCAGCGTCAGCCGTTCGAAGATTCTCCAGTCGAAATCGAACCCGGCAAGCGCGGCGATCCGGCTGTCGTTGCGACCGTCGGTGAACTCGGTGACCCGATAGGCGGGGCCGGCCTTGACCGAGAGGCTCAAACTGTTGTTGTCGAGGACCTGGTAACCGAGGCCGCCGGATATGGCGTAGCGCGCATCGACCCCCTGGATCTGATCGCGCTCGAATTGGGTGAGCCCATAGGCGAACACGCTTTCGTCGAATTGCCAGCGTGGCTCATAGGACAGGAAGAGCTGTTCCCGGCTGGTAACGCCGTTCTGTCTCTGGAAGTCGAAGCGAGCGCGCAGGCGATGCGACCAGTCGATCCCCTCTCGCTTGAGTTTGAGGCCTGCGGTGACGCCGACCGTGTCGCTGTTGCCGCTGGACTGGAAGCCGCCAAGCTCGCCCTCGCCCTTCCACATCTCGAACAGGCCGGCGCTGCGGATCGCCTGCTCCTTTGCCTCCGCAGCGGCTGCCTGTTTCGCTGCAAGCGCGGTCTGGAATGCGCCCGCGATTTCCTCGATCTCCGCCGTGTCATCGGGCCAGGTCGCGCGCGCAAGATCGAGCACGGTCTTCACCTTGGCTTCGTCGCCGGTCGCTATCGCGGCGTCGATCATCGCCTGCGCGCCTTCGGGAAGCTCGGCCTGTGCAGGCACGGCGGCACCGGCCAGCAGGAGCGGGAAAAGCATCGGGATCAATCGCATGCCGCGCGCCTAGCCTCTTGTCGGCCCGCTCGCCAGTCCGCAATCGAATGCAAGCCTTACGCGCGCAGGCGCCACCCGGTCTTGAAGATATAGCCGATCACGCCGACGCAGAAGGCCAGGAAGCCCAATGTGATGCCGAAGCTAAGCCAGATATCGACATCGCTGCTGCCATAGAAGGTCCAGCGAAGTCCGCTGACCAGATAGACGATCGGATTGGCCAGAGCGATCGTGTCCCACGGCTCGGGTAGCATGTCGATCGAGTAGAAGGTCCCGCCCAGAAAAGTGAGCGGGGTGAGGAACAGCATCGGAATGATGCCCAGTTTCTCGAAATTGTCGGCCCAAATGCCGAGGATGAAGCCGAACAGGCTGAAAGCCGCCGCGACCAGCATGATGTAGAATACCGCCAGCAGCGGATGCGCGATCGAATAATCGACGAACAGGCGCGCGGTCAGCAGGATGATCGTGGCGAGGATGAGGCTCTTGGTCATCGCCGCACCGACGAAGCCGATCAGCGTTTCCGCCACGCCAACGGGGGCGCTGAGCAGTTCGTAAATCGTGCCCGTGAAACGCGGCATGTAGATTCCGAAGCTCGAATTGCTGGTTGTCTCGCCCAGCAAGGTGAGCATCAGCAGGCCGGGAATGATGAAGGCGCCGTACTCGACCCCGCCGAGGTCGGGCATGCGATTTCCGATCGCCGCGCCGAAAACGATGAAATAGAGCGACGTCGTCAGCACCGGCGCGAGTACCGACTGAAAGGCGGTGCGCAGAAAACGCATCAACTCGCGCGTGTAGATCGACCAGGTGGAGCGCCAGGAGATCATGCCGCGCCCTCCCCCTCGCCCAGCAGCGACACGAAGATCTCTTCGAGGCTGCTCTCGCGCGTGTCGATGCCGGTGTAATCGATCCCGGCGGCGATCAGTGCCTTGGTCAGATCGGCAACCTCCGACTTGCCCAGTCCGGTCCCATCGCCTCCCCGATAGCACAGCGAGGTGCCGCCCTGTTCCAGTTCGACGGGAAAGCGCCCGATTTCGGGTGGCAGCCCCACCAGCGGCTTGGCCAGCGTGATATGCGCCTCGGTCCGGCCAAGCCGCTTCATCATGGCTTCTTTCTCGTCCACCATCAGCAGCTTGCCGCGATTGATGATCCCGACGCGGTCGGCCATCATTTCGGCCTCTTCGATGTAATGCGTTGTCAGAATGATAGTGACGCCGCGTTCGCGCATTTCGTCGATGATCGCCCACATGCCCTTGCGCAGTTCGACGTCGACGCCCGCGGTGGGCTCGTCGAGAAAAAGCAGGTCGGGTTCATGCGCGAGTGCCTTGGCGATCAGCACGCGGCGCTTCATCCCGCCGGACAGCGCCATGATCCGCTCGTCGCGCTTGTCCCACAGGCTCAGGGATCGCAGGATCTCCTCGATCCGCTCCCGGTCCGGTGCCAGCCCGAACAGCCCGCGCGAATAGCTTACCGCGCGGTGGACCGGCTCGAACATATCCGTGCTGAGTTCCTGCGGGACGAGGCCGATCCGGCTTCGCGCCTTGCGCCAGTCGCCCGCCATGTCGTGGCCGAAGGCGCGGATCGTGCCCGATGTCGGCCGCACCAGTCCGCAGACCGCGCCGATCAGCGTGGTTTTGCCCGCGCCATTGGGCCCGAGCAGCGCGAAAATTTCCCCCTTGCGAATGGTTAGATCGACGTCATCGAGCGCTTTCAGCCCGCCGGGATAGACCTTCGACAGGCCGGAAAGTTCGAGAATCGAATCCACGCGCTCCTAGCTAGCGGCGATCCAGTTGCCGTGGAACCCCGGGGGGATCACATGCGGGAGATGGACCGCCGCAATCAGTTCGAGGCTGGTCGCATCGAGGATTTCGAGCGCACTGGCGCCTTGATTGCGGTCGATGACGTAGCCCATCACCCACCCATCGCCTTCGGGCGCATCCAGGCTGCGCGGCGCGAACACGAATTCGCCGGGAATGCGCCCCTCGCCGAAATCGCGCTGCACGCGCTTTCCCGTTTCGAGGTCGTGGCGGTAAAGCGGCATGGGCGCGACGAATTCAAGGTCGCCATCCTCGGGCAGGCCGGTCACCCAGAGATAGCGATAGGCGCGCGTGAAGAAGCGTTCGTCCGGGCGAGGAAACTCCTGGCCCGAAGGATCGATCGTCTTGCGCTCGACCTTTCCGCCCTTTCCGTCGAGCGTCCAGCGTTCCAGCCCGAGCGACTTTCCATATGGTCCCGGCATGTCGCCATCGAAAATGGTCTGGTAGGCGCACAGGTCGATCACCACGCGGCCATTTGTATCTTCGAAGCTGTTGCCGACATGGAAGACATAGGCCGGATCGACGGCATGCCAGACGATGTCCTCGCTCGACCCGCCACGCGGCAGCAAGCCGACGCGGGCCTCGTGCTCGCGGTTCCAACGATAGGGGAACTTGTAGCCGGCCAGCAGCGCCGAGACCGAAAATGTCACCGGCAGGTCGAGGATCACAACGTAGTTCTCGGTCAGGGCGCAATCGTGGATCGAGGGACCGTTGCGCACCGGGATGGCGGTTTCGCGCTGGACCGTGCCGTCGGCGGCCATGACAACATGGCGGATCGTGTCCTGCGAGGTCGCCTCGTAGCAGATCGCGTGGAATTCGCCGGTCGCAGGGCATTGGTGCGGATGCGCCGTGAAGGAGCCGGTCAGCCCGCCGCCGAAGTCGGAATAGGCGACCGATTCGAGATTGCCATCGAGCTCGACCGGAAAGCTGCTCGCTTCGACCAGGGCCATGATCTTCCCGCCGATGTCGAGCACGTTGGTATTGACCGTATCGCCGAAGCCGCGACGCGGGCCGCCGACCGCGGGCGGGCCGCCCTTGCCTTCGAGTTCGCGCGAGCGGATGAACCGGTTGCGGTACCACTCGGCCTTGCCGTTCTTCAGCCGCACACCGTGGACCATCCCGTCACCGATGAACCAGTGGTGCCCCTTGGCGCCATCGCCGTAGGGATTGGGACCGATCCGGACATAGCGACCGTCGAGCTCCGGCGGGATGGTGCCGGTCACTTCGAGATCATCAAGCGTGAATTCCTCGGCGAGCGGCGTATGGACACCGCGCAGGAAAGGATTGGTGTCCGCGCCGGGCAGCCGCGCCCGATTGATCGTCGACACAGCCTGGATCGCGGGAGTGACTGCCTTGCGGATGGTTTTCTCGATGACGCTTGCCATGACCGACTCGCTCCGGTTAAAGTAAACACTGTAAACATAGAGGTCATGGTAACAGTGTCAACATCGCCTGCCGCCTACCATCACGGGAACCTGCGCGACGCGCTGCTGGCCGCTGGGCTGCAGGCGCTCGAAGGGCCCGGGGGCAAAGCCCCCTCGTTGCGCGAACTGGCGCGCGCAGTGGGTGTTTCGCCGACGGCCGTCTATCGCCACTTTCCCGACAAGCACGCGCTCGACAAGGCGCTGGCGAGAGAGGGACTGAAGCTGCTCGGCAACGAGCAGGCGGTCGCCGCGAAGGAGGCAGGGGGCGGCGCTGCGGGATTTGCCGCGACGGGCCGTACCTACGTGCGCTTCGCGCTCGCCCATCCCGCGCTTTTCCGCCTGATGTTCACGCAGGGCCATCCGGTCGGCGATGGCGAAGCGCCCGACGAGGCGCGCGCGCTGCTGACCGCCAATACGCAGGCGCTGGCAAGCGATCCGGAACGCGCGGAGCTTCTCGCTCTCCAGGCATGGTCGATCGCGCATGGCATCGCCATGCTCATGCTCGACGGGCGGATTCCAGCCGATGATGCGCTGATCGAGCGAATGCTCGATACCAAGAGCGTGTTCCCCTGATCAGGGCAGCAGCAGCGAGGAATCGCCGTAGCTGTAGAAGCGATACTCATTCGCGATGGCATAGTCGTAAGCGGCCATCATCCGTTCGCGGGTCATCAAGGCACTGACCAGCATCATCAACGTCGATTTGGGCAGGTGGAAATTGGTCATCAACCCGTCGACCGCGCGGAATGAATAGCCGGGCGTGATGAAGATATCGGTGTCGCCCGCAAAGGGCCGGATAACGCCATCTTCGCCCGTCGCGCTCTCGAGCAGGCGCAGACTGGTCGTGCCGACCGCGATCACCCTGCCCCCGGCCTTGCGCGCGGCATTGAGGCAGTCGGCGACATCGGGCTCTATCCGGCCCCATTCGGCATGCATCGCATGATCGTCGGTATCCTCGGCCTTGACCGGAAGGAAGGTTCCCGCGCCCACATGCAGCGTCAGCGTTTCGCGCGCGATCCCCGCCGCATCGAGCGCAGCGATCAGTTCGGGCGTGAAATGCAGCGCGGCGGTCGGCGCGGCGACCGCACCGTCTTCCTGAGCGAACATGGTCTGGTAGTCCTCGCGATCCTGCTCGTCGGTCGCGCGCTTGCCCGCGATATAGGGCGGCAGCGGCATCCGCCCCGCGCGTTCGAGCAGCACCTCGACCGGCTCGTCGCCTTCGAAGAAGAGCACGAAGCTGCCATCGGCGAGCCGTTCTTCGGCAATCGCCGTTACTCCCCCGCCGAATTCCGCGACGTCGCCGATCCGCAGGCGCTTGGCATTGCGCACGAAAGCCTGCCATCGGCGCAAATCGATCCGCTTGTGCAATGTCGCGCCGATCTTCGCCTCGCCCCGGCGCCCCTCGAGCTGCGCAGGAATGACGCGCGTGTCGTTGAAGACGAGCACGTCGCCGGCACGCAGCAGCTGCGGCAGGTCGCGCACGCCGCAATCTTCGAACGGGCCCTCGCCCCGCACCACCAGCATACGCGCGGCATCGCGCGGGCGCGCCGGACGCAGCGCGATGCGTTCGGGCGGAAGTTCGAAATCGAAAAGGTCGACTTTCATGGCCAGCGCCGCTTAGGGACGCGGCCCGAAAGGCGCAATTGCTATTCCTGGATCGGTGCGTTCAGATCGTCGACGCTGATCTCGTCGGCCACGCGCGGTGCGGTATTGACCGGCACCGGCTTGTTGTCCGCCGCGATCGACGCCTGGACGATACGCGTCGGATTTGCAGGCGGCTCGCCGCGCTGGATCGCGTCCACCGCCGCCATGTTCGAAATCACCCGCCCGAAATTGGTATAGGTATTGTCGAGGTTGAAGCGGGGGTAGAAGACGATGAAGAACTGGCTGTTCGCACTGTCGGGGCTGGCCGCACGGGCCATCGACACCGTACCGCGGACATGCGGCATGCGGTGAAATTCCTCCGCGATATCCGGCAGCTCGGACCCGCCGGTTCCGGTGCCCGTCGGATCGCCGGTCTGCGCCATGAACCCATCGATGACGCGGTGGAAAATCACGCCGTCGTAAAAACCCTGGCGGGTGAGCGTCTTGATCCGCTCGACATGGTTGGGCGCCCAATCGGGTTTCAGCCGGATCGCCACCCGTTCGCCATTCGACAGATCGAGCAGTAGAATGTTCTCGAGATCTTCGTTCACATTGAAATTGACCGGCGTGAACACGCGGGTCTCGGCGGTCGCGGTCTCATCCTGCGCCTGGGCGGCGAAGGGCGTCGCGGCAAACGTAAGCGCGGCAGCAAGGGCAAGCGAAGTCTTGAGCATCGTCATTCCGTAGCAATGTCCTGGATTGCGGACCCTCTAGCGAGGCGTGACTGTCCGTTCAATGAATAGGTTAGGCGTGGCTCTCAGCCCCCGCGCCGACCGATTTTCTCGACCCGCGCTTCGACATCGGCGCGCACCGCGGGCGTCACGAATTTCTCGATCGGCCCGCCATAGAGGGCGATTTCCTTGACCAGGCGGCTGGCGATGGGCTGGAGTTCGACATCGGCCATGAGAAACACGGTCTCGATCTTGTCGTTGAGCTGCCGGTTCATGCCGGTCAGCTGATATTCGTACTCGAAATCGGTGACGCCGCGAATGCCGCGAATGACGATCCCGGCGTTCATGCGCTCGGCGAAATCCATCAGCAGCGAATTGAAGCCGACCACGCGTATGCTGTCAGAGGCTACGCCGGCGACCTCGCGCTCGACCATCGCGATGCGTTCGTCATCGTCGAACATGGGCGATTTGGCGATATTTGTGGTAACGCCGATGATCAGCTCGTCGACGAGCTTCGCACCGCGCTCGATAATATCCATATGGCCGAGCGTTATGGGGTCGAACGTGCCCGGGTAGATTCCGATGCGCTTGGCCATCAATGATCCCTCTTCACGATGAAATGCGCGAGATCGACAAGCAGGCGCGCGTCTTCACCATGTCCGGCCAGGTGCCGTCCCGCCTGCTCGACAAGCATGGTTGCCTGCGAGCGGGCCTGCTCGACCCCCATGAGAGTGACGAATGTCTGCTTGCCCTGCCCCTCGTCCTTGCGCAGCGCCTTGCCGGCCTTCTCTTCGTCGCCTTCCACATCGAGCAGATCGTCGGCGATCTGAAAGGCAAGCCCGATGTCGCGGGCATAGGCGCGCAGATGCGTCCGCCCTTCGGGGGGCACGCGTCCAAGCACTGCGCCCATTTCGACACTTGCCGCCAAGAGCGCACCGGTCTTGAGTTGCTGCAGGCGTGTGATCTGGCGCAGGTCATAGTGCTGTTCTTCGGACACGATGTCCATCATCTGTCCGCCGGCCATGCCGTCATGACCGCTGGCGCGCGCGAGGGTCGCAACGAGTTCGGCGCGCACGAAGGGGTCGGTGCTGGTATCGGGCTGGGTCAGGATGTCGAAGGCGAGCGCATGCAGGCAATCGCCCGCCAGGACCGCGGTCGCCTCGTCGAAGGCCTTGTGGAGCGTGGGCTTACCATGCCGCAGCTCGTCGTCGTCCATGCAAGGCAGATCGTCATGGATCAACGAATAGGCATGGATCGCCTCTACCGCGCAGCCCGCATTGATCGCGGCATCGCGATTGACACCGAACAGGTCCGCCGTCGCCGCGAGCAGCAGCGGACGCACGCGCTTGCCACCGCCGATTGCCGCGTAGCGCATGGCTTCTACCAACCTGGCCCTGGTATCCTGCGGCACCGGGAGGAAAGCGTCGAATGCGCTGTCGATCTCGCCCTGAATCCGTTCGAAGGCCTCGCCAAGCAAGTCGGGCATAGCCGCCACGACCGTCACGCGTTGCCGTCCGCATCGAAGGGCTCGGTGCGCGCGGGCTTGCCATCGGCCCCAGCAACGATTTTCTCGATCCGCGCCTGCGCGGTATCGAGCCGCGCCTGGCATGCCTTGCGCAGCTGTTCACCGCGTTCGTAAAGGTCGATGCTTTCATCGAGCGGGACGTCGCCGCTTTCGAGCCGCCGGACGACGCTTTCGAGTTCGCGTAACGCCTGCTCGAAACTCAGGTCGGAAATTTGTGACTGATCCTCTGCCATCGCGGGCCAGCATTGACGGCCCGCCTGCGTGCGGTCAAGTAAGCCCCAGAGGGGGACGCGATTATGACGTGGATTGTCGCAGCGATCGCCGCTGCACTGGTTTTCGGGGCACTCGATGCGGTCTGGCTGAGCTGGGCGGGACCCAATTTCTACCGGCCCAGGCTAGGCGATATGCTGGCCGACAGTTTTCGCATGGCACCCGCGCTGGTGTTCTACGCCGCCTATATCGCCGCCATAGTCTGGTTCGCCGTGCGCCCCGGCCTTGCAAATGGCCTTGGCACCGCCGCGCTCAACGGCGCGCTGCTCGGCGCGATCTGCTATGCGACCTACGACTTGACCAACCAGGCGACTTTGCGGACCTGGTCGACCACGGTCACGATTACCGACATCGCCTGGGGCGCCTTCGCCACTGCCGTAGCGGCGAGCGCGGCGACATATGCCGCCGAGAGGTTCGCATAGCCGATGTTCATCGGCCACTTCGCCCCTGCCCTTCTGGCCCGCGGAGTCACTGACGAAGCGCCACGGCTCGGGGTTTTGTTCATTGGCGCACAACTCGTCGACTGGGCGTTCTTCGCGCTGGCGATCATCGGGATCGAAAGGATGCGCGTCGTTCCCGGTATTACCGAAATGAATGCGTTCGACCTGTACCACATGCCCTATACGCACAGCCTGCTCGGCACCGCATGCTGGGCACTGGCATTCGCCGCGGTGGTTTGGTTCCTCTCGCGTAATGTCGTCGCGGCGACCTGGGGCGGAATCGTGGTGCTCAGCCACTGGCTGCTCGACCTGTTGACCCATCGGCCGGACCTTACCATCGCGGGCGGCGAAGCGCGCTACGGTCTCGGCCTGTGGAACCTGCCTTCGATAGCGATGCCGCTCGAGATCGGCATCGTCCTGCTGGCCTACTGGTTCTACATCAGCCGCACCAAGGGCCCGCTGATCCCGCCGCTGATCCTGCTCTCGGCGATGCTGCTCTTCCAGGCGATCGACTGGTTCGGCCCACAACCCGTGCGGTCGGGATTCGGCCTGTACTTCGTCGGCATGCTCGCCTTCGCCTTTTTGACCGCACTTGCCTTCTGGGTGCATTCGACGCGGTGGCACAAAAACAAGGTGGGACTGGCGGTGCCGACCGTGCGGCGCTAAGCGCGCGCGCATGGCAACTGTCGAATCCGCAATCACCCCCGAGGTCGTCGCACAGCACGGCCTCAGCCCCGAGGAATACGAACGCGTCCTGCACGCGCTGGGCCGCGAGCCCAATCTTGTCGAGCTGGGCATTTTCTCGGTCATGTGGTCCGAGCATTGCAGCTACAAGAGCTCGCGCCTCCACCTGAAGAAACTGCCGACCGAGGCGCCGTGGGTGATCTGCGGTCCGGGCGAGAATGCGGGCGTGATCGACATCGGCGACGGGCAGGCCGCCATCTTCAAGATGGAGAGCCACAACCACCCGAGCTACATCGAACCCTACCAGGGTGCGGCGACGGGCGTCGGCGGCATCCTGCGCGACGTCTTCACCATGGGCGCGCGACCGGTCGCCAACGCCAACGCGCTGCGCTTCGGGCGGCCCGACCACCCCAAGATGCAGCATCTGGTCAAAGGCGTGGTTTCGGGCATCGGCGGCTACGGCAATTGCGTCGGCGTGCCGACCGTGGCGGGCGAGACCAATTTCCATCCCGCCTATGACGGCAATATCCTCGTCAATGCGATGACGGTGGGCGTCGCCGATGCCGACAAGATCTTCTATTCGGCCGCGACCGGGGTCGGGAACCCGATCGTCTATGTCGGTTCCAAGACCGGACGCGACGGAATCCATGGCGCGACCATGGCGTCTGCCGATTTCGAGGAAGATGCCGACGCGAAGCGCCCGACGGTGCAGGTGGGCGACCCTTTCACCGAGAAGCTCCTGATCGAGGCCTGCCTCGAGCTGATGGCGACCGATGCGATCGTTGCGATCCAGGACATGGGCGCGGCGGGGCTGACATCGTCCTCGGTCGAAATGGCGACCAATGGCAAGGCGGGCATCCGGCTCGACATGAACAAGGTCCCCTGCCGCGAAGAGGGCATGACGCCCTACGAGATGATGCTGAGCGAGAGCCAGGAGCGGATGCTCATGGTGCTCAAGCCCGGCAAGGAAGAGATGGCCGCAGCCATCTTCGAGAAGTGGGAACTCGATTTCGCGGTCATCGGCGAAGTCACCGACACGCAGCACATGGTGCTCGAATTCGGCGGCGAGGTCGTGTGCGACATCCCGCTCGGCCCGCTCGCGGCCGATGCGCCCGAATACGACCGCCCCTACCTCTCGAAGGAAGACTACACCGCCTGGGCCGGTATCAAACCGATGGCCGAGCGACCGGACACCGACGATGTTGGCGGCGATTTGATGAAGCTGCTCGCTTCGCCGAACCTGTCCTCGCGCAAATGGATTTCGGAGCAGTACGACAGCCAGGTCGGCGCGGACACGCTCCAGACCGGCGCCGATGCGGGCGTGGTCCGTGTGCACGGCACCAAGAAGGCGCTGGCGATCAGCACCGATTGCACCCCGCGCTATGTCCATGCCGATCCCTATGAAGGCGGCAAGCAGGCGATTGCCGAGGCCTATCGGAACCTGTGCGCGGTCGGCGCGCGTCCGCTGGCGGTGACCAACTGCCTCAATTTCGCCAATCCGCAGCGCCCGGAAATCATGGCGCAGTTCGTTCATGCTCTCGAAGGCATGGGCCGCGCCTGCCGTGTGCTCGACTTCCCGATCGTGAGCGGCAACGTCAGCCTCTATAACGAAAGCAAGGCGACCGGCGGCGGCTCGGCCATCCTGCCAACGCCCGCCATTGGGGGTGTCGGCCTGATTGACGATTACGATCGCATGATGACGATGCCGTTCAAGGCCGAGGGCGAGGCAATCTACCTCATCCACGCCGAGGAATGGGCCACCGCCGACCCGGAGCGTTCGCACCTCGGCAAATCGCTTTGGCTATCCGAAATTCACGGTCGCGACGAAGGTCGCACTCCACCGACAGACCTCACGGTCGAGAAGAACGCGGGCAAGATCGTCCTGCAGCTGATCGCCGACGGTCTCGTCAGCGCGGTGCACGACGTCTCAGACGGCGGTCTCGCCATCGCGCTTGCCGAAATGGCCATGGCCGGCGGCATTGGCGCCGATGTCGAGTGGAACGAGGAGTATTCGAAGGCTGCATGGTGGTTCGGTGAAGACCAGGGCCGCTATGTCGTGACCGTCCCCGATACGCAGGCGCTCAACGAGGCGCTCGCCAAGGGCACGGAGAACGACGAGACCGCCTCGATCGGCTTCCGCCGCATCGGCAAGACCGGCGGCAATACGCTGTTCGGCAAGTCGATCGACGAGATGCGCAGCGCCCACCGCAGCTTCTTCAGCGAGTGGATGGAGGCGTGACGACCCTCGAGGGCGGCTGTCATTGCGGCACGATCGCAGTGAAGCTTGAAACGCCCTCGAGCGTGGGTGCCATCACGCCGCGCATGTGCGGTTGCGGTTTCTGCCGCAAGCATCCCGCAAAATGGTTCGCAGATTCGCATGGACGCCTGACGCTGTCCTTCGCAGCCGAACCGACGCGCTATCGGTTCGGCACCAAAACTGCGGATTTCCTGCTCTGCGCCCAATGCGGCGTGATCGTCGCAGCAATCTGTACGATCGAGGATGCGGCATATGGGATTGTGAATCTCAATTGCTTCGAAAGGACTGGCGGGTGGCCGGAACCGGATGCTCTGAGCGATTTCGATGGCGAGGGTACGGGCGATCGTCTCGCGCGCCGCGCTCGCAACTGGATGCCGGTCACTTTGCCGAATATGTGATCGACGGAGGGTGAGCGCCCTCTGTCTTCATGGGATTCGCCTGATGGAATGGAGTCGACCAGATCCGGCGAATGGTTCAAGAGGCCTGGCATGACCGCTGGATATTCCGGAACACCGCTCGCCAAGAAGCTCAGCCTGCGCGACGGCCAGCGTGTATGGTTCGACAGCATGCCCGAAAGTGTGCAGGACGAGATCGGCGAATATGCACTCGAACTGACTTTTGTCGGCGGTCCCGAAGAAGGCCCCGACGCTGCGCATCTGTTTGTCACCGAGCGCGCAGATCTGGCGGCCAAGCTGGCCGTCCTGAAGGAGCATATGGCACGCGACGGCCATGTCTGGGTGAGCTGGCCCAAGCGGGCATCCAAGGTCCCGACCGATATTACCGAGGACACCATTCGCGATGTCGCTCTGCCGATGGGGCTGGTCGATACCAAGGTCTGCGCGGTCGACGAAGTCTGGTCGGGGCTGAAGCTGGTCATCCGCAAGGAACTGCGCTGAACCGATTCTCCTTTCCATATCGGCGGGTTCCGCCCTAGAGAGGTCTCAGGGTCGCGCTCGCCAGAAGGGGAGACGGCGACATGAGCAATCGGACATGGCTGGGACTTTGTGCAGGGGCCGCGCTGGCATTTACGGGCGCCACCGGGGCGCTCGCGCAGATGTACGAGAAGATCATGCTGGTGAATTCGACCGGCTATACGATCGCGCAGATCTACATCTCGCCCGCAACGTCGGATAGCTGGGAAGAAGATGTGCTCGACTGGGACGTGCTCGACGACGGGCAGCAGTTCGAGGTCGATTTCCGCCGCGCCGAGAATACCTGCGACTGGGATCTCAAGGTAGTCTACAGCGACGGTTCGGATGCGATCTGGCACGGGCTCGACCTGTGCGAGGACTGGCACTTCGAACTGTTCTACAATGCGCGAACCGGGGATACCCACCTGACCGCATCGAGCTAGGGGTCGAGACACTCGCAATCATGCGGTAGGAACAGTGTCATGCGCGATCATGAAACCGTTCCCTATTCGCTCCCCCGGATCCCGGACGAGGAAAGCATCGCCCGGGCGCAGGCCTTGCGCGACAGGCTCAAGCAGCGGCGCACCTGCCGCTATTTCTCGGACGAGCCGGTTCCGCGCGCCGTGATCGAGGCAGCGATCGAGGCTGCGGGAACGGCGCCCAACGGCGCCAACCACCAGCCCTGGCATTTCGCAGTGGTGTCATCGCCCGAAAAAAAACGTGCCCTACGCGAGGCGGCGGAAGAAGAGGAGCGCAATTTCTACGCCGGCAAGGCCAGCGAGGAATGGCTCGAGGCGCTGGCGCCGCTGGGGACCGACGAGGACAAGCCCTTCCTCGAAACCGCACCTTGGCTGATCGTCGTGTTCGCCCAGCGCAAGGGCGGCATCGAGGAAGACGGCAAGACGCAGAACTACTACGTCAACGAAAGCGTCGGCATCGCCTGCGGCATGTTGATCGCGACGCTGCACGAGGCGGGGCTCGCCACTTTGACCCACACACCCTCCCCCATGGGATTCCTACGCGAGCTGTGCGGGCGTCCCGATCATGAAAAACCCCTGATGGTTATTGTGGTCGGCCATCCCGCAGAGGGAGCGACCGTGCCCGCCCATGCGCTGAAGAAGAAGCCGCTGGAACAAATCGCCAGCTGGCTCTGAAATGCGGGACTGGCGGGGACGACAGAGGTCCATGCGGTTCCAATCTTCCTGAGATTCCCGCTTATGCGGGAAATTGCCCCTGACGTCAGGCCGCGGCCATCTCAGGCGCCTTGCGCGGGGCGAGAAGATCGTAGGGATCGATCCCTTCTTCGCGCCATACACGATGGCATTCGCGATAGAGATCCGGTTCGGGAATGTTCAGTTCGGCGCGCGCCTGCCGCAGATCCTTGCCCAGCAATTCGCGGATCGACAGCTCGACCAATGGCGGACAGGCCCGCCCGGTCCGATGGGCCTGGCGCACTGCTTTCATGACCGGCGCCTTGCTCTTGACCAGCTTCTTGA
Source organism: Erythrobacter sp. AP23 (assembly GCF_001542855.1). GTDB lineage: Bacteria > Pseudomonadota > Alphaproteobacteria > Sphingomonadales > Sphingomonadaceae > Qipengyuania. The sequence continues at coordinate 279,764 of NZ_LNBY01000001.1, read as the reverse complement.
GATGCAGCGACCCGGCATAGCCCAGCAGTAAATGCCCCTGGCTGGGGCTCTGGCCGTGGGTGAACAGCAGCACGCATTGTTCGCCCAGCGCATCTCGGCCATAGCCGGTCAGCACATGCATGAGATCGTGCGTGTCGCGCTGGCGATAGCCAAACCACTGAATGAGATCGTCATAGGTCGGGCGCTGCGCCTTCTCCGACTCTTCTACCAGACCTGCCGCAGACAGGCCTTCGCGTTCCATAAAGTCGCAATAGGCATGTGCAACCGAGCCTTCCGGCAGCTGGCGCAGCGCTTCGTGATCGTCGAGGATCGGAGGAAGGAAGGGCTCGCTGGCACGGAGCGCCTCGCCATGCGGGCTCAGCGTCAGAGCGCGCACCCGGGGAATGAACTGGCCGGATGGCAACGCGTCATAGATCTTGAATACCTCGACCGTGTTCTCCTTGTCCTTCAACAGCTCGCGAAAGTGTTTGAACGCGGTCACCGGCCGATAGCGCGCCTTGGGGCGGCGCGGATGACGCAGCGGCGTTCCATCGCGAGCGGTTTCGAAGTCGGCGATGTCGAAGGCGCTGCTAGTCATGGGCTTGTTCATAGTGGGTAGGTCCTTAACAGAAACTCACCCTACAGGATTGGACAAGCGCGCCAAGTTTCACGCATTCGCGACCTCGTCGGTCCATTCGCTTTCCGGAATGCCGAGAAGTTTGAGGATCGACGTCAGGCTCTCCCCGGCGATGCGCCCGTTCGCGGCCTCGCGCGCCTTGGGCTTGGCCCGATAGGCAACGCCGTAATCCGCCGCCGCCATCATCGGGATGTCGTTGGCCCCGTCACCTGTGGCGAGCACGCGCGCGCCCTCGCCCAGTCGAGCACGTTCCTCCTGCAGCGTCGCAAGCTTGGTCGAGGCATCGCTGACTGGGCCGGCGAGCAGCCCGGTCAACGCTCCGCCTGTGACGGCAAGCCGATTGCCTACGACGCGTTCGAAGCCCAGCTGATCGGCCACCGGATCGGCGAAGTGGTGAAAACCGCCCGTCACCAACACGGTCCGACACCCCCGGTTGCGCAACGTCGCGACAAGCGTGCGGGCACCCGCCACCGGGCGGATGCGTTCGCCCAGACAGCGATCGATCGCACCTTCCTCCAGCCCCTCGAGCAGGCCCACTCGCTCCCTCAGCGCGCTTTCGAAATCGAGCTCGCCCTGCATGGCGCGCTCGGTTATTGCTGCAACCCTGTCCTTGATCCCGGCAAAATCGGCGAGCTCGTCGATGCATTCCTGCCCGATCATGGTCGAATCCATATCCGAGACAAATAGCCGTGGGACCTCGATCTCGTGGTCGGCCACCAGCAGGTCGCATTCTCCGAAATGCTCGATGAGCGTGGCGGTCAGCGCAGCATGATCGCCCTGCGGCAGCGAGAGCTGGAGCACGTCGCCGCAGAAATCGAGCATGCCTGCCATCGCCACCGGCATGTCCGCCGCGGCGCAGGCCTCCATCGCCGCGTCGAGCCGTGTTTCCACGCCGTCCATGTCTGCTATCAGCCGGGCGATGAGCACCAATATGTCTCCAGATTTGCAACCGGTCGCGCTCATTGCAGGGCCGACCGCTAGCGGCAAGAGCGATCTCGCGGTCCAGCTCGGACAGAGGCTCGGGCGCGATGGCCGGCGCGGTGTGGTGATCAATGCGGACAGCCAGCAAGTCTATCGCGACCTGCGCATCCTGTCCGCGCGCCCGACCGAAGAGGAAATGGGCGGGATCGCGCACCGCTTGTTCGGCACTTGGGACGGAGCCGAGGCGTGCTCGGCAGCGGAATGGGCGGAAGCCGCCAAGCGCGAAATTGCCGATGTGCATGCCACCGGAGGCGTGCCGATCCTGTGCGGCGGGACCGGGCTTTACATCCGCACGCTCCTCGATGGCATTGCGCCGGTACCCGAAATCGATCCGGATATCCGGGACAGCGTTCGCGCGCTCGGTCAGCCCGATGCGCGCGCGGCGCTGGAGCAAGAAGATCCCGCTGCCGCCGCCCGGCTCGCCCCGGCCGATGTTTCACGCACGACGCGGGCTCTCGAGGTGGTGCGTTCGACAGGAAGGACGCTGGCCGAATGGCAGGCCCTCAAGCGCGGCGGCATTGGGACCGCGATCGAATTGCACCCGCTGGTGCTCCTGCCGGAGCGTGAGTGGCTGTTCACGCGGTGCGATCTGCGCTTCGAACGCATGATGGATACCGGAGCGATCGAGGAAGTCGAAGCGATCGAGGCGCGCGGTCTCGATCCCTCGCTTCCCGTGATGCGCGCAATCGGTGTGCCCGAAATCCGCGGCTTTATCCAAGGCAATCTATCGCGTGCGCAAGCTATCGCTGCTGGCCAGACGGCCACGCGTCAGTACGCCAAGCGGCAGTATACCTGGTTCCGCAACCAACCGCCGGAGGCGTGGCCGCGCGCTGATAACAAAACTATCGTGGAGTGCGATTATTTTGTTTCTTTGTTTCACTCAGGTGGTTGACCACGCAATCTATCGGGCGTATTCGGGAACCAGTCGGCCCGGCGCTCCAGACCCCAGCGCCGGGCCGATTTGTTTCTCTCAAATGCCCGAAACGGGTCGGAGGGTGGAGTGAGTACCGAGCGCAGCGGCGCCGCAATCCTGATCGAATGCCTCAAGCGGCAGGGTGTCGAATTCGTTTTCGGCTATCCCGGCGGTGCGGTGCTGCCGATCTACGATGAACTCTTCGCCGACGATGACATCCGCCACATCCTCGTTCGCCACGAAGCGGGCGCAGCGCATGCCGCGGAGGGCTATGCCCGCTCGACGGGCAAGCCCGGCGTGGTGCTGGTCACCAGTGGCCCGGGCGCAACCAATGCGGTCACGGGCATTGCCGATGCCTATATGGATTCGATTCCGCTGGTGGTGATCACCGGCCAGGTGCCGACCGCGCTCATCGGGACCGATGCGTTCCAGGAAGCCGACACGGTCGGCCTGACGCGCCACTGCACCAAGCACAACTATCTCGTGAAAGATCCCGAGCGGCTCGGCGCGACGATCGAGGAGGCCTTTCGCATCGCCACGACGGGCCGCCCCGGCCCGGTTGTCGTCGATATCCCGAAGGACGTGCAGATCGCGCTGGCGAGCTGGGATTCGCAGGACGACACACCCCTGCCCTCGCATCGCTACCAGCCCCGCATGGTCGGCGCGGCGGACGAAATCGCCGAGGCCGTGGACATGCTCGCCAAGGCCGAGCGTCCGGTGCTCTACACCGGTGGCGGGGTCATCAATGCAGGGCCCAGAGCAAGCGAATTGCTTCGCCAAATCCAGAACATGACCGGCACGCCCGTCACCAGCACGCTGATGGGCCTCGGCGCCTTTCCCGCCGACCATCCCGACTGGCTCGGGATGCTCGGCATGCACGGCACTTTCGAAGCCAATATGGCGATGAACCGCGCCGACCTGATCGTGGCGATCGGGGCGCGGTTCGACGATCGCGTTACCGGCCGCCTCGATGCCTTCGCTCCGCAGGCGAAGAAAATCCACATCGACATCGACCGCGCGAGCATCAACAAGATCGTGCCGGTAGATCTCGGCATCGTCGGCGACTGCGCGCATGTGCTTGAACAGCTCGTGGAAGCCTGGGGCGGTCGAAAGCCTCAAGACCTCTCGGAATGGAAGGCCCGCATCCTCGGCTGGAAGGCGCGCGACTGCCTTGCCTATCCCGAACGCGGCGGCGATCTTATCATGCCGCAAAAGAGCGTCGAACGGCTGTTCGCACTGACGAAAGACCGCGATCCGATCATCACCACCGAAGTCGGCCAGCACCAGATGTGGGCGGCGCAGTATTTCGGCTTCATGGGCCCGAACAAGTGGCTCACCAGCGGCGGCCTCGGCACGATGGGTTACGGACTGCCCGCAGCCATCGGCGCTCAGCTGGGCAATCCCGACAGCCTGGTGATCGACATTGCAGGCGAGGCCAGCATCCAGATGAACATCCAGGAACTCGGCACAGCGAGCCAGTACCGCCTGCCGGTCAAGATATTCATCCTCAACAACGAATACATGGGCATGGTCCGCCAGTGGCAGGAGCTTACCTATGAGAGCCGCTATTCGAACAGCTATTCGGACAGCCTGCCCGATTTCGTGAAGCTCGCCGAAGCCTATGGCTGGAAGGGAATCCGGATCGAGGACGATAGCCAGCTCGACGTCGGAATCGAGGCGATGCTCGCGCATGACGGCCCGGTGATGGTCGATTGCCAGGTCGCGAAGGAAGCCAACTGCTTTCCGATGATCCCGAGCGGCGCGGCGCATACCGACATGTTGCTCTACGGCGACCAGGTTGGCGGCACTATGGACGACGAAGCGAAGGCGCTGGTGTGATGGGTATGGAGCAGAGAATCCCGCCGCAGTTTGCGGATCGCGCGGAACGCCGAGTGTGGTTCACGCGCGAGGACGCCGAAAGGCTGCTCGACTGGATCGAGGACAGCGGCCAACGGTTCTTGGGCATGGATGTCGCGCAGAAGCAGGAGGGCGATGCCTGGATCCTTCTGCCCGACAGCCTCGACCTCAGTCGCCAGACCGAGAATTTCGAAGCCGTGCGCCGCGGTCGCGATTTTCTCCGTGAGTACGACGGCGAAGGTCGCATGTTCGAGCCCGTGTGGCAGGACCGAAAGAAATGAAGATCGCGCAGCAGGCCGAAGAACGGCATGTCCTCAATGTCATCGTCGACAACGAGGCGGGCATTCTCGCGAAGATCGCCGGGCTGTTCACGGCGCGTGGCTACAATATCGACAGCCTGACGGTGGCCGACATATCCGAAGACCACGCGATCAGCCGCATCACGATCGTGACGCGCGGGCCGGAGCCCGTGATCGACCAGATCCGCGCCCAACTCGAACGGCTTGTACCCGTGCACAAGGTCATCGACCTGACCGAGGAAGGCGCGCATGTCGAACGCGAGCTCGCACTGGTGAAAGTCGCCGGCAAAGGCGACAACCGAGTCGAGGCACTGCGCATCGCCGAACTGTTCCGTGCCAATGTGGTCGACACCACGACGCAAAGCTTCGTTTTCGAGATTACCGGCTCGCCGGACAAGATCGCAAGTTTCATCGCCCTGATGCGCGAACTCGGCCTCGTCGAGGTCGGCCGCTCGGGGATCGTGGGAATGATGCGCGGGGTAGGCGCGGAGTAGGACATTTCGCCGCTCGCCATACCCGCAAGGGCGGGGTTCCCGCTTAACCATTGCGGCAGAGCGACAAACAAGAATGTGGAACCCCCGACTTCGCGGGGGGTGACGATAGAAGGACAAGGGACCAAAAACGTGCAAGTTTATTACGATGCCGATTGCGACCAGCAGCTGATCAAGGACAAGAAGGTCGCCATTGTCGGTTACGGCAGCCAGGGCCACGCCCACGCCCAGAACCTGCGCGACAGCGGAGTCGGCGAAGTCGTCATCGCTCTGCGCGAAGGATCGGCGACGGCGAAAAAAGCCGAAGGCGCGGGCTTCACCGTGAAGACCGTCTCCGAAGCCGCCGAATGGGCCGATGTGCTGATGATCCTCGCGCCCGACGAGCACCAGGCAGCCATCTATGCGGGCGAAGTCGCTGGCAAGATGAAGCCGGGCAGCGCGCTCGCCTTTGCCCACGGCCTCAACATCCACTTCGGCCTGATCGATCCGCCCGCCGACATCGACGTGATCATGATCGCGCCCAAGGGGCCCGGCCACACGGTGCGCGGAGAATACATCAAGGGCGGCGGCGTACCCTGCCTGATTGCAGTGCATCAGGAAAGCAGCCAGTCGGGCGACAACGGCTTCGCCAAGGCACTGGCCCTGTCCTACGCCAGCGCGGTCGGCGGCGGTCGCAGCGGGATCATCGAAACCGACTTCAAGGAGGAGTGCGAGACCGACCTCTTCGGCGAGCAGGCGGTGCTGTGCGGCGGGATCACCCACCTCATCCAGGCCGGGTTCGAAACGCTGGTCGAGGCCGGATACGCGCCCGAAATGGCCTATTTCGAGTGCCTCCACGAAACCAAGCTGATCGTCGACCTGCTCTATGAAGGCGGCATCGCCAACATGCGCTATTCCATCTCGAACACCGCCGAATACGGCGACATCAAGACCGGCCCGCGCATCATCACCGACGAGACCAAGGCCGAAATGAAGCGCGTGCTGGCCGATATCCAGTCGGGCCGTTTCGTGAAGGATTTCGTGCTCGACAACCAGGCCGGTCAGCCCGAACTGAAGGCAAGCCGCAAGGCGGCCGCCGCGCATCCGATCGAGCAGACCGGCGCACAGCTGCGTGCAATGATGTCGTGGATCGGCGCCAACAAGCTGGTCGACAAGGACAAAAACTGAGCTAGGGTCGCGCTCATGGAGGGAGAGACCATGAGCGCGCCCGACACCCTGCCCTTTGCCTGCCAATGCGGAACGGTAACCGGCGTCATCGAACAGGCGAGCGCGCGCGAGGGCGACCGTGTGGTCTGCCACTGCGTCGACTGCCGCGACCTCGTACGGTACCTTGGACAGGAGTAGCGCGTTCTCGACGATCTCGGCGGCACCGACCTCTACCAGTCGCGCTGTGCACGGGTGAAGCTGCATTCGGGCCGGGACAAGCTCGCCAGCCTCTACATGACGGAGGGCAAGACGCTGCGCTGGTACGCCAGCTGCTGCAATTCGCCGATGTTCAACACCTATGCCAACGGCAAGGTGCCTTACGTAACCACGATCCTCGCCAATGCCGATCCGGCGCGCCGCGATGCGTTGCTCGGCGCTCCTGTCGGGCATGTCTTCGCCGAACAGGCGACCGGCGATGCAAGCGAACTGGAGCTCATGCCCTTCAGCCGGTTGATGCGGCGCTTTTTCGGTCGGATGATCAGGGATCTCCTGGCTGGCGATAGGCGACGCAGCGCCTTGTTCGATCCGAAAACGCTCGAACCGATCGCCGAACCGATCAGGCTCTCGCCCGAACAGCGCAACAGCCTGTCTTAGTGTGATCGCAATTTGCGATGGTCGCGGCGGGAACAGGCGTTTCCCGCCGGTTTTTCGTTTGTGAGCACCAACAGGAGGTCAGACGTGAAAAAGACGATCATCGCCGCGGCGCTTGCGGCCAGCGCAACTCTCGCCGTAACGGCCATTTCCGCGCAGGAGCGACCGCAAATCCCGGGTACGACGGACGTCAGCCGTGTCGAGGCCGGTACCTATGCGCTCGATCCCGCTCACACGCTGGTCGGCTGGCGGGTCAGCCACTTCGGTTTCAATGACTATTTGGGCGTATTCGGCGATATCGAGGGTACGATGACGCTCGATCCAGCGAATATCGAAGCGTCCGAATTCGACATCGCGATACCGATCACGAGCGTCGCCGTGCCGAGCGCGGAATTGAGAGATCACCTTCTGCGTCCCGGCCAGGATGGCGCCGAGCCCGATTTCTTCGGTCCCGATCCCGATGCCGCGCGCTTCGTCTCGACTTCGGTCCGGCAGACCTCCGATACGACCGCGGTCGTTACCGGCCAGTTGACCATGAACGGTGCGACCGGCCCCGTAACCATGCTGGTCGAGTTCTCCGGCGCCGGCCAGAACCCAATGAACCAGAAGTCGACAGTCGGCTTCCACGCGCGCGCCACGATCGACCGCACTCAGTGGGGCATCGACTATGCCGCGCCGATCGTCGGTGCCGAAGTCGATCTCGACATCAGCGCCGCCTTCGAACGCCAGTAGAGTCCTCTCGACAAGCGCGTCGCGACGCGTCACGACCCGTCGCATGCGCTTGTCAGACTGTCACAATATCGACGATTTCCGCCGCCTTGCCCGGGCCAGGCTGCCCTGGCCGGTGTTCGACTATATCGACGGGGCGGCCGACGACGAGATTACCAAGGCGCGCAATACCGGCGCCTTCGACGAAGTCGATCTGGTGCCCGACGTGCTCGCGGGCGTCGCCGAGATCGACACTTCCTGCACGATCATGGGCCGCAAGAGCGGATTGCCGCTCATGCTCAGCCCCACCGCGCTCCAACGCGCCTTCCACCGCGATGGCGAACGGGCGGTGGCCAAGGCTGCCGAGAAATTCGGTGTGTGGTTCGGCATCTCCAGCCTCGCCACGCATTCAATCGAGGAGATCGCGGCGCTCACCGGCGGGCCCAAGCTGTTCCAGCTCTACGTCCACAAGGACAGGGGGCTGAACGCCAGCATGATCGAACGGTGCCAGGCGGCGAACTTCGATGCACTCGCGCTGACGGTGGATACGATCGTTTCGGGAAAGCGCGAGCGGTGCCTGCGTTCGGGCTTCACCACCCCGCCGCGGTTTACCGCTAGCGCGCTGTGGAGTTACGCGACGCGGCCGCGCTGGACGCTGGACTATGTCTTCGGCCCCAAGTTCCGCCTGCCCAACCTCGACGGGCATGTGCAGGAAGGCACGGGCAAGGCGGTCAGCATCCAGGATTATTTCAACACTATGCTCGACACCGGCATGGACTGGGACACCGCGGCGCGCATCCGGCAGGATTGGGGCGGCACCTTCGCGTTGAAGGGCGTGATGAGCGCCGCCGACGCACGGCGCGCGGTCGAGATCGGCGCCGATGCGATCTGGATTTCCAACCACGGCGGCCGGCAATTGGACGGCAGCCGCGCGCCATTCGACCAGCTGCGCGAGATCGTCGATGCGGTAGGCGGCGAAATCGAAATCGTCCTCGATGGCGGTGTACGGCGCGGGACGCATGTCTTGAAAAGCCTCGCCGCAGGCGCGACCGCTGCCTCGGGCGGGCGTCTCTACCTCTACGCGCTGGCGGCGGCAGGCCAGCCCGGCGTCGAGCGCGCGGTCCGAATCCTCAAGGAAGAGATAGAGCGCGGCATGCGCCTGATGGGGGTGACGTCCGTCGACCAGCTGACACCCGACCGCCTCCGCTGGCGCTAGCTTTCAGCCCCGGTCATTGCGAGGAGCCGCAGGCGACGCGGCAATCCATGACTCTTAGCTTGCCGTGAGCTCGGAAGATGGATTGCCGCGCGGCTTCACCGCTCGCAATGACTGAAACCGAGGTTCAAACCATCTTGGCGAAGCAGGCGCGCAATTCGTCGACGAATAGCTCCGGCTGCTCCCACGCGGCGAAATGGCCGCCTCGGTCGAGCTCGTTCCAGTAGACGAGATTGGTCAGCGTGCGCTCCACCCAGGCGCGTGGCGCGGGCAGAATTTCCTTGGGAAACGCGCTTGCCCCGGCGGGGATGGTCACCTTGCCCTGCCCGATCTTGCCGAAGCTTTCCCAGTAGAGCCGCGCCGCCGAAGCGCCGGTCGCGGGAAGCCAGTAGAGCATGATGTCATCGAGCACCTGGTCCATCGACAGCGTATCCCAGGGCGATCCGGCATTGTCGGTCCAGTAATGGATCTTTTCCAGGATCCACGCGGCGAGCCCGATGGGGGAATCGACGAGCGAATAGCCGATCGTCTGCGGCCGCGTGCTCTGCTGCTTGGAGTATCCCGAGTCCCATTCCTGGTAGAAACCGAGCCGTTGCATCGCCTTCAGGACTTTCGGATCCTTGCTCTGCATGTCCTCCGGCCCCGGACGCCCGATAGGCATGTTGAGGTGGATACCCTTGCACCCTGTCGGCGCAAGCTGACCTATGGCGGTGGTCACAGCCGCGCCCCAGTCGCCGCCCTGCGCGACCCATTGGGTGTAGCCAAGCCGCTGCATGAGCTCGACCCAGGCGCTCGCGATCCGTTCCACACCCCATCCGGTGCCTTCCGGCTTGCCCGAGAAGCCATAGCCCGGAAGCGAGGGTGCGACGACATGGAACGCCATCGCATCAGGGTCGGACGGCTCCGCCAGCTCGTCGATCACGCCCAGGAATTCGACCACCGATCCCGGCCAGCCATGGGTTATGACCAGCGGCATCGCATCCTCGCGCGAGGAATGCTTGTGCAGGAAATGGATGTCGAGACCATCGATCTCGGTCACGAACTGACCGATCGCGTTGAGCCGCGCCTCGCAGCGCCGCCAGTCGTATTCGATCCTCCAGTAGGCGACGAGTTCCCTCAGAGCCGCAAGCTTGGTCCCCTGAGACCAATCTTCGACCGGCTCCTTCTCGGGCCAGCGGACGTGGTCGAGCCGGTCGGCAAGCGCCACCAACTCGCCTTCTGGAATGTTCAGCTCGAATCGCCGCACCTCGCTCATATCTACTCTCCCGCCGCCTTCTTCGAGGCCGCCACGACACGGCCGGCGTCGGCAAGCAGGATGGTGCTGGTCGCCTTGGCCAAGACCGTACCGGTCGCATCCTTGAGATGTCCCTCGTAGAAACTGGTCCGCTTGCCGTGCCGTTCGACCCACGCCTCGGCAATCACAGGGCCGGGCCGCGTGGGCGCGAAGAAACTGACCTTGAGTTCCAGCGTCATGGGTACGATGTCCTGCCCGTTCCTGGCCATCGCCGCATGCGCCATCGCTGCATCGATCCACCCGCTGATGAAGCCGCCTTGCACGACCCCGCCCGAATGGCACTGTTCGCGCTTGGCCTCGTACTCGAGACTCGCCCGCCCTTCGGGGTTCGTCGAAACGATGCGGATCAACCCCATCGTCTCGTACAGCGAATGCGCTTCGGCCATGCTCTCTCCCTTCGTGAAACAATATGTCTCGCGATGCCCAAGCTTCTTTTGCTTTACAACCCCGGTAAGGCGCATCATAGCAAGAGCCATGCAACGTGCACTCGGACTGATTATCCTGCGACTTACACGCCCTTGGGCGTGATAGCTTGCGTGCCTGCCCGGGTGCGCTGAGCGCCCAGGGGACCCCACCGCCGTCGCAGAATTCCACAAGCTCCGAGATTTTCCCATGCCCATGCTCCGCGAACCGAGCAGCAAATATGCGCCCTTCCCGCAGGTTCCCCTGACCGACCGGCATTGGCCCACCCGCACGATCACCGCGCCGCCACGTTGGCTGTCCACCGACCTGCGCGATGGCAATCAAGCGATCGTCGACCCGATGGATGCGCATAAGAAGATCCGCTTCTTCGACCTGCTGGTCGAGGTCGGCGTGAAGGAAATCGAGGTCGGCTTCCCCAGCGCAGGCGCGACCGAATTCGATTTCATTTCGGGCCTGGTCCGGTCGGGCCGGATACCGGACGACGTGGCGGTGCAAGTGCTCACCCAAAGCCGCGAGGATCTGATCCGCACCAGCTTCGCCAGCCTGACGGGTGCGAAACAGGCCATCGTTCACCTCTACAATGCGGTCAGCCCGGCCTGGCGCGAGGCGGTTTTCGGCATGACGCGGGAACAGGTGCGCGACATTGCCGTGCAGGGCGCAACAGTCATGCGCGACGAAGCGGGCAAGCAGCCCGATACCGACTGGCACTTCCAATATTCACCCGAAACCTTCTCGACCGCCGAGCTCGATTTCAGCCTGGAGGTTTGCGAAGCGGTGATGGAGGTGCTGGCACCGACGCCCAAGCATCCGATTATCCTCAACCTTCCGGCGACGGTCGAGGCGGCGACGCCCAACATCTATGCCGACCAGGTGGAGTACTTCATCCGCAACCTGCCCCATCGCGAGAGCGCGGTTATCAGCCTGCATACTCACAACGATCGCGGCACGGGCGTCGCTGCGGCGGAACTGGCGCTGATGGCTGGCGCCGACCGCGTCGAAGGCTGCCTGTTCGGCAATGGCGAGCGCACGGGCAATTGTTGCCTCGTGACGATGGCGCTCAACATGTACACGCAAGGCGTTGATCCGAAGCTCGATTTTTCGGACATCGACCGGGTCATCGAAACCGTCGAATATTGCAACGAATTGCCCGTACACCAGCGCCACCCCTATGGCGGCGAACTGGTCTATACCGCCTTTTCCGGCAGCCACCAGGATGCGATCAAGAAGGGCTTCGCGGCGCTCGAAACGCAAAACGATTCGCATTGGCGCGTACCCTATTTGCCGATCGACCCGGCCGATCTCGGACGCAGCTATGAGGCAGTGATCCGCGTCAACTCGCAATCCGGCAAAGGGGGCTTTGCCTGGGTGCTCGAACAGGACCAGGGTCTCAAACTGCCCAAGAAAATGCAGGCCGATTTCAGCCCCCACGTCCAACGGATGGCGGACGAACTGGGCCGCGAACTCGACGCTGCCGACATCTGGAAAGCATTCAGGCACGCCTATCACGTCCAAACCGCCGACAAGCATTTCCAACTTGTCGATTACGAAGAACGTCGCGCCAACGACGGCACCCGCCTATTCACCGGAACGATAGCGGTAAAGGGACAGGAGCAGACCGTTTCGGGCCGCGGCAACGGCCTGATCTCGTCGGTACTGACGACCATCGAGGACGCATTCGGCCTGCAACTCGAAGTGATCGACTACACCGAGCACGCTTTGACCACCGGCCGTGACAGCCGCGCTGCCGCCTATCTCGAGTGCCGCGACGCCAACGGTCGTACCATCTGGGGCTGCGGGATCGACGAGGACGTCGCCACGGCGAGCGTCAGGGCGGTGTTGAGTGTGGCCAATTCTGCAGTCGAAGCCGGTTAGTTCGCTACAGCGAAAGGAGGCGATTTCTCGTCGCCCGACGAGATGCCACCGTAGCGCCCCATGTCCTGTGCATAGCGCAGGCAGTTGCGACCCGCTGCCTTGGCCGAATAGAGCGGTCCGTCGGCAGCCTGCATCGCCATCGAAGAACTGCACCGTTCGGCGATCCGCGCGATGCCGATGCTGGCGGTGACGTTGAATGTCCCACCGTCATTGTCGGTCATGACATGCCGCTGAATTGCCAACCTCAGGCGTTCGCAGATTATCGAGGCGTGTTCCATCGCCGGGCCCACCGCGATCATTCCGAATTCCTCTCCGCCGAGACGTGCGAAGAAGCAATCATCGGTGGCATTCTCGCGCATGAGCTGGGCGATCTGCTTGAGCACGAGATCGCCGACCGCGTGCCCGTACGAATCATTGACGCGCTTGAAATGGTCGAGATCGACCAGCGCGAAAGCGAAGGGTTGCTCGTCTGCGAATTCGAGCTGGGCCTCGAGGATATCGAGAAGCGCCCGGCGGTTGGGAAGCCCGGTCAGCGAATCGGTCCGCGCTTCCCACGAAGCCTGGAGCTCTTCGAGCTTGCGTTCGGTGACATCGCGGATTGTCACGACGAACGTGGATGCCTGCTGTTTCGACGGCTCGATCGCACGCAGCTTGGCTTCGAGCCAGCGAGTCTGGCCACGCCTTTCGACCGAGCGCTCCATAATTTCCGTATGTCCCGGATATCGCGCCGCGGAATCGAGCGTGCCATCCACTATCGCCCGGTCGTAATCGCTGAAGAAAGCAGCCAGATGCAGTCCCTCCACTGCATCGCGTCCACTGAGGCGGTTGGAAGCGGGCGAAGCGAAACGGATCATGCCCTCCCGGTCGAGGTGCAGCAAAGCATCGTCGGAATGGTCCGCGATCAGGCGCTGCATGGCCTCGCGGTCTGCAAGTGCTTCCATCAGGCGCTGACGTTGCTTGAGCGCGACTGCCAGCGGGAAAGCCATTAACAGCAGGATGCTGAGATAAAATTGCAGGAACAGCGCCTTTTGCCACAGCGGGATCCCGAGTTCCGCGAAGACGCCGACACCCATGCCCAACGATCCGGCCGCGGCCACCGATATGATAAGCACAGCGATCGAAGCGCCGAACCGCTCCAAGCGGAAACTGGCAACGACCAGCGGAACGATCGGAAGAAAAAGCGACGGCACGGTCGATTGCAGGAAGGCGATCGCCGAGATTCCCAGCGTGAGCAAGATCATGGCGATGAAAGGCAGGACCCGACCCGGTTCGCGCACTCGCGCGAAGTCGGGTTTCTTGTAGGACGCAAGCAGCAGAGCCAGCGGGAGCACCAGCAATGTCCCGAGACCGTGACCGACCAGCCATGAGAAGGCATGATCGTGCCAGCCCCCGCCTACGATCCGGGTGACCAGGATACCGCCGGGGATCGCTGCCGCGGAAGGCCCCACGATCCCTGCCAGAAGTCCCAGCGAGACGACGCCGCCCTCGCTCTCGATATAGTCGCGCTGCGGCCGGAACCGTACAAGCAGCCAGGCGATGAGCCAGGCTTCGAATATGTTTATCAGGGCGAGAGGGAATGCCCATTCCGGCCCGAATCCGAATAGGCTGGTCGCAAGCGTGCTGAGCACGATGAGGACGGCAGCCGCAACGAAATGCTTGCTACGCGGGATGGAGAGAAACAGCGCGGCCGCGATTGCGGTGCCGGGCCATACGAGTGCCAATCCACCTGCAAATCGCGTCCAGAAGATCGTCAAGGATGTTACGGCGAAGAATATCGCCGCATAGACGGCAATCCGTCCGATTGGAAACGTCATTCGATCGGTCACCCCCTTAGGACGGCGTTAGCCGGGCAGGGTTAACGGCACGAAGGACCATGGATGAGTAAAATCACCTAGTGGGCGCCGCCGAGGGGATATGATCCGTGAGCTTGCTCGATCGCCATGCCGAAGAATCGCCCGGAAGGTTGAACCTGCTTCCCTCACCGCTCCATCGAACACAATTGGCAATCAGGGCGGTCGCCCCCTAATTTCTCTTGTCAGACCTCCGCTCCACGTGTTCCATCCCGCAGGCCTCGCTTGCGGGGCTTCGACATGTGACCTTAACGGCAGCGAAGGGGAGTAAGCAGCCGATGAGTGAGGATATCCTCGAATCCGAACTGCCGATTATCGATCCGCACCACCATTTGTGGGACTTGCGACCTCTGGTGTCGGCCTTTCCCGAGCCACGTCACGATTTCATCGAAGCCATTGCCGGCGCGGCCTATTACACCTTCGACCAACTGCATGCGGATACGCACACCGGTCACAACATCGTCGGTACGGTATTCATGGAATGCGGCGCCTTCTACGATGCGAGCCGAGACGAGGCAATGAAACCCGTCGGCGAAGTCGAATTCGTCAATGGCGTGGCGGCGCAGGGGGCCAGCGGACTCTATGGCGATTACCGGCCCTGCGCGGCAATTGTCGGACATGCGGACCTGACGCTGGGCGATGCGGTCAAGCCGGTAATCGAGGCGCTGGTGGCCGCAGGTAATGGCCGCTTCAAGGGCATCCGCCATGCAGCGGCCTGGGACGCGGATCCCGAAGTGCTCGGCCCGCCCTTCCATGCGCCCGAAGGGCTATACGGCTCGGACGAATTTCGCGCCGGCATGGCAGCTTATGCCGAGTACGGCCTCACATTCGACGCCTGGCTGCTCGAGCCGCAACTCGGCGACGTGCTCGATCTGGCCAGGGCCTTTCCCGATCAGCAGTTCATCCTCGACCATTGCGGCACGCCGCTCGGCATCGCCTCCTATCGTGGCAAGCTGCACGAGCGCTTCGACAGTTGGCGGCGCTCGATCCATGCCATCGCCGAATGCCCCAACGTGGCCGTCAAGCTGGGCGGTCTCGCCATGGCATTTTGTGGATTGCCGGACGAAGGCCCTGCAAAAGGTTACGGCTCGGAACATGTGGCAGGGCTTTGGCGCCCCTATATCGAAACTTGCATCGAGGCGTTCGGAGCGGATCGGGCGATGTTCGAATCGAACTATCCCGTCGATCGCTGGGGGGCCAGCTATCCGGTGTTGTGGAATGCGTTCAAGCGGCTCGCCAAGGGGCATAGCGCGGAGGAAAAACGCGCTCTCTTCGCCGGTACGGCAGCCCGGATCTACGACATCGAACACATCCTGCCCGACGCTTGACGTTTACGTAACGTCACCCTCGACAAGCGGGTAAACGCACCATACGCCCGCCTCTCACGACATCAGAGAGGATCTGCCCGACATGACCCTGCCCGCCCCTTTCGACAGGCTGCGCCTGCCCGTCATCGGTTCGCCGCTGTTCATCGTCTCGGGGCCGGAACTCGTCATCGCGCAGTGCAAGGCGGGGATCGTGGGCGCCTTCCCGGCGCTCAATGCCCGTCCGCAGAGCCAGGTCGACGAATGGCTGCACCAGATTACCGAAGAGCTCGCGGCGCACAATCGCGACAATCCGGATCGCCCGGCGGCCCCTTATGCCGTCAACCAGATCGTCCACAAGTCGAACGACCGGCTCGATGCGGACATGCAGACCTGCGCCAAATGGCAGGTGCCGATGGTCATCACCTCGCTCGGGGCGCGCGAGGAAGTCTTCCAGGCGGTAGACAATTGGGGCGGCATTACCTTGCACGACGTCATCAACAACCGCTTCGCGCGAAAGGCGATCGAGAAGGGCGCGACCGGCCTGATCCCGGTTGCTGCGGGTGCCGGCGGACATGCCGGCGTGCTCAGCCCATTCGCCCTGATGCAGGAAATCCGTGACTGGTTCGACGGCCTCGTCGCGCTGTCGGGCTCGATCGGACACGGCCGCTCGATCCTGGGCGCACAGGCGCTGGGTGCGGATTTCGCTTACATCGGCTCCCCCTGGATCGCCACTACCGAGGCCAATGCCGACGAACGCTACAAGCAGGCCATCGTAGAAGGCAGCGCCGATGGCATCGTCTACACCAATCTCTTCACCGGAGTGCATGGCAATTACCTGCGCTCGAGCATCGAAGGCGCGGGCCTCGATCCCGAAAATTTGCCCGAGAGCGATCCCAGCAAAATGAATTTCGGCAGCGGCGGCAACACCAAGGCCAAGGCGTGGAAGGATATCTGGGGATCGGGCCAGGGTATCGGTACGGTCAGGGAAAGCGCTCCCGTCGAAGACACCGTCGCTCGCCTTGAGCGTGAATACGTCGCGGCCAAGGAAGCACTGGCCAAGGCGACCGCTTAGGGCGCAGTCGCGCCCCACAAGACTTCGGCCATCGCATCGAGGTCGGAGAAATCGATTCCCCTTCCGAGCGGGTCCCTGCGGTTGAGCCGCAGCGGTTTGCGTTCGTCGAGCAGCCGCCGACGCAGGGCGCGCTGGAGCACGGCGAGCCGCATCAGCGCCATCTGCGCCGCCCCGTGCGGGTCGGCAAGATTCTGGCGCGACCATTGCCTTTCGACGCTGCCAACGCGTTCGATGACCATCTGGTTGTAATTGCGATGCGGCCCCCGGTGAAGCGGTAGCGCGAGCCGCAGGGCGGCTTCTTCGCTCGCTGGCAACAGCAGACCGTTCAGGCGAAAATCGTCGAAGCCGATTCGATCTGCGCCCAGAATATCGAACAGCGGCTCGAAACACGCCTCACCCAGCAATTGGCGGGGTAGGAGATGATGCCTCTGCAGACCGGGATCGTGTTGCGGCGAACCGCGCCGGTTGACCGCCCGAAACGGGAGACGTTTTCGAGGGATCGTTGCTTGGTTTGGTGCCCGTCCCTTCACGAGAGCCTAAGCGCGGGTGATCCGGATAAGTCCTGCGTCGGGATCGGGTACGAGCAATAGCGTGTCGCCGGCCTCGGTTACGAATTCGCGGCTGGCCGACAAGCATTCGCGACCTACCAGTTCGTGTACGACACGCACGGCGAGACGCGTTGCCGCGGTTCTATCGGTGCACAAGCCGGGCTCGATCGCCATTTCGCTGCCGATAAAAAAATCCAGCCCCTCGGTGGTCAGCGCCCCTCGCTCGTCGAAGCGCATACCGAGCATGCCGAGAGCGGGGAACGGCCCGCCGGCAAGCCAGGCATCGACAGTCCGGGCGAAGAATCTCGGAGCAATCGCCGAACGCGCGGGTGGCCAGCAGACGGTCCTGATGCCGTCGAGTGACCTGGTCAGTGCGGCACCCAGGCCCAGGAGTGTGCGCACGATGGGCAGAGCCTTCGCACCATGCGCGATATGCGGACCGGGAAAGAGCCCGAGCGCTTCGCCCGACGCCTCGCTTTCGACTTCGCAATTGAACAGATATTCGATTTCCGGAATGGCGATTCCGGGCCCCGGACACATGCCGAACAGGTCGAAGGTCAATCCATCGGCAAGCAATTCGAGCCAATCGGAATCGTCTTCCGAAGGATCCTTTCGAACCACGACATGCGGCGCATGCGCAGCGATGGCGGGATCGTGGCTGATCGAGATGCGGGGGTGATGCGCCAATGCCGCTCGAATGGTTTCGCGGTCGGGCCGGCTCCCATGTTCGAACAAGAGCACCAAGCCGCGCGCGGCCGGCGCATGCTTTCTGCCGCTTCGCGCGTGGTCCATCACCGTTTGCCGCCGCCCTTCTCCCCCATGACCGCAACCTTGACCGCAATCCGATACCCCGTCGAGTCCGCATGGGGTTTATGATCGAGATCGGATGAACTTCAGAAGATGCCCTGCGCAATCCCTTCGGCCAGCGCCGCTCCGAGTTCGGCCGCCCTGTCCAGCGACGCTTCATCGACCGTCTTCGGGGCCAGGATTTCTTCCGGCTCCTGCGCATCCATCATCTCGATCCACGGTTCGGTCACGCGCTTGAGCCGCCAACCCGTTGCGATTCGATCGATCTGCCGCTGGGCGCCTTCCCCATCGGAACCGGCGGCGATGACCGTGGCATAGGGTCTGCCTTCGATCCGCCCGAGGACGGGGTAGTAGCAGCGGTCGAACATCTCCTTCATTTCACCGCTCATGCTGGCTAGATTTTCCGGGCAACAGAACAGATACCCGCCGGCCGCGAGGAGATCTTCCGGCGAGACGTCGGCGGCGCGCATTAGGCGACCGCCCTCCCCCGAACCCCGGTTTGCCGCGCGAGCGATCTGTTCGCTGGTTCCGGTACGACTGTGCCAGATGATGAGCAGTGGGTCTGTGGACATCGATGAAGCATCGCCAGCGCCTGTCGATTGTCAATCGGCGGAACTATCGCCGCCCGCACGCAGCAGCTATTGTCGACCACATGGCATCGCAGGCCCTCTCGCATGTTTTCGGGGTTTCCTCTTCTCTCACCGGTCGCGCCTGGCGCTGGCGGGGGGGGAATATGGAATTGGGTAGCCGATCCGCATTGGAAGACGATATCGTCCGGCAGCTCTTGCTGTCGCGCGGGGTCGAGCCCGAGGATCTCGAGCGCCATCGTAATCCCACACTTCGCAATTTCCTGCCCGACCCATCGGTGTTCCGTGACATGGATGTTGCCGCAGACCGGATCGCGCAGGCGGTCATCGCGGGCGAGACGATCACGATCTACGGCGATTACGACGTCGACGGGGCGACCAGTTCGGCATTGTTGATCCGCCTGTTGCGCGATCTGGGAACGGAGGCGGGATACTACATCCCCGACCGCCTGCTCGAAGGCTATGGCCCCTCCGGCGAGGCGCTGGTCAAGCTCGGCGAGGCCGGTTCCAGCCTGATCGTGACAGTCGATTGCGGGGCCATGGCGCACGAGGCGCTTGGTATGGCGCATGAAGCCGGCATCGACGTTATCGTGGTCGACCACCACAAATGCTCCGCCGAACTTCCCAAGACGGTCGCTCTGGTCAATCCCAACCGGCTGGACGAAGAAGACGAGGCCGCGGCGCATGGCCACCTCGCCGCTGTCGGCGTCGCCTTCCTGCTTGCGATCGCATTGGTCCGCACCTTGCGTGAACGCGGCTTTTTCGCGCAGCGCAAAGAGCCCGACCTGCTGTCCCTGCTCGATGTCGTGGCGCTGGGTACGGTGGCCGATGTCGCCGCTTTGCACGGCCTCAACCGCGCATTCGTTTCGCAAGGCCTCAAGGTTATGGCCCGGCGCGACAATATCGGCATGGGCGCGTTGATCGATGCGAGCCGGCTCAAGCGCGCTCCCGCCTGTTCCGACCTCGGCTTTGCCCTAGGACCGCGCATCAATGCCGGCGGACGCGTAGGCGAGTCCACTCTGGGTGTTCGCCTGCTGACCACGCAAGATCCCGAGGAAGCGCGCGAAATCGCCGCGCAATTGTCCGCCCTCAACGAAGAGCGCCGCACGATCGAGGCGGCGGTACAGGAAGCGGCTGAAGAACAACTGGCAGCGCAACACAACCGTGCCGTCCACCTGCTCGCGGGCGAAGGCTGGCACCCCGGTGTGATCGGCATCGTCGCCGGCCGGATCAAGGAAAAGACTGGCAAGCCCTCGCTGGTGGTGGCCCTCGATGGCGAGACCGGCAAGGGTTCCGGGCGCTCGGTCGCCGGGGTCGACCTTGGCGCTGCGATAATCCGCGCACGCGACGAGGGATTGCTGGTCGCGGGCGGCGGACATGCGATGGCCGCCGGACTGACCGTGGCCGCAGACAAGGTCGACGCGCTCGCCGAATGGCTCGACGCGGCACTCGAAAGCCAGGTCGCGCGCGCCTCGGCAAACCGCGCAATGGCGCTCGACCTCGCGGTCGCCCCAGGCGGATTGACGCCCGAGTTGGTGCAGTCGCTCGAACAAGCCGGACCCTATGGCGTCGGCTGGCCCGGTCCGCGCGTCGCCGTGGGACCGGTCCGGCTCGTCAAATGCGATATCGTGGGGATGGACCATGTTCGCCTGATCGCGGCCGGCGACGATGGCAAGAGTTTCAAGGGCATCGCCTTTCGCGCCGCCGACAGCGATATGGGTCAAGCCCTCCTGCACGGCTCGCGCGGTCGCCGACTGTGGCTTGCGGGGCGGGTCAAGATCGACGATTGGGGTAGCAGACCGCAGGCCGAGCTGCACCTCGAGGATGCCGCCTGGGCCGATTGACGAAAATGCACGCATTCGAGGGTTGACGGCCCGCACCCCCGCGCCTAATTGGCCCGCCACGCCACCGACCCGCCAAGCGGGTGTGGCCCGTTCGTCTAGCGGTTAGGACGCGGCCCTTTCACGGCTGAAACACGGGTTCGATTCCCGTACGGGTCACCACGGTGGCGGTATTGCCTTGGCAATCCGCGAAAAGCGCCACGCATGTGGCCCGTTCGTCTAGCGGTTAGGACGCGGCCCTTTCACGGCTGAAACACGGGTTCGATTCCCGTACGGGTCACCACCTTCCCCAAGTTTCGAAAAGCCGCTGGCGCGCAGTGCCGCCCCTCGCTAAGCCGCGCGGCCATGAGCAAGCGAAGCTTTCCCTGGTCCGGATTCGTGCTGGCAGTCGCCGCCTGCACGATCCTTGCAACGCTAGAGATCGACCTCGTCTATGTCGGCCTTGTCCTGATAGTCTGGATCGGCTCGCTCTATCTCGTTGCGGCGCGTCCGCCAGAGGTCAAAGAAGTGTCGTCGGGCCGTGCCTTCACCCGGGACAATATGGCCGACCTTTTCGAGCACTCCGAGACGCCCGTCGTAATCACGGAGCGCGACCGCGTGGTCATCGCCAATCTCTCGGCGCGCAAGCTGTTGGGCGGCCACATCGTCGGACAGGACGTGCGAATGGCGCTGCGCCAGCCGGAAGCCATCCGCCTGCTCGAGCGCAATGCAGAAGGCGGCGCGGTGGTCCGCGGCCTCGCCCGCCGGACCGACATCTGGCGGATCAACCGCAAGACCCTGCCAGGCGAACTCGCCGTCATCGAGTTCGTCAACAAGACCGCCGAAGCCGATATCGCCCGCGCGCACACCGATTTCGTCGCAAATGCCAGCCACGAATTGCGCACGCCGCTGGCCGCGATCATCGGCTACGTCGAAACGCTGCGCGAAGATGTCGAGAACCTCGATCCCAAGATGGCCGACAAATTTCTCGGCACGATCCAGCGCGAAGCCAAGCGTTTGCAGGACCTCGTCAGCGATCTGATGTCGCTGTCTAGGATCGAAGCAGAAAAGCACGATCTACCCGAACACACGCTCGAATTCGCCAAGCTCGCAGAACGCGCGGCACATGATGCGGCTGGTGGAAATCGCAGCAAGTGGCTCGATTTCGAAGCGACGGGCGAATTCACGATTCGCGGTGACCAGCAGCAGCTCGAACAACTCGTTCGCAACCTGGTCGACAACGGCTTCAAATATGGCTCGCCAAGCCAGCCCGTTACCGTCCGCTTGCATCCCAAGGGACAAAATCGCCTGCGAATGACGGTCACCGACCGCGGCGATGGAATTGCGCCCGAGCACATTCCCCACCTCACCCGTCGGTTCTATCGCACGGATCCCGGCCGAAGCCGCGCCTCGGGGGGCACGGGCCTCGGGCTCGCCATCGTCAAGCATATCGTCGAACGCCATCGCGGACGGTTGGACATCGACAGCACGCTTGGCGAGGGCACGCGCGTCACGGTTACCCTACCGCTGGAACGCGAGGAGGCAGAAACTTGATCCGACGCAATTGGCTGTTTTTCATGCGGTTGTATCAGACGTCACAAAGTCAGTGCCGAAGTGTCACATTAATGTAATTTAGTGGTCATAGAGGCGTCGCCGAAACGCAACTTTCCCTTCAAAGGAACCGCTTCGATGACCCGTACCCACCGCCTCTCCGTGGCGGCTGCGGCGCTTTGCTGCACCATGGCCACACCGGTGCTTGCTCAGGATGCAACCGTTTCGGCCGAAGAATTGGCCCAATTGCGCGATCAACTCGCCGCGATGAGTGCCCGTGTCGACCAGCTTGAAGATGCGCTGGAATCCGCCAAAGCCGCGAACGAAGCGCAGGACGCGACCATCGCTGCCCACGCAGAAGCCGTGGCAGCGAAGCCCGACCCCGTCGTGGCGACCCTTGAAAAGCGCGACGGATGGAGCTTCAAGCCGCGAGGCCGCCTGATGTACGATGCAGGCTGGACCGATGCTCCTGAATCGACCGGCGCAAGCGATGGTTTCGGTAACGAAGTTCGCCGCGCACGCCTCGGCGCATCGGGCGATATCCCTGGCGGTTTCGGTTACAAATTCGAGGTCGATTTCGCCGGTAACGAAGTCGAGGTCGCCGACGCCATTCTCTCCTACGAGGACGGCCCGATCAAGATCGCCATCGGCCATCACAACAATTTCCAGTCGCTCGAAGAGCTGACCAGCAGCCTGCACACCACCTTCATCGAACGCGCCGCCTTCACGGATGCCTTCGGTTTCGAACGTCGTATCGGCGCTTCGATACAGTACGCCAATGGCCCGCTGCTCGCACAGGCCGGTGTTTTTACCGACAATTTCGACGACACCGACAGCAAGAATCGCGGCGTCGACGCACGCCTCGTCTTCATGCCCAAGGCCGGCGATGCGCAGCTGCATTTCGGCGGCTCGTTCCATTACAACGATATCGACGATCCCGCGGCAACCGTTAGGTACCGCCAGCGTCCGCTGGTGCACTTCACTTCGGAGCGGTTCGTAAACACCGACCGGCTTGGCGCGGATAGCGAAATGGGCTTCGGCCTCGAAGGTGCCGCCGTTGTGGGTCGCTTCCACGCTGCGGCCGAGGGGTACTGGCACAAGGTCGATATGCCGGGCATGGCCATCGATCCGACCTTCTTCGGCGGATATGTCGAGGCGGGCGTGTTTCTCACCGACGATTCGCGTGGATACAAGGGCGGCAAGTTCGACCGCACCAAGCCGAATGCCCCGGTCGGCGAAGGCGGCATGGGCTCGGTTCAGTTCAACCTGCGCTTCGACCACCTCGATCTCAACGATGCCGGTATCCTCGGCGGAAAACAGGCAGGCTATTTCGCCTCGCTGATCTGGAAGCCGACCGACTATACCGCATTCATGGTCAACTACGGCCGGCTTGACTACACCGACGCCGTGCTGGCCACGTCCACTGGCGACACGTCCTATGGCGTGGATGCTGTCGGCCTGCGCGCCCAGATCGACTTTTGACCGCTGGCCCTCATGCGATCGAAACCCGCCATATGACGGACCGGGTCAGATTATTGTCGCAACCATGTAACATTGAGTCGCTTTTGCGCCGCTAGCTACAAACCCAAGAGGCATCTCATGACCAAGACCAAATCCCTTATCTTCGCTGCGGTTTCGGCCGCTGCTCTCGCCGCATGCGGCAGCAATGGCGGTGACTCCGCGTCGCGGGATTCGATCCGCGCCGTCGGCTCGTCGACCGTCTTCCCCTTCGCCAAGGCGGTCTCGGAAGCCTTCGTGCGTTCGAATCCCGAATTCAAGTCGCCGATCATCGAATCGACCGGCACCGGGGGCGGCATGAAGCTGTTTTGCTCGGGCGTCGGCGCCGACACTCCCGATATGACCAATGCCTCGCGCCGCATGAAAGCGAGCGAATTCGCCGACTGCCAGGACAATGGCGTGACCGATGTGATCGAATTGCAGGTCGGCCTCGACGGAATCGCTTTCGCTTCGGCACAGGGCGGCATCGAGATGAACCTGACGCCCAAGCAGGTTTACGAAGCGCTTGCCGCATCGCCCTATGGCGGCGAGCAGACCAACCAGACCTGGTCGGATGTCGACCCGTCGCTGCCCGACCAGCCCATTCTGGTCTACGGTCCGCCCTCGACGTCGGGCACCCGCGACGCGTTGAAGGAACTCGTCCTTGAAGCCGGTTGCGAGACCAATGAGGACTTGGAGGCTCTCAAGGAGAGCGACGAGGATCGCTACACCCAGATCTGCACCGAAGTCCGTTCGGACGGCGCCTATGTCGACCAGGGCGAACAGGACAATCTGATCGTCCAGAAGATCGAGGGCAATCCCAACGCCGTGGGTGTCTTCGGCTACAGCTATCTCGAAGAGAATGCCGACAAGGTGCAGGGCCTCAACATGAATGGCGTCGCCCCGACCTACGAAAACATTTCGAGCTTCGAATATCCCGGTGCCCGTCCGCTCTACGTTTACGTCAAGAAGGCACACCTCGATGCGATCCCGGGCCTGAAGGAATATCTCCTCCAGTGGACCAAGATGTGGTCGAAGGATGGTGATCTTGCCAAGATCGGCCTTGTGGCTTCGCCCGATGACGTTATGGCGGCCAACCTGAAGGCAGCCACCGAGTTCACGACGCTCGACGGCGCGCAGCTCAAGTAAGGTTGAATGTAACGCATGTCGCCAGCTATCCTGCTCTTCCTGGCCCTCGGGCTCGGGCTCGCCGGATGGTTGGCGGCTCGCGCTCGTGCATGGACCTTTCGGCGCGATAGCGCCAACGGCAGAATCGCCAGTCTGCCGAATTATCACGCGTGGTATGTCGCGCTCTGGATCATTCTTCCCGTCCTGGCATTCGTCGCGCTGTGGAGCGTGATCGCGCCCGGCCTTGTAGGCCAATCGGTACTGGCCAGCCCGGCAGCTGCCGATCTTCCCGATTTCGGGTTCCAGCGCCAGACCATTCTCAATGAAGCGCGCGCCGTTGCGACCGGCGCCGCTCCGGCCGTGTTCAACCCACAAGCCGCCGCGCTTGTCGAACCCTATCGCGAGGCGCTGTCGCATTACAATCTGATCGGGATTGCGGTCACCGCACTGATTGCGTTTCTCGGGGGGACCTATGCCTTCCTCCGCCTGAAACCCGATTTCGCGGCGCGGACCAAGGTCGAACGGATCGTGATGGCGATCCTGCTGGCCGCCTCGCTGGTGGCGATCCTGACCACGATCGGTATCCTTGCAAGCCTCGTATTCGAGACCGCCCGCTTCTTCGGGATGGTTTCGCCGATCGACTTCCTGTTCGGGACGCATTGGGGCCCCGACCCCATGGCCAATCCGGACAATCCCGATCCGACCCGCTACGGCGCCGTTCCGCTATTCTGGGGTACGCTTTTCATCGGCGCGATAATCGCGATGATCGTGGCGATCCCGCTCGGCTTGATGAGCGCGATTTACCTCACCCAATATGCCAATCCGACGCTGCGCAAGTGGATCAAGCCGACGCTCGAGATTCTCGCCGGCGTTCCGACCGTGGTCTATGGGTACTTTGCCGCACTCACCATTGCGCCTGCGATCCGCGACATCGCCCTCTCGCTCGGTGCAAGCAATCCCTCGACCGAAAGCGCGCTGGCGGCCGGCCTCGTCATGGGTGTGATGATCATTCCTTTCGTCTCCTCGATGGCCGACGACAGCATCACCGCGGTCCCGCAAGCAATGCGTGACGGCAGCCTTGCCATGGGCGCAACCACCAGCGAGACCATCCGCCGCGTTCTTGTGCCCGCTGCACTGCCCGGCATCGTCGCCGGGATCATGCTCGCCATCAGCCGCGCCATCGGCGAAACGATGATCGTGGTGATGGCCGCCTCGACCGCCGCCAACCTGTCGGCCAATCCTCTCGATCGGATGACCACGGTGACCGTCCAGATCGTCAAGATGCTGACCGGTGAAGGCAGCTTCGATCACCCGGCAACGCTCAGCGCATTCGCACTGGGATTCGTGCTGTTCATGGTCACGCTCGGCCTCAACTTCATCGCGCTCAGCGTGGTCAAAAGGTATCGCGAAGCTTATGAGTGAGCGCGTCGCCCCTACCCGCACGCCCGCCTTCGAGGCGCGGCTCAAGAAACGCTATGCTGCCGAACGGCGGTTCAAGGCTATCGGCCTGACCGCGATCCTGTTCTCGGTTGCAGTGCTCTTGTTCCTCCTGGCGACGATGACCTTCAACGGGATCGGCGGTTTCCAGCGAGTGGAACTGCAGGTTCCGGTGGATTTCACAGAGGCCGGGATCGCGGTCGACCCTGCATCCATGGAGCAGTCCGGTGCCCTCGCCACGCTAGAAGCGCAGGGCCTCCGCGATGTCGTGCGCTTCTTCGCGGAAGAGGAATTGGGCGAGGAAGCGGCGCAGCAAGTCGGCTCGCAGGCCTGGCGCGATGTGGCTGCGGCGATCATGGCCGATCCGTCGATCCTGCGCGAGGAGGTAACTTTCTCTCTCCCCGCATCGGCGGATCTTGCCTCGGGTTATGAGGGCGAAGGCTCGCAAGATATGCAGGCGCTCGCGACCCAGCTCTACGAACGCGGCCAGATCGAGAAGAATTTCGATGGCGGGTTCCTGACCCGCTCGGACGCGACCAATCCCCAGCAGGTCGGCATCTGGGGTGCGCTCAAGGGCTCGATGCTGACGATGATCGTCACGCTGCTCTTGGCCTTCCCGATCGGCGTCCTCGCGGCGCTTTACCTTGAAGAATATGCGCCAAAGAACAAATGGACCGACTTCATCGAGCTGTCGATCAACAACCTCGCGGCAGTTCCCTCGATCATTTTCGGCCTGCTCGGTCTCGCCGTATTTCTGACCCTGTTCCCGAACCTGCGATCTGCGCCGGTCATCGGCGGGATGACGCTCGCGCTCATGACCATGCCCGTAATCGTGATTTCGGGCCGTAACGCAATCAAGGCGGTGCCGCCCAGCATCCGCGACGGGGCACTCGCGGTGGGCGCATCGCCCGTGCAGGTCGTGTTCCACCATGTCCTGCCGCTGGCGCTGCCCGGCATCCTGACCGGCACGATTATCGGTATGGCCCGCGCGCTGGGCGAAACCGCCCCGCTGCTGATGATCGGCATGCGCGCATTCGTCGCCACCCCGCCCGACGGCTTCACATCGCCGGCCACGGTGCTGCCTATGCAGATTTTCCTGTGGTCCGACGAAATCGACCGCGGCTTTGTGGAACGCACCAGCGCGGCGATCATCGTGCTATTGCTGTTCCTGCTCGTTATGAACGGGCTCGCTATCTACCTGCGCAACAAATTCGAGAAAACCTGGTGACCGTAGTCCACGACAACCTCGAGAAGACCGAAGCGAAGATGAGCGCGAAGGGTGTCTCCGTCTTCTACGGCGACAAAAAGGCGATCGACGACGTTTCGATCGACATCCCGACCGAATACGTCACCGCGTTCATCGGCCCGTCGGGCTGCGGCAAATCGACGTTCCTGCGCACGCTCAACCGCATGAACGATACGATTCCCACGGCGCGGGTCGAAGGCGAGATCGATCTCGACGGCCAGGACATCTACCGTTCGGGCATGGATGTCGTGCAATTGCGCGCGCGTGTGGGAATGGTGTTCCAGAAACCCAATCCCTTCCCCAAATCGATATACGACAATATCGCCTATGGGCCGAAGATCCACGGACTGGCCGAAGGCAAGGACGAACTCGATGCGATCGTCGAGAAGTCGCTCAAGCGCGCCGGTTTGTGGGAAGAGGTGAAGGACCGGCTGCAGGACAGTGGCACTGCCTTGTCGGGCGGTCAGCAGCAGCGCCTGTGCATCGCGCGCGCCATCGCGGTCGATCCCGAAGTCATCCTGATGGACGAACCCTGTTCGGCGCTGGATCCGATCGCAACCGCGAAAATCGAAGAGCTGATTGCCGAACTGAGCGGTCGATTCGCGATCGTCATCGTGACCCACTCGATGCAGCAGGCTGCTCGGGTCAGCCAGCGTACTGCGTTCTTCCACCTGGGAAAAATGGTGGAATATGGCCGGACTTCTGACATATTCACGAATCCGCACGAGCAGCGCACCCAGGATTACATCACGGGCCGCTACGGATAAGATTATGAACTCGATGCACGAACACACTGTAAAGGCCTTCGACGAGGACATCACCCGTCTGCGCGGGCTGATCGCCGAAATGGGCGGCCTTGCCGAAGCCGCGATCGCCCGGTCCCTCGAAGCGCTAGTCAAAGGCGACGACGAGCTTTCGGACAAGGTCATAAAAGGCGACAAGAAGATCGACGCTCTCGAGAGCGAGATCGACAAGCTCGCCGTGCGGATCATTGCCCTGCGTGCGCCGATGGCCGACGATCTTCGCGAAGTGATCGCCGCACTAAAGATCGCTGGCGTCGTGGAACGTATCGGCGACTATTCCAAGAATATCGCCAAGGCGAGCAAGCAAATCGGCGGCAATCGCAAGCAGTTCGAGCCGCTTACCCTGCTTCCGGCCATGGCCGAGGTCGCTGCGGAAATGGTTCACGACGTGCTGACCGCCTATGCTGCGCGCGATGCCGAACTGGCGCGCGAAGTGATCGCGGCGGACGAGAAGGTCGATGCGTTCTACAATTCGATTTTCCGCAACCTCGTCAGCCACATGGTCGAAAATCCTTCGACCATTTCGAGTGCTGCACAGATGCTGTTCATCGCGCGCAATCTCGAGCGTATCGGCGACCATGCGACCAATGTCGCCGAAATGGTGCACTTCGCGGCAACCGGCAACTATCCGGTCGACGAGGATGGTTGACACAAAATTGTAGTGCGGAGGTCATAAAGCCTTGCAGACCGAAGTTGAAACTTCCCGGAAAGGCAAGGACTTGCACGCCGCCAAACTGCTCCTGGTAGAGGACGATCCGGCCCTCTCCGAACTGCTCGAATATCGCTTCACCAACGAAGGCTATCAGGTCCGCACGACTTCCGATGGCGATGAAGCTCTGCTGCTCGCTTCCGAGGATGTTCCCGACCTCGTCATCCTCGACTGGATGATCGAGGGGACCAGCGGGATCGAGGTCTGCCGTCGCCTGCGCCGCGACAAGGAAACCGCGCACGTCCCGATCATCATGCTGACCGCGCGCGAGGCCGAGGACGATCGCGTTCGCGGACTCGATACCGGGGCCGACGATTATCTGACGAAGCCCTTTTCGCCGCGCGAATTGCTCGCCCGCGTTGCTGCCGTGATGCGCCGCATCCGCCCGGCGCTTGCGGGCGAAAGCATCGAAGTGGGTGACATCACGCTCGACCCGGTGGCGCACAAGGTGACACGGCGTGGCCGCACGCTCCAGCTCGGCCCGACGGAATACCGCCTGCTCAAATTCTTCATGGAAAGTCCGGGCCGCGTATTCAGTCGCGGGCAATTGCTCGACGGCGTGTGGGGCACCGAGAGCGAGATCGAACTGCGCACGGTCGATGTCCATATCCGCCGCCTGCGCAAAGCCATCGAGATCGAGGGGGCCAAGGATCCCGTCCGCACGGTCCGAAGCGCCGGATACTCGCTCGAAGCTTAGATCGCCGGTTCAGCACGGAAACAGGTAGCTTGCCCTAACGTTCTTCGCTTACGGAGAACACGTATGTTCGAGAAGCCCCTTGCCGCCCTGATGGCGTGCTGTTGCACGGCCGCGGTCTTAGCATGCATTCCCGCGGTCCAAGAAGGCGACAGCACCGAAGGCGAGCTCGCCTCGGGTGCGGGCTCTTCGCCGGCTCCCTCGGCCGTGCCAGTCGCCAGCAGTCGCGAAATCGAGGGTAAATGGGACATCGTCAGCTTCGACGATTACGAGCCCGCGCGGCTTCGCGGCGCGACCCGTGTCGCCTTTGCCGATTTCGGCGACAGCGGAGTCTCGCTGCGGATCGAATGCAATTATTCGGGCGCAGCAGGCGTAGTCGTCGATGGCAGGTTCGAACCCAGACCCGACGAAGGCATTCAGACCGCCATGGGCTGCGGCGAAGAACGCGAGGCGCGCGATGCTGCGCTGTTCGGCTTCTTCCGGAAATCACCGACGGTCGAGCGACTGCCAGACGGCAAGCTCCTCCTGAGGGCAAACGGGAAGGAACTCCTGCTTCAGCGCCCAGACGAGCGCAGGCTCGAATTCCTGCCGCGCCCTGCCGAACTCGAAGGCAATTGGCGCATGGTCGGCGTAACGCGCTATCTCGACGGCAACGGCTATGCCGGCATCGGCCTGTCGGACGTGCCCGGACGCGTGCGCTTCGCCGATGGCCGGGCCAGCTACACGCGCTGCGTGCAATATGATTTCGCCTACAGCTATTCCGAAGAGGGGCGTCTACTGAAAACCTCTGGCCCTGCCGTTCCGTCCACACCGACGGATTGCAACGAGCTTGGCGAAAAGCGGCAGGGTTCGGCCGAGATGCCGGTCCAGTGGGATGCGCTGAGGGTTCTCCACGCGAGTCCGCTGGTCGAATGGGCCGGACCGGAGGAGATCCTCATATCGACCGACAGTATCGGCCTGGTGCTATCGCGCGCTCCGTAATGGACGATGGAACAGTCGGACGATCGCTTTGAAACCAACGAGGTCGATTGCGCTTCGCCCGGCTAGCGACACACCCCACGCCAGCGCGGGCTCATATCGAAATGGAAATGGTCGGCATGCGCGGCGTTGTAGTCGGGCGAGAGGACGGTGGCGAAGCTGCCGCAGGCCCCGTCGCGCACCTCGCGCAGGAAGCGCGCCTCGTCGCCCTCGCCTCGCCAGTCGCGCAGCACGCTGATGCGCGTGCCATCCTCAAGCACGAAACCGGCGATATCCAGCGCATTGGCGGTGGCGTGCTCGCTCCACGGACCCTCGTCGCGCCCATAGAGGCGGCGGCAGGAATAGGCGCCAAGGTGCTCTATTTCGGCAATTCCCGAATCGAAGATGCGTCGTGCTGACGGGTCGAGAAAGTCTCGTTCCCACAGGAGCAGCGCGATCGCGGCCGGACAGGTGACCGGCGTGGTCGCCGGCGAGAGCGGTAAGTCGCCGAGCCGGGTGCGGTCCTCTCTGCGGCACGCGCCCTCGCCCGCCGGTTCGAGCACCTCGTGCGCGATATCGCTGCGTTCGAGCACCGCGCGGCATGCGCGAACGTCGTCGCGCAGCGCGCGCAGCTTGGCCTCGGTCGCCCAGCCCACCGGGTGGCGCAGGTCGAGCGGAGCCCAGGGATCGTGCTGCGGATGTGCGGCCAGCCATGCGCGTCCGGCAAGCAGGCAGGCTGCGAGTATCAGCAGCAGGACCATGCGCCGGTCGCCGGCGAATGTCCCGATACTCCGCGATATCGTCAGCTTCACAACCCGCTCTCCAGCAGTTCGGCCAGAACCAGTGCCGAGATCACCAGGAACAGCGCTCCGATGCCACGATCGATCCAGCGGCGGGTCGCGGCGCGCTCCATCAGGCGCGCGAGCCGTTGGCCGGCGACGATGTAGAGCGCGCCGATCGGCAGATCGATCGCCAGCGCCAGCACCGCTAAAATCACGATCTGCGGGCCGATTGCCGAGCCTGGATCGACGAAGGGCGGGATGATCGCGACCATGTAGATCAGCGATTTAGGATTGCCGATGGCGATGAATATCCCGTCGCGAAAGGCATGGCGCGATGGCTGCCGGGCGGGTGATGGCGCGTCGCCCTCCGGATGGAAGGAGTGGCGGATCGCCTGCACGCCGAGCCAGGCGAGATAGCCGATCCCGGCGAAGGCCAGCATGCGGAAGGCGAGCGGATAGGTCGCCGCCAGCGTCCCGAGCCCGAATGCGGCCAGCACCCACCAGGCGAGGTAACCGATCTGCATCCCCAGCAGCGCCGCCCAGCCCGAGCGCGCGCCGCGCCAGATCGCCTGCCCCATGACGAACAGCATCGACTGCCCCGGCACCAGGCTGGTGGTCGCGGTCACCAGCGCGAAGGCGACGAGCTTCTCGGCATCGATCATGTGGCGGCCCCTAGTGGAAGTCGCGGCTCGGGGGAATGATCCTCACGTCGCGCGGGTGCCCGCCCCGCCATCCGCATTCGCGATTGCCCGGCGGCGGTTCCTCCCACGGTTCGACGGGTCGATAGGGATCGTCCTTGCCTTCCCTGAGATTGTCGCGCGGATTGACCTTGGCAGGCAGCGGCGAGGTGACATGATCGGCGCGTGCGACCGGCGCATCGAGCATGTCGTCGGACAGGCGATAGAGCTGATCGGTCGCATCGGTCATGTGCTGCGCGATGACGTGGATTACCTCGTCGTCATATTCGACCCGTCCACGCACCTCCATCAGGCGCGAACCCATCACCACACGGCGCTGTTTTTCCTTGAGATCCGGCCAGACGACGAGATTGATGACGCCGGTTTCGTCCTCCAGCGTGATGAAGCACACGCCCTTGGCCGAACCGGGCCGCTGGCGGATCAGCACCACGCCTGCGACATGGACCATGGAGCGCAGCTTGCGCGCGCGCAGGTCGCAGGCGCGCACGAAGCCGCGCTCGGCCAGGCTGGCGCGCAGGAAGGCCATCGGGTGCGCCTTCAGGCTGAGGCGCGTGGTCTGGTAATCCGCCACGACTTCCTCGCTGAGCGGCATCTGGGGAAGCCGCGTGCGTGGGGCCTCTGCGCCCTCGTCGCGCGCTGCAGCGGCAGCGAACAGCGGCAGATCGGGCGCGCCGACGATGCTGCGCGCATCCCACAGGGCCTGGCGCCGCGAGAGGTTGATCGAACCGAAGCAGTCCGCGCTCGCAAGCCGCTCGATATGCGCCGGACCGATGCCGGCACGGTCTCTCAGCGCCGCGACGTCGGCGTAGCGCCCGCGTTCCTCGCGTTCGGCAATCAGTCGCGCCGCCACGGCTTCGGGCAGGCCATCGACCTGTCGTAGACCGAGCCGCAGGGCGATGTGGGTGTCCATCCTGCCCCGCCCCTCCCGTTCGTCATCCCCGCGAAGGCGGGGATCCAGATAAGCGTACGCTAAAGAATTAGCGTTAGATGGGCCCCTGCCTTCGCAGGGGCGACGGGAAGCAGGAATTTCTTCGTCAATCTCTTCCAGCGTGCACTCCCACTGCGAGCAATTCACATCCGCCGGCAGCACCGTCACCCCGTGCTCCACCGCATCGCGCACGATCTGTGCCGGGGCATAAAAGCCCATCGGCTGCGAGTTGAGCAGCGCGCAGCCGAAAGCGGCGGGGAAGTGGCATTTGAGCCAGCTCGACACATAGACGAGATGTGCGAAGCTGGCCGCGTGACTTTCGGGGAAGCCGTATTCGCCGAAGCCGCGGATCTGGTTGAAGCAGCGCTGCGCGAAGTCGCGATCGTAGCCCCGGTGGACCATGCGCTCGACCATCATGTCCTGCAATTCGTCGACCATGCCGCGGCTGCGGAAGGTCGCCATGGCCTTGCGCAGCCGGTTGGCCTCGAGCGAGGAGAATTTCGCCGCGTCGAGCGCGATTTTCATCGCCTGTTCCTGGAAGATCGGCACGCCCAATGTGCGCTCGAGAATGCTTGAAAGCTCATCGGGCGGACCATGCCTGGGGCTCGGGGCCGGTATGACCACCTGTTCCGCCCCGCGCCTGCGTTTGAGATAGGGATGCACCATATCACCCTGGATCGGCCCCGGGCGCACGATGGCAACCTGGATCACCAGGTCGTAGAATTCACGCGGACGCAAACGCGGCAGCATGTTCATCTGCGCTCGGCTTTCGACCTGGAACACGCCGAGCGAATCGCCCTTGCGCAGCATGGCATAGGTTTCAGGGTCCTCGCGCGGGACGCTGGCCAGCGTCAGCGGGCGATTGTGATGGTCGTCGAGCAGGTCGAGGCACTTGCGGATGCAGGTCAGCATGCCCAGCGCCAGGACATCGACCTTGAGGATGCCCAGCGCCTCGATATCGTCCTTGTCCCACTCGATGAACGTGCGCTCGGGCATGGCGCCATTGCCGATCGGCACGGTCTCGGTCAGCGCGCCTTCGGTAAGGATGAACCCGCCGACATGCTGGGATAGATGGCGTGGCATACCAATCATTTGCTCGGTCAGCTTGAGGACACGTCGCAGGTGCGGATCGGTCACGTCCATGCCGGTTTCCGCCGCGTGGCGTTCGCTGATCTCGCGGCCCCACCCCCCCCAGACGGTCTTGGCCAGCGCGGCGGTGACATCCTCGGTCAGCCCCATCGCCTTGCCCACCTCGCGGATCGCCATGCGCGGGCGATAATGGATCACCGTGGCGCACAGGCCCGCGCGGTGGCGACCGTATTTGCGATAGATGTACTGGATCACCTCCTCGCGCCGCTCATGCTCGAAATCGACGTCGATATCGGGCGGCTCCTTGCGCTCTTCGGAGATGAAGCGGTCGAACAGCAGCGCATGCTTGGCCGGGTCGACACTGGTAATGCCGAGGCAGTAGCACACGGCCGAATTGGCCGCGCTGCCGCGCCCCTGGCACAGGATGGGCGGGTCGACCCCGCGCGCATAATCGACGATGTCCTTGATGGTGAGGAAATAGCGCGCAAGCTCGAGCTTGCCGATCAGCGCCAGCTCGCGCTCGAGCGTCTGGCGCACGCTGTCGGGCAAGCCGCCGGGATAACGCCACTCCGCCCCCTTCCAGGTCTCGCCTTCGAGGAATTGCTGGGGGCTCTGCCCGTCGGGGTAGATTTCCTCGGGATATTCGTAGCGCAGCTCGTCGAGGCTGAAATTGCAGGCATCGGCGACCTCGCGCGTGGCGGCGATGGCGTGCGGCCAGCGCTCGAACAGCCGGATCATGGTCTCGGGCTGCTTGAGGTAGCGTTCGCCATTGCCGTGGAGCAGATACCCGGCGGCGGCGACCGTGGTCTTGTGCCGGATCGCGGTCATCACGTCCTGCAACGGCCGCCGGTCGGGCGTCGCATAATGCACATCGTTGGTAGCGAGGATGGTGAGGCCATGCGCGTGGGCAAGCGCGTCGAGCCGCTCGATCCGGGCAATGTCGCTGTCGGTGTAGAGGAAGGCCGCAGCGATATGGCGCAGTGTGGGGAGCTGGGCGGCAAGATGGGGAAGGATGTCGGCCAGACTTCCGTCCATTGCCACCTTCTCCACGTCACCCCGGCCCCCGAGCCGGGGTCCCGCTTCTTCTGGTTCAGTGCTGGAAGAAAAGCAGGGCCCCGGATCAAGTCCGGGGTGACGGAAGGGGATGATGTTGCTTTCGATTTCGATGGTGAAGCGCTGATCGAGATCGCGCGGCGGGAGGAGGATGAGTTGCACGCCCTCGGCATGCGCGGCGAGCATGGCGAGGCTGATATCGCAGGCGCCCTTCTCCTGCCATTCGCCGTCGAGCGTGCGCATCCGGCCCGCCGAAATCAGGCGACACAGGCGGCCATAGGCGGCGCGATCGGTGGGATAGACGAGAAAGGCGAGACCCTCGACCGTTTCTATCCTGCAGCCGATAAGCGGCTTCAGCTTCAGCGTTTTTGCCTCTGTATGGATGCGCACCACGCCGGCCATGGTGTTGGCATCGGCGATCCCGATCGCGTCATATCCCAGCCTGCGGGCCTGCAGCACGAGATCGACCGCATCCGAAGCCCCGCGCAGGAAACTGAAGCAGGAGACGAGGCCCAGTTCGACGAAAGGGCTGCGCGGCGGCGCATCGATGCCGTCCGGGTCGAGCTCGATCGTCCGCTTGGGTATCTGGAGGTCGTTTTCGGGCATGGCGGACGGGCCTCGAGGCCGCCGTCATCCCTGCGAAGGCAGGGATCCATCCACCCTCGCGCATCGGCGAAAGCTTGGCTGGACCCCCGCCTTCGCAGGGGTAACGAGGGACATTAGGGGTTTCATGGCGCAGATAGTTCCGCGAGCCGCTCCCTCATCGCGGCGAGATCGGCATCGAAGAGGCGCGCCTGTTCTTCTCGCGCAGGCCCCTCCAGGCGCAGCAGGTAGGAGGGGTGCGCGGTGATCCACAGCTCGCTGCCATCCTCGAGCGGGATCGGCTGCCCGCGCACCTTCGCAATGCTCACCGTCTTGCCCAGAATCGCGCGCGCCGCACTCGCACCCATCGCCAGCACCAGCTTCGGCTGCACGATCGCGCGCTCGCTTTCGATCCACCAGCGGCAAGTGTCGATCTCCTTCGCACCCGGGTTCTGGTGCAGCCGCCTTTTGCCGCGCTGGACATATTTGAAGTGCTTCACTGCATTGGTGACGTAAGATCCGCGCCGGTCGATCCCGGCCTTTTCCAGATGCATATCGAGCAATTGTCCGGCCGGGCCGACGAAGGGGCGCCCCGCCTGATCCTCCTGATCACCCGGTTGCTCGCCGACGATCATGAGTGCTGCGTCCTGCGGTCCCTCGCCCATCACCGCATGGTTGTCGAGCTGGCCGATGGGGCACTTGCGGCAGGCGTGGATGGCTTTGTCGATGGTTGCCAGCGTGTCGGGCCGTTCCTCGAACTCCAACGCACCTTCCTCGACCATAGCGCTTTCCCGCTTCTGCGCGCCCGCCACCAGCTCGGGGATGAGCGCGGCCTCCGGCATGTTCTTCCAGTATTTCCTGGGCATTTCCTTGAGCATCGCGCCGACCTTCAGCCGCGCGGGGTTGAAGATCGAGGCGTAATAGCTGCGCCACAGGTCCTCCATCGGATCGCCACCGGGCGCATCGCTCCGCTCGGCGGGCGGGCCCTCGGACATGGTCTCACCGTCCCAATGCAGGCTTCCGCGCGGGGTCAGGATCGACCAGCGCATGTTGGCAAAGCGCCGCATGAAGAAGCCAGCATTAGCGCGCAAAATATGGTGATCGGGTTCGAACCAGGCCACGTAATGCTCGCCCGCCTCGCTATCCTCATCCTCGTTCTCGACCAGGCGGAAGCGGACGAAGGCGTGCATTTTGTGGCTGTCTCGCCGCACGTTCTTGGCGAGGTCTTCCACCCGCCGCACGTCGGGGTCGGCCTTGTCCTCCATGATGCGCGGGGTCGCCTGCAGCCGCCACAGCAGGCGATAGAGCAGCGCGAAACGTTCGGGCTCGGAATGGAGGATGGCGTTGCGGGCCAGGCTCACGAAGCGCTTGCTTGCGCGGACCTGGCGGGCGTCGTCGGACGGTACCGGCATGCGCCGCTCCCCATGCGTAAAGAGATCGCCGCTGCCGCTTGGCTCGACCCAGGCGATGCGATCTGGCGGGATCTCGCACTGGACCAGCGCGCGCGCCCGCTCGCGCCAGAAGTCGAAATCGTCCGCTTCGGGCAGGTGCACCACGTAATAGATACCGAGCTTGACGTGTTGGAGTGCGGTCATAGCCACCTCCATTCGCTTCGAGCGCAGTCGAGAGGCATTCGGGCAGAGTGTCTCGACTTCGCTCGACACGAACGGAAGGAAAGAACGAACCTCATGCGGCAAACAGCTCCAACTGCTCGGTTTTGGGCGCGAGCAGGCTGCGCAAATCGGCGCGGTCGGTGAGGGTCACGGGCCGCCAGTCGACGGTGCAGATGAAGGGACGCACCTTTGTGATCGACTGGGTCAGTCGCGCCACATCGTCGAGCCGCAAATTGCGGTGGCGGCGGCTGGCGAGGATCCTGCCCACCGCCTTCACGCCAAGTCCCGGCACGCGCAGCAATTGCTCCTTGCTCGCGCGGTTCACATCGACCGGGAATTGCTCACGAAACTTCAGCGCCCAAGCGAGCTTGGGGTCGATATCGAGCGGCAGATTTCCGTCCGCCTCGGTCGCCTGCATCACCTCGGCCGGTTTATAGCCATAGAAGCGCATCAGCCAGTCGGACTGGTAGAGCCTGTGTTCGCGGATCAGCGGCGGGCGTTTCAGCGGCAGCACCGCGCTGGCATCGGGGATCGGTGAGAAGGCGCTGTAGTAGACCCGGCGCAAACCAAAGCTGTCGTAAAGCCTGCTGGCCTTGCCGACGATGTCCGCATCGCTCGCCGCATCGGCCCCGACGATCATCTGGGTCGACTGGCCCGCGGGCGCGAAGCGCGGAGCGTGCTTGAATCTTTTGTGCGCGTCTTTCAGCTCAGTAATGTCGCTTTTGACCTTCCCCATCGCGCCTTCGATCTGGCGCGCATCCTTGTCGGGCGCGAGACGGGTAAGCCCACTGTCGGTCGGCAGTTCGACATTGATCGACACGCGATCAGCATAAAGCCCCGCCTGGTGGACGATCTCGGCATCCGCCTCGGGGATGGTCTTGAGATGGATATAGCCGCGAAAATCGTGCTCTTCCCGCAGGATGCGCGCGACTTCTACCAGCTGTTCCATCGTGTGATTCGAGCTCTTCACGATGCCCGAGGACAGGAACAGCCCCTCGATATAATTGCGCCGGTAGAAGGCCAATGTGAGGTCGACCACCTCCTGCGGCGTGAACCGCGCGCGCGCCACGTTCGAACTCTTGCGGTTGATGCAGTAGTGGCAATCGAAAATGCAGTGGTTGGTCAGCAGTATCTTGAGCAGGCTGATACAGCGACCATCGGGCGCATAGGCGTGGCAGATGCCCATCCCCTCGGTCGAGCCGATCCCCTTCCCGCCCATCGAATTGCGCTTGGCCGTACCCGACGAGGCGCACGATGCATCGTATTTCGCCGCATCGGCGAGAATTTCGAGTTTCTGGAGGATGGTTCGCGCGGACATTCGTTCCTTATATGTTCCGCCGCGGGATTCGCCAATATCAAAAGCTATTCGCTCGACGGGAACCGAAATTCGATTCGCGCGTAAATGCGACGCGGACCGGGCCCCTCTGGCGAGCTTTTGCTCGTGATGTCGGACGTATACTGGGGGGTTAGCCATATTCTCACATGCTGCCCTTCGGTGCCCATCCGGGCGTCAATCAATCCTGAGAAGGGAAAGACATGACCAAGATCTTGCTTACGACTATCCTTGCCGGCAGCTCGCTGGCTCTTGCTGCATGCAGCGAAACGACCACGGAAGCCGGAGACGGCAGTGCAACCGCCGAAACGGCGGTAGCAGCCGACCCCATTACCGAAGCCGAGGTCGAAGCGGCGCAGCAGGCCTGGGGCGAAGGCATCGTGGCCATCGGCCAGACCTACACCGAAGAAGGCGACTATCGCGCCCGCGCGCAGGAACACATCGCCACGCACTATGCCTATGGCGACGACCAGACGATCCTGTTCAA
Organism: Erythrobacter sp. AP23; assembly: GCF_001542855.1. GTDB lineage: Bacteria > Pseudomonadota > Alphaproteobacteria > Sphingomonadales > Sphingomonadaceae > Qipengyuania. Next base: position 240,722 of record NZ_LNBY01000001.1, on the reverse strand, counting down.
GCCCACGCTGGCTGCGGAGGATCAGTTCCGCGAGAATGACGGCGAGGCGCTCAGCTATTTCGTCGGCACCGAAGGAACCGAAGACGGCGGTTTCGCCATCGCACCCTATACCGGGGTTCGCTGGGAAAATAATGGCACGGTCATCTCCGATAGCGGCGACATGGCCGTGGCGATGGGCAATTACTATTTCACCGGTACCGACGGCAACGAAACGAAGGTGGAGTATTCCTTCGCCTATGAGCGCGGCGATGACGGCGAGCTCAAGATCGTGCTCCATCACAGCTCGCTGCCCTACAGCGCGAACTGATCGGAGTTTTTCACGCCAAGGGCCGCTCTTCGGGGCGGCCCTTTCTTTTCGTCTCAGGCACACAATCCCTGCAGGTACCAGTCGGGCGCACCGCCGCGCCCATCACCGACGATACCCTGGCGGTAGATCCAGTAGCGCCGCCCTTCCCCATCTTCGATCCGGTAATAATCGCGCAGGCGCGCCCCACGCCGTTCGCGCCACCATTCGGGCGCGATGCGCTCGGGCCCTTCCACCCGCGCAACCTCATGCACCTGCCCGCGCCAGCGAAAACGCTGCGGATGGCCGTCGGGCGTTGCATAAAGCACCGCGATCTTCTCAGGATTATCGAGCAGTTTGAGCGGCCGTGCATGGAAGGCCAATTGCCCCTGCGAAGCCGGTTCGGGTTCGAGCGGCGGCTGCCAGCGCTGCGCGCGCTCGGGGATATAGCTGGCGAAGGGCACCGGGCGACTGACCGCCTTCGCGCCAAGACGGACCGTCAGCCGGTCGATACAGGCGGCAAGGCTGGTGCCCCGGGTCTCCGCCGCGGTCTCGATATCGCTCTGCTCCAGAGCAAGCGGCTCGGCCCAGCTGGCGCGCAGGCGCAGCATCTCGATCCCGAATCCTGCGTCGATATCGTCGAGACGTGCGGCGAACAGGCGGACGATATGCGCCGGATCGCGCGTGGCGGCGGCCATTTCGAGACGGCGCACCACCACCTTGCCATCGACTCGCCACAGCTGCAGTTCGAGTCGCCGCGCACCCTTCCCCTGCCCTTCGAGTTCGCGCGCCATGTCCGCGGCAAGGTCGGCCACCACGCGGTCGAGCAATGCCCGGTAGCGGATCGGCTCCAACAGCCGGCGCTGGACCAGCGGTATCTGTTGCGGGACGACGGGCAGCAGCGGCTCGGGCACGCGACCGAGCAACTGGTCGAGACGGATCAGCGGATTGGCGGCGGGCGATTTGCGGTTGCGGAACCGCCGCTGGATCGCATCGCGCCCAATGGTGGCGATCTCGCCCATGCGTTTGAGGCCGAGGCGGCGCAGCACCGTGACCACGTCCTCGTCGAGGCGAAGCGCGGCCACGGGCAGGTCGGCCAAGGCCCGCTCGATCGCATCGTGCCCCTCCACGATCGCGGCATCGGGGCCGTAGTGCGCCAGCGCCCAGGCTGCACCGGCGGTAGGCGCGATGGCGGCGCGAATGGACAGTCGGCGCTTGGCGAAGGCCTCGTGGACGTCGGCCAGCAGATGTTTCTCGCCACCAAAGAGATGCGGCACCGAAGTCACGTCGACCAGCACGCCGTCGGGCGCATCGAGCGCCGACCACGGTCCCCAGCGTTGCGCCCAGATGGCGAGATCTTCGAGGAAAGTCAGATCGCCCGCCGGATCGGAAGGCGCGGTGGCGATTTCGGGACACAGCGTGCGCGCATCGGCGAGCATCATGCCCCTGCGCGCACCGGCAGCGGCCCCGGCGCGATTGACCGCCTCGATCCGCGGCCCATGCGCGGTATCGCCGATCAGCACCAGCGGCCCAGAATCGAGGGCAGCCCCGCTCTCGCCCATCGCCATGCTCCAGCGATCCATCGCCAGCGCGGGAAGCCAAATCGACAGGATGCGGCGGGAACGCGATATGCCCGCAGGCGGCACGCTCACGCCCGGCGCGGCGGGTGTCGCAGGCACAATCCCGCCGTCCAGTCGGCCATCGCTTCGTCGGCCTCGCGCCGGGCCTTGCTCGCAGTGAGAGAGCCCTGCTCCTCAGCCAGCACCCACTCGCCTGGCGCATGCGAACGCGCACGGAACAGTTCGGCCCGCCAGCGCGGCGCCCCGGGAGCCTGCGCATTCCAGTGCGGCGACAGCGAGGGGGCCGAGGTTATCTCCCACCGCATGCGTGCAGAGGACAGGTCGCGCGCCGCATCGATCCGGACGAGAAAAAGCGGCACGCCGTGCTTCTCGCTCGCCAGCGTCAGGCGGCGCGAGGCGGTGAGATCGAGCGGCTTGGGATTGCCCGCGATCTCCCCCACCACGAAGGCGAGATCGCGGCAGCGCAACCCTTCCTCGAGCGCGAAGAGCGCATCTTCCGCCTTCTCCGCCAGCACATGGATGACCCGCGCCTGCAATTCTTCGGGCAATCCCGCACGGTAGGGACGTCCGACCCGCCGCACTGCCTCGCGCGTCTGGACCCACAGTACGCTACGCCGGTCCTGCGCTTCGCCGACATCCTCGCGCGGCAGGCTGCGCCAATCGTCGAGCGCCAGTGCCAATGCCGCAGCCGCCCCCACCCCCTCGCACGAGGAAGCAAAGACTTCGTTGTGCAGCGCCAGCCCCTGATTTGCCGCCAACCCCGGTCGCCAGCGTGCGTTGCGCCGCGCGGACAGCGCAGCGACGTCTTCGAAGGCCATGAACGGCAATGAGGCAAGCTCTGGTCGGGACATAGGGAAACGACTCATTCGTTCTCATTATGTTCCATATCGGATCGATTCGCAATTCGTCCTTCCATCACCCCGCCCCAGCGCAACCGGAGGAACATCCGCGCCCTAGCAGCCGTTTGAAAAACAAACGCTATCACGAAAGGACGTCACCCATGAAATATTCCGCAGGCAACCCCGACACGCTGAAGGAGAAATTTTGGCTGGCGCTGGCCGACTCGCCGTTTCTCTTCCTCGAACTCGACGGACAATCGGACACTTCAGTGCCGATGACCGCCCAGCTCGATAAGGATGCAAACAGCGCAATCTGGTTCTTCACGAGCAAGGGCAGCAGCTTCGCCAAGCTGGGTAAGGCCACCGCCAGCTTCGCCGGCAAGGATCACGACATGTTCGCTCGTTTCGACGGCATGCTGTCAGTCGAAACCAGCAAGGAACGCTTCGACCAGTTCTGGAACAATTTCGTCGAGGCCTGGTACGATGGCGGGAAGGACGATCCCGACATCCTGTTCCTGCGCATGGATTTAGGCGATGCCGAAATCTGGAGCGGCGAATTGGGCATGCTCAACACCGCCAAGATGGCGCTCGGCATGAATGTCCGGGATGAAGCCGAAGAACGCCACGTCGAAAAGGTCGATATCTAGCGCGACCTCACGGCCAACCGATTGCACAGGGCCGCTCCCCAACCGGAGCGGCCCTTTGCGCGTCAGGAGCCGAGAATGCCCGGGAACAGACCGGTCACCAGGATGATCGAGACTGCCAGGGGGCACAACCAGGCGATCAGGAAGCGCCACAGGCCGAAGGCCCAGGGCGACAGTCCGGTTGTCGTGCGCAGCAGGTTCTCATCCGCCTTCCACCCGATGAAAATCGAGGTCAGCAGCGCGCCGACCGGCAGCATCACCTTGCCCGTAAAGCCATCGACCGTGTCGAGGATATCGGTGTTCTCAAACAGTGGCCAGAAACCCAACGGGCGGACATCGGCCCAAACATTGTACCCGAGCAGGCAGGCGATCCCGATCAGGAATGCGCCGCCGCCGAAGATCAGCGCCGATTTCGGGCGGCTCCATCCCCGCTCGCCGATCCCGTAGGCGGTCGGCACCTCGAGCAGCGAAATCGAGCTGGTAACCGCCGCGACGAGGATCAGGACGAAAAACAGGAACCCGAACAATGCACCACCCGGCATCGTCTGGAACGCGAAGGGCAGGGTCTGGAACACCAGCGTCGGCCCTGCCGCCGGATCGAGACCGACAGCGAAGACGATCGGGAAGATCATCAGACCAGCCAGCAGCGCAACGCCGGTGTCCATGACCGCGATTACGCCCGCGGTGGGCCCAAGCCCGCTATTCTCCTTGATATAGGAACCATAGGTAATCAGCCCTGCCACACCCAGCGAGAGCGAGAACAGGGCCTGGCCCAGGGCGGAATTCATCACCTGCGGGGTCAGCTTCGACCAGTCGGGAGTGAACAGGAACGCCAGCGCATCGCCGATATCGCCCTCGATCGCGCCATAGATTACGAGCCCGACCAGCAGGACGAAGAACATCGGCATGAGATAGGTCGCCGCCTTCTCGATCCCCGAGCTCACCCCACGCGCAACGATGTAAAGGGTGAGGCCCATGAACAGCAAATGCATGCCAAGCAGCAGGCTCGGGCTGGCGAACATATCGCCCAACCTTTGCTGAATCTGTTCCTGGCTCTCGCCTGCAAGCGCGCCGCGGAACGGGTCGCCTGCCGCGATTGCGGAGACGAGGTCGCTTCCCATCACACCCGCGTAATAGAGGACCCAGCCGGCAACCACCGAGTAGAAGGAAACGATGAGAAAGGCCGCCAGCGCACCGACCGCGCCGAACACCGACCAACTCGGCGACGACTGCGATTGTGCCGCCACGCGGCGGATCGATCCGACAGCGTCGGTCTGCCCCACCCTGCCGATGAAGATTTCCGACAGCACCAGCGGCAGGCCCAACAGGAACACGCAGCCGATGTAGACGATCACGAAGGCCCCGCCCCCGCTTTCGCCCGCCAGTGTCGGAAAGCGCCAGATATTGCCCAGCCCCACCGCGGCGCCGACCGCTGCGAGGATGAATGCCGTACGCGAGGACCAGCCCTCGCCCGTCGAAGTCGTGGTGGCGACCATGTTCAGATTGTTCCTCTCCAGGCGCGGTGATCCCTGCCGCGTGTCAGATGCGCGCTCTTAAACACGCAATTCCGCAGAATTCCAAGCTTCGCTTTGCCATCGTCCACGCGCTTGCTAGTGGAGCGCCATGTCGACCACATTCAAGCTCGATACGAGCACCAGCCGGGCCAACCCCACTCCGCAGCCGATGAAGCGCCTGACGGTGCCGAAAATTCGCGCCCACAAGGCCGATGGCGAGACCCGCGAACCGCTCGTCATGCTGACCGCCTACACCGCCCGGCAGGCACAGCTGCTCGATGCGCATTGCGACATCCTGCTGGTCGGAGATTCGCTGGCTCAAGTGATCTACGGGCTGCCGACGACCATTCCGGTCACGCTCGATATGATGGCCAACCATGCCGCCGCCGTCGTTCGCGGAAGCTATCATTCGGTTGTCGTGGTCGACATGCCGTTCGGCTCCTACGAGCAATCGCCGCAGCAGGCCTTCGAAAGCGCGACCTTCCTGCTCAAGCAATCGGGAGCGGCAGCGGTCAAGCTGGAAGGTGGCGAGCAGATGGCCGAGACCGTCTCGTTCCTCAACCAGCGCGGTATCCCGGTGATGGGGCACGTCGGCCTGACACCCCAGGCCGTGAACGTACTTGGCGGTTATGCCGCGCGCGGACGCGACGATGCGGAAGCGAAGAAGATCGTCGGCGATGCCAAGGCGCTCGATGAAGCCGGAGCCTTCGCCATCGTCCTCGAAGGCGTTCTCGAACCGATCGCGATCGAGGCGACGAAGGCGGTATCGTGCCCGACCATCGGCATCGGAGCTTCGGCCGAATGCGACGGGCAAGTCCTGGTAACCGAAGACATGCTCGGCATGTTCGAACGCGTGCCCCGCTTCGTGAAGAAGTACGAAGACATCGCGAGCGTGATCGAAAAGACCGTGGCCCAATATGCAGGGGAAGTGCGCTCGCGCAGCTTCCCGACGCAAGACCAAACCTACCAGCCCAAGGGCTGATTTCAGGAATCCCTTTCCATAGCTACGCTTCGGCGTGTCTGCGGCTTTCTGCTCGTCTTCACTCTATTCCGCCTTAGCCTCTCCGTCTGGTACGGTTTGCCTTTCGCCTTCCTCGCGATAGTGGGAACGGGCACCGGGCTGATCGGCGCGGTCCTATCGGGCTCAGCTTCTGGTGGTCGGGGCGCCATGAGCGGCGGCATCAGCCGGATGCTGATGCGCCAGCCGAGTAGCGATCGGTGCCGCCACAACCAGTTGGCAGAAGTGATAGAGCAACAGCGCGATCACGATGAAACCCGCTTGTTCGGGCGCAAAAAGTATCGTGGCCAAGGGCGCGCCCACTGCGGCGCTTTTCTGCGCTCCCGCAAACAGAAACGCGATCCGGTCCGCACGCACCAGACCGAGAGCTCCGCCGGCAATCCATGCGCCGAGATTGGCCAAGACAAGAAACACCCCGACGAGCAAACCGATCAGCACCCAATCGTAGCCATCCACTCGCGACCAGATCCCCTGCTCGACCGCGCCCGAAAAAGCGACGTAGATAGCCGCCGATATGGCGAAGCGATCCACCCAGGCGATCTTCGGTTTGTGGCGCGAAATGAACTCGCTGGTGAGATTCTGGACCGCCTGGCCGAGGGCGAAAGGCAGGATCAGCAGCAGCATGATCTTGCCGATCACCTCCATTCCCACCGCGCCGCTCCCGCTGCCTCCGAGCGCCAGGAAAATCGGGACGGTCACGAAGACCCCGAGGATGTTGAGCAATGCCGCGCCGACGACCGACAGTGCGACATTGCCTCCAGCGAGCGCGGTGTAGGACGTGGCCGATTGCACGGTGGAAGGAAGCGTGCCCAGATAGAGGAAGCCTAGCGCAACCGATGGAGTCAGCCAGCCTTGTCCCAGGGATGCGAGCGCAAGCCCCATGAGCGCCATGGCACCGAAAACCCACAGGACGAGCGGGAGGAGAAAGCGCCAGTTGGCAATTCCGACGGCGATATCGCGTCGCGCAATCCGCATGCCGTTGAGCAGGAACAGGATGAAGATCGCCGCATTGGCGACGCTCTGTGCCACCCCCCTAGCTTCACCCGTCGCCGGAAGGAGCGCGGCCAGGCCTATGGCGGCCACGAGCATCCGCAGCATGGGGTCGGCAAATAGCGTTCTGAAAGCCATGCGCTGCACCTGCCGCTGCCTTGTAAGCTTGTCGAGACCTTCAACCCGTGCCCAGCGATCGCAGCTTGGCCTCGAGCTCGCGCCTAGCGGCTTCTTCTCTTTCGGGCAGGGCAGCAATGAGAGCCGAAATCGCCAGGGGATTCATCGGTTGCAAGTCATGCGCCGCCAGCGCGAAATCGAGCGCAGTTTCGCGATCATCGAGTTGCAGCGCACCAACGCTTCGTGCTGCGAGCACCCACGGCACCCGCACCATGCCAAGCCCCATCGAATGATCGAGAAGTCGGATAGCCCGCTCCCAGTCGCCCTCTGCCGCCAACGCATCGGCAAGGATTGCTGCGGCCTCTCCGTTCATCGGATTGTCGCGCACATAGTCTTCGAGCAACTCGCGCGCGCTTTCCGGGCTGTCCTGCGCGCCTGCAAGCCGCAAGGCTAGCGGCCACGGTCGCCGTACTCGCGCAGACCGAGCATAGGCCTCGCGCGCGGCACGCTTGTTCCCGCGCGCGAATTCGGCATCGCCGAGAATGGCCTGAGCGTCGGCCGAGCCGGGAAAGCGTTTTGCGAAATCGCGTGCCCTGCGAACCGCCGCAACCGCTTCTCGTCCGGCGATGGCACTGCGCACATAATCGCGCGTTTCGAGCCCGCCGCCGTTACCGCTACCAGAAATCGCCAGTAATTCATATGGGGTCATGCTGGGCAGTACCGACAGATTGGCTTGCCCGATAGCCGCGAGGTCGAGAAACATTGCCGCGCGCTCGCGATTTCCCAGCGCCTCGTAAGCGCGCCCCACCAGGGTTCGCAAATAGGCGGAGCCCGAACCGCTCGAAGCAGTGGTGGCAAAGCGATAGACCAGCTCGCGTTCGCCGCCGTCGCGTGACAAGGCAAAGGCGAGAAGATCGCGGATACGGGCGTTGTCGGGCTGCCGCGTGTATAAGCGGTCGAGGGCCTGCGCCGCGCTGGCGTAGTTTCCCTTTTGCAGGTCGATGATCGCCGACAGGAGGTGCGCCGACGCAAGATCATCACGCTGCAATCCTGATTTCGTCAGCAGATTCCGCGAAAGGCGGAACTGGCCACCGCGCGCTGCGATGACCGCCTGGACGAATAGTCCCCGCGGTGTTGCCGCAGCCGAGCCATCCTCTTCCCGCAGAACCTGCAATGCCTCGTCCGCGCGCCCTGCATCGCCGAGCGTGGCGGCATACTCGACCCGTAAATCGATGTTGTCAGGCTGGCTCTCCAGGGCTCTTCCCAGCAGCTCTGCACCCTTTATCAGCCCCTCTGCATCGCGCGCCAGCTGACCGCGAAAACGAAGTGCCTCGCCATTGTCGGGATCGATCGCAAGCGCGCGTTCGGCTGCCTCAATCGCTTCCAACTGCTCACCGCCACGATACCGCAACCGCCCGATATCGACCCACAATTCTGCATTGTCCGGCCTGACCCGATAGGATTGGTCGAATGCGGCACCTGCTGCCGGAAGGTTTCCCTCGGCCATTTCCAATCGGCCAAGCAATCGGAATCCACGGGCCCTTGTCTGCTCCGAGAATTCGCCCGGGGCGAGCCACTCGCGCGCCACCTGCAAATTTCCGGCGAGCAGTGCCGCCTCACCGAGCAGCGCAGCGAGTTCCTCGCGCGGCGTGCCTTCATCCAGTGCGCGATCCAGAAACACCTGCGCTGCAAGAAAATCACCGCGCGCAAGTTCGATCCGCGCGCTCTCAACGGCCGGTCGATCCGGAACGGTCTCCTCGCACCCTCCGAGCGCCGCAAGCGCAAGCGCGAGTGCAGCAATCAGCTTCAGGTCACGTCTGGAGATCATATTGCTTGAGCAAGTCGTACAGCGTCGGCCGACTAATGCCGAGCAGCTTGGCCGTGTTGGATATATTGCCCTCGCTACGCGCCAAGGCCTGGCGGATCATTCGCCTGTCCGCCTGCTCGCGCGCCGCCTTGAGATTGAGAGCGATGTCCGCACCTTCCTCGTCGGTCTGCGCCAGATCGAGATCTTCGGCGGATACCAGCTTGGCGTCCGCCATGATCACCGCTCGTTTCACCCTGTTCTCCAGCTCGCGAACGTTGCCCGGCCAGTTCCAGCCGTCGATGGCGGCAAGGGCATCTGGCGCGAAACCCTTGACCTGCGGATTCATCTCCTTCGCAAAGCGCGCCAGAAAATGCTTGGCAAGCAGTATCGCATCGCCCGGCCGTTCGGCCAGCGTCGGCACCTTCACCACGATCTCCGCCAGCCGGTAGAAAAGATCTTCGCGAAAACTTCCCTCGCCGATCATCACCTCGAGATCCTGATGCGTGGCGCAGACGATGCGGGTATCGACGGGGATCGGCTTGCGACCGCCGATGCGCTCGATCGTGCGTTCCTGCAGGAAGCGCAGCAGCTTGACCTGCAGCGGGAGCGGAATGTCGCCGACCTCGTCGAGAAACAGCGTGCCCCCGTCGGCCAGTTCGATCTTGCCCTCGGTCATCTTGACCGCACCGGTAAATGCGCCTTTTTCATGCCCGAACAGCTCGCTTTCGAGCAGGTTTTCGGGAATCGCTGCGCAATTAATGGCAATGAAGGCACCGTTGCGGCGGTCGCTGGAATCATGAACCCCACGCGCGAGCAATTCCTTGCCCGTACCGCTTGCGCCGAGGAGCATCACCGAGACGTTGGTCGGCGCAACACGCTCTATCGTACGCGCGACCTTGGCCATTTCCGGCGCGGCCGTCACCATCGAGCCGAGCACCGTGCGATCCTCACCGACCTTCTCGGCCAGGCGGCGGTTCTCCTTTTCGATCTGATGCAGGCGAAAGGCGCGCTGCACGATCAGCCCCAAAGTGTCGATGTCCACCGGCTTCTGGTAGAAATCGTAAGCTCCCTGTTCGACCGCACGCAGAGCACTCTCGCGTGCACCATGCCCCGATGCGACGATGACCTTGGTGTCGGGCTTCATCGCCATGATCGCTTCGAGAACCGCGAAACCCTCGCTCGTCCCGTCAGGATCGGGCGGAAGGCCGAGGTCGAGCGTGACAACCGCCGGTTCTTCGGACCGCAATGCGGCAAGCGCCGCCTCGCGGGTTCCCGCGATTACGACGTCGAAATCGTCATAGGCCCATTTCAGCTGTGCCTGCAGGCCCTCGTCGTCCTCGACGATCAACAGTTTGGGCTTGGATTGTGCCATCAAGCGACCTCGTTTTGTCTATTGGTTCGGCCGCGTCCGATGATCGATGCAGCCGCTTTGAGCGGCAGGCTGACGGTAAACCGGGACCCGAGACCCTCGCGCGACTGCACATCGAGCCGTCCGCCCATCGAACGAATCAGTTCGCGCGCCTCGAAGGCGCCAATGCCGAAACCGCCGGTTTTCGAGGAGACGAACGGCTTGAACAATCCATTGCGTAGGAATTGGGGAGACATGCCGCAGCCATTGTCGATCACCGTCACTTTCCCCGATACGCCGTCGCTGTACGCCTCGATCATGACCGCGCTGTCCGCTTCGCTGGCATCGACCGCATTCTGGACGAGATGGACCAGTGCCTGATCGAGCGCTTCTCGATTGCCTTCTACTTTCACCGGCTCCGCTCGAAGCATGGTCACCGGATGCGTCTTGTCCAGCCGATCCGCGACCTTTTGTGCCGCTTCGGCCAGATCGAACTGACTGCTCTTCTCGCTCTCGGGGGTACCATACCGACCCAGGCGTGCGAGCAGCGAATCGAGCTTGTCGGTGCTGTTGCGCAGCGTCACCAGCATGTCCTTGCGGAATTCGGGTTTGTCGGCGTGTTTTTCGGCATTGCGCAGCAAGAGCGACATCTGGCTCGACAGGTTCTTGATGTCGTGCATCACGAAAGCCATGCGACGGTTGAACTCGTCGAAACGGCCGGCTTCGAGCAGCGCGGCCTGACCGGCCTGTTCCGCGAGGTAGCTCGCCAGTTGGCGCCCCACCACGGCCAGAAGATCGAAATCCTCCCAGTCGAGTTTGCGCGCGACGACCGGACGCGCAAGCACCGCCAACCCGATAAGTCGGTCGAAATGAAGCAGCGGCACGGCTGCCCAGGCGCGCCTGTCTTCGCGCATCCAGTCGGGAACCAAGGCCTGTTCGCCATGGTGGTCGATGCCTTCTCGCACTTCATCCAGATCGACGATGAGCTCGCTTCGCTCGAGGACGTAACCCAGCGCGGCAGGTGCTGCGCGCGCGGGGATATCGCTGTCCGGCCAGCGCCAATTGGCAGCGATCTCGAACCCGCTGTCGTCGTCGGGCACCAGCAATATACCCGACGGACTGTCGGTGATATCCGCCAGCGCCTTCACCGCCCTTTCCTGCAGCGTCGTGTTGTCGAAGCCCGTCGAACCGATCGTGCGGGTAAACCGGATCCATTCGTTGCGATAATCGTAGCGATGTTTGAACAGGTGCTTGATTGCGGTCACCCGCAACCATCCGCGCAGACGATTCGAGGGAAGCCAGATCAGCGCCAGCGCGCCAGCCGCGATGATCAGGCCGACCTGCGTCATGCGGGCCAAATCTCCGGTCAGCATGTCGAGCGAGCGGGCCAGCGCCAGCATCAGACCGAAATAAGCGCCGATCACCAGGAGCGAAAGGAAGCGAAAGGTTGCCGCCCGCGACGGGCGAAACTCGAGCTTGGACGAAGTGCCGGTATATCCCAGCGCAAAGGGTACGGCCACGACCGCGGCCGCAATGCCGCGCAGAGCCGCCAGTTCGGCCGGCACCGATCCAACAATGTAGCCGATCGTGAAGTAATTGAGATCGAAGGCCCACAATCCGGCCAGCGCCGCGACATTCCAGCGCAAAATCAACCGCGACGAGGCTGCCGCACCGACATAGAGATTATGCAGCAGGACAAGCGCGCCCACCGCAACCATTACCCGGAACAGCGCCGCCGTCTCGAAAATCAGCTCGGCAATCTCTCCGGTCACGGCATAGCGATACGCCAGCAAGAGCAGCGCGAATTGAAGCACTTCGACGAAAGCGAGCGCGGCCACTGCCGGACGCACGACCCTGAGCGTTTCGTCGCGACCATCATTGGCGAAAAGCCGGAATAGCGTGAATAGCCATGCCAGATTGCGCGCGATTTCGGTCAGTTCTACGATCGGCTTGCCGGGTTCGAAACTGGCGGCGGCGAAACACCAGTTGGCGGTCAGGGCCAGCGCGACGATTGCCGGTGTGCGATCGCTGCGGGCCTGGTCGCCCTTGCGGGCAATCCAGATGGCCGCAAGCGCGCAGACGATGGCGCCGAGCGTATAGGCCACATAGGATAAGCTTGCCATCCAGCCCATCACCGCGCTCCATCCGGCCAAAGTATCACGCGTGCGGTTTGCAGCAGGATGAGAATGTCGAGGAAGGGCGTGTAATTCTTGGCGTAATAGAGGTCGTATTCAAGCTTGTGCCGAGCATCCTCCGTACTTGCGCCATAGGGATAATTGATCTGTGCCCACCCGGTGATCCCGGGCTTCACGACATGCCGCTCGGCATAATAGGGCAGTTCCTCTTCCAGATCGACGACGAAGGCCGGCACTTCGGGTCGCGGTCCGACGAAGCTCATTTCGCCCTTCAGCACGCTCCACACCTGCGGCAACTCGTCGATCCGTACCGTTCGGATCAAGCGGCCTATCCGCGTGACCCGCGGATCGTCCTCTTCCGCCCACTTCGCGCCCGAATCGTCGGAGCCCACGCGCATCGAGCGCAGTTTGACGAGCGTGAAATGCTGACCGTACAGCCCGACGCGGGTCTGCCGGAAGAAGGCCGGTCCTTTGCTTTCCAGCTTCACCAGAAGCGCGAAAATGCCCATTAGCGGCAAACCGACTACCAAAATCAGCAGGCTGACCACGATATCGAAGACACGTTTGCCGATGCTCGACAAGCGCCGACCGGCGGAGAAGCCGTCGGAAAAGATCAGCCAGCTTGGATTGAGTGTGTCGAGATCGACGCGGCCCATTTCGCGTTCGAGGAAACTCGAAAAATCGCTGACCTGAACGCCCTTCGTCTTCACTCGCAGCAAATCCTTGAGCGGCAACGAATTTCGCCGTTCCTGCAGGGCCAGGACGACTTCGGTGGCGCCCACGCGCTCGACGAATTTACCGAGATCGGAAATGGTTTCGCGCGGGACGGCCGCGTGAAGCGTGGGCGGAGAATCTCCCATGGCGATGAAGGCCGCCACTGTAAATCCGCTCTCCTCGCGGTGCGAAAGCTTGAGCAATCGTTCGGCGCGTTCACCTGCGCCGAGAACGATGACCGTCCGGCGGAAGGCCTCGATTCCCAACAATCTGCCGGAAAGAATACGATTGGCGATCAGGACGACAATCGAGATGCCCATTGCGTAGAGCAGCACCGAGCGCCACAGCGCCGAGCCGGGAAACATGAAATTCATCAACGAAATCGCAAGAACGCCGAGGCTTACAGCCACCAGCAGCCGTGCGGTCGCAAAGCGGATCGAGCGCAGGGCTTCGGGCCCATAAGTCCCCACCGCGATCATCGCCAGCCAGATGACGCCCGCGAAACCGCCAATTTCGAGCGCACGATCGGAAAAGTCCCCGACGCTCACCCCGATTTGCGCCACGCGCAGACGCCATGCGGCCTCGCCCGCCATAGCGAGCAGCGCAAGGTCTATCAGGGACAGCAGCACGACATTGTGGGAAATGTAGTGCTTGAAGAGGCGGATCATCCGGACCGGCTCGCAAATTGCTAGTGTCGGAAATCTTGACTAGCAGAGAGGGATGAACCGTCGGTAAATTTTACAGTCGAAAAGAAAGGGCGACACGCGCTATGCATGCCGCCCTTCTGAAATGATTTTAACGCGTTAGTTAGCGACAGCGTCTTCGACTGCCTCGCCCGCATTCTGGGCTGCGTCGCCGACCTGGTTGGCGGCCTCGCCAACCTCGTTAGCCGCATCCGCGATCGCGTTGTCTTTTGCCACTTCCGCGCTGTTCATCTGGGTGAAGAAGAAGATGCCGATAATCGCAATGGCGACGACCAGCATGATCAGCACCCAGTTCGTCCCTCCGCCGCGGTTGGCGCCATCGGTAACGACGGTGTGCGTCGTATGGGTATTGCCGGAAGAATCGGTCGTTTCGGTAATGCGTTCTTCAGTCATGTAAATTCCTCCCTGCGATGGAGATCATGCGCCCGAAAACGCCTTTACGCATAGGCCGGTTCCCCGATCGCGACGATTAGTGGTTAGCCCTGCTCGAATTCGAAGGGGGTGACGCCGCGGCGGATCGTGTCGAAGGCGAGTTTTCGCCCGGCAGGCGGAAGCGAACGCTGGCTGCAGCGGATACGGTGGCAACGGGCACATCCCGGACCGATCGGCTGCGCATCGTCCGGGCGCAACGAGATACCGCGTGCCTGGGCCAGTTCGGATGCCAGGACCGCCTCGATGCCGACCGCCACCACGAACTGGGCTTCTCCGGGAGCGCCGCTGCCTTCAACGGTGCGCGCCATCGTCAGCCACCCGCCATCGCGGTCGCCGGTATTGTCGAGCGATACGAACTGGACCTGCAATTCGCCCGCGCGGTCGAACGCACGATGCGCGTGCCACAGAGGGCAGCTGGTCTCGGATTCCACGAAACGGGCGGTACTGGCACCGGTGAAAGTTTTCGAAAACTGCCCCGCCCTGTCGAGACGCACCATGAAGAAGGGCAAGCCGCGCTGTCCGACGCGTTGCAGTGTCGTCAGACGGTGCGCGAGCTGCTCGAAACTGACCCCGAAACGACGCTCCAATACTGGTAGGTCGTATCCCGTGGCCTCGCACGCGCGAAGGAAGCGCCCATAGGGCATGATCAGGGCCGCCGCGACGTATCCGGTCAGATGGCGAGCAAACAGGGCGCGGGCGGCCTCGTCGGTGAATTTCGCGCCTTTCGCCAAGGCGTCGATATCGTCCGCGAACTCAAGCTGCGCGAGTTGAAGCGCAAGCTGGAAATTGCGCGAAGCAGAGCTGAGCATTTCCGACAGTTGGACTTGCCGAGCATGCAGATCGAGGCGCCGCAGACTATCGGGCAAGACCTCGCGCGGCAGGATGCGGACCGATAGCTGGTGTCGCTCGCGCAACCGCTCGGCCAGCGCGACGCCCATGTCTCCGCGCGAAAGTCGCATCTCATCGGCCAGCTCTTCCGCAGCCCGATCGAGATCCGCGAAATGGTTGCGCCACCGTTCGATTTCGCGTCGCGATCCCGACAGCGGGTCGCTCGACGGGCCTCCCGCGTCCCCGGCATTGTCGTAGAGACGCGCGAAAGCCGCCGCCGCCTGCGGGGCCGAGGTCAGGAATTCTTGTAGTTCCTCCCGGTCTATTCCGAGGTCGGCAAAACGTTCGTCGGCGAAACGCCTCACCAATCCGTCGATGCCGCCGATCGATTCGTCTTCCCGCAGCGAGCGGGGATCGAAATCGAATTGCTCGACCAACTGCATCATCACGCGCGCGCTGACGGGGCGCTGGTTCCGCTCGATCAGGTTGAGGTAGCTCGGCGAGATATCGAGCCGCGCCGCAGTGGCGGCCTGCGTCAATCCCTCGCGCTTGCGCAGGCGACGGACGGCGGGCCCGGCAAAAAGTGCTTCCTCGGCCATTTGTCACTTTCTTTACATCATTACATGCTCGATAGCGCCAAATAGTCCAGATAAACAAGATATTTTGTAAATTTCCCTGTCGCCGGATCATTCGATGCCCCATCAAGAAGCCAAGGCGAACACGCCGCAATACGACGTCCCACTCAACGGCGTCCCAATTCGACAAGGAGCTTCCTCGTGACCTATTCGGCCCGGATCACCGAACTGAACGAAACCATCGCAGCCAACGGCGCACCCTGGGGCGCGATCGACGCCGAAAGTGCCGCGCGCATGGTCGTCCAGAACCGTTTCCGCACGGGGCTCGATATTGCGCGCTATACCGCCAAGATCATGCGCGAAGACATGGACGCCTATGATGCTGACCCGACGAACTACACCCAGTCGCTCGGCACCTGGCACGGTTTTATCGCCCAGCAGAAGATGATCTCGATCAAGAAGCATTTCGGCAGCACCAAGCGCCGTTACCTCTACCTTTCGGGCTGGATGGTCGCCGCGCTGCGTAGCGAATTCGGTCCGCTGCCCGATCAGTCGATGCACGAGAAGACTTCGGTGCCCGGACTGATCGAGGAGCTCTATACTTTCCTCAAGCAGGCCGATGCCCGCGAACTGGGTATGCTGTTCCGCGATCTGGACGCTGCGCGCGATGCCGGCGACGAAGTCGAAGCCCAGCGCCTGCAGAAAGCGATCGACGATCACGAAACGCACATTGTTCCGATCATCGCCGATATCGATGCGGGCTTCGGAAATGCCGAGGCTACCTACCTACTTGCCAAGAAGATGATCGAGGCTGGGGCCTGCGCGCTGCAGATCGAGAACCAGGTGTCCGACGAAAAGCAGTGCGGCCACCAGGATGGCAAGGTTACCGTGCCGCACGAGGACTTCCTCCAGAAGATCCGCGCGATCCGTTATGCCTTCCTCGAATTGGGCGTGCCGGAGGGCATCATCGTCGCCCGCACCGACAGCCTCGGCGCCGGCCTGACCAAGCAGATCGCTTATTCGAAGGAGCCGGGCGACCTCGGCGACCAGTACAACGGCTTCCTCGATTGCGACGAAGTCGATCCGGCGGATATCACCAATGGCCAGGTATTCATCAGCCGCGACGGCAAGCTGATGGCGCCCAAGCGGCTGCCCAGCAATCTCTACCAGTTCCGTCCCGGAACGGGCGAAGACCGCTGCGTGCTCGATTGCATCACGGCGCTGCAGCATGGTGCCGACCTGCTGTGGATCGAGACCGAGAAGCCGCATGTCGAACAGATCGCCGGCATGGTCGACAGGATTCGCGAAGTGATCCCCAACGCCAAGCTCGTCTATAACAATTCACCGAGCTTCAACTGGACGCTCAACTTCCGCCAGCAGGTTTACGATGCCTGGGTGGAAGCGGGCAAGGACGTCTCGGCCTACGATCGCGACAAGCTGATGAGCGTCGATTACGACGGCACCGTGCTTGCCGCCGAAGCTGACGAGAAGATCCGCACATTCCAGGCCGATGCCTCGAAGCGCGCCGGTATCTTCCACCACCTCATCACGCTGCCGACGTATCACACGGCCGCGCTGAGCACCGACAATCTCGCTCGCGAATACTTCGGCGAACAGGCTATGCTGGGCTACGTAAAGAACGTCCAGCGCGAGGAGATCCGCCAGGGTATCGCCTGCGTTAAGCACCAGAATATGGCGGGCTCCGACATGGGCGACGACCATAAGGAATACTTCGCCGGCGAAGCCGCCCTCAAGGCCGGCGGCAAGGACAATACGATGAACCAGTTCGCTGCGGCGTAAGGAGAGGAAGGATGACGACCATGACAGACGACATTCCAAAGACCGAGCCGGGCCGCGCCCGGGCACTGTTCTCGACCGCCGATTTCCGGCTCTTGCGTACCGCCCTCACCCATTATGCCAGGGCTACCGAAGATCGCGACGAACTGGCCCGGATCAACGCCCTGCACCACCGGCTCGGCACCTACGTTCCCTCGGACGGCTGAGCCGCCGGCATCCCGATCAACAATTCTCCTGGGGAGGAGAATACGGCCGTCGGAGCACCCCCAATGCTCCGGCGGCCACACTTTTATCCCGGCGGCTAGTTTCCGCCAACGGGCATCAGATCGATCGCCGCGCTAGCGAGCGCTTCCGCGCCGGTCGCAATCACTGCTTCCGCATCGGGCGCCCAGAACGGCGAGTGCAGCGATGGCAAGGGCGTACCATTCTCTTCCAGTGCATCGAGCATCGCCTGCGGCGTGCCACTGATCCAGAAGATCATCGATTCGACGTCGTCGGGCGCGGCGCGACGGAACTGGCTGAAATCCTCGCCGCCCATGACGGCGGGCCATTGCATCACCCGGTCTTCACCAAACCTTTGCCTGAAACTCTCGGCACGCGCTTCGCTGAAACCGGGATCGTTGAAGGTCGAAGGCGTATAGGGCTCTTCGACCGTGATCTCGGGCATCAGTTCGTCCGGCAGGCCGGCGGTGATCGCCTCGCCCCTCGCCACGCGGCGAATGCCGTCGAGCAGTAACTGTCGGCTTTCGTCCGAGTAGCTACGCACGGTCAGCTGCAGCCTGGCCTCGTCGCTGATGATGTTGTGCTTCGCGCCCGCATGAAAACTGCCCACCGTAATCACCGCCGGATCGAGCGGCGAGGAATTGCGGCTGACCACCGTCTGCAGTTTCATAACGATCGCGCTGGCGAGCACCACGGGATCGACCGTGGTGTGCGGATAGGCCCCATGGCCGCCGATGCCCTTCACCGTGATGTCGACGCTATCGACATTGGCGAGCGCATAGCCGGGGGTATAACCGATAGTTCCGGCCGGGACCGGAGCGGCCGCATCGTGGAAGGCAAGTGCGTAATCGGGCTTGGGAAAGCGGGTGTAGAGTCCGTCCTCGAGCATGGCGAGCGCGCCAAGACCCAGCTCTTCGGCCGGTTGCAACACCATCACCAACGTGCCCTGCCACTTGTCCTTGTGGTCCACCAGCAACTGCGCGGCGCCGATGAAGCCCGCCATATGCGTGTCGTGCCCACAAGCATGCATCACCCCCGTGGTCACGCCGCTTGCCGGAGTGGCCGTGACCGTCGAGGCATAGGGCAGCCCGGTCTGCTCTACCACTGGAAGCGCGTCCATATCCGCGCGCAGCAGCACGGTCGGTCCCTCGCCATTGCGCATCACCGAGACGACACCGGTCTTGCCGATCCCCTCGGTCACTTCGAAGCCGAGATCGCGCATCCGCGTGGCCAGCTTGGCCGCCGTCTCATACTCTTCGAAACTGAGCTCGGGGTTCGCGTGGAGGTCGCGGTAGAGTTCCATCAGGCCGGGCATGTCGGCCGCCAGATCCGCGCGCAGCTCATTTGCCGCGGCGGGGGTGGCAAAGGCGATCGCTGCGGCGACCAGTGCTGTAGGACATATCTTGGACATTCTGAGCGCTCTCCCTACGCGATGGAACACATGGAACCGGTTCATGGGCAAAGATTCATGACCGGCGATCGGCCGCTTCGTTAGCCCGCCGAATGTTGCAGACAGGAGAGCGGCAGGAAAGCCCCTAGAGTTCGTAGGTGACCACGAGCGCGAGCGAGAGCATCAATACCATGATCAGAACGAGTGGCACGCCCGTGCGAACGTAGTCGCGGAACTCATAAGACCCTTCCGCCATGATCAGCATATTGGTTTGATAGGCGATGGGCGTCGCGTAGCAAAGATTGCAGCCGAATAGCACGGCCAGAACCAACGGTTCGGGAGGCAGGCCCAGCTTGCTGGCTATGGCAAAGGCAATCGGCGTGCCGACCGTTGCCGCCGTGGCATTCGAGGCGAAATTCGTCAGGAAAGTCATCGCCAGCATGATCGCCGCCAGCGCAGCGGCTGGAGAGAGGTAGTCGAGACCGGCCGCCATGACCGTCCCGATCCAATCCGCCGCCCCGCTGTCGAGAATGATGCGGCCCAACGCGATACTGGCTGCCACCAGCACGATCACGCTGCCGGACAGGCCGCGCCCGACGCGATCGAACCGTACGCAGCCGGTTACGAACATCAGGATCGCACCCGCCAGCGAGGCAATGGCAATGGGGACCAACCCGACCGACGCGAAGGCAATGGAACCACCCATTATCCCCGCTGCCAATGCGGCCTTGGACCGACGCGGCAATTCGCGCATCCCTTCGAGCTGGAGCAGGCTGTCCGCGCGTGCGAAATGCTGCATGTCGTCGGGTAGGCCCATCACCAGCAGCACGTCACCCTCGGCGAACCGATGGTCGCCGCCTTCGGAGAATTGCTCCTTCTCGCCCACCAGGCGATCGGGCCGGTGCGTACCGATCACCGCAACACCGTAGAGATCGGCGATGCCCGAACTCGGTAGCGTGCGCCCTATCAGCCGCGAATCCGCCGTGACGATCATTTCGCCCACCGCGATATCCGTCCCGGTCTCGCCCGACCGGCGGCGAATGCGGTCGATCACCCAACTCGGCGCCGCGTCACCGCGCAGCGTCGCCATGGCTTCCTCGATCGCTTCATGTGTGCCGGTCATGCGCAGGCGATGTTGTGGACGAAGAAGGCCGACCGGCACATCGTGAAACTCGATTCCGGCGGGGAGGCGCGATTCAAGCTCCGACAGCTCACGCCCGTTGAGGATCGAATTTTCGGTCACGCGCAGCCGCGTCTCGAACAAGCGCTGGGCATGGACCGTTTCGATCCGATTGTCGCCGAGCATTCGCGGCATGACGATCCAGACGAAGGGGAGCGCGACAAGCGACGCGAACAGCACGATCGGCGTGAAGTGGAAAACGCCCATTTCGGGCATGCCCAGATCGACCGCGATCGACACCACCAGAATATTCGTCGAAGTGCCGATGGTGGTGGCCATCCCCCCCATCAGCGAAGCGGCATTGAGCGGGATCAGGGTCTTCGAGGCGGCCATCGCCCCGCGCATCGCCAGGTGCACGAAAATCGGCATCAGCAGCACCAGCACCGGCGTGTTGTTAACCCCCATCGACAGCACGAAGGTGACCAGCAGCGAAAAAATCAGGCCGAGCTGAAGATTGACCTTGAACAGCCGCTCCAAAAAGCGCGCCGCAGGTTCCAATGCGCCGGTCACCACCAGCCCCCGCCCCATGATCATCAGCGCGCAAATGGTGATCAGCGCGTAATGGCCGAAACCCGAGAAGGCGAGGCTGAGCCCGTCGGTCGGCTGCGTATCGGGCAGCGGGAAGAAGTAGAGTCCGACCGCGATCACCGCGATCGTCAGCAGCGAAATGATCTCCACGGACATGCGCCCGCGCGCAAAGGCGACGAACATGGCGATGGTGATGACCATCGCCGCAATCGCATGGTAGGAAGGAACTCCGATCATCCGAGAGCCGGA
This sequence comes from Erythrobacter sp. AP23, assembly GCF_001542855.1. Taxonomy (GTDB): domain Bacteria; phylum Pseudomonadota; class Alphaproteobacteria; order Sphingomonadales; family Sphingomonadaceae; genus Qipengyuania. The sequence goes on along the minus strand of NZ_LNBY01000001.1, from coordinate 219,828 downwards.
ATCCCAGTTTATCCCGCTTTGCGCAAGGATTTAGTTTGGTACCCCTGGCCGGACTCGAACCGGCACTTCAGAAGAAACTCGATTTTGAGTCGAGCGCGTCTACCAATTCCGCCACAGGGGCACTGCGTCGGGACCGCAGGCGTTAGCCGCGCCCCGGTGCGGCATCAAGCCTTGAGCGCATTGACGAGCAATTTGTGCAGTTTCGAGTGCAGCGCATCGTTGGCAGCCAGCACCTGTGCCGAATGGATCGGCTGCGACCGGCCGCGGAAATCGGACACGAAACCGCCCGCCTCGCGCACGATCAGGCAGCCGGCGGCGGTATCCCAATCGTTGAGCCCGCTTTCCCAGAACCCGTCGTAGCGCCCCGCCGCAAGCCAGGCGAGATCGAGCGAGGCGGCACCGAACCGGCGCACGCCCGCGACCTGCGGGCCGATGGCGCCGAAGATTTTCGTCCATTCGCCGAAATCGCCATGCCCCTGGAAAGGGATGCCGGTCGCGATCAGCGCCTCGGGCAGCTGGCGGCGGGCCGAAACGCGCAGTCGGCCATCGTGAAGCCAGGCGCCGCGGCTCTTTTCCGCCCAGAATGTCTCGTCGGTGATGGGATTGTAGATCACCCCGGCGGAGACGTCGCCCCAGCCGCCACCACCGAGCTTGGGTTCCTGCACCGCGATGCTGATCGCGAAATGCGGAATGCCGTGGAGGAAGTTGCTCGTCCCATCGAGCGGATCGACGATCCAGCGCGGCTTGCTCTCGTCGCCTTCGATGATTCCGGCTTCTTCCATGACGAAGCCCCAATCCGGCCGCGCCGTGAGAAGTTCATCGTAGATCGTGCGTTCGGCGATGCGATCCGCCTTGGAGACGAAGTCGGCCGGACCCTTGCGGCTGACCTGGAGGTGCTCGACCTCGCCGAAGTCGCGGCGCAGGCGCCCCCCCGCCTTGCGCGCAGCTTTCTCCATTACGCGGATGACACCCGATAGAACGGCCATGGAAACTCTCTTATTCGGTCAGGGCGCGGATTGTGCGCGCCGGAAAGTGGACGGTGGCCCGATCGCGGGCCACGCGCAATCAGCTGGCCTTGCCGACGTAACTCTGCTCGTACACGTCGACGACGATCCGCGTGCCGCTTTCGATATGCGGCGGGACCATGATGCGAACGCCGTTGTCGAGCACGGCGGGCTTGTAGCTGGAGGAGGCGGTCTGGCCCTTCACCACGGCGTCGGCCTCGACGATCTCGGCTTCGACCTGCTGCGGAAGCTCGACCGAGATGGGCTTTTCCTCCCACAGTTCGAGCTTCACCTGCATCCCATCCTGCAGGAACGGGCGGGCATCCCCCAGCAGATCGCTGGGCAGGTTGATCTGTTCGTAGGTGTTCTGGTCCATGAAGACGAGCATATCGCCGTCCTCGTAGAGGAATTGGTAATCTGCCGTATCCAGGCGCACCTTTTCGACCGTGTCGGCGCTGCGGAAGCGGACATTGGTTTTGCGGCCGTCCTGCAGGTTCTTCATCTCGACCTGCATATAGGCGCCGCCCTTCCCGGGCTGGGTGTGTTGGATCTTGGCGACCTTCCAGATGCCGCCTTCGTATTCGATGATGTTGCCCGGACGGATGTCCACGCCGCTGATCTTCATGGGGAAGCTACCTTCGACTTGTAAAAGAGCATGCCGCCCGCAAGCGGCCCGTGTGCGGCGCGCCTTAGCGGAGCCGAGCCGTGCGGGCAAGCGAGTGGAAAAACGCTGGCGACGTTGCTATGGACGTCGGCGGACGCATCGCATGAAAACTTCGACCACCCTTGCCTCGATCGCCGCATTGGCGGTCCTCGCCACTGCTCCTGTTTTTGCGCAGGGGCGGCTATCGTTGCTCGACCGTGGGGAATATGTCTGCGCGCTTCCCGGTGATGCGACGAGTTCGGCCTGGGTCGAACAGGAAGGCCGCGGTTTCGCCATCACCGGCGGTTCGAGCTATCGCACCGCGCGCGGGAGCGGCACCTATCTGATGGAGGGAAAGCAGGTCACTTTCACGCGCGGCCCGATGCGGGGCACCCGGATGATGCTGCTTGGATCGGGTATGCTGCAAGAGGTAGGACGCGATGGCAAGCTCGGCCGCTTGCGCTGCCATCGCACGGGACCGGTGGCCGACTGATCACTCGCCGCGGAGCAACGGATAGGGGTTGACTGCATGCGCGGGCTCCCACCACGCGGCATCCGCCGTTGTCTGCAGGATGGCGAAATGCAAGTGGGGTGCGTCTTCGGACGCATTGCCCGAGCTGCCCACGGTGCCCAGACGCTGGCCTCGGCGCACGCGCTGGCCTTCCTGCAGCCCTTCGGCATATTCATCCAGGTGGGCATAGTAATAGATCGTTTCGCCGTCGGTCGATCGCACATAGATCGTCTTCCCGCCGGCGTCCGAACGGAAGAGCTTTTCCACCGTGCCGGGCGCCGAGGACTGCACGGTGGTGCCCTTGGGCGCCATAATGTCGATTGCCTCGTGCAACCGTGCCCCTCCGTCACGCGAATCGCTGTAAGTGTCGGTAAGATCGGCGGGACGGATGTTCTTGACCGGGATCAGCAACTGGCTGGCCTGCGAGGGGCTGGGCGTTTGCGGAACCTCCGTGTCGAGCGCGCTCGCGACCGGTTTATCGGGCGCTTCGCTCGCCACATCGGCCACGCCCGTGGCGGTCTCGCCGGGTGACGGACTGGGCGCGGCTTCGGCGGGGCGGGTCCGCTCGCGTTGGCTGGCGCTGGTGGCATTCTCGATCAGACTGCCACCGGCCACGATCCACACCGCGCTGGTGATCGTGGCAGTGATGACGATGGTGAGGATGCGATCGACGAGGTTCATGCAGCGACCCTAACGGCTTACGCTTCGAAAATCACCTGCGTCGATTGCGAGACCATCCCTGCGAGCCGCGCCGCATCCCAATTGGTCAGGCGCACGCAGCCGCTCGATTGCGCGCGACCGATGGTTTCGGGATCGGGCGTGCCATGAATGCCGTAATGCTCCTTGCTGAGGTCGATCCATACCACTCCGACGGGTGAGTTCGGGCCTGGCGGAAGAGTGTACTCCTCGCCATCCGGGTCGTCCTTTCCCAGCACCGCGGGATCGTAACTGTAGGGAGGATTGTAAGCCTCGCCGAGAATGTCCCATTCGCCGAGCGGCAGGGGGAACTCGCTCGATCCGGAACTTACGGTAAACAGCGCGACGAGTTTGTCAGCCCGATAGGCCTTCAGGGTCTTGCCCGCCTTGCTCACCACGATCCGGTCGACTTCCGGCTGCTCCGTGCCGACCCCAAGCGAGGCGAGCGTGCGCTGCCAATCGCCGTCCTCCACCGAGCCGGGCGCAATCCGATCCCCGCCGATATTGGGCACGCGGACTTGCTGGCCCGCGGCGAAATAGGGTTGGTTTTCCGAAGTGCCGGATGCAGTCGTTTCAGCGGTTTCCGCCTCGTCGGTTGACGCGCTTCCCGAAGCTCCAGCAGGCCTTCCATCGGGGTTGAGGGTCCTGAGCACATCCACTGTCGTATGGAAACGTTCGGCAAGGCGTTCGTCGAGCGATTTGTAGCCGAGCCGCTGGAGCTTGGCCTTTTCGGCGACGTCTTCGGGCATGTCGGTATAGGTAGCATCACCCCAGCTTGCCGGGATGGTAACGAGTCGGGTAGCTGGAATGCGCTCCCAATCGGAAAGCGCGTTCTTGGTGGCCTCGTCGAGCTTGCCGGTTATGTCGAGATCGTTGGCTTCCTGAAAACCGCGCAGGGCATTTTCGGTGCTCATGCCCATCTTGCCATCGATCACTCCGGGCGCGAAACCGACCCGATCGAGTACGACTTGTGCCTGCATAATCGGGCGCTCTTCGGGATCGGGGGTTTCGGAAGCCTGCGCCTTCTCGCCAGCCGCATCCTGGTCGATCTCGTTTAGATGGCGATCGTCGTTCGAGGCCATGGTGTCGGCGAGGTTGTCGTCGCCATATGTCTCGTAGCCGTAGTCGGTGCGGTTATCCGCGCTGGCGACTGTTTCGTTCCCCTGGTCATTGTCCTGACCCTGCATTCCGCATGCGGTTAAGGCGAACGAAGAAACAGCGGCAAGAATGATCGTGCGCATGAGGGAGCCTCTCCTGAATCACGGGACGCGACCCGTCCCGTTCAGGATAGCCAACTCACGCCGCGCCGATTTGCTCCGCGAAAGCCCTCACTGCCGCCGCCTCATCGCCGTTCCACACCGCACCCGACACGGCGAGAAAATCGGCCCCGGCCTCGACCAGCGGCTTGCAATTGACAGGTGTGATACCCCCGATGGCGACGCAGGGGATTTCGAACAGCGCGCTCCACCAGCCGAGGATTTCGGGCTCCGGCCGATGCTCGCTCGCCTTGGTCGTACTGTCGAAGAAAGCGCCGAAGGCGACATAGTCGGCCCCCGCTTCGCCCGCTTCCATCGCGAGATGCCTCGACGCATGGCAGGTCACGCCGATCTGCGCCTCGCGCCCCAGCTGCTCGCGCGCGTCCCTTGGGTCGCCATCGCCCTGCCCCAGGTGCACGCCATCGGCCTTGAGGCGTTTCGACAGCGCGATGTCGTCATTGACGATGAAGGCCACTTCGCGCGCCGCGCAAATTTCCTGCAATGGCTCGGCAAGCCGCGCGGCCTCGTGCTGGTCGAGTCCCTTCACCCGAAACTGGAAGGCCGTAACGAGCCCCGGCCCCGCATCGAGTGCGCGTTCGAGCCGCTCGGGGAATTCGCCCGACACATCGAGCGGCGAGATGAGGTAGAGTTGGCAATCGGTCATCGGTCGCGCTCTCTAATGTGCTCTCCGCAATTCGTCACGCGTGCAGACATGCAAAAGCGATCCGCACTTTTGGAGAGGCTATGAGATCCCTGTTGCCCGCCGCGCTTCCAAGACCCGTATAGCCGCTACCCGCTAAACGCAGGCCGCCCCAATCAGCTTGGGCGAACCTTATCAGGTGATGGGACGCAGATACCTTCCGGTTTCGATATCGCCCGCGCGGATCACCGACCGGGCAATCGGCGAGGACGATTACGGCCTCGTTTTCGAAAGGCTATGGGCCTCAGGCGACGCTGGCTGCGTGGATCTGGGTGATGGCACCCGACAGCGTGGCATCGAATTCCTCATCGCCCTGCGTTGCGCGCAGGTCCTGCAGGAGGCCGCGGCTGAAGCTGGCGATCATGCCAGGGTTCTTGGCGAGTTCGCGGCACGCCTCGTCGGTCGAATACCCGCCCGAGAGTGCGACGACGCGCAGCACCTTAGGGTGGTGGGTAAGGCCGCCGTACAGCCCCGCTTCCTTGGGGATCGACAGCTTGAGCATGATCTGCTGGCCCTCGGGCAAAGCCTCGAGACCCTCCTCGATCGCTCCGAGCAGAATCTTCTCGCCCTCCTCGCGATCGGCGGCGGTGATATCGTATTCCGGCTCGAGGATGGGAACGAGTCCGCAGCTGAGGATGCGCGCGCCTTCGGCAAACTGCTGGCGGACGACCGCCTTGATACCGACCGGGTTGGCCGACTTGATAACGCTGCGCATCTTCGTGCCGAAGACTCCGAGTTTCCTGGCACGGTTGCACATGTCCTCAAGGCCCGGATTGGGCTTCATCAGTTGCGCACCGTCGCGCTCGTCCTCAAGCCCCTTATCGACCTTGAGGAACGGCACGATGCCGCGTTCCTTGAGGCGCGCGGGCACGCTCTTGCCGCCGCTCGTGCCGTCCATCGTCTTTTCGAACAGGATCGCACCGATGACCTTGCCGTTACCGAAGCTGGGCGCTTCGATGATGCGCTGGCGCATTTCATGGATCAGCGCGAACATCTCGTCTTCGGTACTCCAGGCGCCGTCCTCGACACCGTAGCCCCTGAGTGCCTTGGGGGTCGAACCGCCCGACTGGTCGAGTGCCGCGATAAAGCCCTGGCCCTCGGCGATACGCGCCTTCATCTCATCGAAAGTCATCTGGAAAACCCCGTCGCTTAGGTGTGGTCTTGCATTCGTATGCGCGCCGCATACAAAAGCGATTTCGCACCTGCAACAGCGGTGGGGAACTTATTGTCAATGACAGCTCGATCGCCACCCATCTGGACATGCGATCTAGGGCAACGCGACTTGCCCCCAGCTACCGTTTCTATGAACGCAAGTAACCATCCCGCGTCCCGAGCGTATTTCTTACGAAACATGGGGAGGAAACATGCTGGACGAGACCCAGCAGAAGCTTTGTGACGAGAACACGACCGATTTTTCGGACCTCAAGGCGCTGACGATCAACTGCACACTGAAGCCATCGCCGCAGGGTTCGCACACCGACAAGCTCCTCGGCGTAGTCGAAGCTATATTGGTCAAGAACGCCGTCACGCTCGATCAGCTACGGCTGGTGGATCACGATATCGCACCCGGCGTCTATCCCGACATGACCGCGCACGGAGCCGCGAGCGACGACTGGCCGGTCATCTGGGAAAAGGTGCGTGCGGCAGACATTCTTATCGTCGGTACGCCGATCTGGCTGGGGGAGAAAAGCTCGGTCTGCCAGCGGCTGATCGAGCGGCTTTACGGCCATTCGGGCCAGACCAACGACAAGGGCCAGTATGTCTTTTATGGCAAGGTCGGCGGGTGCATCGTCACCGGCAATGAGGATGGTATCAAACACGTCGGCATGGGCGTGCTCTACTCGCTGCAGCACGTCGGTTATACCATCCCGCCGCAGGCCGATGCGGGCTGGATCGGCGAGGCGGGCCCCGGGCCGAGCTATGGCGATGCAAAGGAAGACGGTGAGGGGTACGTCGGCTTCGACAACGACTTCACTCGCCGAAACACGACCTTCATGACCTGGAACCTGATGCACACAGCGCGCATATTGAAGGATGCGGGTGGTATTCCCGCGCATGGCAACTCGGTCGACCTGTGGAAACAAGGGCACCGATTCGACGCCCCGAACCCCGAATACCGCTAACACGATAGTGCCGTTCGGCAATCGCCGCCACCAAGCGACAGGAGACACCAGATCTCATCGAAAGCTGAGAGTGCCGACGGTTTCAAACGCGACATCGGCCCTAAGACCCTCTCGCTCTATGGCATCGGCACCGTTGTCGGCGCGGGTATCTACGTCGTCATAGGCGATATTCTCGGCAGGGCCGATGCACTGGCGCCCTTCGCCTTTCTGCTTGCCGCATTCGCAGCGTCCCTTTCCGCGCTTTCCTATGCCGAGCTGGCGGTGCGCGTACCGGAAAGTGGGGGAAGCGCCGCCTACGTCGATGCCGGCTTCAGCAGGAAATCGCTCACCGTGGTGGTCGGATACGCAGTTGTCGCCACCGGCGTGATTTCAGCCGCGACCATTGCCACGGGATTCGTCGGCTATGCAAATGTGTTTCTGGACATCTCCAAATGGTGGGCCATTCCGCTGCTTGTCGGCATTCTGACTGGCATTGCCGCAATTGGAATACGCCAGGCCGGCTGGTTTATGGCGATAACGACCGTGCTGGGAATCGCAGGCCTTGTCTGGGTCGTCGAGCATGCGGGGAGCGACATGCTGGACTATCCGCAAATGGCGCTGGCACAATTCGAGGCTGGCAGTGGTCCGGTGATGGCATCGGCCGTCCTTCCCGCCGCGTTCCTTGCCTTCTACGCTTATATCGGTTTCGAGGATCTGGTGACGCTGTCCGAAGAAGCGGAAGAACAGGCAAGCGCGATGCCGCGTGCGATCGTTACCACCCTGATCGTTTCGCTGTTGCTCTATGTCGTCGTTTCCATTGCCGCGATAACCGTAATCCCGGCCGAAGAGCTTGCGCAAAGCGCCGCTCCACTCGTCGACGTCGTGCGAAGCGAAGGCTCCAGCGGCCAGCTACTCGGCGTGGTCAGTCTGGCGATGATCGTGAATGGCGCACTCGCCCAGATCGTCATGGCACCGCGGGTATTGCACGACCTTCACGAACATCACGGAGCCGTCCCACACTGGCTCGTGAGACTCGGTCACAGGTCCGCCACTCCGGTCAACGCCACTTTGCTTTGTGGAACGCTTGTCCTTGTCCTGGCCTTGTTCTTCCCGACCGTAACGCTTGCATCCTGGACGAGCTTCGTCGTCCTCGGCGTGTTCGCGGCCGCGAACGGCGCGCTGGTGGCCCTGAAATTGAAATCGAACGCGCGACGCGCCGGGTTTGAAGTACCGCTGGTCGTGCCGATCCTCGGCGTTGTCGTGTCTCTCGGGCTCATCGCAGGAGAGGCTGTGATCTAAGCGCGCAATCGGCAGCGGCTTAGCTTGCGAATTCCTCGAGGAAACGCAGGGCGATAGCGCTTTCGACAATTTCGGCTTTTACCACCGAGTTACCCCACCAGATCGCTTCGGTATTGGCGAGGACGATCAGCGAAAGTCGCTTCTCGGGCACCTTCAGATAGAGCGCGGAACCCTTCTTCTCGTTCCAGCCGGAGTGCCATAGCAGACGCTGGCCATTCCAATCCTCCAGGAACCAGCCGGCGCGGTAGTCGCCAAGGGGGCCGATCTCCGCATCGACGAGGTTGCGGATCATCGCGGAAGGGATCAATACGCCGCTATCGAACGCGATATCGAAGGCAGCGAGCGCGCGTGGGCTGGCGATTATCCCCGCAGCAGCACGAAAATCGTCATCGGGAAGCGGCTGCTTGATCGCCCTTCCCTCGACCACGTGAAATGGTTCGGCAAGATAACGCAGCGCCGCGCCGCCCTCGGGGTCCCGCCAGCCGAGCGCGGTATTTTCCATGCCTGCCGGTGTCGCTACCCGGTGACGTACGATCTCGCGCAGGTCGCGGCCCCCAGCGCCCAAAATCGCGCGATCGATCCGCGCAAAGGCGATTGGGTTGTAGACGGAGGCATCGCCATTCGCGCGCATGTCCAGCATGTCGGACAGCGTCGTCGGTTTCCTGCAATCCATCGGTGGGACGGGATTGCCATGGCGATCCTCGCCTCCTGCCATGAAGGGAATCGGCGTATTGGCGACGAAGAATTCGCACAATTCCTTCCAGCCGCCGTCGCTGGCCATCGAAGTATCGAGATGCAATTCCCCTGACGCGCTTTCCGCCAGAATCGCCGTAGCCGCTATCGGCTTCGTTACCGAAGCGATCTTATAGGTCGTCTCGGGCACAGTCGCCAGATCGCCTTCGTCGTCGTAAGTGCCGTAATAGCCCTCCCACGCGATCTGCCCGTCACGCACGATGACCGCGCTCAAGGCAGGAGTGCCGCTTTCCTTGCGGAACTCTTCGAGGAAGCGATCGAACGCTGCGAACTCGTTTTCCGGCTCACTCGCTTTTGCGCCCGTGACAGGGGCCATCAAAATAGCGAGCAGAAAGAAGAATCTCATCGCCCTATCTCCGGGTGATTTTCCGGATGATCCCGTTGAAGCTCAGCACAGGTTCGCCGTCGGCGCGGATCATGCCGACCACATAGATCGTCTTGCCCCCCGCTCGCACGACCTCTCCGCGGGCTTCGAGCAGCTGGCCAACCCGCGCGGGATCGAGGAAATCGCCGGCGAGGTGCATGGTCACTCCATGACATCCCGCCAGCGCATCGGTGGCAATGGTGAAGATCGCGCTGTCGGCGAAGGTCATCAAGCAGCCGCCGTGCATAAACCCGGCGCCGTTCATATGGCGCTCTTCCGCGCGGAAGGCCGCAAGCATCGAGCCATCCTCCTCGCGCCGCTCATAGAACGGCCCCGCGCGCTGTTCGAAGGCATCGCCCTGCCAGACCGACCAGCCCGCCCATTCGCCTTCGGTAACGGGTACGAGCCCGCCGCTCGAACCTACGCCTTCGTTCTCGCTCATGCCATCAGCGCCGCCACGCCGGGCAGCGCCTTGCCTTCCATCCATTCGAGGAACGCGCCTCCGGCGGTCGAAACGAAGGTGAAGTCGTCCTTCACGCCTGCATGGGCGAGCGCGGCAACGGTGTCGCCGCCACCGGCAACCGAGGTGAGCGAGCCGTCCTGCGTCAGCGCCGCGGCTGTCTTGGCGAGCGCTGCGGTGGCGGTGTCGAACGGTTCGGTCTCGAACGCGCCCAGCGGACCGTTCCACACCAGCGTGCGACAGGTCTTGAGCACATCGCCCAGCGCTTCGGTGGCGAGCGGGCCAACATCGAGAATCATCTCGTCTTCGGCGACCTCGTGGACGTTGCAGGTGCGCAGGCTATCTGGGTTGGCGGCAAATTCCTTCGCCACCACCACGTCATAGGGCAGGTGGACCGTGCAGCCGGCGTGGTCGGCCTCGTCCATGATTGTGTTCGCGGTGGCGGTCAGGTCATGCTCGCACAGCGACTTGCCGACATCGACGCCCTTTGCGGCAAGGAACGTGTTCGCCATGCCGCCGCCGATGATCAGGTGCTGGACCTTGCCGACGAGGTTGGTAAGCACATCGAGCTTGGTCGAAACCTTGGCGCCGCCGACCACCGCCGCGACGGGCGGCTCGGGCGTGCCGAGCGCGGCATCGAGAGCCTTCAACTCGGCTTCCATCGCGCGGCCCGCATGGGCCGGCAGGTGATGTGCGAGCCCCTCGGTCGAGGCATGCGCCCGATGCGCGGCGGAGAAGGCATCGTTGACGTAGAAATCGCCGTGAGCGGCAATACCTTTGGCGAATTCCGGATCGTTAGACTCCTCGCCGGGCCAAAAGCGGACGTTGTCGAGCAGGCCGATATCGCCATTGCCGAGGATGCCGATCGACTGTTCGACCACCGGGCCCATCACCTCGGGGATGAACATGATCTCCTTGCCCAGCACCTTTTCGACATCGCCCTGCACGAAGCTGGTGCTCATCGTCGAATGGCGCTGGCCCTTGGGACGCCCGAAATGGGCGAGCAGCAGGATCTTGGCGCCCTTGTCCGCCAGTTCGAGAATGGTGGGCTTCACAGCCTCGACACGGGTGACGTCGGTGGCCGAACCATCTTTCATCGGAAGGTTCAGGTCGACGCGCACCAGCGCGACCTTGCCGGTGATGTCGCCAAGGTCGTCCAGGGTTTTGAAATTACTCATATTCCCAACCTATCCGTTCGGTTCGAGCGAAGTCGAGAACCGCTGGCGTGGCCGTGTCTCGACTTCGCTCGACACGAACGGTGATGTAGCGCTTAGAGGAACTTCGCCATTACGCCGGCAGTGTCGATCATGCGGTTCGAGAAGCCCCACTCGTTGTCGTACCAGCTGACGACGCGGCAGAGCTTGCCCTCCATTACGCTGGTTTCGAGGCTGTCGATGGTCGAGCTGGCCGGATAGTGATTGAAGTCCGAGCTGACGAGCGGCTGGTCGGTGTAGTCGAGCACGCCCTTCATCTTGCCTTCTGCGGCTGCCTTGAGCGCGGCGTTCAGTTCCTCTGCGCTTGTGTCGCGGCCGGGGGTGAAAACAAGGTCGACAAGGCTGACATTGGGCGTCGGGACGCGGACCGAGCTACCATCGAGCTTGCCGGCAAGTTCGGGCAGAACCAGACCGACCGCACGGGCCGCGCCGGTGGTGGTCGGGATCATGTTCTGCGCACCGCCGCGGGCACGACGCATGTCGCCATGCATCTGGTCGAGCATGCGCTGGTCGTTGGTGTAGCTGTGGATCGTGGTCATGAAGCCGCGCTCGATGCCCACCGTGTCGTGCAGCACCTTCGCCATTGGCGAGAGGCAATTGGTCGTGCAGCTGGCGTTCGAGACGATTACGTCATCGGCGGTCAGCGTTTCGTGGTTCACGCCATAGACGATGGTGGCCGAGACGTTCTTTGCCGGAGCCGAGATCAGCACGCGCTTGGCGCCTGCCTTGAGGTGCGGTTCGGCGGCTTCGTGGCTCTGGAAGAAGCCGGTGCATTCGAGAACGATGTCGACGCCCTGGTCCGCATGTGGAAGGTCGCCCGGGTCGCGTTCGCTGGTCACCGCGATCGACTTGCCGTTCACGATGATGGCGTTGTCGCCAACCTCGACGGTACCGGGGAAACGGCCGTGGGTGGAATCGTACTGGAACAGGATCGCGTTCGACTTGGTATCGGCCAGATCGTTGATGCTGACGAGATCGAGATCGTGATCGTCACGCTCGAGGATGGCCCGCGCCACGAGGCGGCCGATACGTCCGAAACCGTTGATTGCAACCTTGGTCGCCATTGGTAAGAACTCCTGCTTATCCGTTCAATTTGTTCATGATTTGCGGAACGATCGCATCCGCCGTGAGACCGAATTTCTCGAACAGGTCGCTCGCGGGGGCGGACGCTCCGAAGCTATCGATGCCGATGGTCAGCCCGTGCGTGCCGACATAGCGTTCCCAACCGAAAGTGGTTCCTGCCTCGATGCTTACCCGAAGGATTTCGTCGGAGGAGACGTCCGGCAGAATATCGGAGCGATAGGCTTCATCCTGCTCGTCGAAGAGCCGAGTACAGACCATCGAAACGACATCCGCCCCCACCCCTTCTTTCTCGAGCTTCTCTGCGCAATCCATCGCAAGGTGAAGCTCGGAGCCGGTCGCAATCAGGATGACCCGCCGCGGCACCTGCGCCGCCTTGAGGCGGTAGCCGCCACGCTCGGACATGTTTTCGGAAAGCTGATGAGTCCGAACCTGCGGCAAATTCTGGCGGCTCAACGCGAGCACGGTTGGGCGATCCTTCTGCCGCAGCGCGACGTTCCAGCACTCGGCGGTTTCCACCGCATCCGCCGGACGCATCACGAGTACATTGGGCATCATGCGCAGCGACTGCACATGTTCGACCGGCTGGTGCGTGGGGCCATCCTCGCCGAGGCCGATGCTGTCATGCGTCATGACATAGATCACGCGCACCTGCTGCAATGCCGACAGGCGGATCGCGGCGCGGCAATAGTCGGTAAACACGAGGAAGGTTCCGCCATAGGGGATCACGCCGCCATGCAGCGCCATGCCGTTCATCGCTGCGGCCATGCCGAACTCGCGAATGCCGTAGTAGACGTAGCGCCCACCGTAATTGTCGGCTGTGAACGGCTCGACGCCGCCCGCCTTTGTGTTGTTCGATCCCGTAAGGTCGGCGCTGCCACCGATTGTGTCGGGCAGGCGAGGATTGATCTCGGCCAGCGCCATCTCGCTCGCCTTCCGGGTCGCGACATTCTGCGGTTCGGCAATCAGCGAGGCAATATAGTTTTCCGCAGCATCGCCATGTGGCAAATCGCCTGCAATGCGGCGTTCGAATTCGGCTCGCTGGTCATGGTCGACGAGCCGCCCGTGCCACTCGGCGCGCTGCTTCGCTCCACGCTCGCGCGTGCCGCGCCAGTCTGTCAGGACCTGGTCGGGAACTTCGAACGGCGGCGCATCCCAGCCCAGCACTTCGCGTGCCGCGGCAACCTCCTCGTCGCCGAGCGGTGCGCCGTGCGTGGCACTGGTGCCCTGCTTGTTCGGCGCGCCCTTGCCGATCACCGTCTTGCAGGCAACGAGCGACGGCCGGTCGTCAGCCACCGCTTCGTCGAGCGCGCGGCGGATATCGGCGAAATCATGACCGTCGCAGCCGACGACATGCCATCCGGTCGCTTCGTAGCGCGCCTTGATGTCCTCGCTGGTCGACAGGTCGGTCGTCCCGTCAATGGTAATGTTGTTATCGTCCCACAGCACGATCATCCGCCCGAGCTTCAAGTGCCCGGCGAGCCCGATCGCCTCGTGATTGATGCCTTCCATGAGACATCCGTCGCCGGCAACCACCCAGGTCCGGTGGTCGACCAGGTCGTCACCGAACGTTGCATTCAGGTGCCGCTCGGCGATCGCCATGCCGACCGCCATTGCCAGGCCCTGGCCAAGCGGCCCGGTGGTGCTTTCAACTCCGTCGAGAAAGAAGTTTTCCGGGTGGCCGGCACAGGGACTGCCGAGCTGGCGGAAGTTGCGGATGTCCTCCATCGTCGGGCGCGCATAGCCCGAGAGGTGGAGAAGGCTGTAGATCAGCATCGAGCCGTGGCCCGCCGACAGCACGAAACGGTCGCGGTCGGCCCATTCGGGGGTCCGGGGATCGTGCTTGAGGTATTCGCCCCACAGAACGGTCGCTACATCGGCCATGCCCATCGGCATGCCGGGATGCCCCGATTTTGCCGCCTGCACCGCATCCATCGATAGTGCCCGGATGGCGTTGGCCATCTGGACCAGGCGGGCAGTGTCGAGACTCATAGGAAAAATTCTCCGGGAAAGAGGGCCGATTCGACGCGCGCGAAGCCTTCGCGGAGCACGCGCACGAGGTCAACCCGCACGGGCGACCCTGCACAGCCGCTCCTTCCCTCATCCCACTTATCAACAGATCAAGCCAAACCTTTGCATTACCGCGGCTATCTTGGTATTCGGACAACGTCATGAGTTCCGAACGCATCCAAAATGCCATGGACCGTATCGACCGTGCATTGGCGCGGATCGAAACACAGGCGGCACTGGCATCGCATACGGGTGCGGCGGGCGGCCCGGCCAATGCCGAGTTGGTCGCCCGGCACGAAGCTCTGAGGGAAAGCGTTTCGGCGACTGTCGCCGAACTCGACTCGCTCATCGAAGGGCTCGAAAAGTGAGCGACGTCACCCTTTCCGTAGGGGGCCGTAATTATACGGTGTCCTGTGCGGATGGGCAGGAAGAACACGTCCAGCGGCTCGCCGGCGTAATAGATGACAAGCTCGGTTCGATGGGGGCGAACCTGTCGAGCCAGGAGGCCAAGAATTTGCTCTTCGCCGCACTCTTGCTGGCCGACGAACTCGACGAGGCGAAAAAACAGGCGGTGCCCGCCGGAGTGCCCGGTTTCGATACGGACAGGCTGGCAGGCCAGCTCGAGCGGATCGCACTCGCACTCGAGAATGCGGCATCCACCCTTGAGAGCGGCGCGGACTCATCCTAGATATCGCGACGGCGGGGCTGCCCGGCACGAGCCGCATGAACATCCCTGAGGCTATAAGCAATCCAAGGGAGCTGTCCCTGTCCCGGTCCACCGGTTCGGCCGTGGGATTGGGGCATACGGCACCCACCTGACGTTTAGGCGTCAGAGGATTTCGCCGGAAACGACCCATGGTGGTCCCGCCACTTCCCTGTCTGACCTCGAACATGGGCGCATTTCTGCGGGCAACGCCGAATGTTTCCCAAGGCTAACCGCGTCTTCGACTTCGCTTTCTGTCTTGGCTGATCTGCCGCTTGGATCGGCATTCAGGAGCAAGGTGCGCATGGACGCTCTTCGTGGCTCCCGATAAGGAGGCCTGCGTGACAAAGGACGAACTTCGGAAGCAACTGCGCGCCCGGCGCCGCGAGCATGTGGCCACTCTCCCCGAGAGCATGCGAACACTGGTCTTTATGCGTCCGCCTGCGCCGCTTCTCGAACTGGTCCCCGACGATGCGACCATCGGTCTCTATCGCGCAAATCCCTACGAAGCGCCGGCGGCATCGTATGCCAAGCACTTTTTCGAACAGGGCCACGAGCTCGCTCTGCCGCGGTTCGCCGACAGGGGCGCGCCGATGGAGTTTGCGCATTTTGCCGACCCCTTCGATGAAAGCGACTTGGAGATCGGCCCCTTCGGCTTGCTGCAACCCAAGGGCGACGTTCCCACCAGCGCACCATCGGTGCTTTTCGTGCCGCTGGTGGGTTTCACCGAGCGTGGCGACCGTCTCGGTCAGGGCGGTGGACATTACGATCGCTGGCTTGCCAGCCACTCCGCTGCCGCTGCCATCGGGCTTGCGTGGGACTGCCAGCTGGTCGATGATTTGCCCACCGAGCCGCACGATATCCCGCTAACCGCCGTCGTTACGCCGACACGAATCTATGGACCCTTCGCATGAGGAAAGAACCCACCTGGCGCATCCCGGTCGGCCTGCTCGGCCTGCTGCTCGGCCTGACGATCTACGGGCTCGTCATCGCTCGCTACGCACCAGATCTGATCGGCGACTGGCCGACACTCGTGCAGACCGTGATCTACATCGTTCTGGGGCTGGTCTGGCTCCTTCCGCTGCGCCGCTTCCTGATTTGGATGGAGACCGGGCGCCGGGACTAGCCCACTTCGCCGTAATGATCTTCGAGCGCCATGTGCCGCGTCCAGAAATCGCGTGGATCGATGCCCGCAAAGATATCGTCGAGCAGGTCGAAATGGGCATGCCACCCGGCAAGCGCGCCGATTCGAAATTCGGCCGATCCAAGACCCCTGTGCGTGAGGACCAGATCGGTCCCGCCGCCATCCGCCTTGCTCAGGTCTATCTCGACCCTCGTTCCCTCGCCCTCTTCCTCGGGCCAGGTAAAGACGAGACGGCGAAGCGGCTCGCAGGCGAGGATTTCGCCTTCGAAGCGGGCCGTCTCCTGGTCGGCGTATTTTTCGGGCGGGGGCGTGTCGGAAAGCCGACGGTGGTCGAATTCGAAAACGATTCGCCCGCCGACCCGGGCGTCGGTCTCGCCGCCGCAGAACCACAGTTTACGCTTTTCGGGATCGATCAGAAAGGCCCAGACGGTTTCGACATCCGCATCGAAGTGCCGCCGGAATTGGATCGTATTCGCATCGACCAGCCTGCCGTAATCATTCATCGTCCAGCTCCTTCAATGCCCGGTCGAGCGCATCGAGCCGCTCGTTCCAGAATCCGACATAGCGCTCGGCCCAGTCGCGCACGGCTTCCAGCCCCCGCGGGTCGAGCGAACACACACGCTCGCGCCCGCGTTTTTGCCGTCTGATCAAACCGGCTTCCTCGAGTACGCCGATATGTTTCGAAGCGGCCGCAAGGCTCATTTCGAGCGGTTCAGCCAAGGCACCAACCGTCATATCGCATTGCGACAGCCTCTCGAGCATCGCTCGGCGCGTACCATCCGAGAGTGCGCGAAACAGAGAATCGGAGTCGGTGAATCGCTCAACCATTCGGTTAAATTAACCCATAGGGATAAATAGTCAATCAATTGGTTGACTATTCCATCCCATTGCAAACCCTTCCTCTGCCGCTTAGCCTCGACTGCAAGGGAGAGCATATTGGCGACGAGGGAAATGCCGGCCGAAAGGCCGACGGTCTGGCTCAAGCTTGCGCATGGTTCGGGTGCCGCAGCGTTCGGTATCAAAAACAACGGCTTCGACTATTTCCTGCTGCTGTTCTACGGTACGGTGATCGGTCTCGAGCCGGGTCTGGTCGGGCTTGCCATTCTCATCGCATTGGTGGTCGATGCGATAAGCGATCCGCTGGTCGGCTATTGGTCCGACAACTTCCGCAGCCGCTGGGGCCGCCGCCATCCCTTCATGTACGCCGCCGCGCTGCCCGTAGCACTCAGCTACTTCCTGCTCTGGAACCCGCCGGACTGGGGACAAGGTGGGCTTTTTGCCTACCTGACGATCCTCGCGATTCTCATCCGCACTTTCATTACCTTTTACGAGACTCCGAGCTCCGCGCTGATCCCCGAATTGACGAGCGATTACGAGGAACGCACCAGCCTGCAGGCCTACCGCCTGTTCTTCGGCTGGTCGGGCGGCAACCTCATGAGCATCGTGATGTTCGGTGTATTGCTGACCGGCCCGCTCGGCATGCGCGACCAGCAGGCATACGTGACCTATGGCATAATCGGATCGCTGCTGATCTTTGCGGCGATCATGATTTCCGCGCTCGGCACGCACAGCCGTATTCCGCACCTCCACCGCCCGGTCGAAACCGGCGAACGCTACAGCATCCGCCGCATCTTCGGGGAAATGGTCGAAACGCTGAGCGAAAAGAGCTTCCTCGCGTTGTTCTTCGCTACGGTGCTCTTCGCCATCGCGACGGGGCTTTCGGCTGCGCTCGCCTTTCTGATGCTCAACTATTTCTGGGGCTTCAGCGAATTCCAGATCTTCATCTGGACCTGCACCGTGTTCCTTTCGGCGCTTCTCGGCTTCCTCCTCGCGCCTTGGGCGACGCGCAAGCTGGGCAAGAAGCAGGCAACCATCGTGCTCGGCCTGCTCGCCTTCACCATCCAACCAGCGCCGGTGCTGCTTCGACTGGCAGGCCTGATGCCGGAGAATGGAGATCCGCTGCTGTTCCCGCTCGTGTTGGGCATCAATGTGATCGATCTGGCGTTGATCATCGCGGTGCAGGCGGTCGCCTATTCAATGATCGCCGACCTCGTCGAATCGAATCAGGTGAAGACGGGCAGGCGCTCCGAAGGAGTGTATTATGCGGCGATGACCTTCACGCGGAAAACCACCCAGGGCCTTGGCGTGCTGTCTGCCGGACTGATCCTGTCGCTAATCGCCTTTCCAGAAGGTGCCGACCCGGCCAGCGTCGATCCCGAAATCCTGTGGAACCTCGGCGCATTCTACGCGCCATCGCTGCTCTTCCTGTGGCTGACGGCGTTGTATTTCGTATCGCGCTATCGGATCGACAAGGAACGGCATGAGGAAAACTTGCGCAAGTTGGTGGAACGAGGAGGATAGCGAAAATGGCGCGCAAGATCGGGACCGGATTTCTACTGCTTCTGCTCGTGGCGGTCCTGATTTTCCTTGTCGGACAGCGCCAGATCGGAGAGCGCCTCTACAACCGCGCGGTCGAGCGCAATGCGGGAGTAGACCGCGTAGCCGAATGGCCCGACGGCCTTTATGCCTATGTCTGCGGTAGCGGATCGCCGATGCCGGACGCGCAGCGTGCCGGGCCTTGTATCGCGGTTGTCGCCGGTCGGCGCGCCTTCATTTTCGACGTCGGCTCCGGAGCCATCCGCAAGCTGCAGCCCCTGGCTTTTCCGATGGACCGGCTGGACGCGGCATTCCTGACGCATCTTCACTCCGACCATTTCGACAGCCTCGGCGAACTGATGCTCCAGGCATGGATCGCCGGGCAACGCGACTCCCCGCTGCCGGTCTACGGGCCAGAGGGCACCGATCGCGTCGTGGCCGGCTTCATCGAGGCCTATACGATCGACCGCGGTTTTCGGATTGCGCATCATGGCCCCGAAGTTGCCCGGCCCGGCGGCTTTGGCGCCGAGGCAAGGATTATCGACGACGTCGGCACGGCCCCTCATACGGTTCATCAAAGTGATGGGGTGACAATTCGCGCGATAAGGGTCGACCATCGCCCGGTCGAACCGGCGCTTGCCTTTCGGGTCGAATATGCCGGCCGTGCCCTAGTCATCAGCGGTGATACGGTGCGGAGCGAACAGCTAGCGCAGCTTGCGCGGGGCGCCGACGTACTGTTTCACGAAGCACTCAATCCGCGCATGGTTGGCGAGATCGGAACGACCCTGGCCGAACGTGGCAATGCCGCCGGCGCAAAAATCATGGCCGATATTCCCGATTATCACACCTCGCCGGAGGATGCGGCACGCGTCGCGCAGAAGGCGGACGTCGAGGCGCTGGTGCTGTACCACTTGGTCCCGGCCCCGCCGGTGTCCCTCATCGGCCCGGCTTTTCTCGGCGAATCGGGGCAGCATTTTGACGGCAGGATCGAGCTTGCCAAGGACGGCATGCTCGTGAGCCTACCTGCCCGCGAGCAGTCGGTTCTATTCGACGAAATGTTGTAGAAAAACCCAAGTGGCGCGAGTGACGGGACTCGAACCCGCGACCTTCGGCGTGACAGGCCGACACTCTAACCAACTGAGCTACACCCGCGTAGCCACTTGGGAGCCGCGCATCTACGGGCGGCTCCGATTCCTGTCAATGACGATATGACCCTTTTTTTGTTCTTTTTGGACTGCCCGATTTCCGGTTCCGATTTCACCCCGGTATGACCACCATCGACCATCATTCGGATGGCGCTTGCGCCTCGAAGAATGATCGCGGGAGTCGCTATGCCGAAGAGGTTTTATCTCCCCTTATCCATGGGTTTGCTCGGTGCAGGCGGCCTTGCCGAACAATCGGTCTCGATATCAAACACTCGGCCTTTTCCATGCCGGTGCCCGAAGCCATTGTCGATGTGCCGCTCGAAGCTATCAGGGTGCCGCAAGCCGTCCCGACCGCGAAAAGGCGCTAGCAGCTCTCGTATTTCCAGTTTCGCCGCTTGCCTTCGCCGATCCATTCGGCGGCGGTGGCGATGCGCTTGGTCCGGGTGGCCTCGCGTTTCGCACCGGTGATCCATTGGAGATAGTCGCGCCGCTGTGCATCCGTGAATCCGTTCCAGACATCCTCGGCGCCGGAAGTCTGTTCCAGCGCCGCGGCGAAATCGTCCGGCATTGCAATTTCGGGTTTCGGTTTCGGCTTGGCCTTGGCTGCCTTGTCTTCGCCCGAACGGATACGCTGCGCTTTTTCCTTCAGCAGGCGCACCAGCTCTTCATCGGGAGGAAGGTCGTCGAGCGCCGTGATGCGGCCGAGATCGCCCATCGCCTCGCCACCGCCCGGCCCCTCGATGACAAAAGCGCAATGGGCCTTGAAGGCCGCCATGCCGCAAAGCTGGCGACCGTCGAGGATCCAGAAGGGTGCGCCCCAGCGCAGGTCTTCTTGGGCCTCTGGCTCCGCGCGCTCAGCGAGCGAGCGCAAATGCTCGAGGATCGGACGCGCAAAGGGCTGCGCTTTGGCGATATACGCGTCGACTCGGCTGTCACGCTCCATGCGCGACAGCTTAGCAGATCAATCGACGAGGATAAGGGCCGGCGTTTCAAGCAGTTTCCGGAGAGCCTGGACGAAACTTGCCGCATCCCATCCGTCGACCACGCGATGGTCGCAACTGATCGAGATGTTCATCAGCTTGCGCTTTTCGATCCGCTCGACCCCGTCGGTGCCCGTGACATACATCGGGCGCTCGATGATGCGATTCGGACCGATGATGGCGACTTCGGGGCGGTTGATGACCGGGGTGGTCGCAACGCCGCCCAGCGGGCCGAGCGAGGTGACGGTCAGCGTGCCGCCCTGCATCTCTTCCGACTTGGCAGTGCCGGTGCGAGCTGCCTCGGCCAGGCGCGAAATCTCGTTTGCGAGCTGCCACAGGTTCTTCGCCTGCGCATTCTTGATCACCGGGACCATCAGGCCGGCGTCGGTCTGCGCGGCCATGCCCATGTGCACCGCGCCGTGGCGCGTCACCACGCCCGCTTCGTCGTCGTAGCGCGCATTGATCATCGGGAAGTCGGGCAACGTCTTGCAGATCGCAGTGATCAGCAGCGGCAGGATCGTCAGTTTGGGCTTGTCGCCGCGGCTCGCATTGAGCTGGGCGCGCAGGACTTCGAGATCCGTCACGTCGCACTCTTCGACATAGGAGAAGTGCGGGATGTTGCGTTTCGAGGCGGCCATGTTCTCGGCGATGCGGCGGCGCATGCCGATGACCTTCTTCTCTTCGTCCTCGCGGGTCTTGGCAGCCGCGCCATAGCCCGAATTGTAGGACAGGAACTGGTCGAGATCGCCATGCCGAATGCGGCCGTCCTCGGCGGGCTTCACCTGCGCGAGATCGACACCAAGCTCCTTGGCGCGCTTGCGCACCGCCGGGGTAGCGAGAACCTTAGCCTGCGGCGCCGGCTCTGGCGCCGGGGTCGGTTCCGGAATCGGTTCGGGTTCGGGATCTGCGGCGAGCGCGTCATCGGCATCGCTGGCGTCCGAAGTCTCGACCTCGATGCGTTCCTCGACTTCCTCCGCCTTGGGAGCGGGCGCAGCCTCCGCCGCTTCCTTGTTTTCCTCGACGACCTCGTCAGGCACCTCGCCCTCGACCTCGATCACGACCAGCATCGAACCGATCGAGACCATGTCGCCTTCGGCACCTGCAATTTCCAGGATCTTGCCGTCGACCGGGCTTTCCATCGGCACGGTGGCCTTGTCGGTCATCATGTCGACGAATTCCTCGTCTTCACGGACCGTATCGCCGACCTTTTTGTGCCACTGCACGATCTCGGCCTCGGCGATGCCTTCGCCGATATCGGGCATGTTGAAGGTGAATTTCGCCATGTGCGTCAGTCCTTGAGGATCTTGTCGATGGCCTCGCCGATGCGGATCGGGCCGGGGAAATAGGCCCATTCGAGGCTGTGGGGATAGGGTGTGTCGAAGCCGGTCACACGTTCGACCGGGGCTTCGAGATGGTAGAAGCAACGCTCCGTCACGAGCGCGGAAAGCTCGGCGCCGAAACCGCTGGTACGCGTGGCTTCATGGACGATCAAGCAGCGTCCGGTCCGCTCGACCGACGCTTCGATCGCTTCGATGTCGAGCGGGACCAGCGTGCGCAGGTCGAGGATATCGGCTTCGACACCCTTCTCCTTGCACACCGCCTCGACCACATGAACCATGGTGCCATAGGCAAGGATGGTGAGTTGTTCGCCCTCGGTTACCTGGCGCGCCTTGCCGAGCGGGATCTTGTAATAGCCTTCGGGCACCACGCTCGCGTCGAACTTCTTCCACGGCTGAACCGGCTTGTCATAATAGCCCGAGAACGGTCCGTTGTAGATGCGCTTGGGCTCGAAGAAGATGACCGGGTCGTTATCCTCGATGCACGAAATCAACAGGCCCTTGGCGTCGTAGGGCGTCGCGGGGATCACCGTCTTCAGACCCGAAACGTGGGTGAAGATCGCCTCGGGGCTCTGACTGTGCGTCTGCCCACCGAAGATGCCGCCACCGAAGGGCGAACGCACGGTCATCGGGGCGATATATTCGGCGGCCGAACGATAGCGCAGGCGCGCCGCTTCGCTGATCAGCTGGTCGAGTCCGGGGTAGATATAATCGGCGAACTGGATTTCGGGCACGGGCCGCAGGCCATAGGCTCCCATCCCCACGGCCACGGCGATGATGCCGCATTCGTTGATCGGCGTGTCGAACACGCGCGTCTTGCCGTATTTCTCCTGTAGGCCCGCGGTGCAGCGGAACACGCCGCCGAAGTAGCCGACATCTTCGCCCATCACCACGACATCCGCGTCGCGGCCCATCGATACGTCGAGCGCATCGTTGATCGCCTCGATCATGTTGAGGCGACGTTCAGTGCTGCCCTCGGTCGCGGGCGCGTCCTTGGTCTCGGTTTCGCTCATCAGCCCTGCACTCCCTTGGCCGGCAGCCCTTCGGGAAACTTGGTCTCGCGCTCGCGCACCGCCTGGTCGGCCTGCTCCTTGAGGTGCCAGGGCAGCTCTTCGAAGACATCTTCGAACATGGTGCGGAACGGGTGGTGGAGGCCATGGCCGAGAATGCCGTTGGCTTCGGCTTCCTTGGTGACCTTCTTGACGTGCTCGGCCGCCTCGAGGTCCATTTTCTCCTGCCGCTCCTCGTCCCACTCGCCGATTGCGATCAGATGGTTCTTGAGGCGCATAACCGGGTCGCCCAGCGGCCATTCGTCGCGCTCCTGCGCGCTGCGATAACCGCTGGGATCGTCGGAGGTGGAATGGCCTTCGGCACGGTAGGTGAAGAATTCGATCAGCGTCGGCCCGGCATTGGCGCGGGCACGGTTGGCGGCCCACTGCTCGGCGGCATAGCAGGCGAGCGCATCGTTGCCGTCGACCCGCAGACCGGCAAGGCCATAGCCCAGCGCGCGCGCCGCAAAGGTGGTGCGCTCGGCCCCGGCAAAGCCGCTGAAGCTCGAGATCGCCCACTGGTTGTTGATGACGTTGAGGATCACCGGCGCGTTGTAGACGGTCGCAAAGGTGCAGGCCGAGTGGAAGTCGCCTTCCGCTGTGCTGCCCTCGCCCACCCAGGTCGCGGCAATGCGGCTGTCGCCCTTCATCGCGCTTGCCATGGCCCAGCCAACCGCCTGCGGGGTCTGCGTGGCGAGGTTGCCGCTGATGGTGAAGAAGCTGTGCTCGCGGCTCGAATACATGATCGGCAGCTGGCGACCCTTCAGCTTGTCGCCCTTGTTCGAGTAGATCTGGTTGATCATCTCGATCATCGGGTATCCGCGCTGGATCAGGATGCCTTGCTGGCGATAGCTGGGGAAGACCATGTCGTCGCCGGCAAGCGCCATGCTGGCCGAGATGCTTGTCGCCTCTTCGCCGGTGCACTTCATGTAGAAGCTGGTCTTGCCCTGTCGCTGGCCCCGAAACATGCGTTCATCGAACGCGCGTGTCATCGCCATATGGCCGAGCATCGTGCGCAGCGTGTCCGCATCCAGTTTCGGGTCCCAGGGACCGTGTGCCTTGTCGTCGTCGCCCAATACGCGAACGAGTCCGAAGGCCATATCGCGCATTTCGCCCGGATCGCAGGCTTCGTCGGGACGGGCCATGCTGCCCGCCTCGGGCACATCGATATGCGAGAAATCGACCGTATCGCCCGGCCGGAACTTGGGTTCGGGAACATGCAGCGACAGCTTGGGGCGATTGTCACCCTTCGCTGCATTACCCTCGGGCCTGTCGGCCATAGAATCGTCTCCCAGACGCAATCTTACGCTCGCGCGTTATTTTATTTCGTCGGTGGGAAACGGTCAAGTACGCCTGTGCATACGATTTCGGTCACACCGCGACGGGCGCTTTGATGGGCCCGTGCGGCGCATAGTCGTGAACCGCGAAATCCTCAATCGTATAGTCGAAAATCGAACGCGGCCGCCGCACTATCTCAAGCCGCGGATGCCCTCGCGGTTCCCGCGAAAGCTGCTCGCGGATCAGCTGTTCGTGATTGAGATACAGATGCGTGTCACCACCCATCCAGACCAGCTCGCCCGGTTCGAGATCGACCTGCTGAGCGATCATGCGTTGGAGCAGCGCCGCCGACCACAGGTTGAACGGCAGGCCGAGCGCAACGTCACAACTGCGCTGGTAGAGCAGGCAGTTCAGGCGATCGCCCGCGACGTGGAACTGGTAGGTCTTGTGACACGGTGGCAGCGCCATCTGCGGCACCTCGGCGACGTTCCATCCCTCGATGATATGCCGGCGGCTACCCGGATTGTCCCTCAGTGAATCGACCACTTCGGCGACCTGATTGATCCCCCGCCCCTTGCGGAAGAGCCCTCCGGCCACCGGCTGGTAGGTCGGCCAGTCGACCCACTGCTTGCCATAGACGGGACCGAGATCGCCCCATTTCGCGGCGAATTCCTCGTCCTCCCTGATCCGTTCGACGAATGTGTCGAGCGCGATCTCGTCGTCCGTCTCCTCGACATAGCGAGCATGCGGCCACTCGTTCCAGATCTTGACGTTCTGGAGCACCAGCGGGCGGATATTGGTGTCGCCGGTGAGGAACCAGAGCAGCTCGCGCGTGGCGGTCTTCCAATAGACACGCTTGGTCGTGATCAGCGGCATCGCGCCGCCCGCCAGGTCGAACCGCAGCGTCGCACCGAAGATCGACCGGGTACCGATGCCGGTTCGGTCTTTGCGCTCGTCTCCCTCGCGCCAGATCCTGCGCATGAGGTCGAGATATTGCTGTTCGAAGTGCGGTCCGGACACGGTTTCAGTCTCGCTGGATGTGTCATGCCGCTGTAATGCCGATTTGTGCAAATTGCCCGCTTGCGTGCCTCGCAATCCACACCTATAGGGCGCGCCTGCCTCGCACCCGTGGCCGAATTTTGCGGCCCGGTCCGATCCGGTCGGGGAGTAGCTCAGCCTGGTAGAGCACTGTCTTCGGGAGGCAGGGGCCGGAGGTTCGAATCCTCTCTCCCCGACCATTTGCAACGTTTATGCGCGGCTCGTTCAGAGCCCCATTCTTAGTCCCGCCCACACTGTCCGCGGCACGCCG
Source organism: Erythrobacter sp. AP23 (assembly GCF_001542855.1). Lineage (GTDB taxonomy): Bacteria > Pseudomonadota > Alphaproteobacteria > Sphingomonadales > Sphingomonadaceae > Qipengyuania. The sequence goes on along the minus strand of NZ_LNBY01000001.1, from coordinate 194,415 downwards.
AGGTCGATCGAGCCGCCCTGGTTGCGTGTCACGATGGTCTCATCGGTGAGATTCTCGCCGCGGAAGACCAGTGCGACATTGCCTGTCAGCGGCACCTGCACAAAGGCACCGAGCGTGGTGAATGCCGGAAGGATGTCGGTTTCGAGGTCGTCCTCGAACTGCGCGCCGACATGGCGCAGACTCGCCGACAGCAGCCAGTTCTCGGCAGGGCGGTAGGATAGCGTTGCCCCGCCGACGAATCGCGGCGTCTGCGAGGGACGGTTCCCGTCGAGCGCGGCGGCGAAGCCGGACCCGTCAGATTCCGCGTCGGTCCAGGCGGCGGATGCATCGAGGCTGATTCTTCCGAAGGTTGCCGAGGCCGAAGCCTCGATCCCACGCGCATGGATCGCATCGATATTGCGGCGCTGGCGCAGGTTCGTGCCAATCGTGACATTGGCGATGGCGTTCTCGACCCGATTATCGAATGCCGTGAGTGAGAACGCGACATCGGGCACGGGCGTGACGTCGATCCCTGCCTCGAAGCCTTCGAGCCGCTCGTTTTCGAGCCCCGCATTGGCCTCGGTGACGACCGGAAACACTACGAAGGGGCGGTACAGCTCGTTGAGCGTCGGCAGGCGCAGACCCGAATAGGCGGCGGCACGCAGGGCGATCGTATCGCCGGTCCGATAAAGAACCCCGCCCCGAAACGAGGCGTCCCACCCGCTGCGGTCGGGATAGGTCGCCGAGACGACAGGACGTCCATTGCCGTCGCGCTCTTCGAAAAAGCCATCGCGAATGGTCCAGCGATCAAGCCGCGCCCCCGCGGTCAAGACGAGCGCACCGATCGTCCAGTCGTCTTCGATGAAAAACCCGACATCGGTGTTGGTGCCGCCGGCGTTCCGGCGTGCCCGGATGGCCCCCGTGAAGGAACTGATGGCGTCTTCGAACAGCTCGCCATCCGAGCGGCGATAGTCGACCCCCAAGCGCAAGACATGCGCATCGTCCACGGGAGGCCGCAATTCGAATTTGCCGCCCAGCCCGGTGGCCGGGGTGTTACGCTGATCCAGCACGGGGACGAAGCGCGTCGAAGATATGATCCTGTTGGTGAAGTTCCGCGCCTGGACGTAGGCGATGGCGTCGAATTGCCAAGCGCCGCGTCCGATCAGGCGCAGGCTCGCATCCTGCCCTTCGATGCTACTGTCCGCGCCTTCGAAGCGCAGCGTGCGCTCGTCGCGATAGGCGAGGCCGCGAAACTGCAGTTCGACATCATCGGTGAGCGGGGCAACACCACGCAATTGCGCCGACCAGCCATCGAATGCGGCACGCGCGCTGAGCGGGACGCGATCCGCTTCGGGCGTGGTGAAGAAGCCTTTCCCTCGATCCCAGCGCCCCGAGGCGACGACGAACCCACTGCCGACCCGAGCGCCCGCCGTGGCCGATGCCTCGGTTTCTCCCCGATCGTTCGCAAGTATCTGTCCACCGAATCCGTCCAGTGCCTCGATGCCCGCGCTTTCAAGTTCGATCGTGCCAGCGAGCGCGCCCGCGCCGAAAGGTCCCGAACCACCACCACGCGTCACGCGGATCCGCGACAAGCGTTCGGGGGCGAGCGCGCTGAAGGGAACATAGCCGAAGAAGGGATCGCTCATCGGCACGCCATCAAGCAACACCAGGGCGCGGCTGGTGGCATTGCCGCCCAGCGCGCGCAGCGTCGCGCCTTGTGCCGACGCATTGGCCGAGCGACTGTCCGATCGGCGGAACTGCTGGAAACCGGCGACCGTGGAGAGCGCATCCTCTATCCGCCCCGACGGTACCGATAGCAGCTCTTCGCGATCAATCGTCTGTGTGTCGTAAGCCGGCGCGGCAGGCGTTTCGTCCAGGCCTTCGCCGCTAACGACGATAACTGGTTTTTCATCCTTGGCCGAGAGCGGAGCAGCCAAGGCCAGAGCGAGGCCGGGACCGGCCATCCAATATCGGGAAATAGACATCGCTGCGTGCCCTAACGGGTGATCCGGAGGAAGGCGAGAGCAAGCTAAGCGATTGCACCTTTGCGGCGATTGCCTAGAGATGGCGGGGGAAGAGGAGAGAGTTGGGATGACCGAGGCAGATGAGCGTTCGGAATGGGTCAAACGGCCCGCGGCAGCGATCGAGGGCACCGGTTGTACCCTCGATGACTATCAAGCGCTGTACGCTCGCAGTGTGGAGGACACCGACACCTTTTGGGCCGGTCAGGCGGAGCGACTGGAGTGGTTTACTGCGCCCACCACGATCGCCAACTGGTCTTACGACCCGGTTTCGATCAAATGGTTCGAGGACGGCGTACTCAACATTTGTCACAACGCCGTAGATCGCCATGTCGCGGCGGGTCATGGCGACAAACTCGCGCTCATCTTCGAGCCCGACGATCCTGCGGGCGAGGTCCGCCGGATCACCTATGGAGAACTTCAAACCGAAGTCGTCCGCATGGCAAACACGCTCAAAGCCATTGGCGTTCGGAAGGGCGACCGGGTCACGATCTACATGCCGATGGTGCCCGAGGGTGCCTATGCCATGCTCGCCTGCGCGCGGATCGGTGCGATCCACTCGGTCATCTTCGGCGGTTTCAGCCCCGAGGCGATTGCCGGACGGGTCGAGGACTGCAAGAGCGACTGGATCGTCACCGCCGACGAAGGCCTGCGCGGAGGCAAGCGCATACCCCTAAAGGCCAATGTCGACGCGGCCCTGGAAAAGGTATCGGCCAAGGCGGTACTCGTGCTGCGGCACACCGGTGGCAAGGTGGCAATGACCGAGGGCCGCGACCACTGGTATCACGAACTTTCCGCCGACGTGCCCAGCGAGTGCCCCTGCGAGCCAATGAGCGCAGAAGACCCGCTGTTCATCCTCTACACGTCGGGCTCGACCGGAAAGCCAAAGGGCGTGCTCCACACCACCGGCGGCTATGCCGTGTGGACCGAAACCACTTTCCGCTATGTCTTCGATTACCGCGAGGACGAGGTCTACTGGTGCACCGCCGATATCGGATGGGTCACAGGTCACAGTTACATCGTCTACGGCCCTCTGCTGAACCGCGCGACCGCGCTCATGTTCGAGGGCGTACCCAACTATCCAGATCACGACCGTTTCTGGGCGGTCTGCGCCAAGCACCACGTAAATATCTTCTACACCGCCCCCACCGCGATCCGCGCGCTGATGCGCGAGGGCGATGCGCATGTCGCAAAGCACGACCTTTCGTCGCTCCGCTTGCTCGGCAGTGTGGGCGAGCCGATCAATCCCGAGGCCTGGCGCTGGTATCACGAGACCGTTGGCAAGGGTGAGTTGCCGATCGTGGATACCTGGTGGCAGACCGAGACCGGCGGATGCATGATCACCACCCTGCCCGGCGCGCACGACATGAAGCCGGGCAGCGCGGGCCGCCCGTTTTTCGGCGTCTGCCCACAGCTCGTCGACAACGATGGTGAGGTGCTCGACGGTGCCACCGAAGGGAACCTGTGCATCACGCGCAGCTGGCCCGGCCAGGCACGCAGCGTTTACGGCGATCACGAGCGCTTCGTGCAGACCTATTTCAGCACCTATGAAGGCAAATACTTCACCGGCGACGGCTGCCGCCGGGACGAAGACGGATATTACTGGATCACGGGGCGCGTCGACGATGTGATCAACGTATCCGGCCACCGGATGGGTACTGCCGAGGTGGAGAGCGCACTGGTGATCCATCCCAAGGTATCCGAAGCCGCGGTCGTGGGATTCCCGCACGATATCAAGGGACAGGGTATCTATTGCTACGTCACGCTCAATGCGGGAGAGGAGGCGAGCGAGGATCTAGCCGGCGAGCTGCGCGCGCTCGTGCGCGAGGAAATCGGCCCGATCGCGAAGCCCGACCACCTGCATTTCACCCCTGCCCTGCCCAAGACTCGCAGCGGCAAGATCATGCGCCGCATCCTGCGCAAGATCGCCGAAAACGACTTCGGGTCGCTGGGCGACACATCGACGCTGGCCGATCCCGGCGTCGTCGATTCGCTGATCGAAGGACGACAAAACCGCTAACCGTGCGTCGCGCGCGCCAGTCCAATCGTGCGGCATTGAACGCTGCGGGCAGGCAGCTGGCGATCGACACACCCGGATACGGAGATTGCCTCTGCCAGAGTTATCGGGCGCTTAACCAGAAGCATGGCAGAAGTCCCATATGTATGAGGACCGACGCCAATGTGGATAGTACAGAGCGTCGCCAAGCGTACGCGCAAGTCCGGCTGGCGCGGTTACTTCCTGATCGGATGCGTCGCGATCCTTGCCCTCCTCCTGGCTGGTACCAGCTGGTTCGCATGGCGATCTTCCGTGGAACGCGCTGCAGCCGATGACCGGCTCGATCAGACCCTTGGCGTATTACACGCGACCGACCAATTGCGCACTGCCGCGCTGCAGCAGATACGTGGGGGACGCGGTTTCCTGCTGACTGGCAATCGATCGTTTCTGACGCCCCATCTCGAAGGTGTGCAAGGGTCCGAAGCGGCTCTTGCGCGTCTCGCCGATCTGGTGGCGGAGAATCCGACCCAGCTTTCCCGAATTGAGGCCTTGAGAACCGACCTCGCCCAACTCGGGTCGGTAATCGGGTTCATCATCGAAGATACCGAAAGAGGGCGCGAATCCGATGCTCTGCGGGTCATGCGCAACGGCAGCGACCGGGATGCAATCGAGGCCATCATGCGAACCCTCGACGAAATCGAATCCACGGAACGCTCAGCACTTGCTTTGCGCAAAGCCACCGCTCTTCAGTGCGCGATCGAGAATGAACAATACCAGTACATGCTGGCGGTAATCGGTCTTTTGCTGCTTTCGTTGTCGATCCTTGCGACAATTCATGTGCGCAAAGCGCTGGATAGGGAGAAAGCGGCCAGGCGCGAACTCAAGCGGCTCGCCACGACCGACCCGCTCACGTCGCTGCCCAACCGTCGGGCCTTCATGGACGCTCTCGACCGCTCGTTATCTCAGGTTGAGGGCGATCCCGATGGCAAGTTCAGTCTCGCCATATTCGATATCGACCATTTCAAGCGGATCAACGACAGGTTCGGGCATCCGGCAGGCGACGAGGTCATCAAGGAAGTAGGCGCACGCGCGCTTGCTGCCTTACGTGAAGACGACCTCGTCGGGCGGATCGGGGGGGAGGAGTTCGGCGTGATCCTTCCCCGCGCCAATCTCGAAGTCGCACGCACCGCTTGCGAGCGACTGCGCGGCGCCATCGCAGGAACCCCCGTCAAGCACGGCGATACAATCATCCCCTTCACGGCAAGTATCGGCATTGCCGATTACCAAGATGGCGATGATATCGACCATTTGATGGCGCGCGCCGATGCGGCTCTGTACGAAGCGAAGACAGGCGGCCGCAACCAGGTTCGCCTCGCCGCCTGACCCTTGCACATGGCGTCCCTGCCCGCCTAGGCGTTGTGCATGGCAAAACATCGCATCCTCTTCGTATGTCTCGGCAATATCTGCCGCTCCCCCCTTGCCGAAGCCGCCTTTCGCAGGGCTGCCGCCGAAGCAAGCCTCGACGTCGAGGTCGATAGCGCCGGCACTGCCGACTATCATGTGGGCGAGCCGCCAGATCCGCGCAGCATCGAGGAAGCGGAGCGCCGAGGGATCGACATCCGCCATTATCGCGGACGCCAATTGAGCACCCGCGATTTCCACGAGTTCGATTTCATCCTCGGCATGGACCGCTCGAACATGGCCAATATCGGTCGTGTCGATCCGGGCGACGGCAAGGCGAGGGTCGCGATGCTGCTCGATATCGTTCCGGGCCAGCAGGGGCGCGAAGTGGCCGATCCCTGGTATGGCGGTCCTGAGGGGTTCAGCACCACGTGGCACGAGGTCGACGCCGGCGCGCGCGCTTTGCTCGCGGTGTTGCTCGATGAGACCGCTTGAGCCTGCCGTAGAGGCGATTTGCGGCGCCGCTGCGCTCGCTGTCGAACCGCTTGCCGGCGGAGACATTTCGGGAGCAAGCCGGGTGCGCTTGGCAGGTGATCGCACGGTGGTCGTCAAGGGCGGGCCGACCATTGAGCGCGAAGCCCGCATGCTGTCCGCGATGAAGGCGCTGGGCGCTCCTGTACCCGAGATTGTCGGATGCGCCGATGGTTGGCTGGTGCTGGAAGACCTCGGCCCGTCGCGCCCGTTTATCGCGGCCGCGTGGACCGCGATTGCCGACGCACTCGAACCGCTCAAGAATGCAGACCCGCGCGAAGGTTTCGGCTGGTCCCAAGACTATAGCTTCGCGCATGTCGAAGTGCCCAATCGAAGGGACCGGAACTGGTCCGCATTCTGGCGCGACAACCGACTGCTGTGCCATGTCTCCGCGCTTGATCGCCCCCTCGCCCGGCGTGTCGAAAACCTCGCCGCGCAGCTCGACCAAATTATCCCCGAACGCCCGCCGGTGGCGCTGTTGCACGGCGATCTGTGGGGCGGGAATGTCCTGTGGGACGGAACGCGGGCATGGCTGATCGATCCCTGCTCCTATTACGGCGATCGCGAGGTCGACATTGCAGCGCTGACGGTTTTCGACAGCCCGCCGGAGGAGTTCTTCGACCGGCTCGCGCTCGATCCCGGGTGGCGGGAGCGACTGCCGGTCTATCGTCTGTGGATGTGGCTCATCCACGTCCGCCTGTTCGGCGACAGTTATCGCGGCGCGGTCGAGCGCGATCTCGACGCGCTGGGCTTCTAGCCGCCGCGTAGCGTCTTCACGCCGAAATCGCGTTCGAACAGGTAAAGCAGCACGCGCGCCGCCTCGCCGCGCTTGCCCTCCAACCCGCCGTCGCGCTCCATCAGCAGGCGCGCATCGTCATAGGCCTTGGGCAGCAGTTCGGTGATTTGCTCGAGGCTGGCGACACTGAACGGCGTATCGCCAGATTGCCGCGTGCCAAGAAGTTCACCACCTCCGCGAAGACGCAGGTCTTCTTCGGCGAGGTAGAAACCATCCTGACTTTCGCGCATCAGCGCCAGCCGTTTCTGAGCGGTTTCGGACAGTGTCTCGCCGTGCAGCAGGACACAGAACGACTTCTCGCTTCCGCGCCCCACACGGCCACGTAACTGGTGCAATTGCGCCAGACCGAAACGCTCGGCCTGCTCGATCACCATGAGCGTCGCATTAGGTACGTCGACACCCACCTCGATCACCGTAGTGGCCACCACCAGTTTCGCTTCGCCGCGCGCGAAGCGCTCCATCGCCGCGTCCTTGATCTCGGGCGCAAGCTGGCCGTGGATCATGACGACGTCCTCGCCGAACCGCTCCTTCAGGGCGGCATAGCGCGCCTCCGCCGCAGCGATTTCATCCGGACCATCCATCTCGCGGACCATCGGGCACACCCAATAGGCCTGACGACCATCGGCAATTTGCGCCGCAAGCCGCTCGACCAGCGCACCGATCTTGCCCTGCCCCATCACCACCGTGTCGATCGCCTGTCGACCGGGCGGTAGTTCGTCGAGCTTGCTCACGTCGAGCTCGCCATATTGCGCCAGCGTCAGCGTGCGCGGGATGGGTGTGGCGGTCATGGCGAGAACGTGCGGCGCACGCTTGCCCTTGCTCGCTAGCATCAGCCGCTGGCCGACCCCGAAACGATGCTGTTCGTCGATCACCACCATGGCGAGATTCTTATAGGCGACCGTGTCCTGGAAGATCGCATGCGTGCCGACGACGATGTCGATGCTCCCGTCGAGGAGGCCCATAAGGATGCTTTCACGCGCCCTTCCCTTGTCGCGACCGGTGAACAGGACAACCTCAGCTCCCGTGGGCGCGGCCATGCGGCGCAGCGTCTCGTAATGCTGGCGAGCAAGAAGCTCGGTCGGCGCCAGCATCGCTGCCTGCGCGCATGCTTCGACAGCGATCAGCATGGCTTCCAGCGCCACCACCGTCTTGCCCGCACCGACATCGCCCTGCAGCAGTCGCAGCATCGGCGCTTCCTGCGCCATGTCGCCCTCGATCTCCGCAATCGAACGTTTTTGCGCGCCGGTCAGCGGGAATGGTAGGTCGAGCTTGCCGCGGTAGCTGCCATCGCCTTGCAGCGGCTGTCCCTTGCGCTTGCGATTGTCCGCCCGCACCAGCATTAGCGCAAGGCTATTGGCGAGCAACTCGTCATAGGCCAGCCGGTCGCGCGCCGAGGCATTCTCGCCCTTGTGCGCCAACACCAGCGCATCGCGCCAGGACGGCCAGCCCTCTTTCTCCACCTGCGTAGGTTCGATCCATTCGGGGAGCTCGGGTGTGCGTGTCAGGGCCTGTTCGACCAATCCCGCAACCCTGGGCTGCGTCAGCCCCTCGGACAGGCGATAGACCGGCTCGCACAACCGCTGCAGAGTCTCGCCACCGTCTTCGACCACATGGTCCGGATGCACGATCTGGAGCATGTCGCCGAACCGCTCGAGCTTGCCGGCGACCCAACGCACCTCGCCGACCGGCAGCTGTTTCTTCGCCGTATAGGAGGCGCGACCGAAATAGGTCAGCGCCAGCACGTTGCCGATGCTATCCTGCGCCAGGACACGATAGGGCGCGCGCGGAGAACGGCCGCTGCGATGTTCGGTAACGGTGAGCTTGACGACGATCTGTTCGCCTTCGCCCGCCTCGTCGACATTCTCGACCGCGCGACGCGTCACGAAACGTTCGGGCAGGTGGTAGTCGAGATCGCGCACCCGCGTAAGGCCGAGCCTGTCGAGTGGCTTCTTCACTTTGGGCCCCACGCCTTCGAGCGTCTCGGTCTCGGCAAACAGCGGATTGAGGATCTCGGGGCGCATGACGATCTCCTAGACCAAGCGAAAACACCCCGTCACCCCCGCGCAGGCGGGGGTCCAGATAAGCTGTCGATATCGCACGGCTGCTGACCTTTTCTGGATCCCTCCCTTCACAGGGATGACGAACAGGAAGGAAGGCGCTAGAGGCGCGGACATGCCCGATCTCCTTACCCTCGAAGGCCGCAAGCAGCGTGCGAAATTCCGCGCCTGGCACCGCGGCACGCGCGAAGCCGATTTCATGATCGGCGGCTTCTTCGACCGGTATCATGCCGACTGGGGCGAGGCCGAACTCGCCTGGTTCGAAGCCCTGCTGGAGGAAGACGATGTCGATGTCATGGCATGGGCGATGAAAACGCAGCCCGCCCCTCCACGGTTCGAGGGCGATCTCATGCGCGCGATGCAGGAACTCGATTACGTCGATATTCCGCGTTGACTATCGCCCCTCTTCTTCAGAGGAGGGGCAACGAGACTTGGTAAGCCGCAGGCGAGCCTAGTCGCAGTGGGGTGGTGTCAAAGGGCGCTCGCTCCGCTCGCCACCACCCCCAACCCCCTCCTCTGAAGAAGAGGGGGCTTTTTGCGCACGCACGGAACGCCCCAACGACTGGAACGCTGAAACCGAGATGCCCGACCTTTCCCGCATCCTGAAAGCCGATACGCCCCTCACTCTGGCGCAGGTCGCGCGCGGCGCGCAACCGCTGGTGATGGCCGACCTTGCCCGCGCCAGCACGGGCCGCGCGGTCTTCATCGCACCGGACGATGCGGCGATGCGAGGGATCGTCGATGCCGCCGCGTTCTTCGCGCCCGAACTGGAAGTGATCGAATTCCCCGCATGGGATTCTCTGCCTTACGACCGCGCCAGCCCCGCCCTCGCGATCAGCGCGCGACGGCTGGCCGCGCTACATCGCCTACAGGCGGGCAAGGCAAAGGCGCAACTGGTTGTCACCACGGCCAACGCAGTGCTCCAGCGCGTACTCACTCCCTTTCGCATTCGCGAGAGCGTGCGCGAGTTCAAGCCGGGTATCGAGATCGGACGCGAGAGCCTGTCGCTGCTGCTGCAAAAGCAAGGCTACAGCCGCACGGACACGGTGATCGACAAGGGCGAATACGCGGTGCGCGGATCGATCGTCGACATCTTCCCCAGCGGGATGGACGAAGCACTGCGCCTCGATTTCTTCGGCGACGAACTGGAGAGCCTGCGCACCTTCGATCCGAATACGCAGATGAGCACCGGGCGGCTCGAATCGCACCTGCTTCTGCCCGCCAGCGAGGCGCTGCTGGACGAAGACAGCATCAAGCGGTTCCGTTCGCGCTATCGCGAGATGTTCGGCGCCAACGCGACGCAGGATCCGCTCTATGAAGCGGTCAGCGACGGACGCCGCCTCGCCGGAATGGAACACTGGTTGCCGCTGTTCGAGGACAAGCTGACGACGCTGTTCGATCACTTGGGCAAGGACGACCTCGTCGTGATCGATCAGGCTTCACTTGCGGCAGCCGACGAGCGCGTCAAAGACGTCGCCGACTATTACGAGCAACGTACCGCCATCACCGGTCAGGCCAAGGGTAATTACCGCCCTCTCGAACCTAATGCGCTCTACCTGACGGGCGAGGAGTTCAAGCAGGCTCTCGCCAGCACGCCTGCCCACCGCGCCACGCCCTTCGATGAACCCGAAAGCGATAGCGTCGTGTCCTTCGGCTTCCGGTCAGGTCGCGATTTCGCGCCCGAACGCGCGCGCGGCGACAATGTCTATCCAGTGTTGGCCGAGCATCTGAAGACGCTTTCGAAGGCCGGCAAACGGCCATTGCTGGCGGCCTATTCGAAGGGCAGCCGCTCGCGCATCGCCTCGATTCTCGAGGAAGCGGGTACGCCGGTGCAGCTCGCCGAAACTTGGCAGGAGGCGCTGGGCCTGGCGGCCAAGGGCAAACCGGCCGCGATGGTGTTGCCGATCGAGGCGAGCTTCGCGAACGACGAGATGGAGCTGCTGACAGAGCAGGACATTCTCGGCGACCGGCTCGTCCGCCGCAAAAAGAAGCGCAAGGATGCAGACGCCTTCCTCGCCGAATTGCAGGCCCTCAGCGTCGGCGATCTCATCGTCCATACCGAACACGGCATCGGCAAGTATCTCGGCCTCGAACCGATCCCGGTGGGCAAGTCGAAACACGATTGCGTCCAGCTCGAATATAAGGGCGGCGACAAGCTGTTCATTCCGGTGGAAAACATCGACGTCCTCAGCCGCTACGGTTCATCCGAGGAGGCGGTCATGCTCGACCGGCTCGGCGGCGAGGCGTGGCAGAAACGCCGCGCGCGGCTGAAGGAACGCATCCGCGAAATCGCGGGCGAGCTTATGCAGGTTGCCGCCCAACGCGCGCTCAAGAAAGCGCCGGTGCTGGAAGTGGAGGATGGCGCCTACAACCAGTTCCTCGACCGCTTCCAGTACGAGGAAACCGACGATCAGGAGCGCGCGATCGAGGACGTGCTGCGCGACCTCGAAAGCGGAAAGCCGATGGATCGGCTGGTCTGCGGCGACGTCGGCTTCGGCAAGACCGAGGTCGCATTGCGCGCCGCCTTCGTCGCGGCGATGAACGGGCAACAGGTCGCGGTGGTCGCGCCCACCACCCTCCTCGCGCGCCAGCACTTCGAGAATTTTGCGAACCGATTCCGCGGCTTCCCTCTGAAGGTCGGGCGACTTTCACGCCTCGTCCCGGCACGCGAGATGAAGGAAACGCGCGACGGGCTTGCCAATGGACAAGTCGATATCGTCGTCGGGACGCATGCAATCCTCTCGAAGCAGACCAAGTTCGACAACCTCGGCCTCGTGATCGTCGACGAAGAGCAGCGCTTCGGCGTCACCCACAAGGAAAAGCTCAAGCAGCTGCGCGCCGATGTACATATGTTGACGCTCACCGCCACGCCGATCCCGCGGACGCTGCAGATGGCGATGACCGGCCTGCGCGAGCTTTCCACCATCCAGACACCTCCGGTCGACCGCCTCGCGGTGCGCACCTACGTTATGGAATGGGACGACATGGTGATGCGCGAGGCGCTCTTGCGGGAACACCATCGCGGCGGGCAGAGCTTCATCGTGGTGCCACGCATCTCCGACATGGAGGGCATTGCCGACTGGCTGCACGAGAACGTGCCCGAGGTGAAATTCGTTTCCGCTCACGGCCAGATGAGCGCGGGCGAGATCGAAGAGCGGATGAGCGCCTTCTACGAGGGCAAGTACGAGGTCCTGCTCGCCACGACCATCGTCGAAAGCGGGCTCGATTTGCCGAGTGCGAACACCATCATCATCCATCGCGCCGATATCTTCGGCCTTGCCCAGCTCTACCAATTGCGCGGGCGCGTCGGTCGCGCGAAGCTGCGCGCCTATGCCTATCTTACCTATGCGCAGGATACGCAGCTGTCCGAAGTGGCGGAAAAGCGCCTCAAGGTGCTGGGCGATCTCGACAGCCTCGGCGCTGGCTTCCAGCTTGCCAGCCATGACCTCGATATTCGCGGGGCGGGCAACCTGCTCGGCGATGAACAGTCGGGCCATATCCGCGAAGTCGGCTTCGAATTGTACCAGTCGATGCTCGAGGATGCGATCCTTGCCGCCAAGGCGGGCGAACTGGGTCTGGAAGCCAAGCCCGAGAAGATCAGCCCGCAGATCACGGTCGATGCCCCAATCATGATCCCCGAGGATTACGTCCCCGACCTGGCAGTGCGCATGGCCCTGTACCGCCGCCTCAACGATGCCGAAGACAAGGCCGAGATCGAGGCGCTCGCCGCCGAAATGATCGACCGTTTCGGCGACTTGCCGCCTGCGACGGCGAATTTGGTCAAGCTGATCGAAATCAAGCACCAGGCGATCGAGGCCAATATCGCCAAGATCGATGTCGGCGCGCAGGGCACGCTGGTCACCTTCCACAATGACGATTTCCCCGATGGGCCGGGCCTGATCGCTTATGTCGACCGGCTGCAGGGTACCGCCAAGCTAAGGCCCGACATGAAGCTGGTGATCAGCCGCGCGTGGAATTCGCCGGAAAGCCGACTCAACGGATTGTTCCAGCTGACCAAGGGCTTGTCCGGCATCGTCAGGAAAGCGCGAAAGCGCGAGAGGAAGGCCGCCTAAGCCTCTACCAATTCAAGAAAATCATCGCCACTCATCGGTTCAGCGCGCAGGAAGCCTTGATAGGATTCGCACCCTTCGCTGCGCGCCAGTTCGCGTTGCGCCTCGTTCTCGATCCCCTCGACCAGCACCTTCAGATCGAGCGCCACCGCCATCGCCAGGATCGCGCGAAACACCGCAAGGTCGCGCTCGTCCTCGAGCACCCCGTCGAGCATCGAGCGGTCGAGCTTGATGCAATCGATCGGCAAAACCTTGAGGTAGCGGAAATTGCAGAAGCCGGCACCGAAATCGTCGAGCGCGATCCGAATGCCGAATAGTTTAAGCTGATCGAGCACACGGCTCACGCGGTCGAGATCGGCCAGCAGAACCTGTTCGATGATCTCCAGCGTGATCCGATCCAGCGGGAACCCGGTCTCCTCGGCCATCCGTGCAAAATCGAGCGCGAAATTGTCTGCCGCAAGATCCGCAGGCGTGATGTTGAGGGAAAGCCGCAAACCCCGGGGCCAATCACGCGCCTTTTCCAGTGCGCGGCGGGCTATGTGCCGCGACAGATGCGCCACGTGATCGGCGCGCTCGGCGATCTGGAAGAGCGTACCGCCCCCGATCCGGCCGATGACCGGGTGATCCCAACGTGCCAATGCCTCGGCCCCGATCAGCCGGTCGTCATCGAGCGCATATTGCGGCTGGAACAGGATCTCGATCTCGTTGCGGTCGATCGCTTCGAGGAGGTCGGCTTCGAGCTGCTGGTTCGATCTACCGGCGCGCGCCACATCGCCGGTCGACCAGTCGATCCGCCGGCGATTGCTCTCCCGCATCCGTGCAGCGACTTCGGAAAGACGGTCAAGCACGCTGTCGGGGTCGTCGTTCTCGGTCACGCGCATTAGCGCAAGGCGCGGCCAAAGGCGCAGGCTCGCCCCGCCCTCCGGATTGGCGATCGGCATGGCGATCGCATCCGCCAGAGCCTCGGCCAGCCACTGCCAGCGTTCGCGGCTGCACTCCTGCCGCGCGACCAGGAGGAAATTTCCGCCGCTGAGCCGTGCCGCAAACCACGCGCTCGAGCTTTCCAGCTCATCCCCCGCAAAATGTTTGATACGCTGAGCGACTTCGACCAGCGCGCCATCGCCCGCCGTCTCCCCGAATGCGACATTTACCGTATCGATCCGGCCGAGCGTGATCATCATCGCATGTAACGGGCAGGCAATCGTTTGATGCGGCCATTCACGCAGCCATTGCGCGATCGTCTCGCGCGCCTGCGCCTGATCTGCGAGGCCGGTCAGCGTATCGCGGGTTTGGTCGATCATTTCTTCGGGCAAGCTCGCCATGCAGCGTCCCTTATCGCGTCCTTTGCCGAGGTTTGCCAGTTTTTCCGGCGTGTTGCCAAATGGGACGCGCGACCATAGGTAGCGCGCGGTGCCCGGCGAGCCTTGGTCGGGACGGGAGGATGCGAGGGACCATGTCCGAATTCAGCCGCCTGGCCCTGATCGTGTCCGACGCCCCGGGTGCGCAGGAAGCGGCGGAAACCGATTTCCGCGACGTTGCGGATTGGGTGCCGCTGGAGGAGGCCGACGCAGTCGTGGTGCTCGGCGGCGATGGTTTCATGCTGCAGACGCTGCATGCCATGCTCGATTCGGGCCGGATCATTCCCGCCTATGGGCTCAACCTCGGAACGGTCGGTTTCCTGATGAACCGCAATCGCAATCCCGAGACTTTGATCAAGCGCATAGGCAAGGCCAAGCCGCACCATATCGCACCGCTTCGCATGTGCGCGGTGACTCAGGATGGCAAAACCCACACCATCTGCGCGATCAACGAAGTCAGCCTTCTGCGTGAGACACGCCAGACCGCGAAACTGGAAGTAACCGTCGACGACAAAGTCCGCATTCCCGAGCTGGTCTGCGATGGCGTGCTGGTCGCGACCCCTGCCGGGTCGACCGCATACAACCTTTCGGCGGACGGACCGATCCTGCCGCTCGACTCGAACCTGCTCGCCCTCACCCCGATCAGTCCCTTCCGCCCCAGGCGCTGGCACGGCGCGATCCTGCCTGACCGCAGCCGTATTTCGCTACGCGTACTCGAAGAGCATAAGCGCCCGGTCTCGGTCGTGGCCGACCAGCGCGAGCTGCGCGATGTCGCCCAGGTCGACCTCGAAATCGCGCGCGACAGCGAATTGACGCTGCTGTTCGACCCGGGCCATGCTCTCGACGAGCGCATCGTCGCCGAGCAATTCGTGGTCTGACGAACACTTTCCCACCGCCCCACCCAGTTTTTGCAAATTGCGTGCTTGCCAAACCGGAATCGCACCCATATAGGCGCACCCCTGCCGTACAGGCTGCTCCCCGATAGCTCAGCGGTAGAGTAGGTGACTGTTAATCACTTGGTCGTTGGTTCGAATCCAACTCGGGGAGCCATTTCTCTCACAAATTCAATAGCAAGCGCACGCCGACCCACGCGGTGAGCGCGGCTGTGCCCAGCCGGATCCAGCGCTGCGGCAGGTATTTGAGCGCGAACAGGCTCCCGATCTGGCCGCCGATGGCCACCGCTACCAAAAGCGGTAGCCCGAGATCGACTGCCGCACCGAATCGCCCTGCCCCGCCCTTGAGCAATTGCCCGGCAAGACCGAATGACGAATTTACGAGAATGAAGAGGCTTGCGGTAGCGGCGATGGCTCGCGCACCATTCCACCGCGCAAGGTGCAGCAGGGGCGCGAGGAAAATGCCGCCACCGATACCGACCAACCCGGCGAGATACCCCAGCGGAGCAGCCAGCACTGGCATGATCTTGGCGATGCGCGCTGGTTCGGCGTGCGGCACCGCGTGCGAAGGCAACAAGAGTGTTCCTGCGGTCAGGACCAGGCTAGCTCCGAGAATGGCGAGAAACGTCGTTTCGCCAATTGGGGTGAGACCGCCGAGAAAAGACGCGGGCGCGGCGATACCGGTAAGCAGCAGCGCGCCGCGCCAAGGGGTGATCCCGGCTCTGGCGAACCGTACCGAACTGCCCGCGACCACTACGATATTGCAGGACAGCGAAAGCAATGGGAGAATGCGATAATCGACCTCGGCAAGGGCGAGAAGTGCGGTATAGGTCGATCCGCCACCAAAGCCGACGCTGGCGTAGAGCAGGGCCGTAACGAAGAAAGCGACGACGATAACGGTCATGCGGCTTGCCTAGACCGACCGGGCGCTGCGGGCTAGCGTCGCTCCGCGCAGGAGGGGCAACGCATGATTTGGAGCGATATCGAGCTTGGCGAAGCTCTGACCCGGGCGGGACCCGCCGAGGCCGGACTGCTGGGCGATATCACTGCCGACGCTTTCCGCCACGATCCGTTCAACCTGTGGCTGTTCGGAAATTTCGCGGGGATCGAAAATCTGTTCCACCTGCAAGCTCGGCACATCTACGCACCGTGCGGCCTCTGCTACACGCATGGCCACGAAGGTGCCTGTATGTGGATGCTGCCCGGAGGCGATCCCAGTTTCGGCTTACGGGAGTACGCAGCCTTCGCACTTCCCACACTCTTCAAATGCGGGCCGCGCGCCGTGATGCGCGGTATCCAGACCGGTGAGGCAATGGAAGAACGCCATCCCGCCTTCGAACACGCTTATCTCTTCAGCATCGGAGTTCGTCCGTCCGCGCAAGGCAAGGGGCTGGGCCGCAAGCTCATCCAGCCGGTGCTCGATGCCTGCGATAGAAAAGACCTGCCCGCATATCTGGAAAACTCGAACCCGGCGAATACCGGCTTCTATGTCTCCTACGGTTTCGAACCGCAGGGAGAGCCGATCCATCCCCAACCAGGCAGCCCTCCGTTGCAACCGATGGTCAGGCAGCCCCGCCGCGCCTAGCGACAGGGCTGCACCATCCGATCAGGCGTTGGCGCCGATCGCGCCATGGCAATGCTTGTACTTATTGCCCGATCCGCACGGGCACGGCGCATTGCGGCTGATGTCCATCCCCGCATAGGGATTCTCCGGATTCGAGCCGCCCGGCCCGGCGGCAGCGCGCGCGCTGCCAGCCAAGGCACCGAACAGCGCCTCGCGACCGCGCGAACCATCGCCATCGTCCGAATTGTCTAGACCGGTGAGCGGATCGATATGGCCGGTCAGGAAATCCGGCAGTTCGGGCAGGTCCACTTCTGGCAGCGGGGCCGGTTCGACCAGTTCGAGGCGGATCAGCTTGTTGGTCACCGTCTCGCGCAGCTTGTCGAGCATGGTTTCGAACAGGCTGAAGGCTTCCTGCTTGTATTCGTTCAGCGGTTGTTTCTGCGCATGGGCACGCAGGCCGACGACCTGACGCAGCGCATCGAGCGTTGCCAGGTGGTCCTTCCACTGGCCGTCGAGTTCCTGCAGCAGCACGCTCTTCTCGATCCGACGCCACAGCGCGGGATCGGCGGCCGCGATCTTGTTGTCCATGATGCGGTCGGCTTCGGCCGCGAGGCGCTCCTCGATAATTTCGGGTTCGACCTGATCTTCCTCGACCCATTCCTCGATCGGCGCATCGATGGTCAGCACGTCGTGCACACGGGTCTTGAGGCCTTCGATGTCCCATTGTTCGGGATAGGAGCCCGGCGGGCACGCCTCCGTGACGATTGAATTGATCGCATCGTGGCGCATGTCCACGACGACATCGTCGACCGCTTCGCTGTCCATGATCTCCGCGCGCTGCTCGTAGATGACCTTGCGCTGGTCGTTCATCACGTCGTCGTACTGAACCACCTGCTTGCGGATCTCGTAATTGCGCGCCTCGACCTTCTTCTGCGCGGTCTCGATCGCCTTCGACAGCCATTTGGAGCCGATCGCCTCGCCATCCTCGAGGTTCGAATTCATCATCTTGGCGAACAACGTGTCCGGTCCGAAGATACGCAGGAGGTCGTCCTCCAAGCACAGGTAGAAGCGGCTGAGCCCCGGATCGCCCTGACGGCCCGAGCGGCCGCGTAACTGGTTGTCGATGCGGCGGCTTTCATGGCGCTCCGTACCGAGCACGAACAGTCCACCGGCATCGAGCACCTTTTGCCGCTCCGCAGCCACCTCGGCCTTGATGCGTTCGATCTCCAGGTCCTTCTTGGCACCATCTTCCATATCGCCAAGTTCGTCCCCGACACGGAAATCGAGATTGCCGCCCAGCTGGATGTCGGTGCCGCGGCCGGCCATGTTGGTGGCGATGGTGACCGCACCGATGCGGCCCGCCTGCGCTACGATATGCGCCTCGCGCTCGTGCTGGCGGGCGTTGAGGACTTCGTGCTCGACGCCTTCCTGCCTGAGGAACTCGCTGAGCATTTCGGATTTCTCGATCGACACCGTGCCGACCAACACCGGCTGGCCGATGGCATTCTTCTCGGCGATCGCCTTGGCGATGGCTTTGAACTTGTCCTGCGTATTCTTGTAGAACTCGTCGTCCTCGTCGATGCGGGCGACGGGCACGTTGGTCGGAATTTCGACCACGTTCATCTTGTAGATGTCCCAGAATTCCGCCGCTTCGGTGGCCGCGGTGCCGGTCATGCCCGACAGCTTGGGATACATGCGGAAATAGTTCTGGAAGGTGATCGAGGCGAGCGTCTGGTTCTCCGGCTCGATCTTGACGCCTTCCTTGGCCTCGACTGCCTGGTGCAGGCCGTTGGACCAGCGGCGCCCTTCCATCATGCGGCCGGTGAATTCGTCGATGATGACGACCTTGTCGTCCTTCACGATGTAGTCCGTGTCCTTCTTGAACATGTGGACGGCGCGCAGGGCCTGGTCGAGATGATGGACTACTTGCGTGTTCTCGACATCGTAGAGGTTCTCGGTTTCCAGCAGGCCCTTCTCGACCAGCAGCTTCTCGACTTCCTCGGTGCCTTCCTCGGTAAGCTGGATGTTGCGCTGCTTTTCGTCCTTCTCGTACCAATCCTCGGGAAAGGTCTTCACCACCTCGTCGATCGAGATGTAAAGGTCGGACTTATCCTCGGTCGGACCCGAGATGATCAGCGGAGTACGCGCTTCGTCGATCAGGATCGAGTCGACTTCGTCGACGATCGCGAAATTGAAGGGGCGCTGCACCATCTGGCTGCGCTCGTGTTTCATATTGTCGCGCAGGTAATCGAAGCCGAGTTCGTTATTGGTGGAATAGGTGATGTCCGAATTGTAGGCCTCGCGGCGCTGCTGTTCGCTGAGGTTCGGAACGATCACGCCCACCGTCAGGCCGAGGAATTTGTGCAGGCGGCCCATCCACTCCGCGTCGCGTTGGGCAAGATAGTCGTTGACGGTAATGACATGGACGCCCTTGCCCTCGATCGCGTTGAGATAGGTCGCAAGCGTGGCGACCAGCGTCTTGCCCTCACCGGTGCGCATTTCCGCGATTTCACCGCGATGCAGCACGATTCCACCGACCATCTGGACGTCGAAATGACGCATGCCGAGGACACGAACCGAAGCCTCGCGCACAGTGGCGAATGCTTCTGGGAGGATGTCGTCGAGCGCCTTGCCGTCGGCCAACTGCGCGCGGAACTTATCGGTCTGCGCGGCAAGCTCCTCGTCGGACAGGGCCTGCAATTGCGGTTCGAGCGCGTTGATCTGATTGACGATCTTGCCGAGCGACTTGACGTAGCGGTCGTTGGACGAGCCAAACACGGACTTCATGAGGGAATTGAACATGGGAAGTGGGGTTCCTGAAACTATGCAGGTATCTACAGGTGAAATGCCCGCGCACGCCTGTCGTGCCGGGCCTGATGCGTCAATGAAGAACGCGGGTTATTCGTAAGCGCGGTCGGCGCCGAACATCACGGTCGGGATGACGACCCTGATCTTGCCGACTGGACGGCAAGGCCGCGACTTCTCGTCGCGAGCCTTCCTTTGCCGATCACGTTCCTCGCAAACGGCAGTCTCGCTCTTGCCGGGCTGGTCGGCCCGCTGGCTCAGTTCCAAGGCGACGCCCAGCGACTGCGAGGCGGCGACATGCGTCGGCGCTCCGGCAGCGGCGAGGCCGGTGATGATAGCCAGGCAGGTGAGCAGGCGGCGGAACATGGTGGCGACAAGATAGCGTCAATCGCGTCATTGTCCACCGCGCGCCCGTCCAAAGTCTCGGCATACCGGTGGGGAATTCCGCTTCTTTACCTGCTTGAAACCATATTTCCGATAGCACCGCGGAAGCGCCGGGCGATAGCCGCCCGAACCCGGGGGAACGACATTGACCGATATCACTGCCGACAGCGCCCCATTCGCCAGCGGCCCCGGCTCGCAGGCCGGCATGGGCGAAACGGCGGTCAGCGACGATAAACCTGCGGTTGTTCGCCGCCTGATACTCGCGGCCTTCACGATGCTGTTCGTCGAGCTAGCGCTGATCCGCTGGCTCGGCGCGAACGTCGTCCACCTGTCCTATTTCTCGAATTTCGTTCTCCTCGGCTCCTTCCTCGGTATCGGCGCAGGCTTTCTGATAAGCCGTAAGAACTGGTCGATCTGGCCCTTCTCCCTCCCGCTGCTTGTCGTTCTCGTCATTGCCGTGGTCAAATTTCCGGTATCGATCGAACGCACCGGCTCGGACATCATCTATTTCACCTCGCTGAGAGTTTACGGACCGCCGGCCTGGCTCGCCCTGCCGCTGGTTTTCGTGACGGTAGCGGCGATCGTGGCCGGACCGGCCGAACTCGTCGGTCGCTGTTTTGCCAAGCTCACCCCGCTTACCGCCTATCGCTGGGACCTCATCGGCTCGCTCGCCGGCATCCTCACCTTCACCGCGCTCAGCTTCCTGCACGCCCCGTCGATCGTTTGGGGCCTGATGGCTGTCGTGCCTATCTTGTCCTGACCGATTCCAAGCGACGCATCATCAGCGTAGCCTGGTGTGTAGCGCTGCTCATCCCCCTGGCGCAGGAAAGCCTGCGCGACGACACGCATTGGTCGCCCTATTACAAGGTCGAAACAACCAGCAATCCGGGCATGCCGGGGTTCATGGAGATCCGTGCAAACAAGGTTCCGCACCAGTTGATGGCCCCTGCCGAATGGAAGATCGAGCAGGGCGAGCGTATCTACGAAATGCCTTACAGCCGCTTGCCAGTCGACGATCTGGACAATGTCCTCATCATCGGCGCAGGTTCCGGTTCGGACGTCGCCATCGCGCTGGCCAATGGCGCGAAGTCGATCGATGCGGTCGATATCGATCCGGTCATCATGGAATTGGGTGCCGCGCACAACATCGATCGTCCCTATGACGATCCGCGGGTCACCCGTCACGTCGACGATGGTCGCGCCTTTCTGCAGAACACGGACAAGAAATACGATCTCGTCCTGTTCGCATTGCCCGATTCGCTGACCTTGGTGAGCGGAGCTTCGCAGATCCGGCTCGAAAGCTTCCTGTTCACCGACGAAGCGTTGCAATCGGTCAGGCGTGTACTGACCGATGACGGCGCCTTTGCGATGTACAACTATTACCGCGAGGACTGGCTGATCGACCGGCTGGCCGGAACCGCCGCCAAGGCCTTCGGCCACGCGCCCTGCGTCGACACCTTCGCAGACCGGCAGGCGGTGATCTCGATCGCCAGGCACGAAGGTTCGCAATCCTGCGGCGAGGCGTGGTCGCGCAGCGCCTCCGCCGAAGAGGTCGGGACTGTCACCGACGACGCACCGTTCCTTTATTTCCGCGGAGGAGGCTTTCCGCCACTCTACGCCATCACGCTGCTCGGCATCCTCGTCGTCACGGTGCTGACCGTGCGCGTGCTGGGCGGTCCACTCCGGGAAATGCGTCCCTATGCCGACCTGTTCTTCATGGGCGCCGCTTTCCTGTTGCTCGAAACCAAGAACATCGCGACCTTCGCCCTGCTTTTCGGCACCACCTGGTTCGTCAATGCGCTGGTATTTGCCGGCGTGCTGATAGTCGTGCTCGCCGCGGTGGAGACGGAGCGCAGGTTCAGGACGCCGCCACTCAAGGTCGTGTTCGCGGCGATTGCCGTGGCACTGGCGGCCGCCTGGGTGATCAAGCCCGAATGGCTGCTGACACTCTCGTTCTGGCCGCGACTGGTGGCGGGCACGGTCCTGGCTTTCCTGCCGATCTACCTCGCCAATATCGCCTTTGCGAAGCGCTTTCGCGAATCCTCCAATTCGCAGAGCGCATTCGCGCTGAACCTGATTGGCACGATCGTGGGCGGCTGCCTCGAATATCTCGCCCTGTTCAGCGGTTACAACAATCTGCTGGTGGCCACCCTTCTGCTATATGGCCTCGCATTCTGGTTGGTCCCACGCGGAGCCGCGCGCACCGCCTGACGCTTGGCAAAGCGGTGGCTGGGGGCTAGCGGGCGAGACATGGATCTCGCCCGCCCCCCCCTCGCCGTTCCCTTTCCCGACCTCGCGGACATCGAAGGCGTTACGCTGCGCGTGGCGCGCGCGGGCTACAAGGCTTGGGAGCGGGCCGATTTGACGCTGGCCGAACTGGCGGAGGGTACAAGCGTTGCAGGCGTCTTCACCAAATCGGCCTGCGCCTCGAGCGAGATCGAAATGGGCCGTGAGCAGGTCAGGCAGGGTCGGGCGCAAGCGCTGGTGGTCAATGCGGGAAATTCGAATGCCTTCACCGGCCATCGCGGGCGCGAGGCGGTGGAGCAGATCGTCGGTCAGGTCTCCGAGGCGCTGGGCTGCGCCGGGGACGAGGTATTCGTTTCTTCCACCGGCGTGATCGGCGTGCCGCTGCCCAAGGACAAGGCGCGCGCCGGCATCGAAGCCGTTCTCGCGGCCAAGCCCTGCGGGTGGGAGCACGCCGCAAGGGCGATCGGTACCACCGATACGTTCACCAAGGGCGCGGGCGCCTC
Source organism: Erythrobacter sp. AP23 (assembly GCF_001542855.1). GTDB lineage: Bacteria > Pseudomonadota > Alphaproteobacteria > Sphingomonadales > Sphingomonadaceae > Qipengyuania. Next base: position 171,810 of record NZ_LNBY01000001.1, on the reverse strand, counting down.
GGCCATCATCGGCGACACACGCGTCGAGCTGGCCGGGATCATCAAGGGCAGCGGCATGATCGCACCCGATATGGCGACCATGCTCGGATACGTCTTCACCGATGCGGCGGTCGAACCGGCCTTCCTGCAGGAGATGCTGACCAAGGCCAATGCAACGACCTTTTCCTGCATCACCGTGGACGGCGATACTTCGACCAGCGATACCGTGCTGGTTTTCGCGACCGGCAAGGCGGGCAATGCGCGGCTCGCTTCATGGAGCGATGCCGGGGCCGATGCTTTCTACGCCGCGCTGCTCGAAACCTGCCGCCAGCTCGCCCATCTCGTGGTGCGCGATGGCGAAGGCGCACAGAAATTCATCGAGATCGCGGTGACCGGCGCGGCAAACGATGCGAGCGCGCGCACCATCGGCCTCGCGATCGCCAATTCCCCGCTGGTAAAGACCGCGATCGCGGGTGGCGATGCGAACTGGGGACGCATCGTCATGGCCGTCGGTAAAGCCGGCGAGCCGGCGGATCGCGACCGGCTGTCCATCGGCTTCGGCGGCACCTGGGCGGCGAAAGACGGGCAACCGCTGGCCGATTACGACGAAGCCCCCGTCGCCCGCCACCTCGAAGGGCAGGATATCCGTGTGGATGTCGACCTCGGGATCGGCACGGGCCGTGCAAGCGTATGGACCTGCGACCTGACGCACGGATACATCTCGATCAACGCGGACTACCGCTCGTGACCGCTATCGATCGGGAAATCCTCGCATTGATGCGCCGCGTAACCGAGCTGGCCATCATGCCACGCTATCGCAACCTTGCCGCGGGCGAGGTCGAGGACAAGGGCGGCAACGACCCTGTCACCATCGCCGACAAGGAAAGCGAAGCGCTGCTGCGCGAAGGACTGACCGCACTCGACAGCTCGCTTGCCTTTGTCGGCGAGGAAGCCGCGCATGCCGATCCAACGATCCTCGACAGTCTCGAGCAGCCCTGCTGGATCGTCGATCCGGTCGACGGGACGCGCAACTTCGCCAATGGCAAGCCGCCTTTCGGGATCATCATCGCGCGCGCCGAAGGGGGAGAGGCGCAGTCGGGCTGGCTTTACGATTGCCTGTCGGGGCGCTTCTGTGCAGCGCACGAGGGAGAAGGCTCGAGCATCGACGGCGAGATCGTATCAGCTCGCCCGACGGGGGGCACACCGCCCATCGCCGCGATTTCGATGATCTTCATGGACGAGGATCGCCGGGAGGCGACGAAGCGTCACATTACGCCCCATTACGAGCTGGTCGACATTCCCTTTTGCGCGGCGGAACAATATCCGCGCCTTGCGCTAGGTGTGAACGACATATCGCTCTTCGAACGCACGCTCGCATGGGACCATGCGGCGGGTGCGCTGTGGCTTAACGAAGCAGGCGGCAAAGCGGCACGGCCCGACGGCTCACCCTATCGCGTGGACGAGGTGGGCCGAACGGGCCTGCTGGGTGCGGCGAGCCCTGCCCTGTGGGACGAGCTTGCCGAATTGTACGAAAAGCTCTGATCCCAGTGTAGGCTGGGTCTCAGGAAGTCGGGCGCATGACGGCCTGAGATCCCGGCCTTCGCCGGGACTCGGTTCCTAAAGTGCGCCTTCAAGCCACTGCTTGAGCTGGCCTTTCGGCGCCGCACCGCGCATCTGCGCTGCAGGCTCGCCATTCTTGAACAGCACCAGATAAGGGATTGATTGCACGCCCATTTCGCCGGGGATGCCGGGGTTTTCCATGATGTCCATCTTGGCGATGGTTACCTTTTCGCCCAATTCCTCGCTCAGCTCTTCGAGCGCGGGTGCGATCATCTTGCACGGACCGCACCAGTCGGCCCAGAAATCGACCAGCACGGGCTTGTCGCTTTCGAGCACGTCGGACTTGAAGCTGGCGTCGGTGACGGCGGTGGTTGCCATGGGGTATCTCCTGGAAATTCGTGTTGCTGACGATGTGGGCAGCAGTCTCGATTACTCAACGGGCGGCAGGGCAAAACTTTCCTGCGTCTCCGCAAACGCGCTCTTGTAGGCAGCGAGCCGTGCGGCGGGCAAGGCGAAGAGCTGCGGGGTCTGGGTATAGAGGATCGCGGCCTCGACCTTGCGCCCCGCATAGATAATTTCCAGCGCCGCGACATAGGCGGCCATCTGCTTCATCGTGCTATCGGGAATGGCGTCGAGCGATTGCGGAGGGCGCCGTGCAGTCTTGAAATCCACTACGGTGACCTTGTCAGGCGTGACCAACAAACGGTCTGCCGAGCCCATGACCACCTGCCCTTCCACGGTCGCAGCGAGCGGCACTTCGGCGAGTGCCTCGGGCCCGAAGACGGCGGCGAAACCGGGGTGGGTAAGCACCTCGATGGCACGGTCCAGCATCTCCTCGCATTCGGCCTCGCCGAGGTCGGGTGCTTGCCGTACCAGCCAGGCTCGGGCGCGCTCAGAGCGCTCTTCCGGCGCGACCTGCGGCAAGCGTTCGAGCAGCGCGTGGATCAGCGTACCGCGTCGTGCTGCCTCGCTTGCCTGCCCCGGCGGGAGCGGCGGATCGCTGCCTTCCACCTCCCCGAGGCCCGACGGCGCCAGTGGGCGCGGGGGACGCGGTTCGGGGCCGATCGGCGTGGTCGCCCAGGCCGGAAGATCAGGCTCGAGACCCGCGACCTTCTCGGTTCTGGCCGACACGGACTGTGCCCGCTCGCCGATTTCCCAGCGCGCGCCCCAGATATCGTCGGCCAGCCCCTCCTCTTCGCCGAACAACGGTTTGAGGCGCGCATACCAGCTGTCCTCATGCGGACCGTTCCTGGCATCGCGTGGGCCGAGCGAGCCGGTAATGAACAGCGCCTCCTGCGCGCGAGTCAGCGCGACATAGAGCAGGCGCCAGTGCTCTTGCATCGCCTTGGCTGCCTCGGCCTCGTCCGCCTGCGCGACCGGCCCGACCTTCTCGTCCTTACCGAGACTTGGCAGCGGAATCTCGCGGTGTGTCTCGGTTCCGGGCAGGTCCTCGCGGAGCACCAGATCGCCCGCCCCATCGGGCCGGATCGCCGCGTCGGCCAGAATGACGATGGGCGCCTCGAGCCCCTTCGATCCGTGGACGGTCATCACGCGGACCTGGTCCCCGCCCTCGCCCGCCTCGCGCTTCAATTCGCCGTCGCCTGCGTCGAACCAGCGGATGAAGCCCTGCAGGCTCGCCGTATGCGCGCTGGCATAGGCGTTGGCGGCATTGAGAAGTTCGTCGACCGGATCGTTCGCCTCGCGCCCCAGCCGCGCGACAAGCCTACGCCTCCCGTCCATCGGCCCGATGAGCATCCAGTGCAGAAGCTGTTGTGGGCTGTCGTAGTCGGCGCGGCGCAGGATTTCGCGCAAACTCGCGACGGTTCCGGCGACGAAAGGATCGTCGCTTTCGCGCAAATGTTCCCACAACCGCTTGCCCTTGGCCCGGTAGCCATGAGCGAGCAGTTCCTCCTGGCTCCAACCCACCAGCGGCGAGACGAGCAGGCTGGCGAGCGTCAAATCGTCGAGCGGCTGGGCTGCAAAGCGCAGCGCGGCCATCAAGTCTTTCACCGCCAGCGGATTGCCCAGTCGCAGACGGTCGACCCCTGCCACGGGCACGCCATGACGATACAGCCGCGCCACGATCAGCGAGGCCAGTTCGCGCCGCTTCTGGACGAGGATCATGACGTCGCCCGCAGTCGCGCGGCGGCGCGCTCCCTTCGACAGCGTAAACCCCTCGCCTGCCGGGTCCAGCCACGCGGCGACCTGCTGCGCAATGCGGTCCGCCAAGAGGCGATCGTGGCGCGCGAGCCAGCCTTCGTGCTCGTCCTCTTCGTCTTCGTCCTCGGCAACCCGGACGACTTGCCAGAGACCGACAACTCCCGGCTCGCCGCTGCCAGTATGCGGCTCTGCCGGCGTATCCAGCCCGAACCCGCCGAACCCGACCGCATCGATCGCGCGGTCGACGAAGCCGAGCACCTCCTGATTGGTACGGTAGCTGCGGCCGAGGCCGTATTTCTCGAGCGGACGGATGCGGGGGCCGCCGCGTATCGAGCCCGCCGCCTCGGCTGCGCCGCTGATCTTCGCGTCGAAATAGTCGCGCGCCTCGCGGAAATTCTCGGGGCTGGTGCCCTGGAAGCCGAAGATGGCCTGCTTGTAGTCGCCAACCGCAAAGATGGTGCGGATGGCGTCGCCCTGCGCGCCCGAACCGTCGAAGTAATCGTCCGTCAGCGCCTTCACGATGTTCCATTGCGCTTCATTGGTGTCCTGCGCTTCGTCGACAAGGATGTGGTCAAAGCTGCGGTCGAGCTTGTAGCGGATCCAGTCCGCCATCGTGCTGTCGGACAACAGCGTCGCCGCACGCGCGATTAGATCGTCGAAATCGACCAGCCCCTCGCGCTCCTTCGCCTCCTGCCATGCGAGTGAAAATGCGCGACCTGCTTCGAGCTGGGGGGCGAGAAAAGCAGCGAGATCGACCAACGCCTCGCGTTCGCGCACGGCACCGATGGCCTCGGCAATCCGCTGTTGGTTGTCCGGAAAGGATGGATCGGCCTTTTCGGCCCCACCCATCTTGCGAGGGCTGCCGTCTTTCTTGAGCAGCGTGTCGAGGAAACCATCGATCCGGAGAAGCCGGGCTTCCGGATCCTCCGCGAGCCACCCTTCGATGAAATCGGCCGCTTTCTGCCCGGTCTTCGCCGACCATTCGCGTGTCGCCGCCAGACAGCCACGCAAAGCCGCAGTCGGGAATTCATCATCCGAACAGGCTTCGGCAACCCATGCCTCGTCGGCATCGGCAGGAATGCCTAGCAGTCGGTGTACGCGCGGGGCCATCGGTGGCTGCCAGCTTCCCGGCCCTTCCCACAAATCCATATGCGGTGCGCAGCGCATCAGCCAGCCGCGCACCGCATCGGGACCCTTGCGCTTGCTCATTTCGGCAATCGCCCCGGTGACGTGCGCATCGCCTTCGGCCAGCAGGTCGGACAGCACTTCGCGGCTCAACAGGTCGCGCTCACGCTCCTCCATCGGGCGCGATCCCGGTAGGATGCCAGCCTCTCCCGGAAAGGCCGCGAGGAGGTATTGCGCAAAGGCATGGATCGTATCGATGCGCAGCCCCCCGCCCGGGCAATCGAGCACACGGGCGAAGAGGGAACGCGCGCGGGCTTGTGTTGCGGGATCGATCGGCGCACCGAGATAGCCAAGCTCTCGCGCAAGATCGGTGCTCTTCAGCCGCACCCAGCGCGCGAGCACGGCGTTGACGCGCACCGCCATCTCCGCGGCGCCTGCCTTGGTGAAGGTGAGGCACAACACCTGCGCCGGATCGGCACCGGGTTCGAGCAGCAATCTCAGGACGCGCGCCGAGAGCACCTGCGTCTTGCCCGTCCCCGCGCTGGCCGAAAGCCAAACGCTGCCTTGCGGATCGACCGCGAGGCGCTGCTTGTCCTGCAGTTCGTAGACGGTCCCGCTCATCTCTCGTCCCCACCATCCTGGTGCGCGATCCATTCATCGAGGCGCATGAGTTGGTCGTAGGTGTCGTAGGCGGGGTAATCGGGGTTTTCACGCGCGGTGAACGGATCGCGGCCGTTGATGAAGCGGCCGATCGCAAGCGCGAGCTTGTTTGCGGTGAGCGGCAGGAAATCCTCCGGCAGCACGCCCGACGTCTTGCGCCCGACCTTCAGCGGAACCTCGATATAACCGAAGCCGAAGGGGTTATCGTCCTTGGCCTTGCCGAGCGACCAATATTCATAGCCCTCGGGATCGCCCGACAACCCGTCGAAGCCGCCCTTCTCGGCAATCAGTCCGAGAATACCGAGCTGCAGCGCAAAGCCCTGCTCGACCATCGCCGCGCTGGGCGGCTTGCCGGTCTTGTAGTCGATAATCGCGAGGCCGCCGTCCTCCAATCGGTCGATCCGGTCGGCTCGCCCGTGGACCTGCACGCCTTCGAAGGTCATCCGGCCTTCCTTCTCAACTGCCAGCACACGGCGGTCCTTGTAACTCTCGACCTTGTGCTCGACCCAGCGCAGCGCCGCTTCGAGCCGCGGTTGCCAGAGTCCGCGCATCAACGGGTCTGCATTTTCCTCGTCGAGCACCGCCGCCATGATCGGCGCCAGCGGCGCGGTGTCATCTTGTTCGCGCGCCTCGTGCCAGCGCTGGAGAATGGTGTGCGCGACATTGCCCTGCCACAGTGCGGACGGTTCTGCATCGAGCACGTCGAGATCGGAAAGCCCCATGATTTTGCCGGCGTAGAACTGATAGGGGTCGCCCAGAAGCCGGTCGAGCGCGGTGGCGGAGATATCGACGTCGCGCTGCTCGGGCGATGGGTCGGGCCCAGGACGCGGATAGCGCTCGGTAGCCGGTGCCCGAGTCATGGCTCGGGCCAGTTCGACCGCGTCTTTTTCCTCGTAGCGATCCAGCATCTCGCCAAGCAGCGCCTGCACGCGCAGCAGGAAACGAGAGGGTATGGCCGGTCCCGCCTCATCGCGCTCGGAACGCGAGAGCACGACTTCTGGAGCACCCATCGCGCCCCCGAGATCATGCGCGGAAAGGCCGATACGGAAATCGGCCCCCGGAATGCCCAGCGCCCGCAAGACCGGCGGTGCGAGCAGAGCATCGACCCCGCCGCGCGTCGGCCAGACGCCCTCGTTGAGCCCGGCGCAGATCACCGGTTCGGCCCGAGTCATCCGGCTTTCGAGAAGGCCGAGTATCTGCACGCGCGCATGGCCGCCATAGGGTGGCCGCACCGCGACCTGATCCATCGCGTCGCGCAAGGCAATGGCGGCATCTCCGGGTGCAAGGGCAAAATCCGCCTCGCGCGCATGAAGGCGAAATCCCTCGACGAAAGCGGCGAGCGCGCGGCCGTCTTCTTTCGCCCACAGCTTCTCGCCGCATAGCGCCTCGCCGGTTGCCGCCAGCATGTCGAGCAGTTCGGCGAGGGAAACATGCGACCGATCGCTCAGCGAAAGCAGCGGATCGAGCGCCCCTTCGACGAGGGCAAACCACTCCCCGGATCGCGCATGCTGTTCGGCCAGTCTGCCAGCAATCTCACCGATCGGTTTGAGGCCGCCCGCTCTACGCGGTCCGCGCAGTTCGCGTTCGACGCGGCGCAACTGGCGCAGCCACACACCGCGTTCCATACCCCCATCGACCAACGGGTGTGCCAGAAGCGCCATCAGGGGCACGGGTGGAGCCTTGTCGGCCATTACCTCGGCAAGCAGCAGCAGCAGGCGACCGGCGGGTGTCTGCGACAGGGGCCGCCCCGCAGAATCATCGGCTGCGATATTCCAGCGGTCGAGGTGATGGACCACGCGCCGCGCCAGAGCGCGGTCGGGCGTCACCACAGCGACGCGTTTCTCCGGCACTTCCAGCGCCTCGCGTATCAGCAAGGCAATAGCTTGCGCCTCCTCTTCCGGATTGGCGCAGGTCAGGATCCTGACGCCCGACAGGCGACGCTTTTCGGCAGGCAGGTCGACCCAGCTCTTGCTCGCTTCGGGCGGGAGGAACAGCGAGCCGATCGCATGGCTGCGTTCGGGCGGCGCGGCGGCGAGGCCTTTGCGGTGCCAGGGCTGCACCTCCTCGCGCGCCACACCCATTCGGTTGAGCAACAGCTTGAGATGATACTGCGGGTGCGTCACCGCATCGTCGCGGGCGAATGGCGTATCGCCAGGTTCGGGAGCCGCGCCCGCCCGGCCAAGCTCCTCCCACACCGCCTGCGGCATGGTCAGGTCGAAATCGGGCAGGATTACCGCGCCATTTTCGAGGTTGGCGATGACACGCAGCAGTTTCGCCAACGAGGGCGCCGCGCTGGTTACACCGGCAGCGACGATGGGCGTGTCCGGCGGATCGTCTTTCCATCGCCGTGCGGCCCATTCAAAGAGGCCGTTGCGCCGCGCGGCGGCATCGAGAAGCCCCTTTCGCGCAAGCTCCTGCTTCCACAATAGCTGGACCGTCGAGAAGTCGCGCAGGCTGTTTTGCCAGTGGTCGGATAGATCGGGATAGATGCCCGTTACCGCCTCATCCAGCAGGTCCGACGGATCGACATTTTCCACCAGCAGGCGATCCATCGTCGCGCCAGCCTCGCGCGCGAGGCGCAGCAAGGTTGCGCCCTTGGGTGCGCGTTCGCCCATCACGCTGCTCAGCAGCTTCGCCAGTTCGAACAGGCGCCTTTGCGGGTCGATGGCAGGCGGGATGTCGGCCGCGCCCAATGGGTCGAGCAGTGGCCCGAGCGTTTCGTCGAGATCGAGATCGCCGACCACCGCCATGCGCGGCATCAGGAGGCCCGGCCTGCCCGTCTCGCCCGCGTGACGGATGAAGGCCTCGGAAATCGCCCGGCGTGCGCGGCTGCTCGGGACCAGCAAGGTCAGCCCGGCCAGTCCGAGTTCGGGATTGGCGTAGCGCGGCACCAGTCCCGCCACCAGCGCATCGGCGAAGCCGCGATGCGCGGCGATCGAATAAACCCTCGGCTGCGCGCGCTCAGCCACCCGTGAGCGCCTCCTCGGTCGGGCGGATATGCGCGGGCGTGCCCACCTCGTACCACTGGCCGGTGAAGGCGAGGCCGTAGAGCCGACCTTCCTCGATGGCCCGATCCCACAACACGTTGGTCGAAAACTTGCCGTCGGGCGCCTCGCGCAGCAGGCGGTGCGAGACTATCTGGATGCCGGTATAGATGAACGGCGCGATCCGGCCCGGAAGCTTGCGCTTCAACCGTCCGGTGCCGTCCATGTAGAAATCGCCCGTGCCATTGAAATTGAAGGCGCGCGCATGCGTCACGACCAGCAGCAGCGCGTCCATCTTATCCGGGTCCCAACGCGCCGACAGGTCGGCAAAGGCGTTGCGCGGCCCGTCGAGCCAAATGCTGTCGGCATTGCAGGCGAAGAACGGGTCGGGGAGCAGGCCGGCCGCACTGGCCTTGACCATGCCTCCCCCGGTTTCGAGCAGAAGGTCGCGCTCGTCGGAGAAAGTGATCGCAGGGGCCTTCCGCGGGCCGACATGTGCCTCGATCGCGTCGGCGAGATAGTGGACATTGACCACGGCCGTCGAAACGCCCGCTTCTTCCAACCTGTCGAGCGCGCGATCGATCAAAGGCTTGCCCGCTACCCGCACCAGCGGCTTGGGCATTGTGGCGGTCAGCGGGCGCATGCGCTTGCCCAGCCCGGCGGCCATGAGCATCGCGGTATCGGAGGCAAGAGCCATCACTGGATTTCCCCGCCCTGCCTGTCGCGGATTTCCTGCGGGATATTGGCGGCGAACCAGTCTGCGACCGGCTGGAGGGCTTCATGCGCGAGATCGCGCTCCATCGCTGCCCAGACCCGCGGGATCAGGGACAGGTAGCGCGCCTTGCCGTCGCGCTTCCATAGGCGGGTGAAGATGCCGACGATCTTGGCGTTGCGCTGCGCGCCGAGCCGCGCATAGTCGGCGGCGAAACCGTCGCCGGGATCGGCGGCGGCGTGGTAGCGCGCGAGCATGTCCGCCTCCAATTCTTCCGATACGTCGCGCCGCGCATCCTGCAGCAGGCTGACGAGATCGTAAGCCGGGTGTCCTACGAGAGCGTCCTGAAAATCGATCAGACCCTGCGCGCCCGTGGTTTCGCCCGGTTCCAGCAACATGATGTTCTCCGCATGATAGTCGCGTAGCACGGTCACACCGGGGTCCTGCCGACCCAGAACCGGAGCAAGCGCCTGCTGCCAGGCCGACTTCCAACCGGGCACATGGACCTCCAGCCCCATCGCCGGACAAAACCATTCGACGAAAAGGTTCGCCTCGCGCTGATAGACTTCCATGTCGTAGGGATCGAACGGCCCGGGCGGCAGCCTGTGCAACTCCACAAGGGCATCGATCGCGCGTCCATATATGTCGTGCTCATCTCCGGGATGGTCATCGACCCATTCTCGCATGCGCTGATCGCCGAAATCTTCGATCAGCACCCAGCCCTCTGTCACGTCTTCGGCGAAGATATGGGGCGCACGCATGCCGTTGCCGCACAGCCAATGCGCAACATGCAGGAAAGGCTTCGGATCCTCGTGCGGCGGCGGAGCATGCATGAGCATCGCGCTCTTACCAGCCATTCTCAGGCGGAAATAGCGGCGGAAACTGGCATCGCCGACGAGCGGTGCGATCTCCGCCCCTTCCCATTCGGTATCGCCAAGGAAGCTGTGTAGCCCGTCGGGCAGCGCGTCACTCATGGCCAGCGGCTTTGCCAAGATGTGCCGGGGGTTACAACGGCCTCACGCCCTTCGCCCACTTTTTCCAGCGCAATCCAGAGGCAGCCCGCCTCATGGGCGAAACCACCCGCATTGTCGGGCCACTCGGCTAGCAGCGCGGCACCCTCGCGATAATCGTCGAGACCGATCTCCTCGACCTCGGCCGGATCTTCCAGGCGGTAGAAATCGGCATGGACCAGCGGCACCTGCGTATCGTCATAGGTTTCGATGATCGTATAGGTCGGCGACGGCACCTCGCCGACATGTCCAAGCGCGGAGATTATCGCCCGCGCCAGCGTGGTCTTGCCGGTTCCCAGCGTTCCAGAAAGCGCGACGACGTCACCCGGGACCAGCCGCTCGGCGATGCGCTTGCCGAAGGCCTCCATTGCCTCCAGATCGGGAAGCGAGACCCTCATGGAAGGGTTATCGTGGCAGTCGTACCGCCATTCTTGCGGCTCTGGATCTCGAGCGTTCCGCCATGCGCCTCGATCAACTGGCGCGCGAGCGGGATGCCAAGGCCCTGGCGGCGTTCGATGCCCTTGCCGTCTGCCGACATGCGAATGCCTTCAAGCGCGCGCGCAAGTTCATGCTGGCTCATCCCGCGACCGTTATCGGAAATGACGATCTTCGTTTCGCCGCGCTTGCGCCCGATATCGACGACGATCCGGCCGCCGCGCGGCGTCCCGTTGATGGCATTGTCGAGCAGCTGCGAAATCGCCCTGCGGAGCTGCTGCGGATCGGCGGTGATAGTCTTGTCCGGATTGCCCTTGAGATCGAGCGTCAGCCCGCCGTCGAGAATGCGTCGTTCATGATGGCGGACGATCTCGGTGACGAAAGGCAGCAGTTCGAGCCTGGTCTTGCGCAGTGGCATCAGCCCTGCTTCCGATTGCGACAGGTCGAGTACGTTTTCGACCTGTTCGGTCAACTTTCCGACCGAGAGCGAAATCGCCTGCGCATATTCCTTGGCCTGCGGGGTCAGTTCACCGGCAATACCGCTGGTGAGCAGCTCGGCAAAACCGCCGATCGAGGTTAGCGGCGTACGGAATTCGTAGCTCATATTGGCGAGGAACCGGGTCATTACGGCATCCGCTTCTTCGAGGGCGCGGTTGCGTTCGCGCAAGGCTTCTTCCGCCTGGCGCGAAGAGGTGACGTCCAGAACGGTCAGCATTCCATTGCCGTCGGGCAGCGGGACGCCCGCGAAATCGAGCGTCCGCCCATCGGCGAGTTCGATCCGTCCGTCGCTCTTCTTGCGGTCCAGCGTGGCTGCGCGAATGACCTGATTGATACGCGAAACCGCTTGGGGATCGGCCAGGTTCTTGGCGATCGCGCCGAGCAGGTCCTCAGCCTGCGGATGCCCGTCGAGGACTTCGGCGTCGATCCCCCATGCGCCCGCAAAGCCGCGGTTCCACAGTTCGAGATGGCCATCGGGGGCGAATACTGCGAGCGCTTCGAACAGATTGTCGAACGTCGCCGTGCGCGTTCTTAGCAACGTATCGCGTGTTGCAGACAGCGCCAATTGTTCGGTCTGGTCCTCCGCTATCATAACCAGGCCGCCGTCCGGCAATGGCTGCGCGACGATGCGCAGGTGGGTGCTGTCGGGCAGTGGCCAGGCCTCTTCATGCGGCTCGTCGCGCAGGAACCATTCGCCCAATTCGTTCCGCCAGGCGGGAAAATCGCGCACCTCGGGAATCCGTCCGTTCTCGCGCGCGATCAACAGCATTTGCTCGAATGTGGTGCGATCGTTGACCACGCCCGGGGGCAATGCGAACACGCGATGGAACGGCTGGTTTGCGAAGGTCAAGCGATGCGCGGCATCGAACTGAGCAACGCCGATCGAGAGCTGGTCGAGCATCGAGCGTTGCGCCTCGCGGAAGGCGCGGAATTCACGCGCCTGCTCTTCCATCTCCTCGATGTCGACCGCATAGCCCGCGATCCCCTCGCCCATCAGCGGCAGGTCGGTGACGCGGATCGTGCGTCTCGCGCGGTCGATGGTGGCGCTGAGAATGCGTTCGATCGGCTGGCGGCGATCCGCCGCCTGTTGGGCGACCTCCGCCGCAGTGCGGCCATTGACCGTTTCCACGAGTTCGATCTGATCGGCGACCACCTGGTCCGCACTTTCCGCCCCAACAGCGGAAACATAGGCCTTGTTGACCAACCGCAACTGCATGTCTGCACCCCGGAACCACATCGGCATGGGTGCCGCCTCGATCAGACCCACGAGCGCGCCGAAATCCTCTCGCGCGCGGGCTGCCTCTTCACGCAGCTGCGCGAGTTCCGCCTGGCTGTCGCTGAAGTCGAAGACCCAGACCAGCGCCGCACCCCCCGGTGAGACCGCCGGGTCGGCCAGCGAACCGTGCATGGCCAACGCCTTGCCCGATCCCGGCGAAACCGTGATCGCCATCTGGAACGGTCGTGCCGTCTTCTGCGTGCGGCGAACGTTGCGGGTCAGATCGTTGATCTGCGGTTCGGTCAAGCCGCGACCGTCCGAACCGGCCAGTTCGCTCAGATATTCGGGGACCTTGGCAAGTCCGATCCAGCGGGCGAGGCGATCGGGGGCCTCGATCCGGCCGTCCGCCCGCACCAGCATGGGGATCGCCGGGCCTTCCTCGATCAGGCGCGAGAGCCGCTGGGCGAGCCTACGGTTTGCCGCCGATTTCTGATCGCCCCCGCTGGCGCGCAGCATCACCCACACCGCGCCCGCGGTCCACAGAGCCAGCAGGAGGCCGATAACGGCCAGCGTAGCGGGTGAAAGTTCCATTACCCGCCAGCTATGCCGACGCGCGCGGGAGTGCAATGCCCCCGCGCGCGTTCATGCAGTGCTATTTCCGCAGGTTGCGACGATCAGTAGCGGTAATGCTCGGGCTTGAACGGCCCCTCTACCGGCACACCGATGTAATCGGCCTGCTTCTGGCTGAGCTGGGTCAGCTTAACGCCGAGTTTGTCGAGATGCAGTGCCGCGACTTTCTCGTCGAGGTGCTTGGGCAAGACGTAAACGTCGTTCTCATATTCGTCGCCCTTGGTCCACAGCTCGATCTGCGCCAGCGTCTGATTGGTGAAGCTGAAGCTCATCACGAAGCTGGGGTGGCCGGTCGCGCAGGCGAGGTTCACCAGGCGCCCCTGACCCAGAACGATGATTTCCTTGCCGTCGGGGAATTTCACCAGATCGGTGCCCGGCTTCAGCTCGTTCCATTCGTAGTTGTCGAGCGCCGAGATCTGGATCTCGCTGTCGAAGTGGCCGATGTTACAGACGATCGCCTTGTCCTTCATCGCCTTCATGTGTTCGGCGGTGATGACGTGTTCGTTGCCGGTGGCGGTGCAGAAGATGTCGGCGACCTTCACCGCTTCTTCCATGGTGACGACCTCGAACCCGTCCATCGCCGCCTGCAGCGCGCAGATCGGGTCGATTTCAGTCACAAGCACACGCGCGCCGCCATTGCGGAGCGACTGGGCCGATCCCTTGCCGACATCGCCGAAGCCGGCGACGCAGGCGACCTTGCCCGACAGCATGACGTCGGTGGCGCGGCGGATCGCATCGACCAGCGATTCGCGGCAACCGTAGAGGTTGTCGAACTTCGACTTGGTCACGCTGTCGTTCACATTGATCGCGGGGAACGGCAGCTTGCCCTGCTTGGCAAGGTGGTAAAGACGGTGGACACCGGTGGTCGTCTCTTCCGAGACACCCACGATGTTCTTGACCGACTTGGTGAGGTAGCCGGGCTTGGCTTTGATGAAGGCTTTCAGCGCCCGCTGGAATTCGATTTCCTCGGCGTTCTGCGGCTCGGGCAGTTCTTCGCCCGCTTCGACGCGCGCGCCCCACAGCGCGAACATGGTAGCATCGCCGCCATCGTCGAGAATGATGTTGGCGGTGCGGTCTGCATCGTCATCGGTCGACCAGTCGAAGATCTTGCCGACATAGTCCCAATAATCGGCCAGGCTTTCACCCTTTACGGCGAAGACGGGAATGTCCTGCGCAGCGATGGCGGCGGCTGCATGGTCCTGCGTCGAGAAGATGTTGCAGGTCGCCCAGCGCACTTCGGCGCCCAATGCGACCAGCGTTTCGATCAGAACGGCCGTCTGGATCGTCATGTGCAGCGAACCGGTAATCCGCGCACCCTTGAGCGGCTTCTTCGCATATTCCTCGCGCAGCGCCATCAGGCCCGGCATTTCGGTTTCGGCAATGGCGATTTCGGCGCGGCCATATTCGGCGAGCGCAATGTCCTTGATGACGTAATCGGTAAAATCGGTCACGAAAATATCCTCGTCTTTCGGGATGGTGACCGCACAGGAAACGCGGCGGCCGACGCATTGGCGCCGCCCCTAGCCCGTCAGCGAAGCAAGGGCAACAGCCCCTGTCGGCGGCAATTTTGGCTGGAGGTTCAATGCACCACGAAGCATTCCTATTAACGCGGCGCAGAGGCGAGCAATCCGACCGCCGCAATCACGAGGGAGAATAGGATCGAGCGATGCCGCGAGATGCGCAAGTATACACCTGACCTGGGCACCGCCCAGCGGCGAAGGCCCCTTTCAACCGTGCCGCAGAGCTTGCGTAGCCTTCCGCGCAAGCCTACTTCACGTAGCGGACGGGACAGACGGAGTTTCGAAAATGACGATTTCGGTGGGCGAAAAACTGCCCGATGTTACGCTGGTCAAGGCGACCGAGAACGGGCCCGAGCAGGTCAGCTCGGCCGAGTATTTCAAGGGCAAGAAGGTGGCGCTTTTTTCGGTGCCCGGCGCCTTCACCCCGACCTGTTCGGCGCGCCACCTGCCCGGCTATGTCGAAAAGGCCGATGAGCTGAAATCCAAGGGCGTGGACGAGATCGTGGCAACGGCGGTCAACGACGCCTTCGTCATGGACGCATGGAAAAACGCAGCCGGTTCGGACGACATCACCATGCTGGCCGACGGCAATGCCGATTTCGCGGAAGCCGTGGGCCTGACCATGGATGGTTCGGGATTCGGCATGGGCAAACGCGGTCAGCGCTATTCGATGGTCGTCGAGGACGGAGTAGTCACGCAGCTCAATGTCGAAGCACCAGGCGATTTCTCGGTTTCGAGCGCCGAACATATGCTCGGGCAGATGTAAGCACCCACTGCCACATCGCGATACAACAATCGCCCCGCCCGGCTTCGTGCCAGGCGGGGCGTTGCTATTTGGCGGCCGCAATCCGCGGGCCGATGGGGCCTTGATTACACCGCGCACAGTCCAAGAATTCGGCGGGCGCGAGTGCGCAGGCTGAGGTCAAAATGAGCCGGTCGAGGCCGCACCGCCTTGATTCGACGGATTTTTACAAGACATCGAGGGATTTTGCCTCAAAAGTAGCGACCTCGCGATTTCCTGGGGGAGGTCGAGAAACAGTCCCGACTTGATCGACCGGGACTGTATTTACAGAGCAGGTAATGCAACGACCGAGGCCAACGATCGAAAAATCCCGCGTATGTGTGGAGCCGCTGCGGCGCCAGGCGAAGCAGCCAACGCAGTGAGCAGCGATCTCCAGCCATCTTTCCCTGCCGCTACATCCACAAGCATTTCTTCGCCGGGATGGCGAAACTGGGTCGATCTGTCTGTCGGCCAAAGTCGTGCCGACGCTCCGATACGTAGAGACGGCCTTTCGACACGTTTTGTCGGGGGATGGAACCGGCCAAAGCAACGCGAAAGGATCTGCAAATGACCCGCGAAATTCTCGGCGTCGGTTTCGAAACGGCCTTGCGCGATTGGTCGCGACCGGATCCGAAAACACAGCGCCTGGCGGAAAGGTTATCCAAAAGGGAAAAACAGGTGCTTCGATTGCTGATCGGCGGTTGCACCAGTCGCGAGGTCGCCTTGCGGCTCAACATCAGCGTGCGCACCGTCGAAATCTACCGCATCCTGATCAACCAGAAACTCGACGAACCCGATTCGTCGTTCACCTTCGCTACCGATGTCGCCTTCGACTGGTCGTCATTGGCCGCTTGCAGGCCACTGCCGAAACCGAGGCCCCTCAGATCCCATCGCGGGAACTGACAGAGATCATCCGTAACCCATCAGCTTGAGCACTTCCTCGCGACTTCGGTTATCTTCGAGGAAGGCGCCCATCATGCGGCTGGTGACCATGTTCACACCCGGCGTCTTCACACCGCGGGCAGTCATGCAACTATGCGCGGCTTCAATGACGACTGCCACCCCCTGGGGTTGCAGGTTGTCCCAGATGCAATCGGCAACCTCCGCAGTCAGGCGTTCCTGCACCTGAAGGCGACGCGCAAAGCCATGGAGGACTCTTGCAAGCTTGGAGATACCGACAACGCGATCGTTCGGCAGATAGGCGATCGCCGCCTTGCCGATGATCGGCGCCATGTGGTGTTCGCAATGCGACTGGAAGGGAATGTCCTTGAGCAGCACAATTTCGTTATAGCCGCCCACTTCCTCGAACACGCGGCTGAGATGATATGCCGGATCTTCCGCATATCCGATGCAGTATTCCTTCCACGCACGGGCCACGCGCGCGGGCGTATCGAGCAGTCCCTCCCGCGAGGGATCGTCGCCGGCCCATTCGATCAGCGTACGGATGGCATCCTGGACGTTTTCGGGGACTGGCGGTTTCCCGCGCGGATCATCCTCGTCGGGTCCAACTAGGCTGCTCACGTTTCCCTGATCCTTCTGAATTTCTCGCGAAAGCGTGCGAGTCTGCTTCCCTTGCGGAAAAGCCCGCCCTTTGCAAACGGCTCGAACATATCGTCCGGATCCTCGGGATCGAGCAGCGCGCTTTCGGCCAGTGTCCGTTGCGCACCATTGAGGTCCGGCGGATGGTAACGGCGCAGGGTACGCGTGCCATCGCCGCGAGAATGGTCGATCAGGCCGGCCATCGATCCGTAGCGTGACAGCAATTGCCCGACTTCGCGCTCGTCCAGGCCGCAGTGTTCACCCAGCAGCTTTCGACGCAGGCTGGCAATTGCCTCGGCGGCATGGCCGTTGCCATCGCGCGTGGAATCGACGAACACGTCGCATTCGCTGTCGAGCCCCATCGAGCGATTGTTGAGGTTGGCCGAACCGATCCGCAGGATTTCGTCGTCGACGATCATGATCTTCGCATGAACGTAAATCGCCGTTTCTCCACTGAAGGGCGACCAGATCGAAAATCGCTTCTTCGCA
This sequence comes from Erythrobacter sp. AP23, assembly GCF_001542855.1. Lineage (GTDB taxonomy): Bacteria > Pseudomonadota > Alphaproteobacteria > Sphingomonadales > Sphingomonadaceae > Qipengyuania. Next base: position 154,512 of record NZ_LNBY01000001.1, on the reverse strand, counting down.
TCCGCTTCCTCTATTGCCCGGACCAGTTCGGCGCGCGCATGGTCCATCGCCTGCTGCTCCAGCCAACCATCGGCGTGGCAGGGATGGACGATCACGATTTCGGGAGGGTCATCCTCCTGCAGCCGGTCGATGATCGCCTCGCCCACACTGCGCGAGGCGAAATACTGGCTTTCGGCATAGATGAACCGCTTGGCTCTGGCGATCTGCTGAAGGTAAAGCTGTTCGATCTCGTTGACGCGGTCCCAATCGCGATAGGCTGCACGGGTCCGGGCGATGCCGATCTCGACATTCTCGAACTGGGCTTCGAGTGCGCTTGGCCAAGGACTGCCCGGCCTGTCCGCGACTTCAGGAAGCTGCTCGCCGCCGGCCCGGGTCCAGCGGTCCTCGCCCAGTTCCGCCAGCGCCAGCGAAACCTCGCCCTCCATCATCATCGTCGCATCATGCCACGGACGATAGGGTTTCCCGCGCGGAGTCGTGCGTCTCGGGTCGTCTTCCTTGTGCTCGCTGGTATCCCACCGCTGGTCGGTAATGTCGATTCCGCCGCACACGGCTACCTGATTGTCGAGCACGGCGATCTTCTGATGATGGGTGCAGCCAACCGGATGTGCGGTATCGAACTTGAAGTTTATCCGGCGATGGCGGAACCACCGCGTGAGGTCCCACCACATCGATGCACGCCCGATGGTCGATAGTGCGCCGACACTCCATTTGAGAATGCGGATGTCGAGGTGTTTCCGATGCCGCGCGAGCCAGGCGATGAAGCTGCCGAGCCGCGAAGGGTAACCGCGTTTCCATGGCCGCTGCCACCACCGGCGGCCCCGCTCCAGATGGATTCGCGTGTCGAAATCCCAGCCGATAAGCAGGATGCGACGCCGCGAATTCAGCATCGCTTCCTGCATCAGCGCAAAATAATCGGCCGCATCAACGATTACACTTGCGCGGGTCGCTTTTGCATAGCGCCACACGCCCGGTTCCACCGAAGGGTCCAGGTGCGAGACACGGCTGGGATCGGTGTTACCGTTTTTGCTCACGGCCCTCCCCTGCCAAGGCTATTCCTTCGCGTCTTCCTTTTTCTCGGGCGTCAATTCGGCCTCGGCCTTTTCCTCTTCCTTGCGACGTTCGAACACACGCTCCATATGCTGCCTATCCTCATCATCGAGATGCTTCTCGAAATCGGGGAAGTGGTCTTCCTCTTCCTCGTCGATATGATGGCGATAGCGGTGTTCGAAGCTCTTGAATTTCGTCAGCCAACCGCCTTCGGACATGTCGGTAGCAGCAAGGTCGTTGAGCGCCTCGTCTATCTCGTGATGCTCGGCAACCGAATGGCGCGTCTCGTCCGTGGTCGGCGGCTTTCGGAGCATCGTCGAATAGAGCGCCTGCTCTTCGGCTGCCGCGTGCGATTTCAGCTCCTTGGTGAGTTCTTCGAACAGCGTTTTGCGCTCGGCGCTGTCGCCACTTGTCTCGAGCAACTTGTCGAGCAGTTCGCGGTGCTTGTCGTGGTCCTTCTTTAGGCGCTGGAAAATCTCGGTGGCTTCGGTCATCGAATCTATCTCCTTCGCCAAATGAACAGGCCACGCGCGCCACGGTTCCGATCTTGTGCGATCCGCGGCCCGAACCCATATTCGCGATACTATGCACGACCGGCAGGCACCGACGAAGGCGCAGATGCAGATGATGGCGGATGCCGCATTTGCCGCCCTGCCCGCACAATTCCGCGAGCAGATGGGTGATATCGTGCTTCAGGTCGAGGAGTTCGCCACGCCCGAACAGCTGGCATCGGTCGATCTGGACGATGCCTGGCATTTGTCGGGCCTCTACGAAGGCGCACCACTGCCCGACCAGTCGATATGGGAAAGCGGGCGCATGCCGCCACGCATCTGGTTGTTTCGCCGGCCGCTGATCGCCGAATGGCGCGAAACGGGCGTGCGGATGGACCATCTCGTGCGCCATGTCGTGGTCCACGAGGCGGGACACCACTTCGGTTTCAGCGATGACGATATGCACTGGCTTGAGGACGAGGCCGACTAGCCGCAAAGCAAAAAGCCCGCCCCGGGCAGGGAGCGGGCTTTTGAAAGTGGCGCGCCCGGAAGGATTCGAACCTCCGGCCCCCAGATTCGTAGTCTGGTGCTCTATCCAGCTGAGCTACGGGCGCGCTTGGAGGGCGCCACATAGGCAGGTGCCCACAGCTTGGCAATCCCTAAATCACGCTTTTTCGAGCATGCGTGACGCGAGTTCGACATCGAGCGGAGGTTTGGCGAGTTGCGTGACTTCTTCGGGCGTGAGCCACGCCACTTCGCCGCCCTCCAGCGCCTGGGGCATGGGCCCGCTCCACAACGACTTGTAAAGCATTATGACAATCGGCCGAAGTCCTTCGTTCGGGGATTCCTCGGCGAAGGCCACGGGGGTTAGCGTATCGATTTCGAGGGCGATTCCCAATTCCTCCTGGATCTCGCGAACCAGCGCATTCCTCGGGTTTTCTCCGCTTTCGACCTTGCCGCCCGGGAACTCCCATAGCCCGCCATGATGCTTGTGCGATGGGCGCCGATGCATCAGCCAACGGCCCTTTTCATCGAATAGCGCCGCCGCGACCACGCAGGTCCATGTCGGAAAATTTTCCAAAACTCTCTTCGCCCTCAACACTTCTTTAACCCGGTTTGCCGTAATCCCCCAATGTCAGCTTAGACAAGTGACGATTGGGGCAACGACAGATGGTCAAATTCCTGCGCGAACTGGGACGCGACACACGCGGAGCCACTGCCGTCGAATACGGGCTGATCCTCGCTCTGGTTTTTCTCGCCATGGTGGGTGCAATTCAGACGTTCGCCACGGTGACCACGGACATGTGGTCGGATGTCGCAACGGCTGTGGTCGGGAGTTCCGGCAGCTGAGGGGACCAAGGGGTGGCAGGGAGCGGTTAGGACTTTCTCAACCTATCCCATGCAAAATGTGAAGTTGCTCGCACCATTGTTTCGGAGCGAGCCGGGTACGAAGACTGAACCAGGAGACGAGACATGAAATTCTTCCGCAAGCTGCGCCGTGACGAAGAAGGCGCAACCGCCATCGAATATGGCCTCATCGCCGCGCTGATCGCCGTTGCTGCGATCACCGCGATGCAGAGCCTCGGCAACGAACTGAGCACGACCTTCAACAAGGTCACCACCACGATGAGCGGCTGATAAGCCTCTAATCCAGATTAAATAGAAAGGGCGGCGGGTCGATCCCGCCGCCCTTTTCTTTTGCGCAATACGGCTGCGCGAGGCCTCAACTTCCCCTGACCACGATCTTCACTTTCTGGCCAGCTCGGACGCCTTCATTCGAAGTAAGGCCGTTGAGTACGCGGAATCGCTCGACCTGGTTGTCGCTATAGGCCATCCGGCGCGCCAGCGAATTGACCGTATCGCCGCTGCGAACCGTGACGACATCGATCACCCGCGGAATCACATTCGCCGCAGCCTGGGCATCGATCCGCCGCATCGATGCGAACATCTGATTGAAGGTCGAGGCCCGTCCCGCCGGGGTGATCGCGAGGAAGTGATAGGCCCGGTCGTTGGAAAACTCATAGGCGAAAACCGTCACGTCGACCTGGCCATTGTTCGAATTGACCCGCGCGGTGCCATAGGCAGCCGGCAGCCCGTTGACCGTCGTCCTCTGGATCGTCTGCGGACGGATCTGCTGCTGATTGCTGACGCCCGCGAAAACACTGGCCACATAGCTATCGAGATTGTTGTTGTAGGGGCCGAGCGTGAACTGCGCCTGCCCGCTTTGCCCGTTGATAGTGACCGCGCGCGTGCCGTTCATCATGTAGAAGCCCTGCGGTACGGTGAAGGCCAGGCGCAGATCCGGATGGATGAAATTGCGGCCTTCGACGACGCCCTGCGACGGATCGTCGCCATAGGTGAGACCGTCGATGCGCGTCAGGAAGGTGTCGCGATTGGTTATCCCGCCGGTAACACCCGTGGCCCGTGCTGTCGCGAGAGCGGTTTGCACGCGGCTGGCTGGATCGGGATGGGTGGAAGCCCATTCGGGAATGCGCGCATTGTCGCGGCCTTGCACCCGTGCATCGAGCGCGTTCTGCAAGGCAAGGCTCTGCAGCACCGTGGCCATCGCGCGCGGATCGTAACCCGCGCTGTTGAGGTAGCGAATGCCGAGTTCATCGGCCTCCAGTTCCTGGCTGCGCGAGAATTTCAGTGTGAGCAGCTGCGAGCCCTGCAGTGCCGCCTGGCCGAGCTGCTGGCCGAGACCACTATTGCCGAGGAGGATTCCCGACAGGATGGCACCCGCAGCGCCCAGCAAGGTATTACGTTGGGCGGCGGCCTGTCTGCGCTGCGAATGGCGTGCGGCGACATGGCCTACCTCGTGGCCAAGCACGCCGGCCAGTTCCGCCTCGTTATTCATCAAGGCGACCAGCTGGCGCGTGGTATAGACATACCCTCCGGGTATCGCGAAAGCGTTGTTCACCGGACTGTTGAGCAGCGACACGGTGAAGGATTCGCGGGCATTGCCTAGGCCGGACTGGACCGCGATGTTCTTGCCGACTTGCTCGACATATTGCGCGTGACTACCAGTCATCGCGCCGCCGAATTCGGAGAGCAATTGTGGATGCGCTTCGGCGCCCATCTGCGCCTCGCTCTGCGTGATCGGCGCAGAAGCGCTGGGAATGTCGCCTCCGCCCATACAGCCCGAGAGGGCCAGCGAGAGTGCGGAAACGGATGCGGCGGCGGCAAGCTTGGTGCGCGACATAAGGGTTCTCCCCGAAAGATCCGGCGCGCGCGAGCCGGCGTCATGCGACCCGCACGGCTGTGTTCATTTACGCTAGGGAGAACCTGAGCAGGTACGGGTTTGTTCCCGGCTGCCGTGCGAAGGGCGTTACCCGGCCATTGCCAAAAAGCGCTCTTCGCGCAGGCGCTTGAGTTCGTGCGGCGCAAAGCGGGAAAGCTTGTCGAGTTCCTCCGCGATGGCCGTACCGAGCGTGCTCGCCGCAAGGCGTGGATCGCGATGCGCGCCACCGACGGGTTCGGCCACGATCCGATCGATCACACCAAGCTTTTCAAGGTCTTGTGCAGTAACCTTCATGGCCTCCGCAGCATCGGGTGCCTTCTCGGCCGTGCGCCACAGGATCGAGGCGCAGCCTTCGGGCGAAATCACCGAATAGACCGCATGCTCCATCATCAGCACGCGTTCGGCGCTCGCCAGCGCGACAGCGCCGCCCGAACCACCCTCGCCCACGATCGCAGCGACCATGGGTACCGGAAGCGCGAGGCAGGCCTCGGTCGAGCGCGCGATGGCTTCCGCCTGCCCGCGTTCCTCGGCTTCGACTCCCGGGAAGGCTCCCGACGTATCCACCAGCGTCACTACCGGCAGGCCGAAGCGCCCGGCCAATTCCATAAGGCGGATCGCCTTGCGATAGCCCTCGGGCTTGCCCATGCCGAAATTGTGCCGGATTCGGCTCGCGGTATCGTTGCCCTTTTCGTGCCCGATCAGCACGACCTTGCGCCCGTCCAGCTTGGCGAAACCGCCTAGGATCGCCTCATCGTCACCATAGCAGCGATCACCGCCGAGCGGCACGAATTCCTCGAATGCCTGTTCGACATAGTCGCGGAAATGCGGTCGCGAGGGATGCCTGGCAACCTGCGTTTTCTGCCACGGCGTGAGCGATTCGTACGTGCTCGCGAGGAGATTGGCGCTCTTGAGTTCGAGCCGCCGGAGTTCGTTCGAGATATCGACGTCGTCGCCCTCGGCCGCATTGCGCAGCTCGGCGATGCGCTGTTCGAGCTCGGCAACCGGCTTCTCGAATTCGAGATAGGAAATCATGCGCTCGCGCTAGTCCGAACTCCGCCTGCGCGCAAGCGGATGCCTTTCGTTGACCAGCCTTACCAACCGCTCCGCATCGACATGGGTGTAGATTTGCGTGGTCGAGATATCGGCATGGCCGAGCAGTGTCTGTAGCGCGCGAAGGTCCGCGCCGCCTTCGAGCAAGTGAGTGGCGAAGGCATGGCGCAACACGTGTGGACTGATCTTTTCCGGCGGCAGATCGGCACGGACCGCCAGGTCCTTGAGAAGCTGGAACAGCCGCACGCGCGAAATATGGCCGTTGCGCGACGGGAACAGCCACGGGGAATCCCCCGGCCTCAGGGCCAACCAGCGCTGGAGAGCCTTGCCCGCCCGCTGGCTAACCGGCACCATTCGCGCCTGCCCCCCCTTGCCGGTCACGGTCAGGAAAGGGACGTCGCGCGGCACTGCCGAGACCGGGAGCGAGACGAGCTCGGTCGCACGCAGGCCCGAGCCATAGAGCATTTCCAGCAATGTCAGCAGCCGCACGGCAGCCGGGGAATCGCCGCTGGCCTCGTCCTCGACCGTGGCGAACAACATCTCCACTTCGGCGTGCGAGAGGATTTTGGGCAGGGGGCGCCGCGTCGCCGGCCGCGGCAGCGTATGGGTCGGGTCATCCTCGCGCAGACCCTCGTCGACAAGAAAGCCGAAATACTGCCGCAGCGCCGAAATCTTGCGCGCCAGCGTCGATGGCGCAAGCGAGGACCACCCTTGGCCGAGCCTGGCCAGTTGCGCGGGACTGGCCACGTCGAGCTGGCCTCCGATCATCTCCTGAGCCTGCTCCAGATCTCGTCCGTAGGCGAGAATGGTATTGCGCGCTGCTCCCCGCTCGGCGGCAAGCATGGCAAGGAAATCGGCGATCGATGACCCCGGGGTGCTCACGTCAGGCGCGTGCGACCGCCTCCGCGGCGATCATTCGAGCTTCGGCTTCGAGCCCCACGCTGCGCAAGGCCGATACGATGTGGTAGAGGTGGCGCGCGGTCATCTGTTCCCAATCCGATCCCTGCATTCCGAGCCCTGCCAACATGGCGACCAGCGTCGGATTACCGGCCTCCGCCGCGCGCTCGATCATCCGCGTCCAGCGAGTCTGCGCAGACAGGGTGATGCCCAGCCGGTCGCTGTATTCCGCGATTTCCGCGCTCTCGACGCGCCCGAGGCCTGCCAGCCCGGCGAGCAACATGCGTGACTTGTGCTGCCCCGCAGAACCGTCGTCGTCGACGAATGCGTCGAGCTCGCCATCGGTGATCGTTTCAGTGCCATCGGGATCGGCCAGTGCGAGAAGACCCCACGCCAGGCTGCCGGCATCGACTTCGCCCGCCCAGCGCAGCGCATCGCGGTCGAGTCCGGCAGTCAGCATGGAAGCGATCAGCCCGCCCGCATCGTCGGCAAAATCGCCACTGACCGGCATGCGCGCGGCAGCGTAAGCGGTGAGCACTTGGCGGCCATAGGAAAAGTCCCCGCCCCCCGACCAGATATCGCGAATTGCCGCGAGACGCTGCGCCGGATCAGAGCCCACATAGGCCTCGCGCAAGCGCGATGCCGTCAATGCGGGATCGCCCTCCGCCTCCTGTTCGGCAAAGATCTGGCTGTAAAGATCGACCATCGCCGCGGCCGACAATATCCCGCCCGCCCCCGCGATATCCGCGGCAGCGGCGCGCTGGACGGGTGCCAAGGCGGGCGTGATCGCCGCGTTACGCAGCACCTCCGCTCCCGCCTCGTCGAGCAGGTCGTCGGGAATCGGCTCTCCCAGCGAATTGGCTAGCGCGAACCGCCAGGGGGTGATCGCCCCCGTGCCGTCCCATTCGATGGTGACTGCCCGGCGACCGCGTCCGGCCGAACCGGCGAATCGCTGCGCCAGAAGGACATCGATGCGATCGTCCTCGGTGCGGTTGAGCAGGCGACGCAAATCGTTCTGCGCGCGGGTCTCCTCGCCCGCGAAGGCGTTGCAGATTCCCGCCAGCATCTGCCATTCGGTGTCATCGCGCTCCGCGTCGACCAGGCGGACCGCCGGACAAGCGCCGACGATATCCGAAGTACCGATATAAGCCGCAATCGCCGCATTCGCGAGCGCGGGCGAATAATTCGCCGTATCGACGTCCTGAACCAGCGCACGCGCTACGACGTGCTCACCCATGGCATTGAGCACATCGGCGCGCAGGGTCGCGAATTCGACCGGGTCCATTCCTTGCGGCGCCGCCAGCCTGCTCGCGAGCGCGCGGCGCAGCAGGATGTGTCCCCAGCGCGAGACCATCGGTCGCGTGGTCCCCGCCAGCACTGCCCGGACCAGGTCTGCGGGCTGGAGCGCCAGCGAGGCCGAAGGCAATCCGCCCTCCCCGCCCCCGAGAACCCCGATCCGCTCGGTCGATCGCCGCGCAGCGGGAGGAATGTCGTATTTGGGTTTCAGGCCGAGCAGCTCGTCGAGTTCATCGGTCGACATCGCCTCGAGCTCTTCGAGCGTCGGCAAATCGGACAAATCGAGGTCGGCGCTCGGCACGGATGGCTGCGTGGGGAGTGGCTGCACTATCTCGCCCGATTGCGTGGCCGTTGGTTGCGGTGCATTCGGTTGGGCGGCTTGTGTCGGCGTCGCAGCAGGCGCCCGTGTGGCTCGCGGCGTCGGGGTCGGAGCGGGTGCCGGGTCGTCGAATCCCGGAGGCAGCAGGTCGACCGGAGCGTCCTGCGCAAACACCACCGCCGAAGTAAGCGCGAGGGCCGCGCCGCCGACCAGCCAGGCCGATTTCATCGCACGTTCTCCGGCATTTCGACTGCCTGTTCGATCGGGTGCAGCGGCTCTTCACCACCATGGATCAGCGCCGCAACGATCAACACCACGAAGAGCAAAGTCAGAATAGCTCCGATCCGTTTTCCGCTCATCGCCAAGTTTTTCGCGTCCCGCTTCAAGTGCTGATACCTTGCCCGCTCCCTAGCCCAGTTCTAGGCACGGCGGCAATGACCCATGCAATCGGCCTCACCCCGGCTCAGATCGGGAAAATCGCGGAGCGGATCGACCGTCCGGTGGTACTGGTCGGCCTGATGGGCGTCGGAAAATCGACCGTCGGCCGACGGCTTGCGGCCATGCTGCAAACCGACTTCGTCGATGTCGACGACGAGATCGAGCGTGCTGCCGACCGGACGGTAAGCGAGATTTTCGATGCCCATGGCGAGGCCTATTTCCGCGATGGCGAGCGTCGGGTGATCGCCCGGTTGATGGACGAGGCGCATGGAGTCATCGCCACCGGCGGCGGCGCATTCGTCGATCTGGAGACGAGAGCCCTGATTGTCGAGCGCGCGATCGCGGTCTGGCTCGATTGCGACATCGATACGCTGGTGGAGCGGACTGCGCGCCGCGACAACCGTCCGCTTCTGCAACAGGGAAACCCGCGCGAAATCCTGACGGAACTGAAGGACAAGCGAGGCGCTGCCTATGCCGAGGCGCAAATCCACGTGGTCACCGACGATGGCCCGCATGCCCAGACCGCGCAACGCATTCTGGAGGCGATCGACACATGGCTGTAATTCCCGTCGCATTGGCCGGCCGCAGCTACGAAGTGCGCGCCGGTTCCAGCCTGCTGGCCAATCTCGCCGGAGAAGCGAAGGACTACCTGCGCAAGGATCACGTCTGCATCGTGGCCGACGTCAATGCCCGGGACAATTGGGGTGAGGCTCTCGCCCGCTCGCTGCAATCGGCCGGTATCGAACCGCGCTGGTACGATGTGGCTCCCGGCGAAGGCTCGAAAAGCTGGGAAAGCCTGGCGCAGCTGACCGACTGGTTGCTCGCCCAGGGCGTGGAGCGCGGCGACCATGTGCTCGCACTAGGCGGCGGGGTGGTCGGCGACCTCACCGGCTTCGCCTGCGCGATCCTCAAGCGCGGCTGCGGCTTCGTCCAGCTACCCACCACGCTGCTGGCACAGGTCGACAGTTCGGTCGGCGGCAAGACCGCTATCAACACCGCGGCGGGCAAGAACCTCATTGGCGCCTTCCACCAGCCTTCGCTGGTCCTGGTCGACCTCGACACGCTGTCCACGCTCCCGCAACGCGAATTGCGCGCAGGATATGCCGAAGTGCTCAAATACGGTATTCTCGGCGATAGCGACTTCTTCGCCTGGCTCGAGGAGCGCGGCCATTCGATACTCGCGCTCGACAAGGAGACCTTGGAACAGGCGGTGGCGACCAGCGTCGCGGCAAAGGCGCGGATCGTGGCAGAGGACGAGCGCGAAACCAGCGGCACCCGCGCGCTGCTCAACCTCGGGCATACTTTCGGCCACGCATTGGAAGCCGAGACCGGTTTTTCCGAAAGATTGCTCCACGGCGAAGCCGTCGCGCTCGGCATGGTGCTGGCCGCCCGATATTCCGCACGACTCGGACGAATGCCGGAAGCGCAGGCGGAACGCATCACCAAGGCGATCGACCTTGCCGGCCTGCCTGCCGAAATCTCCGCTTTGTCACTCGAATGCGACGGGCGTGCGCTTACCGCGCATATGCTCCACGACAAGAAGATGGACGCGGGCACACTGCCCTTCGTCCTGCTGCGGGGGATCGGCTCGGCCTATCTCGATCGCGAAGTCGATCTGTCCGATGTTGCCGCCTTCCTCGACGAGCAGCTGCAGGCGCACTAGTCTCGCGCAGATGACGCGTTTTATCGATCTTTCGATACCGATCACCAACGAGGTGGTCTCCGATCCGGAGGTGATGCGGCCAAAAGTCACCTACATGACCCACGAAAGCACCTGGCAGCAGATTGCCATGTTCTTTCCCGGGTTGGAAAAGGAAGATCTGCCCGACGGCGAAGGCTGGGCGGTGGAGATGCTCGAGCTGTCGACGCATAACGGCACGCACATGGACGCGCCGTGGCACTACCATTCGACCACCGATAGCGGCGCCCGGCCCGCGCCCAGTATCGACGAGGCCCCGCTCGACCGCTTTTTCCGCCCCGGCGTGAAGCTCGATTTCAGCCATCTACCGCACGGGCATGTGGTGAGCGCAATTGAGGTCGAGCAGGCGTTCGACACGATCGGCTACGATCTCCAGCCGCTCGATATCGTGCTGGTGCAATCAGGCGCGGTCTACGGGACCGAGAATTTCACCGATCAGGGCGTCGGCCTGGGCGCAGAAGCAACGCTGTGGCTGACCGAGCGCGGCGTCGAGGTCGTCGGCACCGATGCCTGGAGCTGGGACGCGCCCTTCAGCCACACGGCCAAGCGCTGGGCTGAGACGAAGGACCCTTCGATCATCTGGGAAGGGCACAAGGCCGGTCGCATCCGCCCCTATTACCAGATCGAGAAGCTGACCAATCTCGAAAGCCTGCCCGACCACGGCTTCACCTTCAGCTGTTTCCCGGTGAAGATCGAACGCGCAAGTGCGGGCTGGATTCGTGCAGTGGCGATGATAGAAGAAACTGCATGAAAAGGATTTTCTCGAGTATCGCGCTTGCCGTGATCGCCGCCCCGACACTGGCTCACGAAACCACGCGCGAGGTCGTCTCCCAACCCGATGCGGCCGATTTCATACGCGCGGAAGCCGCCGTGGCTCCGATCATCGCGCTGATCGAGGCGGAGGATTCGCAGGAAGCGGTCAAGACCGCGGCCAGCGGCAGCGCGCTGTTCGCATCGAAACGCGCCGAACTGACCTCGCTCGGCGGGCAAGCGCGCAATGCGGTCGAAATTTATGGTCCGGTTGAACGCTGCGTCCTGCAGTCGCGCGATTTCACGACGGAGCTACGCTTCCACCTGAACTATGTGTGCCAGCACCGCGACCTGCTGATCCAATGGAAATTCAACGTCGACGATCTGCCGGCGGGAATGACCATCACCAATCTGAGCTTTTCGGACACCTTCTGACATAATTGCCAGTGGCCGGGTTCGAGCGCGGGTTAGGTCGGGCGCGCCTTAATATGGGTAACCTTGCCCGCGCCGTGCGGCTGGTAGTTGGCAATCATCGTGTCGTGTTGGGCAATAAGCCACTCGAAGGCGTGCAGTATTTCCGCAGGAGTGACTTGCTAAAAGTGCGTTTACCTTGAAGCGCACGCAGACCGGCAAACTCGCAAAAATCGGAAAGCCGCCGACACGTTCGATTGCGCCGCGTTTTGGTTGATCGTTTCGCGCGCTTTTTGTTTTGGGAAACGAACCTACTCCAGTTCCAGAATCACCGCGTCGACCGCCAGGCTCTCGCCCTCGGCGGCGTTGATCTTGGACACAGTCGCCTGCTTTTCGGCGCGCAGGATGTTTTCCATCTTCATCGCCTCTACCGTGGCGAGCGGCTGGCCCGGCTGGACTTCCTCGCCCTCTCCGACATGCAGCTTCACCAGCAGGCCCGGCATCGGGCAGATCAGCATCTTGGAAAGATCGGGCGGCTCTTTCTCGATCATGTGCGAGGCGAGGTGCGCGATACGCGTTTGCAGAATGCGCAAGCTGTGCGTCGCCCCGCGCGTGGTCACAGCATAGCCGGTGCGCGTGGGTTCTAGCTGGAAGGTGTAGCTCTCGACGGGCGCCGCGTCCTCTTCGGCGCCGTTCTCGAACAGCGCGACGTCGATCATCGGCTCGCCCGGCGTGTACTGCATTTCGATGGTGACCTGCTCGCCATCGACGGTCAGAGCATTTTCTTCGAGCCGGACTTCATGCGTGGTCGAGCCCTCCTCGCGCTCGCCGATTCGCACGGTCCAGTCGCCAGGCGCGTATAGATCGTCGGAGAGCTGCCCCTCGATCCGCCGCGCGCGATCGGCGTCGGCAGTGGCGATCACGCCGCCGACCGCGGCAAGCACCCTGGTCAGCTGCTCCGACGCAGGCGCGCCTTCGAAGCCCTCGGGATACTCCTCGGCAATGAAGCCAGTGGTCAGCTCGCCCGATCGGAACCGCTCGTGCTGCATAATGGCGCTGAGGAAATCGACATTGTGCCCCAGCCCCTCGATGCGGAAGGCGTCGAGCGCGGCGATCTGGAGATTGGCCGCTTCGTCGCGCGTTTCGCCCCAGGTCACCAGCTTGGCGATCATCGGGTCGTAGAACATCGACACTTCGCCGCCTTCGAATACGCCGTCATCCACACGCACGCCGTCGACACCGCGGCGACCGTTTTCCTCGCCATCGTCGGCCCAGGGCTCGACCGGCGGCTGGTAGCGCACGAGGCGACCGGTCGACGGCAGAAAGCCGCGATAGGGATCTTCGGCATAGACGCGGTTCTCGATCGCCCAGCCGTCGATCTTCACGTCATCCTGAGTGATCTTAAGTTTCTCACCTGCCGCCACACGAATCATCTGCTCGACCAGGTCCACGCCGGTGATCGCCTCCGTCACCGGGTGCTCCACCTGCAGGCGGGTGTTCATTTCGAGAAAATAGAAACTCTCGCCGGTCTTGTCCGCCCCCGAGACGATCAGTTCGACCGTACCCGCGCTGTGATAGCCGACCGCCTTGGACAGCGCGACGCACTGCTCGCCCATGGCCTTGCGCATCTTGGGCGTGACGAAAGGCGACGGAGCTTCCTCGACCACCTTCTGGTGGCGGCGCTGGATCGAGCATTCGCGCTCGTTCAGATAGATCACGTTACCATGCGTATCGCCGAGGATCTGGATCTCGATATGACGCGGGTCCTCGATGAATTTCTCGATGAAGACGCGGTCGTCGCCGAAGGAGTTGAGCCCCTCGCGCTTGGTCGCCTCGAAGCCTTCCTCGACGTCCTTGTCGTTCCAGGCGAGGCGCATGCCCTTGCCGCCGCCGCCCGCGCTTGCCTTCATCATCACCGGATAGCCGATCTCGTTGGAGACCTCGAGCGCTTCCTCCGTGGTGTCGATCGCATCTTCGGAACCCGGGACGGTGTTGACCCCGGCATCCTTGGCGATGCGCTTCGACTCGATCTTATCGCCCATCGCAGCGATGGCCGTGGCCGGCGGGCCGATGAAGGCAATCCCCGCTTTGTCCAGCGCCTCGACAAAGCTCGCGCGCTCGGAAAGAAAGCCATAGCCCGGATGCACCGCTTCGGCGCCGGTCTGCTTGGCCGCGGCAATGATTTTGTCCGCGACGAGATAGCTTTCGGCTGCGGGCGCGGAGCCGATATGCACCGCCTCGTCCGCCATCCGCACGAAGGGCGCGCGCGCATCGGCATCGGAATAGACCGCAACAGTCGCGATACCCATGCGCTTGGCCGTCTTGATGACCCGGCAGGCGATTTCGCCCCGGTTGGCGATTAGGATTTTTGTGAACATCTAGCCCCCAAGAACATCGTCACCCTGAACGTGTTTCAGGGTCCATCGAGCCTCTGCGATCGACGGTACTATCTGAAAAATGGATGCTGAAACAAGTTCAGCATAACGGGAATCGTGCGAGGTCACTCGGCCGGTTCCGTAACCTTGCAAGCCCGCATCGGCTCTTCCTGCGCCAGCGCGGTCAGGCCCAGCTTCGCGAAAAGCGCGGCGTCGCTGTCGTCGCCCGCATTAGGCGCGGTCAGCAGCTTGTCGCCGGTGAAAATCGAGTTCGCTCCTGCCATGAAGCACAGCGCCTGCGTTGCTTCCGACATGCTCTCGCGCCCGGCGGAGAGGCGCACCATGCTCATCGGCATAGTGATACGCGCCACCGCGACCGTGCGGACGAACTCGATATCGTCGATCTTGGCCATTGGCGTATCGGCCAGCATATCGCCCAACACAGTGCCCTTGACCGGGACCAGCGCGTTGACCGGCACGCTTTCGGGATGGCGCTCCAATGTGGCGAGCGTGTGGACGAAGCCCACCCGGTCCTCGCGCGTCTCGCCCATGCCGACGATCCCGCCGCTGCATACGTTGATGCCTGCATCGCGCACGTTCTGCAGCGTGTCGAGCCGGTCCTGGTAATTGCGCGTCGAGATCACGCGCTCGTAATATTCCGGCCCGGTATCGACATTGTGGTTGTAGTAGTCGAGCCCGGCTTCCTTGAGCATCTCCGCCTGTTTGGGCGTCAGCATACCCAGCGTCATGCAGGTCTCCAGACCCATGTCGCGCACGCCCTTCACGATCTCGACAATCGCGGGCATGTCGCGGTCCTTGGGGTTGCGCCACGCCGCGCCCATGCAGAAGCGCTGGCTGCCCGCATCCTTCGCCTGCGCCGCACGCTGGAGGACCGATTGCACCTCCATCAGCTTGGTCGCCTCGACCCCGCTGTCGGCCTTCACCGACTGCGAGCAATAGCCGCAATCCTCCGGACACCCGCCGGTCTTGATCGACAGCAATGTGCAGAGCTGGATCTGCTCGGGCGGATGGAACTCGCGGTGGACTGTGGCCGCGCGGAACAGCAACTCGGTGAAAGGAAGGTCGAAGAGGTCCGCGATTTCTTCGCGGGTCCAGTCGGTGCGCATTTCAGTCATTCGAGATTGCTTTCCATGCAATGAAGGTCCGCACCGCTTCTGCGACGAACAAAAACGCAGCCAGTCCCAAAACAAGCCAGCCCGAACGCGAGACGCATTCCTGCAAGAGAGGGCCGGGAGAATGGTGAAGCTGACAGTCGTTTGTGAACGATACCCGGATGCCCCAGAGGATTGCAGCGATTGAGCCCCAGACCAAGAGGCTTAATGGAAGAAGTGCTTTCTTAGTCAATTGGCTTCGCTCCATCACTCCGCTGCCTCGTCCAGATCCTCGCCCGCCGGCGGCATGTTGTGGCCGAGCAGGCGCAGCATGTCCGCCGCGCATTCGACCACATTGCTGCCCGGGCCGTAGATGCCCTGCACCCCGGCATCGCGTAGGAAGTCGTAATCCTTCTGCGGGATTACGCCGCCGGCAATGACCTTGATGTCACCGCGGCCTGCCTCTTTCAGCAGGTCGATCAGTTCGGGGATAAGCGTCTTGTGGCCCGCTGCGAGGCTGCTTGCGCCGATGGCGTCGACATCGTTTTCCAGCGCCAGGTCGCGCGCTTCCTCCGGAGTCTGGAACAGCGGGCCCGAGACGACCTCGAAACCCATGTCGGCAAAGGCGGATGCGATGACATTGGCGCCGCGATCGTGACCGTCCTGGCCCATCTTGGCGACCATCAGCTTGGGCGCACGGCCGAGGCGGCGCTCGACCGCCTTCACGCCCTCGACCACCTGCCGGTAGCGGTCGTCCTCTGCATAGGCGGAGGAATACACGCCGCGCACTGGCGTCGGCATGGTGTCGTAACGGCCATAGGCGTCCTCCATAGCCTGGCTGATCTCGCCCAGCGTCGCATCGTGGCGCGCTGCCTCTACCGCGAGTTCGAGGAGGTTGCCTTCGCGCTGTGCCGCGCCGCGGGCCAGCGCATCGAGCGCGGCCTTGCAGGCGAAATCGTCGCGGCCCGCGCGGACCTTTTCGATCCGCGCAATCTGGCTCTGGCGGACCTTGTGGTTGTCGATATCGAGCGTGTCGATCTCGTCTTCCTTGTCGCGGCGGTACTTGTTCACGCCCACGATCACCGTGTCGCCCTTGTCGACGCTTGCCTGCTTGGCAGCGGCGGCTTCCTCGATCTGTGCTTTGGGTTTGCCGCTGGCGACATATTCGGTCATGCCGCCCGCCGCCTCGACCTCGTCGAGCAGCTTGCGGGCCTCGTCAACCAAGGCGGCGGTGAGGCTTTCGATATAATAGCTGCCGCCCAAGGGATCGGCGACATTGGTGATGCCGGTCTCTTCCTGGATCACCAGCTGCGTGTTGCGCGCGATGCGGGCGGAGAAGTCGGTCGGAAGCGCGATCGCCTCGTCCAGCGCATTGGTGTGGAGCGACTGCGTGCCGCCAAGCACCGCCGCCATTGCCTCCACCGTGGTGCGGATGACGTTGTTGTAGGGATCCTGCTCCTGCAAACTCACACCCGAAGTCTGGCAGTGCGTGCGCAGCATCTTCGACTTAGGGTTCTGCGCGCCCAGCCCTTCCATGACATCGTGCCACAGATGGCGAGCGGCGCGCATCTTGGCGATCTCCATGAAGAAGTTCATGCCGATGCCCCAGAAGAAGGACAGGCGCGGCGCGAAGGCATCGATGTCGAGCCCCGCTTCCATGGCGCGCTTGGCGTATTCCTTGCCGTCGGCGATGGTGAAGGCGAGTTCCTGCACGGCCGTCGCCCCGGCCTCGTGCATGTGATAGCCCGAGATCGAAATACTGTTGAATTTCGGCATGTTGGCCGAAGTATATGCGATGATGTCCGAGACGATCCGCATGCTCGGTTCGGGCGGATAGATATAGGTGTTACGGACCATGAACTCCTTGAGGATGTCGTTCTGGATGGTCCCCGAAAGCTTCTCTTGGCTCACGCCCTGGCGCTCGGCCGCGACGATGTAGAACGCCATCACCGGGATCACCGCGCCGTTCATCGTCATCGACACGCTCATCCGGTCGAGCGGGATCTGGTCGAACAGGATTTCCATGTCGCGTACGGTGTCGATCGCGACGCCCGCCTTGCCGACATCGCCGACCACGCGCGGATGATCGCTATCGTAGCCGCGGTGCGTGGCGAGATCGAAAGCGACCGACAGGCCCTTCTGTCCCGCCGCGAGGTTGCGCCGGTAGAAGGCGTTCGATTCCTCGGCGGTGGAGAATCCCGCATACTGGCGGATGGTCCACGGACGGCCGGTGTACATCGAGGCATAGGGCCCGCGCGTGAATGGCGCGATGCCGGGGACGCCGGGATCGAGATCGGCGGTATCCTCGGACGTGTAGAGCGGCTTCACGTCGATCCCTTCGGGCGTGTGCCAGGTGAGATCGCGGCCCTTCACCTCCCTGTCGGCGAGGGCTTTCCAGTCATCATAGGTTGGCGTGTCACTCATGCGTGGCCCTAAACCACAATCGTATGCGCAGGGGAAGGGTGGCTGTCGTATCCAAGGCAAACCTTCCACGTCACCCCCGCGAAGGCGGGGTCCCAAGAAAGGGTGCGAACGACAGCATGGTTAGCTGGATCCACGCCTTCGCGCAGATGCCGAAAGACTTGCGGCGCTAGCCTCTTACTCCCCCTTGAACGCGGGCTCGCGCTTCTGGAGGAACGCCATGCCGCCTTCCATCGCGTCCTTGCTTGCCCCCGCAAGCCGCTGGCCTTCGGCTTCGGCGAGGAACACCTCGGTGATATTGCCGTCGAGCGCGGTGGCGATGTTTTTCTTCATCGTCGCATAGGCCAAGGTCGGCCCATTGGCGAGCTTCTCCGCCAGCGCCTTCGCCTCGGTCAGCAGCGCTTCGTCATCGACCGCCTTGTAGATCAGGCCCCACTCCTCGGCCTGGTCGGCGCCGATCTTTTCGCCCAGCATCATCATCCGGGTGGCGCGCGCGCGACCGATGGCGCGGCTCAGCAGCCAGGTCGAGCCGCCATCGGGCACGAGGCCGATATTGACGAAGGCCTGCAGGAAATAGGCCGAGCGCCCGGCAAGCACGAAATCCCCGGCCAGAGCG
The DNA here is from genome assembly GCF_001542855.1 of Erythrobacter sp. AP23. Lineage (GTDB taxonomy): Bacteria > Pseudomonadota > Alphaproteobacteria > Sphingomonadales > Sphingomonadaceae > Qipengyuania. The sequence goes on along the minus strand of NZ_LNBY01000001.1, from coordinate 136,349 downwards.
AGCGAACAGCCCACGCCCGCCGCGGGGCCGTTGACCGCGCATACCACGGGCACCGGCGCGCGCAGCACCATGTTCACTGCCGGATTGTAATGGTTCTGCAGCGCGCGGTGGCTCCCGCCCTTGCTGTCGAGCGCGCTGCCTTCACCGCGCGCGGAAAGATCGGCACCCGAGCAGAAGCCCTTGCCCGCACCGGTGATCAGCACCGCGCGGCTGTCGCCGAGGTCGTAGAAGGCCGCGCCGATCTCGTCCGCCATCTGCGGCGGCATCGCATTCAGCCGGTCGGGCCGGTTGAGCGTGATGGTGGTAAGCGGTCCGTCCTTCTCGACGATGATGGTTTCGTAGCTCACGCGTCTCTCCCCTAAGCTCCGATAGGCTCGTTTCTTATTGCAACTCGAATAGGCCCCGACCAAGCCGATAGGCAAGTCCGTTACGACGCGCGGCGTCAACTGCCTGTCAGTTCGACCAGTGGCTGTCGTCAGAGGGCGTTTCCATGATCTCGGTCAGCTGGCCCATCATGTCCCTGGGGTGGAGGAAGAAGATCGGCGTGCCATGCGCACCGATGCGCGTCGGGCCAAGGATACGCTTGCCCAGCCCTTCGAACCACGCTCGGGCCTCCTCGATATCCTCGACCTCGTAGCACACATGGTGCTGCCCGCCGGCCGGGTTCTTGGCGAGGAAATTGTTGATCGGGCTGTCGGGGCCGAGCGGTTCGATCAGTTCGACCTGCGTGCCGTGTGTGCCGTCCTCGCCCGGCGTGTCGACGAAGCACACCTTGACCCCCTGCGCTTCCAGATCGAAAGGCTCGTGGAATTCCGTCGCGCCCATCACGTCACGGTAATAGCGGATCGACTCCTCGATGGATGGCGTCGCAACGCCGATATGGTTGAGGCGGCCGAGTTTCATATACCTGCTCCGAAAAAGTTGCGGCGCGGCTCCACAATGGAACCGCGCCGCATGTTTGGAGCGTTAGTTCGGCGCAATCAACCGCCGGACGACACATCCTCGAGCCCGTCGACATATTCCGCACCGGCGAGCACTTCGGCGGAGCTGCCTTCGAAGCTTTCCCCGATCGGCTGCACGCGGCCGCCGAGACAGGTGCCGAGGAACCCTTCCATCGCCGCGAAGAAGCTCATGCGGTTTTCCGGCTTCTGGAAGCCGTGCCCTTCGTCGGGATAGTTGATGTAGGTCACGGGCAGCCCCTTGGCCTGCATTGCCTCGACCAGCTGGTCGGCCTCCTGCTTGGTCACGCGCGGGTCGTTGCCGCCCTGCCCGACCAGCAGCGGTACCTTGATATCGTCGATCCGGGTAATGGCCGAGCGCGAGAGCAGGTCTTCGCGCTGTTCGGGATCGGCCGGGTCGCCGACATAGCGGAACCAGGTGCCGGCGAGAAACGGCTTCCAATATTCGGGGAAGCTCTCGATCAGCGTCACCAGGCTGGACGGGCCGACGATGTTGACGCCGCACGCAAAGGTATCGGGGGTGAAGGCGACGCCGGTCAGCGTGGCGTAGCCGCCATAGCTGCCCCCGCCGATCGCGACCTTGTCCTCGATCGCGATGCCTTCGTCGACCGCCCAGTCGACCGCGTCGATCAGATCGTCATGCATCTTGCCGGCGAATTCCTTCACCGCCGCATTGGTGAAATCCTTTCCGAAGCCGGTCGAGCCGCGGTAGTTGACGCTGAGCACAGCATAGCCGCGATTGGCCATCCACTGGTGGATCGTGTTGTAGCCATAGCTGTCGCGCGCCCACGGCCCGCCATGCACCCACAGCAGCATCGGCAACGCCTCGTCGGGGCGGCCGTCCCCATCGGGATCGCTGCCCGGCGGAAGGGTGAGGTAGGATACCAGCGTGAGGCCGTCCGAGGACTTGAGCTCGAGCGGATGCATCGGCTGCAGCGGCGCATCGGCCAGGTCGGGCCGCGTGACGAACCATGGGGTCAGCGTGTCGCTCTGGCGATCGTAGACGTAATACTGGCCGGGCGCTTCCGCCGCGCCGCCCCAGACGACCCACTTCTGGTCGTCCTCGGTGCGCGAGACGACCTGGAACTCGCCGGCGATGTTGCTCGACAGATAGTCGAGCTCTGCCGCCGCCTCGTCGGTCAGCGCCTTCCATTCGTCGCGCAGGTAATTGGTCGAATAGGCGATCGGCGCATAGGTCTCGTTGTCGACCAGAATGCCGCTGAGATCGGCTTTCTCGGGCTCGACGATGACCGTGCGCTCGCCCGTGGCCAGGTCCACCGCGACGCCCGCCGCAAGGTTCCGCTCGCGGCTGTCGATCATGTAGACCGTATTGTTGTCGCGCGAGAACTGGACGATGTTGGTGTTGAGCATGTCCTCGCTGGGGATGTCGGCAAAGGTCTCGCCCGGGGTCATGTCCTCGTTGAGATAGACCGCCTTCATGCCCCCGTCGGGCTGCGGAGCCAGTGCCAGGCGTGGCTTGTAAGTGTTGTCGGTGATCCACTGCGCATAGCCGGGATTCTCGGCAATCAACGTGCGTTCGCCGGTCTCGATATTGTATTCGTAGAGATCGGTCAGCTGCGGGTTGCGTTCGTTCGTGCCGACGAGGATCACGCCGGGCCGGTCGCGGCTGACGCCCATGATCTGCGCGCGGATGCCGTCTTCCAGCGGCGTGAGATCGCGCGTTTCGCCGGTACGCGGATCGGTGACGTAGACGTGGTAGTTCTCGTCGCCGTCATTGTCCTTGACGAACATGACGTAGCGGCTGTCGGTCGACCAGAAATGGTTCGAAATGCCGCGATGGCGATCGTCGGTGACGACCTTGCCCTGCGAGGGGTTGTCCGCCGGGGCGACCCAGACGTTCATCACGCCCTCGTCGGGGGCGATCCAGCTGACCCATTCGCCATCGGGGCTGATGCGGCCCTGCGAGGCGACCGGATTGCCGAACAATTCGGTACGGTCGATCAGCTCGTATTCGGCCAGCGCATGGTGTTGGGCATGGCCGACCCCGGGCAAGAGCGCCGCACTCGCAAGCGCCGCGGCGGTAAGCGTGAGTTTATTCATGCAGATAGTCTCCTCTGGTTGCAGCGGAGACTAACGGAGCAGGGGTGTGTTGTCTAGATAGGACAGCCGATCGCAGTCCAAGTGTCACAATGCGGGCAATCTTGTCGTGGGAAGGCGGGAGAGTTGGCGTCTCGAAGCACCGATATGGTTGAGACGGCCGGGCTTCATCTCCAAAGTATCACTACTAGCTCTTGTGCCAGCCAAATCGCGGCGGCGACGATCAATAGCTTTGCAAATTGCCATGCCCAAAACCATCGGGTTGGCTCGCGCGCCCCAACGTTAATCTCAGCTCCTAAGACCTCACTCACACGCAGCCAGATTGAAGTAGCTCCAAGGGCTATGACGAGGATTGCCACTCCGAGTAGCGCTGGGATGGCAATTTCGCTGCCCATCACAGCGGAATGTTGTCGTGTTTCTTCCAAGGGTTTTCGAGCTGCTTGGTCCGCAGCTTACGTAGTCCCAGCGCGATCCGCTTGCGGGTCGAGTGCGGGTAGATCACCTCGTCGATATAGCCGCGCTGCGCCGCCACGAAGGGGTTAGCGAAGCGATCTTCGTATTCTTTGGTTTTCTCGGCGATCTTGTCCGGATCGTCGCGGTCCTGGCGGAAGATGATCTCCACCGCGCCCTTGGCGCCCATCACGGCGATTTCGGCGGTGGGCCAGGCGTAGTTGAGGTCGCCGCGCAGATGCTTGGAGGCCATCACGTCATAGGCGCCGCCATAGGCCTTGCGCGTGATCACGGTGATCTTGGGCACGGTCGCCTCGGCATAGGCGAAGAGCAGCTTCGCGCCGTGCTTGATAATGCCGTTGTGCTCCTGCGCGGTGCCGGGGAGGAAGCCGGGCACGTCGACGAAGGTCAGGATCGGGATTTCGAAGGCATCGCAGAAACGCACGAAGCGCGCGGCCTTTTTGGAAGAATTGATGTCGAGCACCCCTGCCAGCACCATCGGCTGGTTCGCCACCACGCCGACCGTGCGCCCTTCGACGCGGCCGAAGCCACAGATGATATTGGCGGCATGGTTCGGCTGGATCTCGAAGAAATCGCCCTCGTCCAGCGTCTTCCGGATGACTTCGTGCATGTCGTAGGGCTGATTGGCGTTGTCGGGGATCAGCGTGTCGAGGCTGTCCTCCATGCGGTCCCACGGATCGCTCGTCGGGCGCTCGGGCACCTCCTCGCGGTTCGACAGCGGCAGGAAATCGAAGAAATTGCGCGTTGCGAGCAGCGTTTCGATGTCGTTTTCGAATGCGACGTCGGCGACCGAAGTCTTGGTGGTGTGCGTCGTCGCCCCGCCCAATTCTTCTTGCGTGACGACTTCGTTGGTCACCGTCTTCACCACATCGGGCCCGGTGACGAACATGTAGCTGCTGTCCTCAACCATGAAGATGAAGTCTGTCATTGCGGGGCTGTAGACCGCGCCGCCCGCGCACGGCCCCATGATGAGGCTGATCTGCGGCACCACGCCCGATGCGAGGACGTTGCGCTGGAACACCTCGGCATAACCGCCGAGCGAAGCGACGCCCTCCTGGATGCGCGCGCCGCCCGAATCGTTGAGGCCGATGACCGGTGCGCCGACCTTCATCGCACTGTCCATGACCTTGCAGATCTTCTCGGCATGGCGCTTCGACAAGCTGCCGCCGAATACGGTGAAATCCTGGCTGAAAACATAGACGAGACGGCCGTTGATCGTGCCCGATCCGGTGACCACGCCATCACCCGGGATTTTCTGAGCCTCCATGCCGAAATCGGTGCAGTCGTGCTCGACATAGGTATCGAGTTCTTCGAAGCTGCCTTCGTCGAGCAGCACGTCGAGCCGCTCGCGCGCGGTCAGCTTGCCCTTGGCGTGCTGCGCATCGATGCGCTTCTGCCCGCCGCCCATCCGGGCAGCTTCGCGGCGGCGTTCCATTTCAGCGATATTGGCGGACATGCAGTTCCCCTGAATACGTTTGCGAATGCGCCTAGCCAGCGCAGGCCATCGAGACAAGCATGTGTCCCGGCGCAGGCTGGGACCTCAGGCTATCTGGCGCTCGGCTGACCGAGGCCCCGGCCTTCGCCGGGGATCAGCTTCTTTGCGCCGAGATCAGGAATTCCACATTGCCCTCCGGCCCCTTGATCGGGCTTTCGACGATTCCCTGCACCGCGAAACCCAACCCCTCGATCCATGTCCGAACCTCGTCGCAGACCCGCTGGTGAAGCACGGGATCGCTGACCACGCCCTTTTTGCCGACCTCCTCGCGCCCGACTTCGAACTGCGGCTTGATCAGCGCCACCAGCCGGCACTCACGCCCGGCGAGTTCGAGCGGGCGTTCGAGCACCTTGGCGAGGCCAATGAAACTCGCATCGCACACCACCCAGGTCACGGGCCGGTCGATCATCGCGGGCGTGAGGATGCGCGCGCTCGTCTGCTCGAGCACGGTCACCCGCTCGTCCTGCCGCAGTTTCCAGGCGAGCTGGTTGGTGCCGCTGTCGACCGCGAAGACATGCTCTGCCCCGCCCTGCAACAGCACATCGGTAAAGCCGCCGGTCGAACTGCCGATATCCATCGCGGTGACTCCGGACGGGTCGAGATCGAAATGCTCGATCGCATGCGCGAGCTTGATGCCCCCACGCGAAACCCAAGGATGATCGCGCCCGCGCACCTCGAGCGGCGCATCCTCGGCAAGCTGCTGCCCGGGCTTGGCAAGCTTCTGCTCGCCCGAAAACACCAGCCCCGCCATGACCAGCGCCTGCGCCCGCGTCCTGCTCTCCACGAGCCCGCGGTCCACCAGCATCTGATCGAGGCGTTTCTTTTTCGGCATCGGAAACATGGGCGTTAGCGAGCATTGGTGCTGCATGAAACCTGTCCTTTATCGCAGCTGGGCCCAGCTGGGCGGCGCACTGGCGCTCACCTTCACTATCGCCGCCTGCGTGCCGGCGCCGGAATCCACCCCCGCACCGACGGGCAGCCCCAAGCCCACCCCTACGCCGACGGCCACCACCCCCCCGCCGCCACCGCCCGCTCCGCCACCCAGCGAAAACTGGATCGACGAACCGCGCACTGCAGGCAGCTGGACCTACCGCACTGCGGTAAACGGCGGGCTGGCCCGGTTCGGGGACAGTAGCGGCCAGGCACAATTTTCGATCGGTTGCGAACGCGATGCCGGTCGCATCCTGCTGACTCGCGCCGGCCAGGGCCCGCGCCAGGCCGCCATGACCATCCGGACCGAAACCGCCGAGCGAACCTTGCCCGCCCGTCCCGCCGGGGGAGGCAGCCCGCAAGTGGTGGCTACACTCTCCGCCACCGATCCCCTGCTGGACGCCATGGCATTGACCCGCGGGCGATTCGCTGTGGAAATCTCGGGGTTGTCCACACTCTACCTGCCACCATGGGCCGAAGTGACGCGCGCGATAGAGGCGTGTCGATGAACGGATTCGGCCTCCGGCGATCCTCGCGATCCGCCCGCTTTCGAGATATGAAAACGGCCCGGAGAACGCTCCGGGCCACAAACGCCAATTCTGACGTGGGAAAACTTTTTTTCAAGGGTTGTTTTCACAGGCTTCGAGCAACAAATTGGTACTCAAGATCAGCGGCGAAACGCGGTCTTGTTCCCCGGAGACGGGGTACCTTGGCTCTAAACAGCGCGAAAGGAGGTGATCCGATGTCTCATGGTTCAGCAGAGAGGTCGGCAAGTTTCCGCGCGAGGTACTATCGGTAAGCAGAGCCGATAGAGACTTCGTGAGCGGCACTTCCCGCCGCTGACCATGCGAAGGGCAGTTCCACCTACGGGCGTGGAGCTGCCCTTCTCATTTTGTTAGATGGACGTGGTCAGGAGCTCCGTCCTGACCTTTCGGCACCAGCCGCAAGGAAATCGCGGAGGCGGTTTCTGCACGCAGCCAACACTCATCCTTGCGCGCCGCCTTCCTTCCCATTACCCGCGCAGCCATGGATTTCGAGCATCTTCCCCACCCCGCCCCGGTGCCCGGCGAGACCCGCCGGCAGGCGCTGGAAAACCCCGGCTTCGGCAAACTTTTCACCGACCACATGGTCGTGATCGACTATGACGAGGACAAGGGCGGCTGGCACAAGGGCACGCTCGGCCCGCGCGAGCCGATCAGCCTCGATCCGGCAGCAGCGGTGCTGCATTACGCTCAGGAAATCTTCGAGGGCATGAAAGCCTACAAGCGGGAAGACGGCTCGCTCGCGCTCTTCCGCCCCGAGCAGAACGCACGGCGTTTCAACGAAAGCGCGCGGCGTATGGCGATGCCGGAACTGCCCGAGGAACTGTTCCTCGAATCGATCCGTCAGCTGGTGGCGAAGGACCGCCACTGGGTGCCGGGCGATCCGGACGGCTCGCTCTACCTGCGGCCCTTCATGTTTGCTTCCGAGGCCTTCCTCGGCGTGCGCCCGGCGCGCCAGTACAAATATGTCCTGATCGCTTCGCCCGTCGGGCCCTATTTCACGGGTGGCGCCAAACCGGTGAAGATCTGGGTCAGCCGCAATTATACTCGCGCCGCACCTGGCGGCACGGGCGCGGCCAAGACCGGCGGCAATTACGCTGCCAGTCTGGTACCGCAGGCCGAGGGTATAAGGAACGGCTGCGACCAGGTGGTCTTCCTCGATGCCGTCGAGAAGAAATGGGTCGAGGAACTGGGCGGCATGAATCTGTTTTTCGTATTCGACGACGGTACGGTCATCACCCCACCGCTCACTGGTACGATCCTGCCCGGCATCACCCGCGACAGCCTGATCCAGCTTCTTCGAGAAGAAGGCCTGCAGGTGCGCGAGGAACCCTATAGCATCGACCAGTGGCGCGCCGACGCGATCGAGGGTCGTCTGCTCGAGACGATGGCTTGCGGCACCGCCGCGGTCGTCACGCCGGTCGGCACCGTGCTCGGCCCCGATGGCGAATTCACCATCGGCAGCGGCGGAACCGGCCAGATGACCCATAAGGTCCGCGAAAAGCTCGTCAGCATCCAGAAGGGTGCCGTTGAAGACACGCACGGCTGGACGGTTAAGCTCGACTGATCAGAAGCGCGGTCGCACGAGGAAACGGCGGGTGAAGGTTTCGCTCGGCCGCAACACGATGATCGCCACGCCCGCGAGCGCAATCGCGCCGCCGATCACCAGTCGCTCGCCGATTGCGTCGCCCGTCAGCCAGGCGCCGAAGACTATCGTCAGGATCGGGGTAAACAGAGTGAGCGGGACGACGAGGTTGGCGTCGTGCTCCTGCAGCAGGCGATAGTAGGCTGTGTGCGCGCCGACCGAGACGACGATCGCGGCAAAGAACAGGCAGGCAGCGAGTTCCCACGGCGCATTCGACAGTGCCGCTGCCTGACCACTTTCCATCGCGGCGGTCAGCGGGATTAGCACTGCGACCGATGCGACCGCCGCCCAGGCTTGCAATCGGATAGAGGGTATTTCGAGCCGCTTGACGAAAACCGACCCCAGCGCGCCAACCACGGCCGACAAGAACACCAGCAATAGGCCGGTGCCCGTCTCCATCTGATTGTCACCGGCCATGGCGAACAACACTCCGCCGAAGGCCAGCCCGATTCCCAATCCCCGCCGCCAGCGCACGCGCTCGCCGAGGAAGAGAATCGCGAACAGGACGGTCATCGGTGCGCCGGTCAGACTGACGACCCCCGCCGCCGAAGGGCTGGCGGTCTCGAGCCCCATGAAGAGCAATGCGAAAGAGCCGCCGCTGATGGCAAGGCCGATGACCAGTACCCGCCACAGCTTTGCCGGAAGCGGGCGAAGCAGCGGCACGAGAACCACCGCAACAATCGCCGAACGCAGCAGCGCATAGAATAATGGCGGTGTTGCGAGGTCGGCGATGGCAATCTTGCTGACGACCACGTTGAGCGCCCAGACGACGTTACAAAACGTCATGATGAGCAGCGCGCGCAGCGGCATCGTCAGTCGTCCAGCGGCGGCAGGGTCGCGGTCAATTCGGCCAGCCAAGTGTCGGCCACCGCATCGCTCGGGGCGCGCCAGTCGCCGCGCGGGCTCAGCGCCCCGCCCGAACTGACCTTGGGCCCGTTGGGGAGCGCGCTACGCTTGAACTGGCTGAACCCGAAAAAGCGCTTGAGGAAGTTTTCCAGCCACTTCGCGATCGTGGCGAGATCGTATTCGTTCTTCGCATCGTCCGGGAAATCGATCGGCCAAAGTCCTGATTTCGCGTCGTTCCAGGCATGCCAGGCGAGAAAGGCGACATGGCTCGGCTTCTGTCCCCAGCGGATGATGTGGTGGAGGAAGAAGTCGTTGAGTTCGTATGGCCCGATGATCGATTGCGTGCTCTGGATCCGCCCGTCCTCGCCCGCGGGTACCAGTTCCGGGCTGATCTCCGTATCGACGATATCGTCGAGCACCGCATCGCACTGCTTGTCGAACTGGCCGGTGCGAACGGTCCAGCGGATCAGATACTGGATCAGGGTCTTGGGAACGCCCGCATTGACACCGTAATGGCTCATGTGGTCGCCCACGCCATAGGTGCACCAGCCCAGCGCGAGTTCGCTGAGGTCCCCCGTCCCGATCACCCAGCCGCCATGCTGTCCCGCCAAGCGGAACAGATAGTCGGTGCGCAGCCCCGCCTGGACGTTCTCGAAGGTGACGTCGTAGACCGGTTCGCCATCGGCGAAAGCGTGGCCGATATTCTCCAGCATCATCGCAGCCGTCGGCTTGATGTCGATTTCCTCGGCCGTGATGCCGAATGCCTCCATCAGGCGCCAGGCGTTGGACTTTGTGCCCTCCGAGGTCGCAAAGCCGGGCATGGTGTAGCCGCGGATATCGCTGCGCGGGCGGCCCAGCCGGTCCATCGCCTTGGCCGCGACGATCAGCGCATGCGTGCTGTCGAGCCCGCCGGATATGCCGATGACGAGACACTTGGGATCGGTCGCTTGAATACGCCGCATCAGCGCATCGACCTGAATGTTGAACGCCTCGTAGCAATCCTCGTCCAGCTTGTGCGCACGGTTGGGCACGAAGGGGAATCGCCGAACCGGGCGGCGAAGGCCGATATCGGCGCGCGGCGCGGCGTGCTCGAACGCGATCGATCGGTACCAGTCCTCCGGGCGACCCTCCGCCTCGGCTGCATCGTTGTAGGTCTGCATCCGCATGCGTTCGGACAGGATCCGCTGCGTATCGATATCGGCCACGCACAATTCGGGTTCGAGGTCGAAGCGCACGCTTTCGACCAGGAGGTCGCCCAGTTCGTAGATCATGCCCTGCCCGTCCCAGGCGAGATCGGTGGTGCTCTCGCCGTGACCACTGGCCGAATAGGCATAGGCGCAGACCGAGCGGCTGGAGCTTGCGCGGCTGAGCAGGTGACGCTCGTCCGACTTGCCGATGGTGATGTTCGATGCCGAAAGGTTGAGCAGGATCGTCGCGCCGGCGAGCGCGGCCATCGTGCCTGGCGGATTGGGCGACCAGAAATCCTCGCAGATCTCGATCCCGAAGGTGAAACCCGGCAGGTCGCTTGCTGAGAAAACCAGATCGGTGCCGAAGGGCACATCTTGCACGCCGCAGCGGATCGTCAGTCCGACGCACTCGCGACCATGCGCGAACCAGCGCTTTTCATAATATTCGCGATAATTGGGCAGAAAGCTCTTGGGGACCACGCCGAGCAGTGCGCCGCGCGCCACTACCAGCGCGCAATTGTAGATGCGGCCGTTGCGGCGCAGCGGCGCGCCGAAGACGAGCACCGGCAGAAGATCGCGCGAGGCTTCCACGATCGCATCGATCTGATCCTCGACCGCATCGAGCAGCGCCGATTGCATGTGCAGATCGTCCAGCGCGTAGGAGGACAGGGCCAGTTCGGGATACAGCAGCAGGTCGACCGACTGCGCATCCGCCTTGCGCGCCTGTTCCAGAATTCCCTGCGCATTATAGGCGACATCCGCCGTGCGCACCTTTGGCGTGCTGGTCGCCACGCGGACGAAACCGTGCGTATGCAGGTCGTAAAAGGGATGGATGTCGGTTCCGCTCATAGTAGCGGGGCCTTTCTCGTCGGGTTCTTCAGGGGCGGGTTCGAGCCAGTCGGCGGGCTGGCAAACGCCCAGTTCGGCAAGGCGTTTCTGGACCGATGCGCGGGCGATCTTGCCCTTGGCTTCCCAGCCGTAGACGGTGCGGCTGGGCCAGGGTTCGGGATCGCCGAAACGCGCGCCGAATTCCTCCGCGCTAAGCGGCGGATCATGCGCCTCTCGAAAGGCACGTATCCTAAACCCTGCCAAGTGCATGTCCGCCCAGTATCCCTTTAGGATACCATATGCAAGGCACCTCTCAGGCAGCCAGCAATTCCGCCGCCGCAGGACTTGTCTGAAGCAGCTCGATCAGCCCGCGCTCCTCGCGCGTCAGCCACTTGGTCGCACGCGGCAGGCGCGCCTCGGCACGCCATTCCTCCTGCCGCTCGACCAGATCGATCACCGCCGGATGTATATAGCTCTTGCGCGTCACCGCTGGCGTATTGCCGAGCCGTTCCGCGACACAGTCGAGCAATGCCTTGATCGGAAGATCGCCCTCGCCTTCGAGCAGGCATTGAAAGGCCATCACGCTGCCGTGCCAGGTGCGAAAATTCTTCGCCGTAAACCGCTCGCCCATGGTTTCGGCGAGGTATTCGTTGACGTCGGACGAGCCCACCGCCTGCACTTCGCCCTCCTCGTCGACGTATTTGAACAGGTTCTGGCCGGGCAAATCCTGCATCTTGCGCACCAGCCGCGACAGGCTGCCATCGGATAGCGTCACCTCGCGCGGCTTGCCGCCCTTGCCCTTATAGCGCAGCCGCAAGGTCTTGCCGGTCAGTTCGGCGTGCCGCTTACGCAAAGTCGTCGCACCGAAGCTCCGGTTCTGCTTTGCATAGCCTTCGTTCCCGATACGAACCGCGCCCAGGTCGAGCAGCCGCACTACGCTGGCGATCGCCCGCTCGCGGGTCAGTGTGCGGCCGCGCAGATCGTCGTCCACACGCTTGCGAACCAGCGGCAATAGGCTCCCGAAGCTGACGCAGCTGTCGAACTTCTCGCCCTCGCGCGCCGTGCGAAATTCGGGGTGATAGCGATATTGCTTACGACCCCTCGCATCCACGCCGGTGGCGAGGATGTGGCCGTTGGGTGCGGGGCAAAACCAGGCATCGCCATAGGCTGGCGGCAGTGCGATCGCATTGAGCCGGCGCTTTTCCTCCGGATCGTTGATCAGTTTGCCTTCGGGATCGTAATAGGCCCATCCCCTGCCCGCGCCCTTGCGCGTAATGCCGGGCAGATCGTCGTCGACATAGATGAGCTTCGTCATAGCGAAGGGAAGAACCGTGGGGTCGCTGTCACGGTTCCCCACCTTGCGACGAACGGTTGGGTGAACTAGCCACCCCGCAACGAGGAGAACGCAATTGGCAGACGCAACCTACAACCCGCCCAAGGTCTGGACTTTCGATGCCGAGAACGGCGGCCGCTTCGCCAACATCAACCGTCCGACTTCAGGCGCGCGCGAGGACAAGCCTCTCCCCGTCGGCAAGCACGACTTTCAGCTCTATTCGCTCGCCACGCCCAACGGCGTAAAGGCGACCATTATGCTCGAGGAACTGCTCGAGGCGGGTCATTCTGGCGCGGAGTACGATGCCTGGACGATCGATATCGGCGAAGGCGACCAATTCGGCTCGGGCTTCGTCCACCTCAACCCCAATTCGAAGATTCCGGCGCTGCTCGACCGTAGCGGGGACGAACCCGTGCGCGTGTTCGAAAGCGGCGCAATCCTAATGCATCTGGCCGAGAAATTCGGCGCTTTCCTGCCGACCGACCAGACTCGCGCCGAAGTGCTCAGCTGGCTGTTCTGGCAGGTCGGCAGCGCACCCTTCATCGGGGGCGGCTTCGGCCACTTCTATGCCTATGCGCCCGAGAAATACGAATATCCGATCAACCGTTATGCGATGGAGACCAAGCGCCTGTTCGACGTCGCCGACAAACGCCTGGCGGATAGCGAGTTCCTTGGCGGCAAGGACTATACCGTGGCCGACATCGCGGCCTATCCGTGGATCGCACCCTTCGTGTTCGGCGTGATCTACGAAGAGGCGAAGACCTTCCTCTCAATCCACGAATACGCGAATGTCGAGCGTTGGGTGAAGCAGATTGCCGAACGCCCCGCCGTCCGCCGCGGCCGGATCGTCAACAAGGCCTGGGGCGACGAGGACGAACAGCTGCTCGAGCGGCATTCGGCCGCCGATTTCGACGGCAAGAAGTTCTGACGCAATCCGCCCGCACTTGACTTCCCCCCTCCCATGAGGTCCCAATAGGTTTCATGGGAGGACCGAAGTTTGACTAAGCCGCTTCCCGCGGCCGGCCGATTGGAGAAGATCGGCTATGGGATCGGCGATCTCGCCTCGTCCTTCTACATCAACTTCTTCAACATCTACCTGCTCTACTTCTTCGTCGAGCTGGGCGGCGTTGGCCCTGCGGCAATGGGCCTGATGCTGCTGCTGACCAAGTTCTTCGACGCGGTGACCGATCCGGTGATGGGCGCGATCGGCGACCGCACGCGCAGCCGCTGGGGGCGCTACCGACCCTATCTGCTGTGGGGAGCGGTTCCCTTCGGCCTGTTCGGTGCGGCAATTTTCGCCGCGCCCGAGTTATCGAGCGATGCGATGCTGGTGTGGGCCTATGTCACGTACACGCTGACGATGGTGGCCTTCACCGCGACCAACGTTCCCTATTCGGCGCTGATGGGCGTGGTTTCGCCCAATGCCGACACGCGCTCATCCTTCGCCGCTTATCGCATGGTTTTCTCGGCCCTGGCGGTGGTGGCCGTGGCTGTCATCGCGACGACGCTGGTACGCGAACTGGGCGCGGGCGACGAGCGGCGCGGCATCATGCTGACCATGTTCGTCATTTCGGGCGCCGGGGCGCTGTCGTTGCTTATCGCCTTCTTCGCGAGCAAGGAACGCATCCCGCCCGTACCGTCGAACGGGCGCGTGCGCGACGATGTCAAGCTGCTGGTTCGCACGCCTGCCTGGATAGCGGTTGCGATCGCCGCCATGCTGACCCCCGTCGCACTCGCATCGCGAGCAAGCAGCGCCCTGTTCTGGTTTCGCTATGTAGCGGGCGATGACGGCACTCCGCTCTTCCTTTTCCTCGATCGAATCGGCCTGTTCTACACCGCCTTCGCACTAGGACAGCTGGTCGGGGTGATCTTTGCCGCGTCCATGGCGAGGCGCTTCGACAAGGCGCACTTGCTGATCCTTGCCGGGTCGATCGAGGTCGCAGCCATAGCCGTCTTCCACGTGATGCCGCTCGACGCGGTTTGGCCCCAGACCGCGGCGCAAGTCTTCGTCGGGGTCGGACTCGGCATGATGATGATGTTGGCCTATTCGATGTTCACCGACATCGCCGAATACCTGGAGTGGTCCACCGGTCGGCAAATGACCGGCCTGGCGGTTTCCGGCGCGGTCTTCGCGATCAAGACCGGTGTGGCGGTCGGTGCAGCGCTGCCGGGAATGCTGTTTGCACTGACCGGTTTCGAAGCAGGCGCTGCCCAGACCGAATCCGCAAAGCTTGGCATCGACCTGGCCTTCGCGATCGTTCCCGCTGCCATCATCATCCCCGCAGGGGCCGCGATGTTCTTCTACAAGCTCGATCGCAAGACGATTGCGCATTTCGAGGGCGAGCTGGCCGAGCGGCGCATGCAATCGGCGCCCACCCCCTTCCCTTCCGCGCCGGAGGCGCTATAGGGGCGCGCACCTGCTGGGGTGTAGCCAAGTGGTAAGGCACCGGTTTTTGGTACCGGCATTCGCAGGTTCGATCCCTGCCACCCCAGCCAACTTCCCGATATAACTCAAGATAGCGCAAGCGCCTCATGGCGCCACGGTCACGCCGCTCGCCGAAGCGCAGTGGTGCCCAATCGCACGGACGCTTCGACCGGTCCGCTGCTACGCCGCCCGGCTTTCCTCTCGACTGTGCAAAACGACGCGCGAAAACATCTTGCTCGTAGTGCTAATGATAATTAGTCGCATCACGCAACAGCCGCCCAATCTTGGCGATTCGCTATTCGAGGTTATTGATGCACGTACGCAGTTCGAAGGTACTCAAGGTCTCTTTCCTGGCGTCGGGCGCAGCCTTGGGGCTGACGGCAGCACCGGCGATGGCGCAAGCCGATGGCGGCTCGGCCGAGGCGGAAACGCCGCTCGCAAACGCAATTATCGTGACCGGGCGCGCGCAGCAGCTGTACCGCGTCGATGAAACCAGCTCGGGAAAGCTGGCGACGCCTCCGCTCGAATCGAGCCTGGTCGTCACCTCGATCACGCAGGAGTTGATCGAAGACCAGGGCGCCCGCGACGCGCAGGATCTCTATCGCAATATCTCCGGCGTCAGCTTTTTCAGCTATGCCGGCGTGACGGCACGCGGGTTCCGGCAGGAAGAAATCTTCTATGACGGATTGCGCGGCGATCCCTACGCCGGCTTTTCGGTGCCGCAGCTCTTCAACGTCGAGCGGGTCGAGTTCCTCAAGGGCCCGAGCGGCATGCTCTATGGTCCGGGCGCCCCCGGCGGTCTCTTCAATTACATCACAAAGAAACCCGATGCGGACGAGTTCACCGGCGAGATCAAGGCGATCCTCGGCACCGAGGATCGTGTGGGCGGTTCGGCAGAGATCAACGCACCACTGGGCGGAGGTTTCGCTGCACGCGGCGGCGTGTTCTACGAAGACCGCGGCCTGTTCCGCTTCAATGCCGGCTCGCGGACGCTGATCGTCGATGGCGGCGTCTCATTCGAGGAAGGACCGGCCCGGATCATCCTGCAGGCCACGCGGTACGATCAGGAGCTGGACGCCAACCGGTTGCGGGGTGTGCCGGTGGACGCCAATGGCGAGTTCCGCACCAGCCGCCGCTGGAATCACAACGAGCCGGGCGACTTCCTCAACCTGGAATCCGACGTCGTCCAGGGCCGGATCGAGGTCGATGTGACCCCCAATCTCAGCATCGATGTCACCGCGCGCTACAATGATGCGGTGGAAATGCAGAACTATCACGAGCCGCGCGGGCTGTTCGATTCCGACGGGGACGGACAAATCGATTCCTCGGTGCGCCAGTTTCGCGACCAGCTTCGTGCGCAGGAGACCTTTTCGCTGGGTGCCAATGCGGTCTGGTCCGCAGACCTGGGCGGCAACCTTGGCAACCGCGTACTGGTCGGCGCGGATTTCTTCGATGCCGAAAGCAACTTCACCGGTCGTGCGCTGCGCGGCACAACAAGCAATGTTGCGGGCTTGCCCAATCCGCTGAGCCTGTTCGATCCGCAATACGGCCGAACCGACCCGACCTCCTACGCACTCCCCGCCTTTCGTACATCGCTGTCCGACAGCGAACGGTTCGGTTTTTACCTGCTCGACGAATTGAGGATCGGCCGCCTGATCCTGACCGGCGGCGTCCGCTTCGATAGCTTCACCGACAATGCGAACGGAACGGTATTCGAAGACGAAGAAGTCACCTATCGCGCAGGAGCTGTCTATCGCGTTACCGACGAGATCTCCCTGTTCGCGCAGTATGCCGACAGTTTCGAACCCCAAGACGTTGACGACCAGGATCCGCTCGCCGGTGGTCCATTCGCGCCGACGACCGGCGACATCGTCGAGGGAGGGATCAAGACCGCGCTGATGGGCGGACGCATCCAGTCGAGCCTGTCGGCTTACCAAATCCGCCGACAGAATCTGTTGCAGACCGATCCGCGAGGCGATGTGGGCGGCGACGGCGTGGATGATCTTGTCGCTTTCGGCGAAGTCACAAGCAAGGGTGTCGAGGTCGATATCGCCGCCGACATCACGCCCAACTGGGTGGCCACGCTCGCCTACGGCTACAACGATACGCGGATTACCGAGAACAATGGCGGAGGCGGATTTTCTAACAGCGTGGGTGATCGCTTCGCCAACGCGCCCGAGCACCAGCTCGGATTCTGGACGCGCTATCAGTTCCCCGATCTCGGCCTGGCGGTCGCGTTTGGCGGGGATTATGTGTCGGATCGCGTCAGCCTCAGCGATCAACCGGTGAACGACTACTTCGTTTTCGATGCCTCGCTGATCTACGAAACCGGACCGATCCGCGCGATGGTCCGCGTCGATAATCTGTTCGATACCACATACGCTGCTTCCGGCTTTATCGAGCGAACCGGCCACTTCCCCGGCGAGCCCCGTTCGCTCTTCGTGGAGGTGGGATACAGGTTCTGATGGAACTGGCGCGGGATATCGAAAGGCAGCACAGACTGCATCGAAAAGCCGCGCCCAAGGCCGCCCGCACGTGGTGGGTGGTGCATCAGTGGGTCGGGCTGAAGCTCAGCCTGTTCATGGCCTTCATCCTGTTCACCGGGACGCTGGCCGTGCTGAGCGCGGAGATCGACTGGCTGCTCCAGCCCAGCCTGCGCGTCGCCCCCTCCAGCGTGGAAGGACCGGTGGCCTGGGCCGAAATCGCGCACAACGCAGCCGAATATCCAGGCGTCGCCAAGGCGAATGCGATTTTGGCGCCGACTGCCTCGGCCTTTGCTGCGAAGGTGACGGTCGAGAACGAGGCCGGCAACCTTTTCTTCCTCCATGCGCATCCATCGACCGGCGAGATCCTCGGGACCGGCCCATGGGTCGATGCGCAACGCGTGCTCAGGAACATGCACCGGCATCTCAACTTGCCAACCTGGCTGGGCGTGCCGATCGTCTCGTCGCTGGCGTTTCTCCTGCTGATCAGCCTCGTCACCTCCTTCGCCGTCTACAAGAAATGGTGGCGCGGCTTCACCAAGCCATTGCGGACGCGCGATGCCCGGACCTGGTGGGGCGATTTCCACCGGCTTGCCGGGGTCTGGTCGCTGTGGTTCGTTGCGCTGATCACGCTCACCAGCATCTGGTACTTCGTCGAGAGCCTGGGCGGCAACGCAGCGCCGCATCCCCGCGTCGATCGTGAAATTCCGACCGAGATCATTGCGAGGCCTGGCGATTTAGGACCGGCGGTGGATGCAGCGCTGGCCGCATATCCCGGTCTGCGCGTGGAAAACGTGCGTTTGCCGGGCGAAGATGGCGTGCTCGAACTCAATGGCGAGTATGAAGCGGTGCTGGTGCGGCCGCGCTCGAACGCCGTCTATGTCGATGCCAGAACTGCCGAAGTCCTGCTGACTACCGACGGGCGCGATCTCAATGTCCACCAGCGCATCTCCGAAATGGCCGATCCGCTGCATTTCGGAAACTTCGGCGGCTACTGGACCAAGATTCCATGGTTCCTGTTCGGGTTGGCGATGACCGGCCTCGCATTGTCGGGTGCGGCAATTTACTCTTTACGGATAGCCAAGGAACGCGGCGATGGGGTCTCTTTGCGCCAGAGCTTCCGCGGCATGTGGGTCGGGATGGAGCGATGGCGCTGGCTGTCGGGCGCTTTGATCGCCATCGGCTTCGCCTTTCTCGGAGTACTGATCGCAACGCGCTGAGCAACCCATCGCAGCCATTTGGCCCATCCGGTTTCCCGCTCGAGAAATCCGGCCGCGTTTCTCCAGGAGAGGTGATCTCACTGCGCCCCCAAAACTACCGGCAGCTTTGCACACTCGCCAACCCTATCGATGCCAAGTTCGCGGGGCGCAGCGGACAGTCCAACCTTGGAACACGCGGGATCTTGACCCACGCTGCCTGAACCCATATATTTATCATGCTAACTAATGGAGTGATTATGAGTAGCCAGCTGACTGTCATCGCGCGGATCAGGCCCCATGCAGACCATTTCGATGCTGCCCGCGCGGCGATCTGCAACATCATCGAGCGCACGCGGGCGGAGCCGGGGTGTATCGAGTTCCGGCTAAGCGAGAATACCGACACGGGATCCCTGCATCTCTATGAAGAGTGGCGCGACGAGGCTGCGCTCGAAACGCATCACGCTCAATCCTACACGCAGGACGTCTTCGAAGCCTACAGGCAATGGCTGGCCGAGGAGCCGGAAATCCTGCACCTGCGCCCGGTTCGCTAGCTGCATGTTCTTCTTGAAGGAACTGCCGAGTCGGCGAATGGTCGAGGGATATGCGGATCGCTTCGATGGTGTCGATCCCGCCAAGGTACTCGGCGCGCTCGAACTCATGCGCGCCGGTAGCCTCCTCATCCGCGAACTCGAGGCTTATTTCGCATCGCGTGGCCTCTCGCAACTGCGGTTTCTCACACTTATCCTTATCGATCGAGAACCCGATCGCACCTCTCTTACGGTGGGCGAGATTGCCGAAAGGCTGGACGTATCCCGCCCCGTGGTTACGCGCACGATGCAAGGCCTCGAGCAAGCGGGGTTGATCGCGATCTCCGCAAACGAGGACGACGCGAGGTCGAAAGAAGTCTCCCTGACCCGAACCGGCCAAAGCAAGCTCGGCGAAGTCCTGCCGGGCTACTTCGCAATCCTGCATCGCGCGATGTCGGCGGGCGAGGCGTGAAAATGCAGATCGTTCTCTTGCGCACCTTCCTTGTCTGGCTTGTGGTTTGGCCTCTTGTGACGGCGATGCTCGTGTTGCTTGGGCTACTGCCAGGCGACCTTTCGCTCGGCCTACAAACGCTGATTTTGACGGCGATACTCGTCCCGCTCATCGGCCTAATACTCGGCCCTGCAATGCAACGGCTTGCATCCCGCCTTCTGGGAAGCACCTCTTGAAAGGCAATTGTCTTCCGTTTCTGTCACACATCTTGGCGCCAGAGACGCAGTCGCATCCAAGCAATTGGGGCCGCGCCTATTCCGCGGGCTGACCCACCCATTCGGCCTGTCCGCCCTTGCGGTGACCGACCTTGCCGCTCGAGCGAATGACGGCTGTCACAAGTGCGACAACCAGCAGCATAGCGATGGTCGACACACCCAACCCGGCGTCGGACAGAACGGCCGATCCGTAGCGTAGCGCATATGCAAAGAGGGCCGAGAGGAGTGCCAGAGCCGTGAGCGCTTGCACCGCTTCCTTCGCGCGGCTCGATCCGGCCAAGCCCGAAAGGAAAACCAGCATGGCGAGACCCAGCCAGAATGCGGTGACCAATCCCGCACCCTCGAGGCCCAAAAAAGACAATCCCAATGTCACCGCGAGCATGGCCGGCGTTCCCCACACCACGCCCTGCCAGGCGCCCGCAAGCCGCGGCGCAGGACGGCCGTTGGCTACCCTCTTGGCGAA
Organism: Erythrobacter sp. AP23; assembly: GCF_001542855.1. Taxonomy (GTDB): domain Bacteria; phylum Pseudomonadota; class Alphaproteobacteria; order Sphingomonadales; family Sphingomonadaceae; genus Qipengyuania. The sequence continues at coordinate 116,232 of NZ_LNBY01000001.1, read as the reverse complement.
GTAAATGCTGAGCCCGCTCGCAATTATGACGCACAGCCCAAGACCGAACCCAAGATAGGCCAGCTTGACCGGCAGCCCGCCCCAGTTCCCGAAATGCACATTGTACACCGCGCCGGTGACCTGCTGCCCGATCGTCCCATCCGAGATACCGACGTTACCCTGATAATCACCCTCCGAGGTAAAGTTGTAGTAGTCGCCAAATATCAAGCGGTCGGAGTGTTCGGCGATGACCGAACTGTGCTGCCCCGCAGTGCCCGGATCGTGGAGTATGAAATAGGTCACGTCGAGTTCTGGGAACTCGCGCGCCATGAAGGCCAGCGGTTCAGCTATCGATGCTGTCCCGGCCTGGCCTTCGATCGGCTCGGGTTCGGCGCCGAACACCGGATCGAAGACCGCGCCGGTATCGCCGTCGAAGCCAACCGCGGCGATGGCAAGGGCAAGAACGCTTGCCAGTCCGAGGATCGAACCGGTCAGCGCATTGGAAAAATGGAATGGCAGCGTCCAGACACTTAGCCGATTATGCAGGTCGATCGTAGTCAGGCGCCCCGCCCCATGCCGAAAGGTGAAGGCATCGCGAAAGATGCGCGGGTGGGCCAAAAGCCCCGAAAACGAGAGCGCAATCAGCATAGCGCCGAGCGCGCCCACCACCGTCAGGCCGAGTGTCTGCGGAAGATGCAGATAGTAATGCAGGTCGAGCAGGAACTGCGTCCAGGGAAATTCTTCGGGACCGGCGATCGTCCCGTCGGGCGCGGCGAAGAACGCCTGCGTGTCCGTGGTAATGACTGTACGCGGCAGGTCTTCCTGCGGGAAGTTCACATAGAGATGGGTGGTCGGAACCTCCTCGCTTTCGAGCACCGACAATGCCGCTCGCTCGGCCGCCTCGGGCGCGATCGAGGCCATCTCCGGGACATTTGGCTGTTCCCACCGCTGCAACTCGTGGTTGAACACGGAGAGTGTGCCAGTGGCCGCTAGAATGTAGAGCAGAGCACCGAAAACTATCGCCAACAGTCGGTGCGCTTCGAGCGATTTCGCGACCCGCATGGCCGATCTCTTGATCCGTGCCATTTCAGCCTCCCGTTGATGTCACTCCGATGATCGCCGCAGATATGGCCATTGCGCCGAAGACCACGACCGCTCGGGCCACCATACTGCGCGAGTAACCGATGAAGGTGGTGAGTGCGGCCCAGAGGACCGGGAAAGCAAACATCGTTACCGTAAGGTTGGCCGTGTGCTCCGTTCCAGCGGACCGGCCGGCCATGAAAATGGCCGTCGCAACGGTAATCGAGGTGAGAAACCCCAACAAGACGATCGCCACCGCATTGGCCGTGATCGCAAGGTTCTTTCTTCCCGGTCGTTCGACCAGTTGTGCCACTATGCGCGGTTCGCGCGGTTCGATCCTGCGGCGCGGTTTGACCGGCGCCCGCACCGCGACGAGCAGCACCCCGGCGCTCGCGACCATGACAACCACGACGATCCCGAGCGCCGGCCCCTTGTCAACGCCGCTCGTGTTTCCCCACGCGACGACCGCGCCGAGCAAGAGGGTCCAACCGCTCAGAACCAGCGGCCAACTGCGTCGCCGGCTTCGCCATGACAGATAGAGAGCGACGACACCCGCAATTGCCAGGATAGTGCCCCCGATCTGCCAAGCCATCATCGCGACTGCCTTTAGAACCGGACACCGGCGCGCAGCTGTACCGTCCGGCCTTCACCGGGGAAACAGTCGCCGCGCGAAAGGCAGGTGCCGTAATATTCGGTGTCGAAGATGTTCCGGCCATTGAGGGTGAGTGAGTAACGATCGAAGCTGTAACCGATCAGGCCGTCGAAAACGGTGTAGCCGTCGGTTTCGATCAAAACCGGCGTAGGGGCAAAGCCATTGGCCGCGAGGAAAGCGGTGCCACTGCTTTCGTTGCCTCCGGCGAAGCGGACGCCTGCGCCCAGGGCAAGCCCCTTGAGCGAGCCGGACGACGGACGCCACGATGCCCAGGCCGAGCCTTGCACTTCGGGGACGCTCGGGAAACGCGCGCCATCGGGATCCTGCGTATCGATCACGCTGAAGGCGGCATCGATACTCAGATCGCCGATCGCCGTCTGCGCCTCGATTTCGAAACCGTCGATCTTGGCGACGCCCTCCTGCTGTGAGGGCGCATTAGGCAGCCCGGCCGGATTGGGCAGATTGGACTGCTCGATGTCGAAATAGGCTATCGTCACATAAGTGCGCGTTCCGGGTGGCTGGTACTTCAGTCCGACCTCGATCTGCTTGCCTTCCTGCGGCAGCAGCGGCTGGTTTGTAACCATGTCGTTGCCGACCACCGCCTGGAAGCTTTCCGCATAGCTGGCATAGGGATTGAGACCGATGGAAATCTTGTAGAGCGCGCCGAAGCTGAGGCTCGTCGCGCTGTCGTCCTGATTGGTGGTGCCGTTGCCGGTCTCCAGCTCGTCGAACCGGACGCCCGCGTTTAGCACGAGGTCGCCGAGTGTCATCTGGTTGTTGATGTAATAGCCGACGCTATCGATCTCGTTGATCGAGCTTCCGCGTACTGCATCGAACGCTGCCTCGGCCGGAATCTCCAAGCCATCGTAAATCGGATTGAGTAGGTTGAAGGTCGTCGGGAGGGCATAGAGGAAGGAGGCTTCAGTCAGCGTGTCGACCGACTGATAGTTGATGCCGGCCAGCACCTCGTGCTCGATCGGACCGGTATCGAAGCGCGCGCGGAGCCGACCGTCGACCGCAAACTGATCCGAGCCGGCCGGTGCATCGTACCAGCTGCGACCCGCTGCCGTGCCATCCGCCAGGACACGCGGATTGCCGCTGCCAAGGAACGACACCCAGGCCTGCCTGTAAGCGGCACTGTTGTCGCGATAGCGTGCGGTTGCTTCGAAACCGAGCGCATCGCTGAACCGATGCTGGAAAAACCCGGTGAGCGAGAAACTCTCGCTATCGTAACGGTTGAATGCGGGATCGCCGACATAGAGCGAAGCGTCGACTTCCTGGCCGATATTGCCGGAACAGATGTTCGGTTCCGATACCGTGACCTCCTCGCTGGCACAGGCAGTCACGGCAAGTGGCAGGAACTGGTGTGCCGTATCGCTCTCGCGATCGGTGTAGTTTGCAAGCAAGGTCGCGACGGTCCGCCCATCGTCATAGGTTATCGAAGGGGCCAAGATGAACGCATCGTCGTTGACGAAATCGACTTGCGTATCCGCATCGCGGAATAGCGTTACCAGTCGCGCGGTGAGCGTGCCGTCGCCAGACAGGTCTGCACCGATATCGGCCGAGACCTGCGTCCGGTCGAAGGTCCCGTATTCGACATAGAATTCGCTGCCGATCGCGTCGGGTCCGGCGCGTTTGCTGACAGTATTGAGGATACCGCCGGGCGAACCCTGCCCGTATAGGACAGATGCGGGGCCTTTCAGCACCTCTACCTGTTCGAGGGTGAAGATGTCGGAGCGGGCATTATTGTAGAACCCGAAGAGCACCTGGATATTGTCGAGATATTCGGGAACGTCGAGGCCGCGCACCCGCGGAAAATCGCCGCGCGTCGAAAAGCCGAACGTATCGCCCACCACGCCGGCGGTGTAATTCAACGTGTCATCCAGCGTCAGAGCGCCTCGCTCGCGCCAATCCTCGGCGCTGATAACCGAAACCGAACGAGCGGTTTCGATGATGGGGGTTTCGGATTTCGTTGCACCGAAGGTCGACACTTCGCCTGTCACGACGATGACGTCCTCATCCTCGTCGACGGCTACGGAGCTTGCCTCCTGGGCGCTTGCCGTGCCGGCGAACGCCGTCGAGAGAAGGAGAGATGCTGTGATGGTTCTGCGCATTGATTGACCCTGTTTCGAATTCGCCGGCGCTGTTGGCGATAATGCTTCTGCGAGTCAATCGCAATTAGGGGCTTTTGATCGAACGGCGTGAGTCGAGCCGGTGCTCGCCGGCCTTGCATGAGCGACCGAAGCCGTGGTGCTAGATGAAACACGGCTTTCGATCTCCGCGTCGGTTGAGCAGGTAGCGGGAGCCCGACCGTCCAACTCCTTGCCGCGTTGGTCGCCCGAGCCCCCGCCAACCGGTCAAACCACTCCGAACTTCCGGTTGCAGCGTGAAACCTGCTTGCTAGGCATGGCGTGGAGAGGAGAGCGTGCGTGCCCGAACAGGATCCCGAGTATACCCCCGTCATCGTCGGCGTCGGCCAGATCAACGATCGGCCCGAAGTGCCCGGCGATGGACTCGACCCCGTCGCCCTGATGGTCCAGGCACTGCGCCGCGCCGAAACCGATGCGGGCGGCGGACTGCTCGCCGATTGCGACTCGCTTGCAGTGGTCGCCCAACTTGCCTGGCCGCAGCTCAATCCGATCGACGGAAAGGTGGCCGAAGCGCTGGGCATCGATCCAATTCACCGGATGCAGACCGCCCTTCCCAATGGCGACAGCCCTATCCTGCTGTTGCACGAAGCCGCCAATCGTATCGGCAAGGGCGAAACGAAAATCTGCGCCATCACGGGCGGCGAGGCGCTTCGCACCGCCGGCCAGCTTGCCGCGCTCAAGAAGCGGGAAAATGGCGATAAGCCCAATGCACTACGCGATGCGACGCATCGTGTCCGCAAGGGACATGCGCAGAGCTACGGTCTGGTGGTGCCGACCGACGTCTATCCCTTGTACGAGAATGCCGGGCGCGCGGCTTATGGCCAAACTCTTGCCGAAGGGCAGGCGGAAAGCGGTGCGATCTGGGAAGGGATGAGCGAGGTTGCAGCCCACAGCGAGGGCGCATGGATTCGCAAGCCGATCAGCGCGGATGAAGTGATCACGCCTTCGTGCGGCAACCGCCTGATCGCTTTTCCCTATACCAAGTTTCAGGTAGCCAATTCCTCGGTCAACCAAGGCGCGGGCTTCATCGTTACCTCGCTGGCCGAAGCGCGGCGCAGGGGCATCCCCGAGGACAGATTGGTATGGCTTGGCCACGGCGCGGCCGCGCATGAGAGCGGCAACTTCCTCGCCCGCGACCGTTACGATGCCTCGCCCAGCCTCGCGACATCGATCGAGCGGACCATGAAACTCAATGCCGTGAATGCCGACGATCTCGCCCATGTCGAACTTTACAGCTGCTTTCCCTGCGTCCCCAAAATGGCACGCCGGGTCCTTCGCTGGCCACTCGACAAACCCGCCACGGTTTTCGGTGGCCTCACCTTCGGCGGCGGGCCCATCGGTAACTACATGAGCCATGCAGTTGTCGCGATGGTGCGGAACTTGCGCGGCACGAAGGACAAGGGTCTGCTGTTCGCCAATGGCGGCTATGCGACGCACAACCACACGATCCTCCTGTCCGGCGCACCGACCGATGCCACCTTCCCGCAGGATTTCGACTATCAGGCCGAAGCCGACGAGCGGCGCGGCGACGTCCCGCCACTGGACGAAGACTATACGGGGCCGGCGACGATCGAGAGCTACACCGTGCACTATCACCGCGATGGGTCGGCAAGGTCGGGCGTGATCGTCGCAAAGACGCCGGACGGATCGCGCACGCTTGCCAGCGTTCCCAGTGCGGATGCGGGCACCATCGCATTTCTGACGGACGGGAAACGCGAACCGGTCGGCGCTGGCGGCGTGATCCGCCGCGAGGGCGGAGAGCTGGCGATCTGGCACCGCGGCTGAGTTCAGAACCGGATAGCCCGGACCGTTTCCCCAGCTACTCGCTTCGCCTGCCCCGGCGGGCACCGGATCAGCCAATCCGCACGCACGAGTCCGCCCTGTACGCCGCTGTCCTGATTCCCGAGAGGGCGCAGGCCGTCCTCTTCCCAGCTGGCCCTGGCGAAAGTTTCGCGGTCGCCGGTCTCTGGCAGGTCCAATGCAAGCGGCATTGCGCGCCAATGATGCTCTCCGGCACCGCCCTGTAACAGGGCGAGCAGCGGCACGAGAAACAAACGCGCGGTCACCATCGCCGAGGTCGGGTTTCCCGGCAGGCCGAGCACGGTGCTCGGCCCCACCCGACCGAGCCAGACAGGTTTGCCCGGCTTGATCGCCACCTTGTCGAAAATGAGTTCCAGTCCGTGGGCGGCGAACATCGGCTTGGCGAAATCGCGCTCACCGACCGATGCGCCCCCGGTCACGACTATCAGATCAGCTGTGCCGAGCAATTCCCCTGCCCGTTTCTCCAGCGCGGGCAAATCGTCTTGCGCACGATGGCGGGCGACGACACTGCCGCCACCAGTCTGAACCAGTGCCGCGAGCGCAGGGCTGATGGTGTCGGGAATGGCATTGGGCTCGTACCGCGCGCGGCCCGGGTCTGTCAGTTCGTCGCCCGTAGCAAGTACTGCGACCCGGGGACGGCTACCTACCAGAACCCGTCCACTATCGCCGGCGGCAGCGGCAACCAGCGCCTTGGGCCCGAGCCGCGTCCCCTTTGCCAGCAGGACGTCGCCCTTGGCGAAATCGCTTCCCGCGATGCGGACATGTCGCGCGGGGCCATGGCCTTTGGCGAATCTCACGGTTTCGCCGTCACGCTGCGCGCATTCCTGCATGATGACGCGATCGGCGCCGTCGGGCAGCGGCGCCCCGGTAAATATCCGCACCGCCTCGCCCGGTGCCAACCGCGCCTCGTAAGCCTTGCCAGGACGCGCTTCTCCGGCGATCCACAGCGCGCGGCCCGGTTCCAGTCCCGCTTCGGTCACTGCATAGCCATCCATGGCCGACACTGTGAGCCGCGGAGACGCAAGCGCGGCGACGAGATCCTCGGCAAGGATACGCCCCGCCGCGTCTTCGAGCGCGACCATTTCGCTTCCCAGTGCAGCGACATGCTGCTTGAGCAACGCCATCGCCGCGTCGAAACAGATCATGCCCTCTGCCAATTACCGGAGCGTCCACCCTCCTTCGAGGTCACGCGGATCGTCCCGATCGTCATCGTCCTGTCGATTGCCTTGAGCATGTCGAATAACGTTAGGCAGGCGACCGAAACAGCGGTCAGCGCCTCCATTTCCACGCCGGTACGACCCTCGGTGCGGACTATGGCGGCAACCCGAAAACCGGGCAGTTCCTCATCGAGGCCGATCGAGACTTCGACCTTGGAGAGCGGCAAGGGATGGCACAGCGGGATCAGATCGGCGGTTCGCTTGCCGGCCATAACTCCGGCCAATTCCGCGGTTGCGACGACTGAACCCTTCGGCGTCTGCCCTGCCTTCACTGCCGCAAGCGTTTCGGACGCGCATCGCAATTCACCCTCAGCGCTCGCCCTGCGCCGGGTGACAGGTTTGTCGCCCACATCGACCATTCTCGCCCGGCCCTGTTCGTCGATGTGCGAAAGCTCGGCCACCTGCAGTTCCTTTTCCGAAATTCTGTAGTGTATCGCTTCCAGCATCATAGGCGCATCCTGTCGAGGACGTTAGGTGCGCCATGCCGAGGTATTTCTAACCGCGTCAGCCGTGGCTATGCAATCAGGGGCGTCGGCTGCGCTAACTCCTTGTGAAGCACCCGTGGCGGAATTTCCGGTACTGGCCGTCGTCGAAGTGGATCGACGAATTCGGCCAGCCGGAGGTCCGCGCGGCCGGATCTAGAGTCCCAGCGCCTTTTTTAGGGCATCACCCGAAAAGGGCTTTCTGAGAATCGAAACGGGCATCTGCTCCAGCTCTTCGGGGACATTGCCGCCTGTCGCCAGAACGATGTCGACGTCGGGGTTCTTCTGCAGGACCTCTTGCAGGAACTGAGTGGCTTTACCGTCCGGCAGCCCGAAATCGGAGACGACGACGTCGACTTGGGTACGTTTGATCCTTTCCCGTGCCATCTTGAGAGAATCGGCCTCCAAGACTTCGTAGCCGGCGCGCTCCAAGGGGCGGATCAAGGTCATGCGGATAAGCGGCTCATCCTCGACGACAAGGGCCCGGCCGATCCGGTCCCCGTCGGTGCCCTTACCATTGCCATTTTGGCGATCCCTAACCGCTTCGATCGTGTCCGCGGCCTCAGCTTCGCAGGCCATGTCCAACGTCGCCCGAATCTTCTGACTTAGCTGCTCCGTGGAATAGGGTTTGCTGATCAGCTCGATATCGTCATCGAGCTTCCCGCCATGGACGATCGCGTTCTTGGTATAGCCCGAGGTAAACAGAACCGCGAGGTTCGGCATTCGCTCCTTGGCCATGCGCGCCAACTCGGGAGAGCGTAATTTACCTGGCATGACGACGTCTGTGAACAGTAGGTCGATCGAAATTCCGCACTGGATGATGGCCAGCGCGCTATCGGCGCTCGATGCCTCGATTACGCGGTAACCGAGGTTGCCGAGCTGTTCGACCACGGTCGCGCGGACATCCTCATCGTCCTCCACGACCAGAATTACCTCGTCATTGCCCTGGGCAGTCACCAATCCGGATGCTGGGCGCTTGGACATTTCCTCCTTGTGCGTCCGCGGAAGATAGATGCGGACGGTCGTGCCCTCCCCTTCTTCGCTGTAGATTGCGATATGCCCGCCCGACTGCTTGACGAAACCGAAGACCATCGAAAGGCCCAATCCCGTGCCCTCGCCAGGTGCTTTCGTCGTGAAGAACGGCTCGAAGACCTTCGACAGGCTCTCCTCGGGGATGCCACGTCCCGTATCGGTTACCGCGATCATAACGTATTTTCCGACCGAGGCGTCGGGATTTGCGGCGACGTATTCTTCGTCCAGCGAGGCATTGCCAGCTTCCAGCGTCAGCTTGCCCCGGCCGTTCATCGCATCGCGCGCGTTGATCGCCAGGTTGAGCAGCACATTCTCCAGGAGCCGCGGGTCGGCCAGACAGTTCCACAGACCGGCGGAAACGATGGTCTCTATCTGCACGATTTCGCCCAGCGTGCGGCGCAGCATGTCGCCCATCCCGCGCAGGACGCGACCGGCATTGATCGGTTTGGGATTGAGCGGCTGCTGCCTGCCGAAGGCGAGCAATTGCGAGGCCAGCTTCGCCCCGCGCTCGACTCCGGAAATGGCATTGTTGATGCGCGCAGTATTGCGCCCATCGATGATCGGGTCCTGTTTGAGCAGCTCCAGATTGCCGCCGATTACCTGGAGCAGATTGTTGAAATCATGTGCCACTCCGCCGGTTAGCTGGCCAAGCGCCTCCATCTTCTGTGCCTGAACGAGCTGGACTTCGAGCTCTTCCCGCTCGGTCATTGCCTCGTCCACCCGGTTCCTCAATGCGGCGTTGAACGAAGTCAGAGCTTCCCTGGCTTGCAATTCTTCTTCGATGTTGTGTGCTTCGATGACAGTGCCCACGGGGGTCCCGTCGGAATCTATCACCGGCGAAGCTGTAAAGCCGACGTGATAGAAGCTGCCGTCTTTGTGGACGAAGACTTCCTCGCCCTGCGTCTTGTGGTTCTCGGGAAAGGCACGGTCGATGGGACATTCCTCGATCGGGAACGGCCGACCATCGGGATAGGTGTGGTGCAGCACATCGTGCAGCGGTTTGCCTCGGGTCTCCTCGAATGTGTATCCGGTCAGCTCTTCCGCGGCCTTGTTCATGAACGAGCAGTGCTGCCGCTCGTCCATCATGAACACTGCCATGGTGGTGTTATTGAGGATGGCATCGAGACGGCCGGATACTTCCTGGAGCTCCTTACGCACCTGGTTCTGCTCGGTGATGTCCTGGATCGCGGCATAGAAAACCGGAAGGTCGTCGCTCGAGATAAGTTGCAGGCGCACGCTGGCGTCGTAGGTCGATCCATCCTTCCGCTCGTGGACGGTCTCGAATTGCAGGTGCTCTTCGCGGCCGTCGAGCAGCGGCCGAACGAATTCGATGAATTGTTTCTTGGTGTAGTCGGGCTTCAGATCCCACGGGTGGAGGCGAGCCAGCTCTTTTTTAGAGTAACCGAGATTGTCCCGCGCGCCCTTGTTTACGAGAAGAAAGCGAAGGTCGTCGTGGCCGAAAATATAGATTTCCGCCGCGGCGCCCTCGACGATCTGGCCAAGGCGTTCCGCCGTCATCTCTCGAGTATCTGGCATCCTTCAAACCCCCTGATCCCGGCGGATCAGCCACATCCATCCAAAACACTAGGCGGGAACCGAGATTCCTACCGACAGACCCCAAGTACGCAACTCAACCCATTAAAAATGCGGCAATTCCCCGTTGGTTTCCAACCGGGACCGATATGGCAATGATGGTTGAGCGAATATCCTTACCAAATCGTTAACCAATTGCCCGCGAGCAGAGCACCGAGAAAAGGCGGACACCGGCACTCGGCAATCGTCAAGGGACCGCCCGGAGGCCGCGGTTCGACCCGTTCCCAGTGCGCCCACGGCATATCGGTCGTCAGCGATCGCAGTCGCTGCAGTCGATCGGCTTCCTAATCTACGGGAAGTTTTGGTAGCGGAGGAGGGACTTGAACCCCCGACACGCGGATTATGATTCCGCTGCTCTAACCACCTGAGCTACTCCGCCCCAAAGAGGCATGCCGGGGCAGACGCCCGCACGGCAGGCGGCGCATTTAGGGCGGTCGGCACGCATGGTCAACCGCGCAATTACGCCTTCGGCGCGTTTTCCGCCGAGCCTTGCGCAGCCACCTCGTTCATACGCCTTACCTTGGCCGCGAGACCGCGATTGAGGGCGTGGGTGAGCGCCGTGTCGACCTCGGGCACGGCGCGTGCGTAATGCGCCAGCGCGTCGCGGTCGAAGGTCGCCACACGGGAGCGCTGGGCGACGATCACGGTGGCCGAAGCGGTCTGACCGGACACAAGGCTCATTTCGCCGAGAAACTCTTCCGGACCGCAGGTGCCGACGATTTTGCCATCGCATTCGACATGCACCCCGCCGCGCGCAACATAGATCAGCGGCGGGTCGGGCTGATGCTGGCGCATCAGCACCTCGCCCTCCTCGACATCGCGCCATTGCATCAGATCGCGCAGATGCTGCTGGCGACCGGGATCGTCGATGCCGAGCAGCCGGTCGAACAGGCTGACTTCTTCCTCAAGCATCGCCCCGCGCCGGGCCCGGCGGCGCAGCACCCAGATCTGTACACCGTTCACCGCAACGAAAACAAAGCAGACGATCGCCCAGCCGATCTGGTCGGTGAGTGCAAAATGCCCGAGCGCCGCCAGCCCGGCAGTCAGCATCGCGTAACGCAACTGCCTTATGGTTGTCGTGGCCATGGCGACGACGGCCAGCAGGGCCGCGCCATAGGCCAAGATCGTGGTAAGTCCGGCCATGTTCCGGTCCCCCTGACTATGCGGCCCTTATGCCGCGCCGCGGCCCCTGAATGCAAATTCCTTTACCGGCTCCCACGGTCCGCCGCGATAACGGAACAGCGCGAGGCCGCGGAAGGCAAAGGGCCGCGGCTCGATCAATCCAGCCAGCGCCGATTGCAGCGCCTTGGCCTCCTTACCGCTGACCTTGTTCTGAATGGTGACATGGAGCCGCGGGCGATGCTGGTCCTGCAGGGTGAGCATGCCGCGAAAATGCTCTGCGATCATGTCCCGCAGCGAGAGCATGTCGGGGCTCGACAGCTTGATAGCCGTGCCGCGCCCTAGCGACATCAGCCCCTCTACCCGCCCCTCGACCGGCGCAAATTCGGCGGCGATGCTCTTGAGGTAGGTGCCGGCTTCCCCCTCGCACATCGGCGGTAGCGCGTGGAACAGCGTGACGTGCGCCTCGAGATAGTTGCGCTCGGGCGGAAAATGCTCGTTGCGCAGAGCGGTGAAGCGCGCGTGGAGATCGTGCGGCAATTGCGCGGTCACGATCAGTGGAGCGTCGGTGGCGCCGCTCACATTTCCCCGCGTTCGCGGCGGATTTCGAACCACTCGGCGACGTTGCGATTATGCTCTTCCAGCGTTTCCGCAAAGGCGTGTCCACCGGTGCCGTCGGCGACCATGTAGCGCGCGCTGGTCTCGGCGGGATCGAGCACGGCAGCAATCGCCTCGCGCCCCGGATTGGTGATCGGTCCCTTGGGAAGGCCGACCATCGTGTAAGTGTTGTAGTCGTTGATCGCGGCGATTTCGGACTGGCGGATGCGGCGCCCAAGCGGCTTACCCTTGGTGATCGGGTAGATGATCGTCGGATCGGCCTGCAGCAGCATACCGTCTTTCACCCGGTTCGAATAAAGTCCGGCGACCATTCGTCGCTCGCTCGGCTTGCCGGTCTCCTTTTCGACAATCGAAGCTAGGATCACCGCGTCCCTGACATTGTCGACCGCGATATCGGGCGCGCGCTTGGGCCAAGCCTCTGCAAGGTAATTCTGCATCGCCGCCTGCATACGGGCAAGCACCGCGCTACGGGCTTCGCCGCGCTCGAAATCATAGGTGTCGGGCAGTACAGAGCCTTCGACCGGAACGGGAATCTCGCCCGTCAAATGCTCTTCCGCCATCAACCGCTCGTGTACCAGGATCGAGGGCAGCCCCTCGGGAATGGTTACGAAGCGGCGGATGACCTCGCCGTGCTGGAAGGTGTCGAGAATGGCTGCATTGCTGGCACCGGCCGGTAGAAGGAACTCGCCCGCCATGATCGGGTCGGACGAGCCGAAGATTTTCGCCCGCAGCAGGAACCCGTCGGCATCGGAGATCAGACCTTCGTCGGCGAGTTTCTCCGCGACCGAAGTGAGGCTCGCGCCAGAGGGGACGATGAAGCTCGTGTCCTCCTCCACTTTGGCACTGCCCCACCAGCCGGAGAGGAACCAGATCGCCCCGACGGCAAGGGCCAGCGAAAGGACGCCTGCGAGGAGGCACCCGGCCTTCTTCACCTCAGTCGACCTTCTTGACGATCAGCGATGCGTTGGTGCCGCCGAAGCCGAAACTGTTGTTGAGGGCTGCTCTTACCTCGCGCTGCCGGGCTTTGAGCGGGACCAGGTCCACGCCCTCGGTGCCCTCATCGGGGTTGTGAAGGTTGAGCGTGGGCGGAACCACCTGATCGCGGATCGCGAGGATGCAGAAGATCGCTTCCACCGCGCCTGCCCCCCCGAGCAAGTGACCGATTGCCGACTTGGTCGAACTCATCGACGCGCCGCCAAGGTCGTCCCCCATAACGCGCTTGACCGCGCCTAGCTCGATCGTGTCGGCCATGGTCGACGTGCCATGCGCATTGACGTAATCGATGTCGCCCGGGGCCATCCCCGCTTTCTTGAGTGCCATGCGCATCGCCAGCTCGGCGCCCTTGCCTTCGGGGTGCGGCGCGGTGACGTGATAGGCATCGCCCGACAGGCCATAGCCGACCACTTCGGCATAGATCGTCGCGCCGCGTGCCTTGGCATGCTCGTATTCCTCGAGCACCACCACGCCTGCGCCCTCGCCCATGACGAAGCCGTCGCGATCCTTGTCATAGGGGCGGCTCGCCTCGGTCGGGCGATCGTTCATGCTCATGTTGAGTGCGCGCGCCTGCGCGAAACCGGCGACGCCCAGCGGGTTGATAGTGCTTTCCGCACCGCCCGCCAGCATCACATCGGCATCGTCGAGCGCGATCATGCGCGCCGCATCGCCGATCGAGTGTGCTCCGGTCGAACAGGCAGTAACGACCGCGTGGTTCGGGCCCATGAGGCCATATTTGATCGAAACCTGGCCGCTGATGAGGTTGATCAGGCGGCCATGGACGAAGTGTGGGGACACCCGGCCCGGTCCGCGCTCATGCAGGACAATCGATTCGCTTTCGATGCCCGGCAATCCCCCGATACCCGAGCCGATTGAAACGCCGGTCCGCTGTTTGAGGTCGTCGTCCATCTCGGTGAGCCCGGCGTCTTCGAGCGCCTGTCCGGCGGCATCGATCCCGTATACGATGAACGGATCGACCTGGCGCTGCACCTTGTGGTCGACGCGCTTGTCGGGATCGAAGCCCCATTCGTGGTCCTTCGGCTTCACCTCGCAGGCGATGGTCGCCTTCTGGTTCGAGGCATCGAAGCGGGTGATCGGTCCCGCCCCGCTCTCGCTCGCAATCAGGTTCTTCCACGAGGTTTCGACATCGCCGCCCAGCGGGGTGACGAGGCCAAGTCCGGTTACGACCACACGACGCATGCTATTCTCCGCAAAAAGACAACAGGCCCGGCCCTGTTAGCGGGTCGGGCCTGTCCGAACCCGCACGGTAGCGGGCATGAAGGCAGCAGGGCTTAGCCCTTGTGCTCTTCGATGTACTTGGTCGCGTCGCCGACCGTGGTGATCTTCTCGGCAGCATCGTCGGGGATTTCCACGCCGAATTCTTCCTCGAAGGCCATAACCAGCTCGACGATGTCGAGGCTGTCCGCACCGAGATCGTCGATGAAGCTTGCTTCCTGGGTGACCTTGTCGGCCTCGACGCCGAGGTGCTCGACGACAATCTTCTGCACGCGGTCGGCAGTATCGCTCATTTTTGTCCCTCTCGAATTTGGGGGTTTATGAATTGCCTGTCGCCCTAATGAACGGCGCAGGCTTAGGCAAGGGCCACTGATTTTCCGCTATATGGGGAGCGCTCGATGAATTTGATAGCTGCCCTCAGTTCCCGGATCGATCGACCCGAGTCGCTTCGGCCCCATCGGGCTTGGGCGCATCGACCGTGCGGATGTGCACGTCACGCAACTGGCGCGGGCTGACGAGCGAGGGCGCGCCCATCATCAGGTCCTGCGCTTTCTGATTGAGCGGGAAGGCAATCACTTCGCGAATGTTCGGCTCGTCGGCGAGCAGCATCACGATGCGGTCGATGCCCGGTGCCGAGCCACCGTGCGGCGGTGCGCCCAGCTTGAAAGCCTCGATCATGCCCGAGAAGTTTTCGTCGACATCCGCCTGGCTATAACCGGCGATCTCGAAAGCCTTGTACATGATGTCCGGGCGGTGGTTACGGATGGCGCCCGAGGACAGCTCATAACCATTGCAGACGATGTCGTACTGCCAGGCGAGGATTTCGAGCGGGTCTTTCGTTTCCAGCGCTTCCATCTCGCCCTGCGGCATCGAGAAGGGGTTGTGGCTGAAATCGACCTTCTTCAATTCTTCGTCGTACTCGAACATCGGGAAATCGACGATCCAGCAGAACTTGAAGCAATCTTCCTCGATGAGGCCCAGCTCTTCGGCAACGCGGGTGCGTGCGGCGCCCGCGAGCTTGGCGGCTTCCTTTTCCTTGCCCGCGGCGAAGAACAGGCCGTCGTTTTCACCGAGGCCGAGTTCGGCGTAGAGCTTTTCCATGCCTTCGGTGCCGTGATTCTTGGCGATCGGGCCGCCGAACTCTCCGCCCTTGCGGGTGACGTAACCGAGGCCGGCAAAACCTTCGCGGCGGGCCCACTCGTTCATTTCGTCGAAGAACTTGCGGCTCTTCTCGTGCGTTGTCGGGGCGGGAACCACGCGAACCTTGCCACCCGTGCCGACAATCTTCTCGAACAGACCGAAACCGCTCTTCTCGAAGTGACTGGTGACGTCCGAGATGATCAACGGGTTGCGCAGGTCGGGCTTGTCGGTGCCGTATTTCAGCATCGCTTCGGCATAGGGGATGCGCGGAAATTCACCGGCCGGAGTCACGCTCTTGCCGTTCGCGAACTCCTCGAACACACCCGCGAGCACGGGCTCGATCGCCTGGAAGACGTCTTCCTGCGTCACGAAGCTCATCTCGAAGTCGAGCTGGTAGAATTCGGGGCTGCGATCGGCGCGCAGGTCTTCGTCACGGAAACAGGGCGCGATCTGGAAGTAGCGGTCGAAACCGGCGACCATGAGCAGCTGTTTGAACATCTGCGGTGCCTGCGGGAGCGCGTAGAAACGGCCCGGGTGGAGGCGGCTGGGTACGAGGTAGTCGCGTGCGCCTTCGGGCGACGATGCGCCGAGGATCGGCGTCTGGAATTCGCTGAAGCCCTGGTCGGTCATGCGGCGGCGCAGGCTCGTAATGACCTGGTTGCGCAGCATGATGTTGTTGTGGACGCGCTCGCGGCGCAGGTCGACGAACCGGTATTTGAGGCGCGTCTCTTCAGGATAGTCTTCGGCCGAGTTGACGATCAGCGGCAGGTCGTCCGCGCGGCTCTGCACGCTCACCTCGCGCGCGAACACCTCGATTTCGCCGGTCGGCAGGTTCGGGTTCACGGCCACATCGGCCCGCGCCTTGACTGTGCCATCGATCGTGACGACCGATTCCAGCTTGATTTTGTCGAGAACGGGGAGCGCCGGGCTGTCCTCGTCCGCGACGATCTGGGTGATGCCATAATGGTCGCGCAGGTCGACGAACAGCACGCCGCCATGGTCGCGCTTGTTATGCACCCAGCCGGAAAGGCGGACGGTTTCGCCGACATTGTCCTTGGTCAGCGCAGCACAGGTATGGGTACGGTAGGCGTGCATGAAAAGCTCGATCTTTCTGCCGGAAATTGATTGGGGCCGCGCGCGCATTCGGGCGCCGCGCGAAAGCGCGCCCCTAACAGCCATCGGGGGCCGATTTGTCAAGATTCGTCTGGTTGGCGCCTAAGCCAGTCGGGCGCGGCGCAGTGCCCTAAGCGTACCCGCACGGACCCAGGGTCGGCCGCCCGGCTTCGGCGCCCTCACTCCGCATCGCGCGAGCAACCCGTTCATTGCCCAGGCATCGTCCTGCAGCAGGCTGTCGCGCGATCGCCAGGTAACCGACAGCGAAATCGACGGGCTGTCGCCTACCGTGACCGTATGCGCCGCCTTGAACGGCACGTAGAGCGCATCGCCCGGGCCCATGTCGAAGTGCAGAGCATGTTCGGCCAGCTGCGGCGTCCAGGGCAGGAGGTTGTCGCCGGTGCGATGAAAGCGTTCATTGTCTGCCGCCGAAGGCAGGCCGCATGCCTGCGGCAGCACGGTGAAGCGCTTGTGTCCGGCGATCTGGAACAGAATATTGTATTCGGGATCGAAATGCAGCGGGGTTAGCAGACCCGGCGAGCTGGCGAAGAGGAAGGCGACGGGCTTGAGCAGTTCGCCCGTGTGCGGCGCGGCCACCGGCGCGATGCCGGCAAGGATCTCCGCGACGACCCGCTCGAATTCGGGCCAGCGTGCAAGATCGCGCAACATGATCCAGCGCTTCGTTTCGCTCAGCGAAGCAACCAGCGGCCCGAGCTTGGCGGGCAGATCGGAAAGCGGACGGAAGCGACCCTCGACACCATCCTCGCGCACTTCGATCAGCGAGCGGTCACCACAATCGAAGATGTCCTCCAGCCGCGCCCACGTGAAACAGCACTCGGCCTCCAGCGCGTGGTCGAGTGGCTGCGCCGTGTGCGGATAGGCAGCGCGCAAGCGTGCGCGATCGAACGGCCAGTCTGCCGATTGCGCGTCGAATTGCTCGCGTGGATCGATCCGCCCCATGCGCAGCAGCGATAGCGCGCAAGCGTTAAGACTCGCTTGACCGCGCATGTGGCAGGTCTAAAGCGGCGCGCGTCGCGGCGGTGCATAGCCCCGCTCGCGCGATTGCAGGCCTGGCGGCAATACCGCTAACCTGCGCCTGCGGGATGACCCCGCACTACCGATGGGCCTCGCCCGGGGGCGGCACTCCGCCCGACTGAACACGAAAAGACACGATGAAAATACACGATCTGATTACCGAGACCGAACCGCTCGCCGAATTGTGCGAGCGTCTGGCGAAAAGCGATTTCGTCTGCGTCGATACCGAATTCATGCGCGAGAACACCTATTGGCCCGAGCTGTGCCTGGTGCAGATCGGCAATGAGGAAGAGGCCGCGGCGATCGACCCGCTGGCCGAGGGTATCGACCTTACCCCGCTGTGGGACCTGATGTGCGACAATGAAGATGTGCTCAAGGTCTTCCATGCCGGCGGGCAGGATGTCGAAATCGTCTACAATTTCACCGGTAAGACCCCGCAGCCGATCTTCGACACGCAAATCGCGATGATGGCGATCAGCCAGTCGGAACAGATCGGCTATGCCAATCTCGTCGAGAGCTGGCTCGGCCTGACGATCGACAAGGGTGCGCGCTTCACCGACTGGAGCCGCCGCCCGCTGACCGACCGCCAGATCGAATATGCGATCGGCGACGTGACTCATCTGGCGCAGATCTTCCCGCGCATCCTCAAAAAGCTGATCAAGACCGGTCGCGGAGCCTGGCTCGATGCCGAGATGGAAAAGCTCGCCGATCCGGAGAATTATGCCAACGACGCGGGCAAGGCTTGGCAGCGCATCCGCTCGCCGGGACGCAACCCTGCCGTGCTTGGCAGACTCAAGGCGCTGGCAGCATGGCGCGAGAGCGAGGCGCAGCACAAGAACATCCCGCGCGGGCGCATCATGCGCGACGAGACGCTGGCCGATATCGCCAGCCACCCGCCCAAGAAGCAGGCCGAACTTACAAAGGTTCGTGGCCTGTCGAATGCGTGGAAAGACAACGACATCGGCAAGCGTCTTATGAAAGTGCTTGAAAAGGCAGAGCCGCTGCCGAAGGACGAAATGCCCGACAAGCCCAAGCGCGGCGCGCCGCTGGGCAAGGAAGGCGCACTGGTCGCCGACTTGCTCAAGTTGCTGCTCAAGATCCGCGCGCGCGAAATCGATGTCGCTGCACGGCTGCTGACCAAGGCCGACGAGATGGAAGCGCTGGCCGCCGGTGTGCGCGATCTCAAGATCCTCGAGGGTTGGCGCTACGACGTGTTCGGCAAGGACGCGCTCGAACTGGTCGAAGGTAGGCTCGCCTTCGCGGTCAAGGACGGACGGTTGCTGATGACCCATGTCGACGAGGTCCATGCGGGCATGGTCGAAGCGCAGGCAGCGGAGTGAGCACCTACCTTCCGACCCTCAAGCAGCTTCAATATCTCGTTGCGCTGCACGAACACGGCCATTTCGGCCGCGCGGCGGAGGCCAGCTTCGTATCGCAATCGACGCTGTCGGCAGGCATTCGCGAGCTCGAATCGCTGCTCGGCGTGACTCTGGTCGAGCGCAGCCGTCGCGTGGTGCGCTTCACGGCGCTGGGCAATCAGGTCGTCGACAAGGCGCACCGCATCCTGCGCGAGGCGGAGGAACTGGCGGACCTTGTTCAGGCCGCAGGCAAGCCACTGGCGGGGCAGCTCCGCATGAGCGTCATCCCGACTATCGCCCCTTTCCTGCTGCCCCGTTTTCTGCCGCGCCTGCGCAAGGAACGGCCCGACCTGGAGCTGTTCCTGCGCGAGGAAACCAGCCAGGACGCGGTCGAATCGCTCCAGCACGGGCGCGTCGATTGCGTTCTGCTCGCCCTCCCCTTCGCCACCGGCGAGGTCGAGAAAGCGCATATCTCCGACGACGAACTCTACGTCGCCTTTCCCAAGGATGACCCGCGCGATCCGCCCGACCTCATACCGCCAAGCATGATAGACGAAGGCCGGCTGTTGCTGCTCGAGGACGGGCACTGCCTCAAGGACCACGCGCTTGCCGCCTGCAACCGCCCGGAATTGCGCGCCTCTGCCACCATGATAGGCACCAGCCTGCACACGCTGGTGCAGATGGTCGACAATGACCTCGGCCTCACCATGCTGCCCAAAATGGCGGTGGATGCGGGCATTTTAGCCGGGACCGAGGTGGTCGCCCGCCCGCTCAAATCGAAAAGCGCCACGCGCGAGATCGCGCTGATCTGGCGCAAGAACTCGCCCCGGCGGGACGATTTCGAATTGCTGGCCGAAGAGCTGCGCGCGGGATGAACTTGCGATCGCCCTAGCGAAAGGGCTGAACCTCTTCACCAGCACTCAATACCGGCTCGGTCGATCCCCTGAGCGACAGCCGCCACCCGGACACGCTTTGGATCGCGAAGAGTGCCGATACGAGAAACTCGAGCATCTCGTCGTCATAGTGCGGCAGGAATTCGGACCAGTTGATGGGAAGCGGCGTGGGACTTCCGAGCGTGAGCCCAACTATGCCATAACATACGACCGATAAGCCGAAGAGCCACGCGCAGCTCACCGATGCCACCGGAAACTCCAGCGCATCGAGAAGGCGCCGGCAGAGCGGCTGATGGGCGTGCAGCAATGGTAAAAGAAAAAGCAGTGCTGCCGTCACCGCCAGACCGGGGTAAACAAACAGCGAATTGGAATAAACATTGTGCAGGGTGAATTCCCCCTGCACGTTGATCGCGGCAAGCTCCTCGGGCGTGTCGAAGCCGAACAAGCGCTGGCCCCAGCTGATCTCTTCCCCGCCCACGAACAGGAACAATAAGGCGAGGCCGATCAGCCAGCTACGCAACCTCGTACGTCCGCTCGCCCGAGCGGCGAGGACAATGCAGGATGCGCTGGCAATCCCGTAAAGGATTGCCGAGCCGTACTCGAACGGTCCGTCTTCGTAAAAAAGCACCGTGAACGCTTGCGCATCGAGCATGGCGAAAACGGTGAGCAGCAATGCCGATAGGACGAATAAGGCGTTCAAAGTCCGTTCGGCCAAGCTGGCCCTGGGAATTCGATCGAGGGCTACGACCTGTCTGGATTCGAGCTGTGCGGCCACGCGGGACAACATCGCCGCGACGCGATCCCGGAAGATCCAGCCAACGACTGCACCGATCAGCGAGCCCCAGATCACCAACCGACCGATCACCAACTTGGCACCGTCCGCGCCAGTAAGCGCCATGACCGCGCTCTCGATCCAGAGACCGAGAACAACGGCTGCCGCCGAAACGGCCAAATTCAATGCGATGGTTCTCATCGGATCTCCGGAAAGCTTGCCCAGCAAGCAGGATCATCCGACAATACATAGCCGCACCCGGTGAATGTAAGGTAAATTCGGGATTTACCTCTCTACAGGGCCCCAATTGTATTCGATAATGGAACGGTAGTACTCGTCGAGACATACCTTTTGTTCGTTCTCACCCATTCCCCGCAGACGATCTAAACCTGGGTTCTTCCACCTTTCCACCTTCTTGCTTCGCCACCGATTTGTCCCCGCCCCCTCGACCATCGGGTAGCCTTCTTGCTTGCGATCGACGATCTTGGCGCGCGAGGATGGGACTCTAGTCCATGTGCTTAAGACCGACGCGCAGATAGTCCCATCCGGTAATCACCGTCAGAACCGCAGCGGCCCATAGCGTCGTGAGGCCAACGGTGTGCGGGATATTCGCTTCGACTTCGCCGATCATCACAGTCCAGCGCGGCAGCCCTTGGCCGAGGATCAGCGAGCCTAGGGCAACCATCTGGAAGGTCGTCTTCCACTTGGCGAGCTTGGAGACCGGTACCGAGACCTGCAGTGGTCCGAGGAACTCGCGCAGACCCGACACGGCAATCTCGCGCATCAGGATGATAAGTCCTGCAATCACGTGCATGTCGCCCACATAGGGGCCGCGCAACACGCCTTGAGCGGCCAGCACCAGGATCACCGCGGCAACCATGATCTTGTCGGCGATCGGATCCAAGAAGATGCCGAGCTTCGATACGGTCCCGCTGGTGCGCGCCAGATAACCATCGAAGTAATCGGTAATTCCCATCAGGCAGTAAAGCCCGAAAGCCAGCAGGTAGCCCGCCTCCCATCCCGGCCACCAGAGAAACCAGGCGAGCAATGGGATGGCAAAAATGCGCGAAAGGGTGAGGATGTTGGGCAGGTTCAGCATCTTGGCCGCATGCCCTAGCGGCAATCGTCCCGTCGCAAAAGCCGCTCTGTGCCCTTGTCCGCCACCACGTTGGCACTAGAGTCGGGCGCACGATTGGGTTTCGCCCGGGGGGTCATGCTTACATCCACTCATCTGCTGCGTCGCAGGCGCTTCCTGCCGCTGTTCGTGACGCAGCTGTTCAACGCTTTCAACGACAATCTCTACAAGACCACCATGGTCCTGTTCGTCGTTTACGCAGTGTATAATGACGAGAGTACCGAGGCGAGCTTCAGCGGGCTCGCCAGCGCGCTTTTCATCCTGCCTTTCTTCATTCTCTCCGCGCTGGCCGGGCAGCTGGCCGACATGCGCGACAAGGCCAAGATCATCCGTGTGGTGAAGGCCTGCGAGATCGGACTGATGGTGATCGGTGCGACAGGCCTATACATGGCCTGGCAGGGTATTCTGGTGCATGCGGTGGCGATCCCGCTGCTGCTGCTCGCGCTGTTCCTGACGGGGGTGCAATCGACCTTTCTCGGCCCGATCAAATACGCGATCCTGCCGCAACATCTGAAGAAAGAAGAGGTACTTGCCGGGACCGGGCTGGTCGAGGCGGGCACGTACATAGCGATCCTTGCCGGTACCATTCTCGCCGGACCGTTGGCGGTCGACCATACCGGCTGGGCAGCGATCGGCATCATCGTGACCGCCTGCATCGGCTATCTCGTCAGCCGTCAGGTGCCCCCTGCCCCGCCGCTAGGCAAGGTCGAGCAGCTCGACTGGCACATTTTGCGCGCTTCGGCGAAGCTGGTGCGCGACACGATGCACAATGCCGAAGTCTATTACGCCATTCTCGCGATCAGCTTCTTCTGGACCATCGGCGCGGTGCTGTTCATTCAGTTCCCGCCGCTGGCCAAGAATACGATCATGGCCAGCCCCGAAGTTGCAAGCCTGTTCTTGGTGGTATTCTCCGTGGGTGTCGCGATCGGATCGGTGGCGGTGAATGCGTTGCTCAAGGGTCGTGTCTCCGCCCGCTTTGCGCCCGTTTCGGTGATTGCAATGGGATTGTTCGTGGTCGCCTTCTACATCGTTGCCAAGATGTGGGAGGCGGACCAGCCCGCCAGCCTGCTCGGCGTTAGCGAATTCATCGCCTGGCCGATGGCCACGGTGCTGCTGCTATGCTTGCTGGGAATTTCGGTGGCGGGCGGCATGTTCGTGGTACCGCTCTATGCATTTCTGACCACGCGGGTCTCGCCCGACACGGCTTCGCGCACGATCGCGGCAAACAACATCGTCAATTCGGGGGCGATGGTGGCCGGCTCGCTGATCGCCATGGCACTGAGCGCGGCAGGCGTTCCGATCACCGAGCAGGTATTGCTCTGCGCGGCGATGTGCCTGTTCTCGGCCTGGCTGGCGAAGCGGCTGATCGCGGCGGAGAACGCAGCTGCCGAACTGGCCGCCGCCGCCGGAGCCTGAAGCCTAAATCATCTAGATTATGAAGGCGAGGACCGCCGCGACGGTGGCAAAATATGTCGTTGCCGCACCGCGCACATCGTCGGCGGTGAGGCGCCAGTCGGTCATACCGCCAGCGGGCAGGTCGGCAAAGCCGCTGCGGCGTTGCGGGAGGCTTGCCCGGAACCAGTGGCGATGGGCTTCGCTCGTCAGAACCAATGCGCGTCTCATGATGTTGCGTTAACTAATTTTTAACCATTCGGTATCCTTCGGAGTCGAAGCTGTCCCCCTTTGGCACGGATTGGGAAGAATTAACCATGATTGTCGTGATTGCGCCGCTCCGATTGCCGGGCTAACCGCCGCTGACATGACTGCGCCCGACACACCGCAAGCCGCCCAGCTCCTCGTCGACTGCCTGATCGCGCAGGGTTGCGACCGTATCTTCACCGTTCCCGGCGAGAGCTTCCTGCAGGTGCTCGACGGGCTCTGTCGGCAAGACACGATCGATGTGGTTACCTGCCGACAGGAGGGCGGCGTCGCCTTCATGGCCTGTGCCGACGGAGCGATGACCGGGCGGCCAGGCGTGGCTTTCGTCACGCGCGGGCCAGGCGCCACCAATGCCAGCATCGGCGTGCATGTCGCGATGCAGGATTCACAGCCGATGATTCTTTTCGTCGGCGACGTCGACAGCGAAATGCACGACCGCGAAGGCTTCCAGGAAGTCGATTTTGCCGCCTTCTTCGGTCCGATAGCCAAATGGGCCGCGCGGATCGACAGCGCCGACCGCATTCCGGAATACATCGCGCGCGCCTATTCAACCGCCATCTCGGGCCGTCCGGGACCCGTTGTCCTGGCGCTGCCCGAGGACATGCTCAGCCGTGCGACCAACGCTACCCCGCGCGCGCGCGCCGAGAGGCCCGCACAGGCTCCCTGCCCCGACGCGATGCAGGCCATGATGGCGCTGCTTGCGGACGCCGCCTCGCCCATCGCGATCATCGGCGGCGCGGGCTGGAATGCCAAGGCTCGCGCGCATTTCCAGCTTTTCGCCGAACGGCTCGGCATTCCCGTCGCGACGGCCTTTCGGCGGCAGGACGCAATTTCGCCGTCGAGCCCGGTCTACGCGGGCAATTTGGGCTACGGGCCCAATCCCAAGCTGGTCGAGCGCGTAAAACAGGCCGATCTGATCCTGGCCATCGGCGCGCGGCTGGGCGAGGCGACGACCGATGGCTACACGGTGCCGCCTCTCACTGCTACCGAGCGCAAGCTGGTGCATGTGCACCCGGATCCGAACGAGCTGGGCAGCGTCTATCCCGCCGATCTCGCGATCTGTGCCAGTATGGACGAATTCGCCGAAAGCGCCGCGCTGTGGGACGACGGCGCGGTGATCGATTTCGACGCCGGGGCCGAAGCGCATGCGGAATGGCAGGCCTGGGCGACCGCACATCCCAACGATCACGCGCTCGACATGGGCCAGGCGGTGCAATTCATGCGCGACACGCTGCCCGCCGACACGATCATCTGCAACGGCGCGGGCAATTTTTCGAGCTGGTGGCATCGCTACTGGCGCTACGAAGGATTTCCTACTCAGCTAGCTCCTACCTGCGGGGCTATGGGTTACGGCGTACCGGCAGCGGTTGCCGCCGCGCTACGCTTTCCGCAACGCACTGTCGTCGCCGTGGCGGGTGACGGCGATTTCCTGATGAACGGACAGGAGCTTGCCACTGCCGTCCAGCACAATGCCGATCTGATCGTAATCCTGGTCGACAACTCGGCCTATGGCACGATCCGCATGCACCAGGAACGCGAGTTCCCGGGCGAAGACCGGATCAGTGCGACCCGTCTTGCCAATCCCGATTTCGCGGCCTTGGCAGAAGCCTTTGGCGGCTGGTCGGCTCGCGCCTCCACGACCGAGGAGTTCAAGCAGGCGCTCGTGGCTGCCCAAGGACGCAGCGGCTTGCGACTGATCCATTGCACCATAGATATCGAACAACTCGCCGCCAGCGGCGCGAGTGTGAGCGGGTTACGCGATCGCTAGACGTCAGCGCATCGTCATTCCGCCATCGACCACATATTGCGAGCCAGTGACGTAACTCGCCTGGTCGGACAGCAGGAACAGCGCCACCTGCGCCGCCTCGTCGGCCGACCCAAAACGGCCCAACGGCACCTGCTTCTCGATCTGCTCGGTCAGTTCTTCGACCTGGTCGTCGGGAATGCCCATGCCGTCGAAGAAATTGGTCTCGATCGGCCCGGGGGCAATCGAGTTCACTCGAATGCCGCGACCGGCGAGATCGGCCGCCCAGCTCCGCGCCAAAGCGGTCACGGCACCCTTAGTAGCGGCATAGACGGCACCCTGTGGCTGGCCGAGATACGGCGAGACCGAAGCCGTCACGACCACCGAGCCGCCGTCGGCGACCACCGGAATCAACTCGGCCATCTGCAACACGGGCCCGCGCACATTCACGTTGGTCATACCGTCGAACATCTTGGCATCGACACTTTCGTTGTCGCCGAACTTGCCGAACCCGGCATTCAACCACACGCCGTCGATCATGCCCATCTGCCCCTTGACCTTTGCACCCAACTCCTTGGCCGCCTGGGGATCGGACGCGTCGTTTCGCAATACCAGCGATCCCGACGGCAGCGCCGCACCAGCCTCTTCGAGATGATCCTGGCTCGTGCCGGTCACGGCGACTTCGCCACCCTCATCGACGATCATCTTCGCACCGGCCAGGCCCATGCCGCTGGTGCCGCCGGTAATGAGGATACGCTTGCCTTCGAACCGCTTCATGTCTGGTCTCCGTTGCTGGGGTCATCTCGGCAACGGTGGACTGCACCAAGGCGTTCCTTCGGTCTGCCCGATCAAATGCCCGCCATGGCACAGATTACCGACCATTCGTCGGGCTTGATCTCCGCCACCGACAGGCGCGAGAGCTTGACCAGTTCGCAATCGGCAAGCTTCGGCTCGGCCTTGATCTGCTTGAGCGTAACCGGATGTGGCAGCTTGCTCTTGGGCTTGACCTTCACCGCGGCCCACTTGCCTTCGGGATCGGTGGGATCGGTGATGCCCGCCACGCTCACTTCGCAGATGCCGACGATTTCGAGGCCCTCGCGCGAGTGGTAGAAGAAGGCCTGGTCGCCCACCTCCATCGCGGCGAGATTGTTTTTGGCGCGGTGGTTGCGCACACCGTCCCATGTACCCTCTTTCTCGGCGACGAGATCGTCCCAGCTGTACTTGAAGGGTTCGGATTTCATCAGCCAATAACGCATCGCGGGATCTGCTCCGTCGGTTACTCCTCGGTACGGGTTCGGGTAGACCGATGCGCGCGCGCTGGCCACCCCGGCAAGACCCACGATTAACGTGTTTTTAGTCCTATTGCGGCTATCGCAGGGCAGTCCAAATACTCCAAGGGGGCGGGATTGGTCCGGAAAAGTTCAGATGCGACCGGAAATCGGACCGCGCGCCGAGGCAAAGAGGCTGCCCGTAGCGATCACGATATCGTGACTCTTGGGATCGCCTTTGCTGCGATTATCCTCTTCGTCGGCACGGCTGGCGTGGTCCTGCCCAATTTGCTTTTGGCATGGAACGGCGATGCACCCTCTCTCGATGTCGCGCTCACCAATGCTCTGCTCCTCAATATCGCGCTGATCCTCTTGGGCTGGCACCGCTACAAGGCGCTCACCGAAGAGCTTAAGAGCCGCCGCGAGTCCGAAGAAGAGGCGCGCCGCCTCGCCGATATCGACCATCTGACCGGATGCCATAACCGCCGCAGTTTCACCGCCGTGCTGGGGCAATTGCTGGCCGAGCTCGAGCGCCGGGAAAACGCGCTCGCGGCAATTGCGATCGATCTCGACAGCTTCAAGCAGGTCAACGATCTGCACGGCCACCAGGCCGGCGACGAAGTCTTGCGGACAACCGCCGCGCGCATCCAGCGCCTGCTACCCGACGGGGGCGCACTGGCACGGCTTGGCGGAGACGAATTCGTTTGCGTCGTGCCCTATCCTCCCCAGGTTCCCGACCGCGTTGACCAATTGGCGACGCGAATGATCGAGCAGGTCGCACGGCCGGTTGAATATGCCGATTCCGCGATCGAGGTAACCATGTCGATCGGCATTGCCTCGAGCACCCAGATGGACGGTGTACGCAACGGCACGCCTTCCGCGCAAAAGCTGATGCATAAGGCGGATATCGCCATGTATCACGCCAAGAAGCAGGGAAAGAACCGGTTCTACTGGTTCGAACCGTCGATGGAGAACGAGCTGCGTTTTCGCAACGAGCTCGAGGCGGGCATCCGCCGCGGCATCGCCAATGGCGAATTTAGGCCGTACTACGAACAACAGATCGATATCGAGAGTGGCGAGCTGGTCGGTTTCGAAATGCTGGCGCGCTGGGAATCGCCCGAAATGGGCGTGGTCGGCCCGGACATCTTCATTCCCATAGCCGAAGAAATCGGTGTGATAGGAGAGATGAGCGAAGCGCTGATCGAGCAGGCCTTCGAGGATGCCAAACAGTGGGATTCGGAGCTCACGCTGTCGGTCAACATCTCGCCCGTGCAGATGCGCGATCCGTGGTTTGCGCAAAAGCTGCTCAAATTGCTCGTACTGCACAATTTCCCGCCCAACAGGCTGGATATCGAGATTACCGAGAGCTGTCTGCACGACAATGTCGGCATGGTTCGCTCAATGATCAGCAGCCTGCGCAATCAGGGTGTCTGCGTCAGCCTCGACGATTTCGGTACCGGATATTCGAGCCTGGCACAGCTCCGCAGCTTGCCATTCGACAGGCTCAAGATAGACCGGGCCTTCATCGCCGAACTCAAGGAAGACGAACACGGCGCCAAACTGGTCGACGCAATCCTCGCCATGAGCGACGGGCTGAAACTTCCCGTGACCGCCGAAGGGATCGAAAACGAATTCGTGCTCGAAGCGCTGAAGCGTATGGGCACGATGAAGGGCCAAGGCTATCACTATGGTCGCCCCGAGCCGGCGGCGCAGGTGCTGGAACGGCTGAACCAGAAGGGCCTTCTCTCCAAGGACAAGCTCGACAACGTGACCGAAGTCGACTTCACCGCACAGGAGACCAAGCGCGGCGAAGGCAAGCGCGCGGGCTGATACGCACACTGGACGCTTCCGCGTCGAGTGCATAGATGCGCCGCAGGATGCGCGTCGATTTCACCAAGATGCATGGGCTGGGCAACGACTTTGTCGTGCTCGATGCGCGTGCGCGCGCTGTTCCTGCAATCGATGCCGCGATTGCGCGGGCCCTGGCGGATCGGCGCACCGGCATCGGCTGCGACCAGCTGATCCTTCTCGAACCCAGCGAAACCGCCGATTTTCGCATGCGGATCTTCAATCATGACGGCGGCGAGGTAGAGGCTTGCGGTAATGCGAGCCGCGCGGTCGCGTTGCTGCATGGAGCTGACGCCAGCGTGGAGACGTCTGGTGGAGTGATCCATGTCGAACCGGCAAGCGGTGGAGCGAGCGTCGACATGGGCAAACCGCGCTTCGACTGGGACGCGATTCCCCTCGCCTACGCCATGGACACTGCGATAATGCCCGTCGGCTGGGACGGGCTCGACCAGCCCGGTGCGGTCAATGTCGGTAATCCGCATGT
Organism: Erythrobacter sp. AP23; assembly: GCF_001542855.1. Lineage (GTDB taxonomy): Bacteria > Pseudomonadota > Alphaproteobacteria > Sphingomonadales > Sphingomonadaceae > Qipengyuania. The sequence goes on along the minus strand of NZ_LNBY01000001.1, from coordinate 87,811 downwards.
GATCTTCTTCGTCGAAAATGCCGACGCGGTTCCGCTCGACGAGGTCGGACCCGAGATCGAAAACGATCCGCTGTTCCCCGAACGTGTCAACGTCAATGTCGCTACCATCGAGAACCGTGAACACATCCGCTTGCGCGTGTGGGAGCGTGGCGTCGGCCTCACCCGCGCCTGTGGCACCGGGGCCTGCGCCACAGCGATCCACGCCATGCGCAGAGGACTTGCCGACCGCGAGGTGACCGTGACCCTGCCGGGTGGAGACCTCGTGATCGCATGGGGCGACGATAACCGCATTCGCATGACCGGCCCTGCGACCGAAAGCTATCGTGGCAGCTTCGAATGGGGCGACTTCGCATGAGCGAGGCGCAAGTCATTTCGCTCGGTTGCCGCCTGAATATCTCCGAAAGCGAGCAAATCCGCGCCATGCTGGCGAAGGAACGCGACCTCGTGGTGGTAAACAGCTGTGCGGTGACCAGCGAGGCCGTGCGCCAGACCCGCCAGGCGATCCGCCGCGCACGCCGTGCCAATCCCGATGCGCGCCTGCTGGTGACCGGCTGCGCTGCCGATATCGAGCGCGATCAGCTCGCCGCCATGCCCGAAGTCGACGGGCTGATCGCCAACACTTCCAAGCTCGACGCCCGTGCCTGGAACATCCCGCCCGAGGCGCCCTCCGCCCCGCAGGACCGCACCCGCGCCTTTATCGCGGTGCAGAACGGGTGCGACCATGCCTGCACCTTTTGCGTCATCCCGCAAGGGCGCGGCCCCAGTCGCTCGCTGACCATCGCGCAGGTTCTGGCCGAGGTGGAACGTCATCTCGACCATGGCGCGCCCGAAGTGGTGCTGACCGGCGTCGATGTGACGTCATGGGGCCACGATCTGCCTGGCGCGCCTCCGCTCGGCGAGCTGGTGCGCGCGGTGCTCGACACTTTCCCCCAGCTCCGGCGGCTGCGGATGTCCTCGCTCGACGGGATCGAAATCGACCCACTGCTGTTCGAGCTTTTCGCCCATGAGCAGCGGCTGATGCCGCACCTGCACCTGTCGCTGCAGCATGGTCACGATCTTATTCTCAAGCGCATGAAGCGGCGGCATCTGCGCGGCGATGCAGTGGATCTGATCACCCGTCTGGCGGCGCTTCGCTCCGATCTGGCGGTGGGCGCGGACCTGATCGCGGGCTTTCCGACCGAAACCGACGAGCATCATGCGGCCAATCTCTCGATTATTCGCGAACTCAAAATAGTCCACGGGCACATTTTTCCCTATTCGCCTCGCCCCGGCACCCCCGCCGCGCGCATGCCGCAGGTCGAACGCGCCGAGATCAAACGCCGTGCGGCCCAACTGCGCACGGCCACAACGCAGGCGCGCGACGAGTGGCTGACGACGCTCGTCGATAAGCCGCACACTGTCCTCGCCGAGCGTGACGGGACCGGCTACACGCCGCATTTCGCCCGTGTTTCCGTACCCGAAGGCACGCCCGCCGGGTCGATCATCGCGGTCACGCCGACCAAGCACGAGAATGGCCTTCTAGAATGACAGAGAAGCAAAGCTGGACCGACCGGCTGTTCGGAGGATTTCGCAAAACCTCCGAAAAACTGACCAGCAACCTCACCGAAGTGGTGGGCACGGCCAAGCTAGACGATGCAACACTGGACGATGTCGAGGATGCGCTGATCCTGTCGGATCTCGGCCCGTCTGCTGCTGCGCGCATTCGCGAAAAGCTGCGCGCCAAGCGTTTCGGTCTCGAAATCAGCGAGTCCGAGCTGAAGGAAGCGGTGGCCGAGGAAATCGCCGCCATCCTGCGTCCCGTCGCCAAGCCGCTCGAGATCACTGCCTTCCCGCGCCCGCAGGTGCTGCTGGTGATCGGCGTCAACGGCAGCGGCAAGACCACCACCATCGCCAAGCTGGCGCATCTCTTCCAGGAAGACGATTACGCCGTGATGCTGGCGGCAGGCGATACTTTCCGCGCCGCGGCCATCGGCCAGCTCGCCACTTGGGCCGACCGCATCGACGTGCCGATCGTGCGCGGCCCCGAGGGCGGCGATCCGGCCAGCATCGTGTTCGATGCCGTCAAGAAAGCGACCGAGATCGGCACCGATGTGCTCATCGTCGACACGGCAGGCCGCCTCCAGAACAAGCGCGAGTTGATGGACGAGCTGGCCAAGATCCGCAAAGTTCTTGGCCGCCTCAATCCCGAAGCACCGCACGACGTGGTGCTGGTACTTGATGCGACCAATGGCCAGAACGCGCTCAACCAGATCGACGTGTTCAAGGAAGTCGCGGGGGTCACCGGCCTTGTCATGACCAAGCTCGACGGCACAGCGCGCGGCGGCGTGCTGGTGCAGGCGGCCGAGCAATACGGCCTGCCGATCCATGCGATCGGCGTGGGCGAGAAGATCGACGATCTGCGTCCCTTCGACCCCGACCTCGTCGCGCGCGTCATCGCGGGAGTGGCTTGATGACCGAAGACACCGCACCCAAATCCAAATCCGGCTGGCTCAACATCCTCGTCGACTATGGCCCGCTGCTGGTCTTCCTCGGGGTCTACAAGTTCTACCAGCCGCCCGAGACCTCGACCTTCGGCGAGATCGCGGCGGTGATCTACGGCACCATCGCCTTCATGATCGCGGCGGTGGTGGCACTCGTCTTCAGCAAGTTCAAGTTCGGCCATGTCAGCCCGATGTTGATCCTCTCGACCGCGCTGATCGTGGGGTTCGGCGGGCTGACCATCTGGCTGCAGGACGAGAAGTTCATCCAGATCAAGCCGACCGCGATCTATTTGCTGTTCGGCGCGCTGCTGATCGGCGGCTGGCTGCGCGGCAAGGCGCTACTGCAGATCTTGTTAGAGGCGGCCTTCGAAGGCCTGAACCGCGAAGGCTGGCTCAAACTGTCGCGCAATTGGGGCCTGTTTTTCGTGTTCATGGCCGGCCTCAACGAGGTCTTACGCCTGCATCTGAGCTTCGAAAGTTGGCTCTGGGCCAAGCTGTGGGTGTTCATGCCGCTGAGCTTCCTGTTCACCTTCACCCAGATCCCGATGCTGCTGAAGCATGGCCTGGCGCTGGAGGAAAAGGACGAGGTGATTAAGGACGAACCGCCGACGGCGTGAGTAATCTAGCCAAGCCGGTCGATCGCGCTCACCAAGCAGATGGTCGAGGCTAAGCAGGATAGGGTCCGCACATGGTTCCATCGAACCCATGCGGCCAGATATCGCGACCACATCACATCGCCAGCTTGGCTGCCGGGTTTTTCGGTCTCAAGGGCATTGTTGAGCGGCACCTTACCGACCACCGTCACAACGAACATGCCGAAGAAATAGAGGGCTCCACCCGCCACGAGCATGACCGCACCGGGCCGACCCATGTCGTAGAGACCAACAACTGCAACGGCTGCGCTCGTGAGCGTGCCCCCGAAAAACACCGGTAGAAAAAGCGATCGCACAATCACCTTGTTGATCGACTGCATCGCCTCCATGCCACGCGCGCTTCCGAGCGCGTCGAGCGAGGGCATCATGAAAGTGGAGAAGGCGAAATATACGCCTCCCATGATCGTAGCCGAAATCAAAGTGATCCATGCAGGGATCGGAATGACGGTGTCCAAGAGAGCCTCCTGCAGCTTCGCAGCGCGCACGACACGACCCTCCGTATCGAGCCTACCCCACAGAGACTAGATTTCCACCTGGCTCCCGAGCTCGACCACCCGGTTGGTTGGCAGCCGGAAGAAGTCCATCGCGGTCGCGGCATTGCGCAGCATCCAGGCGAAGACTTTCTCGCGCCAGATCGGCATGCCGGGCTTGTCGCTGGCGAGCAGCGTCTGGCGGCTGAGGAAGAAGCTGGTGTGCATCATGTCGAACTCGCCGCCGCAGCGCTGCATCTTCTTCAGCCCCTGCGGAACGTCGGTCTCTTCCATGAAGCCGTAGTGCAGGATCGCGCGATAGAAGCCGTCGCCTAGGTCGTGATATTCGCAGCGCTCCTCCGGATCGACATAGGGTGCATCGGCGATCAGAACGGTCAGGATCACCACGCGTTCGTGCAGCACCTTATTGTGCTTGATATTGTGCAGCAGCGCGGAAGGCACGCCCGCCGTCTGGCTGGCCATGAAGATGGCGGTGCCGGGCACGCGAGTGGCGGAATTTTTGGCGCTTTTGGCGAAAATCTCGATCGGCAGCGCTGTCTCGCTCATCCGGTCGCGCATCAGCTTGCGACCGCGCGCCCATGTGGTGAGTAGGGTGAAGGCAATGAGGCCCACGACCAGCGGGAACCAGCCACCATCGGGCACCTTGAACAGGTTTGCGGCGAAATAGGCACCGTCGATGATCAGGAAGAAGATCACCACCGGCGCGGCGTACCACCACTTCCACTTCCATACGCCGACGAACAGCACGCCCATCAGCAGCGTGTCGATCGTCACCGCGCCCGTCACCGCGATGCCGTATGCGCTGGCAAGGTTGGAGGAGGTCTGGAAGGTCAGCACCAGGATGATGACCGCCACCATCAGCGCCCAGTTGACGACCGGAATGTAAATCTGGCCCGCTTCGGTTTCGCTGGTGTGGCGGATCGACAGCCGCGGCATGAAGCCCAGCTGCATCGCCTGATGCGTGATGCTGAAGGCGCCCGAGATAACCGCCTGGCTGGCGATGAAGGTCGCCACGGTGGCGAGGATCACCAGCGGGAGGCGGAATTCCTCGCTCGCCAGCAGGAAGAAGGGGTTCTTGACGACTTCCGCCGCCTGCTCGGACGGGAGCCCTGCGATCATCGCGCCCTGCCCAAAATAGTTGAGCAGCAGGCACGGCATGACGAAACCGAACCACGACAGACGCATCGGCCCGCGCCCGAAATGGCCCATGTCCGAATAGAGCGCTTCGGAACCCGTCACCGCCAGCACCACCGCGCCCATCGCAAGGAAGGCGATGAAACCGTCGGTCACGAAGAACATCACCGCGTAGTAGGGGTTGAGCGCCCAGAGGATGTCCGGGTTCTGGATGATCTGGTTGAGGCCCAGCCCGGCAAGCGTCAGGAACCAGACGATCATCACCGGGGCGAACAGCGCCCCGACCTTGGCCGTGCCCCGTCGTTGGAGAACGAACAGGAAGACCAGCAGCACAAGCGCGATGGGTATGACGTAGGAGGACAATCCTTCGTCGACCACGGTCAGCCCCTCCACAGCCGAAAGGACCGATATGGCCGGGGTGATCATGCTGTCGCCATAGAATAGCGACGTGGCGAACACGCCCAGCAGAACCACGAGCCAGGCGTATTTCGTCTTGCCGACATGGCGCGATAGCAGTGCGACAAGGGCAAGGCTGCCGCCCTGCCCCTTGTTGTCCGCACGCATCAGGATGGTAACGTACTGGATCGCGACGACCAGCAGCATCGACCAGAATATCAGGCTGACCACGCCCAGCACGTGCATCCGGTCGATGGCAATGCTCGCCGCCCCGGAAAAGGTCTCGCGAAAGGCATAGAGCGGGCTTGTCCCGATATCGCCGAAGACGATACCGATCGCACCCACGGCCAGAGCCGCGCGCGAACCGCTGCGGCCGTGCCCGCCATGCGAATTCGCAGGCGGCACACCTTCGTTCAGCGGGGATGACGCGGGAGCGTTTTCTGTCATGCGGGAATGGGTTCCGACAACATCGTGTCTCTCGGCCTAAGTGGCGAAGTCGCGGGCGTTAGCAGCAAGGCTTCGCACTCGCAACAAGTCGCGCATGGGGCTGTTATCCTTCGGTTTCTTCCGTGGAAGAAACAGGGCCTACCCCCAGCATCGCTTCCAGACGTTCGAGTCGCGCGGCAAGCGGCCCGCGCCAATCGGTGCCTTCGGGCGCATTTTCGAGCAATTCGCGCCACAGTGCGAGGGTCCGTCCCGGCTCGCCTGCGCGAAGGTAAGCGAGGCCAAGAAAATAGGTCGGTGCGGGATTGGCGGGAGCGACCTGCTCGGACCGCGAGTATGCGTAAAGCGCGGCCGCAGTAAGCTGGCCGTTGGCATGCTCGACCAGCGCATTGCCCAGTGCCAGCCAGGCCTCGCTGTCTTGCGGATTCTCGGCCACGGCATTGCGGAGGAAATTGGCTGCCTGCGCGTGCTGGCCGCGCCGGGTAAAGGCGTCGGCGGTGACGACGAAGCGCGAGGGCAGACGACCCTCGGGATAGAACTCGCGCCGCGCCTCGACCAGGAGTTCGCCGGTCTGCGAAGCCTCCTCGGCAACCGGCGCGGTAGGCGCGGCAGGCTGGCCGGGGTTTCCTTGCATCGCATAGCCTGCCAAACCGAACAGCAGAGCCGATCCGAACAGCATCCACAGACTGCGCGGGAGCTTGAGCAGATACACCGCAAGGCCGAACACCAGTGCGGCCAGGGCGAGGATCGGCAGCCAACTCATGCGCGCCTCCGGTACCTGCCGAGGAGCACCCCGCCCGCGAGCGCCAAAAGCAGGATGGGTATGGCAAACAGCGGCCAGGTCGTCGCACTTACCACCGGCTTATAGCTCACATAGTCGCCATAGCGCTGCGTCAGCCAGCCGCGGATCTGGTCGGGGCTTTCACCCGCGGCGATCCGGATACGGACCTGGTGACGCATATCGCCCGCCATCGGCGCATCGCTATCGGCGATCGATTGCGACTGGCATTTCAGGCAGCGCAGCGTCTCCATGAGGTCCTGTGCGGCAGCCTCCTGCACCGGATCGTCGAGCTGGCGGTAGGCATAGGGTGCCGGCGGCATGCTCTGCTGGGCGGCAAGCGGGAAGGCGAGCATCAAGATGAACGAAACGACGAGAGGGCGGATCACCGGGCCTTCTCCAGCTCTGCCAGCAGGCGTGGCACGTCATCGGCCCGGATATCGCCGATGTGCTGGTGACGGATCACCCCACTGCCATCGATGACGAAGGTTTCGGGCACGCCCGACGATCCGATGGCGAGTTGTACTTCGGACAGATCGTCACGTCCTATCCTGCTGTAAGGATTGCCGTGCTGCGCGAGGAAACGCGCAACGTCCTCAGGCCGGTCACGAATAGCGACGCCCACGATTTCGGCGCCCTGCTCTTTCAGGCTTTCGAGATGCGGTGCCTCGGCGATGCATGGCAGACACCAGCTCGCCCAGATATTGAGCAGGCGCGGCTGGCCGTCGGCAAAACTTGCATTGGACACGCCTTCGACACCGTCCATCGCGGGCGGAAGCTCGAAATAGGGCAATTCCTCGCCGACCATGCGGCTCTGGACGAATTCGTCCTTGGGCTGCGTGAGCTGGTAGGCGGCAAGGCCGACGAACAGCGCGAAAGCGAACAGCGGGACCCAAAGACGCCAGCTCATGCGACCGCCTCCCGGTCGGCGCGCCGTTCGGCAATGCGCGAAGCGAGGCGCCGGTGTCGCAGATCGCTATGGACCCGGCCGACCAACGCAAGGACACCCCCCAGCGCAATCAGCAGTCCGCCATACCAGATCAGCGTTACGAAGGGCTTCCACCATAGCCGCAATTGCCAGCGCCCATCGGCCGCGCGGTCGCCGACCACGGCATAGAGCTGGCCGTTCCAGCGGGTAGAGAGTGCGCTTTCGGTGGTTTGCTGCAGCGGCGCCCAAAAGTTTCGCGATTGCGGGGTGAGGACCCGAGCCTCGCCTCCGCCATAGCTTGCCGCAAGCCGTCCTTCGATCGCGGTCCAGTTTGGTCCGGCGACGGGTTCGACCCCCTGTAGGACCACCGTCCACGGCCCGACTGTGGCGCTGCCGCCTTCCTCGACCGCGGCCAGCCGTTCCTCGGTAAAAGCGCTTTCGCTCGCCATGCCGAGCAGCGCAACGGCGACACCGAAATGCGCCACGATCATCCCCCAGGTGGACAGCGGCGTGCGCGAAAGCTTGCGCCTGCGTAGCGGCATCAGGCTGGCGACGGCCAAGCCGAGACCGAATGCAAGACCCAGCAGCGGCAGGATGGCAATCTCGGAAAGCAGGCTCACCAGGACCAGCGCGGCCAGCACCAGCGCGGCAAACAGGGCGACTTCCTTGCCGATCCGGTCGATCCGGTCCTGCCGCCAACGCAGCAGCGGTCCCACCGCCATGACGGCGAACATCGGGATGGTGAAGATCGCCCCTACGGGATTGAAGTAAGGCGGACCGACCGAAACGCGCACGTCGAACGCCTCGGTCAGAAGTGGGTAGAGCGTGCCGAGTAAGACGATGGCGAGAATCGCGCTCAACATGACGTTGTTGAACACCAGCGCCCCCTCACGGCTGGCCAGCGCGAACCGCTCCCCCTCCCTGATCGTATTCGCGCGCAGGGCGAATAGCAGCAGCGCCCCACCGATGAAAATGCCGAGCAAGACTAGGATGAAGGTGCCGCGTTCCGGGTCGACCGCGAAGGCATGCACGCTGGTGAGGATGCCCGAACGCACGAGGAAGGTGCCCACCATGCTCATCGAAAATGCGACCACGCCGAGCATGATGGTCCAGGTGCGCAAGGCGTCGCGGCTGGCGAGGACACTCGCCGAATGGAGCAGCGCAGTCGCGGCGAGCCATGGCATGAGCGAGGCGTTTTCCACCGGGTCCCAGAACCACCAGCCACCCCAGCCGAGTTCGTAATAGGCCCAATAACTTCCCGCGGTGATCCCGATAGTCAGCATCACCCAGGCGCCCAGGACCCAGGGTCGCATCGCGCGTGCGAAATTCGGCGTCACCTGTCGTGTAAGCAATGCGCCCACTGCGAAGCTGAAGGCAACCGAAAGGCCGACATAGCCCAGATAGAGCGTAGGCGGATGGAAGACGAGGCCGATATCCTGCAGCAGCGGGTTTAAGCCCATGCCTTCCGCTGCCGGTGTCGGAAGGCGCTCGAAGGGGTTCGAACTCAGCAGCAGGAAGGCGTAGAAACCAAGCGAAACCACGCCCTGCGCTGCCAGCGTCGCATTCATCGTATTTTCCGGCAGGCGCTTTTCGACCGCGGCGATCAGTGCGCCGGCAAGGCCCATCACCATAACCCACAGCAGCATCGAGCCCTCATGATTTCCGAAACTACCCGAGAGCTTGAAGATCAGCGGTTTCATGGAATGGGAATTCGAGGCCACCAGCTTCACTGAGAGATCGGTGATCGCGAACAACCATACCAGCATGGCGAAGGAGAAAGTCACCAACACGCCCTGCACCACCGCGGCAGGGCGGATCAGGCTGGCAAGCTCGCTCGAAGCGCCCTGACGCACCGCCATGAAGCCCGCGATCATCTGCAATGCGGCTAGCGCCGCGGCGAGCCACAGGGCTGCAAGGCCGAGTTCTGCAATCATTCGAGACCGACCGTCGTTTCCTCGGCCATCTTAGCGGCCTGGTGCTGCTCCATTTCCTGCAGCTCGCGCGGGACGTAATTCTCATCATGCTTTGCGAGGAGGTTGTCGGCCACGAAAGTGCCATCGGCGCCGAGGCGCCCCTCGGCCACCACGCCCGAACCTTCGACGAAGAGGTCGGGCGCGATGCCGCTGAAACGGACCGGCACGCGCGAACCGTCATTGCCTGTAACGGCAAAGGTCAGCGTGATGCCGTCGGCGGCGGTGTGCAGCGAGCCTTCCTCGACCATGCCGCCAAGCCGTACTGCCTGACCCACTTCGGGCGGGTCGGCTAACATCTGCTCGGGGAGGTAGAAGTAGCTCGCCTGGTTGCGCAGGGCATACGCCGCCAGAAGGCCCGCCCCGACCAGTGCAACCAAGGCAAGGACGACCAGAACGAGCCGCTGGTGCTTGGGTTTCAATGCGTTCATTTACGCCTGCTCTCCGCGCGGCGCTTTTCCGCACGCTTCATGTCGATCCACGCCCAAGCCACCATGGCAAGCGTGCCGACGATACCCACCGCATAGGCTGCGACAACGAAATCCCACTGGTCGAGCGCTTCCCTCATCATGCAGACTCCATCGCCCGGCGACGCAGGCGCGCCTCGGCCTGGATATCGGCAAGTAATGCGCGCATGCGGGCGAGGACCACACCTCCGAACACAAGCGAGAAGCCCAGCACCGCGACCAGCAGCGGCGCCAGAAATTCGCCGTCGATGGCGCTCTTACCCATCGTTATGCTCGGAGGCTGGTGGAGCGAGTTCCACCACACGACGCTGCGGTTGATGATCGGGATGTTGATTGCGCCGAGCAGGCCGAAGATCGCCGGAATGCGCGCGGATACACCCTCACGCTCGGCTGCCTGTGCCAGCGCGATATAGGCGAGATAAAGAAAGGCCAGCACCAGCATGCTCGTCAGTCGGCCGTCCCACACCCACCACGTGCCCCAGGTCGGGCGCCCCCAGATCGAACCGGTGGCAAGGCATATCACTGTAAAGACCAGCCCCGGCACCGCCGCGGCGCGGGCGGCAAGCGCGGCCAGTGGGTGCCGCCAGACGAGGAAGACGAGGCTGGCAATCGCAATCGCGCTCCATCCCCCCATTCCCAGCCATGCGGCTGGAACGTGAAGGAACAGAATTCGTACCGTTTCCCCCATCAATCGATCGGGCGGGACGTGAAACAGGCCCCAATAGAGCGCCGCAGCGCTCACTAGCAGGCCGCCGACCAACAACAGCGGGGTCAGCAAGCTGGCGAGCGTGAGGAAGCGTTTGGGGTTCGCGAAGCCGTGCATCGAAAATTACCGTTCCGCCCCGCTTTGACAGCGCTCACCCGGCGTCGCAAGAGCGCAGTTCAGCGACCGATCAGTTCCTGCGCCATGCGGTCGGCAACCTGATCCGGTGAGGCGCCGCTTCTGTCGCTTTCGTGCCAGATCTGCTCGAGCCGTCCCGGGATCAGCGCGATGCGCTTGCGCACTTCGTTGATGTCGCAAGGCGCCTTGTCCTTGCGGCACAGATACTCGAGAGTAACCGAGATGATTCCGCCTGCATTGATAACGTAATCGGGCGCATAGAGGATACCGCGCTCGGCCAGCATGGGCCCATGCTCGGGGCGGCGCAGCTGGTTGTTCGCACCGCCTGCCACGATCTGGCAATCTAGCCGCGCGATGCCTTCGTCATCGAGAATCGCGCCCAGCGCATTGGGACTGAAGACATCGCATGCGACCGACATTATCGCATCGGACGCGGCCGTATCCGCGCCGAGCTCGGCGGCCAGGGCTTCGGCGCGGTCGTGATGGATGTCCGACAGGGTCAGCTTGGCGCCGTCGCGAGCCAACAAGCGGGCGACACCGCCGCCAACGCTGCCGGTACCCTGGAGCGCAACATGCACGCCTTCTACGCTGTCCTTGCCCAACTTGTGTCGAATCGCAGCCTTGATGCCGAGGAAAATCCCAAGCGCGGTAAAGGGCCCCGGATCTCCGCCAGCCGCATCCTCGCCCTCGACCGGCAGGCCCGAAACGTATTGCGTGCGCTCGGCCACCGCTGCCATGTCGGCTTCGCATATGCCGACGTCCTCGGCGGTAACATATTGCCCGCCCAGCGCTTCGACGGCATCGGCGAAGGCAGCGAGCATTTCGGGCGTCTTGGTCTTGTCCTTCTCGGCGAGAATGACTGCCTTGCCACCACCCATCGGCAGGCCGGCCATGGCGTTCTTGTAGCTCATGCCGCGCGACAGGCGCAGCGCATCGCGCATGGCATCGGCGGGTTCGGTATAGTGCCAGAAGCGCGTACCTCCCGCGCCTGGGCCGAGATGGGTGGAGTGCAGCGCGATGATCGCAGTCAGGCCGCGTTTCGCATCGCGAACTACCTCGACCAGTTCGTGGTCGTCGAAATCCGCTTCGGTCCAGAACGCCGTCATGCCTGCTTGCCCCCTAAGAGCGTTGAAGGACGGCCAACAAGAGGGGAGAAAATGGGGCGATCGACGGGGTTCGAACCCGCGACCTCCGGTACCACAAACCGGCGCTCTAACCAACTGAGCTACGATCGCCACATGCCCCCGGAACCGCCCGGGAAAGGGGGGCCTGATACGCTTGCGCGCGGCAGCGTCAACCCGCCCAACGCAACGGCGCGTGCCTGTTGCACAATGAGGGCCGATTGGGAAGCGAAAATCGCAATCACCCGCGCCCTGCGCAACATTCTTTCGCAGTTGCCGGGAACTGCAAGCGCGCTATCCTTGCTGCGATGAAGGGTCCCGGCGAATCTTCCAGCGAGCGCTTGCTGATGGTCGAAGGAATGCAACGCGTGCCGAGCGACAAACTTGAACTGTTTCAACTGCGTGACTTCGTGCCTCACGATCTGCGCGAAGAACTGATTCGCCTGATCGAACAGGATCGCCGTCCCTCGACGCTCGCCGATGCGGGCGATGATCGCTATTTTCGCACCAGCGAGACATGCGATCTCGAAACGGACGAGCCCGCCGTGCGATCGCTGGAAGAGCGGCTGTATGCGCTGAATGGAATCGATCCGGCGCATGGCGAACCGCTGCAAGGCCAGCGTTACGAGGTTGGACAGGAATTTAAACCGCATTGCGACTATTTCAATCCGGGCGGTTCCGACTGGGCCAAATACTGCTCGGTTGCCGGGCAGCGAACCTGGACATTCATGATCTATCTTAACGACGTCGAGGCCGGCGGCGCGACGCGGTTCAAGGCGGTGGGAAAAACCTTCCAGCCCGAGGCGGGCAAGCTGATCTGCTGGAACAACCGCCGCCCCGATCTCAGCGAGAATCCCAATACGCTCCACCACGGCATGAAGGTGCGCAAAGGGCTCAAATACGTCATCACCAAATGGTATCGCGAGAAACCCTGGGGATGGTGAGGTGATCGAGGGCGGCAAGATCTACGAAGGCGGCTCTCATTGCAGGACGGTTCGGTTCCGCTTCACCATGCCCGAGGAGCCCGTAATCCGGCGGTGCAATTGCACGATCTGCGCGATGAAGGGGGTGGTGATGCTCGATGTACCCATGGCCAGCCTCGAGATCACGGCGGGGCGAGATGCCCTTGTGCTATATACCTTCGGCAGCGGGCAGGCGAAGCACCGGTTCTGTTCGAAGTGCGGTATACACCCGTTCCACCAACTGCGCTCCGAACCCGACCAATACGGTCTCAATCTCGCTTGCGTGGACGGGTTGACGATTTACGATCTGCCCGAGGTTCCGGTATTCGATGGCCAAAGCCATCCCGCTGATGGCGGCGAATACAGCTACGTCGGCATCATGCGGTTCGAACGCAGCGAAAATTGACGCAAGACAAATTTCGCTCGTGGCATTCATGGTAGTCAGCGAGAATTGGACCAATCGGGAGTGTGGTAATGACCGACTACAGCGATATTCGCGCCAAGCTGCAAACACGCCTCGCAGATCTGCTCGCACGCGCCGAGGTCATCGAAGATGACCTGCGCCACCCGCTCGACGCAGATTCGAGCGAACAGGCGGTCGATCTCGCGGACGACGAAGCCTTGGAAGGAATTGACGATGTCCTGCGGCAGGAGATCGGACAGGTACGCATGGCGCTGTTGCGGATCGAGAACGGGACCTATGGCGCCTGCAGCCGCTGCGGGAAGCAGATCGCACGCGCCCGCCTCGAAGCTCGACCGATCGCGACGCGCTGTATCGAGTGTGCAGACTGATCGGTCGAAACAAAAAGGGCGGCCTCGCAGGACCGCCCTTCCCAAAACTTCGAGGCTCGCCGCGCTCAGTTCTTCTTGAGCGACAGGCCGCCGAAACGCTTGTTGAAGGCTGCAACGCGGCCGCCTTCCTGAATCTGCTTGGTGCCGCCGGTCCATGCCGGGTGGCTGGTCGGGTCGATATCGAGCGTCAGCGTATCGCCCTCGCTGCCCCAGGTGGAGCGCGTCTGGAATTCGGTACCATCGGTCATCTTGACCGTGATCATGTGGTAATCGGGGTGACCTTCGGCCTTCATTGTAAACGTCCTTCTAGCCTCGGAACGGTTCCGACCGGTCCAGCTGTGTTGTGGAGAAGGCGCGCGCATAGCCGCGAGCGCCGAATTTGGCAACCTTATTCGGGTGCGTCGGCAATCATCGCGGTAAACTGCACTTCACAGGTCACCTTGCCATCGACCGAAGCCTCGCCCGCAAATTTGCACACACGGGAGCGCTTCTGGACGAATTCGGCCTTCAGATCGAGCAGCACGCCGGGCGTCACTGGCGCACGGAACTTCGCATTCTCGATCGCCATGAAGTAGACGAGCTTGCCCGAACCCGCGAGGCCGAGGCTTTCAACCGCGAGCACACCCGCGGCCTGCGCCAGCGCCTCGATCTGGAGCACACCGGGCATAATCGGCGCGCCGGGGAAATGCCCCTGGAAGAAATCCTCGTTGAAGCTGACCGCCTTGACCGCATGAATGCGCTCGTCGACGGCCAGTTCCTTGACCCGATCGACCAGCAGCAGGGGATAGCGATGCGGCAGGCGCTTCAGCACCTCGACGACGTCGAAACCGGTTTCGCTCATTCCCCTGCTCCTGCTGCTACGATCAGCGACCGGTCGGCTGCGTCGCCGGCTGCTGCTGCTGCTGCGCGGCTTGCTGGGCGGCCTGTTGCTGCGCGACGCCCAGCAGGACCTGCGAAACCGTCTGCTGCGTCTGCAGCGATTCCTGACGCGGGCGCCAGCCCTGCGGCGGCGTGATCTGTACGCTCGGCACACGCTGGTTCATTGCCGCCACGAGATCGCTCGTCACGTTGACACCCTCGGGGGCCCACTGGATGGCGTCCGGAGTAAGCAAGAGCTGGATATTCTTCTGCTGCACGACCTGCTGCTGAACATTCTGGTAATCGTCGATCAGCTGCTCGATGGCGTAGGTTTGCGCAAGCACGATCGGCTGCGACGTCTGCGCAAGCTGCTGCTCCTTCTGCTGGATCTGCTGGACGACAGTCGGGTTGGCCTGCGCTTCGGCCTGCGTGAGCTGGCCGTTGTTATCGGTATCGAGGCTCTGTTGCAGCGTCTGCATTTCCTGGCGAAGCGTACGCAGCTGGGTAATCTGCGCCGAATATTGCTGGTCGATCTGCTGGTAGGCGTTGATGCGCGCCTGACTGCGCACGATCACCGCTTCGGGGCTGCTGGTTGCGATGCCGTTGACCTGTGCAGCGGCGGGGGTCGCGATGGCTGCTGTGCCTGCAAGAGCGGCGGCAGCAATGGCTTTGGCAAAGAGTTTCATTAGAATTGCGTTCCTACATTGAAGGAGAAGGTCTTGGTATCGTCTCCGACCTGCTTCTTGAGCACGTGAGAGATATCGATCCTGAATGGACCGAAAGGCGAGTTCCAGTTGACCCCGAAACCGACCGAAATGCGCGGCGACGGGCTATCGCCCACGAACACTTCCCGGAAGGCCGGAAAAATGATGTTCGGCTCGTTGGCAGTTCCATCGGGCGCGATGGGGTCGGTGACGACGGTTACAACCGTATTCCCGTCCGCATCGAGCGAACTCTGGAGATACTCGAGATTTCCATTGGCGTCGGTGTTCTGCACCCCGTTAGGGAAATCCTGCAGTATGGGACGAGTGACGCTGAACAGCGAGCCGACGTCGAGAAAGATCGACGGCCGCAGGCCCATTTCGCGCGCACCGCTGCCCAAAGGAATTTCGAGTTCGGCCCTGCCGAGGTAGTATGCCTTGCCACCCAAGGCATCGTCGACGCGGTTGTTGCCCGCCAGGGCATCTTCGATCGACTCGGGCACATCCGGCGTCGTCGGATCTTCGTCGTCATCGATATAGGACAGGCGTACGATGCGGGGGCCAACACCGCGAATATCGAAACCCCGGAACTGCGGTTCGCCAAGGAAGAATCGATCGGTCAGAAGGACATCGTCGCGACCAGCGACGTCGTTGTCTTCAAGGCTGCGTATCCACCCCCCTTCACCGGTGACCGAGAAGATGAAACCACCCCCGACCGGCCAAAACTTACCCGCCTGGGCGCGCGAACGGACATATTTCACGTCACCGCCGAGCCCGGCAAACTCGGTCGTCCAACTCACCCTTTCACCGCGAGTCGGTCGAAGGCGACTGTCGAGCGTATTGTAGGTAAGCGTTAGCCCGACAATCGAACTCGTCCGTTCACCGATGGCTTCACAAAGGAAGCGGCTGGCCCGCAAAGGGTCGCAGGTCGCCACTCCATCGCCATCGCGATCGGAGAAATAGATCGACTCGTCGAGACTTACATCCTCATATTCGAAAGTGTAGCTGCCAATCGCACTTACATATTCGGTCAACGGGACGCCGGCACGGATCGAGATGCCTGTTTGCGACTGCTCATACGTCGTATTGCGTTCGTTGTTGCGGAAGTTGAAGCTGTTGAGATCGCGGCGATAAATGTCGACGCCGGCGGAAATGTTCCGGTCGAACACATAGGGTTCGCTGAAGCTCACCTGTGCCGATTGCGAGAAGCGCGAATAGTTCAGGCTCAAGCCGACCGTCTGGCCGCGGCCACGGAAATTGCGCTGCCGGATGGAGCCAGCAAGGATGAAGCTCTCAAGGCTCGAAAAGCCCGCCGACAGCTGCAATTCGCCGGTTGCCTGTTCTTCGACATTGGCTTCGAGCACGATCCGATCGGGTGCGCTGCCCTCGACCTGGTTGATCTCGAAGTTTTCCTGGAAATAGCCGAGCGAATTGATACGCGCGGTCGAACGCGCGACCGACAGCGAATTGAAGGCATCCCCTTCTGCAAGCCGGAATTCGCGGCGCACGACCTTGTCCTGCGTCAGCGTATTGCCGTTCACATCGATCCGCTCGACATAGACGCGCGGCGCTTCGCGAAGCACGAAGGTCACGTTCATCGTCAGGTCGTCGGGATTGCGGCGGAACTGCGGCTGCACATCGGCAAAGGCGTAGCCGAAAGTGCCGGCCAGCTCGCTCAACTGCTCGACCGTGTCTTCTACGAGCTTGGCGTCGTACCAGTCCCCCCCCTGCATTGGCAGGCGCGCGGTCATCGCGTCATTGTCGAAGTCGCGGATCTGAGAGTCGACCGACACATCGCCAAATTTGTACCGCTCGCCCTCCTCGACCACATAGGTGATGATAAAATCGCGCTTGTCCGGCGTCAGTTCGGCGACTGCGGAGACAACGCGAAAATCGGCGTAGCCTTCGGTCAGATAGAATTGGCGCAATTTCTGCTGGTCGAAGGCCAACCGATCGGGGTCGTAGCTGGTGTTCGAACTGAGGAAGCTGGTGAGACGCGCTTGCTTGGTCACCATCTCGCCGCGCAGCTCGCCGTCGGAGAAGGCCTCATTGCCGATGATGTTGATCTGGCGGACCTTGGATTTGGGACCCTCGCTTATTTCGAAGACGATATCGACGCGGTTTTGCGACAGTTCGACCATCTTCGGTTCGACGGTAGCGGCGAAGCGGCCCTGGCGCTTGTAGAGTTCGATAATGCGCGCCACGTCGGCGCGGACCTTCGAACGGGTGAATATCTGGCGCGGCGAAAGTTTGATCTCGGGCAGGATCTTGTCGTTCTTGATCCGCCGGTTACCCTCCAGGATAATCCGATTGATCACCGGGTTCTCGACGATCGTGATCACCACATTGCCATCATTGTTCACAACGCTGGCGGTGGAAAAGAGTTCGGTCGCGTAAAGGTCCTTGAGGACCTCGTCGCCGGCCGCCTGCGTCCAGACATCGCCTGGGCGCAGTTTGATGTAGGACAGGATCGTCTGCGGCTCGAGACGCTGGGCGCCGCTCACGGCGATGGTCTGCACAACATCCTGCTGTACGACCAGCGCCGGGGCCGGCGTTTCCGCGCCCTCTTCCTGTGCGAAGGCCATAGCGGGCATCCCTGCAAGCATGGTGCCGGCCAACAGGCCGATCGCCAGCCGCGCGGCAGGGTTCTTGCGTCGCGTGGCGGCAAAAGCAAAATCAGTCATCGACAAGGAGATTCCCGTCCTCGTTGCACTTACAGCAGACCCGGCTGTCGCAGCCCCGATCCGGCGTCAGGCCGCACTGAGCGGGGCAGCCCTGCCGTCCCCTGCCCGATGCGCCTTCGCCGATCAAGCGTTGCTGCGGTAAATTGCCGGTATCCCGCTCCCTTTCCCCGGCTAATTCCCGAAAACGGGAAGCGTCGCCAGATCGTTGATCGTGACGAACACCATCAGCATCAGCACGAGGGCCACGCCGGCGCGGTACGCCACTTCCTGACCGCGGGGCCCGACCGGCTTACGGCGGACCGCTTCTGCCGCGTAGAAAGCCAGGTGCCCGCCGTCGAGGGCCGGGATTGGCAGGAGGTTGATGAATGCCAAGTTAAGCGAAATCAGCGCGGCGAAATTGATGAAGGCCATCGCGCCGAGACTGAGCTGCTCGCCGGAGAACTTGGCGATCTTCACCGGCCCGCCGAGTTCCTGAACCGACCGTTCACCGGTGAAGATCTGACCGATTCCCGTCACCATCATGTCGACGATGCCGATCGAATGATCGACCGCCAGGCCCAGCGAAGACCCCAGCCCCTGAGGCACGAATTCGAGCTCCGACCCGCCCGAAGCGACACCTATCATGCCGATTCTCGAGGCATTGCCGAACCGATCGGTCATCTCGACACTGCGCACCGGTACGGCGAAAGTCCGTTCCGCGCCGTCACGCACGACGGTGATGTCCAGCGTGCGACCAGGATAAAGCATCACCGAATCCTGCACGTCGCGGAAATCCTCGACGCGCTCGCCCTCGACAGCGACAATCCGGTCGCCGACTGCAATACCGGCTTCACGTGCAGTCGAGATTTCGGCGAATTCGGCCACCGTCATCTGCTGATCGACATCGGCGGGCACAGGCTTGCCGTAGAACGCGAAGAAGCTCGCGAAAATGCCGAGCGTCAGCAAGATATTGGTCGCCGGACCGGCGAAGACGATCAGCGCGCGCTTCCACAGGGCGGCGTGATGGAAGCTGCCCGTGCGCTCCTCGGCGCTGGCACGCGCGGTCGCTTCAGCATCGGGAATGCTGGCCGGGTTCATGTCGCCCTTGAACTGGACATAGCCGCCAAGTGGGAGCGCGCTAAGCTTCCAGCGCGTGCCACGTTTGTCGGTGAAGCCCCAGATTTCCTCGCCGAAACCGACCGAGAAAGCCTCTGCGTGCACGCCGAACCAGCGGCCGACGAGATAGTGGCCGAGTTCGTGAAAGGTGACCAGCGGCCCCAACAGCAGCGGGAAGCCGATTACGTAATAAAGCCAAAGGGGCAGGTCGAATTCCAAGGTCAGGCGGGCTCCAGCAAGTGGGTGGCACGGATACGTGCGTCCTCGTCAACGCGCATAACCTCTTCGAGGGTCCGCGGCGCATTAGGCAAGTCGCCTTGCTGGAGGACGCTTTCCACCACTACCGCAATCCTGCTGAACGCAATCTTACGCGTCAGGAAAGCTGCAACCGCCACTTCGTTTGCGGCATTGAGCATCGCCGGCGCCGCCCCGCCCGCTTCCGCGGCCTCGCGGGCGAGCTTCGTCGCGGGGAACCGCACTTCGTCAGGGGCAAAAAAAGTCATCTCGCCGATGGCGGGCAGGTCGAGCGGTGCCATCGGCGTATCCATCCGCGCCGGCCAGGCGAGGCAGGAGGCGATCGGCACCCGCATGTCGGATGGTCCGAGCTGAGCCAAAGTCGACCCGTCGCGATACTCGACCATCGAGTGGATCACGCTTTGCGGGTGAACCACGATCCGGATGCGCTCGAGATCGATCGGGAACAGGTGGTGTGCCTCGATCAGTTCGAGACCCTTGTTGAACATGGTCGCGGAATCGACGCTGATCTTGGCGCCCATGTCCCAGTTGGGATGCGCGATGGCCTGCTCGGGCGTCACCGCGGAAAGATCCGCAACCGTGCGCAGCGGCCCGCCGCTGGCCGTTAGCGTGATCGAACGTACATCCTCGATCCGGCCGCCCTGCAGGCACTGGAAGATAGCGTTGTGCTCGCTATCGACCGGCAACAGGGTCGCGCCGTGCTTCGCGACCGCCGCGGTCATGACTTCTCCGGCGGACACCAGCGCCTCTTTGTTCGCCAATGCGATGGTGCCGCCCTGCTCGATCGCGGCCATGACCGGGCCAAGCCCGGCGCAGCCGACGATGGCGGCGACGGTGATATCGACCGGGCGCGAAGCAGCTTCGCACAATGCCGCGCGACCCGCCGCCGCTTCGATTCCGGTGCCCGCAAGCGCATCGCGCAGCTCGCCAAGGCGGCGCTCATCGGCCACCACCGCAATGCGCGCTCCGAACTCGCGCGCGGCCTTCGCCAGGCCCTCGACATTCGAATTTGCGGTCAAGGCGACCACCTTCCAGTCCCCGGAATTGCGGCGGACGAGGTCGAGCGTTTGCTCGCCTACCGAGCCGGTCGCGCCGAGGATGGAGATCGAGCGCATCAGCGCGCCGCGCCGAGCAAGACGCCCGCCAGCAATATGACCGGGATCATTCCGTCGGTGCGATCAAAAACACCGCCGTGTCCGGGAATCAGCCGAGAGCTGTCTTTTACTCCCGCCTTTCGCTTGAGCCAGCTTTCGAAGAGGTCGCCTGCCTGCGCCGCGACCGCGGTCAAGGCACCGAGAGCCAGGATCTGCCCCGCCTCGGCGAGGTCGAAGAACATCGTCGTTTCGCCCGACACGGCACGGGCCGCGACATAAATCCAGCCGCCGATCCACACCGTTGCGCCGACAATTCCGCCGAACAGGCCCGCCCAGGTCTTCGACGGGCTGATCGAGGGCGCAAGTTTCGGCCCCCCGAGAGTGCGACCGAAGAAATAGGCGAAGGTATCCACCGCAATGACCGAGCCAACCACACCGACGACGATCGGCAGCGGAAAGCGCGAAATCATATATCCCGCAATGCCTATATAGATCGCCCCGGCAAGTATGCCGGCAAGGCGATAGGGTATGTTTTGCGTCGCTTTGACGACCAGCAGCACGAATTCGATCATCGTGGCCAGCACAACCGCCAGGATGAACCAGCCGAACCACGGATCGCCTGCTACCAGCGCTCCAGCGGCGACGACGATCATCACCGCGGCCGAGATGATCCGCACCGGCAGGTCCGGGTTTTTCGGTGCGGGTTGATCCGTCACTGCTTCAGCGTCCGCCAAATCGCCTCTCCCTCTCCGCGAAATCGGCCAAGGCGTGCTTCAGATGATCCGGCGTAAAGTCCGGCCACAGCACGTCGACGAACAGCATCTCCGCGTATGCCGCCTGCCACAAGAGAAAATTGGACAGGCGTATCTCGCCGCTGGTGCGGATCAGAAGGTCGAGCGGTGGTAATGGCGCGCTGTAGAGATGGCGCTCGATCGACTCCTCGGTCACTTCGCCCTCCTCCGCCGCCTTCCGCGCAGCCTGCGCAATTTCCGCGTGCGAGCCGTAGTTGAGCGCCACAGCCAGCGTCCGCGAGCCGTGAGAAGTCTTCTCCAGGGCATCCTCGAGCATTGCGACGATATCGGGCGCAAGTCCCTGCCAATCGCCGAGGATATGGAGCTTGACGTCATTGGCGATAAATTCGGGCAAGTCCGATTTGATGAACCTGCGCATCAGATTCATCAGATCGTCGACCTCGTCTTCGGGCCGTTTCCAGTTCTCGCTGCTGAAAGCGTAGAGCGTCAGACACTCGATACGCGTATCCTTGAGGCTACGTACGAGTTCGCGCACGGCCTCCACGCCCCTGCGATGCCCCATGGCGCGGGGCAGGTGCTTGCGTTTCGCCCAGCGGCCATTGCCATCCATGATGATGGCCACATGCCGGGCGTGCCGCCCTTCCCCACTCATCCTCTCGCTCCGCGTCCCGCCGCCTTACTGCGTCAGGATTTCCTTTTCCTTCTGCGCGGCGGCAACATCGGCCTCACCGACATACTTGTCGGTCAACTTCTGGACCTCGTCCTCACCGCGCTTTTGCTCGTCCTCGGAGATTTCCTTCTTCTTCTCGTCTTCCTTGAGCGCCTCCATGCCGTCGCGGCGAACATTGCGGATCGCGATCTTCGCCTGTTCGGCATATTGTCCGGCAAGCTTGGCGAGTTCCTTGCGGCGCTCCTCGGTCAGGTCGGGCATCGGCAGGCGGACATTCTGCCCGTCGACCATCGGGTTGAGCCCGAGGTTGGCCTTGGCAATGCCCTTTTCGACCGCGGTGACATTGGCCTTGTCCCATACCTGCACGCTCAGCATGCGCGGTTCGGGGGCGCTCACGGTGGCAACCTGATTCAGCGGCATCATCGCGCCATAGACCTCGACCATCACTGGATCGAGCAGGCTGGTATTGGCCCGGCCGGTGCGCAGACCCGCCAGATCGCTCTTGAGGCTTTCGATGGCACCCTTCATGCGGCGCTCGATATCGGCTTTGTCGTACTTGGCCATGGCGGATTCCTCTTACTTTTCTGTGTTCGTGACGATCGTCTGCGTGCCCTCGCCGCTCAGCACGCGGGCGAGATTGCCCTTTTCGCGGATCGAGAAGACGACGATCGGGATATTGTTGTCGCGGCACAGGGCCACGGCGCTGGCATCCATGACCTTGAGATCGTCGGCCAGAACCTTACCGTAACTTACGGTTTCAAAGCGCTTTGCGTCCGCATTCTTCTTGGGGTCGCTGTCATATACCCCGTCGACGCTGGTACCCTTCAACAGCGCGTCGCATCTCATTTCCGCCGCGCGTAGCGCCGCACCGCTGTCGGTGGTGAAATAGGGCGCGCCGACGCCGGCGGCAAAGATCACCACGCGGCCCTTTTCGAGGTGGCGTTCGGCCCGTCTGCGGATCACCGGCTCACAGACCTGGTCCATCTGCACCGCACTCTGCACGCGTGTTTGCACCCCGAGCTGTTCGAGCGCGCTTTGCATCGCCAGCGCGTTCATCACCGTCGCGAGCATGCCCATGTAGTCGGCCTGCGCGCGGTCCATCCCCTGCGCCGCCCCGGCCATCCCGCGAAAGATATTGCCGCCGCCGATGACCAGGCAGATTTCGAGCCCGGTTTCCTTGGCAGTCTTCACCTCCTTGGCCAGTTCCATGACGAAGGCCGGATCGATCCCGAACTGCTGGTCGCCCATCAAGACTTCGCCCGAGAGCTTCAGGAGGACACGTTTCATCGTCGATAGAGGCATGGATTCTCGCTTGGCAGAAGTTTGCGCGGCCTTAGAGCGCCAACAGGCCGCTGCCAAGTGCGCGGATTGTGGCGGAATTCGCGATCGGCCGTTTTCCAACGCCGGAGCGAGCGCCCGCTTCGCCATGGCGTCACGACCAGAAATCCGGTCGCAGCCGGTCGGAGCAGAAGGGATTCGACCGAATCGGCGTTGCTTACGAAAACGGCCGCCGAACCGAAGTCCGACGACCGTTCCCGAATACGAGCGACCCGAATAACTACGGGCTTCGCCAATTGCTCATAGAAGGAACTGCTTTGCCAGTTTTTTATTTTGCGAAATACACAGAATCAGCCGGCGACGGCAGCAGCGACCTCTGCGGCGAAGTCGGCTTCTTCCTTCTCGATGCCTTCGCCCAGCTGAAAACGGACGTAATCCACCAGCTCGACCTTGGCCCCGACATCCTTGCCGGCCTGCTCGACGACCTGCGCTATGGGGGTCTTGTTGTCCATCACGAAGATCTGGCTGAGCAGCGCGTTTTCCTTGGCGTATTTGTTGATCGCGCCTTCGACCATCTTTTCCTGGACGTTTTCGGGCTTGCCGCTTTCGGCAGCCTTTTCCTTGGCGATCGCGCGTTCGCGCTCGATCACGGCCGGATCCAGACCTTCGGCGGTCAGCGCCTGCGGGAAGGCCGCGGCAATGTGCATGGCGAGCTTCTTGCCGAGCTCTTCGAGCTTGGCGGCATCGCCTTCGCTCTCGAGCGCAACGAGCACGCCGATCTTGCCGAGGTCGGGCGCGACGGCATTGTGCATGTAAGGCACGATCACGCCGTTGGTGACCGAAACGCTCTTCATCCGGCGAACCTGCTGGTTCTCGCCGATGGTCGCAACATTGTCGGTCAGCTTGTCGGCAACGGTTCCGCCATCGGGATAGGCAGCGGCCTTGAGCGCTTCGACGTCGTCATTCGATGCGTTGAGCGCGACCTGCGTGGTCTTGCGCACGAAATCCTGGAACTTGTCGTTCTTGGCGACGAAGTCGGTTTCCGAGTTCACCTCGACGGCCACGCCCTTGGTGCCTTCGACGGCAACGCCGACGAGACCTTCGGCCGCGGTACGGCTCGACTTCTTCTGGGCGGTAGCGAGGCCCTTGGCGCGCAGCGCGTCGACTGCGGCTTCGATATCGCCATTGGCGCCTTCGAGGGCCTTCTTGGCGTCCATCATGCCCGCGCCGGTCTTTTCGCGCAGGGCCTTTACGTCAGCGGCAGTGAATGCAGCCATGATAGTTTCCTTCTTCGTATGATACGCGGACACCGGGCCAACTGGGGGGGCGGCCCGGCGCTTAACTCCGCTTTGTGACGGGCGCGTGATGGCACCCGGTCAATGGAGGGCTCAAGCCGCCGCGGTTTCTTCCGGCGGATTTTCCATTGCGCCGACATCGGCACCCGAATCCTGCACGCCTTCGCCCTTGCCGCTCTTCGCAGCTTCGGCGACGGCTTCGCAGTACAGGCGGATAGCGCGCGCAGCGTCGTCGTTGCCCGGGATCGGGAAGGCGATGCCTTCAGGATCGACATTGGTGTCGAGCACGGCGACGACCGGGATGCCGAGCACGTTGGCTTCCTTGATCGCCAGGTCTTCCATGTTGGCGTCGATCACGAACATCACGTCAGGAATGCCGCCCATGTTGCGGATACCGCCGAGCGACAGCTCGAGCTTGTCGCGCTTGCGGGTCAGGTCGAGGACTTCCTTCTTGGTCAGACCTGCGGTGTCGCCGGCAAGGCGCTCGTCGAGCGACTTAAGAAACTTGATGCGTTCGCTGATGGTCTTCCAGTTGGTCAGCATGCCGCCCAACCAGCGGTGGTTGACATAGTGCTGGCCCGAAGCGAGCGCGGCTTCGCGGATCGCGTCCTGCGCCTGGCGCTTGGTACCGACGAACAGCACCTTGCCGCCCGAACGCGCGGTCTGCTGGATGAAGTCGAGCGCGCGCGCGAACAGCGGCACGGTCTGCGACAGGTCGATGATGTGGATGCCGTTGCGCGCGCCGAAGATGTACGGCTTCATGCGCGGGTTCCAACGGTGGGTCTGGTGGCCGAAGTGCGAGCCGGCCTCGATCAATTGCTGCATCGTGACGGTAGGAGCCGCCATAGTCATATTCCTTTCCGGTTATACCTCTGGAAAGCTGGAACCCGAATGCGGTCATGTCCCGCGGCGGGCACCGGTATGTGCGCCTTCCATGTGGATTTGCCCGCTTGGTGGCAGCCGGGAATCGACCGAAACCTGTGCGGACGGCGCGCCCTTAGCGCTGCCGGGCGCAAAAATCCAGACTCAATTCGTCAATCGAAAAGAGCATCCGGTCGCAAATAGCGCTTGACAGGCTGGAACAAAAAGAGAACATTGCCTCCATCGTCGGAACAACCGACGTGCAAGGCGGGTTTTCCACCCAATATCCCCGTCCTGTCAACAGCGCTGTCGACAGCCGGGAAGGAGACTTTGAGATGTTCGCACTGTTCCTGTTTGCCCTGCTGGTTGCCATCGCCGTGGCAACGGTATGTGTGCTTGCCGATAGCGCACTGCGCTGGTGGTGTGCTTTCGGCATTCTTCGGCGTGAACTGAGAAACGGCGCAGCACCCGCCCTGCCGTTGCTGCGCCGGACTGTGACTGCGGGTGGTTGTGCCGCATTCGATCGCTCCGGCACGGATCGCGCTCTGCGCGCGAAAATCAACTGCGCCGCTTGATCCGCGCGTAGCGGACAAGGCTGTAAGGCAGAAGCACGAGGTAGCCCGCGCAGATTGCGCTCAGCGTCCACCAGGGTTCGACCAGCAAGGCTGCGAACAGCAATCCGACGAATGCCAGCACCTCGAGACGAATGCCGCGTCGCGGACGCAGCGAGGTCCAGCTCGGCGTCGCCATATTCGAAATCATCAGCAGCGCGATGACGGCAAGCCAAATGCCGACGAAGAGCGGATAGCGGAACTCTTCCAGACCCGTCGCCATCCAGAGGTAGAAGGGTGCGAAGGCAAGTCCGGCACCGATCGGCGCCGGGACACCGGTCAGAAACCCGAGCGATTTATGCGGCTGGTCGGACACGTCGATCTGCGCGTTGAAGCGCGCGAGGCGAAGGGCACAGCAAATGGCGAAAGCCAGCGCGGCAAACCAACCCAGCCGCGGCTCGGCCGACAGCGACCAGAGAAAAACGATGATTGCAGGCGCCGTTCCGAAACTGAGCGAATCGGCGAGGCTGTCGAGCTCCGCCCCGAAACGCGACTGCGCCTTCAGCGCCCTGGCGACCCGGCCATCCATCCCGTCGAGAATTCCGGCCACGATCACGGCGACGACGGCCGCCCCCCAGTTCGCGTCGATTGCGAAGCGAATGCCGGTGAGGCCCGCACATAATGCCGCGGCGGTTATTGCATTGGGGATCATCGCTCGAAGCGTCAGCGCGCGGGTCCGAACGACCGGCGGCTGCTCGTCCTCCGAAGCCTTCGGCCCGAGGCGCGCGCCTTCTTCGTATTCGTGTTGCGGCCCGGTCACTGCGAAACTCCCTCGATCAGTTTCTGGCTGCCGATTTCCGCAAGGACGGTTTCGCCGCCAATACAGCGCTGGCCCAGCAGGACCTTTGAATCGGTTCCCGCCGGCAGATAGACATCGACCCGGCTACCGAACCGGATCAGGCCGATGCGCTGCCCCACGCCGACCGCATCGCCCGGCTTGACGAAAGGTACGATCCTGCGTGCCACCAGCCCGGCAATCTGCGTGAAGCCGATTTTCAGCCCATCGGTGCGCTCGATCAGGATATGCTGGCGCTCGTTCTCTTCGCTCGCCTTGTCGAGACCCGCATCGAGGAAGCTGCCCGGAATATAGATGACCCGCCGCACCGTACCCGCGATAGGGGCGCGATTGATATGCACGTCGAAGACCGACATGAAAATCGAAATACGCGTGACCTTGCCCGGTTCGAGACCGGCATGCCCGCTGCCATCGTCGACGATCATTTCGGACGGCGGATCGACTTCGGCGATCAGGGATACCAGACCATCGGCCGGCGCAACGATCACTTTCTCGTCCTGCGGCACCACACGTTCGGGATCGCGGAAGAAGGCGAAGACGGCGAGCGAGAGTGCCAGCAAGGGCCAGCCGACTATTTCCCAATCGAGCCCGACGAGGAACACCAGGCTGACAACCACCGCGATGACGCCGAACTTGCGCCCCTCGGGATGGATCGGGGGCCACGACCAGCGGACATCCCCGCGGCCGCGATTGTCGAGAAGATCACCTGCCATTGACGCCACCTAGGCCCTGGGACGAAGCGTCACAAGGTGTCATGCCACCTTGCGCAGGAAGACCGCACCCGCCGAATAACCCGCGCCGAAGCTGCAGATCAGGCCTGTATCGCCCTCGGCAAGGTCCTCGTTATGCTTGTGAAATGCGATGATCGAGCCTGCGCTCGAGGTATTGGCATAGGTGTCGAGCACAGTCGGGCTTTCATCGGCATTGGCCTCGTGCCCCAGCACCCGGTGCGCGATCAGGCGGTTCATCCCGGCATTGGCCTGGTGCAGCCATAGCCGCCGCAACGCCTGCGGATCGAGCCCCAGCTTTCCCGCTTCGGTGACGATCATCTCGGCGACCATCGGCACCACTTCCTTGAACACCTTGCGCCCTTCCTGGACGAACAGCTTGTCGGCCGTGCCCTCCCCTTCTGGAGACGCGCGGTTGAGAAAGCCGAAATTGTTGCGGATGTTGTTCGAGAACACCGTCTTCAGCTTGGTGCCGAGTATGTCCCAATGCCGCTGCGGTGCGACAGCCGCATCCTCGACCAGCACCGCAGTCGCCACGTCGCCGAAAATGAAATGGCTGTCGCGGTCGCGCCAGTTCAGATGCCCGCTGGTAATTTCCGGGCTCACCACGAGAACGCTCCTGGCATTGCCCGAGCGGATGTAATCGGCAGCGGTCTGGATCCCGAAAGTGGCGGAAGAACATGCGACATTCATGTCGAACCCGAATCCGTCGATTCCCAGTTCCTGCTGTATCTCGATCGCCATTGCCGGATACGGCCGCTCCATATTGGACGCGGCGCACAGTACCGCGTCGACATCGGCTGCCTCACGCCCTGCCCGCTCCAGCGCCTGACGCGCAGCCTTCACGCCGATCTCCGCCAGTATGGAGAGCTCCTCGTTCGACCGTTCCGGCCAGCGGGGCGCCATGATCGCGGGATCGAGAATCGGCTCTTTCGCCATGACGTGGCGTGCCTTGATGCCGCTGGCCTTCTCGATGAATTCTACCGAACTCGGCTGCAATGGCTCGATCTCGCCGGTCTCGATAGCCTCGGCATGCTCGGTATTGAACCGTTCGACATAGCGGTTGAAGCTTTCGACGAGTTCCTCATTGGTGATGGTCTCGTCGGGCGTGAACAACCCGGTGGAGGAAATGACGGGGCGCCCGGTCAGGTTCTGGTCGTGACTCATGTCGGCTGACTAGGCCGACGCCGCCTTGCCTGCAAGCATCTGCAATCATCCGCATGCGCGGGCGCGAAACACCACTTCACATCGCTACGGCCACCCGATAGTGCGGAGCCCATGCATGATATGCCGTCATCTCGACCGACGAACTTTTGCGACGCCTGTGCCATTCGCAATCGCGCCATTTGTGCCGACCTCGATGATCGCGAGATCGGGCTTCTCAATGGTATTGGCCGTCGGCGCAAACTGTCGGCGGGCGAGCAACTCATGTGGGAAGGCGATGAAGCGGTCCTGGTCGCCAATGTGATCGAGGGCGTCCTCAAGCTATCTTCGCATTCGGCAGACGGAAAGGAACAGATCCTCGGCCTCGTCTACCCCTCGGACTTCCTCGGTCGCCCGTTCGGCGAAACCTCGCCCTACGGTGTCGAGGCACTGACCGATGCCAACATCTGCGTATTCGAACGGGCGGATTTCGATCGCTTCGCCCGCGAACACCCCCGCCTCGAGCACAAATTGCTCGAGCGTACTCTGAGCGAACTCGACCGCACACGGCGCTGGATGCTGCTTCTGGGACGCATGAACGCGGAGCAGAAGGTAGCGAGCTTCCTGCTCGAAATGGCAGAGCGGCTCGGGACGACGGTTGCCGGCGCGGGAACCAGCGTCGCGCTGCCCCTGTCGCGGCAACAGATCGCCGATGTGCTCGGACTCACGATCGAGACGGTCAGTCGGCAATTGACCCGCCTGCGCAACGACGGCTTGATCGACCTGCCCTCGCGGCGCGAGATCGTGCTGCACAACCACGCAGATCTCCAAGCCCGTGCCAGCTAGACGCACGACAGCCGCTCGCGCGGCCGGGTGACGTTGCTCTGAATTGGTAGGTGGCGGTGGTGGCAGGGCTTGAATCGAACCGCGAAAATAACGCTTTGAAATCAATTCTGTCTTTGAGATCGGCGCGAATGCTCCCCCACACTCTCCCCCACACTTTTGTTCATATTAGGGTAATTCGGTTCAGCTTTTAAGCTTTGAAGCTGAATTTTTCGGCGTTTGGTAGAGCGCCTTTTCTACATATCCCAGCCCGTTCGAAACGCCAAGAAACGCTCCTTCAGAAGCGGTTCTGTGCTGTTGCGCACCAACGTTTCAGCACGTGGGAGTGGGTCGATGAGCGCCCATCCCCATTTCTTGGTATTGACGTATGCGGATGACGCTGAATCACTGTGCGCTATGAGCGAGTATTGCGGATGAATGATGGTCAGCAGGTGCAACCATTCCAGCAGCTTGCTAGGAACTGAGTGATGAAGACCGACCTCGATCATCTGCCGCCGCAAAAGCAGCGCGAACTGGAACGCGTGTTGCAGCTGATCTTCGAGGAGTTCGATGACGCTTTCGCGCTTGCCAAGCATGAATGGAAGAAGGCCGGTCGCATTCTCAAGGTCATTCTCTACGGCAGCTATGCGCGGGGCACCTGGGTCGACGAGCCGTACACCGCCAAGGGCTACCAGTCAGACTACGACCTTCTGATCATCGTCAACGACAAAAGGCTGGTCGACCGAGTCAAGTACTGGTCGAAGCTCGATGACCGGCTGATGCGCGAATACGGCGTAACCAAGGCGCTAAAGACACCGGTCAATTTCATCGTCCACACCCTGCAGGAAGTGAACGATGGCCTCGCGCACGGTCGCTACTTCTTCATGGACGTGAAGGATGACGGGATCGCGCTATACCAATCGGACGACACTGAACTGCACAGACCAAAGCCCAAGACGCCCACGCAAGCGCTCGCCATGGCGCAAGAGTATTTTGACGAGTGTATGCCCGGCGCGAACGACTTTGTGGACAGTGCCACGCACCTAATGAGCAAAGGAAGGTACAAGCGAGCTGCTTTCTTGATGCATCAAGCTGCAGAGAGTCTGTACCACTGTGTCCTACTGGTCTGCACATTCTACACGCCCCACGTGCACAATCTCGGCTTCCTGCGCACCCAGGCGGAGCGCATCGATCCGCGCCTCACCTACGTCTGGCCACGCGACACCCGCCGCGATCGAGCCCGCTTCGAGAAGCTCAAGGAGGCTTACGTCAAGGCCCGCTACTCGAAGCACTACCGCATCACCAAAGAAGAACTCGAATGGCTCGGTGAACAGGTCGAGAAGCTTGGCCACGTGGTTCACGCAGTATGCTCCGAGCGACTTGAAAAGCTGAGAGCCGATGCCGCTGGCTCTCACTGAGCATGAGACACCACTACGTCCCGCAGTTTCTGCTTAAGCGCTGGCAAGATGAGTCCGGGAAGGTCCACCTATTCGGTGTCAAGAGTGGCAAGCTGGTTTCCTCAAAGCGAACGCCCAAATGGACTGGCTTTGAAAACGATCTCTATGCAATCGTTGCCAATGCAATCGGCCTTGGCAGCGACGTGCTTGAACGAAAGGTATTCTCTCCTCTCGACAACAACGCAGTCAAGGCGCTCGAAAAACTCGAACGCCATGAGGCGCTGACTGAGGACGACCATATTGCATGGACGTTCTTCATGAGTTCGCTCCGAGTACGCCAGCCGGACGTACTCGACTATTTGCGCCAAGAGGGCGGGCAGTTGGTTAGGCGGTTTCTCGCAGAAGCAGATGCCAAAACACTTGGACCGGGCCAAATGAGTTCCGAGCAATGGTTTGGCGAAAACTTGCCGGGCGCAATCGATGCAATTCGACTTGCAAACATCATCCCGCGAATGATCACTCACGACGAAGTCACTGAGACATTCGGAAGCCTTAAATGGTGGTTTCGCGAGTTTGCCGAAACAGACCCGCCGCTTATCCTTTCGGATATGCCGCTTCACTGGGAAGGTGGTTTCAAGAACCCAGAGTTTACGATCCAGCTTCCTATTGGCCCGCGCCGCCTCTTCTTCGGCACACGATCAGAAAAGATCGAGCAGATTCTATCCAACATCGAACCGGCAGATCTGATCGCGAGAGCCAATCGGACAAGCCTCGCTTCCGCTTCACAGCGAGTCTGGGCAGCATCCGATTCCCCCGCGCAAGAGTTCATCGAGGCCAACCTGAAGTCCTGGGGCGTAAATGTTGTTCAGTTCCGATCGCTGGCACAGCAGAATTTGAGCGCTGGGATATGGCGAGATAAAAGAGCCGCCGTCTGTCGGGCAGCAGGTGGTTGGTTTTGTTGAGTAATCTGCGACGGCACCCGAAACGGCCCAGCGGCGGTTTCCAGAAAATCCCTTTTCTTTACAATGAGAATGGCGATGGCGCTTGACCGAATGGCGCAGCGAGCGGTCACGACGTGCCGAAGAGAACTGGTCCGCACTCGTCCGCAAGGATGCGTGCAGATGCATCTCGCCCAAATAGCATCGGACCTCGGCGCCTTGGCGCGAGAACGGCAGCCCCAGCGTAGAAATGTCATGTGGCGCGTTCGGACCCCAATCACCGATAATTGGTCTCGATGGCGGGCCTGACCTGCTCCCCCTCCATGTCCCCCAGGTCGGTCCGTCATCACCCTAAAATGAAAGGACCGACCGAATGTCGATAACAGGCGCGAACGACCAGCGAGCCAGCCAGAAACGCCAGACCGACATCGAGCGATCGCCATGCGGATTACAGAAGCCTGTCGCTATCTCGGGATCGGTCGCAGCACACTTTACGTGCTCATCGGCCAAGGCGAGCTTGAATACATCAAGCTGGGCAGTTCGACGTTGGTGCTGACCGAGAGCCTCAAGAGCCTTGTCGAGAGCAGGCGCGTTGCGCGCGATCGGACCGAAGGCTCGCCCGCGTGAAGATGCATCCCGACCTCGCTCACGCGATCGTCCTGGCCGCGCTCAAGAAGGCCCCGGATGGCACGAAGCGCAGACTAATCACGAATGTGCCCGAGCGTCGCGAGCAAGCCGAAGACGTCATCGCAGCTAGCATCGTGGTGGCGCTCGCACAGAGGCAATGACGGTCTTTTCGTATGGCGAAGCGCGTCCGCTTTGCGCCCTCATTCCAGACTCTGTTTCGATCAAAATGGAGTCCAGAGCGGACGTTCGGCATTGAGCTTTTAGCTAGCTGGCTTGCGTAATGTCAGCGAGGCTTCCCCAGAACTCTCGGTTGGTTCAAATTTGATCTCGATCCGCTTTCTTCAATTCATCGGACACTTTCTTGGACCGCTGGCGGTGTATCTGACGTGCATCCACGACGAATTCGGTCGGCAGGGTGTCCAACAACTCACCCAAGCCCATCGAGTCGGTACGGTTCCAGAGAAAATAGGGATCGACACATTCGAAAATCGTCTGCATCCTTGCCCACTTGAGCGGTTTCGCCGACGCCTTCATCGCATCGAGATGACCAGAAGCTGCTACTTCCAGAGTTCTCTTGCGGATTGCATCTTCCGCTGCTGTTTTCACCGTCATCGAACTGTCTTGAAGCAAGGCGCTAAGCCAGGGAAAATCCACCGTGGTTGGCATCCATCCGGCCAAATCGGCAGCCAACTGCCGTTCCCTGGCCGAATTTGCTGCAGCCAGCGGATTAAGCTTAGCCAGAATTTGATCGGTAGAGAGTCTCGTGCGCAACCGTCTTGCAATGTCGGCCTGGAGAGATGGCTTGGCGCTGCGAAAGGTCGCCAACAGAATTGGCACGGCTTCGTCACGATTGATGTCGAGCATCAAACTGATGGCGGCAGCATCGCTATGTCGGGTAAATAACCTGCGGGCGGCAAAAAAGGCTTCGTCAGGGTCCACCGATTGCAAGAACCTGATTGCTTCCACCGTTCGGCCAACGCCAAATCTCGGAGCTCGATAGGCTTCCTTCCACAAATCCCCTTGCGCCCGTTCGTCACCCTCTTCGGCCAGCTGGCGCACATAGTAGGCATTGATGGAGAGCCTGCCATCATCGCGGGCTCGGCGCAGAAACTCCAAGGTTGCCGGGCGGCTATCGCTATGATCCATCAATGGCTGAATGAAGGCATAGTGAGACGAGGACCATGTGTCCGTCTGCATCTTGCCAAGCCACCGGGTCACCGCCTTGCGGGCGTCTGCATCTCCGTTTGCAGCCAGATAACCGGCAACAAACTGCCCGTCATCATCATACCGATCCTGCATCAGTCGCTCGGCAACTGCGAGGACTTGCGGATCGTAAAATTGCAAGGCTCGAAATGTACCGATGATTGCCTGCTTGATCTCGTCATCGATCGCTGGATCGACGAAGACCGGCAGCAATATTTCGGCATCTTCCTTGTCTTTGAGGAAACCTGCCAGCCGAGCGGCTGAATGCAAGTCATCTCTGTCACCACCCGCGAGCAACTTGCTTACGCGATGTTTCAGACCTTTGATCGCACGACCATCGACGCTGCGCATCTCTGCAGCATTGACATAAATGGGTGCACCTTCCTTGATCATCTGTTCCAGTTTTGCGTCGTGCTGATGGACGGCAAGGGCCTGCATTTGCTGCACTTGACCGTAGCCACCATCCTCGATGCTTTCAGCGCTTCGGAGAGCGTCCGCAACACCGTCCGCCTCGCTCCATAGCGCGGCAGAATATCCATCCTCACGGCCCATAGGATTGTCTCGGCTCAGTTCCGAGACGACAAGTGCATCGAATCCTTCTCCTGCCATCATTGCGAGGATGCGCTCGCATTCCTGCCCCTGCATATCTCTCACCCGGCTCGAACGGCCCGAGCGCGCGGTGGCAAAGCGGACTAACTCGTCTTCGAGTTCCGTGCCGGCTCTTCCGGCCACGCAATCGAACTGCCAAGGATGGACGAGCCGGGGCAGGAAGCTGAGCGGATGACCAAGACGACCGGTTTGATGGTCCGGATCGCCGGCATGCTCTGCGTTGAACTCGGCCAATCGAACGGCGAATCTATCGAGCACCCATTCCAGGGTCTTCGCATCCATCAATTCGGGCAAATGCGAGTAATACAGGACAACATCCGTCAGCGGATGAGCCCCCTTCTGCGCATTCTCCAGGATCGCTTCGGCCAATTCTTCTGGATGCGAGCGCGCAAGCTCGGAGAGCCACCAATTGGCGGCTGACCAGCCGTAATCCTTATCCCGATCGCGAATCCGTTTGAGCGCGGCAGCCGGGTTCAATTGTGCCTGGCTGCTCAATACGCGATCGTCGATTGCATTCTCCTGGCTGAGCGGGACGCCATCGAGCCAGCCTGTGTTGTCGAAATCGGCGAAATGCTTGAGCGCGTGGATCATCGCCACGCTGTCTTGCGCCAGAACTGATCGAAAGTGCTCCTTATGTTGCGCCCAGATGTCGGCGGTCGCCTGATTATCTAGGATGTCGCGGTCGCACAGCACCCACAGCAGGTATTCGAGATCTGACCGATCGGATGTGGCTTCAATCTTGTCTTCGAGCCAGGCAAGATTGGACGCCAAAGCCATTTTGAGCGCTTTGGAGCTGACATCGCGGCGCCCCATCAGATCGATACTTCTGTTTCTTTCTTCAGGGTCCGCCCGACACTCATCCAGCTCGGTGGCGCGCTGGCGGTAAATGTCCCAAAGCCGATCGAGCAACCTTGCTGCTGATACCGTGCAAGCCGACCGTACCGCCACATCGATCGCATCCGCATTGTCCGACGTCAGCAGTCGTTCTATCGCATCTGTGACTGCACCGGAATCCTCCTTTGCGATTGCTGCGATTGCGAAATGGATATTGCGTGGAATGTCCCACTCGGTCTCGTCGTCATAGGATCTTAACGCCAGGTCTTCGAGTGCCGGAAGAAGGCGCTTGCCAATGGTCGCCAAGTGCCGTGACCACATAGCTTCCTGACGCCATTCATGGGGTAGTCTGCGCATTTGGGCGAGCAACACGTCTGCCACAAATTGTGCTGAAACTTCCCCGCTCAGGAGCCAGATTGTGTCGAGGAACACGTACCCCAATCGCTTCCCGACAGGCTCTTCCTTGGCCGTTTCGATGGCGTCGATTCGCTCAAGTTCTTCGTCGACTCGATGCGGTGTCCAGTGCTCGTCGACTATTCGTGCGCACAGCTGCTCGGCAACAGCCCAGTTCAGTAATCGATCGGATCGGAACGCGAACCTGTCTGGTCGCGGCCACCAAACGAGACCGACCTTCTCAAGCCTCTGGAGTGCCGCATCATTAAGACCGGCGTCCTGCACATCGCGCAATGTCCAAGGGTATCGCGGCGTGCTGCCGAGCAATCGACCGGCCAGCTCCGTAAGGCCTAGTGCATCGCTCGGATGGTCGCCTTGTTCGCGTGCTTGGCGCGTGGCGAAATCCCAGTAGCTCTTGATGAACTCATATTCGGTGCAATCGACCCAATCGGTGCGCTCGGGCAACTCGACGAAAATCTTTGCGTGAATGGGTTTCAGCAAGAGCTCGAACACGTCATCGGGCATCGTTTCGAGCGGAGCGTCACGGCCATGATAGCGCAGATATCTGCGTAGTTCTGCGCTGGTGAAATTGTCGATCTGGTCAATTTTCGCGCTGTTCTGGCAATTGGAAATTTCTTCCGTGATGCGGGGCTGACACGAGACAACCAGTCTTACTCCGACTGCTGCCCAATCATAGGAAGCCAGCTTCCGGGCCAGATTCCGGTCCTGTAGATCGTCAACATAGACTGTCAGCCAGATACCGCCTTTTGCACCGGCGGCTGGCATAAGCCGGCGCGCAATCTCCGGAATCGACGCAATCTTGCCATAGGCAGGCAGCCAGATGCGTTCGTTGATTTCCGAAACCATGCCATCGAAATCCGTCGGCGCCCGGAATGCGATTGCAAGTTCGCCCCGCTCCAGCTGCGACTGTGCAGATTGTGACAGGGACCATGTCTTTCCTTGCCCTGACTCGCCCGACAATACGGTAATGGGATCAATTGGAATAAGGGGCTCGATCCGTGCCTGCTTGCTGGAATCGTATCCCAAAGCCGTCAGATCGGACTGGAGCCTGGTCTTCAAAATACGGGGAAGATTGCGGGCATGGTCGAGCCGCAATTGTGCATCGGGTCCGATCATATCCATGATGTCGGAATCGCTTAGCGTTTGCCCTCGGCTGGCTGCTTTGAGCATGCGGCCTGTAATCTCTTCGCGCTTGTCCTCTGCTTTCTGATTGGGCGCGAGCATCAGCGAAAGCAGGTGATCGACTTCGTTCTCAGCCGACGCCGTATCGATAAACTCGATGTCGAAATTCTTCAAAAGCCGGTGCAGCTTTTGGCTTCCAGGATCGACTTGAGCCGCCTTGGCCAAGTTCTCTAGGAACTGATCGACTGAAAGTTTCTGATGCCCCCATTTGAATCGCGGCTTGGGCTCATTTGTTTCCGGCGAATGGAGATGCCGGACGAAGCGACTTAACTCCTCCGTACCCAGACCGTTGTCCGTTACCAGCCGGAACACTTGCGTATCTGCGATCGATACGGATTTCAGAAGATCGGGAAAAACTTCCCGCGCAATGTCACCGGCAGACCATGTACGATGGTGTGCCCGCATCTTCACCTGTTCGATAACTGTGTTCGACGAAGCTTCGAGTTGATGATCGCCGCCATTGTCGGGCTCAAGCCTCAACAGCATTGCGTTGTCTTCTGTTTCTCCGCCATCGCCGAGACGTAGCTGGACGGACATCCGGGTTCCCAACTGGATGCTTCTCAATATCTGGAAGAGAAAGCCGGCGATTGCGGCTTGTCCCCCCGTAGGACCTGTTGATACCATATTCGGCCTGTTTGCTTTACGCTGTGTGTGCCTCTCCGAACTCAAGAAATGCGTTTTGGCCCGAATAGATATAATTACAGAACAAGCTTTTACCAGTCACCCAGAGTATAGCGGCATTTCCGCTACCTCATTTCTTCCAACTCCTCATCGGCAAGATAGTCGACGAGCTCCGCGTCATCGACAACCGCAGCGTAAAACAAATGGATCCAAGCGTTCGGTCCGCGGTCGAGATGATGCTCTTTGAATAGCGGCAGAAGTGCGCGAAAGTCCTGATCCTTGTCGCGGGCGTTTTGCGCCAACCTTAGCAGTCGGATGTATTGGTCTCTGAAATATGGGCCGTAGCGTTTCTCGAGATCTAGACCACCGATATGGCGCACAACCAGTGCTTTGATATCTTCGGGCAGATCGGGATCGGGATCAAGGCTAAAACTCTCTGGTGCGTTGAGCGGCCTGCCGATTGTCAGCCGCAGCACTTGCTCGGCGATGAAGTCATCGAAATAGGGATGGAGGTACAACCGCCGGCCTTCGTCATCGACGGTTTCGCTGCCTTTCTGCCCCTGGCAGATATCGCACATGGGAGAGAGATTTGCTGGAGTTACGGCAAATTGCGGATACTCGGCTTTGGGCAGATAATGGTCGAGCGTGTTGGGCGTGCCATCCTCTCCGCATGAGGGGCAGATTTGAAGCGTCCGCTTCCTAAGTTCTTCGAGTATCGGACGCTGGACAGAGTTCTCGCCCGGATGGTCATAGAGATTAATGAACTTTTTTCGGTGCGCTGCCACTTGCGGCCAGTCCGGAACGCTCTCCGGATTGCCGCGCTCCGCGACATAGAATTCCACGCGTTGCCGCCATTCGGCTGCCAGAACGTTGAAGAACACTTCATTTTGACCGTTAGCGCGTTCCAGCACCAGGTCATCGACAAGCTGGGCACTGCAGAACGGTGGCAACGGAAGCTTCAGAACCATTTGCCGTTATCCATTGCGTGAAGCTGGATGATAATCTCTTCGTTTATTTCTTCGTCCAGTAAGGCAATAACCTCCTCGGCCGACCCGTGCTCTTCGAGGAGCTCGCGCAGCCAGCTTTCATGCGGCTTAGAGACAGCCCGGTCGCCGAAGACGTAGCTTGCGATCCGTTGCACATCGCCGCCGAACGTCTCGAAAGGCGGAGAGGTAATGGCCAGTTCGTCGTCCGATATTCCTAAGACATGGACACAGCTGCTCGGCACCTCGCGCACCGTAACCGGTGAATGAGTGGCAAGCACTGCCTTCGAACCGTAGGTTCTCAGCACTTTTTTCAGCATGGTGACGAAATCGATCTCAAGCGTTGGATGAAGAAACAGTTCCGGCTCGTCGACGATCACTAGGCTGTTGCGGCGGATAACGCCGATGACGTTAATGACAATATAGAGAAACAGGCGTTGCCCGGAGCTCAACGAAACCGGCTCATCCCCATCGAAGAAGGTGACACCGGCTTCATAGTCGACATGGCTTTTGAGCAAATCGATATTGAGAACGCCGTCATGGTTCGAGATCGGAAGATACATGCCCGGATTGTCGTAGTTCCTGTCCAGCTCGATCACTTGCAGATCGTCCAGGGGGTCTTCGATGATGATGTCAGCGATCGGTGCTTCGGGTTTTAGCAGGAGTGCGGCCGCGTCGAATGTCATGGCTTTTCCCAGCACTCGGTGAAGCGTATCCAGCTTATTAGCCCATTGCTTCATACCGCTGAAGCGCAGATCGTCGGTCAGGCAGCTCATAAGGGACGTCGCGGCGTTAATCCGTGGAACGGCCAGGCTATGTCGCGTTTTCCTGGGTTTCTTGCCCTTTTCGGGAGCGGGTCGTCCGCGAAATCCGAAGAAACGGTACACATCCTTGTCTTGCAGGCGCTGATCCAACGCTGGCTCGTCGTCCGCATCGACCGGAAAACGCTCGAAGGGACTGTAGGATACTGTGACGAGCTGGCTCAGGTTGGGTTTCTCCTTGAAGCCCGCCCCGTCGAGCTCATCGGCCTGCTTGGGCGGGAGCAACCAAGCGCGCACAAGCTGCTTGAGCAACCACGACTTGCCAACCCCGTTCGGGCCAATCAGCACATTGATGTCGTGTGGCAGGATCGATTGCGAGTCGAAGTTGAGCGTTAGGGTTGAAAGGTCTCCCAGCACATCTCTGAAATCGAAAGTGAGATCCGAAACACCGAGCGCGCTGCCGCTCAAAACTTTCCAGACATCGGCAAAAGATTTTTGTGAGCCTCGTTCACGCTGCAGCGAATTTCGAAAGCCATCGGTGTCAGTGAGCTTTATGGCCTCCTGGTCTTCACGCTCGAATACGAACAGGCTTGCGTCGCGCAGATGCTCGGCAATCGCGAGTGTTTCCTCGTCCGATGTTGCGCCCTGCAATTGCTCGTAGAATGTGACGTCTTCCGGCACGGAAATGTAGTTTTCTCGATCGATCGGGAAAACGCCGTCCCAATTGTCTTTGCGCAATTGGCTGAGGTGTTGATGCGACGAAGAGTTGTCCTGAAACAGTATTCTAATGGCACCAAGTTCCAGTTCTTCTCCATCAACTCGGCAGAAGGTGGGAAAGCGCGTCTTGAAGCCGTAATCGTCCCACCGATCATAGAGTAGGAGCAGAATATCGTCATTGCGCGACACCCACTTACGGCGCGCCGACTCATCTCTCCCTACGTAAACAACCTTCATATCCAATGCCTTCGAGTGCTTCGATGTTACTCCAAAACTTAGAAAATACAGACTGTTCCACTTAACACTATCGCCGATCACTCAAGTTCTGCGAGAAGGCAACCTCCGTTTTGAAAAGCTAGATGTCTAGACCGAACATTTTTCCATAAATTGGCAACGACATCGAAAAGCCAGCTGAAGGCAAAAATACGCCCCATGCCGTTCATTATCTTGCCCCGACCATGCACGGCACAGACAAT
This sequence comes from Erythrobacter sp. AP23, assembly GCF_001542855.1. Classification (GTDB taxonomy): domain Bacteria; phylum Pseudomonadota; class Alphaproteobacteria; order Sphingomonadales; family Sphingomonadaceae; genus Qipengyuania. Next base: position 47,949 of record NZ_LNBY01000001.1, on the reverse strand, counting down.
TCATCTTCGGCTTATGGATATTTCGGGCCAAGAGCGGACTGTCCGGTAACGGCCCCTTCGCGACGGATCACCATGGAAGACTGGCGGTGCGTTTATGTTGACACCATTGGTCATTAGCAGAGCACCCAGGTCATACCGCGTATTTACAGTCAATCACACCTACCGAACATTCTCCGCCCTCAGTAATTCATTCTATTCGTGTGAATGGGAACCCGTCCGTTGCCTAATAGTAGGAACTGAACGTTAATGGAGAAACAAGATGTCATACATCCGATCAGGATTGGGCTCCCTATTTCTTGTGACGGCTACAGTTGCGATAGCCCAGGAAACGGTACCCCGGACTCAAGAGCAGGCGACTGCCGCCTTCATAGAGCGTAAGACTAACGAACAACGCGAAAGGGCTCAAAGATCAGTAGCCCCAAATGAGTTGCGGGAGTTGAATGGACTGGTCCGTGCAATAGATGTGGTCCTGCCGCATCCGTCCGCTGTCGACAATCCGGTGCAGTTGGAGGCCATCCGCAATCTCTATATGGTGGATATCGCACAAGGGTTGGCTAGTTACGGCTTCAAGCCAGGCGATCTGCGATCCAGTGCGGACGGCGGCTCCGCCATTGTCGAGGCTATGGGCAATACCCTCCGTGGAACGGCTTCTGTCGACGACTACCTTATGCTCGCTGATACAGTCTTCGTGGGCACAAAACAGTCCGAGACCAATCAACTTCTCGACGACCAACACCGCACCACGGTCGGTTTCCAGATCACCCGTGAAATCAAGTTCCCGCCTAATTTGAAAGACACCATTGATCTGCGCCGAAGGTCAGGCGCCGGTGCAGGTGGCGAAAACCTTCGCATATCGACGGAAGTCCCGTTGGAAGACGGACAATCATATCTGATCATTGGATCGAGATCCCTTTATCAGTCCGAGTTTTCGGGGAATCGAGGCCAATGCAAGAACTGCATTGTCGAGCTGATCCCCGCGCTCGTCGTTGATGGGGATAGGGCGACCTCGACTGCGCCGCCATCGTTCAGCGTTGATCTTTCGTCGCTCTAACTATCGCGCAATTTCCTGCGAAAGGCACAGTCATGAAAATTCAACTCGGTATCGCAGCAGTTTGTTTCGGCCTCGGCACCGCCGTGTCGGCCCAGAGTATTCAGCAGCAAGGATATGTGAAACGCATCGTCGACAACCAAGTGCAGTACGTTCGTATTCACGAAGAATTACCGCCCATTTGCGATGGCGATACAATTCGCGCCGCCACCACGGTAAATGAGATCGGTTCGGAATTTGTGCTTACTGGCGCAGGAGACTACTTCAAATACGGCACCAAGCCCAGCTACACCGACGACCCCGAATTCCTCGATATTGTTCCAGGATCGACGTCGGTCATGTCGACACAGATATGGTGGGAAGATAATGGGTCGCGACCGGTCCCTTACTACGGTGCGCGCGTCGTAGTGAACGCGAACAGATTCTACTATTCGGTTCGGGAAGAGCAGGCGGGCGACTTTGCCTGCGGGACGGTCACCTCATCCAACATTCGGCAGCGCATCGACTACGAATCTGCGATGCTGCACGAGTTCGGGCACTTTATGGGGATGTACCATCGCTCCGACGGTACGACTGGCCCTTGCGTCATGTCTCGATACATCATTCAGGGACAAATCAAGCGTGATTTTTGCACTGACGAAGAAGGTTTGATGCTCGGCTTTTACGGGACAAGGTAGCTGTCATGTCCGACCTGAAAAGAGTTCTCCTCCTTTCTGGCATGTTGCTGGCGGCTTCGTCGTGCCAGGACGCTTCCGAGCCCGAGCCGGCGCAGCACAAGGTGGTTGGACCTGCTGGCGCGGACGTTACCCAGCGGCCCGAGATACCCCCGTCGCGAGGCGATGTGGTGCTGGAAGGTTGCTGCTCATTTGCGCCCGGTGATCATGCTGTCGAGGAGCTTTTTGGAGATTTCCAGGGCTGGAAAGTCAGTGGTGACAGTTTTGAGCTCGTTTTCAGCTACGGGGCGTCGCTCGAACCCGCACCCGATTTGCCGGGTTCGAGCAGAACCTCAATTGATGGGGTGAGGGTCAGATCAACAGCGCTGAAGCCGGGGACAGGCGAAATTCCGGTTCTCACGGCCGTTCTCGATGCTTCTAGCTTGGATGGCCTTGAAGTAGTCGATCCGCGCCTCACTGTGTTCGGCCAGTGTGAGAGCGAAAGCGGTTGCGCAGATGCGAGGTTAGTCCTCGACAGTTTGAGGTTTTGAAACTGTACGCAATTAGGCAATTAGGCTGAGATTTTGATCTGTGTTGGAGCATGTCAGCCGCAGCCCGGCGACGCACGACACGCGAACACGGACGTGTGTCTTACGAGGCGATTGTTTGAGGTTCGCTCATAGGTAGAGACCAGCAAAACCGGACGGACCGCTTCCGCCCCCCGACCTCGCCGTTAGCTTCACTTTACCTCGAGGCGGTTTTCGCGCTGCCCCTGGGGCGACCTGCTCTATCCGCTGCGCGGACCGGGCCTGTAGTCCCGGCCCATTCGGGTGACGATCAGGAGCAGTTTGAAGTTGAGCGGGAGTTTCTGAATGACGCGCTCTGTCCCGCGCTGCGCACTCCTGAAGGCTCGGCGCTCTTGAGCTAACCCGCAGGCACTCTTGCCTCTCTCATTGCCGGACGCCCGCTGGCGCAGTGACCGCGCGCGCAGGACGTCCGGCGGCTTCCCACCGTCGCAAGGGTGCCGTTTTGTTGTACGGATCGCTGGCGCGATCCTTCACGCGGGAACGCCATGGGCTTCGCCCTCTCGTTTCCGAAACCGCAAATAGACGCCCCCGGGTGGCGGGCTGACACCCGCTGGCCCGCGCCAGGGCATCGATTTGCGGTTTTCCCTCCCCCTCCCATCCTCGCCGGAAGGCAGACGGCATGGCTGAAGCCATGCGCGCCAGCTAAGCGAGTTCAAGCTGCCAAGCCTCTCCAACCGCGCAGAATGCATTTTGTGGGGAGGAAATTAGTGGTTGCAAATAGAACAAAGAGAGAACATAAAATCAAGGTTCTCTTTGAGCGGGATTTCGCTAATCAGAGACGAAGGAGAGCCCTTTGACGTCGATTTTGGCACGAAAACTGAACTCGGTCGAACGTGTCGATCAATCGCATTCGCTTGTTTCGAAGCGAAATGAGTTGGCCCGTGCCCGGACAGTCGCGCGCGCTTGGGCGCAAACCCTTCATGACCAGTGCCGAGCTCGACTTGCTGCCGATTTCTCCCATGTTGCAATGGGTTCATTCGCCGAGAAGGTCGCTCCAAATTTAGATATTGCCGACCACCTGGCGGGTAAGAGCCATTCTCTGGACACGACAACCGTACAGCTCGCTCGATCAATCGGGATCGAAGCCGCCTCCCTTCCATTGCTCGAAGGATGCCACTTCCTGACGAGCCTCTACACCGCGCTCCTTCCCTCCAAGCAAAGGAGCGATCTCGGAGCCTTCTATACACCAGCGTCGCTAAACAAGCGGCTACTCGATCTTGCGGAGGAGGGCGGCGTCGATTGGACGACCGCGCGAGTGCTCGATCCGGCAAGTGGCGGCGGAGCTTTCTTGCTCGAAGCTGCTTCGCGGATGCGCAGTGCGCTTGATGGCAGCGAAAAGGCGTTTGTCTTGGCGCAGCTTGGCGCGCGTCTATCCGGTATGGAAATTGACCCCCACGCGGCAGCCCTTTCGCAGGTTGCACTTGAGATATTTCTTTCGGATCTGATCGATGCGAGCGGTCGTGCCGCACCAAAGTTCGTAGAAGTGTGCGACACACTCGAAGTTACGCCATCGCCCAAATTCGATTTGGTGGTCGGCAATCCGCCCTATGGCCGCGTGCGCCTCTCGGCGGAGCAGCGAGAGCGCTTCGCGCGAAGCCTCTACGGCCATGCTAATCTCTATGGTCTGTTTACCGATGTTGCTTTGCGTTGGGCCAAGCCAGGAGGTGTCATTGCCTACCTTACTCCAACCAGCGTCCTCGGCGGGCAATACTACACAGCTCTGCGCCGATTGCTCGCCAGCGAAGCACCGCCAGAAGCCATTGACTTCGTCCACGCGCGCCGGGGCGTTTTCGAAGATGTGATGCAGGAGACTCTGCTTGCGCTCTATCGCAAGGGCGGTGAGCAGAGACCTTTCCAAGTTCACTATCTGAATGTCGACAATGAGCGTGAAGCTCGATTGACAAAGAATGGGAAGGTCACGCTACCCGATGACTCTTCCACACCATGGCTAGCACCACGGCAACCCGAGCATGTTGGCATTATCAAAGCCGCAGCTAGGATGCCCGCTCGTCTATCGGATTGGGGTTATCGTGTTTCGACTGGCCCGCTGGTCTGGAACAGGTTCAAGCCGCAGTTGCGTGAACGGGCTGTCCGAGGAGCGTTGCCGCTAGTTTGGGCCGAGGCGGTAACGGCAGATGGCCGGTTTATCTTCCGCGCGGAGAAGAAGAATCACGCTCCCTATTTCAAGGTTGAGGTGGGGGATGATTGGCTAGTTGTCGATCAACCCTCGGTCCTCGTTCAGCGAACCACGGCGAAGGAGCAGCCGCGACGTTTGATTGCTGCTGAACTTCCGCAGGAGTTCGTGGAAAAGCACGGCGGCGTGATCGTCGAAAACCACCTGAACATGGTTCGTGCGACTTCATCCGCGAAAGTCTGCGCCGCTGCGGTGGCCGCAATCCTAAACAGTGACGTGGTCGATCAATTGTTTCGCTGCATCAGTGGGAGTGTGGCAGTCTCCGCATTCGAGCTGGAAGCCATTCCGTTGCCTCCCGCGTCAGAAATGAAAAAGATCGAGAAGCTGGTTTCTAGCGGAGCATCTCGCGCCACGCTGGAAAAAGCACTGCGACAAATTTATGGCCTCTAATCATGAGCCTACCGCCACTTACCACTTGGAGTGAAATTCACCGCCGACTTCCGCTGATATTCCCTGAGGGTTCGCCAAACCGTGAGCACTCGATTTGGGAGATCGCGGCAAAGACCATATTTGTCATGCAGTACGTTGGCGCCGTCGAAGGCAGAGAACGGTGGATACGCCCTGACCAGGTCACAAGAATGACCGACACTCAGGCCGCACAAACAACCGACACCGTGAGAGAGCAATGGGCCAAGGATTCCATGAAGCCCAGCAAGACCGACATTCCCGGTCGTTGGTATGCTGTTAACACCCGTGAGTCCATTCGTGATGACACTATCCGATATGCTCTGATCGCGAACGGCGCCGTACTAGACAAGCCGGGGGTGGCCGTAACTTCTCCAGCTGGGCGATACGCTCTTCAATCAGATTTTGCTGACTTGCTTGATCCGGCGCTGTCTGAGGCAGTGCTCAAAGCCAAAATCGATGCTTGGCAGAAGAAGTATCTCAACGCGGGCGCATTAGCGCGGATTGCCATCGTTCGACGGGGAGCTGCGGCAGGAGGCGATCACCAGCTGGTCACTTTCTCGAATGGCGAAACGCGACGAATGTCGACTGGACCAAGTTCCGATATTTCGAAAGCCGTCATCGAGGTTTTTGCTCCAACATTCCTCGATAAGCCGGGTGTCATCACGCTCAGCGAAAGCGGCAATAAGGTCGTTGCGCGGGATGACGAATTGGCGAAAGCAATCGGGCTGACCATCCCCGCGGAAAAGAGCTTGCCAGACATCGTTTTGGTCGATCTCGGCCCAATTCACCCCTTACTGGTTTTCGTCGAAGTGGTTCACACTGACGGTCCGGTAAATGAGGCGCGCAAGACTGCACTGCTCAAGCTAGCTGACAAGGCAGGATTTGCACCTGTGAATGTCGCTTTCGTCACGGCATTCCTCGATCGCGGCTCGGCAACTTTTCGGAAGACAGTCGGCACATTGGCGTGGGGAAGCTACGCATGGTTTGCCTCGGAACCAGAACGGCTGATTCAATTCAGCGAGAAGGTCAAACGCATTGAGGGTTCTTCGCAGTAAAAACGGCTTTTTCCGGACTGCGAATTTTGCCGTGCCTTTTCGTGAAGTTTGCGAGCGGCAAGGATTGCTTCGACTGAACTCAGTCGAATTCTTCAGGACGAATGAGGACGATTCCGGCATCAAATCGGTGCCAACAATTAATCCTGGGGCAAGCTTTGGGGGCAAATTTTGATGTGCCCGAAACTTCAAGGAATGTAACAATTACAAGCATTTGAAGTGCGAGTCTTCTTCTGCAGCGATTGCCTCTAGAGACTATTGCGTGGGCTCGCCTCGAACTGCTCGCCGGACTGCGCCTAGGAATCCAATCGCCTGACCGCCTACTTCGAGTCCGGCAGAAAAATCGAAGTCATTCACCGGCCTACCACCCAGTTAAGTAAGCAGTGGTCACCAATCGGGAGGCCAACCGTTTGCTGGGGAAGCAGTCACCGTTTCGTCGGGATATCGCAAACTTGAGGAGCTGAAACGCGGCGCGGGCCGTGGTTGGAAGGACAAGTCTGTCGCGATGATGGAACCGCGCGTTCGGTTGGTCTCGCTTCGGGACGCCTCTTCCAAGGTTAGAACGGGTGTAACGCATGCGTCCAATCCCGCGAAGGCAACTTCCCACTCGGTCATGGTCTTTGTCTTGATCACGGGTCCCAGTAACTCAGCGCGCGAAGCCCAGTGCTCGGGGTTGAGGTAGTCGTCGAAGTCCAAAGGATCGAAACCAAGGCCGGTGAGGAAGGCGTCGTGGAACTGTCTCTCGAGCGCCCCCACCGCAATATGGCGTCCGTCGGCGGTTTCATAGCACCGATAGAAGTAGGCGCTGCCGTCTAGCAGGTTGCCTCCACGCCCGGGATTCCACTGGCCCATCTGCATCCAACCGGACAGCTGTGTTAAGAGAACACTGATCCCGTCGATCATGGCGACATCGAGGACCTGCCCCCTGCCCGAGCGTTGCCTCTCGTTTAGAGCGGCCAGTACTCCAACCACCATGAACATCCCGCCACCCCCGAAATTGCCGACGAGGTTCAGAGGTGGGGTCGGCGTACGATCGAAAGGCCCGATAGGGTTAAGTCCGCCACTCAATGCCAGATAGTTTATGTCATGACCGGCCTTCTGGCTTAGCGGGCCTTCCTGACCCCACCCACTCATCCGAGCGTAGACCAGCCGTTCGTTGATCTCGCAGAGCCGGTCCGGCCCCAGACCAAGGCGCTCCATCGTTCCGGGCCGGTATCCTTCGATTAGCACGTCCGCTTCTTGGACCAGGTAAAGGATTTTCTCCAAGCCATCCTGCGACTTGATATCCAGTTCGAGCGAAGGCCTACCCCGGAAAAGAAAGTCGAACTTCGGATCCCCTCCAAGCGGATTTGTCGCTCCAGCCCGTTCGATCCGAATGCCGCTGGCCCCGAGGTCGCAGAGCATCATTGCACCGAACGGGGTTGGCCCAAGGCCTGTAAACTCCAGCACCTTGACGCCTTCCAGCGGCATCTGCCGCCGCGCCTCATTGCTATCTGTATCAGCGTCGCCAGCACCCATGCCGTCCTCCAAAATTATTCCCGCAAGTTAAAAAATATACTAGCCAGTAGACGTTTCGGATGTCACTATCGAAAACATGATCCGCCTCAAGGCGGACATGGGCACAACTGAGAGGATGCGAGAATGGGAACCGTCACACCTAGCGAACTGCGTTTTACGCGGACGGAGCGGGTAACAATGGGCCAGCCCGCCGGCCAAGCACTGCTGGACCAGGCTGAAGCCATGGCATGCAACAAGGTCTTTCTTCTCGCATCCAGCACCCTCAGGGAGAAGACTGACGAGATTTCGAAGATCGAAAACGCGCTTGGCAAACGACACGCTGCGACCTTCAGTGGCGTTGCGCCGCACGCGCCGCGGGCCGATGTGCTTAAGGCGGCGAATGCTGCACGTGAAGCGGGCGCCGATCTGATCGTATCGATTGGCGGGGGATCGACAACCGATGCAGCCAAGATCGTCAGTCTGCTCATCAAACACGACGTTCGCACGGTCGAGGATTTCGAGCCGCTCCGTACTTACGTCACCGACGACGGTGAGGTCATCAATCCAATTACGGTTGGGCCGGATATTCCTGTAATATGTGTGCCGACCACGTTGTCTGGCGGCGAATTCAATGCACTTTCAGGCGCTACCGACGAGGAAACGCAGCACAAGCAAGGATACGAGCACCGCAACATGGCTCCGGTCATGGTGGTTCTCGATCCTGAGATCACCGTGCACACGCCTGAATGGCTATGGCTGTCCACTGGAGTGCGGTCGGTCGATCATGCCGTCGAGACGCTTTCTTCCGATAAATCGAACGATTTCGCCGATGGTCTCGCAGAAAGCGCACTAAAGCTGCTGGTTGAAGGACTACCCCGAGTGAAGGCTGACCCTAACGACCTGGAAGGTCGTCTCAAATGCCAGATCGGCGCATGGCAATCCATGATCAGCATCATTGGGGGAGTGCCGATGGGCGCCAGTCACGCGATCGGCCACATCCTGGGAGGGACCTGTGACGTGCCGCACGGCTACTGCTCGTGCGTGATGGCGCCTTACGTGCTGCAGTGGAACGCTGAGTACGACGACAGTCGGCAAAAACGAACACTATCTGTTCTCGGTAACACCCATCCAACTGCGGCGGAGGCACTCGACGCATTCATCCGAAATCTTGGGATGCCGCGCACCCTCGGGGAGGTCGGGGTCGATGAAGCGCGCTTCCAGCAGGTATCCGAATATACGCTTCTCGACATCTGGGGGAGAACCAACCCCAGGCCTGTCAAGACGGCGGACGATATCATGGAAATACTGCGACTGGCAGCTTGAGGGAGGGAACGACGTGGCCAAGGAAGATGATTTCGCCGATCCGCGTATTCCGAACCGCGATGTATGCGTCCTGCGCTATCTTGTCGACAGATGGGCAGCCGAGCGACCGGAAAAGGCGCATGTGGTTTTTGCCGATGGCGATGAATGGACATTCGCTGAATTGCAGAAGAGAGTCCGGGCCAAAGCTGCGGGGCTCCGCGACCTTGGAATTCGCCAGGGTGAGCATGTAGCCGTATGGTTGCCGAATGGGCCCGACGCTCTGCTCGCTTTCTACGCTATCAATTACATTGGCGCGGTTTTCGTTCCCTTCAATACTGCATACCGGGGCAGCCTACTGCAACACGTGATTGCGAATTCTGGAGCGCGTTTTCTGCTGGTGCATCCAGACCTGCTGCCACGCTTGTCGGAAATCGATCTGGCGAAGGTGGAGCAGTTGGTCGTCACAACGAACGGGGACGCGGATTGCGCGAAATTGCCGGTCACCCGTTTCGATTCGCTATCTGGCGATGAGAACGATCCGCTTCCTCTCGATCGACCGATCGAGCCCTGGGACATTCAATCGATTATCTACACGTCGGGTACGACTGGCCCGTCGAAGGGGGTGCTGTCCTCCTATCTGCACATGTTCTCCAACGCCGGGCCGGAATCCTGGCCGATGGTGGGCGAAGACGACAGGTACATGTGCGTTGCTCCAATCTTCCATATCGGTGGCATGGGTCCTCCGTTCGTCATGCTGGCGCGCGGTGCATCAGTGGCAATGATCGACAATTTCTCGACTGATGAGTTCTGGTCTGTCGCGAAAGCCACCCAGTCAACCGTCGTGTTTCTGCTCGGCGTAATGGCAACATTCCTGCTCAAGGCGGAGCCAGGACCTGGAGACCGGGATCATACAGTGAACAAGGCCTTCATGGTTCCCTTAACCGGCGATGCCCCTGCATTCACGGAACGCTTCGGCGTCGACATCTACACGATCTTCAACATGACGGAGATTTCTTCCCCGATCGTATCGGAAGCAAATCCGATCAAGATCGGAACCTGCGGAACCGTTCGCGACGGAGTTGAGGTCCGTCTGGTGGATACGAACGATTGCGAGGTGTCGATCGGCGAAATCGGCGAGATGCTGGTTCGGACCGATAGACCCTGGGCGATGAACAGCGGCTACAATGCCAATCCTGAAGCGACTGCTGAAGCCTGGCGCAATGGCTGGTTTCATACGGGCGATGCATTCCGCCGGGACGAGGACGGATACTTCTATTTTGTTGACCGGGTAAAGGATGCCATCCGGAGGCGCGGCGAGAATATCTCGTCCTTCGAGGTAGAAGCTGACGTCTGCCGCCATCCCGCTGTGCGCGAAGCAGCGGCCATCGCTGTTCCCAGCGAGTATTCCGAAGACGAAGTCATGGTCGTTGTGGCGCCAGTACCCGGAAAGTCGATCGACCCGCAAAACCTTGCAGAGTTTCTTATCGAGACCATGCCCTACTTCATGGTCCCTCGTTACGTGAGAATCCTCGAGGAGTTGCCCAAAACGCCTTCCGCAAAGGTGATGAAGGCAGAGCTGCGTAGCGAGGGAATTACCGACGATACGTGGGACCGCGAGGCTGCGGGCCTGCGCGTCCGCAGAGAGAGCTTCAATTCATGAAGCCAACACCTTTAAAACAGGCGGTCGCTGCAGGCCGCCCCGAATGCCGGGAATAAATAAGCAATGAGCCAGCCCTTCTCCGAACGACCGGTCCGCGCGGAAGAGATTGATCGCGATCTCCTCAAGCAGGGAATTGCCAAGGCGAACATTCCGGCACTGTTGATGGTTCTCTACCAGATGACCGGCGAACAGCGCTGGCTTGAGGAACCTTATGCTCCGAAGCGTTCGCCGGGCCTCGATGACAACGACAGCGGTCAGTTGCCCGAAAAGGTGCAGGACGAAATCCGTGCATCGGCAGCCGAGGCGATCGACCGGTGGCTGGGCGGTGCGCCACTGGCGGTTCCTCGTCCCGGCAACGCCGAGCTCGCGCAGATGCTGAGTGTTGCGATGACCGAGGAGGTGCCCGAGGAATATGGCGACATCATTGCGGCCGGAATGGACTACGATAAGGCATCGGGCCTGGACAGTATCGAGAGCGCGGGAAAAACCGCGATCGTCATTGGTGGTGGTGTGTCGGGTATCTGTGCAGGTATCGAACTCAACAATCTTGGAATCCCTTACACGCTGTTCGAAAAGAACGAGGATTTCGGCGGCACCTGGTTCGAAAATCGCTACCCTGGCTGTGGGGTCGATACCCCGTCGCTCACTTACACATTCTCCTGTCGACCGAACGACTGGTCGATGTATTTTCCATTGCGTGATGAGATCGAGAACTATCTGCTCGATACCGCGCGAGAGTTCGGCCTTTACGAAAGCGCGCGGTTCAACACGCATGTGGAAGAGGCGCGCTGGAATGATACCAGCGAGAGATGGGACGTCACGGTCACCGCACCGGACGGCAAGCGCGAGACTCACAGTGCAGACTATCTCTTCAGCGCAGTCGGCATTCTCAATATTCCCAAATACCCCAATATAGAGGGTCTCGATCGCTTCGCCGGAGAAATTTATCATACCAGTCGCTGGCCGAGTGATGTCGACCTTGCCGGGAAACGGGTCGCCGTGATCGGCAACGGCGCCTCGGGTATGCAGGTCGCGCCTGCCATTGCCGACGAAGTCGAGAGTCTGACTCTCTTTGCACGATCGAAGCAATGGGCTGCGCCTTTCCCGCAGTTCAGAAAGACAATCCCAGACGGCGTGCGCTATCTTATGCAAGTGGTGCCGCTCTACCGTGCCTGGCTCGAACAACGCCTGTCTTGGACCTTCAACGACAGGGTGCACGGCACACTGTTCCGGGATCCGCAATGGAAACATCCGGAGCGCGCGGTAAACAAGATCAACGATGGCCATCGCCGGGCCTTCACGCGCTATGTGCATGAAGAGCTGGAAGATAGACCCGACCTGATCGAGCACGTGTTGCCTGACTATCCGCCTTTCGCGAAACGGATGCTACTCGACAACGGCTGGTATCGCACGATCAAGAAGCCGAATGTCAAACTCATCCCCGAGCATTTGGCTCGAGTCGAAGGAAGCACGCTCTATTCCTCCTCGGGAGAGACCGTAGAGGCTGATGTCATCATCCTGGCGACAGGATTTCAAACGACGAATGTCCTAGGCTCCTATGACATCATCGGTCTCGGTGGGGAGGTCCTGCGCGAGAAATGGGGCGAAGATGACGCTGCGGCGTATCTGGGGACGCTGGTGCCAGGTTTCCCCAATTTCTTCATCCTCCTTGGACCGAATGTCGGCTCGGGCCACGGCGGCAGCATGATTCGCAATATTGAAAACCAGATGCATTTCGCTGGTGAGGTAATTCTTTCGGCCAGCAACAGGGGCGCACAAACGGTGGAAGTGCGCGACAAGGTCTACGAAGACTATCTGCGCAAAATTGATGAGGCACACGATAAACTGGTCTGGACCCACCCGGGAACGGAGAATTGGTATCGCAATTCGAAGGGCAGAGTGGTGGCCATCACTCCCTGGCGCAACGACGCTTTCTGGCGAATGACACGCAAGCCGGACGTGAACGATCTGAAGTTCGAACAAGATCGGGAAGAAATCGTCAAGAAAGCCCAATCGAGCTGAGCTATCGGTATGCGCGCATATTGCGGTCACGAACTCGGCAATCTCGAAGCGTTCGCGCTTGAGAGCGTCGATACTCCGACTCCAGCCGATGGCGAACTGCTGATATCGGTCGAGGTGACGGCGTTGGGGTTCGTCGACCAGCTCGTCATGCGCGGGTTGTATCAGATCAAGCCGCCCACGCCTTTTGTACCGGGCGGCGAGATTGTCGGTACAGTCGAAGCCGTCGGGCAAGAGGTTTCTGGCTTTGCCCCAGGCCAGCGGATTGCAGCCTGGCAATTCGGTGGCGGGCTGGCCGAGATGGCGATAGTCCGCCAGGATCATGCAGTGCCGGTACCGGCAGATCTCGAACCTGCAGCGGCCGCCTCCCTGCTTCTTGATTATCTGACCGCCTATTACGGATTGTTCGATCGCGGCGGCCTCAAACCCGGACAATTGCTCTTGGTCACCGGAGCATCAGGCGGCGTGGGCGCGGCGGCGGTCCAGCTTGCCAGTGCCACGTCAGCGAGCGTGATTGGCTTGGCTTCAACCGATGAGAAGCGAGAGATGGTTTCCCGCGCGGGTGCATCACAGGTGATCGATTATCGCGACGAAGACTGGCGCGACAAGCTCAAGCGCGCATATCCATCAGGCGTCGATCTGGTGTTCGACCCGGTGGGCGGCGGGTTGTTCGAGCCGTGCTTCCGCTCGCTCGCAAAGCGTGGTCGCCATCTTGTTGTCGGCTTCGCGTCCGCAGATGGCATTCCGAGCCTTCCGGCGAATCTCCCATTGTTAAAATCGGGAGAGCTGGTCGGTGTCGACACGCGCTATCTCTGGGAGACTGATCCCGCGCGAGTGCGCCAGATCCTGTCGATAGTGCTGCAGCTCGCGGCGTCAGGACGGCTCGCCCCTGCGATCGGCCGAACCTTTGCTCTTGACGATGCGGCTTCGGCGATCGCCTATGTGAACGACGAGAAGCGCATCGGAAAAGTCGTCGTCAGACCCTGAGGGCGGGTGCCGCTTACCAGCTGACCGGCAGGGCAGAAAGTCCGCGAAAGAGGAAACCTTCGCGCCATTGCGGATTGCTCGCATCTCCTTTCAGGGTCGGCAATCGGCGGGCGAGCTGCTCGAATGCGATCCGGCCTTCCAATCGCGCGAGTTCCGCGCCCGCGCAGAAGTGTATGCCGCCGCCAAAGCTGAGGTGCTTTTTCGCATCACGAGAGATGTTGAAGCTGTCGGGATCATCGAACACCCGAGGATCCCGGTTACCCGCCCCGATCAGCGTCAGCACCTTGGCACCGGGATCGATCGTCTCCCCGCGTATCTCCGTTTCGCGAAGCGCCGTGCGGTAGGTGGCTATGAGGGAACTTTCATAGCGCAGGGTTTCGTCTACCGCCCCAGCTGCAAGCTTATCCGGTTCTGCGACCAATGCCGCCCACTGCTCGGGATAACGAGCGAAGGACAGCAGGGCGTTGCCAATCATGTGTGCCGTCGTCTCGAAGCCTGCCCCGAAAAGCCCGATGGCGACCGTAACGAGCTCGTCATGCGACAGCGAGTCCTCCTGCCCACCCGACTGAACGAGCGCTGTCGCGAGGTCGTCGCGCGGCTCGCGCATCCGCTCGGCGAAGAGCTCTTCGAAAAACTCCTGCAATACTCCAATCTGTTCGTTGGCGGTGGCGAGCTCTTGCGGGCTCAGCGCTCGTGCCTCGAACACAATAAAACTTTGAGCGATGGCTGCCATGACTGCCGGCAGGCGCGAGTCCTCGGCATCAATCCCAAGCATGTCACACATGACACGGACGGGAAGCTGGTAAGCGAAGTCAGCAATGACGTCGCCCGTCCCCCGCTCGACCATTGCGTCGATCAGGCTGTCGGTAATCTCTCGGATGCGAGGTTCCATCGCTCGTACCCGTCGCGCATTCAGCGCGCCTGTAACCAGACCACGGATCCTAGTGTGATGCGGAGGGTCCTGCATCAGAAAGACTTCGGAAAGCCATTTGTATGACCGCTGTCCTAGGACATCGAAGTCGGGTCCATAGAACAGCCGGATATTTTCAACGAAATCGCCCTGACCGAAATTTTCCCGATCCATCAATACCGAGCGAACATCCTCATGCCGACTCACTACCCAATATCCCAAATCCGATCGATGTATCGGGTCATGTTCGCGCAGTTCGGCAAAAATGGGATAGGGATCCTGTCTCATCTCCGGCGCGTCGGGGGCAAAGGAAGCTACTTTGGCGGAACTGCTGGCCATTAGCGTTACTCCGCTATCTGGTCTGGAAATACGGGACGGAATCCCTCGCTCGCACGCTCGACGAAGACGAAGTGTGGCGCCCCGAAATGCGCCGGGACGATCCTTGCACCGGTGCTTGCGGCCTGTTCTAGGATGCGGCGCCTGGTACTGGCGGCCTGGGGGCGGCATTCGCAGTAAACACTGTTCCAGTCGGGTCGATAGACCTGCATCGGATGATGAAGGATGTCGCCGGTAAACAGAGCAATCTGTCCGCCGTCGGTTACTTCAAGGACCATGTGACCCGGTGTGTGGCCCGGAGAATAGTGAGCGGTCATCCCATTGGCGATCGAAGCTCCGTCATTCACCAGCTCGGCGAGACCTGCCTCAATAATCGGGGCTACGCTATCCTCGAAAACATTCGAATTGACCACCGCTCCGGTCATGGATGAGAATCGGTCTTTCTGCGGATCCCAGGACTCTTCGTCGAGTCGTGGGAGGAAATAGGTGGCATTCGGGAATGTAGCTTCCCAACGATCGCCGACCAGACGGGTGTTCCAGCCGACGTGATCGATGTGGAGGTGAGTGCAGAAGACCTTGTCGATATCGTCCGGGGCAAAGCCTGCCTCGCCCAGCTTTTCAAGAAAATCGCCGTCGAGATTGCCAAAGACTGGGATGCCCGGCCGATCCTTTGCGTTACCTGCACCAGTATCGATCAGGATACGCTCTTCACCGGTGTCAATCAGCCAACTCTGAAGGTAGGCGTAAAGCATCCCGTCGCGCATGAAGTCTGGCTCAAAGCCTGACGCTCTTTGTGAAAAGGCGTCAGGCTCGAATTCCGCGAAGAGATCTTCGGGCGGACTGAAACCGCCCTGCCACTCTTCTATCCGGTAGACCTTGAACGATCCGATGCGAAACGCTTCTTCCGTCATGGTGCGTCCTTGCCGCTTTAGAAGTCCACTCCAAGCGTGACACCGTAGGTCCGGGGCGGCCTCAGCGACCCAACCGAAACGAACCCATAGAGTGGCGCGGTGATGATTGTGTTCGCAAGGGCATATTTGTCGAACAGGTTCTTGCCCCACAGGGCCACTGAGTACCGCTCGTTGGGCGAATGGTAGGTGATGCTCGCATTGACCAGGGCAAAGGCATCCTGTCGAGCATCCCGATTATTGAACTCTGTGAAAAAGATCTCGTCCTGAAAGTTCATGTCCGCGGAAAGATCGATCGATCCGGTATCGCCAAGATCGATGGTCTGATCAGCGAAGATCGCCACGGTGAACTCTGGCGCATTGGCCAACCGATTGCCCGACAGGTCCGATAGCGCAGGGTTATCAGGGCAGGCTGGAAACTGCCTGCGTGTCGGATCGCCGGCTGCATAGTAGCCGTTGCAGAAGTCGGTGTACTTAGCGTTGAGGTAGGTCCCGAAGATACGGAACGTGGTATTGCGCGCTGGGCGGAGCGTCGCTTCCAATTCGAGTCCGTAATTGCGAGCCGACGCAGCGTTGATGGTTTCGACGATGCTGTTCTCGTTGACAAAGCCCACCTGCAGGTTGGTGTAGTCATAATAGAAAGCTGCAGCGCTGTATCCGAAGGTACCGTCCCTCGTTTCGCCACGCAGGCCCACCTCGTAACTCCACACATTCTCAGGCTCGATCACGTCATTGACGCTACCGATGTTCACCACACCTGATTTAAACCCTTTCGTTACCTTTCCGTACAGCAGCGTTCCGCCTGGAGTCTGGTACTCGAGAACAAACTTCGGCGTGATCGAATCCCAGTCCCCGGTCTTGTCGGTCGGGATATCCAAGCCTTGCGCTTCGAAGGTAAAACGGCCGGTCCCCGAGCGCTTTTCCCAGTTGTATCGGGCCCCGGCTGTGAAGGTCAGGTCGGGAACAATCTCAAGCGATCCTTCCAGATATGCTCCGACGGCCTCTGTCTTGACCGTTCCGCGTTGCAGGTAGTTCCCTTGGTCGAACAGGTCCGGCGGGAGATTGGTACCTAGAAGGACGTTGAAATACTGGGCGAGATTGACGGTCGGCACGCGGACTTCACCGAAGAGATCCTCCTCGAAATACATCGCTCCTCCGAGCAGATCGAATCCGTTAAGGTCGGCCGTAAAGGTGAACTCCTGGCTGAAGGATTCGCTGTCTTCGGTGTAGTTGTTCTGACCGAACGCATTGATGTCAGAAACGTCGAGGTCGTCCCGATTGAAGCGCTCGAACTTGCGATAGGCCGTGGTAGAGGTGAGCGTAAAGTCGCCCTTATCCAGCGTTGCGATTGCCTGGATGCTTGAGCCTTTGCGATCATTGATCGCGTCTTCGTCGGAATAAATGTTGCGCGTATCTACCGGCTCGCCGCGGTCCGCGTAATAATCGAAGATGGTGTCGCCGCCCAGGAGCGGCCCGGGAAGGAAAGCTTCCGGCACGACCGTGGGGCCGAAATAGTGAAAGGCGTAGTTGAAGTCGTCTTCCCTGAAGTGGTCCGCCACGACAAGAAGCTCGAGATCAGGCGTTAGGTTTGCCTGCAGTGATCCGCGAAAAGCGTAGGCATCGCGGTCGTCGACGGGATTGCCGGTGAAGAGGTTCTCGCCGTAGCCATCGCGCTGTTCGTACTTGCCGGCCACGCGGAAGGCGAGCGTTTTGCCGGCGATCGGCCCGCCAACCGCCCCTTCAAGGGTCAGAGCGTCGTAATTGCCATAGGTAGCCCTGGCATATCCCTCGAAATAAGGAGTGGGCCGTGCAGTGACAATGTTGATGACACCTGCTGTAGCCCCTCGCCCATAGGTCGTTCCCTGGGGCCCGCGCAGAACTTCGATCTGCTCAATATCGTAGAAACCGCTGAGCTGCGCTGCTGGGCGGCTGTTGATCGCACCATTTTGCAGAAATGCGACTGCGCCATCTGCACCCAAATCAATGCTCGTCAGACCAATACCGCGGATGAAGGTGCGGTTCACCCCGAACTGGTCACCAACTGAAACATTGGGAACGGCTGCCGACAGATCGCCCGCGTTTTCGATCCCTCCCGGTCCAATAGCATCCGCATTGAGCACTGAGATCGCTGCTGCGGTATCCTCAAGGGACTGATTGGACTTTGTGGCCGTGACAATGATGACTGGATTTCGCTCTTCCTCAGCGACGGCCGGCGCCGTGGGCTCTTCGGCTACCTGCGCACTGGCCTGGCTGGCGCACTGAATGGATGCGATGGCGGTAGCTGAAAGCAGCACGCGCCTGGTGCTCTTAAGTTCCATACTCTCTCCCCTTCATACCAGACCTCTGATTTTCTACTGGCCGGTATCGTTAAATAAAAAAATGCAACCCCGAATTGCTCCTCAAACAAATTGATTCTGCGCTATTCAGCGCCTGCAAGCCGCAGGGCGGCAGAGACGAGCTGATCGACCACTTCTTCGGCCGAGCGCTGGCCATCTGGCGAATACCAGGTCGGTATCCAGCTTATGAGGCCGCCGATCCAGACGGCGACAAAGGAGTCCGTGTCCTGCCGAAATTCGCCCGCTTCGATACCTTCACGGATCAGCTCGGCGATCTGGTGATCGAATGAGTGCCTCAGGCGCAGGATGCGCTCGTGGTCCGTTGCGCTGAGATGTTTCATCTCGCGCAAGTAGACCACGACGTATTCCTGCCGATCAATGACGATCCTGCCGACCTGCCGCACGACTTCGGCAAGAAGCTCCCGGTGATTCTTGTGCTCTCCGGCCAAAGTGGTTTCAAGAATCGTAAGGGCTTCGCTAATGCCGACTTCGCAAATGGCAGCGAGAATGGCTTCCTTGTTCTTGAAGTAGGAATATAGGAAGGGTTTGGTTACGCCCAGGTTGTCGGCGACGTTGTCAAGCGTACAACTGCTGTACCCACGCTGGTAGAACAGGTGGCTGGCCACTTCGACAATGCGATTGGTCTTGAAGGCAACGAACTCGCTCTTCAGCGATGCTCCTCGACCTGCCGCAGGCTTGGCAAGCGGCTTGGCTACAGCTGACATGGCGAAACCGCAGGATTTGGGGCGCGTCTTGGCAATTCCATCTCCGGTTGGTGGACGCTTTCTCCACCTTCGAATCCAAGGATGCCAAAAAACGCATCTACTGGCCAGTAGTTTTTTTCAGGGCTTGGTACAGCCGCGCATCTGACCTAGACCTGAGGGCTGTTGCAAGAGCCTTGCATGCTCGAAGACGAGGCCGAGAACAAGAGCCAGGAGAAAGATGAAATGACGCACTTCGGCGACATGCAAAACGCGATCTACAATGCCGGTCTTTCAGGCATCCTGCCTGACTATCCGGTCGATTTCGCCTCGCTCCAGGCGCGGGCGGAAAAGGCCCTCTCGCCGATGCTTCTGAACTATGTCCAGGGCGGTTGTGGTGATGAGCATACGCAGGACAGCAATGCCAGCGCCTTCCACCATTGGGGGATGGTCCCGCGGATGCTGGTCGATTGCGGCGAGCGTGATCTCTCGATCGAATTGTTCGGCAGCAGATACCATTCGCCCATCTTCATGGCGCCGATCGGTCTTAACGGAGAGATCACCCAGGACCGGAAGGGCGATATCGCCGCCGCGCAGGCTTCGGCCGAAACGGGCGTGCCGTTCTGCGCCTCAACTCTGTCGAACACGCCCCTAGAGGAAGTCGCGGCGGCTGGCGGAGACACTCCGGGTTTCTTCCAGCTCTACACGCCCAAACATGATGGTGTCGCCGAAAGCCTTGTGCATCGGGCCGAGACGGCCGGCTACCGGGCGCTTGTGATCACGCTCGACACCTGGCTCACTGGCTGGCGTCCCCGCGACCTCAACACGGCTAACTTTCCGCAGCTGCGCGGCAAGGTACTGGAAAACTATTTTAGTGATCCTGTCTTTCGCAGCCTGCTGGACAAGCCCCCCGAGGAAGATCTGGCAGCCGCAGTCGGCACTTGGGCGGCGACCTTCGGAAAGGTCCTGACATGGGATCACATAGCTTGGTTCCGGGACATGACCAGTCTTCCGATTGTCCTCAAGGGCATCTGCCATGAGGACGATGCGCGTCGCGCCGCGGATCTTGGCGTTGACGCGATCTATTGTTCGAACCACGGCGGGCGGCAGGCGAACGGTGGAATCGCTGCAATCGACATGCTGCCCGCAGTGGTTAAGGGAGCTGGCAGCACACCAGTGCTGTTCGATAGCGGCGTGCGTTCGGGCAGCGATGTCATCAAGGCCATCGCGCTGGGAGCGACAGCGGTAGGGATCGGACGCCCTTATCTTTACGGTCTTGCAATCGGAGGCGCTGCAGGCGCCGCACATGTCCTTCATTCGATCCTCGCGGAAGCCGATCTTTTAATGGCCGTCAACGGCTACCCGACACTCGATGCGGTGCGTTCGGCTGGTGCCCAATCCACAAGGCAATAGGGCTTGCGGGACCCGAACCTTTCTAGCGCTCGAGTCCTGAAGCAAGTATGGGGCATCGAGGTCGGGACGCAAAAATAGTCACGTGAAAACAGCTGAATGATCGTGAAACGGGATGCCTTTTCTGATGCCCGCTGGCCCGCGCCAGGGCATCGATTTGCGGTTTTCCCTCCCCCTCCCATCCTCGCCGGAAGGCAGGCGGCATAGCAGAGCCATGCGCGCCGGCGGTGGCGGGGTTCTGCTTGCGGAGAGCGGCGCGCTAGACGTTCGCCTTGAGAGCTTCGCTCACTGTGACTGAACCGGAGCAATATGCTCCCCACGCTTCCATAAGCTTCACACGCATACCGGGATCTTCTTCGGTGCCTAGGTAGGTGGTGCGACGATACGCCGCCTGAACCGCGTCCGGCGTCTTGTGCGCAAGCGCGGCCTCTACAACCGCGTTTGGGAATCCCGCGTTCGCCGCCCAGTCCGTGAAGGCCGAGCGAAAGCCGTGGACATGGAAAGGCTCCTGCATGTCGCGCAGCACCTTTAGCAGTGTCATGTCTGACATGGCTTTGCCCGTTGCACCTGAGAAAACCACTTCGGCTCCCTCGACACGGAAGGCATCCGCTTTTGCGAGGACGCCTAGTGCAGCCTCGGAGAGCGGGACGACGTGTGCCTTGCTCCGCTTCATGTGCTCTGCCGGGATTGTCCAGAGGCGTTCTTCCAGATCGAACTCGTCCCATGTCGCGAGTCGGACTTCCTGCGAGCGCGTGCCGGTCAGAATGAGAAGATCGAGCGCGAAGCGTCCGAAGGAAGGCTTGCGCCTCAGAGCGGTCAGGAACGAGGGGATCGCGACATAGGGCATCGCCTTCCGATTCTGCGGTTTCTTCACTTGCCGTGGCAGGCCCCTCCCCGCTTTCAGGCTGCTGTTGCCGGATGGTGCCTCGGTCGATCGCCAACCCTTCGCATGCGCATAATCCAGCACCGCGCAAATCCGGTTGCGTACCTGGCGGGCGGTTTCCGGAATCTCCTGCCAGATCGGGGTTAGGACTTCGATGATGTCGGCTGCGGTAACGCTGCCGGTCGGCATGTCACCAAGATTGGGGAAAGCGTAGTTCTCCAGACTGGCCAGCCACTGGCGGGTGTAGACATCACTCTTCCATCCCGCCTCATTGTCGGAGTGGTACTGGGTGGCAGCTTCGCGAAACGTCACCTTGGCGGCAGCCTCGTCCTTGCGCTCCGTTAGAACATCGCGCTTCTCAACTTTCACGGCCTTGCGCATTTCAGCCGCCTTCTCGCGCGCTTCTGCCAGCGTCACGAGTTTCGCGCTGCCCAGCCCCAAGTCTTGCCGCTTGCCATCTCGCTGGAGTCGCAAATTCCAATAAGCGCCGCCCCGCTTGTCCACCTTGAGGAATAGCCCATCCCCGTCCTGATAGGTCCCCGGATTCGCCAAAGCTGCCTTGACCGCTACCGCCGATAGTTTGCCCATGATTCTACCCCCACACTTTTCCGCACAAGATCACCAATCCGAAGTGTGGGGGTAAGCACCCTCACCCCCACATTACCCCCACACTTGACCTCGGATGCAGGTGGATCGCGATGGCCCGAAGTGGACGGAATAGAGGCAATATACCGCAGAAATCCAAGGGTTTCCATGGATTTCTGGGGATGCGGATAGATGCTAAAAGAAAGGGCGGTGGTGGACAGGGCTGGATTCGAACCAGCGTACGCTTGCGCGGGCAGATTTACAGTCTGCTGCCTTTAACCACTCGGCCACCTGTCCACACGGGCCATTTCGCTTAGGAAATCGAGGGATCGCAGTGGCGACCCCGTGCCGAGAGGCGCCCCTTTGGCGAAGCGAGCCTTGCCTGTCAATGCCCTCGCTGGCACAGGCTGCAACCAATACAGAAAACTGGACGAATATGATGGCAAAAGGCGAACGCAAACGGGCTCTGCGAGGACGGGCAGGCCGGATGAAGGGCGGGCGCGGCAGCGGCCGCGCCAGTGCCGGCCAGGTGAGGCTGTGGGGCCGCCATGCGGTCGAGGCAGCGCTCAAGAACCCGGACCGGGTGCACCGGAAATTGTGGGCAACCCGCGAGGCGATCGACACGCTCGATGGCGAACTGCCATCCGATTTCCCGGTCGAATATGCCGATGTAACCGATCTTGCGCGGCTTGTAGCCAAGGATGCGCCACATCAGGGCCTCGTGCTCGAATGCGCCGCATTGGAAGACACTCACCTCGACGAGGTCCTCGACGGCGATCCAGAACGCCCGATCGTCGTACTCGACCAGGTAACCGACCCGCACAATGTCGGGGCGATCATGCGATCGGCTGCAGCGTTCGGTGCCGGGGCCTTGATCACCCAAGATCGCCATGCGCCACCCGAAGGCGGAGTCGTCGGCAAGGCGGCCTCCGGCGCGCTCGAAGTGTTACCCTGGGTGCGCGTGGTCAATCTTGCCCGCGCGCTGGAGCAGATGGCCGAAGCCGGTTACTGGCGGATCGGGCTGACCGGCGCCGCGGACGCCACACTCGCCGAAGCGCTACCTGCAGGCCCCGTCGCGCTCGTGCTGGGCGCGGAAGGCGAAGGCATGCGGCATAATATCGAGTCGCATTGCGACGCGCTCGCCAAACTGCCGATCGGCGAGCGGATCGAAAGTCTGAACGTATCCAATGCCGGCGCAATCGCGCTCTATGCGGTAGCGACGCGATAGCCGGCATCGCCGACTTGGGGGAAACGCATGACACGCTTGCTCACCATCCTGATGGCGCCGCTGCTGCTGACCGGCTGTATGCTGTCGCCAGGGAAGTTCACCAGCGAACTGCAACTGCTAGCCGACGATACCTTCGCCTTCTCCTACACTGGAGAGATCCAGATGCTCGCACTCAGCAAGCTCGCCGATCTTGCCGAAAACAGCGATGAGAGCTTCGAGGCGGAATGTTACGACGACGATTTCGACGTTCGCGAATGCTCGGCGGTTGAAATCGCTGAACAGCGTGAAGAATGGGATGCGAACGCTCAAGAGCGCCGCGAGAAGCAGGCACGCGAGGCAGAGCAGATGCGCGCCTTCCTCGGTGGCATAGACCCGTCGGATCCCGAAGCGGCCGAGGAGCTGGCCAACCGGCTCGAACGCCAGCGCGGGTGGCAGCGGGTCGAATATCGGGGCGACGGCCTGTTCGACGTGGAATTCGCAATCTCCGGCACGTTGGGTCACGACTTCGTCTTCCCCACAATCGAGCGCATACAAGGTTTCAACGCCTTCGTCGGCGTGCACCTGCGCGATGGCGACCAGATACGTGTCGATGCACCGGGGTTTGTCGGTCAGAAGGACACCAATCCGATGTTGGGCGGCGGCGCCCCGCTTGCGGCGATGGCAGCCATGTCGGAGGCCGACGACGGCGGTGAGATGCCGCGGATCGTCATCCCGGAAGGCACCTTCACCATTGTGACCGACGGCCGGATTCTGGCGAACAATACCGACGAGGGACCGGCTCCGCACGCCCTCGGGCAATCTCTATCGTGGAATATCGGACCGGCAACCAGCCAGGCGCCCACCGCGCTCATCGCGTTCGACTGAGCAAACGAAAACGCCGCGCTTTCCGGGAAGGAAAGCACGGCGAAATTCAGTCCCATTGTCGCTCCGCGAGGCGTGCGGAGCGCCGGTCAGGCAAGACCGATTAGTTGACGGCGTCCTTGAGACCCTTGCCGGCCTTGAATTTCGGCTGGTTCGAAGCCTTGATAGTCATCGGTTCGCCAGTGCGCGGGTTACGACCGGTCGAGGCCTTGCGCTTGGCAACCGAGAAGGTGCCGAAGCCGACCAGGCGCACTTCGTCACCGCTCGACAGGGCCTTGCTGATGGAATCGAAGACACCTTCGACGGCGCTCGAAGCATCGCTCTTGGACAGGCCGCTGGAATCGGCAACCGCGCTGATCAGGTCGTTCTTGTTCATAGGTGAAAACCCCCTTGTTCTTATAATCGAATGGTGTTGGCTGAATCGCCTCGGTGAAGGCGGACGAATTGAGAGTTTTTTGTCGGCAGTGTCAAAGATAAAATCGGCCAAAACCGGCGGATTTCGGGGCCAGAGCAGCGAAAATTGAGGTGAAGCGCGAATTCACCATCCCGTGATCTGCCAAGCGCGGGTGAAGCCCCCCGGTCAAGGCGCCGGGGGGCGATTCGAGTCGCTGCAGCGCAGCATGCCTTTTGTTAATGCGCGGTCGGTGACGGAGCCCCATGGGAATGGTCCGGCTGGCTCGCCAGATCGTCCGCCTCGGTCCATTCGATCGGCTCCGGTACACTACAGAGTGCGTGGACCAGTACCTCGTCGACATGGGCGACCGGCACGATTTCCAGGCCATCCTTCACATTGTCGGGAATCTCGGCGAGGTCTTTTACATTTTCCTCGGGGATGAGGACCTTCTTGATCCCGCCCCGCAGCGCCGCGAGCAGTTTCTCCTTGAGACCGCCGATCGCCAGCACGCGACCACGCAAGGTCACCTCGCCGGTCATGGCCACCTCGGCGCGAACCGGAACGCCCGAAAGGGTGGACACAATCGACGTTACCATGCCCACGCCCGCACTCGGCCCATCCTTGGGCACCGCACCTTCGGGCAAATGGATATGAATATTGCGGCGCTGGATCAGGCTCGGCTTGATCCCGTAATGCGGCGCACGTGCCTTCACGAAACTGAAGGCGGCCGCGACGCTTTCGTTCATCACTTCGCCGAGCTTGCCGGTCGTCTTGATCTCGCCCTTGCCCGGGGTGGTCACACTTTCGATGGTCAGCAATTCGCCGCCCACCTCGGTCCAGGCGAGTCCGGTCACGGCACCGACCTGCGGTTCTTCCTCGCTCATCCCGTGCTTGAACTTGCGTACGCCGGCAAAGTCGCTGAGATTTTCGGGCGTGATCGTCACGCTCTCGACCTCGTTTTCGAGGATCTTGCGCAGGGATTTGCGCGCCAAGCGGGCAAGTTCGCGTTCGAGCGTGCGGACGCCCGCTTCGCGCGTGTAGTACCGAATGAGATCGCGCAGCCCCTCTTCGGTGAGTTCGAATTCGCCCTTCTTGAGCCCGTGCTCCTTGACTTGCTTGGGCAGCAGATGGCGCGTGGCAATTTCGACCTTTTCGTCCTCGGTATAGCCTTCCAGCCGGATGATCTCCATCCGGTCGAGCAGCGGCTGCGGCAGGTTGAGGCTGTTCGCAGTGGTCACGAACATGATGTCCGACAGGTCGAGATCGAGTTCGAGATAGTGATCCTGGAACTTGCTGTTTTGTTCGGGATCGAGGACTTCGAGCAATGCCGAGGCGGGATCGCCACGAAAATCCTGGCCGAGCTTGTCGATTTCGTCGAGCAGGAACAACGGATTGATCTTGCCCGCCTTCTTGAGGTTGCTGACGATCTTCCCGGGCAGTGAGCCGATATAGGTACGCCGGTGACCGCGGATTTCCGCCTCGTCGCGCACGCCGCCCAATGACTGGCGCACGAACTCGCGGCCGGTCGCCTTGGCGATGCTTTTCCCAAGCGACGTCTTGCCGACACCCGGCGGGCCGACGAGACACAGAATCGGCCCCTTCAGCTTGCGCGTGCGCGCCTGCACGGCGAGATATTCGATGATGCGGTCTTTGACCTTCTCGAGTCCATAGTGATCGGCATCGAGCACTTCCTGTGCCTTGCCGATGTCCTTCTTGACCCTGCTCTTCTTGCCCCACGGCAAGCCGAGCAACACGTCGAGATAGTTGCGAATGACGGTTGCCTCGGCGCTCATCGGCTGCATGGCCTTGAGCTTCTTCAGCTCAGCTTCCGCTTTCTCGCGCGCTTCCTTGGACAGCTTGGTCTTGGCAATCTTCTCGGTCAGTTCGGCAATTTCGTTACTGCCGTCATCGTCGCCGCCCAACTCGTTCTGGATCGCCTTCAATTGCTCGTTGAGGTAGTATTCGCGCTGGGTCTTTTCCATCTGGCGCTTCACACGGCCACGAATGCGACGCTCGACCTGCAGCACCGATAGCTCGCCTTCCATGAAGGACATGACCATTTCGAGCCGCTTGAGTGGATCCTTCTCGACCAGCAGCGCCTGCTTGTCCGACACCTTGGCATTGATCGCCGCGGCGATCGTGTCGGCCAGTTCGCCGGCATCGTCGATATCGCCCAGCTGCTCGGCGGCCTCTTCGCCCAGCTTCTTGTTAAGCTTGGCATACTCGCCGAACTGCTCGATTACCTGGCGCATCATCGCGACGACTTCACTGCCCGACGCGGTCACCGCATCGGCCACGCTCACCGACGCCTCGACATAGTCGCCGCGCGGGGCGAGCTGCTCGAGCGCCGCTCTTGCGCTGCCCTGCACCAGCACACGTACCGTGCCGTCGGGCAGCTTGAGCAACTGCAGAACCTGGGCGACAACGCCGACGTCGAACAGATCGTCGCGCTCGGGATCGTCGCAACCGGGATCGAGCTGAGCGAGCAGGAAGATATCCTTGCTGCCTTCCATCGCCGCTTCGAGCGCCGCCACCGATTTGTCGCGCCCGACGAACAGGGGCACCACCATGCCGGGAAACACCACAATGTCGCGTAAGGGGAGGAGGGGGAAAGTCTGGGTCATCAATCAATTCCAATCAAGGCCGCCAACGGCCGTTCGCAAGGAATATGGTGAGGCCTGTCCCACTGCGCAACGCTGCATTCAAAAGTCATGTGGATGGCGCGGTATTACAATCAACCTGCCATTAACCTAAGCTATGAACCCGAACGGGGGCAAAGAGGAAATTTAATTTCTCCTTTGGAGTCAAAGCCATGCTGAGTTCGGTCATCTGCAAGGTGGGAAGTCATAACGTCAACCGGCGCCGCGTCTGGCATGACGGAATCAACTTTCGCACCAAATGCACGCGCTGCAGCGCGCCACTGATCCGCGACCACCAGAAAGGCTGGCGGCCGTTGGACGAAGAACGCGATCTGCGTGCAGAACGGCTGCCTCATCCGCGACATGCATAGGTAGTTGCACGCTCAGGCGGTTGCAGCCTCCGGGAACCGCGACGACCGTGTCGCTCGCGGCAGCCGGGAGGATGGCGCAGTCGGGCGGGTCAGGCCATGCTCGGCCTGACATCTTCGTTACATGCCGGGCAGCTTGAAGCCCGGGGGCAGGCCGACGCCTTGCTGGATCTTGCCCATTTCCTCCGCCGAGACGCGATCCGCACGGTCGCGCGCGTCGTTGAAAGCCGCGGTCACGAGATCCTCGACCATCTGCTTCTCTTCCGGTTTCATCAGGCTCTCGTCGATCGTCACGCCGAGAATACGGCCCCGTGCGGTCGCCCGCACCTTGACCAGGCCGCCGCCAGCCGATCCCTCGACTTCGATCTCGTCGAGCTTGGCCTGTGCATCGCCCATCTGCTTCTGGATCGTTTCGGCGGCCTTTTGGGCCTGCGCGAGCATTTCTTCCATATTCATGCTTTTCTACTCCAGGGTATTTCGCGGCGCTGGGGGGATGCGCCGCCTTCATCGATAAGTTCGGCGTCGGGAAAGGCATCGAATGCCGCCTTTACCAACGGGTGGGCGCGCGTAGCCGCTGCAGCAGCGTCACGCTCGGCCTGCTGCACCTCGACCAGCGACGGGGCGCCTGTTCCGCCTGCCACCTCTTCCACAGTCCAGCGCTTGCCCGTGTGGCGGTGCAAGGCATCACGCAGTACCGGCGCGATATCGTCCGAAAACTTGGCATCGCGGCCGTAGCGCAGGACACCGTCGGCAAAGTCTACCACGCGCACTTGCAGGCGCATGATGCTCGCCTCCTGCAGCAGGCCGGATGCGTCGATCGCATCGACCAGTTCCTGCCAGTCTAGCGAGGCTTGCGGCGCAGCGGAAGTTGCCTCACCGGAAGCTGCAGGGGCCGGTGCGGGACCCGCTTCCGCGAGCTTCTCGATCTTTTTCGCTAGCTTGCCCGGATCGGGCATCTGTCCCGCATGCAGCGTGCGCAGCAATGCCATACGCAACGCGACCAGCGGATCGGGCGCAAGCCGGACCTCCTCGTGACCCTTGAGCAGCAATTGCCAGAGGCGGTGAAGCTGTCCGGCGGGCAAGCGCCCGGCCCAATCGGCGAGTTGCTCGCGCTCGTCCGCGCTGGCACCTTCGGGTTCACTGCCGGAGACCTGGGCAACTGTGATGCGATGGGCGAGGTCCATCTGCGCGCGCATCAGTGCCAGCGGCTCGACGCCGAGCGCATATTGTTCGTCGACCGCCTCCAGTAGCGCCCTGCCCTCGCCTTCGAGGATATGTGCAAAGAGCCTGCGCTGTGCACTCTTGTCGGCAAGGCCGAGCATGTCGCGCACGCGTTCCGCGGTGACCTTGCCCTCCGTGTCCAGATCGGCATGGGCGATCGCTTGGTCGAGGATCGAAAGCCCGTCGCGCACCGAGCCTTCCGCCGCGTTGGCGACGATGTGTAGCGCTTCCGGGTCTGCCTCGACCCCTTCCTTACGACAGATCTCGGCGAAGTGCGTTTCGAGCAGTTCGACCGGGATACGCCGCAGGTCGAACCGTTGGGTGCGGCTGAGAACCGTGACCGGCAGCTTCTCGACCTCGGTAGTCGCAAATAGGAACTTCACATGCGCGGGCGGTTCTTCCAGCGTTTTGAGCAGCGCGTTGAAAGCGTTGCGCGAGAGCATGTGGACTTCGTCGATGATGTAGATCTTGTAGCGCGCCGAGACCGCGGCATAGCGCACCGCCTCGATGATTTCGCGCACGTCGTCGACGCCGGTGTGAGATGCCGCGTCCATCTCGATCACGTCGATATGGCGGCCTTCGGCGATCGCCTGGCATGGTTCGCACACACCGCAGGGGCTGATCGTCGGACCGCCCTGGCCATCGGGCCCGATGCAGTTGAGCGCCTTGGCGATCAGGCGCGCGGTCGAGGTTTTCCCGACCCCGCGGACACCGGTCATCAGGAAGGCGTGCGCCAGCCGGTCGCGGGCGACAGCATTGGCCAGCGTGCGCACCATCGCTTCCTGGCCGATCAGCTCGGCAAAGGTCTGCGGGCGGTATTTGCGCGCGAGAACGCGATAAGGCTGCGCCGGATCGGCTTTGGGCGGTGCGCTCGCCGAAGGAGCCGGAAGAGCTTCCTCGGCTGGGGGCTCGGGTTCGGAAGCGGACGGTGCGCCGAACATCGATTCCTGCCCAGCTTCTTCAAGCTCCGCAGCGCTCGGCGCGTCGACCTCCTCGCTCCCGGTTTCCCAAGGCAGGCCGTCTGGATTGTCCGGTGAATCACCCATGCAGGTCTAGGTAGGCGCAGATGCGCCGGTTGTCATGCCGCAGCTAGTGGAAAGATGCCCTACTGTCTTCGACGATCCCGATAGATTCGATCAAAGGTTCATTCAGGCAAATGAACTCCACACATTCCCAACCCGTTGCGATGCAGTATGTGCGCGCTTTTTCATTCAACACGCTGCTTAGGGACTCATGGAGTGCGGTGCCAGCAAGGCGAAAGGATGAGATTCCAGTACCATCTGCCTTTTCATCGATGCGAGGAAGATCTCTCTCATCGTTGATGCGGATCGCCTCGGTATCGGCCAGGATACGATAGACTGTCCGATCGTACTCGCTAAACACTAGAATTTCGCAATCACCGTCCTAGGTGAACTCGGACAGATCATAGTGAGGGCCATTATGCCGGCCCATAAAGATGCAAGCGGGGTAAGTAACGCGCAGGAGATGCAATCTCCTGTCGCCCACATTCTCAAACGGAGTTTCCCAACGGCTTGCGGCGACCCGTGAATCATCAGTCATATGTGGGGCAATAAGGAGCCGGCCGACCCGCCGCAATCCACCTGGGCTGCTTCCTTCCGGACCTGACCCGGTGAGCGAACGCTAACGTCCGACCGACTCCCGACGCGCCATATGGCGGTATGTTGGTGCAGTTTCAAGCTCTCAGTCATTGCAAGCATAACGAAGCAATCCAGTCCTGTGCTTACTGGATTGCCGCGTCGCCTGCGGCTCCTCACAATGACTATAAGCTACCGAAAATTATCGGCGTAAGCCTGAAGCTTGAGCCCCTTCGGAGGCGTGGCGTGGACGCGGGCGACGATGCCGTATTTCTCGGCATAGGCCTTGGCCTCGTCCTTGCTCGGAAAGGTCAGCTGCACCTGTGCCTGGGTATCGCCGCTGCCGGTCCAACCCATCAGCGGGTCGGCCTGGCGTGCCTCGGACTGCTCGAATTCGAGCACCCACTCATCGGTGCGGGCCTTGCCCGACTGCATGGCGTTTTTCGGTCGCTGGTAGATTCTCGCGGTCATGGAGCTGCCCTGTAATTCAACCTTCCGAGCGTGAAAAGGCGTTCTTGGTCTTCAAACTGGGCTTTTCCGCCCAAGGTTCCTCGGGCCAGCGATGTTTCGGATAGCGCCCCTTCATGTCCTTGCGCACATCCGCCCAGCTTCCGCGCCAGAAACCCGCCAAGTCTCGGGTCGACTGGATCGGGCGCCCGGCAGGGCTCGTCAGCTTGAGCAGAAGCGGCGTCTCATCGACCATCGGGTGCCGTTCCAGTCCGAACAGCGCCTGCACGCGCACCTCGACGCTGGGGGCATCGTCGCCTGTATAGTCGATCCGGTGGGTCGTACCGGCCGGCGACGTAAACTCGCGCGGGGCCAGCCGGTCGAGGCGCTGCCGGCTGTCCCAGTCGAGCTGGCCCAGCAGAGCATCGACGAGCTTCCCCCTGGAGACTTCGAGATCGCGCCGACCTTGTAACAGGGGAGCGAGCCAAATCTCCGCGGTCTCGGCCAGCCCTGCGCTCGTCAGCTGCTCGATCCCGGTAAAGCGGGCGCGAGCAAGCAGCTCTGCCGGAAGCAGTTTTGCCGGGTTCTCCAGAGCCTTTTCCACAAGCATATCCACAATCGCCTGTGAGTCGGGCTTGGGGTCGGGACCGCGCGCCAAAGTGATCGCCCCAAGCCGCCGCTCGAGCAGGGCCTCGACCCGCTCGCCGGTCCAGCGCAGCACCTGCCTGCGCTCGAGCCGTTCGGGCAACCACCGCTCGATATCGCTCTCTTCGAGCGCGATGGCCGAGGTGATCCGCGCGCCCCTGGCCTGCCCCTGCGCGTCCCCGACGACGAGGAACTCCGATCGCGCCAGTGGCGATGCAGGATCGAGCACGAAGCCCCGCCCTCCCGCGGCGACCCAGTGCTCCCCCGCCTTGTCGCGCCGCTTGGCGATAAACTCCGGTCGTCCGGCGGCAAGCAGAATGCCCGGTGGAGGGAGCGTGGTCGAAGCCTCTTCGTCTGAAAGAGTCCGGGCGCGTTTCGCCCAGCGCCCTGCAAGCTTGCGACTGGCTTCGGCCCTGGCTCCGCGATCGCCATTCCAGCGCGAAAGGCGCGTCTCGAGATCCTCGCCGCGCCCGCCAAGTCCGCGTTCCTGCAAGAGCAAGGCAAGCCGCGCGGCCTGTTCGGCTGCGCCGTGCTCGGCCCCGAAGAGCACGGTCGCCGCTCCCTGCGGGTCGAGCGGAAGTTGCGCCAGCTTGCCGCCCCGCTCGGTAATCCGGCCTTCCGCATCGAGCGCATCCAACGCCTTGAGGGTCTGCCGCGCTGCGCTGATCGATGCAGTCGGAGGCGGGTCGAGCCACGCCAGCTCCCTTGGATCGGTGCTTCCCCATTGCGCGAGCGCCAGCACCAGCGGCGCGAGATCCGAGGTGAGCATTTGGGGTGGATCGTAAGGCGGACGTCCGCCGTGCCCCGCCTCCTCCCACAGACGATAGGCGACACCCGGCCCTTGCCGTGCCGCGCGGCCTGCGCGCTGCGCCGCTGCCGCCTGACTTGCGCGATGTGTAACGAGATGCGTCGTTCCTGCGGCGCGGTCGAACTCGGCCCGACGCGAGAGTCCTGCATCCACCACGACCGAAACCCCGTCGAGCGTCAGCGAGGTTTCGGCAATGGCGGTCGCCAGCACGATCCTGCGGCGCCCCTCGCGATCGCGTTGGATCGCAGCGCGCTGTCCTGCCGGATCGACCTGCCCGTGAAGCGGCAGCACGATTGCCGCAGGCAGGCGCGCTTCCAATCGCTCACGCGTCCGCTCGATCTCGCGCACGCCGGGCAGGAACACGAGGATATCGCCCTCCTCCTCGCGCCACGCGGTTGCGATAACGCTGGTCACCGCGTCTTCGACCGGGATTTGCGGGAAGGATCCCGACCATTCGATGCGAAGCGGATGCGCCCGCCCCTCGCTTTCGATGACCCGAGCGCCGCTGCCAAGCAGCTCGGCGAACTGCGCGCCGTCGATCGTGGCCGACATGACCAGCACGCGCATGTCCTCGCGCAGCACGGCGCGGCTCTCCAGCGCAAGCGCAAGACCGAGGTCGCTGTCGAGATGCCGTTCATGCGCCTCGTCGAACAGCACCGCCGAGACCCCTGTGAGCTCCGGATCGGCGAGGATCGTGTTCACGAAGATCGCCTCGGTCACCACCAGAACTCGCGTTTTTGCCGAGCGCTTGCTGTCGAGGCGGGTGAGGTAGCCGATCGTCTCGCCCGGCCTCTCGCCCAGCATTTGCGCCATCCGTTCGGCAGCCGCCCGCGCAGCAACCCTGCGCGGCGAGGTGAGGATGATGGTGCCCGTACACCAGTCTTCATCCAGCAATTCGGGCGCCACGGCAGTCGTCTTGCCCGCCCCGGGCGGTGCGACGAGGACTGCCCCGGTCTGCTGGCGCAGCACGCCGAGCAGATCGGGCAATACGGTGGCGATAGGGAGGTCGCTAGTCACTCAGTCGCCCTACCCGCTCGTGGCGAGGATAGTCGAGACACATCGCTGCGATATCTCGACTGCGCGCTACGCTCGATACAAACGGTGAGTGTCTAATATCCCCGCGCGACCGCAAACAGCGCAGCCTGGGTCATCGCCTGGCGTGCCTTGCAGTCGGGGAAGATCGACAGCGCATCGATCGCGCGCTGCGCGAAATGGCGAGCACGGGCCTTGGTATCGGCCACGGCGTCGTGGCTCTCGATCAAGGCGGTGGCGTGATCGAGGTCCTCGTCCCCGGTCCGGAAACCGCCAATGGCGGCCTTCCAGAACTCGCGTTCTTCCTGATCGCCGCGGGCATAGGCGAGGATCACCGGTAGCGTCATCTTGCCTTCGCGGAAATCGTCGCCGCGATCCTTGCCCATGGCGGCCGCATTGGAGTCGTAATCGAGCGCATCGTCGACCAGCTGGAAGGCGACGCCGAGATTGCGGCCATATTCGTCGAGCGCCTGCTCCTGCTCGTCGCTGCATTCCGCGACAACGGCGGAGATACGGCTTGCAGCGGCGAACAGCGCCGCGGTCTTGGCCTGAATGATGTGGAGGTAACGCTCCTCGCTGGTGTCGATCTTGCGCTGCGCGGTCAGCTGGTCGACCTCGCCCTCGGCGATGATCGCGCTGGCGCCCGACAAGATCTTGAGCACCTTGAGACTGCCGTCCTCGGTCATCAGCTCGAACGAACGGCTGAAGAGGAAATCGCCAACCAGCACGGTCGCCGGATTGCCATAGATGATGTTGGCCGCCGCCTTGCCGCGTCGCAGATCGCTCCCATCGACGACATCGTCATGCAGCAGCGTGGCGGTGTGGATGAACTCGACCGCGGCAGCGAGCTTGTGATGGCGCGTTCCGCTATAACCGACCAGTTCTGCCCCGGCGAGCGTCAGCATGGGACGCAGCCGCTTGCCGCCGCCCGAAATCAGGTGGCCGGCGAGCGCGGGGATGAGCGGCACTTCGCTCTGCATACGGTCCAGGATGACCTGATTGACCTGGTTCATGCCATTGGCGGTCAGCGCCAGCATGGGTTCGATCGAGCCCTCGGGCTCCGCACGCTTCAAGGGGATTACGTCGGCAGACATTTCGCCTTGGCCATGGTCTGCCCAAGCTTTCTTGGCAAGACGGGATTTCTTGTTAGCCTGATCGCATGAATGACGCGCCCCAGAACGATCCCGTCCTCGCCGGCTTCCGCAAGAGCATCGACAATATCGATGCAGCCCTGATCCACATACTGGCCGAGCGTTTCCGGATCACCCAGGCGGTGGGCGAATACAAGGCCAAGGTCACGCTACCCCCGGCCGACCCGGCGCGCGAGCAGCAACAGATCGCACGGCTGCGCAGGCTGGCGGAAGAAAGCGAGCTCGATCCGGAATTCAGCGAGAAATTCCTGCGCTTCATCATCGACGAAGTCATTCGCCACCACGAGCAGGCCAGACGGTAGCCGAAACGAAGACCCCGGCGACTCCGGCGGACCGAGAAATGGCCATTCCGAAGGCGATGACGGCGCTTTCGCCTGACGGCCCGCGGCACGGTCAAATCCCATCGCGCCTGTGCCGTCTTGGTCCCGGCCATTCTTGTCCTTCAATGCCAGGACAAAGTGCCGTCGAGCGCTGGGCCAGGGGTCCTACGAGGCCCGCGGCAGGCGGAGCTTGACCAACAAGCCTCCCAGATCCTCGCTGGCGTCTAGAGCCACCGATCCTCCGTAGATCTCCGCCACGTCGCGGACGATCGACAGGCCGAGGCCGGTTCCCGGCTTGCCGGTGTCCAGCCGCGCGCCGCGATCGAAAATCCGCGCGCGTTCGCCCTCGGGAATGCCCACACCATCGTCCTCGATCCAGATTTCGCATTCCCTCGCGTCGCGGTTCGCATCGATCGTCACGAAAACGCTGCCCCCGCCATATTTGGCGGCGTTTTCGATGAGGTTGCCCAGGATTTCGTCGAGATCCTGGCGTTCGACGCAAACGGCCGCAGCGCGATTGCCGTCGAGGTCGAAGCGAGTCTCCTCATAGATCCGGGTCACTGCGCGCAGCACGCTTTCCGCGCTGGGCCAAACCTCCGCGCGCGCGTGACCGCTGGCACGCCTGCCAACGGCGCGAGCCCGGGCGAGATGATGTTCGACATGGCGCTGCATGGTCTTGGTCTCGCGGAAGACCAGCTCCGCCAGTTTGGGATCGTGCGCGGTTGCCGCATTGGTGAGCACCGTCAGCGGCGTCTTGAGCGCGTGGGCGAGATTGCCCGCATGCATGCGCGCCTCTTCGGCCTGCTGTTCGCTATGTGCAAGCAATGCGTTGATCTCTTCGACCAATGGCTCGACTTCGAGCGGCAGAGGCTCGGTAATCCGATTGGTCCCTTCGCTTCGCATGGCCTGAATGGCGTTGCGCACGCGGCGCAGCGGGGAAAGGCCGTACCAGCTTTGCAGCACGGCCAGTGTCATCAGGCCGATACCCAGTGCGGCGAAACTCCACACGAGGATCGAACGAATACGGCTTATCTGGAAATCCAATTCATCGCGCGCCGAAGCTACGGTGAAGGTCCACCGCGTATCGCTGTCGGGCAGGATGACCGTGCGCTCGACCATTCGCAACGGCTCGCCACGGAACTGATCGGAATCGTAGAAATGGGGGTCGTTGTCGATGTGATCGCCCTCGACCTCGAGGCTGCGATCCCACAGGCTCCGGCTCGGGAAAGGCTCATGCCCCTCGCCGCTGATCTGCCAGTAGACCCCGCTGTTGGGCTCGAGAAACCGCTGGTCGCCCAAAGAGCGGTAGAGCCGCACTTCACCGTCCATGTCGATCTCGGCCGAGGCAATCAGCGCCGTTTGGACATATTCGAGCTGCTCGTCGAAATTGTCCTGCACCAGTCGTACCAGCGTGCGATCGAGCGCGAAGCCGCCACCCAGGAGCAGCACGCCGATCCACACCGCGGCAATCGCTATCATGCGTCGCGCGAGACTGCGCTTCGCGGGCGGCGTGGCGATGGTTACCGGGTCATCGGCGGACGCAGCGGCGGCCCGGTCGTCACCGACCGCCGCCGCCACGCCGGGCTCCTCTTCAGGCGCGCGGCTGGTCGGCGGGGTCGTCGAGGCTGTACCCAAGTCCACGGATCGTCGTGATCACTTCCGCACCCAGCTTCTTGCGGATACGGGTAACAAAGACCTCGATCGTATTGGAATCGCGGTCGAAATCCTGATCGTAGATATGCTCGATCAGTTCGGTGCGGCTGACCACCTTGCCCTTGTGGTGCATCAGGTAGCTTAACAGCTTGTATTCCTGCGCGGTCAGCTTGACCGGTTCGCCCTTCAGCGTGACGCGGCCCGAACGCGTGTCGAGACGCACGGCGCCCGCGGTCAGTTCGCTGGAAGTATTGCCCGAGGCGCGACGGATCAGAGCGCGCAGGCGGGCGATCAGTTCTTCGGTCTGGAAGGGCTTGGCGAGGTAATCGTCGGCGCCCGCATCGAGGCCTGCCACCTTGTCCGACCAGCTGTCGCGTGCGGTCAGCACCAGTACGGGGAACTTGCGCCCTTCCTTGCGCCACATGCCGAGCACGGTCAGCCCGTCGATCTCGGGCAGGCCGAGGTCGAGAATGACCGCGTCGTAATCCTCGGTGCTGCCGAGGAAATGGCCGTCCTCGCCATCGGTGGACAGGTCCACCGCATAGCCATTTTGCTCGAGCGTCGATTTGAGTTGCTGGCCCAGCGTGGGCTCGTCCTCGACGATCAGGATCCTCATGAATGTCCGTCCTTGAATGATTTGTGTCGCGTTTCGTTCATGTAGATGAACGCGTCAACCTGAACGGAGTTTCGCTGCGGCAAATCAGCGGCTGCGGCGCAGCACCTTGCCAGTGCGCGCATCGACATCGACATACATCACGCGGCCGTTCTTGATGAACTTGAGGCGGTAGGCCATCGCGGTCGAGTCATAAGCCGGACCGAGATACTCCGCGCCGCGCATGGTCGGCAGGATACGCGCCTCGATATCGCGCAACTGCATGATATTACCCGCACTCATCTCGCGCCGCGCCTCGCCCTGTTCGGAGCGGGGCTGCGCATAGGCGGGGCTGGCCATGATCGGGCCGCCGACCAGCCCGAAGGCGAGAAGGGAGGCGAATAGGCGTTTCATGATGCGACCCTGCCTAGGCGAAGCGCATTGAACAAGGTGTGAATGTTCGCGAGCCTCACCATTCAGGCTAGCGCGTCATCTCATATTTGACAGTAATGGTAACGCCGGTACTTACTTCACCCGGCTCGATCGGTGTCGCAGCATCGCGGGACGGCGCGCTGGCAGTGCGCACCATCGCTTCGGGACGCGGACCGAAGCGCTGGAAACTTTCCGAGACTTCGAGCAGGCGAACCTCCGTGTAGCCGGCCATCCGGGCGTAATCCTCGGCCATCGTCCTACCGCTTTCGAAAGCATTGGCCCGCGCCTCGGCCTTGGCGGCGACATCGTCCTCGAGCATGAAGTTCGGGCCGTAGATATTGTTCGCGCCCGCAGCGACCAACGCGTCTAGGACTTCGCCCGTACGTTCGAGGTCGCGCAGTTTCACATTCACCTGATTGTTGACGGTATAGCCGGTAAAGGTCTGCTCGCCGGTTTCGCGGTTGAAATTGAAACTTGGATTGAGGTTGAAGTTGGATGTCTGGATATCGCGGCGATCGATACCCAGCGTGCGCAGCCGTGCAACGACTCGATCCATAGCTTCGGCATTCATCCGGACCGCCGCCTCGGCCGTGGCGGCGCGGGACATCACCCCTGCACCGATCTGCGCAACATCGGGGGCGCGGCGAACGATCTCGCTTACGGTCAGTTCGACGACCGGCCCGGGCGACTGGATCTGGATTTCGGCTGCCTGTGCGCTCGACGCCATGGCGGCAGCGGCAAGGGTGGGAATTGCGAAACGGATCATCGGCTTGCTCCTTGTCGATTGCGCAGACTGTCTGTCTTGCAGCGTTACGGCTTGCTGAACACATCCGTTCCCACTTTCCTCCGCGTACGCTTGGCGCTAGCCCACCGGGCCGAATGAGGGGAAGATAATGAAAAGCTGGAAAATCGCGCTGGCCGCGCTGGCCGCCATGGGAGCGCAGCCGCTTGCCGCACAGATGCAGGCGGTTCCCGACCGCGCCATCGACGAGGGAGAAGGACCCTTCGGCACGCTACTG
The DNA here is from genome assembly GCF_001542855.1 of Erythrobacter sp. AP23. Classification (GTDB taxonomy): domain Bacteria; phylum Pseudomonadota; class Alphaproteobacteria; order Sphingomonadales; family Sphingomonadaceae; genus Qipengyuania. Next base: position 10,068 of record NZ_LNBY01000001.1, on the reverse strand, counting down.
ATCCGCGGCGCAACGGTAATCGAAGGCACCGGTGCCCCACCCGCCGGCCCCATCGACATCATGGTCGAAGGAAACCGCATCGCCGCGCTCTATCCCGGCGGCGCTCCGGCGGAGCAGGCGCAGGCCGCGCAGCGCGTGATCGATGCACAGGGCATGTATGTTCTGCCCGGCTTCGTCGATACGCACGGCCATAACGGCGATCCCGCCAAAGCGGCTCAGCCTTCCTACGGCTACAAGCTGTGGCTTGCGCATGGCGTGACGACGGTGCGCGGCGTCAGCTTCTATTTCGGTTCCGGCACACCCGACATTTCCGATGCCGAGCGCAGTACGGCCAACACGATCACCGCGCCGCGCCTGATCCCCTATGCGGTGTTCGGCGACAAATGGTCGCGCGGTGCGCCCGATACACCGGCCAAGGCGCGCGATTGGGTGCGCTGGGCCAAGGCGCAGGGGTACTGGGGGATCAAGTTCTTCAATTCGGCCACGCCGCAGGTGCTCGCCGCAGCCCTGGACGAGGCGGAATTGCAGCAGATGGGCACCGTCGCGCATCTCGCGCAGACCGGCGTCGCCGAAGTCAATGCGCGCACGGCAGTCGAAAGCGGGCTCGACGGGGTCACCCATTTCTACGGTCATTTCGAAAGCCTGCTGAAAGACAGCGCGCTTCCCTATTATCCCGAAGACTACAATTACTTCGACGAGCAGTCGCGCTTCGGCTGGGTCGCGCGCTTGGCCCCGCAGGCTGTCGAGCCAGGCAGCGACAAATGGGAGGATTATGTCGATCTTCTCGTCGACAGCGACGTGACGCTCAGCCCCACCTTCAACATATATTCGGCCAGCCGCGATGTGATGGCAGCCAAGACCCGCGACTGGCACGCGAAATACACATTGCCCTCGCTGATGGACTTCTACGCGCCTAGCGCAACCAATCACGGCAGTTACTACAAGGACTGGTCGAGCGAGGACGAGGTCGCCTGGCGAAACTTCTACGCCAAGTGGTTCGACCTCACGAAGGATTTCCATGACCGCGGCGGACGCGTCACGGCAGGTTCGGACCCCGGTTACATCTACCAAACCTGGGGCTTCGCCTATATCGGCGAACTCGAAATGCTGCGCGAGGCGGGCCTTTCGCCGCTCGCAGTGATCCGCGCCGCCACGATAGACGGCGCGCGAGAAATCTACGAACCGCGAGGGGTGGAACCGCCGATGGGGCGGATCGCCGTAGGCCAGCTCGCCGACCTGGTGATCGTGCCCGAAAACCCGCTTGCAAATTTGAAGGTACTCTACGGCACGGGGCATACGCGGCTCAATTACGAAACCGGGGCGATCGAGCAGGTCGGTGGCGTGCGCTGGACCATCAAGGACGGCATTGTCTACGACGCCCCCGCCCTGCTGGCCGACGTCGCGCGAATGGTCGAGGAGCAGCGCGCGGGACGCTAGGCGCTTGCAGCCGGGCCCGCGCGCGCCTACCTCGCGCGGCCTATGGCACAGCCCCCGATCCTCAGCCTCGAAGGCATGGCCCTACAGCAGGGCGGCAAATGGCTGTTCGGCGGGCCCGATCACGACCCGCTTGACCTCCATATCGGCCCGCGCGACCGCATCGCGCTGATCGGCCGCAACGGCGTGGGCAAGACCACGCTGTTCCGTATGATCGACGGACAGATCGAAACCGATGCCGGCACGCGCAAGACGAAGCCCGCGATGCGGATCGTGCTGCTCGAACAGGACCCCGACCTCTCCGGCCATGCCACGCTGATGGACTGGGCGCTGGCGGGCGAACACGCGCCGCAGGAACATGAGGTGGAGGCCATCGCGGGCCAGCTTGGTATCGACATGAGCCGCGAGACCAAGGGCGCGAGCGGCGGCGAGAAGCGCCGCGCCGCTATCGCACGCGCGCTGGCGCAAGACCCCGACCTGCTGCTGATGGACGAGCCGACCAACCATCTCGACCTTAGCGCCATCGACTGGCTCGAAGGGTGGCTCGAGCGCTATCGCGGCGCCTTCCTCGTCATCAGCCACGACCGGACCTTCCTCAAGCGTCTGACCCGCACCACGCTGTGGCTCGATCGCGGGAACCTGCGCCGCAAGGAAGTCGGCTTCGGCGGCTACGAGGCCTGGGAAGAGCAGGTCTATGCCGAGGAAGCGCGCGCGGCGGAAAAGCTCGACGCGAAGCTCAAGATCGAGGCGCACTGGCTCGAACGCGGCGTGACCGCGCGGCGCAAGCGCAATCAGGGCCGTCTCGAGAAGCTGTGGCAGATGCGCGCCCAGCGGGCCTCCATGATCTCCGCCGGCGGCACCGCCAAACTCAAGCTCGCGACCGAGGAGGATTTCAAGTCGAAGTCGGTCATCGTCGCCGAGAACATCACCAAGAGCTACGGCGATCGCACGATCATCAAGCCGTTCTCCCTACGCATCCAGCGCGGCGACCGGATCGGTATCGTCGGCGCGAACGGCGCGGGCAAGACCACGCTGCTCAAGATGCTCACCGGCGAACTGGCGCCCGACAGCGGCACGGTGGAGATCGCCAAGACGCTGACCGGCGTGATGATCGACCAGCAACGCCAGTTGCTGACCGCCGACAAGACCGTGCGCCAGGTGCTGGCCGAGGGCGGTGACTGGCTCGACGTGCGCGGCAATCGCAAGCATGTGCAGGCCTATCTCAAGGACTTCCTCTTCGATCCCAAGATCGTCGACATGAAGGTCGCGGTCCTCTCGGGCGGTGAACGCTCGCGGCTGCTGCTCGCCCGCGAGTTCGCCAAGGCTTCGAACCTGCTGGTGCTCGACGAGCCGACCAACGATCTGGACCTCGAGACGCTCGACCTGCTGCAGGAGGTGATCGCCGACTACGAGGGCACCGTGCTGATCGTCAGCCACGACCGCGACTTCCTCGACCGCACCGTCACCCTGACGCTTGGCCTCGATGGCACGGGCCGGGTCGACGTCGTCGCTGGCGGGTACGAGGATTGGGAGCGCAAGCGGCGCCAGCCTGTCGCGGGGAAAGCCAAGGCGGCCAAGCAGACCGGCAAGCCCGCGCCGCCTCCGGCCCCCGCCCCCAAGTCGGGCAAGCTCTCCTACAAGGATCGGCGCGATTACGAGTTGCTCCCGGCACGAATCGAGGAGCTCGAGGCGGCGATCGCCAAGGGCGAGGCGATCCTGTCCGATCCCGATCTCTACAGCGCCGATCCGCAGAAATTCGCCAATATCTCTAAGGGCCTGGAGAACGCACGCGCCGAGAAGGACGCGGCCGAAGAGCGCTGGCTGGAGCTTGCCGAGCAAGTCGAGGCATGAGCCTCCAGGCCGAAATCGCGGCCTGCCGGATCTGTGCCGAACACCTGCCGCATGGCGTGCGCCCCGTTGCCAGTTTCTCGCCCACCGCGCGGCTGCTCATCATCGGCCAGGCTCCCGGATCGAAGGTCCACGAAAGCGGCATCCCCTGGGACGATGCCAGCGGTGATCGCCTACGCGACTGGACCGGGCTGACCAAAGAGCAGATGTACGATCACGCGCAGGTCGCCCTCGTGCCGATGGGGTTCTGCTATCCGGGCAAGGCCAGCGGCGGGGACAAGCCCCCTCGTCCCGAATGCGCGCCGCAATGGCATGGCCACGTGCTCGACCTCCTGCCCGAAGACCGGTTGACGCTGCTAGTCGGAACCTATGCGCAGGCGCACTATCTGCCCGCGGCGCGCAAGCTTTCCATGACCGACCGTGTGCGCGCCTTCCGCGACTACCTGCCGCGCTTTCTGCCCCTGCCACACCCCGCCTGGCGTTCGACCATCTGGATGCGCAAGAACCCGTGGTTCGAGGCCGAGGTCCTGCCCGAGCTCCGGCGACGCGTTTCCGACACCCTCGATTAGTCGGCTCCGACTCGCACCATGTGTGATACCCTCCCTTGCGGACGGGCAGCGAGAGGAGTGCAGCATGGCAATCGAGCAGATGGCGAAGGATTTCACCAAGGCCGTGGCGGAAGAGCGGGCCGACGATTACCAGGCCTATTGGGCCGACGATATCGTCAGCCTAGAGCCCAATGACGGACCGATGTCTCGCGTCGAGGGACGCGAGCAATTGCTGCAGAAACACGCTTGGTGGAACGAGAACGCCGAAGTTCATTCGAGCACCACCGACGGCCCCTATGTCTTCGGCGACCAGTTCGCGGTGAATTACGAGATGGACGTGACCATCGACGGCGAACGCAGCCAGATGAAGGAAGTCGGCCTCTATACCGTGAAGGACGGCAAGATCGCCGAGGAACGCTTCATGTACGGGCAGCAATAGACCGCAGCTCGAATAGAGGATTCGCCGAAAGCGTTTCCCCAGACATGGACCGCATGGACCACTGTCCTGGCGCAAAAACCGGCCTCACCCGATCCGGTAGAAATCGGCCACCCGGTCGAGCGCCAGTTTGAGCACCAGCTTGCCGCTGCGAGCGGGCCACTCCAGCGCCTTTTCGGCCGCAGGCACCCCCTCCCCGGCGCAGGCTACGCGCCAGAGGATGTCGGAAAGCCCCGGCCCCGCTTCGGCCATGGCTGCATCGAAGCGCTCCTTCGCCGCGATCTGACGTTCCGAGGGCGTCAGGCCGTTCGCGCGCGATCCTCCGTCTACGCGCACCGGATCCCAACGCATGGTCACCGATGGCGCAAGCTGCGCGCGTTCGTAATCGGCGCGCAGCCGCTCGCCCGCATCGAACTGGCGATCGGTCAGATGGCCGCGCGCATGCAGCCAGGTAAGCGGGCTTTCGGCGAGATTGACGGTAACGCTGCGACGTTTGGGAACGGCGCCGCTTCCGCGGCGCGGGCCTTCTTCGGTCAGTTCGCGTTCGACGAGCTTGCGGCGCATAGACTTCTCCTCGGTGGGTAAACAATTCCCTTGCGCCGGGGCGGTTCATGTAGGAAAGACATAAAACCAAATCGGTTATCGGTGGGGAGGGACCGAGTGATCAATCGCATCCGCGACATCCGCAAGCAGAAGGGCTGGACACTTGCCGACCTCGCCGAAGCTTGCGAACCGCCGACCACACCGCAAACCGTCGGTCGGCTCGAAACCGGCATGCGAAATCTCTCGCTCAAATGGATGGAACGGATCGCCGCCGCGCTCGAGGTCGATCCCGAAATGCTGGTTCGCAGCGAGAAAGCGGGCCATCCGCAGGTTGTCGCCACTCTGGCCAAGGACGGGCCGGAAGCCCTGCCCGCGACACGCGATGCGCTGCTTGCCACCGACCTCGGCGGCGATGGCGCGCTGATGGTGCTCGATATCGACTACCCCCATGGCGAATACCGCCCCGGCGACCAGCTCTGGCTGCGCCAGCTCGATCCCGCCGAGGCGGGGCGTGCGGTCAATCGCGATGTTCTGGTTCCCAAAAAGGGCGGCCGGTTCGCCTTCGGACGCCTGATCGACCGACAGGGCTCGCTTGTCGGCATCCTGCCCCCCGGCCATGGAGAGAAACAGCAGGTGGTCGACAATCCGGCCTGGATCGCCGTCGCCGAAATGCTGGTGCGGCGCCTGTGAACGTACGGAAAAGCCGCCGCGTCCTGTCGCTTTCGACACTGTTCCCCAATTCGGTCCATCCGCGCTTCGGAATCTTCGTGGCGAAATCGCTCGAAGCGCTGCAGCGCGATACGCATTGGGATGCGACCGTCATCAATCCCATCGGACTGCCGCCGGTCGCCTTGGGGCGGTACAAGCCGCTCGCGGCGGCTGCGCGGGAAGGCCACGAATTCGGCATGGACGTCCACCGCCCCGTCTTCCGGCTGCTCCCCAAGGTCGGCGGTCGCCTCAATCCGAAACTGATTGCGAAGTCGGTCCTTCCCCTCGCTCGCAGGCTGCACGCCGAACGGCCCTTCGACCTCGTCGATGCGCAGTTCTTCTATCCCGACGGGCCCGCCGCGATGCTGATCGCGCGCGATCTGGGCCTGCCCTTCTCGGTCAAGGCGCGCGGGGCGGATATCCATCACTGGGGTGCGCGCGGGTACGGGCGCGATGCGCTACTGGAAACAGCTCGCGAAGCGGCAGGTGTGCTGGCAGTATCCGAAGCGCTGGCCGACGACATGGCGACGCTCGGCATGGAGCGCGATGCGATCTCGGTGCACTATACCGGGCTCGACCGCGACCTGTTCCGCCCGCTCGACCACGTTGGATTGCGCGCGCGACTGGCGAGCACCTTCTCGATTCCGCTGGATTCCGACGACACGCTGCTCGTCACCGTCGGTGCGCTGATCGAGCGCAAGGGTCAGGCGCTGGCCATCAAGGCGCTCGCCGACCTGCCCAAGGGCCGGCTGCTACTCGTCGGCACTGGTGAGGACGAAGCCAGCCTGCGCGCATTGGCCAGGGAAGTCGGCGTCGCCGACCGCGTGCATTTCCTCGGCAGTCTCGCGCCGTCGATGCTGCCGCCGATCCTCACCGCGGCGGATGCCATGGTGCTGCCTTCTGCCAGTGAGGGGCTGGCCAATGCCTGGGTCGAGGCGCTCGCCTGCGGCACGCCGCTTGTTATCACCGATGCGGGCGGCGCGCGCGAAGTCGTCACCTCGCCCGAAGCCGGAGTGATCGTGGCGCGCAATTGCCGAGCGATCCGCGAAGGGATCGAACTGGTAGCCGACCGTAGCCGCTCACCAGAAACGGTGGCGGCGACGGTCGAAAACTTCAGCTGGGCGGCGAATGGCCGGGCATTGGCGGACCATTTCGACAGCCTTGTATCCTGATCCGTTCAGACCAGCCCGCGCGCCTTCTTTTCCTGCTGGTCGGCGACCGTTTCGGTCGGTACGAAGCTGTCGCTGGTGACGCCCAACCATACGAGGATCGGAGCGGCCGAATAGACCGAGCTGTAGGTGCCCACGAACAGGCCCAGCGTGATGGCAGCTACCATGCCGAAGAGACTGGCTGGGCCGTAGAGCAGCAGCGGGAGCAGCGCCACGAACAGCGTCAGCGAGGTCATCACGGTACGGGCCAGCGTCTCGTTGACCGAAAGGTCGAGCAGCGCGGGAAGCTCCATCTTGCGATACTTCTTCAGGTTCTCGCGGATACGGTCGTAGATGACGATCGTGTCGTTGAGCGAATAGCCGATGATCGCCAGGATCGCCGCGATGATCTGCAGGCTGAATTCGAGCTGGAACAACGCGAACATGCCCAGCGTCAGGCTCACGTCGTGGAACAATGCGAACAGCGCGCCCACGCCGAACTGCCATTCGAAGCGGATCCAGATGTAAAGCGCGATCGCCGCCATCGCCGCGAGCAGCGCATAAAGCGCGGTCTGGCGGAACTCGCCCGACACCTTGCCCGAAACATTGTCGTTCCCGTCGAGGCGGAAATCATCATACTCCGTCTGCAATGTGCGGACGATGTCGTTCGCCGCCTCCTGCGCGGCCTCCTTGTCGGCCGACACCTCATCGGGCAGCCGGACACGGATCGAGACCTGATTGTCCTCACCGAAACGCTGGACCACCGGGCTGCCATAGCCGAGCGCTTCGACGTCGTTGCGCAGCTCGGCGATCGGCGCCTGGGTGCTTTCGGTAAAGGTCGCCCGCACTTCGAGACCGCCGGCGAAGTCGACGCCGTAATTGAGGCCCTTGGTGGCAACCAGCGCCCAGCTTGCCGCGATCAGCAGGATGCTGACGGCGAAGAAGGGCACGCGCCATTTGAGAAATCTGATGTTGGTGTCGTCGGGGACGAGCTTGAGCAGTTTCATATCGTCGCCCTCCTTATAGCACGATGTCTTTGGGCTTGGCCTTGCGCAGATAGCCGGCGACCCACATGCGGGTCAGCGTAAGCGCGGTGAAGACGCTGGTGAACAGGCCGATGATCAGCACCACCGCGAAGCCACGCACCGGACCCGATCCGAACAGGAACAGCAGCACGCCGGCGATGAAGTTGGTGATGTTGGCATCGTAAATTGCGCGGCTGGCTTCATTATAGCCGTTTTCGACGGCTGCGATCACCCGCCGCCCACGCTTGCGCTCCTCGCGGATACGTTCGTTGATCAGCACGTTGGCATCGACCGCGGCACCGATGGTCAGCACGAAACCGGCGATACCCGGCAGCGTCAGCGTGGTGTTGAGCGCTGCCATGATTCCGAGCAGCATGGCTATGTTGATCCCCAGCGCGGCGGTCGCATAGACGCCGAAGCGGCCATAGGTCGCAATCATCAGGATCACCACCATCACCGAACCCACTGCCATGGCGAGCATGCCGCGGCGGATCGAGTCGGCGCCGAGATCGGGGCCGACCGTGCGCTCCTCGATAACCGCCAGGTCGACCGGAAGCGCGCCCGAGCGCAGCGAGATCGCCAGTTGATTGGCGGTCTCGACCGAGAAGCCGCCCGAAATTTGCGCCGATCCGCCGCGGATCGGCTCGTTGATATTGGGCGCCGACAGAACCTGGCCGTCGAGAATGATCGCAAAGGGCTTGCCGACATTGTCGGTGGTCAGCTTGGCAAAGCGGCGACCGCCGTCACTGTCGAACTGAATGTTGACGACCGGTTCGTTTGTCTGCGGATCGAAGCTCTGCTGTGCACCGGTCAGATTGTCGCCGCGGATACCGCCCAGGCGGCGCACGGCGAGCGAGCTTCCCGCGAAATCCGACGTTTCGGCATAGGGAAAGATTTCCGATCCGGGAGGCGCGAGGCCCTGCTGGACATCGGACGGCAAGGCATTCTGGTCGACCAGCTTGAATTCGAGCTTGGCTGTCTGTCCGAGCAGCGCCTTGAGCTGATCCGGATCCTGCAGGCCGGGAACCTGAACCACGATGCGCGTATCGCCCTGACGGATGATTGTCGGTTCACGCGTGCCGAGTTCGTCGATCCGCTTGCGCACCACTTCGGTGGCGCTTTCCATCGCATCGCTGACCGCCTGGTCGAGCCCATCGGAGGTGGGCGTGAGGATCATCCGGCTGCCATCCTCGACGGCGAGGTCCCACTCGCGCACAAGGCGGGTGCCGTTGATCGAAGGCAGCAGCAATTCGCGCGCGCGATCGACCTCGCTCGGGTCGTCGAGCATGAAGCTCAGCCGCCCGTCGCGCGTCGATACGTCGCCGATGCGGATGCGCGGTTCGGCGCGGCGCATGATGTTGCGCACGTTCTCTTCCATGTTCTCGAGCCGCTGCGATTCGACCTGCGCGGCATCCGCCTCGAGCAGGATGTGGCTACCGCCGGCTAGGTCGAGGCCGAGATTGACCATCGGTTGCGGCAGCACGTCGGGCCAGCGCACGCTGGTCGCCGACAGCAGCGATGGCAGCGCGGCACCCACGCACAGGGCGGTGATCAGCCACAGCCAAATCTTACGCCAGGTAGGGAAATCGAGCATGGAAGGATGCGCCCTCAGTCTTTGTCGTTCGCGGCCGGCTTGCTGCGCGAGGACAGCACTTCGCCGATCGTATTGCGCACCGCCTTGACCGTCATGCCTTTGGCGAGCTCGACATGGACGAACTGCTCTTCGACCTTGGTAATCTTGCCGACGAGGCCGCCAGCGGTGACAACTTCGTCACCCTTGTTCAGCCCGGCCACGCGTTCGCGGTGCTGCTTCTGCTGGCGCATCTGCGGGCGCAGGATGAGGAACCACAGGATCAGCAGCATGCCCAGGGGCAGGATCCAGCCCGTCCATGCGGGCGGTTCGGCTGCGGCACTGCCGGCGGCGGCGAGAAGGTCGATCATCGAAGGAATACCTGTCGGAAATTTGAGTTGTGTCGGACCCGCAATTGGGAGGTGCCCGGCGCCTGTTCAAGCGACACGTGCGCTCCCTCCTGCGAAAGTGCCGGGCGGTTAGCAGCATTGCGGGGCCGGGGCAACGAAATGCCTGCGAACTGTGCTTGCCATGCACAAAGACGCGCCCTATAGGGCCGCCTCCACTGGTTTCGGGATGTAGCGCAGCCTGGTAGCGCACCATACTGGGGGTGTGGGGGTCGCTGGTTCGAATCCAGTCATCCCGACCAGTGGTTTCAATCACTTAGTTGGTCAGCACGCTGCGAGAAATCGGTTAAGTAATCACCGAGTAAGCACGCTGACCGATTTGCAGTTGGCTCGCCAGTTGCGTTGATCCTTCGTTCATCGGCGCTGAGTCCCAAACGGCTGCACGACAGACCGTCCGAAAT